>JBGAON010000004.1:0-339556 GCA_044221725.1 Elusimicrobiota bacterium
ACACCAACCGTATAGCCCCAGCTTTGAACTCATCCGTAAAAATCCGCCGCGGACGGCGGGACATCTTCCTATCCTGTATTTCCATTGTGGACATCATATACCACTCTCCTTATGTGTCCACCAAATCGGGTCAATCCCATTCCGTTTGCACCGAAGCAAAAGAGCAGGGCTCGGATGTGGAAGTCGTCCACGGCGAAACCTGAGGTCGCAGTCCAACCAGCGGCTGTACGCGACGCGTTTCGCCAGTGATCACAGCTTTCAAAATCAGGGCTTGGCCGCGCGCGTGCGCCTTATACGTTAGCTGGCACGAAACCCAATTCGCTTTTTTCGAAGGGTAGGCGGATCCATTAGATCCCTGATGGCTTTAAAGATTGCGGCGAGATGTTCATCGTGGACTGTGATACGGGACTCAAGTACTTTAAGTTTTTGAGCAAGTTGCTTGTGTTCAGAAAGGATTTGGCGAAGGCACACAAAAGCGCGGGCGATTTGAATACTGGCCTGAATGGCAACTGTTGTTCGTAGGACGGCCGATACCATGACTGCGCCATGTTCAGTGAATGCATATGGGAGATATTTCCTGTGTTTGCCTCGCGGGGTTGGTTTTAAGGTTGCAGATTGCAACCTTAGAGAATCGACTTCGATGGCGGTTAATTGGAACATGAAATCGTCCGGAAAGCGTTCTTTGTTTCTTTGAACTTGCTGGTTGAGCCGTTTGGTTGTGACACCATATACTTCGGCAAGGGCATGATCGATCATCACTTTATGGCCACGAATAAAATGAATTCGGCTAGACAGATTACGGTTAGCGACAGGCAGCATAATATCCTCCTTGGAATTAATAACAGGAGGGGTGAGAGCCAGGATTGTAGCAGTTGCTCCACCGGGCCAGCTAACCAGCGGGCTGCACCCGACGCGCGCTGCCGCTCGCGCGGGTGGACTTGCCCCAATTAAACGGACACCTCAAGTAGAATAATATGTTAGGTGTGCTAGTCCTACTTGCGATCTTTGGTAAACTTCTTTCATGACAAAACGAGCTCTCTCGGAAATTCTCAAAATGAGCGTGCCCAATCGTGTGAAGTTGGCACAAATGGTTTGGGACAGCATTGCTGCAATTCCTTCACCCATCAGCATCACCGAATCCGAACAGAAAGAATTGGATCGCCGACTCGAATCTTATCTTCACAATCCCCACTCTGTCCTCCCTTGGAAAAAGGTTAAAGCAAAAATTCTCCGCAGAGCGTGAAGCTTCATTTACTGGTCCAATCCGAGGCTGAATCTGATTTAAAGGAAGCATATTCGTGGTATCAGATCAGCTTCGAGGTCTCGGGAAGAAATTTATTTCCTCAGCCGATCACACGTTTCGATCTATTCAGTCACATCCCTTACGTTATCCTCTGGTTCACAGAAATATCCGCCGCGCACTTCTTCAACATTTCCCCTATGGCGTTTTCTTTATTCGCGAAGAAAACTCAATCATTGTTTTGGCTGTGCTTCATCAGGCCCGCGATCCTAATCGGTGGAGGAAAAGAATACGCACACGCTTGTGGCACACCTAACCTCATTGCAGCGGACGCGTGTCTGCGCGACCTGTGATTTTCATCGGGTCGCCGTCGCGCGGCTGAACTTTATACGTTAGGCGCTTAAAGGTAAAAATGAAATTGCTGCTAAAAATAGCGCTCGCCATGGCACCAATACTTGTGCGCCCATCTGTTATGGCAGCGCAACAATCCGTTGAATTCGGTTTCCTTGGTGCAATTTGTGAAGATGGTATTAAGGTTAGCACTGACGGTTTAAAGGCATTTTGTAACTCCTGCCCATCCTATACACCGTTGGGTGGTGTCAAAGAGGACTTCCGATTTGATTTTGGTATCCCGGGACCATTCGGTGCTTATCCTAATGAATCAATGTTTGTGCACATGGTGGGTTGCGGTGAAATGCGTGATTCCTGGGAATGGAATTATCTCCTCAATAAAACGGAAAAAGGCTGGGTACAAGTTGCACGGGAGTCAGTAGACCTGAGGGATTGCGAACAAATCGCCGTTTCAAAAACGGCTCACAAAATTCTTTGCGAGCAAGGCTCAATTCATACGGGTGAATACGATGGCCGAATATTTGCGCTTTTTCCTGAGTCAGGATCTTTCGGATCCGACGAAACGTTGCTGCACACCATAGATAGTTCACCCACATGTGGTTACGATGGCAAAACTACGATTCTTGAAGTGAATAAGCGGATCATTAAACGGCAGGCTGACGGACATGATGATGTGAGTCTTGTCGTATCGTACGGCGCAGGTAAACATAACAATACAGATTGTCGTCCCCAAACAATGAAAACAGAAACGTTAAATTTTTTAGGTGGCTATACTGGCTTGAAGCCAGACAGTCAAACAGCAAAAAAGATTCGACATATTTATCAGGTGACGGGAATCGGTGATTAAATGTGGCCGTAGCGTTGTAGTCTTACTGAGGTTTACACTGTAATTATAATGTAGTTGACTCCATTCCATGAAGTCGTTAAGCTTCTCCTGGGATGAAAGAAAGGCTAAGGAAAACCAAAAGAAACACGGTGTCTCATTCAATGAGGCCAAAACCGTTTTCCACGACGACAATGCCCGCCTCACCCACGATCCGGACCATTCTGAGCAAGAAGAGCGTTTCATTCTATTGGGGTTTAGTGCCGCGCTAAGAATGCTGATTGTGTGCCACTGCTATCGGGAACGAAAAGGTGTCATCCGAATCATCTCGGCGAGAAAAGCGACCAAGCACGAATCAGAAAATTATCGGGAGAACTTATGAGAAAAGAATATGACTTTTCAAAATCCATAAAAAATCCTTACGCCCGTACCCTCAAGCGGCAGATCACCATTCGAATTGAGGAGGAAACAGTTGGTTATTTCAAACAACTGGCGCAGGATTCCGGCATTCCTTATCAGAGCCTGATCAATCTTTATTTAAAAGATTGCGTTCAAGCTCATCGCAAACCATCATTTAAGTGGGCCGCTTAAGGGCGGCGTATAACAAATCGTTGCGGCGGGCGCGTGCCTCAGCCGTCCGTATTTTTCAACAGCAGGGGTCGGTCGCGCCGCCGAACTCAATGCGTTGAGCCAGTTAAAAAGCTAATGCAATTGGGAGATCATCTATGAAATCGAAAGCGTTGGTTTTGGTTGGGTGCATAGGTTTCTTTTCGGTAAAATTTTACAAATGAACAGTCCTCAGGCGACCACCGCAAAAATCCAATTTGATGACGGCGCCGCCTACGAAAATTACATGGGAAAATGGAGCCAACTTGTGGGGCAGGCGTTCCTTAAATGGCTTGCTCCAAGTAAAAATCGTGATTGGCTCGACGTTGGTTGCGGTAACGGCGCGTTCACGAAAATTATTATTGAAAACTGCGCACCGAAGTCTATCCACGGAATCGACCCTTCCGACGCTCAATTGGCGTTTGCCACGTCGCGCTCGGACACAGCGATTGCAAAATTCCAAAGAGGCAACGCAATGGCGTTGCCATTCTCGGAAAAATTATTCGACATTGCCATTATGCCGCTCGTGATCTTCTTTTTGCCAGAACCAAAAAAGGGCGTGGCGGAAATGACCCGCGTCGTACGCGCCGGAGGAAACGTCGCGGCGTACGGGTGGGACATAAACGGGGGAGGGTTTCCGTATCAACCGCTGCAAGACGAAATGCGCGCGATGAATATTCCCTACGGTCAAACACCCCACCCCGAAGCCGCGCAGCTAGAAAATATGCGCACGAACTGGAGCGCAAACGGCCTCACGAATATTCGCACGACCGAAATCCGCGTTGAGCGCACATTCGCTAGCTTTAATGAATTTTGGGCCACCGTGCTCAAAGGGCCGAGCGTCGGGCCCGCACTCTCCGCGCTCGCGCCCGACCAAACGGCCCAACTGCAAGAAAAAATTAAGAAGCGCCTGTCATTCGACGCGAAGGGCCGCCTAACGATGGGCGGCCGCGCGAACGCGATCGTCGGAAGCGTCCCAAAATAATTGGCCGATCAGAACTCCTGTGCACGTTGCCATCGGCCACTAACTTTCAACGAAGGTCGGCCGGTTGCTTGGTTTTTTAAAGTTCTCGCATCATTCTCGATGGCCGCGGTGCATGGGGGTGCGTGGACCTGGAATGTTCTCTCCGAAAACTATTGCCGAGCGTGCCGAAGGCGCCTGTCTCTGCTCGCCACGCTGGCTGCATCGATTTTGTTATCGATTGTTATCTACGGCTTCTGGAGAATTCTTCGATCTGGTTTTTGGTCATAGCGATCGCTACATTTATTGGTATCTGGCTTTTGAAGGAGGTCCCGATGAGACGCAAACTGTCCGTAACATTCGCACGGATCACGTTCGTATCGTTTGCTCACGCGTTCTCGCTGGTAAAAGGGGCGAGCGCTCAAGACGATGCAAAAGCAAAACTTTTCACGCCGGATCCGAACAACGCGCTCGTCTATCGTACAAATGTAAAGTTGCGATCATGAAAATCCGTTTGTTTTTTCTCACCTCGTTGCCGCTCGCGCTAATCCTTTTTCATGTGATACTGCTGCTGGACTTGGGATTTTTTCTAGCGCTCGCTCATGTCGTTGCTCAAATCCCGGCCATCGCAAATTCCGGGTTGCTCAAATCCACGCTATTCGCGACCGCGTTGTTGGGGAGCGCGGTGTTGTCCATTGGACATCTGAGCTTGTTTTTTTGGTCGGACACATCGTTCGGAAAATTCTCGAAAGGCGTTTGGGCGGAATATCATCCGCATTTCACGCACAACTTTCCCGCTTGAATCGCCCATTTTCTTTGGCCTTCGCGTTCACCGTTTCGCTCGTCGGATGCGCCACGTTTGAAGGACCGCGGCCGGACGGCGCACCGACCGGCATGAACCGCACACACGAGACGAAAGACAGCTCGGGCCGTGTCACTCAAACGTCGGAGCCGATCAAAACACCCAGCGCGTCCAAAGAAAAGGATTACCACCACCATCACGGAATGGGCGCGGACACGCTGGCCGCCAGTGACCCGTCCACACCGACGCCCACGCCAACGCCGGTGGAATCGGTCTCGACAACGTCCTCGTCGGACGTTCCGGGATTGCACATGGTCGGCATCGAAGCGAGCGCCGTCAGCACACAGCTCTGGCACGCGTTCACAACCGAGTTTCAATCTTCGAGCTTCAATAATTTGAATTGGAATCCCGAGCCGGACATATCCGGAACGGGCGCGGAAGCACAAGTGCTGCTCGGCGTCGAAGACCGCTTGGCGCTCATGTTGGGGGGCGGTGGTTTCCGCAGTGACCGGCAAACGAACGCGCACGAAGAGGGAAATTTTTACGTGCACGAGAACACACGAACAAACATGTTCTGGTTGGACGCGGGCGCGCGCATCAAGCCCGTCGACTGGTTTTATTTTCAGGCGCTCGCGGGTTTGTTTGTTTTCGACTTAAAAACGAGCGTGAACACGAATGCGCCCACCTACACGTACGACGGTCTTTCAGGAACGCGGGTATTTCCAGCGCTCGGCGTGGGCGGTGGGCTCGAAACGCCGTGGCGTTATCCGCTGCGAATTTTTGGTGGGGCTCGTTTTTGGGTGCCCATTGGCCGCGGATCCTTCTATGAATCGGCGGCCGGACAGCTAAACGCCGGGCTCCTATATCGCTTCTAATTCTCCACGAATTTTTGATTCTGGCCGGTCCGTTGCAAACACTCTGCTAGAGGCAACTTATGCGAACTGTTCAGAATGCTGGTGAAACAGCGCTAAAAACAAGGTCGTTCTTGCTGGCCGCGTCCATAGCGGCTTGTTTGGTGACGATTCTTACCCTGCTTTCTGTGGTTTAAGCGTCAGTTTTTCGCGCTCTTATAAACGTCAGAGAAGAACTTCGCGAATTCCTCGATCGATGTTTTTGTATTTGTCTGGGGCCCCGCGCCTGCGTCGGCTTGAAAATTCCTCCAATATTTCCCGTGGCGCCGGTCACAACGATCATAGGTTCTTCTTAGAAAATGTTTACGCTTTCTTTCCGACAATGCGGCAGAAGCGCGTGTCAGACTTTTTCGCACGACCTTTGCCAATTTTTTGCCGAGCGACCAGCGTAACTTCTCCGGCTTTTGAAGGTTCCCAATCAAACCAGTAATAGCCCACCGCGTGCCGACAGCCCAACCAGTCTCCCTCATTGATGGAAATTTCGACTTGTGCTTGCGGATGGGCCGAAATGCGAACAGCGTAGTGTCCCGGTATAACCAGTTCCTCTTCGCGTGGATAATCGATAGCAATGGTGGCAGACGCATCTTCCGATTCTTTTGGTTTGAGTACTTTGGTGATGGCCAATCCGGATTTTGCGGGCATGGTGATCCTCCTTTCGGGCATTTATAATGCGGTTCTGATTCTAGCGCTATTGGGGAAGAAGGATGAACTAACTTTTCGCGTTTTTCGAGCGAAGCACGAGTTTTACTTTCGTGGGCGCCACCGCTTCGAGCGCCAATTTCTCGGGATAGGTGAGGTTTGATTTTTGAATCGACTTAATCGAGAAACCTTCTTCCTGATTGATCATGTTTAAAATCAAACGCACGCGCTTGGACGTAATGAAATAAAAATATCGGCGCGGACCGGACAACGTGACTTCCACGTCCGAAGGAATAATTTCCGAAACGGTCAGATTGGTCGGCAAATTTGTGTATTCGACCGGCACGCGATAGGCGCGGTAGGTGAGACGTCCTTCGTGCACGTAAAAGAACCACAAACCGAGCGTGACCGCAACCGCAATCACTTTTTCCTTCCAGTTGCGGCTGAGAAGTTCCCAGCCCGTTTGGGTGTGACCGGCAGGCTGAATGTCGTCGTAGAAGCGTTCCAACAAGAGATTCAATTTCTCGGTGTCCACCACTTCAATCTCGCCATCTTTCGCGACGGAAATCGTACCGCGCTCTTCGGAAACAACAATGCAAAACGCATCGGTCACTTCCGAAAGCCCCAGCGCCGCTGCGTGGCGCGTCCCTCCCGCGGGAATCTTCATGAGATCTTTGGACAATGGAAGATGGCACCCAAACTGCAGAATTCGATTGCCATCGATGATGAGCGCCCCGTCGTGTCCCATGGAATGCGGATCAAACAAACTTTTTATTACAGGCTCGCTCAGTTCGCCGTTCAAGTCCCAACCGCCATTGATGTGTCGAACAATCGCATCTTGGCCCCGCAAAATAATGAGCGCGCCGATTTTCTCGTCGGCCAAATCCTTAACGGCGCGCACGAGGATTTCCACCTCGCTCCGGGAAAGATGCAGCACTTGCTGACGCGTGAGCCCACGATTCAAGCTCCACAGCGCAATGCGCTCGAACAGATGTTTGATTTCCTCTTGGAAGATAACGATGATGGCGATGAGAATCACCGTGAAAAACCCTTGGAAAACGGCGGCCGTAAGCTGCAGATTAAATTCGCGCGCCGCGTTATAGAAAACGCCGATGATGAACAGGCCGATTAAAACGAAAACCGCTTTTGACCTCTTGAACCAAACAATCAACGTGTAAATAAGAATCGACATAAGTGCAATGTCGATAAAGCCCGAGATGCCGATGTTTTTCAAGACCAAGGCCATGCTTCTTTCTAATACGTACGGGGCACCAAATCAAGTATTTTTCCTGCAACCGCCCGACTGATATATTATGCGCCGAATGGATGCCGTTATTCGCGCTTTCAAACCCGCCGATCGACCGATGATTCGCAAAATTTTCAAGGACACCGCGTTTCATTCCGAGTCGTACAATCATTTCTTTGATGACGGTGAATGGCTCGCCGATATCATGACGTCCGGATACACCGATTTCGAACCCGAATCGTCGTTCGTGGCCGAGCAAAACGGCGACATCATCGGTTACCTCACCGGAACCTTGGACACCGCGCGCTACGAACGGCGATGGGTGTTTCGGATTTTGCCGCGCGTCGCTCTCCGTTTTTTCTCCGGTGGCACGTGGATCAACGCACGCGCTTGGTCATTTTTTCTAAACGGTTTCAAAAGCGGTCTCAAACGAGAACAAAAGATCCCAAAGAATTTGGTGCGCGACTACCCCGCGCACTTTCACATCAATCTCTCCGCGCAAGCGCGCGGGGGCGGCGTGGGCACAAAACTGGCCGAGAGATTTTTCGCGCACATGAAAAGCCGCGACGTTTTGTCCGGCCATGTTCGCACGGCGACGAAAGAACCGCGTCAACGTTTTTTTGCATCGCTTGGGTTTCAACCGCTCATCACCAGCAAACTGACGCTGTGGAAATATTTGGATCCGACACCGTATTATCTGATTGTGTATGGATTCTCTTTAAAAAAATAAACTCGACCACCGAATTCAAAGGAGGCCGCACGTGACGAAGCCGCTCGTCGCCGTTATTATGGGCAGCACATCCGACTGGGAAACCATGCGCAACACCGTCGATGTGTTAAAAAAATTTCAGGTTCCACACGAAAAGCGCGTGGTGTCCGCGCACCGCACGCCGCGATTGCTCGCGGACTACGTTTCGAGCGCGGAACAGCGCGGCATTGAAATTATTATCGCCGGCGCCGGTGGCGCTGCGCATTTGCCGGGCATGGCCGCCGCGTACACATGCTTGCCGGTGTTGGGCGTGCCCGTAGAATCGAAGCGTTTAAAGGGTTTGGATTCGTTGCTGTCCATCGCGCAAATGCCGGCCGGTGTTCCGGTCGGAACATTGGCGATCGGCGCCGCCGGCGCCACAAACGCCGGCTACCTCGCGGTGAACATCCTTGCCACTCGTCGACCGGAATTTCGTTCGCGCATCAAAGCATTTCGAAAAATCCAAACCGCGACGGTTCTTAAAGCCAAACTTCCGTGAAACCCACCATTATTGAACCCGGGGCCGTGATTGGCGTTCTCGGAAGCGGTCAACTTGGCCGCATGTTCGCGATCGCCGCACGGCAAATGGGATATCGCGTGCACACGTATTCTCCAGAAACTGACACACCCACCGGCCAAGTCGCCGACAAGGAATGGACCGCGCGTTACGATGATCACGACAAACTGGCGGCGTTCGCAAAAGAGGTGGACGTGGTCACGTTTGAATTTGAAAACATTCCAGCCGATTCGGTAAATGTTGTGGGGCAATTTGCTCCGGTTCATCCGCGTGCGAGCGTGCTGCACGTGACGCAGCACCGCTTGCGCGAAAAAACATTTTTGTCGGAATACGGTTTTCCGGTCGCGCCTTTCCAACGCGTGCGATCACGAACCGAACTGACAATGGCCGTCAATAAAATTGGCACGCCGGCCGTTCTTAAAACCGCTGGATTCGGTTACGACGGCAAAGGTCAGAAGAAAATCGGGTCGCTCGCAGAAGCGCAAGCGGCGCTCGAGGCATTTGGCGGTGCCGAAGCAATCCTTGAAGCGTTCGTTCCTTTTGAAAAAGAAGTGTCGGTCGTTGCCGCGCGCGGGCAGGACGGTTCGTTCGCTCATTTTGGTGTGATGGAGAACGATCACAAAAACCACATTCTCGACGTCACAATCGCGCCCGCCAGAGTCTCTGCGGTCATTCAGAAGAAAGCCGTTTCGCTTGCGAAAGAAATCCTGGACGCGCTTCAAATCGTGGGCGTTATGTGCGTGGAAATGTTTCTCACAAAAGAGGGCGACATTTTGGTGAACGAACTTGCTCCGCGCCCACACAATTCCGGCCACATCACGATCGACGCGTTCGAAACAAGTCAGTTCGAGCAACAAGTGCGCGCCGTGTGCGGGCTGCCGCTGGCTTCAACGAAGCAGCTAAAGCCGGGCGCCATGGTGAATCTGTTGGGAAGCATTTGGAAGAAAGGCGAACCAAAATGGGAGAAAGCGCTGCGAAACCCCGAGGTTAAACTGCATTTGTACGGCAAGGCCGAACCGCGGGAAGGAAGAAAAATGGGCCACCTGACGGCGCTGGGGAGCACCGTCGAAGCGGCCCGGAAATCCGCGCTTAACGCGCGAACTCTTTTAACGCGTTAAACTTTTCCAACCAACTCTTGCAAGCGCTTCACGCGCTCGGCTGTTGGCGGATGGGTGCTGAACAAGCTCGCAAAGCCTTGCGCGGAAAACGGATTGATAATGAACAGGTGCGCCGTCGCCGGCGAACCGGTTGTCATCGGAACAAATTGCTTCGTCGTTTCAATCTTTTGAAGCGCGCTCGCGAGCGCCAACGGGTTCCCGGTGTACCGCGCGCCCGACTCGTCCGCTCCGAACTCCCGCGAACGCGAGATGGCCAACTGGATCAGCATCGCGGCCAACGGCGCAAGCACGATGGCAACGAGCCCTATTAATGGATTTCCGCCCCGCTCGTCGTCGCGGTGACGTCCTCCGCCAAGCATCGAACCCCACATCGCCATATTTGCCAAATGGCTAAGCGCACCGGCCAACGTTGCCGCCACCGTGGAAATAAGCGTATCCCGATTCTTTACGTGACCAAGTTCGTGGGCAAGAACACCTTCTAATTCATCGCGATTAAGCATGCGAAGGATGCCGGCCGTTGCGGCCACGGCCGCGTGCTCGGGACTGCGTCCTGTGGCAAACGCGTTCGGCGTTTCTTGCGGAATAATATACACCTTGGGCATCGGCATTCCGATTTTCGTCGCGAGGTTCTGAACAACGCTATAGAGATCGGGGGCGCTTGCCTCATCCACTTCCTGCGCGTTGTACATGCGCAACACAATCTTGTCCGAAAACCAGTAGGCACCGAAGTTCATGATCACCGCAAACATGAACGCGAACACCATGCCCTGCTGCCCGCCGAGCGCTTGGCCCACCCACATAAAAAGCGCGGTCAATGCGGCCAATAAAATCAAAGTTTTGAGTCGTGACATTATTTTCTCCTTCGTGACAATTAAAGCTCGTACGGTAAAACGTCTATTTTTCTTCGGGGTTCCAGAGGAGGGACGCAACAATCGAGATGCCAAGGACGCCGGCCACAACGCCGAGCGCGATGCCCGTCGGGATCTTATAAAAGTGTGCCACAATCATTTTCACGCCAACAAAGGCCAGCACGACGGACAAACCGTACCTCAAGAATCGGAACATTCCCATCACACCGGCGAGTGCGAAGTAGAGCGCCCGCAACCCAAGAATCGCGAACACGTTTGATGAAAAGACAATGAACGAATCGGTGGATATCGCAAGAATTGCCGGAATTGAATCCACAGCAAAAACGACGTCGGTCGTTTCAACCACGAGCAGCACAATAAACAGCGTAGTAACCATCCAGCGTCGGTTCTCTTTCAGGAAAAACTTGCCGCGGTGCGGCTCGTGTGTGATCGGGAAAATCTTCGATGCTATCCGCAGGACCGGGTTTTTGCCCGGATCCATTTCTGTATCGCCCGAAAATGCCATTTTGATACCGGTATAGATCAGAAACACGCCAAACACGTAAACGGTCCACTCGAACCGCTGAATGAGTGCGACACCGGTCAAAATGAAGAATGCGCGCATGAGAAGCGCACCAATGATTCCCCAATAAAGGATCTTGTGCTGGTACATCGGTTCGATCTTGAAATACGAAAAGATCACAATGAACACGAATAGGTTATCAACGCTCAGCGATTTCTCGATCAGATAGCCCGCCAAAAACTCCATCGCTTTCTTTTTGCCTTCGAAGTAATAGAGACCGGCATTGAACAGCAGCGCGAGACCAATCCAAAAAAGCGACATAAGCATCGCTTCCTTAAATTTAACGGTGTGCGCGTTCCGATGGAAAACAAACAGATCGAGCGTTAACAGAATGAATACGAGGACGATGAATCCGGCCCACATTCCGGGCCCGTTAACAAGGGCGGTTTGCGTCATGATCCGTAGGTTTCCTGAAAGATCCGAATAAAGGTGAGCACACAAGCAACTACGATGGGACCGAGCAAAAGTCCCACGGGTCCGTACAATTTAATTCCGCCCAAAATACTGACAAAAACGAGAACAAATGGCATTCGCGCGCGCGACCCAATCAACATGGGTTTCAACAAATTATCGAGCCACCCTACGAGAACGGCGCCCCAAATCAATAAAAACACGCCAACGGTCATGTTATCCATCATTGTGAACAGTGCGACCGGTATGCAAATAAGGAAGGACGCTCCGAGCAAAGAAACCAATGCCACGCCAATTCCAAGCAACACGGGCATGCGCGTGCCGGCGATGAGGAAGCCAATAAATGCAACGACCCCTTGTGCGGCCGCAGTCAAAAAGACGCCGATGGTCACGGCCCAAAAAGTTTCGTATGCGGTGCGCGCGACCGCCTGCTTATGCGTTTTCTCCATCGGAATAAGACCAATCACCCACGTGAGCAATTTTTCGCCATCGCGAAACATAAAGAAGAGCGCCACAACCAGGATCAGCACTTTGATCAGCATCAGGATTGCGTTGCGCGCGACAAACGCGCCGATTGCTGAAATGCGCAGCGCCAATTCACGCGCGTTATCGAGCACCAACGCTTTTAAGTCGATGTTTGCGCTGCCGAGAAAGTTGGACGTGCGATCAATCGCCGGCATAAGCGATACCGGTATCTTGTCTCGATACACATCAAGGTTTCCGTTTTGCATTTGGGAGAGCACGTTCTGTGCCACCGGGATTAGATCAGCGGATTCGCGTATCAATGTCCAAATCGCCAGCACGAGCGGTAACACACCGGCCAAAATAATGGCAAACGTTAACAAAAGGGCGGAGAGCGCCGGCTTTTTCAAGCGCCGCTCAACGCGCCGATACACCGGGTGGAACATAATCGCGAGGATCGAAGCAACGAGCACCGAGGGCAGAAACGGCTGCGCCATAAGAAATGCTTGGGTTAACAAGAACGCGAACGCCGCAAAAAAGAAAATACGGACCACGAGTTCGCGGTCGATCGTAAAACGTTGAGACATAAAATGATTGTAGTTTTTCCGGTGTTATAATCCCACAATGACGGACCATCCGAGCAGACAAAAGCTGTTGCTTCGATCGTTGGCGATCGCCGGCGGACTCACCGCGTTCAAACTCGGTGTTTTCGCCATGACAAACGCCGTGGCCATTCTCGCGAGCGCGGCGGATTCGTTTATGGACTTGTTAATTTCGCTCGCGAATTTCTTTTTGCTGCGCTCGGCGTCCCGCCCAGCCGACCACAACCATCCCTATGGGCACGGAAAATTTGAAAGCCTGGCCGGTCTTCTTCAAAGTCTCATTATTGGTGGCGCGGCCGTCGGCATCGCTTCCATGGCCATTCACCGGCTTATTGCGCCGGAACCCATCATGCAACCGAACGTTGGCATTGCGATTACGGTTGTGGCACTTTTGCTCAACATCTGGCACAGCCGCAATCTCCGTCGATCAATGCTCGCGAGCCGCTCGCAAATTATTGCCACCGAGTATTTGCATTACGCGTCCGACACATTGGTGTATCTCGGCGTGCTGGTTTCATTGGTATTGACCGAAATAACCGGCATGAAACTTTGGGACTCCGTCATCTCTCTTTTCATTGTTGGCTATCTCATGAAAGCGGTGGTAGCGCTTTTTATGGAAAATCTCTCGGAATTGCTTGATGAGCAATTGCCAGACGAAACGTTAAAGGAAATTGACAGCACGATCCGGACATTCGATCCACGGGTCGTCAGTTATCACGATCTTCGCACGCGGAAAGTGGGCCCCACCAAGTTCATCGAATTTCATGTGGTGCTGCGCAGTGTCGAAACATTCCGCGAAGCGCACGGCCTCACGATTGGACTCATGGACGCTTTCCAGCAAAAGTATCCTGGTGCCATTGTGACGGTGCACGCCGACCCGGAATAATGTTACACGCGGTTCTTCTTTAGATCGTCGAGAGAATAGAATGTCCCACGCCAATCAATGCCGCCATTGATCAGCGTGCGCAGCGTGGCTTTCCACAAAATATAAAGGAACATCAGGCACGCCAGTGGGTAACCAAGGCCAAACGCCCAGCCGATTCGTTGCGCGTGCGCCGAAAACGCGCAGACAAGAAGAATCAAGAGGGCGCTGGCGAGATACATCCACTTTGCGGGCCCCGCCACGATAAACACGGCCGCAAACGGCCACACCGAAAACACGAGCTGCGCAACACTGGCAGCAACAACCGCTAGCAAATTGTACTCGACGCCCGAGAATGCGTTTTTCATCAAGCCTTCGACGAGCGCGCGCACCGACGCGTACCATTCGACAAAAATCATATCGGTGCCGAGCAGAAAGTCCTGATGCAACCCGTGTTTCTTAACGAGTTTGCCGAGTTTCATATCGTCGTCGGGCCGCATGGCGATGGCCTTGTGCGTGCCGATCTTTTCGTAGGCGGAGCGGCGGATGAGATTGAACGCGCCGATACCGATGTGCGCGCTGCTTTTTGGATCCTTTGCTCGCCATGGCCGCGCGTAAATATTAAAGAACACAGCGAACCCCGCCATAAAAAGATTGAGCCAGAAACCCGGCATGACGGCCTTTGGGCCAATGGCCAAATGGTCGACATTATTTTCCAGCATAAACGGAACCGCGCGGCGCAAAACATCTCTGTCCATTACGATGTCGGCATCAGTAAACAGAATGAAGTCATTCGTCGCCCCCGCGCAGGCGGGAAGGACGGCTTGCATCGCCCCACAATACTGGGCGAAATTCTTTCCGAGCCAACCTTCCGGTAACCCCGTGATGGTCGTCACGTTCAACTCCGGGTGAATCGTCTTTAGTTTCTCAAGCACCTCACCAGTCCCATCGGTCGATCGATCGTTCACCACGATTATTTTCTTGTTCGGATAGTTGAGATTGAGAAGCGAGGTTAATCCCTCAGCAATGTTCTTCTCTTCGTTCCGCGCGGCGACCACAATCGAAACGGGCGGCAAATCGGACGAAGAGTCGACCCGCGCGTCGTGTAGCCATTCAACCGTTTTGTAACCGATCAGCCCATCAATGGTGATCGCCAACACAACGAAAAGCGTAACTGGCGCAAGAATTGTCAAAAACATAGATTGCATTGTATGAACAAAGGCTTTCGCCGATGGTTAAGTTCGCGGTTTTTTTCGAATCTCGGCAAACAAATCCAAGTGACGGTCATTGCGTGGCAGATTTATAAGTTGACGGGCAATCCGTTGGCGTTGGGACTTATTGGCCTTTCCGAAGCAATACCGTTTATCGGAATCGCGTTGTGGGCCGGTCATATGGTCGATCACGGAGAGAAACGGTCGTTCATTATGGGCGCTCAAGTAGGACTTTTGTTGGGCGCGCTGGCACTTCTTTCGTTTACGTTTCTGCCGAAACCACCGCTCTTTCTTTTTTATCTTGCCACCGCATGGTACGGGTTCTGCTCAAGCTTCGAAAATATTTCCACGAACGCGTACGCCCAACTTCTAATTTCAAAGGAAAGCTACCCGAAAGCCATGGGGTGGAATCTCGGATTTTTTCAGACGACCGTGATCGCTGGCCCGCCAATTGCCGGTTGGCTTCTGACGCGCCTTGACCCACGCCCGATCTACGGAATCGTGGCCTTGCTGTTGGCCACTTCCATCGCCTGCGCGTCACTGCTCTCGCCGATACGTACACATAATAAAGAGGAAGGCGAGCTCGAGTCGGGCCTGGGCCGCGTCAAGAACGGGCTTAAATTTATTTGGACGCAACCGCGAATACTTTCCGCAATGTCGCTTGATATGGTTGCCGTATTGTTTGGCGATGTGGTGGCGCTTTATCCGTTTTTCGCGGTGAAGCTCGGTGCCGGATCAATTGGTTTTGGATTTCTGAAGGCGGCCACCGGCATTGGGTCGGGCCTGGTCTCGGCGGTGCAAGCCGTGCGGCCGTTTGTGCGCCGCTCATGGACAGCGCTTCGTGCGGTCGTGTTTGTGTTCGGGTTGTGCATTGTGTGCTTTTCCCTGTCACCGAACATTTACCTGGCCGTCTTGTTTCTTATGATGGGCGGCGCCGCCGACGGCGTGAGCGTGATTATTCGGCAAACGACCTATCAAGCGCTCACGCCGGATCATTTGCGCGGACGCGTAGCGGCCGTGAGCAGTATGTTCATTTGGACATCGAATGAAATCGGAGCTTTTGAATCGGGCTTGTTGGCGCGTTTCGCCGGCGTGGTGCCCTCCGCCGTGATCGGCGGATTTATTTGTATGGCCAGCGTGTTTGTGATGACAAAAGCTTTCCAAGGAAAAATAAATGAAAACGTTGCTTAAGATTTTTGGTGTCGTGGTTTTGATTGTCGTGCTTGTGATCGGGGCCGTAGCGATCGCCGTCCACTACTACGTGACGCCGGAACGGCTGAAACCACTAATTGAGAACCATGTGCGCAGCAATTTGCACCGCGAAATTAAATTGGGCGATATTTCGGTTGGAGTTTTTTCCGGGCTTGCCATCACGAACGTCGCGCTATCGGAAAATCCGGATTTTTCCCGCGGCACGTTCGTGTCCGCCGATAAAATTGTTGTGCAACCGCAACTGTTGCCGCTGCTTCAAAAGAAAATTTTCGTTCGAAACGTGGCGCTCACGAAACCCAACATTCGTGTTGTCCGGTTTCCCGATGGCAAAACATTCAACTTCTCAAGCCTTGTCTCTTCATCGGGCCGCAGCGAACTGCCGCAACCCTCGGCTGGGAAAACGCCCTCGCCCTATTTGTTTCTCGTTTCAAAAGCCGTTGTGGAAAATGGTCGCGTGATATTTGAAGATCAATCCCCGGCGGCCCAAAGCGCGGATGTCAGCGCGCTTAATCTCAGCGTAAAAAATATCACGCTCACGTCGCCGATCGAAGCACAAACCGATTTTCGACTGAAGACGAGAGGCATCGACGCGAACATTGGTTTCATGGGAAAAGTGAATCCGTTCGTGGGTTCCGCGGCAATGAAACAACTGACGGTCAGAAGCGGTGGTTCTTCCATCATCGCTCACGGCGACGTGAAAGACGCCACATCCGACAATCCAGCGTTTGATCTGAAAATCAAAATTGAAAAGCTGGATCCGGCTCTGCTGCGTTCGCTTGGTGCGTTGCCCACGAGCGTCGCCTTAAAAGATCCAATCACCGGAGACATAGCTGTGAAAGGAACCACCACAAACGTGGACACGACCTTCGTGCTCGGCCTGGCCGCGTTGCGCGTGGCCGGACAAGGCACGATCAAAAATGCGACAAGCCCCAACCGCCAAATGAAATTGTCGGTCAACACGAACGACGCGCCCTCGGCCGCACTGCTGGCGCTCGCACCAAAAGACACACTACCGGCCGATTTGAAATTGGGCGGACAATGCAACATTGGGGCGGATATCGACGGCACATCTAGCAAAGGCACAATGACCGTCCAAGTGGACGGCAAAGCATTGGACGTCGCCTACGGAACGAATTTCAAAAAGCCGGCGGGCACACCGTTTAAGTTGATCGCGTCCGGTGTTTACGCGTTGCCGCTCGATCTAAATTTCAAACGCATAGAGATCGTGCTGAACCAAATGCTGGCCACCGGTTACGGCACGCTGAAGTCGGTAAAAGATCGGACCGATTATCAATTCACTTTCCGAGCGGATTCGTTTGCTCTCGAAGGCGTAGCGCCGCTTGTTCCGCCGATAGCGGAGTACAATTTGGCCGGGAGATCCACCGTCACGATGAACGTAAAGAGCGCACCGAAAGGCCCCGATGTGAAAGGGAACGCACAGATCGCAGGCGGGTCGGCCATGTATTCGGGTTTAAAGATTTCGAATATCGCATCGACGATCGATTTTACGGTGCAAGACGTGGCCGGCAAATTAACCGCGGACCAAATTACGCACACGTACATGACTGGTCAAAAGCTCATGTTGAGTTGGAATCTAAAAGATGCCACCGATCTCGCTAAAATTGCCGGCACTGCGAACCTACGGCTCGGTCCCGGAGAAATTCAGAATATCCAAAAACTCACGGCCGATGTGAAAGCGGCGCGCGTGTTGTTTTATCCAATAACGATGATTCAAAAACTGAGCAACTCGGCAGGCAATACCGTGAAGCTCCCAGCGTTCGACCGTATTTCCTACAAAACGATGCAGGGCGATTACGCGTTCAAGAACGGCACGATGAACGTGTCGCGGTTCGACCTCGATTCGACCGAACTAAACGCAAACATGAAAGGCACGATTGGCCTGACTGGCCAGCAACCGCTTAATCTCGTGAGCATTTTGAAACTGCCGGCGAACGCCATCGGCGGAACGATCGGCGACTTGCTTAACGACGAGCAAGGCCGCGCAACACTTAAGCTGCTGACCACCGGAACCGTGGCGGCCCCCGACACGAAGCCCGATCTAAGCGACGCCAGCAAGAAGGCGATCAACGCGGTCAAAGAAAAATACGGTGACCAAATAATGGAACAGGGCCAAAAACTCTTGAAGGGCCTGTTCAATCGCTAATTCGAAAAGGTATAAAGATTTCCCATATATAAATAGGAGGAAGCATCATGGCTCGCGTCACATTCAAAGGTAACCCCATCAATACGGCTGGCAACTTGCCATCCGTCGGCTCAAAAGCACCGGATTTCAAACTCACGAAGACCGATTTGTCGGACATTTCGCTGAAAGACGTTTCTGGGAAGAAAGTTGTGCTGAACATTTTCCCAAGCATTGATACGCCGGTGTGTCAGGCATCCACGCGGAAATTCAACGAAGAACTGAACAAATTGCAGAACACCATCGTTATTTGCGTTTCGAAAGATTTGCCGTTCGCATTGAACCGATTCTGCGGCGCCGAAGGTCTCAAGAATGTTGTCCCAGCATCGGAGCTTCGGAACACCGCGTTCGGCGACGCCTATGGCGTGAAAATCGCGGAAGGCGCGCTTGCTGGACTCTTTTCTCGTGCGGTTGTCGTTCTCGATGAGAAAGGCAACGTGACGTACACCGAACAAGTGCCGGAAATTGGCCAAGAACCAAACTATCAGGCGGCCATTGCAGCATTGAAAAACTAACCCAAGTCGTCACCCTGGAATGTCTCTATCCAGGGTCCACTTGGATCCTGGCTAACGACATGCCAGGATGACGTATTTTACGGCACGGCTCTTCCTCAGGGGGAAAGGAGCCGTGCCGTTTTTATTTATAGAAGTGTTTGAATTTCTTTCCAGTTTTCAACCACATAAGCGACATCCGCGCGATTGAACCCCTTCGCCTTGCCCATGCGTTCTTGACCGTCTTTCGTCGTGTACGTGTTTCGTTTCTCGAGCAACGCGCCCGTGTCTTTGCCGTTGACGATCCAGCGTACGACGCGCAGTTGATTGGAGCCGAAGCCACCGGCCTCCGTGGACATCAAAACTTTCACGACTTTGCATTCAATATTCTTTTCTTCCATTGGCATTTTGTTCTCCTTGATTAACTTCTTCCGCAAATTAACTTTTCTTTGCTCTTCTTCGATAACCGCTTGATCGCTGCTTCTTTTACGAGCGCTTCCGAGCGCGTGAGATCTGTTTCGCGGTAAACAAGCTCAATGGGCGCGTATATCCGGGTGTAAGCGGCCCCTTTACCGGATTTGTGTTGCGCGAACCGCGCGTCAACATCCTTCGCAACGCCCGTGTACAAAGATCCGTTTTCGCAACGCAGTACATAAACCGCCCATTCGCGCGGACCCGAGGAATCCATTCTCTGGATCATCCGCAGATATTTCGGTTTCATACGTGCCCGGTTCTACCAAAATGCGGACAATCGGACTTACATCCTCGTTCGCTCTGCTGTACAATAGACGCCATGGACATTTACAGAGAAGCCATCGACAAGTTTGGCGAAATTTACGAGCGCGCAAAGAAAAGCGAGCCCGCGAACCCAAATGCCATGGTGCTTGCGACCGCCGATGCCGAAGGGCGGCCAACCGCGCGCACAGTTCTGCTAAAAAGTTTTGATACCCATGGTTTCGTTTTTTTTACGAACCACGAGAGCCGCAAAGCGCATCAGCTGGCCGGCAATCCGCGCGCGGCGCTGAACTTCTATTGGAAATCATTGGACGAACAAATTTCGGTGGAGGGAAGCGTGTCGCCGGTGTCACACGATGAAGCGGAGGCATATTGGGAAACGCGCCCCCGCGAAAGCCAAATCGGAGCGTGGGCCTCTCTGCAATCCCGGGTGCTCGACCAATGGAAAACGCTCGAGCAGCGCGTGCAGGAATTCAACAACAAGTACCGCGATGCGGTGCCACGGCCCAATTGGTGGTCCGGGTTCCGCGTGAAGCCGAACCGTATCGAATTTTGGAAAGCCGGCGCGCATCGGTTGCATCAACGCACGCTTTACGAAAATGTTGGGAAAGGCTGGGAAAAGCATCTGCTTTTCCCGTAAGCGAGAGGCGTTTAAGCTTTATTCTGAACAACCGGTTCTTTCTCGGGCTCTGCCGTGTTGCCGCCCGACGATTTGCACGCCACGGTTTTTTCTTTGCGTGCCGCCAAATATTCTTTAACAATCGGCAAGAACGACAGCACGATCACCACCAGCGCCACGTAGTGGATATTTTTGTCGATGTTCGGAATCGAACGTCCAAGGAAATAGCCAATCGATGTCATGCTGAGCACCCAGCCAAGCCCTCCGAGTACGTTGTAGGTTAAAAACTTTTTGTAATTCATTTGCGCAACACCGGCGACCGTGGGAGCGAACGTGCGCACAATCGGAACGAAACGGGCCAACACAATCGTTTTTGATCCGTACTTCTCGTAGAACGCCTTCGTTCGTAAAATATGACTCTTCTTAAAAAACAACGAATCCTCTTTGTTGAAAAGCCGCGGGCCGACGTGATAACCGATCCAATAGCCGACCGTGTCTCCAATGATGGCAGCCGCGATGAGCAACAAGTTGAGCACCCAAATATTGAGTGTGTTTTCGAGCGCGCACACGAGCCCCGCCGTCACCAGAAGCGAGTCGCCCGGAAGGAAAAAGCCGACGAGCAGACCGGTCTCGGCAAAAACAATCAACGCAAGACCGATGTACCCGCCCGTGCGGATGATTTCCTGAAAATTTGTGAGATGCGCCAAAAGCTGGTGAATACTGTCCATTTTTTCTCCTGTGCCACGCAATTTCGAACCGGCAGCATTGTGCAACAAACACCTGTCGAAGAAAAGTATTAATATGCGCGACCTTATGACAACCTCCCGACGACAAGACGTACGAAACATAGCAATCATCGCGCATGTCGACCACGGAAAAACCACGCTGG
This sequence comes from Elusimicrobiota bacterium, assembly GCA_044221725.1. GTDB lineage: Bacteria > Elusimicrobiota > Elusimicrobia > F11 > F11 > JAJVIP01. Next base: position 21,088 of record JBGAON010000004.1, read on the forward strand.
TGGATTCCATGCTCAAGCAAACCGGTGAATTCAAAGTAAAAGCCGACGAAGCGCAAGAAACCGTCATGGATTCCAACGATCTCGAGCGCGAGCGGGGCATCACGATCCTCGCGAAAAACACGTCGGTTCCCTATCAAGGCCACACGATCAACATCGTTGACACGCCCGGCCACGCCGATTTTGGCAGCGAAGTGGAGCGCACGCTCAAAATGGTGGACGGCGTGCTGCTGCTGGTCGACGCGTTCGACGGCCCGATGCCACAAACCCGTTTTGTATTGAAGAAGGCGCTGGAGTTGGGGCTGAACCCTATTGTCGTCGTCAACAAAGTTGACCGCCCTGGCGCTCGTCCGCACGAGGCGCTTGATAAAACGTTTGCGCTGTTCGTTGATTTGGGCGCGACCGACCCCCAACTTGATTTTCCAACCGTCTATGCATCCGGCCGCGACGGCTGGGCGTCGCTCGATCTGGATCATAAGTCGTCCGATTTGAAGCCGTTGTTCGAGACGATTATCAAGCATGTGCCCGGCCCCACCGCCGATCAGAACAAACCGCTCCAAATGTTGGTCACCATTCTCGGCCACGACAATTTTGTCGGACGTATTGCCATTGGCCGCATTTTCGCAGGCCGCGTACAAAAAAATCAGCAAGTAACGCTGATCAATCGTAGCGGTGGTCAGTCAAAGTTCCGAATTACAAAAATTTTGCGGTACTTCGGTCTCACGCAACGGGAGATGGAGACCGCCGAAGCGGGGGATATCGTGGCCGTTGCCGGCGTCGAAGACGCGAACGTTGGTGACACCATCGCGGCGGTTGAAAACCCGCAAGCGCTCACCCCGATGTCTATCGATGAGCCAACGCTCGTCATGGAATTCATGGTGAACGACAGCCCGTTTGCGGGCCAAGACGGCGAATTTTTAACCACGCGCCATTTGCGCGACCGGCTTCTGCACGAACAAGAAATCAATGTCGGATTGCGAATTGAAGAGATCGCGAACTCGAGCAGCTTCCGGGTGTCCGGGCGCGGCGAACTCCATTTGTCGATTTTGATTGAAACCATGCGCCGCGAGGGGTACGAACTGGCCGTTTCAAAACCCGAGGTGATCGACAAAATGGTGGACGGCGTGAAGATGGAACCGGCCGAATTTCTCGTGTTGGATGTGGCCGACACCTATCAGGGTGCTTCGCTCGAGTGTTTGGGTTCACGCGGTGCAGAATTGAAGAACATGCAGCTCGAGGGGAATCGGTTGCGACTCGAGTACATTATTACAGCGAGGGCGCTCATCGGTTTCAAATCCGAATTTTTGACGCTCACGCGCGGCAGCGGGCTTATGCATCATAGTTTTCATGGTTATATTCCGAAAACCAAAGGCGAACGCAATCGACTGCGCGGGGTTTTGATTGCGCAGGAGGCCGGTATCACCACCGGCTACGCGCTCGAGAGCACACAGGAACGCGGCCAGCTTTTTATTGGACCCAACACACCGGTTTACGCGGGCATGATTATCGGCGAGAGTTCGCGCGACACCACGCTTATCGTAAATCCATGCAAAAAGAAAGCACTCACCAATATGCGGGCGTCCGGAAGCGACGACGCCATCATTCTCACACCCCACAAACAATTGACGCTGGAACAAGCGATTGAATTCATTGAGACCGATGAACTTGTCGAGGTCACGCCGAAAAATATCCGGCTCCGCAAAAAGATTCTTGACCATACCGCGCGAAAGCGCACCGAGAAACAATAAGAAAAGTCCGATTGCGTCATTCCCGACGGATTGTTAGATTTCGCGCTCAACTTTCACCACGCTGTGAAAGAGGAGGGAAAATGAAAAAGATAGCCGTGATGCTATTTGTGTTAGCCGTGCCGCTCGCCGCCTGGGCAGCGGGAAGTACGCCCATTGACTCCGGCGCCGAAGCATGGATGCTTACGTCGACCGCTCTTGTATTACTGATGGTTCCTGGACTTGCGATGTTCTACGGGGGCCTGGTTCGAACCAAAAATGTTCTCGGAACCATGATGCACAGCTTTGCTGCCATGGCCATTATTGGCGTGCTGTGGGTTGTTTGCGGGTACGCGTTTAGTTTTGGCCCGAGCGTTTTTCATGGATTCGTCGGTTGGAACAAAGATCTTCTTTTCCTGAACGGCTTGGACGATGCCATTATGAGCGTGAACATTCCCGAATATGTGTTTGCAATGTTCCAAGGAAAATTCGCGATCATCACGCCAGCACTTATTGCGGGCGCTTTCGCGGAACGTGTTCGCTTTCGCGGGTACTGCGCGTTTATCACGCTCTGGAGTCTTTTTGTCTACAACCCGCTTTGCCATTGGGTTTGGGCGTCGGACGGGTTTCTCTTCAACATGGGCGCCAGAGGCGCCATCGATTTCGCTGGTGGAACCGTCGTGCACATCTCGGCCGGCATCAGCGCGCTGGTCCTTGTGTTTTATATCGGCGCGCGTCGCGGCTATCCGCGAACCGCAATGAACCCGAATAATCTCGTCATGACATTGATGGGCGCGGGGCTTTTGTGGGTGGGTTGGTTTGGATTTAACGCCGGAAGCTCCGTTTCATCGAGCTTGGACACCGCACGCGCGCTGACAATGACGCAAGTCGCCGCCGCCTCCGGTGCGCTCGCGTGGATGCTGCTCGAAGCCATCGAACACAAAAAAGCGACGAGCTTGGGATTTGTTTCCGGAATGCTCGCAGGACTTGTTTCAATTACACCGGCCGCTGGCGTTGTAAAAGTTAGTGGTGCGATCGCGCTCGGATTCATTGCCAGCTTCGTTTGTTACCAAGGACTGAAAGTCAAAGCAAAGCTGGGTTACGACGACAGCTTGGACGTTTTTGGAATCCACGGATTGGCCGGTATCCTCGGCGCTCTCTGCTTGACGTTCTTTATTCGCGACAGCTGGATGGCGGAGGCTGCCGCCAAAGTGGGCGGAAGCTGGACGATGTTGGACCAACTTCGTGTCCAAGCAACGGCGGTTGGTATCACCGTCGTATACTGCGCGGTGCTCACGTACGTTCTCATATTAATCGTCGATAAAACGCTTGGCTTCCGAACCAACGATGAACACGAAATGGCTGGCTTGGATCACAGTTTGCATGGTGAGCATGGTTACGGCCTCATCAACCCTAATTAATAGGAGGACGAATCCATGAAACTTATTACTGCGATTATTCAACCGGATCGATTGGATTCTGTTCGCGAAGCGCTTATCGCCGCGGAGATCACGCGCATCACGGTCAGCCGTGTGTCGGGCCATGGTCGTGGAACCGATGAGGAACTTTATCGCGGCCAAGTGGTCGTGCCCAATCTTATTCCCAAAGTCCGCCTCGACATTGCCTGCAACGACGAGTTTGTTGATATCGCGTGCAACGCGATCATCAAAGCGGCGAAGCACGGCGATGGCAAAATTGGCGACGGCAAGATTTTTGTGACGCCACTCGAAAAATGCATTCGCATTCGTACCGAAGAACAAGGCGCAAAAGCAATCTGATTTGAATAATCATCACGGTCATGGACACCCTCGCAAAAGCGGGGTTATAATTGGTCCATGACCGTGATGCGCCGTTTGTTCATCGGATTGTTTTTGGTTTCCACCGCCGTGGGATTCCACGGATCGGCAGCGTTTGCTTCTTGCCCGATGGTTCAGGCGCCCCGTTGCTGCTGCGAAAATTCCGCAGCGATAAAATCAGATTGCTGTCCGGTTCAAAAAGCAGCGAACTGCCCAACCCTTAAGAAAACGGAGCCCGTTTCGGCCGCCGTTCTGCCTCGTGAAACTCAGGTTTCTCCGGTCGTCATGGTCACTTCCATCGCAAACTCTGCAGAAAAGCCGTTTTTTCATTTCGATCGAGCATTCATGCCGCACGGTCTATCGCCACCGTCACCGCTGGCTTTTCGCCCCACCTCGCTTCGCGCTCCTCCCGCCGTTCTCGCCTAGACGACGTCTGTCGTCCAAAGCCTAAACCAGTCTTCGTTTAACCCCAAGTTCCTATTTTTTCTGGAGAGCCTTTCATGAAGCGTTTTTCTGTCGCCCTATTATTAGTGATATGCGGCCCTTTTATTTCGAGGGCCCAAGAACAGTTGTCCGTGCCGGATTTGTTGAAGCGCGCGCAAGCACAAAATCCCGATATTCAAGCGGCCTATCAAAAATGGAAAGTCGCCGAACAAGACGCCGGCGTGGCGGGCGTGTGGCCCAATCCCAAATTTACTTACATCGATGAAAAGGATCCGATGGGTCAACAGGGCGTGCAGCCGCTCGCGCGCCACCATCTGAGCGCCGAACAGGACATTCCTTTCCCAGGAAAACTGTCGACGGACGCGCGCATGAAACACCACGAAGCACGAATTGCGGAAGCCGCGTACCGCGATATTCAACTCGATGTGTTCGGAAAAGTGAAAGTGGCCGCCGCAAAACTTGGAAGCCTCACGCGACTTATCGATCTGTCGAAGCAAAACGTGTCAGCGATGAAACAGACGGTGGGAACCGCACAATCGCGTTTGGCGGCGAACAAAGGAATGGCCACGGATGTGTTCATGGCGCAGATGGAATTGCAGCGAATGGAAAACATGGTGTTTGAAAAGCAACAAGAGAGGCGCCAAATCGAACTCGAATTGAACGCGCTCGTTAACGAAAACATCGAGAACAGTTGGGCCGACGTGAGCCGCGCCAATTATCTAAACGATCTTCCGTTATCCTTGACCGAACTATTAAAGGTCGCTGAAAAAAACAATCCGCACATTCAGTCCGCGCACCACGAGGTGAACCACAGCCAAGCCATGTTGCGCCGCAGCCGACTCGAATTCGCACCGGATTTCGGACTCATGTACGAATATCAAACGGCCGGCGACGGCATTCAAGGTGTCGGCGAGTCGGGCCGGCAATTGGGACTTTCGCTGAGCGTGCCTTTATGGCTCGCGCGCCCATACCGAATGGCAAAAAGCGCCCGGTTTCACATTGAAGAAGCCCAAGCCATGCAAACATCGATGGGCATCATGGTTCATAAGATGGTCGCTAGCGAATACACCGAAGTGGTCACGCATCTCACGCTCGCGCGCAAATACGATGCGCACATTCTTCCGGCGGCCAAAGCCGCGCTAAACACATCGCGCGAACAATACGCGGCCGGTCGCGGCGACTTCTTGCGTTTGCTGGAAGCCAATCGCGCCTGGATCAACGTGAACGAAGAGCACGAAAGTCAGATTTATCACACGGCCGAACATTGGACCGAACTTGAAAGATGGGTGGGCACGAGCATCGAGGCGGCCGCCGAGGAGAAAAGAAATGAAAAGTAAAAACACGACGGTGTTCGCAACGTTGTTACTCGCGGCAACGTTGCCTTTCGCTTTCAACGCGTGCAAAAAACACGACCACGCGTCCGAAGCCACCGTGGCAAGACAGGCCAAATATCATTGCCCCATGCATCCAACCTACACGTCCGACAAACCGGGCGAATGCCCAATATGCGGAATGCGCTTGGTTCCGATCGATGCGCCAGCAAGCGAATCAACCGTTCCCGGCCAAGCAACTGTGCAGGTGAATCCAGAGAGACAACAGTTGATTGGCGTGCAAGTGGAACCGGTCGAGATTCACGAATTAACCGGCGCGATTCGCGCATCCGCGCGTGTTGCGTACGATCCCGATCTCTACAACGCGATTTACGAGCATCAACAAGTGCTCGCGACAAATCCATCGCCAGCGCTCATTCGCTCCTCCGAATTGCGACTGCGCCAAATGGGATTGTCGCCCGCTCAAATTAAAGAGGTGTCTCGCGCTGGATACGACCCCTCCAACTTGTTGCTTTCAAAATCGGGCGACCGCGTGTGGGTTTATATCGACATCTATGATTTCGAGGCTCCGTCGGTGAAAGCGGGGCAGAAGGTGGATCTTACATCGTCCGCGTTGCCGGGAAAGGTTTACCCGGCGACGATCCGTTCGGTGGACACCGTTATCAACAGCGAAACACGCACGCTGCGGGCACGCGCCGACGCTTTAAACGCGGACGGCGGGCTTCGACCAGAAATGTATCTGAACGCCGTCGTGCACGTGCCAACCGGAAAAGCGTTGGCGGTTCCTGAAACGGCGGTCATCGATACGGGCACAAGGCAATTGGTGTACGTTGAAAAGGCGCCGGGGGAATTCGAGCCGCGCGCGGTCGTCGTCGGAAAAAAAGCCGAAGGCTTTTATGAAGTCGTCTCCGGCATAAAAGCCGGCGAGCGCGTTGTGACGTCGGCTAATTTCCTTATCGACTCCGAATCAAAACTCAAAGGAGCGGTGAAGTGATCAAGCGAATAATTGAGTTTTCCGCTCACCACAAGTACTTGATGATCCTGTTCACGGGCGTTGCGCTTGTGGGGGCTTGGTTTTCGTGGAAACGGATTCCGTTGGACGCAATTCCTGACTTGTCCGACACGCAGGTCATCATTTATTCGCGGTGGGATAGAAGTCCGGACATTATTGAAGATCAAGTGACGTATCCGATTGTTACGTCGCTTCTTGGTGCACCGAAAGTGAAAGCGGTGCGCGGCTTTTCGGATTTTGGTTTCTCGTATGTGTACGTGATTTTTCAGGATGGCACCGATCTCTATTGGGCACGCAGCCGCGTGCTCGAATATTTATCGAAGATACAACCACGACTTCCGGAAGGCGTAAAGACCGAACTCGGACCCGACGCGACGGGCGTGGGCTGGGTATACCAGTACGCGCTCATCGACAAAACCGGTAAGCATTCGCTCGCGGATTTGCGCAGCTTCCAAGACTGGACGCTGCGTTATTGGTTGCAATCGGTGCCGGGCGTGGCCGAAGTGGCGTCGATTGGCGGATTTCAAAAACAATATCAAGTGAACGTCGAACCAAACGCGCTCACTGCGTACAAAATTCCGATTTCGTCGGTCATCGACGCGATTCGCGAAGGCAACAACGATGTTGGCGGACGGCTCGTCGAATTCAACGGCACCGAATACATGGTGCGCGGACGTGGTTACGCGAAAACCGTCGAGGATTTGGAAAACGTGGTTGTCGCGCGCAACAAATCAGGCACGCCGATTCTCGTGAAGAATGTCGCGCGCGTGGTGCTCGGTCCCGACATTCGGCGCGGCATTGCGGACCTGGACGGCGAAGGGGATACCGTGGGCGGCATCGTCGTCATGCGTCAAGGCGAGAACGCACTCAATGTCATCAACCGTGTAAAAGAAAAAATAAAAGAAGTAACACCGGGGCTTCCCGAAGGCGTCCAAATAATTCCGGTGTACGACCGATCCGAACTCATCAAAGGCGCGATTCACACACTCACACACGAATTGGTTTTACAAATGATCATCGTGAGCCTCGTGATTCTTTTCTTTCTATGGCACATTCCCTCGGCGATCGTGCCGATCGTGACGATTCCGATCGCGGTGTTTCTATCGTTTATTCCCATGTCGCTTCTCGGCGTGACATCGAACATTATGTCGCTTGCCGGCATCGCGATTTCGATCGGCGTGCTGGTCGACGGCGCTATTGTGGAAGTGGAGAATGCTTACAAACGCCTCGAAGAATGGAATTTGCGTGGACGCCCTGGCGATTTCCACGTGGTTCGGCTTGAAGCGCTTAAGGAAGTCGGGCCCAGCGTTTTCTTTTCGCTGCTTGTGATCGCGATTGCGTTCTTGCCGGTGTTCACGCTCGTCGATCAAGAAGGGCGTTTGTTTCGACCGCTCGCATTCACAAAAAATCTCGCGATGGCGATCGCGGCGATCCTTGCGATCACGCTCGATCCGGCCGTGCGCATGCTGTTCACGCGCATGGACGACGTTCATTTCAAACCAAAATGGTTATCGAACATTGTGAATACGGTCACGGTCGGAAAATATTATCCGGAAGACGAACACCCGATCAGCAAACGTTTGTTCCGCGTTTACGAACCAGCCTGCCGATTTGTGTTGCGCCATCGGAAAGGAACGCTCATCGCTGCGCTTGTGCTGATCCTTTCGACAATCCCAATTTATTTCAAACTCGGCTCCGAGTTTATGCCTCCCTTGTTCGAAGGCGATCTGCTGTACATGCCGACGACGCTTCCGGGAATTTCGGTGACCGAAGCCCAAAAACTGATGCAAACACAGGACAAAATATTAAAAACGTTTCCCGAAGTTGAGCGCGTGTTCGGAAAAGCGGGTCGCGCCGAAACCGCGACGGATCCGGCGCCGTTCTCAATGATGGAAACAACCGTGCTGCTCAAACCGCGCACCGCCTGGCGCAGCGGACTCACGAAAGAAAAATTAATCGATGAGATGGACGCGGCGCTGCGCTTGCCCGGCGTCACCAACGCGTGGACGATGCCGATCAAAAATCGGCTCGACATGTTGTCGACGGGCATTCGCACGCCCGTCGGCGTGAAGGTCTTGGGCAGTGATCTCGCAATCATCGAGAAAATTGGCGTCGAGCTCGAAAGTGTTCTGCGCAATGTCAAAGGAACGCGCAGCGTGTTCGCCGAACGAGCGACCGGCGGTTACTTTCTCGATTTCGATATTCACCGCGAACAATTGGCGCGCTACGGCTTGCGCGTGAACGACGTACAAATGGTGATCATGTCCGCCATCGGCGGCGAAACCGTCACCACAACAATCGAGGGACGTGAGCGTTACACCGTGAGCGTGCGCTATCCACGCGAATTGCGCGACGATGTTCCATCGTTACGCCGAGTTCTTGTGCCAACACCGTCGGGCACGAACGTGCCCCTCGGTGAGCTCGCTGAGATACAACTGAAATCCGGGCCATCAATGATTCGCGACGAAGGCGGACTTTTGGCCGGTTATGTTTTCGTCGATGTGGACAGTTCCGACATCGGCGGATATGTGAATACGGCGAAAGAAGCCGTTGCTAAAAAACTGTCGTTGCCCTCGGGGTATTCGCTCGTGTGGAGCGGCCAATACGAAAACATGATTCGCGTGCGGCAGCGTTTAAAAGTGGTGGTTCCGCTCACGCTGTTTCTCATTTTCTTGCTGTTGTACATGAACACGTCGTCCATTACGAAAACATCGATCGTTCTGCTCGCGGTGCCGTTCTCACTCATTGGCGCGGTTTGGTTTCTATACTTTCTCAACTACAACGTGTCGATTGGCGTATGGGTCGGCATGATCGCGCTCATGGGATTGGACGCGGAGACCGGCGTGTTCATGTTGCTTTATCTTGATCTCGCCTACCACGCGGCCAAAGACAATGGTCAGCTAAAAACAAAAGAGGATCTCACCGAAGCGATCGTTCACGGTGCCGTGAAACGCGTGCGTCCGAAGCTTATGACAGTGGCCACCGCGCTCATTGGTCTGTTACCGATCATGTGGTCAACAAGTCTTGGCGCCGACATGATGAAGCGAATAGCGGCGCCGATGATCGGCGGGCTCGTCACGAGTTTTATTTTGGAGCTTTTGATTTACCCGCCGCTGTACGCGATTTGGAAGGAGAAGAAATTGTTTTAAACGCCACGAGCGCGTCCGCACGGGCGACCGCGTGATCGACGATGGGTTTCGGGTACTCCGACGTTTTTCGAGACGGAACCCAGCGATCAAGGTATTCTTCCTGCGAGTCAAATTTCTCCGCTTGTGCGGTTGGATTAAACACTCGGAAATAGGGTGCTGCATCCGCACCGCATCCGGCACTCCATTGCCAGCCAAGCGTGTTGTTTGCGAGATCAGCGTCCACGAGCGTATCCCAAAACCAGCGCGCGCCTTCGAGCCACGAAATGCGTAAATCCTTCACAAGAAAACTCGCCACAATCATGCGAACGCGATTGTGCATCCAACCTGTCTGCCACAATTCGCGCATACCGGCATCCACGATCGGAAAACCGGTTTGACCTTTTTGCCATGCGCGCAACGCGCGCGCGTCTTTTTTCCATGGAAATTTTTCGAACGCGGGGCGGAGCGGGCGCTCCGCGGTCTGGGGAAAATGGAACAACAGGTGATGCGCAAACTCGCGCCAACCCATTTCGCGAAGGAAGCCCGAATGCCGTTCGGCAGCGTGCCACGCTTCGCGCGGACTTATTTCTCCAAAGTGAAGGTGCGGCGACAAGCGCGAAGTTCCGTTCGTGGCGGGGAAATCGCGCGCTGTTTCATATTTCGATGCCCGCATAAGAAACGACGCCAGGGCTTTCTTCGCGCCTGCTTCGCCGGGATTCCACTCTTTATAAAAACCTTTGTCCCACGAAATGTTTGGAAGAAGCCCGAGATCGGCAATCGCCTCGCTCGTTGGCCAATCGTTCGGAGCGGGCATGGAGCGTGGCGCCTGCAGGGGGCGACGTGGCGGTGGCATCGAGGTGCAGGCGCGCCAGTAAGGCGTGAACACTTGATAGGGTTTTCCGTCGGATGTTTTTACGGTCCACGGCTCATTCAAAAGCGCGCCGTTAAAGCTTTCCACGGTGATTCGTTTTGCGGTGAGCACGCTTTCGATTGCGCCGTCGCGCTCAACCACGCGCGGTTCGTAACGCCGGTTCCATAGGACGCGCGTGGCACCCGTTTCTTTGACGAGGCGCTCGAGCGTTCCCAGCGAGGACCCTTTGCGAACAATGAGCCGCGATCCGATTGCCGCCAAATCTTTTGACAGGGCGTTCAGCGAATGATGCAACCACCAACGGGATGCCGCACCGGGCGACCACAGATGTTCTTCATCGGGTGCCCAAATGAAAACGGGCACCACCGGTTCGTCCGTCGCGACCGCGGCGGCCAGCGCCGGATTGTCAGCGAGACGGAGATCGTTTCGAAACCAGACGAGGTTCAAAACTCGACTTTCGGAACCTCTTTCGCCGCGGCCGGCGCTTCGAAGTACTCATCGCGCGGCGCAAAACCAAAGATGCGGGCCGAGATATTGCTCGGGAATCGTCGCACGAGAACATTGTAGGTGCGAATCGCATCGTTGTACCGCATGCGTTCCACCGCGATGCGATTTTCGGTGCCGGCCAGCTCGTCTTGGAGCGCCATAAAGTTTTGATTCGATTTCAGCTCGGGATAACGTTCAACGACGACCAGCAGTCGCGATAACGCGCTGTCCAAGTTCTGATTTGCCGAAATCTTTTCCGGCACAGTGCGGGCGCCACCCAACTTCGCACGCGCTTCGGCGACTTGTGTAAAAATTTCTTTCTCTTGTTTCGCGTAACCTTTGACCGCGTTCACGAGATTTGGAATCAAATCCGCGCGGCGCTGCATCATGTTCTCGACCTGCGACCAGCTGGCACTGATATTTTCCTGTGCTTGCACCATTTGATTGCGGGGCCCTATTATTACACCGCCCACCACGATGATCCCCAAAACAACAATTCCCAAAAAGATGAGCCATCCTTTCTTCATTATTCCCTCCGTTAATTTGTTACCGAAAACTTATCAATCGCCTCCGCGAGCGCTTCGATCATGCCCATGTAGCGACCGAAAAGGTCGAACGTTTGCTCGGCGCTTGCTCTTCTTCGTTTTGTACGCAGATCGTGGATGTAATCTATCACAGTCGCATCAATTGGTACATGCGCCGCCAGCGCCGCCCAAACGGCCCGCTTCTGCGTTGGAACGTTTTGTCCGAGCAGCCGCAGACACGTTTTCGCGAGCACCGAAAAGCTTGAGTACGAACGCATCATGATGTTTTCGAGCTCCGCCGCCTTTCGAACGGATTCAAAGAAACTTTTTCGCAAAAGCAGAATTTTCGACCGCAGTTCAAATTCAAGTTGATGACGCAACGCGCGCGCGTCAATTTGCAACCCAGCGAAGATATCATCGCCAAAAATAACGCGGCGCTGCGCTTGAATATCCGAAAACTCAATGGCGAACACATCCTGCGTGTCGCGCAGCTCGGAGACCGACATAACAAGCGGAGGCGTTTTATGCTGGTCACTCCAACGTTCCACGACTGGGGCGATTTTTTTCAGCGCTTGCATTTCCGTCGACTTTAGAACCACGAGCACATTCGTGTCCGAAAAATGATTGTGCGTATCATCCGAGACCGCCGATCCGTACAGAACAACGCTCGCAATATTGTCTTTGTCCATTTGAAGCAAGTCGTCTTTGAATTTTTCGATCGAATACATTTCTATCTCCTTCTCTGATCACCAGCCACGCGACGCGCCACCGCCGCCCGACATGCCGCCGCCAAACCCACCAAAACCGCCACCCCCAAAACCGCCGCCACCCCAGCCTCCGCCGCCGCCCCGCGGCCCCATAAAAAAGAACAACCAGGGATTTCGCAGTACAAAAAATACGATGACGAGAATGACCAAAAAGACAAGCAGCGCTTGGAAAGCCGAGAGATGCACGGGCTGAGCGCGTCGAATATCGATCGGAATACCCGAGAGCGAAACATTGGCATCGACGGCAATCGTTGACGCAATAGCGAAACTTCCGCGCATAATGCCGTTCGGAAAATCGCCCGTCCGGAAATACGGAATGACATGGTCATCCAGCAAGCGACCGGTGCGCGCGTCCGACAGCACGGGCTCAAGCCCATATCCCACTTCAATGCGCGTGCGTCGATCGTTCGGAGCAATGAGAAAAAGAACGCCGTTGTTCTTGTCTTTTTCGCCGATCCCCCATTCTTTGAACAATCGAACAGCGTAATCGCTGACATCCATACCACCCAGACTTTCGACCGTCACGACAGCGAGCTCGGCCGAGGTTTTCTGTTTCAGTTCGATGCAGACGTTTTCAATTCGCTGACGCGCGGAAGCGTCAAGGATGTTCGCTTGATCGGTGACATAACGCGTGGGTTTTGGCGGGAATGCGGCGTGTACCGAACAAAAAGAAGCGATCAGTACAAAAAGGGGGAAACCCCTATTCGACGGGCGCGAGACGGAGAACGGCCAGGACAATTTCGGCTTGCACGAACGGATTCTGTTCCGTTCCGAGCCGCGAGAGCACGAGCGAGTAATCATCTTCGGTGCCATAGCGGCCAAGATACCAAAACGCCATCGCGCGCGTCGGCCAATCGGGATCGCTTAAACGATTGATGAGCGACTGTCGCGCCGATTGGTTATCAAACTTCGCAAGCACTTGCAGCGCATAGACTTGGAGCGCCGAACACGGATCGTTGCCGGCCGTCGCGAACAGATTCGGAATTTCCTGACGAAAACGGCCGACCTCGATCGCTTCGAGCGTGCCCATGCGCGCGGTCACGTTTTTGTCGGTGAGCGCCGGTTCAATATATTGAAGATCGTCCTGATCTTTGCTGTAAGCGAGTGCGATAAGCGCGCTACCGCGCACGAGCGGATTTGTGTTATCGGACGCCAAGCGCTGCAACGTCGCGCGAAGAATTTGGTCGGTCGTTCCTGCGAGCGCTTCGATCACGAGATAGCTCAATTCGGAGTAGCGTGTTTTCAAAGCAAAGCCGGTCGGCGTCACCATCTGGTTGAGTTCCATAAGATACGGATCCTGCGCTTGCAACGAATCCAACGGTTGATCAAGCCGGTCGGTGATTAAACGGATCAGTTTCGTATTGATCTGCGCCGCCACTTGCAACGACGGCGGGATGCGCAACTGCGGCGGCACGATAATGAGAGGTTCAAGCTCGATGACCTTGTCTTTTCCGATCGTGTACGACACTTCGTCGTTTTGTTTCCAACCGGGCGATGACGGCGAATACGAAACTTTTTCGCCTTTCTTGGAAATCAATTTGAGTTCGGCCAGACACAATTCGGCGATCACGAAATCGTTTTTGTCTTCGCGGTTGAGATAAGAATTGAGCTTTGTGTAATCGTCGGGTGCCGCGTAGTCACCCAAATAGCGCGCGGCCATCGCCCGCACCACCCAACTTTCGTGATCCAAATATTTCCACAGCACCGGAAGCCCGGATTGGTCGCCAAGGGACAGCAACGCCTGGGCGGAATAAATCTGCATGAGCACCGACAGATCGCGATCCATCGACATTTTCAGCAACGAAATGGAATCGGGTTGATTCCAGATTTGCAGCGCTTCCACGGCCGCAAAACGAATTCCAACTTTGATATCGAGCAGCGCTTCTTTGAAATATTTTTTGTGCGCGGGGTCCAGCAACGTGGCGAGCGTGATAATCGCTTCGGCGCGCACCTTTGGGTCACGCGTCCATTGCACCATTTCAATCATGCGACGCTTGAGTTCCGGATCGCGCGCAATCTTCAGCGCCTCCACGAGCGCCACGCCGAAGTCCAAGTAACGGATCTTTATCCGGTAACCAGCCGGGGTACCAAAGGTGACGATCTGCTTGAGCGACGTTGATTCGTAATCGTCCGGCGAAATTTTTGTGGTGTCCTGTTTATTAAGAAGATCGATGAGTGTTTGAACAACGCCGGTGAGATTGGGAGCAGCGTGCGATTTCTCGACGGTGGCCTGGCCGCCACAACCAATGAGAATCGCCGCAACAATCAAGCAGGGCAGGAATCGAAACCGAAAGGAAGGTTTGTGGCGCATGAATTTATTTTACTTTGTTAGAAAGGAATTTGTTGATTTGGTGTCGCCATCATCGACGGGCCGTCAAACAATTCGTTCGTCAGTGCTTCTTGGAAAGCAGCGTCGTTCCATTTGTCGTTCGCGAACATGATGATCGCCGCCTTTGGCTGAAGGAGGCTGACCGCTTGCGCCACGGTATTTTCGGTGGCACCTTGCGGCCGCGCGAACAATGCCGCATAGATCTCTTTTCCGTCGTCCCGGAGCGAGTAAACGAACTCACGCAAATTGTCGGGCTTGACCGTTTCCGCGGTGAACAGAATGTTTCGGCCGTTATCAAATTCGAGCAAAGTGGTTTTTCCGGTCGCTGTTACGAACAAGAAATCGCTACCGCTTTTGAGCATCGATCGCTTGTTCGTTTTCGCGCCGTTGATGGCCCACGAACCGTCGGCCTTTGCAATCGCGTTTAATATAAGGCTTTTGTAGCGAATGTCGAGCGAACCATTCGGAACAATCGTCAGCGAACCGAATGTGCGTTCGAATTGGGGAATCTTCACTGTCGGCGGAGTCGTCGGAGGTTGAACCGGCGGAAGCGTCATTTTCGTGGTCGGCGCGCACGCGCTTAACCACGCAAGCGCGGTCCACCAAAGAATCCGTGAGCGGCTAGATGCGCTAAACAATTGCTTTTTAATCCCCCTGTACGGCCTGAACGGACGCCATCGTTGCGGCGCCGAAATCACCACTGGGCAGCTGTTGCCCCATCGGATTTATAAGGTTTTTTGTTTGCGTGGATTGACTGGTCAAAGAACTCGGACCGGTCGCTTTGGTGGCCACTATTTTATCCCCGGCAGCGCCCTGAAGAATTAGAGGCGTCATTTGGCGACCCACTTGCGGGTCCTGAACATATCCTATGAACGGCATGTTGTTCCCCGCGGTTCCACCGCCGACCGCCTGCGTATCTTCCCCTATTGGGGGAACGACCACGGCCCCCGCGTGCCGATGGCTCGCGACCATCACGGATGCGAAGATGAACATGAGCCCAATTATTTTTTTCATACGTTCCTCCCAACTCTCTCGGTGATGCTAATTCAAATTTGGCGACGACACGACTTCGGACAACGAATGATAAATCTCAATCAAGCCCGGTAAATACGGCGGTGGATTTGTCTGAAGCGTCGTCATATATTCGTATTTCCGTGGAACCGGGAAAGGCACCACGGATGTGTTTTGAAACGAATCGGCCAAATCCGGCGCTTTTCCCAATATCAAAGAACCGACAAAGTGAAGCTTCATCTCCGTCTGATGAGTTTTAACATTGGACACGATCGAGCCGTTCGGTGTCATGATCAGCGCCTCGATACGGACTTCCCTTGGCGCCGGGCCGCCGGCCCAGACAGAATCTTCAATATAAACGTTCTTGTTCGGGCCCGGAATAAGCACCAGTTGATGCGCGGTCGATGACGAGGCTTCCGCAGCCGTCGAACCAGCGCCCGGAATCGGATCGAGCGCGGGAGCGCTGATGATGTCGCCTGTGATGTGTATATGGTCTTTCGAAACGATGATGACTTGACCATGCACGGTTCCTTGCACATTCACCGGGCCGTTAAAGAAGTACACGTGATGCTGATTGATCGCGTCATGGCCGCCATAGGTGTCCAACGCTGCTTTGGCCCCAACATAGCCGGGCGGATAAATATTGTTTGTGAACGTGTTCGCCGCATTCGGCGTCAAATCGGGATCGGTGTGCGCCCCGGTCGCTAGACCTTCGTAATACACCATGTCCGACGACAAAACCTGTGGCAACAAGAGCGGCGCGCCCAATTTGGATGGAGCTTGGTCAATCCCGCCGTTGGTTACTGTAATCTCGGATTGGATAGCGAGTTTCGTGTCACCGCCGGTTGGCAACCAGTCGCAATTTCCGCCGCTGCAGTTCGCTACATCCACATTGGGTCCGACGTTGTTATAAAAATCGGCATTTTTCACAACCGTCTGGCTAACAAGTCCATCGCCGGTGACGAGCAGGCTACCGGCCGGTGATAAGTTGTACGTGTGGTTCGCGCTTCTCTGAAAAAAAAGACTCAATCCATAAACCCGCGCGCTCGACAAATCGACGCCGTGCGAGATGTATAAATTATCGTTTACGGCAGCGAAATAATCGCTGGCGTTGGATATTTGAATATAGCTGTGCAATCGCATTTTGTACGACTTCCCGCTGACAATACGTTCTCCTGTGCAAATCACGTAATAGATTCCCGGAAAAGGAATATTGCGCTGCGAAATTTGGAGCGTGTACGTTCCTTCGTTTCCGACGGTTTGCACAGAATTATTCAAGCCGCCATTTCCCAAAGCCGCATCTTCCAGCGCTTTTTCAGGCGTCCGTGCAATGACGCCCAAACTCGCGCTCATGCCCATTTCCGCTAGTTGCAACGCTCGATCCATTTGCACGATGTAATTATTTTGGCCCGCATAGGTTTTCTCGAATTGGGCCAACCCCAACATGAGAACCGCCAATGCCACCGCAATCACGAGCACGATGGCTTGAATGGATCCCTGTGAGCTCGTGCAATTAACACGTTTCACAGATGGCTCCGTCGCGATACTTCCATGCTGAGCGTCTTTTGGACAAGCTTAAACGCGCGCGTTTTTAACGGAAATTGCACGCGTACGTATTGATAAGGAGGAACCGTATTTACAATCGGTTGAAACAAGTATGTTGCGGTATTCCCGGCAATGGGCGCCGTCAAACAATTACTGAGAAGTTTTCGGTTCTGTGCGGGCCCGCTCGCCGGTTGAAGCGTGCGTAACAAGTATGATTCCGTCGGTGTCTGTTTGAATTCGTACGTGAGTGTCGAAAAATTCGTGAACAGCTGATTGTTGACGGCCGTGTCATATTTGCCTTCCCCGAGCATCAGCGTTTGAAGTACCAACTTATCCGGGGCGATGCTAATAATCGACTGGCAGTTTCTGATGTCATTTTTGATCTCGAACTGAACAATTTCCACTTCTGCCTCGGTCTTGATGATGTCGCCTTCGCGAAAAACGGAATTCACGAACTTTACTCCCGATGACAATAGGGCCAAAGCGATAATCATGAGAACCACCGTGAGGATCGTTTCCACCAACGTGAATCCTCGCGATCGGGCGAAGCGAGAGATCTTCATCAAAATCCTTTCGGTTTCCCTGGAGTAGGAGCCGCGGCGACCTTCGGCTGCAACACGAAATTCACTTGAACCTCCGTCAAGGGCTCCGATGGATTCTGACGATTTTCATAATAGAGATGCATTCCGCCGGAACTAGCGCCGTCGTATCCGGGCGAATCGTTCACCGAGACATACAGATTTGGTTCTGGCGTGTGTTTCCACGAAGTGGAAACGTTGTATTGGAATTTTCCGTTGGTCGGCATTGGCGTAAAAGCCGTTGTTAAATTTGAGCAGCCGGCACACGCGTCGTTCGTCCCCGACGTGGTCGCGCTCGCGGTGATTTGGCCGCTGGTTTGCACCACCACTTGCACACCGTCAACCGGCGTCCCCTTTGGATCAACCACGTATCCGCGCACGCTGACAGCCGTCGTCCGCGCAGCGATGAGAAAGTCCGGTGTCATCGTCAAATGTTGGATATCAGCGCCAATGTAAAACGGTTTCGGCAAGAAGTCCATCGGAAGCCAGCCGCAGGTTTGATTGGACCGAATGGCGGCGCTAAAATTGTATGTGTCATCCGCCACGGAACCGATCGTGATCGTAACGTTGGGGTCGGAGCCTGGCGTCAGAGCAACGCCCGGCGAATCACTGTCGGGGCCGGAACCCACGAAATGGTTGCTCTTGAACGGAATATTGTTAACGGATTTTAGGAACTCGCCGTTCGATACATTGACCGCGCCCGAGAATGCGGTTTGATTTGTGCCGTCCGCTCGGGTGTATCCAATGTCAATGTTAAGCCCCGTGATGTTACAGGCGGAGTCAGGCCGAACCGACATGAGGATGGAGGTGCCATCCACATCCAACACCTTTTCGTGACAGTGCACGAATCCGTCAAATTCTGGCGACGCCGTCGTCTCGGAGTATCCTTCAAAAAACACGCGCGTGACGCTGGTGCCGACATTCGGAACCAAGTGTTTCATTCCGTCGGAATCCAAATCGTAATTTGACGGAGCGGAATTGGGCGGGAACTCCTGAATAAAAGAGGATTGCACGATATTGTTGTTGCTTGTGTCCCGGACCACGGCACCCAGGCTCCATTGTCCGTAATAAAGCATCAAACGGGACTTGAAAAACGTCGGGACCGGAGTCGCATTTTTTGTGACGATGGACCCATGCATGCTGGCCAGGGCGTTCTCATGCAGCAAATAGAAATTCATGGTGGTCGTCTGATTGGCGTACATAATCACACCAAAGCTTGCTTCTTTTGTTGCCTTGTCCACTTCGTCAACATAGCCGTTCGAGTTGAACACGGGCGGCGACCAATAAGTGCGCCAGTCGGAAAAATGACCCGCAAACGCCACGGAATTCAGATTGGCCGGATAGCTGTCACCGGGCGCCATAACGAGAATGGGCGTCGCGGGTGGTATGGCCCAATACGAAACCGAACGCGTGGTCGCGTTGTACGGTCGGTTATATGTATCAAGATTTGCGTGTATGATGGTTGGCGTAAGAAACGCTTCGTAGGTGGTATTGCCACCGACTTTAACCGGGCTCACTACCATCCAGGAGGGATCGCTTCCGTAACACCACTGATTCAAAAATCCGATTTGATAGTTGTAACAACCGGGTGTTTGATGATGAACCTGTTCTTGGCCGGCAGCGGTGTTCCAAAAATTGAAAGGTCCATGCGACCAAAACGTCGCAACGGAAGGTGTGGGAAATCGTGCATCATCATCACCAAGGGTCATACTGCGGTTGACCATTAAGTGAACGCCTGCGTTCGGAAAAACCGCAGGACTGACGTCAAAATTCCCGCCGGTGAAGTGAATCAGATTTATGCTGCCCGTCGCTTTTCCGACCGGCAAAGTTTTAATCGTGCGGAGCACAGTGTCGTTAAGTCCAATCGTATCGACCATACTGAGCGGCACGGGCTCATTCAAATCGTCAGGCAGCGCGGTCCCCGCAAATCGAACGCTCCCATTGTCGTGCAGCGAGCCAATGTTATACGCCCAACATTGGCCCGGAAAAACTGTGAACGTTGCCATCCCATCATTGCCGGTATAACCTTTTCGTCCACGGATAAAGGATGGAGGGCTGGTCGCCCCACACGTAATCATCACTTCTGCGTTTTCCACGGGTGCGCCACCGTCGTAATTAACGACTTTAACTTTGTATGTGCTGGGCGACGTGACTTCCACATCGAGAATTATGGTTGCGCCGCCCACAATATTTTGTGCAATCACCTTCACAAAACCTGGTATTGAAACACCCTGCAGCGAAGAGAAGAAGTAACCGGACAAGATCGTATCAATCGAAATATTTATTCCATTGCCTGGCAAAACGCCGCCAAGGAGCGCGTGCCCGTCAGCGGCGGTGTACATTATCAGGTCGGGTCCACCACCAAAAGCAGGAGCGGAGCACGACACGTTCTGGACCGGATTTCCCGCCGAGTCGTGCACGAAAACGTCAACGGAACCGCCGCCCACCATGCCACGCTGCCGGGTCATAAACCCATTGCGCACCGAGGTTTTTGTGGGGCCCTTTACCGTGACCGTGTAGGCGCGCTTTTTATCGAGATCGATCGGCCCCATCGTCACATCGATCGTGTAGGGGCCGTCCGTCGAACGTGTCTTGCTGAACGTTGGCGGAAAGAGATCGAAATTTTCGTTGATTGCCATGGTGCGCAGATCTTCAACCGTTCGGTTCTGCAGCGTGTTCAATTGCGCGATTTCGCGGTTGTTGACGCGATTGTGAATGACCACTCTCACGATGGCGATACCGCTTAAAAATACAACGATAAGAATGACGATGCCGATCATTAGATCGATGAACGACCACCCCCGGTCACTTCGGCGTCCCAGCGGGTGGCGACAAAACAGAGACAGCGATTTGACGGATCGACTAATCATTAAGATTTCTCCGAGCGCGTGACTTTCATCACGTTTAAGTTTTGTCGGGTTGTCGACGGAAATCCAGCGATTTTTTGTTCAAGAAACCATTTCCGAATGCTTCATTCCTTTCGACGTCGCCCGCTTATAAGTTGCAACGCCTCAGCCACATGCGCCGGGGAAATTGCCTTGAGACAACCGTTGCGCTCGTCCGCCATTCGTACACAAGTGTTTCGAAGGCAGGGAACACACGAGAAAACTTTTCTTTGCAGGGGGGAGAACGGCCCCCACGGTGGAACCGCAAACGTTGGATCGCTCGCTCCGAAAACAACCACTGTTGGAATTTCAAACGCGGATGCGACGTGCATGATGCCCGAATCGTTGACCACCATCGCGTCGCATTGGTTCACCATCCAGCCCAATTGCGGCAACGTTAAACCTCCCGCCGTGTTCACGACAGCGCCATCGATTTTTTCACCGACCGTTTGTACGACGCGTTTCTCTGACGAAGATCCAAACAAAACAACCGTTCCACCGGTCCTCTGTTGCCAATCGTTCGCTACGGCGGCAAATCTTTCGGGCGCCCAGGTGCGCGCCGGTGCCATTGACACTGGAGCGATGCCAAGCACCGGCGATTTGAGCGCCGGCGTTGGATTTGGAGGCTCGCTGGGGAAAGTCGGTTTCACGGATTCAAGAGGAAAGGATTCTTCGCCAATAAGAGCCAAGTAACGGTGCGCGTAGAGGCGCTCAGCCACGTACCCAAAAACATCGGTTAACAAAACGTTGCGAAGATCGCCACCATAGCCGATCCGCCGTGGGATGCGACCGAGAAAGGATTCGAGAGCCGCACGGAAGGACCGGGGCAAAATGAAGCTTTCATCGAAGCGCTTTTCGCGCAGCATTCGTCCCACGGCCCAGACGGAGGAGACCGGGTACGGCAGTTTGATCACATGACGAACCGCCGGATGGGATTCGAAAATAGGTGCCAAATGCGGCACGCACAAGACCGATATCTCATCGTTCGGCCGTTGCGCATGAAGTCGCGTTAAAAAAACCGTGCTAACCACCGCGTCGCCCAACCATTGCGGCACGCGGACCAAAATCTTTTTCACCGCGGGATTATAACGCAAAACAGAAACGGCACCCACAAATCCCCTGGCACCGACGGGGTTTCTCGTTTACGCTTGGCTACGTGACTTTTTGCACGTTCACAAAAATATCATGCTGAAATGGATTTGGGGACAATACAAAGCGTTGCGCTTCGCATTGGTCGGAGGAGAATTTTTGCCCCGCCTTATCAATTCCATTAAAGAAGTGAGTCGCGGTCATCTCGATGTCGATTTGCCGATTCCCAAATCAAAAGAATGGGCGGAACTTGCCAATGCGTTTAATCATATGTTGGCGGGATTGCAAGAGCGAGACCGCATGCGCCACTCGCTTGGACGCATCATGGATCCGAAAATTGCGGAAATTCTCATCAAGGAAAATCCGAAATTGGGCGGACGACAACGAAAGGCCACAATTTTGTTTTGCGATATTCGGAATTACACGCCGTTGTGCGAACAGCTTTCGCCCGTCGAACTTCAGGAATTCCTCAATGAATACTGGAAGGATACGGTCGAAATCATTATGGAGCAGGAGGGAACCATCGACAAATTCCACGGGGACGGCGTGTGCGTGGTTTTTGGTGCCCCGACCTTACACACGGATGACGCGCTGCGCGCCGTTCGCACCGCGTGGCGGCTGGTCCAAAATGTCGAACTCATGAACAAGCGGCGCGAGGAACAGAGAAAGATTCCGATTCAGATTGGTATTGGGATCCACACCGGCGAGGTGATCGCGGGCCACATTGGTTCGGAACGTCGAATGGATTATACCGTCGTCGGGGATGCGGTGAACGTGGCCGCCCGCATAGAAGAGCTCAACAAAAAGTTTGGAACGAAGATCTTAATTTCCGACGGGGTGTATGAGAAAGTGGAAACGAATGTACGAGTGAAAACGATCACGCTTGCGCACTTGCGCGGGCACAAAAAACCGATTCTCATTCACACGCTGCGGGAGTTTTTTGAGATTCCGGATTCGGCGACGAATATTTCGGCAAACGCCGCTTAATCGGTAGAGGAGATTTACTGAAGCGATCCAACGATCGCTTCGTTGGTCGGATACTTGCGAAGAAGTTCTGTTAAAGCCTGCGCCGCTTCCACTTCACTCATGCCGGCCAGGGCCTGGCGTAACGTATGACTGGCCTTTAGTTCTTCTGGCGTAAAAAGTTTTTCTTCTTTTCGTGTTCCCGATTCTCGGATGTTGATGGCCGGGAAAATACGACGATCCGAAACTTCTCGCGAAAGCACCACTTCCATGTTGCCGGTGCCTTTAAATTCCTGGAAGATCACATCGTCCATACGGCTTCCGGTCTGAACCAAGATTGTGGCAAGAATTCCGATGGAGCCGCCATTTTCAATGTTGCGAGCGGTTCCAAAAATTTTTCGCGGGATCAACAAACCCTGAGCGTCCACACCGCCGGAGAGCGTGCGTCCACCACCCCGCACAGCGTTATTGTGAACACGTGCAAGCCGGGTCAAAGAGTCGATCAAAATCATCACATGCTTGCCGGCGGCGGCTTCTTCGACGGCTTGGCGCATTAATTCTTTCGCGACACGAATATGGTTCTCGTACGGTTGGTCCGACGTGGACCAGCGGACTTCGGCAGAAACACTGCGACGGAAATCGGTTACTTCCTCGGGGCGTTCATCAATCAAAAGCACGTACACCTTCATGTCCGGTTCGGCCGCGGTAATCGCTTGGCAAATGTGTTTAAGGAATGTCGTTTTTCCGGACTTTGGAGGAGAAACAATGAGCCCGCGCTGACCTTTGCCGATTGGACACAACAAGTCCATCGCGCGAATCGTTGGTTCGTTTAGTCCTTTGGTTAAGCGGATGCGAGGAGCCGGATCAACAGCCATTCCGGAGAAAAATTGAACTTCGGCGGGAGTTTCGACCTCACGTTGCGGCGGTCGTTGAAACCGCGGCCGATCAAAGCGCCGCTGGCCACCGTTGTGATGATTGTTTTGGCGGTGACCACCACCCGGACCACCACCCGAATACCCGCGATGACCCGGACCACGACCGGGACCACGCCCTTGTCCGCGGTTTTGGGAACCACCGGGATTGTTGGCGTATCCTTGATTGTTGGAACCTTGACCGGAGTGTCGGTTTGGGCGGCCATACGGATTGTTCGCGCCACGGTTCTGCTGTTTGTTCTGCCAGGATCGGTTGTTTTGCATGACTAGGAAGGTCGAACGACGACGGAGCGTAGCATAAATTTAAACAGCAACACCTTTTTTCTTCGACGTTTTGACCAACATTCCCACTCCCAATATAAGGAAAAATAAAAAGCTTGTGATACCAACGAAAAGAGTTTGCTTCACGTTTTGCGCGGCCTGAGGAAATAAAAGCACCGAAACCTTCGGCCCATTTTCTCCCGCTGTGTAGACACCGCTCAATGTGTACGTGCCGGGCGTTTGAATCGCAAAATTAAAAAGCGGCAATCCTCGAAGTCCGAACTGATGAAACGCTTGTCCGGTTGTGTTCATCATGACCGGCACTTCTTCGTAATCTTCCTTGGACATCACGCGAACATCCATTTGCGTGAGCTCTTTCAATGGCAACGGGCCATTGCCCCGGTGCTGGTAAACGCCCGCGTAAAGACCCGCGGTATCCAGCTTCAGTTCGTGAAAACCCGGCAGCTCAAGCACACGGATACGCCCGCCGTTTAATAGGCCCTCGTACAGGCTAAATCCGAGGATCAGGACCGAAGCGACGATCGATATGATACCAAGGCCGATTAAAAATCCGCGCTCCATAAAGAACGGATGTGCCGGATGCTTTATTTTTTTAAGTTCGGCGTTCCACATTCGAGGTTAATCCCACCACCCGTAAAAATTTCGTTGCCAAGCGTGCTTCCGCAATTCATCCATGGTTTTGTTCGACAACGCGCGAGAACCGCTAATCTTTGCGTTCAACAGAACGTTCTTAACCGATCGCATGCCGGGAATAACCGTGGATACCGCGGAATGGCCGAGCACAAATTTGATAGCCAGCTCGGGCATGGTTGCCGCTTCGGCTCCAAGAAATTTCTTTAGTTTCTCGACGCGATCGACGGTTTCTATCAGGTTGTTGCCCTGAAAATAATTGCGCCGGAAATCGCCTTTTTCAAACGTCATCTGCTTTGTGAGAGTCCCGGTCAGCCCACCTTCATCCAACGGTACCCGGACAATGACACCCACGGAATGTTTCTCGCACAGGGGGAACAACTTTTCCGTTGGCGATTGGTCAAAGATATTAAAAATAACTTGGACTGTGTCGATAATTCCCGATTCGACAAGTTGGAGGGCCGAGTCGGGTTCGTGGTCGTTGATCGAAACACCAAACGCGCGGATTTTTCCTGACCGCTTCAGTTGGCGAATGGTTTCGAGCCAGTCCCCCTGTTTGATCCACGCGTCGGACCACACGTGCAACTGCGTTAAATCCAACGTCTCACGTTTTAAATTCTTGAGGCTTCGCTCGGTGCAAGAAACAATCCATTCCGCCGGAAAGACATCGTTCGCCGGTGTTTTTGGGTTCGCCGGCCATTCGTCGTTTTTCGGTGGAATTTTCGTGGCGATGATCGCCGGCTTACCGGCCAGCGCTTGCGCCATCAATTGTTCGCTATGACCGTCGCCGTAAACGTACGCGGTGTCAAAAAAGTTAATTCCCGCGTCCCACGCAGTCGCCAGCGCCCGTAGCGATTCGTTGTCGTCGGTGGTGCCCCACCATGTACGGCCGATACCCCAGCCGCCGTATCCGATTTCCGATATGTTCCAGTTTGTCTTTCCGAGCTTTCGTTGATTCATATAAAATCCTTTTGCACCACTTTCTTATGGATGACGAATATAAAAAATTGCTGGAGGAGACCATCGCCAAGCTAAAGGCGGCGGGCGTGAAACCGTGTCCCAAGCACGAGTGGCTCTCCATGAACTCGAACGGCGCCTGCGAGGCGTGCAAGAAAGAAGATTTTCCGGATGACTTCTTAGGAACCGAGTAAAAGAAATGTAACCGCGCTCGCGACCGGAATCAAAAAATTGTCGTTCACGCCCGCGTTCAACACTTCCACCGCTGTCGCCACCGCCGCACCGATAACAACCCACGACCAGCCATAGGTTGTTTTTATCATCGCGTTGCCAATAAATACGCACATCACGAAACACGCGGCGCTTCCGGCGAGCGATTTTTCGGAGTTCGGCCAGCGAAGACCGCCGACGCGTTTCCCAACGAGACTCGCCGCCGCATCACCGAATAATAAGTAGAGCAAACTTACGGTCGCGAGCGAGACCGGTTTCAGCAAATTCGCTACCACCGTCACGCCAAGCAACATCCAAAAAACACCGGATAGTCGGTTTTGCTCGCTCGGCCGTAATATTCCGCCAAACGTCCGAACGCACCGTTCATTAATGGTTGCAAACTTAATGCGCACGATTTCAAAAATAAATTCGACCGTCAGCAAAAGAAACAAAAGCATGAGGTAGCGATCGCGCGGCAAATAAATGAGCCCGATGACATACACCAGCCCACACAAATGAAACAGTTTCCGTTTAATCTCAGCCCACACGCGCTGACACCCGGTTGATGAACAAGGATTCGATTTGCTGGCGCATAAAACTTATCGGCACTTCCTGCGCGTGACGCGTTAGCTCACCAGCAACATCACGTTTGTCGATCTGACCATGTTCAACCATTGCGCGCATTTGCTGAAGATTGTAGGGCCAGACGAAGCGGTATTCCCGCGTTTTTATTACGCGATCAAATTTGGGCATTCGTTTAACAAACACGAGCGCCGTATCGTCCCAATACACGAGGGCCCAATCTTTTCGCGGAAAAACGAGATTCTCCCAGGCAAACGCAAACGGCGTGCGACCGCGGGGGGGAATCGCGTAGGCGCGATAGTCGGTAATCGCATAATCCACGCCGTATTGGCGAAGGTACGATTGCCAAGCGCCCCCATCGGGGTTTTTGAAAAGCCCACTGTCCAAGCGGTCTTGATCCACCAACAACGGCTGGAACAGGTAACGTCCGTCTTTGAACACGGGGTGATGGGAGCCGAGCACCCATTCGATGTAACCGCCAAAATGGTACGTGTTGTACATCGTTCCCTGAATTCCTTGGGTTGAGACGAAGCGGCAAGCGCCGGCAGGGTACCTGTCTTCTTGAACCAATCTTTTTGGAACAGGCCGCTTGAAAAGAGGCGCCATTGCCAACGCCACCATTGCGCACGCCGTCCAGCCGATCCGGCGCCATGTTGCGGATGAGAAACGACGGGATAGCGCGGCGTTGCTCACGATGAATTCACCAATAAAAGGCCACACGAAGAACGGCAAGAACACGGAATTGCGAAAATGGCGAGCGCCCCATACACCAAATACGACGACCGCCGGCAACCATAACTTTGCGACAGATTTATTTTTTAGAAGACCCCAAGCGAGCGCCATTACGCCCACAAAAAAAGTAAACCAAAACACCGGTATTTCGGCGAGATCCGGAGCGGCCCATTCTTGAATCACTTGCGGCCCCATAAAAAGCTGAAACAGATGTTCAACCAACACTTCCGCCAAATAGGGCCCGTACGGATTGATCAGCGCGGCCACGAGCATCAGCACAAGTGTCCGGTCCAAAAACGAAATGTAGGCATCGTTTTCTTTTGCGTAGCGGGCTCCAATCAAAAACAGGGTGATGATTCCGAGTCCGTAGATGAACCCCGCGTGCAAGTTGCACCATGCGATCATGAGAAAAAACAACAGCCATGAAAGTATTTTCGTCTGGCCGCGGGACTTCTCTCGAGCATAAAGCAGTGCCTGCAGAAGAAGGGGAACGAAGATGAGCGTAACGAGCTCCACGCGTTCGAAGAGCCGAAATTTTATGACAAGGAACCCGACCAGGGTGAGGAACCAGAGAGCCGGCCCAGCAATCTTCACGCGCCGAAGCAGCGCCACGTACAACGCTGTCACGCCAAAACCAAGGACAAGTTTTGCGATAAGAACGGCTTTGAGTCCCATGCTATTGACGCTCACGTATAACAGAACCTGACTTAGCCATTCAAAGTCGACCCATGGGACGCCGCGCATTGTGTGGGAAAACGTCTCGGTTCGCAGGAAAGCGCGGTTCACGACAAGGGTGCGCCCCGACGCTAAATGCCACCACAAATCCGGGTCGAAAAGCGGTTGATGGATTGTCTTGTAAACCAGGGCGCCCATCCATAACCAAAGCGCACCGCTCAAAATTCGCTCAAAAATGGGCGAAATTTCGATACGAATATCTTTCCGCGTTTTTTAATCCCTCCTTAAGGCGGTCTTAACGTTGCGTTATCATCATTAAAGCATAAGGAGGAACCCAACCATGGATTCCATACAGAACTTCCGAGCGAGACTTGAACTTCTCGACTCCATGCTAAGCAAACTGAAAACGGGGCATTCGCGCATGAACCAACTGAAGCGCAGCGTTTACGTGTTGCGCGCTTTGTTGAAAGATCAAAACGGCATCAAATCGCCCTACGGACCGGCGACCCCGATCGTTCAATTCTCACTGCAATAATTTTCCGCTGATATAATCGCCCTGTGATGTTAAATCCTTCTCAGGAGCGACGGCGTGCGAAAAAATTCCCTGCTGTTGGTTGGCCTGCTCTTCGGAGCGCGTGTTGTCTGCTCCTCCGATTACCAAAATCCCCGCTTGATTAACGTAAAGAAACTGGCCCCCGGTATCGTTGTCGATATTCGGTACGCTACCACCGACAATTTCGCCCACCAGAAGCTTTATCCGGTCGGCGATGTTTGTCTGCTGTGCGAGCCGGCCGCGGAACGCTTGGCGCGTGTGCAGCGGAACCTCGAGAAACAGGGCCTGGGCCTCAAAGTGTGGGATTGCTACCGTCCGATTTCTGTTCAGAAAAAGCTGTGGGACATTGTGCCCGACGATCGTTATGTGGCCAACCCAAAAACCGGTTCCCGTCACAATCGGGGCGCATCGGTGGACCTCACGCTCGTTGATAAAAACGGAGACGAACTCGAAATGCCCACGGTGTTTGACGAATTTAGCGAAAAAGCCCACCGCAATTTTATGGATTTGCCAGCAGCCGCCCTGAAGAACCGCGCGCTTTTGCAGAGCGCCATGGAAGCGGAGGGTTTTCTTCCGCTTCCCACCGAATGGTGGCACTTTGATTCTCCTGAATGGAGTCAGTATGCTCTGCGCGATGAACCTTTGGGAGACACTTCTTTGCTAACCGACAAATTTGCGGTGCCGAGCGAGACCACTCAGTTTATTAAGGTAAGTGTGGATGGCATGACCGCGCGGACGGGACGCCTGCAACGTTTCGAAAAAATTGGTTCCGAATGGAAACCCGTCGGTGAAGCGTGGCCCGTCAGTGTCGGCGTTAAAGGTGTCGTTCGTCAAACCGACAAGAAAGAAGGTGACAACAAAGCGCCGCTCGGAGTTTTTAAGCTTGGCCGCGCCTACGGGTATGCGGAGAGCGCGCCCGATGGAAGTGCGTGGCCGTATCAGCACGTGGACGAGCATTGGCGCTGCGTCGACGATCCAGATTCACCGCGGTACAACCAAATATTTCGTCCCGATCCTGCTGAGAAGAAAAATTGGAAGTCGGCCGAGCTCATGAAGCGCAATGATCATCTTTATAAGTGGGTGATTAATATTGAGCAGAACAGTCCCGCCAAGGCAGGATGTGGCAGCTGTATTTTTCTGCATGTGTGGCGAAAACCCAATTCCCCCACGGAAGGCTGCACGGCCATGGCCGAAGAGAATATGGTGGAGCTGCTCCGGTGGCTAAAGCCCGACGCGCATCCGGTGCTCATGCAAACGCTCGCCACGATTGGCGCCGCGCGGTAGTTTTACGATTCGAATCCTTTCGTAATTCTATCGACCGCTTCTTCGGCCAGTCGCTTCAAGCGACCATCACGATCGCCGGTCATGAGCTTTTTGAGCACCGGCACCGCGCGTTCATCGCCGACCTGCTGCAGCGCCCGCACTGCGGCAATTTGCACCAACAAGAATTTGTCGCCGGTGAGTTCCAACAAACGCTTCTGAACGTCGGTAATGCCGGGCTCGGTGGCGGCCAAACATCGGATCGCTGCCATGCGCAATTTTTGGTGATGGCCCGCGCGCGTGAAGCGGGTAAAAAGTGGAATCCATTTACGTGAGCGCGTGGCCGCAAGACCTTCGAGCGCCGCGGTTCGAATCACATCGTTCCACGAATCTTTTTCGAGCGCGTCCTGCAAAAACTTTTCGTGTTTGGGATGCAACAATGCTCCGAGAGCGCGCAACGCTTCTCCCTCAGCAAAATAACTGGCTTCTTTACGGTACCGCTTCTCGATTTCCAACGCCACCGATTTGCTGTTGAACGATTTCACAGCGCTATAAATTGCACGCCGAACTTTTGGATGGGGCACCACATCCAAACAATGGATCAACACGAGCGCGGTATCTTCGCGCCCCATCGAGCCCAGCGCGCGCGCTGCTTCCGCCTGCACACCCCAGAATGAATCGGCCAAGAGCGCTTGGCGCAGTCCCGCCACGGCTTCCGCGCTTCCGGTTTTCGCGAGCGCTTGCGCCGCTTCGATGCGACCAACGGGATGTTCCGCTCGTTTCAATTGCAACAGCCACTGGCTTTCGGTTTTTGGAAAATCGACTTTTTTCAAAATTGCGTACGTCGGATCGAACATGACGAGGTCCGGCTCCGCCGCCAATTTGAATTTGAACAGGTGCGACTTCTTTTCAATTCGAACCGATTCTTTTTTGCTGTTGCTTCCAACAAAGAAAACAAACGATGTGTCGACGGTAAAAAGTCCAGTCTCGTTGTTTTGCGCGTGGGTTTGTGTCACCCGAAGGTTTATTTCTTTTTTGCCAGCGTCCCACCACGCTCGAAGCTTAAATTCCGGATGGCCGGCACCAAACACCCATTGATCAAAAAATCGACGCGGATTTTTTCCGGTCGTCTTCTCGATCGCGTTAATCAAATCCGCCGTTTCGACGGTGCGACCACGATTGTCGCGCACGTAGGTTTCAATCGATTGCTGAAACAATTCTTCGCCGAGCTGTTGGTGCAACATATGCAAAACAACGGACCCCTTCTCGTACAAGTGACGATCGAACAAATCGGTTGGGCGCTTGAAGACCTTGGTTACAATGGGGCGCCGATAGTGTTCTTTGTCTTCCTGAAAATACGCTTGCGCGTTTCCGTACATGTGATAGAAAAATTCGTCGTTGCCTTTGTCGTGCCGCTTGAACAGCGGATCGAAGTACGTAGCAAAGCTTTCGTTCAGCCACGCGTGCGACCAATCCTTGCACGTCAAATAATCCCCAAACCACTGATGCGCCAACTCATGGGCAACGAGCTCGTCGCTGGAATAATCCAAGCTGGACCGCTCGTCCAAAAGCGCGGCGTCGGTTTGCGTGGTGGCCGAAGTGTTTTCCATGCCACCATAGATAAAGTCAGCGGCGGCCACTTGCGCGTACTTGGCGTACGGATAATTAACGCCGGTAAATTTTGAAAAGAACTCCATCATTTTCGGGGTTTTGCCAAACGCACGCCGCGTGTCCGCTTCGCGCCCTTTCTCGCAATAGTAATCGATCGGCACGTTTTTCCATTTGTCTTTTAGGTGGCGAAAGCGCCCCACCGCCAGTGTCACAAGATACGTCGCGTGCGGTATGTCTTGGCGCCAATGAAACGTGGCGGTCTTTTGTTTCCTGTTCGCTGTCGTGCGCAACAGCTTTCCGTTCGACACGGCGGTGAATCCATCGGGGACCGTCACAATCATTTCGGTGGTCGTGCGGTCGTTTGGAGCGTCGTGGCATGGAAACCAGTAGCGCGCGTATTCGTCTTCGCCCTGCGTCCATACTTGCGTGGGTTGATTCGGATAGAAACGGTTCGGCTTAATGAAATAGAGACCCATTGCCGGTTTGCGAACCGCATAATCGATCGTCACATCCACGGTCGTGCCCGCAGGAACCGGCTTTGCACTTCGAACCGCGATGGCGCCGTTCTTATAGGAAAAATGGGTTTTTGAACCGTTCCACAGCACCGAAACAATTTTGAATCCGACCGCGTCAAATCGCATCTCGGAAGCTCCATTCGCAATGGCGCGCAACGTTGTAACGCAGCGGCCTCGCAACGTTTCGGAACCGATGTTGAGACGCAGATCCAATCGTATGTGTTCGGTGTCGAAAGTTCGATCGGGAGCGTAATTGGGTTGAGATCCTTTCAGAGCAAAGCGTGCGTCAAAAATTCCAGCGTGGGACCGACAGTAGGTTTGGTTTTCCATGGAGCAGACTTTTATCAAATTTGCTCGTTGCAGAATGGGGGGCCACCCCCTACACTTAATTATTCCCATGCGCAAAATCAACGTAATCTTGCTAACCGCGTTGCTCGGTTCCGCTCTTTCCATGGTTCATCCCGCCGACAAGTTGCGGCTTGGCGATATTCCTGATGAGCAGGAAAAACGCGAACAACAAAAGAAGCGAAAGCAAAACAAAGAAGATCAAGACATGACACCCGAAGAGAAAAAACTTGTCGTCGATCAGTTGGCGAATGACGCTTACCGAAAAGGGGTGCTCGCGAAAAAAAATCATCACTGGATCGACGCCGAAAAATATTTCGAGAAAACATTGCTTCTTTCCCCAAATCACCTGGCGGCCAAACAAAATCTGGAAACTGTCCGCCAAGCAATCGCTCAACAAAAAACCGCAGAGACACCGAAAGCGATGGCGGCACCCGCCGAACCGACGACCAAAAAACCGAAAGCGATGCCAGCCGAAGGGCCAAAGCCTGCGCCAACCATTTCGTTGCCACCCGGAGAAGCCAAACAAAAAGCCGACGCACTGTACCGCGAAGCGCTCGAGTTAAATCGGAACGGCGATTATGAGCGCGCGTACACGGCGTGCCAAGAGGCGTTGAAGTACGACCCTTCGAATTTGCAGGCGCAGCGCATGGCCGAACGTTTGTCCGCGCGCGTGAACCGACGATGAGTCAGAAGCGCACCATTGTTGTTGTGGATGACGAACCGAACCAAGCAAAGATGCTGGAAGAATTTTTAACGACGAACGGCTATATCGTGGTCGTCGCAATGAATGGGCATCAAGCGCTTCAAACGGTGATGGACGTGCGACCGGACATGGTCCTGCTCGATCTCATGTTGCCCGATATGAGCGGCGCCCACGTCTGTGCGCAATTGCGCGCGAGCTCGGCCACGCAACGCATCCCAATCATTCTTTGTACGGCACACAAAGTGACCGCGATTGAGAAGATTCAAGGCTTTCAGGCTGGCGCAGACGATTATCTGATTCGACCGTTCGATCTTTCCGAACTTCTCGCGCGCATGCAGGCCATTTTTCGGCGATCCGTGTTTCAGCCAAAAGCCGAGACGTTGGCGAGCATCAATGCAATTGTTAACAAGGCTCCGGCCGAACTGACCGCACCTTCGCCCACCGAGAAAAAGCACTTGCCGCCGTTGCCTCGAATGCCCGCCCCGCTCGCGTCGACGTTATCCGCGCCGACCGCAACAAGTTCCATTCCGACCGCGCCCAACATTTTATGCCGCGTGCGCGACGTGCTTAATCATCCGTGGCGAACATTCTCAGCGGTCGGTGAAACCGAGGATTTTCTTGTCGCGATTACGCTTGTGCTTGTGACGCCGGTGATCAACAGTTTTTCAAAACTCTTCGGCCAAGCGGGCAATTTCGACAACTGGATCGGCTTTTTCTCCCTCGGGGTTGTTGTTCACCTCATCATGTGGTTTGGGGTGGGCGGTTTGCTGCACATGACTCTGCCTTTTCAAGGCATCAACGTGCCGATGAAAAAAGCGCTCACATTGGCAGGGCTCACGTGGGCGCCACGCTGCGTTGAAGCCGCCCTGGGCCTCGTCTATGTTTGCGTTGGAACCCTGCTGATGAGCGGTGAAACGGTGCGATTTTCATCGGGCCTCGACATCTTGCCTGGGCTTCCTCCAACGGGATTTGTTTCTTTTCTTTCCCACATCGGTATTTTTGACGTCTGGTCCGTGGCGCTGACATTGATCGGCACGTGGGCTCTCAACCCCACCAACAAACGTCGGTGGAATTCCATAACGGTCATCATCCTTGTGTCATGTTTTCTGATCGGCATCTTGTCCAATTTTTAGCGGTCATTCTCATCGCGTGGCCAGCAAACGCGAAAGGGTCGCCCGAATCCATCGCTTTATCGCTCACGCAATTCACCAACATGGCGCTTAAGAACAGCCTGCGCAGCCGAATCGCAGAAGAAAATTTGACATCGAACCGCTACAGTTGGATGGCATCGCGTCGTGGTCTAACGTGGCCAACGCTGAGCGCCTCGGCGTCCGAAAACAAAACGTACAGCGATAATGATCTGGGCACAACCGAGGACACGCGCCAAACCGATGCGCGCTTTTCCTTCTCACAACCTTTTCTCACCGGCACAAACTTGTCTCTCGTTGGAGACTGGACGCGACTCCGAAGTGAAACCGACACGCTGGGCCTGATTACTCCTTCAAAAACAGTTTACAGTCCTGTGTGGACCGCCGGATTTACCCAGCCGATTTTTGTCTTCACCGGCAACGAAAGCCTGCGGTCGCGCCGAGAAGCAAATCTGTCCTGGGAAAATTCACAAGACACGTATTGGAAGGAGCGGCTCAGCATCGAATTTGATGCGCGCGTGCAGTACTACAACCTGCTCCTTCAGTCGGAAACGGCCAACGTTCAGAAAAAGAAACTGCAATCCTCGCAATTGGTAAACAACACAACGCGCGCCCTCGTGCACGCCGGCAAACTGGCCGAGGTCGAATTGGTTCGTGCGGATATTCGCGCGCGCAAAGACTCGCGTGCCATCCAAAACGCCGAAAATAATCTTGAGCAACAGATGAACAAAGCAAAGGATTTAATTTTTTTGCCTACGAATCAGACGATTCGCCTTGCGTCGTCCCTGAGCTACGAGCCATTCGCAATCCCACTCAATAAGCTGATTCGCGCCGCAAACGAGAACAATCCCGATTTACAAATCGCACGCCGACAAATGGAGTTGTCCGAAATTGAATTGAAACGCGCCCGCGAACGCGACCATCCGCAAATTAACACAAGTGGCAAATACGCGCTCACGCGCGACCGCTCGCATACAAACGCGCCGCTCGACCCCTATGATTGGACATTATCGATTGGGATGGATTGGCCAATATTTGATGCGAGCCAAACGCAACTGCGAAAAAGACAGGCCGATATCACGTATCAAAATGCAAAACGCGCCTATGAAAATCAATTGCGACAATTGAATGTGGCGGTCGAAAACGCCTATTTGGAAATCAAGCGCGCGGAGGAACAGATTTCTGACTTCGGTCCACAAAAAGAGAGCGCTGAGCGCAACGTGAACGCCATTCGGCTGCAATACCGAAATGGCCTCACCCGACTCACTGACGTGTTCGATGCCGAGAATCAAATGCTCGATTTGGATCTCGAATATCTTGGTTTGCTCGTAACCTTTAATACCGCGCGCGACGGGCTGAAGCCACTCGTTGGCGCAGACATTAATTCGCTGCAACAAGGAAAATAATCAATGACGCCTCCAACGGGAATCTTTCGAATAACAAAAAGAGGGCTTGGGCTTTGTATCTTTGGTCCGTTGCTTTTGCTAACGCTTAATTTTGTTCGCGATATTCGAGCCATCCACTCGAAATACGAGTGGGAAATGATTGATCGCACGCCGCTGCACAAAGGCGTTTCGACGCCCGGTGTGATGGAGGCTTTCCACGTCGTCGAAATAAAATCCGAAGTGGACGAAACCGTTGACAAGAAAATGGTGCAGGAAGGACAAGCGGTGAAAGCGGGCCAACCGCTCGTGCAGCTCACGCGGCAACGCACGCTTCTCGAATACGAACAAAAGAAAAACAGCCAGGCGAACGCGGACGCCGATTATCGCAAAGCGGTGCGAGAGCTGAAAATACAGAAAAAGTTGCTGAAAAACTTGGCCGTTTCACGACAGCAAGTGGAAGATGCCGAGCAAGCCGTGGAAAAAACAAAGGCCGCGTTGCAAATAACATCGCAAGAACTCGACCTCGCGCAGAAAAAAATCAATTCAACAATGGTCGTGTCGCCCATGAACGGCGTTGTGCTAAAGGACGAAACAAAACTTGGATCAAGCGTTTCGCCTGGGAAGGTAATGATCACGGTTGGAGACGTGTCGAAGTTTATTGTGCGAGCGAAGGTGGACGAGCTCGATATCCAGCAAATTGGTGTCGGACAGCCTGTGGAAATTCGCGCGGATGCGTTTCCGGGACATACGCTGAAAGGCGTCGTCACCGCGATCGCAACGCAAGCAGAACGCGAGGCGTTTGCAAAAATCGAAGTGCTGATTGATATCACGGACGCGGACGATCTTAAACTCAAGCACAATTTGTCTGTTCGTGTGAATATCGTGACCGAAAATATTCCGGCGAGTCTCAGCGTACCAATAAAAAGCATTTTGAAAAAAGATGGGGACGTTGCGTGGGTCACCATCAAAAACAAAATGGGGCTCGTGTTTCGCCGTCGCATTTCAATAGGAAAAACCGCTGGCGACCGCGTGCAGGTGCTTTCTGGAATTTCGGCGGGCGAGTCGGTTGGCTCGGGAAGAAGCATCGATAGGCCGCTATGACGCATTTGGCGTTCGATCTGAAAGGCGTCAGAAAAAAATACGCGCTCGGCGAAAGCGCGATCGAGATTTTACACGGTATCGATCTGGAAATTCCGGTCGGTCAATACGTGGCCATTATGGGACCATCGGGGTCGGGGAAATCGACACTGATGCAACTTCTCGGATGCCTTGACGTGCCCAGCGAAGGCAGCGTAAGCGTAATGGGCCACGACACGTCGCTGCTGACGGATGACGAGATTTCATCTCTCCGTTGCCGCGTGCTGGGTTTTGTGTTTCAAGCGTTTCATTTGTTGCCGTCCTACGATGCTTTATCGAACGTTGCGCTTGCGATGACATACAGCCAGACCACGGCAACACGCGAACGCTCAGCGCAGTTGCTTGAGCACTTTGGTCTCGGACACCGAATGCATCACCGCCCCCGCACGATGTCGGGCGGCGAACAACAGCGCGTCGCAATCTCGCGCGCTCTCGCAAACGATCCACCGATAATTCTCGCTGACGAACCAACCGGGGCCCTGGACCAAACAAACGGACGTCTAATCCTCGACGTGTTTGACGAGTTGCGAGATCTTGGAAAAACGGTCGTGCTTATCACGCACGATGCGGCCGTGGCGCAGCGTGCCGAGCGCGTGATCGAAATCGTCGACGGCATCATTTGTTCGGATGGGAAACCAGGTTGATGGAGAAGATAAAAGAATCGGTTCACATCGCGGTGAACAATTTGTTCAGTAACGCGGTTCGGTCTTTTCTTTCCGTGCTCGGCGTCGTGATTGGAATCGCAGCGGTAATAACCGTGCTTTCCATTGGTGCGGGCGCCAAGAATCGCATCATG
Organism: Elusimicrobiota bacterium; assembly: GCA_044221725.1. Lineage (GTDB taxonomy): Bacteria > Elusimicrobiota > Elusimicrobia > F11 > F11 > JAJVIP01. Next base: position 58,024 of record JBGAON010000004.1, read on the forward strand.
GAACAAATCAATTCGATGGGCGTGAACGTGTACACCGTAAACACGCGCTACGATGAAAAAACACAGCGCGTAGGAGAGCTTGAACTAAACGACGTGGAGCGCCTCGAGCAGTTATCGTTTGTACAGACCGCGTTACCGCAATTAAACCTGTACAAACAGATTCGTAGCCGGGAAACGGAAGCGCGAGGCATGATTATCGGCGTCGACGCAACATACGTTACGGCAAAAGGCGTTGCGATTGTCGAAGGCCGAAATTTTTCGCCGCTCGAGCTGGAAACGCGCGCGTTGGTTTGCATGATCACCGAGTCGGCCGCGCAACAAATGTTTAGCAATCAAGACCCGATCGGCCAGAATATTTATATTGAAGGAAATCCCTGGCAAATTGTTGGAATTTACTCGAAAAAATTGCCTTCGAACCGCGCCGCGCTTCGGTTTCGCAACGATATCGAAGCGCTAATTCCGCTTTCTTCATTGATTCGGAACACAAAAGATCTGCTTATTCAAAGCATCGAGATTCATGTGAAACCGGACGCCGGGGAATCCGTAAAAGACGAAATCATTAAAATTATGGAACGAGATGATCCCAAACGCAAAGACCTCTTCCAGGTGCGCGATCAGCGCGATTTTTACGCGCGTTCACTCGAAGTGCAAAATTCGCTTTCCCTCATTGGTGCGGTGGTGGCCGGCGTATCGCTTATCGTGGGAGGCATCGGCATGATGAATGTCATGCTCACGTCCGTTGCCGAGCGCACGCGTGAGATCGGGATTCGCCGCGCCGTGGGCGCACGCAAGAAAGATATCTTGTTTCAATTTCTCATCGAGGCCTGCGTGCTCAGTAGCGCCGGTGGAATTTTGGGGCTTTTGTTTGGAGCCGCGCTGGCCAGAGGGTTGCCAGTTATGTTTAAGGAGTTTTTTACTGTGGCGCCAAAAATGCAACCGAGTTTTCTTCTGCTGGCTGTGGGTGCGGGAATTTTAATGGGAGTTATGTTTGGCTTTTATCCCGCGGTAAAAGCCTCGAAACTGTCTCCAGCCGAAGCACTGCGTACCGAATAGCGTTCTTCCATGGCGAGAAGTTGCTGCTCCAGAAGAGAATCGAGCTTGGACCACTCCTTTGTGTAAAGGCCGTAGAGTTGTTCGCCCATAATCTCGCGGCGCCACATCACTTCGCATAAACAAATCGATTCGTGATTCCGATAATAAACAATAATGCTGAGAAGGGTGCCGACCGGAACACGATAACCCACTTTTAAACGCATCCCTGTACGAGAAACGTCCAATGCATCCCCTGAGATCACCGCTTCGAATTGGGAAATTTTGGGGTCGTCTCCCATATTTAAAAGGTCGACGTGAAATTGGCCTTCAAATCGCGGGTGTTCGCGTCGATCTTTGGGGTCCGTCGCTGCGGTGTCCATGGGATGAGCGTACCCTCTCACCCGTGACAAACCGATGACAAAAATGGGCAATCGGCGTGACAAATTCCCGCAATAAAATGATGGGGATCAAAACGAGCTGTTTTTTGCGCTGGAAACGCGGTAAATCAGGCCTCGGCTTCCGCGGTTTCCGCGACCACTGAAGCAACCGCCGCAACCTTATCGCCTTCTTCAAGACGAACCAAGCGTACGCCTTGGGTATTGCGAGAGATGACGGAGAGATCTTTGCAATGCAAACGAATCGCGATGCCTTTTTCGGTCATAATCATTACATCGTCTTTGTCTGTGACAAGGCGAATACCCACCACCGCTCCGTTTCGATCGGTTGCTTTGATCGTGATAATCCCTTTGCCGCCACGGGACTGATCACGGTACTCGGAAAGTTCGGTGCGTTTTCCATATCCGTTTTCACAAACGGTGAGCAGCGTGACGTCTTTTTCGGCTTTTGAGTCCACGACTTCCAATCCGACCACTTGATCACTGTCTTCAAGCTTTATACCGCGCACACCGCCGGCGCCGCGACCCATCGAACGAATATCGTCTTCGGGGAAACGGATGGACATTCCACCGCTTGTGGCGATCATCACGTTTTGTCGGCCGTCGGTATACTTTGCTCCTATTAATATATCCCCTTCGTCCAAGCCCATGGCGATGATGCCGGATTTGCGGATGCTATCGAATTCACTGATCGCCGTTTTCTTGATTTGGCCACCGCGCGTGCACATCGTGAGGAAACCATTGGCGTCTTCGGTGAACGAGCGAATCGCAATCGCCGCCGTAATCTTCTCGGTGTTGTCGATCGGAATGAAATTGGCCATTGCTTTTCCGCGCGCCGTGCGACTCGCTTCCGGAATTTCGTACACACGAATCCCGTAAACGCGGCCGCGGCTCGTGAACAGCAGCAGATGCGCGAGCGTGCTCGTGATGAAGATCTGCTCAACGAAATCTTCTTCCTTCGTTGTCATTCCGGTCAAACCTTTCCCACCGCGACCCTGCGCATGATACGTGTCGGCCGGCAGACGCTTCACATAACCAGCGTGGGAAATAGTGACCACCACTTCTTCGTCCGCAATCAAATCTTCAACGTTGAACTCTTCAACGGAAGCCTGCACCTGCGTGCGGCGCTTGTCGCCGTAGCGTTCTTTGATCGCCAGCAATTCTTCTTGAACGATTGCCATCACTTTTTTCGGGTCGGCCAAAATTCCTTTGAGGCGTGCGATGGTTTTGATCAATTCTTTGTATTCGTTCTCGAGGGCTTCGCGTTCCAAGCTTGTGAGCTGATGAAGCCGCATGTCCAAGATGGCTTGCGCTTGAACTTGTGAGAATTCGAAGCGATCAATGAGGGCTTGGCGAGCGGTTGGCGTGTCTTTTGATTTGCGAATAATCTTGATCACTTCGTCCAAGTGATCGATCGCGATGCGCAATCCTTCCAATATGTGGGCGCGCGCTTCGGCTTTCGCCAATTCAAATCGGGTGCGGCGCACGATCACTTCTTGGCGGTGCGCCAAGTAATGCGTGATCATGTCTTTCAGCGACAAGACTTTCGGTTTTCCGTTAGCGAGCGCAAGCATAATGACACCGAACGATGTTTCGAGCTGCGTCATTTTGTACAGCTGGTTCAAAACAATTTGCGCGTTGCCGTCGCGTTTGATCTCGATGACCATCCGCATCCCTTCGCGGTTTGATTCGTCACGCAGGTCGGAAATATCGTTCACTTTTTTCTCGCGGACGAGACCCGCGATGTTTTCCAACAGCACCGCCTTGTTCACTTGGTAAGGGAGCTCGGAAACAATGATGGCTTGGCGGCCACCTTTGATGTCTTCAATATCGGTCTTCGCACGAACGCGCACGCTGCCGCGGCCCGTTTCAAAATAATCTTTGATGCCCTGTTTGCCGAGAATGATGCCGCCGGTTGGAAAATCCGGGCCTTTCACGTATTTTGAAAGTTCCTTCACTTCAATGTCGGGATTCTCGATGACCGCGACGGCCGCGTCGCAGACTTCGGTCAAATTATGTGGCGGAATATTCGTGGCCATACCGACCGCGATGCCGGACGATCCGTTCACAAGCAGATTCGGCAAACGCGCGGGCAAGATCAACGGTTCTTGCAACGATCCGTCATAGTTCGGTCCAAAGTTAACGGTTTCTTTGTCGATGTCGGCAATCAGCTCTTCTTCGATGCGCGCGGGGCGCACTTCGGTGTAACGCATGGCGGCCGGCGAATCGCCGTCCACCGATCCAAAGTTACCTTGGCCGTCAATTAGCGGATAGCGCAGCGAAAAATCTTGCACCATGCGCACGAGCGCGTCGTAAACGGAAAGGTCGCCGTGGGGGTGATATTTACCGAGCACGTCTCCAACCACGCGCGCGGATTTTTTGTACGGCTTGTTGTAGGCCAACCCCATCTCATCAATCGTGTAGAGAATTCGGCGGTGCACCGGCTTCAGTCCGTCGCGCACGTCCGGGATAGCGCGACCCACGATCACGCTCATCGCGTAATCGATGTAAGACGTTTTCATTTCATCTTCGATGTTCGTCGGTGTGACGCGGAAATCCATTTGCTGCGGGTTTTCGTCTTTGGCCATAAATTGGCTTCTCCTAAAATCGTCGCCCTGGAATGTCCCTATCCAGGGCCCACTTTACCTGAGGTAAAAATGGATCCTGGCTTACGACATGCCCGGATGACAGCTATATGTCTAAATTTTGAACATCCAACGCGTGCGTCTCGATGAAGAGGCGGCGCGGCTCCACTTTGTCGCCCATGAGCGTTGAGAAAATTTTCTCGGCTTCGACCGCGTCTTCGAGTTTTACTTGCAAGAACCGGCGGTTGGTTGGGTCCATCGTTGTTTCCCAAAGCTGTTCGGGGTTCATTTCTCCGAGACCTTTGTACCGTTGAATGTTCGCGCCTTGCTTGCCCGCTTCTTTGATCGCTTCAACAAGTTCTTCGACGGTCTTAACATCGCGGTCGCCGTCTTTCATGTGCACGCGGTACTGCGGCTTTGAATCATCGAGCGCTTTTTGTTCGAGCGTCACATCGAACCCAACCGCTTCAAATTTCTTCAAGATGCCTTGCAGCTTCGGAATTTCCGAAAACTCTTTCACGTCGGCCAATATGTCTTCGTCGGTAAAATCACTTTCTTCGCCAGCGTCTTTCGCCTCAGCGCTCAAGATTTCTTTGCGTTTCTTGATGTAGCCCGGCTTAAACTCTTTCCATTCCTTTTCGCTCGTAAAAAACCGCTTTCCGCCTTTCTCGTCGTCCACCGCATAAAGAGGAAGCTCGTTTTTGTCGAGCATCTTCACGAATTGCTCCCATGTGAGACCCTTGCGGCGCAGTTTTGATTTCAGCGACTCAAATTCGACAAGATCGTTAACGAGCGCGCGCAATTTCGCGGCCTCCACTTTGCCCGCTTCTTTGTCGCCTTTAAGCTTCACGACGTCGGTTGATTCGAGCGCTTGGTCGAGCAGCCACTTTTCCATTTCTTCAACGGTGTCCACGTAAAATTCTTTTTTGCTCTTAGACACTTTGTAGAGCGGCGGTTGTGCGATGTAAACGTGCCCGTTATCCACGAGCGGGCGCATCTGCCGGAAAAAGAAGGTAAGGAGCAACGTGCGAATGTGGGCGCCGTCCACGTCGGCATCGGTCATAATCACAATCTTGTGGTAACGGAGCTTCGCAATATTAAACCCATCGGATTCAGCACCCGCGGTGGATCCCACGCCGCAACCAATCGCCGTGATAAGCGTGCGAATTTCTTCGTTGGCGAGCACTTTTGCGATCCGCGATTTTTCGACGTTGATAATTTTTCCGCGCAGCGGCAACACCGCTTGGAAACCGCGGTTGCGTCCCTGTTTCGCAGATCCGCCGGCCGAGTCGCCTTCGACGATGTACAGTTCGCATTTCTCCGGGTCACGTTCTTGGCAGTCGGCCAATTTACCGGGCAAAGACGCGCCATCAAGCGCGCCTTTGCGGCGCGTTAACTCCCGCGCTTTGCGCGCGGCTTCGCGCGCTTCGGCGGCGGTCACGATCTTTTCACAAATCTTCGATGCCGTGTTGGGATTCTCTTCGAAAAACGTGGCAAGCGCATCGCCAGCAACGGATTTTGTTAAACCTTCGACTTCGGAATTGCCGAGTTTTGTTTTTGTTTGGCCTTCAAATTGCGGGTTCGGAATTTTAAGCGACAAAACCATTGCCAAACCTTCGCGACAATCTTCGCCGGTGATGCCCAAGTCGCGGCCTTTCGTCAAATCCCGTTTCTTAATGTAGTCGTTGATGACGCGCGTCAGTGCCGAGCGGAAACCGGCCAAGTGCGTTCCGCCTTCGACCGTGTTGATGTTGTTCACAAACGTGTACACCTGTTCCGCGTACGAATCGTTGTATTGGATCGCGACTTCGACGATCACGTCGTCTTTTTCTTTCGTCACGTAAATCGGGGTTGGGTGCAACGCTTTCTTGTGCGCGTTCAGATACTTAACGAATTCGTTAATGCCGCCTTCGTAATGGAACGTGTGCTGTTTGTCGTCGCGCTCATCAACAATTTTGATGTGCACGCCGGCGTTAAGGAACGCGAGCTCCCGCAAACGGTTTGAAAGCGTATCGAATGAGAATTTGATCGTGGAAAAAATCGTTTCGTCGGGGAGGAACGTGACTTTTGTGCCACGTTTGTCGGTTTTGCCGATGACCTCAACCGGGCCCTGCGGTTTGCCAATTTTGTAATCCTGCGCGTAAATTTTTCCGTCGCGATACACTTCCGCTTTAAACCACGTCGACAGCGCGTTCACGCAGGTGATTCCCACGCCGTGCAGACCGCCCGACACTTTGTACGCGGATTTTTCGAACTTTCCGCCCGCGTGCAAGGTCGTCATAATAATTTCGAGCGCGGTTTTGCCTTTGAGCTTCGGATCCTTTTCGTCTTTTTTTACGTCGACCGGAATTCCGCGGCCGTCGTCTTCAACGGACAAAGACCCGTCTCCGTGGATAATGACTTCCACGCTTTTCGCGTAACCCGCCAACACTTCGTCGATCGAGTTATCAACGGCTTCGTAAACCAAATGGTGAAGGCCCGGCGCGCCGGTGGAGCCGATGTACATGGCGGGCCGTTTGCGAACCGCCTCCAAGCCCTCCAGTACGGTAATTTTAGATGCGTCGTAACCGGACGCTGTTTCTTCAGTTGATGCTTTGGCCACCAATTTTTCCTCCTGGGGTTGTCCCGTTGGCAAATTCGAACACGATATCGGTAATCACGCGCCGTCCCATCGCTTGGTTCACGCGCGAAAGAATTCTGTCTTTTGAAAAAAGGAGTTCTTGCCGGTGCGCGGCCGAAGGAACCGCCACGACGAGCCGCGACCCGGAGATCGCGACCGCTTCACACCCGCGCACAATGCCGCGCGTTTCTTTGTCCCATATCTCAAAAACCGCATAAAGCGCCGGATCAAACCGCAGCATTTTTAAAATGCCTGCGACCGCGTCGTTCGCCGCGGCCTGCCGCTTCTCTCCGGTTTTTAAATGCGTTCGTATTTTTTCAAACATAGTAAATTTTGTCGTCGATAAAATTGCCGCGCGTTCGTCAGAAACTCGTAGCAACCTTTTCGCGTTGCACGCCGGTCTCGTCCACGCGGTAAACAGCGGCCGGAAGCGCGCGGCCTTGCGGCCAGGATTCCAAGCCGGTCATCGTCACGAAGCATTGGCCGGTCCGCGACAACTCATCCAACAAATGCGCCGCGCGTTGCGCGTCGAGTTCGGACAACACGTCGTCCAACAAACAAATCGGTTTCTGGCCCACCTTCTCGTGCACGTATGGAATTTCGGCCAATTTAAATGAGACAGCGCAGGTTCGCTTTTGTCCTTCCGAAGCAAAAAATCGCGCGGGCCGATCGTTCAACACAAACGCAAAGTCATCGCGATGCGGGCCGATGAGAGTAACACCCGACGCCATCTCCGCCGTTTCCAAATTCCGCATTTCGCCAGCCCAACGTTCGGCCGCTCCCAAATCCCAAGGCCCCGCAAACGACGGCCGATACTCGAGCCGAATGGTTTCTTTGCCACCACTGATCTGCTGTTGCACCGCATTCGCTCGTTCCGAGAAATTTTCCAAAAATTCGGAGCGCTTTTGGCAGAGCGCGATGCCATGCTCAATGACCGCCTGGTTCCACGGAATTATCTCGACCGCACCCGCTCTGCCCTCCGCCATTTGTCGCAGCACGGCGTTGCGTGCTTTGACCGCATCGGCGTACACGCGCAACTTTTGCCCATACACCGGATCCACCTGACACAAAATCATGTTAATGGCGCGCCGCCGCAAATCGGGCTCACCTTTAACCAACGACAAATCTTCTGGCACGAAACTCACGAGCGGCACGCGGCCAATCAAATCTCGGAGTTTCACCGCAATCTTTCCGTTTTGACGAATCACGCGCGTGGAACCCAGTCGGTATTTCATCTCAAGCGTTATCGGATCGAAACCCGACTGTTCGTAAACGAAATCGCCTTTAAGGGCGAACCCATCGTTTCCCCACATCACGAGGCTTTCGGTTTCGGCGCCGCGCGGTGACACGCCGGTTGCGAGCACCGCCACCGCTTCAATTAAATTCGTTTTTCCTGCGCCGTTGGATCCGATTAACAAATTCACGCCAGGTTCAACGCTCAGTTCCATTTCGCGATAACTGCGAAATTGACGAAGCGTAATAGACCGCAAAAACATCGGAGGGGGGAAAAGAAAGTCGTCGCCCTGGAAAGCCTTTATCCAGGGCCTATTTTACTGCTGATAACTTGGATCCTGGAGAGCGACATTCCAGGATGACGGTTGTTCATTAGATTTTCATTGGCATCATTACGTAACGGTACGACTCATCGTCGGCCGGACGAATAACACCGGGGTTGAGCGGCGTGGTGAGTTCGATCACAACATCCGATTGATCCAACGCTTTCAGCACATCGATCAAATAAAGTGGGTTAAACGCAACTTCAAGTTCGTTGCCTTCGTAATTGGTTGGTAATTCGGATTCCACTTCGACGCGACCTTGAGCGGAGGCTTGAATCTTAATAAGGCCTTTCTCGAGCGTGAGACGAATGGAACCACCGCGCTCAAGCGTTCCAACCGCCACGCGCGTGACCGCCGATAACAAATTGGCTCGGTTCAAACGCAATTGGACTTCGCGGGATTTCGGAATCACTTGTTCAAAATTTGGGAAATGCCCCTCAATGAGACGCGAAAGAACAACGGTCGACCCATCGGAGAAACTGGCCTGATTGTCTGTAAATGAGACTTTAAGATTTTCGTGGTCCGCCGATTTTTCCGATACCATGCGCATCATTTCTTGAACCGCTTTGGTTGGAATGATGACTTTGATCTGAAGTTCTTTCCCAGGAATAGGGCGCTGAATGTAAGCAAGTCGTCGTCCATCGGTGGCCACGGCCGTTGCTTTGCCCTGCTCCACAATAATATGAACACCGTTCAGCACATACCGTGTTTCATCCGACGAGGCAGCGAACATGGTTTTTTTAAACATTTCGTGCAGCGTGGCGCGCGGAATGTTCACGGCTTTCGATTCCTCAAATTCTGGAAGCACCGGATAATCTTCTTTTGGAAGTCCGGTGATGTTCAAACGATCGCGACCCGAACGAACTTCCACTTTATTGTTTTCAACCACTTCGATCTTTACTTCACGGTCATCTTCCAACGTGCGCAAAAAGTCCGCCAAAATCTTTGCTGGAATCGTTACGGCACCGTTTTCAATAACATCGGCCTTCACCCAGCTTCGGATTCCAACTTCCAAATCCGTGGCCGATAAGCGAAGTCCTTTGTCCGATGCTTCAAAAAGAATATTTCCCAAAACCGGAAGTGTGCTTCGTACCGAGATCGCGCTTTGCACGGTTTGAATGCCTTGAAACAAATCCGCTTTGTTTAAGTGTAGTTTCATGTACTGACTTCTTTTATTTTGTGAAGAAGAAGACGTAGTAGTAGTTGATGTGTTCGCTGGCATAATAACTGGGTCCTCCCAGGTCAAATGTGCTGATATTTAGAAACTTTGGCTAAATTCTTTTATTCGACGTCGTGTGGGTAACTTTCCCAAACCATTCGCGCTGTCCCCAAGCAAAAATCTTATCCACTATTTCGAACAACTTACTCCCAAATTACCCACAACTTATAAACAAGGTCGTCACCCCGGAAATTTTTAATCCAGGGCCCATTTGACGAACTTTACTCTGGCGTGACGAGAAGTCCCTCTTCGCGAATATCTTGCGTGATTTTGTTCACGAGCGCGACAAAGTAAGGGTCACCACTCAATTTGTTTTTGATCTTTGAGGCCGCGTGCATGACCGTCGTGTGATCTTTGCCACCAAACCCATTTCCAATTTCGACAGTGGAAAGTTCCGTCAGCGTGCGGCACAAATACATGGCCACTTGGCGCGGGAACGCGATGGCGTCCGTGCGGCGCTTCGATTTCATGTCGCGAATATCCAAATTAAAATGGCGAGCCACCACGCGTTGCACCTGATCAATCGTCACCGGCGTTGCGTGTTCCGGTGCGCCGAGAATATCTTTCAGTACGTGTCGCGCAGTATCGACGGTCAATGGCGATCCCGTGAGACTGGCGTACGCCATAATGCGAGTAATGGAGCCTTCGAGTTCACGAATGTTTGTTTTGATGTGCGTCGCAACGAACAGAATCACGTCGTCGGGGGCTTGCAGCCCAGATTCAGCGGTTTTTTTGCGCAGAATCGCGATGCGCGTTTCCAAATCCGGCGGTTGAATATCGGCAATCACGCCCCATTCAAAACGAGAGATCATGCGATCACCAACCAATGTTTCTTTCGGCGGACGATCGGAACAAATCACGATTTGTTTGCGCGAATCGTAAAGGGAATTAAATGTGTGGAAAAATTCTTCTTGGGAGGAATCTTTGCCCATGAGGAATTGAATATCGTCAATGAGCAAACAATCAAGGTTGCGGTATTTCGCGCGGAACTCTTTCATTCCTTCGAAGCGAAGCGCGTTAATAAATTCGTTGATAAAGCGTTCGCTCGAGATGTAGGTCACGCGCGCGTTGGTCTGCGTCTGCGAGATTCGGCGCGCGATGGAGTGCAGCAAATGGGTTTTTCCAAGGCCCACGCCGCCGTAAATGAAAAGAGGATTGTAAGTGCGGCCTGGGTCGCGCGCGACCGCTTCAGCGGCGGCTTCGGCAAAACGGTTTGACGGGCCGACAACGAACGTGTCAAACGCGTATTTGGATTCAATTTTCAATTCGTCGGCGAACAAGGCGGTTTTTTCCTTCGAGGACGAGCTGAGCTTTATATCGGTGGATCTTTTGTATTCGTAGAGCGGAGGAACGATTGGTTCTTCCACCTGCATTTCAAATTCGAGCTTGATCGGCGAACCCGCCGCTTCGGACATCAGGCTTTCAATACGGGATTGATAATGCGCTTTAATCCAATCGGAAAAGAACCGGTTCGGTACGCGCAGCGCAAACGTATTGTCTTCGTAGCGAACAGCTTTTAGGGGTTTGAGCCACAAGTCAAACGTTTCGTCTTTGAGCTCGGGTTTTAATTGCGTTAAAACATGCTCCCACAGCTCTTCGCGCGTCTTGGTTATGATCATGTTAGTTGGGTATCCGTCGGAGGAAAAATTTTGTGCGTCAAGAAGCAGTGAGCATAGAAAAGCGGGCTCACAAGGTCAATTTATTGTCTACGCGGCTGCGAGCATCGTGTGCACCGAGCGGAAATTCTCATTCCAACGCGGAAGGGGCGATCCCGAATTTGGACCACGAGCGGGCATTTTTTGCTTTTTCGGCCGCGACCCCAGCAGCTGATTGATTCCCAGTCTCAGCATTCGACTGGACAATCGAAATTCGATGTCGAGGCCCACGAGGGCAAGCGCGGTCCCCAACAGGCGTAGTTCTGCTGGCATCGACTCGGTCATAAAAAGCAGCAAGCCCGCCAGGCCGAAAAGAGGAAAGAGTCGCTGGGCTGGCGGGCGACGCGTGCGTTGCTGTTGTCGCGCGCGCGAGATCGCTGTCCAGGCGCCCGGTGTGAGAACAATGACGCCGCCATGGCCGAGTTGGCGACTGCCACTTTCGGGGTGTGCGGTCGATTTTTGGAACATGGAGCCTTGGCGGCCGAGCGTTGAATTGCTGATGGATGGCTCCTCGCTGGCGAGCCACGCAGGAATTTTTAAGCCGAACGCCGAAAACAGTCCGACGCGAATCCAGTGTTGAACGTCGCCGCTGGTGCCGCCGAGAATCGCGGACTTGAGCCCTGCTTCGCGTGCGATTTCGGTCATTTGGGCCAGCGACGGTTCCTTGGGACCCGTCTGTTTGCCCCACACCTGCAAAATTTTAATCTGACCCTGGGCGTCCAGCCCAAACACCGTCATCGCCAGTCGATTTTTTTCGTCCGCCCACCCAAGATCAAGTCCTTGTTCGGCGGGTTTCTTGCCAAAGCGCGGTTCGCGCGCTTCTCGATCCGAGCGAGATACATTCGGATTGGACGACAGCTGCAGCGTCGGCATTCCGTCATCGAGAATTGGAACGCCTGAAAAACCACTTTGGATCGGATTGGCGTTCCGGCGTTCACCGTTTGCGGCGAACAGATAGAGTTTTCCGTCGTGCTCGCCGATCCAGTCGAGAGCGGAACCGTCGAGTGCCGTCAACTTTGGCCGATCGTTTTGGTCCATCGGGTATCCGTGATCGTCGAGGAACAATGGATAGATACCGGTTTTGTCCGGATCAAAAACCATGACCCAGTGGATACCGTACGGCTTGCGCGGCGTTTTTTGGTTGATGCCAAGCCCTTGCTCGCGCACCACAAGCGCACCGTCCCAAATCACGAGCCAATTCGGTTCCCAAGCATGGCCTTGGCTCAAGTTCAGGCCAAAGAAGGCGCGGGTGGTCGCATCCGCATCAATGGATACCGGTAAACTGCGCAATTCTTCCGGCGAATGCCGCGCGGATTCCGCGGCGCTCCACCGCGCAAACGTTTCCACCCACCCGACGACGTCTTTTCCTTTTGGGATAGCCGGATCGCTGAACAGATCCAGCGCATTCGCGTGACGAACCGCATCATCCCAGCCTTGCCACAGCTGAATCGAACCCGGTTTCGCCGTAAATAGAAGGCCGCGCACATCGAGGTCGGCTCCGACCGCGTGCACACTTTCAAAACTGATTTGATCGGCCAACGAAATCTTGTGATTGATCCAGACCGCGACGCGCGGCCAGCTTGCGAACACTTCATTGAAAAATCGCTGAACAATAAACCCCGCGGCCGCCCCGACTTCGATGCCGAAGCGGTCCGTCGGATTCGCGAGCATAGCGAGCACGACCGTGCTCGACGCGACGAGCGAGGCCGCCAGAGAAATGCTCCACGCGGTCAAAGATACTTGGCCCGCGCGTTTCGAAACCCAATTGTGTTCGGTCGTATCAAACACATGCACGCGCGCAAGACGCAGCACCGATAACGCAACAATTGCCGCCCACAGCAGTCGATTGGTGGGCCCGAACGCGTCAACCAAAATGGCCAATGCAATATTCTCGACGAGCGGACCGGGCCAGCGCAGCGCAACGACGGGCGACACTTTGTAGAAACCCGTCCACAAAAATGAAAGGAAAATCGGCGGCGGCATCTGCTCGTACAACGATTGCAGCGATTGGCGCTGCGGATCGGGCGCCAATGAAATGTAGGGCAGTTCGACGCCGTACAATCCGTGACGATAAAAATATTTTTGGAGCGCGAGTGTCACGAGAAGCGGGCGGCGGGTTGCCGAAGCATCGTCGGTAAACGTAGCACGGTCGGTAACGACGAGCTCGCGCGGCCGCTCAACGGACGAGGTCCGCCCCTGGCCCGGCACGAAACGCACAATATTCCGAGAGACACCATAATCCCCGAGCAATTGATCAATCTGCGCGAGATGATGCTTATCGTTCGCGTTTGATGAATCGATCACGAACACATGATTAACCGACGTGAGCGTCGGAACCGGTTCCGAAAGCGTTTGTATGAGAGGATGCACGGCGCGAGCGATTTCCCGCGTCATCCAGACTCGCTTGTCGAACGGCACGTTGGACGTTTCCTGCGGATCCGGAGCAAAAAACAGTTGATACCGGGTTCGCACACCGACGCGCTGTTCGGTTACCTTTTCCAATGTATCCAGCAGCAGGCCGACGTGGTGGAAGCCCGGCGGGTCGAAGCGTTCTGGTAAGACAACGGCGACCGTTGGGATGTCTGCGGGTCCATCGCTCAACACGACATCGCCAAACTGAACGCGCGCCCACAAGGCTTTGTACGAGTGGTTAAATTTGAAAATGATGTGTTGAAGTTCGCGCACATCGCTCACGTTTTCCGCTCGAAACCGCAACAATTTCCGCAGCTCGCGATAGAAACGCTGATAGATTTCCGAAAGCAGGTCCAGCGATTTCTGGTCCGGCCGGACAATGTGGCGGTCGTCGGCGCGGCGTCCATCCCAGAAAAACTCGGAACCGTCGCGCTTCAGATAGCGAATAATTGGCGTATCCGATTGGCCAACCACCGGATCAATCACGTCGTAAACAGGCGAGTACTGCGCAGCGTCGTTCGAGGTTGATGAGACATCATCCCCGATATTGAAATCAATGGTGTTGTCTCGACCACCAATGTGAATGAATGTGAGCCCGTTCCCAGTCATCCACGCGGAATAGTTGCTGGAAGGCGCTATGCCAAAACAAACACGCCGATACGGCCACTCGGGTAGCTCGTCGCTCAAGAAGATTTTCGGCACGGCCTGCTGCAAAAGATCTCGCATTCTGCGTTCGCCGATATAAAGGCGCACGAGCGCCGATAGTCCGAGCGCAGGGTCGTTCGGGCGCACGAGCGCAGCATGCCAGGCAATCTTTCGTGCCGATGAAACAGCGGCGGCATCCAGCTCGAGAAGGAATATTGACGCGTATTCGTTGCTCAGCCGACCCGGTTCGGCGCCCGGTCGATAAACGCGGACCCATCCAACCTTGTTCACTTCTTCAATTCTTTTAAACGTTTGTTCGGATACGCCCAATGCGCTCGTCGCCACGCGCACGGCGGCCGCGCGCTTGTTTTCTTTATCGATCGCGCGCATCGGCCCCTCAATGCCGGTCGTAACAAATTGGATTTCTCCATCGGCATCGCGCACGAACGGTAGCACGTGCACGGCTCTGTAAAACTGTCCCGCGCGCGCAACGCTATCCTGATCCAGCAGGCCTATGCGTTGTTGCGTTTTGGAATCGTACACCGGAATCAAATCTTTTTCGGTTTCGGAAAACACCAGCGGTTCTTGCGGAGGTTCGGCTATTTCCATGCGTGCGCCGAGATCTTTGTACAACAGCCACGGCTTGCCAGTGTGTTGTCGGTATTTAACGGCCAATATAGCGAGAACGAAATTAATAAGAGCCAACGGCAATACGCTCGTCACGACGACAAGATACGTTGACGCCTCAAGCCGCGCGAACAAAACACCGAGCAAGGCGGAGAGGGATACGGCGTTCGCGGCAAACCAACTTGTTGCGAAACGCCGGTAATGTTCATGCCAGTAAGGATGATTCGGCGGAAGAATCGAAAGAATTTCCCAGTCGCCGCCCATGTCTTGTTTCAAAACACCGAACAAATGAACAACGAGATTGCCGGCAACCCAAATCCAAATTCCAAGGTCGGCATTCCACGCGAAAAGCGCGCCGGCAACCGCTCCTTCAAGCGCACCAAACAGCGTGAGGATCCAAGGGCTCGGCGTTTGGGATACGAGCCCTAGCTTTTGGAACGGAATCAGAAACGCGGCCCACGTGCCCGGCGACAGCGCCACACTGTTATCAATTCGCACATCATCGATGCGCTGTTCATTCACCGATGCAGCGAGCGTAGTACCGCGGTACGAAACGTGAGCGACACCGTTTTCCAAATAAGATTCTGGTTGGTCATTCCCGGAGCCGACCCACGCGCCGAGACCACGCCTCGTCAAAGGCCGCCCTTGGACGGTATCCCATAACCAAAACAAATAGGCCATCAGCTGGCCGTAGGATGGTCTCCACACGATCGGCGTGACAAAAAGTCGGTCGGCGTCAAACAATCGGTCAAGCGGAGATTTGCGATTCGCGAACGTGTTTAAATATCCCGCTGGGTCGAGTGCACGATTTGTTTTTGTGAAATGCGGTCGGATTCGAACAACGGAACAACCGGCCGACGTGAGCGCGTTGGCAACCTGACGTGCGTGAAATCCACCCACGACAAGCGCCGCGTTCGTAGCCTCCGACGTGCGGAGCGCTGCGCGGAAACGTTCGATGAACGCATGATCGCGGGCTTCGGCGGCGCTGTAAAAATTCTCGAACGGCGTCGGATCCAATTCAGCGGGCAAATTATTCCGTCGGAAAGGCGCTTCTTGTTTGTAGCGCTCCCATTCGCTGCGCGTGAGCATAAACGCGTAGAGTTTGTTAAGCAGATCCAAATAAAAATAACGGCTTAAAGCTTCGCGCTCGAATTGCGTGGCCGGAAGAACCCCCACCAGATTTTTCTGCACAGCAAGTGCCTCGTCGCTCAACTGTTCCACGTCAACACTCTCGCTCCATTCAAGATAAGCCAAGTAGCGCGATAGTTGCTTCCGTTCCGGAGCGGTCAATGCATTCTTAAGCACAAGCCGAACGATCGGTTGGGGCCCGACGCGTTGCGCGCGCAAATCGGCAAGCGCGTGCACGAGAAGTGCGCGTTCGGCTCCGTTCGCTCGCCACACGGCGCGTTCGAGTGCGTGCGCGAGCGTCGCCTGTATGCCGGAAAAATCCAATTGCGATTCCGCGTTGGCCGCTGCGAGCGCCCGCAATGCGTTCGGTGAGAGTTGCGTCCATTTTTGCAGCTGGCCGAGGAAATCAAAAAAGCCGATACGACCATTTTCAAAATCCGCCTTTCGTTCCAGGTAAATGCGGAGGCGTTTGTTGCCGGTGGTCCGAAGCGTTTCGGCAATTCCTTCGCGCAGAGCGTTCGAGCGACGCCGAAGATTTGACTGCCGCGGTCGCGCAGCCAAGTACGAATTCACGTTTGCGTTGTACAGAAATTTATCGTCGACACCGACGACATTGGGAACCGTTCCTCGAGCGAGAAGCGCGGCTTTAACGGCACCGGAAATCCTCTTTGTACGGAACAAATAATCGGCGGCTGCTTGAACGGCATCATTGCGGGGATACCGACGAGCCGGAGAGATTTGTATATCACCGAACGCACCTTCAAGACCGAGAAGCTCGACCGATTTTTTTTCGAGCAGCGATCGAACGGTCCGTTCAATATCGGCTTGGGCTTCGGCGTGCATGTGAATATCTTCAATAATGAAAACGGTTTGGTTCGAAGCAAAACGAGGGGCGGGAAGCGACTGCGACGCTGCCAAATCCGCGGTCATGGCCGAGACGCAAACGACGACCGTCATCAACACGCGGATTGGCGCCAAACAAAAACAACGAACGTTGGAAAGAAGAGAGCTCACATAAGAATTATAGGAGCAACCCTCTTAATGCCGCATGAAGGAATAGTAAATGTGTTGTAACAAGTGGGCTTTAAGGAAGCCCGAAAATCCTCATTTTTTGCGCAGCGGGTATGCCACTATGATCGCGTTTGCGATTTCCACCATGGGCTTGCGTTGATCACGGCTTGTTTTTTGCAGCAATTGGTGCGCTTCGGGTTCGCTCAGGCCGTCCTTTTCCATAATAAGGGACTTCGCTTGCTCGATGCGCTTGCGTTCCTCGAGCGCTTGCTTCACTTCAAGGTTTTCCTGGCGCAGTTTCGTGTGCTCAATGGCGACGGCCGCCTGATTTGCTACGGCCTGAAGGATTTTTACCTCAAGGTCGGTGAATTCATGAGGCTTGTTTGTGTAGCTGTTGATAACACCAATCACGCGACCGTCGATTTGCATGGGCACGGACAGCATCGAGACGTACCCTTCTTTCTTTGCGATTTCGGGAAAGCCGTAGGTTGAATCTTTTGTGACATCCACCACCATTACCGGCTTCTTCTGTTGCACGGCGCGGCCGGAGACGCTGTCGCCCACTTTAACCGGAGGTTTGCTCACGTATTCGGAGCTTAACGCCTGTGTCGCCGCAATTTTCAAAACATTCTTCTCAGGATCCAGCAACATGAGCGAGCAAATCTTTGATTTCATGACCTCAGCGGTCATCGTCACAATCAGTTGCAAGATCTCCTGCAGATAGGTTTTCGACACCAAGCTTTGGCTGATGTGCCAAAAGAGCTCAATTTCTTTCTGATTTCCCATGTCCGTGTAAGGAATGCCCAACTCTTCAAGATTCATAAAACCTCCCATAAAATAAAAAAGACGTCCCCCGGCAACTGCGCCAGAGGACGTCTATGTCCTAAAAATTTTTCTTCGTCGATGTGAAGCGCCGCCACTATAGCAAACCCGTCGGAAACGTCAATACTGTTCCCACGTACGCGATGTCCATTCCGTTTATGTAAGCCGTTGACAGCGCGTTGCGCGTTGTCGAGATTTCGGCCCGATTGCGCCAGGAAATCGAAGCCTTGCTGGCGGTTTTAACGAAAGCATGAAGCGCTGACTTTTTTGCTACACTCCGCGCCTTATGAAACCTTCGTATAACCCCAACGTTCGTCGTCGCAAAAAGAAAATTGGATTTCGGGCCCGCATGAAAACCGCGGGCGGCCGCGCCACGCTGAGCCGTCGCCGGTTCAAGAAAAGAAAACGGATCTCCGCTTAAGCGGTCACCCTGGAAATTTTTAATCCAGGGCCCATTTACCTGTCGGTAAAGTGGATCCTGGCTAAAAGATTGCCAGGATGACGAATCAGCCACATGGCCTCCTTTCTCTTAAAAATTCTTTCTTTCTATCAGAAAGCCATTTCTCCCTACCTTGGCGCACGGTGTCGTTATGTACCATCGTGTTCCGAATTCACAAAACTGGCAGTTAATGAATGGGGGGCCTGGAAAGGAATGCGAATGGGGGTTGCACGAATTCTTCGTTGCGCGCCGTGGGGCTCGAGCGGCCTTGACGTTCCACAGATGAAATATGAAAAACAATCTTAATCTTCTACTCGCTGCCATCTTCATGATGGGTTTCCTGATGTTTTGGGACAAAGTCGTGATGAGCCGTTACGGTGCACCGTCATCAAAACCCGTCGCCGGTTCGAAAGCCACCGCGTTGTCAGAGCCCGGCAAATTATCTCCGGCGGAATTGAAACCGCTTGTCGCTGGAAAAAATCCCGAACAAGAAACGCTGACGGTTCTTGAATCCGCCGACACGAAAATATCTGTTTTGAGCAAAGGGGCGCGCATCGCCAGCTGGCAAGTGAAAGAGCGGGACCACTGGATCGAACTCGTTGTGCCGGAACAGAAGCGCGTCGTATCGCCGCTCGAAACGTACGGCGATATTAATTTCGCTGCCAATAAAATGTCGGATCAAGCGGCAAGCTTTTCGGCTGTGCTTCCGAGCGGCGTTCAATTCACCAAGCAACTTGAACTTTTGGGCGAACCGCCGTTTCATCGCGTAACACTTACCGCGAAGAACCCGACGCAAACCGATGTTACGCTCAACACCGCTCTTCCGCTCGGCAATGGTGTCGACAAGCACGTTGTCGGCCGCGTTTACGACGTAAAAGATGAAAACGGCGCCATGGCCGAAAACCGCTCGATGGGTTTGGCGGCGCAGGTAAAATCGTGGCGCCCAGGATTCATTTTTGGACGTACGGTTGATCTTATGGATCCCACACCGTTTAAGTGGGTGGGCGTCGACAACAACCATTTCATGACGGTGTTGTTGCCGTCGGGCACGAACGACATTCCCGGTGCGAAAGTCGTGGCGGACCGGAAACATCCGCCCATGATCGCGGTTCCGCTGAACACGACGCTAAAACCCAATGACGAATGGACACAAAGCTTTCTTTTGTACGGCGGCCCCAAAGATTACGACGATTTGAAGAAGGTCGGCCACAATCTCGATCAAGCGGTGAACTTCGGATTTTTCGGAGTCATTTCAAAAATTCTTTTGCGCACGCTGATTTTCTTCGACTCAATCACGCACAATTACGGTTGGGCCATTATTCTTCTCACATTTGCGATTCAGTTGCTCGTGTTTCCACTCACAAGGAAAAATCTTCAGCATTCGGTGCGCATGCGCGAGCTTCAGCCGCAGATCAAGAAACTGCAGGAACAGTTTAAAAGCGACCCGAAGCGGCTGCAGGTTGAGACGTTTAATTTTTACAAACGAAACGGCATGCGTTTCATGGGCATGGAAGGTTGCTTCCCGATGTTGCTGCAATTGCCGGTGTTTTTCGCGTTCTACTCGACGTTGCGCGTGGCGTACGAATTGCGCGGCGCGCCGTGGATTTTCTGGATTCACGACCTCGGCGCGCACGATCCGTATTACGTGCTTCCTATTATTATGGGCGCCGGCATGTTTCTGCAGCAAAAACTCACCGCGGTGGCGGCGGATCCGGCCCAAGCGCGCATGATGATGTTCATGCCCATTATGTTCACATTCATGTTTCTAAAATTGCCGGCCGGGCTCGTTCTCTATTGGTGCGTGAACAGTATGACCACCATCATCATCCAGAAATTTATCGGCCACAAAAACACTCCAGCCCTTTCCGCTACGTAGGCCGGCTGAAACGTGGAACGGAGCGCACCCACGTCCAACGTTGACACGATTGTCGCCATCGCAACGCCGCTCGGAGAAGGCGGGTTGGGTGTCGTTAGGCTTTCCGGCCCGCAGACGTTCACGATCGGCGACGCGCTATTTCGTTCCAAGAAAAAACTTTCCGAAGCCGCGAATCACACGCTGCATCACGGATGGATCGAAAACATCGATGAGGTTATCGCATCCGTATTCCGTGCACCGCATTCGTACACGGGTGAAGACGTAGTGGAGTTTTCCTGCCACGGAAGCCCCGTTGTTTTGAAAGACGTGGTTCGGCTTTGCGAAGCCCATGGCGCGCGGCCCGCACGCCCCGGCGAATTTACCGAGCGAGCGTACCTAAACGGAAAATTGGATTTGCCGCAAGCCGAAGCGGTGGCCACGTTGATACATGCACAGTCCTCGCGCGCCCGCGCCGCGGCCACGCAACAATTGCAGGGCCAGCTCTCAATGCGCGTAAACGTGTTGCGCGAACAGCTGATCAAGTTGTTGGCGCAAATCGAAGCCAATTTGGATTTTGCGGAAGAGGGCGTGCCTATCATTGAGACGGACAAAGCGGTCAAAGCGCTGGAGAACGTGCTCGCGGGATTGGAAGACTTGCTCGCCACGAGCATGAAAGGACGCTTGCTGCGTGAAGGCGTGCGGGTAGCCTTTGCCGGTAAACCAAACGTGGGCAAGTCGTCTCTTTTTAACGCGCTTTTGGCGGAGGACCGTGCAATTGTGACCGACGTCCCGGGCACCACGCGCGACACGCTCGAAGAGAAAATGGAATGGAACGGCGTGCCCATCACGCTCGTCGACACGGCCGGACTGCGCGCCACGGCGGATTCGGTCGAGTCGCAGGGAACCGCGCGCGCGAAACGCGCGCACGAGCAAGCCGATGTGGTGTTGCTTGTGTTGGACGTCAGTGCGCCGCTCACCAACGAAGACCGCGAAATCGCGAATCAATTGAAAGATAAAAAAGTGGTCACCGCGTTCAACAAAGTAGACAAAATTTCTTCGTCGGCAATGGCGTCCGCCACGCACCTTATCACCGATGCAAATCCCGCCAGCGCAAAATTGGCCGCGATGGTTTCTGCGCAGAGCGGCGAAGGGCTCGCGGAACTCAAGAAGACCATTGTGAACGCGGTGGCAACGAACGCGACCGCTGAAACCGAATCCTCGGTGATCGTCACAAATCTTCGTCACGTGCATCATCTCGAGAAAACGCGCGGTCATCTCGTGAGCGCGCGCGACGCCGTGCGAACAAATCAATCAGAAGAATCAATTGCGATTGATTTGCGGGCGGCGCTTGAACAACTGGGCGCAATTACCGGCGAATCGGTGACGGAAGACGTGCTGAGTTCGATTTTCCGCCAGTTCTGCATCGGTAAATGAAGCGCCGGTGGATTTTATTTTTTGTTTTGTGCGCGCTCGCTCTCTACGGTAAATCCCTTCGCTACGAATTTGTTTACGACGATCATTGGCGAATTGAGAACAATCTCGCCATTCGAACACTGGCAAATCCCGGACGCTTTTTTACCGATCGAACCACCCAGTCCAGCTCCCCGGCGCTTCACCGCGACAGCCATCGTCCGTTAACCATTCTTTCGTTCGCTTTTGACTACGCGGTTTGGCGTTTGCGCGCCGGCGGGTACCGGCTAACCAATATCGTGCTGCATGGAATTAATTCTTACCTGGTCGCCCAGGTGGCCATCCAGCTGTTCGGACTTTCATTGCTGGGCGCGATTTTTGCGGGACTTTTGTTTCTTGTGCATCCGATCAACATTGAATCGGTTGCGTGGATCGTAGAGCGAACCAATGTTCTCGGTTTCTTTTTCGCGTGGATGGGAATTCTTGCCGCTATTCGATTTCTTGATCGCGGGAAAGAACGTTGGGCCTGGCTCATGCACGCGAGTCTTGTCGCAAGTTTGCTGTCCCGCGAGATTGCTGTCGTTCTGCCCGTACTTTTTTTGTTGATCGGCTTCTATTGGAAAACACGCACACAGCGCTGTTGGCCGAGCACAATTTATGTTCACGGCGCGTTGTTGGTGGGCGAGGTGATCGCGTTTTTGGCCTTCCGCTCGCATGTGATCGGACAAATCAAGATTTCCGAGATGTGGGGAGGCACGTGGTCCTTGAACATGGCCAACGTCGTGGCCATTTGGCCGCTTTATTTGCGGTCGCTCGTTTTTCCACATCCGCTGTGTGTCACGTACGGATGGTTGCCGGTGGCTGAGCGTTGGCTTTCTCTGCGCGTGGTGCTGGGGGTTGGCTTTCTTGTCGCGACAATGAGCGCGGCAATTTTTTACGCACGAAAAGACGCGCGCATTACCGTGTGTTTGATCGCCGTAGGACTATTTTGGCTTCCCGGGTCCAACATGATTCCGCTCACCACGTTGTTCGGTGAGCGGCTTCTTTATCCGGTTGTGCCGTGGGCGGCAACCATTGTGGCGTTCGCGCTGGAGATGCGCGGAACCGCTCGCTCGGCTGTCGCATTCGCACTGGTCGTGCTGCTCGCGTCGGTGACATGGCTTGAACTGCCAACCTGGCAAAACGATTACACATTGTGGCGACACGCGGTGCACGTACGCCCCCAAAGTTGGTTTGCTTGGGCGTGCCTTGGCGATCAGCAGCGGCGCCGACTCGAGTACGTAGAAGCTAAAGAATCGTTTGAGCGGGCGTTGCATTTCCAGGTGCCTGTGGATTCTGCCGGTGCGATATTTTTTCAATTGGCGGAGACCCATTTGGATCTAAACGACCGTAAATCCGCGGACGTGATGGCGGCGCGCGCGTTACTGTTGCGCCCCGATCTGCGGGACAATTGGCAAAACGCGTTGCGCCGACGTCATTTGGTAACATCCTCGACGAGCCATGACCGCGCTTAAGCTTTTTCTGTTTGATTTGGATGGCACGCTCGTGTCGACGGGCGGCGCCGGTATGCGGGCCCTTGGCCACGCGTTCAAACATCTGTACAACGCCCCCGACGCGCACAAGCGCGTTAATCCCAGCGGTAAAACGGATCCCGCCATTTTTCGCGAAATTGTCCGCGCTTTGCTCGACCGCGACGCGCTTCCGGATGAATTAACTCAAATTGCAGAGGTGTACTTGCATCATTTGGAAATCGAAATGAAAACGTCCAACACACGGTCGCTGAGAGGTGTCGAGGATTTTGTGAAAACGGTTCTCGGTCGATCAAATATTTTGGCGGGCCTGGGCACCGGGAATCTTGAAAGAGGCGCGCGGCTTAAACTGGCGCCCACCGCGCTGCACAATGTCTTCGGGTTTGGTGGATTTGGTTCCGATGCGGAAGACCGCGCGGAAGTGTTGAAATTTGGTCATCGTCGTGCGGTTCAAAACGCAGGCCGTGACATTGCAGCCGAAGCGGTGTTCATTATTGGTGACACGCTGCTGGATGTGGCGGCAGCCAAACGCGCTGGATTTCGATCCGTGGCTGTGGCGTCGGGCATTGTAAGTTTTGATGAGCTTAAAGCGGGTGCGCCCGACTTTCTGTTGCGCGATCTCACCGAAGGTCGTGAACTGCTCGAAGCGTTGGTTGACGGTGCGCGGCCATGAGCAAGCTAAATGAGTTCCTTTTGAACACGGGGCGCACGCTGGCACAGATGGCGCTTTATTCACCCGATCATCCGACCGTCAAAGGCGCGGTCGATGAATCCCACCGCATGCTCACCGAAATGTTGACCGACTCCTCTGAGCTTGTGATCGCGATGGACGGCGCCAAACTGATTGTAAATGGAAAAAACCCCACGGGCGCACCCGACGCGGCCGTCCGTCCGTTCCTGCAGCTGCTCAAGACGCACAACCTTCACTCGCTCACGTTTATTCGCGGTACCCCTCTCACGGAAATTGTTGCTTTCTTTCGTTTGGCGTCCGCGAACGATATGCGCAAAGCGAATTTGAAAGCGGCCGATTTCTTTGCCGCACAAAATGTCACCTACATCAAATTGAACGAAGCGCGTTACGAAAAAGTGGGCGAAGATGAAACGATCGGCCGAAAAGACGCGGAGGAGCTCAACAATGGTGCCGGGTCTACGCGTGGCGCATTTGAAAACCTTTCGCTAAACGATTTGTTGAAAAAATTGATCGGCAAAGCGGTCACGGATCCAACCGACCGCGAACATATTTTTAACCGCGCATTGGAACTGGTGAAAAATCAAATTGATACGGCGATTGAGAAGGTCGTTGTGGAATTTAACCGAGAGAAAACGCGGCTCACAAACGAGCAGGTGCGCACCGAAAATGTGATCGGCGAGATGGCGGAAGGCGTGGTGGTCGTGGACGATAGCGGCAAAGTGCTTATGATGAACGGCGCCGCCGAAGAAATTTACGGTGTGAAACTCGGTGAAAGTCTCGGCAAGCCGCTGTGGGAAGGCGTTCGAGAAGAACAGATGATCGCGTTAGCCAAAGATCTCACGATTCCGACCGATCGACCGCTGACCAAAGAAGTCCAGATTCTAGGTTCGCAACAGGCGAAAAAAACGTTACGCGCGAGCGCCGCTGCCGTTCAAGACACCAACGGACGGCTCGTCGGTATGGTGTCCGTGTTGTCCGATGTGACGAAACAAAAAGAACTCACGCGCATGCAGAACGATTTTATGGCGAACGTCACGCATGATCTGCGCGCCCCGGTGCACGCGCTGAAACTTTCGGTCAACGCAATTCTCGAAGGTTCGGCGGGGCCTGTGACCGGTGAACAAGAAAAAATGCTGTCACTGGCCACAAAGAACGTGGATCGCCTCGCCCGGCTCATCGACGATTTGTTGGACTTTTCAAAGCTGGAATCCGGAAAGGTAGAAATTCGGCCACAGGTCACGGAGCTCGTGCCGCTTTTGAAAGAGGCCGTCGCCAGTATGGAAACGTGGTCAAAAGCGCGCGGCATCATGGTCTCGTTTCAAGAGTTCGATAATGTGCTGCCGGTGTTTGCGGACGCGGACCGTATTCTTCAAGTTGTGAACAATCTTATTTCCAACGCGATCAAATTTACGCCGGCCGGGGGGCGCATCGTTGTTCGCGCGAAACGCTTTGAAGAACCCGGGAAAAACACGGTTGTCGTTGAAGTTGAAGACAACGGTAATGGGATTTCGAAAGAAGATCAAAGGCGAATCTTCGATCGTTTCGTGCAGCTTAAGCCAAACGAAAAACTCGATATTCGCGGCACGGGACTCGGCCTCAGCATCTGCCAGGCGTTGATCGATTTGCACAAAGGAAAACTGTGGGTGCAGAGCCCGCCGCCAGCAAGTCCCAAAGGAACGTTGTTCTCGTTCTCCTTGCCGGCCGTGCAACGTTCGGCGGCGACGTTGCTTCAGGCTCCGGTCGAGCACGAAAAAATGGCGACGTCCACCAAGCCGCAAAAAGAAAGTTTTTGGAAGAAATTCTTTCGACGCTTTTCTGTCATTTTGATTCTTACGGGCTTCCTTGCACCGGTTTATGCGCGGCCCTATTGGGGGACGGTTCGGCGGGTGCTCGATGCAAACTTGATCCAATTGACCGATGGAACGCGCGTTCGTTATCTGGGCATCATTGTGCCAGAGAAAGGGCGTGGTAGCTCGGCCGAAGCTATGGCCGCGAACCGTAACTGGGTCGAGAACAAAGAGGTTCGGTTCGAATACGGTCTCCAGGAACGGGACACCGACGGCGTTTGGCTTGCGTACGTGTTTGCTGACGGCGTGTTCGTGAACGAAGAGCTGGTGAAGCAAGGCCTGGCGCTTGTTTCGGCGTTGCCGAACGAAGAAAGCTATCTGCGTGACTTGATCGCGGCCGAAAAAGAAGCGCACGATCATCGGCGTGGGCAATGGCAAGATACGGCGCTCGAAACGTACCCGGTGCGGATCCGTCGCTCGCAGCCGGACAAGATCCGAGCAGGGGATCAATGATCTCCGAACTTGCTGATCGCGCGGTTTGGTCACGTTCGCAGGTCGGGGCGCTCGCCGAATGTCCTCGCAAGTTCGCACTCAATTTGAAATCCGCGCGCGACGCGCAAATCGATCCGGTGTACACGCGTGCCGCGAAGCTTAAGAAGATGAAAAACCGTCATTTGTGGGCAGCTTCCCTGGTTCATGATGCGGTTGGATCGCTGCTCAAGTCGCTTCGTCAGGGGAGCCCGTTGCCGGAAGCGGAACCTTTTATCAACGATCTCAAAACCAAAATGCGGGATGAGTTTAAAGCATCGCGGGGCGGCGCAAACGAAGTGCAACGCTTGTTTGAGCACGAGCACAACATCGCGGTGGCGCCCGACGTGTGGCGCGGGCATTGGAACACGGTGGAATCAAGCGTGCGTTGGTTTTATCAATCGAAATGGCTGACGCGTCTTTCGACGCTTGGGCCGGAGTGCTGGAAAGCCGTGGACGAATTGCTCGAGTTCGATGTGGCCGGCATCAAATCGTACGCGAAGATCGATTGCGCCGTGGAATCGGATGGAAAATTTTTCCTCATCGATTGGAAAACGTCGAATCCAACCGCAGACGCTGAACCATCATTGCTTGTGAGCGCGCTCTACGCGCACGAAGTATGGGGCGCGGAACCCGATCAAATCAACGCTCTGGCCGTTTCGCTTGTGTCGGGCCAAACGTTTCACGCCGACGTGAACGAAGATTCGCTGATGAACACGCATCTGCGCATTGAAGAAGAGTCGGCCGCGCTTGAGCAAGCCAAAGCGAAATTCTCTGCGGATCCGTTCACGGCGGAAAAAATTTCGGACATAAATAAATGTCGCCGCTGCTCGTACCAAAAGCTGTGTTACCCCGAGGGTGTGCGATGATGCCCGTGGGTTCGGTTGCGGCCGTGACGTCCGATGTGTTGCGCGCAACAACGTACGAAGAATTTAAAACCAAGCTCATCGCGTCCAACTGTTCAAAGTGCCCGGAACTCTGTCAGAGCCGACACAATATCGTCGTGGACCGCGGAAATCCGCAAACGAAGGTTTTGGTCATCGGAGAGGCGCCCGGAGAAAATGAAGATTTGCAAGGTCGCGCGTTCGTGGGCCGCGCCGGTCAGTTGCTCGACAAAATTATGGCGTCCATAGATTTGGATACAAACAACGACATGTTGATCGTAAACGTCGTAAAATGTCGGCCTCCGGAAAATCGCGCACCGAAGCCGGTGGAGGCCGACAATTGCAGAGCCTATCTGAAGTGGCAAATCGATTTTGTAAAGCCCGAGGTGGTGGTGCTCTTGGGCGCAACGGCCGCCAAACACTTGATGCCGGAGCAAAAAGGCCAAGGCATGAAAGAACGCGTTGGGCAATTGTTCGATCTTTCGACGTATCCCAACACCAAATTTTTATTGTTGTACCACCCGGCTTATTTGCTGAGAGATCCGCGAAAGAAACCCGAGATGTGGGAACATGTAAAAAAGCTCAAAGCGTATCTTGAGTCGAGAAAGGTAGCAGCCTTAGGAGGCTCCTCATCATGAAAGCGCTAACCGTCGATTGCGAACTTATTGCCCAGTCCATGCGCGACCTCTGTCGCGAATCCAACGAATACTTTTTCGACAAGAGCACGGGACGCGTTATCACGTTATCACGGGGCCTCATGCGGGCGCTGGCCGATCGAAGCAACGATATTCAAGAAATTGTTCCGACATGGGAATCGCCGATGATTCCCATCGCGCGCGAGATTATAGTGCTGGGAAAAGTCGATTACGTTCGAATTCCGGAAGCGTTTGGTCGGCCCGAGCACCGCTGGATGCTGGAATTCTCGGGAACGGTTCGCGGGCAAAAACTGAAACAGAAACTGATGTTGTCATTAAAAGGCCGCGAATCGTGCCAACGGTTCAAGGAGATTTTGAAGTCGCACACCGAAGAACAAAACCGGTGGTTCGTTTTTCGACAAGGAAAATGGGCCGAAGCCGTTCAGAAATGGCTCGAAGGCCACCGCATCCTCGCCATCGTTACGAAAACCATTAAACGCGCCGCTGCCTGAAAATACTCGTTAGTCCCACCGCGTTCAAAGGAACGTTCACGCCCACCGAAGCCGCGAAAATCATCGCGCGCGCCGCGCGCCGCCGCTTTCCACGATCCGAAATTAAAATTTTACCGCTGGCGGACGGCGGTGACGGAACACTCGATGTGCTAGCCACCGCGCTCGGGGGAAAAGAAATTCGCACAACGGTCGAAGGCCCGCTCGGAAAAAAAGTGCGCGCCGCGTGGTCTGTTCTTGGCGATGGTCGAACGGCCGTGATCGAAATGGCGCGGGCCTCCGGCTTAGCGCTCGTGCACGGAAAAAACAAAATTATGGAAGCCACAAGCATCGGTACGGGCCAGTTGATTCAAGCAGCGCTCGCGAAAGGATGTCGGACCATTTATATTGGCGTTGGAGGAACCGCGTGTTCCGATGGGGGGGCCGGTGCACTTGCTGCGTTGGGGTTCAGATATTTCGACAACCGCGGCACCGAACTCAGCGCGAATCCAAAAGAGTTGTTGCGGCTCGCCCGCATCGACCGAAAACATCTGGACGCGCGTTTAAAGCGCGCGCGGATTCATGTGTTATGCGACGTAACGAATCCGCTGCTCGGACCCCGGGGTTCCGCACGCACATACGGTCCTCAGAAAGGGGCGACGCCGGTTCAAGTTCGTTTGCTCGAGAAAATGTTGCGCCGCTGGTCAACGTTCGCGCGGCCGCGGTTAAAAAACAAGCCCGGTGTCGGAGCGGCGGGCGCGCTTGCGTTCGGATTGGTGGCGTTTGCAAATGCGACGCTTGTCGCGGGAACTCCTTTCGTGATGAAAAGGCTAAACTGGGCTCGAGCAGCGCGGGGCGCCGATATCATTTTCACCGGCGAAGGCCGGCTGGACAAGACCAGTTTGCAAGGGAAAGTGGCCGGTGAGATTTTGAAACGGCGCGGAAAATCGAAAGTTGTCGTCGTTTGTGGATCGAATCTTTTAACGCGCCGTCAAACAAAAGCCGCCGGTATCGATCAGTGTTTCACACTAAAGGAGTTTTTATGACAGTGCAGCCGTCCGCAGTAGCTCCCACTCAAGATTTGACACGCGTGTTATCGCCGCGGTCGGTCGCTGTGATTGGTGCTTCTCGAAAAGAAGGTTCGGTCGGAGAAGCGATTTTCAAAAATTTGCTGCGATCCGATTTCCAAGGCGTGCTTTATCCGGTGAACCCGAAGGCCAGTTCTTTGGGTGGCGTTAAATGTTACGCAAGCCTCTCGGAAATCAAAGAGCCGGTTGATTTGGCCATCCTTATTGTTCCCAACACGGTCGTCCCATCGGTTCTCGAAGAATGCGCGGCCGCTCATATTCCTGGCGCGGTTGTGGTTAGCGCGGGCTTTAAAGAAATCGGCGGGCGCGGCGTCGAGCTCGAAGAACAGGTAAAGAAAATTTCCGAGAAGAATGGTATTGCGCTCATCGGCCCCAATTGTCTCGGTTTTATTAACACGGATCCGCGCGTGCGTCTCAATGCCTCGTTCGCACAGACGATGCCACGCGCCGGAAATATCGCTTTCATTTCGCAGAGCGGTGCGCTCTGTACAGCGGTGCTCGATTACGCGAAAGGCAAAGATATCGGCTTTTCAAAATTCATCAGTATGGGCAACAAAGCCGTCACCAACGAGCTGGATTTTTTGCGCGCGCTGCGCGACGACCCGATGACCGATGTCATTCTCATGTATGTCGAAGACATCGCCGACGGCCAAGAATTTATTCGGCTCGCACGCCATATCACCGGCGAAACTCACAAACCGAAACCCATCATTGCGATCAAATCCGGCCGCACCGCCGAAGGGGCCAAGGCGGCCTCGTCGCACACGGGCTCTCTCGCCGGATCCGATGATATTTACGATGCGGTGTTTTTGCAGTCGGGCGTGTTGCGCGTTGAAACCGTCGAAGAACTTTTCGACACCGCGGTCGCTTTTTCGCAACAACCGTTGCCGAAAGGCAACCGCGTCGCAATCGTGACCAACGCCGGCGGGCCTGGCATTATGGCGACGGACGCGGCGATCCGACATGGTTTGCAATTGGCAACACTGGAAACGGACACTGTTGAGCAATTGAAAAAGGAACTGCCGCTCACGGCGAACGTGCACAATCCGGTGGACGTCATCGGCGACGCACGCCACGAACGTTACGAAGCGGCCATTCGTGCGGTCGCCAAAGATCCGAACGTGGACGGCATCGTCGTGATTCTCACGCCGCAAGCGATGACGGACGTTCGTGAGATTGGCGAAGTTGTCGCAAACGTGGCCGAGTCGATGAAAGTATCGCCGTGGTTGGCCAAGCCGCTCCTCGCAAGTTTTATGGGCATTGTGGACGTATCGGTCGGTGTTGCGCTTTTGGAAAAGGCGGGCGTTCCGCATTACACGTTTCCCGAAAGTGCCGTGCGCGCTCTCGCCCAAATGCACCGGTATCAAAAAGATTGGCTCGATCGCCCGCGAACGGAGGTGCGCACGTACCCGGTGCAAAAAGAGGTGGTTCAGAAAATTTTTGAAAAGGTTCGCGCCGAAGGGCGCACCTATTTGCCGGAGATCGAGGCGCTGCAAGTTTTCCAGGCGTACGGTTTTCCAACGCTGAAAAGCAGATTGGCCAAGACCGAAGAAGAAGCCATTCAGACCGCGAAAGAGTTTGGATTTCCGGTTGTTCTTAAGATTGCTTCTCCGGCCATCGTTCACAAATTGGACGCCGGCGGCGTTGTGGTAAACATTCAGGACGCGGCCGAATTGTCGCGCGCGTACCGAAAAATGATTAACACGGCCACGTTGTTGGTGGGCCAAGACAAAATTTGGGGCGTCGAAGTGCAACAAATGGCCGACAAAGGCATCGAAGTGTTCTTGGGATCGAAACACGATCCAAAGTTTGGTCCGGTCGTCGTGTTCGGGCTCGGTGGAACGTTTGTTGAGGTGTTCCGTGACGTTTCGTTCCGGATTGCGCCGATGCGCGAATGGACCACGCGAGCGATCATTGAGAAAAGCAAGGCTTACAAGATTTTGCAGGGTTATCGCGGTCAACCGGCCGACATTGCAAAGGTATCCGAATGTTTGGGGCGGCTTTCGCAACTCGTCGTTGATTTTCCGGAGATCGAAGAGCTCGACATTAATCCACTCGTCGTTTATCCGCTTGGGAACGGTGCGCGCGTGCTCGATGGTCGGATTGTGTTAAAACCGCAGAACAGTTAGCGCGCGCGTTCGCGCAGGTTTGAGACGACGGAATGGTGCAGCAGGTAGGTTTGTTCCGGCAAATCCGGATTGTTGTACCAATTGAAGAAACTGATCTCAGCGTTTCCGTTTGACAGCACCATGACGACCGGCCCGGACAATTTTACGGGCGTGCTCAATCCGTTCTCGTCCCGTCGCACCGCCGATACATCGGTTGCCGGAATTTCGATCCGCGAGGATCCACCGTTCTCAGCAAACGTTCCGCGAACCCGCATTTCGACTTCCGACGCCCAATTCACCGGATTGTTCGGAACAATTTCGTTAATGGTGGCCGCAAAATCGACGGCCACGGTGCCGTTGCATTCCGAAAGATAGCCGTGTGTGGTTGCTTTGGGTGACGCGTGAGAAAACCCGTCACCCGAAAGTGTGGCGTTCATGACAGCACCGTACGAATAATTTTTGCAATTCGGTGTGCTGTTAGCGGAGGAGCGCACGCTGGGCGTTGCGCCCAACAACAGAAACGTTCCGATTATAAGAGCCGACCAGGTCGCGCGCATGTCATCCGGCCAGAAGGCCCCACGTTTGAAGCAAATCGCCATCTTTTGACCAGCGGCTTCCAATGTCCGTGCGGTAGAACATGTTGGGAAGAATGATGTTCCGAATGCGGTTGTAAGTTTCTTTTTGGGCATCGGACATGGTGGGGCCCGAGCCTGTCACGACCATCACATATCCGCTTGATCCGGCGATGCGCCAGTCGCCATCCACGAGCCGCACGTCGCAATGATGGATTCCGGCCAATGGTTGTTTCTTAAAGATAATGACCGCGTCATCGGAAAACTTTTCAAACACATCGGGGTCGTCGTACGGATAGGGGGGAATCGCGATCACGACGCCGATCTGATAACCCTTGTTCGTTTTCAACGTGAACGGTTGCCGGTTGGCCAACGCAAACAAAAGGTCGCTCCACCGGCTGGCGACGCCTTCCATTTGAATGTTGATCGTCGGGTAACCAAAGCGCGGCGTAATTTCGAGCGGGAAGATACCGCGGGAATTCACGATGCAGTTGATATCGAAGTAGCCGATGAACCCAATTTCGGCCAAACGTTTTTCAAATTTCTTTAGGGTTTCGTTGTAGAGCCGGTTCGGGCCCACCCAAAACATCGAGGTCCCCATTTCGCCGGTGGTCGGCCCAATCTCTTCGTTAAACATGCGCTTGTGTTCGAAATTCACGCACGCCGGCAAAAGAAATTCGACGCCATTAAAAAATGCACCAATCGCGACTTCGACGCCCGCGACAAATTTTTGCAACTGAAAGCTGCGAATTTTGGAGCCCCAGCCGTTTTTGTAGCGCTCGAGCATGTTCACGAGATCGATGCCATCTTCTTCTTGGCCGACGAACGAAAGAACCTTTTCGTCCTGCGCTTTCCCGTTTGGTTTCACAACGTAGCGCCCAGGGTTCGCGCGCACGAATTTGATGGCTTCATCAAACGATGAAAAATCCCAACACGGCAACGTGTTGATGCCCACTTTGCGCAATTCTTCTTGCGCCAGATCGCGATCCAGTTCGAGTTTGTCCGAGAACGGCGTGCCGCCGACGACTTTCTTTCCTTCTTTGCGCAATCGTTCGGCGATGCCACCGAATCCAATGTCATCGAACACAATCACATCGGCCCAGTCGGCGTGTTTTTCCCAGTCGTCCACCTTGTCCACAAAACCGTCCGAAACATTCTTCTCGTGTTTGTCTTGAATGAAGTAGCGCACGACGCTCCCTTCGCTTTTTACTTGGTAGGCCAAATCTCCAATGCAGCCGATGTCAGAGACAAAGAGAAATTTTTTCGCGGAAGCGTCAGCGCCTCCGTTTTTGGGATTGCCATTCGATTTTTCGCCGCTCATGTACAAAAAGTTTTGACGGAAAACGTTGGTTTTTCAACGCAAACATTAATTCGTCGGATTTTTTGCCGTGCGCTCGTCGCGAATCGCTATAATCCACGCATGTCCGTCGAGCAAACCTCCCTCATTCTCGTTTCGTTGGCCGCTGGTATTGGCGTGTTGATTTGGGTTTTGCGGAGTCAGTCCGCAAAAAACAGCGCGCGCACCGAAGAATTGGCACGTCAACTTCTCGAAGCGCAACAGAAAGCAAATCCCGCTGTTGAATTTTTGCAGCGCGAAATTTTTAATTTGCGCGAGCAAATGACGAAAAGCATGGCCGAATCCGCAAAGCTCATGGTTGATTCTCAGAAAACCGTCGGCGACCGATTGGACAGAGCCGCGGAAGTGGTCGGGCGTGTGCAAAATTCGCTCGGCAGCCTCGACCGCGCCACGCAGCAGGTGTTTAATGTCGGGAAAGATATCGCGCAGTTGCAAGAAATATTGCGTGCCCCGAAATTGCGCGGGTCGTTCGGTGAATTGTTCTTGGGCGATTTGCTGGCGCAAATTTTGCCGCCGCGTCATTTCTCGCTGCAACATTGCTTTAAGAGCGGCGACATTGTGGACGCCGTCGTAAAAATTGGACGCCTGGTTCCGGTGGACGCGAAATTCCCACTCGAAAATTTTAAGCGCTTGATTCAAACCCAGGACCCGCAAGAAAAAACGCAAGCGCGCCGAAAATTCATGACGGACGTGAAACGCCACATCGATGCGATCCAGTCCAAATATTTGTTGCCCGACGAAGGAACGTACGATTTCGCGTTGATGTACATTCCGGCGGAAAACGTTTACTACGAAACGATTATTAAAGATGACAATTTGGCGGACGGCGAAGATTCGCTGATGATGTATGCGTTTTCAAAGCGCGTGGTGCCGGTGTCGCCCAATTCTTTTTATGCGTACTTGCACACGATCAGTTTGGGGCTGCGTGGTCTTGAGATCGAAGAGAACGCGCGTCGCATCATGGAACAGCTGGCGCGCCTTAAGAGCGATTTTGGTCGGTTCAAAGACGATTTTTCGTTGCTTGGGAAACACCTGACAAATTCGCGCGGCAAATACGAAGAAGCGGAGCGCCGTCTCGTTCGCTTCGAAGACAAACTGTTGGCCGCCGGGGACAAGCAACCCGAATTGCCGGAAGCGGTTCCCGCCGGGGAAAAAGCGCTGCCGCTCGACCTCTAACATGTGGGTTGTTGCCGGAAGCGTTTTCATGTTTCTCGCGGTGGCGATTGGTGCGTTTGGCGCGCACGGATTAAAAAGCCGCGTTCCCGCCGATATGCTTGTCGTTTTTGAGACCGGCGTACGCTACCACGTCTATCATGCGCTCGCGTTGTTTCTCGTAGCATGGCTTGCGGAGAAGAATATTTCTCCAACTATCAATTACGCCGGGTGGGCGTTCGCGGTGGGAATTTTTCTTTTTTCGGGGAGTCTCTACGCTCTGGTGCTCACGGGTGTGCGCGCGCTTGGCGCAATCACGCCGCTTGGTGGCTTGAGTTTCTTAATTGGCTGGGCCATCGTCGGTTTTTCTTACTTAAAAAAGGCGTAAGCTTCCTGTTCGTCCGCATCGCCGCGCGTTAGCGGCCCTTCCTCTCTCCACAGTCCGCGTTTTTTCTCGCGGGCCTCGCGCTCGATCCGACGAAAATCCTCGATGTGCTCAAAAGGAAACTTCGTGTACGCATTCGCGTAACCCGCCTCAACGATAAGCGCGTTTAGAAATCCTTTTTGAAAGGACGGTAGCTCGCAGACTTGCTCGGCAATCTCCTGCGCGAATTCGTCGCAGCTGGGCGGGTCAAAGTAAACATAGGCCAACGTGCGCCCATATCGATCCTTATTATTATGGGGTTGGTTTCGCTGGTCATAGCCCAGCCGGACGGCGCGGTTCTGAATCACGTTCTTTGTGAAGCTCGCCGCGCGTTTTCCCAATTCGCGAATGAGTTTCTCATCATGATGGGTGCGTGCCGCGTCCTTGCGTAACTTGGCGGACTCGTGCAATTCGGGCGTGTCGATGCCGATCAGGCGAACGCGCACGTTGTTCGACAGCACGAGCGTGTCACCATCAACAACGCGCTTCACCGTCAACGTTTTTGCGTTCACCGGAACTACCACCAACGCAAGAAGACAAAGTGAGGGGAAAATCTTTGTCATGAGGGATTCCGATTCTAGCTTGAATTCGTCGTGCTTTCAGGCGATATTGTCTTGTGAGCGCGGAAAACAATTCCTATTCGGTTGTATTGGCGTCGGAAAACGATCTTCAGATTCCGGCCATCGCCCAGGCTTTGGCGACGTTCAAAAAAATTCCGCAGGCCGACGCCGCCCATGAAGCGAAAAATTGTTGGGGAATTCTCGGCGAAAATTTGTCGCCGGAGGCGGCCGATCAACTTATCGCGGCGGCGGCCGGGGCTCGTATCAACGCGATTCGTTTGCCGTACGCAACGGTTCCAGCGTTGCCGACGCCCGTCGTTTTAAATCACGTCGTGTTATCGGAAACGGGCTGCACGGGGATCGACGATCGCGGCACCCACTACGACGTGAGAGCCGAGAAGATTACCGTGATTGGAACCGCCGGAATAAAATTTAGTGAGACGAAAATCACACAAGAGAAACAAGGTCCCACGGCACCGCAGCAACTTCTAAGCGCCGGAATTATGATGGCCACCGGACTGCCAATTCGAATTGGGCCAAAGAAACAAACCATTGAAAAGAAAGCGTCGGTCTCGGAGCTTTTGCTTTTTCTCGCGCTCGTCTGCACGGACCCAAAACAATTTTTCGTGATGGCCGCCGATCAATTTAATTTCACGGCCCTCAAAGAACGCATGCTTTACAACGCGATGGGCAATTTCAAAATCGTGATTGCGGATTTTTTAAAGGCCGCACCGACCGCGCGTCAGAGCCGCGGCACCCGCATTCTGCAGCAAAACCAACCGCTGGTAACGATGGGCTACGAGTCGCTCGCGAACCTCGAGCGCGAGTGCCGTTGGCTTAATACACTTTGAACAGAAAGATTTTGTCACCGTCCTTTTCCGAAGGTGTTCCGAAAATTTGGGTTAACCAAAGCTCCAAAAATTTGTGGAGCTCTTTGTCGTAGAGAGGTGCGTGCCGATGGTAAACCACGTATTTGATTTTGTGCGCAGCAAGTATCGATTTGGCCTTTGCGGTGAGCTCTGTTTGTCGCACAGCCAATTCCGGAAGCGTTAGTAATTTTTTTAAATTCTCCGGGTGAGTAAATTCGTAAAGCACCGGCGTGTTT
The DNA here is from genome assembly GCA_044221725.1 of Elusimicrobiota bacterium. GTDB lineage: Bacteria > Elusimicrobiota > Elusimicrobia > F11 > F11 > JAJVIP01. Next base: position 94,343 of record JBGAON010000004.1, read on the forward strand.
TCCGTTAGCGAAAGACTTTCCAAAAAATATCGAGTTGGGCAACCCAGGACCATCGGCTTTTCATGATACGTCTGAAACAACATGTAGTACTGAGCCGGAATGTATAACGTAGCTCCGGGCACGTAGTGTTGCGGCAGCTCGAGAATGGCAAAATTGTCACCATCTTCCTTAATGGTTGTGTAAACAGTCGACGGAACGGAAGAAGCGTAGCGCTGCCCAACATGAGACAAACCCCACTCGTACCAGACCACCACCATTAATCCCGCACACGCAAGGAATCCCCACGTCCGGCGGCCGCGCAAAAGTTTCGAGAAGGTAAGTGCGACGAGCACGCTGCTGGCCAGTGACACGGTCATAAGAATTCGCGCGGGAACACGGAAAGACGAAAGCAATGGCAAATGCCGAAATATCGTGTAAGGCAACGGAACAATCGTCCTCTGGGTCGGTGTAATCTGGAGGGTCGCCCCTAACGATAGAATGGCGCTAAAGATCAGAAGCGACCCGAAAAATTGTTCCGTTCGCGCCGAAAAGTATTTTCGGCGGACACTGATGATGATTGCAACAATCGGTACGATTCCGAAGTAGCCCATCGAATTCTCGATCGGCGCACCCGATGACTTTAAAATTCTAATAGACCGAACAAGAGCGGACGTATGCCAGAACGGCAGGTCGATGAACATCGCGAGGCTGGGGGAGAAAAATTCCGAACCGCCTCCTAACACGCGGGGCAGAGAGATCAGAGGAAGAAAGGCGATTATTGCGATGATCACCGACGTGCCACACCACAAAACCAACGGAAGCGAAAAGAAAGAGCGCAGTAGCATTCTTTCGCCGACGCTCACATCGAAAAGAACGCCAGCCAATACAAACACAAGTCCGAAGCTAAAACCGACGTAAGGCCCTGAGAGAAATACACCGGTCAACGCCGCAGCGACGGTCATCGCTGCGCTATTCGACGGTCTTTTGTAATAGCGGTACAACGCTAAAACTAACAACGGATTGAAAAAAATTGTCGCTTCTATCACCTGTCCGATGTAGTGCTGCGTCAACATGTAGGGGCTGTAGGCGTATAGGAACGAAGCCAGTAACGAAGCCCAACGATCTTTCGTTATTTCGGATCCCAGCGCATACATCGTTACGCCCGATAGCACATGCGAAACAAGCAGAAGGAAATTTGTGGTGAACGTCGTGGAGCTCACCGTTTGCAGAAGAAGGGCAGGGATCTCGTTAACGGGAGAATGCGGAAAAACGGGGATGCCGGCCGGAAACATTAGCAGGTTTGAATGGAAGGGTGACAGGTGGTGCATCAGCGCATAGCGCCACCACCAAAAAAGCCACGCAAAGTAACCGCCGACTTGTTGGCCCGCAAGGAGATTTGAAAACGGAGCGGAAACAATGGCGGGGTAAATCAAACCGGTTACTGCACAGTGAAACAGGGTTACAAAGAAGAGGGATAAAATGTTCGGCCGGCAACTATTCCAGCGCATTCAGCCTATTTTCGCTCCAGTACAAAAAGCTTGTGGTAGGCAAAGAGCGGGATTGGGATGGGGCGAACGCTTGTAAGCCGAAAGAACGGCGACGCCAGCTTTTCAAGATCCGAGGTTTCGATTTCCGACAAGTGCCATTGGTCCATCATATTGTCCGACATGGGGTAATGACCGGCAATCCAGCGTTTTAGTCCAAACTGCAACACGATCTTTTTTGTGATGTTGATGAGGTGCTCGTTGGGCAACGTGATGATGAGACGCGCGCCCGGTTTGCACACGCGGTGGATTTCTTTAAGCACCGCAGGGACATCCTTTACGTGTTCGAGCACTTCGGAGCACACAACGCGATCGAAGTACTTGTCCGGGAAAGGAATTGTCTCGGCGTTCGCCTTAACGATTTTCACATTGGCTTGATTTTTTAATCGCGCCCGTGCTTGATCGAGCAAATAATCCGACAAATCTATGCCGACGATCTCGCGAGCATTTATACCCGCCAAGAGATTTCCGGACCCGCAACCAACATCGAGAAGCGTCTCATGGCCAGTCAGTGAGAGTGCTTTGCGCGTTTTTTCCAATCGCAGGCTCTGTACCTTTCTCACGATCCAACCAGTTTGGGTAATGAACTTGTCCGGCTCGTACAGTCGAGCCATCGTGTCATTCCACTGTTCGATATCGTGCGGGGGAACGGTCATTTTTCGGTGAAGATGATAGCTTGAAAAAAGATCGCTTACGAACCGGCCAAAATGCCGGCGAGACGTTCGTGGACCAGACCGCCGCCCGTTTCCTGTTCGTGTCGTTTAAGTTCATCGGCACAGTCAGTGGACAGAACCTCTTTGTTCTTCAGCATTTGCCGCATCTGGTAAAGGTTATAAGGCCAGAGCCATTTGTATTCGTGCGAAGCAATCACTCGCTCGTTTAATTTGTTTCTCTTCAGAAAAACCAAGCACGAGTCATCCCAAAATACGAGCGCCCAATCCGAGCGCGGAAACATGAAATTGAGTGGATTTAATTCAAGAATTGAACCTGTGCCACGAAAATTAAGATACCGCGAAACCGCATAGTCGGTTGGATAACGCTTCCAATAAAGCTGCCATCTTTCGCGGATCAACTGCTCGGACGGGGCCGAAAACATTTCGAGCTGCTCCTTGAGAAGAGGCTGAAACAAATAACGTCCGTCCATAAAAATTTTGTGTTGCGGACCGCGCGCCCATTCAAGATACCCGCCAAATTCATACGCGTTCCATGCATCGCCACTAATATTTTCGTCTTCAAGGAATCGAACCGCTTCTTTGGGAAAGAATTGCCAAGAAATCTTGGATGGCGGAAGTGGCGCGGATATTTCCGACCAGAATTTCCAAGCGAAACTAAAAATGCTCGCGACCGCCGCGATATGAAGGATTTGCCGTCGGCGTAGACCGGTATGTTCGTTTGAAAGGAAGTCCATTAACAACGGCAAAGCTGGAAACAGGACGAAAACTGTGTTTCTCGTGTGAACCGACCCCCAAACAGCAAACAACAATGCGGAGGGAATCCAGAAACGAGTTCGTAACGAACCTCGCAGAAGCGACGTGACCGCAGCAACAGCGATCAGGAAGAACCAAACCCAGAACATCTTGTTGTGTTCGATGTCGGTCGGATTCCATTCGGCGATACCGGCAATTCCGGTCGGCCCCATCTGTTTGGTGTGCTCGAGGAAAAAACGGTACAACCCAAGCCCGTTCGGGTTGATTAAGCTGCTGGCCGCAAAAACGATTGCGCAGCGCAGTAACTGAAGTGAGAAGCGGCGTTCTTCTCGCGCCCAAAGCGCGCCGACACTCGCGCTCAAAAGAAGTCCGAGACCATAGACGAACCCCGGATGGGTATTTGCCCAAACCAGCCCAAGGGTGCCGACCACGATTTCGGCTGGCACGCGCCACGCCGCAAAAGCGTTTCTAAGTCGAATGACAACAAGCGTGAGAGATCCAAGGAACAGAAACGAGAACAATTCTGCGCGCTCGTTCATCCGAGGCGAAATGAGCGCAAACGAAAGCCACAGAAAAAAAATGTTCCACGGCCCCGTTGGAGCGATCTCACGAATACATTCGTAGATCACGAGCATAATCACCAAGCCGCCCAGCACTCGACCAAAAAAGAAAAAGTTTACACCGAAGCTTGAGTGCCCAAGGAAAAATAGGATGTCCGCCAACCACTCTGCATTAACCCAACGAACTCCGAGCATCGATCGCGAAAAAATGTCCGTACGGAGAAACACATGGCTTTCTACCATCGCGCGTCCGCTGGCCAAGTGCCACCATAGGTCTGGATCCCGCAACGGCCGTAGGAGCAGCTTTGCGAAAGCAAAAAACGAGATTAAAAGAGCCGCGCGACTAGAAGTTTTTTCCACAACATTGACGTCCGAGTTGACGCCCTACTTTTTTGGAGAACCTCCAAAGAGAATTAAACTGAAGCCAACTGTCCCGTACCAAGCGCACGGTTGTCCCCTCTGAAACGTCTCTAACAAAAAGCGTTGGCACCTCAACTATGGAATAGTTTCTCAAATGAGCGTTGGCGATCATTTCTGTGTCCCAAAACCAGCCTGGTGACTCAGAGAATTTGGTCAGCTCCAAAGCCACCTCCCGCCGGAAAAATTTGCAACCGCTCTCCGTATCGTGATTGTGTATGCCCAATAACCGCCGCACGAGCAAGGCGTAACCCAAATGTGTTAATAAGCGGTGAACGATGGAGGGCAGTTCGAGAAGACGTATTTTATACGTACGTTTCGCAACGGCTATATCGTTGCCTTTCAAAAGTTCGGATATCAATGGCACGACGTATCCCGCCGCTGTGGAGGAATCAGCGTCCACATAACCGACGAACCGCCCCGATGTCAACGGAATGGCATTCGCGACATTTTTGCCGCGTCCGAGGTTCACTTGGTTGATGAACAATTTGCGGTTGGGCGATGTCTGGGCAAGTCGCTGACAGATTTTGACCGTCTCGTCTCGACTGGCATCGTCCGTCAGTATTATTTCCCACGTCCAATTGGTGTGCGTTAGGATCTCTTCAAAATCCCGAACCCGCTTTTCGATAAGATGAGCGCTATTGTAACACGGAATTATTACGGAGACGTCGATCATGGTCGTTCGTAAACACCAATTAGATTCGAGCCGACTCTTGCTACTCGCCGGAAATTTTTGGAACGAAAAAATTCTCGTAACGAATCTTCGTTGTAGCGATGAGGAAATAACTTCCCGTCGATGCGGGTAGCCCAGGCCGTGAATTTTCTCACGGCCGTGTGACGTGAATGGGAAACATTCTCAATCGATTCGGAAATAATCACCTTGCGAAAGCTCCCGGCCATCATTTTTTCAATGATCGCGCTTGGATCGGGCAGAAAGTGATAAAGGCTTTCGACCATGACACATGTGTCGGCGGCGGGCCATTTCATCTCCAATACGTTTCCGTGCGTAACGTTGAACCCCTTTCGGTTAAGTGAATCGACGAAAATGGGATTCGCATCAATACCTGTGTATTTGGATTTATTGATTTTTCGTGCAAGCGCGCCGCTTCCGCAGCACAATTCGAGGACCGATGTATGACCAATTTCGTGAACGACCGCATTAAACATTTCAGATCGTCCCATGGGACGCAAAATAGCCATGGTGAGCCAATACGAAAAGGGGCCCCAGTAAACAGGCCCCCAACCCGTTAAATCATTTCGGCTTTCGGACATGCCAAATGTGTACCGCATTAAGAGATGTGGGCAATAGAGGTCGTGTCGCAATGATCCCTTTCACCAAAAAGCGTGGAAGGTGTGCGATAAGATAAGGACTAATGGGAAACAAAGAATGTACGCTTTCAGCACGAAGGCCGCTTTGTTTGACCCACGACTCTACCGTCCTGCGAGAAGAAGTAAAGTTCTTCCCACCCCATCGCTTCGAATCAAAAATTAAAAAGCTCCAGTGCATCATGTCAAACAGCGCGTGTCCGCCAGGTTTGAGAATCCGGTGGATTTCATTGAACAGAGGCCGTAGATCGTGGTAATGGTTCGTAAAGCGAAAACAATAAATGCCATCGAAACTTTGCGACGCCACCGGCGCTTTGAACGCGTCGCCTTCGACAACATAAGGTTCATTTGCCAATCCGCCTGCTTGTAGCATCGCCTTCGATTGCTCAAGACCATGCACATTTCGCCCTTCCCGTCGAAGGTCTTTTAACAATCGCCCCGTTCCACAGGCGATTTCGAGAATCTTTTCCGATCCGTCAAATGCCTGGCGAACGGCGCTTAACTCGATCTCATGTGCAAATTTTCCTGACCGCGAAGCGAATCGAACTTCGTCATAGGCGTTTGCCACTTGGGAACTTTGATAATAGAGTCTTTTATCCATAGATGGCACCTATGTCTATTTTCTCCGTCCAGTGGCCATACGTATTCCTTTGTCGCGCTCTGAAATCGCTTTGATCATTGAGTCGCAGAACTTGTTTTAAAGCGACGGCCAGATCGCGCGGATCGCGTGGCTTCACGAGAAATGCGGTATCTCGATTGGACGCATAATCTTGAACACACGGAAAATTGGAAACGATTACTGGAATCCCCGACCGAAACGCTTCGAACAGGAGCAAGGGCGGCGCCATTTGCCCGAACGAGATTGAAAATGGCAATACGATCGCTACCGCCGAGCGAAAGATTGTCTCACGATGAAGCGGATCGCTTGTCAGTATGAGGCGGTTGTCTAGACCCATGCGGCGAATTTGAGATTCAACGTGCGCTCGGTTTCCAATGCCGCTCCAGGCGAGCAACAATTGTGCGTCGTAGTCGGTTAACGTTGAAAATGCCGTAAGCAGAGTTTCCACGCCCTTGTTCGGTAAGAAATGGCCCATGAAAAGAAAGGTTGGCCGATTTTTGATTCGTTCAGCAAGGGCCTTCGATAAATCATCGGGACCCTGTTCTGTCGGTAAAATCGGATATGAAAAATGGGTTTTGTGTGCCGGGCAACCTTGTTCTCGAAATCGCTCGAGAAGTTGTGAGGAGTGAGCAATGTATGCGTCCGCTGCGAATTTCGCCGGTGGTGAGATCGCCATCGCTGCGTATCGAACCGCGTAAAAACGAAACATGTTGAGAAAATTTGAAAAATCCCACACGTCGGACATCCTTGGGTTTTCTCCAATGCACGTTACAACCACCCGTTTTTTCACGACGCGTTTAATTCTATCCGCGATCCAAAAGAAACTCGCCGAAGGAAGGAAAAGATGCAGACAGTCCACCTGGTGTCCCAACTCAACCGAGCGCTGGATAAATGTGTATTGCTCGCGCCATTTTCGGAAAAGCGATTCTCCAGTCGCGTGAAACCGAAGCGGTGTTGAGCGCAAGTCGCCTTGTGGCGTGAATCGGATGACGTTATGTCCGAGCTTTGAGATGGCAGTCGTCCAACCGATGAACGATTGATATTCGCCGCTTAGCTCAAACTCGTCGTGAAATAATCCGCAAGCGATTTTCAATGTTTCGTCTTAATTTCCATTAAACCAAGGTTTTTGTTCTGCCATATCACCGTGTAGTTTGTTTCAAGAAAATCCGCAATCGGTTTCAAATCGTATCGATAAACCAAGGCGTCATTTTTTAATTCGACGAGCGCCAACACCGGCTTTCGAATGGTCAGATCGGAAAGACATTCGTTCATCATACTGGCTCCGTGAACGTAATTGATCAGACCGAAGCGAGTAGCGGAACGCCGATCGGATAAAAAGTAGTAACCGCCGTAGTTCGTAAAATCAAAATAGTGGCCGTTTTCCGGAATCCGTTTTTGCAGTTCAAGGACAACGCTCTCGACTTGTTTCACATTGTCCGTCGGAATTCGGGCCTTCCCCATGCGGGGTAACTGCGAGATGCTTCCATCTCCGGAGGTCTGAGACGCGTATAAAAGATTCGTGAGGCCTGTTGCAACGAGATTGGGAAGAGAGCGCCCCCACATCAATGTTGATCCGAGCGGGAGCACAATGCATGTTGCAAGCAAGGGAGATATGCCCGTCGATACGCGAACTTTTGTGGCGTCGGTAACCCAGTCCAATGCAATTTCACAAACGAACATTATTAGTGGCCATGTCAAGATGGACGAGTTTTTCCAATGGATGAAGTCGGTCCTTCCCAAATAAATAAAGAATTGAAAAAACAACACACACGCGAGCGCCAAGGCTGCTCGTGATCGTGGAAATTGATAGGTAGCACACAAAGACATCGTAAAAATACTAAGCAAAAGAGGAATGTTGATTTTTAAATACGCTGTTGTGGAACTTTCCGTCTGAAAGAACCGGTATTGAAAAACGTGACTGCGCAGGCCGTCGGCCCATGTTGGGAGGCGCTGGGTCAACATAGACCCAATATCACGGAAAAAATAATTGAACGCGTTCACATGCCAGAGATACAGAACGAGCAAAAGAAATGAAAAGGAATATCCGATGAGGAATGACGAAAAAGATCGGTTCACAAAGTTCTTCTCATCCAAGATGAAGGACGCTCCGAAGAAAAGTGCCAGTCCCGCGATCAAAGTAACACCAATTTCGAAACTGTAGAGCGCGGATAACGCGGCAACGATTCCGGCCAGTCCATACAACAAGCGATTCTCCTGGCGTGTGCTCGCGCAAAACAAAGCCATCGTGAGAAGAGGAAAGAGTGTTCGTTCGGGAAAAAAGAGATCCGGTCGCAGTGCCAATATAATTCCAAAAAATATTTTTAACGAGGTCCGCCGCACAACAAGCAGCATCAGCGAGAACAACAGCACACTGGCCATGCCGACGATCCAAGCGGTCAGCGCTTGATCCGCCGCGTAAGTTGTGCCCCACATCTTAAACGCGATCCACGGTCGTACGACGTCCTGGAGGATTCCGTAGTGGATGAAAAAATCTTTATACGGAATGGCACCGTGAAGGTATTCGTTTATGGCTGACAGCCGAGGGCCATACTCGTAGAGATCGAAGACCCATACGCCTGTTCGTTTAAAAGCGTGCAACGCGGTCAATACCGCAAGAGCACCAAGAAGAGAATTAACAAAGAACCTTGCGGTTTTTGTTTCCGCGGCACCGTTTGAATGAGCACGGGATAAGAACGTGACGACGATCGCCCAAACAACGAACTGGACCACGCCGAAAAAGTGAATTACGACCAACGTTGAAAGAATGGTAACGATATTGAAAGTCAATCGAACTCCGGAAGAATCGATGTCCGGTGAATATCGAAGGACAACCGGAATTGCGAGCGCCCAGCAAACGACGAAATATTGCCATTGTTTTTGATTTGCCCGTGCGGACAAATCCGATAAGCCGATCGGGAACAGCTTATCCAATACGATGGTGGCAGAAAAATGCCAAACGGCAGCCAAAGCCAGGAAGGCCAAAAGAAAAAAGGGGATGTTGATGGCCTTTTTCGCCATTTTATTTCCTGAGATTTTGAGCCAACGACTCGATGACGAAGCGCTGTTCCGGCCAGCCAAGATAGTTGTGCAGCGGCAAGCGCAACAAGCATGAACTGATGCGTTCCGTGACCGGTAGCATTCCGACTTTGTAACCGAAACGGCGCCCCATCTTGGACAAATGCAGAGGAAAATAATGAAAGATCGCGTGGATTCCTTTTTTTTGCAGGTCACGAATAGCTGACTGACGTTTGTGCTCGCTTGGAAACACAATTGCGAAAAGATGGAAAGAGGATCGACAATGTGGTGGTATCTTCTGTAGCGAAATGACGCCGCTTTTCTCAAAAAGTCGCAGGTTTCGGTCGTATTGATTCCAAATGGCTTTTCGCATTCTCCAGATGGCATTCTTCTTTTCAAGTTGGGCCGCTAGGTAGGCGGTTTGAAGTTCCGAAGGTACGAAGGACGACCCGATGTCCACCCAGGAGTACTTATCAACTTCTCCACGGTAAAACGCCGCACGGTTTGTCCCTTTTTGGCGGATAATTTCAGCGCGCCGGACAAATTGTTCTTTGTTAATAATAATCGCGCCGCCTTCTCCACAAACGACGTTCTTTGTTTCATGGAAGCTAACAGCGGAAAATTCCCCGAACGTTCCGACGGGTCGCCTGTGGTATTCGGAAAGAAACGCTTGCGCCGCATCCTCGATCAAAAATAATTTGTGTTTGCGCGCCAACCGAACAATCTCTCGCATTTCACATGGCACGCCGCCATAGTGCACCACACAAATGGCCCGCGTTCTTTTCGTGATGGCCGCTTCGATCTTTGTTTCATCAATATTAAACGTGTCGGAGCGGATATCGACAAACTTTGGTATCGCGCCCCGCAAGACAAATGCATTTACCGTCGATGGAAATGTAAACGATGGGACAATAACTTCGTCTCCGGATTTAATATCGGCGAGAAGCGCCGCCAATTCCAACGCATGGGTGCACGACGACGTTAAAAGAACCTGCGATGGCCGATAGGTTCGTTGAAGAAGTTTGGTGGCGTATTTTGTAAACGGTCCGTCACCCGACAGGTGACAGTTCGCGATCGACTTCTTGATGTAGCGAAGTTCATTTCCGATGAGATTGACGCTATTAAACGAGACAATCACGTGGGATTTGTACCATAAATCAAGCTTTTATGACGTGTGTGCAATCTGGAGAGATTGTCTTCATTTCCATTATTTCTTTCTAAAACTACAATGCGCTTGTGGACGACGAGAATTCAACAGCGCTCGCTTCTCATCGGAAGTCAATTTCGTGGGATGCTTTAGCGGTCTGTATCGGAATTGTTTTTGCGGGCCTGCTGATAACAACAGCCCGCCGAACATCGCTTGTCTATGACGAGGTCATTTACGCGCCCGCCGGTGTGATGATTTGGGAAACCGGTGATTACCGGTGGAATATCGAACACCCGCCTTTGCAAAAATTGATCGCTGCGCTTCCACTTCTCGCTCGGAGGATTTCTATTCCTAACGACTTAAATCCGTCGCAAACGGACGCGTGGCATATGGGATACCGAGTTTTTTTCTCCAGTGAGGGGCCGGCCACGCGATTAATTAATTTGGCGCGCGCGCCCACAACATTTCTTTCTCTAATGCTCGGCGGCTTGCTCTTTATGACCGTTCGGAAAGCGATCGGAGCCGAAGCAGCAACGGCATCGCTTTGCATGTTCGCGTTTGATCCGCTTGTTCTCAGCAATGGCGCGCTCGCCATGAACGATATGTTTGTTACTTTTTTCTTGTTTGCGTCCGTCTTGGCGCTAAACGTCTCGACGGATCGCTTGGCGCTGCCGGCCGTCATCGCGAGTGCATTTCTGGCAGGCTGGGCCATCGCCTCAAAATTTTCCGGTGTGCTGATTTTGCCGATCCTAATCTTTTTATCGTGGCTGCGCAGATCCAGTTTCCGAACATGGCTCACACACGCTCTTGCACAGGTCATTATCGCATTCGTTGTTCTTCTGATCTGTTATCGTTTTAAGCTCTCCGTGATTTTGGAAGCGTTTCAAAAAGGTTTTGCGTTTCACAAAGGCGATAACGGGATGGGATATCTCCTTGGCCCCGTCTCGGGTGCGGTTGGCTGGTACTATTATCCGGTCGCTTTTCTCATCAAAACTCCGATTCCGCTGCTCTGTCTGTGGCTCGGTGGGATAATTTTTCTATTGCGGTCCAAGTCCCGGAAAGACTGGATTTTTTTCCCGATTGCGATTTTCTGGCTCGCTGTAGTTACGAGTCATAATCATTTCGGTTTGAGATATCTGTTGCCAGCCACTCCCTTCCTGGCCGTGGCAGCCGGCTTCCTGTTTGAAAAAAATCGCCCTGCCCTGGAGCGGCGGTTCTGTTGGGCACTGGTCGTATGGCTTGCAGCCGAAGCACTGATAAGTCACCCGTATCACATGGCGTATTTCAACGAGTTCGTCGGCGGTTCGGAGAATGGCTACAAGTGGCTCGATGGTTCGAATCAGGACTGGGGACAAGATTTACCGTCGCTCGTCGAGCTCATACGAAAACAGTCAACCCAACCCACCGTGTGTATGGGTTACTGGGGTTCAAACAGACCGGAGGCCTGGGGATTGGAATATCAGGACGTTTTGTCTCCGGCGATCACGAACAGCTTTCGTCGCGACACGGTCAATCCGGTCGAAACGCCGAGCGAATGGCTCGTTGTGAGTGCGGAGCTTGTTCACAATCCCGCGACACGCGAGGTTTATGGTTGGTTGCGCACGAAAACGCCGATTCATTTTGTCGGATCAACACTTTTTGTTTACGACATCACGAGAGACCTTGAGTCGGTGCGGAAACTGGGTTCTATTTACGAACGGATGGGAAGAACAACATTATTCGAACGGCAACTGGCACGAGAAAGACTTATTCAGGCGTACGAACGACCCTAATAAATCGGCCCCAACGGGATTCGAACCCGTGATCTCTGCCTTGAGAGGGCAGCGTCCTAGGCCGCTAGACGATGGGGCCAATACGCAACGGCGAGGGCGGAATTATACGCTATATGATTGGATCAAACCCAGCCGAATTTCTCATCAAATCGATTCTTCAAAGAAAGACAATGTTTCTCAATCAAATGCCAGCTAAGCAGAGACACGATGATCGTCATTGCGATTCCAACCACCAACGGGAAATAAATCGAAATCGGCCTTCGTCTATGAGAATGGCGGCCGGACATCCGTAAAAAATTTTGTCGAGACGCGCCAACCGAAGGCCGACCGACGGAGTCCGCTCTCCCATCTGGTCAAACTCCTGTCCAATCATCCGTATGGCGCTCGGGTTGGTACGCGTGTGCGAGAAAATATTAAATTGGTCAAAATTAACATGCAGCGGATCAAGAACTTTGATCGATGTTGAATTTTAAAATGCAGCAAATCCACTGGGGCGTCATTACTATGGCGGGCCGCGCAAGCGCGGGAATTACACTGAAATCGCTTTCGGCCGTCAATTTGGGCGAAGCGGCCAACCGACCGCGATGGGATCCTAAAAAGTAATGTTGAGATCGATGAACAAAAAAACACGGGTGGCGATTATTGGGAGTGGGTTTGGCGGATTGGCAGCGGCGATTCGCCTCCAGGCGGCCGGTTTCCCGACCACGGTTTTTGAGAGACGCGATAAGGCCGGTGGCTTGGCACACGTGGTTCGCGATCAGGGTTTTACCTTCGATGCAGGGCCAGCTGTTCTTACCGCCCCGTTCGTGATCGAAGAACTATTTCAGGCTGCGAATCGGCCGATGAATTCTTATGTTGAATTGTTGCCCGTTCAACCACTCATTCGAATGTTTTGGGAGAACGGTTTCTCGTTCGAAATATCGAACGACCCCCGCAAGATTGAACAGCAAATCGAAAAAATAGCGCCAAGCGATGTCGGCGGTTACCGAAAATTTCTCGCGTTTTCGAAAAAAGCGTTTGATCAATACGATCGGAAAATGTGCGCGGAGCCTTTTCAAGATCCGTGGAGTATGGTTCGCGCCGCGCCGCGTCTTTTGCGTTTGACCGCCTATCGTTCGGCCCGTGAAGTGATTGATTCGTTCATCAGCGATCCGCGGCTGCGCGAAGCGCTCGCTTTTCCCTCGAAGCTCATGGGAGCGGACCCATCGAACGCGCCGGCGCTCCATGCTTCGCGGCATTTTCTCGAAACGCATTCGGGTATTGTGTTTCCGAAAGGCGGTATCAACGCGCTCGTGCGTGGGCTTGTCCAGCTGTTCACCGATCTTGGTGGCTCTTTACGCGTGAATGCCGACATTGAAAGCATTGTCGCTAAAGACGGGAAGGTGATGGGCGTGCAGCTTACGACGGGCGAGCGCCAAGCGTTTGAAGTTGTGGTGAGCAATGCGGATGTGACGCACACGTACACGCAACTTCTCAAAAAAAATCGCGTGGCGAGAAAAGTTTCTCAGAAAGTATCGAAGATGACGTACGGTTCGTCCGCTCTTGTCGTTTGTTTTGGAACATCAAAGAAATATTCAAATGTTGCCCAGCATAACGTGATCTTTGGTCCATCGCCCTATTATCTCCACGTTCCGACGGTCACGGATCTTTCGCTAGCGCCTGCCAACGGCGAAACATTTTGTGCGCTTGCGATGGTGCCCAATCTTGAGAAATTCAATGTTTTTTGGCCGGAAGAAGGTCCGCGGTTTGCCGAAAAAATGTTGGACTTTATTGAGCAACAGTGTTTGCCGGGCCTCAAGAAAAACATCGTTACACGAAAGATCTTCACGCCGATCGATTTCGAATCCGAATTCCGCACAACGTTCGGATCGGCTTTTTCAATTGAACCGACGCTGCAGCAGAGTTTTTATTTTCGGCCGCACAATCGCGACACGAATATTCACGGGTTGTATCTTGTCGGGGCGGGCACCCATCCGGGTCCGGGTGTAGCGAATGTGATGAATTCAGCAAAGGTGACTGCGAAATTGATTGTGGACGATTTTGGTCCCGACCGATTCGGTTTTACAGGAGAAGGCGTGACAATTCCGGCGGAATTGGCGCCGGAGCCGGGATAATTTAAAACATCCGGTAAAGCATCAAGTAAATCACGACACCGGTCACCGACACGTACATCCACACCGGCCATGTCCAGCGCGCGATTCGCACGTGCGCTTCGTAGTCCGCACGCCAAGCGCGGCGCAGTGTGGTGACCACCATCGGAACAATGACCACCGCGAGAATTGTGTGCGATAAGAGAATCGTGAAATAAAGAGTTCGAACGGAGCCGGTGCCCGCAAAATGCTTGCTTCCCGCGCGATAGTGGTAATAAAGATAGGACGCAAGAAACGCAACGGATGTGAAAAACGCCGTGATCATGCACGCTTTGTGCGCGGTGGTGTTTTTTCGCTTGATGAAAAAGATACCCAGCGTCACCAGCACGGCGCTCAAAAAATTGAGCGTGGCGTTAAGTTCGGGAAATCCCATCGCGCATTTGTTTTAAGGCTTCGTTGTCCGTGGAATCGTAGTAACCCACAATCGTTCCGTTCGCGTCGACCAACACGAAATAAAGACTGTGAAGAATATCGTTCTCCGACGGCTTTGTCGGTGGCGTTTGTTCCACCGCAAGGTGAAAGCTCTCGCGAACCAATTTAAAAATTTTCTCTTTATCGCCCGTTAAGAAATGCCAATTGTTGAGATGGGCGCCGTATGTTGCCGCATATTTTTTCAGAACGGCGGACGTGTCGTGGGTGGGATCCACCGAAAACGAAACGAACCGCAGATTGGTTTTGTTGGAGAAGTCTTTTTGAAGTTCGGCCATGCGCGTCGTGAGCAGCGGGCATGGCCCCATGCATTGCGTAAAAAAGAAATCAGCGATCCAGACTTTTCCTTTTAAATCGTTTCGTCCGAACGGGCGATTGTCTTGATCGACAAATTCGAAATCTTGAACCGTGCCGTACGTGGGAGTTGCGGAAGGGCCGGATCGTCTTCCAAAGCGCGGACTCAATACTTGAACAGCGATGAGCGCCAAAATAGCGATGCCAAGAACAATCTGAAGAATTCTAACGGGACGCATCGTGTCAGGTATTTTCTTTTGCGGTTCGAACCGAAGCAGCGAAACTGATCGCAACAAACACGAGCGTCACGGCGAGGCAAACGGCCTGCGATGGCAAATGCGAACCGATCTGCGACGTCGAATGGAAAAATCCTTGATGCAGCGCGGCCACCCCATAGGTGAGCGGGTTTATCATGATGATTGCCTTTAGCCACATCGGTGCGCGTTCCATCGGAAATAGCGCACCGGACAAAAACCACATCGGCATCAGCACGAGATTCATAATGGCGTGAAACCCTTGCGTCGAATCCAAACGCCACGCGATGATGAAGCCGAGGCCCGTTAGCGCGAACGAGACGAGCAGCATCATTAGAAGCACATAAAGAAATCCGGAAACGCCCATCGTTATTCCCAAAAGCGGTGCGCAGATCACAAACAAAAGCGCCTGACCCGTCGCGAGAATTGTGCCGCCCAAAATTTTCCCCATGACAATGGCCGAGCGCGATGTGGGGGAAACGAGAACACCCTGCAGAAACCCTTCGCGCCGATCCTCAATGATGGAAATTGTTGAGAAAATTGCCGTGAACAACAGAATCATCGACACGGTGCCTGGAAAAAAATATTTCAGCGTGCCGAAACCCGAACCAATCAAAATCCAAAACACGAGCGGGGTGCCGAGCGCACCGACGATTCGATGCCGTTGGCGCAAGAATCGAACAACTTCCCGTTTCAAAAGCGAAAAGGTAGCGAGCGCAAAATTATTCATGTTCCTCTCCAAATTTCTGCCCGGTTTGCCGCACGAAAACATCTTCGAGCGTCGGTTTACCAACGGAGACCGCTTCGATCATACCGGGGAACGCTTCCACGAGCGGCGGAATGAATTTGTGGCCTTCTTGTTTTTCAATGCGCACGGTTCCGTTCAACGCTGTTGGTTCGCCGCCAAATTGCACTTTAATTTTTTCGGCGAGGACGGCCGCGCTTCGGGTTTGGACAACCACCATGTCGCCACCAATTTTTTTCTTCAGCTCATCCGGCGTTCCGAGCGCGACGAGATTCCCTTTGTGCAGTATGCCCAGGCGATCGCATTTGTCGCCTTCTTCCATGAGGTGTGTGGTGACCATGATCGTGACGCCATTCTTCTTCAGTTCAAAAATTAAATCCCACAACTCGCGGCGCGCGCCGGGATCAAGCCCGGTCGACGGCTCGTCCATGAGCAGCAACGCGGGTTTGTGCAGCAGGCCTTTTGCAATCTCGCCGCGGCGCTGCAAGCCACCGGACAATTGCTCGACAATGTCGTTCGCGCGATCGGTCAGCGAAAGTTTTCCAAAAATATCAGCAATGCGGCTCGTAAGATCGGATCCGCGCAGGCCGTACAAATGTCCTTGTGTCAGCGTGTTTTCGAGCAACGTCAGTTTTTTGTCCAGACTTGGATTCTGGAATACAACGCCAATTTTTTGGCGGACCGCCGCCGGTTCTTTGGTGAGACCGGTTCCAAAAATATCAACGTCGCCGGCTTGCGGCTTCATCATCGTCGATAAAATTTTGAACAACGTGGTTTTGCCGCCACCGTTGGGCCCAAGAAGCCCAAAGATTTCTCCAGCGGCCACGTCGAAACTTAATTGATTGAGAACTTTTCTCTCGGCGTCTTTGGAAGGGAAATAGGAATGGGAAAGATTTTTTATCTGGACGGCAAACATCAAAGGTTCACAGCGCCATTTAACAACATCAACGTAACAAGAACAGGAATATAAAGGAGTGAGAACAAAAACACGCGGCGCGCTTGCGCTCTTGAATGGCTGCGAAAAAATTCAAGACTGTACCACGTCATTGTGGCGCCGACCGCAATGGCCACAACAAGGTAAAAATTACCGGTCAGATTTAAAAACGTCGGGGCGCAGCTCACAAGAAAGAGGGCCGCGCTGTGCAAAAGAATCTGCCACGCGGTCGACCGGTCCGGTGCAGAGGATTCGGGCAACATGTGCAACCCGGCCGAGGCGTAGTCTTCTTTGTAAAGCCATGCAAGCGATAGAAAGTGCGGGAACTGCCAGAAAAACAAAATGCCGAAAAGCACGAGCGCTTCGATGCCGAGTTTTCCGGTGGCGGCCGTCCAACCCATTACCGGTGGCAAGGCGCCAGCAATGGCCCCAACGCTGACGCAGATGCCGGAAATCTTTTTGAGGGGCGTGTAGATGTAGAGATAAACGCTGAGCGTGAGCGCCGCAAAAAAAGCCGAAAGAAAATTTACCGCCCAACCGAGATACAAAACGCCAACCACCGAACAAAAAACGCCGGCAAACAGCACTTCGCCGGGTTGAAGCCGCCCGGAGGGAAGCGGTCGCTTCGATGTGCGCGCCATGGTGGCGTCGACGTCGCGCTCAATCAACATATTGAGGCACCCGGCGCCGGCCGCCGCGAGCAGCGTTCCAAGGCAGGTATGAACGAGTTTGAAAAAATTAACGTCGCCGCGGCTTCCCAGCACAAAGCCAGCAAGCGCGGTGATTCCGGCCATGAAACTAATGCCCGGTTTCGTGAGCGTGAAATAATCTTTGAGCGTTGTGGTGATAGGAGCCGTATGGAGAGGGCGCGTCTTGTAAGCAACGAGCGCCGCGATCAGTGACAGGCCCAGCAGCAGAGCGCCGATCGCGACGTGCGCGGTCACGAACAGAATTGCCCACATCGGAATTGGAATCACATCAAACGGGTGGATCAGGATTAAATAGGAGCCGATGCCAAGAGACACTTGCGTCAGCAGCACACCGAGGATTCCGAGGGAATAATTCCGCAAAATTTTGAGGGATGCATGATCGCGCCACACGCGCCGAACAAACCACAAGGCGACAATGGCAACGACGAGAGCACCGGCGGCGTGGAACGGGAAGACGCGCCCGGTGTGACGCAATGTTGCGCCAAGAATGAGTTGCACGTAGCTCACACCCACCAGAGCAAAACCCACACGATGGAGAGGCACCACGTTCGTTGGTTCGGCCCGCGCGACGACAGCGTTTCGCCAAAAACCCGATGTCCATACGGCGAGCGCCGTTACCACACAGAAGAACGCTTGCGCCGTACAGGCATGAGCAATCGAAATCGGAGGCGGTAACCGGAAGAGCACGGTCATTCCGCCCAACACGCCTTGGAAAATAACGAGTCCAACCGCGGCCCACGCCGTTTTCTTTATCCACGAGCGATCGTCTTTCAACGTCAGAAGGATGGCCATGACGACGGTGAGAAATCCCACGGTGGTTGCGACCATGCGGTGGCCGTGTTCATAAAAAATTCCCCCGATCATAGGCGGCATGAGGCGACCGTACGAGAGCGGCCAATCGGGCACCGATAGGCCGGATTCGGTTGTTTTCACGAGGCCGCCCACGAACACAAGAAACAACGTGCAGGACGCAACCGCCAGCGCAAATCGATGAAGAGTTTTATTCATGGGCGCCGGGTTTTTTTGAGGCGCGAACAACCATGGTCACAAGACCGGCCATCAAAACAAACGGAAGGAGCCCGAGAACCGCAACGCCCCACGTAAATCCGCGAACGAGATTTCCATCAGCGCCACCAAAGCAAACGGAGCAAGCGTGAGAAAGCACGGGCAAAGAAATAAGAATAACAGCAATAAGAATTTTCTTCATAATAAACGGTGGATGATGCGGGGATTAGGACAAAAGACCGATGTCTTGAATCAGCGAACCAACCAATACAGCAACAAAAAAGAGTGCAACGAGCAACATCGCAATGAGGCCACGCTTTTCCACTTTCAAATGCATGAAAAAGCTCGCGATTAACACGACTTTCGTCAAAGCGATAAGTCCCGCCAACGCAATCGCACGTTTGTGCGGAAGTCCCATGTACGACAACGCAACCGTGAGCCCGGTCAGCAATGCGAGTCCAGCGAAAACCAGCAGATAAACTTTGACCGACGGGTGATGTTGAGCCGTTTCGTTATTCATGTTAAACCAAATAGAACACCGGGAAAAGAATTACCCACACCAAATCCACGAAGTGCCAATAAAGTCCCGCGTATTCAACTCGCTCGTAGCGATGACTGTTAAATTTTCCTCTGAGACCGCCGACCAGAACGTACATGTTAAACGCGAGACCACCAATCATGTGCAACGCGTGCAAACCGGTCAATGTGAAATAGAACGATCCAAAGAGTCCGCTCGAAATTGTGAGTCCTTCCGAAATTTTGTGGTGATACTCGAACATTTTAATACCTAGAAACGCGAGGCCCAACAACGACGTCAAAATTAAAAAACCCGCGAACTGTTTTACGTTGTCTTTCTGAATCGCCGAAAGCGCCAAGACCATCGTGACGCTGCTTGTGATGAGAACAAACGTGTTGATCGTCGCCAGCGGACGCCCCATAATCTCTTCTGGCGGAACGCCAAAGTTTGGGCTTCCCATGCGCAGCACTATGTATGCGCTGATAAACGCGCCGAACAACATGATTTCAGAGGCCAGAAACACCCACATGCCAAGCTTGCCGTGCGGAATTCCGGTGGCGTTGTATTCCACTGCTGCTGATTGCGACATTAGGATTTGCCCTCCACATGTTGCGGTATGAAATCGGATGCCGCGCCAGGGACGCTGTATTCGTAGGGGCCGCGGTACACTTTCGGCAGTGACGTGAAATTGCCGTGCGGTGGTGGGGACGGGCACGCCCACTCGAGCGTCGTGGCCTGCCAAGGATTCTCGGCCGGCTTTTCGCCTTTAAAGATGCTCACAAACAAATTCACAATAAATGGGATTTGGAACACGAGCAGCGCCACAGCGGAAGCCAATTGCAGCGGGCTCAATCCTTGCGTCGTCAAATTGTGCGCTTGAACGGTCGGATCGTAAAGACGTCGTTGCATGCCGGCCAAACCCTGAATGAACATCGGAAAAAATATTCCGTTCATGCAGATGACCGTGCCCCAGAAATGGATTTTGCCAAGCATGTCGTTCATCTTGCGGCCGAACATTTTTGGAAACCAGTAATAAATACCGCCCATGAGCGCCACGAGACTGCCAGTGACCACCACATAATGGAAATGACCAATCACATAGTAGGTGTCGTGCAAATAAATGTCGGTCGGTAAGAACCCGAGAGGAAGTCCGGTGAGACCGCCAATCCCGAAAAGTGGCAAGAAGGCCAGCGCGAACAACATCGGCGTTTTAAACCGAATCGACCCGCCCCACAGGCTGAACACGTAGCAGCTCAAAATGGCGACCGAAGGAATGGAAATCACCATGGTTGTAACCATGAAGATGCGGCTGAGCGACGTTTTCATGCCGCTCAAAAACATGTGGTGCGCCCAAACGAGGAACGACAAAACTCCAAGGAAAATCATCGACGCGACAATCGTGCGATAACCAAACAGCGGTTTGCGTGTGTTGTTCGCAAGAATTTCACCAACGATTCCCATCGCGGGAAGAATCAACACGTACACCTCGGGGTGCGCCAAGAACCAGAACAAATGTTGATAAAGAAGAGCGCTGCCGCCGCCAACCCGGTTAAGCAGCGTACCAGAAACGACGAGTCCGGCGGGCAGATAGAAGCACGTTCCCGCGACGCGGTCGAGCAATTGGAGAATCGCACCGGCCTGAAGCACCGGGAACGCGAACAAAAGCAGAATCGCCGTAATGAACTGACCCCAAACAAACACCGGAAGGCGCATCCACGTAAGGCCAGGCGCACGAAGATTCACGGTGGTGACGATAAAATTAATGCTGCCGAAGAGCGACGAGGTAATAAGAAATGTCATCGAAATGAGCCACATGGTCTGACCCACCGGTTGAATCACCGAGAGAGGGGGGTACGACGTCCAGCCGGACTGCGCAGCGCCGCCCGGAAGCCAAAAACTCGAGAGCATCAGCACGCCGCCCACGAAGTAAACCCAGTAGCTCATCATGTTCAGTTTCGGGAACGCCATGTCGCCGGCGCCAATTTGAAGCGGCAAGAAATAATTTCCGTAGAAGCCAACCCCCAAAGGAACCACGCCCAAGAAGATCATGATCGTGCCGTGCATCGCGCCAAGCTGGTTATAGAACTCGGGCAACATAATGCCGCCCGGGGCAAACGTTTGGCTCAGCAGATGACCGATCAGCGGAATGGGTTTGCCGGGATAGGCAAGTTGCCAGCGCATGAGAATCACAAAGCAAAAGCCGGTCAATAAGAAGACCAACGATGTGAACATGTATTGCAGCCCGATGACTTTGTGATCGAGCGAAAAGATGTATTTACGAATGAAACTTGGCTGATGATTGTCTGACACTATTTAACTCCGTCATCCTGGCATGTCGTACGCCAGGATCCAATTTACCTCAGGAAAAGTGGGCCTTATCCCTGATTTTGTTCTTTCAATTCTTGTGCTCTCTGCTGTTTCCAATTCTCAAAATCTTCGGGCGTATGGACCACCACTTCGCCGCGCATGCGGTAATGGCCAAGTCCACACAACTGTGCGCAGCCGATTTCGTAGCGACCGACTTTCGTCGGCTCAAACCACAACGGAACGCGCATGCCAGGCACCACGTCTTGCTTCACGCGGAATTCCGGCACAAAAAAACTGTGAATGACGTCTTTCGACGTCATGTAAATGATGGTTGGTTTCCCGAGCGGCACGTGCAACTCGTTCAGCGAAACGTAGTCGTCTTTGCCGTTCGGGTCGTTGGCATCGATACCGACGGTGTTGCCGGACGAGATCTGTTTCGCATCTTTTTTAGCGAACAAACCATCCGGGCCCGGATACTGAAAGCCCCAGGCAAACTGTTCGGCCACAAGTTCGACGACGACCGAGTTCTCGTCTTTCGGGAAATCCTCTTTCACGTGCGCCCAAATGGGAAGGCCGAGGAAAAATACAAGCCAAAGCTCAAAGCCCAACACCATCGCGTCGGGCAGAAACGAGGCCAAACCGCCCTTATGCGCCGCATCATAAGAGGCTGTTTGCTGGTTCCCTTTGCGGAACCGGATCAGGCAATAGGTGAAGAAAATTCCCCAGACCACGAAGATCGCGGTCATTCCCCACTGCAGCAGGTTCAAAGCAAAATCAATTCTGCCCGCGTACGTGGAGGCGGCGATGGGAAGGCCGAACGTGTAATTCGACGGATCGATCATTGAGCTGAGGCTTAGGCTCCCTTAAATGTGAATTCGATCGTTTTCGATTCTTTGGCGCCGACGGTCACTTTCTGCGTCGCGGTGCCGTATTTTTCGTGCCACGCTTCGATTTCGTATTCGCCCGGAGGCAGGTTCTTCAAAGAGAACGATCCATCGTCTGAGGTAACCGACGCGTACGGATGATCTTGAACGCCGATCCACGCGTGCATCCATGGGTGGACGTCGCATTTCACAGGAATCATGACTTCGGGAGTCGTGAAAGTCTTATCCGATTCCATTCCCTGTACCGGCTGACCCATGTTGAAGCCCTGGTTTTTCGTTGGACGGACGTTCACGTTGTGAAGAACGCCGTCGGAGTTGCGAATTTTGAGCGGTTGGCCAACTTGAACGGCGGCCACGTGTGGCGTGTACAAGCAACCTTTTTGATCAAAGACAACCGGTTCCGTTGGTGCCGGGAATTTTGTGGTGCCAAGACCGCTTTTCACGTAGACGTAAACATACTTCAAGGTTTTGTTCGGGTTGACCACGACTTCCTCGGAAACGACGTCCGTCGCGTGCTGGGTTTTGCAATAAGCGTCAGCGCCCATGGAAATTTTCTGCGCTTTTGGAGCGGTGCCCGCGAATTTCACGGTGCCGCTAATGCTACCGGCGGTGTTTGGATCGACCGGATTTTGCGCAACAGCTTGCGTGTTCGATGCGGCCGGCGCTCCGGACTCTGTGTTCGATCCACCTTTGCAAGCGCCCAAAACAAAAAGTGTGCTGACCAGTAAATAACTTCGATGAAACTTCATTTTGAATCCTCCTGGAATTAAGTGACGGGGTGAGAAAATGAAACTATCAATCTTCCTGTTGGCGGTCAAGTATATGGATCCATTCAGCGCGGACGCATAGGTTTGACGGACTCCGGCAAGTGAGTTACTCTCACCGCTATCTCATGGATTCCCGAGAGCTTCACTTTTTTGATGGTTGCCCAGTCTGCGGTGCACAAAGCACGAGCCGCTTGTACGTTTTGAAAGATACCTCCGTTTTTTGTTGCCCGCGTTGCACACTAAAATTCCTTAATCCTTGTTTGTCTGCGCGCGCGATGGCCGAAGCCTATTCGTCGGAATCGGAACTTTTAAAGCTGCATGATCATCACCAGGGTTACTATTCGTTCCATGACCCCGATTTTACGAGCGCCACGTCGAAGGAGTTTCGAAAAGCCATTGAGGCGGTGAACGTCATTCGGCGCGGGTCAAAGACGAAAGTATTTGACGTCGGCTTTGGAAACGGATTGTTTCTTGCGCTCGCAAAAAATATGGGATGGGAGGTCGCCGGCATTGATACATGTGCCGAAAACGTGCCAAAGGCGAGTTCCCAACTCGGCGTTTCGTTGGCCCAAGGATCGTTTGACAGTTTTGTGCCGAACGAAAGTTATGATGTTGTTTCGTTTTGGGATGTTCTTGAGCACATGTCTGATCCCAACGCCGCCCTTCGTAAAACCATTAATACTCTCGTTCCGGGGGGCGTGGTGATCGTTGGAATTCCAAACGATTCGTCTGCGATGGCGAAAATAGCCTCTCTGTTGTACCGCGCGACCTTGGGCAAATGCGTTTCCCCTGTGAATCGAACTTATATTTGGGAGCATGTCTGTTATTTCAATCGAACCAGTCTGAAGTATCTGTTTGAGCAGCATGGATTTGTCGAAAAGGTGTTTTTTCTGAGCCGAACGGATCTCGCAAAATACACGCTGCCATTTTTCGAGAAAATTATCGTTCAAGCATTGCTTATAATGGGACGAATAACACGGTGGGAAAACCGAATGGTGGCCGTGTATCAACGGGCGAGTGGCAAATGAAAACGCTCATTATTATTCCAACCTACAATGAAGTCGAAAATATTGCGGAAATTATCAAGCTCATTCGTCGTGACGTCCGATCCTATTGTCCCGATATTCTCGTCGTGGACAGCAATTCGCCGGATGGAACAGCCCATGACGTCGAGACACTTCAGAAAACTGACGCGGGTTTACATTTAATTGTTCAGCCCCAAAAAGTTGGCCTGGGAAAAGCTTATTTGGAAGGAATGAATTGGGCGCTCGCGCGAGATTACGAAACGATCGTGACGATGGACGCCGATTTTTCTCACAATCCGAGCCATCTGAACGAGTTGCTCGCGATGTCAAATACCACCAATTTTGTCATCGGTTCGCGCTATATCAAAGGGGGCGGACTGAACGCGTGGCCCTTTCATCGGCGCCTGTTGAGCCGTGGCGCAAATCTGTTTGCGAAATTAGTGACGGCGCTGCCGTTTAACGATTGTACGAGTGGGTTTCAAGCGGTCCACAAAAAAATATTGGCCGGAATTCTTTCGCAGCCGATCGTTTCGGACGGGTATGCTTTTCAAATTGAGCTTAAGTACCGCGGGCTTGAAGAGAACGCCTCTTTCTCCGAAATCCCTATTGTTTTTACGAACCGCACAAGAGGCACATCAAAGATCTCACGCAAAATTATCGTTGAGACGTTTTTTTATGTTTTGAGCCTTTTCCCCAAAAGAAATATGGTGGAAAAACGCCTCGAGTCGCGGACATAGGTCAACGAGCGCGTACGCCACGCCGATAATTAATATCCAATCCGACAACACCAAGCGTGATCGCAAATGCGCGATGTACACCACCACCGAAAAAACCTGCGTAAGCAAACTGGCCGCCAAAATTTTCCATAAACCGTCTTTTGATTGAAAGATCAAAACTACGAAGCCAATGGCGCCAATGAGCGCTGTGTCACGAAACTTGGTCTGTAGCAAACTGATTGGCGTGCGCGCGTTCCAATCTCCGTACATCAGATGCAGGAAAAACGCCGCAACGCCGAGTGTAATACCGAGAACTCGGTTTGGATGCTTGCGGAATGTGGCAATAAACAGCGCGAGCCAAATACATGGGAAGAACAAGCCCGTTCCGTTGTTCGTAAACTCCTGATAAGTCTGTTGAAGTTTAATCCAGGCCCAATAAATGTTTCGAGTGGGGTGTTCGCGAAACGCGGTCCGTGCCGCGGTATTCATTTGCTGGTTCCAATCCCATTCAACCGGAGTTGCATCTATCATGCGCATCGCGGCGGGGTCCGCTACTGTGTAAGCTTCGTCCGGATGAAACACTTGTCCCATGTAGAGTCCCCACGCCCCATCGGTGGAAAAAGGTAGAAAATGTTTGTGCACGTTCCAATTGCGAACGATCCACAGAGACCACGGTGTGAGCGCGAGCACAAGAACGAGCGCGAAGGCAGCCAGACGAGGTTTAAATATTTTTACGTGCTCTCGCAGAAAAAATACGGTAAGCAAAAACCCAATCAACAATGTTTCGGGTCGAATTAATATCCCAAGCCCATAGAAAAACGCCGCTCCGTAAGCCCATCCGATCCGTTCCTGCTTTAATAATTTCAAATAACAATACAGGAACAGCAAAAGCATGAACAACGAAAGCGTTTCTCGGAGATAAACGATCGCGATGTAATAATAGTCGACATAAAAGGCGGCGATAATTCCCGCGATGGTGCCCACGCGGGTTCCGCCCATTTCGGTTCCGAACATCGCAATCAACACACATGTGAAGGCTCCCAATAGGTACTGGATGGCCGTCACCCAATTTTCCCATTCGTCGGGGCCGCTCAGAAGCTCAATGCCCGCGAGAAATAACGAATACAACGGCATGCGAAGTGAATCCGGCTTTGGATGAGGGCCGGGGTCCCGAGAATATACGCCGTGGTGGATAAGATTGTCGGCGTAAGTAAAGTAAGTGTGTGTCATGCCGCCATGGTGCGGAATCGGTTTCAGGGCTTCGCCGATGGTAATGCGCATGACGAGCGCGACAAGTCCGATAACAATTAGACTGAAGATAAACCGATCCTTTGTACCGCCAATCTTTTTGGAATCTTCTAACATTCGACCTCCATTAAAACTCTTGATCCAACAGAAATCGAGCGTAATTCGAACTGAACAATTCGCGGTAAACGTATTTGTGGACCGGGTCGTTCTCGAGCGCCTGAATTTTTTCAGTCAGAGAGTCCGCAATAGCTCTCTGCTTCTCGGCTTCTTCATCGTTCCTTTGGCGACGGTACAACAAGGCCAAAGCCTTGTGAGGTACAGGGGCGTCCGGTTCGAGCTCCGCCGCTTTTGAAATTAGCTCACGTGCCGCTTCGTACTGGCCCTTCCCAACACGGTAGAGCCCCTCTTGAACATAGAAAGGAGCATGATGCGGTTGAAGTTTTCTTGCTTTGGCAAAGCATTCATCAATGAGAGCTGTTTCTTCCGGATGGTACGTTACGAGAACCAGTGCCTTTCGTTGCCAAGTAAAACCAATCTGATCATTCCAGACGAGCGACCTGTTCAATTCCGTCAGAGGATTTTCTCCTTTCTCTATCTTTTTTAACGCGATTTGATACCAGGCGTCCGAACGGACCGGACATAGGCGTGCCGCCATTTCGATGCGGCCCCGACGCTCGAAGAACGTTGAAACGAAAAGACTGGAGAGAAAAATCAATAACGCGGACGCTGCGACAGCGAGGACAGTGACAATTTCTCTTATGCGGATGTGAGGTTCTGAACTTTTCGGGGATTTCGCGGCCAGAAAACCGATCGCGATTGAAAAAATCATCGCATTAAATGGCAGGAACAAGCTGTAATTAATTAAAGAGGTAAGAAAAAACACGAGCAAAATCGAGAACAACAACCGTTCCCTGAATAGAATTGACCACGATTTTTTAATCAGTAAAAGAAACCCACCAAAAAGAATCAATGCACCAGGAATCCCGGTTTCTGTGGCTACTTGAAGAAATCCATTATGAGCAAAAATTGTGGAGAACGAGTAATGCAATCCGTAGTTCGCCGGGTATTGAAATTGTTGATAGGCCGACTCGAAATTGCCCACACCAAAACCCATGAACGGTTTGTTCGCTATCGCGGCAATAGCGGTGCGCCAAACAGTGACACGTCCAAGCGTCGATTGTAGGCCCAATGAATCCAGTTCCAAATCGAGCCAAAAGTCTTTGCCGCGCACGGCCATGAACGCGATCAAAAACAGAAAGCTAGCCAGTGCCAGTTGAAGGCATTTTTTGGGGTAAAAATAAAAAACCAATAATGCGGCAGCGATCGAGCCCGTGCGCGAACGCACATAGAAAATAGCGGCGAACACACACAGAGACCAGAGCGCCCATCCCGCCCGTTGTCGCGGGTCCGTCGCGCGCGCGATACGAACGAGAAGCACCGCCAGCGTAATTGGGAGCAGAATGCCGGTGTGCAGCGAATTCCCAAGAACACCGGCGAATTGGGGCCCTCGTCCGCGCACGCCGGCGAAAAGAATGGAAATTGTTTCCACTGTCCCAAAGGCGACCAACAAATTTTCGAATTGCTTCTCGCTGGCTTCGCTCCAATTGCAGCAAGCAAGCACACCCACCAGCATGCACAGAAATGTCTTGCTAATGCCAAACAGAAACAAGTCAAGTGGAGCCCCCGTTAAAAGGCCGGTCCAACACCAAACAAAGAAACCAAAAAACGCCAGCGTGACATCCACGGGAACCGGTCGATTCTGAGGCCGCCTCAAAAGAACCGCGGCCGCAGTGAGTGCCGCGATGAACACCGGTAAAAACGTGAGTGGAGTTTTTCCCCCCAACAGCACAAACGAAATCAAGAAAGGCAGGAAGAGAACGTTGAGGTTCTTTCGAATCATCGTTAACGCGAGACCTTCAATAACGATTTTGAATTCGAATGAGAATTTGACATTGTTGGCAATAAAGCATTTTTCACGGCATTCAGGCAGAGGGGAAAAATTTGACACTTTCGCCATTATGAGCAGCGAAGAAAACAAACCAGCCTCAGCTTCTCGTTCGGACCGATTGCGTTTTTTTTCTGCCATCGAACTAAGCAGTTACACGGCGCTCGGCATTCTCTTAAGCACCCTCTCTCAAGTCCTCGTCGCGTATTATTATGGCACCTCCAAAATGATGGATGCTTATTTGGTCGCTTCCACCTATCCAACACTTGTGATGATGTACATCTTGTCACCAATCAACACCGTCTTAATTCCACAATACAACGTTCTCAAACGCGAAAACGAAACCGAGGCTTTTACCAACACGCTGTTCGCGGCGTTGCTGGTGGTGTGTTCGATCATGCTTGTGTTCGGTTGCCTTTTTTCCCATGCATTGCTCGATAAGGTTATGCCACAGCTCGCGGACGATGTGATGATTCTGTCGGTGAAATTAAGCCCGCTATTTTGGTTCGCGGCCGTTTTGCAAACGATGTTCGGTTTTTTTGCCGCCATTTTGCAGGCCAACCATGCCTTCCGAGCGCAAGGTCTGGCGCCATTGGTATTGAGTGTCGCAACCGTCACCGCTATATCTTGTCTCGCGCCCGTTTTTGGAATATGGGCGTACGCAATTGGAAATGCGGCGGGTGCCGTCACGCAAGTTATTGTGATAGCGCCGAGTCTTCAGCGGTTGTGGAAGTGGAATCTCAAGGCCTTCGAGTGGAAACATTTGAAACGCTTTTTGATTTTGTCGTGGCCTGTTCTGTTGGGCGGCATTATTGTGCGCGCCGTTCCCGCGCTGGAACGGTCCGCGGCCTCCGCCTTTCCGTTGGGAACCATTTCCAAGCTTAGCTACGCGCAGCGTGTGCTCGGAACAATTTCTTCTCTGACGCTGAGCGGTTTTGTCGTGGTGTTATTTCCACGATTGTCCGAATTGTCGCACGATCTCGTCGAATTTCGGCGCGAATTGATGTCGGCATTTTATTTGGTGCTGTTCTTTCTCACGCCGATGCTCACCTTCCTGATTTTGTTTGCCGATCCGCTGTTGAATCTATTGCTTGTGCGCGGCGCTTTTTCGCAAGCCGATGCGGCCAGCGTGGCACGCGCGATGTTGCTGTACGGTCCTTATTATTTGGCGGCGGCGGTCGGCTCCGTGGTCGGCAAAGGACTTTATGCGTTGCAGCTCACGAAACTCGCCATGGTGATGGATGCGATTGGTTTGGGCGTCTATGCGGCCGCGCTCTTTGGCAGCGTAAAATATTTTGGGAAGGACGGAATTCCGATTGCCATGTCAATTTATTACGTGGTGGCGGTGTTGGCGGCTGGCCTGGTTCTGTTGCGCCGCGCCAACGGCGGCTTAAGCGATATTTATGACGGCTCTCTGAAAAAATTTCTTTTCGCGATCGGTGTCATGATCGCGATAAATATTGTGGTGTACCGCAGCGTAGCGATTATCAACCCTATCTTGGCGTTGGTATTGGCGGGTGTGCTCGGAAGCGGCGGTTATTTTTGGATCGGATATTGGCTGAAGCTCGAAGCCGCGCTCAAGGTTCGGCAACTTGTGCGCCTCAAAAATCCGTTTGCGGTTAAAAAGCCATGACAAAAAACACAAATTCCGTGGTCCATAAAGAGGCGTACGCCCGGTATTTTAAAAGCCACTTCAATCGTTACCAAAGTTTGGACCCGAATGATTTGTTCGAATACTACGAGCAAAACGTGAAATCTTCTTTGCCCATGGATCCCAACGCGAAAATTCTTGAAATCGGAGCCGGGCTTGGGAAATTTTCTCACTACTTAAAAAAATGCGGCTACACGAACGTTACCTCTATCGACATCTCGGCCGAGCTTGCGCAGCTAGCGAAGCAACACGCGGGCGTTGATGTTACGGTGGTGGATGATCCGGCGGTTTTTCTAGAGGCTCAAACGGCTGGCTCCTATGACACTGTCTGCATGTTTGATGTGATTGAGCATATGCGAAAAGAATCCGTCGTCGCTTTTTTGCTTTTGATTCACCGCGTGCTCAAACCAGCGGGAACCTTTCACGTTTCCACCGAGAACATGGCCAGTCCGGTTGGAGGTCGGATTCAACACTATCTGGATTTCACGCACGAGTACAATTTTTCTGAAATTTCGTTGCGACAGGTTCTCGACATTGCGGGCTTTTCGGAGATCACGATTGCCGGAATGCGCGAAAATATCACGGGCATTCGGTCCTTGCTGTTATGGACGGCACGACGGCTGTTGTTCGCTATCTATCGGTTTGTGTATTTCATCGAACGGCAAGGTATGGTGCGGCCCACGATCTTTTCAAAAGAGTTAATTGCGTCGGCCAAAAAGATTTCGTGATCGACCGACTGTTTCGTTTGTTGTTCGGCTTTCCTCATGTGTTGAGGCGCATGCAGTATCCGCTTGTTCTGCGAGCGCTCGAGCGATTGTCACCAAGCGGAAACGGCGGAATCGTTTTGGATGTCGGCTGCGGAGATGGAGATTTGATTCGCCTGTTGCCAACGCCTTGGTACGGAATCGGCGTGGAGCCGACGCACACGATTGCGGCGGTTCCGGGACGGTGTTGTTTCGTGCGATCGGACGGCGCAACGATGCCGTTTCCTGACCGCTTTTTTGACGCCATAGTTCTCTCGAGCGTGTTGCAGATGGTTCCAAACGAACAAGAATTGCTGTCGGAATGCAAACGCGTGTTAAAAACTGGAGGGCACTTAATTTTGACCGTGCCCAGTGGCTATCGGTTCATCCCCAAAATTTTTCAGGCGGATTTTTTGGGACGTGCGTTGCGCAGCATGTTGCGATTGCCCGAAACGATTGAAATTTTTTACGAACAGTTGAACGTTAAGCATGCGGCGCGTGGACGCGGCTATTTTCAACACAATGATCTCGTGGTGGTTCTGAAGACCGCGGGTTATTCGGTCTTGAAATTTGAATACGCGCCGCGCGCTCTCGGATCGTTGATTTACGAAACCTGTTTGTTGCTGCGATGGGCGATGGGTCTTAATTTGTCGGTCTACGGGATGGGAGGAATGTTGCTCTATCCGATCGGTTGGTTGGATCGCTGGTTGCCGCCGACAAGCATGGGTTGCGAAATTCTCGTGAGCGCGGAGCGCGCCGCTTAATGAATATCGGAACCAGAATCGCCCGCAAGTTTATTACGAAATTTCCAGCGACGTTCGTTCCGTTGCACGCGCGTTGGATGCGATCCCGGTACCGGCAGATGGGACTATCGAGAGGTGTTTGTGTGCTTTCGTTCGATAACGATTACGCCGAAGACAATCGTGCGGCAGCGGAGCTGTTGCCGTTATTAAACTCGTTTCAAATAAAGGCGACGTGGGCCGTCATCGGCATGTGGGTTGAAAAATTTCCGGATCTGCATCGGCAAATAATTTCCGCGGGGCACGAATTGATCAATCACACGTGGTCTCATCCGGATAGCGCGGAATTGCGCAGCGGCGATCCACGAAAATTTAATGAGATGAGCAACGAAGAACTTGAGGCGGAGATCGCACGGGCTCACACCGTTTGTATCCAAACACTAAACTATGAGATGAAGGGTTTTCGTTCGCCGCATTTTCGAATTCACGCAAAAGCTGCAAAGGTTCTCCAAAAGTACGGTTATCGGTTTACCTCGGAAGTGCCGGCGTTGGAAACACGGACGTTCGGGTTGCCGCACGAAAGCAATGGACTTCTCGAGCTGCCTCTTTCAAATATTCCACGCCGTCCGGATCGACTGCCCGAAACCTACCGATTATTCCGTTCACCGAACGGTCTATACGACTCTGAACGGCAATTTTTCACGGATTTCTGTGAACTGATTAATCTTACGGCGCATTACGGATTGTTCACCTGTTTGTATTTGGATCCGATGGACGTGCAGAAATTGAAAGCCCCAACATTTTCCGCGTATCTGGAAGTTCTTAAGAAATCGAACGTCGATGTGGTGACGATGCGGCAAGCCGCGGCCCTTTTTGAAAAACGAAACTAAGATTCAAATTTTGATCGTATCCGAGACCGATTTCGCGAGCGGCGAAGGGCATAAGCGGCGCATCTTGACCGTCGTTCGCACGCTGGTTGATCGGTACGGAAAAGAAAGCGTGGACTGGCTTGTGATAGTGCCAAGCGGACTTAATTTGGTGCGAACATATGCGCGTATGCGGCGCATACGACAGGATTACGATGGCCTTTGTGGGCGATTAAGTTTTCTTCTTAATATTCAACACCCGTTGGTTCGTTGGTGTTGGGCGCCAATCGTATCCTGGCTGGCGACCCGCCTGGTTTCGCGATACCCCGGGCGCCGGGTTGTCATTTGGAGCGAGATGACTCATTCGGCGTTGCCTCTGTTGCGAGCGAAACGCCAATTGTCGGTACCGCTCATTGTCGACATTCACGGCATTGCCGACGAAGTTCTGCAGCGCAATATTCCATCGAACAAGCGGCAAACAATTTATGCGCAATCGTTGGAGCAAGAAAAAACAATTCTCAAAGCTGCGGATGGTTGGGTCGCGGTTTCAAATAAGATGCTGGCCGAACACAAAAATCGAGTGGCCAAAAAACCCGCCTGGGAAGCGGTGATTCCCAACACGGCCGATGAGAAACGATTTGTATGGAATCCAGCGCAGCGCAAAAGCCAGCGCGCCACGTTACGTTGCGAAGACAATTTTGTGTTTGTTTATTCGGGCGGTGTCCAGCGCTGGCAGTCAATCGATTCGGTGTTGCGATTGATGGCATCCATTGATCAACACGAAGGTTTCCGGTCGTCGTTGCGGCCGTTCTTTTTGTTCCTGACTTGGGATAAGAATTTCTCATTCGATAAAAAGCTTGCCGAGCTTGGTATCCGTTTGAACAATGCGAAATTCCGACACGCATCAGAAACAGAAGTGCCGGCGTATTTGCAAGCGGCGGACGCTGGTATCCTGCTCCGAGAAGACAATATCGTGAATCGTGTTTCGTGCCCAACCAAAGCCGCCGAATATCTTTTATCGGGGTTGCCAATCATTACCACACCATTTGCCGGCGATGTGAGCGACATCGTGAAAGAAAATAATGTGGGTCTTGTGCTGCCGAACACCTCGGTGTTTGATGGCGATGCCATCGAACGATGGTGTGGGCGAGTGAACGCCACGCGTTCGTCTGTCGCCGAACGCTGTGTCGACGTGGGCAAACGGTTTTTTGGGAGCGACAAAAAAGATCTGTTAGCCAAAGCGGTCGAACAATGCGCCAAACTCTCCGACTAACTTTTGTGATCCCATCGCTGGAAGCCGGTGGTGCCGAGAAGGTGATGGCGCTGCTCGCAAACGCGATGGCGGAGCGGGAACATGCGGTCACCGTTCTGACATGGGACGATGGCGGACAAAAACCGTTTCATGCGCTCGCGCCCAATGTTCGTCATCGGCCATTAAACATTCGCGGCGATTCGAAAAATGCGGCAGAGGCGCTTTCTGCCAATGTTGGGCGCATCCGCGCTGTGCGGAGCGCGTTAAAAGAATCGGATCCGCATGTGATTTTATCGTTCATTGATACGACCAACGTGGTGGTGTTAATGGCGACCATCGGACTGGGAATTCCGGTTGTGGTCGGAGAGCGCATGGATCCAAGAGATTTTCCGCGGAAGGCCGTTTGGCGGTGGCTGCGCGCCATGACGTATCCTTGGGCGAGCCATATCGTTGTTCAGACGCAAGCGGGCAAAGAATTTTTCGCCGACAGTCTCCAAAAGAAAATTTCCGTCATTCCAAACCCGGTGCCGCCCCCTTCTGTTTCACGCAGCAACCAACTGAACAAAAAGATTCTTGCGATTGGACGGCTTTCACTCGATAAAGGTTTCGATTTGTTGTTGCAAGCGTTCGCGGTGCTTCGCAAGACACATCCCGATTGGACACTTTCGATTGTTGGTGAGGGATCGGAGCGAAAACGTTTCGAGAAACTTCGGGATGATCTTAATCTCGGGACTGCTGTGGAGTTTCTTGGTCAGGTTCACGGTGCACAAAATCATCTTGCGGCCGCGGCGATTTTCGTTATGCCGTCGCGTACGGAGGGAATTCCCAACGCGCTATTAGAGGCGATGGCGATGGGATTGCCCGTGATCGCGTCCGATTGCAACGGTTGCAAAGCCGTGGTTGAAAACGACGTCAACGGTCTGTTGTTTCCATCCGAAAATGCTAAAGCTTTGTCCGAACGTCTCATTCGTTTGGTGGAGAACACGGCGGAACGTGAACGGTTGGCCAAGCGCGCTTCGGAAATTGTGGATCGGCTGGATCCGCCGGTTATTTGGGACGCATGGGAAAAAGTTTTCTCGGATGTTAAAAAGGGAGGCACGATTTGAGCGAGCAATCAATGAATCAGGAACTCGTTAGCGTTGTCATTCCTGTTTATAACGAAGAAGATTGCATCGTTGCGACGATCGAGCAGGTGGAGACGGCGCTGCGCGCATCCGGCCGATCGTTCGAGATTATTGTTGTGGATGATGGGTCCACGGACAAATCCGCAGTGCTCGCGAGCTCAAAGAATGTTCGCGTGGTTCGTCACCGGCGAAATTATGGCGTTGGTGCGGCGCGTAAGACCGGAATCAGTCAGGCAAAGGGTTCGGTCATCGTAACCACCGACGCCGACGGCACTTACCCGAACGACCAAATTCCGCATCTGATCGAACGGTATTACGCAACGGATGCCGATATGGTGGTCGGTGCGCGCATCGGAAAAAATGTTGTTTACGAATGGCCGCACCGCGCGATCCCAAAATTTCTCATCCGAAAGCTTGCAAGCTACTTAACCCAAACGAAAATTCCCGATCTGAATTCAGGGTTGCGCGTGATTAAAAAGGAAGCTGCACTCGAATATTTCTTTCTTTTGCCGGACAGCCACTCCTGGGAAAGCACGATCACAATTGCATTTCTCTCCAACAAAAAAATCGTTGAGTTCGAGCCGATTGATTACTTCAAACGAAAGGGCGGACGCTCGACGTTTGCTCCAATCAAAGACACGTACAACTATTTATCATTGGTGGTACGGACCGTGATGTATTTCAATCCGCTGCGGATTTTTATCCCGCTTAGTTTGGGCGTCATGTTGGCGGGCGGAATCAAAATGATCTACGACTGGATCGTTTACCACCGTATCGGCGGTCTCGATGTGATTATTTTTGTGAGTGGAGTCATGGTGGTGCTTCTGGGCTTGCTTGCCGATCTCATTGTGACCATAGGTCGACGGTCCGCTCGTCTGGTCTAACAAAATGAAAACGAAACACGCGCTGCTGATATTTTTATTGGCGCTCGTGATTCGGATCGGTTACGTGGTTTTGGATAGCCACGGCGCCGATGAAATTAATCCGCGGTTCGATTCTTTTGGATACCACACCTACGCCGTAAATCTTCTCGACCATCATCGCTTCGAAACCGATAACGGCTATCGCGCCACACGAATGCCCGGTTATCCAGCATTTTTGGCTCTTGTGTACGCGTTGTTTGGTCGGAGCGTGCTCGCTGTGCAGCTGATTCAAGCAGCGCTCAGCGCGCTCGCCTGCGTCCTCATTGCTTTTGCCGCTTCGCGTTTTTTGCCGTTCGCCTGGGCTGTTGCGGCCGGAATTGTGGCGTCCGTTTATTTTGATTTTTTTGCCGGAGTTCCGCGTGTGCTCAGCGAAACGCTCTATATTTTTTTTCTATCGACGTTCTTTTTTGTTTTATTCGAACGGCCA
Organism: Elusimicrobiota bacterium; assembly: GCA_044221725.1. Classification (GTDB taxonomy): domain Bacteria; phylum Elusimicrobiota; class Elusimicrobia; order F11; family F11; genus JAJVIP01. Next base: position 129,805 of record JBGAON010000004.1, read on the forward strand.
GCGTACACCCGGGCCCGCATTTTCGTCGCCGGTTGTGTGCTGGGTATGTGCGGAATGATTCGCCCGGAAGCAACATTGTTTGGAGCGCTTGTTGCGGCAGGACTTGTGTTCTTTCCCGCGCAGCAGAAACGAAGCCTTGCGCTGTTTTTTTGCGCCGGCATCGCGATTTTTGTGGGTGCATGGACGGTTCGAAACCACGCAATATTGGGCAAATGGATTCCGAGCACAACACGCGGAGGCGCCAGTGTTTATTGCGGATTCCAACGGCCGTTGACCGAATTGGGGCTGGCATCTGTCGATACGTTAACCTCTTCTTCTTCCGATGAGATTGAAGACGACCGTCTTTTCTATGCGAAAGCCAGACAAGCGTACAGCCAAGCGTCGTGGCGATTGATCATGAAGATTTGGTTGTACGGCGTGGTCATTTTGCTGTACCCGTTTCATCCCTGGTACGACTGGACGTTGGTTTTTTGCTGGCCGTTTTGGTTATCCGGAATGTGGTTTTTGTGGCAGCGGAGCGACCGGTTTGGCCTGACGCTGATGGCGTATGTTTTATCGAGCAGCGCCCTTTATATCGTTGTGGGCGGAATTGCCGCGCGTTACCGTGAACCGTTAGCGCCCGGGCTTGTTTTGTTGGCCGCGGCCGGCGGCTATTTTCTCTTCGAACGATTTGGAAAGAAAATCTTTCAACGGTGGGCCTGCGCGTGGTTGGCCGTAAACTTGGTGATTTGGATTGGCAATCCGTTTATTCGTCAAACGCTCTTATCGTTAAAAGGACGGATTTGGTGAACGCAGCGAGCGCTTTCAAACAGCACACCGGTCTTTTTAGCCCGTTTGTGGATGGAATGCGGCAAAAGAAAATTGCGGCGGCCGTTCGGCCAGGCGAAAACATTTTGGATGTGGGTTGTGGCCCCGGTTTGTTGATCGCGTACCTTCCTGAACAATGTCGTTACACCGGCATCGATAGCAATCGTGATACGGTCGAGTTCAATTCCAAAAATTTTTCTCAGCACAAATTTTATTGCGCGAACGTTTTAATAGACGCGCTTCCGATTTCCGAGCCAAAATTTGATGTTGTGGTACTGGGAGCAATGCTCGAGCATGTTGATGAAAAGACGTTGTTGCTCAAGAAAGTACGAGAAGTGCTGAAACCGTCCGGCCGGATTCTCGCAACAACTCCCAGCCGTATCGGTGGATTTGTACATGAGCTCCTTGCACGGCTCGCGCTACTCAGTCATGAGGCGGCAGAGGAACACAAAGGATTTCTCAACTCCAAGGATATTTGTGCGCTTTCCGAATCAGCGGCTCTGAATGTGCAGCATTACGAAACGTTTCAGTGCGGACTTAACCAATTTTTCATTCTCACGCCCCGGCAATGACGATTAGTTTACTTCAGCTTGAGATAAAGGGAAAGATACTTTTCGGCCGCTTTTTCGATCGAAAATTCCAATGCTTTCGCTCCGGCGTGATCGCCCATGATCTCCAGGATCTTCGGTTCGTTTAGAATTCGCCGCAAGCAGTTTTCAAGTTCCACCGCAGAATAAGGATCAAACAAAAGCCCTTCGTTTTCATGTTCGATGACGTCCATAATTCCTGAGACACGCGAAGCAAGAATCATGAGATTTGAAGCCATGGCTTCGAGCAGAGAATTCGAAAGTCCTTCTGTTAACGAAGGCAACACAAACACATCGGCGGATTGATACAGCTCGTTAACGTTGGTGCGGGCCGGTAACAGCCTAACGGAATGTTGAAGATTCCATTTTGCGATGAGTCCTGCATAATCGCTTTCGAGCGGGCCTTTTCCCACGAGATAAAAGAACACATCGTTGCGATCTTTAAAAGCGTTGGACCATGCTTTTAAAAAGTGTTCGAAAACGTCGACTTTAATTTTTTCGTCGCTGAACCGACCCGTGTAAAGAAACACAAGTCCCGACCATCCCAGTGCTTCACGAAGTGCTTTTCTTTGTTGCGGTTTGGCCGGATGATAAATTTTTGTTTCAACACCATTTGGCATCAAATGGACAGCGATCGATTCCAATCCAAACCCTTCCAACTCATCGCGTTGCGTCTCACTGAGGATGATGAAATTGGGGTGCAAGAATCCAAGCGCAAGTAATTTAAGCCGGCCAAAAAGCGAGTGACGTGACACCGCGAGCTCACCGATTTTTTTTCCACCACCGATCAGAACGACAACCTTTTTCCCAATGAGTTTTCCGGCAAGCGCGGCGGCCACCGCGTGCGACGCCGCCAAATGGACATGAATGATGTCGTAGCGCCGCGGATTTCGAATCAGATGCCAAAACACCGCCACCATGAAGGTAATCGAATGCCATACGGATGTTCCGCCCCAGCCCAGCCGCGTCACGGGGACGCCCTGGATCTTGTCGTTCTTGGGATATCCTTGCAGACGTTCGATGAGCACGTTAACGCGCACGCCGCGTTCTTGCAGGGCTTTCGATAGCACAAGGCATTGTTTCTCGGCGCCACCAATGGAGGGATAAAACGTTTGGATCACCATGACCACGGACAAGGGGTGAGCGGGCTTTTCAGCGGAGGAAGAACGAGAATTCATCAAAGCGTTGATATACCAAAATTCATACGGCGAATACGTTTAAAGTAACATCGCGTCGTGCACAGAGAACGTTTCTTTGTTGCTTTCACCGGACTCCTATTCATCTTCGCTGCCATGGCGAATGGTGCCCACGATTTGTGGGCGTCCACCATTATCTATTTGTGCATCATGTTCCTTACGGCCGCGCTGGTTTTTTATGCGGCGAAGTTTCCTGAAAATGTTTTAGACCTGTCTGTTGTGCCCGCAATAAGTGGCATTCCGCTCGCCATGTTTTTGTCGTTCCATTTCTCCAGCAATCCGTCCGCGGCTTATTTAAGTCTCATGGATTGGTTGATGTCGCTTCTTTTGTTCGTGGTTGCGATGAACGTGTTCAAATCGGATAGAGCCGTTGAGACGTTTTTCATGATGATTCTTCCGTGCATGTACATAGAGTTTGCCATGGTTTTAAAGCAAATTCCACGCATTGAAGAGGAGAAGTGGGGGACGCTCGTCAATGGGAATTTGTTGGTCGCGTTTGTATTACCGCTCTTGCTTATATTCATTATGAAAGCCGTTAAAGATTGGACCAGCCACCGCACCCGGGCGTATTATTGGATTTCAGGAACCGCGACAGGCCTCGGCTGCATGGTTATGGCGCAGAGTGGAATGGGGTGGATTTGTTTGATGATCGGCCTCGCGTTGTATGCTTTTGAATTTAGAGATACACGGATTTTCAAACCACTATTTCGTTATTGGCGCTGGTTCGCATGCGTGGGCAGCGTAACTATTGCTTGGATTATTATCGACAAATTTACGCGGCACTACGATCCCACCGTTTATGCTCATCGAGGATCGAACGACCGTTTTTACTGGTGGAAGAGCGCCTATCTCATGTTTCGTGATTATCCGTGGTTTGGGATTGGCATTGGAAATTTCGAAAGTGCGTACTTGGCTTACAAGGTCGGAGGGAAGGAGAACACCTTGTACGCGCACAGTGTGCCAATTGAGATTTTGGTGGAAAGCGGAATTGTGGGGTTCTCGGCCGTTACGATTTTCTTGCTGGCATGGCTTAACCGTGTTCGTGTGGCATGGAGCGCTGAAAGACTTCGTCGCGAATTTTTGCCTCCGGTCGTTGCCTTATCGCTGTTCTATACCGTGAACATTGGACCGGAGTACCTCGTTAATTTGATGATGCTCCTGGTGCTGTTCGCGATTATTATCGCGCCCATGGATTACCAGGCCGTTAAACCCCGCCTTTCCTGGTTTCTCGTTATTGCTGGCGTTTTTGTGGCCGCGTCGCCCTACGTGCTGTCACCCTTTTTCGCCAGTCGGAATATTGTGGATGGCGGCACCTACGTTGCTGAAAAGAATTGGGAAAGTGCGCAGAAAAGTTTTGAGACCGCCCTTGCGCTGGACTCCCGCGCGTGGGAACCTTACGCCGGTTTGGCGCGTATCGCTTTTGAACAACACGCGTTTGCTCAAGCGGTGGCGCTTCAAAAACAGGCAATCGCGCGGAATCGGTTGTTTGTTCCGCTTAAAAAAGAGTTGGAGATCTACGAACGCTTCTTATGACGAATCATTTTCTGCGGTGGCTTGGCGTTTCGCTTGATCACGGTTGGTACTTTCTTGGCGGGTTTTTTCAGCGCTTGTAACGACTCGATTGCTTCGCGCACACCAGGCGATACATCCAAAATCTTTTCGAACGTTGCGATGGCCTTCTCATTGTCCTTCCCAGAGAAATAGCTGTTTCCCAAGCCCAGAAGAGCAAGCGGGTCGTTTGGTTTCATGCGCAACGCGTCGAGAAAACTTTTTTGGGCGCGGTCGGCGATGCCTTTCGTGAGATAAATATTGCCGAGCGCAAGAGCGGAATCGTAGGTGTGATTGGAATTTGCAACGGCTTGTGTGAACGCTTCGGCCGCCTTGTCGGTGTTGCGTAACTGAACGTAGGATTTCCCGAGCATTTCATAGGCGCGACCTTTTTCTTCGGCGCCATCGCCCTCGCGCCAATCGGTGAGCGCGGTGGTCAGCGTGTCGATCGTATTGATGTAATTTTTTTCGTTGAACGATTGCTCGGCTTGCGCGATTCGATCCGAAAAGGGCTTGCGGCATCCGGTGAACCCACCTGTCAGGAGTGCAACGCACGCCACCGGCCCGGCCCACCGCGAAATTAATTGTTTCATTCGGTCCGATTGTAGAATAATCGGCCTATGCAATTGGACAACGCAATTTTGAAAAACGCCGTGTTCGCGCTCGACCCGACGAACTTCACGCGCAACATTTGGGGCGGAAGTTGGCTTGAGCGCTTGAAAGGAATTCCGGTGTCGCGCGCTCGAATTGGTGAGTCGTGGGATTTTAGCGGCCGGAAGGAACGGCCCACGTATGTTCGGTTTCCAAACGGGTCCTCTCTTGCGTTAACAGATCTTGTCCAGAAATATCCGAACGAAATTTTGGGGCCGCGCATCGTGTCGCGGTTTGGCCCTGTTGTGCCGATCCTTTTGAAATTTATTGATGCCTGTGACAATCTGTCGGTGCAGGTGCATCCCTCGAACGATCACGCGCCGTCCGAAGAGTTTGGAAAAGCGGAAGCGTGGTACATCCTCGAAAGCGGAAAAAAAGCGGGCGAAGGATATGTCTACGTGGGTTTTGATCCGAAGAAAGCCGCCGGCTACGCATCCCGGGAAATGTTTGAATCCGCTTTTTTTGACGCGTTAACGCAGGCGCAAGGATACGGCGCGAGTGACAACGCAAAAATTCGCGAGAAAGCGGCGCGGCTGGTACTTCCTTTTTTAAACAAAATTCGTGTGAGGGCGGGCGACACCTTTGAGCTGCCGCCGGGCACCGTGCACGCTATCGGCCGCGGCGTAAGGTTGTTTGAAATACAGCAGGCGAGCGATCTTACCTACCGGTTGTGGGATTGGAACCGACCGTCCGCGGCAGTGGGCCCAAATGGAAGCCTGCAATTGCGCGAACTTCATTGGAAGAAGGCCCGCGCGGCCTTAAATTTTTCGGCCGAGGAACCCGAAAACTTTCGGCCAGCCCCTGAACGCGTGGAGGCCGCTGGAAAAGGAAAATTTTCCGAAAAACAATTGTTACTCGACCGCGAGAAAAAATTTGCGGCGAATCTTATTTCGCTTTCGACGCGCACCGCGGAATACCACCTGAAGCCCAGCGGCGTATTTCAGGTCCTCACCGTTGTGAAGGGGGAAATAAAGGTAGGGGGGCTTGTTACCAAGGCAGGCCACTCCGTGTTGATTCCAGCCTCCTCGTGTGGCGCCCAAGTCCGGGCCACCCGGGCCCCGGCCTATATAATAAGGAGCTACGTTCCGATCTGACGCCGCAGCGATTGGCCTTTTTGTTTCATCTTGTCGAGGTCGGCCGCATCCACATCGTTTGTCACTGTTAAACTTTGAAGCGTATCGAGAATTTCGAGCGCCTTCTTTTTGTCTCCGGCGGCAGTCGCAAAATATTCCGCCAAATAATAGTGGTTGAACACGTTGGTCGCATCGATGGCGATTGCTTTGTTCAATTCCTCGAGCGCGCGCTTTTTGTTGCCGCCCGCGAACCCGGGCACTTTGTAATCGACGATGCCCAGAACGCGGTACCCGGCGCCGCCTTGATAACGATCGTTGATGCGGTTCACCTCTTCCAATTCTTTCCGGATCGGTTTTACGAGCGCCAAACTTTTTAAAACTCCTTTCACTTCACCGTAGCTGCCATACAAGGCGGCCAACCAAAAATGCGCTTCGGCCGAATTGGGATCGATCGCGATCGCTTGCTGCTCAAGCTTCATTCCTTTCTCGAACATCGGCAACTTGCTCGATTTGTTCGTGTCATGATCGGCCAACCAATGACACGCGCGTCCCGCTTTCCATAGCGCAACGACCGAAGTTTTGTCCCCAGCAAACGCTTGTTCGTAAAGCGCCAACGCTTTATCGGCGCCCGCTGTGGGAGTTCGCGCGGACCACGCCTGATCGGCCTGAGTGATGAGATCGGCGACTACGGCTGATGACGGGACTCCCTCTCCCTTTAGGGGGAGGGTTGGGGAGAGGGTCGGAGAGAGGGAAAGCACGAGCGAAAGAAGAAAGGATCGGGTGGTTTCCCTCACCCGGCCTTTGGCCGAGCTCTCCCTAAAGGGAGAGGTAATCCACTTCGGAGCCAAACCATTCATTTCTTAACCCACCACAATCGATTCCGACGTTCGAATAACATCGAGAAATTGGAGCGCCGTTTTCGCTCGCATCAGTTGTTTGAGAAGCGTTTCGTTCTTCGCGAGCGTGGCGACGCGCGCAAGGATGCGCATTTGTTCGAGCGGCGCCGCCGCCGGCGTTAAAATTAAAAACGTGAGGCGCACCGGGACTTTGTCCGGGCTGTTAAACGGAAGCGGATGTTTGCTTCGACCGATGGCGACCATTGCGTGCTCCAAGCCGATCACGCGGGCATGGGGGACCGCGACGCCGCGTCCAATCGCCGTTGAAAGTTGGCTCTCGCGCAGCATAACGGCCGCTTCGACGGCCCGCATGTCGAGTCCAGGATTAACGGTTTTAAGTCGCAACAAAAGCGACCGAACCACCTCGAGCGTTGAGGTGGCTTTGAAATCCAAATCGATAACATCCGCGGTCAATAAATTCTGGAACGACCAAGCGTTCGGAGCGTCGAATTCATCGAGGATCTCGCCGAGAATCTCTTCGACCACATCTTCCAGAGTGATAAGCCCCACCAGTTTGTTGTTTTTTGTGACGGTCACGATGTGTTTGCCTTGAGACATCATTGTTTTCAAAAGCGGCTGGAGCGACATCGATTCGTCGACGTTTGCGAGCGGCCGTGCCACCTCTCTTAATTCCGGAACGCCAGCGCCTTGGAGCGCCAAGTCTTTTACGTGCACAAAACCAGCGAGTTGATCGAGATCGGGGTTTCCGAGCGGATACCGCGAGAAGTGATATTTCACAAGCGTCTGCTCATTTTCATCCCACGTTTTTGCGGTGGACAAAAAAACGATTTTGTCCTTGGGCACCATGGCGTCGCGTGCTTTTAGATCTTCGAAATCGAATAAATTTTCGATCAACAGCAGTCGATCGAGGGGCAGCAAGCCCTTCTCTTGAGACATGCCAAGAAGCACGCGCACCTCTTCTTCGGTAAAAACCTCTTTGTGTTCCCCCACAGGCCGGAAGCCAATGAGCCGCGCCACGAACTTCGAGCTTTTCGCCATGAACATAATGGGGAAGCGTAGCGCTTTGTAAAACGCCGACAGCGGAAGCGCGACCCACAACGCGAGCCGCTCGGCTTGCTGAATGGCCACGTAGCGCGGAACCAGTTCCGCAAACACAATTTGGATGTAGATCACCAAGCTAAATGAAATAAATGTCGTGAGAGGGTACGAATACGGGCGGAGCAACGCGGGCCACGCCCAGTTGCGATTCACAAATTCCGCAACGGCGGGTTCGCCGGCCCATCCGAGGGCGAGCGTGGAAATCGTCACGCCGATTTGAATGGCCGATAAATAATTATCGAGGTTGTCCATCATCGATAAAACAATGCTCGCGCGCGTGCGGCCTTCGCTGCGCATCACCTCGAGGCGCGGTCGATTCGCTTTCACGAGCGAGAATTCGGCGAGAACGAAGAAGATATTGCAGGCCAGAAAGCACAGCGCGGCTAGGAAATGAAGTGTCACAACAGCAATTTACTGCAGCCCGAGCCCCGGACGCAAGCAAAGAAAAACGGCAGCTCCCGTGGGGAGCTGCCGTTCGGACGGACCTTGGTTATGTTTTATTTCGGTTGTTGAGCCGTATTGTTCTCCGCTGATTTGGACTTTTTGTGCTTGTGATGACCTTTGTGCTTTTTTTCGGGTTTTGAGTCGGACGAGTTCGTTACGGTGCTCCCGGTGCCGGCGCCCGAACTGTTCATGTCATCGGCGCGAACGATATTCGGCAAAACGAAGAGTGCCGTGAGCAAGAACCATGTTGCTTTGCGCATAAGATTTCTCCTGGATGAGACGTTTGTACCTTCTGTTCTCTTATACGCGCTGGCGTCTTATCTCTTCGCGCGTTATTTCATTGGTTGGAAAATCTCTTCCATAAGTTCGCGCGAGACGTCTCCCATCACCGTGTAGTTGCGATTGCGCAATTTTGTTTTCCACACCGAGCCGTTTTCGCACATCTCATGCGTCTTGTGACGCTCGAACCGCACGGGGGAAGCGGTTTCGAACACCGATAAAACGCTGAGCCCGTCGGTGTAACGGAAATGATCGACGGCTTTTCCGTCAACGGTGAAGTAGTCGGCACTCTCGAATTCAAAGCCGTAAGGAAGTATCGACGGCAGCGTGGTTTCTCGCCCGGTGTTCTTGTGCAAGTCGTCCCGTGACAAAAAGTCGGGCGAGAACTCGTGATCTTCCGCCGCGGGCGCGTTAATCACGAACAAAGCAACATCAAACGATGGGCTCGTGGTGAATTTGTTGTATCGTGACAGCACGACGAAATTCCCGTTCGAGCGAAACCGTTTGCTTTCGAGGATCACGCCGGAATCTTTATCAATCCACAATTTCTGAGTTAATTTTCCCGAAGAGAGCGGCGTCATTGTGATAACGAACACCGGGCGTCCGGCGATGCGGTCGGTGCCCAAATAGTCCAAACGGTAATTTTTTTGAAGCAGCGCCCATTCCTTCTGTGGATCCATTTGTTTCGGCAGTTTTTTTGCGGCTTGTCCGATCAATGTTTTCTTTTGCTTCACGAGTTCCACTTGCTCTTTTTCACCATCGCTGATCACGACGCGCGCGATGCTGCCATCGGGCTTGAGAAATTCCCGGCGGTATTTGTTCGGAGGAGAGAAACGAACATGCACTTCTTCGGATTTTGTTCCCGTTCCGTACCAATGCGTGACGGTCATGAATCCCTCGTACGTAACGGTCGGCGTCGCAAGGCCGCGTTGCAGAATGCGTTGCGCGTCTTCGGACTCCTGAGCCGCGACGACACCGAATGTTCCGACAACAAATATAAAAGTGGCTAACTTAATCTTCATCTCCATAATAAACCGCCAACTGTCCGCCGAAATTGGAACCGGCCATATCCGCTGCGGGCACGAGCGTTTCCGCTTGATAACGCGAGTGAGCGGCCGCCAGCGGTTCCATATCAATGAGTTCCGCTTCAGAAACTTTCCATCTGGCAATCCACGCGCCAGCGAGCAGGGCTCCGAGCGCGAGCGCTCCCACCGGTTTCCAAAGCACCGGCCAAGCAAACCATCTCTGCCAATGTGAGTCGGTTGGCGTTGGCGCGAATTTTTCGCGCAGAGCGTGCAGGAGCGCCGGCGGGGCCGAGCGGTACGGCACGCGGCTCAACCGGAGCCGCAAATCCTGATGTTCTTCATTTAAGTGACGGAATATATTTTCGTCGATATTTTCATTCATTTGCGCTCACCAGTTTTTCTCCCTTATCACCGGTCAGCTTTAAGAGAGCCTTTTTTAAAAGAGTTCGGCCTTGATGGATCCTTGAGCAGACCGTGCCAATCGGACACTCGAGAATTTTTGCAATATCAATGTAGGACAGGCCTTCGATGTCGAAAAGTGTCACAGCGGTTCGGTAGTGGAGTGGCAACATGTTTAGTCCCTTCTGCAGCCATCTTTCTTCTTCTGACTTCATCAAGTGATCCAATGGCTCATGATCACTGCCCGGCAAAATCTCGGCCCACGTTGTTTCGCTGTCGTTCGGCGGTGTCGCGTCCAACGAAAGCTTGTGCTTGTGTTCGTAGCGCCGGACCGAGTCGAGAAACACGTTGTGCAAGATGCGGTTTAGCCACGCCTCGAACGGTCGATTCGGATCGTACCGGTCACGATGCTCAAACGCGCGCCGAAACGCTTCTTGCACCAAATCTTGGGCGTCTTGGTCGTTGCCCGTCAGGCGAAAAGCAAAGTTGTAAGCCTTATCGGCGCAACGTTGCAGCAACGTCTCGTAATCAACCTGGCGGTCGTCCATGGTTCACCAAGAATGGATACGGAGGAGGAGATTAATTCTTCGAACGCAAAGACTCACTGGGAATGATTGAGAATTCGCGCAGTTCTGCGCTGCGAAGCACACGCACCGTGGCCCCGGTGCCCAGAGCATGGGCGGTGAGCGCTCGGTGGAGAGCATCAACGCTATCGATCGGTTTTGCATTGAATTCGACGATCACATCTCCCTGGCGCAAGCCAATCCCAGCGGCGGGGCTGCCCGGTTCAATGTGGATCACAAGAATACCCGATTCGGCAACGAGCGAATGGTGGCGAACGAGATTCCGTGGCAACGGAACGTTTTGGCCGCCGACGCCCAAATAGCCGCGTCGGATGCGTCCCTCGCGCATCAGCACGCTGGCGATGAACGCCGCCGTGTGGATGGGAATTGCAAAGCACAATCCCTGGGCTGGCAATATCACGGCGGTGTTCACCCCGATGACTTCGCCGTGCGAATTTACGAGCGGTCCTCCGGAATTTCCGGGGTTCAGCGCCGCGTCGGTTTGAATAATGTCGTCAATGAGGCGCCCCGAACGTGATCGCATCGACCGGCCGAGCGCGCTCACGACACCGGTCGTCACCGTCGTCTGAAAACCGAACGGGTTTCCAATGGCAATCGTTAGCTGACCGGGCCGTAATGTCTTTGAGTTGCCGAACGTCGTTGCTCGAAACGCGGGTCCGTGCGCGCGAATGACAGCGGTGTCGGTATCGGGATCGTCACCGACGAGGTCGGCAGAAAATTGGCGGCCATCGGAAAGGCGTATCTCGATTTGCTTGGCGCCGTGCACCACGTGACTGTTCGTGATCGCAAATCCATCCGGCGTGAAAAAGAAGCCCGAGCCACTTCCTTTGCCGGGCACCTCGATGTTGATGACGGCCGGACTCGTGTTCGCGACCGCTTTGGTGACGGCCTCGGAATACGCGTCCAAGATTGTTTGTTCATGAGAATTGTTGTTCAAATCAAACGCGGGAATCATCCGCACGCTCCTTTGTTGTTATGATCCGTTCGTACCCTAAAACCCTATCCTCTGCGAGGAGTTCCTTTGACGTTTCGTCGAACATTCATAACGAACGGTGCCTGCGCCGTTTTCTTTGTTGGCACCGCTTTGGCGGCGCCGTCCAGCCCCGCTGCCATGCCGGTTTACCGTGAAAGTTTGAAGCAAGCCGAAGATGCGGCGCTCGCGCATTCGCCGCGCGTGCAGGCGGCGCGCGCCGAAGCCGAAGCCGCTCACGCGGGCGCAAAAAGCCAATTCGCGACGCTGTGGCCGCGCCTGAGCTTTGATGCGTCGTACCGACGTGTGAGCGAGGTGCCGAATTTCGCTCCGGTTCCGAACGGACCCGCCATTCGTTTCGGAGACAACAAAAATTATTCGTACGGTCCAGCGGTCAACTGGATGATTGAGTCGGGCGGCACTTATTACCGCTGGCAGAGCGCGTTGGCCTTCTGGCGCGCCAAAGAAAGCGAACTGGATTTCGCCGAGCGGCAGCTGACGTTGGAGGTGCGGCTCAACTATTTCCAAGTTCAGCTCGGTATTGAACAAATTCGCAATCTCGTCGAGTCGCTGAAACTTTCCCAAGCGCAGTACCGGGACATTGCCTTGCGTTACCGTGCCGGCGCGTCGAGCCGCTTGGATTCGCTGTCGGCCCATCAGGAAGTGCTGAACCGTCGACGACTGTTGCGGCAAGCGCAGGCTGATCTCGCGAACGCGCTTCAAACTTTGTTCACGGTGACCGGTTCGACGCCGCCCGCCGAATTATCGGTGCCGATCGAAATGGGCCTTGTGAATTCGGTGCCGCCGGAAACAGACGCGCCCACGCTGGCCGTCGCATTGGATCCGCTTGCCACGAGCGAACAAGCGCTTGGCAGAGCGGCCAAGCAGAGCTTTGATGAGCATCATCCGCAGCTCGTTGCGTTGTCCGAGCAAATCCTCGCGAGTCAAGCGAGCGTGAGCAGTCTCAAGTCGGGGCATTATCCGTTTGTGCAATTGAACGCAAAGATTTCGCGGGATTATCCGAACGGACCCGTGCTCGAATCAATTAATCAGAAAACGGTGGGCGTGTTCGCAAGTCTGCCGATTTTCGAATTCGGACGCGTGTCACAGAATGTCGCCGAACAAAAAAGCTTGACGCTGGCGACCGAACAACGCCGGGCGCAGACGGTTCAAGATTTGTGGCGCGATTGGCAGCGGGCGCGCGATCAGTGGCTCGGGCTCAATGCTCAGAAGCCGATTTTTGAGGAATCCCTGGTGGAAACGAAAAAAATTCAGTCGCTTACCTACGAGTCCTACAAAGCAGGCCAAGTTTCGTTTCTCGAGGTGCAAAACACGAATTTGCGTGTGCTGGAGAGCGAAGTGGCTTCGGCGCGGAACGATGTGGAATTGTTAATTCAGCTGGCGATCCTCGACAGCCTGTCGGTGAAGGAGTGAATTCGATGAAAAAGAAGTTGCCCGTCCTTATTATTGTGATCGCGGCGGTGGCCGTTGGTTGGAAGCTTACGCATCGGTCTGATTTCTCGTACGCCGGAACGATTGAAGCCACCTATGTCGACATATCGCCGCAGTTAACAACAACGATTCGCACCGTCGAAGCAAAAGAAGGCGAGATTGTGAAAAGCGGACAGGTGCTGGTTCGATTGACCGGCGACGACATTAAGCTCGCGGCCGACATTGCGGAAAAAGATTTCCAGCGGGCGGCCAAGCTACACCGGTCCGGGTCCATGCCGCAAGAACAGTTTGATCGATTGCGATTTAAGCGCGATGACGCCGCGCTGCGCGCCTCGTGGTGCACGATCGCATCGCCGCTCGATGGCACCGTGATTGACCGGTACCATGAGCCGGGCGAACTGGTGAACCCCACGATGAAGCTGTTAACGCTCGCCGATCTCACGAACGTTTACGCGTATGTGTATGTGCCGCAGCCGACACTCTCGAAAGTGAAACTCAACATGAACGTCGATGCGGTGATTCCGGAGTTATCGAACAAAACACTGAAGGGACAAATTGTGCACATCCGTGACGAAGCGGAGTTCACGCCAAAGAATGTGCAGACGCGAGAAGAACGCACGCGGCTCGTTTACGGAATCAAAGTGGCGTTTGTTAATTCGGATGGAACGCTTAAGCCCGGCATGACCGTTGAGGTCAAATTACCGGAGTAATTGTGGAAATCCGGGCTTCAAATCTCCGCAAACGGTTGGGGCGCACGCAAGCGTTGGACGGTATCACAACGGTGTTCCAACGCGGTCGTTTGCACGGTTTGATCGGTCCCGACGGCGCGGGCAAAACGACACTCTTGCGCATGCTGATGGGACTTTTAAGGCCCGACGAAGGTCGCATCGATTTCGCTGATAACGACACGCCGGTCCCGTTCGCGCAGGTTCGGCCGCGCATGGCTTACATGCCGCAGCAACAGAGTTTGTACGCCGACCTTTCCATTTCCGAGCATCTCGATTTTTTCCGCGACTTGTATCAGCTTCGGGCGAATGTTTATCGAGAAAAGCGTGAGGAATTGCTGCGCATCACTCGGCTCGATAAGTTTGCCGATCGCGCGGCCGGAAAATTGTCGGGTGGCATGTACAAGAAGCTCGGACTTATGTGCGCCCTGTTGGCCGATCCGTCCATCTTGTTGTTGGATGAACCGACCAACGGCGTCGATCCCATTAGCCGACGCGAATTTTGGGAATTGCTGTACCGGTTAAAAGGGCAAAAGATTCTTATTGTGATTGCAACGGCTTACATGGATGAAGCGGAGCGGTGCGACCGTGTCCATTTGTTGGATAGTGGCCATGTGCTGGCGGCGGGGGAACCGCGGGCTGTTCTCGAAGAACAAGGTGTCCCGAATTTCGAGCAATTGTTTTTGAAACGCGCGGGAGTCTCCGCATGAAGCCGGTTGTTGACGTTTCGAATCTCGTTGTGAAGTTTGGCGATTTTACGGCCGTGAACAAGGTGACGTTTTCCGTTGCGCGCGGTGAAATTTTTGGATTTCTGGGCGCGAACGGTGCTGGTAAAACCACGACGATCCGCGTGCTGTGCGGACTGTTAATCCCCACGTCGGGAAATGTGCACATCGCCGGATTGGAATTCACTGACGATGAAACGGCGGCCACAATTAAGAGCCGCGTCGGTTACATGTCGCAAAAATTTACCTTGTACAGCGATCTCACGGTCACGGAAAACTTGGAGTTCGCTGCCGCGCTCCGAAAAATGCCGAAACAGCGATTCGAAGCACGACGTGCCGAACTTTTCAAGTTCATCGGCTTTGATCAACCGCCGCAGACATTGGTGCGCGATCTGCCCGGCGGAATCAAACAGGAATTGTCGCTTGTCACGGCCATGCTGCACGACCCCGACATCATTTTTCTCGACGAACCGACCGCGGGCGTGTCACCGGTGTCGCGCGCACGTTTTTGGTCGCTCATTAAACGCCTGTCAGGGGAAGGGAAAACGATCTTCGTGACCACGCATTACATGGACGAAGCCGAACAATGCCACCGCATTGCGCTCATGCGCGCGGGCCAATTGATCGCGCTCGATTCGCCGGAAAATTTGAAAACACAAGCGTACCCGGAACCGTTGCTCGAGTTATCCCCAGGGCCGCACGTGGATTCTAGGTGGATGAACGACATTGAAACACAAAAGATTGGCGAATTGCAGCCGTACGGTTTGCGTTACCATTTGGCGGTCAGCAATGCGCCCGCGTGGGAAAAATTTAAGACGCGCTGGGACCGAGAGTTATCGTCGCGCGCAATCCGGCCGTCGTTGGAAGACGTGTTCATTCGGCTCGTGGAAGGAAAAGATCGGTGATGGATTTCAAATTCGGCCGCGCTCTTTCTATCGCAAAGAAAGAAGTGCGCCACATTTTGCGCGACCCGTTCACACTAACAATGGCGCTCAGCATGCCGGTGTTGCTCGTCACATTTTTCGGCTTTATCATCGATTTCGATGTGCGTGACATCCGAATGCTTATGGTGGACCGTGACCAAACAAAATCATCGCGCGCGCTTCGAGACATTTTTACAAGCTCCCAATTTTTTGATGTGCGTCCCACGCGCGAGAACGTGCGGCCGTTGCGTGTTCTGGACGAAGAGAAAGCCAAAGCCGTAATGGTGATCGAACCCGAATTCGAGAAACAATTAAAGCGCCATCAGCCGGCGTCCGTGCAAATTGCGCTCGATGGTGCCGACAACCAAACGGCCGGCATTATTGGAGGATATTTGGCCTCGATCGAGCGCGCCGCATCCAAGTTGGTTGACCGGCAAATCCCTCCGTCCGTGAACATCAAGACACGATTTGTGTTCAACGCCGAGCTCAACAGCCGGTGGTTTATTATTCCGGGCCTGGCTGTTGTGATTGTCGGAATTTTGTCGATTCTGCTGACGGCGCTCACGGTAGCGCGTGAATGGGAGAACGGCTCCATGGAACTGTTGCTGGCCACGCCGGTGCGTCCGTTTGAAATTATTGTTGGAAAGCTCGCGCCGTACACGGTGCTCGGACTCGCCGCCATTTTGTTCGTGTACGTGGCCGCTCGCATTGGGTTTGGTGTTCCGTTTCGCGGCAGCCACTGGCTCTTTTTGTTCGGATGCGTCATTTTTCTCGGAACGGCGCTCGCGCAAGGGCTCGTTATTTCGGTTGTGACGCGTCAACAACAATTGGCGATGCAAATGGCCAACATGACGGGGATGCTGCCGTCTTTGATGCTGTCGGGTTTTATTTTTCCCATAGAAAGCATGCCCGTATTTTTTCAACGCTTGACGGCGGCTCTGGCTCCTCGTTGGTTTATGGAAATCAGTCGCGGGATTTTTTTGAAGGGGGCGGACGCCATTGATCTCATCGTGCCGATTGGAGCGTTGCTGCTGATAAACATGGTGCTGTTAACGCTGGCCGCACGGAAATTCAAAACGGATTTGGAACCATGAGAAATGCCACGCTCAGGGGCTTCTTAAAAAAAGAAATGGCTCAGGCCATTCGCGATCCCCGCATGCGAATTGTTCTTTTCGCTGTCCCGGTGATCCAGATGACACTTTTTGGCCTCGCTCTGTCCAATGAGGTGCGCAACATCAAATTAAAATTTGTGCGCCAACCGGCTGATTCGATTGCCGAAAAGTTGGAACAACGCTGTCTTGCTTCGGGTTGGTTTGTGCCGGCGCAGGATAAGACAGTCGGAAGTCTCAACGACGATCAGGCTCTTCGACTATTGCGCTCCGGTCGTGCGCACGCAATTCTCATTGCTCCGCCCGAAGGGTTTACGCGATCGATCGAAGATGGTCGCGGTGAGATTCAATTGCTTGTGGACGCATCCAACGCGGTGCGCGGCCGGTCGATCGAATTCTATGTGCAAGCCGTCATGGCCCAGGTGCTCAAAGAAGAAGGCCGTTTTAACGCCGTGCCCCCCGTCGAATTTAAAGTGCGCATGCTTTACAACCCGTCGATGCGCACGGCCATCTTTCTTGTGCCGGGCGTTATGTGCATGATGATTTGTTTGATTACGATCGTGCTCACAAGCATGTCGATTGCGCGCGAAAAAGAAATGGGAACGCTCGAGACGCTGATTTCGTCGCCCGCAAAAATCTGGGAAATAATTCTCGGGAAAACCTTGCCATACGTCATTATTGGCATGATCGACGTGCCGCTGGTTCTTGGCGTAGCGATGCTGGGGTTCGGAGTCCCCATGCGGGGGAATTATTTCGAACTTGCGCTTTCGGCGTTCGTGTTTGTGTGCGCTTCCGTCAGTTTGGGCACGCTGATTTCAACGTTCGCGAAGAATCAGCAGCAAGCGATGATGGGCGGTTTCTTGATTTTGTTTCCAGCCATTCAACTGTCCGGCATTATGTATCCGCTCGACAACATTCCGCCGTTGATCAAATGGGTTCCGTATCTGAACCCGCTAAAATATTTCGCCATTTTGATTCGCAACATCATGCTGAAAGGCGGTGACCCAGCGGTCGTCTGGCCGAACATGCTAGCAATGGTGTTGCTCGCTGTTGTGACCATTACGATAAGCTTTAAACGCTTTCGTCACACGCTCAATTAATGCGAGAGTCCACTCGATGAACAACGAAATGAAACCAAGTGAACGGGTGGCGCTGCGTGTCTTGCTCGGCGTTTTCCTGCTGCTGCTTTTCGTTGAATTGCCCGGTTCGCATTTGTTCGACCCCGACGAAGCGCGTTACGCCGAAATCCCACGCGAGATGCTCGCTTCCGGAAATTTCTTAAAGATGGAACTGAATGGTAGCGATTATTTGGAGAAGCCGCCGCTGTTGTATTGGGCGAACGCGCTTTCGATGAAGGCGCTCGGCGAAACGCCCTTCGCCGCGCGGTTGCCGGTTCGGTTGGCGTGCACGGGAACGGTTCTTCTACTGATTTGCGCGGAGGGTCTGTGGCCAGCGCTTCTGTACATTTCGTGTTTGTTGCCATTTGCGCTAGGGCGCATCAATATCATCGATGGGCTCGTCAGCTTCTTTATCACCGCGGCGTTTTTTTCATTGCGCTCGTTATTGCGGGCCGAATCTTTGCAAAAGACGCGGCGCCAAGCGCTACTTCTCGGAACATCGGTTGCGTTCGGTGTGCTCGCGAAAGGACTTATTGCAATCGTTCTGCCAGGTTTGGTTTTTGCTGCGTGGGTAGCGATCACGAAACAATGGAGTGCTTTGCGTAAGGTGCTGGTTGGCTGGGCGCCGATTATTTTCTTTGCTTTGGTCGTCCCCGTGGTTCTGTTATTGGAAACGAACAATCCGGGTTTTTTTCACTTCTTTGTTGTGCGTGAACATTTTCAACGCTACTTGTCTGACATTCACGAGCGTACGCAACCGTGGTGGTTCTTTGTGCCGGTCGTGATGCTCGGACTGCTTCCGTGGCCCATGCTGATCATCGCGAACATTCGTTCGGCGTTTCGAAAGGGATGGCGCGACCTGCGCACGCAATCCGATTTGTTGTTTCTCGGTTTGTGGGCGGTCGTGCCGTTTTGTTTCTTTTCGTTGTCGCATTCGAAGCTGATCCCGTACATTTTGCCGATCTTTGTGCCGCTTTCCATTCTCATGGCGCGGCCGATTCTTTCGGCGGATTCCCTTTCAAACGCGGCGTGGAAATATCAGGCGATCTTCTTTTCGTTGATAGGAATTGGCGGCTTTTTCGCGGCGCGGCACGCCTCCGCCGTCGTGCGCCTCGACCTGTTCGGGCCCGTGGCTATGCTCAGTGGAATCTTTGTCGCGGCCGGATGGGTTGGGTACATGATGGCGCGGCGTTCCACCGTGCAAGCGTGCCTAACTCAAACGGCGTTGTGGAGCGTTTCGGTCGGTGTTTTGGTCGGTGTCGTTCCGAAGCTCGCGCACGATTATTCCGACCACGCTTTGGCCGTCGCCGCGAAAGAAGCGGGCACCCCACGCATTTTTATGGTCCGAGATTATTCACAAAATTTTCCGTGGGTTCTGCAACGACCGGTACCGGTTGTTGGATTCAAAGGAGAATTGGCATCCAATGGCGAGCTTGATCCAAAGCTATTTTGGAGCGAATCTGATTTCTGGAGATTGTGGCAAGGGCCGGAGAAAGTGGTGGTAGTAACACGCGGCCGAGATATTTCCGAATTTGCAACGCCGACGGGTTTGCCCGTGCGGTTGGCATCAAATCGGCGTCGGACCGTGCTACTCAATCACAATTAACAAGAATTCGGTCCGAAAATATGAAAGGATTGCCCCTCAATTTCTAGAAGGAGACTTATCATCATGGATCGAGGACGCGACAAACAAAAAGCCGGACAAAAAAGCACGAAAGGAAACCGCTACACGCGCGAAGAACGCCACCGTCTTGGAATATCGGCCACGGCCCGCGCCGCAGCCCGCCGCACCGCCAAGCTCGCCGCGAAGCAAAGAAAGCCCGCTTAATTTCTTAGCGACGCTTTCCGGTCAGACGAATCAACATGAGAAACATGTTGATGAAGTCGAGGTACAGCGTCAGCGCGCCCATAATCGCCGCTTTGGTGGCGGTTTCTTCGTCCATGCCGACCATCGTCATTGCTTTGATTTTCTGCGTGTCGTAAGCGGTAAGCCCCACAAAAACGAACAATCCGACGTACGTCGTGATCCACATCAGCGCGCTGCTGTTCAGAAAAATGTTCACAACCGATGCGAGAATAATTCCAATGAGCAACATGAAACAGATGTTGCCGATGCTCGTCAGGTCGCGTTTCGTCACGTAGCCGTAGAAGCTCATGGCCGCGAACGTGGCGGCGGTCAGAAAGAACGTGGAAGCGATGGACCCGTTCGTGTAGATCATGAAGATCACCGACAACGTGGCGCCGTTAAACGCAGAATATATAAGGAAGGCCATGGTGGCGGCGCCGGCCGTCATGTTTCTTACCCAGCCGCTCAAGCCAATGACGAGCGCAAACTCTCCGAGAATCAGTCCGTAAAACAAAATGCGGTTGGACAATAAAAAGCCGAGAAACGTGGGGTTGGTTCCAATGGTGCCTGCGACCCAGCCGGTGAGCGCGAGGCCCAGCGACATCCAGCCGTAAACTTTCGTTATGAAGCTGCGCGTTTCGACGACGTCGGTCGGCAGCGATAGATTTGATTCCATGGTTCTTCCTCCTTCGGGAACAAAGAAGCTATAACATACTTAATTATTTCATGAGAAAATCAACGACGAAGACCCCGACATTATTCGTTTCCCACGGATCTCCGATGATCGCTATCGAAGAGGATGCGTTTACGGCGGCGCTTGGCGCGTGGGCAAAACAAATATCCAAACCTTCCGCGCTGGTTGTGATGTCCGCGCACTGGGAAGCCGCGGGCCCGTTGCGCGTGAACACCGGGGCGGCGCCCGGAATGATCCACGATTTTGGTGGATTCCCTGATGCGTTGTACGAGATTAATTACCCGGCCCCTGGTAACCCGGAGCTGGCCCAAAGAATTGTTCGGATGTTGTCTGATGAAAAAATTCCGGTTGTGACCGAACCCAAGCGTGGATTTGACCACGGGGTATGGACGCCGCTCCGGCGCGTTTTTCCCGATGCCAGTATTCCGCTCGTGCAGATCAGTTTGCCAATGCCTCGTAGGCCCCGTGAAATCCTTCGGATGGGGAAAGCTCTCGCGCCACTTCGCGATGAGGGGGGCATGCTCATTGGAACCGGCGGCGTCGTTCACAACTTGAGGTTAATTCGGATGGGCGCCAAAGATGCGCCGGTGGACCCGTGGGCCAAAAAGTTTGACGAGTGGGTCAAAGAACACTTGGAAACCAACGATGTGGAAACGCTTGCGAATTATCAGCGGCTTGGTCCGCACGCGGATCTCGCGGCGCCCACCCCGGAGCATTTCGATCCACTGTTTTTTCCGCTCGGAGCGGCGGCGGGCGAGCCAATAACATTCGTTTACGAAGGTTTTCATTACGGCAACCTTTCCATGCGAACCTTTGCGCTCGGCGAAGCTGCCCTTCCCTAAATTTTAATCATCCCCAACTTCTTCGTTCACCATTCGTAGATATTACGCCAACTATCCCAGGGAGGAATATCTATGAGGTTTCAAAGTTCAATGCTTGTTGTTGCCGTGATGGCCATGCCGATTTGGGCCGCCACGGATTCGGATGCCGCACGAAAAATGGAGTCGCAAGTGCTCAACGATCTTCATCGATCAAACCAGATGGAGATGGCCATGGGCCAAATGGCAAAGGACCAAGGTTACACGCAGCGCGTCCGGCAGTACGGTGAACAATTGATCAACGATCACGAGGAAGCCGATAAGCGGACTCAGGATGTTGCGAATCAACAGAACATCACGCTCGCCGAAACGAACCAAGGTCACCCCGCCAACACGCACAAACTCAGCTCGTTGAAAGGCATCGAGTTTGACCGCGCGTTCGCGAAAGCGATGCTTGAAGACCACAACAAAGATGTGAAAAAACTCGAAGACGCTCAAAAGAAGCTCACCGATTCACCGGTCAAAGATCTGGTTGATCAAGTGTTGCCCGTGTTGCGCGACCATCAACGGACGGCCAACGACCTCACACTCGAGCTAAAAAAGAACAGCAACCCCAGCTAAAAGTATCTCATCGCTCTTTTTTGGAGGGGAGGCGACGCTTTAACTACAATGAATTATGGCCGAGTCGCTTCCCTTCCCAAAAAAGACAAATTGGACGTTCGTTCTCCGCGCGCTTAAATACCGAAACTATCGGCTTTTCTTTAGCGGACAAATTGTTTCGCTGATCGGCACATGGATGACGATGACGGCGAGCAGTTGGCTCGTTTACCGGCTGACCCAATCGACCTGGATGCTGGGTGTGGTCGGGTTTGCGGGTCAATTCCCTTCCTTTATTTTTGCGCCGTACGCGGGCGTTGTGGTGGACCGTTGGAACCGTCACCGGCTACTGATCCTGACGCAAGCCTGCTCGATGTTGCAGTCGTTCATGCTCGCATTTTTCACGTTGAACGGAACCGTTACGATTCCTCTGATCATTATGCTGAACGTGGTAAACGGAATCATTAACGCATTCGATGTGCCTTGCCGTCAGGCATTTGTGGTGTCGATGATCGAGGATAAAAACGATTTGGGAAACGCCATTGCACTCAATTCGTCAATGTTTAATATGGCGCGGTTACTGGGTCCTTCTATTGCTGGACTCGTGATCGCGGCGTGGAATGAGGGATGGTGCTTTTTCATTGACGGTGCCAGTTTCTTGGCGGTCATCGGTGTTTTGTTTGCGATGCGCGTGCCACCTCACAAAGCACGGCCGGCCAATGATGCAAGCGCGTACAAGCAATTCCGGCAAGGTTTTTCTTACGCGTATGGTTTTACGCCGATCCGTTCCATCATTCTTTTGCTTGCGCTCGTCAGTTTTGTCGGCGTGCCCTATGGAATTCTTATGCCGGTCTTCGCGGCGAAGATTCTGGGAGGCGGTGCCCACACGCTTGGTTTTCTTATGACCGCCTCCGGGTGCGGCGCGCTCGTTGCGGCAATTTGGCTTGCCTCGCGCAAATCGGTGTTGGGGCTCGGCCGCGCAATTCCGATCGCAACCGCGATTTTCGGTTTTGGCCTGATTCTCTTTTCGTTGTCGCGCACATTGTGGATCTCGCTTGCGCTGCTCTTTGTCACGGGCTTTGGTTTCATGGTGCAAATGGCGTCCAGCAACACGATTCTTCAAACGATTGTGGATGACGACAAACGCGGCCGCGTTATGAGCCTGTTTCTGATGGCGCTGCTCGGCACATCACCGTTTGGAAGTTTGTTTGCGGGTAGCCTTGCGGCGCGGCTCGGAGCTCCGCACACGTTGTTTATCGGCGGTGTGTGTTGCCTTGTGGGCGCCGCTTGGTTTGCTTCGCATTTACCGCAAATCCGGGAAGCGGTGCGGCCCATTTACCGTCGCATGGGAATCCTTCCACAGATTACGACCGGCCTCAAGAATGCGGCCGCGTTAACGATTCCGGAGCGGGACTAATTATTTTTTGAGTCGACGCCCTGCCTCGTGGGGTGTGATGGTTCCCTCTCGCAGTTCCTTTTTCGTTTCTTCATCGAGCTCGGGATGGTCGCTGATGAACGGCTCCACGTTGCTCTGTTCGGTTTTCTGTTCGAGACGCTCTTGGTGCTCTTGATTGGGATCGCTGCGAATGTGCGGCGTTTTAATTTGGACGCAGCTCGGTCCAAGGGTAAGCAAAATCGTCGTTCCCGCGAAGGCGGGAATCCAGACATTTCTGGGGAAATCGGGACGCGGCTTCATGTGTCCGGGCTCCCGCCTTCGCAGGGCTGCGAACTTAGTTTGAGTCCCGCTTTAGGGGCATCACGCCGGCGAGTTCGCCGATCACGTTCACGAGTTCCGCGTTGGTTGGCACCACGATCTTTGCGTTGTCTTCGAGCGACGCTTGAACGGTCTCCAATTTCTTCAGCATCTGGGCGTTGCCGACAAAATATTTGTTGGCCGCTTCGTTCACCAATCGGATCGCTTCGGCTTCGCCTTCCGCTTGCAGAATGCGTGCCTGCCGAACCCCTTCCGCTTCTTTGATTGCTGCCCGCTTCTTTCCGTCGGCCGCGGTTTCCGCCGCGGTGGCAAAGTCAACAGCGGCGAGTTTTTCGTTCTCGGCTTTTACAATCTTGTTCATGGTTTCCTGCACGTCTTTGGGGGGATCAATTTCTTTGAGTTCGGCGCGAACAATATCAATACCCCAGCTCTGCGTTTCGTGCAGCAACACTTTCAAAAGCTCTTCGTTAATTTTTCCGCGTTCGCTGTTCGCGGATTTGAGCGTGAGCGTGCCGATGATGTTGCGCAGCGTGGTGCGCGCGAGGTTCACAATCTGAAGCGTTACGTTGTTCACGTTGTACTGCGAATATTTCACGCTCTGTTCATCACTTTTGATACGGAAGTATATTTGCGCGTCGACGACCGCGTTTAAGTTGTCGTTCGTGATGATTTCTTGCGGTTGTGCGCCGATCATTTGTTCGGTTACATTCACTTGATACAGACTATCCATGAACGGAACAATCCAATGAAAGCCGGGCTCCGCAAACGCGTGATATTTTCCAAGTCGCTCAATGAGTCCACGGTGGGTGGGCCGAACAATCCGCACACCCAAAACAAAGAGCACCACAACCAAAATAATTGATCCCGAAAAAATTTCAAACATTGTCTTTCTCCCCTATTTTTCGTTTGAGCCGTACAGCAATGTGCCTTCGACACTAGCAAGACTTAATGTGTCGGATGATCCGCGGGAGTTGCGTGCACCGTTTATAGCCTGAAATATCACTTTGATGCGTTTCTGTTGCCCCTCATGCGACAACGTCATCAACGCACGAGGAACATTCCAGCGATCATCCTCATAGCTTTTACGAATGTTCTCAATTACCGGCAAGGTCGGGAATGTGATGGCCGGGTCGTTCTCTTTTTGGACGGTCATTTGTGAAAAATCCTTCGCAACGGTGATTTTGAAGTTTGGGAGCCCGCTGACCGCGGAACCGCTGGCAAAAAACAAATCACCACGGTTGTTGTCTTTAATCATTTGAAAATGCACGGACCAATCGTATCCCTTCACTTCTTCAATTTTCCTGAATTCCGCATTCCAATAAAATGGCGCATTTTCCGTTTCTCTTTTCCACGGATTCACGTATCTCAGTCCCAACATCTCCATAATGTCGGCACTCGACTTTTCGGTAATGGATTCCGAAAACAAAGGTTGGATTGTTTTATAGCCATGCATGCGCTGGAGATAATCCAACGCGCCGCTAATATTCTTTTCTTGTTCGAAACTCGCGCCTTTCGCTTTGGACACGGTTTTGCCGTTAAAAGCACCGACGTCTCGCAGCAACGATTCCAAACGGCTTTTCTGCCAATGCCGCGATATATTGAAGGCGCTCCACGGTCCAACCGCTGTTAAAAAACATAGCACGCAAAGCGTTGCTGGGATAATCCGAATGTTCCGGTTCCGTGTCCACGTAAACCAACTCGCAACGAACATCAGCCAGCCGGCGATAACGAAGAGAAAATAGCGGCGCTCGGTCAGCCCGTACGCATCGGTCCTTTTCCAAACCGCCCACACCAAAAGAACAATAAGGGGGAAGAGCGCGATGTAAAAATATTTTGAAAATCGCTGCACCCAACGATGATCAGCGGAATCCTGCAACGGATGTATCAACAACAGAGAAAAAATGCCGAGAATTGCAGCACTGGAGACGAGGTAGCCAATGGTCCCTTTCGGCCAATCGCGCAAGCCAATAATTTTTCCCATGTAAAGGTACAGAATGACGAAATAAAGAGTGACGAGCGGCAGCAACACGTATTGCGTGAAAACACGAATCTCGTTCGGATAGCGCGTGTCCGTATCCAGTGTGTCGATGTCGTCGGGAACGCCAGAAAGAAAAAACCACGTGTTAAAAACGAACGAAAGGAACAGAAACAAATCGGAATAGACCTTCGCATTTATTTTTACATTCAATAGCGAGTCGATGGCCCAAAGCGCAATCGCCAAGCCGGCGCAAAGCGTACCGGTGTAAATCGCGGACATAATAAACCGCACAAAGAGCAAGCGGTTGAATTGCCAAAAGCCTTGAGTGGTGCCGCGTCCAATAAACGGAGCGAATGCCACAAACAAATGAAAGCCCGCGTTAAATTGGCAGAAGCGGATCCAATAGAGCGTTGTATAGGAAGAGTTGTAAGACCGTTCAAACGCTAACAGGAATGCCGTGCAAAGAATAAGTCCGAGCATGCGGATTATTCTCTTTTTGTCATCGTGCGACTCCGCCAGCATCGCGATTGAGAAAGAAAGAGGGATTCCCAGGCTCAGCGTTTGCAAATACACCATGAGCACGTCGTGCGGGGCTGGCCAGTGGTTTATCGTGATCGCAATTGCCGCGCAACCGGTGGCGATAAGTAACGTTTCGGGGAACCGCAGAAATGTTTCTTTGGCACGGTCCAAAATGAATTTCATCGAGGGAAGCCGGAGCAACATGGAAAGAGTATTTAACAAAAGCACCGCTGCTTCAAGCGTTAAAAGTTTATTTATTATGATCGGCCGATCTGAATAATTAGGAGGAACCCGCCCAAGCCGTGCTTCCGCCAAGCAGATCGTCAAATCGCCTTTTGTCTTTGGACGTTTTCCGTGGTCTCACTATTGTGGGCATGCTAATTGTGAACAGCCCCGGCAATGGCACCGCGTTCGCGCCGCTCGAGCACGCCGAATGGAACGGCTGGACGCCAACCGATCTCGTTTTTCCGTTCTTCCTATTCATTGTTGGTGTTTCGCTCGTGCTATCGTTTTCGAAGCGTCGCCAGGACGGTTTCGTTCAAACCGATCTCGTTGTCCAAATCGCAAAACGCACGGGCATTATTTTCTTGTTCGGTTTGTTGCTGAATGGTTTTCCATATAACCATCTGGGGTCCATTCGCATTCCCGGCGTGTTGCAGCGTATTTCTATTTGTTACTTTTTTGCTTCGCTCGCGTATTTGTATTTTCGCCCGCGAACGTTGATTGCGCTCACGGCCGCGTTGTTAATGGGATATTGGTGGACGATGACGAACATCCCGGTGCCGGGTTTTGGTGTTGGCGTTTTAACCAAAGAAGGAAATCTCGCGGCGTACATCGACCGCTTGGTTTTTGCCGGACATATGTACACGCCGGAGTACGATCCCGAAGGACTTTTCAGCACTCTGCCGGCCATCGCCACAACGTTGATTGGTGTTCTAACCGGATGTTCGTTGATTCGACCGGACACGATGGGCAAAAAAACGTTTGGAATGTTTTCGTGCGGATTGATTCTAGTGGGCGCCGGCTTGCTTACGGATTTGTTTTTCCCGATCAATAAAGCGTTGTGGACGAGTTCCTACGTGTTGTTCACGGCCGGCGCGGCGTTGATTGTGTTCGCATGTTTGTACGGTTTCATTGAGATTGAAGGTTTGCGCCGCGGAACGATGTTTTTCGAGGTGTTTGGCGTGAACGCGCTATTTGCGTATGTGACGCCGCTCTTTCTTCTGAAAACGCTAAATCGCATCCCAATCGCGATGCCGGACGGCTCGTCTGGAAACGCGCGTTTGTTTTTCACTCATTACGCGTTTGAGATATGGACAACGCCTATGATGGCGTCTTTATTGTTTGCGCTGTTTCACTTGTTTCTGTGGTTTTTTGTATTGCGCCTTCTGTATCAAAAACGCCTGTTCATTAAGATCTGAGCGCGGCCCTAGGCCGGAATAGAAAACTCAGCCCACACAACCGTGTGGTCGGACGGCGTGTCCGCCTTGCGCGGCGCCAAATCCACTTCGATTGCCGTACACGCTTTCGCTAAGTCGGGCGTCGCAAGAATATGATCGATGCGCCATCCTTTGTTGCGCGCGAACGATTGCGAAAAAAAATCCCAAAAGGTGTACGACACGACGTCCGGATATTTGAATCGAAACACATCGACGAAGCGGCCGTGAACCGTCTCTTGGTACGCCTGACGCGCGGCTTCATGAAAGCACGGGTGGTTTTTGTTCGGGCCCGGGTTCGCCAAGTCAATCGGCTCAGGAGCAATATTCAAATCACCAAGCCACACGGTTGGCCGTTTGTTTTTCAAATGCGCATCGAAATACGTGCGCAGTCGCTCAAACCACTTCAATTTGTATTGGTACTTGGGCGAATCGATCTTGTAACCCTGTGGAACATAGCTGTTGATGACCTGCACGCCGCCCACAAAGGTTTGCAGCAATCGAAAATCTTCGGAATCCGGCCCGTCCTGAAAACCATAAACGATCTGATCCGGCTTTTGTTTCGTGAGCGTCGCGACACCGTTGTACGCTTTCATGCCACGAAACGCGACATGGTAGCCGAGGTCTTGTAGCGGCTGAAGCGGAAATTCTTCGTCGACAACTTTCGTTTCCTGCAGGCACATCACGTCCGGATTATTCGCTTTTATCCAGTCGATCACGATCGGCATACGTTTCCGGATAGAGTTGCAGTTGTAGGTAGCAATTTTCATAAGGAGCGGATTCTAGCAAGGTGCCGGCGAGCATCGGCAAAATCGCCAAGCGGTTTTGAAAACGGCGTAACGCGGTCTTACCTCGAAACCCTAACTAGCGAGGATTGCCGAAGTCCGCACGGATGTTTTCCATTTCTTGCGTTAATTCGGCAATTTGGTTGGAGAGAACGTCGTTTTTCTTTCGCAGCGCCGCCACCGTTTTATCGGAGTCGGCGTCAATCATGTCGATGCGTTTCTGGTGACGTCCACCTTCGTACGCGGTGGTCATCCAGGTGTCAACAATGGTTAGCAGTTGATCTTCGGGAATCATCCGTTCGCCCAGCGATAGCACGTTCGCGTTGTTGTGCGCGCGTGCGTATTCGGCCGATTTCACGTTCCAGCAGAGAGTGCAGCGCACCCCGGGAACACGGTTGGCGACGATCGCTTCTCCGTTCCCCGATCCACCAAGAACAATACCGCGTTCAAACTCGCCGCGGCTCACGGCTTCGGCGACGGGACGGATGAACAAAGGATAATCGGTCGACTCGGTGGAATGCGTACCGTAATCTTTTACGTCGTGTCCCTGAGCGTCCAGATGTTTTTTAATGATTTCTTTGTAGCGATACCCGGCGTGATCCGAGCCAATAGCAATTTTCATGGTTGGCATTGTATCGAATTCGGCGGATTGGCAGAAATTAGCGTTGGAATTCGGTATAGGAGCTGCCCATCGTCCAGGGGCCCGAACCGCAAGCGATGACGTTGTATTTTTCAATGCGGATTGTGGTCGATGTGGGCATTGTGATCAGCATCGAATATCCAACGAACGCCGGTTGTCCAACGGGATCATAGAAGGTGTCGTAACAATAGACCTGGCCATCGGCCGACACTTGTCCGAAATCTCGGTTGTGCGTGCCGCTGGTAAGCGGATCGAACGGAAAAAATCGTGAGCTGGCTCCGGTCACGGACGTACCGATTGAGATAACTTGGCGCGGGTTATAAACATTGTCTTTGATAAGAGACAAGTGGGGATCTTCGGGGCTATCGGGTGCGCCGATCTTGTACCAATCTCCAAACGCCGTGCCGGTAACGTCGTAAAGAATTTCGCCGCAGAGCGGTATGGCGGTTCGTTGGTGGCCACCGTCAAACTGCCCCAGATGAGGTTCGAGCACGTTTTTTATCGTGGCTGCGAAGTAGTCGATTGGGCAAACGGTGAACGCTTGATTCGAGTAATGGCGCGACGGAGCCGAAAACGTGAGCGGCGTGCGCCGATAATCATACGAACCGAAATCGAGCGCGGCCGCGGTTCCTCCGGCGGTTCCGATCACGTCGCCCGCGGACACGATGATATTCGTGGTGGCGTCGCACCGATGAAACAGATTTCCGCCCGTTGAATAATCCATGCAATGTTGATCGGACGAATTGAGCGCTGTCAGAATCGGCGCACTCAAAGACTTCACGTGTCCAAAATACGACTTCAATTCACGGCATGCGAAAAATTCCATTCCATAATCGATGGTCGCCGGATTGCCATTGACATAGGAAGAAGAGATGGCCGTGATGTGCATATCGCCGGGAGCGAGCAGGTTCGTGACCACGCGCGGACCCGTCGGCGCGGAGGAAACGATCGGTGCGATGTAGAAATAGATGTGATCCGATGGAAACGTGTGGCCCGGCGGGTTCACGTGCCCCAAAGGATCGATGGCTTGAATATCCGCGAGCGCGATTGGAGAAACGGAATACGGCGTGTCGGTGCAAGGCGGCAACAAATTCGCAACGCTATCGCCGGTGCTGTTTAGACGATCGATCTCTGTTGCTTTCGCGATAACGGCGCTGCCCGTGTGCGCCGCCGCATTTCCGAGCCCCATTTTGAGACCGCCGGCGAAGCCGGACGGCCTCCAAACAAGCACCAGTAGTCCTGCGAAAATGATTTTTTTCATATCAAAAGAAAAAGATAAGCGCCGCATCGCCAACAAGATCCACTTCTGTTTTGTCGGCGTGGGTGCGTTTTTCCTTAAGCTGAATGAAATATGGCCCGGCATCGACGTTGAGAACAAAATGCGTTGATAGCTTCGTGCCAAGCCCAAAGAAAGCTCCAGCAGAAATTCCATCGGCCGAATAGTTGGTGTTTTTCTGTTTTGTGCCGATTGCCGCCGCCTCCAGTCCGCAAAACGGTAGGAACCGATTCGCTGTCGGAAAAAGCCGATAGGTACGCAATCCGACAATCGATGAGGTTGTTTCCACATTCTCATTGGAATGGTCGGACCCGAATTGGGCTCGCGTTTCGAACATCCATTTTGGAGTGACACGCCAGTCTATTTGGGCACCCCCATAATTAATGCCGATTCCAAAATGTCGAATATCTTGCGAATAAAGGGGGCACCCCCCTAAAAGAAGTGTGGCCAAAAAAAGCCGGCGGACGTGTGTGTTCATCGTAATCCTGCGAGAAGGATAACAGGAAACCGGTGCCGCCGCTGCGGCGAAATTCAACTAACGAGAGGTGGTGTGTTTACTTAAAGTATGGGCCGTGATGCCGAGAGGATGGGCGCGCGCCTCATTTTGCTGTCGCTGAGTTCGGAATGTACTGCGTGTCTTTAAGACGATACGCGTCGGACTCAATAAAGGGATACGTTATTTCCCGAGGGTCGTCGCCTTTGCCGGTGTTGTAATGAAGCGTACCGACGAGCGGGTGTTTTGCGTCGGGGAACGGAAGATCTTCAAATTTCACAATGCCGTTCGCATCGGTGAGAAGGGTCTTGGGTTCGCTTTTCCCTTTGACATAAGCGTCCACGCTGAAGCCTTCGGCCGGCGATTGGTTCGAGCGCAGCAATTTAAAGAAGAACTTGTAGTTGTTGCTATCGCGGGGTCCCGTGGTTGGTACGGCGGCGGCGAGAGCATTCAAATCGGTGACGGCGGTTGATTGCGCGGCGGGTGAGGAAGATTTCTTCTGGCAAGCGGAAAGCGGTAAAAGAAAAAATCCAGCCAGGAGTGCCCAGTTTTTAAGTGTCATGTGAATCTCCTTATGATGAAAGCAGTTCGCCCATTACAGCAAATAACGGATTACTCGTTTACGGAGTAGAAGTCGATAAAGAGAGGCCGATCGTTGAGCTTCCAACGTTGCGGCAGGTTCGCAATTTTCTCGGCCAGTTCGTGCTCGTTGCCGTTCGCCAAATTCGTTTTTTGGGCCAACGCCAACCATCGTTGGGCTTCTTCGGGATTGTTTCGTGTCGAGTAAAGCGTGGCGAGATTAGCGGCGCCGTTCGGCGAATCGGGTTGCAGTTCGATTGTTTTCTTAAAAATATTTTCGGCCGCCTCCAACTTGTCGGCAATGAAATAAAGCGCGCCTAGCAAATTCATTGCGGAGGGCAACGTGGGATCTTTTTTTAACGCAAGCGATGTTTTTGAAAAAGCGGCCTCGTATTTGTTTTCTTTGGCCAGGCGTCCTGCCTCAATAAATAGTTCGTACGCTTCCAAAAATCTGGGGTCGGGTGAAATAGCGTACACCCGCGCCGTGCCGGAAGGCCCGATGAAGACGGTCGGGAAGCGGTTCGGATAGTTTTCCGCCCACCGCCGGTACCGGTTCCACACAAGATTCAGATTTTCCGTTCCATCGATCGTGGAGGCGGTCGCCGTTCCCTTCCGCAACAAAATATAGTCGTAGCCTCGGCT
The DNA here is from genome assembly GCA_044221725.1 of Elusimicrobiota bacterium. Lineage (GTDB taxonomy): Bacteria > Elusimicrobiota > Elusimicrobia > F11 > F11 > JAJVIP01. The sequence continues at coordinate 161,392 of JBGAON010000004.1, forward strand.
CAGCAACACGTATTTCATCATGTCGACGCTGGTGACGTTGAGAAGAGGTCCAGCGGCCCGATTCGAATAGAGATCGACGCTCGGAGCGACGTTGCTGACCACTCTTGCCTGCGGATCGGTGTTCTGCCGAACCCATTCAAGGGAAAACCACGGTGGGGCGTTTAGCGGGTTCGGAACATACAGTGCTTTGTAGACCACATGGGCGTTTTCGAAAAGGGATGCGACCAGCACAACACCAAGCAAGGCGCGTCCCCACGAAAATCGAAAGAACGCGCACACGGTGGCGATGCAGAGAAACGGTAAAATCGGAACCGCGTAACGCGCGTCTGGAATGTGCCAAAAAACATGGACCGCAAAAAACAAAAAAGTGAACGTCGCAAAATTACCGACGACGATGCGATGGGCTCGGTGGTGGTTCCACAGGCGATGGGTAGCCAAAACCATGGTGAACACAAACGCAAGCAATAGAATCGGCGCGAGAGCCTTTTGAGCAACAGGGCTCAAGTATTGAAGCGAACTCCACGACGTAAATACTGTCGCCTGGAACCACTGGTAGGTGAATGTGAAGGCCGGTGATATGTTGTGCGACCAAAAATGCAAGAGATTTAGGATGTCGCTCCCGTACTCCGTTCGCGAAATCGTGCGATGGTGAAACCAGAGATAGAGGAAAATGGCCCAACCCGCCATTGGCAGACAAAATGCACCAAGCAACCGGCGGTTCGTTTTCGATAATACGAGCACCGCGATGGTGCCGATAGCAATGAGTATGCCGTCAGGGTGAAGCGTGCCGGCCCATCCGACCACAAATCCCAGCAGCAGCGCCGTTTTGCGCGAAGGATTACGGATAAGTTCATGCAGAAGATGGGAACTGGTGATCGCCGCAAACGCAAAGTAAGTTGCCGGCATCACAATGCCGGAAAATCGAACGACGAGAGGATTCAGCGCATAAAGTGCGGATATCAACAAGGCTTTCTCGCTGTTCAGCCACGCACGGAGCCATTTCGCGAGGAAAAAAACCGACAGAAGCGTTGCGGCCACGGAAACCCATTCCAAATAAAACCAGCGCGGCGCGATGATTTTTGTGAAGGGCGCGAGCAGCAGCGGTAATCCGGGCATCGGATAGTCCGGTTTGATTTCCAGTAACGGGTGCCGAACAATTGTGTTCCAAAAATCTTTGGATGTAAGAACGTACAACGCGTCGTCGTTATAGATGCCGGTACGAAATTCAGAGTTAAGAACCGCGTACAGCACCCCCGCAACAGAGAGAATGCTCATCAACAAAGATTGAAAGTGGCGATCAGCAAAAGAATGTTTTGCGATCGGCTTGCTGACGCTGGTGCGGCCGCGCGCCACAGACTTGTTTGCCAGGTGTTTCATGGATACCTCAAAAAAATTTGATGTGCCGTCCGCGAAGCGAACGGTCTTTGCGTAAAGGATGAAGGGAACGCTGAGGTTAGGCGAAGAAAGGCGGGGCGCGGTCGCCTATCGGGCGTGCGATCGCTTGTGGCGTGCGAACATGCTGGCGAAACAAAACGGTTCGAATGAAGCTTAATCGCGGTTTCAACAAAATATTATTGCCATTGCGGGGCAGCGCATGAGCGTAATCTTTTCTCGGTGCGCAGGCGTTGCAGCGATGGATTTTCGTTAGAGGACGGACGATGTGAGGGTGATGGGCGGCCGAGTGTTTCGCGAGGCGATGCAATTGCCGGCCGTATTCAATGTGCTGAAAGAAGAATCGCCGGCCGGGGACTTGGTGAACGGGCACACTGAGACAGAGGAGAACCGACACAACGAATTTTGCCAAGCTCGAGGAGTGCCGTGACATGCGCAAAAAGTAGCAAATGCGCGCGCAAAAATCCGGCGGGAACTTTCAATAACCCAAAATGTAACATGAAAAACAAACCCATCAAAAAGGAGACGATATGTCCTCGAAAGATCTTTTCTCGCCAGTAAAAGTTGGCCCGTATGAATTAAGAAATCGCATTGTCATGGCGCCCATGACGCGCTGCCGCGCCATTGAAGGCAATGTCCCCAATCCGATCGCGGCCACCTATTATCAGCAGCGCGCCACGGCTGGGCTCATCATTACCGAAGCCACGCAAGTTGCTCCGGAAGGGCAAGGATACGTGAGCACGCCCGGGATCCATTCGGCCGCACAAACCGAGGGCTGGAAAAAGATCACAAAAGCCGTTCACGATGTTGGTGGCCGCATTTACTTGCAGTTGTGGCATGTGGGCCGCATTTCTCATTCTCTTTATCAGCCCGGCCATGCGTTACCTGTCGCGCCGTCGGCCATTCCCATGAGCGGAAATGTCTACACCCCCGAAGGGATGAGGCCGTACGAGACGCCGCGCGCCCTTGATATTGCGGAAATTCCCGGAATCGTTGAGAAATTCCGACTGGGCGCAAAAAATGCATTGGACGCCGGATTTGACGGTGTTGAGATTCACGGCGCGAACGGTTATTTGATCGATCAATTTTTGCAGGATGGCACCAACAAACGAACCGATAGCTATGGCGGGCCCATTGAAAATCGAGCACGTTTTCTGCTCGACGTCACGAATGCGGTGTTAAGCGTTTGGGGCGCCGAACGCGTGGGAATTCGGTTGTCGCCGAACGGCACGTTCCACGACATGAAAGATTCCGATCCAGAAAAAACATTTTCCTATGTGATTCGGGAACTAAACAAATTGAAACTCGGCTATTTGCATTTGCGCACCGGAACCGCTGTTGAAATTCGGCATGGTCGAGCCGCAGTTCCGATGCAAACGTTCCGTCCGCTTTTTTCGAACCCCATCATTTTGAACGATCAATTCAATCGCGCAAAAGCCGATGCGGCGATCGCGAGCGGTTTGGCCGATCTTGTGGCATTTGGCGCCGTTTATATTTCCAATCCTGATCTGGTTGAACGGTTTCGCATCGGGGCGCCAATCACGCCACCCGACTCATCCACCTTCTACACCGGGGGTGAGAAAGGGTACACGGATTATCCGACGCTGGCGGAGGCAGCGGCAAGAAAATAACCAGTTCTCCTATAGAACCAGAAGCCTCCTTCAGTCGTACTTTTTAACACAGACTCAAGGAGGTTTTTATGAAACGTTCCCGCGTACTAATGTTGGCTGGCTTGGCCGGACTTTATTTGGCTCTCAGAAACAAAAAGAAAAAGTGGGACAACTTTTTCCGCCGCGTGGTTCTTATTTTTGGTGGATCGCGAGGCCTTGGACTTGAATTGGCTCGGCAGTTGCTGGACGATGGCGCGTTCGTGGCCATTTGCGCGCGGGACGCGCAGGAACTTGCGTACGCTCGCGAAGCCGCTGGTTTCTATAGTGGGAACCTCGCAACATTCCAGGGCGATGTTACCTCCGCGGCCGATATTCAGCGCGTGATCGATGCGGTCGTTGATCAATTCGGTCGCATTGACGTGTTGATCAACAACGCAGGCTTGATGCAAGTTGGTCCCCTGCAAACGATGAACATAGCGGAATTCGACCGCGCCATGAACACCAACTTTTGGGGCGCCGTGCACGCTTGCTTAAAGGCCTTGCCGATTTTGCAACGTCAGAACGAAGGGCGCATTGTGAACATTGCTTCTATCGGCGGCGTGGTCAATCCTCCCCACCTGGTTCCTTATAACGCAAGCAAAGCGGCGCTGATCGGTTTTTCAGAAAGTTTGAGTGCGGAAGTTTCTGGCGATATTTGCGTGACCACCGTTTTCCCCGGTCTCATGCGAACCGGAAGTCCGCTGAACGCGGAATTCAAAGGCAATGCCGATGCGGAGTTCCTTTGGTTCGGAACAACCGACATGTTGCCGGGTTTCTCGATCCGTGTGCAAAGCGCCGCACGAAAGATTTTAAACGCGTGTCGGAGAGGTGATCGCGAGCTTACGTTCACGGTTCCTGCGAAGATCGGGGCGGTCATGCACGCACTTTTCCCAAACACCACCGTTAATTTGTTTGGAATTGTAAATCGGCTGTTGCCAAAATCAACGCGCCCGTGGTCCAAGCGCGGAAGCGAAACGCAGGGGATAGCCAACCAAGTGCTTAAGCGTCAACTCGAAGTGGTCGGCACGCAACAGAATCAATCGAGCGGCTTAGCCTAAGGTAACACGCGGAAATCGCACCGCACTGTTTGTCCGCCCGTTCGTACTTAATGAGGAAAATCTAAGGAGGTACGAACGATGATATGGAAAAGGAAGAAACTTAGAGAGCTTCTGGCAGTGATGACGGCCTCGCTGGTGTTTGCACTGGCCACGAATCGCGCGGAAGCGATGTTGGCTCCCGCACAACTGCCAACAACAACGGCGCGGCGAGCTGCTGACACGCAGACCATTCAGACATTCCTGGAACAGAAAGAAGTGGCTCAGCATCTCGCGGAAATGAAACTGAATTCGGCTGAAATTGAAGCGCGGCTCAGTAACTTGTCGGATCAAGAGCTTCACCAGGTGGTCACAAGGATTGATCGTGAGTATCCGGCCGGTGACGCGGGCAGTGTTGCGGTGACCGTTCTTGTCATCGGCATCCTGGCGCTGCTGTTCGTTTACCTTTTAAGACGCGTCTGAGTTCCGGGACCCCTGGCATGACATTTCGCCGAATCCCGTTGCCGATCGCGATCGGCCTGTGGCTTGTTGGTTGTGCGCCGTTTCGCAAGCGCGGACTGGTGCCCGGCGAACACACCGCGCAGCGCGTCCATTTATCGGCCGTTCCGTTTTATCCAAACACCTCTAATCAGTGCGGTCCGGCCTCGTTAGCGACTCTGCTCGCGTATTGGAACAAGCCCGTGGTAATCGCCGACTTGAGGAACGAGGTGTTTATAAAAAAATTGGGCGGAACCCTTCCGATGGACATGCGGCCGGCGCTCGCGCGGCGACAGCTTGAAGCGCGAGTTATTTCCGGCTCGTTTGATGCCGTTCGCGAGGAGCTCCGAAACGGACGGCCGGTGATCGCTTATCTGAATTTCGGAACAAAATCGCACCCGATTGGTCACTTTGTGGTGATCATTGGTTTCGACGACGAACGGCGGGGTTTTTGGATCCATTCAGGTGGCGCCCAAAACAAATTCGCCTCGTATCGTCGTTTTAACCGTGGATGGAGTGACACGGACCATTGGATGCTCACGGCTCAACCGTCCGACAGTGTCGTTGAGGTTCGGCCTGCCGGTATAAAAGGCTTCCAGCTCCATCTCTTTTTGTCGGCGGACGAACATTTCCAATTGGGAAACATTTACGAGAAAAAAGGACAATCTGACGCGGCACGTGATCAATACGACAGGGCGCTGCAACGGAACAAACATTTTGATGCGGCGCTCATGGCGCTCGGAAACCTCGCGTTTGAAAATCGAAATTACCATGCTGCCGAGAAATATTATCGCCGGGTTTTGCGACGGAACCCAAACCATGGCGGTGCCAACAACAACCTCGCGATGGTCTATCTTGCTGAAAAAAGAAAATTGTGGGACGCCAAGCGCTTCGCGACGAAAGCACTGTCGACGGAATACAAGGCCTACGCTGAAAATACGCTCGCGCAGCTAAGCACGCTCGAGCCCTAGTCGCCGCGCGAGCGCGTTTTAGAAGGTTGCTCCCTTACGCGCGGCTTTATGCCGGAGACCACGTTGAAACAATTACGCGACGGATTCGGCGCTATAGCGCGCGATAAGACCGGTTCGCACCGCGTATTTGTAGGTGCGCACAAACGTCGCATACGCGAGCAAAAGATAAATCAGATCCAGTCCAACGGCCATCCACAGTTGGCTCGCGTGCGCGTGGTATCCTGCGATGATCGAGCGCATGCCCTGAAAAATATAAGAAGGCGGTAACAAACGCCCGATGATTTGCATCCATTCCGGTAAAACTGACAGTGGATAGAAGACGCCGACGAACGGCGACAGAGGCGCTGGAATTGGCCAAATAAACCATTCGGATGCGGGCCCGAGTCGCAAAACGATGGCGGTGGCAAAAATGCCCAGCGCGATACCGAACACGAACAGGTTCAGCAGAAACGGAATCATCAGTAATCCATACGGCAAAAACGACAACCCAAACGCAGCACTGGCGAGCGCGACCATCGCGACCAACCCGACCGCGCTCGAGACAACACTCGAACCGATGAGCCCGAGAATGTATTCGCTGATCGTAAGCGGCGTCGCGAAATAATTCAGGAAATTACGCGACCAAACGTCTTCAAAAAAAGTTGTGGTCACGCCCTGCATCACACGAATAAAAAAATCCCACAACAAAACCGCACCCAGCAACGACGGAACGAAGTTGTGTTCGCCGAGCGTCAACGTGTTCATATACGTGGTCATAAAGCCCCACAGAATAATATCGACGGCAACCCATGAGAACAGAGGCACCACCCGCGAAATACTGCCGCGCATTAAGTAGAACTGCCGCAACATCACCGCGCCAACCCGATTTAACGAAATCATTTTTCGCTCCGTGCCACCGCAATAAATAATTCCTCCATGGTCTTTACTCCGCGTTGAGCCGGCAATTCTTTTGGATTCCCTTCGAGCAGAATTTTTCCGTGGGATAGAATCAGCACGCGGTCGCAGACGTCTTCCACTTCGTACATGTTGTGGGATGTCCAAAGGATTCCCGTCGAACATTTTTTTGCGATGTCGCTGATCTGAACGCGCAGCTCAGCCGCGATCGCCGGGTCGAGCGAAGCGGTTGGTTCATCAAGCAATAACAATCGCGGCCGATTTAAAAAAGCTTTCGCGAGGCTGACCCGCGTTTGTTCGCCGGACGACAACAAACCGCATTTGATCTTTCGAAAACGCGCGAGAGAAAATTGTTCCATTAGTTCCTCAATACGTTCGCGGAGGCGCGGCACGTTGTAAAGAAGACCAAACACGTGCAGGTTCTCGGCCACTGTTAGATTTCCGGGGAGCGGTGCGTACACGGCCGCAAAATTCGTGGACTCGAGCGCTTGGCGGTGATGCGTGCGAATATTGAATCCCTCGATTTGAATTTCGCCGCTCGTCGGGGCGAGCACGCCAAGAACCATGTTGATCGTGGTTGTTTTGCCGGCGCCGTTTGGACCCAGCAAGCCCACAATTTCATGTTCGTTTACATGAAACGAGACGCCTCCAACCGCCACCGTCGAACCGTATTCTTTCCGAAGGTTTGAAACCGATAGTACCGCTGACATGTGCGTGTCATGATACAAAGCCAAACAAATTTTGATTACACGTCGAACTCTTGCCTCGATTTCGGTTCAATCTGTTCGAGTTCGGCCAGTTCGTCGTTTTGACGGTCTCCTTCGCCTTCTTGGTTTGTGGGACCACGCCCGCTTTGCACGCCTTGCGGATTTTTGATGTCGGCCACCGGATCGGTGTCCGGTTGGCCGGTTTCCATCGCCGTGAAAGCCGCGGACGAGGACGGCCATTTGGTCTCGGCCGCCGGGATTTCCCAGGTTTCTTGCATGCCAATCGGCAGCGATTCGGATTTGAGATTCGTCATGTGCTTCGCGGATTTTTTCTTATGGGTTTTTGTTCGATTTTTCATTTGTTCCTCCTTCGTTCTTACTCTATTTACGGCGTCGATAGCCGGAGGTTCTTAGGTCAAACGGAACACGGAATTATTCGTAATGGAGGAATAGAGTGTTCAGCCTTTAAAAGAGGAGGATCTCATGGAGGACTTAAATAAGACGAAGGGAAATTGGTCGCGCAAACAAACCCGTTTTCCGGAAGAACCGCTCTCAAAACAGCGTGCGCAGCCGTACGAGGGAGATGACCAAAAGCCCGCCATGGAAGATGGGGCGGGCAACGAAGTGAACCCCAATCTGGAGCCGGATCGAAACACGCCGTTGGCCGACGTAAAAGAACGATCCATTCCTTACGATGAGATCGGTAAAACGGACGCCGAAATTCGCAAAAGACGCGGAACCGCTCAGCAAGAGCCGGGCCCCAATCCCGGAGCCACCCCGACCGACGGTTCGTAGCCGTTCGATCGCCGGATCGATACTCTCCGATCGCCTTGCCGGAAAGTCTAAATTTGCAGCTTTGGTCGAGCGAATAGCTCGCGCGCCACCGGTGTGAACGGATGCTCTTTCCTGCCACTCGTTGTGATGTGAATGACGGTCCATCCTTCTGATTTAAGGCGATCCGAAATCAAACCGCGGTGGCAGCGCCACCACACCGCTTCGGAACACATGTACGCCGTTGGTTTTTCTCTCGCCAATTCTTTCAACTCTTCGAGCGCATTTGAAAATTCTGGACCATCCATGTAATCGGCGTAGCCACGGAACGCGGCGTTTCGCCATTCGGAGTGTTTCGAATCGGGTTTTGGTTTGCGGCGCCCGCCGAGCGCGGGCATCCATTTGTAATCGATCCCGCTGTTGGGAAGCGCGCGCTCCATCGCTTCGCGACCGACGTGCGGATACCGCCGCGAACCGGGGAAGCTGCGTACGTCAACCAATGTCTGGATGCCGTTGGACTTGAGCATCGCCACAAACGTTTCCCACGTCAATGTGGAATGTCCGACAGTAAAAATGGTCTGCGATTCGGTTTTCGTAGCATCCATAAAAATATTCTATCAGCGGAGCGCGGGCAGCGTTTCTGTCATTCGTGCTAAAAAGTTTCGGTGGCGCTTATGTTCCCGTTGTCTTATTCATGGCGAAGGCGCTCAAGTTAACGAAGGGAACGCTCAAATATCATTTCACTGACAAGGTGGGCGGAGGAAAACACAAACGCGGTTTCTGCGCCGACGGCGGTTCCCGCATCACCGGCGCGGAAGGCGAACAACCAGGACGGTTCGTCGCCGTCGCCGCGTCGAGCCTTGATGACCCATAATCTTCGAACCCCGCACGACATTTTTGTTTCCCACGCGGAACCGTGGGACTTCATGAATCCCAAACTGCCGAAGCATAACGAATTCCCGCCAAAATAGTTTTTGTCCACGCGCGACCACGCATTCATGTCGCATATCATTGCTGCATTCCCTTCCGATTTCACCGCGTTTCCGTCGCATATCATTTCCTCGAAAATCGAATCAGCAGCATTCTCAAGACTTTTCACAAATTTGTCATTGAATATTTAGCGCACTACCACCATTCTAGCTTCATGCCAAAATTGACGTATAAGATATGTTAGGCGTCTGGTGATGGAGCGAAAAATGGTCAAAGTCGTTCGAGTCGCGATCGTAGGCTTTTTTTCTTTATCGGCATCGGTGATCTTTTGTTACGAGTTTCGTCCGCCGCAAGGAAAGCATGTCCAGGCGCCGATCGCCCACCCTATCGAAAGTCTTGAGCCGAAGAATCTGGAACCTGAGTCAGGGATTCGAAAAATTAATTTCGAGCAGTTTCTCATCGACTCCGAAGGGTTGCAGGGGTTACCGGCAAAGTTTGGTGAAGATCCGGATAAAGTCTCTCCAATCAAAGGACTCAATGTCGAATATGCGGATCTAACCGGGGACGGAGAGGAAGAAGCAGTCGTTGAGGCGACCACTATTGCAATGGGAAATGGCGGGGCGGACATCGTCAGAATTTTCACCTTGGACAAGAAGAATGTTCCTGCCGAGCTAAAAGTCGACAACTCTGGGTTTAAGGGGAATCTATTTGAAGGCCAACATCACTCCACCCCTCGCCTCGGAATTAAGAATGGAAAGTTGACATGTTGGTATCCGATGTATGGGGTGAACGAAAAGAAACCCAAAGCCGGTTGGACCCGAAATATAATCTACAGATGGAGCGGCAGTCAATTTGTAATAGATCAGGTCAATGATGTTCCACCATCAGAAAACAAATAAGCGAAGACGCCTAACCAGCGGCTGCACCCGACTCGCCCCGCCAGCGGGCTCGCGGGTGAGCCTTATACGTTAGCCGCCTTTGGGTTGCTCCAGCGCACCAGAGGCAAAACCAATTGGTTTTTTTCTTTTTGAAAAAGGAACCACGAGTTTTCTGATTGCTTTGAATACGAGCTTGAACTGTTTATCGAACTTGGCCTCAAGCTCGTCGATACGTTGAACAAGGCGTTCGTTTGAAAAGATGACTTCGCGGAGTCGCACAAACGCCCGCACAATTGAAATGTTAACGGCGACTGCCCGTGGACTGTGAAGAACGCTAGCAAGCATGGCCACTCCTTGTTCGGTAAAGGCGTAGGGCAAATGACCGCCAAGGCTTTGACGGGAAGGTATCACAGAATGTGATACCAGAAAATCCACTTCTTTATCGGTTAGCTGAAACATGAAGTCGGTGGGAAAGCGTACTTGATTTCGTTTCACTTGCTGCCTAAGCGCAATGGGTTTCACTTGGTACAACTTGGCAAGATCACGGTCCAACATAACGGGAACACCACGAATGACAAGAATGCATTGCTGCACGTTTTCTAATGGAATTATCGAGTGCACGGCACTATCCTTAGCTTTTGCGGAGGGAAGCAGATTTGAGGGGCTCAGATCCTACAAAATCATGGCAGGCGGCTAACAAATCGTCAGACCGGGGAAAAAGTCCAATTGAAATGAAGCCGCAGTCATCCCGAATGGGAGCGATCGGAATTTTTCTCGAACTTACCGCTAACTTACTGCCGCTACCAGTCTCTGAACTCCCAGAATGTTAATCGCTCGCCTCAAGTTGTAACTGAAAACAGACAACGCCATCTCTCCACGCACGTTTGGCAGTCCTCTCATTAAGAAGTAACCGTGATCCCACCAGCGTTTGAGCGTCCCGAACGGATGTTCGACAATTTCTCGACGGCGCTTCATGATGTCCGGCCATGCTTTCACTCTCTCGCGCATGCGATCAAGAACATCTTCGTGAATCCAACGAGTAATGCGCCGTTGGTCCCCGCGTGTACATTTGACCTTCCCCCTGAAAACTGTCGCGATTGCAGCTTGAGTCTCCGGGTGCTAGAAAGCACGAAAGGAGATGAACATGACGAGGAAGCGATACACCGAAGAGCAGATCATTGCGGTGCTGAAGGAAGGCCAGGCGGGAGTTAAACCGGCAGAACTGTGCCGGAAGCACGGGATGAGCGAGCAAACCTATTACGCCTGGAAATCAAAGTACGGCGGCCTGGAAGTGAGCGATTTGAGGCGGCTGAAAGCGTTGGAAGACGAAAACCGAAAGCTGAAACATCTCGTGGCGGACCTGACGCTGGACGTCCGCGCGTTAAAGGCGATTAACGAAAAAAACTGGTAAAGCCCAAGGCGAAGAGAAAGGCGGTGGAGTTCGCCGCTGAGAGCTTTGGGCTGAGCTTAAGACGAGCTTGTCGGCTGGTGGACATGTGGTTGTCATCGTATCGATATTTACCTAGGCCGACGAACGATGAGACGCTTCGCAACCGAATGAAAGAGCTGGCGGAACAACGGCGGCGTTTTGGGTGTCCGCGATTACACGTGATGCTCAAGCGCGAGAATCTGGTGGTCAATCACAAACGGACGGAGCGGATTTATCGAGAGGAGAAGCTGTCGCTTCGTCTGAAGAAACGGAAGCGGCGGCCCGCGGCAGCGCGGATTGAACTGCCGAAACCGGAGCGGCCGAACCAGCGGTGGTCGATGGACTTCGTGCACGACGCGTTGTGGTCGGGACGAAAGTTTCGAGCATTAACGATTGTGGATGATTGCTCGCGGGAATGTCCGGCGATTGAAGTGGACACATCGATCGGTGGTAAGCGTGTTTGTCGTGTTCTGGACCGGTTGGCTGAGATGCGCGGTTTACCGGAAGTGATCACGATGGACAACGGGCCGGAATTCATCGGCAAAGCGTTGGATCAATGGGCATATGAGAAAGGCGTGAAGCTGCACTTCATTCAGCCTGGCAAGCCCACACAGAATGCTTACGTGGAAAGCTTCAACGGGAAGTTTCGGGACGAATGCTTAAACGACAACTGGTTCACGACAATGCAGCAGGCGAAAAGTATCATTGAAACATGGCGGCGAGATTACAACGAAGCACGGCCTCACAGCTCGTTGGGCGATCTTTCACCCAGCGAATTCTTGAAGAAAATCGAAGTTAAAAATACGGAAAGACTCCAGTAGGCTTTGTGACAGAAGACGGGGGAAGGTCAGCGAGTCTTTTTTTTCTGGCCTGATTTTCTCGAGCTTTCCTTCTATCCTTCCTTTATACGACCGCCTCTTCGGCGGTCATTATGCCTAGGCATCTTATCACTCGAAACATTTGGAGGGTAAAAATTGAGAAGAAACGCCATTTTTCTTTACGTGTCTGTATGTTGCCTTCCTTTCTCTGTATCGGCCGCCGAGAAAAAAATCACCACTCAATATGAAATGACCCAGAACTCTTGCCGCGAATTCAAAGAAGTAGATCTGGAACTGACTCAAGTTTATAACCAGGTTATTGAAAATAATAAAACGCAAGAAGTCTTCATCCGGAATTTAAAAAAGGCCGAAAACTCGTGGATCAAATACCGCGATTCTCATCTATCCTCAGTTTATTCCGACCCCGCAGAGAACTACGGTTCTGTTCACCCCATGTGTGTTTGCCTGCTTAAAACAGAAATGACGAAATCCCGCATTTCAGAACTCAAGAGATTTCTAGAAGTTACTGAAGGGGATGTTTGTGGTTATTGACCGTGGAGGCTGAACTAGCGGCTGCAGCCGACTCACCCCGCTAGCGCGGGGTTCGCGGCTGAGCTTCTACGTTATGCCGCAAAGCGATGAAGTAATTCTGAAACAAGTGATTGATACGGAACGTGTAATTTTTTGGCTTTATCTTGAATACTTTTTAGGTCATGGCGGTTAATACGAATGCTTAACACGGCATCCTTCTTTCGTCGTTCTATGGCACTAGCGATTTCTGATAGCTCGACTTTGGAGACGGGTTTAAACTCACCTCGAACCAAGGCATTCTCAAGCGCTCTTTCGTCCTTCCCTAATTTCATTCTTCTCATTAGATTTCACCTTTCTTCCACATCCGCGTATATTTTCGGCTGGGAAATATTGTTTTCAGAAATAATTCACCTTCTGCTTCGACGTAAGGAACAACCCAAATATAGGCGCCGTATTCGAATAGAAGTAATTTCTGATTTGGTCGTTGGGGATGCTGGAGCGCTGTAATGAGCCGAGCGCGAATAATCTCTTCGAAGGAAACGCCGCGCTCCGATTTAAGCTTTTCGCTCTTCTCCAGATCCCAACGGACGTGTTTCATTCATAAAGCGTATTACAAATGTACATACGCAGCAATGTTGCGGCATAACAAATCGTTGCAGCGGCCGCCACACAGCGGCGCCGCTGAACTTTAGACGTTAGGCACATTTGAATCCTATCTGTCTTGGCCGCTTAGGAGGTAAAGCCATTAAACTTCGGATTGCTTCAAAGATCTCTCGCATCTGCAAGTCGTGGTTTTCAACTTTCTTCTCTAGTTGGTCAATTTTCTTGGCGAGCTCCTTATGGGACGCAATTAATTCTCGAAGGCGAACAAATGCCCGCATGATTTCCACGTTTACTTTTATGGCGCGCTGGCTGTTCAATACCCCGGATAACATAGCCACTCCTTCCTGTGTAAAAACCTTAGGTAAATACTTCGCGTGTTGCCCACGCTTTAAGGTTCCAAATTGGAACCTTAAAGAACGGTATTCGTCCTTCGTTAACTCAAACATAAAGTCGGATGGGAATCTGCGAGCGTTGCGCTTTACAGCCTTATTTAGGTTCTTCGTTGCTACGCCATACAGCATGGCAAGGTCCGCATCCACCATTACTCTGTGACCTCGCACAAAAATAATAAGGGTGGCGAGTCTGTCGAATGTAGCCGGCACAGGAGTTAATTGATGAAAAAGCAATTTGCAATGATCTTCACTATGGTCGTGGCGCTCGTGGGCTGCGGAAACAGAGACTTGAGGGGCACATTTAAAAAATCCTCGGACGGAAAAACATATTTAGCGATTGTTGACGACAATGGCGGTCAGTGTGGGCCGTTAAAAGTAGATGGAAAAATTTGGCCCTATAAACCAGATGAATCGGGTCCCATTGCCGCTGGTAAGCACACGGTCGAGTGCGGCACGACCATTGACATCATCGTTCCCGATGGGGTTGTCTATAAGTTCGATTATTGGGGGCCATAATACGCCAGCTAACAAATCATCGCAGCGGATGCCACAAAGCGGTGCCGCTGAACTGTATAAGTTAGGCGTTTTGGAGGAAACGTGACTGAAAAAGAAATAGAAAATACACGCCAAAAGAAAGCGAGATATGTTTGGGCTTTTTTTGCTTCCCTTCTCCTACGCGTATGTCAAGAAATCAATAACCTCGTTTTCAACGATTCGAAGACGGGCCAAGCTGTTATCAGCACGATTGGCATCCTTGTGGCCCTATTCACGTTTGTGGCTACGTGGCAGTTCTGTCGAGCACTTAAAGTAAATAAGTTTGGTTCTTTTTTGAACGCGATGTTCTCTCCGTTCATATTCGTTCTTCAGGCAATTTTTCTTTTGCAGTTTTATGTCAAACGCACAGGTATCAAACTCACATTTTTACTGGCCGACAAAATTGAGAACGCCCAACCGGCGGCTGCATCCGACTCGCCGCGCTAGCGCGGCGCTCGCGGGTGAACTTGAAGTGATTGGCTTCACCTGCCTGTTCCGACAATTAATTTAAAAATCCGCTGATCTTAAACGCATTCCACTCTAAACTCCCTTAGAAGGTTTCTTTAGGAGGGAGTATGAAAGACGCCGTCGCGCATCAAACCGACCGATCCGGATCACCGGTTCTGTATTTGGTCCTGCTGACAATTGGTGTTGTTTTAATTTTTATGGGGGTGGCTTCTCTTGGCGGCTCTATGTTGGCCGACCATCTGTCTGGGAAAAAGCTTCCGAACGGAATGGATTGTTTCGTTGTGCCGATCGTGTTTGGTCTTTTGCCGAGCATTCTTATTGCGCGGTCGCTAACACATCTGCATTCGCGTATTCGGTTTCACGGATTGGCCGTTGTTGCCGTTACATTTTTGTTTTTTATTGGGAGTCTCGCGTCAACCGCAATGGTGACTTACAACTATTTTGTGCAGGCCGAGATGGCCATCGACCAAGCGTTGACCAATGTGGAGAACGCGTATCAGAAACGTTTCAACGTGATTAAAAATTTAAACGCTGCATCAAAACGGTACCAGGAACATGAACGGAGCACGATCAAAGACATCGTTGACGCACGGAAAGCCGCGGTCGATGCGAAAGTTTCTGCGGATAAGATCCAAGCGCTCGATAAATTCGATGCCACGGTAAAGAGCTTGTTTGTGAATATTGAAGCGTACCCGAATTTAAAAGCCGATCAGTTGGTGCTTGAGCTCATGAAGAACATTACCTCTACCGAAAATGACCTCTTGAAGGAAAAAACGGAATACAACAACCGTGTTATCGAATTCAACAAGAGCATTCGTCTCCTTCCTTACATGCTTGTCGCGCGACTCAGCGGTTTTCAGCAAAAAACTTTGATCCACAGAGAAAACGACACCGATATTTACAACGCGCGCAGTTTGTTAAAAGATTAATTGGTGATTTCACTTGTTTGAGACAAGTCCTGGATCGGAAAGGAAAGAAACCTTAAGAATTTTTGTTCGAACGGTCGCTTCCGGGCCGTCCCACGTCACCGTGTCGCCCGGCTTCGCGCCGAGCATTGCGATTACGATTGGTGCGGACCATGCGAGGGAATTTTTTCCAGTGCGCGCTTCGTCTTCGCCGACAATTTGAAACGTTTGTTGTTCGCCGGTTTCGGTTTCGATTGTGACTGTTGCCCCAAATCGAATTTCGTCGCCCGATCCGAGCGGCACAACCGTGGCGCTGTTAATTCGTGCTTCAAGATAGCGCAAATCACGGTCGATAAGTTTTGCATCGCCGCCAGCCTTTTGAATTTTCGCTTTGTCCGCAGCGAGTTTGTGCACGTCGGCTTTTAACAGATCGAGCCCGCGCTGCGTAACATAATTCGGCCCCGCCGGCACCGGCCGTTCGAGAATGTCGTCCCCAGCATCATCTTCCTTCGTAAACGCGCGACTCATTTCATTCTTTGTATTACTAGGAACTGAACCCTTTTTGGGTCTTTTGTTTTTTCGATCATTTCTGGAATGGCAACGTATTCTTTTTCGTAATGCCGCCGGCCGGCAGTTTAAGAATTGCTGGGGTTGGAAAGAAGAACGTACGTGGTGAGTTCGTTGGCCGAAATGACCAATTGGCCATCTTTTAAAGACATTGAAACCGGCTGCCACGTGCCGTTGATGAATGCGTAGGCGATCGGATGTTCAATCGTGTTGTCGCAGGAAAACCGAATTGTGATCGGAGCTGTTGGCGTGAGATCATTTTCGGCTGCGCTTAGCTTAACTACCGAGAGGCAACTCGTGACCGGCGTGCCCACGGGCGGAACATTGTAGATGCGCGATTGCGCGGGTTCGGGGAGCCACTCTTGTCCCAAAAGAATATTGAGGCGGGTGCCAGCCGGCAGTGCTCCGTCGGGCACGATCACGGAGGGATCGGCCTGAACCACCGTCGGAGAAGATAAAAGTAACGCGCCCAATATTGTTCTACGCATGACACGTAGTTACGAAATATGACCGGGGTTGGTCCACAGAAGAAACGCGGAAAATTCGGCGAAGAACATTTCGTCGAAAACGATGCGCTATGACGGGGTTTTTAGAAAAGCTCTTCCACTTTTTCGGGCGGGCGCGCCACGACGGCGCTATTGTCATGAATGACGATGGGGCGCTGCAAAAGGATCGGGTGGTTGGCCATCGCGCGCAGCACATCGTCGGAAAACTTCGATGCAAGTTGCAGCTCGGCGTAGATCGGCTCTTTTGTGCGGACCATCTCAGGCGCGCGGTCGCCCAACAGTTTCCAAATATTTTTGAGTTCCGCCAGCGTGGGTGGCGTTTTCAAATATTCAACAATACGCGGCTCAATTTTTTTCTTTTTAAGAATCTCGAGCGTGTTGCGGCACGTTCCGCATTTCGGGTTGTAGTAAATGGTCCAGCTCATGACAGTGATTCTATCACGGAGCAAACGATTGCGGGTTCGACACGTAAAAAATCTATGGGATTTCTTATCGCAGTGATTTTCGTAACGGTCGCCAGCGTGGGCGCCGCGAAGCACGACGGAATTTTAAAGAAAGGCAGCGATACCACGTATCGAGATACCGTTGCCTTCGAAAAACGCGCCGCCGAAGAAAGCCTCGAGCGTATTCGCGACATCGAGAAAAGGAAAGGCTGGAAATCCTCGTTGGCAAATGTTTACAGTTTACGATACACTGTAAACTGTAAACATGAAGACCAGCACGCGAGATCAAATTTTGAAGACGGTTGAAAGAAATGGCAAGGTCCGACCGGTGGAGTTGGCGGCGTCTTTAAATCTCTCGCGGCAGATCATCCATCGCTATCTTAAACAGCTCGTAGCTCAACAGATGCTTGAAGTTCGAGGGTCCATGCCCGTTACTCATTATGTATTGGCTGGGACGCCCGATTTGAATGATGTTATTGCTTGGTTAAAAAAGCGACCTATGACAACGAACCCGCCGACGGTGTGTGAATCGAGAGAAGTTTTCGCCGCGAGGTTGCCGCGGTTGGTTGGGCTGGTTAAAAGCGGTCTGTCTCCCGCAGAATTGCCACTCGTTATTTCATCTGTTGGGGAAATTGGTAACAATTCATTCGATCACAATATCGGGCAGTGGCAGGATGTGCCTGGCTGCTGGTTTGAATATCAGGTCACTGGTTCGTATTGCTGGTTATGGGTGGCGGATCGTGGCCAAGGTATTTTTCAATCTCTGGCTAGGGTGCATCGTAATTTAAAGAACGATCAAGCCGCTCTAAAAGCGGCATTCGAAACAATCATTTCTGGTCGCGCGCCAGAGAAACGCGGCAATGGACTTAAATACGTCCGAGAAAATATTTTGTCGACGAAAGGTGGTGGGCTTGCCTGCTTGTCAGGCACGGGCCACGTGAACTATGGTGACGAAGGAAAAGCTTGCTTGGATTACCTAACGAAAAATCTGATGGAAGTGAAGGGAACGATCACTCTCGTGGCATGGAGACGCAAATGAAAATCGAAGTGAAAAAGTTTGGCGAAATTCTTACGTCGCGACCGGCAGGTCACGAAGCGGGATTATCGATTAAGGCGTACTTCAAACCGAAGGCGGGCGAACGTCTCGAGCTTGATTTTCGTGGCGTGTTGGCGGTGGGTCCATCGTGGTTGGATGAAGTTCTCACTATTCTACGTGAAGAATACGGAAAAAACCGTGTGCGATGCTTACCTTCTGAAAATGC
The DNA here is from genome assembly GCA_044221725.1 of Elusimicrobiota bacterium. Lineage (GTDB taxonomy): Bacteria > Elusimicrobiota > Elusimicrobia > F11 > F11 > JAJVIP01. The sequence continues at coordinate 179,574 of JBGAON010000004.1, forward strand.
TTCCGTTATTGAATCTCTGAAAATTATCAATAAGCAGTCCAAAAAAACAGCTAAGTAAATCTTTCGACGTTTCACGGCTCCGTTCGTAAATAGTGAAGAGGCATTTATGAACCGAGTTCCCGTCCATTCATCCGCCATCCGCAGTATGGGTTACGATAGGCAGCATCGTGTGCTTGAAATCCGATACGTGGGCGGTGTTCTGTATCGCTATTACGAGGTGCCGCCAATTGTCAACGACGCGTTGCGCGCGGCGTCATCGAAAGGTCAGTTTGTGAATGGCGTTGTGAAACCGTTCTTTCGATTCGAGAAGGTTCCGTAGCGGAGACTTAAGGTAAAAATTTGCTGGGTTTTTTTAATTTTGTGGGCAGATACTTTTCGATGACGTGATTCAAACCGTGCTTTGCGAACGCCTGTTGTTCGACGCGGACGCCCATCGCGAGCATTTGCTCGATCGCGTTTTTCCATGGTTTGTGGAATTTAATGAAGGGGTCGTTTTTGAGCGCGTCTTTGGCGCGTTTGATGTCCACTTCTTCGAGCGGGTGCGTAGCGTCTTTTAATTTGTAATCGATGATATCTTGTGGCGTGACGCCCAAGTACGTCGCTTGTGGCACACAGAAAAATTGATTTAAGTGTGCATTGTTGCCGGATCCTACTTTAAGCGTGCGATAAATGTTTGTGATGCCGTACGGATCGCCATCCACGAACGCATAGACCGGCAATTTTTTATCGTCGGCCAGGCGGCGGATGAAACGGCGGCACGCACGCGTGGGCACGCCGCCCATCGAGATTAAAATGCAATTGGCTGTCGTGTAGTAGTTGTGTTTCACAAGCCGCTGAAACATGCCAGCCGTTTCAATCGCGAGAATAAACTTCGCGCTCGTTTCAAACTTCAAGTCTTCGCACGCGGTTGGAATCGAATAAGAACCGGTGCCAAATTTTGTGCAGTCGATGCGGATTTCTTTTCCGGAATCGGGATCGGTATCGATCACAATGAGCTTGCCGGCCACGTCGCCGCCTTTCTCTTCGGGAATAAACCCCATTTTTTCGCGGTTCAATCGGAAGTGCGCTTCAATATCGTCCATGATCGTGTCGGACTCGGGCTGTTCGTGAAAGCGCGCCTCGCCCCAATTTTTGGACACGTAGTACGCCTCTCTCTTTGTCGCCATGTCGTCTTTCTTAACGATCTCGTGTGATAGGGCCATCATGCGAATGGTTTGCGCAAACGTTTTAACCGTGTTGTACGTGAGCGTACGTTCTTTCACGCGGTCGCCGATTTCGAAATAGCCTTTTTTCTTGTCGTACGTCACGTTTTCGAGGCTGCGCAGCGGGAAATCCATGGAGGGCGCGTGTTTCTTAAGAACTTCGTTATAAATTTTATCGGCGGCTTCGCGGATCAGTTTGTCGGCGTTATTTTTCATGGTCAATTAGTTCAGAGATGTTTTGTCCTTTTCAAGGATGTCGGTCAATAGCGTGAGTACGCGCTTCTCTTCTTTTTCTTTGAAGCCCAAAATTTCGCGCAAACCGATGCCGATGTGCGGCAAGTATGACTTGATGTAATCTTTTTTGCGTTTCGCTTCGGCTTCGCGGTAACCGCGGCGAAGATAAGCATCCAAGCGGCGTCCGCACTCTTGGAGTGCCAAGCGAATTTCCTTTGTGATCTCCGGATAGGACGCCACTGCTTCTTTTGATTCGGAGGTGAACGGAACCCACACGCTTGCCATGTGAACAGCGATCAAAAGCGGCCCTGTCGGCAGTGCACCCTTCGATTGATCGACTCCATAATTCTTCCACGCGGTAGTAAGAACACTTTTTGCGATGGCACACGCCGACTGTTGATAGAGAAGCGGTACGCGATTGGCGAATCGCATCACCTCGGCCAATTCTTCTTTCGGAAGCTCACCGCCATAAGCGAGCGCCACTTCAATCTGAAAGGGATTGCCGCGGTACACCGACGGTGGTCGCGTTTGCGACGTGTAAAAATCGGCATTGATGTTTTTCTTGATGCCTTGCAACAAATTATTTTCGCCGATGGGGGACAAGCAATTCGTTGGCGGGTTCATGAGCTTCGTGGCACCGATTGCTTTATGCAACTTGTCCGCTTCGTTATGAGCGATGTCGCCCGGTTTCGCGTTCGGGTCGATGCCCGCGGCCTTAAGAATGCTGTTCGCCACATTGGTCGACACGCGCGCGAAGTCGCGCGCGAGCATGGTCTTTACCGAGCGTGCGGCCGTGCTTTTCAGCATCTTCATGAGGATGCCAAGCTCAACACCGTGCGGATGTGGTTTGATTTCTTTCGGTTGAATCGGAAGCGCACGGCTGGCTGGTTTGTAATGTTCTTTGGTTCCATCCGGTCCCTTGTAAATCAGTTCAATGTGCGGGTTCGCGAGCGCGGTTTGGCGAATGTAGTCTTCGACGGAATGGCGGCCTTTCTGAAATTTAGCTTCGAGCTCAATCGAAACCTTCGTTCCGTGGGGTCGGTCCCATTTCACGACGTCATCTTTAATAACAGTGGGCTGATTCTTCGCAGTGTCGATTTGAATTTCAAAATAGTGCGCGGGCTTCTTCGCCGAAATGCGCGAGGTGATGCGCGTGGGGGAACCGGTCGTGAGTTGACCGTACATGCCGGCCGCCGAGATGCCGATGCCCTGTTGACCGCGGCTTTGTTTCATCGAATGGAATTTCGATCCGTAAAGCAACTTTCCGAAGATTCGCGGGATTTGTTCTTTCACAACACCCGGTCCGTTGTCGGCCACTGTCACGACGAAACGGTCGCCGCCTTCCAGTTGTTTGATCCCAACGAGAATTTCGGGAGAAATCTTCGCTTCTTCGCAAGCGTCCAAACTGTTGTCGACCGCTTCGCGAACCGTGGTGAGCAATGCTTTCTTCGCGTTGTCGAAACCGAGCAGATGCCGGTTCTTTAAGAAAAATTCGCTAACCGAAATGTCGCGCTGCTTCGCGGCCATTTTGTCGGCTTCGGTTTTTCCTGCTTGCGGGGTCGCTTTGGGTTTTTGTTCCGTTTCCTTTTCCGTCATCCTGGCGTGCTTTAAGCCAGGATCCATTTTGGCTGTGGATGAACGTGGGCCCTGGATAGAGGCATTCCCGGGCGACGATTTCTTGCCGGCTTGCTTGCTCTTCGCAGCTGTCTTAATTGGTTTGGGTTTCTTCTTCAATGCGGGGGATAATGCCGAATTTGTAGTTGGGCGTCAAAAAAACCCTGGAACCTCGACAATAAATTCACGTATTATTTCTCAACAGGAGGTGATGCGTATGAAACATGACAGTATCGTATACCAGGTGGTCTCCGCCTAACAGCGAACGTCTCGGGTATCTCACTTTGAGGATCATTCGCATTCTGAACCTCTTCAGGAGACGCGGCCGATAAATGTTGCACCGGCGTACCTTCGGCCGGACCCCGCTGAATTAAAAAAGCCCGCGCTGTTAAACCCAGCGCGGGCTTTTTCATATAGGATTTATCGATTTATTCACCGTGTACGATTAGGAAGAGTTGATACTGAATGTCTTCGAGCTCATTATCAACTTCGGTGCAATCGATACCATTTCTCAAACAACTTTCAAGCAGATCTTCGTAATACAATTCAAGCGCTTTTAGTCGGAGCACATCGGCAAGCGGGCCCACGGCGGGTGCCGGCCGTGGAACCGGATTGTCTGGAAGCACTTGAGTCCCGTCCATTCCCGCATAAACACCTTTTGGCATCGTGCATAAACCCACGATCAATGAAACTATTACGTAAAAAGTTATTAATCAACTTACTCGCTAACTAAAATGCAACGGGTCTGCCGTCGTGATTGTTTGGCCATGAAATACGACGTGTTTTAAGGATGCCCACGTTAAGGTGGATTATTCCCAAGGGAAATTGGTTCGAAGTAGATTTGCGGGGCGGAGCGCGTCCACCAACTGCCGGTGGCGCGCTTTTCGGCGAGGGTTGAAAAGCGGTATTCGTATATGACGGCGCGCACGTAATGGGGCGGTTCTTTTGGGAAAGGGTTCGTGGCTAGCAGATTGAGCGCCGGTTCGGATCCCTGCATAATGCGCACGGCGAGATTCATGAGCCACGGGTTTTCTTGGTAGGTGCCGAGCGCCGCGAACCACATTTGCCAGTCGAGTCTTGGTTGGTGCGGTGCCACAAACGCCGGACGGTGTCCAAGGGAGCCGGGTTTGTATTTAAATTCGTACGGTAACCAGGTTTGCGCATCGTTGGATCCTTCGAGAACAATTTCGTTGCGCGTCGTTGTCATCACCGCGAAAAGACCATAACCATTAACGAAATTGCACCGGTTCATTTCCATCGCCCATCGTCCCACGGTTGCCGGGTAATGTTTTCCGGGGTTAAAGTGAAGGGGACAAATCAGAGAGTTGAGAACCAGCACGAACACGACGATGGGGACGAGCACAAAGGAGGGCCAATTCCGAGCGGGAGGTTGGGGATCGCTCGCATCCGCCACCCATGATTTGGCGTCATCCGACCAAAACGAGTCGTCCAGCAACAGAACACACAGCGCCATCGTCAATAAATTAAAGAACGCGTAATTCCCGGTTAGCGCGATAAGAATTTGAAGACCAACTTCGGCGTAAAACGCCACGTAGCGGAATCGCCGGGGAAGGAAAATAAAGAACGGAACAATGAGCTCGCACGCCAACACAAGGAGTGTCGAGAACTTTTGAAATACGACAGGAAGATGGTGCGCAAAATATCCGATCCACGTTGGAAGCGGTTGCGTTTGGTAGTGATAGGTGAGTGCGGTGAGGTCGCGCCACGCCGCGTCACCACGCTCGATCTTGAGCAAGCCCGACATGAAAAGAAGCTTGAATAAAAGGAGTTGCAACAAAAACACGGGCCATGCGTGGGGGGCATGCGCACGTTGCGAACGGATAGAAACGGACATCGGCGCGAGGAAAATGGCGAGAAATCCGGTTTCGAGCAACAGAAGGTCCCACTGAAAACTTAAGAAGGGTGTGCCGAGCGTGACGAAAGATAGATAAATCGCCCACGCGGTCGCGAGCGCGATCGTCGAGAAAAAGCCGCTAATAATAAGGATGGACGCCGCTACGCCAACGCCGCACGCCACATGAAGAGCTGTGTCCGAAACCGAAAACCAAAATAATGTTGGCAAGCCGAAATAAACTTTCCCGAAACGCTCGGAGACCAGCTGAAGTTGCGCGGCAAAAGGCGTGATGCCCCGAGAGCCAAACAGACCATCCACTTGCACCCAGAGCGACACAAACGCAGCGAGATAAATAAACCCGAGCGCGCGCAAAAAAATCCACCGCGCCATCAAATAGGTCGGTGGATTTATTTCGCCGCCCCACGCGAGACGTGTGAGTTTTGAAAAAAACGGACGGTTGCGTGCCACACGCCTATAGAACCATTCGCAAACGTGTTTCATAAGAGGAACGCGCTCGTATATCCACAGTGGCCAGCCAAACCGTTTGGCTGTTGCGAGCGCACGGAAAGCCGCTTCGGCGCCCGCGACGTGCGTCCCGTCGGGGAGGATCAGCTGAACAGCTTTTGTGAAGGCGTCGAGGGGGATCTCAGGAAATTTTTCGCCTTCTATTTGATACGGGCTATAAGTAACTGCGTCACCGGTCCGCCGGCGCCAACGCAAGACCCAGTATCGGCAGAAATGGCAATCGCCATCAAATATCAGGAGAGGCTTGGCCGGTGGATTTTTTATCACGGGCGGGATCGTGGCGCCCAGTTTAGAACTTCAGTTGAAACAGCGGTTTGCTCGGTTCGCGGCGAGCGAGCTCATCAACTCGGTATTGTGCCGGCACACGCTCCCAGTCGGAATACACCTGGCCGTTAACCCAGTAGCGTTGGCCCGGAGCGTTCGGTTCGTCGCCGTCGTAAAAAATGGAGTATTCGTTCGACGGAGGCGCGGTGCCGATGTGGCGCGTGCGTGGAATCAGCTCCATTTTGCCGTCGCCATCAACATCAGCGCGAATCCAATCCATTTGCAACATTTGGTTGTACGTGCCATCGCTGAGCATTTGTTTCAGCTCAGCATTGAAGTCTGTAAGAATTTTCGTCGCGTTCGGAACGTTCTTCCTCAGCGCAAAATAAAGCAGGCGTCGAACCAGTGGCGTCCGGCCGATTTCAAGCTTCGCTTTCGTTTCGCCGCCTTGGTTCTTGAGCAGATACTGAAGCAGCAGGTCGTCAATGAGAATGTAGTCGAGTTCACCCCGCATCATTTTGTCGAGATTCGTCTGTTGGTCGGCGCCCGCAACGAACTGCGTATCTTTCGCTTTTTTCATTTCTTCGCCGTACGAATACCCGGTCACAATGCCCACGCGTTTTCCTTTGAGTTCGGTAAGGCTTTTCGCGCGAACGTCGCTGCCGCGCTTTCCGACCAGCACCAGGCGGTTTTCCAACAAAGGCGCTGAATATTCCAGGTAGGTTTCGCGGTCCGTATCACGCCACAACGCGGGGCTTCCATCAAAATTTCCGTCTTTGATTTGTTGGGTGAGCGTTCCGTCGGTGACGATCGTGACAGTTTCAAAAACCCGAATCCGCCGCAGGGCTTCGTTAACAAGGTCGATGACAATTCGCGGCTCTCCGGCCTTGCCGGTGAAGGGTGGCCACGGTGTCGAACCGAGCTTCAGTGTGGTGTTGGCCGCGAAGCTTTGAACACAAACAGCGATCGTCGCTGCGAAGCAAAATATTCGTCTCAAGAAACCTCCCGCATTGCCATAAAATTTCTCCTGCGCCATTATATCAGCGGCGGCGCAAACAAAAAAAAGGAGGCCGGCCCCTTGCGGGGGCTCGGCCTCCTCGTTTTGCAACGAGACTTAGTTTTCTTTGACGTTAATCGCGATTTGTTTTGGCTTCGCTTCTTCTTTTTTTGGAAGCGTTAACGTCAACACGCCGTTTTTGTACGAGGCGTCGACTTTCGTCGAATCCACGGTGGTCGGCAACGTGACCGCACGGTAGAAACTTCCGTACGACCGTTCGGTGCGCAGCACGCCATCTTCGTCGGATTTTTCCTCACGCTTCTTTTCGCCTTTGATCACGAGCGTGTTGCCGTCGACCGAGACGTTCAGGTCTTTGCGGTCGATGCCCGGCACTTCGGTGGTGATCTTGAGGCCGTCTTTTGTATCAGCGATATCCATTGCCGGCACAAGCGCGACACCGTCCGATCCCTCCGGAAGTTCTCCGTTCCATCGGCCCAACGAGAAATTAAAGAGCTTGTTCATTTCGTTCTGAAGCGCCTCCATTTCTCGGAAGGGAGCCCACGTATTTCGTTGCGATTTCCACGGTATGATGTTCATACTCTTTTCCTCCTTTTTTGGCGCTCGCCTTTCGCGAGCGCTAATTTTTCAGCAAAAAAAATCTACGACCGATGCCCCGCGCGCGTTTCTTGTTGAATTTCGAGCACGACGCGCAGATGCCCAATAGTAACCCTCCGTTTTTGCATGAGGTTCCAAACATGGTTGAGTCGATTCAAATCTTGTTTCGAATAAAGCCGATCGGCGCCACGCTTCCGAATGGGGCGCACGATTCCTTCGGTGTCCAGTTCTTTAACCACCCACAGCGGAATTTTAATCAGCCGACACACGACCCCGGTCGGGAACACCGGTTCATCCATTTCGATTTCTACATCATCCAATGTCAGGCCTTTATTCCACATAGGTTTCTTTCCTTGTGGCCGCAGTATAACCGTAACAGGTCACGTTGTCAACGATAAAAATACATAAATACTCCCATTATAGGAGTAACGCCGCAGATCGACCGCTCGATTTATCGATGAATTTAACTTCGTCGTATTCGAAGCAGCGATCCATGAAGTATTGTTATTTCATGGCACGTTTCTTATTTCTTCTCGAAATCGGTGAGGTCAAAGATTTGGCGGATTTCGATGATATCGCCGGGTTCGGCCGGGCATTTTTGCGCCCACTTCACGAGCTCTTCTTTGGATTTTGCTTCGACCATCCAATAGCCGCCGAGCACTTCATTCGCTTCAATAAATGGACCATCGGTTACCGTCGGTTTCCCGGTTTTTTTATCGAACGACACGCGCGCTCCAGCGCTGAGCGGCTTAAGGCCATTCAACGATTCAATTTTGACGGATTTGCCCATCTCTTCATTAAAGCGCCCCATTGGCTCGATATCCTCTAATTTTGGCGCGAAATTAGGGTCCACTTTTTTTCCTTGGTAAACACTTGGAATCATCAACATCATGAATTTCATATCTGTTCTCCTTTCATTTTATTACCACTCTATTACGAACGCATCTTTCAATAGTCGTTTGGCGAGGCCTAATTTCGATAGACAAAAAATTATTTTTGAGTTCTCTTTGGCCAGCACGCGTGGAGATTCACGGCGGTAGATTTCATCGATGTTGGTTGGATCGGTGCGGGATGGTCTGTCGTTTGTTACCAAACGACGCCGATTTTTAGACGCTCACGAACGCCAGACTTGGACTTCAAATCGCCGAAGTAAATACCGTTTGCCACACGCTCGCCATTGTCATTTCGCCCGTCCCACTTTGGTTCTTTAAGAGTTGCAACTTTTACTCCGGTGCGGGTGTAGATGGCCGCGCTGTCGATATCGATGTTCTCAAAAAGAACGTACGGATCGTTTGGACCTTTTGGATTTGGAACCGCGCGCACGTGCCCGTCCGTCCCTCCCGCCAAGTTCTGCGTGGTCACAACATGAGGATAAGACGGGGAAACGCTCGGAAGATAATTTGTATCTCCCGCGTAACTTGCATTTAAAGAATGAGCGCCTGGCGTAAGATCTTGCACCGTGATCGTAGCGGCGCCGTTCAAAATCGCACTTGTTCCCAACACACGGCTTCCATCTTTGAACGTCACAAGCCCCGTGGCCGGTTGTGTTACAGCGGCGTTCAGCGTAACAACGGCCCTATATTGCGATGGGTTCGGATTGGATGTCAGTGTGATCAAGCTTGGTGACCGACCCACGGATCCGGTCAACACAATATTTTCCGGGCCGGTTGTTGTGTAGGGCCCCTGGCCGTAGACGTACACGCGAAACGTGATCGGAGATTTTGATGCTTGCAGTTCTTTTGCTGAGAGGAGGCTTGTTGTCGCCGTCAGGTTTGGCGACGGCGATGCCGCTGCAAAATCAAAAACAAGATCTGGAGCGGTCGTGTTAAACGGAGCTCCCTCCACACTATGCGCGACAACCGCGTATCCTTTTCCGTCCTGAGCATAAGCGCGCATGGTTAAACTTGAGATCGATACCGGAACATTATTTTGCGGACCCACCGAAAATTCCACATACCGAGCGTTTGCGACGGCTCCAGCTAACGTTGCATCGTACAGGTTTCTATCGGGCGTTGAGGCGTACCGTCCGACGCCGAGAACATCCGTTCCGGGTTGCAATCCCGAGCCGCGGCTCAATAAGCCGGGAGCGATCGTCGGCGAATAGACGGAGGGGGATACGTTTTCAATTCCTAAAGTCACGTATCCCGACAAATCCCACTGAACGAGAATCCCATCATCACCGGGATCGAGACAATTGACGGACCGTGTGTTCGATGGAAGACTTTCTGCTTTGTCGTTATAGGCCGTGACGGTAAACATGTAAATTTTCCCGGACGACAGCCCGCTAACACTACGCGAGAGATTCGGGCCACAGTCGGTCACCACAATTTTGTCGTCCACGACCATTCGAAGATGATATCCCGTTGCTCCACTGACGTTTGTCCACGAGAGGTTAAATGAAGATCCGGACTGCGTAATGTCGTTAAGATAAGGGGACGCGGGAGCGTCCGGCATCGAGGCGATCATCGAGACGATTTGAAAACCATTCGGTGAAAGTCCTCGGATGCGGACAGTGTGAAGACCGGCGGTAAGCATTGTGGTGCCGGCCAGCGAATCGATTTCCGCAAGCGGAGACTTTGTGATGAGCAAGTGGCTACCGTCCACCGAGAGTTCCGCCGATCCTCCGGCGCCGCGCGTATTTAATGTGAGCGTGTAAGTACCCGTGCGCGGAACAATGATGTTCCAAGAAATCCATCCGCCGGGTTGAGAAATTCCTCCGGATCCAGCGCCCGACGACGTTGTGGAGTTGCCAAACGAAAGCGCGGATGGAATCAAATGGCCGTTCGTGGGCGCCGGCGGTAAAGAGTCAAAGCTCTGGTCGATGCCTTGTGTAATCGGATAGCGCGAAATGTCGAGGAGTCCCTGATTCGCCGTGAAGTCCGCCCAACTTGGCCACTGGGCGTAGGTTCCGAGCACGGTCACTTCTCCGCCGGCGCGGGAGAACATATCAAGCGAACGCGATTGCGCGTCGGCGGCTCGTGCATCGTTGTATTTCACGGCCGTTTGCAATGGAGATCCGCCATCGTCGCCCCCAAGAGACCAACCTCCTTCGTAGGTCAGTGTTTCAAGTCCATAGCTCTTTGCCCAGCTCACTTCCGTATTAATCATGTTCTGATAATTGAGGCCGGCCGGCTGGCCGGCGGCTTCGCCGCCGCCCGGAATTCCACCTGCGAAAATCGCGTCGGCACTGGTGATGCGCACTTCGCCGATGTAAACGGTTTGACCGGTGAGCGACGGATTTCCAAGGTTGCCTTGGCCTCGAATCGTAATTGTGTGCGTGGACCCAGGAGTTGCCTGGAATGTTTTCGTCGCGTAATAATCGGACCACGTCCAAGCGACAATCCGCGACCGCCAAGGAACGTTCGAATCGTAGGCCGGGGGCGTGTATCCATCCCCTTGGCTGTAACTGCGCGAGGTAATGTCCGTGTTGTCATCGAGATAAACGCGAACATTTTCCATCTGGCCCGCATGGTTTAGCGCTTTGAAGCTCACCGCATACACATTCGATGTTTGATTTGCAGGAATGGTAAAGCTGGCCTTAATCTCTCCGCGATCTTTTAGATACGCGTATTGCGGACCCCAAGTGATGCCGGCGTTCCACGGGGCATCTTTTCCGCCAACGACCGCGTCATCGTCGTAAGGCGCCGGCATTCCTGCCGGCGGGTTGATCGGGTTGCTCAATCGAAAAATTCCGGCGGCGCTCGTCCCGTCGGTAGGGACTTTAAAACTCCAAACCGGATTTGAAGGCGACGCATTGAAGCCGGCGGAGACTGTTGTGGCATTGAACGTGGGATCCCGAAGGATAGTTGTGAGCCCGTTTCCGTTTGCGGCGCCGTAATACGTCGCGCCGCCTCCTCCCCAAAAAAAATGGTTGATGGGATATGGTGTCGATACGTGCTGTGTGCCATCCGCATTATTGAAATAATGCTCCATGAAATCGAACGGTGGGATAATTGTGCCGGTGTTTGTGTATTGCCATTCAACCAGCGGTCGAACCGTTGACATCATTTTGTCGTCGCCATACACCGCACGGAAAGTGTCTGAATGGTCTTTTGTGCGGAGCGCCACAAAACGGAGACGCCACGTGTTTATGCTGTCGTACGCACCGCGATCTTTCTTCCCGATGCCTCCGCCGCTAATCGAATAACTGTTCGCATCACCGCGAGGCAAGTCTTTGAAAACGTATGTTCCAGCGCCGTTCGCGGTTCCGGTCTTGTTGATGGTTGCACCGTCGATTGATTTCCCCGAAAGCGTCAGAGTGCTTCCCGGGGTTGCTCCCTCGACGGAGACTTGAACCGTTAATGGTTGGTTGTCATAGTTAATCGCCTGATAGGTGCTGTCCTTCGCATCAACATGTTCAGCCACGAGCGAATTGATACCTTGCCAATCGATCCAGAAAGGGTTGCCCCAGTTCCACAATTCATTTGCAATTTCGAAATACACACGCAAGTTCGAATTCAATGGGGGGAAAACCGGGTTCGTTTGTGGGCTTGTGTAGGGATTTACACCGTCCGAACCGTAACGCAAAAGGTTTGCCAATTTTGAAGTGTAATCATTGGACGCGTCGGTCGGAATAGACAACATAATATCGCGTCCGGTTTCATTTGCGGCCATCACTTTATATTCCCAGCTGGGCCCGTTCGGTTGCGCAATCGCTTGTGGATTGTTGGAGTCCCAGTTCCACGAAAGCGGTGTTCCGTCGCTGGTGGTAAGTCTACCGTTGCTCATTTTTCCAGAGCTCTGATTGAAAAATGTCGGCAGCGTGCGATCGGCCCATTCGTGTTCGAGATTCGCCACCAACTGGTAACGCAGAGTCGTGAAATGACTCAACGCGTTTCGTTGATGCGACGTGAAGATCGTATCTTCGCCGTAAGTCGCCGTCGAATCGGGAGCGATGGGTCGCATTAATTTCAGATCCGTAAGGCCGCCCGGTCCCGTGGGTTGACCGTCTCGATGAGAATTCACGAATCGGATCGCACTCGCATTGACGTTCTTATCCACCGTTTGGAAAGAGCCGGTCGTGGTGTTGTTGCTCGAATTGTAAGAATACGCCAGCGACGCTCCGTTCAGATTTCCGGACAATGACACGTTCGCTTTTCCCTTGAATGAGAAACGAATCGTTCCGCGCATTAGCGGATCAAGTCCAAGTCCCTGGTTCAGGCTTTCTTGAAAAATGTACTCACAATCACTCTGAGGCCATCCGTCGGAATCCAGCGTTGGACGCGCTCCTCCGTTGTACGGCTCCCATGTGTTTCTCGCACCTTGAATGATATTCGTGAAGGCGGACGTAAGATCTCCGGCCGCGTTAAATCCCACTTGCGCGAACGGATCAATCACTTGTTCCGGAAGCGACGGACTTTGCCAACGAAGAGAGACCGCTCCATAACCGGTTGCCTTTCGATATTCGAGCTTCACTTCGTAACGGGTGCCGGCTGAGACATTAAAAGGACTTTCATCCATGGTGCCCGTATGGATGGTCCAATTGTCGATAAGCGTGGTCCATGCTCCGCCCATCGGTCGAATGTAAAGTCGCACGCCGCCCGTGCTCCATACTTTGAAAGTGTAAGATTCAGAAAAGCACGGAATGACCTGTCCTGCCCACCGCACCGAAAAATTGTCCGCTTGAACATCGCGAAATCCGGCTCCAATAGATCCACCCGGTTTTTGGCCCGCGGCCCATTCGAAATCCACGCGCACATCTTTGCGTTGAAACGTGGGATTGCCACTTAAATCGGGCGTTGAAAAGTAATCGCCATTGAGACCCGCATTCGTAAGTCCGCCTCGCACGGTCGTGCTTTGTGTGGGCGCCCCAGCCGCTCCGACGGTGCCGAGCGTGGGCTCTCCAAGAAACAGAGACCCATCCGGAGGGAGCGAAAAACCGGGATTACAAAGAAGCGCGCAGGCGAGACTGGCGGCGAGGAATTTCTTCGAAAAGCCATTCTTTCGGGATGAGAAATCTGCCCGCATATCGATCAGTATGAGGACACTTCATGGCACTCGCCAGGCCTTCTCGTCTGTCAGGGGGAAAAATTCGTATCCAATAATCAATGCGAACGAACGAGTGGCAAAAATCTTAGTAGCCTCGGTGCCAGATATTATTTTTCGGAGGGGGGATTTAATGAAAATCGCAGCAATTGTTGTTCGGACATTGATGGGTCTCATGTTTTTGTTTGCGTCGATCACATTTCTATTTAAGTTGATCACGCCGCCGCCCATGACCGGCGCAATGAAGGTGTTTAACGATGGATTGGAGGCGTCTGTCTATATGATGCCGACCGTAAAAGTGATTGAGCTGCTCTGTGGTTTGGCCTTTGTCTCTGGAAAATTCGTGCGGCTCGCGGTCGCGGTTATTTTCCCCATTATTGTGAATATTTTGGGGGTCCACTTATTCCTCGCGCCGGAGGGACTTCCGGTCGCAATTCCAATTTTTATCGGGGATTTGTTTTTGGCCTATTGCTACCGCGACTCTTATCGAGCGATGTTTCAACCGTGAGTATTCGTAGTTCCGAAAGTTAAATAACGCGGTCGTTGCCGCCGTCGATGGGAATTTGCGCGCCGGTGGTTCGTCGAAATACCGGGCCGAGTAGAGCACTGACGAGCGCAGCCACGTCCTGAGAGGTCACTTCCGTACCGAGCACGTTGTTCCGTTTGTACGCATCCACGGTAAGCCCGTAACTTCGCGCACGCGTGTTCAGCACCTCTTTCGTCCAGATTCCGGTGTCATAGACGGCGTTCGGATGAACCACATTAATGCGAATTCCTTTGCGCCCCAGCTCCAGCGCCGCAACACGGCAGAGTTGTGTGAGTCCAGCCTTGGCGACCGAATACGCAGAGGCTCCCGGGCCGGGTGCAGCGACATTTTTTGACCCGATCACCACCGCGGCCGGTTCGATTCCATGCTCGAGGTAAGGAAGCGCGTAGCGAAGAAGCGTTTGATGGCTTGTGAGGTTTACATCCAAACTTTTTTTCCACAGCGCAGCGTCGAGATCAGCAACGTTGCGACTGGGCGGAAATTGTCCTGCGTTGCTCACGATAAAGTCGAGGCCGCCAAATTGTTTCACAGTGGCTTCGACAGCGGCCTTGATCGCCGATTCATCCGTAACGTCGCACCGTAAGCCCAGCACGCCGGCGTCTTGGAACACGTCGGAAATATTTTTGTGAATATCAAGCGCGGCCACAACAGCGCCCCCATGCCGCAAGGTTTCAACGCACGCTTTGCCAATGCCGCTCGCGGCGCCGGTAACGAGCGCAATTTTCCCTTGAAACGCGGGGGCGGTTTTCTGCGTTTTGAGCTTCGCTTGCTCAAGCTCCCAATATTCAATATCGAAAAGATCCTTTTCGTTTAATGGTTTCCAGCCGCCCAGGGCTTCCGCTTGCAGCACCGCTTTCATGGTGTGCCGCGCAATATCGAAAACAATTCGTGTGTCATTAAGTGATCGGCCAAAATAAACCGCACCGCGTTTTTTCCAAACGGCCCAGCGCGGTGCCGGGTCGAGTGGCACCATGCCGCGACGTTTGTGTTTGGCGAAATAGGACCGATAGTCGGCCACGTAGTTTGAAACCTCGCGGTCCGTGTGTTCGCCGAGAACAAGCGCTGCGCGCCTTGTGCGAATCACATGATCGGGTGTGATGGTGCCACGCGTTGCGAGCCGGTCAATATGGGGGTGGTTGCTAAACCCGACCGCTTCGTTGCGTTCGTCCAATTTTGCCAGGACGGGTTGACCCCACGCTTTCGAAACGGCACGGCGAATTTTTGCGAGATCGATTAAATCCACGTTTTGTTTTGTGACAGGAAGTTTGCGAATACGCGCTTGCCGGTTGATTGCGCGTTCCGCCATTGTGACGAGTCGAATCATTTTTTCGTAGCTGCGTTGTGCGCTGCGATCAAAGGTGAACACGCCGTGGTTCATGAGAACGATACCTTGCAATTTGTGCCACTCAATGTTCCGCGTTTGTTCAAAAACGTTCTTGGCTAAGATAAAACCGGGTTTTACGTAGGGAATGACGAGTACGCTGTCACCATAGAGACGGTGGATGTGCGCGTGACCTTGCGGTGTGTCTGTGAGCGTCACAACAGCATCGGCATGCGTGTGATCAACAAACGTGAACGGAATGAGCGCGTGCAGCAAAACCTCGATTGACGGATTGGGCGCGGATGGCGACGTGAGATTAAGCCTCAAATTTTTCACCATATCGCTGTCGGTGAGCGCGGGAAGCGTCAGCATTTTCATGAGGGGCTCCATCTTTAGCGCAGCGAAGCCGCCCGGTCCGATGGAGGCCAAATCACCGCCGCTTCCTTTAACATAGATCAGGTGTTCGTTCTCGCCGAACACGTTTCGCTCTTGCAATTTCACCGATGTGTTTCCGCCGCCATGCAAAACGAGGTCCTCTTCCTGTCCCAGTAGACGGGACGTGTAGATCCGCATCTCGAGCGAGTCGTTCTTTATTTTTTTGGCGGTCGCGGCGCTCCAGCGGTTTTTCATCGTTTTGTTTTTTCTCCTCGTTCCGGATAAAGACGCAAGATGCTTTTTCTGTTGGCCGCGCAGACGCCTCTCTCCGTGATAAGACCGGTCACGAGCCGTGACGGCGTGGTGTCAAATCCATAGTTGGCGGCTGGACTTTCGTCCGGCGTGAGCGCTACTTCCACTACTTTATTTTTGTGACGACCTTCAATGAACCGGACCTCGCGCGGATTTCGTTCCTCAATCGGAATGTCGCTGATGGTCCGGGTGGTCCAGTCGAACGTGGACGATGGGAAAGCGGCATAAAAGGGAATGTTGTTGTCGTGCGCGGCCACTGCTTTCAAGTATGTTCCTATTTTGTTGGTGACGTGCCCGTCCGCCGTCACGCGGTCACTGCCCACGATGACCACATCCACCATTCCGTGTTGCATCAGGTGTCCACCGGTGTTGTCAGCAATCACTGTGTGCGGAACGCGTTCCTGGCTCAACTCCCAGGCGGTAAGTTTGCTGCCTTGGTTCCGCGGGCGTGTTTCATCCACCCATACATGAATATTCAATCCTTTCTTGTGTGCACGATAGATCGGCGACGTGGCCGTGCCATGGTCCACGAACGCAAGCCACCCCGCGTTGCAATGCGTCAGTATATTGAGCGGCTCGTTTTTCTTTTTTCGAGCGGCGAGACGTTCGAAAATCCGCAGGCCGTGACGACCAATCGCGTCGCACATCGCCATGTCTTCGTTGGCGATCCGCTCCGCTGTCGCCAGCGCCGCGCCCAGTTTCGCGTTGATCCCAATCGCCTCGCGAATGGCGGTCATTTGTTCGCCGATGGCCCATGCAAGATTGATGGCGGTGGGCCGGGTGCTCAAAAGCCGCCTTGCGCGTTTTTCGAGTTGCGTGTTGAAGCTACGAGTCTTCGCGGCTTCGCGCACAGCGAGAACCATTCCGTACGCGCCGGCCACGCCGATGAGGCCGGCGCCTCGCACATGCATCTCCGCTATTGCGGTCGCCATTTGTTCGACGGTGCGGATATTTTCGATGACAAATTTAAACGGGAGGCTGCGTTGGTCGATTATGCGAACGACCGAAGGTGTTGTGCGTTCGGTCCAGATCGTGCGATAGTGTTTGTTTTTAACCTTCACAAGCGGAACGTATTCTATCTGTGAAGATTCGAATCGGCGAGAGAAGATTAATCGGGAATTTGGGGTTCCATGCGTTGCGTCATACGCGATGAAGTCTTGCTGTCCCCGGCATGGCCCCATCTCCTTAATTTTTGAAAACGCGATATCAAACGAGGAGATGGGGTCAAGGTGCGCCTCAATGCGTCAATCGTTTCCCAACGGCAATGCCAGCAATCAACGCAATAAGGAACAGTGAGATAAAGATGAAGAACAGAACCTTCGCAATGCCCGCCGCCGCTACCGAAACGCCAGTGAATCCAAATCCGGCAGCGATTAGCGAAATTACGAGGAATATCAATGCCCAGCGTAACATAGGTCAACCTCCTTATTATTGCTTGCCTATTTTTACGTTGAGCGAGGTTGAAAGTTGGCCAGAAAAACTGACCGAACGCTGTTGATGGATTATTTCGCGTGCGGCCGAATTTTCGGCGCTTCGGACCGATGTTTTTCCATTTCGTCGGAAAGATCGTTCAAGCGTGCCTCGCCCAACACACGCTCGGATTCGGGGAAAAGAATCTGTTCTTCGGACTTCATGTGCGCTTCGAGTCCCAATCGAAACAACGCAAACGTTTGCGGCCATGTGGGATCGGACTGCTTCACTTGTTGTTCAAGTTGCTCCATGTAGCCATCGATTGTTTTGTGCTCGTGCTCGAGATGTTTCACGTAGGCGAATGTCACTCCGCTGTTTTCGAAACGGGAAAGCTCTTTCGCGATGACGGGGTAGTAAAAATAATCCTCGAACCACGCGTGCAAAAGAAGGTGGTCCTTGAACAACTCAGCGATCCGAATCAATTTGTTTTTGTCACGTGCGCCCGGTGCCGATTTGTAAATGGCATCGATGTCGCCGAGCATCTTGCGGAAAGTTTTGTGATCGCCGAGAAGACGATCGGTAATTCTCATAGCGCCTCCAACCCGTTTGGTATTTCTACGTCGAGCATCATACAAGGTTCCGAAAAACAAAAGAGCCAAGCCGCGCCCGCGCCTTGGCCCTCATTTAAACTCCGCGTTTAGCGTTTGTTATTGATAAGTTTATTAAGAGCGTGCAGGAACGGATAAAGGCGTTTGGACAAAGGCATTTCGGAGAACGACTTTTTTGCAAGCAAACTAAATTTTTTGGGATTGGATGCGTCACGGCTGCGCTGGATGTAAATCAGCGGAATATTGCGCAAATTTTCATCGGCGTTTACAATGGCCACGAGCTGCGTACTATCGATCGCTGGAACGTCCTCGGCGAGCAGGATCAAATCCGGTTTTTGGCGTGGCTGCTCGATGTTCTTGTTACGCAGATAATCAAGGGCATCAACACCGTCGCGTACGCTAATAACGCGATATTGGTTCCGTTCCTCGCCCAGTTCCTTGCGAACCATCACCGCGTCCATTGGGTCTTTTTCCACGTACAACACACAGATGGCGGGCGTCTCCGAGAGAGTCGGAGTTTTTTCTACCGGGCGTTGTTCTTCTTCAATGAACATGTTCCAGCGTTGAAGAAATCACCGCGAATTTACAGTGCATTGACGCGTGATTTTGGTCACGTGAGCCGGCCCGTGCCGAACACTCCACATAACGGATTTGCCGCGACAGTGCCATCAATTTGTCACGGCCTAACGCTACGATTTGGGCATGAGTGAACCGTTGCCCGAAGAGCGCCGAAAGTACCCACGATTTTCCGACCGCATTCTGGCTGGCGCCAAAGTCGACATGAAGCCTTGTCCGCCCCTCTTTGGCGAGCCCGTCAGCGGTTATCTTATTGACCTTTCGGCCGGTGGAATGGCGATACTGATTCCAGATCTAATCCCGAAGAATGTTTTCTTAAAAATGACGATGATCTTACCGGACGACTTTAAGTTGGAATCAGTGGTCACCGTTCGGCGGATTATCAAGCAGGGACGTGAGAACGATTATTTGCATGGAATTGAGTTTCTGAACCCAAGCCCGGAGATGATTGAGCACATCGAAAAAGTGTCAGCGGATATTCTCTCTTGCAACGAGCGCACAAAAAAAGACGGCAAAGAAATTTGTGTCGATGCGTGCGGATTGCGTTCCGTTTGCAAACGCCCGCAATGCGCGGTGAAAAACATCCAGTCGGCGCTTATTAAGTTCACGCAGGAGCTCAAGGAACCGCCGACGAAACCGCCGGAGCCTGTTCCCGCCATCGACCATAGCGATTGGCTTAAAGTCAGGGATCAGTTCAAAAAATTCTTCGAAGCCGCGTAGTTGCCGGCGCCTCCGTGTTTGTTTATAGCTTCCACTTGGGTCGAACGTAGTGGCACGTGTAACCCCCCGGATGTTTCTGGAGATAATCCTGGTGGTATTCTTCGGCACTCCAAAAATCCGACGCCGGAACAACTTGGGTGACGACCGGTCCTGGCCATTTTTTCGATGCATCGATTTCTTTGATCAGGTTTTCAGCCGTCTTTTTCTGCTCGTCGTTTAAATAGAAGATGGCCGAGCGATAGGACGTCCCGATATCGTTCCCTTGGCGATTCCTTGTGGTGGGATCATGAACCTGAAAAAAATATTCGAGTAGCGCCTGGTACGACGTGTTCTTCGGATCAAACGTAATCTTAATCGCTTCGGCGTGTGAGCCGTGGTTTTCATAAGTGGCATTTTTAACATCGCCCCCCGTGTACCCGACTTCGGTGTGCGTCACGCCCGGTTGCTGGCGGAACAACTCTTCGAGCCCCCAAAAACATCCACCCGCTAAAATTGCTGTTTCGGTCATCTTTTTCTCCTTGGTCTGTGCAAACGCGGTTAGCGGAAGCAACAGCGCCACAATGGCGGTAACAATAAGTGACGTTGTTTTTTTCATATTGGAATTTCTCTACGTTGAACGAACCTATTTTCGTGCCACGAAAAAAGCTCCGGTGAGCATCATCGCGACACCGAGCCATTGCATGGCGTTCAATCGTTCCCCAAGAAATGTGATTGATAGTCCGATCGCAACGATCATGCTCAACTTATCGATCGGACTGATGAGCGAGGCCGGGCCCAGCTGCAGCGCGCGGTAATAACACATCCACGACAACCCGGTGGCGATTCCGGACAGTGTAAGAAATGTCACCGTATGAAGCGTAAGCGATCGCACGCTCGACCATTCGCCGCGGGCGATCACGATCGCGACGAGAAACGGAAAAATGGCGGTGGTTCGAATCAATGTGGCCAAATTCGATGGGATGCCTTGTACGCCGATTTTTCCGAGAAGCGCGGTTGTTCCCGCGAAAAACGCGGAGCCAAGCGCGAGCATTCGCCAATCCATTATTCGCAACCCAAAATGCCGAACAAAACTAAAATCATTTCCGCATTTTTGAAAATTAAAAAGCGGAGAAGTTGAAAATTCGTCTGCCGGAAGAAGGCTTGAGGGCGCATCAATATTTTTCGATGTCTCCGGCCGAGGGCAGAATGTCTTTAAACGTTGTGCCATAGATTTCCCAGATTGTGAGAAAGAGCACCGCGAGCAGGGGGCCGAGAATAAAACCGGAGAGGCCCATCATCGCCAAACCACCGACGGTGCTGATGAAGACCATGAGTTCTGGCATTTCGGTTTCTTTGCCCACGAGGATAGGGCGCAAAACATTGTCCGCGCTCCCAACGACGAGCGCGCACCACAGAAACACCAGCACGGCGGCCACCGTTTGGCCTTTCACATAGAGATAAACGCATGCCGGCAGCCAAACGAGAGCGGACCCGATGTTCGGTACCATCGACAGTACGGCCATCACGGTGCCCCAGAAAAGTGCGCTCGGCACACCGGCGACCCACAATGCGAGGCCCGCCAGCGCGCCTTGAACCACACCGATTACAAAAAGTCCTTTGATGGTCGCGCGCGCCATGGAGCGAAATCCGTTCACCAATTTTTTCTCGTCTCGGTTTTCGAGCGGCAGGTAGTAAAGAATTTTGTTGAGAATAGAGGGTCCGCTGATAAAAAAGAAAAACATCGCGTACAGCATAATCGCAAAATTCAGAAAAAATACGAGCGTGCCGGCCGTAAAAGCGGATGCGCGCCGGAAGATAAAATTTCCGAGTCCGCCCACGACCCCTGAGACCTTGGTCAAAATCGCGTCGCGGTACGGTTTGACGTATTGGTAACCAGGCAATTGAACAATGTGTTCGTTCAGCTCGTCCCTCGTTAAGTTTTCTTGAGCCCACGGCACGACGTCTTGCGTCACCTTTACCGCTTGGTTGGCCACAATCCCAACGAATCCAAAGAGCGGCAGAATGACCAGCAAAACAAAAGCCAGCAACGTCAATCCGGAAGCAATGCCGGCGCGTTTGCGCACCACTCCCAGGATTCGCAGGTAAAGAGGCCGCATCAAGCTCGAGAAAATCGCCGCAAACAAGAGCGTGATTAGGAAATCGCTGATCATCCAAACAAACGCACTGCTGATCACGAGCACAAGCAGCAACAACGCTGAACGCTGGAATTTTTCCGATGTCATTTACGCAGCCTCCTGTTCTATGCCGCCTTACGGGCGAAAGATGGGTTGGTTCATGGTTTTGGCGGGCGCTGATCGAACTTCGGAAGTGCTTCGGGATCCACGTACCATTCTCCATGCAGCGGCCAAAAAATATTTGCTTGAGGGCGGATTGGGGGAGTGGATTCGAGAAGTCCGGCTTGCACCATCCAGCGCACCCCGTCGCGCGCGAAGCGCGGCACCGGAGACCCGCAGGTTTTGCAAAACGCGCGCGGATAATTTTCGGCCTGCTTGTGGATGAACAGCGTTATGTTGTCTTCGCCGGCGATCCACCGAAAACGGTCTCGCTGCATAAAAATGTTGGCCGAATGCGCGGAGCCCGTCGAGCGTTGGCATCGCTCGCAGTGGCAGTACCAAAATCCCAAAAATGGCGGTGTGATTTCGAATTGCACGGTGCCGCACAAACAGCTGCCAAGAGTTGATTTGTCGCTCATAGAAAACGAATTGTAGCACGTCCTCCGCCAAGAAGATGGCGAAGTGAACGCGCTCGGGAAACGCTGCGTAGGTTTAGGAGAGAATGTAATGAGAAAGGAACATCAACATGACGAAAAAGAAAAACACACGACTAAAAAAATCGGGCGATGAGAAAGGAATTGAGTACGCGGCGGCGCAGCCCGGAGAAAACGAAAAGCCAACGTTCACGAGCGTCTACGACGATGCAGCGCTTGCGAGCGGTCCAGACGTGAAAGACGCCGACGTGAGCAGTGGCCGTACGAAAGACGCGAATATCATCGGGGTCAGCGTGGAAGAAACGCGCGTGAATTGGAGTGAGACGCCTGATATTGAGGCAGGTCAGCAACGCGAATCAAATGAGCAGCACAAGACTTCACGTCGCCTCACCAAACAGGAAAAAGCCGAAGGAAAAATGCGCACCGGCGCCGCGCGCCGCCACCGATAATTACTATTCCGCTTCCGCGCGAGGGTTCGAAATCCTTTTTTCCAACATCGCTTTGTAGTCGACCGGCGTACCGTCGAACAGCCGCATCCGAGCGGTACAGGCGGCCGACGGCCGCGAGAATCCAAGTGACCGCTAGAACTGCTGTGAGGACAAATACCGTCGCTTTATTTCCCTTCATTTTCGACGGGCCTTAGAACTTAAATGAAGGAATGGAACGAAGCGGGAGTTTGATTAGGCGGCGCTCTCGCGATTCATTCGGTCGTTTCCTTCGAGCTTCACGAGCTTGTTGTAAATTCCCAACAACAAGAACGTTGGGACCCACAGTCCAACGAAATTGGGCGATGTCCGGCGCCCAGCGAAAATTCTTAGTCCTGCCGAAAAGACCATGCTCGCAATACCGAGGCTCAGATAAAACACGGAAGGCACCTTTGCTGTTTGATTCTCAATCCTCTTTGTCCATTTTCCTTCGACGGGCGGGCGGTTCATCATTTCTTCGGTGGCGTTCGTGCCTTTTTCTTTTAAATCGTTCATAAATCCTCCTTGATTCGTTGTAACCCTGTTACGAACGAAGTTGGCGTGCGGTTCTAAAAAACGATTTTTCATCTCTCTCGTATGTTGTTTAACGAAACTTAGAGGAGCGTGTTATGAATCGATTATTCAAGACATACGTGGGCGCAGCATTTGTGGGCGCGAGTTTGATGCCGAGGTCCTATGGCCGGGCGGCGGATTCTCCGGCGGCGGCCCAGAAAGCCGATCAGAACGTTATTGAAAGAACGAACGACGATGTCCGCGATGCCGCGCAGGATCTCAAACAACAAGGCGAAGATCAGCGCAAGGCTGGGCAGAAAATTGAAAACAAAGGAAGAAAAGACGCTGAAGCGTTGCGGTACGATACGCGCAGCGTTAGCGAGTTAAACGATAGCGTTGCGAGAAAAAGAAGCCAAGCAAACGATTACGAAGCGAAAGGGCGCTTGGACCTTGCCCAAAAGTTGCGCAGCGAAGCAAACGACGAAGAAAATCGCAGCCGCAGCCTGCAAAATGATCTGGTCGGAAAAGACCAAGCGGCTCAAGAGCGCCAGCAGCGTGGGCAAGAACTGCAACAGCGCGGAAGCCAAGCGGCGCAAGAAGGCGAAGCGGCGTACGAGCAGGCGCGGTAAGCGCATTACCGCGTCCAGCGCGCTACCGTTAGGGTCGCGCCCAGGCGCTGCCGACTTGGATATAGACCGCAACATTGTCAGGACCAACGGCGAAGTCCAACCCGGTGTGCAGTCCATAGCTTCGCGCAAGTTCGTAGCGGAAGCCTGTGCCACCGGTAACAATGGTTTGTGTATTTTTTCTTTGATCCAAATCGTTCCATGCCGCGCCGCCCCCGACGAATCCGATCAAGCTGAACCGCTTCCAGCATTGCCATCGCAGCTCGGAATCGATTTGTGCCATTTCCTCGCCTTGGTAGCGCAACACCGGCGCTCCGCGAAGATTGATATAGGGGTGCAAATAGAACGGGGCGCTGCCAAAGCTCGCAGCGCCGTCGGCGCGTACGCCGAGAAAAAGTTTTGAGCTGATTGGCACGAACTGCATTGCCACGCAGCTCGCTCGCTGAAAATCTTCATCGCCCCCAAATGCTGGATCAAAAAAACCGGCGGAAGCTTCGAGATAGGTACCTTTGTTGGGTGTAAAAAAATTGTCGCGCGTATCAAACGTCAACGATGGTGTAAAACCGCCCACGGTGGATACGCGGGAAACGGCCGGTTCGCTTTGCGTTCTGGTGGTTTCCTGGAATTTCACGACCGTTTCTGCGAGCGCATAATTCAATCCCACCCACAAACGCGAATCGCCAAACCGGTACTTTAGACGAGCTGTTCCACCTTTCGGCTCGAGGTTGTATCGCAACGGGTCGTTTTTTAACGAGGGATCTTTACCGATACCGTAGTAGTCTAAGTTTGCTGACGCATAGACAAAGCCAACCATCGTTTGAAGGTGTTCATCAAACCAATGGCGAATGTCGCCGGCAAATGTTCCCCAGGTTCCGTTTTCAGTGCCAAATCCTCCGGCCATCGAAATGTTGGGTCGCCCGAGTCCCAGCCTTTTGGACGGCAATGGCTTACTGAGAAACATAACGCCCAGACCGCCGCCGTAACCGACCGCGGGCTCGGTGACGACGATGGGAATAGGCACAAATCCATATTTTTCTTCCAAGAATTCGCTTGCATCGAACGCATTGTCATCGGGCGATCGAAATTTTGATTCTGCGAAAATCAACGACGCGCACAGCATTAGCGCCAGAAATAAAAATACCTCCCGCCGATGATTCCATCCATTTGGAACATTCACACTTAGTAAAAACATTAGTGAAGACTCGCCATCGCGCGGCCGGCCAGCCACGACGTGGTCCACGCGTTTTGGAAATTAAAACCTCCGGTGACCGCATCGATATCCAAGACTTCGCCGGCGAAATACAATCCGCGTTGAATGCGGCTCTCCATGGTTCGAAAATTCACTTCGTCCAATTTCACCCCGCCGCACGTTACAAACTCTTCTTTGAATGGGTTTTGTCCGCGCACCATGTAGCGACCGCGCGTGAGGGCGTCGGCGATGCCGGTCATGTGCTCGCGTGAAAGTGCCGCCCACGTCAAATTTCCTGGAACGCCGGCGGATTCGAACAACCGTTCCCACAATCGGCGCGGCGTCCCAAACGTGGGCACCGAGGCCACGAGTTTTTTCGCGAATTCGTTCTTAATATCTCGCAGACCCTTTTCAATAGCAGCCGGTTTCCATCCAATCCAGTCGACGGTAATCTCCACGTGATAGCCGGCGTCAAAGAATTCGCGCGCGCCCCACGCGGACAATTTCAAAACCGCCGGGCCGCTAAGCCCGTGATGCGTGATGAGAAGCGCTCCCGTTTGCTTCAGTTTTGTTCCGGCCACGCTGAGTTCGGCTTTCGGAACGGAAATACCCTCCAGTCCGCGGAGGCGTTTGTCGGGAATGTGAAACGTGAACAGCGATGGCACGGGCTTTGTTACCGTGTGGCCCAATCTTTCAGCCCACTGCCAGCCGCGCCGGCCGCTGCCGGTGGCGAGCAAAACTTTTTTTGTGTGCAACGCTTCGTCTTTTCCGATCGTCACGCGAAAACCGCCTTCTTCGGCGGTCACCGCCGACACGTCACAATGCGTGCGCAGTTCGATACCGCTCGCCCGCGCGGCGTCCATCAATGCGTTCACGATTGATTGCGAGGAATCGGTGACGGGGAACATGCGACCATCCTCTTCGGTCTTCAGCGGAACGCCGCGCTTTTCGAACCATGCCACCGTGTGTTTCGGCTGAAAATGGTGAAACGGGCCGAGCAATTCCTTCTTTCCGCGCGGATAAGCATTCACGAGAATTTTCGGATCAAAACACGCGTGCGTAACGTTGCATCGGCCGCCGCCCGAAAGTTTTACTTTGGCGAGCGGATTCTGCCCCTGTTCAAGAATAACGATGGCCTGTCCGGGTTTGGCTTCGGCGCAACTGATTGCGCCAAAAAAGCCGGCCGCTCCGCCGCCAATGACGATCACGTCATAAGATGAGGTGGTATTTTTCACTGCGCGCAGTATCGCTTATGCTCCGTCCCGACGCAAAACGTCGATCATTGTGCTATACGTCAATGCGTTATGGGCATTCTGCTAAGTGGTCGCAACCTCACAAAAAGTTTTAGTTCTCGTCCGTTGTTCGAAGGGCTTTCGTTCGGTTTGTTTGAAAACGAACGAACGGGGCTTATCGGTCCGAACGGCGCGGGAAAATCCACGTTGCTAAAAATTATTGCTGGTTTGGAAAAGCCGGATGCGGGCGAGCTGTCGATGCGACGCGGCTTGCGTGTGAAATATTTGCCGCAACAAGATGTGTTCGACAATGCCACCAGTCGGACCGTGCGCGACGAGTTGGTACACGCGCTACAAAATTTGGGTCTCGAAGATTGGGAAGTCGATGTGCGCGTTGACGAGGCTCTGGAAAACAGCGGCTTTAATCCCGATCAGAAAGTGGCCAGTTTATCGGGCGGTTGGCGCAAACGCCTCGCAATTTTGGGTCAAGTGTTGTGTCAGCCGGATTTGTTGCTATTGGATGAACCGACAAACCATCTGGATTTGAACGGTGTCTTGTGGCTCGAGAGGTTTTTGCTCGAACAGAAATTTTCATTTCTCATGATTACGCACGACCGCCGGTTTTTGGAATCGGTTTCCAATCGCGTGATTGAACTCAACAAACGCTACGAAGACGGCCATTTCTCGAGCGTGGGCAATTACAGCGACTTCATCGAGAGCCGCGAAAAATTGTTTAGCGCACAGTCTCAGCGCGAAGACGCGACGCGCAACATCGTCCGACAAGAAATCGAATGGCTGCGCAAAGGTCCGAAGGCCCGCACAACGAAACAAAAGGCCCGCATCGATCGCGCGGGAGAGCTTATCGCGGATCTAAACGAACTTACGTATCGGAACGCGCAAGCAAAAACCGTGAACATTAATTTTTCGAGCAGCGACCGTCGCAGCAAAAAGCTCATCGAATGCACGGGTATCGTAAAAAGCATGGGCGGAAAAAAGCTTTTTGGTCCGCTGGATTTTATGATGGGTCCCGGCGACAAGTTGGGTCTTTTGGGCGGGAACGGAAGCGGAAAGAGCACGCTGCTAAAACTTCTGGCCGGCACGTTGCCGCCCGATTCCGGCACCATCAAGCGCGCCGATGCACTAAAGGTAATTACGTTCGATCAACACCGTGAGCAACTGAACAAAGATTGGCCTTTGCGCAAAGCGTTGTGCGAAAACGGCGAGAAAGTGGAATACAAAGGCTCGTTCATTCATGTGGCCGGTTGGGCGGCGCGCTTTTTGTTCACAGCGGATCAGTTGGACAAGCCGCTTAGCAAACTTTCGGGCGGCGAACAGTCGCGCGTGTTGATCGCGCGCCTCATGCTTCGGCCGGCCGATATTTTGTTGCTCGACGAGCCGACGAACGATTTGGATATTAATTCGCTCGACGTGTTGGAAGCGAGCTTGAAAGATTTTCCCGGTGCGATTGTGCTCGTGACGCACGACCGTTATTTGTTGGACCGCGTCAGCAAACAAATCTTGGCATTGGACGGTAAAGGCAACGGCCGTTTTTTTGCGGATTTGGATCAATGGGAATCCTCCTTCGCAGACGAAACGGCGTCTGCTACGGAGGACAAGTCCATGCTGCCGACACCGCCGCTTAGCGAAAAACCCAAACCAGCGAAGAGTTCCAAAGAATTAAGAAAGGTGGAGGAACAGATCCAATTGTTGGAAGCGCAGTGCGAACAAGCAAAAGCCGCATTGGTTGATCCGGCGATTGCATCGAACGCGGCGGAACTTTTCTCCCGGCAGGAGGTCCTGGCCGCTCTGGAAAAGGAATTAGAAACGCTGATGCAACACTGGGAATCGCTTAACTGAGATACAATCCTCAATCCGTCGAATATGCCACAATCCGATTGCTCCCTCAAAAACCCCTCCCAATAATCTTTTCATTTAGGGGGATGTATGCTGCACGACTTACTCAAACGTCATTTTGGTTTTGATTCGTTTCGCCCGCTGCAGGAAGAAATCATTCGCGACACGCTCGAAGGACGCGATGTGTTCGCGCTGTTGCCGACCGGCGGTGGAAAATCTCTCTGCTTTCAACTTCCCGCACTGGCGCGCGATGGGCTGACGCTCGTCATCTCTCCGTTAATCGCATTAATGAAAGACCAGGTTGACGCCCTTGTCGCCAACGGAATTTCCGCAACGTTTTTAAACTCCAGCGTGACGCCAGAGGAAAGCGCCAAACGTCACCGCGCCCTTAACGAAGGGAAAATTCGGCTCCTATATATGGCGCCGGAGCGACTGATGATTCCGGGCGTGCTCGACCAGGTGCGGTCATGGAACGTGAAACTCTTCGCGGTCGACGAAGCCCACTGCATCAGCGAATGGGGACACGACTTCCGTCCTGATTACCGCCAGCTTATGAATCTCCGCGCGCTTTTTCCGCAGACACCGGTGATGGCGCTCACGGCGACCGCGACGGGTCGCGTGCGAAAAGACATTATCCGATTGCTCGGTCTTGCGAATGGGAAGTCGTACGTCGCAAGCTTTAATCGACCGAACCTTATTTACCGCGTTCGCCCGAAGAGCAACGCCCCAGCGCAGGTGCTTTCCTTTTTGCGCGAGAGGTCCGGGGAATCTGGAATCGTTTACTGCGCAAGTCGGCAGGGCTGTGAGGATCTAGCGGATCGGCTCGCCGAGGCCGGTATAAAAGCAAAAGCCTACCATGCGGGTTTGTCCATCGACGTGCGTTCGCGTCACCAAGAAGAATTTCTTCGCGACGACGTAACGGTGATTTGCGCGACGATCGCTTTTGGCATGGGAATTAACAAGTCAAACGTCCGGTTCGTCGTGCATTACGATTTGCCAAAGAACATCGAAGGTTATTATCAGGAAACGGGCCGCGCCGGTCGCGATGGGCTGGCGAGCGAATGCTTGCTGCTGTTCAATCCCGGCGATGTTCAGAAGCAATTGCGTTTCATCAATGAGAAGAGCGATCCGGTGGAACAACAAGTGGCGCACCGCCAGTTGCAAGATATGGTCCATTATGCCGAGACAACCCAATGCCGTCGCGCGCACCTGCTCGGTTACTTTGGCGAGGGAGCGCCGTCATCGTGTGAAGCATGCGACAACTGCCTCACACCGCGCTCGCGGTTCGACGGCACTATCGCCGCACAGAAGTTCTTGTCTTGCGTAGTTCGCATTCGTCAAAAAAGTGGTTTCTCCGTTGGGTTGAACCACGTCGTTGATGTGTTGCGCGGAGCGAAATCCGAAAAAATCGAGCGCTGGGGTCACGATACGCTGTCGACTTATGCGATCGGAAAAGAATTCGGAAAACGTGAATGGCAAGCGCTCGGTCGTGAACTTTTGCGCATGGGTTTCGTCGCACAATCGGAGGGAACGTTTGCAACACTCGACGTGACGCCCGAAGGCCGCACGCTTCTCGCCGAGCGCCGCTCCTTGCAGCTCACGCAGCCGATGCTTCCGACCGCCCGCGAACGCCGCGAAAAAATCTCAGCGACATCGCCCGTAAACGAAACGCTCTTCCAACGCCTCCGCCAACTGCGCCGCACCCTCGCTGACAGCGCCGACGTCCCCGCCTACATCGTCTTCTCCGACGCCACGCTCCGCGAAATGGCCGCCCGCGCCCCGCAAACTCTAGAAGAACTATCGCGCGTGAACGGAGTAGGAGAGAAAAAACTCAAAGCCTACGGCGAAGCGTTCTTGGAAGAGATCCGGTCGCATGGCGCGACGTGATGTGGAGAAGTCGCTAAATTGTGAGCGAACCGCGAAATGCGCGCGCGGCGTAGTAAGACTCGGCTCCGTTGTGATACGTGAACACGGTGTTGTAGCGGCGATCACAGAAGATGGCGCCGCCTCGTTTCCGAATTTCCGCCGGCGTTTTTACCCAACTAGATGTTTTTGTGTCGAATTCGCCAAGCGTCTGCAACATTCGATACTGATCTTCTGTTAGAACTTCGATTCCCATCGCGGTCGCCATATTTATGGCGCTATCTTTTGGTTTAAACTCTTTTCTGGCCTTAAACGCTTCATGGTCGTAGCAGAAGCTTCTGCGGCCTTTCGGACTTTCTTCCGAGCAATCAAAAAAAATGTATTCGTCCGTCTTCTTGTCGTAACCCACAACATCCGGTTCGCTGCCGGTTCGTTCCATTTCGCTGAGCGACCACAGGCCGGGATCGTTCGCTTGAAGCCTCGCCTCTACGTCCGACCACTTGATACCGAGGTGACGATTCTCGTTTTTTTCAAAACGTGATTTCACGACTCGTATTACCTCGTCGCGTTCTTTTGGCGACAAATCCTTTTTTTCCCTTCGCGTTGTCTGTGATTTCATGGCCAGGCCCCGTCCTTTGTTATTCCGACCTCGCGATAATCGGTTTCATGCTATCCGCGACGCGCGGCTTCGATTTTTGCAATGTCGATTTTGACCATGTCCATCATGGCGTTCATCGCACGTTTCGCGGCAGTGGTGTTCGGGTCATTGATCGCTTCGACGAGCACGCGCGGCACAATTTGCCAGCTTAAACCAAACTTATCTCTGCACCAGCTGCAAGCGACCGCCTGACCGCCGTTCGTAACGATGGCGTCCCAGTAACGGTCGGTTTCCTCTTGGGTATCGGTGAACACTTGAAAAGAAATGGCGTTGGTGAACGCAACGCCCGGTCCGCCGTTTAAGCCAACGAAGGCTTGCCCCAAAACGGTGAATTCAACCGTGAGCACGTCGCCCGCCTTGCCGTTCGGATAGTCGGTTGGAGATTTGTGCACGGCGACAACGCGGCTGTCGGGAAATGTTTTCGCGTAAAAGTTGGCTGCTTCCTCTGCGTTTTTATTGAACCACAGACAGGTTGCGATAGCGGTTTTGCGGGTTTCTTTTTTCATAAGCGCCTCCGAGTCGAATGTTAAAAACAATTCTACGAACTATTTTGGGCAGGCGGTTCCCAAGGCGTGGGCGGTTTCTTGAAGTTCGTCATAATGAGAACGAACCGCGTTTCCGCCTGGTTATGATGGGTGCGAAATTTTTTTCGCCCGAGCGATCGATTTGCGAACGTCCACTTCACTGATGGCAATTCGTGGATCGGCCGCCAACGCTAGCGAATAATACCCGACAAATTCCTTGTTTTCGCCGTCCAACAAGTTGACAAGCTTGGCGAGCGTTGGCGCTGCATCAAGCGGTTTGTCTCTGTTGCGGACCGACAAGAGCTCATCAATTTCGGCGATGATCGAAGAAAGTCCGCGCAGCCACTGGAACCGTTCGTCTTTGATCGCTTTGTTGAGCGCCTCGTACGGATCGTATTTTCTGCCGTCTTGTTCTTGCGCGCGCTTGAGCTGATAATCCATGAGTCCCTTGTGGTGGACAATGAGATAACGGCTCAGTTGCTGAAGTTCGTGTCGTGCGTCGTCCATGGGTGTTCGCAGTGACGAAGTTTTATTTCTTTTGCTTCTTGCGCCACTCCGAGGTTGGCAAGCCAGCAAAACCCCAGTTATCCAATTCCACCTCGTCGATTACGATGTGGGTCTTTTGTGGGTCCTTGTTCAGCACGCGCACCATCGTCTCTGTGATTTCTTTGATGACCTGCGCTTTCTGTTTTTTGGTGACGTTGTCTTTCAGGATACGAACATTGATGTACGGCATGGGGCAATCCTCGCTCTATTAGTAATGTGCCAATCGCTATTCTATTGCATGTTTCGAAAGTAAAGTTCTCCCCAAAAGGGAATGGCTCTGATCCGGTTGTCGCTATTGGCGGACAACGGTGTTTCAGTAAGGCCCAGCAATTTACGGAATTCGTTTAATAAATAGATTCGCAGGTCTTCACCATAGACGATGATGTCCGACTGATGGATAGAAAAAACGGGATTGCCGGATTGGCACGGATCAATCAGTAGGTAGCGGTGAGAAAAAATGGGTATCAGTCGCGGAGCTTTTTTGACCAACTCTTGAACACGGGTGGCTCGTGCCTCTGCATCCGACGGTTTTGGTCCCCAAGATTTCAGCCAAAAATTATTGTTTTCGACATCAAAGACGATTCCCTGCCAAAGCCAGTCCAATTTCTCTTCAATTTCTTTTTTATCCGTCAGGTAGTTATAAAAGGATGGGACGTTGACCAGTGTTGGTTCATCAGAGGAGCTGCTATATTTTTCCACTTCGAGCGGCTTGTTCGTGGTGAAAAGCGTTTTTAAAAACAGCCGATAATCATCGGGAAACTTAACTCCCCAAATCGATTCCATTTTCAGAATATCGGATTCCGAAGCCCCATTCAGCCATTTCGTGCCCTTCTGCCAAGGGTGCGGCTCAATCCTCTCGCCAGTAAGTGAATCGGTAACGAGATATTTTTCCCAGGCAGCTTCCGTGGCTTGTTTGAATTCGTTGAGAAACACGGCGTCAAATTTCCCGGAAAACTGTGTCATTTAGAACCTCCATCACGTGCCCGGAATGATCTGTAAAGCATGTAACTCGAATCGGAGAGGGTGAGATTCGAACTCACGAGACCCTTGCAGGCCTGCCCGCTTTCAAGGCGGGTCCATTCGACCGCTCTGGCACCTCTCCAAAAACCATTTCGTTATTCGTCTATTTTTATTCCCCAAACTCCTGCTTTTGCGATTGTCTTGCCGGTGAAAGTATCTTGGATTTCAATGCGCCCCGACCCATTGGTTGCTTGCTTCCAGCCGGTTAGCATAGACGATAAAAATTGTTCCTTTTGAGTGGCGCGCAGAGCATTCCATTTCCTATTAGCCCTAAAAGAAAGCAAATTATCTTCTACCCTCGTTTCCTCAAGGCCAAGTGTCGCGAAGAGATTTCCTTCCTTTTTCAATTTTTTCAAAAATTCATCCCTTGCTTTTGAATCTGGCTGTGGGATTGGTGTTTAAAATTGTCGTGTTCTGTTTACAACTCTCTACAACCGCCGCAAGTTTCGTGCCGATTGTAGCTCATTCTCGACACGCGATAGAGAGTGTGTTCCTTGAACCTCGCGCAATTCGCACTATAATTCGCGAATGCGTCAGAAATGCTCCGTCATTGTTCTGTTCGTTTTTGCCATGGTCTCTTTCTCCTTTGCAGAGGACCGCTTCGAAACCTTTTTTTCCCCGACAAATTCGGCTTCATTTATGTTGGTCGATGAACCCGGACGAAACAACACGCCGGATATTGTTCAGATGTCGGCACGGGGAACGTGGATCGCGTCCAAGAGCGAAAGAAATAAGTGGACTGTGAGTGGTCTTGCAGCTCGCACACAATTTGAGCACAGTGTTCTCATTCCGCCCACCGGACCAGTTTTTCCTGACCGGCTTTCCGAACTAAGCGGAGGCATTGGATTTTTAAATAAAACGGACGATCGCCGCTTGCAAGGTGTGAATGTCGCAATCGGTTCGGCCAGCGACCAAATGTTCCAGTCGATTCGTGAAACGGAGATAAATATCACCGGAAGTGCCATGCGACCGAGTGGCCCGACGAACGCATGGATTTTTCTTTTTAATTATTCGAACAATCGTCCTTTTTTAAACAACATTCCACTCCCCGGCGTTGCGTACATGTGGTTTAAACCAAAAAAAGGTTTCCGAGCAATTGTTGGCTTTCCGTTTATGATGGTGAGATATCAAAAAGGGGCGTGGACATCGTCCGCTGCGTTGGTGGGAAGCACGAATTATTCGGCGTCGCTCGCGCGCCGTCTGAAAGGTCCGTTTGAAACCTATTTGGGGTTCGAGCGATCCCCGCAACAGTGGCTGCGTGCCGGACGCGACGACAACAAAAAGCGGCTTATTTACGACGAGAATAAATTTCTGTGGGGTTTCCGAGGTCCGCTGAGCAAAGCGGTAACGCTCGATGGCGCTGTCGGTCGCACGTTCACGCGTCGTCTGTTCGAAGCGAAAGACGCCACGCATGACGCATCAAAGGTTCATCTCGATGAGGCTTGGCTCTTCGCTTTAAAGCTCAATGCCAAGTGGGGAAAATAAAGCCTAGAAGCCGACCTTCCCATACAGCTGAAATCCGGTGTACGCGTAATCAATTTTCCCGCGCAAGTCGACACCGGGGAAGTGCGCGCCTTTTCCGTCCATCGAAAGTTGCATGTTGTCCATGGCCACGCCCAGCGCGAAATGTTTCACGACCGCGTACTCCACGCCGCCGCGCATTTCCATCAGCCGTCCCGCAAAACCGTCTGAGCCAAACGCAAAAATTTGCGAGCTGCTGCGGAATGTCCATTTGGGCCAAAGCGCCACGTCGAGCCGGAGCCCAGCCACCGGTAACGGCGCCGTCAAATTGAAGGAGCGCGACGTATCGAACAGTCCGCTGGACTTCAATCCAAAATCGATTGGCATCAAATAGAGTCCGCCGATCACGGCGAAGTCAACGCGTTGATCTTGGACGAACGAATAACTGTAGGCGAGTTCAATAATATCAAGGTTCAAGTGGCTGTCGACGTCGCTGCCTGTTGGGATAGTGATGACGTTTCCGTTATCGGTAGTGTATTGAATGTCTTGGCCAAGTTTTGTGTGCGCGCTGCGGCGCAGAGCGAACCAGGACGCATCCACTCGGTGCTTGTGATTTTGTGTGAACCGCCAAAAACCTTCCGTTCGGAAAACCGATGTGCGATGTTCGAGTGCCAAGGTATCTTCGAGATCAATGTCCAAACCTAAGCCACTTCCCAAGCGAACGGAAGTGTCCGAGTCCGAAGCAAATACACCGAGGGACAAGGCGGCTGTCTCCGATGCCGGACCCTCAATCGTTTTTGCGGTTTCCGTTGCGGCGTAAGCGCGCGCAATTCCCAACGCAACCAACGTTGTCGCTATCACCAAGTATTTTCTGTTGCGCATAAACAACATGGCCTCCTTATTTTTTTGAAATTTTCGCACTCGAAATTGTGGGCTCAAAGAGAAAGCGTGGTGCGTGGAAGAGCGGATTCGTCTTCATCGGCGGCTGGCGTGCACATCAACAATCGGCTTGAATCGATCGTGAAACGGTTCACAAGAAAATCTTTCACAGCGACGGAACGATCGGTGGCCAGTTTTAGGAGTTGGTCGCGTTTTTCTTGGGCAAGCAATTCGGTTTTTTTTATTTTTTTACCGGGCGCCAAGTCCGGAAGCGTGCCGAACCCACAAACCGTCAGTTGTACGTTGGGACGTTCTTGCAGCTTTTTTCCTACGGCCGAAAGATATTCTTCTGTTTCTTTCGTCATGTTCAAAGTCCCGGGTTCAAAGATCAGTGGTTGAAACCGCCACTTCGTAGCAAACTGAATGCCGCTCACCAACAGGTTTATGGTTTTGAGTGGGGGGAAAAAATATTCGGCGGCTTTTTCGGCGGCGATACCAATCGCGGTGGCCGTGATTTTCGCCATCAAGGAACCGAACCCAACATCGGGGTCGCTTGCTGGACCTGTCACGGGCACGTTCAGTTCAATATTCCCGTACTTGTCTTTTATTAAAGCGAGCACGACATTGGTTGGAATTCCGATTCGCGCGGTTCGCTCATCTTCTTTTTCGCGATTGATGTACTGAAATTCAAGTTTCTTTAATACCACAAAGTTCTTTGCTTCCAATTGATCATCGGTAATTGATGTTTCTGAGTCCATGTTGAAGACACCAGTTTGAATGCGGCTTCCAGTGTAGCGCTCCGAATATCCGGTGTAGGGCGTGAGATCAAGTTCTTTGATTCTTGCGGAAAACTTTCCGTTTAATTTTTTCGCAAACGGCGTGACATATCCTTTCGCCGAAAACCGGTCGTATTTTCCCAGAACCGCTTTAAAATCAAACGCCAGCGGCTGGTCCGGATGAATGGTCGAGATATTCGTTACGCTGAAATCGAATGGATTCATTCGAAAAACCGGCGGACGATGAAATGTTTCATCGTGAAGTTCGAGCCGAACATTGCCGGCATTTTTTAGTTCGGCGATTTTAAATACGGACCGCGACGATTCTGATCCCGCATTTAAAAGTTGCAGGTTCATGCCTTTCATATCGATCGGCCCGTTTATGTTGAACCGCAGCTTCTTGCCATACCCATTTTTGGTTTTTGGAGCTTTCTGGCTGAGGCCGCCCACGTCGACGAAGTCCATTCGCGCGTCCCACTGGCCTTTGAACAAACCGTGCTTCGTCTCGTATCTCGAATCAATGTGCCCTTTAAGCGATATGTGGCCCACCAACTGCTCAATGCCAGATTTGGCAACGATAGCAGCCCAAGGCTTCAGCGGAAAATTTCTGATTGTGATCGCGGCCTGGATGTGCGGCGCGGCGCTGAACGGCGTGTAGGTGCCTTTCAGGAAAATGGGGCTTCCGTTTAAAACAAGGTCCGCTTCAATCGGTGTTGCGCTTTCGGGCCGCCACGATTCCGCCGGTCCAATATAAAGACGATTCACATGGAGCACGGAATTTATTTCGGGCGATCGGTAATCAAATTCCAAATTCTTGAAGGTCACTTTTCCGAAACCGACAGCCCACGGCTTGGAAGGCGGCGTCTGCACCGAGGTGGTCGGCTCGGCTCCGCTCTCAGCAGATCCCACTTTTGAAGTGTTCACGCCGTTAATAATCCATTCGCCCGCGGGATTTTTTTCGATCTGGAACCGCGCGTCAGCCAAGTCAATGTATCCGACGCGGATGCGATGAAAGAGAACATTCCACCAATCCAATCGTGCTTGCGCCGAGTCGAGGTGAAAGTCTTTGTTCAACAGCTGCGCGCCGCGCGCGGAGACCGTCACGCGCCCATTGGGCAGCACCACCAAAAATCCAAAGCGAAACGACCGACCTGTGAATTTCCGTGCCTGCCAAGCAACAATCCGAGGAACAACCAATCCCGTCAACAGGAATCCCAAAGCACCCAACACAACCAAACCGATGAAAATTCGGGTCCCTTTCTTGGCTCGAGATCGGGTCGCGCTAGATGTTTTTTCCTCCATGGCAGGAGTTTGTTTGGGCTCCGGAGGAGGCGCGAGTGTCGCTGTCATCGTGGTTTAATTTGAAACGAGTTCCGCTCCGTTCGGTTGGGTTTTGTTGATGATCACGCGATGCGGTACCGGCGCCGAAATTTTCGCGTCGTCAAAAGCAATTTTGATTTGTTCGAGAGCATCGAAATACACATTCCAGTAGTGCGCCGGTTCAACAAACGGTCGAATCGCCAACGTGACGGCACCATCGGCGACCTTTAATACGTTGATTGTTGGCGCCGGATTCTTCAATACGAGCGGATGACGCTTGAGACATTCCAATGCAACAGATTTTGATTTCGCAATGTTAGCGTCGGGAGAAATCGCCATTGTAAGGTCCACGCGAATATTTCCATGTCGCGAAAAATTCACAATGGTTCCATTGGAAACCGAAGAGTTGGCTAGGATGACCGTTTTGTTTTCAGGCGACAAAAGGATTGTGTTGAAAATTTGGATTTCTTTCACTTCGCCGAACTGTCCGGCCACTTCGATGACATCGCCCACTTTAATGGGCTTAAACACCAAAAGCAGCACGCCTCCCGCAAAATTTGAGAGAGAGCCCTGCAGCGCAAGCCCAACGGCGAGCCCCGCGGCCCCGATGACCGCGACGAACGATGTGGTTTGGATTCCAATAATGCCTGCGACGCTCACCAACAACAAAACTTTGAGGCTTACGTTTAGCAGGCTCGATAAAAATGATTGGAGGGATTCATCGAGACGCCGCTGAAACATGATCTTGGAAACCATCTTAGTGGCAAGATTGGCGGCCCAGAGCCCCACGATAAAAACAATTAGTGCCGATACCAACTTCGGCGCGTAGAGAACAACGACGTTTTTGAACTGATCAACGACAGAAATGGCTTGATCCATTTTTGTTACCCCCAATTACTCAATTGTGTGAAAACAGTCGCTACGTTACTTCGCCGTCGCCGGCACCGGTTCAACGATCTTGTTGCGCTTGTCTTTTCCGTGATACGTGACAGCGCGCGGCCCCATGTCCACGCGGTACCAAACGATGCCGGCCGCGGCGATCTCTGCGAGAAACTGAGGATAGGTCGACTCCCGTTTTTGTGAGCGTTTGAGCGCGACGTGGAACGCGGCCGCATCAAACTTTCCCGCGGACAGCGGTGTAAATCCCACCGGCGCCGGATGCGTGATGGACGTTTTTCCGCCGACGTATTTGACCGTGTACGTCAAAACGTCCACTTCGTAACGTTCGACGCCGATGCTTTTTAAAGCGTCAAACAGTTGCGGATAGGACCATTTATTGTCGGTGGCTTGTTTATAAACCTGTTGAAGTGATTGTTCATCCACGGTCCCATGATTGTACTAGACGTGGGACCGCTTGAATCAAACGCGCAGATGAGCGAGAAGGTTTAAAGAACCCCCGCCGTCCACGTCGCCCACTTTGAAGAAGAAATGTTGATAATCCACGCTCACGCCAAACGTTGCGCCAGCGGAGACGGGCATATCAAAACCAACACCGAGCAAGAAGGTGGGGCTGATGTCCTCTTCGTTGTTGCCACGTGTAACGGGAGCGCCCGTAGCATTTGATGCCTCAACATTCACTTGTGTCCGCGCAAATCCAAAACCGCCTTCAAAAAATGGCGATCGGTTACCTTTCGGTGCAAGATCGTGACGAACCATCGCCAGCATACTGATGATGCTTACTTCGGTGTTCACCTGGTCCATGGAATCTTTTCCAAACGAAGCGTAGCTCATGCCGACACCATAGCTTTCGTAGGGATTAACACGATGCATGGCTTGCGCAGCGATGGCGATTCCGGGATCTGCGATATCGTCCAAGTCTCCAACCAATGGAAGTGCCAATCCAATGTGCGCGGATGTTGTTGTTTGCATTTCCGCCGCAGCAGCCACCGTCCCTAAAAACAGGCTTGAACCTAAAACGAGCGCCATCATTATTATTTTATTGTGAGTCGTTAACATTGCGTCCTCCTGAGAGTTGTGAAAATTTTAAGCGGTTAAACATATCTACTACGTGCGAGCAACCAAAATCTCCTCACCGTTGGATGGAAGAAGTCCGTCCTTGCGGTTGGCAAAATAACGTTTGCGGGTTACCTCGGCGGATACGTGTTCGGGATTCTTGAGCCCGGCGTGTTTCGCCAGCGCCACCAAATCGGCCGGAGCGTAAAAGCTGATGAACGGTGTGCCGGACATTGACGCGCCTCTTTTCGCGCGCTCGGCCATGTCGCGATCTTCCTCGTCGACGAGTTCAATCGGCAACATAAACGTCACAACAACGGTTGATCCCGGTGCCAGCGTGGCGAGCCGGCGTAACGTGGCTCTGTTCGCTTCGTCCGTTAAATACATACTGACACCGGTCGACGCGATCACGGCCGGTTTTTTTTCATCAAAGCCGGCCTTCAGTAACGCGTCCCACCACGACATCTTTTCAAAATCAACCGACACCATTCGTAGCCACGCCGGCACGCCGTAGCCCAGTTGGTTCAATCGTTCGCGTTTCCACGCTTGTGGACCGGGACGGTCAATTTCAAATACGCGTAAGCGCGATGCGAGTTTTGTGTTTCGCTCGGCGAACGTGTCGAGTCCCGCGCCGAGCAGAACGTATTGACCGACGCCGCGCTCCGCTTGTTCGGCCAGCAAATCTTCGACGAAGCGTGTGCGCGCAACAATGGACGCGCGGATGCGGCGTGTCCATGCGGGGTTCATATCGGGTCGCTTGCGCCAGTCTTCGGTGGGCGCTACAAGTTTTAAGCCTATCTCATCGTCGAGCACGAGCGGCGGTGAATCGATTTGCGCGTGCATCGCTCGCCACAGCGCTACGCGCACCGCGGTGCTGTCGGGTTGCGCGGTTTCATTCTCGGTCACGGGGCATTCTCCTTAGCGGTTTCTCAGGACCATTCTAACACGCGGCCTTTCGAACCAGCGTTGGAATTGAGCGTATCTGAGATATGGTTAAACGATTCGCGCTTGTCTCTGTGTGGCTATTTGTCGGTTGCGCGCGCTGCGTTGTCGGAAAAAACGAACGCGCGGATTTTTATCCAACGCCGAGCCGGTTTAACGAAGCGAAAAAAGCGTGGGAAGTAACACTCGAAGGTCGCATCTACGAACCGAAAGAAAATGCGGCGATCAAAGCCACGGTTGCGAGTCTTCGAATTTTAAACCTCGCCGTACAAAAAATCGACACGCGGTTTGTTGATGAGCGGCTCGCCTCGTTGTTTGCTGAAAACAAAAAAGGGCGCCGCGTGCGCCTGCAATTTTCCGACCGCGGAACGCCCGCGAAAATCGGCAAAACCAATTCTGTGGGTCAGTTTGAAAAACAAATTGAGATCCCGGCTGACCGTATGACGCGCCCCGATGCCGATGGGTTTGCCAGTTACAGCGTGAGCGCGTGCGCGCCGCAAGAACCGTCGGGTTTTGTGCAGCTGCTCGCGTCGTCCGGAACATCCGTGATTTCGACCGTCGATGACACGCTAAAAATTACGGGCAGCGACGCGCCGGCCGCCGCGGCTGTGAACAGTTTGTTGCGGCGCTACGAGTCCGTGCCTGGCATGGCGCGGTTGTATCAAGATTGGCATGCGAAAGGCGCCGCGTTTCATTATGTCTCTGGTATGCCGCGCGAGCTTTATCCATCGTTTGCGCGGTTTTTAGCGGAAGGAGGTTTTCCGAAAGGCTCCATTGAATTGCGAACGTGGTCGTTGCAAGGAGAGTCGCTGCTCGACAAAATGGACCAATTGGCCGCCGCATTCAACGACGAAAGCTTCAAGAACGATGTGATTTCAAAAATGCTCGAGCAGTTTCCCAATCGCCGTTTTATTTTGGTTGGGAATTCGGTATCGAACGACCCTGAAGTGATGGGCGAGCTGGCGTACCGCTATCCATCGCGCGTGTCGGCCGTTTACATTCTCGATCCAATGCAAGCCGACACGCGCGCACGACTGGAAACCGCGTTTCGCGAGGTGCCAAAAGAAAAGTGGCACGTGTTCCGCAAGCCCGCCGAACTCACGACCGCGCTTTAAAGTTCGCTCGTCGTGCGCAGGCTCATGTTTTTATGGCGCCTATTTTTCGTTTGTTACCGGCACCGTGTTCCGAATCAGTTTTGCCGAAACCCCAAAAACAAACCACGTAAGCGCGAGCGCACCGATGGCAAAAACCGTGTCGCCCGGCACGCGCAGCCAGCGCAACGTCTGCATCAGGGGTGTTTTCAAGAATTCGTGGCTGCGCGCATACCAGTAACCGTGGTCAACCGAGGCCCAGGTCTGTAAAAGTCCGACGGGCAACAAGCTGAACAGGATCATGGCGGCCAAACCCAAATTCATGCACCAGAACGAAAACTTGAGAATGGATTCGTTCCATTTGAGCGACGGGTTCATCGCTTTCAAGCAGAACAACATCAGGGCGATGCCGAGCATGCCGTACACGCCGAAGAGCGCTGCGTGGCCGTGCACCGGCGTCGTGTTCAAACCCTGCATGTAATAAAGAGCTATCGGCGGGTTGATCATGAAACCGAAAAGGCCGGCGCCCACCATGTTCCAAAACGCGACCGCAAGAAAGTAATAAATCGGCCAGCGATAGTTGGCGATCCATTCGGATGCCTTGGAAAGGCGGTAATCGTCCCACGCGCTGTAGGCGACGAGCATGAGCGGCACTACCTCGAGAGCGCTGAATACCGAGCCCCACGCAATCGCTACCGTCGGCGTGCCGCTGAAATAGAGATGATGCAGCGTGCCGATGATGCCGCCCGACAAGTAAATTGTTGCCGACAAGAGGGCCGTCTCCGCTGCGAACGCCGGTTTGATGAGATTGAGTTTCGTGAAGAAGAACGCAATCACCACGGTGGCAAACACTTCAAAAAACCCTTCGACCCACAGATGCACAACCCACCAACGCCAATATTCCACGATCGACAGGTGTGTTTGGCGACCCCAGCTAAGTCCCGCTCCGTAAAACAAGCCGATCGCGGTTGTTGAAATAAGAAACAACGCGAGCAGCGGTTTGTGATCGCCAGGTTTTCGAAAGGCCGGCGCAATCCCGCGGATTACGAGGAACAGCCAGAGAAGGAGACCGACAAACAACGCCAACTGCCACACGCGACCGAGGTCAACGTAC
Source organism: Elusimicrobiota bacterium (assembly GCA_044221725.1). Taxonomy (GTDB): domain Bacteria; phylum Elusimicrobiota; class Elusimicrobia; order F11; family F11; genus JAJVIP01. The sequence continues at coordinate 221,466 of JBGAON010000004.1, forward strand.
TCGTAGCCTTGATGTCCGAAATAAAACCACGCGTCGCCTTTCAGTTTGTTGAAGATGCTAAGCCACTGGCCTGTCATGGATCCGGCCACGACCAAAAGCAGCGCAATGAAAAGCGCGTTCACGCCCAACGCTTGGCCTTTGCGTTCTTCGCCGCTGACGGCCGGGCCAATGAAAAGACCCGCGGCGAGCCATGCCGTTGCAATCCACAGGACCCCCAGTTGCACGTGCCATGTTCGCGTCACGCTATAGGGAAGCCACTGCGCGAGGGGGAATCCATAAAACCCGCCGCCTTCCACACCGTAGTGCGCGGTTATTACGCCGGCCAGTATTTGAACGACAATTAATAACGACACGACCCAAAAATATTTCAGCGTTGCGCGTTGGGATGCGGTGAGCGTGGAACCGATGAGCGGATCTTTCTGCGGCGCCTTTTCGGGCGCGGGCCCGCCGCGCGAGACATAGAACCACACAAGCGCTGCAATGCCGCCCAGCAGCATCAACACACTCACGCCGGTCCATACGACGGTTTCGCCGGTCGGCCGATTTCCGGTGAGCGGTTCGTGCGGCCAGTTGCTCGTGTAAGAGATTTTGTGATTCGGTCGGTTTGTGGAAGCAGCCCACGATGTCCAAAAGAAGAACGACGACAAATCGCGCAAGCGACCCGGATCGGTGACCGCTCCTTTGTGGATGGCGTATTCCTCCTTCCCGTTCAAGAAAACGTCGGAAAAATGCTGATGATTGCTTTCAAATGCCTGCACGCGCAACGGATCGATTACGAGGGTTTTGGTTTCCGGGTTGTAGGTGTTCGTGCGGAGGAAATCCTGCAGACGGTTTTCCAATTGCCCTTTGTTCTCGTTCGGCAAAGAATCAAAATTCGTTTTGAAATCGGTCTGTGCCCAGGAATCAAGAATAAACATTGCTTCGCGGTGCAGCCAATCGGCGGTCCAGTCGGGGGCGACGTAACTGCCGTGGCCCCACACCGACCCCACTTCCATTCCGCCCATTGCTTGCCACACATTCTGGCCGCGGGAGATTTGACCGTGGTCGATCAGGACGGTTCCATCGGTGCTGGTGACTTGTTCCGGAATCGGTGGAAGTTCTTGATAAATGCGAGAGCCCACCCATCCCAACACGCCAAATGATACAGCCAAGACGCCAACAAATAGTAACCACAGCTTCTTCATTCCATCCCCCTATATGTTCCGCATGCGATGCGGAAATCTTTCCGGCGCGCATATTAACATGCGATTTCATATTGCGAATATGACGGAGCTCATATTTGGCAGAAATATCTTGAATATTTAACCAATTAGTTAAATAATGTGGCATGCTCACCGACGACCAACTGAACCAAACTTTCAACGCCCTCGCCGATCCCACGCGCCGGGCCATGCTCGCCCGTTTATCGCGCGGCGAAGCAAACGTTTCTGATCTGGCCGCGCCCTTTCTGGACAAGATGAGCTTGCCAGCCGTCACCAAGCATTTAAAAGTACTCGAAAACGCTGGGCTTGTGCTGAAAGGCCGGGACGCGCAGTGGCGCCCGTGCGTAATAAATGGAGAAGCGCTCAAAGAAGCGTCCGACTGGATGGAGCGATACCGGGTTCATTGGGAAGCGAGTTTCGATCGGCTCGACGAATATTTAAAGAAAGTCACAAAAGGAAAAAAATTATGACAACCGCGCAAGCGAAATCGAACGAATTAAAAATTACGCGTTTCTACGAGGCGCCCGTCGCCGCTGTTTGGGCCGCCTGGACCGACCCGAAACAAGTGGCGCAATGGTGGGGGCCGCGCGGTTTCTCGCTCACCACACACGCGCACGATTTGAAAACCGGTGGTCATTGGCATTACACAATGCACGGGCCCGATGGCGCCAATTACGTGAACAAAACGAAATATCACGAAGTTATTACGCACAAGAGAATGGTTTACGACCACGGAGGAAACGACGAACGAAAACCACTTTTCCGCGTCACCGTTAATTTTGCGGCGGTCAATGGCGGGACGCTGATGGACATGACCATGGCGTGCCCAACACCGGAGGAGGCTGAGCAGACAAAGAAGTTCGTGAAAAAAGCGGGCGGTGAAGCCACGTGGGATAGGCTTGCGGAGTACCTTATGAAAGGTTCGTCGGGAAAAGACATTTTTGTGATTAATCGTTCGTTTGATGTGCCGATCGAAACGATGTACGAGATGTGGACGAATCCGGCGCATGTAGCGCAATGGCTGCCGCCGACGGGATTCAGCATGAAATATCTCAAGGCGGATATTTGCGAGGGCGGTTCGGCATCGTATTCCATGTTCGCGGAGAACGGCGGTATGACCATGCACGGTCGCGCGTCCTATTTGAAGTTGGTCAAGCCACACACGATTGTTTACACGCAACAGTTCGTCGATGAAAAAGGGAATATTTCGCGGCATCCAATGGCGCCCACGTGGCCCGAGACGATGCTTACCACGGTCACGCTCACCGAAGAAGGCGCAAACAAAACACGCGTCAGCGTAAAATGGGAAGTCTACGGACATGCGTCCGACGCAGAAGTGCAGACGTTTGCGAATGCGCGCGCGGGAATGACGGGCGGTTGGACCGGCTCGTTCGACAAACTCGACGCCTATCTGGTGAAACGGCATTGAATTAACTTTGCTTTGCAAGTATTGTTGCGGCCAATATGACGCAGATCATATTCATGGCGAAATTCGTCATGAATAATTGGCACGTTGTTACTCTACTTGTGAGGTCGCCTATTGTTCGCTCGTTGGTTTCCTGAAAGCATTTCTTCTGTCGCTTCCGACATCGATCAACTCTTCTGGTATTCCACCGCCTGGACCGCGGGTGTCGGCTTAATCGTCATTACCATCTTGGCTGTTTTCCTTGTGCGTTACCGTGAGCGCAACGGACGGTTCGCGTTCTATACGCACGGAGATACGAAGGGTGCGTTAACGCTCACGCTGACGCTGGCCGCGCTGGTGTTCTTGTTGCTCGATGTCAACCTCGCCTATCGCGATCACCGCGTTTGGGGCGCTATGTTTGGTCACCCTCCTATTAATATGAACGCGGTTCGCGTGGAAGTAATGCCCGAGCAGTTCGCGTGGAACATTCGTTACGCCGGCACCGATGATGTGTTTGGTACGGCGGACGATATCGTGACAATGAACGAACTGCACGTGCCGGTGGGGCGTCCGGTGTTTGTCCAACTGAGTGCGCGCGACGTGATCCACAGTTTTTTCCTTCCAAACTTGCGCATAAAGCAAGACGCGATTCCGGGAATGGTCACCTCCATTTATTTCACGCCAGAAAAAACGGGACACTTCAATATCGCGTGCGCGCAGCATTGCGGTCTTGGTCATTACCGAATGAAAGGTGAGTTCGTTGTTGATTCGTTGGCGGATTTTGCGGCGTGGAGCGACGCGCAAGAAAAAGACGCGCTTTCCGCGACGCCGGAACAGTGGGCCTGGGATTGGAACAAGGGATTGTCCGCCGGCGGGGGCCCGAAACGAAAACAGGAGACACCTTCATGAGCACCGGTCACACGTCGTTTGTCCGCCGTTATATTTTCTCGACCAATCACAAAGTTGTTGCGCTTCAATATTTGATCAACGGACTGTTTTTTCTGGGCATGGGCGGCATTATGGCGCTTATCATCCGTTGGCAAGTTGCTCATCCATGGCAACCGGTACCACTGCTCGGAAATTTAATTTTCCGTGAATCAAACGGCGCTGTCAGTCCCGAAGTGTACACGATGCTTTTTACGAACCACGGAACCATCATGGTATTTTTCGCGATCACGCCGATTCTCATCGGCACGTTCGGAAATTATTTGATTCCGCTCGAAGTGGGCGCGCGCGACATGGCGTTTCCAACCGTGAACATGTTGTCCTACTGGTTCCTGTTTTTGGGAAGCGTATCGCTTTTGGCATCGTTCTTTGTTCCGGGCGGTGCGGCCGGAACTGGCTGGACGGTTTACGCTCCGCTATCGTCGAGCACGGGTGTTACGCCGGGGTGGGGGCAGGATCTTTTTATCTTGGGGCTCGCCCTGGATGCGGTGTCCATCATGATGGGCGGTATCAATTACATCACGACAATTTTTCAATTGCGTGCGCCCGGACTTAAATTGCGGCGCCTTCCGCTGACTCTTTGGGGCCTTTTTTACAGTTCGGTCCTAAATACCATTTGGTTGCCGTTGGTAGCGGCGGCCCTCTTTATGGTTCTCGCGGACCGGCGGCTGGGTACCGCATTTTTCACAGCGGGACCGCTCGCGCCGCATTCGGGTGGGCAGGTGCTGCTTTATCAGCACTTGTTCTGGGGGTTCGGTCACCCGGAGGTGTACATTCTCATTTTGCCGGTGTGGGGAATGGTCGCCGACTTCCTGTCGATATTTTCGCGCAAACCGGCGTTCGGTTACACGGCGACCGTTATTTCGATGATGAGCGTCACAATCTTGAGCGGTGTCGTTTGGGGACATCACATGTTCACGGCGGGAATGAATCCACTCGTCGGGAAAGTTTTCATGGTTCTTACCGTTATGGTGAGCGTACCCACCGCGGTGTTTTTCCTGAATTGGCTGGCCACGCTCTGGCGCGGGTCGCTTCGGTTCCCAACACCCATGTTGTTTGCGCTGGGCGTTGTGTTTGTGTTCACGATTGGCGGCCTCACGGGTCTTTTTAACGCGATGCAAGCGTTCGACGTCTATATCCACGACACGTATTTCGTCGTCGGCCACTTCCACTTCACGCTGGCGGCGAGCGTTTTGTTGGGTGTGTTCGCGCTCCTTTATTTTTGGTTTCCAAAAATGTTCGGCAAACGAATGAACGAGCCCGTCGGAAAAATTCATTTTTGGGCGAGCTTCTTAAGCCTTAATGTTCTTTTTACGTTCATGATGCTGAGCGGGTTGCACGGCCATATGCGCCGGCTCGCCGATCCGTCGGTGTACGACTTCTTAAAGCCGATTCAATGGATGCAGCCAATTTTGTGGTGGTCCGCGTTTGCGCTTGGCGCGTCGCAATTGATTTTTGTTGCGAACTTTGTCGGCTCGCTTATATGGGGAACGCGAACAGAAGAAAATCCGTGGCGGGCGGGGAGCTTAGCTTGGACCACGGCGTCGCCACCACCGGTTCACAACTTTGATGCAACGCCGGTGGTGACGTGCGGGACGCATGAGTTTACTGTTCCCGGTCTCACCGAAAAAGATTGGCTTGCGCAAAACGATCCGCGCGGCACGCAGCTTGGACGAAGTTAAGGAGGAGCAATGAGTCACAATTCGATTTTGGATAGCGCGGCTCCGCCGGCCGTGCCCGACATGGCGCCCGGAAAATTCGGCATGTGGGTGTTCCTCGTGTCAGAAATTATGTTTTTCACGGGACTCGTTGGAAGTTACATCGTGCTCCGCCTTGGCAGTGCAAGTTGGCCGAATTCGTGGCAGATTCTAAATGTGCCGTTGTTGACGATTAACACCACGGTGCTCTTGACGTCGAGTCTCACGATGGTGTTGGCCGTGTCCGCCATTCAGCGCGGCGACGCGGCCGCGTGCGCGCGACATCTTCTGCTGACGGCCGTGCTCGGAAGCGTTTTCCTCGTGGTGAAAGTCATCGATTACATACATATGATCGAACATGGTTTTACAATCTCATCGAATTTGTTTGGTTCGTGTTATTACTTGCTTACCGGTTTTCATGGGCTGCACGTGCTGTCGGGGGTGATTGTGCTGCTCGTGCTGCACGCCCAAGCAAAGGCCGGGCGGTTTTCGAAAGACAGTTATGTTCGTGTAGAAAGCTCAGGGCTTTACTGGCATTTCATTGATGCCGTCTGGGTCGTTCTGTTTGCTTTCTTGTGCCTGCTATGAGCGCGGAGACGACAATGCTCACCAAGAAAAGTGCGATTGTAATTTACACGTGGCTTGTTGTGCTTACGCTGGTTGAAGTGCTCATTGTTCGAGCCGGAGTGACGAAAGCCGTTGGTGCGATACTCATGGCCGGAACAACGCTCGGGAAAACATTAATGATTGGGCTTTACTTCATGCACATTAAGCACGATCGGCCCATCGCTTGGTTGTTGCCGGCGGTGCCGCTCGTTTTGGCCGTGTTATTTGTATTAGCGCTTTTTCCCGATCTCGTTTATCACTTGCCGCTCAAATTCCAATGACGCGCCGCAGAAATCTTGTTTTTGCGGCCGGGGTGATTCTTTTCGCTTCACGACTGTTCGCAGGGACCTGCGCGATGTGCCGGCAAAATCTTGAGTCCGGTGGATCGGCTGGACTGGTAAAAGGAATCTACTGGAGCATCGTTGTGATTCTCGGTGTTCCGCTTGTAATTCTCGCGCTTGGCGTTCGTTACGCCTGGCGCCACTACAATTAATTATTTTTTTAGACGTCGGTAACGTTCGTCGTTTTCGTTTCGGCTCGGGCGGTTTCACGTAACAACTTCATGAGTTCAATAGCGTTCTTTACCGCGTAGGCTTTTTGGTCGTTATCGAAATAGAAATAAACGTCGATACCGCGCCGCAATTGCGCTCGCACCCATTTCGCCCAATCTCGCAGTTGTTCCATGGAATACCGATTGCGGTAGCGCGGTCCGGGGCCATGCAGCCGGACATACGCAAAGGTCGTTGTCACGTATCGCGGCGTGCTGCGTCCATCGAAATCGTAAATGCAAAACGCGCGTCGGTAATCGCGCAGCAAATTCAACGTGTCGTCAGCAATCCACTCGGGATCGCGCAGTTCAAACGCGCAGCGCTGATCCTCTGGTAGCGCCTCGAGGAATGCTTTCAGGCGCTCGGTGTTTTTATGCCAGCGCGGCGGCAGTTGAAAAAGAATCGGCCCACGTTTTTCTTTGAGAAATTTAAGCGCCGAGAAAAACCGTCTGAGCGCGCGCCGCGGTTTCGAAAGTCGCAAGATATGCGTGATGAAGCGGCTTCCTTTCAATGAAAAAAGAAAACCGTCGGGCGTTTGTTTGTACCATTGCTTCGTCTCGGGCGGCCGCAGCAACCGGTAGAACGATTTGTTCACCTCCACCGAATGAAACCGCTGCGCGTACAGTGGCAGATATTTCGATGCGGCCGCCCCCCGATAAAACGGCGCGCGCCAATGCGGATAATTCCAACCGGAGGTTCCGATAAAAATTTTGCCGGGCATACACCTTTAATACGAACGAGCGCGAGGGAATGACGGAGAGAGATTGCTTGGATGAGAGGGATGGCCCCGATTTAGTGGAAGTTGTGACTGACCACGGGGGGTGCGGCGATGGGAGAAAGTTTTGTCACGCGCACGGAGCACAGGTCGGCGGTTTTTTGGAGGACGCCTTCGATTATGATGGCGCCGGCTTCGAGTAGCGTGGCGCGGTAGCTGTCGAACAAATCGGGGCGCACGATGCCTTGCACCATGCCGAACTCGTCTTCGAGCGTGAGAAATACAAAACCTTTCGCGGTGCCGGGACGTTGCCGAACGATGACGGCGCCGGCCGTTTTTACGTAGGTACCGTCTTTTATTTTTAGAAGGTCGTTCGTTGCTAGCACGCCGTCGCGCGTGAGTCGTTCGCGTTCGTGCTCGAGAAAATGCGCGCCGACCGTGAGAAACGTCGTGCGGTAATCGGCTTTGGTTTTTTCGCGCGCGGACATTTCGGTGAGCGGCGAATCGTTCGGTTGTTTCAGCCGATCAAAAATGGGGCCCGGTGACCGGTTCACTTGCGCCACTTGCCACAACGCGGCGCGACGTTCGAGACCGAACGATCCGAACGCGCCCGCATGAGCGAGGTTTGTGAGCTCATCGGGCTTCGCTCCACAGCGGCGTGCCAAATCTTGCACGCCGTCAAACGGATGCTGCGCGCGTTCGTGGGCGATGTGCCGCGCCAGCGTTTCGCGCAAACCTTTTACGAAACGCAAACCGACGCGGAACGATTGATGGTCGCGCGTAGTGCCCTCGAGTTCGCATTCCCAAAACGAATAATTCACATCGATTGGATAAACCTCCACGCCATGACGTTGCGCGTCTTTGACGAGCGTGGCCGGCGAATAAAATCCCATGGGCCACGCGTTCAAGATTGATGCGGTGAACGCGGCCGGGTGATGCGCTTTCAAATACGCGCTCGCGTACGCAATCAGCGCGAACGACGCCGCGTGCGATTCGGGAAATCCGTACAACGCGAACGCCGTGATGAGATCGGTAATTTTGTTTTGCGCGGCCCCGGTAATGCCGTTTTTTTCCATGCCGGCGCGCACCCGCTTTTCAATCGCTTCCATGCGCTCTTCGGAACGTTTAAATCCAATCGCCCGTCGCAATTCTTCGGCTTCGCCACCGGTGAAACCGGCCGCAACCATCGCCATGCGAATTATTTGTTCTTGAAAAAGCGGCACGCCGAGCGTGCGTTTAAGAATGGGCTCCAAGCACGGATGCAAATATTCGACGGATGCTTTACCGGCACGCCGCTCAAAAAACGGGTGCACCATGCCGCCCACAATTGGCCCGGGTCGAATGATCGCCACTTGCGTCACAAGATCATAAAAGCGCGTGGGCGCCGTGCGTGGCAGGGACGCCATCTGCGCGCGGCTTTCCACTTGAAACACACCGACCGTGTCGGCCGCGCGCAACATTTCAAACACTTTCGGATCGTCTTGCGGCAAATGCGCGAGATCGACGTGCACATTTTCATGTCGGAGAATGCGCGGTAGCGCGTCTTCAATCGCGGCCAACATGCCGAGTCCGAGCAAATCAATTTTGATGAGGCCCAAATCCGCGCAATCTTCTTTGTCCCATTGAATCACGACGCGGCCCGGCATCGTTGCTTTTTCGAGCGGAACGATCTCGTCCAATCGGTTGCGGGCGAGCACCATGCCGCCCGAGTGTTGGCCCAGATGGCGCGGCAGTCCCAACAGGCGCAACCACTGGCCGATCATGCGGCGCACGCGCGGATCGTTCGGATCCAAACCGGCGCCCACAATGCGCGACGCGAGCAGCCCCGGTCGACTTTTGATTTCGCTCGGCTCGAGCGCACCCACGAAACTCGACAGCTTGCCCACCTGTTCGAGTGAATAACCAAAAGCTTTGCTCACATCGCGAATCGCGGATTTTCCGCGGTACGTGATCACGTTCGCGGTCATCGCCGCGCCGTGCACGCCGTACTTCTCGTACAAATGTTGAATCACGCGTTCGCGTTGATTGCCCGACGGCAAATCCAAATCGATGTCGGGCCACTCGCCGCGTTCTTCGGACAAAAATCGCTCGAACAGCAAATCCATTTTGATCGGATCAATCGCCGTGATGGAAAGCGCGTAACACACGGCGCTGTTCGCGGCCGACCCCCGTCCTTGCACAAGAATCTTTTTTTCCTGACAGAACTCGACGATGTCGCGCACGATGAGAAAGTAACCGGCCAAATTTAATTTCTCGATCACGTCCAACTCTTTCGCAATTTGCGCGCGCGCCCGCTCCGTGAGCGGTGTGAACCGTTCTTCGGCGCAGCGCCATGTGAGTCGGCGTAAATACGAGATCGGTGTGTCGCCTTTGGGTAACGGATAATCGGGGAATTCATAACCGAGGTCGGCCAGCGTGAACCGCAGCCGCTCGCCGAGTTCGGTAGTGCCGCGCAATGCTTCGGGAAGATCGGAAAAATACGCGTTCATCTCGGCCGCGCTTTTCACGTGACGTTCGCGGTTCACGGCGAGGAGAGCCCGTGATGCATCAAGCGTGGTGCCGTGACGAACGCAGGTCATCACATCGAACAATTCTTTGTTCGCGCGCCGCGCGTAACGCGTGCCGTTCGTGGCCACGAGCGGAAGTTTTTCGTGCGCCGCGAGCGCGACCAGCGTTTGGTTGCGACGTTCTTGATCGCGCCGGTGGTGACGTTGAATTTCCATATGCAATCGGCCTGCGTAAATGGAGGACAACCGGTCCACTAGTTTCGGGAGCGTTTCGTGCGGCGTGTTTAAGGACGGCGTGAGCAGTTGATGAAACGGTCCTTCATCGCCGCCGGTCAAACAATGAAGTCCATCGGCGTACAGCGCCAGCTGTTCCCAGGTGGCGGCCGATTTTCCTTTTTCGCTCGCGAGCGCGGCCGTGGTGAGAAGGCGGCACAAATTTTTGTAACCGGTGCGGTTTTCGACCAAAAGCGTCAGCCGCGACCGCAACGCGGACGGCCCCAGTTCTTCAAGATTTAATGTGACCTCGGCGCCCACGAGCGCGCGCACGTTCGCGCGTCGCGCGGCCTGATAAAAGCGCGGCGCGCCATACACGCCGTCTTTATCGACGAGCGCAATCGCCGACAAATTTTTTTCAACCGCGGCCTCAATCAATGTTTCCGGTTCCGACGCGCCTTCGAGAAAAGAAAACGCCGATGCCGCGTGCAGTTCAATGTACGGAGCGTTCATCAGTCGTACATCCCGTCGACAAACCACGCGTTGCGCACGGAATCGTGATAAATGCGGTAAAGCGAACGGTCGCTGAGCGCCACGTCCCAATACGCGCGCCGTTCCAATGTTTCGGTCCACCACGCGTCTTCAATAAGCCACGGGCCGGCCGCGCGTTCCACGGTTCCTTCGATGCGGTAGCGGTCCGCGTGTTTTGTGCGCACGCGCACCGGTCGTTGCGGGGATCCGTTCACAAGCACATCAATCGGAACAGCCGGGCGGAACACACGCACTTCGGCGAGCGTGCGAGAAGAAGGAATCTTTTTTTCGTCAAAGAACAATTTTTCGGTCGGCGGCCGGAACGGTTGTAACGCGAAGCGTTCGGGGCACGGACCGTCAACCGCGCGCGGTGACCCCACGCGGTCCGCGCCGAGCATCGCGACGAGCCGCGCCGTGGCCGTGTTCAGTGCATCGTTTGACAATGCGGGCGGACCAAACAACGACAATTGTTGCGCGCGCGGACGCTCGGGTTCAACGCTCACGCGAATCATGGAGACCGGCCCGGTCAACGGACGCCGTTCGAGCTCCGCGCGAATCAGTGTGAGCAACACCGCGCTGTCGCGTGTGGGCGCCGGCAAATCGAGCGCGCGTTGTTCGTGTCCTTGCGGTTCGATGCGCATAAAAATTTCGAGACGGCGACACGCGAGTGCTTGTAGATTCAATCGCGCCAACAAACGCTCGAGCAAACCGCGTAGCGCGATGAGAAATGGCTCCATCTCCCCGATTTCCCATTCGAGTTCGACGCCTTCCACGTACGTGAGCGTGTGCGGACGTGGTACGAGCGGCTCGGCGTCCCCGCCGCGCGCTTGTTTGTGGAGTTGCCCACCTTCTTTGCCGAGCCGCACGAGCACATCGCGCTCGGACAATTTCGCGAAGTCACCAATCGTGCGCACGCCCCACTTTTCAAACAAATTTGACAACGCGAGCGAAAGCGGCAATTGCTCGATCGGCAGCGCATCGAGAAACTTTCGTTCGTGGCCGGCTTCGACAACAATCACGTCGCGCGCGCGCTGCGCCGCGATGCGCGCAACGAGTTTGCTGCTGGCCGCGCCCGCGCGCACGAACAAGTCCAATTTGCGCGCGCGTCGCACCGCGTTGTCGGCCAAAAATTGTTCGTGCGAATCCTGATAGGTGTCCAAGTAAACAATTCCGTCGCCGCCATCTTCGACGCGCGGCGAAAACGCTTCGGCCACTTCAATGAGCGCTCGTTGGCAGCCTTTCTCGGCTTCGGCATCGCGCGCGCGGAATGCTACGTGCGGCGCAATCGCTTTCGCTTGCGGAATCGAAAGTCCGACGAACAGGCCGGCGGCTTCGGCGGAGGGGGAAATAGAAGCCACACGCGCCTGAGGGGTGGTGCCACTCACCATGGCCACGGGTTCCGAGCGACGCTCCGGGTTCGCGCGCACGTACGCGGCCCACGGGAAGCACGGGATATAGAGACAAAGCAATCGTGTGGAAGATACCATCGCACGCTCTCACGTGTTCGGTCGAACCGCGAGCGACAAACGTTTTGGTCGCGTGAGCGCGGCGCCGCGTTGGCGGATCATTTTCATTTGTACGGACAGCCCTTCGAGCAACTGCCACGAACTTGTGGGGTTTGTCCAATGGCTCGCGAGCGCGGACGTTTCGATGCACAGGTCGGCCGCCGTGCTCGCAATTCGGTGCGGCGAGAAAACAAACGCAATGCTGTCGTGTGTTTTCGTTTCGCGCGCGATGCGCCGCCATGCGGCGTCGTTCGTGGGGGCGAGCCTCATTGGTTTAATCCCTAAGTCCAACATCACCATGCGGAAGCCGGCGTTCAGAACAATTTCGGTGCTTTTAAGCGCGTCGGTGAATTTCATGGGTCGCACCCAAAATACGTGCTCGAGTTGCACGCCCGCGTCTTGGGCGCCCGTCGGATCAAAATGATCGCCCCAATCGATGAGCGCGGCGTTTTCTCCGCTAGAGGTGGCCGCGGCCAAAAGCGCGATCTCCAGTGAAAATTTTCCGCTGGATCCGTTGCCGGTGATTTCGACGAGAGAGCCGCGCGGCAAGCCGCCGTTCAATTGATCGAACGCGGGCACGCGGCTTAAAAAAACCGGGCGTTGATGTTCGGTGTGGCGGGCGTTTAAGAAATAACTTCCGGTGTTCAGGACGCTCGGTTCAAACGACGCCAACAACTTTGCTAATGATTCGGCCGTGTTCATGCGATGATTCCTTGTGGCTCGAACCGAGGGTTTTCGAGGTGCAGAAAAGATTATCGCAAATGAAGTCAAGTGCTGCTGCCAACGGAGCGCATCAATGTTCGGTCGGAATTTTTTTGATGAGCTTTGCGATAATGCGCAAATCGTTCACGAACGCGGCGTGTTCGCGGTGGCGCGCCGCATCGTCGGGGGCGCGTAGAATGGAAGACGGGTGAACCGTCGCGATCACGACCGGTGCCCATTTTGATGCCACCGGTTTGCCGCGACTTTTCGTCACGCGAAAATCTTTTCCGAGCAACGTTTGCGCGGCGGTCGATCCCAAACACACGAGTACTTTTGGTTTGAGCGCCGCGAGTTCGGCTTCGAGCCACGGCATGCACGCTTGGATTTCAATACGGTTCGGTTTCTGGTGAATGCGACGCTGGCCGCGCGGTTCCCATTTGAAATGTTTGATGGTGTTCGTGACGTAAGCCGCGCTGCGATCAATGCCCGCTTCTTCGAGCGCTGCATCGAGCAGTGCGCCGGCCGGGCCCACAAACGGTTTGCCCGCGAGATCTTCTTTGTCGCCGGGTTGTTCGCCCACAAACATCACGGTGGCCGTGCTTTTTCCTTCACCGAAAACAGTTTGCGTTCCCGTTTTCCACAAATGACAAGCGCGGCAACCGGCGGCCTTTTTGCGCAACGCATCAAGCGTGCCACGAACGAGCGTGTCCATGGCTGTGTTACGAAAGAAATGTTTTTTGGTTGGCTAAGAGAGGAAAGACTATTTCGTTACGAAAAGCTTGGTAACTTTTCCATTTTTCCAGACAATCATTGGAAGTCCGGCGCGCTTGTGATCTTCTTTTACTTTCACGGCCACTTCTCTTAAAGCTTTTTCCGCTTTTTTAAAGAGTAAAGGCTTGGTAATTTTCTTTTTTTTCATTGTCCCACCACGTACAAATGACGTTGCGAGTCGCTAATGGTTATTGCTCCGTCATCACAACTTCAGCGTTTCTGCGACGGACGTGATCGGGTTTGGTAGGATTTTTTTGAGCAGGCCGTCTTGCAGGCTATAGGCCCAGCCGTGCACGGCCAGTTTGCGTTCTTTCCACGCGCCTTCGACGATCGTTGACTCGCACACGTTGCGCACTTGTTCGATGATGTTTAGTTCGCACAAGCGTTGCGCGCGCGCGTCATCGTTTTTCAGTTTCGCGAGCTCATCGGAAAATTTGTCGCGCACGTCGGCCAAATGACGCAGCCAATTGTTCACGAGCCCCATGTCACGTTTTTCAATGACCGCTCGCACGCCGCCGCATCCGTAATGGCCGCACACAATAATGTGCTCCACCTTCAAAACATCCACAGCGAACTGAATGACCGACAAACAGTTCAGATCGGTGTGAACCACGAGATTTGCCACGTTGCGGTGCACGAACATCTCGCCGGGCAGAAGCCCCACTATTTCGTTGGCGGGCACGCGGCTATCGGAGCAGCCGATCCACAGATGTTTCGGCGCTTGTTGTTCGGAAAGCCGCCGAAAAAAATTCGCGTCTTGTTGCGTCATGCGCTTCGACCACGCACGGTTGTTCTCAAAAAGGTTTTCTAGTTTCATGGCGGCGATTCTAATTTGTTTTGGAGAGATTAACGAATAACGGCGAGCGTGCCGCGTTGATGCGAGCCCACGGCATCGGTGAGATAAAAATAAAGACCGGCGGCCACCTGTTCACCGTGATCGTTCGTGAGATCCCAGTTCGCCACGCCGGCGGCAGGTTGAACGCGGCGCACGAATTTTCCGGCCACCGTAAAAATTTTTACTTCTTTTTCGGAGACGCCATAAAAATTAATGCCGCCCGTGTCTTTGCCGGCGGTCCATGGGTTGGGCCCCACTTTGAATTCGGAAATGGTGAGCGGGGGCGACGGTGATGCCGGCACTTCGGGAATGCTCGGCGCACCCGGTAATGAGGGGGGTGTTGGCCCTGCAACAATTGCATAGTTTTGGCCGATGCGCGTGCCCGAGGTTGGATTGATGACGCCCATTGCGAATGTTGCGGGGCGCGCGACGAGTTCCGCCGGAATCGACGCGCGCAGTTCTTGCGCGCTGACAAACTGGGGCGTGAGGTCGCGGCCGTTAAATCGCACGAGGCTTGCCGGTTCGAATCCGTTTCCCAAAACCGCGAGCATGAACGCCGGCGCGCCCGCCGAAACGGCCGGCGGAACCACCGACGTAAGCGTCGGGTTGCCCACCACATAAAAGTCGAGCGTTGATGACAAGCGCGCGTTCTGCACAACATTCACGCGGCGGCGTCCTTGTTTTTGCAGATGGGTCGCCGGAATCAAAACTTTGATCAGCGTGGGCTCGACCGAGATCGGCGCAAACGGGGCGCCTGCAAAGAGCACCATGTCGCTGGAGCTGAAACCGCTACCGGAAATTGAAACGATCGTGTCCCCGCTCGCTGTTTTTACCGCGGACGGTTGCAAAACGGTCAGTTGGGAACCGCTCGGCGGCGACGCGGGCACCGCGAGTCGTGGACAGTCGCCGCGCACGTGCGGTGTGAACCAATTCCATAGCGCGGCGTCGCCGGTGTTCAAGTGCCACAGATCGATGGCCGGAACATCTTTGCTCATCAACAGCTGCACGCGTTTTTGCGTGCCCATCGCGTCGTCGACCCAAATTTCGTGAACGGAGTTGTCCGGGGCCGTGTACTGAAAGTGCAACGTGTCTTCGACCGGATCGCGAACAGGAGTGATATTGCGGTCGCGAGCAATCTGCATGGCGTCTTCAAACCGAATTAATTTCCCAGACCCTCGCGGCGAGACGGGCCAATCCCATCCGTAAAGACTTAAAAGAATGCGGGCCTTGTTCGCGGGAATCTTGTACGTGGGGTTTGTCAGGATCGTGTCGGCCAATTTTCCGAGCATCGCGTACGTGATCACCGGCCCGGGCGGGCTTGTGTTGTACGAATAGTAATAGGCCATCACGCGCAAATAGTCGACATAGGGTTCGATCCCTTTCCAATCCACGGTGTGACCCTGTTCGCCGCCGCCCGGCGTTTTTGGTTGAACCACGGCCGCCAGGCGTTTCTCTGCGGGCAGCGCCGCGCGCAGCTCTTGCATGAATTGCGTTAACAACGGCGTTGTCGCACGCAGCACATGCTCGTAATCGATTTCGATGCCTTGGCCCAACGCGCTGATCGCCACAATTTCTTTAATGTGTTGCGCGCGTTGCACCGGATCGGACAGCACACGTTGAAGCATGGCGCTGTCCCCAAGGTCGGCACAGGGCCCCGGTGTCGCGCTTAGTTCGTTCACGATATCGATGAGAATAAGACGGTTCGGATCATTAACGAGTTCGCGGGAAATATCATCTTCCCAGGTGCTCTTTGGCTCCAAATGACAAGAGCCATTGAACTGATACGAGAAGACGTTGATCGCTTGGTAATTGGAACCTTGTTCGTTGATGGTGGATTCACCGCGAACTTGGTCTGTAATATAACTCGCCGAGCAAAACGTATCGGCCGCCCAGCCTGGCGGCAAGGCGGCCTCGAACAACCACACGCACCAAAAAAAATTCGGAAGCGAGCGGAACACGAATTCGTTGATTAGCGGTTTGTGGAGCCTGAGTTCGTTGTACCGGACGGCGACCCCGTGGGGCCAGAGGTGCCGGTATCGGAACCGGTGGTTCCGCCCGACGTGGGCGCTTGAGAGGTACCACCGTACCCCTGATTTTGGGTGGCGCTACCGGTATTGTTACTCGAACTCGGTTGGCAACCGGTAATGCCGATCGCGGCCAATGCCACAATTGTTAACAGTTTATTCATAAGACACTCCTTCGATTGACTGCTAACACTACGGATCGCGGGAACGGTGGTTCAGCGTTCAGGCAACTTTTTCCTTGTATTCGGAATCGTCCCACACAATCCGAATATCCAATGGTTCTTTGTGCGAGACGCGCAGCGCTCCCCACGCGAGCGCCAGGTGCTCCATTTGGATGTCGGGGGAAAACTTGCCCGATTTTCCCACGATAATTTCTTTGGCCCCGATGCTGTGCGCCACTTGCGCCATCGCGTAATAAGGATCGTTTGAAGGAACCATGAGCGGAATCACCGGATGCCCCGCTTTTTCGGCCAGCGCGATGATCTGCGTGAAAAGGACTTCTTCTTCGCTGTTGGGTTTCGATACGTCGCCATCCAACTGCGCGTTCTGAAGAATTTTCGTCGTCATAACAACGACGTCGGTTTCATGATGATTGACCTGTTTGAGCGCCGCTCGCAAATGCGCAAGATTGCGCGGATCGCGCACGGCCACGACAATGCGATTTGGTTTTGAAACTCCGCACACGTGTGGCGTCAGCGTGTCCACCTGCGTCAAATTCACCGGATCAATGTGCCCGTGTTCGGTCAAGCCGTCAGCGTGTGCCGGCGCCGCGTGTTTCATTTTGTGTTTGTTGATTTTTTCGGAGATCGTAAACACAATGAAAAATGCGAGCGTGAAAATGGCGCCGGCGATGGTGGCCACACGTTTTGTGAACAAGTTAACGATCGCCGTCGAAAAAAGGACACCGAAGATGAGAAACAGCCCCACCGGAATTTCGTGTTTGCCGATGCGAATGTTGAACGGAACTTTGTATTCGCGCGGCGAACGGTCGTAATAGCGCAGCACGATGATCGCCATCGATTTGAACACAAAACTCCAAATGACGCCGAACGCGTAGGCTTCGCCGAGCATGTACACATCGCCACGGCACAACAGAAGCGTAACGATCTGCAAGAACACCGTGAGATTGATCAGCCGATACGATGTGCCATATTTTGGATGCGGCGCTCGGAGAAAATCGGGCAGCACCCCGTCTTCCCCAACACGCGCAAGAACACCGTTCGAACCCACAATCGCCGTGTTAACGGCGCCCGCCAAAATGAGAAACCCGACGAGCACCACGAACGCTTGAAACAACAACCGAAGGCTCAGTGGGCCCACCATATACATCGTGAGTCCACTGATGAGATTGTCCGAGTAATGCGCGAGCCGAACGTTGTCCGGAATAATCATGATCGCGAAGAAACTCACGATGGAAGTCAATAACATGCTGTACAAGAAAATAATGAAGCCCGTGCGCTTCAAGTTTTTGAGTTTCGGCGCTTCCAGCTCCCGGTAGACCTGCGCCAACGATTCTTCGCCGCTCATGGCGAGCAGCGTGTGGCCGAACGCCATGAGAATCCCAGTCATGCCGAGCGGCTTGATGCTCGCGTTGTATTTCCAAAGCCATCCCCACGCCTCGGTCGAGAACACCGGCGTGATGGGCGGTAGGTGAAAACCGCGAACAGCGAGCGTAAGGGCGCCCCATGCAATCATGATCACGGCCATGATCGTTGTGGCGATCATTATTTTTAATGCTTTGCTGCTCGACTCCGGAACGCCCTTGATATTTTCCCACCAGAAATAAATCGTCACGCCGAGCGCGAACAACATCGCAAAAATATTTTGATTCAAATGCCACGGCACGTGCGCTATGGGAAGCAGTGTGTTGATGAGGCCAACCATATATTGTCCGGCCGAAACCGCGCTGATCGGACCCGTCAAAACATAATCAAACATGAGCGCCGACACCGAAAGTTTCGCCGTCACGCCACCCAGGCGGTTTCCAAAAATCGCCATTTCCGCTTGTTTGACGACGCGGTAAACACCGCCGCGCACGAAAAGCCCGCACGACTCCATGTAAAGCGAGCGAACCGCGTACGAGAAAAGCATGACACCCAGAATAAACCACGGCGCCGCTTTTCCGATCGCTTGTTCGGCAATGCCACCGATATAGTAAGCGGTCGACGCGAGATCGCACAACACGATCGCCGATGCGCGCCAAAAACTAATAAAGCTCAGCATCGCGGTCGTGACCACAATGACGTTTTGTGCGGATCGTTTGGTGGGGGCGGTTGCGGTCATAGCGCCCTCGCATTCGTCAGCGCGCGTTCGTGGGAGCGAATGGTTTCAAGCACCCAGTTCGAATTGTTCGCGTGCAAAAGCGATTGCCGAAATTCTCGGTCTTGAAAAAGCGTGGCCGCGCCCGCGAGAAATGCGAGATGCATCTTCATGTCGTTTGCGGGTCCAACAAACAGCAAACAGAGCCGAGCCTCTTCGCTTTCGCTATTGGTTCCGTTCGACGGGGCAACGACACCGAACGCGCAGTGGATTCCGGTCAATCCCGGCACGCGTGCGTGGGGGATCGCGATATCCTTATCCAGAATCGTTGAGCCGATTTGTTCGCGCGCAAGAACCGAACGAAGCGCAATGTCCGGTTCGGGCAAATGAAGAACATCGATGAGTCGCGCAAAAATATCTTTCTTTGGAAGCCCGGCTGGCAAAAACAATATTTTCTCTAACGATAAAAAAGAACCAATGAGCGTCGTTTGTTCGTTCATCATCGGTACCGTGTGTGGTTCCTCTTTTTTCTGCTTAATAAACCAATTCATAAAGGACTACTTCCTGGAGGCCGCAGGAGTTTTTTCTGTCGGTGCGGCGGAACAGCTTTTGTCGGCCACGTTTTTTATTCGCCGTTGATCTTGCTCGAGACTTTTCACGACGCTGCTCAACAAGCGTTCTTGTTGTTCGAGTTGTTCGGTGACGCTATTAAAGCGCTGCACCGCCAGCGTGTCCGTGCGGGACGTATCGAACGCGGCTTTGGATTCGGGCGCGACGCTTGTCGATGGCGGGTACACCGCGGCCGCTGGGCGTGCAAAACCCATGGCCAATGCGCCTGCCGCGCAGATCAGAGATATTTTCTTCATGGCTCCTCCTTAAATATGTGGGAACGCCTATGAAGTTAGCGCACGTCGCCGTAAGAACTCCATTACGAGGGTGTTACGAAACCGTTAATGCGGAGAACGGAAATTTAGTCTTCGGATTCGAGACGGTAACCGACGCCGGGCTCGGTTTTGAGGATTTGCGGCCGCACCGGATCGGCTTCGATGCGCTGACGGAGTTGATGAACAATGATGCGCACCGATTCCGGAGAGACATCGCGGCTTTCGCCCCACACGGTTTTGATCAGTTGCTGTTGGCTGACCACTTGCCCGGCGTGGCGCACGAGCGCCGCCAACAAATCAAACTGAAGCGGAGAAAGATGAATTTCCTTTTTCTTTAGAAACACGCGGTGGTTAACAAGGTCCACGCGTAGGCCCAAGTGTTCGTAAACGGGCGGAACGTCCTCCGGTTTTCGTTGCGAATGCCGCAGCGCAACGCGCAACCGCGCCATGAGTTCAGCAACACCAAACGGCTTCGTGAGATAATCATCGGCGCCCGCGTCGAGCCCGGCAATCTTGTCGGACTCTTGTCCACGCGCCGAAACAATAATGACTGGCGCGGACGTCCATTGCCGAAGTGTTTTCAATGTTTGAAGCCCATCTTGATCCGGAAGTCCCAGATCCAAAAGAATCGCTTCCGGGCGGCAAGTGGCCGCGAGTTCGAGACCGCGTTTGGCGGTTTGCGCATCAATCATGTCCCATCCCGCTTGTTCCAACGACGACTTTAAGAATCGCAGGATCGCCGGTTCGTCTTCAATAACCAAAACGGTTTTGTCGTGTTTCACACATTTATTCCAACGGCAGCGTTATACGAAACATCGCTCCTCCGTTCGGATGGTTCTCTGCCCAGATACGCCCGCCGTGCGCGTTCACAATGGCGCGACAGATCGAAAGTCCAAGTCCCACGCCGGCGGAGGCCGGGTGCCGATAAAATTTGTCGAACACGCGCTCGAGATCGGTGATCGCGAGACCGTTGCCTTTGTCCATCACCATGATGGAGGCGGATCCGTTTTCGACTTTTGCGTCGATGGAGATTGGGACGCCGGCGGCTGTGTGCCGCGCCGCGTTCTCGAGCAAGTTCACGAACACTTGCTCCATGAGCAGGCCGTCCATTGGTACGGGCGGCAACGATTCATCGATTTGAACAGCGACCGTTCGATGGCTGAGCGTTTTTTTCAAACGTTCGAGTGCGGTGCCGATCACTTCGTCCAGCGGATAACGTTCTTTGCGTACGCGCAGCGCGCCCGATTCAAGCCGTGTTGTTTCGAGCAAGTTCTGCACTTGGCGCGAAAGATGTTCGGCTTCGTCTTCGATGGTTTCAAGAAGTTCGACCGCGGTGGTGTTTGAACGAACATCCGCGCGATCAAGCAGCGTGCTGGCCGACCCGACAATCGCTGTGAGCGGGGTGCGGAAATCATGCGAGATGGAACTTAACAGCGAATTCCGCAGCCGTTCCGTTTCAACTTCGATTTGGGCTTTCTTCGCTTTGGCTTCTTCTTGGCGCGCGAGTTCGGTTTGCGAACGCGAATGAATCGTGAGATGGCTGATGATCATGGCCACGATCAACATTGCAACAAACGTGAACACGTATTCGGCGTCGGCCACCGTAAGCGAGAACCGCGGCGGAACAAAAAAGAAATCGAAACACAAAACGCTGAGCACCGATGAAAAAATTGCCGGTCCGCGGTGCCCGCGCGCGGCGACGAACACCGTGCCCAACAGATACAGCATGACGAGGTTAATGATATGGAAGTGCGCAAAGATACCGAACGAAACGGCGGTCGACGCGGCCGCAACGAGCGTAGCGAATCCGTATTCGCGAAGCCGGTTTTTCAAACGGGCTTCCGCTTTACATGGATCCTTTCGCTGAATTTCCAGCGACCAACAATTCAAACGTCACGATCTCCGGTGGCGCCGCAACCAGCGCGGGCACTTTCTTGAACAAGTCTTGAATGTGCGGCGTTTTGAGATGCGCGTCGAGCGCTTCTTTTGAAACCCAGCGTTCCACCACAAGAAACGAAGCAGGATCCTCAATACCGCGGTGCACCGCGTAACGCAAACAACCGTGTTCGTCGTGCGTGGGCGGAACAACCGCGCGCAGCGCGGCCTCTAACTCTTTTTCCTTGCCGGGTTTTGCTTTTGCGCGTGCGGTGACAGTAACGTTCATGAAGGACCTCCGAAAGGTTTTGCTCGCGAACAACCAAAAACGATTCGGCTTTATAGAAATTATTGATCGCTGTTGGATATTTCAAAATCGTGCTTGTTTTGCGAAGGTTCGCCGTTCATAATCTCCTATGTCTTTTTCCGCACGTCCCGCGCCGCACAAATACGAGACTGTTTTCTGTATTTTCCTGGTGATGTTGGCGTTTCTGTATCGGGACAATCCGCATCTCGTTTATCCCCAAATTCTGTACTTGTTTGTGACGCTGCTCGCACTGAACCTGTTCGCAAATTTTTGTTTGAAAAAATGGGGAAGTCGCGCCAGCGTGGCCGCGCTGTTTATTCTCGGAAATTGCGCAACGATCACGGCGATTCTTAATTTCTCCGGCAAAGACGAGTCCAACTTGTGGGTGCTTTTTCTGCTGCCCATTTACACGGTGTGCATGTTGCTGAACGGTCGTGAAGTGGTGTGGATTACGTTTGGTGTGATCAGTTTCAATTGGGCGTATCATCAATTTTCGATTGCGAATTGGGACGCCGAAACGATGTTCTTTGTGTCGCTCAAAAGCGGCATTTTTATTTTTGCGGCCGTTGCCACGTGGTCCATCGCGAGCCGAGACCGCCGTGCGCGTGAGCGTGTGGCGCATCAGAAAGTGGAACTCATCGAACTTGAGCAGCGGCTGAAAGAACAAGGGGACCAGGTGAGCCAGATGGAAAAAATGGCCGACATTGGGCAGCTCACGTCCGGCGTTGCGCACGATTTGAACAATCCAATCGCCGTGATTATCGGTACCGCCAAAATGTTGCTGGAAGAGGACGCGCTGGACCACTGGTTGCGCCCGGAGCTTGAACGAATTTTGCGCTCGGCCGATTTGTGTCGCGTGATCACGCTGAACCTGCTCGGTCTTGTGAAGCAAAACGAACTGTATTTTCAAATGCGCGACATCAACGAATTGATTGATTCCGTTCTGACATTGTACGGAAATACATTGGAACAATCGTCCATTAAAGTCGAAAAAAAATACGCGCCGGATTTGCCCGCTTTGGCCCTCAGTGAATCGCAATTGCAGCGCGTGTTCCTAAATCTTTTTGCAAACGCGCGCGCCGCCATGAAAGAGGGTGGAACGCTCACGCTCACCACGCGTTTTTTCGCGGGTCGTCGCCTGAACGAGGGGTCGATGGTGGAAATCACCGTCGAAGACACGGGGCCCGGAATTTCGGCCGATGCCATGCCGAAACTCTTCAAGCCTTTTAATACCACGAAAGGTCCCGATGGGAATGGTTTGGGCCTCTATATCAGTCGCGAGATCGTAAACAAACACAACGGCGTGTTGCAGGCCACCAATCGGTCGCAAGGTGGTGCGCGGTTTTCTATCTTGCTGCCCGCCGAACAACTGCAAGCGCTCGCCGCTTAAAACCTTCGATAGAAGTTCGCATAGTAAGTGCAACAGTAAGTAGTTGAGGAGTTGGTTATCCCTTTAAACTGAGGGATACCATGAAATACAAGCACTTAACCGACGGCGAACGAGAAACGTTGTCGTATATGAGAGCTTGTGGCAAATCGATACGAGAGGCAGCGTTCTATTTGAATCGAGCGCCCAGTACGATTGCCAGAGAAATACGGCGCAATAAGAGTCGAGCACGTTATCGGTCCCATCTGGCCCATCGGGCTGCTATAGATCGACGCCATCAGACGCTCCGACGTCAACATCGGTTTAAAGCTGATCCTCAGCTGAGAGATCGTGTTATCGAATGGCTTAAGGCAGGATGGTCCCCTGAGATTATCGCAGGCCGACTGAAGCGTGAAGCCCATGGCAAGTCCGTAATACATCATGAGACCATCTATCGTTGGATTTATCGATACGATCGATCTCTCATCAAGTGTCTCGTCCGATCACATCCTCGTCGGTATCGTCGTCATCAACGGCGCTGGCCGAATCGAATTATCCCTCGACGGATTTCAATTCTCCAGCGCCCCGATTTCATTAACCAGCGCAAACAACCAGGGCATTGGGAATCTGACTTGGTGTGGGGATCTGGACGCGCTGCTCTGCAAGTGCTTGTCGAACGAAAAACCCGTTTCGTCTTTATTCGCAGAACCCGCAATAAATCCGCTCAAGCCAATTACGATGCGCTCTCTGAAGCATTGGAACAAATCCCAACTTCTTTACGGCGCACCATCACGTATGATAATGGAAGCGAGAACACACTGCATTGTGAACTCAATGACCGTTTCCAACTGCAATCGTTCTTCTGTCAGCCGTATCACGCCTGGGAAAAGGGAACCGTAGAAAACACCAACGGTCTGATCCGTCGATACTTCCCCAAACGCACCAACTTCGATACCATCTCAGTTCACCAAATCGAAGACGTTCAACGTCGCCTTAACAACAGACCTAGAAAATGTCTTCGCTTTCAAACAGCCGGGGAAGCCTATTCTTCCACCTTCCGTTGCACTTAAAACGCGAATTCAGCCGAAAACCGTTACAAGTCGTTCACGACTCCTTAAAAGATCCTTAATATATTTTAGTTGTAATGAGCGCATGCGAAGGTTCTTCCCTTTCCGTCGATCTTTTACGTTTTTTTTGGCCATGGTTATGTTCGCCACAAATGTTGTTTGGGCCCACCGCTTGCCTCTGGAAGCCGTCAATTCGCGCATAACGGTGCCAAACGAAATGGGTATCGTTCGCAATGTTTTCCCAGCGCTCCGTGCCAAACCCGCCAAAGGGATTGTTGTCCATATCCAAGATATTCACCGTCAAGCCGAAGCACAAGCAAACATCAGTCGCGCGCTCCAATATTTGTTCACGCATTCCAATGTTGGTTTCGTTGGAATCGAAGGCGCTTTTTCGGAGGTAGAGACGAAGCCATTCCGGAAACATTCGAACCAGCACGATCGGGCCATTGTCGCCGATTCTCTTTTGACCGATCAGAAAATCGCGGGCCCGTTGCATGCGGCGTTCGTCGGTTCGCCCGATATCCCGTTTATTGGCATTGATAACAGTGCGCTGTACGAAAGGAATCGGCGCGCGTTTCTCATCGCGTCACGGCATAAATGCGTTTTGCAAGCCGAGGTTCGCGCGCAGCAAGCAAAGCTCGAGATTCAAAAGCGTCTGACGTTTAACCGGAAGATGCGGGAATTCGATGCAGCGGTTTCAACATACGACAACGGCCACATGTCGGCGGCGCAGTTCGTTCGCGTGCTCCAGCGAGCGCGCGCGCCGCTCACACCGTTGTTAAATAATTTTCTCAAAGGAGTATATCTCGAAACCGTTTTGCCGTTGGACGGCGTCACGAAAGATCGCGCCATGGCACTGGCCTATATCAATTACCGCCGCTCCGCGCAGGGCATCGACATTCGCCAACTTATGTCCGACATCGAATCCGCCAAAAAATCCACCTACGCCGCGTTGTGCAAATCTCAGCGCGAGCACAAAATGCTGGCGGTCCATCGGCGACTCTATTTGTTGAGGAAACTGGTTGACTTTTCGTTATCACGGGAAGAGTGGAAGGAATGGCAAAAGGTGCAGCGCACTTCGTGCGGTCTCCTACGAAAGCGTTCCGAAGCCAATCTGAGTTCTTTTGAGGATTTTTACCGGCAGGCCGAATCCCGGGACAATGCCATGGCGGAAAAATTTCTGGAAGAGATACAGCGTACGAAGCACGCGGTACGCGGTACCTTTGTCTTAGTGACAGGAGGTTTCCATGCCGATGGCATTGACGCGGTCTTGCGCGACGCGGGTTACGAAGTCGTTGCATTCGTGCCGCGTGTTTCCAAACCAGATATAAGCGCGTCGTACTTGAACGCATTTCTCCGCGAGCAAACGCCGCTTGAAAAGCTCTTCCACGGTGAAAGGTTGTTCCTTGCTGAACGGGTCGCCACAACCGAACAGAATGTTGAAGCGGGAATGTTGCTCATGGCGCAAGCTGTTTTCTCGCGTCGGTTGTCCTTTGTGCAGGCGTCGCAGCTTTTTGAACGAATCATGCGTTCGTTCCGGCAACCTATTGAAGTAAAGCTCCGCGTTCTTCATTCCGATTCAACGGCGATCGCCGGACAAATCGAGCGAACCGGCTGGTTGTCCGCTCGTTTTCGAATTTCGCGAGATGAAAATATGCTTCACCTGGATTGGGTGAAACGCTCTGCGGTTGTTGGCGTTGTGACGCTTTTCGCTTTTGCTGTTGGGCGTCGACTGGTATTAACGATCGATGGCGCCACGCTCGCACAAATTTCCTGCGTCGTGCTGCTGGCGGCCGCCGTCCTTGTCCTGACCATAATGGTGGTGTGGTTTCCACCGCGCGGACCGCAAATGGCATTGGCCGGAGCGAGTAAGCTATTGCCAGTACGAATTTCCGATTTGGTTGGAAAGACCAGTGAAGAGCTGGCAACAACGTGGGCGTCTGTTTTTGGTGAAAGTGACAAACAAGACACATCACGATCGCGAGAAACATCGACCCAGTCTGCGTGGCACGACATTCAAATCGATAACGCCGCAATCCAACAACATCTGAAGCGGTACCGTGCAATTGTCACGACGTTGGAAAATTATCTTAAGCAACATACCGCAAAAAAAATGCCGGATTTGGAGCAAGCCTTAAAAGACGCTGGCGTTAATGAACACTATCCGGATTTTCATCTCAGCGAATGGACGGCCGCGCTGCCGACGCTCGATGTTGATCGAATTCTCGCAAACGTCTTTGACGATCTTGAAGAGCAAATCTGCTATCCACGCGGGTTTTCGGTGGATGGGCCAACGAACATGTTTCGGCTGTCGCGTTGGAAAGAGATTGTCACGCCGCTCGGACGTAAGATTCGCCTTTATGAAGTCGACTTGGGTTCGTTGCAAATTGGCTCGACGCTCACGAACCGATACCGCGCGCATTCGATTATCGCGGTTTCCGGTCTGCGCAACGAGTTCTTAAGAAAAATGCGTACGAATCGATCGCCTTACATTGACACGTTAAAGAACACAAGTGGGTTCGAGGACTATGACCCGGATGCTGTTATCAACGATGCGTACGGAAACAGTTCCGATATGGAGGCCATTTTGCAAATGCATCCTTATCTGCGGACTGGCAACTGGCGTGGAGCGGTGCTAAAAGATTCCGGCGTCTTGAAAAGCGCGGCGATCGGAGACCCGTCGTTATGGACGGTCGCGGCCCGCGTGCTGTTCCATGTCTTCTCGCAACCGCGCAAATTCAATCTGGCGCTCCTGCTCGATGGCTTGAATAACATGCGGTCCATTCTGCCGCGCGATTATCTTTTCGCCGAGCCGTTGTTGAGAATTATGTGGCCGGACTGGGATGGAAAAGGCAATGCGATTGATGTGTTGGAAGAGCACTTTCGTCGAAATCCGCCCGCGTTCGCGATGGTCGTTAAAGAGGCGATTCTGGATTACTACAGACAAGAACTTCCGTCTGAAGAAGAGCTGGCCAGATTGGTTACCACCACCGAGCGCGTGTATTTTCCTCGACTTCAACGTGCTTATGAGCAGATGGTCCTGATGGCGTCCCACCCGAAACCGGACCCCGCGCGGCAATTGGCTTCCGAGAATGAATTCCTGCCAGCGTTGCTGGATTCGTTGCGAATGGTGGCCGCGAATAACACCATCCAGCCATTGGAAAATCTTTTGCCGATGGACGAGACTCTGATGTCTCCGTGGGACAAGGTGCAGTGGCAACGAACCCTCACTTTGCTCCGACGAGCGATTAATTGGTGGAGCGGCCGAGAGGCGGATGGCTATCAGGCCATCTATTCGTTTCGTGTGTTGCTGGCCACGATCAACGAATTGTGGTTAATCCCGCGACGCGAGTTGCTTGTCGGAATCGACACAAACGGTTCTATTGATATCCCCAACGAGCGGTTTGCCGTCGGTGCTATCGTTGGTGATGAGTTGCCGAGCACAACGGTCGACAATTTTTCGTTACGCACGTTTCTTGTCGATTTGCCCGACGCGCTTGCGAATACTTTATCGTACGGCGTATTCGTGGTGGATCTGCGGCCGGCTCCGTCGTACGTGGTCGCTGATCGGAAGTCCGCTGCAAAATTTATTCGTGATTTTCAGTCCGATCCCGAAGTGATTGCCATTGCTACTCGGTGGGCGACGGAACGTGGTCTCGTGGTGGACAATGCGGCAACAGTTTATCTGGTTGCGCTTCAGCAATTCTATTTCCTGAACTATTTGTTTGTGTGGTGGCTTCAGCAGGCACACAATCGATATCTCCATCACTGGGCCGTGTTGCCCGCCGCAGCGCTGTGCGCTATTCCGTCGAATATCGTTTTGGCGTTGCCAACCCTCTGGGCGTTGGAGAAAAACCGTGCATTCGACCAAGTGCGCGGATACACAAGCCCAGAATTTATCCTGGGTTTGGAAAGGATTTATGCGGCGTTTGCCGACGCGTTCGGAATAAAGGTGGATATTCGACGAGATGGTCCGGCAGAAGTGACCCGGGCTTTGGAAGCAAGCAAAGAAAACCCGTTGCGAAGGATGACGCAGGCCGCCGCGCTGAAATTAGCCGAAATCGGTCACCTACCAAAAATAGGATTTTCTGCCTGGCCTGCCGTGGTGGCGGCATTCGCCCCCCTATCGCCAACAATAGTTAAGGTCCATTTGCAGATTGTGAATGAGCGGGATATTCCGGCGCCCACACCGCCGACCCGAATTTACGCGATGGCGGCGGCGTCTCGTTCCGCTCCGGAGCTGGAGACAGTGTCGCGCTCGCAGGTCCATTCGCAGGGGGTCACCATGCGTATCGTTGATGAGCTAAGCTTTCTTCTGAACGATATTGCGACCGTCGGTGATGTCGACGTCGACATCGCAAAAAAAGAGGATAAGGCATCCGAAAAAAATCAGGTTGCCTATATCACGGACGAACACGGAAGCGACAGGCTCGTGATCAAAGTGGGCACTGCGTTCGCAAGCAAAAACGACGACGAGACCGTGTTGGCGGTTCTTACCCGGGTTCGAACACAAATATCAAACGCGCTCCAATCCCCCTATCAGCAATTGCCCGTTTTGCTGCACGGTGCCATCAATAGGCTTTTCGAAAATGCGGACCAACCGTTTGAGGTTTTTGGACCAGCGATAAATACGTTCCCATCCGGAGAAAGAAAAAAACTTCGATGGTTGGATAAAGAGCTGGGAAAAGCATGCGCTGTGTGGATGCCGCAAACAAAACAAAATAGATTTTTGTTGGCATCGTTTGCCGCGCGTTGGCTCAATGAAAACCACCTGCTCGATCGTGCGCATATTCTTGTTCCATTGGGCGAAAAGCGTGCAGGCGTTCCGCATTTTCTTTATTTGCCTGTTGCGTACGCCGCCGGCCATTTTGCCGGGCGGCCTGTCTGTTACGTTTCTAATCTTGAAACAGGTGTGGCGGTGAATGCCACGCTAAATTCCGCGTTGCATCTGATCATTATTTCGACGGATCAGATTCCAATCGAACGCGATGAGTACCATCGCAAAATAAAGGAACTTCCGGTGAAGCCCGATAATCGCCTGGCCGCGGTGAGTTTCATTCTTGCGGGCGTTCTTCTAAAAGATGCAACAGAAAAAATGTCATCGCTGGAAAAGCGCCGGTTTTATGATGAAGCTTTTTACTCACTGAGCACCGGTCGGCACGGTCTGGCCGGCATCGATGACGCGCAGGCCAATTTCGCGCTTTCATACTTCTTGATCCCTTCGTTGGGCCAAAACAAAAGTCTGCTCGGTTATTCTCTCGTTATTTGGTCGCTGGTGTTGCTTCATCATGTGGTACACAAAGAGGATCAGTCGATTCACACGTTTGCAAAGCAGATCGGCTCTGTCGCGCAAATATTGAATGAAATGCTCGGTGGGGTCGTCGCTGGTACGTCCTCGGCGGAATCGATGCTGCACGCGATGGGCCACGTCGATGACGGTGCCCTCGTCGCGCTCGGTGATAAACTGGCTGCGAAATTGGATCCGTTGTTGCAACGGTACGGAATGCACGCCGACGTCGCTGAAGCGCAAGCTTTGTTCGCGAAAACAACCGTCGTCAAAATTGCCGGTGCCGATAACAAGTCGTTGCCGGTTGTGGGCTTCGCGCCGATTCTTTCCCCGGCGGCCCCGTCGTTGCACACAACGCAGCACGATTATAAGAAGGATCAGGACCCGGAAAAGAAAAAGAAGAAACAGCCGGAGAGTAAAATTACCGACCGGGTTTTACCGGAAAAGATATCTGAGGATATTCAGGCACTTGCGATGTTCGCAGGTCCGAACGAATCGGATTGGCCGGCCGTCGCAATTGATTATGGTCTCGATTATTCGGCTCAAGACCTCCACGAGTTGTACGGACTTTACACAGAAGATCACCGCTTCGAAGGCTTGCGTTCGGAGTATCCTGGGCACGAAACGATTGCAGCGTTGATTGGTGTGTTTGGATTCAATGCCGAAGAAATTGGAAAACACCGGCACGTTGCAGCAGGAACTGCTCATACGTGGTTCACTGATTTTGTGCGAAATATTTACCGCAAAAATCCCAACGTCACAACTTGGACCAATGATGAATGCGGCGGGCACGCAGCGGAGGCTCAAGAGATTTTCCGCACGGAACCCAATCTCGAATCGCTTCGGTACGAAGCGCCTGGCGCGAGAGATTTGGTGGCGCTGGCAAAGGCATCCGAATTCGATGCCGATAAATTCGCCGTGCTGCGAGGAAAAGGAGTATCGACAAAAAAGGCTCATCGATGGCTTCGCGAATACGTGGAGGACCGGTACAACCGAGACGGTCACAATATATTGCCGTGGGAGACGGATCCTGATTTTGGCAAGCCAGCCATAAAATTCTTTCTTAACGATCCTGAATTGGCGCTCGCGCGTGTTCTGCAACCCGGTAATAAAGATATGTTGGCACTGCTGATGCAAACGAAAGCCAACGCGAACGCAATCGCAACGCTCCGTGGAGCCAATGTCAAAGACGTTCGTGGTTGGATCACAAATTTTTTGATCAACGATCCGGTTTGCCGCGGTCGCGTGAAAGAAATGGCTCTGAAATGCGGCCTCACCGTGGATGAAATAAGCCAAGGTCTCCTTGATTCAAAATTGGAAGACGTCGCGCTAAAAGTGCGCCAGCAACGCCCCACCGAGGACCAATTGAGGTCGATCATTCAATTGCTGAAAGGGAGTCTCGTCGCGGTAGCCGATGCGTACGACGTGGAACCGATTGTTGTGTACAAATGGGTTCACGATCCGGCGTTCTCGAATTGCGCGGCGAATTATCGGGATAAATATTTCAATGACGACAAAGTTGTCGGCCGTTGGCGAACCTTTTATCGCGGAAATCTCAAGCCGGTGGCTCACGCGTTGGGTTGGTCCGAAGCGCAGATTGATCACCTCAACAAAAAGAAAATGGCATCCCTCGCGCTTCGCCGCGCCCAAGGGCTTGGGCTCGACATGTTGCGGATTTTGGATGCTCTGTATAACAACGCTGAATTGCGTAACGATCGAGCAGAGATTCTTACCTGGCTCGCTGCTCACTGCGACGATTTGTTTAGACGAAACGAATTGGGGCAACCGGAAATTCACCAACAAGTCGGAAGTATTGTTGCGCCTATCGCGTGGCCAGACGAACGCCACAAAATTGAACGCGCTTACAAAATAACCGCTTTTTCGGTGGCCGGTTACAAAGACGCACCGAACTTTTCAATCGCGGCCGACAACGTTGCGTTTGATTTCGTCGTTGAATCCAATGCGTTTCCATTTTTGCATTGGACTCGGCTCATCGTACAAGGCGGCGTTCCGTCCACAATTGAAGTCGAGGCGTTGCCCGACAACAAATGGCGTATCAGTGGGTCGGTGCTTCTTACGGATCGTAAGCCCGGCGCGGTGAGCGACCTTCGATTTTGTCTCGTCGACGATTCCATTGACGCATCGGGCCCGGTGTTCGGTCCGATTGCTTCAGCAACAGTACGATACGTCGGCGAGGACAAGTTGAACCGCACAAGCGCGCGCGTGCAATTGGAGTTCTGGCAAGACCGGCTTGTGCCGCGCACAGAGAACGATCGTTCTCGCGTGATCCGAAAACTAAAAGAAAACGTCGAGCGTATCCTCATGGCCGATTTTCAAGAAGACCGCACCAGGGGTTTCGCCGAATTGGATCGGCTTATCGAAATTCAACGCGCGGACGTTCGGCTCTACATGGATGAAAACAACGTGCTTGGCCCCAATCGAGATCATGTGAATTATTTTTATATCGAAGGTAATGAAACAGTGGGACGGCTTAAAGCTGTTGAGCCGGACACCGCATTGGGTTTCGATCGTAACTTTGAAGCGCTGGTGGACGCGTTGCGCATCCTGCTGGAAATTCGTTCAGAATGGATTGATGTGGAATCTTTCAAATTACCGGAATTGAAAGCGGGCATTGAGCATAGTTATCCGCAAAGAGTGGCGGCCGTAAAACTGTTTAAAAAAGTGACCGGCGCGATGGTGGACGTCAATGTGGGCGAAGAGCTCGTGGTCGCTGGCCTTGCTGTTGATCGTATGGCGCATGGTTTGTCCGCGATGGACATCCCAGCCGGTGGACACGCGGTCATTGTCGTTAACCCGTTGCACAAAAACAAATGGATCAAAGCATTTGAATCTTATGAGCGGCCTACGAGATTTCTCGATTTAACCGGAAAAACAGCCGAGCGCACAAAGGCGTTAAAGAAATTTGAGAGCGATGCGACAACGCCGCACGTTATTTTCGTTACCCAAGATTATTTGAGATCGCTTGAAAAGGGCCGCACGTCTCATCCCGCGGTGTCGTTGATTCGCACCAATTTATGCGTCGTTGTTATTACGGGCGCGCAAACGTTGGGCGCATCGGATTCCACTCTCGCCGAGTCTGTCCGCAAATTTGTGCCGACAGATAAGCGCGTGCCGGTGGTTATTGTCGCCTCTCCAGCGGCGCAGCACGAACTTGGGGCGCTTGACCGCGTGTTGGCTTTTATTCGCGAGATGACGGGACTTACAGTCGGGCGTAGAAGCATTAAAGCGGCGTCCGATATTTTGAAGCCGCAGCGCCTGGCGGGCTTGCAAGATTTGCTGAACGAACGGCTCGTTTATCTCGATCCGCAAAAAATCTTTAAACCGTTCTCGTCGGAACATCCACACGAAGCGGATCGAATGCCCGAGATTGTCTACGAAACCAAAACTTACGAGATGCCGTTGTCATTGATGACACGATTGCTTGGTGTGCGCGCCGATCCTGCCAACAAAAAAAGCTACGTGCTCGGAGAAAACAAGCTGCGCGATGTGCTCGGCGATTTGTCCATTGAAAATTTAAAAATAGGATTGCTTCGTGATGTGATCGAAGAAGAGCGGCAGCACCACGGTCAAGCCAAAGTGGCGGTCGTTACACGCCGTCAAGATACAGTGGCGCACATCCTCGCCACGTTTGGCGATGCTGCGGTAGGGCTCGCCGAAGAAGCGACAATTCGGAAGGTTCAGCGGAGTTATATTGTTGCAGCAAAGAACTCTCAATTGGAAGCAAACATAGATGTATTTAAAACCCGTCCGAATGTTCACGTGATCGCTATGACAATGGACACAGGGACAAAACATGGCAATTTGGAAATGCCAAACGCGACCTGTGTGGTGTATTGGGATCCGCCCCGTTCCGCAAACGACCTCGCCGCGGTGTTGCATGGTGTGTCTCCCGGCGCGCCAACACTGCGTTTTCGTATTGTTAATTTCGCGGCAACTTACAATGAGCAAGCCATCGCAAACCATGGCGTTGGGTTGGGTCCGCTTGCGTTCCGAACATTCTTCGACGCATACGAGCGCGTGCGGTTTCAACGCGTTCGCAATTTGATGCGCATCGCGGCCGAATTGCTTGATTTGCATTTTACCGAAGGCGAAGCGGGCGGTTGGGTGCAAGACAAACTGGATCTTTTGAAAATGCTTGTTGAGCAGTTAAAAGATAGCGGCGCGGTCCCCGACGTGCCCGTGGAGCAAGTGGATCACAGTGCCGGATTGACGCGGTCTCAGAAGGACGAGGTGTACGCCGAAGTGGCGCGGCTGTTCGAATATCAGCGAACACACACAAACAAGCCGAACTTGGTGGAAGTGCGAAATGAGGCAACCAATGCTCTGCGAGAAGTTTTCATGTCCGCGGATAACAAAGAGTTGTCATTCCTCACGCACATTCAGCAAGAAATTGATGAGGGAAGCGTGGATTTCGATGCGATACCGTTGCTGCGAAACTGGACAGCTTTTTTTAAGAGCTTGGTTGAATCCGGGTTTGACGTGAACGATCGGCTGGCCGTTTTGCATCACATGCACGAAGAAAAACAGTTGCAATGGGGGCAGCTGATCCCTTCGCAAAAATTCAGCAGTGGGAAGAAATCATTCGAATTTGCGTACGATCAGCGGCACGAAATCAGAAAGTTGGGGGGTGCCGATGTTTTGTTGCATTTGTTCAACCAAGCCTATCCGCACCTGAAAGTGAGTGAATTGAATGCGAAGGCGCTTCAACTGTTGATGCAGCATGCGGATCGGTTCTGGACGTCCGGCGATTGGCCAGAATTCATTAGGCATCTCATTGAAGTTACGAGCCGTATGTTGGAGAAAAAACGGATTGTCGAACAGTTGAATCAATCAGCGGATGGAAATGGTAACGATCACGCGACCGATAATGGCGCGGAGAACGGAAACGGTTTGTCGATCAACGATCTGGTTGCGCCGGCCACAAAAGCGCCAATTATTTCTGTCCATGACGACCAACAAGTCCGTGCCGCCGCATAAATTCCGATTGGCTGTTGTAAAATAACGGCATGAAAAAAGATGTTTCTTTTTTGCTCGTCGCGCTTTTCTTGCCGATGCTTGCGAGCGCCATCGACAAAAGCAAAACAGACCAGCCAAATGCCGCCGTGGAGTCGAAAATGGAAATCGAAAACAAAGCAAAACTCGAAGAATTGAAGCGTGCGCTTACCCCCGAGCAATACGAGATATGTTTCCGTAAAGGAACCGAACGCGCGTTTACTGGAAAATATTGGGACAATCACGAAAAGGGTGCGTATCACTGCACGGTCTGCGGCCTTGAACTTTTCAAATCGGACACCAAATTTGATTCCGGAACCGGCTGGCCAAGTTTTTGGGATCCGGCCCTCAAAGCCAATGTAAAAACCGAAGTGGACAACAGTTACGGTATGAAGCGCACGGAAGTGTTGTGTTCCCGATGCGGGGCGCATTTGGGGCATGTGTTCGAAGACGGGCCAAAACCGACGGGCCTTCGTTATTGCATCAACTCCGCAGCGCTCAAGTTCGAAAAAGAAAAACCCTAACACTGGCACGGGCGTCTGCCCGTCTGTTATTCTTACTCCATGTTTCGCGCTGTTCGGCCGATTCTTTATTTCGGCCTGTTAATTCAATTCATTCTTCCGATTTCCGCGCAGTCGCCGTCCGTTTTTGTTCCAGCGGCAAATCCTTTGCGCGATGCGGTTGCGAGTCGGGTCCCCGTTGTCGCTCCGTCCGCGTATTTGCTGAAAAAATTCTACGAAGCGCGAGATTATTCGCCTGCCTGGATAGAGGAAGGCCATCCAAAGAAAACCGTTACCGATCTTTTGAACGCGATCAAACAATCCGATCGAGAAGGTTTGAATCCGCTGGACTACCATCTGAAAGAAATTGGTGGCCTGCTGACGCTGTTTGAGGCATCGGCCGTAACCACCGAGACGATGGCCCAGCTCGAAATACTTTTGACCGACGCGTTTTTGTCGTACGGCTCGGACTTGGTATCGGGACGCACAAACCCTTATGATGTTGATGACGACTGGTTTGCAGGCCGTCGTACCGGCGATTTACCGCTCACGCTCGAGCGGGCCATTGAGCTCGGCAATGTCCGCGGTACGCTGAAAGAGCTGCTGCCCACGAATCCGATGTATCAACGTATGCGCGATGCGCTCGCGCGTTACCGTCAATTTGAAAAAAGCGGCGGTTGGCCTGTCATCGCTGACGGCAAACCGATCAAACGCGGTGATTCGGATCGTCGTGTGGTAGCGCTTCGCAAGCGTCTGTTTGTGGAGCGTGATCTCAACCAAAAACCCAATTCGAGCGAACTTTTTGATGCCAGTGTTGAACGCGGGCTCAAGCATTTCCAGGCACGAATGGGATTGGATCCCGACGGGGTTTTGGGCGCCGGGACGATCAAAACATTAAATGTTTCGGCGAAAGAGCGTGTCCAGCAAATCCGCATCAACATGGAACGCTGCCGTTGGCTACCCGACGATCTCGGCGAGCGTCACATATTCGTGAACGTGCCCTCGTTTACGCTTCAAGTTGTCGACAACGAGCGAACGATGACCTCTATGCGCGTGGTGGTCGGACGAAAAATGCGGCAAACGCCGGTTTTCTCGAGCACGATGACCCACCTCGTTTTCAATCCGCCATGGTCCGTGCCGATTATGGTGGCGCGCACCGATATCCTCGATCATCTGCGCGAAGAGCCGGATTATTTAACAACGCACAATTTTGATGTGTACGACGGTTATGACGATAATGCGCGGCCGGTTGACGCATCAAAAGTGGATTGGACGAAGGTTACCTCTCAGAATTTAACTTACAAATTCCGGCAAAAACCCGGTGCGCTGAACGCGCTGGGTCGAATCAAGTTTCTGTTGCCGAACCGGTTTGATGTTTATTTGCACGATACGCCATCCCGTTCGCTTTTTTCGAAAACCGTCCGCGATTTTAGCTCCGGTTGCATCCGCGTCGAAAAACCGGTCCAATTGGCGCAGATTGTGCTGGGGGGAGAAGATCGCTGGCCAAAAGAAAAGATTGAGGCAGCTATAAACAAGAACAGCGAGCAAATCGTTGTGCTGCCAAAACCGATTCCTGTTCACCTAATGTACTGGACATTCTGGGTGGACGAATGGAACGTCGCGCAATTTCGCGAGGACATTTATGATCGCGATACGGCGCTGTCTCGCGCATTGAACCGGGAGATCGCGCTTTGAAGCGGACGCGGAAATCCGGTGCGACGTTTCTTGCGCTGTTCTTATTTGCGTCTTTTGCTGCTCATCTTCCGTTTGGATCCGCGCTCGTTTCTGTCGGCTATCACTCGGAGCGAACCTGTTTTTCAGTGAAGTATCGCGGCGAAGAATCGAGCTACAAAGTAACTCCGCTTTTTGTTTTGCCCTCCGAAGACGTACAAATTCAGATTGCTACCATCGATCCCGATGCAACGTTTAACGTTGGCGCCGAGTGGAAGGCGCACGGCAAATCAACGTGGGTATGGAAGGCTCCGCGAAAAACGGGTCTTTACCCATCCAAAATCGTCGAGTCAAAATCCGGCGAAACGATGATGCTCAATATGTTCGTTATGATTCCGTACGGAAAAGTGAAAAGCGACACCATCAACGGTTATCGAATTGGTCGTTACCCGAAAATCCCCGCGACAAAAAAGTTTTCGTACGAATTGCCGCGCGGCTATATCGAAGTGACAAAAGCAAACCGAGACACGATGATTTCGCCGCATTTCAAGCTCGGCCAATTCTTGTGCAAACAAGAAGGCCAATATCCAAAATACGTGGTGCTGCGCGAACGGCTGGTTCTTAAACTTGAATACATGTTGGAAGCGGTGAACGCGGAAGGAATCCCGGCGCGCACGTTCACGGTGATGAGCGGTTACCGTACGCCGTATTACAACACCGCGCTGAACAACGTGCGGTACAGTCGTCACATGTGGGGCGATGCGGCCGACATATATATCAACAACGATTCGCGGAACGACGTGATGGACGATTTAAACGGCGATGGGAAGCGGGACGCGAAAGATGCGGAGATGCTTTACGACATCGTCGACGAACTGAAAGACAATCCGGCGTTCAAGCCTTATATTGGGGGGCTCGGTTGGTACAAGCCAACCAAGATGCACGGGCCCTTTGTTCATGTTGATGCGCGCGGCACGCCCGCGCATTGGAACAGCGAAAACTAGATTTTTTCTGCGCCGAAGAACGACTGCAGCGCTTTGGGGATTTTTATCGAACCATCCACCTGCTGACCGTTCTCGAGGACTGCCGCGAGCGTTCGCCCCACCGCCAAGCCCGAACCGTTCAATGTGCAACCCAGCACTCGCTTTTTGTCTTTCGTGATAACTTTAAAATCCATTCGACGCGATTGAAAATCCGTGCACGTCGAGCACGACGAAATCTCACGCCAGACGTTCTCGCCCGGCATCCACACTTCCAAGTCGTAGGTTTTCGCCGATGAAAATCCCATGTCGCCGGTGCACAGCGCCACCACGCGATACGGCAGTTCCAATCGCTTCAACACTTCCTCGGCGTGTTTCGTGAGCAACTCGTGTTCCTTGAGAGAATCCTCCATTTTGCAGAACCGAACGAGCTCAACTTTGTCAAATTGATGATTGCGAATCAGTCCGCGCGTGTCTTTCCCATAGGTGCCAGCCTCGCGGCGAAAACAAGGCGTAAGAGCCGTGACCGCGATCGGAAGTTTGTCTTCGTCGAGCGCTGTGTCGCGTAGCAAATTCGCGAGCGCAACCTCGGACGTGGGTATCAAATACAAATCGTCTTCGGCGCATTTGTAAAGTTCTTCGGCGAATTTCGGAAGTTGCCCTGTGTTCGTCATGGTTTGGCCCGTCACCAGATACGGCGTGGCGACTTCCATGTAGCCGTGTTCTTTCGTGTGCAAATCAAGCATGAAGTTCGCAATCGCCCGTTCGAGGCGTGCGCCGGCGCCTTTGTAAAGAGAAAATCGTGCGCCCGATAGCTTTGTGGCAAGTTCGAAATCAAAGATGCCGAGGTTTACTCCGAGTTCGTGGTGATCTTTTGCTTTGAACGAAAATTGTGGTTTGGTGCCGTGTTCGCGCACAACTTTGTTTTGATCGGCGGACTTTCCAACAGGAACCGATGGGTCCGGAATGTTCGGAATCGACAAGAGCAGCATGTCGACAGCATTCTTGAGGACGCGCTCGGCTTCTTCTTTTTCTTTCATGCCGGCTTTGACCGCCTCCATTTCTTTCAGCAGTGCCGTCGCATCACCTTTTTCGCGCTTCAGTCGCCCAATTTCGTCCGCCGCTTTGTTTCGGCGCGCGCGCAACTCGTCGAGTTGGGTGATCAGTTCGCGCCATTCTTTGTCTTTCGCGATGACTTGTTCCAAATCGGGAATGTATCGGCCGCCGCGGTCTTGGAGACCTTTGCGCACGAGTTCGGGATTGTCACGAATGAGTTTTATGTCGAGCATGAGGGGTGCAGTGTATTAAAAGGTGAGGAAAAGGAAACCCCTCCCACCCTCCTCGTTGAGACCGCACGGGGATGGAAACCCCTCCCTACCCTCCCCGTTGAGACAGCACGGGGAGGGAAAAAATTAATTCCCTCCCCATGGTTCATCAATGGGGAGGGTAGGGAGGGGTATAGATTTATTCCTCTTCTCCTTGAGACGCGCGGAGTTTGGCGAGCACGGAAAAATCTTCGAGCGTGGTGGTGTCGCCAACCGTTTCGCGGCCATGGGCAATGTCACGCAACAGACGCCGCATGATTTTTCCGGACCGTGTTTTCGGCAGCGCGTCCGTGAAATGCACTTCGCTCGGTTTCGCAATCGATCCGATCGCTTTGGCTACGTGCTGTTTCAATTCGTCTTTCAGCGCATCGGACGGAATTATTTGTCCGTGACCGTTTCCCGCTTTTAGGGTCACAAAGGAGACGACGGCTTCGCCGGTCAGATCGTCCGGTCGTCCGACCACGGCGGCTTCGGCGACTTTTGGGTGGCTCACGAGCGCGGATTCAATTTCGGCTGTGCCGAGGCGGTGGCCGGAAACTTTGATTACGTCGTCCACGCGTCCCATAATCCAGTAGTAACCATCTTTGTCGCGATGCGCACCGTCCCCGGTAAAATAGATTTCGGAGACACCTTTCTTGTTCGGTTTTACTTGCGACCAATATTGCTTCTTAAACCGTTCCGGGTCGCCCCAAATTGTTCGCATCATGTGCGGCCAAGGTTTTCGGATGACGAGGAATCCGCCTTCTTTGGAGGGGTCTCCGTTCTTGTCAACAATGTCCGCAACAATTCCCGGAAGCGGACGTGTCGCAGATCCGGGCTTCGTCGGTGTCGCGCCGGGCAACGGCGATATGAGAATGCCGCCCGTTTCTGTTTGCCACCACGTGTCGACGATGGGGCAGCGCCCGCCGCCAATATTTTTCTGATACCACATCCACGCTTCCGGATTGATCGGTTCACCAACCGATCCGAGCAAACGCAGCGTGGAAAGATCGTGCTTTTTCGGCCACTCCTCGCCCCATTTCATAAACGCGCGAATGGCGGTCGGTGCCGTGTAGAGAATGGTCACTTTGTGTCGCTCGATGATGTCCCAAAACCGGTCCGGCGCTGGGTGATTCGGCGCGCCTTCGTACATAACGATGGTGGCCCCATGGATGAGCGGGCCATACACCACGTAAGTGTGACCGGTTACCCAGCCAATGTCCGCGGTGCACCAATAAATGTCGGTATCTTTGAGGTCGAAGACGTTCTTTGTTGTGAACGCGGCGCCCAGCAGGTACCCACCGGTCGAATGCTGAATTCCTTTCGGTTTGCCGGTCGATCCCGACGTGTAAAGAATATAAAGCGGATGTTCAGCGTCGAGCGCTTCGGCTTTGCAACGGGTAGACGCTTTCGCCATAAGGTCGTGCCACCAATAATCGCGGCCTGCTTGCATGTGAATGATTTGCTTTGTGCGCTGATACACGATGACGGTTTTGATGCCGGCGCAATTCTTCAACGCTTCATCAACGGCGTCTTTTAGATTGATGGACACGCCGCGGCGAAAACCACCATCGGCCGTAATCACAAATGTCGCTTTCGCATCCGTGATTCGGTCGACGAGCGACTGCGCACTGAATCCGCCGAAAACAACCGAGTGCGTGGCGCCGATGCGCGCGCACGCGAGCATCGCCATCGCGAGCTCCGGCACCATCGGCATATAAATGATGACACGATCGCCTTTTTTAACGCCCTGATCTTTGAGCACATTGGCGAATTTGCACACCTCGCTATGCAATTGGTTGTAGGTAAGAACGCGTTGGTCGCCGGGCTCGCCTTCCCAAATAATGGCTGCTTTATTTTTGCGCCACGTGCTCAAATGCTGATCGAGACAGTTGTACGATGCATTAATTTTCCCGCCGATGAACCATTTTGCGAAAGGTGCTTTCCATTCCAACGTTTTTTTCCATGGCTTGAACCAGGCAAGCAGTTCTTTGGCCTTTTCCGCCCAAAATTTTTCGGGATTTTTTATTGACGCTGAATAGAGGCGTTCGTAATCGCGGAGGCTTTTTACGTGAGCGTTTTTCGAGAAGTCAGGCGATGGGCGAAAAATGCGTTTTTCTTTGAGAATGGATGTTATCTCGGACATGATCCTCTCCTTAAAAAATTAAGAAAGGATCATAGAAAAATAGAACTGGGCCCATGTTGGTTAGGGGTCAACACGGGCCCAGCTACTTAAGCTTACTTTAAATTGGGACCTGTGTTAGAAGAGGGGGTAACACAGGCCCAAAAATTTGTTTCCGCTATCTCATTATCCGGCCCACGCGAGCGCGAGTTGCAGCACCGATGCGAGTCCAAAAACACCGAGCGCCGTCGCCAGCGCAAACACCGCGGCCAAGCCGACTGTTTCAATTGTTTTTTTGCCACGGCGGCGGGCATTAACTTCGCGCGTTGTTGGCAGCATCGGGATGTCCCTCGGGATGAGTGCGCGCACATCGTCGAGCGCAATCTCCTCCAACATGACGTCGTCTTCTGCTGGCGCCTTTTCCTGTATTTTCAAATCCATCAAGTTGAATCGTTCGCGAATCTTCGCGTCCAGCACCATGAGGTTCATCGCGAGAGCGCTATCCTGACCGAGCAACTGGTGCTCAATCGCCTCCATTTCTCGCAACAGGTCTTCGTACGTTATCTGCCCTCTTCGTCTCAGTTGAAACATACCAACCCTCCCTTCGATTGCTTCGGTGCTGACTCGAGTCTAGCGGGGGGCTGGTGATAAAGCGGTGACAGGAGCGGGAAAAACCTAAGAAATGCGCGGCGGAGTAATGCCTATCTTTTTAAGCGCTTCTGACGCGGCGTTTTTGACTTCTGGGTTGGAATCCTGTCTAGTCTGGAGCAGTGCCGGGCCCGCATCTTGGGCGGCCAACGGGCCCATTTGGCCCAGCGCGCGCGCGGCTTCCTCTCTCATTAATGGGTGGGAATCCTTCAGTGCTTCGGTCAGCTCCGGAATGGCCGAGCGCGCGCTCGGGCCAAACCGCTCCAGAACCGAGGCGGCGCTAACGCGTACAAAGACGTCGGCGTTTTGCAGAGTTTCGCGCAAACCATCAACGGCGGACGGCCCCAAAAGAATTAACGCGTCCACAGCACGGTTGGCGGCACGGGGTTCGCTGCCCGCCACATAGACCAAGAGGGGTTTTACGAGAGCCGCTTTGTTGGGCTCCGACAGCCGATTCATTTTCTTAATTGCGTTGATGCGCACGCGTTCGTCTTCCGAGACGAGCCGCTGATCGAGGGGTTTAAATAGAGAGCATGCGGTAAGCCCACATATAATAAGGAGAGAAAAGTTGCGCCGCATTTGACAGCATTTTAATCATTTTTGTTACAATCCCGCCGAGTTTGGGCTTTGTTCCACCAGGAGTTGGCTGTAGAACCCACCAGACAAAACGATTCTTCCCAAGACAAAAAAACAGAATCAAGCAGTTGGGCCATGGCATCCGAAGGGATGCAATTGGCGGTGACGCTGCTTCTTTTCGTTGGCTTGGGCGTTTGGTTGGATGGAAAGAAAAATTCCTCTCCGTGGTTTACGCTTGCCGGCTCGTTCGTTGGTATTGTTGTTGGGTTGTATGGCTTTCTCCGTAAATTCATAAAGAAATCGTGAGTCACGACGTTCAAAAAGGAATCCTCGTCGGTTTGTGCTTGGCTGTTTTGCAA
The DNA here is from genome assembly GCA_044221725.1 of Elusimicrobiota bacterium. Lineage (GTDB taxonomy): Bacteria > Elusimicrobiota > Elusimicrobia > F11 > F11 > JAJVIP01. The sequence goes on from JBGAON010000004.1 coordinate 263,890, forward strand.
GCGACCTTGTCGGTGGCGGTTCTCAAGTGGGTGTGGAACAAAAAATCTTTTTACGCCGCGTGGGGCATCGGCACATTGGCGCGTTTCGTGATTTTTGGGCTCACGGCGTACGTTGTTCACCGACACACAAGTTTGGATTTGGCGTCGACGTTGATCAGTCTTGTCCTCGCCACAATGTTGTTCATGATTATTGAGGTAAAAAGTTTTTTGGCACCAAAGAAATAAATGGATTTTCTTCACGTACTCGAACATCATATTTTGGATCACCGAATTTCGACACTGTTCATAATGGGCGGCATCGAGTTCGCGCTCACGAAACACATGGTTATGTTGTGGGTTGCAGCCGGTCTTTTGATTATGTCGGCCCCGCTTCTCGCGCGAGCGTGGCCGCAAATTCCGTCTGGACCGCACGCATTCCTCGAAATTTTTGTGGTTTTTATCCGCGACGAAATTGTTCTTCCCAACACCGGCGACGAAGGCCGGCCTTACCTTCCTTACTTTTTCACTCTTTTCTTTTTCATTCTTACCGTTAACTTGCTGGGTCTTTTGCCGGGATCGTCGTCCGCCACGGGAAATGTTTCGGTTACCGGCGGTTTGGCCATTTGTTCGTTTTTCCTCGTTAATATTGCCGGTATTCGCGAGCACGGCTTCCTGCAGCATTTCAAAAATTTTATCCCGCATGGCCTGCCGGTATGGCTAATTCCTCTTATGTTGCCTCTCGAAATTCTTGGACTTTTCACTCGCGCGTTCGCGCTCTGTATTCGTCTTTTCGCAAACATGTTTGCGGGTCACATCGTGTTGCTCGCTTTCTTATGCTTGAGCTTCTTGCTGGGAACCGTTTTTGCCTCGCTTTTTTCGGTGCCGATTGCCGTGGGGTTGTCGGTGCTTGAAACGTTCGTTTGTTTTCTTCAGGCGTATATTTTTACGTTTTTAACAGCAATTTTTGTGGGAGCGACGCTGCATCCCCATTAGATCATACTCGTCACCCTACGACCTTATTAATAAGGACGTAGGGCCCATTTAAACTTGGATCCTGGATAGAAACATTCCAGGATGATGAAACTAAAAGGAGTCACACAATGAATCAGTCGTTGTATATTGGTCTTGGATACTTGGCCGCAGGTTTTGGCGCCGGTATTTGTTTGTTCTCAGCCGCGTTCGGTATTGCTCGTTTGGCCAACGCTGCTCTCGAAGGTACCGCCCGTCAGCCTGAAGCCGCCGGCGATCTGCGTACATCAATGATCATTCCAGCCGCTCTCATCGAAGGCCTTGGTTTGTTCGCGCTCGTTATTTGTTTGTTGTTGGCGCTGAAGAAAGGTCCAGAAGCCGTTGAAGCTGGCCACGAAGCACCCGCTGCCGCGACACAAGCGCACTAAATAATTTGTCGTCCCCGCGAAGGCGGGGACCCAGGCACCGGTAGTTTGCACAACGACTGCAAGTAACTGGGCCCCTGCCTCCGCGGGGGCGACGATGAGGGAACGTCTATGGACAATATTTTAAAGCCCGACGTCGGGCTCATGATCACGACGATCGTAACGTTTGTTTTGCTTGTTTTTGTTTTGCGCAAAGCGGCGTGGAAGCCCATCTTGGATGGCATCGATAGCCGCGAAGGAAAAATTCGTGGTGACTTGGACCGCGCCGAGAAAGCCCAGAAAGAAGCCGAAGCGCTTCGTCAAAAATACGAATCGCAACTGAGCGAAGCGCAGCGCACCATCCAAGAAATGGTGAGCCAAGCGAAAAAAGAGGCGGAACGTTCGCGCGGCGAGCTTTTGGCTGCTGCAAAAGAGGAATCGCAACGCACGCTTGAAAAAGGGCGGCGCGATCTTGAGGGGGAAACCGAGAAACTGAAGAGCCAGCTGCGAAACGAAGTGGCCGGCTTATCGGTGGCGATCGCCGAAAAAATTGTCCATCGCGCAATCGATCAGAAAGTTCAAGAAGATGTCTTGAAAGACGCGTTGAAAAACGTTGCGGGTTCCAAGTCATGAGAAACGTTACGGTGTCACGGCGCTACGCGCGCGCGCTGTACCAGCTTGCCGTGGAAACCAAGTCGCTCGACGACGTTTTGCAAGCCATCGCCAATGTGGCGCACGCATACGCATCATCGGATGATTTCAAGCGAATTGCTTTGAACCCGCTTGTGAAAGCGGAGATCAAGCAGAAGTTGATGTCGAGCGTCACATCGAACAAGCTCGTGCTGAAATTTACGGATTTGTTGGTGCGCCGCAAACGCGTGGACTTGTTGCCGATCATCCACGAACAATTCGTCGCCATGGCCGATGAGATGCACGGTTTGCACCGCGCGCTCGTAAAAACGGCCATGCCGCTTACGGACGCGCAAAAGCGAACTATCGAGTCGGATTTGGCTCAGCGGCTCGGCGGAAAAATTCTTGGGCAGTTTGAAGTAGCAAAAGACCTGATCGGTGGAGTTTGGGTCAAAATGGGAGATAAGGTGTTGGATGCGTCCATCAAAGGGCGCATCGAAACGTTTCGGCATCAACTGATGCACAGCACGAACTGACGCGTAAGCGGGCCCCTGGATAGAGGCATTCCAGGGTGACGAACAAAAGGAATATTTATGGCAATCAAACCGGAAGAAATCACAAGCGCATTAAAGAAACAAATCGCCGAGCTCGATGGCAAAGCGGAGCTTCAAGAAGTCGGTCACGTTCTTCAGATCGGTGACGGTATCGCAAGCGTTTATGGACTCGAGTCCGCGCTGAACGGCGAATTGCTGGTGTTTCCCGAGAATACCTACGGCATGGTGCTCAATTTGGAATCCGATTCGGTCGGCGCCGCAATTTTGGGACGTGATACGCACATTAAAGAGGGCGATATCGTTAAGCGGACAAAACGCATCATGGAAGTGCCGGTTGGCGACGACCTCATTGGTCGCGTCGTGAACGCGCTCGGTGCGCCGATCGACGGAAAAGGTCCGATCAAAACGAAGAAAACACGTCCCGTCGAAGTTATCGCTTCCGGTGTTGTGGACCGTCAGTCGGTGCGCGAGCCGCTTCAAACCGGTATCAAAGCCATCGACGCAATGATCCCGATCGGTCGTGGGCAACGCGAACTCATCATCGGCGATCGTCAAACCGGAAAAACCGCAATTGCGGTCGATACGATCATTAACCAGAAGAACGCCAAAGATCGCCCCATTTGTATTTACGTGGCCATTGGGCAGAAACAATCAACAATCGCTTCCGTTGTGCAAACATTGACGGATGCGGGCGCGATGGATTACACCATCATCGTGGCCGCGAGCGCAGCCGAACAAGCGCCGCTGCAATATCTGGCCCCCTACACCGGTGTGACGATGGGCGAAGAATTTTCATGGAATGGACGTCATGTACTCTGCATCTATGACGATTTAACAAAGCATGCTCAAGCGTATCGCCAAATGTCGCTTCTGCTGCGCCGCCCTCCGGGTCGCGAAGCGTATCCCGGCGACGTTTTCTATTTGCACTCACGATTGTTGGAGCGCGCGTGCAAATTGTCGAAAGAGCACGGCGGTGGTTCCATCACGGCGCTTCCTATCATTGAAACGCAAGCGAGCGACGTGTCGGCGTATATTCCGACAAACGTTATTTCAATTACCGATGGACAGATCTATTTGGAAAGCAGCTTGTTTTATTCCGGTGTGCGCCCGGCCGTCAACGTCGGACTTTCCGTGTCCCGTGTCGGTGGCAGTGCGCAGATTAAGGCAATGCGGCAGATTTCCGGTCAACTGCGTTTGGATCTTGCGCAGTACAACGAACTCGCGGCGTTTGCGCAGTTTGCGTCGGAACTCGACAAAACCTCGCTCGCGAAACTCGCGCGCGGTCAACGCATGGTGGAGCTTTTGAAACAAGGTCAGTACGTTCCATTGGACGTCGCGAAACAAGTGATCGCCATTTTCGCCGGCGTGAAAGGTTTCTTGGACGATATCGCGGTCAGCAAGGTGCGGGATTTCGAAGCGGGGCTGCTCAGCCACGTGGAAACCAAAGCACCGGACATGCTCGACGAAATTAAAAAGGGCGATAAGATGTCCGACGCGTTCATGGAAAAACTGACGAATTTGATTAAGGACTTTAAAAAGGGGTTCGCCCAATAGCGTCGGCCTGGAATGTCTTAATCCAGGGCCCACTTTGCAGAATATAGAGTGGATTCGGACGAAAGACGTGCCGGGATGACGACTTAAATACCATGGCTTCGTTACGAGAATTACGCCGCAAAGTTAAATCCGTTAAATCGACGCAGCAGATCACGAAAGCGATGAAGCTCGTGTCCGCGGCGCGGCTCAACCGAGCACAGGAGCGCATTGTCTCCGCGCGTCCGTTTGCGAACAACTTGGAAGCGCTGCTTCAAACCATTTCTCATTTGATCGAAGTCGAAGCGAGAGAAAAAGGGATCCTGGCGGATCATCATCCGCTTCTGAAAGAACGCACCGGGAATCGGCTCGATGTTGTTCTTGTAACGGCCGATCGCGGCCTTTGCGGTGGCTTCAATGCGAACTTGATTCGGAAAGCGGTCCAATATTTGCGCGAGCATCAAGACGCGGACATTCATCTTTGGCTTGTCGGGAAGAAAGGGCGTGACTTTTTCCGCCGCATCTCGAAAAACGTCGAGAAAGAATACGTGGGAATCTTTCAGTCCCTTTCGTTCGTGCAGGCGGAAATTATCGGTAAAGATTTGATCGATGCATTTTTGAAAACGGACACGCGCGGCATCGTGTTTATCTACAACGAGTTTAAATCACGTTTGCAGCAACAACTTGTGATTAAGCCGCTCTTGCCTATCCGTCCGTTCGAAGCGGTGCCGTCGTCGCTCGAATACATTTACGAACCGAACCGGGGCGAGATTTTGGAAGAACTGCTGCCGCGGTACGTGAAAGCGCAAATTTTCCGAATTTTGTTGGAATCACAGGCGGCGGAACTCGCGGCGCGCATGGCCGCAATGGACAACGCCACGAACAACGCGCGCGATCTAATCAGTTCGCTCACGCTCACAATGAACAAAGTGCGGCAGGCTGGTATCACGAAAGAACTCGCAGAAATCGTGAGCGGCGCGGAAGCACTACAGAATTAGCTTACAGCACATAAGGGAGTTTATATGAAAGGCAAAGTCGTACAAGTCATCGGTCCGGTTTTGGACGTGGAATTTCCGGAAGGGCATCTTCCACAAATTACGAACGCGCTCAAAGTGCACGGCGAGTACGATTCGGGCGGTGTGAAAACAAAGGTGAATTTAACACTCGAAGTCGCGCAACACGTGGGCGATAACACGGTGCGCACGATTGCACTCGGTCCCACCGAAGGTATTGGTCGGGGCATGGAAGTTGAAGACACCGGCGCGCCAATTTCGGTGCCGGTGGGCAATGCTTGCTTGGGACGTTTGTTGGACGTGCTCGGCGAGCCGAAAGACAACCGCGGCGATGTAAAAGCCGCAAAGAAACTTCCCATTCACCGCGCACCGCCGCCGTTCACCGATCAGGTAACGACGCCGCAGGTCTTTGAAACAGGAATCAAGGTTGTCGACTTGCTCGAGCCCTACGCGAAGGGTGGAAAAATTGGGCTGTTCGGTGGCGCCGGCGTCGGCAAAACCGTCATCATCATGGAGCTCATCAACAACGTTGCGAAGCAGCACGGTGGCGTGTCTGTGTTCGGTGGCGTTGGTGAACGTACGCGCGAAGGAAACGATTTGTGGAACGAAATGCAAGAAGCGAAACTGGCTGACGGCAACACCGTGTTGTCGAAAACCGTGCTCGTGTACGGACAAATGAACGAGCCGCCGGGTTCGCGTTTGCGCGTTGGTTTGACCGCTCTCACGCAAGCCGAATATTTCCGTGATGAAGAAAACCAAGACGTGCTGCTCTTCATTGATAACGTGTTCCGTTTCGTGTTGGCGGGTGCCGAGGTGTCGGCGCTCTTGGGCCGCATGCCATCGGCCGTCGGTTATCAACCGACACTGGGTTTGGACGTCGGTGGTTTGCAGGAACGCATCACTTCGACGAAGAAAGGATCCATTACGAGTGTGCAGGCCATTTACGTGCCTGCCGACGACTTGACGGACCCAGGCGTTGCGACAACATTTTCGCATTTGGATGCGACAACGGTGCTGTCGCGTCAGATTGCCGAGCTGGGAATTTATCCGGCCGTGGATCCGCTGGAGTCGACTTCGCGTATTCTCGATCCGCGCATTGTTGGTGAAGAACACTACGGTGTGGCGCGTCGTGTGCAACAGATTTTGAACCGCTACAAAGAATTGCAAGACATCATTGCGATTCTCGGTATGGACGAATTGTCCGAAGAAGACAAGACGCTCGTTAATCGCGCTCGCAAAATCCAAAAGTTCTTGTCGCAGCCTTTCTTTGTGGCGCAGCAGTTCACGGGTCTTGAAGGTCGCTACGTGAAACTCAAAGACACGATTCAAGGATTCAAAGAACTTTGCGAAGGCAAATGGGATCACCTGCCCGAAGCCGCGTTCCACATGGTAGGCACCATTCAAGAAGCCGAAGAAAAAGCGAAGAAACTGGAAGCGGGGGTTGCCTGATTCGTCGCCCTGGAATGTTTTTATCCGGGGCCCATTCTAACTTGGATCCTGGATTGAGACATTCCAGGATGACGAAATAAAAAACTATGGCCATACATTTGGAACTCATCACGCCAGAAAAAATGGCGTTCAGCGAAGAAGTGGATTTCGTAGCGGCGCCGACGCCGCAAGGGGAGCTCGGTATTTTGCCGCGGCACGCGCCGTTGTTGAGTCAGCTCGCGCTTGGGCAACTGCGTTTTAAAGTGGGGAATATCACGCAGGCGGTCGCCGTAACGGGCGGGTTTCTCGAAGTGAAACCGAACAGCCGTGTTTCTATTTTCGCCGAAACAGCGGAGTTCGCCGACCAGATCGACGTCGAGCGTGCGCGCTTGGCCGCCGAACGGGCGAAAGCAAAACTCGCGGAACCCAAACATGATCTTACCGGCGAGGAGCTCGCGCACGTGGAATCGGCGCTCACGCGGGCTCTGCTTCGCATTAAGATTGGCGAACAAAAGTGGCGTAAACAAAAACCCGAAGGCGTCCACTAATGGCTGTGCTTCGCATCACGCGGCACGGCGAAGCGGTGCTTCGCAAAGTGGCGCAGCCGGTTCAAGACCTTGGACCGGAAACCCAAAAACTTATCGAAGATATGTACGAAACCATGTACGACGCGCAAGGCATTGGTTTGGCCGCGCCACAAGTGGGCGTTTCCTTGCGTCTTGCCGTGGTCAACGTGACGCCGGAAAAGCGCCGCAATCAATTTGTAATGATCAACCCAAAAATTGTGAAGCGCGAAGGAAAGATCGACAGTGATGAAGGGTGTTTGTCGCTGCCGCACGTGGGTGGCGCGCTCATTAAGCGTTCGGAAAAGGTCACCGTTGAAGCGCTGAACGAAAAGGGTTTCCCGATCCGCATCACGGGGGATGGTCTCCTCGCGCGTTGTCTGCAACATGAAATCGATCATTTGGATGGAAAGCTCATTTACAACCGTGCGCCGCTCAAGCGCCGCCTGCAGATCAATTGGGCGATAAGGAAGCTGAAAAAAGAAGGCCTCTGGTAAAGCGGTCATTGCGAGCCCAGTCATTCATCGTAAATAGAACTGGGCGAAGCAATCTAACGAGCCAGGATTTGCTTCGCCAGCTCTTATTAATGAATATATTGATGCTGAGCTCGCAATGATGAAGACACTTTTTTTCGGTACTCCCCAAATCGCTGTTCCGTATCTCGACTGGCTTAGCCAACACACCACCGTGGTCGGCGTCGTGTGCCGACCCGATGAGCCCGTCGGTCGCGGTTACAAGATAACGGCTCCTCCCACAAAAGTTTTTGCTGAAACCAAAAAAATTCCTGTTTACCAACCCGCGGGACCGTGGACCGAACAGACGGCCCAAGCCTTCAAAAGCCTCAACGCCGACCTTGGGATCGTGATTGCGTACGGACGAATCCTGCCTCGAACCATCTTCATGGCGCCGAAGCTTGGCTGCATCAATATCCATTTTTCGTTGCTTCCGAAATTTCGGGGCGCGGCGCCGATGCAATGGGCGCTCATCAACGGAGAGTCCAAAACCGGCGTAAGCGCATTTTGGCTGGAAGAAGGAATGGATTCGGGCCCGGTCTTCCATCAGGCGGAGACGCCGATTTTGGCGGACGACAACGCCACGTCGCTTCGAGAAAAACTGGTTCCGCTCGGTATTTCGGTGCTCGAGCGCGTGGTGCGCGATGTGGAGGCCAGGAACATCCTGCGTCACGCGCAACAAGGAGAGCCCACGTACGCACCGCTGCTTAAGAAGGAACACGGTCGGATCAACTGGGCTTTGCCGGCGGCGACCATTGTTAACCTTGTGCGCGGCGTCTGCGAATGGCCCGGCGCCACTACGACATTTAGCGTCGACAAAGGCGCTCCGCGTCAACTGAAGATTCTTGGGTGTGCGGAGTTTGCTCACCGAAAAAATTCCGCAGCGCCCGGCACCGTTTCAGATTTCATAAAAGACAAAGGCATTGTCGTGTCGGCGGGCGACGGGCTCGTGCTGGTCCGGAACGTTCAACCCGAGGGGAAAAAGGCGATGCCGGCGAGCGCATTCTGGCAAGGCGCGCATTTAAAGATTGGAGACAAACTTGGATAAAAAGAAATCATTGCTCGAAACGCCAATGGCGGAATGGCCGACGCTCATTGCCGAGCTCGGCGAGCCACCGTTTCGCGCCGGACAGTTGGCGGAATGGATCTTTAAGAAGCGGGCGAAAAGCTTTGCGCAAATGTCCACGTTGCCGGCGTCGCTGCGCGAGAAATTGGCGGCGACCTACGCGCTGCGCACGCTCGAACTCAATAACGCAAACACATCGAAAGGCGATGGCACCACGCGTTACTTCTTTAACACGCAAGATGGCCAGCAATTCTCCTGCGTGTATCTTCCGTTTGAAGAGCGACGATCACTTTGTATTTCAACGCAAGTGGGTTGCGCGTGGGGCTGCGTGTTTTGCGCGTCCGGTCGCGTTCCCTTCGAGCGAAATCTCACGGCCGCTGAGATTGTTGATCAGATTCTCATCGTTGAAGAAGCGTCCGGAAAAAAATTGGACAGCTTGTTGTTCATGGGCATGGGCGAGCCGCTCGCGAATTACCGGTCGCTCGTTGATGCGCTCCATTTAATTCGATCCCCGCTCGCGCTCGGTTTCGGCGCGCGGCACGTTACCGTGTCCACGTGCGGTCTTGTGCCGCAGATCGAGAAGCTCGCCGAGGAAGCACCCAAAGTGAATCTCGCGATTTCGCTGCATGCCTCGAACGACGAGCTGCGCAAAACGCTTCTGCCCAAATCATCGAAATGGACGATTCGCGAGCTCATGAACGCTGCTAAAATTTATTCTAAAAAGACCAGGTCGCGCGTCACGTTTGAGTATATTGTGCTCGATGGCGTAAACGATTCCGAACAAGACGCCAAGCGACTCGCAAATCTTGTGCGCGGACCCGCGCAATATGGCGACTATTGGGTCAATTTGATTGCATACAATCCGGTGCCGGGGTTGTCGTACCGTCGTCCGGCAGACGAGCGCATCGAATCTTTTAAAGAAGTTTTGACAGCGCGGCATGTGCCGGTGCGGTTGCGCAAACCACAGGGCGTTGATATCGGCGCCGGTTGCGGACAATTGGGAGAAGCACACTAATGGATCAACCGAATATTTTTTCGACACCACCGGCGGCGCCTCCGCCTTCGGGCGGAGGCGTGGTACGGTTTTTAAAAAAACCGTGGGTAATTGTGCTCATCGCCGTGTTCATCGTGGGTGGTGTGGTGGCGATTTCCATTAATCGCATTATGCTTGCGCTTTTGCATTCACGGCCGGAGGTCGTGGTTCCGAAACTCGAAGGACGAAGTCTTACCGAAGCGTTGGCGATCGTCTCTCCCATGGATCTGTCGATCCAACAAGAAGGAACCGATTTCGATGAAGGTTTGCCGGCGGGTACCATTCTTAGGCAAACACCGCCCTCCGGCATGCAAGTGCGTGCGGGCCGATCAATTCGTGTGGTCATCTCGAAAGGTGGACAGGTCGTGTTTGTTCCGAGCGTGATCGGAAAATTGCTGGCCGAAGCTCAGAGCATGCTTGCGACTGACGGAATCCAGATGGGCGCTGTGTCCGAATCCTATTCGACTGATTTCGCGAAAAACACCGTTCTTTCGCAGTCGCCGAGTTCGGGCACCGTTGTCACGCGCGGTGCGTTTGTCGACGTTGAGGTTTCGAAAGGCGCCCCTCCGGTGGGGCTGCCGCTCGTGCCTGATTTTATCGGGAAAACGGTGGAAGCCGCGCGCGACTGGGCGGGTGGCGTGAACGCCAGCGTGAAAGTAAAAGAGGATCCGAACGCCGTTGGTGCGTCGGGCTCGATCGTGAAACAAGATCCGCCAGCGGGTCAACCGTTGCTCGAAGATCAGGATATTTTGGTGACCGTGGTGCCGATGACCGGCGGACTGAAATCTCGCTTCAGCTATCAAGTGCCGGCGGATCAGGGCGAAGTAACGGTGCGCATTATGGCGCGTAACAATCAGGGCGAAACGAAAATTTACGAAGGAAAACACAAAGGCGGTTCCGTTGTTGAAGTGCCCGCTTACGTGAAAACCACAACGCGCTTTCGAATTTACTTGAACGACGTTCTTAAAGATGAAAAGGTCATGGAGCCGTGAGTATTATTCTTTCGCCGTCCATCCTGTCGGCCGATTTTGCGCGTCTTGCCGATGAAGCGAAACTCATGGAAACCGCGGGTGCCGATTGGCTGCACGTGGACGTGATGGACGGTCACTTTGTTCCAAATTTGACGATTGGCCCGGTCGTTGTGAAGTCGCTTAAGAAATACACCACGCTTCCACTCGATGTGCACTTGATGATCACCGATCCTCTGAAATACGGGGAGCCGTTTGCAAAAGCGGGCGCCACTGGCATGACATTTCACTATGAGGCAGTCGACGACGTTGCGCGCGTGATTGTGGAATTCAAAAAGCTCGGCGTGAAACCCGGAATCTCAATCAAACCAAAGACGCCGGCGTCGGTGGTGTTTCCGTTTTTGAAAGATTTGCACCTTGTGCTCGTTATGACCGTTGAGCCCGGATTTGGGGGGCAGTCGTTCATGGCCGATATGCTGCCAAAGATTCGCGAGCTTTCCGCCGAGATCAAACGGCAAAACGCTACTTGCATTGTTGAAGTGGATGGGGGGATTGATCCGAAGACTGGTGCGGAATGCGTCGCGGCGGGAGCGACGATGCTCGTGGCAGGAAACTCTATTTTCAGTGCGGCCGACCCGAAGAAGATGGTCGGACAGTTAAAAGCTATCGGCTAAGAATAGCGACGGGCTTTCCTTCTTTGCCGTCGTCAATAACAAAATCCAATCCGGAAACCACGGGGAACAATTTCCCCGCTACCAAAAGATGCGCCCACGTGGGCGCGCAGCCTGTCAGCTGCACATGCTTGCCCTTGTAGGAATCAATATTGAGCGCCGAAACTTTCTGTTGGAAGCTCGCCAGTTCCGCTTTGCCGGACGCGATATCGTTGAGATCCAACGTAATTTTTTCGCTCATACGGTAAAGGATTGCCCGCACGAACATTCGGCGACGGCTTGCGGATTTTTGATTTTGAAACCGGATCCCATCAGCGAAGAAACATAATCCAACTCGGATCCCGCCATATATAGAAGGCCTTTTGAATCCAAGTAAACCTTCAGTCCGTGCTGTTCGACGACGTTGTCGCTCTTTTGCGGAGCATCCCAGTCCGGCTCAATCTTGTATTCCATGCCCGAGCATCCGCCGGAAATCACTCGGATGCGCAGCGCGCCTCCGGGTTTGCCGGTTTTCTCGAGCAGTTGTTTCGCCTTGGCGACCGCTCGTTCGGTTAATGTTAAGTATGTCATTTGCTAGTTCGTCGCCCTACCAGGATGACGCCAAAATGCGTCAGGCCTCGAAGGAATTGCCGCAGCCGCAGGATTTTTTGGCGTTTGGATTTTGGATCGCGAATCCTTCCGATCCGAAATCTTCTTTGTAGTCGATCGTCGATCCGCCGATGAGTTTGCTGGTGTTCGGATCGATCACCAATTTAAAACCCTCGTATGCTTGTTCCGTATCGTCAAACTTACCGTCGTCGAATTTAAAACCGTAGGAATAACCGGAACAACCACCCGCTTCAACGAACACGCGGAGAGGTTTGCCAGCCAGCGACTGGTCCTGCGCATAGAATTCTTTAATTTTGGTAATGGCCCGGTCTGTTAACGTAACATTCATCTTTATCTCCTTAATTCCTTGGTCCTTTCGAATCGGATCTCCGACGGAAAATCGGTTGTATTGTACCTAAAATAAGAACAGGGTCACGTAGCGAAGGTTTCCGTGTTGCGGCTCTTCGGAACGTGACCCTGTCCTCGTGTGGTCGCGGTAGGTCTATGCCCCCGACGGACGACACTTTAAAGATGGGAGGATGTGGGGGATTTTAATTGTTGGTGACCCACGCTCGGTTAGGGTGACCTCGCCCAGCAATCCTCCCAAAATTTTCACTTGGACTGCTTTGTAAAAGATCGTCGGTACTGATACGCCAGAGTAGGGCCGCCCGACGGAGAAGTCAAGTGAATTTCCAGTGACAAAGAAGAGAATGCGATTTGAGGCGAGAACACGGAGTGACTTGGAATGTAACTTCGGTCACTCCGTGCAGAATTTCGCGGAAAGAATTAGTGGCCGAGCGATTCCAAGTAGCGTTCCGCGCTGATCGCTGCGGCGCAGCCAGAACCCGCTGCCGTGATGGCCTGACGGAACGTGCGGTCCACAACATCGCCGCACGCGAAAACGCCAGGGATATTTGTTTCTGTCTTGTCGTTCGTCGTGATGTATCCCTCGTTGTCGGTGTTGATCACGTCTTTAAACAACGCAGAATTGGGGATGTGACCGATGGCCAGAAACAAGCCGTCCACTTTCAGTTCGGAATGGTCGCCTGTGCGCGTGTCCTTTAATTTTAATCCGGCCACTTTCCCGTTACCGAGCACTTCTTCGATGGTTTTGTTGAGAGCCCATTGAATTTTCGGATTTTTGCGAGCCCGGTCTTCCATAATTTTGGAGGCGCGGAATTCCTCGCGGCGATGCACAACGGTCACCTTGTTGGCGAAGCGGGTTAGAAACTGTGCTTCTTCCATGGCCGAGTCTCCCCCGCCAATGACCGCGACTTCTTTGCCTTTATAAAAGGCTCCGTCGCAGGTGGCGCAGCTGGTCACGCCTTTGCCCCACAATCTTTTTTCGGACTCAATGCCCAGTTTCCGCGGGCCCGCGCCCGTGGAGATGATGATCGCTCCCGCTTCTACGGTCGTGTCTTCGTAGGTGACTTTAAACGGATGTTTTGTGAGATCGACTTGGCTGACGTCTTTGTAAAGAATGTCGGCTCCAAACCGTTCCGCCTGTTTGCGCATGTTGTCCATAAGGTCGGGACCCAAGACGCCTTCGGGAAATCCCGGGAAATTCTCAACCTCGGTGGTGGTCATGAGCTGCCCGCCGGCAGCGTATCCAGCAAGCACAAGCGGCTTTAAATTCGCGCGGCCCGTGTAAATCGCCGCTGTGTAACCGGCCGGTCCGCCTCCAATGATGACGACTTTTCGATCCATAAAATTCTCCCTTGTTGAACATGAAACACATGTCGGTAAGTTTTGGTTCCGCGAGGGGAACCTGGGGGCGGCATCCTACAAGTTTTCTGGCATAATTCGCCCCATGAAAAATGCGCCTCATCTGACGCGCCCTGTTTGGGCTTGGGCCATGTACGATTTTGCGAACTCGGCGTTCGCCACGTCGGTTCTTTCGGTCATCTTCAGTGTTTATTTCGCGAATGTGCTTGTGCCGCACGAAGGGATTTTGGTGGGGCCATGGCGAATTCCTGGCGAATCGTTGTGGGGATATTTGATTTCGTTTGTCATGTTCTTCGTGATTGTGCTCTCTCCCACGCTCGGTGCGCTGGCCGATCAACAGCTTTTGAAACGGTTCCTCCTATTATTATGGGCGACAGTGGGGGCTTTTTGCACCATGGGACTCGTGTGGGCGGCGCCCGGTCGTTTGGCGCTAACAATGGCGCTTGTCTTTTTTGCGGTGCTCGGATTTGAAATGAGTCTCGTGTTCTACAACGCGTTCCTGAAAGATATTGTGTCCGACGAAGCGGCCGGGCGTGTGTCGGGTTTGGGATTTGCACTGGGGTACATTGGTGGCGGGTTGTGTCTCGCGCTAAATATGGTGATGCTAAACCGACCCGAGATGTTTGGGTTTTCCGGCACGGACAAAACGCTGCCGGTGCGCGTCGGAATGATGGTCGTCGGGGGCTGGTGGTTCCTGTTCTCGATCCCAATATTTTTGTGGGTGAAAGATGCCGGCCATCGGACCGCGAGTCGATATAAACTCAACACCACATTACGGCAACTGAAAGAAACCTTTCGCTCGATGCTGAGCAACCGGCCCCTGGCCCGCTTTTTGCTCGCGTTTGTTATTTATGACGATGGTGTGCAGACGGTCATCCTCATGGCATCGATCTTCGGTGCGAAGGCGCTTGGCATGTCGACCGGCCAACTAGCGCTTTGTTTCCTCATGATTCAATTCGTGGCGTTTATCGGGGCGCTTGTTTGCGGACGATTGGCCGACAGTTGGAGTCACAAGAAAGTAATTCTCATTACACTCGCGATTTATGTTGGCGTGATCTGCTGGGGCGTATTTATGACGAAGATTTATGAGTTCTGGATTCTTGGCGCGGTCGTCGGTCTCGTCTTGGGAGGAACCCAGGCGGCGTCGCGATCCTTGTTCGCGCTGATGATTCCAGCGGACAAATCGAGTGAATATTTCGCGCTATTTTCGATTATTGGTAAAGCGGGTTCTTTTCTCGGGCCGCTGGTTTTCGGTGTGGTGTCCCAATTCTTTGGCCTGCGCGTGGGCGTGGGTTCCCTTATGATCTTTTTTCTCGTCGGTGGAGGAATTCTCTTCGGTGTTATAGAATCTCCGTCTTCCTATGGAAACAAACCCAAACATGTTTGATGTGATCGTTATTGGCGCGGGTCACGCGTCGATTGAGGCGGCGCTCGCGCCGGCGCGTATGGGATTGCGCGTTGCAATGATTACGATGGACAAAACCAAGATTGGGCAGATGTCCTGTAACCCCGCTATCGGCGGCATCGCGAAAGGCCAGGTCGTCCGCGAAGTTGATGCGCTCGGCGGGGAAATGGGCAAGGCGACGGATGTTGCCGGCATGCAATTTCGAATGTTGAACCGCGGCAAAGGACCCGCCGTTTGGAGTCCACGGGCGCAATGCGACCGCGCGTTGTATCGCGATGTGATGACGTCCACCGTAAATTCCCAACCCAATTTACGGGTGATTGAAGACGAAGCCGTGGATCTTATGACAGCGAACGGTCGCATCTCCGGCGTGGTCGGCAGAAGTGGAAACCGATACGCGTCGCGTGCGGTCGTGGTAGGCACCGGAACATTTTTGAAAGGCCTGCTTCATTGCGGGCTCGACCATGTGGACGGCGGGCGTCGCGGCGAGCCGCCGGCCGCTCATTTGTCGGATGCGTTTCGTCGGTTGGGATTTTCTGTGGGCCGCCTCAAAACGGGAACGCCGATGCGGCTCGATGGTCGAACGATTGATTACTCTCAGTGTGAAATTCAGCCCGGCGACGAACGTCCGCTGCCAATGTCGCACTTCACGCGCGTGTTGCCACAGAAACAGATTCCGTGCTGGCTCACGCACACGAATTCCGAAACGCACGACATCATTCGCAACAATCTGGATCGTTCACCAATTTATTCTGGGAAAATTTCAACGACCGGCGTGCGTTATTGTCCTTCGATCGAAGATAAGATCGTCAAGTTTCCGCACCACGGGCGGCACCACATTTTTATTGAGCCCGAAGGATATTTCACCGATGAAGTGTATATCAACGGTCTCTTCACGAGTTTGCCGGGCGACGTTCAAGAGCGCGTCGTGCATTCCGTTCCGGGACTCGAACACGCAAAATTTGTTCGTTACGGATACGCGGTCGAATACGACTATTGCCCGCCAACACAATTGAAGCCAACGCTCGAAACGAAATTAATTCCAGGCCTTTATTTTGCTGGACAGATCAACGGGACGACCGGCTACGAAGAAGCGGCGGGTCAAGGGCTGATTGCCGGAATCAACGCCGGCCTCGCGCTTCAAGGCAAAGAGCCTTTTATTGTTGGACGTGACGAAGCCTACATTGGCGTGATGATCGATGATCTCGTTACGAAAGGTGTGGACGAGCCTTACCGACTGCTCACAAGCCGCGCCGAATATCGGATACATCTGCGTTGGGATAACGCGGATTTGCGGCTGATGGAAGCCGGTCAAAAGTTCGGTCTTATTGATAAGGAAGCCTTTAAATCGTTTGAAGCGTATCGCGCGCGGGTGGAAGCCGCGCTTTCGAATCCAAACGTTTTGGGTTCGCCAATGAAACCTTTTTCTGGAATTGAAAACGAAGATTTCCGAAACGCCGACGAAATTGATCCGTTGACCACGTTTGATATCGAATTCGGCGCGTGGTCCGCGCATCACGAGGCTTATCAAGTCTGGGTGCAACACAAATACAGAGGTTACATGGACCGGCAAAACGCTGAGATTAATCGGTTCCAATCGATCGAGGCGAAACGCATTCCCGAAAATTTTGATTTCAAATCAATTCCGGGGCTGCTTTTAGAGGCGCGCGAGAAATTTCATCGTGTGAAACCGGTGTCTGTCGGGCAAGCCTCGCGCATCCCCGGTGTAACGCCGGCGGACATCAGCATCCTTTTGGTTTTCTTAAAGAAATATCAGGCAAACGAAGGAGTAAAGAGTGCAAGCTGACGATTGGTACGCGCCGCTGAAAAAAACGCTCGCTCGCTGGGAAGTGTCGCTTCCACCGGATGGTGAGGAGTATTTTCGAATTTACTTGCATGAACTTGCCGTTTGGAACGAAAAAATAAATCTCACGGCGCTTAAAGAGCCCAAGCACATCGCGCTGGGTCATTTCGCTGATTCGTTGGCTCCGATGATCATCGATAAAGTTTTTGAAATCAAACACGCGCACGCCATTGACATCGGAACCGGCGCCGGATTTCCCGGATTGCCCCTTAAAATTGCAAATCCAGACTGGCGCATGTCGCTCGTGGATTCGATAGGAAAGAAATGCGACTTCTTGCGCGCGGTTGTGGGCGCGATGGAATTGAACCGCGTCGAAGTCCATCAAAGGCGATCGGAAGAGCTTGGTTATGAAAAGGATCATCGCGAGAAATATGATTTTGCGTTCGCGCGTGCTCTTTCGAGCCTCTC
This sequence comes from Elusimicrobiota bacterium, assembly GCA_044221725.1. Lineage (GTDB taxonomy): Bacteria > Elusimicrobiota > Elusimicrobia > F11 > F11 > JAJVIP01. The sequence continues at coordinate 281,200 of JBGAON010000004.1, forward strand.
AACGCTGATTGAATACGGACTGCCGTTTTTGAAAATTGGCGGTCTTTTAATTGCGCATCGTGGCCGCACGGCCGCCGAAGAAGCGTCGCGCGTGAACGTCGCGCTCGAAGAACTTGGCGGAGAAATTTCGGAAGTGCGGCATTACGAGATTGCCGAACTCGGTGGATCGCGCTCGCTCGTTGTTGTTAAAAAAGTGAAGCCGACATCGAAGCATTACCCACGCCGAACCGGAGTCGCGTCCAAACGACCGCTGTAAGTGTTTCCGCTTCGCGATAGTGTCCCGTCCCGCCGTTTTCCGTTTGTTAATTACTTCTTAATTCTTTCCAACCTTTTTATCTTCGTCAAAGAAGTTCAGTTCGCGCAGGCCGGGACGCTCGATGCGCTGATGAAAAGCTACTCGCTTATTCCCGCGCATTTCATTAACGATCCGGTGGTTCACCTTCGCGAAGTTTTTACCGCGATGTTCCTTCACGGAAGTTGGGGGCACGTGATCGGCAATATGTGGTTCCTTTATATTTTCGGTGACAATGTGGAAGACAACCTTGGCCACGGGCGGTATCTGTTTTATTACTTGCTCATGGGTGTTGGGGCCGCGATCGGCCAGATTGCCGCCGCCCCGCACAGCACGCTACCAATGATCGGAGCCTCCGGCGCCATTGCCGGCGTTCTCGGTGGATACATTGTTCTTTATCCGCGCGCGCGCGTGCTCACGTTTTTTATTTTCGTGATCTTCGTTCGATTCATCGAAGTGCCCGCGTATTTGTTTCTCGGTTTATGGTTCGTGATGCAAGCATTGAACGGCGTCGGCTCGCTGACGGTGCAAGCCGCGCACGGAGAAATGGGTGGCGTCGCGTGGTGGGCCCATGCGGGCGGATTTCTCGCTGGCTTTGTTTTTATTCCATTTTTCAAACGCAAGAATTCATGACGGCTCGCTCGCCCATTCGTACCAGCCCAATTTTTGCGGAATAACAAGTGGGATGTCGTCCCACGGTGGAACGCTCGGATGAAAGTCGCTGATCGAATGGGTTTCGACGACCAGATTTGGTTTTAAGCGCTGCAGAAATTCTTCGCGCCAGCGCCAATTTCGGGGAAAATGCGATTGAATCAATTCGTAGCGCTTGTTCCGAGAAAGAAGCCAATCTTGAGTCTTCAGTCGAAGCGTTTCGGTAAGCAAGATTTTATTTTTGCCGTCCGAGAATTCGAGAAAGGCTGCGTTGCACGCAATAACAGTGCTCACGTTTACCCACCTGGTGAGCGATTCAATACCGTCGGTTTGTTCTCTGTTCGGATTTGTGATGAAGACGGCATCGAGATGGTGAATCCCGTGCTGCGTAAGAAACGGCATCAGCGTTCGCTCGGTGCTGTCGTACGGTTCTTTCGACCCGGGGTTAATGAGAACATTCTTCCCATCGGCGGTTTCTACCAGCGTCGTTAGCCGTTTGCCATTGTCAATCCACGTGACGCGCAAACCCTTCGGCTTTTGGTGCTTATAATGCCGTTGGATTATGCCAACGCCAACACAAAGGATTCCGAGCGTGCACAAGGTACGCGCGAAAGCCGATTTGCGAACGAACACGATCGATAAACAAGTGACGTAAAAACCAATCGTGGTCATCATGGACGGCGGTGAAACCCACAGGCTTGTCCCAAGCCGATCCGCAAAAAATTTTACGAGAGCAATAAGACAGGACGAATAAATTCTCGCGAGTGTAACGATCGCTGAAATTCCGTGACCGATAACCAACGCCAGGCCGATTGGTAATCCGATTCCTGAAAATGGAACAACAAAAATGTTGGATACGACGCTCACCGGAAAGAAACGTTGGAACGTGGCGGCCGTAATGGGAACCAGCCAAATTTGAGCTGTAAGGGTCGTCGCAAGAAGCCGAAGAGGCCACCGCAACCACAAAGGAATGTTTTGCATAGCGGGTTCGAGTGGCGTAAGAAAATAGATGAGACCAAACACCGTCACGAACGACATTTGAAATCCAATATCGAACAACGCGTGCGGATCGAACGTTAAGATAATAAGCGCCGTGAGCCCGAGCGCGTTGTACGGTTGATCGTTCCGCACCAATAGAAACGAAAACACGCCGATGGTGCCCATGAGTCCGGCGCGCGCGATCGGCGCATCGGCACCGGCCAACAAAACATAGATCCAAATGCACGGCAGCGTCAGCGTGACGGCGATCTTAAGCGGGATTCCCAACAAGCGAAAGAAAATTAAACACAGCGCCATCACAAACGCCACGTTCGATCCCGACGCGACGAGCACATGCATGGTTCCGGATTCAATGAAGATTCGTTTGATTTCCGGGTTAAATCGTGGCCTGTTTCCAACGACGAGTCCGGACAAGACCGTGGATTGATCGCTGTTTAAATATGTTTCAAAAATTCGAACGGACTTTTGCTTAAGACCCCAAGCGATTCGCTGGAGAGTGTTGTGTCCTGCGTCACCAAGAACTTCCACGGATTTCGAGCTCGTGTAAATGACGGTTCGAATTCCTTTGTCAGCGAGATAGTCCGCATAATCAAATGCGCCGGGGGTAAGCGCGGCTTTTGGAAATTGCAATCGGCCAACGGCGCGGACGCGATCTCCCGGTGAAGCAATGGGTGCGGTCGATTTAAGAATCTGGAGCAGCAACGATCCTTGAAGACAACGGCGTTCATGGTTTTCAAATGTCTCTACCGTTTCTGCGTTTATGAGATAAACGCATCCGTTTGGTCGCGCGTCCGGCTGCGCGGTTACAATGCCGGTCACCGCGCAACGTTGACCATTCCAATGCGAAGGGTCGTGCTCGTCAACGCGGTCCCATACGCCGATTCTTTTTGCGATAAAAATTCCCGTGCAGAATGCCACAAGAATCCACAGCACCGGCCGCCGAAAAAAATAAAGCTGCCGCCAATCCCAAATTTCGTTCCGCAGTTCGGACCAATAGTGTCGAAACATGGCAACTCCAATAAGAGTTGGCCGAAGGGGTGACCAGAAGGGAAGCGAATCTTAATTAATTGCGATGAAAGAATTAAGCGCCGATGAGAGTGGCGCGAATGCGATCGAAATTTCTCAGATGATCGGCGTCCAACTCGACAACCTTCCCCAATTCTTTTGCGATGAGATTCACCAGGATGGCATCACGCAATTTCGGATCGGCGTTCGAGAGATCGAAGAAGTTCGCGGGCAGTGTCGCTATGTTTGTCGTTAACACAAAGCGCGATCGCGTCAGCACGCCGTTCGTCGCCGTCGCGACGTTTTGCACGAATTGTGCCGCGGTCGCGCCTCGCACCTGGACCCGAACATTTGGGCGTGAATGTTCCCGAAGCCATTTCGAAAGTTGTTGTTTGGATGTTTCCGATTCCACGGAAAAAACAATCGATTTGTTGGCCGGGAGCTTCTTGAACTGCGCGAGCCAATCGTTGGCTTGTGTTGCGACATCCGACTTGTCGTCCAGCATTGGAATGATGTTCTCGGCGTCGGGCAACCGCTCAATGCGGTTGAGTAAAGCAGAATCATCGAATATGCGTTCCGCGGGAACCAGATCCACCAGTGTCTGGGATTTTGTGGCCGGCGTGGTTGCGGGCGTCGTCGGTGATGGCGGTTGCGGAGGCGTCGGGAATTCTTGTTGATTGAGTCCGGCCTCGTTTATCGCCTGCCAAACAAGAAATGTTGTGGCATAAGCGTTTAATTCCCGTTTCATAACTTGTTCCAAGAGCGCAAAATCTTGCTCTTCTTTGTTTTTGAGCGGTTTGTAATCGAGCATTTCAAGCGCATGCGTTAACGCGGCTCGAGCCGTTTCCAATTGGTTCGCTTTTTCTGGGTCTTTCTCCTGGAAGGTTTCGGGTTTTGGCACTTCAGTGATCAATGAGGATAGATCAGAATAAGCTTCCCAAAGGATTTCCCCGAATGGTGAATCTGAAGTTAGCGTCCAGCGCACGTCCGTAAAAAGACGGATTCGTTCGGCCATTTGTTCCAGTAGCGGCCGTTGTGAATTTAGGTGCGCCAACGATAAGAATCCGAACGAGCCACGGAACGCAACATTTCCCACGGCTTCCAAAACGGCGGCCGTCGCGAGCGCAGACAATTCATTCGACAAAATACGTTCGTGATGAATGGACGGCGGAACCGTCACAATATTCCTTTCCAAGGGCAGGCGTTTCATCCACGAATAGACCAGTGTCCAAATCTGATATTCCGAACGAAGATAATTTCGGTCCGTTGGTGGATACGGCAGGTCCCAATGATCGATCAGTACCGCTCCCGAGGCCATCTTGTCCGACAATTCGTAAATGTCATTAAACGGATCGTATTTTCGAATCCTTGGTCTTGATTTCAAAGCAGCGACCATAAACTTTCCAATTTGGCTAGCGTCTTGGTGCCCGGATAATCGGAACATGGCGCCCAGTCGACCGGGCGTGGAGCGAATCCGTTTTAGAACCTGCAACATATCAACGTCGAATTGCTTCTCGATGCCCGATGCCAATTTCGCTCGATAAAAAGGCAACACATCGTCGTCAATTTGCACCGGAATTCTCTTGTAGAGAGCGATATTGCGGTTGGACCCGTTGCCGGAAGAAAGTCCCAGTGCCAGATCCACGGCCCGATCGAGGCCGCCTTCGTGTTCAAGTCTTTGGCCGGTTGGCGTGCTAAGAAGTCTTTGCTTCAGTTCGCTTAAATCTTTTTCTCGTTGAACTGGGCCGAAATAAATAATGCGGACCCCTTGAGGGGCAAACTCTTTGGCCAATTGCCGAAAATGTATTTCCCGGGTTGCTCGGGCATCATCGTCGGTCGAATCATCCACCACGGTGAGCTCAACGCCATGTCCGAACAAAACGAAATTTTTCGCGTAGGCTTCCACCGCGCCGACGGCGTCCGCGCGATTGCGCGTGAGGATCGCCACGCGTTTGATTTCGTTTGCGTAAATAGATTCGTAGCGCCTCGTCGGATCTTGCATGAGTCCATGGAACGCCTCGATCCACTCCGGCTCTGAAAAACTGAGATTGTTTGCCATGGAACTGATCGGATTTGAAATTATCAATCGGGAATGTTCAAGCGGCGTTGACAAGAAGAAAGGTACCGGAATTCCTGTTTCCGCGTGCAACATGTTGGAGAAAGTTTCTAATTCCCGGTTTACGGCATCGCGCATCGCCACGGGATCGTTATTATCAAGGGGTACGTTGACGGAACCGATATAACCTTGCATGACGAACTGCGCAAACTCCGTAGACGTGAAAGTTCTGGTGAGAATTTCTTTTATCAATCCTGCTGGTAATTGGTTTAGAAATCTTTTGATCGTGTTCGCGGCGCTCATGCGCTGATCCAATTGCTGCTCGGGTGTTAGAGTTAGTCTTGGCTTCTTATCTGATCCGGTGAACGCCACCGATCCGGGTTCGGGTGTTCTCACGATGGGTCCAGCTCCTCCGATCGTCAGCACGTTGGCGTTGGCACGAAAAACCGGATGAAGCACCGACGCATAGCTCATCCAATGCCAATCCGTTATCCATTTGATGAAGTTATGGACGACATGAAAGAAAACGACGAGCTCATATTTTTCGTGAGCCGGCAGTCCCCACGCATTCGAGGCCAGAAAACCGATGACGAGCGTCGGCATGAGCAGCCAGGCCGCATTCTGAAATTGTTGCTGAGAGTTTTTTATGAAGACCGAGTTTACGACGAGGTGCAAAATATAAAAGAGAGCCATTGATTCGATGAGGCCAAGCCGTGGAAAAACAATTTCGAAAAGCAGGGATGCTTCTAAAAGAGGAGAAAGAAATCCAAACACCAGCAAGTCCGCGAAGAGGTTCTTCGTGAGCGGAACGGGCAACGGCGGCGTGTAACGCGGCATTCCGGCATCGTGTGCTTCTTTCAATAGGTCGCTGTAGGAGTCCGGCACAATCAGCGTGATTTTCGATTTGAATTGCGCGTCGATAAGATGGGCTTTGGCCAGCGCGGAAATTCGCAGCGTTACGGCGAATTTCGATGGCTCGGCCGGCGCGGCCTGAATTTCAACGTTTACATCGCTTCGCCGATTTGTAATTCGTGTCGGAAGAGTCTCGTGAAGTGGGAAATCGTAATCGTACTCTCGATTATGAACTTTTATTCTCGCTTGGCCGTTCTCGACGCCGATTTGGAATCGTCCAGTTCCCATTTCCAAATAGACCGGTTCATTTTTGAGCTCGAGCGTAAAGCTGCCGGACCGCGTAATGGGCAAAAACGTAAGCAATTTTCCGGGGTGGTGCTCTTGCCAGCGACCAACCCGGACCACGCCAGCGCCCGGGAGTCGGAAAATGTGGAATTTTTCATTGAGGGAATAAGAACGATTAACAAACCGATTCACAACAAAATGAACAATCATTGGGGTGATAATTTTGTTCGTTGCGTCCACCCAAACGTTCGTTATCGGAAGGTAATTTGTCACCAGTCCAACCGTCGCGATAATCGCAGCCGGTCTTGAACTAATCTTCGTGTGCAGAGCCTGCTGCAGGTGTGCGCCGAGGAAAAACGTCCATCGCATGAGGCCAATCCAGCGGAGAACGTCGGGCCGCAATTCAACGGGGCCGAGATAACTGTTCGCAAGAAAAAATACAACGGACGCGAATGATATCGCGAGCATCAGGAACGGAATGTCATCGGCGTACCATGCGTGATGGCGCGCGTAAGCTTCATCAGACATTTCCGGGTAGAAGAAGTTTTTGAAGCTCAGCAATACCCCACCTTGAACACCAGTGGAAATCAATTCCTGCTTCGGACGTTTCGGTTTGGCAAGATAGTCGGAAAGCTCTTTGATTATTCGATCACGGTCTTCTGTTTTAAGCGTGGGCTCATCGCGCTCTTCTCTCAGCGTGCGTTTTTTGGCCGATGTTTCTCCTGCCATTTTTTTATGCGCATGGTCATACGCGACGACTTTTTGCAAGTAAGAAAAATTTGCTTTCAGTACGGCACGGCTGACGAGCTCATCGTACAGTTCAAAAATGAATTGGTTCGACGCGCCTTCGTAACCAAAGTTGCCATAAAACGCGATAACGCGGAGAAGTGATTTCTGAAGATCGACCACGTTTTTGCCGATGTCGACCATTACCGCACGAAGGCCCCCTGCGTCGTTCACGACAAAGTTGCCCGCATGCATATCTTGGGGCATTGCGTTCATTTCCCATGCAATAGTAAGCAACGAACGCACGATTCCAGCTCGATCTTCTTGCGTCAGCAATCCTTGATCTTTTAATTCACGGGCCGTCGGACCTTTCACAAATTCTTCGAGGAAATAATGGATCGGTCCTTCAGAATCTTCTTCCTTTATCTCGAAGCCAAATACCGGTGTGTGATCCGTCTCTTGTGAAAGGATCTTTAGCCACTCAATCTCGTGTTGCGAAATATCGCCTTCGGTTTTGGGTCGTTTCAGCGCGACGAGGACTTCGAACGGTTTGTGATTGTTTTTCTTTTCGAATTCCATTCGAAAAACCATCTTGTGATACCCTTCTGCCTGATAACCTACTTTCACAACACCGGTGAAATCATCGGCAATAAATTCAACCGGCTGACGGGTTTTTGCATGCCATCCATTCGCATCCAACTTGTTCACAAACTCAAGAATTTCGTTGGTGCTTCGCTTTGCGAAATCACGTTCGAGGGCGCGCGCAAATCGTTCAACAAAATGTTCACGTTCCCGAAACTCGGCCGACGTTTCGTGGGGAAATTTTTTTCGGTCGACAACTTCGATGGTTGTGAAGATCGACGCCAGCGGTAGTTTGTTGATGAGACGTTTCGCCCACGAATAATGTCTGGCCGCAAAAAAATTCACAAAAAGAACGAACGCGTTATACGCGGAATGGGAGTGAAATGCGATTGATTCGGGATCGGACAATCCAAGAAGATGGGGGAGACAGAACAAAGCGCCAAGAAAAGAACGTTGAACGAGATCGGACGCCCGGTTCGGCTGCTCAGCGCGCAGAATCCACGCGACGATCGTGTGCGCAAACGCAAAACCGACGGTGGCAATGAAAAGCCCGATCCCGATGGCAAGTGCTGGATCAAAACCGACCGTTGATAAAAATACTGGCAACTTTGTGAGCGTTAGTTGATGAAACACACGCGTTTCCCACCAGGCCGATCCGAACACGGTAAGCACGGCGTACGCGCCGGGCATTTTTCTGAAAACCGGATCGAAAATGGATGCCATTCCGATGGGACGGAAAGATGCTCGCTCTTGAATTGGAAATGTCGATTGGAATATTTTCTCGAGATATTTCTGAAATGGCGAAGGACGGTGCCGAGCATCTTGCATGAAACGATCGAATGCCCGAACATGCACGAGCTCCCGGCGATCTCGCGCATCGTCCAAATGGCCCAGCCAATCCGGATAAAGTTCAGTTAATTCATTGAGGATTTGAGCGGCTGATTTTCGTTCCTGTACACGCGCTCGTAGGGCTTGGAGAAACCATGGTTCGTTGATGAGAGAGAGGAGTTCCGAATCAGTCTCGGATGAGAACCTTGTTCCAAATTCAACATCCGAAGGCGTGGTTCGCAAAGTTCTTATCAGTTGCAAAACCATTGAACGTCGCAGCTCCAGATTCAAAGCATCTGTAATTCTCGCGTGCAAAAGAGACGATGTGAGTTCTTTCATCTCCGCTGGGAATTGTTTTTCGAAAATAGAAATAAAGGAATTCAAATTTTCTACAAACGATTCTTGTTTGATATCGGACATCAAGTAAGCATCCACGTCCGTCTCGAATCCCCCCAGCTTGCCGGTCGTGACCCACTGCGGATTTGCTGCAAACCCATATTGCTGATAAGTCTCAGCGAGGAGTTTCCGTTCATCCGCGGTCGATAAATTTTTTCCGTTCCGTGCCGCCAAAAATTGCGCCCACACTATCCTTTCGATGAGACGCCCGAATTGCCCGGTCGGATTTGGGCCGTTCGGCGACAATTCTTGAATCAACGGCTCGTAGTACGTTTCCAATAGCATGTCGCGCGTAGATGAAAAGAAACCTTCGCCCGCGGAGCGAACGCGGTCAGCGGTTTGAATTTGAAATGACGGGGACAACAGCGTGCGTTCCACCGGAATCCGTTCCAGTAAGTCGGTGGAAGAACCCTCTGAGAATCCGCCGATTTCGGAAAATACGCGAGACCGTACGATCATGCGTGCCGCGCATTGCGCGGCCGGCGCTTTGCTCAACGGTCCACTCCAGAGGTGCCCCAACGCATTCCCAAGCTGGAATCGATACGTGCGTTTAAAATCTTCCTCGGAACCACCGCCTCCAAAAAACATTTTCATGTCCGGCACGACGGCGTCAATGTTCGCGCGGCGCTGGTCTTCAATGAGTTCGGCGATGGAATTGCTGGTAACGGTCGTATCGGCTTCCATAAACCACACGAAACCGTTCGTTTGGATTGTATCGAAACGAGCGGTCGCGACATTCCCGACGGTGTTGAACAAAATGTCCGGCCGATTGTTAAGCCCGGCTGTGTTGTCCAAGGCATGAACCACAAGGCCGCTTTGCACAATTTTTTCGACGAGCCCACGATACTGCTCCGGTACAAACGACGGAATCCATCCGGCGGGTTTGTTTCGCAACCGTAAAAATGCGACGAGTTTTAATGTTAGTTGGTTATCGATAAATCCTTCGCCTCGGTTCGAGGCCAGTTCCGAGGAGTTGTTTACGTTGAGGATAATTTCAAATGAGTTTGAACTCACCGCGTTTTGATTGGCGAAGCTGGCCAACATCCGGAAAATATTTCCATTGGAGAATTCGCGGTACACGGGGACAGCCACGCTAATTTTTAGTTGTGGGCTTGGTTTCGAAATGAGTGTCGGTTTGTTCCTGGTCGCTCGGTTTAGCGCGATGGCCAAATCCCGAATCTTCGATCGTGGAATGATCAATGTGCGGGCTTCCTTCACTGGCACGAACTTTCGGAATGCCAAAGACAAAGAAGCGATATCGATAACGCGTTCGTACAAAAGAAGCCCCGGGTTTGGAGCTGGTTCAAAGTCCACCCCGACGGATTCTTGAATTTTCTTCCCCAGGGATGTGGACCACAAATGCGAATGAAGGACGAACGATTCGAATGGGACAGAAGGATCCCCAAAATCGATCCGATCGGCGAGTTCGTTCACATCCTGCGCAATCTGCTGAAGGAGCGCGCCGGTCGAAAGCTTTCGCTGAGATGCGAACGTATTGTTGAAATGCAGCGCTGCGGTGTTTTTTTGATCGGACCAAACCGTCGGATAAAGCTTTGTGACCCGGCCGACGGCGACGCCGTAAAAGCGAAGATGCAACAAGCAGCCGGCGTACAGAATGCTCGCTATGGCGAGCAGCATTTTCCCGAGCACGGAGGCAGAAAAGATCGTGCCGATGACCGTGAGGGTCGTCGGAAGCGAAAGAGAAATCATGGCCTGCAGCGGTGTCTTTGGCATCACGAAATGTCGGACCATTGTCCCGGCAAAAACGAGGCGCGACACGCCACGCAATCTCGGGAAGACGTTTCGAATTGAGAAGCGCAGTGCGGTTTCTCGATTGTCGATATTGATTCGTGGCGCCAAGAACAGCTTCTCACCGGAAAACAATTTCTCGAGCGGCGTTTTTTCGCGTGCAAAAACAGATAAGTACGCGCTGCCATCAACACCGTCGATCTTTGAAATTCTCGGTGTTGCCACGATGAACGGCGTTTTTCGCTCCCGTAACATCGCGGTAATGGCCGGAGTATGGAAGCCGCCAACGATCAGGACGATCGTCCCTGCGGCTGTGTCCTTCGTGCTTCGATCGAAAAGATTCAGAACCATCTTTTCGCTACGAACATCCGCCTGCCGATAAAACTCTTCAAACGCGGTTAAATCAATGCCTTCACGACGCACGTCGTGCGACATACGTCGTACCAGTTGATATCTCTCCCATTCTTTCGGTGTGAGCGCGAATTCTGTTAGTTTGCGCGTGAGCGCCAGGTGTTCGCTCTCCGCGAGAATTTTTTTCTGCTCGGGCGTGGTGGCCAGCGCCGATTGAATTTCGTTTTCGCGCTTCTCGATCTCTTCGAACAATGCGTTCGGTCGAATGTCGTTCGCGACAATCACGTAACGCAGATAACGTTTGAAGGCCGGAGCCGAATTCAGCGCGACACCTTTGCTCGCGAACGTGTCGCGGAGAATTTCGTAGTAGCGACCCAGCGTCATTTCGCCTCGACGGTAGGCCAGACTCTGCGCCACCAAATCCGCGGATTCGGCCGGAGTCAATTTTTGGCCGAGCGCCCGCACCACCGCACGGCGTTCACTTTCGACCTTTTCAAAATCCAATTCTTGTTCGGTGTTGTACGCTTCAAGGAACCGAGAAAGATTTGGGAAGCGCGCGTCATTTTCTCTTAACAACGCCTGCGCATAACGGCCCAGCCCCACGGTCCCATTCTCGTAAGCGCTCTTAAGGGCATCGAACGTTTTCAACTCGGCGGTAAAAGCCCGGTTTTTTTCCGTGTTGAGAGCCGCTCGACGGGCTGTCATTTCGTTCGTGACGTTTTTTTCTTTCAGGCGCGAAGCGAGATAGGCGTCGACGTTCGCTTGATAGTGAGCCGCGTCGTCAATGCCGGTGAAGAGGGGGAGCTTAGCGGCGCTCGTGAGACCGGCGTAGGACGGTGCCGCGAGCTCATTTTTCATCAGCGCATCTTCGGCGGCCTCGTGTAAGACTTTTCGATCGATTCCGGATCGGAAGGGTTCAAAGGTGAACGGTGCAAACGCGCCTTCGACGCCCACGAGCTGAACCGGATTTTTTTCAATAAGTCGTTGAAGGGTGCTCCCGATATTTGATTGCGCCTCGGTGTTCATGTGCACGTCCTGAAGCACGATCACGGGCACCGGGCGCTTTTCGGCGGACCTCTCGGGAGAAAATACGTCCGCTATCTGTATATTTTCGCGCGGCAGTATTTCGAGCAAGCGTCTTAGGTCCGCTGGCAACGTCTCAAAGTGTTTTTCGATCACGGGCGTTCGGTTCGGAGGGACAATGCTGCTTTTAACTGCCAGCAGCTGTTGTTCAAACGCGGAAAAGGTAGGCGCGGCCACCAATTGCGCGGAGGCCGGCGTTCGCGCTTGGCGCCGTTCTTTCCAAATGCTCATTTCGGGTTGATTTGCCAACGCGATTTGCGTGGTGAAATAAACCAGAGAAAGCGTCAACGCGAGGGATTTTTTCACAGCGGTTTTCATTGCCTCTTCATTGTAAGAACCACGGATTAAAATCGCCTTAAAAGCCGGTAAATTTTTGGTAACGAAATTGGGCTATTTGACAATCCTCTAAGGCTTATCTATACGGCAGATCTATGGCTATTAAGTTCGGAACATCCGGTTGGCGGGGAATTATCGCCGAAGAATTCACTCTTCCGTCGCTGCGCATTTGTACGCAAGCGATTGCGGAACAGATTTTCAAAGAAAAAAATCACATCAAACCCGTGATTGTTGGTTACGACACGCGGTTCATGTCCGAAAAGTACGCCTCCGAAGTGGCCAGTATCCTCGCGAACAATGGAATCGAAGTTAAATTTTCGAACCGCGATGTGCCAACACCGGTCGTGGCGTTCGAAATTTTGCATTCGGAGGCGGGCGCCGGTTTGAACATCACGGCGAGCCACAACCCGTACACTTACAACGGGTTGAAATACTCGTCCTCATGGGGCGGGCCGGCTCTTCCGGAGACCACGCACGCGATTGAAGCGCTCTGCACAATTATTAAAGAGAGCGAAGTTGCCACTTCTTCCAAATCCGACGATCCGCGCCTCACGAACAAACTGATTCGCCCAGAAGATTTTCGTCCCGCCTATGTCGAGCACGTAAAAAAGCTTATTGATGCGGAACCGTTCAAGCAGAAGAAATTAAAGATTGTCGTCGACGTCTTTCACGGCACCGGCCGCGGCTATGTCGCGGAGATTCTCAAGGACCTCGGTTGCGAGGTGACGGTGTTGCACGAATCGAGAGACGTTTATTTCGAAGGCAAAGGTCCGGATCCGTCGACGGAAGGCTTGAGCGAATTGATCGCGGCGGTCAAAAAGCAAAAAGCCCATTTGGGGCTCGCGACGGACGGCGACGCCGACCGGTTTGGTGTTGTGGACGCCGACGGAACGGTTTATTCGGCGAACGATATTCTCGCGCTTTTAGCCAAATATCTTCATACGTCGCGCGGTTGGCAGGGCGTGATTGCGAAAAGTGTGATGACGACCCATGCGATCAATGCGGTCGCGCGCAAATACGCGTTGACCGTCAAAGACACACCGGTTGGTTTTAAGCACATCGGTGAAGTCATGAAAGAGTCAGAATCGATTTGGCCGCAGCCGGACGGAGAATTCGTAATGGGCGCCGAAGAGTCTGGTGGTTTTACCATGCGTGGCCACGTGCCGGAGAAAGACGGAATTCTGGCCTGTTTGCTGGTGGCCGAGATGACCGCAACGAGCGGCGCAACAATCAAAGAGCAACTTAAGGATTTGCACAATGATGTCGGTGTGTTTTTGTCCCGCCGCATTAATATTGAGGCAACGCCGGACATCGTGCAGGCGCTCAAGGAACAGTTTGCAACCAAACCACCGGTTCAAATTGATGGTTTGCACGTTCAACGTATTGTTGATTTGGACGGCTTCAAGTTCGTTTTCCATGGCGGCAGCTGGTTGGGCGTTCGGTTCTCGGGCACCGAACCCATCGTGCGGTTGTACCTCGAGGGAAATTCCGAGGAACAGCTGAAGATCCTCCAAAAAGCCGGCGAAAGCCTTATCCATCCAAAGCGCAAACTCGCTCTCCAACACTAGTTTTCCGAGGAAAAGCGTTAAAAATTGCTTTTAGCGCTCTTTTATTTAATCTGATAGACTCCGGCCCTCCCGTAGGAGAACCTTATGTCAACCGCCCTTATCAAACCGAAAACCGGAGGATTACCGTCGAAGATGTTTAGTGTGCGTCAGAAAGGCAAAGGGAAAATGCCGTGGGTCGTTGGTCATCGCGGCGCGATGGGCCATGCTCCAGAAAATACCATGACCTCCTTCGAACAAGCGATTGCTCTTGGCGCTGACATGCTGGAATTCGACGTGCGCCTGACGAAAGATGGCGTGCCGGTCGTGGTCCACGACGCAAATCTCGATCGCACCTCGAACAAATCCCTGAATTTAACCGACCTTACTGCCGAAGATCTGATGGAATTGGACGCCGGCTCGTGGTTTGATCTTCGTTTTGCGGGCGAGCGGATCCCGAAGCTTTCGACGTTGCTTAAGTGGGCCCACAACAAGAAAAACAAAGCGGGCGACTTGATTTCATTTTTTGTCGAACTGAAAGTGGATGGCGACGAGCGCCGTCGCGAAATGTTGATTCAGGCCGTTATGAAGGAACTTAAAGACGCAAAAGTAACAAACCGTTCGGTTCTCATTTCTTTCGACGAACCTATCCTCGCGTTGTGCAACCGTTTGGCGCCAACAATGAGCACGGGTTTCTTGTACTCGGATCTTCTCTACGACGCGCTGGATCGTGCGAAAAGTTTGAAAGTAAATCACTTGCTGCCGCGTAAAGACCGGGTCACCGGTGATTTGGTGCAAGAAGCGCACGATGCTGGCATGGCCGTTATGGCTTGGACCGCTGATCGTTTGGACGAGTTCCGCAAACTCGTCGTCTGGCAAGTGGACGCCATCGCCACAAATTACCCGGATAGATTAATCGAGTTTTACCAGCGATGATTCCGTCATCCCGGCAAGCCTCTGGCCGTACCGTTCCACAATAATATTAGTGTCGGTACGTACCCTTGGTACGGGATCCAGATTTCCAAAAAATAAAAAAGGTTGCCTGGGACCTTGGCTTCGACCTTTGCTCAGTCTCTCCCCTAGAAATTCCCGCGCGCGACCAATCCGCTTATCTTGATTGGTGCGCCACCGGTTCGGCCGGAACCATGGCGTACATGACGCGCGAACCCGCGAAGCGCACACAACCGAAGGTCACGTTCCCTCACGCAAAATCTGTTCTCACGCTGGGCGTCAGCTATTACCGCGGGGATTTTCCAAAAAAACCCGGGCCCGCTTACGGGCGCATCGCGCGTTATGCGTGGGGCGAGGATTATCACAACGTCATCGGTGAGCGATTGCAAAAGCTAATGGCCGAATTAGAAAATCAATTTGGTGTTCACGGAGAAACGGCAGCGATCGACACCAAGCCGCTGCTCGAACGGTCGTTGGCCGAACAATCGGGCTTAGGCTTTGTGGGGAAAAACACGATGCTCATTGCACCGCGTTCTTCTGTAATCGACTTTCACGTTGGATCCTGGATTTTTCTGGCCGAAATTCTCGTAGAGACCCCTCTCCCGATCGCCTTCGGCGATCGACCTCCCCCTTCAGGGAGAGGCAATACCGGCTCCCTCTCCCTTCAGCGAGAGGGTTGGGGCGAGGGAAAAGGCTGCGGCGCCTGCACGAAATGCCTCGACGCTTGCCCGACCGATGCGTTCGAGGGGCCGTATCGCCTGCGCGCGAACAAATGCATTTCGTATCTGACGATCGAAAACAAAGGAGAGATCCCGGTCGAACTGCGCGAGAAAGTGGGCGATTGGCTTTTCGGTTGCGACGTGTGCCAAGAGGTTTGTCCGTTCAACGCGCGGGAATTCGAAAGTCGTTGGCCGGAATTTGAGCCGACGCGTGGTGCGGGCGCGTGGATCTCGCTCAAAGAAATTTTTGGCCTAACCGATGACGGTGCTTTTAAACTGCGTTTCGGGAAGACACCGCTCGCCCGCGCGAAACGTCGTGGGCTGCTGCGAAATGCCGCGGTCGTCGCCGGAAATTCGGCGGATGCCTCGCTCATTCCGTTGCTGGAGAAATTGACGGATGCCGAAGATACGTTGCTCGCCGAGCATGCGCAATGGGCCATCCGCCGA
This sequence comes from Elusimicrobiota bacterium, assembly GCA_044221725.1. Taxonomy (GTDB): domain Bacteria; phylum Elusimicrobiota; class Elusimicrobia; order F11; family F11; genus JAJVIP01. Next base: position 297,052 of record JBGAON010000004.1, read on the forward strand.
CTCGCCTTATGAGGACGACGTTTCCGAATCAAAATTGCGAGGCGCTGATCCGGCAAGAAATTGCACGCCGGGGGCCTATGAGTTTTTCAACGTTTGTGGATTTGGCGCTTTATCACCCATCGTATGGTTATTACAACCAGCCGGTGCCCCGGCGCGGCCGCACCGGCGACTATTTTACGGCGCTTCAAGTATCGGACTTGTTTCCGAAAATTTTTGCTGATGCCATCGTGAAAATGAAAGAGACGCTCGGGTCCGAACAATTTTCTTTGATCGAAGTGGGTTCGGGCAACGGCGAGTTTCTCGAAGGGGTTTTGAAAGCATTGGCCGAGAGGCAAGCACAGGATCACGCTCGTACGGGGTCGGTGCGCGTGTGGGCCGTTGAACGAAGCCGTCCCGCGCGCGATCTGCTTTATAAGCGTCTCTCGCGGTTTCAGCGTTGTCAGGTGGTTTCGTCACTCGATGACATTGAATGGATGGGCACGCTCGAGGGATGTATTTTTTCAAACGAATTGTTTGATGCGCTGCCGTTCGAGCGACGTCGCTGGAATGGGGAGCGGTGGGAAGAGATTTGTGTGGATGCTCGGAATCAGAAATTCGAAGAGATCACGCGAGAAATATCGAATTCGTTACAAACGAAAATCGAAAGTCGAGAATCGAAAATCGAAGCGGGACATGAAATTGAATGGCGGCCGCAAATTCCTGATATTTATGCCGAATGGAGTCGGTGGCTCGCGCGCGGATATGTTTTGACCGTTGATTATGGGCATCCGCAGGAATCATTTTTTAGTCCGACCCGGGTTCATGGTTCTTGGATGTGCTATCACAAGCATCAAGCCACCAAAGCCGTGTACGAAAATATCGGCCAGCAAGACATCACGGCGCACGTGAATTTTTCTCAGCTGGTCGCCGCCGGAAAAGAATCCGGATTCGATCCGGCCCATTTCTGTTCGCAAGGTATCTTCCTGTCCCACATGGGGCAAAAACGCCTTGAAGAATATCTTGCCACGGCCGATGAAACCACACGGCGCCACCGCGTGGGGGCCGTGCAACAGCTGATTCATCCCGACGCGATGGGCGAAGCCTTTTGGGTGCTGCTCCAAACAAAAGGCGTGGAAATGCCCAAATCCTTTGGCGCCATCCCGAGCCGCTTGCGTCGTTTGGTATGATCCTCGCCCCTCCTAAAAAACACTAACTCCGACGTAAAAAAGTATTTCTCTCCTCCTTACGTTCTCCTCCCGGGCAAAGGAGAAACTATGCAAAGTCGAAAGAAAAACCGCCCCTCAGGAAATGCCGTTGTCGAATACATTCTCATTACCGCGTTAACAGCGCTGGCCACCGTCGCGATTTTCCGAACGTTCCGCGCCGATGTGACCACCGCCTACAAAAAAGCCGGTGAAGCGTTGATAAAAGGCGTTGAGGAAGGAACCGGAAGCGGGCCTGCGTCACAGTGAAGTCGGCAACGCTCATAATCACGGGCGTTTTTCTGCTCGCGCCATGGGTGGCCCTTCCCGCCCCGCGCGTAGCGCGAAAAGTGCCGATTGAAGTTCAGGTTGAGGTGAACGAAGTGGACAACGAACGCGCTGCCAGTTTGGGGATTGATTGGCTGGACAGTGCCACGCTTCAAGAAAAATCACCGGCCGGTATTCTTGCGATTGGGAAAGTGGAACGCGTCACTGCGCTGCGGGCGGATCTGCACTTTCTTGAAGAGGAAGGCGCAGCGGAGTTGTTGGCGAACCCGAACCTCGTTACCGATTCCGGCACCGGGGCCGCGTTCCATGCGGGCGGAGAAATTCCGTACATCACGAGTTCCTCGCTCGGCACGACAAACGTGCAGTTCAAGTCTTACGGAGTGTTGCTCGACGTGCACCCCACCTTGTTGGCCGACGGCCGAATTCAAATGGGCGTGCGCGCCGGCGTGAGCGCGCCCGACACGTCGGCCGGCACCATGGTCTCGGGGAATGCGGTGCCCGCGCTGCTCACGCGCGACGTCACATCGAACGTAACAATGGAACCGGGGCTAACGATGACGCTTGCGGGTCTCGTCCAAACCCAAAAAACCGAAACCGAAAAAGGCGTTCCGCTGTTGCGCCGTATTCCATTTCTCGGACGGCTGTTTCGGTGGCGCAGGACAAATTTCCGCCGAACGACTATAATCATGTTCATTACACCTCGAGTAGCAACCCGATAACAAAGGAGAAATTTCCCCATGTCCCAACCATCCGCACCGACGCGTCGCCCGCTCATTGCCGCTAATTGGAAAATGTACAAAACCCCGTCCGAGTCCGACGCTTTCGTAAAAGAGTTTTTGCCAAAAGTTTCGTCGAGCAACGACGTCGATATCGTGTTGTGCCCACCTTTCACCTCTCTTGCGACGGTCGGGGCAAATTTAAAAAACTCTAACGTGGCGTTGGGGGGTCAAAACCTCAATGAAAATGCGGAAGGCGCCTACACCGGGGAAGTGTCGCCGGGCATGCTAACAGCCGTGGGTTGCACCTACGTCATTATCGGGCACTCGGAACGTCGACAGTATTTCGGTGAAACGGATGCGCTGGTGAACAAAAAAATCATCACCGCTCTGAAAAACAATCTGATTCCTATCGTGTGCGTCGGTGAATCGCTTGCCGAACGTGAAGCGAATTCTACGTTGGAGGTGGTGAGTCGCCAGGTAAAAGCCGCGCTCGCGGATATTCCCTCCGCGGACACCAAGAAAATTGTTTTGGCGTACGAACCGATTTGGGCCATTGGTACCGGCCGCACGGCCACGCCCCAACAAGCGCAAGAAGTTCATCTGGCCATCCGCGATATTTTAAAAGACCAATACGGTTCTCTTACGTCGTTGGCGATTCGCATCCTCTACGGCGGTTCCGTGAAGCCGGAAAATATGGCGGAATTAATGGCCTGCGAAGACATTGACGGAGGTCTCGTGGGTGGCGCAAGTCTAAAAGCCGAATCGTTTGCTTCTATTGTCAATTATAAGTCACAAAAATTGGTGCAACGCTGACGCGCTTTTCCTTCTGATTTTTCGCAGCAAATTTCGGTCCGTGCTCGTAAGATAATCCTTGAAAGACCGGTTCCTTCCACGCATATTATTGGAGGGAAAACACATTGAAAAACCATGGATAATCACGAACCGACGCCACAACCACGGAAGGAAGTTTCTATGGACGGGTTGTTGGATGAGCTCCGAAATGTCTTGTCCGGCTTAAGTGGCGCCGAAGCAGCGCCGCCTTCGCCCAGCATCGAACCAGATCGAATTGCTCCGCCGGAGCCAATTCAGCGTGCGCCTTCGGCGCCACCCGCCTTTATCGGCAATGCCGAGCCCACCGCCGCCCCCGCAACGTCGTCCGATGCCGATTTTTGGAAAGGAAACGTTCTCGGTTGGCCGGCCAGTGGCGCAGAAGCCGAGCAACCGGCCACGGCTTTTTCGGAAACCGCACCTTTTTCCTCGATGGGAGCCCCAGAAATTCCTGAGAAACCCGCTCCGCCCGCGCCCACGGAATCCGAACGATCGGCAAACAATCCGTTTGTTGCGTACGGCGATCAGAAATTTCTGCTTGGCGATGACGCGCCCAAATTGGAAAAGCCGGCGTTGGAAGGCAAGCCGTTTTCTCTGGATACACCATTTTTAAGCGATGACTCTTTCACGAGCGAACCCGCAATCGATAAAACCGAACAACCGATATTCGAGCCGCCGCCTCGGCCGCCCATGGACCCGTCGTTGGTCGGCACTCAAGAATCGTGGAAACCCGAAGAGCTGATACCGGCACCTCCACTGCCGCCCGTATCCGCGCCGACGGCCCAATCCGTGATTCCAATTCCGGGCACCCTCACCAACGAAGCAGAGCCTCCGGCCAAAAAGATGAGCGACGCGGGTCTTGAATTGGATAAAGCCGAAGTAAAACCTTCCGGCTTCGTTCAAATTGCCTGTTTTTTCCGCGAAGGGCATGAACGCGCGGCTCAACAATTCGTAGGCAAATTAAAAGAACTCGCAGATAAATCAAAAGCTCATTTGAAGATTGAGCCGGTATTTTTGAACGCTTGGAGCCCCAGCGCGGCGGATTCGTCCGCATGGATTCAATCCGCAAAACTGTCTGGAGCCGATCTTATGTTTGTGCTCGCACCCAAAGTTGAGCTCGATGCGTTTAGATCCTTAACGATCAATCCGATCCAAACCGGCATCCGGGTTCGTCTGATTGCGGTGGAACAAATCGCATTGCGGACGCTGTACATGGATATTCTAATCGAGTTGGAGCGGGGGCGATAATGGCAAAGACCGAAGCCGCTTCCGGGCTCAAGCCACTTTACTCGTTTGAAGAGTTGGTGATTGGTCCGCACAATCAGGTCGCGGTTGGTGCTTGCATGGAGGTCGTGAAGTCTCCGGGTGAAACATACAACCCACTTTTTGTCTATGGCCCTCCGGGCGTGGGAAAGACACATTTGATGCAGGCCGTGGCGCACGAGCTGTTAAAGAAAAATACAGAATTCAAGATTCGCTACATTTCGGCCGAACGCTTTATGAGCGAGGTTCTTACAGCCATTTCAGAAGACCGGATGTTGGACGTGCGTCGGTTTTACAGCTTGCTCGATCTTTTGATCATCGACGATGTGCAATACATGACCGAGTCCAAAATTTCTCAGGAAGAATTGTTTCACGTTTTCAACAACTTGCACCAAGCAAATCGGCAAGTGATTCTCGCGGCCGATCGCCCTCCGAACCAATTAACGACTCTGAACAAAAATATTCGTAGCCGGCTGGAATGGGGTTTATCGACCGATATTCGCATTCCCGAAGAACCAACCCGCATCGAAATTTTGAAGAAGAAACAGCACCAGCTTCAGGGCATCGATCTTACTAGCGAGATGTTTGCCTATGTCGCCCGGAATTTAAAATCAAATGTTCGCGAGTTGGAGGGGTTTTTAAAACGCATTCACGCCTACGTGACATTGTCGCACCAAGATCTGACAATGGATCTCGTGAAATCCGTCGTAAAAGAAATTTGTCCGGAGATTGCGAGCGAACCCGAAAGTCTCGAACCACCTCCAGCAAAAAAGAAAAGTTACACGAACGGTCATGCGGTTGGGGCGCCAGCGCCAAAAGCGGCGCCGCCACCTCCAGCGCCAGCACCACCCCCGCCGCCTCCGCCAAAACCAGCGCCTCCACCGCCTCCGGTGATCGAGAAAATAGCGGATACGCGGTTTGAAGAACCCATTTCGCAAAAGCAGAGTGACCAAATTCCGTTCGATCTGTTTTTGGAATCCATCGAGTCGGTGCAGACGCCCGAATCTCTGCCAACGCCCGCTCGACCGGCACCGCCGCCACCACCGGCGGCCGTTTCAGAACCCGTGAAACAAGCGGCGCCGCCTCCGCCACCGGTTGCTCTCGCACCCGCAAAGAAAGCGCCGCCGCCGTTCGAACCAGTGGAAATGGCGTCTCCGCCTCCGGCGCCAGCCGCGCCCAAAGCGCCACCCGCACTAGCCCCGTTGCCCGCGGTCCCCGAACCGGTCGCCGAAGAAGAGGCGGATGAGGATCAAAGCGCCCACAAAGAAATTTTAGCGGTCTTTTTCTATCCCGAAGCAGCGAGCGATGCGCTGGAGACCGTTTCGAAAAAATTTCAGGAAGTCATTCGCAAACACAAATTGAAATTTCGATTGAGAGGTGTGCACAACCAGCCTTACGTGTACAAAGGAAAAATAAACTATGCCGGTTTCGTCGATGTCTGCAAAACCAACAAAGTGCCCGTTGCGATCGTAATTGGGCCACCACCGGACAGCGCTCTCCCGCAACAAGATTTTTATGATCTGTTGACGGTGACGCTCGATGTTCAGGGCGTGTCGTTGCAGCTCGTGAACTGGAGTGAAATTCATAAAGATTACCGTTACTTAAATCTTGCGTTGGATATTGCTTTGGTGAGATCGCGATGACTTCGATGATTGGCATGATCGGCAAGTGGAAAGGCAGCGCTGTTGTCGATGTATTGGTTGCTTTCGTCCAAGCGTGGGACGTGCGCGGTCCGGATGAAGTGTCCATTTGTTCGGGCACGCTCGATGTAATTCGCGCGTATCTGGGTGACCGGCCCTGTTGCGTATGGAAAAAACAGGGCGAAGGACTGATAAAGATTTGTGAACGCGGCATGATGGAATTGTTCTATTCCGAAAAAGAGCCGGAACATCAGGCAGCGTTAAAGCGCGCGCTCGTGACCGGTTCTTCCGAATTTGACGCTTGCCGCTTAAGCCCCCTTGCTTCCGATTTAAAACTCGGTTTTGACGGGCTGTTGCATATCCCAATCAAAGGCAAAGACGACATTATGGGCATCATGTCGTTGGCCGTTGTAAAAAAAGAATCGCGGGACCGCGAATTTGTGCAGCCGCTCGAAGCGCTCGGTCGCCTCGTTGCGATTGCGCTCAACTACGGCCGTGATCAAGAACAAAATATAAGCCGCGAACGCCGCCTCAAAGCCGAAGTGGAAGCAACCACGCGCGAACTCGAGGAAACAAACTCGCGCCTCATCGATCGCGTAAAGGAACTGAAAACTCTCTATAAAGAATTGCAGAAGCGCGTTGAGGAATTAACGAACGCGAACCGCGCAAAAGACGAATTTTTGTCGATTGTCAGCCACGAACTGCGCACGCCATTAACGTCGTTAACCGGTTTCTTAAGCGTTTTGCTCGACGAAGAAGCGGGCAGTATCACCGAACAGCAACGCAAATTCTTGGGCATCGCGAAGCAATCAGCGACCCGACTCAATTTGATTATTTCCGATCTGCTGGACGTGTCCCGTATCGAATCCGGCCGATTGAACCTCGAAATGGGCGAGTGTTCGTTGCACGATATTTTGCAGACGAGCTACGAAGGGCTGAAAGCGGCGGCCGCCAACAAATCAATTCAGTTCCGGCTTCATGCGCTGCCCTCGTTGCCGCAGATTTGGGGCGATCCGAGTCGTTTGCAGCAGGTGGTGGACAACATTGTTTCGAATGCGATTAAGTTCACCGAGCGCGGTGGCGAAATCGATTTGATCGGCGAAGAGAAAGGCGATTTTCTGCAAGTTTCGATTCGCGACACCGGCTGCGGCTTAACACCCCAAGAACAAGAGAAAGTGTTCGACATGTTCTATCAGGCCGATGCGTCCACGCGCCGCTCGGCCGGCGGTGCGGGCCTTGGGCTCGCAATCGCACGCGGCATCGTAAACATGCACGGCGGCCAAATTTCGGTGCAATCCGAAAAAGGGAAAGGCGCCACGTTCATTTTCCTGATCCCGCGCAAGCGCGAACAAAAGAAAGCCGCGTAGCTCGTCCTTTCCTACCTTCCAAAGTCCGTCCTTCGACGGAAAAACGGCCGCAAAAGCCAAACGCAATTTGTTGGACGCCCTCAAGCTTTACATCGACGACTGCCGAGCCGACGGCACAAAAGTCCCACACTCCCACATCAGTTCCGCCCGAATAGAGACAATTTCTTTAGCCGCTTAAATGGCTGAAGCAAAAGAGCCCTTCGTTGTGGTATTCTTCCGTCATGATCAGTGTAATTGATATCAATCCAGAAATTATGGGAGGAACCCCTGTATTTAAAGGAACGCGGGTTCCAATTCAGAACCTTTTTGATTACATTGAAGGCGACGAATCGCTTGAAGAATTTTTGGATGATTTTCCGTCCGTTTCGAGACATCAAGTGATCCAGTTGCTGGAAGAAATTAAAGCCCAAGTTATTAACCCCCCGAAAGCTGCGTGAAAGTCCTTTTGGATGAGTGTGTCCCGAGAAAATTCGGGTCACTTTTGTCTGGGCACGCAGTAAAAACTGTCGTCCAGGCCGGATGGAAAGGAATCACGAATGGTGAACTTCTCAAAACTGCATCCGCTGGTTTCGATGTTTTCATAAGCGTCGACAGAAATCTTTCCTTCCAACAAAATGTTAAAGCTCTCCCGATTCCCGTGATCGTTATTCACTCGCTTTCAACCAAGCTAAAAGATCTTGAGAAATTTGCCCCCGGTGTTCTTGAAATCATTCAAAACCCTCTTTCCAAGAACTTTTACCACGTGGGCGTATAAGGTTCTTCAATGGCATCAAAAAGTAAACAGACAAGTCGAAAATCTTTCGCGTCCGTGCGTGTCGCCGTTATTGGCGGCAGCGGCGTTTATGAAATTGAAGGTATGAAAGTGTTGCGCCGGTTTTTTCCTTCCACGCCGTTTGGCAAACCCTCGGATCCTATTACGATTGGTTCGTACGAAGGTGTTCCGTGTGCGTTTCTTCCGCGGCACGGCAAAGGGCATCGGCATTTGCCATCGGAGATTCCGCAGCGTGCGAATTTTTATGCATTGAAAACGCTGGGAGTTGAACATGTGATCGCGATTTCCGCTTGCGGATCGCTTAAGCAAGAGTTGGCCCCGCGACAATTTGTGATTCCAGATCAGATCATTGATCGCACGAAAGGACGCCCGTCCACTTTTTTTGGCGATGGGATTGTTGCGCACGTTTCGTTTGCGAATCCGTTTTCGAAAACGTTATCGAGAGCGTTGGCCGAGTCGGTCCAAGCCTTGGGTCTGCCGGTTCAGACGACAGGAACTTATCTCTGCATGGAAGGACCGGCGTTCTCCACGCAGGCCGAATCCTTTTTGCACCGTGACATGGGTTGCGACGTGATCGGTATGACCGCTGTGCCGGAAGCGAAGTTCGCGCGCGAAGCGGAAATGAGTTACGCGCTCTTGGCGATGGTGACCGATTACGATTGCTGGAAAGACGACGAGCACGTCACCATCGAAATGATCATCGGCCATTTGATGGCGAACGCCGACAACGCGAAGAAAATCATTGCGCATCTGTTGCCGCGATTGAAGGACGTGCCCAACGACGCCGCAAACGCGCTCAAGCACGCAATTTTTACAAATCCCAGTTACATAACACCTGCCGCAAAAAAGCGGTTGGCACCAATCATTCGAAAGTATGTCCAATAACGCCCTATGATCAAAGCCGTCATCTTCGATCTCGACAACACGCTCGTCGACTTCATGCGCGTGAAGCGAGCCGCGGTGGCCGGCGCGGTGGACGCCATGATCGACGCGGGACTTAAAACCAGCAAAGAAGAAGCCATCAAGCGCGTTTTCAACATGTACGACCGCGAAGGGATTGAAGACCAGCGCGTGTTCGACAAAATGCTCGTCGAAGCTTATGGTGAAATTGACCACCGTATTCTCGCGGCCGGTATCGTGGGCTACCGCCGAGCGAAAGAAGGGAATTTGATTCTCTATCCGCACGTGCGACAGACGGTTCGGCAATTGTTGCGGCTGGGGCTCAAGCTCGCGCTCGTGTCGGATGCGCCGCGCATGTCGGCGTGGACGCGGCTCATCTCGCTCGGCCTTGATTCCTTTTTTGACACGGTTGTGGCCAACGAAGACACCGGAAAAAAGAAACCGGATCCCGCTCCGTTTCTGCTCGCGCTGAGTCGACTCGAAGTGAAACCAGAAGAGGCCATCATGATTGGCGACTGGGCCGAACGCGATATGGTGGGCGCGAAAGCCCTCGGCATGCGCACCGCGTTCGCGCGCTACGGAGACGACTTCAACACAAAAGAACACGGCGCCGATTATGAACTAAGTGACATCCACGAAATCGTTGGTATTATTGAGAAAATTAACGGAGCCAACTAACTCACCATGTCCGATTTCTTCCAAATTTTCTTCAACGTCGCTGTGCCGGTATTGGCCGGTCTTGTTTATTTCATGCTCGCGCGTTATGTGAAACACATCGGTCCCATGCGCACGCTTGTCACCGGCAAGCTCACGTACGACGGCGCTTACTGGGGATTTTTGATTCTTGGCGCCTATTTGGCCACGCGCCCGTTCCAAATTTTGTTGGGGCCGCATCCGGCTCCGCTCATCGTGAATTCGATTCGCGAGTTTGTGATGATGGGATTCTTTGGTCCCGCGGTCACCGTCGCGATGTTAAGCCTCGTTCTCGGCAGCGCGAACGTGCCGAAGATTCTTGTGCGCGTGTTGTTCGGCACGGGCCTCGTGTTAGCGACGTTGTTCGTGCTGATTAATCGCAAAGCGATCGGCGGAAGCGAAGTTATTTTTGTGATCGGAAACGTTCAGGTGCATGACGGCGTGTGGTTTCACAATCAAGGAAGCGAAACGTCAAACCTCATGGCGCTGCTTTTCTTGTTGCGACTGCTCGATCCGGTGATGCTTGTTTTTGGTGCGGGCGTTCTCGTGTTGTGGCACGGGTACAACTACCCGATCGAAAAGAAAATGCTCTACAGCAACATGCCGAGAAAACTTTATTACATGGGCGCCGCATGCATTGCGTTCTCGTTGTCGATGTTGTCCGTTGGACTTCTGTATTTGTTCGCTCACATTCCGAATCAGTGGTGGATTTATTACATCGGCGCTTTGGCCGCCGGGCTTCTCGAGACGAAATCGTTGTCGTTGCCGCTTCGTCGCGCGGTCCAAATCACCGAGCATGCTTAAGAATCGCCCGCGGCGCCTGCGCGCTACCTCTGCCATCCGCAGTCTTGTGCGAGAAACACACCTTTCGGCGTCCAATCTCATCGCGCCTTATTTTGTCGCTGAAGGGAAACGCGTGCGCCGTCCCATTGCGTCGATGCCGGGACAATTTCAGCTTTCGATTGATGAATTGGTGAAAGAAGTGGCGCGGCTTGAGCCGCTCGGAATTTTGTCGGTGCTGTTGTTCGGTTTGCCGCGGAAAAAAGACGACATCGGTTCCGAAGCGTGGGCCGATGATGGCATCATTCAACGGGCCGTTCGAACGTTGCGCGCAAAATGTCCCGAAGTTGTCGTGATGACCGATTTGTGTTTTTGCGAATACACCACGCACGGACATTGCGGTGTCATCAAGAAGAAAACAAACCGTTCTTCCAGTGAATGGGAATTGGATAACGATGCGACGCTCGTGCAAATTCAGAAGTCCGCCATCGCACAAGCGCGCGCCGGCGCCGACTTTGTGGCGCCGTCGGGCATGATCGATGGTTGCGTGCACGCGATCCGCACCGCTCTCGACGAAAATGGTTTTAAAGACACGGGCATTCTTGCTTACTCGGCCAAATACGCGAGCGTGTTTTATGGCCCGTTTCGTGACGCGGCCGCGTCGACGCCGCAGTTTGGCGACCGGCGTTCGTATCAAATGGACCCGGCGAACGCGCGTGAGGCTATTCGCGAAATTCGCTCGGACATCAGCGAGGGCGCGGACATGGTAATGGTGAAACCGGCGCTGTCGTATTTGGACGTCATTCACGCGATCAAACCCGAAATCAAAATTCCGCTCGTCGCCTACAACGTGTCCGGCGAATACGCGATGGTGAAAGCGGCCGAGAAAATGAATTGGCTAAGCGGCGCCGACAAAAGCCGCACCGCTCTCGAAATTTTGACCTCGATCAAACGCGCGGGTGCCGATCTCATCATCACCTACCACGCGGTCGACGTCGCGAAGCAACTCCTAAAAAAATGAAGCTGTCTTCGACAGCCCTGGCGATTTTTTTGGGTCTCACCGGATGTGCAATTAAGAAACTCTCTCCGAATCCCGGCAATCCGAAATGGGGTCTCGACGTAATGTGGCACGGGCACTCGTGCTTCACGTTGAAAGACAGCGTCGATCGGATGGTTGTTGTGGATCCTTTTGATGAAACCGTGGGTTACGGCCGGCTGGATTTGTTGGCCGACGCGCTGCTCATCACGCACAATCATTTTGATCATAATTATCGCCGCGCTGTCCGGTCGCATTATCACGAACTGAACGTCGTTGATAGCACGGGCACCTACACCGTGGCCGAAGGCATGCAAGTCACCGGGCTTCCCTCGGCGCACGACAAAGAGAACGGTCAGATAAACGGTCCCAACATTATTTATATTTTCGTCGAAGGCGGGTTGCGCTGCGTGCACATGGGTGATGTCGGTGTATCGACGCTCACGGATTTCCAATGGAAAATGATTGGGAAAGTGGACGTTCTTCTTATCCCCGTGGGCGGACAGACGACCATCGATGCGGTGGAAGCAAAGAAAGTGGTGGATGCGCTAAAGCCTTCGGCCGTTTTTCCGATGCATTATGGAAACATCCGATTCTTCCCACTCGATGCGGTCGAAAAATTTACAGCGCTTTTTCCGCCCGACCAAGTTAGAATCCTTTCCGATTCCCATGTTCGCCTTCGGGAAGCCGACTTAACGGACAAGCCGGTTGTTTATATTCTCAGTCCAACTTCAAAAAATTAAAGGATTTCCTATGAACTGTCGTTCCGCTGTTGCTGGTCTCACGTTGTTGCTGCTGTTTCAAACCGGTTTCGCCGAAAATCGACCCACCACCCGCGCCGAGGCCGTGCCGTCCGATGACAAGCTAACGTTGGCATTTCCTGGCCTCAAGGGTCCGATCCCTTACGAAAAATTTGGAACGTTCCAAGGTCTTGGAACCGAGAGCTATCGCTACGTGATCTCCGATAAAAAAGGTCTTTCGGCCGCCGCTGGTGAAGGAATTTTTCCGTACGAAGGAATAAATCGCGATCCGGCGTTTAAAGAACTTCAGAAACAGAAGGCTCTCGTGGGTTCGCACTGGAAGTTTGTGGACACGAACACGGCCGCCAAAAACTTTTATCGGTGGGCCAGCACGAACGAAGATCCCGGCGTGAAGCAATTTTATACGGCGATTATGTTGGAGCGCGCCGGGTTTTTGGAAACAGCGATCAAAGCGTTCTATGCGGTGGCCGTTCACTTTCCGAAGACTGTTTCTTACACCTATTACGACACACCGTGGTACGTCGCGCCTTCGTCGTTGGACCGCATTGAACAACTGCTACGCCGTCACCCGGAAATCAATATGCATCTGCAAGGCGCGCGCATCAAAATCGAAGGACGCTTCGATGCCGACACGAAGAACGATGTTTACTCCATTAATCCCGGGAAACTCATCGGCGGGCGCGGAAAAAAGGAAAAGGCCGTCAATTTCGCAAAGATGGCCGTCACAAAAACAATCGGCGGCCCGAAAGTCCAGTTGAAGCAATACAAGAACCGTCATTGGCAATTGCTGGTCGACGGAAAACCATTTCCGATTCGCGCGGTTACCTATTCGGTGACGCCGGTGGGCCGCAGCCCCGACCGCGCCAATTGGGACGTGTCGAAAGATTGGCAGTGGGTCGACACAAACAACAATCACGTTCACGATGGTTTCTATGAGAGCTACGTCGACAAAAATCACAACAACAAACGCGACGAGGACGAACCGGTGGTGGGAGATGCGCAGCTTCTAAAAGATTTGGGAGTGAACACGCTGCGCGCTTACCATCATCTCTACGATAAAGAATTTTTCCGAACACTTCACGATAAGTACGGTTTTTATTTCCTGTGCGGTGATTTGCTGGGCGGCTACGCGGTTGGCAGCGGCGCGACCTGGCAAGAGGGAACCGATTACGCGAACAAAAACCAGCAAGACATGATGTTGGCCGGCGTGCAACGGATGGTCGAAGAGTACAAGGACGAGCCGTACATCCTCATGTGGGTTCTCGGCAACGAAAACGTTTATGGGGTGGCGAACAGCGCCGGCCGTGATCCGGAAAATTTCTATAAGCTGGTGAATCGCGCGGCCGAACTCATTCACAAGTTGGATCCGTCGCGTCCGGTGGCGATTGCGAACGGCGATTTGTTGCATTTGGACCTAATCCAAAAATATTGCCCGGCGATTGATGTGATGGGAGCAAACGCCTATCGCGGCGAACAAGGTTTCGGTAAGCACATGTTCCTGGATGTTCAGGATTATTTGGATCGGCCGCTTCTCATCACCGAGTACGGCGTGTCCGCTTACGCCGAAGGTTACACGCAAGACCAGGCGGATGCCTATCAGGCCATGTACGTCGCCAACAATTATGAAGATATGGAAGCGAACATGGCCGGCCACGGTGTCGGTAACGCGCTGGGCGGTGTGCTCTTCGAATACATGGACGAGTGGTGGAAAGCCAATTCCGATTTGCCCGAGAAGGTTCAGAAAGCGCGCGCGGAATGGTACGCGACGAAATCCGCGATCTACAAAAGCTTGCAACCCGAGAATCACGACATTGTGCCGCAATTTGGTTTCCCGTTCCTCGACGGGTGGAGTTACGAAGAGTGGTATGGTCTCGTCGCCCAGGGTGACGGCAAGCAGAGTCCGTTTTGTCGTCAGTTGCGACCCGCCTACGAAACAATGAAGAAACTCTGGAGATGAAGCGATTTTTATTCCTTCTGTTGTTGGGTGCGTCCGGAGCCTATTTGTTCCGCACCTACGCGTACGAAGGGATTTACGTGGCATCCGAATCGATGGAGCCAACGTTGCCGAAAGACGTTCACGTGATGGTGAACAAATTCTCATTGCTGTTAAAGCCCCCGCGGCGCGGAGAGATCGTGATGTTCGAGTCGCCGATCGACGCGAAGAAGGGGCTTGTGAAACGCGTGATTGCCACGGCCGGAGACACCATCGAAATTCGTGAAAAAAAAGTCTATTTGAACGGCCGGAAACTGGATGAGCCTTACGTTCAATTTTTAAATCCCGATACCATCTATATGGGTGATAACGTTCCTCCGCTTGTCGTTCCCGAAGGTCATCTGTTTGTAATGGGAGACAACCGCGACGTTTCGGGCGACTCCCGTGATTGGAAAAATCCGGACGGAACCCCGGCGCCATTTCTCCCCACGTCCAAAATCCAAGGCATCGTGCGGTGGCAGTGATCAACGATCTCAAAGCCCGGCTTAAAAAAGGGCCCATCATTCGCAGCATCGGCTGCCATGACGCGTTTACGGCACTCATCGCCGAGCGTGCAGGTTTTGAAGTGTTGTTCGTGGGTGGGTTCGGTGCGACCGCGAGTTTGCTCGGGCTTCCGGACTTGGGAATTATCACGTTGAATGAAATGGCGGGTGTTGTCCGCCGCATTTGCGCGCGCGTATCGGTGCCGGTGATCGCTGATGGCGATACGGGTTTTGGCGGTGTTCACAACGTGCAACGCACCGTGGAAGAATTTGAAGCGGCCGGCGCGGCCGGCGTTATTCTCGAAGATCAAGTGTCGCCCAAGCGATGCGGGCACTTCGACGGGAAAAACGTCATTCCGGTGGCCGATATGGTGGTAAAACTAACGGCCGCGTTGAAAGCGCGGAAGAATCCTCGTTTTCTCGTTGTTGCTCGAACCGATGCTCGCGATGTCACCGGAATTGCGGATGCAATTCGCCGCGCGAACCGGTACCACGAAGCGGGCGCTGATATGGTTTTTATTGAATCGCCGGGCTCGGTGCAGGAGTTAAAATTAATACCGAAAAAAGTGAAAGCGCCTCTTCTCGCGAATATGTTGACCGGAGGAAAAACACCGAACATTCCGGTCGCGGAACTTGACGAGCTTGGCTACGCGATGGTGGTCTACCCGATTGAAAGTTTGCTAGCGACGGCGACGGCCATGAAACGGCTCAGCCAGTCCATCTTGCGCGACGGCTCCGTTGACCGTGTGAGAAACGACATGATCCCGTTTGGAGACGTGAAAGAGTTGCTTGGAATAAGGAGGCCCGCGCATGGGCGTCGCAGATAAAATTCTTATGAAAAACGGTACCACCGCTCCGGCATTTTCGAACTTGCCTGGAGTGGATGGCAAAAAATACAGCTTGGCCGATTTCGCGGCCAGCAAAGCGCTCGTTGTGGTGTTCAGTTGCAATCATTGCCCGTACGTGCAAGCGTACGAAGATCGGATGATCAAGCTGCAGAGTGACTTTAAAAAAGACGGCGTGCAGGTCGTGGCGATCAATTCGAACGACGCTGCGAACTATCCGGACGATAACTTCGAGAACATGAAGAAGCGGGCGGCCGATAAAGGGTTCAATTTTCCGTACCTTCGAGACGAAGATCAATCGGTCGCAAAAACGTACGGTGCCACGCACACGCCGCATCTGTTTGTTTTTGACGCAAACCGAAAATTGGCTTACACCGGCAAAATCGACGACAATTGGCAGGACGCGTCGAAGGTGCAGCGACAATATTTGCGCGAGGCATTAACGGCGCTCGTGCAAGGAAAAAAGCCAGCCGAACCCGAAACCTTCGCTATCGGATGCACGATCAAATGGAGGTCGTAGAGACATTGTCGACCAAAGAATCCGAAAGGCTTTTTAAACAGGCGCAACAGCATTTGGTGGGCGGAGTAAATTCGCCGGTGCGCGCGTTTCGTGCCGTCGGTGGCACGCCGCGTTTCATAGCGAAGGCGAAGGGCGCTCGAATACAGGATGTGGACGGCAACCGTTACATCGATTTTATCGGTTCGTGGGGTCCGATGATACTCGGACACAACGCCGATGTTGTCGTTAAAGCCGTTAAAGCCCAATTGGAAAACGGTACGTCGTTCGGCGCGCCGTGCGCGCTCGAGGCCGAGCTAGCAGAGATGGCCAAAGAAGCGTTCCCGTCGATCGAGCTTCTGCGGTTCACAAGTTCGGGCACCGAAGCCACCATGTCGGCGCTGCGATTGGCGCGCGCGGTGACGAAACGCGCGCGCATTTTGAAATTTGAAGGCGGGTATCACGGGCACGTAGACGAATTGCTTGTTTCCGCGGGATCGGGCGCGACGACATTCGGAGTGCCCTCAAGCGCTGGTGTTCCGGAGTCCGTTGCGAAGAACACGTGGGTGCTTCCCTATAATGATGTCGAACAGATCGAAGATCTTTTTGCGCGCCAGGGTCCGAACATCGCCGCGGTCATATTGGAACCCGTTTGCGGAAATATGGGCGTCGTATCTCCATCCAAAGAGTTTTTGCACGCGGTGACGGCGCTCACGCGGCGACACGGAGCGCTGCTCATTTTTGACGAAGTCATGACCGGTTTTCGCCTCGGCTGGGGAGGTGCTCAAGGGCTCTTTAAAATCAAGCCGGATCTCACGTGTCTCGGCAAAATCATTGGTGGAGGCTTTCCGGTCGGTGCGTTTGGAGGCCGAAAAGATTTAATGGAACAGATCGCTCCACTCGGACCCGTTTATCAAGCGGGCACGTTGTCCGGGAACCCGATGGCCATGGCGGCCGGATTGGCCACGCTGAAAGCACTCAAGAAAAAGCCGCCCTACGAAGCGCTAGAAAAAACCACCGCGGACTTGGCCTCGTTTCTTCGGGCCGAAGCAAAAAAGAAAAAGGTGCCGGTGCAGGTGAATCAGGTGGGATCCATGTTCACGGTGTTTTTCAATCCGGGCCCGGTGACGTCGTATCTTTCGGCGACGGATTCGGACACGAAAAAATTTGCGGTCTTCTTTCAATCGTTGCTGAAGAACGGAGTCTCTATGCCGCCTTCGCAATATGAAGCCGCGTTCGTTTCCACCGAACACTCCGCAGAAATTGTAAACGAGGCCAAAGCCGCTTTCTCAAAAGCGTTCGCGGAGGTTGCAAAGGCATGAAAATCGAATCCGATTTTCTCGGAAAGAAATTGCTGTGGCTGTCCGAAAAGGACGTGCAAAGTTTATTGACAATGGACGAGGCCGTGAAAGCGGTCGAAGAAGCGTTTCGTCTGCACGGTTCGCAGCAAACGCAGATGCCATCGAAAGTTTATTTGCAATTCGACCCATACGACGGAGATTTGCGTTCGATGCCGGCCTACATCAAAGGATCGTTGTCGGCCGCGGGCGTGAAAATTGTGAACTCCACGCCGTCGAACCCAGAGAAAGGGTTGCCCGCCGTCTCTGGCATCATGGTGTACGTTGATCCGCAGACAGGCCTGCCGCTCGGAATTTTTGGCGCCGGAAATCTAACAGCGATTCGAACGGGGGCCGCTGGTGGTATCGCTGCAAAATATTTGGCACGCAAGGACTCGAAGACCATTGGTCTTATAGGGTGCGGCCGCCAAGCCGCCACGCAGCTCGAGGCGCTCAACAAGTTCTTTAAAATCGAAAACGTTTTCGTCTGGGGAAAAACTCAGGAAGAAATCCAAACGTTCTGCAAACTCAGCGGAGCGTTGCACCCGAACTTGCAACCGGTCCAAACCGTGCAAGAAGCAGCTCAGGCCGACATTCTTGTAACGACCACACCCGTGAAGCAACCGCTGGTGAAAAAGGCGTGGGTGAAACCGGGCGCGCACATCAACGCGATCGGGGCGGACGCGCCCGGCAAGCAGGAATTGGAAACCGCTCTGCTAAAATCCGCGCACGTGGTTGTGGACGAGTGGCACCAAGCATCGCACGCCGGTGAGATCAATGTTGCGCATTCCGCCGGAGAATTTTCTGAAAAAGATTTGACCGCCCAGCTCGGAGATGTGGTAAGCGGAAAGAAAAAAGGACGTTCGTCCGATCAAGATATAACGATTTTTGATTCAACCGGACTCGCTATTCAAGACGTCGCCGTCGCGAAAGTCGTGTTCGAAAAAGCATTAAAAACAAAACAAGGTCAGGTGTTGTCGATTTATGGTTGATATAGCTCCGTTCCGTGCGCTCCGTTCTTCCGTGGACAAAAAGAGCGCCGATGTTTCTTCGTTTATTTGTCCGCCTTACGACGTAATCTCTCCGCATCAACGCGAATCGCTTGAAGCAAAATTTCCGACGAACGTCGTGCAGTTGGAATTGCCGAAAGGCATGAACGGCGAAAAATTTTCAAACGCCGGAAAAATACTTAACGAATGGAAAGCCAACGGTGTGCTGCAAGAAGACCGGATGGCGTCGTTTTATTTGCTGGAAACAACGTTTCAGATCAAAGATGCTTTCGCACCGAACAAGAAATTAAAGCGCTACGGCGTGTTTGTGGCGCTTCAACTTGAAACACCGGGCAAAGGCGCCGTGCACCCGCACGAAAAAACATTGCCGAAGGCGAAAGAAGAACGTTTGAATCTCATCACGGCGCTCAAGACCGATGTGAGCCCGATCTTTGGACTCTTTTTCGATAAGAAAAGCGAATGGAGAAAATGGGTGGCCAAGGTGGTAAAACAAAAACCGCTCGTGAAGGGCCAAGAGTCCAAAGAATTGTCGCACCGGTTGTGGAAAGTGGAAGCGCCGGCGCTTCAGAAAGAGATCCGGTCGCTTCTGAAGAAGAAAGATCTTTACATTGCGGATGGGCATCATCGTTACGAAGTGGCGTGGACCTACAGCGAACAACGCTTGAAAAGCGAGCCGCGTGCCGCGCTTGAATCCGGCTGGCGGCGGGTCATGACGTACGTGTGCCCCATGGAAGAGCCAGGGCTCTTAATGCTGCCGACGCATCGCCTCGTCAAATCGAAACACACGGTGCAAGAATGGCGCGAACATCTTTCCAAATATTTCGTGATTGAGCCGGCGGCGAACGTTTCGGCGATTGTAAAAGAGTTAAAGAATCCGAAGCAGCGAAGAATCGGCTGGGTGTTTGCCGGGGGCACCGCGTTTCTGAAGCCGCGTGCCGATGTTCCGCTCGATCAGTTGTTGCGCGCCCGACCGCCGGCGCTTCGCGCGCTTGATGTTATCTTGCTCCACGACGTCGCGCTTGGAGAACTAATTAAGCCCGAGTTTTTGGGCGAGCGCGAAATCATTTTCACGCGTGACCTGGACGGTATGGACGTGCTCGTCGAGAAAGATCCGTCGTGGGTTGGTTTTGTTCTCGCGTCGCCGGGCGTTGCCTCGTTGGCGCGCGTGGCCGAAGCGCACGAAGTGATGCCGCCGAAGACCACCTATTTTTATCCAAAGGTGCCAACGGGATTCGCGATGATGGGGCTCGAGCAAAGCATTTCATGAGTTGGATTGACGTCGTCGCCATTGTCCTCGTTATCGTTTTTGTTGCGCTCGGCGCGCGCATGGGAAGCTTGTGGATTGGCGCCTGCTTGATCGGCGGATTTTTTGGTGCATTCCTCGTTGAGTATTACCAGCTTCCCGTTAGTGAGATGATCGGCGGGTTCCCTGGTGCGCGGCTGGTGGCGGGACTTTTGCTTTTTGTCGGTGGCATTGTCATCGCGCTTGTGCCCGGATGGGCGTTGACCAAACTCACGCACGCCATGTTTTTGGGGGTCGTCGACAGTATTGTGGGTTTGTTCACGGGTTTTCTTGCTGGTGTTGTGGCCATTGCATTGATGCTGTTGTTTGTCGTCCCGCGGTTTCCGAGCATTGAAAAATCCGCGCCCTGGAAAAAATCGGTCGTGATCAAACCGCTGCACAACTTTTTGGAAGATTTGTTCAGCGATTCTCGTTTTCAAAAAACATCGGCCACCGAACAATTCAAAGACGATTTTGTGAAGGATTTTAAACCGGCGATCGAAGAGACGCAGAAATCCATCGAACACACCGCGAACACCGTCGCAAAGAAATTCAAAAAGAAATAACGGCGTTGGACTAACCAAACATGAAAACGAGCGCCCGTGTTTTTTCCGCTGTACCGGGCGATTGTTTATGGTTCTGGCAACAAATCCATTCCGCTCCGACGAACGGATTCTTCTTCGGCCCTCCTGATTCGAACATTTCCGATCAATATATGTCGGCGGCGGAGCCGTTGCGCCAATGGCAGGTCCCCCTTGCTGGTGTGCCGGATCTGTTGAACAAAATTAAGCAATCGTTTCGAACGTCATCACCAGCGCCGCGCTACGTGGGGTTTCTTGGGTTTGAAGCCGGGCGCAGTTTTGACAAAGGCATTGGCCAGTTGCTGATGCGTCCAAATCCATTAAAGACACCGGTCGCATTGTTTGGTGATTATGCTGCGATTGTTCGAGTGGATCGAAAAAAACGGAAAACAATTCTTTATTTTCGAGGCACGCCGCGGAAACGAGAAAAGCTCGAACGCAAAATAAACCAAATGCTCGCCTTGTCGTGCTCGGTACCGGTGCGTGAAACCAAGCGCGAACGAACCGGTGCGTTTTTCGAGCATCCCGACCAACACGCGTTTTCAACAATGGTCCGACGAGCGAAAGATCATATCGCGCGGGGCGATATTTATCAGGCAAATCTCAGCATCCGCTTTCAAAAAAAATTTGATGGTCGTCCGCTGAATTTTTATCGCGCGCTCGCCGAACGAAACCCATCGCCTTATTCGAGCGTCATTAAATTTGGCGAGAAGTGGATTGTTGGTTCATCGCCAGAGCTCTTGATAAAGGTAGAAGGGCAACACGCAATCACGCGGCCCATCGCCGGCACGCGGCCGCGCGGCGCAACGCGCGCTGCGGACCGTCGGCGCCGCGGACAACTGTTGTTGTCGCCAAAGGAACGCGCCGAACATATTATGTTGGTGGATTTGGAGCGCAACGATCTCGGGCGTGTGTGCGCGCCGGGTTCGGTCAAAGTGACGGACCGGTTCTCCGTGGAAAATTATTCGCACGTGATGCACATCGTTTCGCAAGTGGAAGGCCGCCTCGCGCCAGCAAAAGATTCGGTGGATGCGCTCAAAGCGGTGTTCCCCGGTGGAACCATCACCGGTTGTCCGAAGATCAAATCGATCGAGATTATTGAAAGGATTGAGCGCATTGCGCGCGGTCCGTTTTATGGCAGCGCCGGATTCTTTTGCGAGAATGGCGACGCCGTGTTCAATATTTTGATTCGCACGGCACTCGTTTCCGATCATAAAATTTATATCCAAGCGGGAGCGGGCATCGTTGCGGATTCGAACGCCAAGCGCGAGTACCGCGAAGTCATCGCAAAAGCAAAGGCCTTGTTGGAGGTCGCACAATGAAAGTTTGTTTGAATGGCAAGCTCGTTCGTGAAGAGAACGCGGTCATTTCGATCCACGACCACGGTTTCTTGTACGGCGACGGTGTCTATGAGACCTTGCGGGTCGCGGGCGGAAAAATTTTTGCACTGGACGATCATTTGAAGCGGCTCGCGCAATCGGCGGCCGGGATTGAGCTTCGGTTGCCGGCATCGCCGGCAAAACTCGGGCAGTTTGCGCAGAAAACGGTCGACGCGAACCAACACAAAGAGGCGTCGCTGCGCATCACGGTGACGCGCGGGCCGGGGCCGCACGGGTTTGACCCACGTCCGTGCAAAACACCCACGTGGCTCATCGTATCGCGCCCGTTTCACGGGTATCCCGCCAGGTTTTATTCCGCGGGGGCGAGCGCCGCGGTCGTGAACGTGCGGCGCAATAGCGCGGCAGCGCAGCCGCCGTCGATCAAATCCACGAGTTGTTTGAACAATGTGTTGGCCAAGATCGAAGCGAACCGCCGGAATGTTTTTGAAGCCATTATGCTGACCGAACAGGGGAATCTTGCCGAAGGCACTGTGAGCAACCTTTTTTTGGTGAAGCGCGGCCGGCTTTTCACGCCGGTGCTGGACGGCCAACAACTGGCCGGTGTCACTCGTCAATTGGTGTGCCAAATTGCGCGTGAGCAAGGCATCGGCGTGACCGAGACCAAGTTGGGCGTGCGCGATTTGGCGACAGCCGACGAAGTATTTTTGACCAGCACGCTCATCGGAATACTGCCATTAACAAAGATTTTTGCGGTTCCCGATGATGCACGGGCTCGAAAGCTCGGCGTGGGGGCGGTCACCCGCGCACTTACCGCCGGGTACAAAAAGTTGCTACACTCCGCGCTCGTTTCAAAATCCAACCGCCTCCGCGGAATCTAAATTGAGAGAGTTATGACATCCACGACGAAAAATTCCACCTCGACGGCCAAACGCGTACTGAAGCTCGGTATGCCCAAAGGCAGTTTGCAGGAATCCACCACCGAACTATTTAAAAAAGCGGGAATCCGCATCAGTACCGGCGATCGGTCCTACTTCCCTTACTGCGACGACGATGAAATTGAAATCATGCTCGTCCGTTCCCAAGAAATGGGCAAATACGTGCAAGACGGTTTGTTTGACGCGGGCCTCACGGGTCAAGATTGGATTTTGGAAACGGGCGCCAAAGTCAAAGAAGTGTGCGAGCTCATTTACGGTAAATCCGGTTTCCGTCCGGTGCGCTGGGTGCTTGCCGTTCCCAACGATTCGAAAATTCAAACCGTGAAAGACTTGCAGGGAAAAACGATTGCCACCGAACTCGTGAACTACACGAAGAAATATTTGGCCGATCGCAAAGTAAAAGCGACCGTCGAGTTTTCGTGGGGTGCCACCGAGGCAAAAGCGGGCATGCTCGTGGATGCGATTGTCGAGCTGACCGAAACAGGCCGTTCGCTCAAAGCAAACAAACTTCGGATTGTTGAAGATTTCTTGTCCTCGACCACGCGGTTTATCGCCAACGCGGACGCATGGAAGGATGACTGGAAGCGCAAAAAAATCGAGAACATTGCGATTTTGCTCAAGGGCGCCTTGGCCGCCGAAGGAATGGTTGGTCTCAAAATGAATTTGAAGGAAGAAAGTCTGACGAAAATTATGAACATTCTTCCTTCCCTTAAACGTCCAACAGTAAGTAAACTTACGTTGCCCGGTTGGATCGCGATCGAAGTTGTCGTCGAAGAAACGGTGGTTAAGAAAATTTTACCGGAACTGAAACGCGCCGGAGCCGAAGGGATCATCGAGTATCCGCTCAATAAGCTGATTGCTTAAGGGAGGGGCCCATGAACTTTTGCAAGGAAACGCGTTGGCTTTGCGAAAACGCAAAATCGCTTGAGAAATTTGCTGGTCAATGGGTTATGTTTTCGGCGAACGAAGGCCTGGTCGGGAATGATGAATCATTTCTAAACGTATTCCGGTCCACGCGCAGCAAAAAATCCAAGTCCACTCCGTTTGTTTTCCATGTTCCGTCGAAAGAAGAGCTCGCCGCCCCGTTGCCTCTCATTGCGAAAAAGTAAACAGCTTTGCCGAAAGTTCAGCATTATCAGTTCCCCTACGTTAAATTCCACGGCAATTTTTATCCGTTGATTCCGCTCACGTTGCATCACAAGAAGAAGTCGGTAAAAACATTCGCGCTCGTCGACTCGGGCGCCTCGGTGTCGATGTTTCGTCCCGAGATTGCGCACGCACTGCGTTTGCCCAAGGCGGGTCGCGAGGGAATTCGGCTCGGAACCGCGAACGGGAAAGTGGATATCGGCGTCGCTAAGATTGGCGTGGAAGTGGAACAGACGAAATTTTCGGCGAAAATCGGTTTCTCGGAAACCTATGCTGCCAGCTTCAATATTTTGGGGCGCGAATCTTTTTTTCATCACTTCAGCATTTGTTTTAATGAAATGATGCGCACCGTCGTGCTCGTGCCGCTTCGATCCTTATGATTCGCGTTCGCTTCGCTCCATCTCCTACCGGTTTTTTGCACGTGGGCGGCGCGCGCACAGCTCTTTACAACTGGCTCTACGCGCGTCATCACAAAGGCACCTATATTCTGCGTATCGAAGACACCGACGAGGCACGTTCCACCGATGAATCCATGCGCGCGATCATTGATGGGTTGCACTGGCTGGGTTTGGAATGGGACGAAGGTCCGGGCGTCCACGATACGCAAGCCTCCGTTGGCAACTTCGGCCCTTATTTTCAAATGGAGCGACTCTCGACCTACCGAAAACTGCTGGACGAGCTGGTGGCGAAACAAAAAGCGTACCCTTGCTTCTGCACCAAAGAAGATTTGGAACAAATGCGCACCCGCGCTATGCTCGCGAAGCGCCCACCGAAATACGATGAACGCTGCCGCGCCATTGCGCCAGCGGCGGCCGCCGAACGCGTAAAAAAAGGCGAACCCCACGTGTTCCGTTTTGCTCGACCGCACGGTGGAAACGTCGAGTTCACCGATATCGTGAAAGGTCAATTGAAATTTGAAAGCGAGCTGCTCGATGATTTCGTGTTGTTGAAATCCTCGGGCGTTCCGACGTTCATGTTTGCGGGCGCTGTCGACGATCACTTGATGGAGGTCACGCACGTGATTCGAGGAGATGACCATTTGTCGAACACTCCGCGCCAAATCCAAATTTTCGAAGCGTTCGGCTGGACGAAAATGCCGGTGTTCGCACACATATCGATGATCCATGGTCCCGACGGTTCGCGGCTATCGAAACGGCACGGTGCGACATCGATTGAGGAATTTAAAAAGGCCGGATATTTGCCCGAGGTGATGGTCAATTACTTGGCGCTGTTGGGATGGTCCACCACGGATTCGCAGCAACTTTTTAATCCGGCCAACAAATTTGAAGAGCTCGTCCAGAAGTTTGAATTGGAACGTTGCCAAAAAAGTCCAGCGGTGTTTGATACCGAAAAACTGAAATGGATGAACGGCGTTTACATCCGGCAATTAACGCGTGATCAATTGCTGGAGCGCACATGGCCGTATCTTGTCGACGCCGGCCTCGTTCCAGAAAAGGCAGACGACAAATTGAAACACTATGTGCACGAGGCGTTGATGCTCGAACAAGAAAAGCTTGTCGTCCTGTCGGACGCCCCCGGTCTTATTGATTTCTTTTTGCGCGACGATGTTCCGTTCGATCCGGAATCGGTAGAGAAAGTGCTCAAAAAAGAGGGCGCAAAAAAAGTTATCGAAGGCGTAATGGCACGTTTTGAGGCTCTTCCCGGTCTTACGGCCACAAACACCGAACAAGCGTGCCGTGACCATGCGCAGCAAAACGGTCTTAAAAATGGGCAAGTTTTTCATCCGGTTCGTGTTGCGGTGTCCGGCCGCACGAAAGGGCCGAGTCTGTTCCACATGCTCGAAGTTATGGGAAAAACCGAGGTTCTTTCTCGGATGAAAAAGGCGCTTCCAATCGCTTCTTAGCAACATTTAATATACTCGCTCGACGGATGGACAAGAAAGAATTTTTCAGCGAGATAGATTTCAACAAAACGTGGGATGAGGCCGATTGGGAACGGTTTTTTCAAGCCCAGGACGATTACCGCGTTTCCTGCCAAAGCAAACAACTGCGCAAGAAGCCGATGGCGAAGATCAAATTCATCGGTCCGGATGAAGTGCAAGCGTTCGATCCGATTATCCGCGAATACGGAGTCGTTGCGGGTCCCGCGATTGTCCAGCAATTGAACGGCCAGCCGTTCATTGGTGACGAAAACCCAGAAGAGGATTATCATCCCGCCACCAACGAAGATCCGCACTATTGGGGCGAGGGCGCGCCGTTGTCAACGGTTCTCATTTACCGTGACTGCTGTCGCTTTGCGATCTGCACCTCGCAAGAAATCGATCGGTACCTAAAACTGAAAGATTTGAAGTACAAAAAAACCTACGGCGCGGAATTTGAGTCGCTGCGTTTTCATTCAAACTGGATTGCGATCAATATCGCGCAAGGCCACACGATCGGCTATTCGGAGGAGCGTATTCGCGGAAACATCGCGAAAGCGCAACGCGCGCTCGCGCACGCCGACACCTGCATGGGGCTTTTAAGCCGAATTTCGCTGCGCACGAAATCTGTTCGTTTGCGTGAGGATCTGTTTTCGTTTGCGGTCCAGCTGAGGAACGGTTTGTTCCATTGGGTGGACGAGCTGCGCGCCCGCGTGCACTAGTCCCAAAGTTTAGAGCGTGTCGGTTTTTGATTGGCGCAGGCGGGAAATTGGGATTCGGATCAAGAGCGCGGGATTTTCGGTCACAACCAGAATCTTTCCTGATTCAAATGCAAACCCGGTGGGTGTTGCTCCTTTCACGAACGGGTCCAAATCAAACATCCCAAGTTGTAGCAGCGGTTTCTGTAAGCGGTAGGCGCCGATGAGGCGCGATTTTCCGTCCAAAATCCAAAGCCTGCTTTTGTAGAACGTAAACGCGGTCATGCCCATTTCGGGCAGCGGAAACGTATCGCGAATGTCTTCGAGCTCGGTGCCGCGATGTCGGTACAGTGCGCGCTCACTAGCATCGGCCGACCACAAATCCAATCCATCCCAATAAAGCCCGACGGGCTTTGAGCCCGGCGTCGGAATTCCGGCTGTGATCTGGTGATCGACGGTCAGTGTGTGCGTGAGAATCTTTCGGTCCAGCGCATCGATGGTCCACAACGCTTTCTCCGACATCGCGATACCGGTTGCCATGTTGTTAATCACGGATTCAACGGATTTGATCGTGAGATTGGAGGAGTTCTCGTGCAGATAAATGGAGCGGCGGAACCAGTCCAGAATAAAAAGTCCCTTCTTATTAACAATGGGTCCCAATGTATGCGCGTACGGAATCGGTGTGACTTGGACGCGCTGCGACAAAGCATAGAACGCACCGGCCGAGACGAGGACGATCCCAGCGAGAGCGGCAAGAATTGTATTTTTTGAAAATCGTGTGGTCGGCTTTGACCATCCAAGCTGCAGCGGCTCCGGTGAGGAAGCGGAAAGCGATGGTCGAGAATGTGACGAATGGGAGAAAAATGGCACGTGTCGGGCGGGACGTTCAACGCGGTGGAGTTCTTTTTGAAGCTGATCCATGAGGATTTTTAAACGCTCTTGTTCGGATCCGGATTTTTTGCGCGGTTGTTCCGGAATCGGGCCTTCGAAGGCGGGCTCAACGCGGGACTTTTTGGGCGGTTCTTTTTCTTCCTCTTTGGGCGATGCAGGCGGCACGTTCGCATTTGCCACCACGAACTCTTCCATAATCCTGTTTATCTTTTGTTCGTAAGACGACTTTGCGGTTTCCCATTCTTTTTCCATTCGCCGTTGGTAACTGTCGATGTCACCAACAAGTTCGGCGGCGGCCGGTGGCAAATCATCGGGCAAAATGGCGTCGAGTTTGGGTTCTTCTTTCGGCAAATCGTCGCTGTCTTCCGGGCGTTTTTCGGGTTCTCCCATAGGTCCTATAAGTGTAGCGGGGACCCCTTTTTTTATCCACCTCCTTATTATTAGGGGGAAAAAGGGGGGCTACTCGACCCGGCGACGGATGCGTTCGAGTTCTTTGTTGATACGGCCGGCGCCCTGTTCTCCGAATCGGCGCAGCATGTCTTGCAAGAGTTCGATCTTCTCGTAGTCGGTGATGTCGCGTTCCGACACCGTACGGTAGTATTCCCAGGCGCGATCCAGATCCGCGTCCGCGGGAATCTTGAATCCGGACAAGTTCGTGGGCACCGGCGTAACCTTCTTCGGTTTTGCCGTTGGTTTTGCGACCGGTTTTTCAGCCGGTTTCTTTGTGGCGGATGCCTTGGCCGGTTTGGCCGCGGGTTTCGTGATGGCCGGCACTGGTGTTGGTGCGATCGTCGGTGCAGCAACCGCGGGCGTTACGCCGTTCGCGTTCAGTTCGGCGAGTTCGCGATCGATCATTGACAGGTCGAAGTTTTGATCGCCGTACACAACTTTCATTTGATTGAGCAAGCCAACAAGTTCGTCGTGCGGCGCGTTCTGCGCTTTGCGAACCATGTAATAACCGAGCGCGGTTCCAAACGCGCGCAACAACGCATCGCGATCCGACATTTGCATCTGCGCCGGCGTCGCTGATTTCTCTTCGTGCGTTGACGGAGCCACCAGCGACTGCGGCGCTTCGGGCAACGGTGCGGGTGCGGGCGCCGCCTCGTTCGCGTTAAATTTATCGGTAATCTTCGCGCGGCGCGCCAGAAGTTCGCGGTACGCACGTAACACCACTTCATCCGACGGCAATATTTCCACCATGCGGCGCACGTATCCAATGCAGCCATCAAGATCCTGGCGTCGGTACGTCTGTGCCGCCAGTTCGGAAAGCGCCATCAGTGACAGAGAAGCGAGGCGATCGCTGCGCTGCGTGTTCGCCGGCATGACCGCCAGCCGCATAAGCGTCGACTTCGGATCGTTCTTCACAAGCGATTCGAGCGCGTCCATCGACATCGATTTTTCATCTTCGGGCACGCCTTTTAGCAACGCAAATTTCAGATGCGCCCAATCCATAGTGTTGTTCGCGTATTTGCGCAAAAGATCTTTCAAATCACCACTTACGTTTTTGAGGCCCGGATCATCCAGCGGATATTTGCGCATCAGCAAGAACATCAATTGGTCTTTGTATTCCGGCGTGAGTCCGCGCGCGAGACTGATGCGCGTTAAGAGAATGTGCGTCGTTAAACTATCCCACGCGAACGCGGAGATAAGATCGGTGTTCGAATAGTCTCTCGCAAATTGCGTGGAGCTGGATCCGAGTTTGAACGCAAATCCAACGCGGTGCGTGCCGCTTGTGTCGGCCAAGTTGCTCACCGGGAAGCTGAACGAGTAATCCAAACGGAATCGAGAATACATATACGAAAGTCCCGTGGTGAGTGCGCGGTAGCCGCGCGAGCCCGTTGCGTATCCGCCGCGTAGCACCAGCGCACCGAGCGACGCAAACGGGAAGTTCCGTTCCGCGCCGAGCGCGACGTCGCTGTCGGTCTGGCCAACCAAGCGTTTCACGCGTCGATTTTCAATGGAGAGCGTGCCCCAACGCGGACGGTACGCAGCTCCCATCTTCACTCCGAGCGGCGCCTTGTCGCCGTCGCCGGCGATCGACACATCGGGTTGGTTGGCGTTGATCAACGCAACGCCCGCCGTGTATTCGTACTTCGGACCAAATTGAGCGAGCGCGCCCAAGTCGAATGCGTACGTGTCTTTCGAATTTCCAGCGGTGAACAATTGATCGTGTTGATTGGATGCCACGCCCGCATCGTTCAAGGCATTTTCGGTAAATCGGTCCGGTTCGTACTGACGGTGCAATTGTTTCACGTTACCGCCGAAGGAATAGATGCCGCGGTAGCCAAGCGAGTCGAGATCAATCCGCTGACTGTAACTCAAGATCAACGTGCGTTCGGAGAACAAGTTGTCGCCCTTGAAGTTGTTGTACGCAAACCCGATGGCACGATATCCTTTCACAAGAGGGTACGCGTAGCCCAAATACGTGGTGCCGAGAGTCGAACCATCACCGAGGCCTTTAACCAGCTGGCCGTATTGTGTGCTGATCTGACCTTCTTGCATTTGCACGAGACCCGCCGGGTTGTAACCGATCGCATCCGCATCATCGGCGACAGCCGTAAACGAATCCGCCATACCCGGAGCGCGCGCACCGCCACCCTGATCGTCGAAAGACGCGAGCGCGACCGGAGCCGGCAACTGCACCAAGAAAATCAGACTCAGGAGAAGAGCGAGTAGTTTCTTCATCTCGCCACCCCCACGGTTCCCGTGAAGGACTTCCCTTCGCCCGAAATGCGGTAAATGTAAGCGCCGCCGGGCACCACATTTCCGCGATCGTCTTTACCATCCCATATAAGCGTTGTGCCGATGCCGCTGTGCGAATCGGCCGGCGGGAGTGTGCGCACATGGCGTCCGTCTTTGTCAAAGATTTCGCCGGACACCGGCACGTTGTTCGGGTTCTCAAGAATAAAGTACACACGGTCGTTGAGTCCGTCGCCGTTCGGTGTAAACAACCGTGGATAGACGTTGCCTTGGCTCAAGCTCAGCGTCGACGGATTGGCCGACACGCGCAATTGATAATTTCCGAGGAAAGATGACCGCGTCTTCACCGCTTGCGCAGGAATATCCACGGTGCCACCGATACGAACCCACGTCACACCGTTGAACCAATACATCGACAATTGATCGGGCGTGATTGCGCTCGCGCGCACATTTCCGCCGCGCGATCCAATCCCCGGTGCTCCGCCGATCACTTGTCCATTCTGTTGGTTGTATCCAACCGCGACGGTGGCTTGCGGTTGCGAAAACGCGAGATCATTGAGAACCTCGCGCGTGTCGGTTCGGATCAGTTTCAGCCGGACGTTGCGAACAATAAGCCCATCCGCTGACAGCGGTTCGTCGGAAAGTTCGATCGTGAGCGGCACGCCGTACTTGTTGTATGCAGACCGCAACAAGTCGTTCACGGTTTCGGGCATCATCACGTGCGACACGCCGTCCGTGCTGAGATAAATGATGTTCGCTTCGGGGCTCGAATCCGCGATCAGCGAATCGGGTGATTCGTTTCCAGCCAAGTCGACCGCACGAATCGTGTAGTAATTGACTTGGTTATTAACTTGGTCCGCAAACGCAGCGACCGCGAGCGGTGCTGGTGTGAGTCGGATGCCGGGACCTGTCAACGAGTCACGACGATAAATGTAATAACCGGCGATGTCCGTCGCTGGTGAGCCATCGACGTTGTAGCGAACCGGTTCCCATGTGAGCGCGAACGCTCGACCGGTTGGATCCAAAAATCCTTTGAGTCCCGCGGGCGCAGACGGTGCGACCAGGTCGCCGCTTTGTGCCGTGAACACCGTAACAACCGAGCTCGGGTTCGATAAGAGACCATCTTCATTGATCGCGCGGACGCGGTAATAATAGGTCGTAAGTTGGGCGAGGCCCGTGTCTAGATACGTGACGACGTTAATCGTCGCGATCGGCGTGTAAGCAACGTTGTTGTTCGATCGCTCGAGGCGATAACGTGTTCCACCCGGATTGTTGTTCGACGTCCACGTGAGTGAGACTTGAGATATTGTGATGCCGCTCGCCGCAAGATTCGCGGGAACGTTGGCCAACGTGTAAACCGTAACCGGTGATGTGGGCAACGACACACCGGAGGCATTTCCTGATCGCAATATTCGTGTGATCGCTTCGTTCGGGGTGAATCCGAATTCATCAAACGAGAAGCCATTGGAATCGGTGACCGTAAGATCGCCCGGATACGTCGACAGTCGATAATACGTGGCACCAAGCGTGACGCCCCAACTCCATTGAATTGCGTGTGTTGAAATCGCCATGCCGGCGAAATTCGTCGGAGGCGAATTGAGTGTCGAAGAAACAAACGCGCGCGCTTGTTGCCCGATCGTTGAGGAATGCGTGTCAATCGGTGAAAGCAAGTTTGCGTCGTCGATGCTCTTGATAGCGAAGTAATACGTGACGCCGCCCGGCAATCCATTCAGCAACATGAATTCGGTGACGCCAGGATTTGACGGCGGAGGTTCGCCCGTGACGTCTTGGGCGGTGTTCCACCACGTTGTGGTACTTCCAATGCTATCGGCGGAGAACGTGGCGATGCGAACCACGTATGAGGCCACCGGGTTTCTATCGCTGAACTGGTTGTTATTTTCGTCCGGCGATGACCATTGCAGGATCACTTGGCCCGCAGCTCCAGGAGCCGCGTTCAAATTGGTGATCGCTGCTGGCGGTGTCGTGTCGAGAGGACGGAACGTAACGGTGAGTGAGTCGGACGTCGCGGCAAAAGCCGGCCGCGCGAGGACAAAGAAGCCCCCGGCAATGGCCAACGTGGCCAACGCCCAATCACGAACGCGTTTAAAAATGTTCGTGCCCACGTGTTTCATCACGTGTCGATGCACTCCCATCGTTCTGACATTTGTCTCCTATGACGTCCGACGATCATCAGCCGCACTTGAGACGCAATGCGCCGTGCGGATGGACTTCGTCCGTGGACGTGCTTCGCCTGTTGTGTCGCTGGCGAAATCGCCCGACGTCGTGTTTGACCTATGCGTGCTGCCTGTTAGGCCGAGGTCATATGTCCTCCCAATTCGTCACATGTTTCTCTCGTGTTTCCTCCTTTGCGATTAGCTCTGTGGCGCTGCGGCTCCGATCGTGATGCTGATGTTCTGGGCGTTGGAGCTCGTCGTCGTTGCTGGCAGACGGAAGAACAACCACAGATGCGACTGGCTGCTCGCTGCTGGGAACGGATTCATGTCGTCCATGTCTTTGTTGTCGGGTCCGGAGCTGTTCTCGAACAGGTTGTTCACACCGTTTGCTGTTCCCACGAACTCCGCATTCGCGCTCACAACGTCGCTGTTGTTTTGGGCCGGTTGCGTGCCGCTGAAGTAATCACCGGTCTGCGCGGGTGCCGATGAACGCTGAACGGACGTGAACGTGGCCCACGTGGCGACTTTGTCGGCTTCGCTCGATGTGGTGACGTCATCAAACGACCATGGATCGCTTGCCGCGGTGATTGCTCCTTGCAACTTCAGGTCCGTCGTGAGGTAGGTGCTGAGCACGGTAACGGTCGCTGGTTGCACGGTCTGCGTGGAAGCCCCGAGCGCGACGGTACCGAGGTTGAGCGAGACGTTCGCGGTGTCGATGTCGACCGAATAGAACGCATTCGGTGTGATCGTGACCGTCAACGTATCCGACGATGCGGCGTGTGACACGGCTGAGAGCCCGAGCCCGAAGGCCAAGGCCAGTGCGACTTTACTTGCACGTTTCATTTTGTTTCTCCTTTTGTTTTTTGTTTTGAACTGCAAATCTGTTTGCTCGTACGTGGACGTCCGCGAACGAGCGTCATTCACGCGCGCACATGCACGGGTGAAATGCCACAAATCCTGCCGGTGACACGGCTTCCAACGCCTGCCACAAGCGGATTTCTCGCGATTTGTGTTCGCTATGTTCTTCGCTAACTCAGCTCATATGAGCTCCATTTGCGTTCACATATTTCTCTCGTTCTCCTTTGCGCTCAGCTCTGTGGCGCTGTCGCTCCGATGGTGATGCTGATGTTTTGGGCGCTCGTTCCGGTCGTTGTTGCGGGCAGACGGAAGTACAGCCACAAGTGCGATTGCGACGCTGCGCTGACGACATCGCTGCTGTTTTGGCCGGGCTGCGTTCCGCTGAAGTAATCGCTGGTCTGTGTTGGTGCCGACGAACGCGCGACGGATGTGAACGTGGCCCATGTAGCGATCTTGTCGGCTTCGCTCGAGCTTGTAACGTCGTCGAACGACCATGCGTTTGCCGCTGCCGTAATGACGCCTTGGAGTTTTAGGTCCGTCGTTGCGTAGCTCGACAGCACGGTGACAGTCGCGGGTTGCACGGTCTGCGTGGAAGCCCCGAGCGCGACCGTACCGAGGTCGAGCGAGACGTTGCCGGTATCAATGTCCACCGAATAAAACGCGTTCGGTGTGATCGTAACCGTCAGCGTGTCCGACGATGCGGCGTGTGACGCGGCTGTGAGCCCGAGCCCGAAGGCCAAGGCCAGTGCGACTTTTTTTATGGCGCGTTTCATGTGTGTCTCCTTTTTTTCGTTATGTGTTTCTCAGCTCATGCCTGTTTTTCCCTGATGCTTTTTTCATCGTTAGCTCTGTGGCGCTGTCGCTCCGATCGTGATGCTGATGTTTTGGGCGTTCGTGCCGGTCGTTGTTGCGGGCAGACGGAGCGACGCTGCGCTGACGACATCGCTGCTGTTTTGGCCGGGCTGCGTTCCGCTGAAGTAATCGCTGGTCTGTGTTGGTGCCGACGAACGCGCGACGGATGTGAACGTGGCCCATGTAGCGATCTTGTCGGCTTCGCTCGAGGTTGTAACGTCGTCGAACGACCATGCGTTTGCGGAGGCCGTGATGACGCCTTGCAGTTTCAGGTCGGTTAGCGCGAACGTCGAGAGCACGGTGACGGTCGCTGGCTGCACGGTTTGTGTGGACGCGCCGAGCGCCACGGTACCGAGGCTCAGCGAGACGTTTCCCGTGTCAATGTCGACCGAATAGAACGCATTCGGTGTGATGGTGACGGTCAGTGTGTCAGACGATGCCGCGTGTGCGGCGCCGCTCAGTCCCAGTCCGAAGACGAGGCCGAGCAGGACTTTCAGTGTGCGCTTCATGTTGTCGCTCCTTTTTTGTTGTGTAGTTTTTGTGAATCGATTCAACCGGTTGAATAATCTCTGCATGTGCGAATGAATTTTCATGACGTCACTCCTTCACGCTGATGTACACACGCACAGGCGCGTCGAGCCAAAACCCGGTCGTTAGCGATGTGCGTATGAGTGCCGCGTATTTTTTGCCTTTGTATTTCGGATCGTTGGGAATTGTGATGATCGGCTGGAACGAGGCAATCTGTTCGCCGGCAATCGCTTCCTGATCCTTTTTGAAACTGACCCAATTCGAATCGGGGATGGGTTCGTATCCGGGCGGTAACGTGAGTTCTTGTTTCCACGCGTCGGTGCTGAGCTTGATGGACAGCGCGTCCGCCGAATAGTTCACGACGCGAATCGATTTGTTCTGTTCTTTCTTCGCGTCGAACTTGGTTCCGATCGGAACATCGGTGATGTAAAGCGCTTGCGGCGATACATCGAAGTCGAGTTTCGCCATCGCTTTCTGACGTTTCTCTTCTTGCAGCGTTTCGGGACCAGGCCCGATCGAGAAACGCAATTTGTTTTCGACCGCGACACCGATGAGACCGGTGCCATCCGTGCGCGCTTTGATGATCGCGACGAAGTGCCGCCCGTTCAGCGATTTGTCGTCCGGAATCGACAGCAGGAGATCGAAGAATCCCTGCGCGTGCGCACCAATCCGCATTTTTCCAGGGATGGCTTTGACCCAGCTCGGATCCGGAATTGGCTCGTACGGCGCTTTCACGTACCGTGGATCGGTCGGCTCAATTTCGACGACCACATCCACATCGGCATTGCTGCGATTCTCGATACCAAACGGAATCTTCAGCACCTCGCGCAGGTTGTAGGTTTTTCCTATTTCGGCATTTTCAACGATGACATCGCCGAACCGAGCGGCGAGTCCCATGCTCCACGCGGGCATGCGCAGCATGATGCCGAGCAATCCCATGAGGATCGTTATGCGGTACACGTGTTTCATTGTCTTGTCTCCTTTCTGTTTGGCCATGGCGTTAATCGGGCGCCACCGCCGTAATCGTCACTGAAATGTTTTGAGGCGTTGCCGATGTTGTTGCGCTCGGCAATCGGAAATAGAGCCACAGGTGCGACTTCGCGTTTGGATCGGGTTCGGGCGCGAGAGAATCCATGTTCTTTGCGTCGAACCCGCTGTTGTTTTCAAAGAGATTGAAGGTGCCTTGGGTCGCGGAATCGCCCACGTAGCGCGATTGATTGTCGATCACGTCGCTGCCATTCGCGCCGGGTACCGTGCCACTGAAATAATCCGCGGTTTGTGTGGGAACGCTGGAGCGCGCAACGGACGTGAAGGTGGCCCACGCGGATAACTTGTCGGTGTCGCTCGATACGGTGTTGTTATCGAATGTCCACGGTGTGCCGGAGGAAGAAATCGAACCTTGAATCTTCAGATCGGTGAACGCGAATGTGCTTTGCACGGAAACCGTCGATGGCTGCACCGTCTGCGTGCTCGCTCCCAAATTAACGGCGCCGAGATTGAGCGACACGTTTGCGGTGTCGATATCCACCGCGTAATAGGCGTTCGGCACAAACGATACGGTCAACGTGTCCGTGCTGCCGGCGCGCGCGACGTTGGCTGAGAACAAAAGCACCGCCATCGCCGGCACGGCCAATTTCAAAATCGATCGCAAGAGCGCGCGCATCAGTCGGGCACCGTCGCTTTTCCTGTGATTCGGATTTGTTGCGCGTTACCGGTCGTCGTCAAATTCGGCATCGCCAACTTGAACCAAATGGTGCGCGTTCCGCCGGGGGGAACGTCAACGCACGTGGTTGCCGCGTTGGTGATTTGAGACGAGGTGCAGCGCGTGTAACTTGCGGAATTTAGTTTGTCGTCAACAGCGAAATCGGTGGAAATCGGTTCGGTATCGTTAACAATGGCCCACAAAACAAAGTGATCGGTCGATGTGCTCGCGGCCATTTGCCACGGTGTGCCGGCGGTAGCGGTCGTTGCGTGGAATTCGAATGTTTCGTTGACGTTGCCATTGTTCGTAACAACGATGCCCGTTGAAATAACGAGCGTTGTGTTGAGATTGATGGTGCCGGTGAGCGCGAGCGTGTCGGTCGAAAGTTGAATGCTGAGATTCAGGCTTTGAGCGTAGGTCGTTGCTCCATTCGAAATCGCGGACGTGTTCCCGTGGATGTCCTTCGTCCAGGCTCGGAAGTAATACGTCCCGCCGCTGATAAGCCCCGTAATTGTTCTGTGTTGCACCGATGATGCGGCGACGTTTGTTGTAGCGATGATGGTGCGATAAACGTAAGGGAACGGATCCGATGTTGGTGACCACGAACCGCCATTGGCGAACGAACTGTCTGTCGAATATTGGATTGTGAACGTGGAGTTGATGAGCGTGCCGAGCGACCCATCTTCTCCGGGCGCGGTCCACGTTAAATCGATTGAACTTCCCGTTCCGCTGGGGACCGCGGTCAAGTCGGAAATTGCCGTCGGCGCTCCGAAATCCCAATTTCTATTGTTGCCACCATCAACGCTCGGATAAAACGTTTGCATGACCGCGCCGGACGACGCGTTTGAGTCTTGCGCGGTCACATTCAAAATTGTCTGGCTGGAACCAGCGTACCGGAAGTACCATGTCGCGTTATTGGATGTTGAGCGCAGTGAAATATTTTCGAAGTCGAGAAGGCTGGTGACGTATTGCGTCGTTCCCGCCGTGAAGTACAGCGTGGTGTTCGGCGTTGTTGCGCGCAGCGCATAGAACGTTGTTGAGCCGGAAAGTGTGCTTTGTGTTGGTGCGTTAAATGTGACGGTCGACCCTGTTCCCGTAAATGAGCCGGAGGGGAATCGCCAATCGCCGCCCACCGAAATTGCTTTTGCATTCGTGGTGATCGTGCTGCCCGCGAGATTGAAAGTTCCGTCAACCGTCAGCGCGTCTTGAAGCGTGAGAGTTCCGCCGGTTTTGCTGATCGTGAGATTGAAGAAGTTATCGGCGTTCGACGTGATGTTCTGATTGTTTCCGTTCGTGAACGTGACCGTCGAGCCGCCAGGCACCACGTTTGCACTCCCGGACTCAATCCAATCGCGCGCGACGCTCATCGTCGAATTGTTGAGATTGAATGTGCCGCCCGTAAGAATGACGTGGCTTGTTACCGTGACGGACCAATTGTTGCCCGTGTCAAACGTCCCACCGTTGAGCGTGAAGTTTCCGGTGGAATTGAGCATGGAAGCGAGCGTGGCGGTTCCACCGGTTTTGTTCACAAATACGTTCGCGACAATGGCGCCGCCTGTATGGATTGATTGGTTCTGTGACCCCGTGAACGCAACGGTGGACGCGGCCGCGTTAAACGTTCCGCCAGTGCGAATGAAATCGCCGCCAATCGAAAACGTGTTCGTTGTGAGCGTGATCGTGCCGCTCACTTGCGTCACGTTGCTCGCGACGGTGATGGCGTAACCCTGTGTGTTGATGAGGCCGGAATATCCCGAGACCGTGAAAGAAGCGATGTTGATATTCGTTGTGATGTTCGCTTGGCCGTTAAATCCACCGCCGCCATCGAACACGACGGTATCGGTCGATGTTGGAACCGGAGCTCCGCCCAGACTGCCACTCGCGTACGACCAGTTCGCTGCCGATGTCCACAGCCCGCCGCCCGAATTAACCCAGTAACGAACATTCGAACCAGCGAACGCCCAATTTCTGTTGTTGCCGGCGTCTCGACTTTGGCTATCGGGGAAAAGCGCGGAACCGAAATTCGCATTGGAGTCTTGAACGGTGACATCGACAATGGTTTGGCTGGAACCGGTGTATTTGAAATACCAAGTCGCGTTGTTCGTGGTGGAACGTAGATACACGTCGCGGAATTCGACGATGCCGGTGACATGGTTTGTTGAACCCGCCGTGAAATAGAGCGTGCTGCCATTCGTGATGGCCCGCAGCGAATAGAACGTGGTCTGACCAAGAAGTGTCTGTGACGTCGCGCTATTAAATGTGACTGTTGAATTTGTGCCGGTGTATGTCGCGCCCAGCGAATTGGTCCAGTTGCCGCCAATCGTGAGGGCTTTGCCGTTGGTGTTTATCGTTCCGCCGGCGATCGTGAAAATACCGTCGGCGTCAAAAGCGTCTTGCAGTGTCGCTACGGTGTTCGCGTTCTTGTTAATCTGAAGGTTGAAGAAATTATCGCCGCTCGAAGTAATGTTCTGCGCGAATCCGCCAATGAACGTAACTGTGGAGAATCCGGGATTCACGACTGCCGAGGTGTTCGTCCAATCGCGTTGCAGTGACATCGTCGAATTATTGAGATTGAACGCGCCGGTGTTGGAAATGGAAACATGGCTCGCCACGGTGACGGACCAATTGCTGCCGGTGTCCAACGTTCCCGCGGAAATTGTTAAGTCGCCGTTCGTTGTTAACGGGGAGGCAAGAGTCGCTGCCGTGCCGCCGGATTTGTTGACGTTGACGGTATAAAAGGCAATCCCGTTTGGATTGATCGATTGAGCGACGGATCCATTGAATGAAACGGTGGATTGAATCGAATTAAATGTCGCTGCCGTGCGTGTGAAGTTGCCACCGACAAACATTGTGTTGGTGGTCATGTTGATGGTGCCGTTTGTGAGGAAGACATTGCTTGCGACGGTGATGGTGAACCCTTGTGTGTTCATGGTTCCGTTCAGGAAAGTGAGATCACCATCAACACCGAGGTTGCCGTTGACGGCAAGAGTAGTGCCCGCGGTCTTGCTCGATACCAAGTGATAGAAGTCGGTGCCGCCGGAGGTGA
The DNA here is from genome assembly GCA_044221725.1 of Elusimicrobiota bacterium. Lineage (GTDB taxonomy): Bacteria > Elusimicrobiota > Elusimicrobia > F11 > F11 > JAJVIP01. The sequence continues at coordinate 336,052 of JBGAON010000004.1, forward strand.
GAATCTGAGCGTTGCCGCCGATGAAGGACACCGTGGAAGTTCCGGCGCTGAATGTTCCGCCGGTGTTCGTCCAGTTTCGTTGCACGGACATTGTTGAGCCATTCAATTGCAAGACGCCGCCCGTGAGGGTCACGTGGCTTGTGACATTAACGGCCCAGTTGCTTGAGGTGGTATCGAGTGTCCCGTTGTTCACTGTCAAGTTTCCGTTTAAGTTGAGCGTTTGCACGAGAGAGGCGACGGTTCCATTTGCCTTGTTCACGTTTAATGTGAACAGCGCCGCGTTGCCGACGTTGATGGATTGATTCAGCGTGCCGTTGAGCGCTACCGTTGATGCGGCCGCATTGAATGTTCCGCCCGATCGGATTAAGTCACCGCCGAGAGTGAGAGTGTTGGTGGTGAGAGTAATTATTCCACTGACTTGCGTCACATTGCTCGTGACGGTGATGTTGTAACCCTGTGTGTTGATTGTGCCGGTGTAGCCGGCGACCGTCATTGAAGCCACGCTGATAGTTGTTGTGATATTCGCTTGTCCGTTGAGCGTGTTGGTCGGGCCACCGTCAAAGACGACGGTGTCGGTCGATACTGGTATTGGCGCGCCACCGGTGCCGCCGCTCACGTACGACCAGGGGGCTGTCGTGTTCCAATTTGCGGCGCCCGCACTGATCCAGTAACGCGCACTCCGTCCACCAAATGCCCAGTTTCGGTTGTTCCCGAGATCGGTGCTCGTAATATCCGGGAGCAGTGTCGTCCCAAAGAGCGCATTTGAATCTTGCACGGCGACATCCGCAATCGTTTGGCTTGAGCCGGTGAATTTGAAATACCAAGTGGCGTTGTTGAGTGTTGACTGGAGCCCTATGTCCCTTAACTCAAGAATGCCGGTGACGTGATTGGTGGATCCTGCCGTGAAATAGATAGTGCTGCCGGGATTAATGGCCCGCAGAGAATAGAAAGTTGTCTGACCGAGAATTGTTTGAGTGGTCGCACCATTGAAGGTAACGGTAGAGTTTGCGGCGGTGAAAATTCCGGCCGCGCTGTTATCCCAGTTGCCAACAACGGTGAGAAGTTTTCCGTTGGCGTTGATGGTTCCGGCAGTGAGAGTAAAGGCGCCGTCGACATCGAGTGTGTCTTGCAATGTCGCCACGGTGTTCGCCGTTTTGTTGATTTGAAAGTTAAAGAAGTTATCGCCGTTGGACGTAATGCTCTGCGCAAACCCGCCAATGAACGTGACAGTAGAAAGTCCGGGGTTCACAAGTGCCGACGTATTTGTCCAGTCACGCTGCAATGACATTGTCGAGTTGTTTAAGTTGAACGCACCGGTGTTCGTGATTGCGACAAAACTCGCAACGGTCACGGACCAATTGCTGCCGGTGTCCAACGTTCCGGCCGAAATTGCTAAGTCGCCGTTCGTTGTTAACGGAGATACAAGGGTTGCGGTGGTGCCACCGCTCTTATTGAGGTTGACGGTGTAGAAGGTCAGGCCGTTGGGATTAATGGACTGATCAACGAAGCCATTGAACGCTACAGTGGAGCGGTTGGCGTTAAAGGTGGTGGCGGCGCGTGAGAAGTTTCCGCCAACGAAGAACGTGTTGGTGGTCATGTTGATGATGCCGTTTGTGAGGAAGACGTTGCTCGCGACGGTGATGGAGAATCCTTGTGTGTTCATGGTTCCGTTCAGGAAATTGAGATCGCCATCAACCCCGAGATTTCCATTCACGGCGAGTGTAGTGCCCGCGGTCTTGCTGGAGACCAAGTGATAGAAGTCGGTGCCGCCGGAGGTGAGAATCTGAGCGTTGCCGCCGATGAAGGACACCGTGGAAGTTCCGGCGCTGAATGTTCCGCCGGTGTTCGTCCAGTCGCGTTGCACGGACATTGTTGAGCCATTCAATTGCAGAACGCCGCCCGTGAGGGTCACGTGACTTGTAACGTTAACGGCCCAGTTGCTGAGGCTTGTGTCTAACGTTCCGCCACTCACGCGTAAGCTTCCATTTAAGTTGAGTGTTTGCGTGAGTGTGGTGATGCCCGAATTCTTGGTGACGTGGAAATTGAAAAGCGTCGCGTTTCCGAGCGTTACGGTCTGATCGATACTTCCGATGACCGCGAGGGTGGATGCCGCTGTGTTAAACGTGCCACCGCTCCGCAGCAAATCGCCACCGAGGGAGAATGTGTTGGTTGTGAGGGTAAGCGTTCCGCTCGTCTGGGTGACGTTGCTTGTTACGGTGATGTTATAGCCCTGAGAATTGATCAATCCCGCATAACCGGAAACAGTCAGCGAAGCGATGTTGACAGTTGTTGTGATGTTCGCTTGTCCGTTAAGCGTGTTGGTCGGGCCACCGTCAAAGACGACGGTGTCCGTCGATGCTGGGATTGGCGCGCCACCGGTGCCGCCGCTCACGTACGACCACGGTGCTGTCGTGTTCCAATTTGCGGCGCCCGCGCTGATCCAGTAACGCGCACTCCGTCCACCAAATGCCCAGTTTCGGTTGTTCCCGAGATCGGTGCTCGTAATATCCGGGAGTAGTGTCGTCCCAAAGAGCGCGTTTGAATCTTGCACGGCGACATCAGCAATCGTTTGGCTTGAGCCGGTGAATTTGAAATACCACGTCGCATTGTCTGTGGTGGAGCGTAGAGATACGTCGCGGAATTCGACGATGCCGGTAACGTGGTTGGTTGACCCTGCCGTGAAATAAAGCGTGCTGCCATTTGTAATCGCCCGCAGGGAGTAGAACGTGGTTTGCCCGAGGATTGTCTGAGTGGTGTTGCCATTGAAGGAAACGGTAGAGTTTGCGGCGGTGAAAATTCCGGCCGCGCTGTTATCCCAGTTGCCAACAACGGTGAGAAGTTTTCCGTTTGCGTTGATGGTTCCGGCAGTAAGAGTAAAGGCGCCGTCGACATCGAGTGTGTCTTGCAATGTCGCCACGGTGTTCGCCGTTTTGTTGATTTGAAGATTGAAGAAGTTGTCACCAGAGGATGTGACATTCTGCGCGAAGCCACCAAGCAATGTGACTGTGGAGAAACCTGGGTTCACAAGCGCCGAGGTGTTCGTCCAATTGCGTTGGAGCGACATCGTCGAGTTATTGAGATTGAACGCACCGGTGTTCGTGATTGCGACAAAACTCGCCACGGTCACGGACCAATTGCTGCCGGTGTCCAACGTTCCGGCCGAAATTGCTAAGTCGCCGTTCGTGGTTAACGGAGATACAAGGGTCGCTGTGGTTCCACCGCTCTTATTGAGGTTGACGGTGTAAAAAGTCAGACCGTTGGGATTAATGGACTGATCAACGAAGCCATTGAACGCTACAGTGGAGCGGTTGGCGTTGAAGGTGGTGGCGGTGCGCGAGAAGTTTCCGCCAACGAAGAACGTGTTGGTGGTCATGTTGATGATGCCGTTTGTGAGGAAGACGTTGCTCGCGACGGTGATGGTGAACCCTTGTGTGTTCATGGTCCCGTTCAGGAAATTGAGATCGCCATCAACCCCGAGATTTCCATTCACGGCGAGTGTAGTGCC
>JBGAON010000005.1:0-333343 GCA_044221725.1 Elusimicrobiota bacterium
CGATGTTCACCAGCACATTTACGTTTGCTTGACCGTTTAATGTGTTGCTTGGTCCGCCGTCAAAGATGACCGTGTGCGTGGAGGAAGGAACCGAAGCGCCACCGGTTCCGCCGCTCGTGCGCGACCAGTTTGCTGGAGTGTTCCAGTTGCCGGGGGCGGAAGCCACCCAGTAACGATCGTCGCCGAACGCCCAGTTTCTGTTGTTGCCGGAATCGGCGCTTGTGAGTGGGACGATGGTATTGCCACCATAGGCATTCGAGTCCTGGACATTAACGTTCACAACGGACTGAGAGGAACCAATCATGCGGAGGTACCAGAAGAGTCCGTTGGTTGTCGAACGAAGATTGTTGTCTCTGAATTCGAGGATGTTCGTGACATTCGCCGTTGAACCGGCCGTGAAGTAAAGCGTGGCGCCAGGGTTGATAGCACGCAGGGAATAGAACGTGGTTTGTCCAAGGATTGTTTGAGACGTTGCGCCATTGAATGTCACGGTCGAATTCATGCTGCTGAAAGTACCGGTGCCGCTGTTGTCCCAGTTGCCAGCAACGGTCAAGAGTTTTCCGTTCGTGCTGACGCTTCCGGCTGTGACTGTAAAGGCGCCGTCGACGTCGAGTGCGTCTTGCAGCGTGGCGGTGGTGGCGAGCGTCTTGTTGATTTGAAGATCGAAGAAGTTGTCACCGGAGGATGTGACGTTCTGCGCGAAGCCGCCAATGAACGTGACAGTAGAAAGTCCGGGGTTCACAAGCGCCGACGTGTTTGTCCAATCACGCTGCAATGACATTGTCGAATTGTTTAAGTTGAACGCGCCGGTGTTCGTGATCGCGACATGGCTCGCCACGGTCACGGACCAATTGCTGCCGGTATCGAGCGTGCCTGCCGAAATTTTTAAATCACCGTTCGTTGTTAAGGCCGATGTGAGCGTGGCGGTTGTGCCGCCCGATTTGTTGACCTGCACGTGATAGAACGTTAGTCCGTTCGAGTTAATCGACTGATCGATCGATCCGTTGAACGCGACGGTCGACGAAACAGAATTAAATGTCGCTGCCGTGCGTGTGAAGTTGCCGCCGACAAACATTGTGTTGGTGGTCATGTTGATGGTGCCGTTTGTGAGAAAGACGTTGCTCGCGACGGTGATGGTGAACCCTTGTGTGTTCATGGTTCCGTTCAGGAAATTGAGATCGCCATCAACCCCGAGATTTCCATTCACGGCGAGTGTAGTGCCCGCGGTCTTGCTGGAGACCAAGTGATAGAAGTCGGTGCCGCCGGAGGTGAGGATCTGAGCGTTGCCGCCAATGAAGGACACGGTGGAAGTTCCGGCGCTGAAGAATCCGCCGGTCTTTGTCCAATCAGACTGAACCGTCATTGTGGATGCGTTTAACTGCAGCGTTCCAGCGGAAATCGTCACGTAGCTCGCCACCGAAATGGCGTAATTGCTTCCCGTGTCCAATGTTCCGCCGGCAAGATTTAGGCTGCCATTTAAGTAAAGCGGTTGAATAAGTTGGACGGTACCGCCGGTTTTGTTCAGCGAGAACGTGTAAAGATTCGCGTTGCCATGGTTGATCGATTGGTTGAGAGGACCCGTTAAAGCAAAAGTTGATTGGCCGGTGTTAAATGATCCGCCTGATCGAATCATGTCCCCACCCAGTGAGAACGTGTTTGTGGTCAATGTGATAGTGCCAGTCACTTGCGTAACGTTGCTCGCGATGGTGATGTTGTATCCCTGCGTGTTTATGATTCCGGAGTAACCCGCGATCGTGAGAGATGAGATGCTTAGTGATAGATTTATGTTCGCTTGCCCGTTCGTACCCGCAACACCATCAAACACCACGGTGTGAGTGGAGGTGGGAACGGGAGCGCCAGCTTTCCCGCCACTCGAATACGACCAACTGGTTGTGGTATTCCAATTGGCAGCGCTGGTGGCGATCCAATAACGACGATCTCCGAAAGCCCAGTTTCTGTTGTTGCCGGAATCGACGCTCGTTGAATCGGGGAACAACGTTGCTCCGGGGTTGGCGTTGGAATCTTTCACGTCGAGACCAACGAGCGTCTGCGAAGATCCGTTGAACGCGAAGTACCAGGTGGTATTGTCGGAGGAGCGCAAAGAGATATTGCGCAGTTCGAGCATGTTCGCGATGTACTGCGTTGTACCGGCAGAAAAAATGAGCGGAGCACTCGGCGTGATGGCGCGCAGGCCGTAGAACGTTGTCGAACCCGAGAGCGTTTGTGGGGCGGAGCCTGCGAACGTGACCGTCGAGACGGCGCCAATGTTTGGAGTTGTTGAGTTTCTCCAATCTCCTGTGACGGTTAGGGCGCCGGAAAGCGTGAGCGTGCCGCCACCTTTGTTGATGAGGACGTTGGCGAACGCGGTCGCGTTGGGTGTGAGTGTTTGATTTTGCGATCCGGAGATCGTGATGGTGGATACGCCAGCATCGAACGAGCCGCCGGTGCGCAACAAATCTCCGTTGAACGTCACTTGTGAGGTACTAAACACCAAGCTTCCCGATGTTTGCGTCACGTTGCTCGAAACAATGAAGTTGTATCCGTTTGTGTTGATCTGGCCAGAGAATCCGGAAATCGTGAGACTCGACATCGTAATGTTTGTTGTGATGCTAGCGGAGCTCACGCTCAATCCGTCAAACACCACCGTGTGCGTGGCAAGAGGAACTTGGGCGCCGGGATTTCCGCCGGAGCTGTTCGACCAATTCCCCGTGGATGTCCACAAACCAAACGACGGGGCTACCCAATAGCGCACGCCAGTATCCGCCGTTTGTGAGAATACCCAGTTCACGTTGTTCCCATAGTTGCGGCTCGTTCCATCGGTCACCATCAAAAGTCCGCCATCCGGCGAAGCGTTCGAGTCGCGCACACGCAGCCCAACGAGGGTCTGGCTCGAACCGGTGTAGGAGAAGAACCATGGTTGTCCGACCGCTGTCGAAAGCAAGCTTGCGTTTCGGAACTCGACCAAGTTGGTAGCGTATTGTGTTGCGCCCGCTTCGAAATAAATTGTTGTGTTGGCACCGAGCGCACGCAAGCCGTAGAACGTGGTTTGGCCCGTTAGTGTGTGATCAGCCGTGCCAGCAAATGTGATTGTGCTACCGGTGCCGATGAATGGAGTTGAAGAGTTCGTCCAGTTGCCCGTCACGACGAGACTGCCAACGAGATCCAGTGTTCCGCCCGTCTTGTTAATGACCACATGCGCAAACGCGGTGGCGTTCGGCGTGAGCGTTTGATTCTGATTTCCGGAGATTGTGATTGTCGATGTTGCCGCGTCAAACCTGCCACCGGAACGAATGAGGTCGCCATTAAACGTTACTTGCGAAGTGCTGAGCGCAATGCCACCGCTCGTCTGCGTGACGTTGCTCGCGACGGTGATGTCGTAACCTTGCGAATTGATTGTCCCCGCGTATCCCGCGATCGTGAGGGAGGCAATGTTCACAGAAACATTCACATTGGCTTGACCATTGAATCCGTTAGCGCCATCGAAGACGACGGTCTCTGAGCTGACCGGCACAGAGGCACCGGAGCTGCCTCCGCTCGCGTAAGACCAGCTCGCGGTCGAGTTCCAATTCGCCGGAGCGGCGCTCACCCAATAACGTGTGCCGGATGTACCGAACACCCAGTTGCGATTGTTGCCGGCGTTCGAACTTTGTGTATCGGCAAATAGCGTGGATCCGAAATTCGCGTTCGAGTCTTGAACGGTGACGTCGATAATCGTTTGACTCGACCCGGTGTATTTGAAATACCACGTTGCATTGTCTGTGGTGGAGCGTAGAGATACGTCGCGGAATTCGACGATGCCGGTAACGTGGTTGGTTGACCCTGCCGTGAAATAAAGCGTGCTGCCATTTGTAATCGCCCGCAGGGAATAGAACGTGGTTTGCCCCAAGATTGCCTGCGATGTTGCGCCATTGAACGTGACGGTTGAATTCGTTCCGGTGTATGTTGCTCCGAGCGAATTGTTCCAGTTGCCTCCGATAACGAGGGCTTTGCCGTTGGTGTTTATCGTTCCGCCGGCGATCGTGAAAATACCATCGACATCAAAAGCGTCTTGCAGTGTGGCGACCGTGTTCACGTTCTTGTTAATTTGGCAGCCAAAAAAGTTGTCGCCGTTGGACGTAATGCTCTGCGCAAACCCGCCAATGAACGTGACAGTAGAAAGTCCGGGGTTCACAAGCGCCGACGTGTTTGTCCAATCGCGTTGGAGCGACATCGTCGAGCTATTGAGATTGAATGCACCGGTGTTCGTGATCGCGACAAAACTCGCAACGGTCACGGACCAATTGCTGCCGGTGTCCAATGTTCCCGCGGAAATTGCTAAGTCGCCGTTCGTGGTTAACGGAGATACAAGGGTCGCTGTGGTGCCACCGCTCTTATTGAGGTTGACGGTGTAGAAGATCAGGCCGTTGGGATTAATGGACTGATCAATGAAGCCATTGAACGCTACAGTAGAGCGGTTGGCGTTGAAGGTGGTGGCGGCGCGTGAGAAGTTTCCGCCAACGAAGAACGTGTTGGTGGTCATGTTGATGATGCCGTTTGTGAGGAAGACGTTGCTCGCGACGGTGATGGAGAACCCTTGTGTATTCATGGTCCCGTTCATGAAATTGAGATCCCCATCAACACCAAGATTGCCGTTAACAGCAAGCGTTGTGCCCGCGGTCTTGCTGGAGACCAAGTGATAGAAGTCGGTGCCGCCGGAAGTGAGAATCTGAGCGTTGCCGCCGATGAAGGACACAGTGGAGGTTCCGGCGCTGAATGTTCCACCGGTGTTCGTCCAGTCGCGTTGCACGGACATTGTTGAGCCATTCAATTGCAGAACGCCGCCCGTGAGGGTCACGTGACTTGTAACGTTAACGGCCCAATTGCTAGGCGTGGTGTCGATCGTGCCACTGTTCACCACCAAGCTGCCATTCAAGTTAAGCGCTTGAACAAGCGATGCCGTGGTTCCGTTTGTTTTGTTCACGTTCAGCGTGAACAACGTTGCGTTGCCAACGTTGAGCGACTGATTCAGTGTTCCGTTCAGTGTAAGCGTCGAAGCGGCAGTGTTGAATGTGCCTCCGGTGCGAATGAAGTCACCGCCAAGCGTGAGAGTGTTGGTCGTCATGGTCAGGGTGCCGCTTACTTGCGTGATGTTGCTTGTGACCGTGACGTTGTAGCCCTGAGTGTTGATCGTGCCGCTGTAGCCGGAAATAGTGAGCGAGGCGATGTTCACCAGCACATTTACGTTTGCTTGGCCGTTCTTGTTGTTCACACCATCGAAAATAACCGTGTGCGTGGACGAAGGAACCGAAGCGCCACCGGTTCCGCCGCTCGTGCGCGACCAGTTTGCTGGGGTGTTCCAGTTGCCGGGGGCGGAAGCCACCCAGTAACGATCGTCGCCGAACGCCCAATTTCTGTTGTTGCCGGAATCAGCGCTTGTGACTGGGACGATGGTATTGCCACCATAGGCATTCGAGTCCTGGACATTAACGTTCACAACGGACTGAGAGGAACCAATCATGCGGAGGTACCAGAAGAGTCCATTGGTTGTCGAACGAAGATTGTTGTCTCTGAATTCGAGGATGTTCGTGACATTCGCCGTTGAACCGGCCGTGAAGTAAAGCGTGGCGCCAGGGTTGATAGCACGCAGGGAATAGAAGGTGGTTTGTCCAAGGATTGTTTGAGACGTTGCGCCATTGAATGTCACGGTCGAATTCATGCTGCTGAAAGTACCGGCCCCGCTGTTGTCCCAATTTCCACCCACAGTGATGGCGCGACCATTGGCGCTGATGCTGCCGGCGGAAATCGTGAAAATTCCGTCGACGTCGAGTGAGTCTTGTAGCGTGGCGATGGTGGCGAGCGTCTTGTTGATTTGAAGATTGAAGAAGTTGTCACCGGAGGATGTGACATTCTGCGCGAAGCCGCCAATGAACGTGACAGTAGAAAGTCCGGGGTTCACAAGCGCCGACGTGTTTGTCCAATCGCGTTGGAGCGACATCGTCGAGTTATTGAGATTGAATGCACCGGTGTTCGTGATCGCGACAAAACTCGCAACGGTCACTGACCAATTGCTGCCGGTGTCCAACGTTCCGGCCGAAATTGCTAAGTCGCCGTTCGTGGTTAACGGAGATACAAGGGTCGCTGTGGTTCCACCGCTCTTATTGAGGTTGACGGTGTAAAAGGTCAGACCGTTGGGATTAATGGACTGATCAACGAATCCATTGAACGCTACAGTGGAGCGGTTGGCGTTGAAGGTGGTGGAGGCGCGCGAAAAGTTTCCGCCAACGAAGAACGTGTTGGTGGTCATGTTGATGATGCCGTTTGTGAGGAAGACGTTGCTCGCGACGGTGATGGAGAATCCTTGTGTGTTCATGGTTCCGTTCAGGAAATTGAGATCGCCATCAACACCAAGATTGCCGTTAACAGCAAGCGTTGTGCCTGCGGTCTTGCTGGAGACCAAGTGATAGAAGTCGGTGCCGCCGGAGGTGAGGATCTGAGCGTTGCCGCCGATGAAGGACACAGTGGACGTTCCGGCGCTGAAGAATCCGCCCGTCTTAACCCAATTGCGCTGGACGCTCACCGTTGAACTGTTCAGTTGCAATGTTCCACCAGCAATGTTCACAAACGATGACACGTTGATGGCCCAGCCCGCTCCTGTGTCGAGTGTGCCATTGTTCATAACCAAACTTCCGTTCAAGTTGAGCGCTTGCGCCAGAGTGGCCGTGGTTCCATTGGCCTTGTTCACGTTCAATGTGTACAGCGAAGCGTTTCCGCTGTTGATCGATTGGTCCACGGTCCCGTTGAGCGTCAATGTGGACTGCGCGGTATTGAATGTGCCACTGCTGCGAATTAAGTCGCCGCCTAGAGTGAGCGTGTTCGTTGTCATTGTGATCGTTCCGCTCTGTTGCGTAACGTTGCTTGTGACCGTGATACCGAAGCCCTGCGTGTTAATCGTGCCGATGTAGCCGGCGATTGTAAGGGATGCGATATTGACCGTGACATTGACGTTGGCTTGACCGTTAGAGTTGTTCGCGCCGTCGAACACCACGGTGTCGGTTGACGCGGGAAGCGGCGCGCCACCGGCGCTACCACTGGCGTAAGACCAATTTGCTATTGCGTTCCAATTGGCGGCTCCCGAGCTCACCCAATACCGTGTATTGATTCCGCCGAACGCCCAGTTGCGGTTGTTTCCGCTGTTTGTGCTCGCGGGATCCGGAAACAGCGTGGTGCCAAAGTTCGCATTCGAGTCTTGGACAGTGGTATCGACAATCGTTTGACTCGATCCGTTGTATTTGAAGTACCACGTGGCATTGTTCGTGGTTGATCGCAGAAAAACATCGCGGAACTCGACAATGCCCGTGACCGAATTTGTGGAACCGGCGGAGAAGTAGAGCGTGCTTCCGGGCATAATCGCGTGCAGCGAATAGAACGTCGTTTGCCCGAGAATAGTTTGAGACGTGGCGCTATTGAATGTCACCGAGGAATTTGTGCCGGTATACGTGCCCGTTCCCGCGTTATTCCAATTGCCGCCGATCGTCAGCGATTTTCCGATGGCGGAAATCGTGCCGGCGGTGATCGTAAAGCTCCCATCGGCGTCGAACGTATCTTGGAGCGTCGCTACCGTGTTCGCGGTTTTATTGATCTGGAAATTAAAGAAGTTGTCACCGGAGGATGTGACATTCTGCGCGAAGCCGCCAATGAACGTAACAGTAGAAAGTCCGGGATTCACAAGCGCCGACGTGTTTGTCCAATCGCGCTGCAATGACATCGTCGAGTTATTGAGATTGAACGCACCGGTGTTCGTGATCGCGACATGGCTCGCAACGGTCACGGACCAATTGCTGCCTGTATCGAGCGTGCCCGCCGAAATTTTTAAATCACCGTTCGTTGTTAAGGCCGATGTAAGCGTGGCGGTTGTGCCGCCCGATTTGTTGATCTGCACGTGATAGAACGTTAGTCCGTTCGAGTTAATCGACTGATCGATCGATCCGTTGAACGCGACGGTCGACAAAACGGAATTAAATGTCGCTGCCGTGCGTGTGAAGTTGCCACCGACAAACATTGTGTTGGTGGTCATGTTGATGGTGCCGTTTGTGAGGAAGACGTTGCTCGCGACGGTGATGGAGAATCCTTGTGTGTTCATGGTTCCGTTCAGGAAATTGAGATCGCCATCAACCCCGAGATTTCCATTCACTGCGAGTGTAGTGCCCGCGGTCTTGCTGGAGACCAAGTGATAGAAGTCGGTGCCGCCGGAGGTGAGGATCTGAGCGTTGCCGCCGATGAAGGATACAGTGGACGCTCCGGCGCTGAAGAATCCGCCCGTCTTAACCCAATCGCGCTGAACGCTCATCGTTGATGCGTTCAGCTGTAGCGTGCCGCCAACAATGTTCACGAACGACGTGACGTTGATCGCCCAGTTGCTAGGCGTGGTGTCGATCGTGCCATTGTTCACCACCAAGCTGCCATTCAAGTTGAGCGCTTGAACAAGCGATGCCGTGGTTCCGTTTGTTTTGTTCACGTTCAACGTGAACAATGTTGCGTTGCCAACGTTGAGCGACTGATTCAGTGTTCCGTTCAGTGTGAGCGTCGAAGCGGCCGTGTTGAATGTGCCTCCGGTGCGAATGAAGTCACCGCCAAGCGTGAGAGTATTGGTCGTCATGGTCAGGGCGCCGCTTACTTGGGTGATGTTGCTTGTGACCGTGATGTTGTAACCCTGCGAATTGATGGTGCCAGCGTAGCCTGAAATAGTGAGCGAAGAGATGTTTACGGCGACATCAATGTTGGCCTGACCATTTTTCGCATTAAAACCATCAAAAATAACCGTGTGCGTGGACGAAGGAACCGAAGCGCCGCCGGTTCCACCGCTCGATCGCGACCAGTTGGCGGTCGAACTCCAGTTGCCGGGGGCGGAAGCCACCCAATAACGATCGTCACCGAAGGCCCAGTTTCTGTTGTTACCGGAATCAATACTCGTCGTTGGCAAAATAGTGTTCCCAACGTACGCGTTGGAATCTTGGACGTTCACGCTTACCACCGTTTGCGAAGACCCCATCATTCGCAGATACCAGAAGAGTCCGTTGCTGCTCGAGCGCAAAGAATTGTTTCTGAATTCCAAAATGTTCGTAATGTTATTTGTCGAGCCAGCCGCGAAATAGATCGTGCTTCCCGTCGTAATGGCGCTCAACGAATAGAATGTGGTTTGTCCGAGAATTGTCTGAGAGGTTGCGCTGTTCAGCGTGACAGTAGAATTCATGCCGCTGAATGTTCCGGCTCCGCTGTTATCCCAGTTGCCGCCGACGGTCACTGATCGACCATTCGTGGTGATGGACCCGGCCGTGATGGTGAAGATTCCGTCGACATCGAGCGTGTCTTGCAGAGTTGCTGTCGTCGCTACTGTTTTGTTGACCTGCAAGCCAAAGAAGTTGTCGCCGGAGGATGTGATGCTTTGCGCGAATCCACCGAGCAATGTGACTGTGGAGAAACCTGGGTTCACAAGCGCGGACGTATTCGTCCAGTCACGTTGGAGCGACATTGTTGAGTTGTTTATGTTGAACGCGCCGGTGTTCGTGATCGCTACGTGACTGGCCACCGTCACCGACCAATTGGTTCCGGTATCGAGCGTACCTGCGGTGATGCGCAGGTCGCCATTGGTTGTTAGCGGTGACATAAGAGTTGCGGTCGTGCTTCCGGATTTGTTGATCTGCACGCTGTAGAACGTGAGTCCGTTTGGACTGACGGACTGATCGACTATGCCGTTAAACGAGACGGTGGAGAGCACGGAGTTAAACGTCGTTGCGGTACGAGCGAAGTCTCCGCCGACAAAGAACGTGTTGGTCGTCATGTTAATCGTACCGTTCGTGAGGAACACGTCGCTGGCGACGGTAATCGTGTAGCCCTGGGTGTTCATGGTGCCGTTCAGGAAATTGAGATCGCCATCAACCCCGAGATTTCCATTCACGGCGAGTGTAGTGCCCGCGGTCTTGCTGGAGACCAAGTGATAGAAGTCGGTGCCGCCGGAGGTGAGGATCTGAGCGTTGCCGCCTATGAAGGACACCGTGGATGTTCCAGCGCTAAAGAAGCCACCGGTCTTCACCCAATCGCGTTGCACCGACATTGTCGATGCATTCAACTGCAGCGTACCGCCCGTGATGCTCACGTGGCTCGTGACGTTCACCGCCCAGTTGCTTGGTGTTGTATCGAGCGTTCCATTGGTCAAGAGGAGGCTGCCGTTCAAATTGAGCGTCTGAACGAGGGACGCCGTGCCGCCGGATTTGTTTATGTTCAGCGTGAAGAGTGTCGCGTTTCCGTTGTTGAGAGATTGGTTTGTTGCTCCGTTCAATGTGAGAGTGGAAGCGGCCGTGTTGAACGTGCCCCCGGAACGAATCATGTCGCCGCCAATTGTCAGGGTGTTGGTTGTCATGGTGAGCGTTCCGCTGACTTGTGTGACGTTGCTCGCTACCGTGATGTCGTACCCTTGCGTGTTGATGAGTCCGGTGTAGCCGGCAATGGTGAGCGAGGAAATGTTCAAAACGTTGTTCACGTTCGCTTGGCCGTTTGTTCCACCGGCACCATCGAACACAACCGTGTGAGTGGAGGTGGGAACCGGTGCGCCCGTTTTTCCGCCGCTCGAATACGACCAGCTCGTTGTCGCGTTCCAATTGTTGGTGCCGGTGGCCGCCCAATACCGCCGATCTCCGAACGCCCAATTTTTATTGTTGCCGGAATCAACGCTCTGCGCGTCGGGGAACAGCGCTACGCCCAAATTGGCGTTCGAGTCTTTGACATCCAGATTTACGAGAGTCTGAGAAGACCCACCAAAAGCAAAATACCACGTGGTGTTATTGGTTGATCGCAAATCGATGTCGCGAAACTCAACCATGCTTGTTGCGTATTGTGTCGTTCCCGCAGCAAAGAAAAGGGTCGCACCCGGGGTGATCGCTCGCCATCCGTAAAACGTTGTCGAACCGGACAGCGTTTGAATCGTCGGGCCCGCGAATGTCACGGTAGAGACAGACCCGATATTCGGCGTGGTTGTGTTCTTCCAGTCTCCAGTAACAATCAGTGCTCCCGACACTGTCAGGGTGCCCGCCGTTTTGTTGATCACGACGTTGGCGAATGACGTCGTGTTGGGCGTCAACGTTTGGTTCTGGCTTCCGGAAATTGTGATCGTGGAGTTTCCGGCATCGAAGGCGCCGCCAGCGCGCAGCAAGTCTCCGTTCAGCGTCACTTGCGACGTACCGAACACCAGGCTTCCCGATGTTTGGGTGACATTGCTTGAAACGGTGAAAGCGTAGCCATTTGTGTCGATCAGTCCGGAAAATCCTGCGATCGTCAAACTCGAGATCGTAACGTTTGATGCGAAGTTCGCGTTGCTAACGCTGTTCCCATCGAACACGACCGTGTGGGTTGCGAGCGGAACTTGTGCGCCTCCGGGGCCGCCCGCGGTGTTCGACCAATTTGCCGAGGAATTCCATTGTCCGGCAGAAAGTGCAACCCAATAGCGGACCCCGCTGTCCGCTCCTTGCGCAAACGACCAATTCGTATTGTTGCCAAAATTGCCGCTGGTGTTGTCGGCCGCCATCACGCCGCCGGCGCCGGGCGATGCGTTGGAGTCTCTAACGTTCACGTTCACGACCGTTTGGCTCGAGCCTTTGTACGAGAAATACCACGTGGCTCCATTGGTGGGGGAAAACAACCCAACGTTTCGAAACTCCAATGTGTTGGTTACGTATTGTGTGGATCCCGCAGCGAACTGAACGGTCGCGTTTGCCGTGATGGCACGCAACACGTAGAACGTGGTGTTGCCCGAGATTTTTTGAAGTGACGTCCCGGCAAATGTCACGGTGCTTGTTGCTCCGATGTTCGGTGTCGTTGTGTTCGTCCAATCGTTTGTAACGAACAACGAGCCAACGAGCGAAAGTGTTCCGCCGGATTTGTTGATCGACACATAAGCGAAGTTCGTGCTGTTCGGCACGAGCGTTTGATTCTGAGTTCCGGAGATGGTGATTGTTGATGCGCCCGCATCGAACGAACCGCCGGTTCGCAGCAGGTCTCCTTTAAAGGTTACTTGGGATGTGCTCAATAGGAGGCTGCCGCTTGTTTGCGTAACGTTGCTCGCAACCATGAGGTCATAGCCATTCGTATTAAATATTCCGGTGTAGCCAGAGATGGTCAGCGATGCGATGGTCACAGAAACGTTAATGTTCGCTTGTCCATTCGCTCCGCCAACGCCATCGAATACTACCGTGTGCGTCGCCAGCGGGACTTGGGCTCCGCCGTTTCCGCCGGAACTGTTGGACCAATTCCCCGAATCATTCCAAAGCCCCGCTGCTGGTGCGACCCAATATCGCACGCCCGTGTCCGCTGCTTGTGGAAACGCCCAATTCGTGTTGTTGCCGAAACTGCGACTTGTCGCGTCCGCGGTCATGACAGTCCCAGCACCGGGCGAGGCATCGGAATCTCGAACGCGCACGGTAACAATCGTTTGACTCGATCCTTTGTAAGCAAACATCCATTTGGATCCGTTTGTCGGCGAGAACAAACTGATATTTCGAAACTCCACCATGTTGCGAACGTACTGGGTTGTCCCCACAGCGAATTGCAACGTCGCGTTTGTCGTGATGGCGCGCAACGCATAGAACGTGGTGTCGCCGGATATTTTTTGCACCGTGGCGCTATTGAACGTTACCGTGCTGCCGGTTCCGATGTCCGGCGTTGTTGAGTTTGTCCAATCGTTGCCAACGAACAGCGCACCAGCGAAAGCAAGAGTTCCGCTCGGTTTGTTGATGTGCACGTTGTAGAAATTAATGCCGTTCGGGTTGATCGATTGCCCACCGCTTCCATTGAAAACGATGGTTGATTGGTTCGCGTTAAAGGTCGTACTTGTTTCTGTGAAATTGCCACCAACCGTGACGGTTGATGTTCCGAGCGTCCACGTGCCGAGAGAGAGGTTCGCGCTGCCCGCAATCGCAACCCAATTGTTTTGAGAGAGGAACGTTCCGTTTAATTGCGACCAATCGCCATCAATTCCGAGACCGCCGCTCAATGTCAAGTTTGTTCCTGCTGTTTTGCTCGAAACGAAATTAAAAAAGTCGGTACCACCGGGTGTGAGCGTTTGCGCGTTGCCTCCGATAAAGTTCACGGTGGATGTGCCAGCGACGAACGCGCCGCCGGTTTTTGTCCAATCGCGCTGGACGCTCATTGTTGAGCCGTTCAGCTGCAACGTGCCGCCAGCGAGGTTCACGTGGCTCGTGACATTGATAACCCAATTGCTCCCGGTGTCGAGAGTTCCAGCGTTCATTGTGAGATTTCCATTTAAGTTAAGCGCTTGAACGAGCGAGGCGGTGCCGCCGCTTTTGTTGACATTCAGTGTAAACAGCGACGCGTTGCCGCTGTTGATCGATTGATTGCCTGCGCCATTAAGGGTGATGGTCGACGCAGCCGCATTGAACGTTCCGCCGCCGCGAATTAAATCGCCGCCGATAGTGAGAGTGTTCGTGGTCATTGTGATTGTTCCGTTCGCTTGGCTCACGTTGCTCGCGACCGTGATGTTGTAGCCCTGAGTGTTGAGCGTACCGGTGTAACCAGAGGAAATTGTTAAGGACGAAATGGTGACGGCCACATCGACGTTTGCTTGGCCGTTTGTTCCGCCCGTGCCGTCGAACACAACCGTGTGGGTCGACGTTGGCACGGGCGCTCCGGTTTTTCCTGCGCTCGAATAAGACCAGCTCGCGGTCGATCCCCAATTCGACGCTCCACTGGCAACCCAGTAACGTCGATCGCCGAATGCCCAGTTGCGATTGTTGCCCGTGTCGTCGCTGGCCGCATCGGGGAACAGTGTGCGGCCTTGATTCGCGTTTGAATCTTTTACGTCCACGTTCAAGAGCGTTTGACTCGAACCGCTAAACACAAAATACCAGGTCGTGTTGTTTGTTGATCGCAGCGAAATATTTTCCAAGTCGAGAATAGTCGTTACGTAATTAGTGGAGCCCGCGGTGAAGTAAAGCGTGGTGCCCGACGTCGCGGCGCGCATCACGTAAAACGTTGTGGATCCAGAAAATGTTGTTTGCATCGCGCCATTGAAAATTACCGTGGAAGAGTTTTGCGTGAACGTGCTGTTGTTTACCCAATTGCCGCCAACGGTCATCGAACTGTTGGCCGCCGTAAATGTTGCGGCCGCATTAATCAGCACGCCACTCGACACCAGCACAACCGGATTGTTTGTTGATCCCGTGGCGCCGCCGGCATTTGCTCCATCGCCGATCGTGAGATTGTTATTGATCCTGATCGTTTGGCTTGCGGCGGTGCCAAGCGTGTGCGACGTCGCGCCCGCCGGTTTAATTTCCAAATCGTAATAACCGTTTGTGCCAGCGCTTCCCGCGAACGCCGAAATGTTGGTCGCGCCATTTCCGGTGTAACGTACGATGCCGGTGGAATACGTGAACGTTCCAAGATTGCTGAAAGGTGTTCCCGCGCTTGTGAGCTCAAGGGTGTTCGATCCGTTCGCGTTCAGCTCGTGCGCTGCGGCGATGGCCATCGTGGATACCTTCACCGAAGATCCTAGGTTGATGCGCGGCGTTGCACGGCCACCTTCGATTTTCACCCAGCCCATATCCTGCTTTGTCGCGTTGTTATCGGTCCACGTCATTGTGCCGCTCGGTTTGAACGTCATTGAGCTTGTTCCTTTCGTGAACGTTGCGCCCAAATTGAGAATCACGTTACCCGAAGAATAGATCACGGCGTTGTTGGGGGCGTTCGTCAGCGTGACGGCATTTGTTCCATCTCCGACTTCGAGATCGGACATGCGAATTGTTCCCGGACCGAACGTTTTTGTCGTGCCGGCCACCGTTGGTTTGATCCACAGCTCGTTGTAGCCGCCGCCGCCCCAGGCCGCCGAGATGGTTTGGTTTTGTGTTCCTCTAAAATTCACAATGCTGCTTGTGCCGGCGCTCAACGTCGCGCTCGTTGAAAAATTGATCGCGTTTAAAATATTCAGTTGACCCGCGCCGCCGCTCATGTTGAGCACAATATTGGTCGGCGTGGTGCCGGCAAACGTGAGCGTGCTGACGGTCATGACACCAATCGAAATTGTGATGGTGGATGTTCGGTTTAATGCGGATGAATTTGTGGAAATCAAAAAGCCGTTGATGATCACGGTGCTGCTGTTAATGTTCCATCCGTTCGTGATGCCGGTTGTGTTCGGCTGATTCATCGTGACGTTGCCGGTGACCGTCATTGAAGAATTCGACATTGTGAGCACCGAGTTGGTGTTGCCGCCCGTGAAATTGAGCGCCGCAATCGTGGTGGATACGTTCACGGTCACGTTGTGTGTTGAAAGCAAAACGGTATCCGCAGCGCCGGGTGATCCGGTGCCGCAGGCTCCCCATGTGGCCGGTGCATTCCAGTTTCCGGACGCCCTTGAAATACACGTCAGGGCGAACGAAGGAACCGGCGTCGCAACAAACGCGGTCGCAAAAAAAGCCAAAGACACGAGAGCGGAGGTGACGCTCCCGGGCCAACGCTTTTTATTTTTGCGCGCGATCATTGCGGTGTGGCTCCCAAATCTCCGCGATTTATTTGGCCAACAACTCCGCGAGTGTGAAACTGCCCAGTGCTTGGTTCACGCGCTTCTCAAGCAATATCCCCATATCGGGATTTGCCGACGTCGCATCCGTTTCGATTGTTAACGCTTCGATCAGTTCGAGTGCTGTGATCATGGCGAGCGGTCGAACCATCCGATAGCCGGCGCCTTTCAGTGCCAAAATCAGTCCAGCGTGCGCCATGGTGTGCAGAACTTTTTGTGCGTACGCGGTGGGAATGTTTTGTTTTGCGGCAATCGTTTCGGCGTCCTGAAACTCGGTGGGATTTTTTGACAGTTCAAACAAGCAAGCAACTCCGTATTTGACCTTTTGATTTATTCGCATGAGACCTCCTGGCTATATGATTCATCTATTGTTGGTTTGTGAAACGTTGAGTAGTGGACCGTGGCAGTCCGTTGAACGAACAAAAAAAATCCCGAGCCACTTTTGAAAAGTGGAGCGGGATTTCGTGTTTCGTTTTGCGTGAAAATTACGTCGCGATTCATTGATTAGGACCGTCAGGAAATCGACGATAAAGAAGGGTATCCCGGAGGGGGAAAATCCTCAAGATTTAAAAAAACGCGCTGAAAAATCAGCTTGAAACGACTATTTTTCCGAGGGGCGGGTAATGTGAAGCGTGGCGAGGCCGAGAAACACCGAAATCATATTGAGAAATACGTCATGAATGTCGTAGTGGCGGTGCGGCATGAGCCCTTGCAAAAGTTCATCGCAGAGGCCCGCAAAACTGGAAATAACAAACGCAAAAAGGAATTTTTTCAGAGAATTTTTGTGGTGATGTTCGAGCGCGCGATAAAACAAAATACCGACCAATCCATATTCAAAGAAATGAACCTGCTCTTCCGGTGTCTTCACGGTTCGCGCCGCGAGATGATAAAGTTCTGCAATTCCCCCGAGGGCTGCGATTCTCCATAGGGAAAACGAATGGTTTTTCTGGATGAGGAAGAGGCATGCCAAAAGCGCCACCGAAAATAAAATCGACAGCGAAATTTTCAGCAGTCCCTGCGAACGAAGGTACGCCAGCGGAAAGCGTGCGACTTCAAGTGTGACGTAAATAAGAATTACATAGCCAATCGCCCACAGCCAGTCGCGACGTTGATCGGTCATTTCGCAAATATACATTAACGAAGTGGGGTTTAATGTACAATGGTCGTCGAGAAACGCAACAAGAACTAATCCACAAGGTTATCCACATTGTGCACACCGCGGAATCGCCGATAATTTCCTGGCCACAAGCTTTTTTGGGCAGTCATTTTGCGCCGGCTTTTTATTTTTTAACGCCCGACAGACGAAAGGCGTTGAAGATTTTGTACGCCGTGTTCCGAGTGTTGGACGATGCCGTTGACCAATCCGGCGACAAAGATCCGAAGCCGTTTTTGGATGCCTGGCTTGCTTTTTTTGAGGGGCACGGGCCAGATGTATTAAAGGATTTTGGTTGCCAGGATTTGGCGGCCAATTTCGATGTAGTGTCTAAAAAGTTTGATATTCCTTCCTTTTCATTACTGGACTTCGTGCGGCACGGGGTTATGTCGGACTTGACGACAAATCGCTTTGAAACTCCGATGGATACGGAACGTTACTGTTACGGCGTCGCTGGGACTGTGGGAATCGCTTGCCTGCCACTCTTTGGAGTTCCGTGGCAAGAAGCGAAAGAGTTTGCGATCCGGTTGGGCATTACCGTTCAGTGGATCAATCTGATTCGCGACGTTGCGATCGATGCAAAGATGAACCGCATTTATCTTCCGACCGATCACCTTGAGAAGTTCGGCTGCACCGAAGCTCAGATTCTCCACGGACAACCGGATGAAAATTTTCTGGCGTTGATGCGGTTTGAAACAGAGGTTGCGCGGTCTCATTTCCGCCGAGCGACAGAGTTGTTGCCGCAAAAATGGAAAAAAGAACTTTTGCCGGCGCGTGTCATGGGAGCAATTTATATGAAGCTCCTTGCGAAAATTGAGAAGCGCAATTATCCTGTGCTGACAAAGAAGTTGTCGCTGAATTTGTTTGAAAAAGGTATAGCAACATGGAATACCGTATGGAGCTAGTATGATTGGAACCCACTTGAAAAACAGAACCGCAGGAGCCTATCCTTATAAAGTTAAGGAGGGAACGTCTGTGGCACTTCGCGCGATCATTTTTGACTGTGACGGTGTTCTGGTTGATTCCGAACCGATCCACTTTTCGGCTTTTAAGAAGACGTTGGAATTGCGCGGCGCCTCTTTAACCGAAGAACTATATAAGGAACGTTATCTCGCACTTGATGACAAAGGGGTGTTCACTCGCTTCTTTCAAGACCTCGGCAATCCAATCAATCCGACCGAACTCAAAGAATTAATTGATGCGAAAGGGAATGCTTTTCATGAACTCATTCAAACCGAAGGCATCTTGGCGTATCCGGCCGTTCCCGAGTTTGTGATGGCCGCTTCTCAGCGTTATCCGCTGGCCATTGCGTCGGGTGCGCGTCGCCATGAGCTCGAAACGATTTTGGAGTCGGCGGGAATTCGTCCGTATTTTGAAACGATCATTAGTGCGGATGATGTGGAGCACGGCAAACCAAATCCTGAAAGCTATTTAAAAGCTGTTGAGTCTCTGAACGCCTCCGGCAAGCGATCGTCCGCGATTCGTCCCGAGGAGTGTGCCGTGATCGAAGATTCCCGCGAAGGAATTATGTCCGCGCACACGGCGGGCATGAAATGTATCGCGGTTGCCACGTCGTATCCAACTTTTGAGCTGTCGCACGCTGATCTTGTGGTCCCTGCATTGGCGGCGTTGCGCATTTCCCAGGTTGAGGATCTTTTTCAGCCGCCACCGTTGTTGGCTGTTCCCTCCCCACAAAACAACTAGAGGAAGTCTCATTTATGACAAGCGTTCGTAGTCGAATCCTGTTCTTCTTTACGTTATTTGCTGTCGCGTCCATGGCCGCGGTTTTCGTTAGCAGTCGCAGCACGCGCGCGATTGGAAACGTAGCGACGATTGTTATCAACAAACACATGCCGATGGTCATGGCGTTGAACGAAATGGAGATTTCGCTCCAGAAGCAGGACAACTCCGTCCATCGGTTCATGATCACGAACGACAAGATCTGGCTCGACGAATACGAAAAGCAGCGGATGAATTACGACCGCGCGTCAAACGACACCCGCCGCTTTGCAACAGAAGACGTGGAAAACGATCATTTAACCGAAATTGACGAATTGTATGCGCAGTACGATGGTATCACGCGTCAAATGGTGATGGCGCAAAAGCAGTCCCCTGGCAAAGCCGTGCGGTTGCTGGAATCCAAAGATGAATATCTGACACGTATTCAGACTTTGCTCGATGAGATGGAGGGGGTTCGCCAAGGCATGACGATCGTACGCCAAGAGCAAGTTCGCGACACGCTGCGTCGTCACAGTGTTGTCGGTTACGGATTTTTGGTCACGATCGCGTTGTGCTTTATTGTTCTGTGGAGTTATTTGTTGCGCTATTTGGTGCAGCCGCTCAGCCTGCTGCTCGAAGGTATTCGCAACTTCACGCGAGGCAACACCGAAGTCCAGATTCCGAAGATCGGAAAAGACGAACTCGGCGAACTGCAGGATGCGTTCAATGAAATGTCTCGCGAAATTGCTGTCGAGCGGAAAAAGCTTCGCAACGAATCCCAAAGCGATGCGCTTACCGGTCTTTTCAATATGCGTTATTTCCGAATTCAGTTGGCGGAAGAATTCTCGCGTTCGCAGCGTTACGGTCGTCCGCTTACGTTGCTGATGATCGATGTCGATAATTTTAAAGCGTATAACGACCGCAACGGTCACCCGGCGGGCGACATCGTTTTGAAAGAGGTTTCGCGTATATTCATTCGGAATGTCCGAGGCACCGACATTGTGGCCCGCTACGGCGGAGAAGAATTTGTTGTCTTGCTGCCAGAGACGCCGCTCGATTCGGGCGTGAGCGTTGCCGAAAAAATTCGCAAAGCGGTTGAAGAGCACTACTTCCCGTTCGCTGCGTCTCAGGGCGGGCAAAAAGTTACCGTTTCGATTGGCGTTGCGTCGTATCCGGACGTTCACGTCACCAGCGATCAAGATCTTATTGAATCGTCCGACAAAGCGCTTTATTCGGCGAAAAAAGACGGTCGGAACCGCGTTTATATTTCATCCAAAACCGAGGGAAATATTTCGTTTGCGATTTACCAGTCTGCCGAGAAAACCGTTGCCGGCAAAAATTAGTGTATCGCAGAAACCGAGACGTCCCGTCTCTTCTTAAAAACCTCCACAAAAATTATCCGGAACCGGAATGTGCGCTGACCCATTCCTCGCCTCTCGAGCTCACGGTCGCGACAATCTTATCCGCCCAATGCACCGACGAGCGCGTGAACAAAGTCACGCCCGCACTGTTTAAGAAGTACAAAAGCGCGCAAGCGTTCGCCGATTCGGATCCAGCCGAACTCGAAACGTTCATTCGATCAACCGGCTTTTATCGCAACAAGGCGAAATCGATTCGTGGGATGGCCAAAATGGTCGTTGAGAAATTTGGCGGGCGAATTCCTGAATCCATGGACGAGTTGTTGACACTGCCGGGCGTCGCGAGAAAAACCGCGAACGTTGTTCTCGGTGTGGCGTTCAAGAAAGCAGAAGGAGTGGTGGTGGACACGCACGTAATGCGGTTGTCGCGTCGTCTGGGCTTATCGAAAGAAACGACGCCCGAAAAAATCGAAAAAGATCTCGTGCGCGCGATTCCGCAAAAAGATTGGATATGGTTTTCGCATGCGCTGATTCATCATGGGCGAAAAATTTGCAAGGCCCGCAATCCACAGTGCGCGATCTGTCCGATTCGAAAAGACTGTCCGAATCCGGATCTGTAAAATAAACGCCATGCGTTATGACGAACGGTATCTGAAGGGCATCCAGCATTTCAATAAGCGGGAATATTACGACGCGCACGAGATTTGGGAAGACCTATGGCACGAAGAGCACGGTGAAGCCAATCATTTTGTGCAGGGCCTGATTCAATTTGCGACCGCCTTGCACCACTTCGAAGCGCACAATCTCAAGGGCACAAAATTGCTATACGTCGCCGGAGTGGAACTGCTGAAGCCGTATGGAGAAAAATATTGGGGATTGCCCGTTAAAAAGCTTTTGGACGATATGGCTGCTTGTGTAAAAGATATTTTGCCGTACGAACAAAAAGATTTGCCCGGTCGTTACCATGCTGATAAAGAGACGTTTCCCGTGCAAATTAAAAGCGATCGGATTCCAAAAATAGAGTTGGTGCCGGAGGAGAAACAGATTTCGTGAAAGAAAAACGCGCTTTTTGGTGGACCGCGGATCACACGCGGATTCGATTTTGTTTTATTTGTGGAGGAGCTCTTGCATGGTTGTACGTGCCGGCGGACAAGAAAAATCGACTTGTCTGCAAGAAGTGTCTGCACATCACGTACACAAATCCCAAATCGGTCGCCGGCATGATTCCGGTTGCATCGGATGGTCGGGTGGCGCTTTTGAAAAGAAACATTGAGCCAGGTTTCGGAAAGTGGACGTATCCGGCCGGTTATCAGGAGCTCGGAGAAACGGTCGCTGATGCGGCGATTCGCGAAACATACGAGGAAATTTGCGCGCGCGTGAAAGTCGAACGGCTGTTAAATATTTATTCGTACGCCGATTCCGGTGTGATTACGTCGGTCTTTGTCGGGCGCTTGAAACGCGGTGAAAAGCCGCGCCCCGGCGAAGAATCGCAGGAAGTCCGCTTGTATCGACCGTCGGATCTGCCTTGGAAAGACCTCGCATTTCGAAGCACGGTTACTGGCCTTAAGGAATGGTTGAAATCACGATGACGTTGCCCTTTCCAATTACGCGCCCCATCATTTTCTTCGACTTGGAAACCACCGGTCTGGATTATAAATACGACCGCATCGTGGAAATTGGTGCGGTGAAAGTTTATCCGGACGGTACGCGCGAAATTTTGACACAGCGCATTAATCCCCAAATGAGGATCTCTGCTGAAATTTCAGCCTTGACCGGAATCACGAACGAAGCCATTGCAAACGAACCGACCTTTCTTCAGGTCGCGACGAAGATTGCCGATTTTTTTGAGGGTTGCGACTTGGGCGGCTACAATATTTCACGGTTCGATGTGAAGGTCATGGTTGAAGAATTTAAACGGGCCGGGCTCGATTTCAAACTCGATCAGCGAATGATTGTTGATTCGCAGGTGATCTTTCACCAGAAGGAAAAGCGCGATTTGTCTGCGGCTTACAAGTTCTATTGTGAAAAAGATTTGCAGGGCGCGCATTCGGCTCAAGCCGATACCGATGCCACATATGAAATCTTTATTTCGCAGTTAAAGCGGTATGCGGATTTGCCGCAGCATCTTGAAGGTCTCCACAAGTTTTGTCGCGGTAATCAAGACCGGTTTGTGGACGCGGAGGGGAAATTCTTTTGGCGGGACGGCGAAGCCGTGTTCAATTTCGGAAAATTTAAATCACAGACGTTGCGTGCGATTGCGAAAAGCAACCCAGAATATCTGCATTGGGTGATGTCACCCGAGCGGCAATTCCCGCAAGAAGTGATCGATATCTGTTACCGGGCCATGAAAGGCCAGTTCCCGGTTAAGTCTTCTGAAGCTGCTTCTTAAACTGGATGATCTCGTCGACCAACCCGTAGGCTTTCGCTTCTTCCGCTGACATGTAGTAGTTGCGCTCACTGTCCGCCGCCACCTTGCTGAGCGGTTGATTGCAGTGCCGCGCGATGATCTCGTTCAAACGTTCCTTCGTCTCGGTCATTTCTTTGGCTTCAATTTCGATGTCGGTCACTTGGCCGGAAATTCCTTCGCCGTAAATGAGTGGCTGATGAATCATGATGCGCGAGTTCGGCAAGCAGAAGCGGCGTCCTTTTGTGCCGGCCGCAAGCAGCACCGCGCCAAACGACATGGCCATTCCCATGCAGATGGTGGTGATGGGGGACTTGATGTACTGCATCGTGTCGTAAATCGCGAGCCCGGCGGTTACCATGCCGCCCGGGGAGTTGATGTAAAGGTTAATCTCTTTTTCCGGATCTTCCGATTCAAGGTAAAGCAATTGCGCGATGATCATGTTGGCCGAATCGGTATCGACCTGCCCGCCAAAACCACCAACAAACAAAATCCGATCCTTCAAAAGTCGCGAGTAGATGTCGTATGTAACCGCAGCGCCTTGATTCCAACGTTCGAGAATTGTGGGGACGATCATAAGAGCTCCTTGCCTGTTTTTGAGTCGAAATCCTATTTACCTTTTTTTCCTGTACATCAAAACCACTGCGACGACCGCCGAGAAAAACACGGCGTTTGTAACCGCATACGACTTGAACGCGACTTCACTTGAAACCAGAGCGGCCGGCAGCATCAACACAATGCAACCCCACACACCGAAGAGCCACGCCAGACTTATGTCCTCTGCTGTTTTGCGTTGAATTATCCGCCAGATTAGAGGAATGTTCCAAAACGGCATCACGATTCCGGCCACGGTTCCAAGATGTTCCAAAGTAAATTTCATGCGGCGAAGTATGGCATTTTTCGTCGACGGCAAGACTGATGCATAACTTCCTATTGAATCCCTCCATTGATCGCAGACCTTAATCGATTCTTAAGGCCATTTTAAAGCGATCTTAATCGAGGAGAGAGCACGTTTGAGTGGAGACAAAATGAACCTGCGAACGAAATTCAAATTGGCCAGTTCGAGTCTGATCATGACCGTTGTTGTTGGCATGATGAGCTCGCTTATTATTTCTGAGAAAAACCGACTGACCGCCGAAACCGAGCAGCAGCAACTTGAGGACCTGGATAAATTTGGCCGTGTCTGTGAAGACACGATGATCGTGTTCGATGAACCCGCACTTTTCAAATACGCAAAAAATTTGGTCACCGTTTCTGCTCCGAAGATGGTTTATGCCGGTTTCGTCTATCCAAAATCATCCGCCGGAAGCCCGTGGGTTTGGGCAAACAATTCGGATCGCATCGTTTATGTTGATGATACCGATGCGACAATCAACGAAATTCGGAATTCAGGAAAAGTGACGCGTCGGATCATCACTATCGGGGGACAGCGTGTAATTGAACTCTCAAAGCCGATCAGTCGAATCGGTTATGTTCGACTCGGTTATTCCACGGACGTGCTCGCAAAGATCTTTCGTCAGACCATCCAGAAGTCAATCAAACGTTTTGCGATCGTTGGGCTGATTGCCATTCTGTTTGGTCTTGTGTTGGCGCACTTCTTCAGTGCTGCGTTGTCTCGCCCGATCAAAGATCTCATGGAGGGAGCCACCGCAATCGCAAAAGGAAAAAAAGGGGTAAAGATTCCGGTCAGCCGCGACGATGAACTTGGAAAGTTAACGCGCACGTTCAACAAGATGTCAGAAGAGCTGATCAAGCTCGACCAACTCAAAGACGACTTTATGTCCCATGTGACGCATGAGTTGCGCTCCCCGCTCACGAGCATCATTGCCACCGTGGAGCTTATGTCGGAGATGCCGATGGTGAGCAAAGACGCCAAAATGCGCCGATCTGTTGACCGTTTAATATTTGGATCGGAGCGCTTAAACCGGTTGGTCGACAACATTCTCGATCTCACGCGTTTGGAAGCGGGCAAAATGACCTTCGATATTCAGCCGGTGAACATCGGAGCGCTTGTCACCGAGATGGCCGATTTCTTTGAGCCGCGCGCCATGGAAAAGAGCCTTAACATTCAAGCCATTGTGCCACCCCAATTCCCGCTCGTCATGGCGGACCCGGAGAGAATTCGCCAGGTCATTTCCAACCTCGTTCACAACGCCATCAAATTTACGAACAAGGGTGGCATCGTTTTGTGGGTAAAAGAGCAAAATGGCAAAGCGACGATCGGCGTCCAAGACACCGGCGTTGGAATTCCTGCGGATAAACTCGGAATGGTCTTCGAAAAATTTGAGTGTTTAAAAGATACACGCGACCGCGTCGAGAAACCGGTTCCGGGTTCGGGTCTTGGTCTCAACATTGTCCTTAATTCGATAAAGGCGCAACACGGACGGATTTGGGTGGAAAGCGAAGTGAACAAAGGCTCGACATTTATTTTTGAATTGCCTTTCGCTCCGCTCGAAAAACAGAATGTCGCAACGGCGTCCGCGGCGCACAACGCCCGCGCTATGTCGGTGCCACCATTGTCAGGAGCGTCACGCACGCCCCTCGTAATTTCATCTGGACGGGTGCACTAACATGAAAAAGCGCGCGCTTTTTCTGACGATGTTACTGGGCGCTGGCAAAATCTGTTCAGCAGGACCGGATGTCCGCTCGCAATTTACACTTACCGAGGTCCATTTGATCGGAATTGGGTTCGATCTAACTGGCATCGACGTACCGGTCGATGAGCCGGGTCCATTTCCTGGTTCCAATTTTCGTGACGAAGCCGCGCCCGATCTCCTTCCCACGGATTCGTTTGTTCGTTTTCGTTTGGTTCCTTCTGACCCCCACGCGCCGTCCGTGGCCCAAATCAGTGCCAAATTGGACATGGATATCGATCTGCCGCAGGCCTCCTATGAAGCCGACGTTGTTGCCGGCAATGGCTATGGAACGTACACGTTTGGCCCGATTCCGGCGACGGTGCCCGAAGGGGGGCATGTGGTGACCGTCACAGCTTCGAACGTGTTGCGGCAGGCCGGTTTTTTCTCAACGCTTTCACTCGTCGATCGGACGCCGCCCACATGCGAATATATTTTTCCGCCAACGCCGACCGATCGGACATGGGTGAATGGTCAGATATCTCTGCAAATTCGTTCGGCCGACGCGGGTGTGGGTGTCCGCGGCGTGAGTCTGCTGAACCCCGCGAACACAGGAATATTGCTGCCTTATCTTCCTTTGGTCAGCCCCAATTGGCAATACCCGTCTTATGACACGCGCGTCTTGACGGACGGCTCTTATCCGGTTGTCTCTGCTTGCTCGGACCGGGCCGGTAACGTTCGTCAAATTCAAACCGTCGTTCGCGTCGATAACACGGCCCCGTCCGCTACTTTTAACGTTTCGCCCGCGCCACTTTCGCGGAATAACAAACAGTTGGTGCACGGAATGGAAGACCTCGTGACCACCGTTGACGATGGTCAAGGCATCGGCGTTGGAGCCGCGGTCATAAACGTGGATGGCAACACCCTCGCGGGCACAATACTGAACACCGCCGCTTATGCGGATGGTTTGCACAGAGTTTCGTTTGAGGCGGCGGATCTTCTCGGAAATAAGAAATCCATTAATTTGGATCTCACATTCGATAATTCCCCGCCGGTCGTTACGATCACGTCGATGGATAACAGTGTTCCAACGATTGTTGGTTCCCTCAACAGCGTGGCCTTTAATGCGCAGGAAGCGAATGGCTTATTGGCCCCAAGAATTTTTATAGACGAAGTGGAGCAACGCTTCACGCGGTTTGGCTCTTTTTACACATTCCCGCCGGTTACGGTAAACGGTATTCACACGTTGGAAGTGCAAATTGCTGACACGCTCGGCAATGTGGGCAAATCCAAGAGACGATTCCTTCTCGTTAACGGGAATGGCCCTCAGCTGCCCGGAGTTAACGGAGTAAAAATTATTGCTCCGCAGAACAACGCCTTCGTCGATGGTGCGTCGTTGCAGTTGAAAGGTGTCAGCCCGGTTAGCGGCGGCGTCGGATCATTTTCGGTCAATGGAAATCCGGTTGCTCAGGCCGTTTTAATGAATGGTTATGGTGTGTTTTCAAAAACAATTTCCATTGGAGACGAAGGGCCCGCCGTCATTGGTGCCGCCTTACGTCGCGACACTGAGGAATATTCAGATTCGATTTCATTGGTCGTAGACAACACCGCTCCGACCGTTGACTTTGTGGCTCCGGCGCCAAACGAAAATATGTCCGGCACGGTTCATATACAAGGAAACGCGCAGGACACGTCGCTCGCGACTCTTGAACTTTTTGATGGCACCACTTTGCTCGCGGCCACCAATGCCACCGGCTCGACGGTGTGCTCCATCCATTTCTTATGGGATACCACGCAAACCTCTGTTGGCACCCACGCTCTGACATTCATCGCGATCGATCAAGCCGGGCATTCAAGTTCGCTCACGCGAACGGTAACCGTGCAATCGTCGCCCAACGCTCCTTTGCCCGAGGTCAGTTTTATTTCTCCCGGTGACGGAGACGCCGTTTCTGGCATCGTCACGTTGCTGATGAAGGTCGAGGGGGCGGCCGCGCTGGCCGGCTTCACTGTGGACGATGGTCCTTTCCTTCAAGCCAACGCGGTAGGCTCCGATGCCTATTCGTACATGCTTGTAACACCACAAAACTATGCCGATGGTTTCCATCGCATTAAGGCGCTGGCCACGAACGCAAGCGGGACTGTGTTTAAAACGATTCAGATAAACATTGATAACACGGCTCCGACCCTCACGGTTACAAACCCCACTGCTGGCAAGAATTTGTTCTTCACACAAAATTTAATTGCGAACGCATCGGATAATTCGAATCTGCCGCTATCTTCTGTGAAGTTCAGCATCGATTCGGAAACCGTTGCTTTGTTTCCGGGCAACACGGATGTCCAGAATAAACTTTATTCTTATCTTTTTGACACCACAGCTTATGCCAAGGGGAACCATCAGTTGCTTGTGGTCGCCTTTGATAAGGCCGGTAATTCCTCGCAAGCGATTGTTCCCTTCATTGTTGATAATGACAACCCACCCATTTCTTCGGCTTCGGTGGCTTGGACTCCGTCCCAAGGTTCGTTTGATGTTGGTCCGGCCGAAACTCAAATCACGGCGACGATCACAAACGCTTTTCTCGACCTCACGCTCCTAAACGATGATGCGCTGAAAGTCTACGCAACGAAAGACGGTCAAAAGACGCGCGTTCTTGGCACGGTAAGTCTCACGGGCAACAAATTGCGCTTTGGTGGCACCGTTCCTTACAACGCGGAAATGCAATGCGTGCTCGGTGCGATTGATACAAACGGCAAGCTCATTCGTGAAACGCTGAACTTTATCAGCGGTATCGATAAGAACTTGGGTGGTCAGGTTAAATATTTGCCTGACAACTTCTTGACGATCACAATCCCGCCCGGCGCGCTCGCGAAAAACGCGTTTGTGAAAGTGGTAATGCTCGAGGCGGGACAAGCACCGCCGACGGCCGCAGACGATGGGTTATTAACCGCGTATGGTCCTTTCAATCTTCTCGCGTGGGACGACGCTGGAGCGCCGATCGACGTTCTCGGTATTGCCGGTCGATTGGATTTTTCTCGCTTGACCGCTCAAATACCGCCCGCGGAGCAAAGCTTTGTGGACCGCGCCGAGCAATATGTGAGCGGTACGTGGAAAGCGATCGGGAGCACCGGTGGCTCTCCCACCGGTTCAAGTGGCTCCCCTACCAACCGCGCTCTTTCTGTGCCGGTCACAAAGTTCGGTTATTACCGAATTACGTCGGCGCCGGTTCCTGGCGACGGCATTACCGATCTCTACAACTATCCAAATCCGTTCGCCCCCGCGGATGGAGGAACCGATTTCAATTTCCTTCTTAATCAGACGGCCGATGTAGAAATTGTGATTTACGACCTTTTTGGAAACCTCGTGATTCGGATGGACCGGACTGGTTTCTATGGTCAAAACACGATTCATTGGGACGGTCGTAACGGCAAGGGTGATGAGGTTGCGAACGGTGGGTATGTTGCGCAATTTACCGTCAAAGATAGCTCGGGGAAAGCGACACGCGCACGCCGCAAGTTGGCGGTGGCCAAATGAAGACGCCGCGACTGTTACTATTCGGCCTTCTCTCATCGCTGATTTCAAGCACCGTGCTTGCTGCTCCGGATTTTGGATTTGCGCAAGAAGACGGCGGGCAAGCCGGTGCGTTTTTCGACGCAGCGAACAGTGCGCGATCGCTCGCCATGGCTGGCGCGGATGTTGGCGTGGCCGACGATGCAAGTGCGGTGCTCACAAATCCGGCCGGGCTGACTCAGATTAATCGCAAAGATTTTGTCACAAGCTATTCTTCTCTGTTTGAAGACACAAAGTTTGGTGTTATGAATTACGCACAGCCGTCGGTCGGCTTGGGCACGTTTGGCGTCGGCGTCGTAAGTTTGCGTTCCGGCGGTTTTGAGAAGCGGGACGCCAATCAGCGGCAGGGGGGCGAATTCGGTACATCGGAACTCGGTGTCGTGCTATCCCACGGTTTTGAACTAAGCGAGCGGTTATCTCTGGGGTCCAGTTTAAAAGTCATTAAGGAGCAGGTCGACTCGCTGTCGGCCACCGGTTTTGGATTTGACGGCGGTGCGCACATGCGAATTTCGCCGACGTTAAATATGGGATTTGTCTTGCGCAACATTTGGGCGCCGCGCCTTAAGCTTCGCAACGAAAACGACCAGTATCCCTTTGACATGCGCCTTGGAACACGATGGCAGGCATTTCGAAAAATCATGATTGCGACCGACCTCGATAAAACAGTGGGTCGTTCGATCAAGCTGCGCCTGGGCGGCGAATGGACCGTAAACCAATTGTTGGTTGTGCGCGCGGGCATCAGCGAAACGGATTTGACCACCGGTGTTGGATTCAACTTTAAAGACTGGGGAATCGACTACGCGTTCGGGTACAACGATGCTGCCGCGGGAATTAAAGATCTGGGCGGATCCCATCGCGTTGGTTTCCGCATTCGCTTCGGTGCGCCGATTTCTGAACAGTTGGCGAGCGCGCGTTGGCAAAAGAAGGGCCAAGCCTATCTCGATGAACTTCGTTCGCGCATGGAAATGCCGGACGCATCAATGGACGCTTCGCTCGAAAAATTGCTTTCGGACACCCAGGTGATTATTCGCCGACAAGGCTATCCAAGAGCAGAAGATCTTTATTCGGCCCAGGGGTACGTGTTTTATTTTCAGCATGAATACGAGAGGAGTGTGCAGTCGTTGAGCGAGGCGCTCGCACTGAATCCGAACAACGGGATGCTGTCAAAACACTTGGAAAAGGCACGCGCGCAAATGACGGAAGAGGGTGCGCGCGAGTTGATCGCAACCGAGCTCAAGCGTGTGAAAGAGCTGTACGAGAAAGGCGATTGGCAAGGAACGATCAAATCGTGCGAGAAAATTCTCAGCATCAAGGCCGATAACATTGAAGCGTTGGCATATCGGGAAGATGCTCACAAACGTATCAACGAGCCGATTGAGCGCGAAATGAAAATCGCAAAAGGGAAATTCGAGAGCAACGAATTCTTGGATGCCATAAAAGGATTTCAGCGCGTGAAAGAATTGGACCCACAAAACCAAGAAGCGAGCGATTATATTGCGAAATCCATTACGGCTCTAGAAAACCAGGCTTCAACGCAGACCGTCATAAAAAGCGAACGTCCCGTTTATGAGGTGGAGCGCAATGTTGAAGAGAGCCGCAATCTGTACAGCAAAGGCTTGTTGCTCTATTCACAAGGCAATTTGAAAGCGGCGGCCCGCATTTGGGAGCAGGCCGTTCAATACGATTCTGGAAACGCCATGGCGCGAAGTGCTTTTAACCGCGTACAGGTCGAACTCAAAGAAAGACCTTAATATTCTATACTCCGGCCGCTTTCCTACCCCTAACCCCCAGTGTAATAATAAGGAGATAAGCAAGAAATGTCGGATGCCTTTACGCTTTGGTTCACGGGCCTGTCAGGTTCGGGCAAATCGACGTTGTCAACCCGGGTCGCCGCGGAATTAAAAAGGCGCGGAATCAAAGTCGAGCTTTTGGACGGAGACGAAGTTCGAACGAACCTGAGCAAAGGCCTCACGTTTTCGAAAGAAGATCGTGACATCAACATCAAGCGCATTGGATGGGTTTGCCATTTATTGACAAGGAACGGTGTGTGGTGCATCTCTGCCGCGATATCGCCCTACCGCGCGGTCCGCGAATTTAATCGTGATCTTATCGGAAATTTCATTGAGATATATGTGGAATGCTCTCTCGAAAAATTGGCGGAGCGCGATGTGAAAGGGTTGTATAAAAAAGCGTTGGCCGGAGAGATCACGAATTTCACGGGCGTTTCGGATCCTTACGAGCCGCCGGTTAATCCCGAAATCACGGTTAATTCCGAAAAAGAATCCGTCGACCAAAGTTTTCAAAAAATCATGTCCTACCTTGAGATAAAAGGATTGATCCCGCGCTCCGGCGTGTCGGCTCCCACATGATAGACCTGCAATTGCACACAACAGACTCCGACGGTACGTGGGATTGGAAACGCGTTTTGGACACGTGTCTCGACATGGGGCTTGCAGCTTTCGCGATCACGGATCATGACACGGTTGTTCGGCGCGATGAGATTGCGGCGTGGGCCAAGACGAACGATGCAATGGCCATTCCCGGTATCGAACTCAGTACCCGCGAGAACGATCAGACAATTCATCTGCTCGGATATTTCCTCGATGGGCCACTCGACAAACTGGAAGCACGGCTGGATTACCTTCGCGCCGGTCGAACGGCGCGGAACCAAAAAATTGTCAAACGGCTTCAAGACCTTGGTGTGCAGGTCGAAGAGCAGGATGTGCTGCGAATTGCGGGCAAGGCGACGGTCGGCCGGCCCCATATCGCACGGCTCCTTATGGAAAAAGGAATCGTGAAAAGCATGCAAGAAGCCTTTGATCGTTACTTGAGCTTGAATGGCTCGGCGTACTTTCCAAAAGACGAATTGCCGCTGCGCGAAGGAATTGATTTGTTGCACGAGGCGGGTGCTGTAACCTCCGTCGCACACCCAGGGCTTCTCAAGCGCGCCCCCGACGTGCTCGAGGCGTCGCTCAAAGAATGGCGTTCGTGGGGTTTGGATGGCATCGAAGCGATTTATCCGAGTTACTCGTTGGAGCAGACCGCGTTTTTCGAGCGATTGTCTGAGAAATACGGGTTCGTCCGCACCGGCGGATCGGATTTTCATGGCGAGAACAAGCCCCATATAAAAATTGGAACCGGCACCGGTCACTTAAACGTTCCAGACGAACTCCTGGAACCGCTGCTTGTTAAAAGAAACGAAGTAAGAAAGTCCGTACGGAAAGCTGATCGCTGACGGTGATAGTCATGGATATAAAACAACGGAACGAAAAATTTGAGACCGCCTCACCGCAAGAAATCTTGCGGTGGGCAATTAAAACCTATTCGCCGAAGGTTGGGTTGTCCTCGTCGTTTGGGGGACAGAGCGCAGCGCTCCTCCACATGGCGGTTCAGATTGATCCGAAGATCCCGATTCTTTTTATCGACACCGGATTTCTATTCAAACAGACGTTGGAGTTCGTGGAAACGCTGAAGAGGCGATTCAATTTGAATATCAAAACCTTCCGTGCGACTCCCGACGAAATCGACGTTACGAGGAAAAATCTCAATTCCCGGAAAGACGATTCCGGAATTTGCTGCGACGACAGCAAAGTGGCTTGCATGCAGCGCTCTCTGGAAGGGCTCGACTGTTGGATCGCGGGGCTGCGCCGCCAGCAAGGCTCTACCCGGAAGAATATCGATATTGTTGAGGAATACCGTTCCGGTTTGGTAAAAGTGCATCCGCTTGCCAATTGGACCGGTAAACAAATTTATTCGTACATGAAGGAAAATGACTTGCCGTTCCATCCTCTGTGGGAAAAAGGTTATACCAGCATTGGTTGCGAACCCTGCACGACATTGCCACCGCTTGATGGCGGGGAACGAAGTGGCCGATGGGCGGGACTCGAAAAAAAGGAATGTGGAATTCACACGTTTCTCGAAAAGAAAAATTAGTTCTCTGGGGAGAATAATATGAACAGTCTTATCAGTCAGTTTATGGCCGTGTGGCTGCATCCGTGGGATGCGATGAGTCGCGTGAAAGAAGATGGAGAAGAGGCTGGGATTGCACCATCGATATTATTTGTAATCGTGATGGGACTCGTGAGCGGTTTAATTACGTCGATTCTTGGATCGCTGATCCCGAGTGCGGCAGTGCCAGGCGCCTCAAAGGCAACGATTTGGTTGGCTGTTCTCGTCATGCCCGTTGCATCACTGTTGGGCAGTTTTATTGGAACCGCGATTGTGTGGAGCTTCTTGTTGTACGGTCTTTTGCGAGGAAGCTGGTCACAATTTAAGGTCGTGTATCGATTGATGGCGTTGCTCTCGGCTTTTTCGCCGGTTTCTTCGTTGCTTTCGCCGATCCCGAAAGTCGGCACCTATCTCGCCATTGCGCTCACAATCTGGATGACAATCGTTATGATCAAAGGAATCATTATTGTCTGTGACACAGCGCCCGTTCGCACATGGGTGACCTGTATCGTTTTCTTTGGTTTGTTGTTGCTGCTGGGTTTCGTGGCCCGCATGGCCGCGCAGCGCGAATTGGCAGCCAACGGACCGGGCGGCTTCAACGATTACGGAACCACAGACTTTGGTGGAGCGACCGATGACCTCGGCGCCACCAGCGACAATTTGGAAAAAGATCTTCAAGGGCTCGCTGAAAAAGCGAAAGAAGATCAAAAAGCCGGAGACAAAACGCCGGAACAACCAAAGAAGTAAGAACAGAAGCTTTCAGCTTAGCGTCGTCCTGGAAAGTCTTTATCCAGGACCCATTTTCCATGAGGATAAGATGGGTCCTGGATTTGGGCATTCCAGGGCGACGAATTTTAAGGAGATAAATGACTTATGGCAAAGCAACAGAAGTATGTGTACTCATTCGGTGGCGGCAAGGCCGACGGCAGTGGAAAATTAAAAGATTTGTTGGGCGGTAAAGGAGCGGGTCTTGCAGAAATGTCCAAGGCCGGCGTGCCTGTTCCTCCGGGCTTTACGATCACAACCGACGTTTGCCGCTATTATTACGCGAACGGCAAGAAACTCCCGAAAGAATTTGAAGCGCAGTACAAAGATGGCATTAAAAAACTCGAGAAAAATCTCGGCAAACAATTCGGTTCAACGACCGATCCGTTGCTCGTCTCGGTTCGCTCCGGCGCGAAATTTTCGATGCCCGGTATGATGGACACGATTTTGAATCTCGGGTTGAATGACAAGGCCGTGGAGGGAATGGCAACGCGCACAGGAAACGAACGTTTCGCTTGGGATGCGTATCGTCGCTTTCTCTCGATGTTCGGCAACGTGGTTCTCGAAATCGAAAAAGGAAAATTCGAAAAAGAACTCGAATCGGTCAAGCATAAAAAAGGCGTCAATCTGGACACCGAATTGAACGTGAACGACTTGAAAGAAGTGGTGGAGCTCGAAAAAGCCCTCATTAAGCGTGAAACTGGTGAAGAATTTCCGCAGGATCCGTACGAACAACTCGCGGCCGCTCGCAACGCCGTGTTCCGAAGCTGGAACAATCCGCGTGCCATCACGTATCGCCGGTTGAACAAAATCTCGGACGACATCGGAACCGCTGTGAACGTGCAAGCGATGGTGTTCGGCAACATGGGCAACGACTCGGGAACCGGAGTGGGCTTCACGCGCAATCCATCCTCTGGCGAAAAAGTGTTCTTCGGCGAATACCTCACGAACGCGCAGGGCGAAGACGTCGTGGCCGGAATTCGTACACCGAAACCCATTCTTGAACTCGAAAAAGATTTGCCAGAAGCGTACAAAGAGCTTCGTCAGATCACCGCCAAATTGGAAAAAGCGTATCGCGACATGCAGGATTTTGAATTCACGATCGAGCGCAAAAAACTGTTCATGCTTCAAACCCGAAACGGTAAGCGTACCGGTATCGCCGCGGTTCGCGTTGCCGTTGACATGGTGAAAGAAGGACTCATTTCAAAAGAAGAAGCGCTTATGCGCATCGAGCCGGATCAAATTGCGCAACTTCTCGCGCCCGTGTTCGATACGCGCGAGAAAGGCGGAGCCATCAAAGGTGGACGCTTGCTTGCCAAAGGTATTGATGCCGGACCTGGCGCCGCAACGGGTCGCATTGCGTTCACGTCCGAACGCGCGGTGGAAATGTCGCAGAAAGGGCCAGTCGTATTGGTTCGCCCCGAAACAAATCCGGATGACATCGAGGGAATGGTCGTTGCTCAGGGTATTCTGACCGCGATCGGTGGCCGTACCAGCCACGCTGCTGTTGTGGCGCGCGGGATGGGAAAACCTTGTATCGTTGGATGCGGCGTTCTCAAGATCGACGAAGAAGCGGGAACGTTGCGCGTGAACGGAACAAGTCTTAAAGAGGGCGATTTCCTTTCTGTGGACGGTTTCACCGGCGAAGTCATCACGGGCCAGGTACCGACGTTGCCGTCGGAAGTGGTGCGCGTGTTGCGCGGTGAGTTGGATAAAAAAGAAGCCCCGCTCTACGGTTATTTCAGCCAAGTGATGCAGTGGGCCGACA
Organism: Elusimicrobiota bacterium; assembly: GCA_044221725.1. GTDB lineage: Bacteria > Elusimicrobiota > Elusimicrobia > F11 > F11 > JAJVIP01. Next base: position 34,813 of record JBGAON010000005.1, read on the forward strand.
GCTACCGCAAAATTGGTGTGCGCGCGAACGCGGACATCCCGCGCGATGCCGTGATGGCGAAAGCGCTGGGCGCCGAAGGGATTGGTCTGTGCCGCACGGAGCACATGTTCTTTGCGCCGGAACGGTTGCCGTACATGCAACAGATGATTCTTGCCGATAACGAGCACGATCGTCGTGCAGCGCTCGAAAAGTTGTTGCCGTTCCAAAAAGAAGACTTCAAAGGGTTGCTAAAAGAAATGAAAGGCTATGGCGTAACGATCCGCACGCTGGACCCGCCGTTGCACGAGTTTTTGCCGAAGACAAACGAAGCGGCGCAAGAACTTTCCGAGAAGATCGGAATTCCCGCCGACAAGATCATGCAGAAAACGCACGAGCTGCACGAGTTCAACCCGATGCTGGGTCACCGCGGTTGCCGCCTCGGTATCACGTATCCGGAAATCACCGAGATGCAGGCCCGCGCCATTCTTTTGGCCGCCGCCGAACTCAAGAAGGAAGGAATCAACGTTGTTCCGGAAATTATGATTCCGCTCGTCGGAAACGTGAAAGAATTAAAAGATCAAACAGCGATTGTTCGAACCGTTGCCGAAGAAGTGAAGAAGGCAACAGGCGTTGCCGTGAAGTACTTGCTTGGAACGATGATTGAAGTTCCGCGTGCGGCGCTCACTGCGAACGAGATCGCGACGGAAGCGGAATTCTTTAGCTTCGGAACCAACGACCTCACACAGATGACGCTCGGTTTCTCGCGTGACGATGCGGGCAAATTCACGAAAGTCTATCTTGATAAGAAAATTCTCGCCGATGATCCGTTCCAAACGTTGGATCAAACGGGCGTGGGAAAACTTATCAACATCGCGATCAAAGACGGTCGCAGTGTCCGCAAAGACTTGAAAGTGGGAATTTGTGGCGAGCACGGTGGAGACGCCGAATCGGTGAAGTTCTGCCACCGTTCCGGCTTCAGTTACGTGTCGGCGAGCCCGTTCCGGATTCCAGTGGCGCGTTTGGCCGCCGCGCAAGCGGTTATCGAAGGTACCACGAAATACTCGAACAAATAATCTGAACATTGCCCCGGCGAGGACGTGTTCCTCGCCGGGGCTTTTTTTTCAACCCGTGGCCCTGAAAATGCCGCGTGTTTCCAGTTATAATTCTGAAATCAACATGGCGTTAGAAAAACCGTCCTTTCCACCCGAACTCATCGCAAAACTAAAAAAGATTGTTGGCGAAAAATCTGTTTTGACTGAGCTTAGCGATCTGTATTTGTATTCGTTCGACTCCGCGCTCGACCGGAGCATGCCGCCCGTTGTTGTTTTGCCTGAAACGCCCGATCACGTGTCGCTTGTCATGCGGCTCTTGCACCAAAACAAAAAACCGTTCGTGGCGCGCGGCGCCGCCACAAGTTTGTGCGGCGGCCCTGTTCCGTTGCACGGCGCGGTGGTGATTGGCTTGTCGCGGCTTACTCGCGTTGGGAAACTCGACAAAGAAAAAAAGGAAGTTGTTGTTGAGCCTGGCGTTGTGAATTTGAAATTGCAGCAGGTTGTTGCGCCGGACGGACTTTTCTATCCGCCCGATCCGGGGAGTCAAAAGGCGTGCACGATCGGTGGAAACATTGCGACAAACGCCGGCGGTCCGCATTGTTTGAAATATGGTGTTACGTCGAACTACGTGCTCGGAATGGATTGGGTTTTCCCCGATGGCCAGCAGATGCACCTGCGTGTTGAAGATCCAGGATTTGATGTGCTCGGATTCCTCGTCGGCTCCGAAGGAACGCTCGGGATCGCCACCAAGATTCGTCTGAAACTTCTGCAGAAACCCGCGGCGATTCGGACAATGCTCGTGAGCTTTCCATCTATCGAACAAGCAATTCAATCGGTGACCGACATTATTGCCGACGGTTTGTTGCCGGCCACGCTCGAAGCGATGGACAAGACCACGGTTGCCGCGGTCGAAGCGTTCGCGCACGCCGGTTATCCGACCGATGCCGAAGCGGTTTTGCTGATTGAAGTGGATGGCACCACCGCGGACGAACTTGACGCGCAAGTACAGCGTATTGAAACGCTTTGCAAAAAGAACAATCGCATTGAGTTCCGTTTCGCAAAGGACGAAGCCGAACGCGCGAAATTGTGGGAAGGTCGCCGTGGCGCGTATCCAGCAATGGCCCGGCTCGCGCCGAACGTGCTTGTGGAAGATGGGGCGGTACCGCGGACGAAGTTGCCCGAGGCGCTTCGGCAGATCAAACAGATCGCCACCGATGCCGGCTTGCGCGTTGCGCTGTTGTTTCATGCCGGCGATGGGAACCTTCACCCGCAAATTGTCTTTGATGAGAGAGACGAGCGGCAAACTCGAATCGTAAAAGAAGCCGGGCAGCGAATGCTTAAGGTCTGCGTCGATTTGGGCGGTACAATTTCCGGTGAACACGGCATCGGCTCCGACAAACGAGAAGCAATGAAGTGGCTTTTCACACGCGAAACATTGACGTTGTTTCGGAAATTGAAGAACGTTTTTGATCCGGAAAATCTCGCCAACCCCGACAAGCTGATTCCGCTCATTGGGAAATCGGCGCCTTCGCCCGCAACGCCCGCCGCCGAGACGAGCAACGGCGAGATGCGAGTGCAAACGGTCGCCGACAGCAACCCAAAGAGTGAACAAGAACTGGTGGAAGCCGTGAAACGCTTCGCGAGCCGTAAAGTAGCGTTCGCTGTGCAAGGGATGCGCACGAAATACACGGTCAGCGAGAATTACGTGCTCTCGATGACCGCTATCAATCAGATCGTGGATTTCGATAAGTCGAATTTGACGTTGACGGTGCAGGCCGGTGCGGACATCATGAAGGTAATAGCGGAAGTGGAAAAAGAAAATCGATATCTTTGGATCAAGTCGACAGGAACGGTCGGCGGTGTGGTTGCCACGCGCTCCAGCGTGGTGCCTGCCATGCGCGAACTCATCCTTGGAATGCGTGTCTTGTTGCCAACCGGAGAAATTGTAACGCTTGGGGCGAAAACGATGAAAAACGTGGCCGGGTACGATGTTCCGAAACTTCTCATCGGTTCGTGGGGAACGCTCGGCATCATTCTCGACGTGACGTTTCGTTTGTTCCCCTATGCCAAGGAAGCGAAATCGGAGGAAACACTGCGCCCGTTCGTGTTTCGCGATATACATAAAAAAATTCGCCGTGCTTTTGATCCGGAGGGTATTTTGTCGCCGAGAATGGTCGCGCTGACCGAGAAGGAAATCACGGATCATCCGAAAGGGGTAACGCAAAACGTACCACAGGCGGGTGTTGAGCAAACCTTTCGATCGCTTGAAGAGAAGTTCTGGATGTAAATGGCTTCCGACAAATTGCAACAGTTAAAGAAACTTGAAGAAGTCGTCGCCGCGTGCAACCGGTGCGGTTTTTGCACATCCTATTGCCCCACGTACAACGCGACCGGTAGCGAGGCGCTGAGCCCGCGCGGACGCAATCAGATCGTGCGCGCGCTCATGGAAGAAAAGATTGTTAATCCGGCGCTCGCGAAAGAAAGCGTCGACACGTGTCTTCTTTGCGGTGAATGCACATCCGTTTGTTTCTCGGAAGTTCCAACCGCGCGTCTGATGGTGGAGACGCGCAATTATTTGAACCAAACGATGCAGGTGCCGAAATCGCTCGATTTTTTTCTAAAAAAAATTCTGCCTTATCCGAAACGCTTTAAAGCGCTGTTAAAAATTTCGTTCGTACTGAAAAATTTCGGCGGTTCATTGCTGCTCCGAAGTTTTTCGGTGGTGCAAAAAATGTTCCCTACGCTGGCCGCTGCGGACGCGTTGCTCGTGAAGGCCCCAATGTCCTTCTTGTTGGAAAAGAAAATGACCAAGGCGTATCAGGAAGGTGTTCGCAAAGAGCTGTCCCACGCGAAGGTGCTCGCGCAAGAGAAGAGCAAAAAGACTGTGGGCTCCATGCCGACGAAAACTACCTACGCGTATATGCCTGTTTGCGGCAGTCAGTATTTGCGACCGCGCATCGGTCTTGCAACGATTCGGTTGTTCGAGAAGCTGCGAATAGATTTTGAAATTCCCGACGCTGTTTGTTGCGGCTTGCCGGCCGCGAGCTACGGTGTGAACGACGAGGTGCGGGCGCTCGGCCGAAAGAATATCGCGCATCTTGAAGCGCAAGACTACGAACAAATAATCGTCGATGACTCTTCTTGCGGCGCTCACCTAAAGGATTTGCCGCTTTTTTTTCAGAGTGATGCGGATTGGATTGCGCGTGCGCACGGTCTCTCACAAAAAGTTCGAGAGCTTTCCGTATTTTTGTTGCAGCGTGGATTAAAGGAACATTTGAAACTGGCGCCGTGGGTCGGTGGTAGCGTTGCGTATCACGACCCTTGCAAAGCACAATACGGGCAGAAAATTGTGAATCCGCCGCGCGAGTTGCTCACGGCGATCCCTCGACTTAAGCTCGTGCCAATAGCCGATTCCGATCAATGCTGCGGCGGCGCCGGCACCTACAGCTTTGTTCATCCCGAATTGTCGAAGCAGGTGCTCAAAGCAAAAGTGAAAAACATTGTTGCGAGTGGCTGTGAGATTCTCGTCACATCAAGTGCGTCGTGCTTGACCCAGGTGGCGGCGGGTTTGCGCGATGCCGGATCAAAAATTCAAGTGCTGCATCTCAGTGAGTTCTTGTATCGAGCGCTGGATAAGAGGAGGTAGTTCGTGTCGGCGAAACGAATCGTTGTTCGAATATTGTTGGTTGCTCTCATAGCAGCGGCCGGTTTTTATCACTGGAGGATGCGACATGTTCCTTTGGCGCCCGGTTTAATTTCGGTCGATGACAACCAGCGGAACATGGCACTCGCAAAAATTCCGAAGCTAAGCGACAGCGAACGGGCAAAAACAATTTCTGACCTTCTCTCCGAATCAAAAGGCGTGCGTGACTCTCGATCAAAGCGCTGCATGCTATTCGCCCTTCGGAAACTGGGAGCTTCCCAGCCGGAAGTGCTTGCGCTGAATCTTCAAGCGTTGTCCGACCCGGACAAGTCGGTTCGCGATGAGGCCGCGGTTTCACTTGGCGAATTTGGGGACGCGGCGATTCCCGAGCTTTTCAAGATGTTGCCGACGTCGCACGGGGAACTGCAAGATCAACTCGTTCTTATTATTGAACGGTTCAAAGAGAAAGCGACGCCAGGTTGGCAAAAAACGCTGGCGTCGAATGATCCGATGCTTCGATTGTATGCCGCCGAAGCGTTACATGCGCGCGGCGTGCTTACCGGTTCCATGACGCCGGTTTTGACCAAAGATATGTTAAGCACAAAAGACGATTTTCGGGACTCCAAGGCCGTGCGCCCTCGGTTGGCGCATTTGCTCGAAAAAATTGATCCGCGTCGCCGCGAGCTTGTGGATCTCGGATTTGATTTGAAACAGCCGAGGCCCGATATCCGTTACCGCGCCGCTCTGTTTATTTCCGAAATGACGCCGCCCAAAATAGGCGCCGTTGAATCGCTCGCGAACGGATTGAACGATAAAGATATTAACGTGGCTGCGCGTTGCGCGGTGGGACTCGTGCGAATTGGCCTCGACAAAATAGAACGGCTAAAGAAGACGGTCAAACCAAGGTTGGCCTCTGTAACAGCGCGAGCAAAGGCCGCAAAAATTGAAGGCTTTGAGGACGCGGTCACGCCCGCCGTGGCGTCTTACTTTAAAAGCTGAAGCGCCAAGTTAACGTTCGGGTCTTTTTCGAAAGAAATTCGTTTTTTCGCGGTCGCAACAATTTTTTTGCTGCGCGATTGCAAGCACGGCGGAAGATTGGCGACGGCGGAGACGGCGGTGAGGCGCACAAGCGGATCGTTGTCTTTTAGTCCCACCGTAATTAGTTCTTCCGCTTTTGGCGAAACGGACTGGGTTACCGCTACCATGGCAAGCGCGCGCGTGCGAATATCCGCATCGTTTTGTGCGCGGGCGAGTGCCGGTAAACTGGCCGGGGCCATTCTTCCGAGGGCGACCGCCGCCGATTCACGCACGCGGGTGTTCGCGTGCTTAAGCAACGGTTCGATCTTTGCTATGTCGTCTTCGTTCGCGAGTTTTCCAATCCCAATAACGGCGGCGTTAACGGTGGCCGGCCGCGTGCTTTCCAGCAGACCAACCAGTTGTTCGCGAACGGAAGACTCCATCCCTTCCAGTACCTTTCGTTCATTGTTCACGCGCGCCAAACTATCGGCTCGATCAGCATAAAGGATTCGTAAATACTCTTTCGCTTCGGGTTCGAGCAGCGCACCAGTGATATCTTCCGGAACGATCGCGAGCATTTGCGTTCGTTTGTCTTGGTTCAGATCCGTCGCCCCGGCCATTACGCCAACGGAATCGCTAAACCGCATTTGCTGGAGAATCTTGAGCGCCGCTTGTTTCTTGGATTTGTTCTTTACATTTTCAAGCGATTCGGCGAGGGCGTCGTATAGTGCACGCGCGCCCGGTTCTCCGCCGGTATCGCGGCTCAACAAGTCCGCCATCGTTCGAATCAGCATCACGCGGGTCTCTTCGGTGTTTTTTTCTTGAAGCATCTTCGTCAGGGCGGGGAAAGCGATAGAAGGAGGGCTGCTCCGCAAAAAATTGATTAAAGTCGCTCGGCGCATCGGCGCTGTTTCCGTTGTTGCTTCGTCTATTAATGCGTTGGCGGTAACCGCTCCGTGGCTTGGAATGGCGACAGCGAGCTGAATCAATTGATCGACGGCGGCCGGATCCAAAACTTTTGCGAGCAGCGCTGCTTTCTCGGGGGGCAACATAATCAGCGCGCGCATCGCTTGGCGTGGCGACGCCTTGTCCAAGCTGAACGCGGCGGCCACATCGACAAGATCATTCACTTCATCGATCGGCGATTTGGAAGAGGCATCCTTTAAATGTTGTTGCAGGTCGACCATTTCGCGTTGCGTGGCATCTTCTTGCGGCAGCGGCGGCCATTCGGGCGCCTTCAGTCCCAGATTGTCAACGAACGTCACGCCTTGAAACTGATACGTGCCCCACGGTGAGCGAAGGCGACGGTTCCACGTGTTCGCGTCTTCCTCGGACGGTGGCGAAGAGACCGGCGCTCCCTCGCATTGGAATTGAATGTCGGTGCCCTCGATTAATTGAATGGAGTACGCGGGTTCATCTCTCACGAAATTGTTTGTGCCGTGGTCGCAGAGTTTCAATTTGTTGCGTTCGCCGCGAATGGCCGAAAATGACAAGCTGCCAATGGATGCGGTGCCAGAGCCCCATTCCGTTTGCATCTCGTTGTCGTTTCCAAAAATGAGCGCGGAGCCAATCGACCGGTCCCAGCCGTACGCGGGACCAACGCCCCAATTAAGAACGCGGTTCTTGTTACCAAGCACATCCAAATGCCCGAACGCGCTGTGCACACCGGAACCAAGGTCGTATCGCCGTGCTTGCAACGTGTTGCCGTTGCCTCGCACGCGGAACACACCGAAGCCATGCCAGTAACCAACGCCCTGCGAAAAGTAACTTCCTTTGACGGCGTTGTTGTCGCCTTTAACGACCGCCAGTCCCACGCCGCCACCAGCGTACGCGCGTGGACCAAAGCCGACGCCTTGGCAAAGGCTCACCGAGCCGGAGGGCTCACGCGGATCTGGTTGAACGAGCCCACCTTTAATATCGCCTCCGTCGCCTTCATGAAAAAATATTCCGACGCCGCGCGTGAACGCCGATCCTTGGCCGTTCCGAGTGGCCACATACGAAGACTCTTTCGCGTCCCGGTCCACCAATATACCGACACCGAACATTCCCATGCCTTGCACAAATTTCTGTGCCGAAAAGTGCGCCGTCCCGTTCACGATCAACGCACCCACACCGGCCAGCCCCAATCCCTGCGAAAACGAACCTGTATGAAATTCCTTTTCTCCGTCTTCGTTCGGACAAACCATAATGCCGATGCCGAACACTCCGGCGCCAGCGTTTCCGAACAAGTCGGTGTCTCCTTGAACAGAAATTTCAGAACCGAAATCGATCACGATGCGAATCTGTTTCTCGTGCGCGGTCGCAACCGGTGCTTTGTAAGTGTTTCGTCCGCCAAGATCAATAAGAAGCACCACATTCTTCAATGTTTCGGCGTCGTACGTATCGTCGCCGGTCCCGCGAATCAGAACATCCCCGTTCGGTGTGGTCCAGCGAAACTGCTGAGAAAAAGGCGCATCGAGGCTTAATTTCGCCTGGGCACGGCCAACGCCTTCAAAAATAATTTGTGCGGCGTTATAGAGGTCGCTTTCCGAGAACGTTTTCATTCCTTCGTATTGTTGCTTAATTCTTCGCGCCGAAATTTCTTGCTCCACGGCACCGGTGTCTGCGTTGGGCCATTCGTTTAATTTCAAAAACTCGGATCGGTTCTTTGCTGGGACCGAATCAACGGCTTTGTTCAGTAACGGTTGCGCGCGCGCAATTGCGTTGAGAAGAATACCGATCGGCGCCCGTAATCCATTTGGAATCCCTTCGTTTTTCACCACCGGCGTGTGACTCTCCGGAAATCGCAACGGTTGTCTCGGACCGTCGAGGATCGACATGGCCACGGTCAGCAGGTCGGTGGGTGTTTCAGAATCCTCAAGCGCGTTGGTCCAATCGGACGCAGTCGTCGGTATGTCCAACGGTTTGTTAAAAAAGTTTTCGATGGCGCTAATCGTGTAGGGCAGTGGCCAACCAGCAGAGAGTTTGAAATCAGGCTCGGATAAGCGCACCGATTCAAACTGCGCGCGAATTTTGTTGATGCTGTTTTGTATCAGCGGGTTGTCGTTTTGGTCTTCGTGGTAGGCAACATCGGATTCAATAGGATCGAGGTCAAAAGGCGTTGACTTGGAAGTAGTTTGCGAAAACGCCGGCGTCAAAGTGCTTGCGATGAGAATGCCGGCGAGCGCGTTGATTCGCATAAAGCAAAGTATAATGGATTTATGCCTGGCTCACCCCAAAAAAATTCCGGCTCCATCTTATTAATTGAGGACGATACGGCTCTTACCAAAAGTATCGGTGAAACACTCACAGATGCTGGCTATTCGGTGACGCCTGTGACATCGTCCCAAGCGGCGTTTGCGTCGATTTTTAAAACGCCGCCGGATGTGGTTATTCTCGATATCAACCTGCCCGACTTGGACGGGTTTCATATTGCACGCGAGCTGAAAAGAAACGTGATGTTTCGACAAATCCCAATGATTGTTTTGTCCAACCGCATTGACTTTCTCGACAAGATGCGAAGTTTGGACGTCATCATGGACGAGTATTTGGTGAAGCCGATCGATGCAAAAGATTTGTTGCTGCGAACGCAGCTCGTTGCTCAGCGTGCTGAAGCAAACCTTGATGCCAACCCGCTCACGCATTTGCCGGGCAACCGCGCGATCATGAAAGCGATCACTGAACGCATGGCCGAAGGCAAACCGTTCGCTGTGGGGTATGCGGACTTGAACAACTTTAAGGCGTTTAACGACAAATACGGATTCTCAAACGGCGATCTGTTGATTCAGTACACCGCGAAAACACTGATCAGTGTCGTCGAAAAGTATTCGCCAAACAATAATTTTGTCGGGCATGTCGGCGGCGACGATTTTGTGTTCATTTGCTCGTATGAGAGCGCGAACGACATCTGCCAGGTTATCGCGGAACAATTTGATAAAGGAGCGGCGGAATTTTATTCCGAGGAAGACCGGCAGAAAGGTTACATCGTGGTAGAAGACCGTCGCGGCATTGTTTCCCAGATCCCGCTCGTGTCCATCGCGATTGGTATGGCCTCCGACGAGGGAAAGAAGTTCACGAATTTGGGCCAGGTGAATCACGCGCTGACGCAACTGAAAAAATACGCGAAGTCGTTTCATGGTAGTGCGTTCGTGCGCGACCGCCGCAATTTAACCGCGCAGATGGCCGAGTTCACCTGGGGTCCCGGCTCCGCCAATGTTCCTCCGAAAGTGCTGGATCAAATCACGACTGCGCTCGGAGAGTATTTGCCCAAGCAGCTATCGGACATCATCAAGAATCAATCGATTAGCGTGCTTTTTCAGCCCATCATCGATATGAAGACCGACGATGTGATTGGTCACGAAAGTTTGGTTCGCGGGCCCGCTGGAACGCCGCTCGAATATCCGGACGCTTTGTTCCAAACGGCACGAACATCCAATCAGGTGCTGCCGCTCGACCATCTTTGCATGCGAAAGATTGTGGTGGCGGCATCGCAGCTTCATCGCGGTATGAAACTTTTTATCAATGTGTTTCCAGAAACATTCATGGACAAAAATCTTTTGAACCTTGAACTGTTTAAGGGGCTGGAAAAACGCGGCATTGAGACGGTGTTGGAGCTGACGGGCGCTCAGCGCGCGAACGATCCGGTGGAAATTTACGCGGAGCTCGCTCGATTCAAAGCGAAAGGTTTTCGGATCTCCGTCGATGCCACATCCGCCGCGTTCGACGATGGACTACGGTTCCTCACCGAGTTACGCCCACACTATGTGAAACTCAACATGATGCCCTACAAAGACATGGTTAATGATTTTCAAAAGCAAACGCAGTTCCTTAAAAACGTCGGCCTTTTGCGACAAACGGGAGCTGTGCTGATCTGCACAAAGCTAGAATCCCGATCCGATAGTTACCTGGCGTTGAAGGCCGGTGTTCCATTGGGTCAAGGATATTTGTTCGCCCGCCCTTCTCAAGTCCCGCACACACCAGAAAAACCCAGCAAATAAACGGAGGATTTTTGTCGTGAAGAAGCATTCCCTGTATCATTTTTCAGATGCGCATGGCTCGTTCCATGTGAACCGGCCGTCGGACCAAGGGGTTCTGTATTTTCCATTGGTCAACGAGCAAGCGTTTATGTCGGCCATTTCGCCGGATTTGGCCGGCGACATAAAATTGGACCAGCATTCGTTCCTTACCATTCCCGTCGCTTACGAAGATTTGCATCTCAGTCGCGCCACGCGGAATTTCTGGTTCGGATTTCGCTCGAAAGGCGATCCGGTGTTGTGGTCCGTCGCGGGTCGATCGGTGTGGCAGCGCGTAAACAAAAGCGATGAGACGTCCGAAATGGAAGCCGGACTTTTATGGCAACGCGTTACGCGGACCAACAAAAAGCTTGGGCTTCACACGCGTGTATTGAGTTTTGTTCCGGCTGGTAATTTCAATTTTGAAGTGATGCACGTTGAAGTAAAGAATATTTCGAGGAAGCCGATCACGGTGACGGGCACGTCCGCAATTCCGCTGTATGGCCGTTCGGCCGATAATTTGCGGGACCACCGGCATGTGACATCGCTTTTGCATCGGCTGAAGCGCGAGAAATTCGGCATCAACCTAACGCCGACCATGACGTTCAACGAGCGGGGACATCTGATCAATTCGACCTCCTATTATGTCATTGGCGTTGATGAGAAAGGCGGCGCGCCCACCGGCATTTTCCCGACAGAAATCTCGTTCATCGGTGAAGGCGGCGACCTTGAGCGGCCGCTCGCGTTGATGGAAAATCGTGCGCCCCAAACACGTATCAACGAAACGGATCAAGGCAAAGAAGCCATCGGCGCGTTGCAATTTCGCTCGGTAACACTAAAGCCCGGCGCTTCGACGACGTACACATTGCTCTTGGGAATTGACCGTCAGCCGACCGATCATGAGCAACTGATCCACGATTTTACCGGCCCAGAAAAAGTGCAAGCGCATTGGCTGCGCACCAAACAATTTTGGGACGAGAAACTCTCAACCATCGTTTTTGAAACGGGGGACCAAGATTTCAATGCATGGGTGCGTTGGGTTCAAGTTCAGCCTGTGTTACGAAAACTTTTTGGATGTTCGTTCTTGCCCGACTTTGACTACGGTCGTGGCGGCCGCGGCTGGCGCGATTTGTGGCAAGACTGCCTGGCGCTTTTGCTGCAAAGTCCCGAAGAGGTTCGCGACGACATTCTCCACAATTTTGGCGGCGTCCGCATGGATGGCTCGAACGCGACGATCATTGGGCGAAAGAAAATCGGTGAGAAATGGTTTCCTGAATTTATAGCGGACAGAAACAACATCGCTCGCACGTGGATGGATCACGGTGTATGGCCGTTTCTTACCACGTTGCTTTATTTGAACCAAACAGGCGACTGGAATGCGCTGCTCGAGAAAGCGCCGTATTTCCGAGACGCCCTCACGCACCGTGGAAAGAAAGTGGATCCAAACTGGGCCACCAACAAGAACGCGAAGCCGGTGGCCGGCACGATTCTCGAGCATATGCTCGTTGAGCTCGTGGTGCAGTTTTTTAATGTTGGCGAACACAACATCATTCGTCTTGAAGACGCCGATTGGAACGATGGATTGGACATGGCGCACCGCCGCGGCGAAAGCGTGGCGTTCACGAACATGTACGGCGGTAACATGGCCGCGCTCGCGGACCTGCTGGAAATGCTCATGAACAAGCACGCATGGAAAGACGCCGAGATCGCCTCGGAGCTGCTTCTGCTGATCGTGGGTTCAAAGAATTCCGTTGATTACAACGACGCATCGGCCAAGCAAAAGCGATTGGCCGAATACTTTGCGGTCGTGGCGGACGGAATCTCCGGGAAAAAAATTTCTGTTTCGATCGAAGATCTCGTTCGCGATCTGCGCGAAAAAGCGAAATGGATTAAAGATCACGTTAACAACGCCGAATGGGTCTCCTACGGAGGAGAAGCGTGGTACAACGGTTACTACGATGACGAAGGGCACCGTGTCGAAGGGAAAAATGGCGACGGGCGGATTCGCATGACGTTATCGGGGCAGGTGTATCCGATCATGGCCGGCATCGCCGATGACGCGCGGATCAAATCCGTCATTGCGGCTGTGAATAAGCATTTGTTTGACGCGAAGCTAAACGGTTTCCGGCTCAACACCGATTTCGGTGCCATTCAACCGACGCTCGGGCGTGCATTCTCTTTTGCGTACGGTGAAAAAGAAAATGGCGCGGTGTTCAGCCATATGGCGGTGATGTACGCGAACGCGCTTTATCAACGGGATTTTTCTGAGGAAGGGTTCCGGGTTCTCAACTCGTTGTTCGAAATGGCAAAAAATAGCGCGAGAAGTAGAATTTTTCCGGGACTTCCGGAATACTTTAACAACGAGGGTCGCGGTCGGTACATGTACCTCACGGGTTCGGCCAGCTGGTACGTTTTGACGTTGTTGACGCAAGCCTTTGGTGTGCGCGGATTAAACGGAGATTTGTTAATTGCTCCAAAGCTCGCGCCCGAACAGTTCGACAAAAAAGGCCGTGCGTCGGTTGTTGTGCGTTTCGCTGGTTCAGAGGTGCGCGTGAATTTTGTTAATCCGAACCGGGTCGCCGCGAACAGAATTCGGGTCGAAGACGTGAAAAGCGACCAGGTTGAAGTTTCATATGAACGGATGTCTGAAAAAGAAGTTTTGATTCGACGTGATGTGATTTCGACAAAGAAAAACTGGATTATCGAGGTAAAACTTGGATCATAGCGTATGATCGCTCCGGCTTTCCCACGATGGGTTCGTAAATTTTTTAAAAACGAACAACATTCGGAAGCCATCGATTTTTTCCGGAATGTTCCGTTGTTTCACGGGCTTTCCACCCGCCAGTTGGGCCGCATAATGTTGGCCATGCAACCCCGCGAATATCACGCCGGTGAACAGCTGTTTGAAGAAGGCCAGGCCGGCAAGGCTGTTTTCATCATCAAATCCGGCAAAGTTGAACTTACACGTCTCGCCAATGGACAGCCGCGTGTTCTCGGAGTTTTGGGAACGGGCCAAATGTTCGGGGAAATGGCGCTCTTGGAGCAAATGAAACGCACCGCGACGGCCACGATTGTCGAAGACGGCACCGTGTTCTTGCTTTACACGGCAACGCTTGATGCGTTGATGCGCGACCAGCCCGAAATTGGAGTCAAAATTCTCCGCAACATGGCCATTATGCTGTCGGCGCTTTTGCGCCGCACGAATCAAGAACTGGATCGCCGCATGAAGGCGGCGTAGTGAGAGAAGTTCGAATCGGTCGCGGGATTTTCTTTGCTGTGGCGTTGGCGCTCACGTTTTATTTGCTCGCTCGCGTGTGGAATGTGCTTATCCCTTTTGTGTTGGGGTTGGTCGCCGCTTACATGGTTCAACCACTGGTTGACCGTTTTGTGTCGCTTGGACTTCGCCGAGACCGAACGGTGCTGGTTCTCTATGTTTCACTGCTCGCCGCCGTGATCGGCGCGGGTTGTTTCCTGATCCCGAATTTGATTCGTGAGGCGAACGCGTCGCTCCAGTCGCTACCGGAATATGCCGCCCGGTTTAACACGATAAACGACAAGGCAAGCGCTGCGATAAACAAAACTTTCGTGCATCTTTTGGGCAAGAAAGCGCATCCTATGAGCCTTCCATTTCATGCTGACGCGCTGGCCGAACGCTTTGTGACCTCCTTGCCGGAAAATATTTCGAGTGTTGCGCATTTCGGGCTGTGGATCTTCATAATTCCATTCGTATGTTATTTCGCGCTCGCGAACGGAAAAGAATGGATGAACACGCTGTTCAACCTAACGCCGAGCGATCATGTGGAAAATTTGCTGGGAGTTGTCGCCGAAGTAAACGCCACATTGGGCGCTTATATTCGCGGGCAGTTGTTGGATGCGATGTGTGTGGGCCTTCTTACAATGGCCGGGTTGTGGGCTATCGGTTTCGATCAGGCCATTTTGTTTGGGATTCTCTGCGGATTCCTAAACCCCATTCCGTTTCTTGCTCCGATTGTGGGCGGGTCGCTCGCGCTCCTCATGGCCTATTTCCAAGGGATGCCGGCGTCGTCGATCGTCGGGATCTTTTTTCTTTTCATCATCGTTAGATTGTGCGACGACTTTATTTTTGTGCCGTTTATCGTTGGGCAGAGCGTGAAATTGCATCCCGTTATCATCATGTTTGCGATTCTCGCAGGAGTGGAGCTTGGTGGCTTTCTCGGCCTGGTGTTTGCGATTCCGGTTACCGCCGTCCTTAAAGTGGTCCTGTCGATATTGCTGAAAGATCGACGAAAGAATATATTTCTCGTTCAACATCACATCGCTTCTTAGCGACACGAAAATGGGAGGGTCTATGGTGCATCCAATGATGGCTGGTGGAGTCGGAAAAGTTCCGCTTTTGCTTTTGGCGTTGGCCGCTGGGTACGGCGTTTTGGTGCTGGCGAACAAACAGGAAAGGCCCTTGGACAGGCTGGGACGCCTCGTCGGTGGAATTGTATTGGTGGTGTCGTTTGTCGGACTGCTTTGCGTGGCCGTCTGCTCAATAATGTGTCGTGTGTCGTGTCACGGCGAACGCATGGGCGCTGCTTGCGGCATGGCGAAGCCAACGTGTCCCTATTCGGGCAACCACGACGACGCTTCCGCCCCGCCCGCTGAAAATGATCAAGCGCCGGCAAGGTAACGGATTTTATTTTGGAGACGACTATGGAAGCGAAAGAAAACAAAGTTACGAATATTGAAGAGACCAAGAAAAAAGTGGAAGCGGCGTTAAACAAAGTTCGCCCCGCACTTCAGGCCGATGGTGGCGACGCTGAAATCGTCGACATATCGTCCGACGGTGTTGTGACGCTGCAATTGATGGGCGCGTGCGGTGGTTGTGCGATGTCGACCATGACGCTCAAGCAAGGCATCGAGCGCATCGTAAAAATGGAAGTACCGGAGATCACCGCCGTCGAAGCGATGTCAATGGAGTAATGCCTACCGTTTCTGAAATCCGCAAAGTTCTTGCTACCGTCGAGGAACCCGAGCTCCGCAAAGATATTGTCTCGCTGAACATGGTGAAAAACATCACGACCGAAAACGGCGTGGTGGCCATCAATGTTGAGCTGACGACGCCCGCGTGTCCCTTAAAAGACGAAATAAAGACGCGCATCGTTAATGCGGTCAACAAAATTTCCGGTGTGAAAAGCGTGGACGTGGAATTTTCCGCGCGTGTTTTGCAGGCGCGGCCCGTGCAGGCAAGAGCCGCGATCGAGGGCGTGAAACACATCGTTGCGGTCTATGCGTGCAAAGGCGGTGTCGGAAAATCCACGGTGTCCACAAATTTGGCCACGGCGCTCGCGGTTCGTGGCGCCCGTGTGGGACTGCTGGACGCCGATATTCATGGGCCGAACGTGCCGCTCATGATGGGCGCGTCTGGGCGCGCCGAGGTGTCCGACAAAAACAAAATAACACCGATCACGGCGCATGGCGTGAAAACCATGTCGCTCGGTTACGTGATGGATACCGATGCACCGAAGATTTGGCGCGGACCGATGATTCATGGAGCCGTGCAACAATTGTTGCGAGATACCGAATGGGGCGAGCTTGACTACCTTATTATTGACCTGCCTCCCGGGACAGGCGATGCGCAGTTGACCGTTGTTCAATCTGTGCCGTTGTCGGGCGTCGTGGTTGTGTCGACGCCGCAAGCGGTCTCGCTTTTGGACGGTGCCAAGGGAATTGGCATGTTTCAAAAATTAAATGTGCCGATGTTGGGGCTTGTGGAAAACATGTCGGGTTTTGAGTGTCCGCATTGTCATGAAGTGACCAATATTTTTTCGACCGGCGGTGCAAAGGCCGAAGCGGAACGACTAAAAATTCCGTTTCTTGCGGCCATCCCGATTGATCCGCAGATTGTCGTTGGTGGAGATTCCGGGAAGCCCGTTGTTGTCACAAGTCCGTCATCCCAAACCGCACAACTATTTTTCAACGTCGCTGAAAGGGTCGCCGCAAACATCAGCATAAATCAATTCGAAATGGCGAACGCCTAAATAGGGCTTGCTGGCCCTAGGGTCTCATGGTATTTTTGGTTCATTCTGAATTTTAAATGTGTTTTAAGGAGGCCTAACCGATGAAGTACGCCATTGCCGGTTTAACCGCATTGCTGTTGGTTGGTTGCGGAGGCAGCAAGTCCTACGTGAAAAAAGGGGAAATATCAAAAACCCTCGACCAAGAGGCTGTGCAGAAAAAATATCTCGAAGCCATTGGTATCGGCGCGGCCGATCAGACCTTAACGAACACCACTCAAAAGCGCGCCACGTCCCGCAATGCCGCGATTGTGGCCGCGCAATACGAAATGTTGTCGATGATCAAAGGTGTTGAGCTCGAAGGTGGAATCCGCGTAGAGAAGGCGATGGAAACAGATTCGGTGCTGCAAACAAAAATCGACGAAGCCATCAAAGGTGCTGAGATCATTAAATCGGAATGGACCAACGACGATGGTTGTTTGGTCACAATTCGATTGGACAAGAAACGGCTCCAGGACATGATGGGAGTGAAATTTAAATAATGGAAGGCCGTCGTCGTTCCCGCGTTAGCGGGAACCCAGACAAATCAGAATCGGCACGCAAAAATGTCGGTGTCTGGGCCCCCGTCCCATCAAAACTAGGACGGCACCGACATTTATCATTGTCGAACGGTGCCGCCTACGCGGGGGCGACGATGTTGCTTCTTTCCGTTTCAATCTTGGTTGGGTGTGTTGGTCCGAAATCTCGGTTGAAACTTGGCAAGACAGCCGAAGGTGAAGTTGTCGAAGCCGAGGGGTTTGCGCCGAACGATCCGAAAGACATTCTCGCTACCAAAAGAAGTTCGCTTGTTGATGCTCAACGCAATGCCATAGAAAAAGCCGTCGGTGTTTTCGTTTCGGGCAAGACGATGGTCGAAAAAGCCATCGCCATTGAAAACAATATCCTCGCGAAGAGCGACGGCTACATCAAGAAGTACGACGTTATCGCCGAAGGTCCCTCCGAAAACAACCTTTACCGAACCAAAATCCGCGCACTCGTCGCGCTGAAAGATCTCGAAAAGGACTTGAAGCAAATGTCGCTTCTCAAAACGGCGCAAGTGCTTCGCCCGCGCGTGACAATCGACCTTGTTGAGAAAGTGGACAAAGCCGCGGTTGATGAAGGGGCGGCCTCGAGCGCGCTGCAGCAAAGTCTCATGCAGCAAGGTTTTGTTGTGGTTCAAGGCGACCGTGCCAAAGAGGCGGAGCTCGTCATCAAAGGCAAAGCGTCGTCGTTTCCATTTCAAACCGAAGGATTGGGTGGATTCGTTTCGTACCGCGCGCGATTGGCTGTGCAGGTCATGCGCCCTGGTACGCAAGACGTTGTTTACTCAACGAGCAAAGAAGCGAGCGGGCTGGGCGGCAATGCTGACTTGGCCGCGCTTAAATCCCTCGAGACGGTGGGCGATGTGACAGGCAAAGAGATGGGCACGCAGTTAACTGATTTGTGGTCCAAAGGTGCGAACGCACTCGTTTATGTGGAAGGTGTGAAATCTTTCGGCGACGTTGAGCGCGTGCGGAAGCATTTGGTTTCTCAGCCGGGCGTGGCCGATATTGCACTGCGGTTGTACGATGAAGGCATGGCTCAATTTGAACTCCAATTGGACAAGGTTCAGCTGGCCGAGCTCGCGGCGACATTGGAAAAAAGTCAGTCGTTGCCGCTGAAAGTTCTTGAAACAACCCCACAATCCCTCCGCCTAAATCTTCCTTAAATGTTTCGTCTGTCCGTTGCCTGTCCGACGGTAATGTTATCGTTGTTTCTGGCCGGATGCAAAGTCGAACCACCGAAACCACAGACCGTTAAAACGATTGCAATTTTGCCGTTTGACAGCGAAGCGACGAACATTAATGCTCCCGATGCTTTGCAGCGACTGGTCTATCGCGCATTGAAACATTCGTCCTACACGGTGTCGGACATCGGCGAAACGAACAAAAGGCTGGCTGATGTTGGGATTGTCGACGGCGGCCAGCTGCCCGCGCTTGATCCCGTTAAAATTGCAAAGGATTTCGGTGTACAGGCGTTGTTGTATGGAAACGTGGCCAGTTTTGGCTATGCGAATATTGGCTTTTATTCGCAGCGGAAGGTGGCTTTGGAGCTCTGGCTCGTCGATGGGACCACCGGACAAACGATTTGGGAGCACACGGGAAGCGGCACAACGCGGAACTTTGCGACGGACTCCAAGCAAGCGCAGGCAAATTTCGAGAAGAGTCTTGCCGAGCAGTTGGTGGACAAGCTTTTAAAGAATCCATTGGACGGTGAATCACGCCTTGCTACACTCGACGCGCTTCGAACATTGCCGGGCTTTTTGTTTAGCGGGTTTGCTGACGATGGCCAGAGCCCTTCGGACGCCACACGCGGCGTTCAGAAATCGATCACGGATTTTATTCGCAAAAAGTAGGAGGAGGACACAATGAAAGCATCAAAGTTTTTATCCGCGAACGTTGGTGTGTTGTTGATGTTAACGGCGTGCGCGCCGGGCACGAAAATTACCGAAAAGAACTCCACGACTGTCAACGAAACAAAAAAAGTTGAATCAAAATACACGGGACCGAAACGTCGCATTGGTGTCGTGTCATTCGAAAACAAGGCGCCCTACGCGCAGAACCGAATCGGAAACACGGCCACCGATATCCTTATTACCGAGCTCACGAAATCTGGAAAATTTATTGTCGTTGAACGTGACAAGATGGACAAGCTTCTCGAAGAACAAAAACTTGGGCAGTCGGGCGCCATTGATCCGAACACGGCCGCCAAAGTCGGAAAGATTCTTGGGCTGAACGCCATTGTCACGGGAAGCGTATCTCAATTTGGTGTGAAAAAAGAAGGGAAGGATTTTATTATCTCGGAAAGCAAACAGCAGATCGTCGAATGCACTGTCGACGTGCGCGTTGTTGATGCCGAAACGGGTCAGGTATTGTTGGCCGATTCCGGAAAAGGTGTTGTGAAAAAATCCTCTGGCAAAATCTTGGGCATGGGAAATCAGTCGAAGTATGACGAGACGCTTGAAGGTGAAGCGTTGCGTGCCGCGATCGTTAAATTCGTCGACAATATTATTTATCAAGTGAACAAGAAGCCGTGGAGCTGCCGCGTGGCGGCTGTTAAAGATGGCAAAATCTATTTGAACGCTGGAATCGAAGCGGGTCTGCAAGAAGGTCAGAAGCTGCGTGCGTTTTCGCAGGGTGCGGAAATTTTGGATCCCACAACCGGCCTTGTCATTGGGCAAGAAGAAGAGGAGCTTGGTGTTCTGAAGATAGCCTCGTTCTTCGGTGACAACGGTGCCATCGCCAACGTCATTTCGGGATCTGTGCCCAAACCAAAGGATTTATGTCGTTTGGCGGACTAAAAAAGTACTTCGTAAAGCGTACTTCGTGCTTCGAAGTACGGGGCGCGAGGGACTAGGTACCTTTTTATGGATGTTATTCTCGTTCACGGTTACAACGTTACGTCGACAAACACCTACGGTGTGCTGCCGCAGCGTCTAAAAGCGGCCGGCCACAACATCAAGGATGTTTATCTCAGCAAGTACGTCACGCTTGATAACGACATTGCGATTGGTGACATTGTTCGCGCTTTCCAGGCGGCGCTTCTCGACGTGTACGGTGGAAAATTGGAACAACCGTTTGCCTGCATCACGCATTCCACCGGTGGACTTGTGGCACGGTCATGGATCGATGCCTATTACGGGAACGCGATGGCGTCCTTGCCTATGACGCACCTCATTATGCTGGCTCCGCCCACAAACGGTTCCCGCCTCGCTGAGCTGGGGAAATCGCGATTGAGTCGACTGCGCAGCCTCGTTGGCGTCGAGCCGGGACTCAAAGTTCTCGATGCGCTCGAGCTCGGCAGTGAATTCCAATGGGAATTGAACTCGCGTTGGATGCAAAAAAAATTGCACGCAGCGCCCGGTTTTTATCCCGTTGTGATCGCCGGGCAATGGATCGATAAAAAGTTGTGGGACTCGATTATTCCCGCGACCTACGAACGCGGATCGGATGGCGTTGTGCGTGCGTCCGCTGCGAATCTTAATATGCAAAAGATTACGGTAAATCCGGATGGAACAATTTTGCGGGAAGTGATGGGAGGCATTCCATTTCTTATTACGCCAAAAACGTCGCATTCGGACGAACGGTACGGAATTATGGGCAGCGTTCCAGCGCGCGGAAGTCATCCGGTTCTGGACGGGATTCTCGCGGTGCTCGACGTTGACAGCCGTGAAGAATACGACGCGCTCGAAGCCGATTTTGCAATGAAAACCACAATGCTTCAGCGCAAAGAGACCTATTACGACGGATCAAAGCTCGAGCGCTATTCGCAAGTTGTGTTTCGTGTGATGGACAATGCGGGCAACAGATTGGATGACTACGCGCTTGAAATTATCGATGCGTCCGGTCGCGGCGACCGGTTGCCAAGCGGATTCTTTGGCGATAAACACAAGAACGAAAACAGCCCTGAGAAATTTGTTTATTACGTCAACTACGACCGTATGTCCGATATCAAAGGTGGAAAGGTGGGCTTTCGAATCACCTGCGCTCCCGATACGCCGTTGGTCAATTATAAGGAAGCTACGTTTCTAGCGCCGCTCGATGTGAGCGGCGTGGTGAAGCCCAATCAAACAACGTTTGTTGATGTGATCCTAAAGCGGCGCATTAACCGCAATGTTTTCCAAATCACGAACGACTTCTCTTATCAGAAAATTACCGGACAGCCCGGCGAAGAGTGGATCGATTGATTCGTCATCCTGGCATGTCGTTAGCCAGGATCCATGGAAACAGTGGGAAAAGTGGGCCCTGGATAGAGACATTCCAGGGCGACAGCTTAAATCGGTTCCGCCGAGAATTCGTAAGCGTCGTAGCTGGTTAACTTCGCAGTAACGAAACGGCCGCCGCGCGCAGCTTTGGCTGGTAGGCGCACCACGGCGTCAATTTCGGGGGCTTCTTTGGCCGTGCGGCCCAACACAAAGTCGCCTTCCTCTTCCTCAATCAAAACCGTTTCGTTGTCTCCAATCCTTTTTTGGGATTTGAAATGGGAAACGTTGAATTGTGTGGACATCAACGCTTCAAGGCGTTCTTTCTTTATTTCCTCCGGAATTTGGTCGGTTCGCACGGCGGACGGTGTGTTTTCTTCTTTTGAATACGTGAATGCGCCCATGTAATCGAAATGTCCCTCGTTCACGAAAGCATTCAGTTTTGTGAATTGGTCGTCGGTTTCTCCTGGATGTCCGACGATAAATGTCGTTCGAAGGCTGAGGTTCGGAAGTTTCTTGTGAATTTTTTCAAGCAACGCGCGCAGCTCGCTTTCTCCGAGCAGACGGTTCATCTGCGTGAGCATCGCACCGTCAATATGCTGAAGCGGCATGTCGAGGTACGGGAAAATTTCGGGTGATTCTGCGAACACAGCCAGTAACTCGTTGGAAAAAGAATGCGGATGCATGTACATGAGACGGATCCAACGAAGCCCTTTAATCTCGCGCATCTTGCGAAGAAGGCTCGGCAATCGGCGCTCCTTGTATATGTCGCGACCCCAGTCGCCAGTGTCCTGGCCGATAATTACAATCTCCTCGATGCCACGCCCCGCCAGCTTCCGCGCTTCGTCCAAAATCTTTTCTTCCGGCCGACTTTGCAAGCTTCCGCGCAGTTTTGGAATCACGCAAAAGGAACACGGATGACTGCAGCCTTCCGATAACCGGAGATTTGCGGTGGGTCCGTTCTCGGAAAGCTCCCGCTCCGCGTCCGGATCGGTTAGCCCGCCCGGGTTCGTTCGATCGAGAAACCGCTCACGCGGGTTTTTAAGCAAATCTGGAATCTGGCTCAGCTGACCGGTTCCAAGGAAAGCGTCCACTTCCGGCAACTCGACCATCATTTCTTTGCCGTGTTGCTGAACCATGCAACCGGTCACGTACAGCTTTTTCTTTTCGCCTTTAAGCCGCGCGGCTTCGAGGATTGTCTGAACGGATTCTTTTTTGGCTGCCTCAATGAACGAACAAGTGTGAATGACGATGGCGTCCGCGTCGGCGGCGTCTTTTTCAACAGAGAATCCTTGTTTTTTTAGGAGGCCGGTGAGGTTTTCGGTATCGTTCGTGTTCTTCGCGCAACCCAGCGTGATGATTGAAACTTTTTCCATGGACGGCGGAGAATACACTTTTTGGTATTATTCCGGCCGATATGTTGAGTTTCGCTCTAACCTTTTCTCCGTCGGAGAACATTTGATGCAAGCCGTTATCCTTGCTGGGGGATTTGGAACCCGGTTGCGTCCTTTGACCATCAACCTGCCAAAGCCCATGGCCCCCGTCGTGAATCAACCGATGATGGAGCACGTGGTGCGCTTGCTTGAAAAGCACGGATTTCGCGACCTGTTGTGTATGCTGCATTACTCACCGGACGTCATTACACGGCATTTTGAGAGCGGAAAGAATTGGGACGTGAACATGTCTTATCTGCGCCCCGAAGTGGACTTGGGAACGGCCGGGTGCATTCGTTACGCGGCCGATACGGTTGAGCACAAAGATCTTGCCCGCGAACCATTTGTTGTGATGTCTGGCGACGTGTTGACCGACATTGATCTCACGAAAGCCTGGGAATTTCATAAGCAAAAGAAAGCCGCGGCGACACTCGTGCTCACGCGCACGATAAAGCCGCTGCAATACGGCGTTGTCATCACCGACGATGAAGGGCGCATTGTTCGCTTTCTTGAAAAGCCAACCTGGGGCGAAGTTTTTTCCGACACCGTTAACACAGGTATCTATATTCTGAGCCCCGAAGCCGTGAAATTAATTCCGCCGGACGAGGCGTTCGATTTCTCGAAAAATTTATTTCCAAAGATGATCAAGCAGGGATTGCCGCTGTACGGATACGTGGCGCCCGGTTATTGGAAAGACGTTGGTGATTTGACCGAATACCGAATGGCGCATATCGATATTCTCGAGAACAAGGCTCATGTGAAAGTGAGCGGCACCCCTTTGAAAGAATTTCCAAACGTTTCGGTGGGAGAGAATTGCGAGATTGAGCCTGGCGTTCGTTTTGAAGGAAACGTGGTGCTTGGAAAAGGCGTGCATATCGGTCGCGATGCGGAGATCACGCAGTCCGTCATTGGAAATTTTGTGCGCATTGGGTCGGGCGCCAGCATTCGGAAGTCCGTTGTGTGGGACCGCACGCTTATTTTGCCGGAAACGGATTTACGAGAAGCCATCGTTGGACGCGGTGTGCGGATTGGGCAGCGCGCGCGTATTGAAGTGGGCGCGGTCGTGGCGAGTCGTTGTGAGATCGGTGCGGACGCTGTGCTCAAGCCCTCGGTCAAAATGTGGCCGGAAAAAACGCTCGAAGAAGGAGCGGTGTTGTCCAGTTCGCTCGTGTGGGGCGAACGTTGGACGAAACAACTTTTTGGAAACGCTGGCATCACCGGCCTCGCAAATATTGAAGTGACGCCCGAGTTCGCTGCGAAACTGGGCGCCGCCTACGGCGCGATGCTTGGTCAAGGTGCGTACGTGATCACATCGCGCGACGCTCACAAGGCCAGCCGACTTCTTAAGCGCGCGCTTATTTCTGGTTTGCTCTCCGAAGGCGTTCGCGTCGGAGATCTTCGCATGGTGCCGGTGCCAATTGTGCGGTACGAAATGGGGAAAGAAGGCGAGTCCGGAGGCGTGCACGTGCGGTTATCGCCGTTCGATTCGCGTATGGTCGATATTCGAATTTTTGATCGCGACGGAAACGATTTGCCAATTGCCAAAGAAAAAGCGATCGAACAACTTTTCATGCGCGAGGATTTCAAGCGCTCGGCTGTGCAGGATGTTGGGGAAATCACGGTGCCGCCCCGGGTGCAAGAGTATTACCGGACGGGTTTCCTGAAAAACATCAATTCCTCCACGCTCAAGCATCGCCGGTTCAAAGTGGTTATCGATTATTCGCATTCGGCAGCTTCCCAAATTCTTCCCGACCTTCTTGGAGAACTCGGAATTGAGTCGGTGGCTATCAATGCGCACACCTCCACCGCCCATGTGACGCGCACGGAGGCGGAGTTCCAGCGGTCGCTGAACGAACTTTCCAATATTGTCACCACGCTCAAGGCCGACGCCGGCTTCTTAATTGACAATGGCGCCGAGAAACTATTTATCGTAAATGAAAAGGGACGCATCATTTCGTCGGAAGAAGCGCTCGTGCTTGTTGGCTTATTGGTGTTGCAAGGCCACAACCGGGACGTTATAGGGTATCCGGTTCGCGCTTCGTCGCTGTTGGAGCAGCTTGGCACAATGAAAGGCGCAACGGTCCTGCGCACGCCGATCAATCCCCGTCATATTTTGGATTACGCACGCAAACCCAACATGGGATTTGTGGGCGATGCCGAGGGTGGTTTCATTTTCCCGAAATTCCAACCAGCGTTTGACGCGATGTACGCGGTGGCGCACATTTTGGAAATGCTGGCCGAGCTCAATACCGCGCTCGGCGATTTTTGGGACCAGCACGCGCAGCCGATTCATCTTTTGCATCGCCGCGTTCCGTGCTCGTGGGGAAAGAAGGGCCAGGTGATGCGCTTGGCTCAAATGGTGAAGGAAGGGCAGCGCATTGAGCTTTTGGACGGCGTGAAGATTCATTTTACGGATGGTTGGGTGCTGGTTTTGCCCGACGGGAACGAAGCCTATTGTCACTTGTGGGTGGAGGGAAAAACCGAAGCGGCCGCCCGAGCGTACATGGAAAATTACACGAAGAACGTGCACGAGTGGCAGTCGATTGAGGACGAAGAGATTCAAAAAGAGTCTCCAGTGAAATAATGAAGAAGATTGCGATTACCAATCAAAAGGGTGGCGTCGGGAAAACGACGACCGCGATTAATCTATCAACGGCGGTCGCATTGGCCGGCGTGAAAACGCTTGTGGTGGATTTGGATCCGCAAGCGAACGTAACGTCTGGCTTCGGCGTGGAAAAAGCCGGTGTCGATTCGAACGTGTACGCTGCAATAATTGGAAATCGGCCGATGGCGGAAGTGATTGTCAAAACACAAGTGCCCAATTTGAGCTTGGCGCCTTCTGGCATTGACCTTGTGGGCGCAGAGCTTGAGCTGGCTTCAATGGACGGCCGCGAAAACCGGCTTAAGAACGCGTTGGCGACGCTTAACGATGAATACCAATTTGTATTTTTTGACTGCCCGCCGTCCTTGGGGCTTATTACCCTGAATGCGTTAATCGCGGCGGATTCGATTCTTATTCCGATTCAGTGCGAGTATTACGCGCTTGAAGGACTCACGCAGCTCGTGACCTCGATAGAATTTATACGCAACCGGTTTAATGCAAACTTGCAAGTGGAAGGTTTGGTTTTTACGATGTACGACGGCCGCTCGAACCTCACTCGGCAAGTGCGCGAAGAAGTGGAAAAGCATTTTTACGGCAAAACCTATCGCAACTGGATTCCGCGCAATGTTCGATTGGCCGAGGCGCCGGGCTTTGGTAAGCCAGGCGTAATCTACGATCCGCAATCGGTCGGCTCGCGCGCGTACAAACTTTTGGCGGACGAATTTTTACAAAACAACGGCATTCGGCCTTACGAGAACACAGTGACGGAAACAGCAGCATCACCGGAGCCGGCGGGGGTGGCATAATGGCTGGACACAAAGCACTGGGACGTGGACTCGAAGCACTCTTCTCTTCAGCGCAAGCAAAAGTGAAAACCGATGCACCGGTGGCGACCGCGCCAACCGCCACAATCGATGCTCCCGTAAATCAAATCCGTGAAATTTCTGTTTCGCACATCAAACCGAACCGTCATCAACCGCGCACACAATTTGATCCGGCCGCGCTGCAGGAACTGGCCGACTCGATAAAATCGCACGGCCTCGCGCAACCTTTGCTGGTAACCGAAACCGCGATGCCCGGCGAATACGAACTTGTTGCCGGCGAACGCCGATTGCGCGCATCGAAAATGGCGGGGCTCACTGTGGTTCCTTGCACCGTTCGAAAAATGTCGAACCGCGAACGGTTTGAAGTCGCACTGATTGAAAACATTCAGCGTCAAGATTTGAACGCGCTCGAAGAAGCCGCGGCGCTTGATGGTCTTATGAAGGAATACGATTTGACGCAGGAAGATGTGGCAACGGCGATCGGCAAAAGCCGCTCCGCTGTTGCGAACGTGCTTCGCTTGCTGCGTTTGCATGAAGATGTTCAGGCCGCGGTTCGCGCCGGTACGATTTCCGAGGGCCACGCGAAATGTCTCGCCGGTGTAGCCGAACACACCGAACAATTGCGTCTTCTCATTAAAATTATCGAGGAGCACCTGAGTGTTCGTCAACTCGAAGCCTTGCTCGCGCCGGGAACGTTCAAGAAAAAAAGTGCGAACTTCGGCCCAAAGGCGGCGCTGCCGGAAGTTCTCAAATATCAAGAAGAGATCCAGCGTGTTCTCGGTCGCCGCGTCGAAATCCAATCGAGTGGCGGAAAGAAAGGTTGGATCAAGTTCGAGTTTTACAACCCCGAGGACTTGGATACGCTCTGCCAAAAGTTGGGACTGAAGTAGGAAGTGTCTCTCCTCGATGCGTCGGCTCAAAAGAAATTCCTAAAAAAGCTGCTCGCGTGGTACAAGAAGCACGGTCGCCACGATATGCCTTGGCGAAAAACGAAAGATCCGTACGCGGTGCTTCTTTCCGAATTCATGCTGCAACAAACGACTGTTGCGACGGTTCGCCCGTATTACGACCGCTTTCTGAAAAAATTTCCGACGCTTCAATCGTTGGCCGACGCCGAACTTAATTCGGTCCTCGCGTTGTGGTCGGGGCTTGGTTATTACGCGCGGGCGCGAAATCTTTGGGCGGCTGCGCGCGCGATTGTGACGGATCATAATGGAAAAATTCCATCCGACGTGGTTGCGCTTGAAAAGCTTCCGGGCATTGGCGCGTATACGGCGGGCGCGATATCCGCGTTCGCGTTTAATCGGCCGGCCGCTGTGCTTGATGCCAACGTGAACCGAGTGCTTATGCGGCTTCTCGCTATCGAAGACGACCCGCGCTTGCGCGCGGTTCAAATCGTTCTGCAAAAAATGGCGCTGGAGCTTGCGAGCATGCCGCGTCCGGTGACCACGTCAATTCCGAGCCGTGGTCAATCGTGCTCGCGCGATACAAACCTGGCGCTGATGGATATTGGATCGACCGTTTGTTTGCCGGCCAAGCCACTGTGCGAACAATGCCCCGTATCGGAGTTTTGCTTGGCACTTCAAGCGGGAAAGCAAGAAGCCATTCCGCTCAAAGGCGAAACACCCGAGCGGCCGAAAATTCGGCGTTTGTTCGCCGCGCTCCAATACAAAGGCGCATGGCTCATGGGCCAACGTCCCAAAGAAGGTTTGTTCGGAGGATTGTGGGAATTAATTGGCGTGGATGTGCCCACGAGCGTTGAGCCGGTGGAATATCTCGAAGAATTTGTCGAGCAGGAGATTGGTTTCAAGATTCGCGTGCGGCAGGCCATTCCTATGTTCGAGCACCAATTGTCGCACCGCATCTTTGTTGTCCGTGCCTTCCTTTGCGATCCAATGACCACCGGGCCCGATCTTCTCCCCACGAAAGGGAAGCGGTATGACCGGTTTAAATGGGTAAAGCCGTCCAAAATGAATTCGCTCGGAATCTCCTCCATTACACAGCGTATTTTTGCGCTATTGGAACAAACTCCGTCTTCTTAATTTTTTGTTGACGGCCAACGGCAACTAAGCTACCATCCGCCACAGCTTTTGCCAAAAAACCCCCCTGTCTGGTCAATCCATGAGAGGAACCCGCACGGGTGTTTTGTTGGCTATTTTAATTAGAGTGAGAAAAAAATGAGTGTTCGAATTCGTTTCAATCGTATCGGTCGGCCGCACGCCGCCTATTATCGTCTGGTCGCCATCGATCGTCGCCAAGCACGGGACGCTTCTCCAATTGAAGTGCTTGGCACATTCAATCCACGCAACATGAAAAACCCCGAAGTGATCCACGTTGAACGGATCAAATATTGGGTTGGCGTCGGCGCACTCCCGACCGAATCCGTGGTCCACACATTGAAACAAGCGGGTATTTGGGAACAAGTGAAGCCCGCTGCGAAAGCGGCTCCTGCAGCGAAGCCAGCCGCGGAAAAACCGGCGGCCAAATCCGCCAGCAAAGCTTCAAAAAGTTAAATCCTCTTTTTCCGTCCTGTCGTTGACTCCCGGTCGTCACCGTTATGGATGAGAACGTTTATCAAGTAAAAGATTTGGCCGGGTGCGTGGTCGTCACCACAAAAGGGGAAACGCTCGGGCTTCTGCGCGATGTGTTGCCCACCGGCGCAAACGACATTTATGTGGTTGGCGAAGGCAAGGACGAGGTTTTGATTCCGGCTTTAAAGTCTGTTGTCCGGAAAATTGATATTGCAAACAAACGTATTGACGTCGAATTGCCGGATGGGTTGCGAGATCATCCTTGACGTTGGCCGTTGATATTCTCACGATTTTTCCTTCGATGTTAGAAGGTCCGCTTTCGGAAAGTTTGATAAAGAAAGCGCAAGACGCGGGACTTTTAAAAATTCGTGTGCACAATTTGAGAGAGTGGTCGGACGATAAAAGGCATCGAAAGATTGATGATCGTCCGTATGGCGGCGGAGCGGGTATGGTGTTCCGGCCGGAACCGATTTACCAAGCGTTGAAAGCGCTGGGTGGTTTAAAGAAAGGCAAATCAGCGCCGTGGGTTGTTTATCTTTCGCCGCAGGGCAAGATGCTCACCCAAAAGTTGGCGGAAAAAATTGCCACAAAGAAAAATTTGATTCTGTTGTGCGGGCATTACGAAGGTGTGGATGAGCGTGTGATGGACTTCGTTGATCAGGAAATTTCGATCGGCGATTATGTTTTGACCGGCGGAGAGCTGCCGGCGTTGGTGTTGGTGGATGTGCTGGCCCGGTTTGTGCCGGGCGTGGTGGGGGATCCAGATTCGGTAAGAAACGATTCGTTCTCCACCGGCATTTTGGATCACCCGCATTACACGCGACCCAGTGAATGGCGCGGAAAGAAAGTGCCCAATGCGCTGCTGTCTGGAAATCATCGTGAGATCGATGCGTGGCGAAAGAAAGCAGCCTTGCAACAGACAAAGCGGAAAAGACCAGATTTGATTTAAACCTGACTCCTAGCCATGAATGCCGGGATGACGACAAAAAGGATGAAATGATTATGAACAAACAAGAAATTCTTAACTACGTTGATAAGAAATACGAAAAGAAAGAAGCCAAAGAATTTCGCGTCGGTGATACCGTACGCGTGTCTGTTCGAATCACCGAAGGTGGCGCTACCCGCGTTCAGGCGTTTGAAGGAACGGTCATTTCATTCAAAGGTCACGGCGGAGCTCGAACCTTCACGGTCCGGAAAATTTCATTTGGTGTGGGTGTGGAACGGTGCTTCCCGCTGACGTCGCCGACACTCGATAAAATTGAAATCGTTCGTTCGGGCCACGCTCGCCGTGCAAAACTTTATTATCTGCGTGACCGTATCGGGCGTGCTGCGAAACTTGAAGATAAAGACGCGCTTCAGGCCGACCTTAAAAAAACGGCCGCGGCAACCGCCGACGCAAAAGCGGCTCCTTCGGCTCCTCAACAGGAACTGGCTGCCGCCATCAAAAAATAACGTAACGGCGTTTTTGTGCAGCAGCTGGACGAATACGAATTCGATTCAAAAATCCTTTCCAGCTTAAACCTCTCAAAAATCCCCGCGCTCGCCGGCGTCGATGAAGCTGGCCGTGGTCCACTCGCGGGTCCCGTGGTTGCAGCGGCTGTTATCCTCCCGTTCGACTCTCGTATTGAAGGTCTTCGCGACAGCAAAGTTGTGCCCGTTGAACAGCGAGAAGCCTTGTTTTGCGAAATTCAGGAAACCGCTCTCGCTTTTGAAGTTACCGTGGTCCCCCATGAACTTATCGATTGTCTGAACATCCTCGAAGCGTCGCTTTATGCGATGCGACGCTCCGTGCAGGCGCTTTCCATGAAACCTGACATTGTCGTTGTGGACGGAAACAAAAAACCGGGAAGTGGTTTTCTTGAGCAAGCGATAATTCAAGGGGACGGTCAGAGCGCTGCCATCATGGCCGCCAGCATCCTTGCGAAGGTAACGCGCGACCACATTATGACGGAATTCCATGAGCTTTATCCGATGTACGGATTTGACGAACACAAAGGGTACAGCTCTGCGCAGCATTTGGAAGCGTTGCAAAAATTCGGTCCCTCCCCGATTCATCGGCGAAGTTTTGAGCCGGTTCGGGTAGCGGGATGACGAAAACCAAAAAGTATTTCGGCGCTCACGGCGAGCAACAGGCAAAAAACTTCCTGATTGAGAAAGGCTACCGCTTTGTCGAAGAAAACTTTTGCATCCGCGGCGGCGAAATCGACCTCATCATGGAAGATAAGAAGACGCTCGTTTTTGTTGAAGTGAAGTATCGAAACAATTTTGTACAAGGTCCCGCCGAAGAAGCCATCACGCCGAACAAAATCCATTTTGTTACGCGAACCGCGCTCCTCTACATCAAAGCGCGCGGCTTTCTGGAGCGCGCGATTCGTTTTGACGTGGTGATCATCGATAATAACGGTGTGAAGCATTACCCGGATGCGTTTCAAGCGAGAGGGAATTACTATTATTAATGAACCATGTTGATACGAAAACTTTTTAAAGCCGAGATGGCGCACACCACGGTCGGTGCGTACACCAAGCGATGCCACCATATTCACGGACACAGTTATCGTTTCGAATTGTTCCTAAAAAGCACGAAGCCGAATCCCGCTATGATGGTTTCCGATTTCCGCGCCGTTAAAGATGTCGGCATCAACGATTTTTTCGATTCGTTCGACCACGCCGTGACGATTTGGCATAAAGACCCGCGCGCGAAAATTATTCGTCAGATCAATCCCGATCGGCATATTCTCGTGCCGTTTAATCCGACCGCGGAAATGTTATCGAAGGCCTTTTTTGTGGTTGCCGAGAAAATCCTAAAGGTGGGGGAAAAACTTAGCGGTGAACAAGATGTGTCGGTGTCGCACGTGATCGTGCATGAAACCGATACGGGCTTTGGAATGTTCAGCGCGCAAGACGTGGCGTTGGATGGATTTCCTGACGTGAAACTAAAAGATTGGGTTTTCTCTGACGGAATTCAATCCGAATGGGAAAACAAGCGCTGGCACAAAAAAGTTTTTCGGTAATGCTCAGTAACTCGACCACGGACTCGATTTGGTGTCCGGATGGCTGCAGTTAACGAACACGCTTCCTTCGTATGGATTTCCCGGCAGGGTGTAGTACCACGCACCGCTTGCGGAGTCATCGAATGTGCTCGTAATTCCGGTTTTATTGTCATGTCCGGACGAGGGAACGCCGCTAACCGCGGGAATTGAATAACTTGGAATAGAGTCGATGTACTTTTCGTCGGTTAGCAATGCGGTTGGAAGATCATCCGGATAGGCCTGGACATCGGAATAATAAATGCTGATTGCGCTTCGGAGCGCTCCCAGGCCCGCTTTTACCTTTGATTCTTTCGCTTTCGTAACAAGCTCGGCAAATTTTGGAATCGCCACGGCGGCTAGCACACCTATGATAGCCACCACGATCATAAGTTCAATCAGCGTAAACCCATTGATTCTTGGGGTATTTCGTTTCATTTCATAGCGAGTGTAACCAAAAAAATGGCGGTTACAAATGTAATTAGCGCTCCGATGCGAAATGAATTCGGCACATACGCAAAGGTGACGGAGTGACTCCCTGCTGGTACGTCCACACTGAGGAACGTGTTTTCATAGGGTGTTAGTGCTGCGGGCACCCTGTCTACCCAAACCTTCCATCCCGGAAAAAGAGTCTCGGTAAACACCACTTTCACGGGACCTATTGCTTGCAATGCGATGCGACTTTCATTCTGTTCAATGATGTTCACTTTTTGATTCGGAATAGTGACTATGTTCGCTAAAAAATCCGCGTTGTCGAACACTACCACGTCATTCCAATCTGGGATTGGTTTTCCTAAGGCACTATCTTTCAAATCGATAATCTTGCTGATTCCGGCCAAATCAAATAAGCGAGATTCCGGCGCCGCCGAACTGAGTCGACTAATAAACCGGCCTGCGCGTTTGCTCAAGAGGATATCGTAGCTGATGGATTCGTTAATCCCAGCACCTGCCGCAATGGATGGTGCCAGAATGCTTTTAATAAACATCAAGTCCTGCCTCGTCTCGACACGCCAGGTATGAATGGTGTTGGTAATCGCTGATGAATGAAACACTCGACTGCCCGTGGGAATGGATTGAAGTTCCGCGCGCGGCGCGTAGAGTTGAGTGAAAAACGCTTCGCTGGTCCAAGCGGTGTGAAGTGGGAAACTGTAAATCAAAAAGTCCAAAGCCACGAGGCCGACAATCGAACACGCAAATTTCTGGCTATTGAAATGCTTAATCCCGTTAACTGCAACAAGAACCATTAAAGTGGTTGCAACAAGCAGCCAGTGTGCGGGGAACCGGAATACACTGATAAAGGGGATAAAACGGTAAACAGGATTGTACTTCCCGAGTGCAAGCGAGAACGCCATGAGCGATGCCGCCGCAAGTATTCTTTCTTGCCGGCCGCCTTTGGTCACCGCCCATACAAAAAGAAGCAACATTATTGGACCCACATAAGAGCTGACAATAGCGGGATCCGAGTTGGTTACCGGTGTGAGGCGCGACAAAAGAAAACCAGGCATGAATATTTGCCGAAATAATTCGAGCGGGTGTAACGAGAACTCGAATGCTTGATTCGAAGACACCAATACTGGTCGGATCGATTCCCTGAGCATTTCGAAAAATGGAACCCACTGAATAGCGCAGATTCCGAGCATCACGCATAACGCTTTGGATAAAATCCGCCAATCTATACGAGGGTAAGACTCCGAAAAAGAGATGCTCAATAAAATAAAAATGGACAGAATGAAAAATGGAGGGAAACCTGCCATCCATTGACACGACAAAAGCAGACCTAATGTTATTGGCTTTTTTTCCATCTCCGCCCAAATGAGTGCGGGCACCCACGCCATCGCCGCGAAAGGTGTCATAAGAGTAACTCGAGCAAGAAACATTCCGCCAAATGCAAATGCAACGACGGCCAGCGCCCCGCCCGATTTGTTTTGTGATATTTTCTGCCCGATCAAAAAGGAAAACATCGCGGCCAATAAAACATGCGCGACAATGAACACCCGTTCATAATCAAGGAAACCAAAAGCGACCGAGAGAAATCGAAACGGGTACAGTGCTTGATTTTGGGGATCAGCTAGGAAGGGTTGTCCGAAATTACGAGTCGGATCCCACAGAAAATTCCAATCCAACAGAAATCGTTTCCCAATGGACCAGGACGGATAGAAAAACCGAAGAGTATTGCCATCGAACGGGATCAGCGAGCGTAACAACAAGCGGTGCCAATAAACCAAAACGTAACTCGTTGCAAGCAGCGTCACTGTCAGCGTTTGCTTGTATCTTGGGCGCATTGTCGGCATTGTAACATGGACCGATTTGCCTTTCTGAAATTAGATTTATTAGAGTGCTCGCCCTTCTCCAACGCCCTCCGTCGGATAACTGTTGTCGATCCCCTTCAAAGGCTGGCATTATGCTTTCTCATGTATTAACCGCTTCGGTGTACGGTGTGGACGGTTACGCGGTTACCGTCGAAGTCGATTTTCGAGCGGGACTGCCCTCGTTCAATATCGTTGGTTTGCCGGATGCGAGTATTCGCGAGTCTCGTGAACGGGTTGTTGCGGCGATTAAGAATTCGGGTTTTGTTTTTTCTCCGCAGCGGATCACCGTTAATCTTGCGCCGGCCCATTTAAAAAAGGAAGGGCCCGCTTTCGATCTGCCAATCGCGATCGGCATCCTTGTGGCCGCGGAAATAATAAGCGCCGATGTTTTGTCGGGGTGTGCGTTCCTCGGGGAGCTCGGTTTGAATGGGGACCTGCGCGCCATTCGCGGTGTGTTGCCTTGCGCCATCGGCTTGCAGAAAAAAGGTGTTTCCCGGTTGGTGCTACCCGAACGAAATGCCAACGAGGCAGCGGTTGTTCAAGGGATTGAGGTGCTTCCGTTTCGAACTCTTGCCGAAGTGGTGGCCTATCTCCAGGGCGAGATCAACAAGAATCCGCATGAGATCGATCGAGCGAATATTTTCGAGCGCTCGCTGGCCCACAACGTGGATTTTTCTGACGTAAAAGGACAGGTCATCGCAAAGCGCGCGCTGGAAATAGCGGCTGCCGGAAATCATAACGCGATTCTCGTCGGGCCTCCAGGTTCCGGAAAGACGCTTCTTGCGAGACGATTCCCGAGTATTTTGCCTGACATGGAATTTGATGAAGCATTGGAAACCACCAAAATTCATTCCGTCGCCGGATTGTTGCGCGAATCCACGCAGCTGGTTGCAACCCGGCCTTTTCGAAGCCCTCATCACCAGGTAAGTAATGTTGCCTTGATCGGTGGTGGTAGCAATCCCAAGCCCGGGGAAGTATCGCTGGCTCATCGCGGCGTTTTGTTTCTCGACGAATTTCCAGAATTTGGCCGAAGCGTTTTGGAGGGTCTGCGGCAACCATTGGAAGACCGTTTCGTTACGATTGCCCGGATTTCAAATTCGGTTCGATACCCATCCGATTTTTTGCTGCTGGCGGCAGCGAATCCGTGTCCGTGCGGTTATTGGGCCAGTGGTGTGCGGCCGTGCTCCTGTGCGCCGACGCTGGTTCAAAAATACAGGTCGAAGATGTCGGGGCCGCTTCTGGACCGGATCGATCTTCACGTGGAAGTCCCGGCTCTCAAGCTCGATGAGATTACCGATGCCGAGAGCAGCACCGAAGCATCCGCCGCCGTGCGCGAGCGCGTCATTCGCGCGCGTTTGATTCAAAAAAACAGATTCGCGGGCCTTGGAATTTATGAAAATAGCCGAATGTCGGTGCCTCATATCAAAATGTTCTGTCGTCTCGATGGAAACGCGAGGAAACTGCTGAAGGATGCTATTCGACGTCTGGGTCTTTCCGCGCGCGCGTACGACCGAATTCTCAAAGTGTCTCGAACTATCGCGGATCTCGAAGCCCAGCCAGATATAACAGCTGCGAATGTCGCGGAAGCCATTGGATTTCGGTTTTTGGATCGGCCCACATGAGGCTAAACCGAATCTTTGTCGGTTCGTTTTTTGTTGGCGTTGCCGCACTCTATTGGGTGTGTCGGAACGCGTACTTTGTTGGGTTCTTCAACGATGACGCTTTTTATCTCATCGGTGCACGATCACTCTTGCTCGGAAAATATGTCGCTTTGAACGAACCAACCGAGCCGATGCTGGGCTATATGCCCGGCTATTCGATGCTGCTCGCGCCAATCAGTTTCTTTGCGCGCAGTTGGTTTCTGCCGCATCAGATTTTTTCGATCTTGCTGAGTATGCTCTCGCTGGTCGCCTACCGATTCTTCCTCAATAAGAAAATGCCCGCAGCCACGATCAACGCGGCGTTAATAATTGCGGCATTAAATCCTCTTGCGGTCTCGCTTTCGGGTACAATTTTGTCGGACGTTCCATATTTGCTTTTTTCCATGATCATCGTGTTGTGCTCCGAACGAGCGTGGAACGCGGAAAAAAACGTCGTCGCCGATTGGTTCGTGCTTTTCGTTTTGTGTGTTTACGCGGCGATGCTGCGTCCGTCCGGTGCGGCGTGGGGCATCGCTGTGGCGGTCGCGTTGGCAATTGACAAAAAATGGACCAGATTTGCCGCTTTTTCGGTGGCGTACGTCGTTATGGTGTTCGCGATAGCATGGCCAGAAATCAGGCGTTATCTATTCGAATTAGGTTCAGCGGACACGCTTCACAGGGTATCGAGTGCGCCAGCCGAGTACGTGGTAAGGAACATACGTTTCTATTTGCACGAACTGTTCGTGCACAACTTAATTCGTTCTGGAAATCCCATCTTTCAGTTTTCAACAATTGTCGTTTGCTTCGCACTGATGGTAACCGGTGCGTGGCGATACGGAGTTAATGGTCAGCGAAAAGTACTTCTCATTTATTTGGCTCTCTACGCACTCATTCAGCTTGCCTGGCCGAAACAATCCGGCAGATATGTTTACGCAGTTTTTCCGTTTGTGGTTTTCTTTATCTCGTTAGGATTGGTTCGCACGGATAGAACTAAAACCTCTGCGCTCGTCTCTATGTTCCTCGGGCTCACGCTATTCTGCATTGTTCCGCCAATTCGCGCGATTGTGCGTTCGTCCGTATCTCGCGATACGCCACTCAGTTCACCGCCGTCTGAGATGTTGGAATGGATTTCGAGAAACACCGCCCGCACGGATATATTTGCGGCAGAATTGGATGGAGCCTTTTATATTCAAACGGACCGAAAAACGTATCACCTTCCGAAGATTTTTCACACGGATGAGTTTTTCCGTTGGTGTGAGCAGCGGGCGGTTAAATATGTTGTGTTCGATTCAAGGGATTTTATTATGCGAACACCCGGCGGAAATACAGTGCACGACCCCTTTCCGAACGAAGAATTGGCGAGAATTCTATCGACCCCCGACGCATTTAAGGAAGTATTCCACTCGTCGCAGGGTGAACAACGGATTTATCGCGTCAACATTCTTAAAGCGTCCCTTGACACAGGCACGTTCACAACTTAACTTTAGTGGGAGTTTTCATAATTGCATCGAAATAGTGTGGTGTTCCGGAGGTTTTCGAAAAATGAAAAAGGTTCTTATTAGATTTGGACTTGCGTCCACCTTCGTTTTGTCTCTGTATTTCATGATTACGCGGTCCCAAGCGGAAGACACGAATGTGATTGTTGAAGATGAAAGCGCGGCACAGCCTGCCGCCGCCGCTGCCGATACCGCTGAAGCTGTTCCGGCCGAAAAGGTTAAAGAGGAAGAAACTCCCGCCGAGGAAACTCCGGTCAAACCAAAATCAACGAAACCAGCAAAACGAACGGATCGCGCAGATGCTTTTGTGGCAGGCGCCGATTGGGAATTTGATGGATTTGTCGCTGGCGGACAGGATTCCAATGTTCGGAGCATGTTTTACCTGAACGACCTGATTTATGTGAATATCGGTTCTCAGCAAGGGGTGGGGACGGGCGATAAGATCGGTATTTATAAGAGAGGCGATCGGTTGCGCGATCCACAGAGCGGAAAATTCATCGGCTACGAAGTTCGACGGGCGGCAATCGCGCGTGCCACCGATCGCGTCGAAGATGAGACCGCGGCGCTGCGGATCACGAACACGTACGAACCTGTTGAGATTGGTGATCTCGTTCGCCGGGAACAGTAGTCGTTGCGAAATTTTTTCATTTTCGTTGTTGTGCTCGTCGTCGGCGTGAAGTTTGGAGCCGATTATTTGCTATCCGACAAGTTCGAGGATTACGCAAACCAAACAAAAGAACCCATGACCTGTCAGTTTGAAAACACGCTTGGCTATTTGCATATGATGATGAGCGAATACAAAAAAGGGTATTACCGGTTTTCTCACACTATTGATCGGTGCCCGGATACCCCGGTCGCGGAAACCGCCGAATTTAATCTTGCTCGATGCCTCGAAGGCATGGGCGAGCGCGACAACGCCGTCAGGGCGTACGACGCTTTTGCGAAGAAGTATCCGAACTCGGATCGAGCGAAAATAGCGTATAGAGCGTCTGGCACGTTGTAATCGTTTTCCATTCTCCCCTCCAACCTTAGGAGGGGTCTTATGTTCACAGAAGAAGTATATGCGTCGTTGCTGTTAAACAGCATTCCCGAAATTGGGCCGAAGCGGTTTCAATCATTAATCGAAATTTTTGGATCCGCACACTCCGCGCTCAAAGCGCGTGCAACAAATTGGCGATCGGTTCCATTTTTCGAACAACACATTCTTGAGAAAATAGAAAGTCAGTTTGTCGATATTCAACGCGCGGCTGAGAATGATCTCGAAGTCGTCAACCGATCCGG
Source organism: Elusimicrobiota bacterium (assembly GCA_044221725.1). Lineage (GTDB taxonomy): Bacteria > Elusimicrobiota > Elusimicrobia > F11 > F11 > JAJVIP01. The sequence continues at coordinate 73,398 of JBGAON010000005.1, forward strand.
TGTTAAAGTGTTTCTGGCGCATCAAGGGGATTACCCGGCGCTTTTGAAACAGACGGTAAACCCTCCGCCGGTTCTGTACGTAAAAGGAGCCGATATCTTAGCTCAGCAGCCTGCGATAGCAATGGTGGGAAGTCGGCGGTGCAGTTATTACGGCGAAAAAATGGCGACGACGCTGGCGGGCGATCTCAGTGCTTTTGGCATCACGACCATCAGCGGCCTTGCCCGTGGAATTGATACGTTTGCGCATCGCGCTTCCCTGGCCGCCGGCGGAGAGACATGGGCTGTAATTGGCGCGGGCCTTTCTCGAATCTATCCTCCGGAAAACAGCAATCTGGCGGCTGAGATAGAGAAGCGCGGGGCGATTATTAGCGAGTTCCCGATGGCGACGCGCCCGCTTCCTGCTAATTTTCCCCGCCGAAATAGAGTAATTGCCGGTTTCGCTCAGGCAACGATTGTGATTGAAGGCACCGCGCGGAGCGGCTCGCTGATCACCGCGCGGCTTGCGGCCGAACAGGGCCGCGATGTTTTTGCAGTTCCGGGTCCCGTCACGTCGCCACTTAGCGAAGCGCCGCATCAATTGCTGCAGATGGGAGCCGCGATGGCGGTTTCGGCGGAACAAGTGCTTCGCGATTTGGGAATTTCGGTTCAAAAGCAAGCCGCGATGGCCATCGATAAAAGGACCGGGGACGCGAGGCATTCCGAAACTTTTCGACGGGTTCTTTCGTTTCTCGGAGAAGAAACGGTGCCGCGAGAAATTTTGGCGCAGAAGTTGAATTGCACGACAAGTCAGCTATCCTCCTTATTATTACAGATGGAAATGGCTGGAATTATCCGATCGGTTCCGGGCGGAGGCGTGCTTAAATCTTGACTTAGTTGTTACAATGCCAAACCTATGGAAGCGTTAGTAATAGTCGAATCTCCTACCAAAGAACGAACCATTGGTAAATTTTTGTCGAAAAAATTTACCGTGAGAAGTTCCTATGGTCATGTTCGTGATCTGCCACAGCGAAAACTTGGGGTGGATATTGATCATGAATTCGAGCCGAGCTACGTCATTCTTCCACGCGCAAAGAAATTATTGCCCGAACTGAACAAGTCGGCCAAACAGGTGAAAACAATTTTCTTAGCGACGGACTACGACCGCGAAGGGGAAGCCATCGCGTGGCACTTGGCGCAGATGTTGAAAGTCCCCGAAGAGAAACTTAAACGAATAACCTTCCATGAAATTACGCCGGATGCGATCAAGGCTGCTCTGGCGAGCCCCCGAGAATTGGACCCGCATTTGGTGGACGCACAGGTAGCACGGCGCGTGCTTGATCGGCTTGTGGGTTACAAGCTCTCTCCTCTTTTGTGGCGAAAAGTAAAGCGAGGGTTATCCGCGGGCCGCGTTCAATCTGTCGCGGTACGAATTATTTGTCAACGCGAAACCGAGATCGAAAAGTTTGTTCCGCAGGAATATTGGACTCTCGGCGTGCAGCTTGAAAAGGGAAGTCATCCGCCGTTTTGGGCTCACATTCATTCTAAAGGATCGCACAAGTTTGGTCGCCTCGAACTGAGCTCCAAAGAAGCGGTCGATAAAATTTTAGCGGAACTCGAATCCGCCACATACGAAGTTGCGAAAGTAGAATCAAAAGAACGGCGCCGCCAGCCGCCGGCACCGTTCACTACCGCGGCGTTGCAACAAGAGGCGTCCCATCGTCTCGGTTTCCGCGCGCAGCGCACCATGATTGTTGCTCAACAGTTATATGAAGGTCTCGCGCTGGCCAACGGAGAAACGGTCGGACTTATAACCTACATGCGCACCGATTCCACGTTCGTGGCGAAGACGGCCCAGGACGAGGCGGCGAAGTACATTCAAGGTAAATTTGGGAAAGAATTGTTGCCGGCGAAGTTTCGTGTTTTTAAGACAAAGGCCAAAGGCGCCCAGGAAGCTCATGAGGCAATCCGTCCGACCTCGGTGTTTCGTGATCCCGAGAGCGTGAAAGATTACTTAACGCCCGAGCAGCTACGACTATATAAATTGATCTGGGAGCGTTTTGTTGGCAGTCAAATGACCGATGCGCTGTACGATACGTTGACCGTGGATATTTCCGCAAAACCGTCTGACATAATTTTCCGCGCCAACGGGCGCACCCTAAAGTTTCCGGGTTTTCTCATTCTCCAGGGAAAAGAATCGACGCCAGAATCTGAAGCCCCGAAAGAAGAGGACGACGATTCGCAAATTGCCGCGTTACCGCCGTTGGCAGTGTCCGATCAATTAAAGAAGAAAAGCCTCAAGCCCGAACAGCATTTTACGGAGCCGCCGCCGCGATTTAACGAAGCAAGTCTCGTTAAGACCATGGAGGAGTTGGGCATTGGGCGACCATCGACATACGCTCCTATTATCCAGACAATCTTGGCTCGCGGCTACGTTCGTTTTGATGAAAGGCGTTTTATCCCGACGGAACTCGGAAAAACGGTCGATCAACAACTCGTCGATAATTTTTCGGAAATCGTCGATGTAAATTTTACAGCGGGCATGGAGAACATGCTCGATGCGGTGGCCGATGGAAAAGCAAAATGGCAATCCGTAATTCGGAATTTCTGGACGCCGTTTTCAAAAAAATTATCAACGGCCGAAACCGACATGAAAGTCACGAAGCCGAAAGTTCAAGAGACCGACGTGAAATGCGAGAAATGCGGTGCCATGATGGTTATTCGCGAGAGTCGCTTCGGAAAATTTCTCGCGTGCTCCACGTATCCAACGTGTAATTACAAAGCATCGCTCGACAAAGAAGGCAATGTTGTAAAGCCTCAAGAAACCGGAGAAGCCTGCCCGGATTGCGGGAAGCCGATCGTTCAGCGAATGGGGCGACGCGGAAAATTCCTCGCTTGCTCGGGATACCCGAATTGCAAATTTACGCGATCAATCGCTACGGAGAAAGTTGCGCCGCAGCCCACCGGAGAAAAGTGCGAAAATTGTGGAAAAGATATGGTCATGAAGCGTGGTCGTTTCGGCGAATTCATGGCGTGCTCCGGTTACCCCACCTGTAAAACAATAAAGAAAGCTGCTTAGGGCTTGCCCTCCGTAGCTCGAACGAAGTGAGAGCGTAGGAGGGAAAAAACGAAGGGCCCACCGCCGTCCCCTCCAACGTGGTGAGCCCTTGTACCTGTCAAAGACGTCTTAACAAGTGCGCACACTATAGCGCGAAGAGCCTGCGTCCAATGTCAGCTGTGTGTAAGTTAATTGTAAATTCTTCGACGGAAAAACCAATTAAGAGTCCCGACGGAGCGCTTCGTTCTCGTCGATTTTTGGGGGGCGGAACTGCGGTTTGATCGGATTTTTGTAGGTGGTTTTATCGAGCAGCCCCGCCAATAGAAAGGCACGGCGTCGCTCAGCGCATTTGTTGCATACGCCGCAATGGATATGGCCCTGCGGGTTAATGCACGAAAACGAATATTGCAGCGGCAGTTGCTGGTATCGTCTAAGAATCTGTGTTTTTGTGAAATTTCGGAAGGGCGAGATAACTTTTATTTTTTTCCGAAAACTTTTTTGGAGTAGTTTTTCCATCGTGTGAAAGTAGGCGGGTGTGGCATCCGGAAATGGATTTCCTTTCAGTGTGCCGATGGCAATCTCCCACACATTTTTTGGCGAGAGGGCGAGAAGTGCTTTAACAGTGAGCAGAAGATTTCTTGCCGGCAAAAAAACTTCCTTGTCGTCGCTTGTGGCATTGGGCGTGTGGCCGCGTTGGCTCCAATTGCTTTTGTACGCCCCTTCCAAAAGCAATCGAATGGGGAGAATTGGTTTTACGCGGTTAGAGCGAAGCGATCGAAGAAATCGTTTTGCCCAGTATTTCTCTGTTTTTTCCCAGGGGAGTTTGCACGAAACATACACGGGGAAAACCGTGTAATTTTTTTCCACCAAATGGCCCACGAGCGTGGCGCTATCGAGACCGCCGGAGTACAGGACTCCGATTTTTCTCAAGGCGTCACCGTCATGATCGTCTTCGCGTGATGCATGCTCCGATCCCCGCAATATCGGCAAACACTTTCTTGGAGGCTTTCACTTCAACGGCATCGATCCGTTTGTCGGAAAGAACAATTTCGGCAATTCTTTCGGCAAGCGTTTCGACGAGAAAAAAAGTCTCCGATTTTGTTGTTTCCTTGATATGGGAGACGATCGCTGCGTAGTCGACGGTGTCCTTGATGTTGTCGGTTTTGGCCGGCTTTTCGAGAGGAAGAAATAGTTTTAGGCAAACGGTTACGATTTGTGGGAACGCCTTTTCCTCGTCGGTAATTCCGATTCTGCACGGAACTTGGAAGTCTTCGATGAACAAAAAATCACTGGACATATTTTCTCTTTACAAGATTTTCAATATTAATGTAGAGTACCGCCGGTTTCGATGAGAGCAATTCCACGTTACCAATTTCTAAAAGCGAGTCGTTATCTTTAGGAAATTTTGTTGTTGACTTAGTATCAACGTTTAAGATATAAAGCCGGTCCCGAAATAATTTTCCCCGCGAAGATTATATTGCTTCGCGAGGCCATTTTTTTGTTCTTTGACATAGACACCATATAACGCTTCCAGCTTAGCTGGAGGTACTGGCCGATAATTAAAATTATCGATCAGTGCGCAAGCGGGTGAGTGCCCTTGAGTCATGGGAAACCATGGGATTCAAGAGCCTCTAATTAATGGGTAAGACAGAACGTCTTATCTATATTTGGTGTGTGTATAACGATGGAAACCATAAAGAGGCCCGTTTATCGAAAGATAGACAATCTTTATGGTGAAACAAATGTCTCGATGCCCTCAAGCGCATCGGGACAGCCAACGTTGAACTTTGAAGTATAAAGTAATTGTAGAGCCAATTAAAAAACCTCTGATGAAAACCGGTCTCTTAACCCGAGGCTGTAAATTTTTTTGGAGAGTTTGATCCTGGCTCAGAGTGAACGCTGGCGGCGTGCCTAACACATGCAAGTCGAGCGAAGCGGCAGCTGTAGCAATACAGTATGTGCTTAGCGGCAGACGGGTGAGTAACACGTAGATAACTTACCTCTTAGCGGGGGATAGCCCGCCGAAAGGCGGGGTAATACCGCGTAAGATATTCCTGTGGCATCTTAGGAATATGAAACATCCGCAAGGATGGCTAAGAGAAAGATCTGCGGCCTATCAGCTAGTTGGCGGGGTAACGGCCCACCAAGGCTACGACGGGTATCCGACCTGAAAGGGTGATCGGACACACTGACACTGAGACACGGGTCAGACTCCTACGGGAGGCAGCAGTGAGGAATTTTGGACAATGGGGGAAACCCTGATCCAGCGACGCCGCGTGAAGGATGAAGGTCTTCGGATTGTAAACTTCTTTTATTTGGGACTAAGAAACCTGTAGAAATGCGGGGAGTGAATGTACCAAGTGAATAAGCCACGGCTAACTTCGTGCCAGCAGCCGCGGTAATACGAAGGTGGCAAGCGTTACTCGGAATTACTAGGCGTAAAGGGCAGGTAGGTGGTTCGATAAGTCTATTGTGAAAGCTCCCGGCTTAACTGGGAGAGGTCAATGGATACTGTCGAACTTGAGTATAGGAGAGGTTACTGGAATTCCCGGTGTAGCGGTGAAATGCGCAGAGATCGGGAGGAACACCAATGGCGAAAGCAGGTAACTGGACTATTACTGACACTCAGCTGCGAAAGCTAGGGGAGCAAACAGGATTAGATACCCTGGTAGTCCTAGCCGTAAACGATGCACATTAGACGTGAGGGGTATCGACCCCCTTCGTGTCGACGCTAACGCATTAAATGTGCCGCCTGGGGAGTACGGCCGCAAGGTTGAAACTCAAAGGAATTGACGGGGGCCCGCACAAGCGGTGGAGCATGTGGTTTAATTCGACGCAACGCGAAGAACCTTACCTGGGCTTGAACTGTAGGAAGTAGAAGCTATGAAAGTAGCGACGACCCGTTAAGTCGGGAGCCTATAGAGGTGCTGCATGGCTGTCGTCAGCTCGTGTCGTGAGATGTTGGGTTAAGTCCCGCAACGAGCGCAACCCTTACTCTATGTTGCTAAGTTCGTAAAGAACAGCACTCTTAGAGAACTGCCTCGGACAACGGGGAGGAAGGTGGGGATGACGTCAAGTCACCATGGCCTTTATGTCCAGGGCTACACACGTGCTACAATGGCCGGTACAACGAGCAGCAAATCCGTAAGGAGGAGCAAATCTCTAAAAGCCGGCCCCAGTTCAGATTGTGGGCTGCAATTCGCCCACATGAAGGTGGAATCGCTAGTAATCGGGGATCAGCTGGCCCCGGTGAATACGTTCCCGGGCCTTGTACACACCGCCCGTCACACCACGAAAGTTGGGTGCAACCAAAAACCGTGATTCAACCGCAAGGAGATAACGGTCCAAGTTGTGACCAATGATTGGGGTGAAGTCGTAACAAGGTAGCCGTACGGGAACGTGCGGCTGGATCACCTCCTTTAGTTTTTTTTCTGCAAAGAAAGAAAACAGGTCGATCTCTTGAATACACACAGGGGTACTCACTCGCTTGCGCAAATAATATACATACAGCAAAAATTTAGGGGCTGTAGCTCAGCTGGGAGAGCGCCTGCTTTGCAAGCAGGAGGTCGCCAGTTCGATCCTGGTCAGCTCCAGGATTAAAAGAATCAGCCAAACCATTCGGACCCATAGCTCAGCTGGTTAGAGCGTACGCTTGATAAGCGTAAGGTCGGTGGTTCGATCCCACCTGGGTCCATTTCTATTTCGGTGTCTATAAACAGATTTCTTGTTCTTTACATATTTGTCTTATTTTTCGTTCTGTTCTCAAAAGCCGTCCGGCTCCACGCGATGGAGGTAGGATTCCTTGAGGAGGATTCAGTCGAACGAAATAATAACTTAAGGGAAAAAAATTAAGAAATAAGCGTCAATAGGATAGACGGATTTTAAACCGATCCGTCATATTCATTAATGCGGCTAAGGAAGTAAGAGCATATGGTGAATGCCTTGGCATTAGAAGTCGATGAAGGACGTGGCTAGCTGCGATAAGCCACGGGGAGGCGCAAGCAGCCTTTGATCCGTGGATGTCCGAATGGGGAAACCCTTCGTTGTGAAAACAACGAAATCTTACAGTGAAGGCCCCTCGCAAGAGGGTTTATAGCTGTCTGAAGGCAACCCAGGGAAGTGAAACATCTCAGTACCTGGAGGAAGAGAAATCAACCGAGATACCCTCAGTAGTGGCGAGCGAACGGGGTACAGCCCAAACCACATTGCGTGCAATGTGGGGTTACGGGCTCATCTCCCTTTAATGGGGAAGAGTTATCAATCCGAGCATAGCTGAACGGCATGGAAAGGCCGATCACAGAAGGTGACAATCCTGTAAGCGAAATGTATCGGACTCTTGATGAGTTCCAAAGTACTGTCGGACACGTGAAACCCGGCAGGAATTCGGGGGGACCACCCTCCAAGGCTAAATACTCTCTAATGACCGATAGTGAACAAGTACCGCGAGGGAAAGGTGAAAAGTACCCCTGACGGGGAGTGAAATAGAACCTGAAACCGTATGTTTACAAGCAGTGGAACAGCTATGACATTCGCGAGAATGTAATGCTGGACCTCGTGCCTGTTGAAGAATGATCCGGCGAGTTAATGGTGCAAGCCCGGTTAAAATTCCATTGAGAGATGGGATTGAAGCCAGAGCGAAAGCGAGTCCGAACAGGGCGACTATGTTTGCATCATTAGACCCGAATCCAAGTGATCTATGCCTGGACAGAGTGAAGCCTCGGTAAAACGAGGTGGAGGCTCGAAGCGTTGAGTGTTGAAGAACTTCTGCATGAGCTGGGTATAGGGGTGAAAGGCCAATCGAACTTGGTGATAGCTGGTTCTCCCCGAAATAGTTTTAGGACTAGCCTCGAGCGTTCCCCATTGGGGGTAGAGCTCTGGATAATGTAGGGCCTGCAACCCAGGTTCCGAAGTTAACCAAACTGCGAATACCAATGGGTATAAGCTCGGGAGTCAGTGCACGAGGGCTAAGCTTCGTGCGCAAAAGGGAAACAGCCTAGATCGTCGTCTAAGGTCCCAAAGTGTATGCTAAGTGGTAAAGGATGTGGATTTACTCAGACAGCTGGAAGGTTGGCTTAGAAGCAGCCACCCTCTAAGAAGTGCGTAATAGCTTACCAGTCAAGTGAATCTGCGCCGAAAATCAACGGGGCTAAAGCATACCACCGAAGTCACGAATTCTTTTGAGATTCGTCTCAAAAGTCTGGTAGGGGAGCGTTGTCATCTGCGTTGAAGGTATACCGAGAGGAGTACTGGAGCGTTGACAAGTGAGGATGTCGGAATAAGTAGCGATAATGTGGGTGAGAATCCCACACGCCGCAAGCCTAAGGTTTCCTAGAGCAATGTTCGTCAGCTCAGGGTTAGTCGGTCCTAAGACGAGGCTGAAAAGCGTAGTCGAAGTAGGGCATCTGGTTAATATTCCAGAACTATGTTGTGTGTGTTATCAACTAAGAAGTGACGCAGAAGGTCAGACCATCCTACCGTCGGTCGTGTAGGTTTAAGCCTGTAGAGAGGCCTCATTGGTAAAGTCCGTGAGGTCGTTGAATCGAGGGGTGATATCGAGCTGGGGTCAAACCCGGTGAAGTGGTTTCCACCACGCTGCCAAGAAAATCTTCGTAGGGAATGCGCAATGTATCCGTACCGTAATCCGACACAGGTGGGCGAGTTGAATATACTAAGGCGCGCGAGAGAATTCAGGTTAAGGAACTCGGCAATCTACTCCCGTAACTTCGGAAGAAGGGAGGCCCCGACGTCTAACTCCGTACAGGAGAAGGACTACGCGGGGTTGCAAAGAAATGGGTCTCGTGACTGTTTAACAAAAACACAGGACTCTGCTGAAATCACAAGATGATGTATAGGGTCTGATGCCTGCCCGGTGCTGGAAGGTCAAGGGGAGATGTCATGGGGGGTAACCCTCAGAAGCATTGAACTTAAGCCCCAGTAAACGGCGGCCGTAACTATAACGGTCCTAAGGTAGCGAAATTCCTTGTCGGGTAAGTTCCGACCTGCACGAATGGCATAACAAAGAGACCGCTGTCTCAACCTGAAGCTCGGCGAAATTGTGGTATCCGTGAAGACGCGGATTTCCTGTGGTTAGACGAAAAGACCCCGTGGAGCTTTACTGTATGTTGTTAATGCATTGCGGAATTGGATGCGTAGGATAGGTGGGAGCCCTTGAAACCCGGATTTTGGTCCGGGTGGAGGCGCCGTTGAAATACCACCCTTTCGGTTTTGCGATGCTAACCTCGAGCCGTTGATCCGGCCGGGGGACATTGACAGCTTGGCAGTTTGACTGGGGCGGTTGCCTCCTAAAGAGTAACGGAGGCGTCCAAAGGTTCGCTCAATCCGAATAGAAATCGGGTGTCGAGTGCAAGGGCAGAAGCGAGCTTGACTGTGAGGAAGACATTCCGAGCAGATGCGAAAGCAGGGCCTAGTGATCCGGCGGTTTGAATGTGGAATTGCCGTCGCTCAACGAATAAAAGCTACCCCGGGGATAACAGGCTTATAGGATCCAAGAGCCCATATCTACGATCCTGTTTGGCACCTCGATGTCGGCTCATCGCATCCTCCCGCTGAAGCTGGTGGGAAGGGTTGGGCTGTTCGCCCATTAAAGCGGTACGTGAGCTGGGTTCAGTACGTCGTGAGACAGTACGGTCTCTATCTACCATAGGCGTTGGAATTTTGAGGGAAGCTGTCCTTAGTACGAGAGGACCGGGACGGACGCGCCCCTGGTGTACCAGTTGTTCTGCCAAGAGCATTGCTGGGTAGCTATAGCGCGGTCGGGATAAACGCTGAAAGCATCTAAGCGTGAAGCCCCTCCCAAGATGATAATTCCTCCAGGGTTAAACCTGGCTTAAGACCTCCAGTAGACTACTGGTTTGATAGGCCGGAAGTGGGCATGTGGTAACACATGGAGCTTACCGGTACTAATCGGTCGTGTAACTTAGCCGTATTGATGAATAGAATGTTCGCCATCCTTTTGGCGAACGCCTGTTGGCGCTTATTTTTTAGTTTTTTTCCGAGTTAAAAGATTTTTTAGAGGAACGAATGCTGGTGGTAATTCCAAAGAGGTCACACCCGTTCCCATTCCGAACACGGCAGTTAAGCTCTTTAGGGTCGATGGTACTTGTACCGCAAGGTACCGGAAGAGTAGATCGCTGCCAGCATTGGTTCCTCTGGAAATTTGATGAGACATTTGAAATTCGGTTTCGTAGTTATCGGAACTTTTTTTCTAATCAGTAAAACTCAAGCAAGCGAGGTTTTTTCATCGGCCGATTCGATGGAAGCCAAGAGCTGGAGTTTTTCTGCTTTTGGTTCGACCAGTAGACTCGAGCCAAAGGTGAAAGTCACGAATAACGGATCGGTTCAGGTGCCAACGTCAGGTGGCTCTACTTCGGTGTTCGGGACAACGAACGCTGAAATAAAAATGGAGCAAGAGTCGGAGCAGGTTGTGGGACTCTTTGAATTTCAGCCCCATGACGGTCTGAAATACAGATTTAAGATCGGGCAAGTTCGAGAGTTTAATCTTGAGTTTTCATCCGGAAGCCAGACCAACAAGTTGGAAACCACAGGAAGCGGTTTTGTGTGGGGTGTCGGCATCGGTGGAAGTTTGGCCCCAAGTTCGATTGTTAGTTTAGGAATCCGCTGGGATGTGGCGTACGCGCAGACGAATGTAAATTTGGACCGGTTGCAAGGTGGTCCGGCCGCGTATGCGGTGGATCAAGATTTTCGACAAGAAGAGATTCAGGGCAGCTTGACACTGAGTCGACGTTGGAAAATGGTTGAACCGTACGGTGGAGTTAAAGTTTTCCATTTGATGAATCGTCTCGTTGATAACGGGACGAAAGAGAAAATTAAGGGCACGAATGACGAGGTGAGCCCGTTCGTTGGTTTGCAATGGATGGTCGCCGAGAAGGATAGTTTGGTGATAGAAGGTTCTTTCGTTGGAGAAAAGTCGTTGTCCGCGGGATTTAAAGCACAATTTTAAATTGAGGGAAAAATATGGCGAGTGCAGTTAAAGAAAAACAAGTTGCGAGTTTGGCCGAAGAGTTGAAAGCGTCTCCGCATGTGGTGATTACCCAATACCAGGGAATGACAGCGGAGCAGTTTGATGCTTTGCGGGCAGCGCTTCGTCCTCTTGGCGCGAAGTACAAAGTCGTGAAAAATCGCTTGGCCAAAATTTCTTTCAATGAAACCGGTTACGGTGATCTTAAAGACCTTATGAAAGGTCCGTCGGCTATTGCATACAAGGGAACCGATGGAGCTGCGATCGTCAAAGCCCTTTTCAAATTTGGTGAAGCCAATACGAATTTTAAAGTTAAAGCTGGACGTCTTTTTGGAATCACAGCGGATGTTAAAAACCTAAAAGCGATGGCGGACTTGCCGTCGCGTGAAGTACTCCTAGCCACGCTGTTGGCTCGTTTGAACGGGCCACTGACCAGCCTCGTTACAACGATGAACGAACCCTTGCGCTCGCTGCATGCCGCGATGAGCGCCCTTGCTAAGAAGAAAGAAGCGAAGGCAGCATAATTTTCAAATCATAATGTCCGCCATTAAGATTGGCGGGCGCTATCGCGCAAATCCGTCGTGTGGATCATGGCGTTAGTTGATAAGGAGGAACAAAATGGCACAAGTTACTGTTGAAGACTTCGTCGAATCTCTCGAAAAGTGGACGATTCTCGATATCAGCAAAGCAGTTAAATCAATCGAAGAAAAATATGGAATTTCAGCCGCCCCTGTTGCTGTCGCCGCCGCACCCGCCGCTGGTGGCGCTGCTGGTGGAGCCGCTGCAGAAGAGAAAACCGAATTCACGGTGATGTTGACCGGCGCCGGCGCCAATAAGATCCAAGTGATCAAAGTTGTTCGTGAATTGACCGGACTTGGACTCAAAGAAGCGAAAGACCTCGTTGAAGGCGCACCAAAACCAGTGAAAGAAAACGTGGACAAGAAAACCGCGGAAGAACTGAAAAAGAAACTCGTTGAGCAAGGCGCGACCGTAGAAATTAAATAAATAAGCTGTTGTAGGCTGTAAGCCATAAGCCGTAAGCGTTGAGCTTATAGCTTAGGGCTTACAGCTGTTTTGTCGTTAACGAAGTAATTTTGAAGAACGTTTCAGAGGAGCTACCTTGAAAAAGACATCATTTGCTCGGATTAAGCCAGTTATCGAAATTCCCCAATTGCTTGAAATGCAACGGGCCTCGTACCGTGAATTTTTGCAAGACGAAGTTCCGGTGAAAGAGCGGAAGATTCAAGGTCTTCAAGCGTCCTTCATGGACATTTATCCGATCATCAATGGCGACGAAAGCCTCGCTCTTGAATTTGTTCAATACAATCTCGGCACACCGAAGCACACCATTGAAGAAGCCATTGATAAAGATGGCACCTACGCGGCCCCTCTGAAGGCTGTCATGCGTTTGGTTCACCGCCAGCCCTCCGGAAAACCAAAAGTCCTCACCGAACAAGAAGTTTATCTTTGCGAGTTGCCGCTCATGACCGAAACCGCTTCCTTCGTTATCAATGGTGCGGAACGCGTTGTTGTCAGTCAGCTGCACCGTTCGCCGGGCGTTATTTTTGAAGAAGACGAAGAGAAAAATATTTCGTCGTACGGTAAAAATCTTTTCTTCGCGCGCATCATTCCTTATCGTGGCGCTTGGGTTGAATTCGAATTCGATTTGAACAACGCGATCTTCGTCCGCATCGACAAGAAACGCAAATTTCCGGCCACCACGCTTCTGCGCGCTGCCGGTATTGAAACCAACGCACAAATTCTTGAACTCTTCTACGACACCGAAACCTTGCCGGTTGAAGGCGGTAACCTCGCGGGCCGCGTGCTTGCCGACGATGTTGTTGAAAATGAAACCGGCGAAGTGTTGCTCGAAGCAAACGCCGAAATTTCGAAGGAATCCGCGCTGCGCTTTCAAGAAAAGAAAATTAAGAACGTGAAAGTTATCATCACGGACCCAGCGCTCAACGACATTGCGATCCGCAACACGCTGCTCAAAGATCCGGTCCGCAGCCGCAAAGAAGCGATCCATCAAATCTACCGCGTCGTCCGTTCGCAGGAATTTATTGTTCCGGAACAGGCTGAAAATTATCTCGACACGCTACTTTTCAAATCCATCCGTCACTACGACTTCACAAAAGTCGGACGCTTCAAAATTAACCGCAAACTCCTTCCGCTCTATTCGAACCTCATTAAGAAGAAAGGCTTCGGTTTTGAAATTCCAGCGGAACGCCGCCGTACGTTGAGCTTGGAAGACATTATCGTGACGTTGCAATACGTGATCGCGCTCAACAACGGTCAAACATCGATCAAAGTTGGCGACGATCAGATTAAAGTTGAAGTCGACGACATCGACCATCTTGGAAACCGCCGCGTTCGTGGCGTGGGCGAATTGCTCGAGAACCAAATCCGTATGGGCTTGGCGCAAATGTCCCGTATGGCGCGCGACCGCATGAATCTGCAAGACGAACCGAACCCGACGCCGCGCTCGGTATTAAACACCGCGCCCGTGGCTGCCGCGGTCCGCAAATTCTTCGGATCGAGTCAGCTGTCGCAATTCATGGATCAAACAAATCCTCTTTCGGAGCTTACGCACAAACGTCGTATGTCGGCTCTTGGCCCGGGCGGTTTGCACCGGAAACGCGCCGGCTTCGAAGTGCGTGACGTTCACCATACTCATTACGGACGTATCTGTCCGATCGAAACTCCGGAAGGACCGAACATCGGTCTCATTACGTCGCTGGCTTGCTTTGCGCGTATTAACCAATATGGTCTTATTGAATCTCCGTATCGCGCCGTGAAGAAAGGAGAAGTTTCCGACGAAGTCGAGTACTTAACCGCGGACAAAGAGGACGATTACACGGTTGCACAAGCAAACGCGGCGATCGACAAAAGCGGGAAATTCCAAGCCGATCTCGTGGCGTGTCGTTTCCGTGGCGACTTCCCGCAGAAGAATCCGAACGACATTAATTTCATGGACATCTCACCCGCCCAGGTGGTCTCTATTTCCACCGCGCTCATTCCGTTTCTTGAGCATGACGATGCGAACCGCGCTCTCATGGGCTCGAACATGCAACGGCAAGCAGTTCCATTGCTCGTTCCCGAAGCACCGTTCGTTGGAACCGGCATTGAAGCGGCTGTTGCGCAAGACTCTGGCGCCGCGCTTGTGGCGCGTCACGCTGGTGTTGTGACATCCGTGTGGAGCGATCAAATTGCAATTTATACCGACGAAGGCGATGTGGACATTTACCGCCTTCGCAAATACGCGCGTTCGAACCAAGATACCTGCGTAAACCAAATTCCGTATGTGAAAGTTGGTGACCGCGTGAAAAAAGGCGACGTGGTTTGCGATGGTCCGTCCACGGATCAAGGGGAGCTCGCGCTCGGCAAAAATCTCACCGTGGCGTTCATGCCGTGGGAAGGGTACAACTTCGAAGACGCTATTCTTTTGAATGAGAAACTGGTTCGCGAAGATCTTTTTACATCGATTCATATTTCCGAATTCCAAATCGAAGCGCGCGACACAAAGCTCGGTGCCGAAGAAATTACGCGCGATATTCCAAACGTGGGCGCCGATGCGCTTGTGAATTTGGACGAAAACGGAATCATCCGCTCGGGCGCCGAAGTCGGACCCGGCGATATTCTCGTCGGTAAAGTTGCACCGAAAGGCGAACAACAAATCACGCCGGAAGAGCGCCTCCTGAAAGTTATCTTCGGTAAAAAAGCCGAAGACGTGATGGACGCTTCGCTGCGCGTTCCGCCGGGAATCCATGGAAAAATTATTGCGACACGTTCGTTCATCCGCAAAGAGAAGCTGAGCAAGAAAGAAGAAAACAAGCGGATGAAAGACATCGAGACCGAACTCGAAGACAAGCTCGCTTGGATTCGTGAGCAGAAAAAAGAACGTCTCGCTCGCTTGGACAAAGAACTCGACGCGAAAGAAATTTCCCCGAAGCAAGCGTCGGAAGGCAAAGACGAAGCCAAGGCGTTGGCTCAGAAATTGGAATCCGAGGCGCGCCTTGAAGCTGCGCGTCTCAAAGAAAATCTTAAACATGGCGATGACTTGCCGGTGACCGTGAACCGCGTTGTGAAAGTGTTCATCGGAATGAAACGCAAAGTGCAAGTCGGCGATAAGCTCGCCGGTCGCCACGGAAATAAAGGTGTGGTTGCGCGCGTGATGTCGCCGCAAGACATGCCGTACATGCCGGATGGAACCCCGGTCGACGTGGTTCTTTCGCCGCTTGGCGTGCCATCGCGTATGAACGTTGGACAGCTCTTGGAAGTCATGTTGGGTTGGGCTGGAAAAACGCTCGACACGCACATGATTACGCCGGTGTTCGATGGTGCGAAAGAAGAACAGATTCTGGATGCGGTTCGTCAAGCGAAAGACAGCTTGCGCAAATCCGGCGTCCGCGAAGATTATCTGCCCGGCGATTATTGCGACATGACTCTTTACGATGGTCGCACCGGTGAACCGTTTAGTGAAAAAGTGACGGTCGGTGTAATGTACATGCTGAAACTCGCGCACATGGTAGAAGACAAAATCCACGCGCGCTCGACCGGCCCGTACTCGCTTATCACGCGCCAGCCGCTCGGTGGAAAAGCGCAGTTTGGCGGTCAACGCTTCGGTGAAATGGAAGTGTGGGCGATTGAAGGTTATGGCGCCGCGCACATCCTGCAAGAATTCTTGACTGTTAAATCCGACGATGCGAACGGCCGTACGAAAATGTACGAAGCCATTATCCGCGGCGAATCCGTGACCGAGCCGGGTATCCCCGAATCGTTCAAGGTGTTGGTCCGCGAGTTGCAATCGCTCGGCGTCAATGTTGAACTGCTCCGTCAAAAAGATGGTACGTCCACACAAGCACTGGACTTGACGGACGAAACCCAGAAAGAACCGGAAGCCTCTGCTATAGGCGGAGCTGCGAAGGAGAGGGAATAAGTCATGGATACAATTACAATCGATAAGAAAAAAGATCTTCCGCGCGCCGGCAAAAAGAAAGGCGTTCCGGCCGTAAACTTCTCGGACTTCGATTCGATTCGTTTGTCCGTGGCCAGCCCCGAAGAAATTCGGTCGTGGTCGCACGGCGAAGTGCGCAAACCAGAAACCATTAACTACCGCACGTTCAAACCGGAACGCGACGGTCTTTTCTGTGAACGCATATTCGGCCCGGTCCGTGACTGGGAGTGCGCGTGCGGAAAATACAAATACATTAAATACAAAGGCACCGTCTGTGATCGTTGCGGCGTTGAAGTCACCGAAGCAAAAGTTCGTCGCGAGCGCATGGGCTCCATCGAGCTTGCTGTGCCAGTCGCACACGTTTGGTATCTGCGCAAAGCGCCGTCCCGTATTGGTTCGCTGCTCGGCATTCGTCTCACGGATCTGGAGAAGATTTGTTACTACGCGCGTTTCGTCGTTTTGGAAGATATTAAGTCCGAAGACGGCAAAGTAAAATTCCCAGCCAAAACCCTTTTGACGGACGAGGAATATCACAAAGTCCGACAAGAGTACGGCGAAAAAGTAAAAGTTGGAATTGGCGCCGATGCGATTCGCCAGCTCCTTGAAAGAATTGATTTGCCAGGCGAAGTGAAATACATCCGCGAACGCTTCAAGAACATTGAATCCGAAGCCGAGCGCAACAAACTTATTAAACGTCTTCGCATCGTCGAAGGATTTTTGCATTCGAAGAGCCGTCCGGAATGGATGGTTCTGACCGTGCTGCCGGTGATTCCACCGGACTTGCGCCCACTCGTGCCGCTCGAAGGTGGTCGTTTCGCAACCTCCGACTTGAACGATCTTTACCGTCGCATTATCAACCGCAACAACCGGTTGAAACACATCGAGTCGCTCCGCGCTCCGGAAGTCATGATTCACAACGAAAAACGTTTGCTGCAAGAAGCGGTGGACGCGCTCATTGAAAACGGCGCCCGCGGCAAAGTGGTCGTTGGTGCGGGTGGACGTCCGCTCAAATCTCTGTCGGACATTCTCAAAGGAAAACAAGGCCGCTTCCGTCAGAACTTGCTCGGTAAGCGCGTCGACTATTCCGGCCGCTCCGTTATCGTCGTCGGTCCGAACTTGAAAATGAATCAGTGCGGATTGCCGAAGGAAATGGCGCTCGAACTTTTCAAGCCCTTTATTATTCGTGAGCTCATGAAACGTGAGAACATCACGTTGAAAGCTGCGAAGCGTATGTTGGAACGCGTGAAACCCGAAATCTGGGACATTCTCGAACAAGTGACGAAAGACCTCCCGATCTTGCTGAACCGCGCTCCTACGCTGCACCGTCTCGGCGTGCAAGCTTTCATGCCGGTCTTGATCGAAGGTAAATCCATTCAGTTGCACCCGCTCACCTGCGCCGCGTTCAACGCGGACTTTGACGGTGACCAAATGGCCGTGCACGTGCCGCTCTCGATTGAAGCGCAGCTCGAAGCAAAGCTTCTCATGCTCGCATCCAACAACATCTTGTCGCCTGCGTCCGGTAAACCCATCGCGGTTCCGTCACAAGACATGATTCTTGGTATCGCTTACATGACGAAGATGAAACGTGGCGTTCTCGGCGAAGGCCGTTTCTTCGCGACGCGCGAAGAAGTGACGTCCGCGTTCCAGAACGAAACGATCTCGCTCCACGCCCGCATCAAAGTGGCCGGCATCAACAAACTTGTTGAAGACGGTCTCTCTGAAGACGATCAACGCAACCCCGACAAATGGACGTCATGGACGACCGTCGGTCGCGTGATCTTCAATGGCATTGTTCCGCCGGAGATGGGCTACATCGACGTGAACATCACAAAGAAAGAAATTTCAAAACTCGTGGACCGTGCGTACCGTGAACTTGGTGCGTATCGTACGTCCACCTTCTTGGATCAAATCAAAAAGCTTGGTTACACCTACGCAACGAAAGCCGGTCTGTCGATCTCCGTTCAGGACTTCCACATTCCGTCTCAGAAAAACGAACTCGTGACGAAAGCGTTCGCGCAAGCGAAAGAAATCGCGAAGCAAGCGAAGATGGGTATCATCACCGACTCCGAGCGCTACAACAAAATCATCGACTTGTGGACGCACGTGACGGACTCCATTGCTGATCACATGTTTGATCAGATGCAAAAACAAGAAGCCGACAAATTAAAAGAAGGCGCGAAGAAGTTTAACCCGGTGTTCTTGATGGCCGACTCCGGTGCGCGCGGAAGCCGCCAACAAATCCGTCAGCTCGGTGGTATGCGTGGTCTCATGCAGAAACCGCAAAAGAAGCTGACCGGTGCCGTCGGTGAAATTATCGAAAACCCGGTTATCGCGAATTTCCGCGAAGGCTTGTCGGTTCTCGAGTACTTCATCTCGACGCACGGAGGCCGCAAAGGTTTGGCCGATACCGCTCTTAAAACAGCCGACGCCGGTTACTTGACGCGCCGTCTCGTTGACGTCGCGCACGACATTGTCGTGACCGAAGAAGATTGCAAAACCATCAACGGCGTGTCCGTCGGAACGCTGATGACCGGAGAAGACGTGATCGAAACACTCGAAGAACGCGTGATCGGTCGCGTGACGCTCGACAATATCGTTGATCCGCTCACGGACGAAGTGATCGTGAAAGCGAACGAAATGATCTCCGACGAGCAAGCGAAGAAAATTACGAAAGCCAGCATTGACCGCCTGCGCATCCGCTCGATCCTAACCTGCGAAGCGAAGCACGCGGTTTGCACAAAGTGTTACGGACTGAATCTCGCCACCGGCCGCATGGTCGAAGTCGGCGAAGCGGTTGGAATCATCGCCGCTCAGTCGATCGGTGAACCTGGTACCCAGCTGACGCTGCGAACCTTCCACATCGGTGGAACCGCCAGCCGCGTTATTCAACAGTCGCAAGTGCTCGCGAAAGAAAGCGGCGCCGTTCGTTACCATGGCGTGCGCACGCTGACGAACCGCGAAGGAAACGAAATCTGCGTGTCGCGAAATGGTTTCTTATCCATTCGTGAAACCGGCGGAAAAGAACGCAACCATTACGAAGTTCCGTACGGTGCGCGCGTGAAAGTGGCCGAAAATAAGCACGCTGAGAAAGGCGACCTGCTCGTTGAGTGGGACCCGTACTCGCTTCCGATTATTACGGAAGAAGAAGGAACCGTGAAGCTCGAGGACGTCACCGAAGGTATCACGCTCCACGAAGAAAAGAACCGCATCACCGGTCTTATCGAAAGAAAAATTATTGAACACCGCGTGGAAGCTTTGCATCCGCAAGTTGTCGTTATCGGCAAATCAGGCAAAGCGGTCGCAACGTATCCGCTGCCGGTTGACACAAACCTCGTCGTTCAAGACGGCGACAAAGTGAAACAGGGCGATATCGTGGCGAAGATTCCGCAAGAAATCTCGAAGTCGAAAGATATCACCGGCGGTCTGCCGCGCGTTGCCGAATTGTTCGAAGCGCGCAAACCGAAGAGCCCGGCCGTTATCTCGGAAATCGAAGGAACCGTGAAACTTGCTTCGACACCCAAAGGTGGCCTCAAAGTCATCGTGACGAACGAAGACACGGGCTTGCAACGCGACTACAACGTGCCGCAAGGCAAACACTTGGTCGTGTACGAAGGGGACCGCGTCGGTGTTGGTGAGCCCATCGTGGACGGAGCAATCAACCCGCACGACATCTTGAAAGTCAAAGGTGCCAAAGAAGTGCAGGAATTCCTCGTGAACGAAATTCAAGAGGTGTACCGTCTGCAAGGCGTTATCATCAACGATAAACACATTGAAATCATCGTGCGCCGCATGTTGTCGAATGTGGCCATCACGAAATCCGGAGCAACAGATTTGTTGGCCGGAGAAATTGTGCCGCGCACGCGTTTTGCGGCGCTGAACAAAGGCGTGAAACGCGGTGAGCAGGCCGAAGCGCAGCCGGTGCTTTTGGGTATCACGAAAGCATCGTTGGCGTCCGAGTCCTTTATCTCAGCAGCCAGCTTCCAAGAAACGACGCGCGTGCTTGTGGAAGCGGCAACGACCGGTGCGGTTGACGAACTGCTTGGTCTCAAAGAAAACGTAATCATCGGTCATTTAATCCCGGCGGGAACGGGCTTCTATGAACGGAAACTAATTGAAGAGTCGGAGAAGAAATAATGCCAACAACCAGTCAACTCATTCGCGGTATTCGCGAAGCACAAACCAGCAAAACAAAATCTCCGGCGCTTGAGAATTGTCCGCAGCGTCGCGGAGTTTGCACGCAGGTAAAGACAACGACACCGAAGAAACCAAATTCCGCGCTTCGAAAAATCGCGCGTGTGAAATTGACCACCGGTGTTGAGGTGACCGCCTACATTCCCGGTGTCGGTCATAACTTGCAAGAACACTCGATCGTCATGATTCGCGGCGGCCGCGTGAAAGACTTGCCCGGTGTGCGTTATCACATCATTCGCGGTGTGCTCGATTCCGCTGGGGTGACCGACCGCAAACAAGGTCGTTCCAAATACGGAGCGAAGCGACCCAAAGCCAAAGAAGGAGCGAAATAAGCCATGCCACGCAAAGATTTAAAAGCAAAAGATCGTCGCTCGGGACCGGGTCCAGATCCGGTTTACAAATCGGTGCTGGTCTCCCAGCTCGTGAACAAATTGATTTATGGCGGCAAGAAATCAACGGCCGAACGGATCATTTATGGTGCGTTGGAAAAGATTAAAGAAAAATCCGGCGAAGAACCGATGGCAACGTTCAACCGTGCGATCGAAAATGTTCGTCCGTTGCTCGAAGTGAAAGCCCGCCGCGTCGGTGGCGCAACATACCAAGTGCCGTCCGAAGTAACGCCGGCCCGCGGAACTGCTTTAGCGATGCGTTGGATCTTGACATTCTCTCAGTCCAAAACGGGTAAACCGATGAAAGAACGTTTGGCCGAAGAGCTTTTGGCGGCCAGCAAAAAAGAAGGACTTTCTATTAAGAAGCGCGAAGACACGCACAAAATGGCGGAAGCCAACAAAGCGTTCGCGCATTACCGTTGGTAAATTAATCCCATGGCCACAGCGACAAAAGAAAAAGAAGTAGAAAAATCCAAAATCCGGAACATCGGAATCATTGCGCACATCGACGCGGGTAAAACCACGACGACCGAGCGTATCCTTTACTACACGGGGCGTATTTACAAGATCGGCGAAGTTCATGAAGGCAACACCGTCATGGACTGGATGGAGCAAGAACGTGAACGTGGTATTACCATCACGTCGGCTGCCACGTATTGCACGTGGAAAGAATGCACGTACAACATTATCGATACCCCCGGCCACATTGACTTCACGGCCGAAGTGCAACGCTCGCTGCGGGTGTTGGATGGTGCGGTTGTTTTGCTCGACGGTTCGCAAGGTGTCGAGCCACAATCCGAAACCGTTTGGCGCCAAGCCACGGAATACCATGTGCCGCGCATTGTTTTCGCGAACAAAATGGACAAGCTCGGTGCGGATTTCTACATGTGTCTTGACTCCATCCACTCGAAGCTCGGTGCGAATGCGGTGGCGATTCAGTTGCCGATCGGTATGGAATCAACGTTCAAAGGCATCATCGATTTGATCAAGATGAAAGCGCTCGTGTGGACCGGCGAAGAGCTCGGAGCAAAATTTGAAGAAGTCGAAATTCCCGAAGACCAGCTCGAGCAAGCAAAAAAATATCGCGAGACGATGATTGAAAAGCTCGCGGACTTCGACGATGAGTTGGCACACAAATATCTCGACGGCAAAGAAATTACCGTTGATGAAATTTACAAGGTCATGCGCAAAGCAACGATCACTGGAAAATTTTTCCCGTTCATGTGCGGCACATCGTTCAAGAACAAAGGTGTTCAGCCGTTGCTTGATGCGGTTAATATGTACCTGCCATCGCCAGTAGAAGTTCCGACGTTGAAAGGGACCGATCCGGATAACGGTGAAGAAGTAACGCGCGAGAAAATTGATTCAGCGCCGCTCACCGCTTTGGCATTCAAAATTCAAACCGACCCGCATGTCGGAAAATTAACGTTCGTTCGCGTGTATTCGGGCAAGCTCACCGCGGGCACCGAAGTTTATAACTCGACCAAGAAAACGCGTGAGCGCATCGGTCGCATCTTGCGCATGCACGCCGACAAACGCGAAGAAGTTCAAGAAATCACCGCCGGTAACATTGGTGCCGTGATTGGTCTCAAAGGGGTAACGACCGGTCAAACCATTTCGGATGAAAACAAGCCGATTGTTATCGAGCCGCCGAAATTTCCAGAACCCGTGATCTCTCTCGCTATCGAACCGAAGTCGCAAGCCGATCAAGAGAAGCTTGGTATCGCCTTGGGTCGACTTGCCGAAGAAGATCCGACGTTCAAAATCCGAACCGATCAAGAAACAGGCCAGACGATTATTTCCGGTATGGGCGAACTGCACTTGGAAATTTTGGTCGACCGCATGAAGCGCGAATTTAAAGTCGAAGCGAACATCGGTAAGCCGCAAGTAGCGTACCGCGAAACCATTCGCAAGCAAGTGGAGCAAGAAGGCAAGTACATTAAACAATCCGGTGGTCGTGGTAACTATGGTCACGTTTGGGTCACGATTGAACCGAACGAAACCGGCAAAGGTTACGAGTTCATCGACAAGATCAAAGGCGGACGTATTCCGAAAGAATATATTCCGTCCGTTCAGAAGGGATTGTTGGGTGCGCTCGACTCTGGCGTCGTTGCTGGATACCCGGTGGTCGACGTGAAAGTGACGCTTTTCGACGGAAGCTTCCACGAAGTGGACTCGAACGATATGGCGTTCCAGATTGCCGCATCGATGGCCTTCAAAGACGGATGCAAAAAAGCGAATCCGTATTTGCTCGAACCAATCATGCGCATTGACGTCGTGACGCCAAAAGATTACATGGGCGATGTGATCGGCGACTTGAACCGTCGTCGCGGTCGTATTGACAACGTCGAAGACAAAGGCGTGATTCAATACATTCACGGTTTCGTTCCGTTGTCGGAAATGTTTGGGTACGCGACCACGATTCGTTCGTTGTCGCAAGGCCGCGCTTCTTACTCAATGGAGCCGAGTCACTACGAAGAAGTGCCGCGAAATATTGCAGAGGAGTTAGTCGCAACAGCAAAAGTTTAGAGCCGTCATCCTGGCACGTTTTTAGCCAGGATCCATTTTTACTTCAGGTAAAGTGGGCCCTACATCCTAATCGATAAATAAGGTTGTAGGCGACGAATTTAGGAGAAGATATGGCAGATAGAGCAGCAACTACTTTAGACGCGCAGAGAATTCGCATCAAATTGCGAGCTTACGATTATCGTATGTTGGACGATTCGTTGGCCAAAATTGTGGACACCGTTCAACGGACCGGTGCGAACTTGTCGGGACCTGTTCTCTTGCCAACTTCCATAAAAAAGTATACAGTGCTGCGCTCTCCACACTCGGACAAGAAATCGCGTGAGCAGTTTGAAATGCGAATTCATAAAAGATTGGTGGATATTGTAGAGCCAACACCTCGAACGGTAGAAGAGCTTCGAAAACTCGATTTGCCCGCCGGTGTCGACGTCGCTATTCAACTCCCTAGAATAGACTTCTAGAGGAGATTTTTGCTGTTTTTTTAAAAAGAAAAATTTATGGGTCAAGAAACGAAATTAAATAACGAAGAACAAAAAACCGGGGATGCCGGAGCAGCCGCTGCTGTTGAAGCAGCTCCGCTCAAAGGAATTGTTGGTACAAAAATTGGCATGACACGCGTGTTTGTGGATGATTCGCGCATGGTGCCAGTGACGGTAATTTCAACCGAAGGCAATGTTGTGACGCACGTGAAAACGAAAGCGTCCGACGGTTACGACGCCGTGCAGGTTGGTTACGGCGATGTAGCGGATAAAAAACTTTCGAAAGCCGAAGTGAATCACCTGACGAAAAAAGGTTTGACATCGAAACGCTGGCTCAAAGAGTTCCGCGTGAGCGATGTGTCTCCTTTTAAAGTGGGCCAGCCGGTTCCGGTCACGGTGTTCACGAAAGGCGAATGGTTGCAGGTGTCGGGCACAACGCGCGGCAAGGGGTACGCCGGTGTTATTAAAAGACACGGTTTTGCCGGTCTTCCGTATAGCCATGGTAACGGCGAATATCGTCGTCACCCGGGCACAAACGGTGCGCAAGGTCCGCAACATGTTCTTCCGGGAACGCGCAAGCCTGGTCACATGGGTGTTGTGTGGTCCACGGTCCCCAAAATCGAAGTTGTGGATGTTGATGCCGAAAGAAATTTGATTCTTCTCCGGGGATCGATCCCTGGTCCAAACGGAAACCTCGTTGTTCTTAAACCAACGAGCCGCGCTGTGAAGGTCTCAGTCCAACCTCAGCAAGCCAAGCCGAAAGCGAAGAAATAGTTTTAACCCAAAATCCCAGAGTTGAGATAAAGAATTTATGGAACTTAAAGTTATTGATAATTCAGGTAAACAAAGCGGCAGCGTGCAATTTGATGAAGCGCTCGTGACAACCAAAACATCGCCAGCGTTGTTGCACGAAGTTGTTGTCGCTTACCAAGCAGGCCTTCGACAAGGTACCCATTCCGTGAAAACACGGTCGATGGTGTCCGGCGGTGGTCTTAAGCCATGGCGTCAAAAGGGCACCGGTAATGCGCGTTCGGGTTCAACGCGGTCCCCGCTCTGGCGCAAAGGCGGCGTTATTTTTGGTCCGGTCTCGCGCGATTACACACAGGCTCTTCCGAGAAAGAAAAAGCAAATTGCGTTTAAGATGGCCGTGAAAGCATTGATCGAAGACAATCGCATTCAAGTGGTTGATCCAATTAAGCTCACCGAAGCAAAAACGAAACACGTGGCCGCCGTGTACGCAAAGTGGCAAGCCCCCACCAATTCCATTTTCCTCGTAGAAAAATCCGATTCAAATTTCGCAAAAGCATCCCGCAACATTTCGAACGTCACGGTGTCCGATGTCGCCACGTTCAACGTGTACGATTGTTTGCGCGCGCGCCGCGTGTTTATCACAAAAGCGGCGCTCGAACAGCTCACCGCGCGGATCTCCGCAAAGGCAGAAAACTAACATGTCTGAAGTTTTGAGAAAACCTCTCGTCACTGAAAAATCCACGCGCATGCGCGAGGGCAACCAATACGTGATCGAAGTGGACACAGCGGCCAGCAAAGGTGCCATCCGTTCGGCCATCGAACAACGCTTCAAAGTGAACGTCGTGAGTGTTCGTACCGTGAAAGTTCTTGGAAAATACCGTCGCAAAGTGGGACCGATGGGCGGTTATCAACCGGATCGCAAGAAAGCGATTGTGAGTATAAAAGAAGGCCAAACCATTAAGTGGGAGGAAGTAGCCTAAGGCTCCTGAAATTTTATGCCATTGAAAACATTTAAACCTTATACACCCAGCCGTCGATCAATGTCCGTCGAGGACTTTTCGTGGTTGACAAAGAAAGAACCTGAAAAACGTTTGCTCCGTCCGCTGCCGAAAACCGGCGGTCGCAACAACACGGGACAAATCATGGTGCGCCACATTGGTGGCCGTCACCAACGCCGTTATCGCGTGATCGATTTCCGTCGCGACAATTGGGGCATTCAAGGTCGCGTTGTGGCGCTTGAGTACGACCCGAACCGCACGGCGCGCATCGCATTGATTCATTTTGTGAATGGCGATAAGCGCTACATCATTTATCCCGAGGGCCTTAAGGTCGGCGACAAAATTTCGGCTGGTCCAAACGCTGAAATCAAAGTCGGTAACGCGCTTCCTCTGCATGCGATGCCCGAAGGTAGCGTGATTCACAACATCGAACTCGTGCCCGGCAAAGGCGCACAAATCGTTCGTTCGGCCGGTGGTGCGGCTCAGTTAATGGCGAAAGAGAGAGAGTTTTGTCAGGTCCGGCTTCCGTCCGGTGAAATTCGTTTGATTCCGTCCACAGCGATGGCGACGATCGGACAAGTTGGAAATTTGGAACATGAAAATCTTTCGTGGGGTAACGCCGGTCGTTCGCGCCACATGGGTGTGCGTCCGACGGTTCGTGGTACGGCCATGAACTCGGTTGATCACCCGCACGGTGGTGGTCGCGGCCGTTCGAAAGGTAACAATCAACCGCGTTCGCCGTGGAATCAGCCCGCGAAAGGTTACAAGACACGCACGCGGCAACACACGGACTGGCTGATCGTTCGCGATCGCCGTGCCAACAAAGCCGTCGTGGCAGCTGCATAATTTAGGAATTCCGGAGGAACACTCACTTGAGTCGCTCAACAAAGAAAGGCCCGTACATCGATCAAAATCTCATCGAAAAGATTGAGAAGATGAAAGAGAAAGGCGAAAAGAAAGTCATTAACACATGGGCCCGCAACTCGGACATCTCGCCGGATTTCGTCGGTTTCACGATCGGAATTCACAACGGTCGCAAATTCTTGCCGATTTATATTTCGGAACAAATGGTTGGACACAAACTCGGTGAATTTGCGCCGACCCGTTTCTTCAAAGGTCACGGCGCCGCTCACACGAAAGAAGCGTCCTCGCTTACATAAAGGGAATCATGGAATCTATTGCTATTGCCAAACATCAACGTTTTTCGCCCCGCAAGGTGGGCCAAGTTCTGGGTCTCATCCGAGGGAAATCGGTCGCGACCGCTTACAACATTTTGCCGACCGTGCCTCGCGCTGCCGGTATCATGGTTTTCAAAACATTGAAAAGCGCATTCGCGAATTCCGGCGCCGGCGATGCGAACACGATGTACGTGAAAGAAGCGTGGGTGGACAATGGTCCGGTGCTGAAGCGCGTCATGCCGATGGCCATGGGCGCACGCGGCATCATGAAGCGAAAGACGTGTCACGTTACGATCCGGTTATCGGATCAGAAACCAAAGAAAAAGTAAAAAGTTTAGGAGAAGACATTGGGTCATAAAATATCGCCAAAGGCACTTAGAGTCGGTTATATCCAGGATTGGGAATCGCGTTGGTACGCGCCCAAGGACATGCCGGATTTGATCGAAGAAGATTTTCGTATTCGCGCTTTCTTGAAAGAACGGTTCCGCATGGCGGCCTTGTCGAAAGTGACGATTGAGCGGACGGGAAAATATGTTCGTGTGAATTTGCACACGGCGCGTCCGGGTGTGATCATCGGTAAAAAAGGCGCGGATATTGAGGAACTCAAGAAACAAGTTCAAGATATGACCGCGTCGGAAGCGACGATCAATGTTGTTGAAATTAAACGTCCCGAACTTGATGCTCAGCTCGTTGCTGAAAGCGTGGCGTTCCAATTGGAAAAACAAATTGCGTTTCGCCGTGCGATTAAACGTGCCATTGAACGAACCATGCAAGCGGGTGCTGGTGGAGTAAAAATTATGGTGGCCGGACGTCTGGGTGGCGCCGAAATCGCGCGCACCGAATGGGCCATGGAAGGCCGCGTGCCGCTTCACACGTTCCGTGCGGACATCGATTACGGATTTACCGAAGCGCATATCACGATGGGCCGTATCGGCGTGAAATGCTGGATCTTCAAGAAGGAATTCTTCTTGAAATCCGAGAAAGATTTGCTCAAAGAAGCAGAAGTGACGCCGCTCACGGCGCCGACGCCAGTGGAAGTGGGCGTTGCGGCCGGAGTGGCACCGACCCCGGTAGAAGAAGCAGTGCTTTCGGCCGGTGAAACCACCGAGAAAGATTCTCCGATTGAGGGATAAGATTTTATGTTGATGCCAGCACGAGTTAAATTTCGCAAAAGCCATCGCGGTCGCTTGAAAGGTTCGGCTCACAAGGGTTGCACGCTTGCTTTTGGTGAGTATGGATTGCAGGCGCTTGCCAACAAGTGGATTACCGCTCGTCAAATCGAAGCGGCGCGGGTGGCGCTGACGCGCTACACGAAAAAAGGCGGAAAGATGTGGGTCCGCATTTTTCCAGACAAACCAATTTCACAGAAACCAGCGGAAACCCGCATGGGAAAAGGAAAAGGCGACCCGGCGTTCTGGGTGGCTGTTGTGAAACGCGGTCGGATTCTTTTCGAGATGGAAGGAATTACCTCCGTCGAGGCCAAGCAAGCAATGAAAGTGGCTTCCGATAAATTGCCGATCCAGTGTCAGTTTGTTGACCGCGTCGGCGTATCAAGGATTTAAGTTATGGCGAAAGAAAAAGAATTTAATTACAAGCAGGCGAGCGAAGGCGATCTTCGTGCGCGCTTGCAAAAAACACAACAGGATCTGTTTAAGCTCCGTTTCCGCGCGGCATCCGCTCCCCTCAAGGATACGATGGCGATTCGCAAATTGCGTCGTGAAGCGGCCCGCATTTCCACTTTTATGAATCAGAATGAGAGAGCTGCCGCTGCGCAGGGGAGTAAAAAATAATGAGCGAAGAAACACGATCGTCACGGCGAGTTCTTGAAGGCTGGGTTGTGTCGGACAAAATGGACAAAACCCGCGTTATCGCGATTCGGTGGTCCAAGCGCGATTCGCACTACGAAAAAGTGCAACGCGTCACCACAAAAGTTTACGCACACGATGAGAAGAACGAAACACACGAAGGCGACAAAGTGCGCGTGATGGAAACTCGTCCCCTTTCTGCGAAGAAAAGATGGCGCATCACCGAAGTGTTGGCCAAGAATCCGGCAGCGTTGGCGGCGGTGAAATAACATGATCCAACAACAAACATATTTAACGGTTGCTGATAATTCGGGCGCGCGTGAGCTCATGGTTATTCACGTGTCCGGTTCGTCCGGCCGTCGGTACGCCGGCATTGGCGACAAAGTTGTGTGCGCGGTGAAAGATGCTCTTCCGGGCGCCACGATTAAAAAAGGTGACGTTGTGAAAGCGGTTGTGGTTCGTCAGCGCAAAGAATCGCGTCGCGTCGATGGAAGCTATATTCGATTTGATGACAATGCCGGTGTCGTGATCAACGACGAAGGCGAGCCGCGCGGCACGCGTATTTTTGGTCCCATCGCGCGTGAACTTCGTGAAAAAAATTATTTGAAAATTATTTCGCTCGCACCGGAAGTGTTATGAATTCAATTCGAAAGCACGACAAAGTAAGAATTCTTTGGGGCAAGGATCGCGGAAAGGAAGGCGAAGTGATCCTCGTTGAACCAAAGAAGAGTCGCGTTTTGGTGGCGAAGATCAATTTGGCAAAGCGGCACACGCGCCCACAGGGCCAGGCCGAAGGCGGAGGAATTAAAGACAAAGAGCTTTTCTTGCCGCTCGCGAAAGTGATGTTGATTGATCCGGACACAAAGAAACCAACGCGACCAAAGTTTGATCGGTTAACGGACGGAACGAAAATCCGTCTGTGCCGCGCAACGGGCACCGTGATTCAAGAGCCAAAGAAACGATAGTTTGAGGAGATGTTTTTGTGAGCGCAGAGAGCAAATCAACTAATACAACACCACGGTTAAAAGAAGCCTTCGTCGCCGCTGGCGTGAAGATGCTTCAAGAGAAGCTGGGAAAAACGAACGTAAACGCGGTTCCGCGTTTGGAAAAAATCGTTATCAACATTGGCGTTTCGGCCGCACGTGAAAATATCAAAGCGTTGGATATCGCGACCGAAGAGTTGGCCCAGATTACCGGCCAAAAACCCACGGTTCGTAAATCCAAGAAGTCCATTTCCGCGTTCAAACTTCGTGAAGGAATGCCGATCGGTGTTGCTGTCACGCTGCGTGGCGCGCGCATGTACGAATTTTTGGATCGGTTTATCTCGATCGCCGCGCCGCGTATCCGCGACTTCCGCGGGCTGAATCCGAGCGCATTCGATGGCGGCGGAAACTACAATTTGGGAATCAAAGAGCAATATATTTTCCCGGAAGTGAACGTTGAAAAGTCCGACGCTCCCCGCGGCATGAACATCACGTTTGTGACGAGCGCACAGAGCGATAAGGATGCTTACGAGTTATTGAACGTGCTCGGATTGCCGTTCGCGAAAGATAAGAATAAGAAGAATTAAATTTCATTATTCCCTCTCCCTTTAGGGAGAGGGTAGGGTGAGGGAAAGCCCTCCCCTAGCCCCTCCGTAAACGGAGGGGAATTCAAGGAGAACACATTAATGGCTACATATGCTTGGATGGCAAAAATGCGCAAGCCCCAGAAATTCGCAACGCGGTTTCACAATCGTTGCCGCTTGTGCGGACGTGCCCGCAGTTTCTATCGCGATTTTGGACTTTGCCGAATCTGCTTTCGGAACCTCGCGCACAAAGCGCAAATCCCAGGCATCTTGAAGTCGAGCTGGTAAGGAGATTTATGGACCCGATTGCAAATATGTTGACCCAACTTTCGAACGCGAACCACAAGTTTAAAGAAACCGTGGATATCCCCGCATCGAAAGTGAAGACCGAAATCGCCCGTGTGTTGAAAGAAGAAGGATACATCAGCAATTTTCGAGTTTCGCAAGACAAGCGCACGAACACCATTCGCGTCACGATGAAATATTCGCCAGCGAAAGAACGTGTGCTTCAAGGCGTGAAGCGTATTTCGAAGCCAGGTTTGCGGGTTTACCGCAAATGGTCAGAAATTCCGTCTGTTCAGAATGGTCTCGGAACCGCGATTGTATCGACGTCGAAAGGCGTTTTGGCTGGTCAACGCGCAAAAGAGAAGAAGCTCGGCGGCGAAGTGCTTTGTTTCGTTTGGTAGTTCGAAAGATTAATTAAGGATTTCATATGACGACTGTAGTTGAAAAAACAAAAAAAGAAGCGCCGTTATCCCGATTGGGCCGCAAGCCCGTTGAGATTCCGCAGGGCGTGAAAGTCACCGTTAACGCGGGCACGGTTCAAGCGGAAGGTTCGCGTGGAAAATTGAGTTGGACATTGCCGAGTTTGATCACGGCCAAAGTGGAAGGAAATTTGGTGAAACTTTCTCCGGTTGAAAACACCAACCAGAGCAAAGCGCTCCATGGTTTGTCGCGCAAGCTCGTGCTGAACATGGTGGAAGGCGTCACAAAAGGTTTTCAGAAAAGACTCGTCATTGAAGGTGTCGGTTTTCGTTCGGCGGTTGCCGGAAATAAACTGACGATGACATTGGGTTTTTCACATCCGGCGGTGTTCGAAATCCCGAAGGACATCAAAATTATTACAGATCCCAAAGCGCCAAGCTTTTTGGTGATTGAGGGCAACGACAAACAGCGCGTGGGCCAAGTGGCAGCGCAGATTCGATCGATTAAGAAACCGGAACCATACAAAGGAACCGGAATCCGCTACGAAAACGAAGTGATCAAACGCAAAGCCGGTAAAGCAGCGGCCGGTGCGGCTGGCGCAGGTGCAGCGGGTGGAGGGAAGAAATAATGAAGGTTAAATCTCGCGCCGAGCGTTACAACTTCCGGAAACTGCGCGTTCAACAGCGGATTCGCAACGCCTCACTAAATCCTCGTTTGTCGGTGTATCGCAGCTTGAAACACATTTATGCGCAAATCATTGATGATGCGCAAGGCAAAACGATTGTGTCGGCGTCATCAAAAGAAAAAGGTTTTTCAAAAGCCAGCGGTATCAAAGCAGCGACGATGGTCGGCGAAAATCTTGGTAAGAAAGCCGTGCAGAAAGGAGTTTCTGCGGTGGTTTTTGATCGCGGCGGTCGCCCGTATCACGGCAGAGTAAAAGCGCTCGCTGATGGAGCGAGACAAGCAGGACTAAAGTTTTAAGGGACGAACATGAATAAAATTGATGCAAGCAATCTCACATTAACCGAAACCGTCATCAAGATTGGCCGCGTGGCCAAAGTGGTGAAAGGTGGAAAACGTTTTTCGTTTAACGCGCTCGTCGTTGTTGGTGACGGCCAAGGTCACGTCGGCGTCGGACTTGGAAAAGCGAAAGAAGTCCAATCGGCGATCAAGAAAGGCGGCACGCAGGCCACGAAAGATGTTGTGAAAGTCGCGTTGTCCGGCACGACGATTCCCCACGATACGATCGGGAAATTTGGTTCCGGAGAAATTTTGCTGAAACCCGCAGCGCCCGGAACCGGTGTTATCGCCGGAGGTTCGGCGCGCGCGGTGCTTGAGGCGGCCGGCGTGAAAGACGTTCTCACGAAATCCCTGGGCAGCCGCAACCATTTCAACGTGGTGTACGCGACGCTTATGGGTCTCAAAAATTTGAAGCTTCCTGAAGACGTGTCGCGTCTTCGCGGCAAAACCGTGGAAGCGGATCGCAAGTTCGTACAGGAGCCTGTCAATGCAGTTGCATAATTTAAAACCCGCGCCGGGTTCACGTCCGGCCAAACACATCGTCGGTCGCGGCGAAGGCAGTGGTCTCGGTCAAACGGCCGGTAAAGGCCAGAAAGGACAATCGAGCCGCACCGGCGACACGATCATGCTTGGATTCGAAGGCGGTCAAACGCCGCTTTTCCGTCGTATTCCAAAACGTGGATTTAATCATCCGTCGAAAATTACCTACGAAGCGATCAATTTGATTGTGCTCGAAGAGAAATTCAAGGCCGGTGAGCAAGTGGACGCAGAGGCGTTGTTCAAGAAAGGCCTCATCAAAACGGCCGCCGTTCCTTACAAAATTTTGGGTGTTGGAAAACTGACGAAGTCTTTGAAGATCACAGCGAACAAGTTTTCGAAGTCCGCGGAGAAAGCAATTAAGGCCGCGGGTGGTACGTCGGCAGCGGTGAAGTAAGCTTCGGTTCCGGTTTTCATGATCCAGTCCGTATTCGATCTTTTCAAAATTAAAGAGCTGCGCAAGCGCATACTCATTACGTTGGGTGTGATCGCGCTTTACCGTCTCGGTGTTATCATCCCGATTCCCGGTGTGAACGCGGACGCGCTGTCGGTTCTTTTTAAACAGCAAGCAAATTCGTTGTTGGGCTTTCTCGACGTTTTTTCGGGCGGTGCGCTGTCGCGGATGTCAATTTTCTCGATGGGCATCATGCCGTACATCAATGCATCGATCATCATGAGTTTGTTGCAGGGCGCGCATGTGATTCCGTACTTGGATCATTTGGCAAAAGAAGGAGAAGCCGGTCGGAAACGTTTGAATCAAATCACGCGTTACGCCACGGTGGCCTTGGGGTTCATTCAGTCGTTCGGACTAACACAGTTGATTTCGCGTTTGCCGCTTCCGGGAGATATTCCGGTCGTTCTCAATCCGGGTATTGGCTTCACGCTAATGACGATGATTACACTTGTAACAGGCACCGTGTTTGTCATGTGGCTCGGTGAACAAATCACCGAATTTGGAATTGGAAACGGAATTTCGCTGATCATTTTTACGGGAATCGTGGACCGGTTGTGGCCTGCGATTCATAATGTCATTCGTGAAGTTTTTGAGTTGCAACAGCGCAGCTTGTTTGGTGCGGTGTTGGTTTTGGTTGTCGTGTTGGCCGTCACGGGACTTGTTGTATGGCTTGAAACCGGTCAACGAAAGATCCCGGTGCAATACGCAAAGCGCGTTGTTGGGCGAAAAATGATGGGTGGACAAAGCACGTTTTTGCCACTCAAAGTCGATCAGTCTGGCGTCATCGCGGTGATTTTTGCGGTGTCGCTGTTGTCGTTCCCGGTAACGATTGCATCGTTTTCGCCGCAGTCGGCGTGGGCGCATAAGATGAACGATGTGTTCAATCACGGTGCGTGGTGGTACAACCTGACCTATGCGGCGCTTATTATTTTCTTCTGCTATTTTTATAACTCGGTGTCGTTTAATCCGAAAGATATCGCGGAAAATCTGAAGAAGTGGGGTGGTTTTGTACTCGGAATTCGTCCGGGCGAACAAACCGCTGCGTATTTGGAAAAGGTGATGGAGCGCATTACGCTCGGCGGCTCGTTAGCCGTGGCACTTTTAGCGGTGTTGCCAACAATTTTGCAACAAAAATTTAATGTGCCGTTCTTTTTCGGTGGTACGTCGATTTTGATCGTGGTGGGTGTTGCTCTCGACACGGTAAGCCAATTGGAATCGCATTTGATTATGCGGCACTACGAAGGATTTAGCAAAACTGGCGCTGTCACGGGACGTGGCCGCGGTCGGTGGTATTCCGCGTAGTGAATATTGTTTTTCTCGGTCCGCCGGGTTCTGGAAAGGGAACTCAGGCAAAGGGCGTAGCGGACAAATTTAATTTGGTTCATTTGTCGACGGGTGATGCGTTTCGCGAAGCGATCGCGAACCAGACGGAACTTGGCAGAGAAATTAAAGGTTTTGTTGACAGCGGGAAGCTGGTTCCAGACGAATTGGTTTCGCGTGTTGTTTTTGAAAAAGTGGGTTCTTTAAAAAAGGGATTTTTGTTGGACGGGTATCCGCGAACTGTTGATCAGGCGAGAGCGCTTGATCAATACGCGAAGACAAAAAATATTTCGCTGGACGCGATTGTGTTCTTTGATGTGGACTTTGCCGAGCTTGTGAAACGACTGTCGGCTCGACGTCAGTGCCAGAGCTGCAAAGAAGTCTACAATCTCGTGAACAAAGCACCGAAAACGGCCGATGTGTGTGATAAATGTGGTTCGACGTTGTTGCACCGTCCCGATGATCAACCCGCGGTCGTCGAAGAACGTTTAAAAATTTACACGCTGCAAACAGCTCCCGTTTTGGATTTTTATAAAGCACGAGCGGGTTTTCACCAGGTTAACGCTGCACAGCCAATTGAGAAAGTAAGCGCGGACATAAAAGCAGCGCTGTCAAACTAAACGTGGGAAACGTTTCGGCCAAGGGTCAGGCAATCGAGTTAAAAACGAAAGCCGAGCTCGAAAAGATGCGGCAGGCGGGCAAAGTGGCCGGAGCAACGCTAAAAGCAGTGGTTGCCGCTATCGACGCGGGTGTTACGACAAAAGATTTGGACCGCGTTGCGGAAAATTTTATTCGCAAGAACGGCGGAATTCCGACGTTCATTGGATATCGTGGATATCCAGCTTCGTTGTGTGTCTCAATCAATAACGAAGTGGTTCACGGAATTCCGGGAAACCGGAAATTGAAAGCCGGCGATGTGGTGAGTGTGGACGTGGCCGCAACCGTTGATGGATTTGTTGGAGACACGGCGACAACGGTCATCGTGCCTCCGGCGAAGGCGGACGCTCAAAAGCTCGTGGAGGTTTCGGAACGTTCGCTGCAAGCCGCGATTGATGCGATGAGGCCGGGAAACCGGCTGGGCGATGTTGGATTTGCGGTGCAGAACGTTGCCGAGTCAAACGGATTTGGAGTTGTCAGAGATTTTGTTGGCCATGGAATCGGACGCCGTATGCACGAGGAACCTGCGGTGCCGAATTATGGAAAACCCGGGTCGGGAATGCGGTTGGAAGCGGGACTTGTTTTGGCCGTTGAACCGATGGTGACAATGGGCGATTGGCATGTGCGCGTGTTGGCCGATGGTTGGACGGTTGTGACGATGGATGGATCGCTCGCCGCGCACTTTGAACACACGATTGCGATCACGGAAAGTGGGCCAGAAGTTTTAACACGAGTTTAAAGGAAAGTAATGACGAAAGAAGACAAGATCGAAGTCGAAGGGACAATTTTGGAAGCGTTACCGAACGCGATGTTTCGCGTTGAGATGGAAGGCGGGCACAAGATTTTGGCGCATATCTCAGGAAAAATGCGCATGCATTACATCAAGATTTTGCCGGGAGATAAGGTGAAAGTGGAATTGTCGCCGTACGATCTTACGAGAGGAAGGATTACTTACAGAGCGAAGTGATATTCCCTCTCTCTTTAGGGAGAGGGAAATCCCTCATCCCAACCTTCTCCCTAAAGGGAGAAAGAGACGAGAAAAAAGGACGATTTATGAAAGTCAGAGCATCCGTAAAAAAATTGTGTGACAAATGCCGCGTTATTAAACGGCACGGCAAAGTCTATATTGTTTGCGCAAACGCGCGGCACAAACAGCGCCAGGGATAACACTGTGGAAAATCAGTGTCGTAAATTAATTCAAATCGTAGAAACGGGGAGAAAATAGAATGGCTCGAGTAGCAGGAATCGATTTACCGAAAGCGAAACGCGTTGATATCGCGCTTCGCTACATTTACGGAGTGGGGCCGTTTCGTGCGAACCAATTGCTCGAAGCCACGGGCATTAACCCAGCGACGCGCGTGAAAGATTTAACCGAAGGCGACGTTTCGAAGATTAATACCGAAATCACGAAATCGTTTCGTGTCGAAGGTGATTTGAAACGTGAAGTGCAAGGAAACATTCGTCGCCTCATCGAAATCAATTCGTACCGCGGATTCCGCCACCGACGCAACTTGCCGGTTCATGGACAACGCACAAAATCGAACGCTCGTACCCGTCGTGGACGTCGTCGTACCGTTGGTTCGGCAAAAGCCGAAGCCGCAGCAGCTTAATTAAGAGGAATTATGGAAGAGAAAAAACCAGAAGCAAAAAAATCTGCGAAGCCAGCCGAAGGCGCGGCCGAGGGAAAAGCAGCAGCGAAAGCCGCTGGAGCAAAGCCGGCCGATAAACCGGTAAAGAAAAAGAAAGTTCAGCGCGACGTGAGTTTCGCGCGCGCGTACGTGCAGTGCACGTTCAACAACACAATCATTTCGATTACCGACGACCACGGAGGTGTTATTTCCTGGGCGTCCGCCGGCAGCTCGGGGTTCAAAGGAACAAAGAAAGGCACCCCGTTCGCGGCGCAGGTGACGGCCGAGAAAGCCGCCAACAAAGCAAAGGAAATGGGCGTGCGCCAAGTCATGGTGTTTGTGCGCGGCCCAGGATCCGGACGCGAAACCGCCATTCGGGCGCTTCAAGCGGCCGGGTTTTCAATCAGTTTGATTCGAGATGTGACGCCGATTCCGCATAACGGATGCCGTCCTCCGAAACCAAGGAGAGTATAAGTGGCTAGATATATAGGAGCAGTCTGTAAGCTTTGTCGCCGCGAGGGCACGAAGTTGTTTTTGAAAGGAGAACGGTGCTACTCGAAATGTCCTATTGATAAACCGACCGGAGCGCTTGTTCCGGGGCAGCACGGAAAACGGCGTTCAAAAATTACCGAATACGGCAAACGGCTCCGCGAAAAACAAAAAACGAAACGGATTGCCGGTCTTCTCGAGCGGTCATTTTATTCATACTTCGATCGCGCTACCCACGAACCGGGCAAAACCGGTGAAGCGTTGCTTCGATTCTTGGAAACCCGTTTGGACAACGTTGTGCGCCGCCTGGGTTTTGCCACCTCCATGGCCGCTGCTCGTCAGTTGGTTAATCACGGTCACATTTCTGTTAATGGCAAACGTGTGAACACCGCGTCGTACAACACAGCGGTCGGCGATGTGATCACGCTGGCCGAAGGTTTGAAAGGCAACGTGCGCGTTCAACGCGCGATTTCGACGCAGCTCCATCGCCAAATTCCGGCGTGGCTCGAACTTAATCCGGCGGTGGCCGATGCATTGGGTCGCTCGAAGGACTTGCCGGTGGACTTGAAAGATTTGAAAGTTGAAGGGACGGTGAGACTTCTGCCGACGCGCGAAGAAATGTCCTACCCGGTCAACGAACAGTACATCGTCGAACTTTACTCGAAATAAAAATTTCATCGGTATCTGCGGAAAGGCTGGACCCGTCAATTGAAAACGGCGGACCATGTCGTTGCAGAACCAAATTAAGGAGAAAAAAATGACAACTCACATTACCCAAGGCCTCGTGCTTCCTCAACGCCTCGAAATTGACAACGCGACACTGACGGACCGTTACGGCCGTTTCGTCGCAGAACCGTTCGAAAAAGGTTACGGTCACACGATCGGAAATTCGCTTCGCCGCATTTTGCTCTCGTCGCTCGAAGGAGCGGCGGTGACCGGTGTTCGTATCAAAGGCGCTCTGCACGAATTTACGGCGCTCAAAGGCGTGCGCGAAGACGTAATCCACATTATTCTCAATCTCAAAAAACTCCGTGTGAAACTTTACAGCGCGGGCCCCGAAACGCTTCGCCTCAAGATTCGTCGTCAAGGCGAAATCATGGCGAAAGACATTGAACCGAACAATCAGGTCGAAATTCTCACGCCAGATTTGGTGATCGCGACAATTGATGACGGCGTCGAGCTCGATATGGAAATCGAAGTGTCGAAGGGTCGTGGATACATTCCAGCGGATCGTTTGAAAAAAGACGGCCAGCCGCTCGGCACAATTCCGGTGGACGCGCTTTTCTCGCCGGTGTCGAAAGTTCACTACGAAGTGGAAAACGCACGCGTGGGTCAGATGACCGACTACGACAAACTCATTGTCGAAGTCTGGACCGATGGTAGCGTGACGCCGGGCGATGCGCTCGCGTATTCCGCAAAAATTCTTAAAGATTCGCTCACGACGTTCATCACGTTTGACGAACAAGAAGTGGCGCCGATTCAAGCACAAGCTCGCACCGAAGAATCCGCAAAGATGGAAGAACTTCTTTCGCAACCCGTTGAAATCATCGAACTTTCCGTTCGTGCATCGAACTGCTTGAAAGTTGCGAAGATCAAAACGATCGGCGAGCTCGTGAGCAAATCCGAAGACGAGCTCTTGTCGTACAAGAATTTTGGAAAAAAATCCTTGGACGAAATCCGCGATCGGCTAAAAGAGATGGGACTCAATCTCGGTCGTTCGTCCGCTCAGCCGGCGAGCGTCTAATAGCCGGATAAGGAAAGGAATTTACTATGGCAAAAACAGGCGCTGGGCGTAAACTTGGTCGTAAGACGGGGTTCCGATTTGCGTTGCTCCGAAATTTGGCGACCGATTTGATTCGCTACGAGCAAATTCAAACAACGTTTCCAAAAGCAAAAGAGTGTTCACGTTTCACCGAGCATTTGATTGCGGTGGCAAAAAAAGGCGACATGAACGCGCGTCGCACCGTGGCAAAAGATATTCGAGATGGTGACGTCACAAAGAAACTCTTCGAAGTTCTTCCGCAGCGCTACGCCACACGCACCAGCGGTTTTACGCGGGTGTTCCGTCTTCAGAACCGTCAGGGTGACAACGCTCAGATGGCGCTGATTAAACTGATTGCCTAAAAGCAGATAAATAGATACAAAAGTCGTCGCACTGGATTTTTTTTTGACGTCATCCTGGCATGTCTCAAGCCAGGATCCATTTTTGCCTTAGGGAAACATGGGCGCTGGATAGAAACATTCCAGAGCGACGGCCTGCCAGGATGACGCAGAGGTTAGAATGTTCAATTACATCCTCGGACTTTTTTCGAACGACATGGGCATTGATCTTGGAACAGCAAACACGCTGGTCTATGTGAAGGGTCAAGGTATTGTTCTCCGTGAGCCCAGCGTCGTCGCCATTGACCGATCCACTCGCGAAGTTCTCGCGTTTGGTGCCGAAGCGAAGCGCATGCTTGGTAAAACTCCCGCCAATATTCAAGCGGTTCGGCCTCTTCGCAACGGTGTCATTGCCGACTTCGAAGTGACCCAGGCAATGATCAAATACTTCATTCGAAAAGTTCACAACCGCCGAAGCTTGTTGCATCCGCGTATTGTTATCGGAATTCCTTCTGGTATCACCGAAGTTGAAAAACGCGCCGTTCGTGAGGCCGCCGAGCAAGCGGGCGCGCGTCAAACCGAACTGCTTGAAGAACCAATGGCCGCGGCCATTGGCGCGGATCTGCCAATCTCCGAGCCGCATGGAAATATGATTGTCGATATCGGTGGCGGAACCACGGAAGTTGCCGTCATTTCGCTTTCGGGAATGGTGGTTTCAAAGTCCATCGATGTGGCCGGCGACGAGATGGACGAAGCGGTGATGCAGTATTTCCGACGCAAGTACAATCTCGTTATCGGCGAATCAACAGCCGAGCAAGTGAAGATTCGTGTTGGAAGTGTTTTTCCGTTGCCCGAAGAAGAATCAATGGAAGTAAAAGGTCGCGATCAAGTTACCGGCTTGCCGCGCACGATTACCGTAACGTCGGAAGAGATTCGTCAGGCGTTGTCGGAACCCGTGAAACTCATTGTTGATACCGTGAAAGAAGCGCTTGAAGAAACGCCGCCCGAACTTTCTGCCGATCTCGTGGATCGTGGCATCATGATGGCGGGAGGCGGAGCGCTGCTTCGCGGATTCCCTGACTTGTTGGCTC
Source organism: Elusimicrobiota bacterium (assembly GCA_044221725.1). GTDB lineage: Bacteria > Elusimicrobiota > Elusimicrobia > F11 > F11 > JAJVIP01. Next base: position 113,272 of record JBGAON010000005.1, read on the forward strand.
AAGAAACAGATTTGCCTGTCCATGTAGCGGCCGATCCCCTAACCGCCGTCACTATTGGTTGCGGTCGCTATTTGGAAGAGTTGGACAATATTAAGCGTCATCGCATCATGCTGTCGTCGCCACAATCCTAACGATCATGAATACAACCACCGATTTCGTATCACATTTTAACCCGGAGAAAAGAACTCTTCGTGAACCAATTTTTTTGTTCACCTTTACGTCCTCGCCGAACACACCAACCACACCTCGTAACTGATTTCCTTTCTCCATCCATAGGGGTCAAGCGCCGTGTTGCTTGAATTTTTCCAGCGTCACCGCGCTGGCGTTCTCATGCTCGGGTTTGCGGCCTTTTCGTTTCTGTGCATGGCGCTTCGCGTCGCGGCAACCGTGAACGCGCTGAAAGCGAGCGCGTGGTTTCTCGTTTCGCCAGCGGTTGTCGAAAGCGGAGACTTTTTCAATACGCTCGATTCGTCGGCAGCGCGTTTCTTTGGACTTATCCGCGCCGAAGCAGAGAACACCATCCTCCGCGAACAAAACGCCCAGCTTTCGAAGCGCGAAGTTGAGCGTGACGCGCTCGAAGAGGAAAACAATCGGCTTCGCACGCTGCTCAATTTTAAACTGCATTCGTTTCCACAAGGAATTCCGGCGGAACTCGTGGGGCGCGACATGCGCGATTGGTTTCGCGCGATTTCAATCAACAAGGGGGCGGCCGATGGTGTGACGTTGTCGGCGGCGGTGGTGTCAGGAACCACCGAGAAACCAACGCTCGTCGGTCGCATTGCAGAAGTGAGGGAAGGTTCGAGCAAGGTCCTGTTGTTGACGGATTCGTTATCAGCGATCTCGGTCACCGATACCCGCACCGGTGATATGGGACTTCTTGAGGGCCAGAACAAACCCACGGCGAAGCTTAATTACTTGCCACACCTTTCAAGCGTGCTCGTCGATGATGTGGTTGTCACGGCGGGGTTGGGCGGTATTTTTCCACCCGGGGTTCCGGTTGGGCGAGTGATCAGCGTAAAAGACTCTTCCGATGGATTCTTCAAAGAAGCGGTCGTTGAGCCGTTTGCAAATTTCGGTTCGCTGCGGGAGTTGTTGGTGTTGGAGAGGCGCGAGCTCACCGGCGAGAAGGTGCGCCCGTGATACGTTTTCTGTTTGTGTGCGTCACGATTGTTGTCGGCGTTCTTATGCAGATTGTTCTCGGCCGCTACCTGTCGCTGTATGACGCAGCACCGCAGGTTTTTCTGCTGCTGACGATAACGCATGGTTTTGTGTTTGGTCCGGTGCTTGGCGAAATTTTGGGTTTCTCATGGGGACTTATTAGCGATGCGACCGGAATACGATTGTTTGGGTTAAATGCGTTGTTGTTGGCGTTGGCGGGTTACTTGGCGGGCAAACTCCGCCGACGTGTGGCCAGCGAGCGCATGACGGCGCAAGTCATCATCTCGCTTGTTGCGACGCTTTACTACATGATCGGCGTTTCAACGCTTTACAGTATATTCGACGAAAGCCCCGGGCGGTTTTCGGTCACGCACTTCATTATTGAAGCGATTTACAACGGCGTGTTCGCGGTGGCATTTTTCATGTTCACCGAACGGTGGACGGCGCTGTGGGGAATTCAGAGTGAACATATTTAAGAGGCGGAATCCTCAATCGTCACGCATCCAACCCTCAATCTATTTGTTGAGAGTTTGGTATTTGAGAATTGGAGCTTAACCGAATGTGGGTTGGCGGTAACACAGATACATTTTCCGAGAAGCGGTTTCGTGGGCGGGTGCGCGCGATGAGTGTTTTATTTGCCGTCGGCTACGCGATCATCGCGCTGCGTTTGTTCGATTTGCAGGTGGTGCGTGGAAACGACTTCGCGCACGTGTCCGACTCGAACCGAACCCAGGTCATTTTTTTGCGCGCGCCGCGCGGCGATTTTTTTGATCGCAAAGGGCGTGTGTTTGTGACGAATCAACCGAGCTGGTCGCTCGTGTATTCGGTACCAGAGAAATCCACGGCGTCGCGCGCGATGGTGGAAGACACGTTGCGCCCGTTTCTCGAGCCGTTTCCGCAGTACTGGATGAAGCGTCTTCAAAAGGCGTTTGACAGCAAACAAATGGTTCGGCTCGTCGAAAATGTGCCCAACAAAGTTGCGTTTCTTATGCGCGAAATGGAATTGCTTCTGCCCGGCTTGCGTGTGGTCATGGAATTTCGCCGTGGATATCCGTTGGGGCTCGCCGCGCCGCATTTGATCGGTTACTTGGGCGAAGTTGGCGAAAAAGAAATCAAAGGAAATCTTAAGCCTGGGGATCTGGTCGGAAAAATGGGACTTGAGCGGATCGAGGACGACAAACTGCGCGGCCAGGACGGTGGCATGATGTTGGAGGTCGACTCGGTGGGGCGGCTCAAGCGTGTCGTGAAAGAATTGCCGTTTCAGAAAGGAAGCGATGTGCATCTCACGTTGGATTTGGATGTCCAGCGCGTTGCCGAAGAGGAGTTGGCGAAAACGGAGAGCCGCAAAGGCGCCGCCGTTGCCATCGATGTGAACACCGGTGCGATATTGGCGTGGGCCAGCGCCCCCGCGTTCGATCCGTTCAATTCGATGGCCGCCGATCTCAAAGATCCGAACTCCCCGTTTTTGGACCGCGTGTATAAAGGCGCGTATCCGCCGGGTTCAACGTTCAAAATTATTACCGCCATCACGGGATTTGAAAAAAACACAATTCGCACGTCCGAGCGCGTTAATTGCGTCGGATTTGTGACGTTGCCCGATGGAAAGGGCGGCGAGAAAAAATACAAGTGTTGGAAACGCCACGGATCTGTTGACTATTGGCAGGCCATGGCGGAATCGTGCGACAGTTACTTCTACACGTTGGGACAGAAACTGGGCTCGCAGGCAATTTCGGAAACGGCGCAATCGTTTGGGTTCGGTCAGCCCGCGCAAGATGTGATGTCGGGCGAAAACAAAGGTGTTCTTCCGAGTCCCGCTTGGAAACGAAAAATGGGTCTTGGCGGTTGGTCGACCGGCGACACGTACAACATGGCGATCGGCCAAGGTTTTGTAACCGCGACACCTCTGCAAGTAGCGACGATGATGATTGGTGTGGCCACGCAAGGCGTGATTCGTCGGCCGTACGCGCTTGATTACATTTTGGACGTCAACGGTCAGTACAAATATAAAAGCAAAGAATCGATTTTCCGAACCATTCAGTTGAAGCAAACCACGTGGGACAATCTCACGCGTTCGCTTGAGAATGTTGTTACGCAAGGAACCGGTGGTGCCACGCGCATCGCGCGTCTCGACGTGCGGGGAAAAACCGGAACTGCTCAGAACCCGCACGGCGAAGATCATGCGTGGTTCGCTGGCTACGCCGGATACAAGGGCGAGAAACCATTGATTGCCATTTGTGTATTCGTTGAGAATGGCGGTCATGGCGGCGCCGTGGCCGCACCAATTGTGCGCCGGATGCTCGAAACCGCGTTGCCTGATCGCGATGCGAAACCAGCGGCGCCCGCGGCTTCTGCGGCCGCCGAAGACGCACAGGAGACCGTGCAATGAGCATGCGATCGTACGGAACATCGGCCGCGCAGCACGTGTCGCTCTTTTCGCGTGGGTTTCACATTGATCTCGTGCTTCTGCTGAGCACCGTGTTCACGGTCGTGACCGGAATTCTCACGATTTATTCGACCGAAGCGGGCCAAGGCGTGGGCTATGTGTTGCGGCAGTCGACGGCGGCGCTCGTGGGGCTGGTGGGCCTCCTGATGCTCACCGTGTTGCCGTATCAGGTGTTCCGCGCGTACGTGCGACCTATTTACATTTTTATGATTTTCGTGCTCATCGGTGTGCTTGTGTTTGGATCAAATCTTCGCGGCACGCGGGGGTGGTTTCATTTGGGGCCGGTTTATATTCAATCGTCCGAAGTGACAAAGCTAACGTTTGTGCTCACGCTCGCGGGGCTTCTCGATCGGCGCATTCAGTGGTACACGCCGAAATCGCTTGTTGTTCCGCTGCTGCTGGCGATGCTGCCCATCATGCTGATCATTATTCAACCGGATTTTTCATCGAGCCTTGTTTATTTTCCGATTACGCTCGTGATGTTTTTCGTGGCCGGTGCACGCGCGATTCATTTGATCTCCCTCTGCGTGGTGGGGGCACTCGCTGCTGGAATTCCGCTGTTGTCCACTTATTTGGCGTTGCTCGGTGATTCGCTACACAAACGGCCCGTTCTCTTTTTTATCGCGAAAGCAATTAAGGGCGGTTGGCCCAGTGTTTGGCTTTTCGTTGGCATTTGCGTCACGATGATAATCGTCTGGTGGTTTTTGAAAAAAATGCGCATGTACATTCCGTCGTTGTATTTGTGGGTGAGTTTGTCGCTGCTGGCAATGGGGGCGTTGGGAGCGATGGCCACCGATCGCGTGATCAAGGTGTATCAACGCAAGCGTCTCGTGGCGTTCGTGAACCCCGAGTTGGATCCGTTGGGCGGGGGCTACAATGTGCGACAATCGCAAATCGCCATTGGTTCCGGACGCATCCTCGGAAAAGGTTACGGCAACGGCACGCAGTCGCGGCTCGGTTTTTTGCCGAGCCGTCACACGGATTTTATTTTCTCGGTTATTGGCGAAGAGCTTGGTTTTTTTCGGTCTTTAATCGTTCTTTCATTTTATTTTCTCATCGTGTGGCGCGGGTACGAAATTTCGCTCGTCGCGCGCGACCGCTTCGGTGGCCTCGTTGCCGCGGGTTTCGCCACGATGTTTGGTTTTTACGCGTTGCTCAATCTCGGAATGACGATGGGCATGGCGCCCGTGGCCGGCGTTCCGCTTCCGCTCGTCTCGTACGGCGGCTCGTCGGTTGTAAGCTCGATGTTCGCCGTTGGAATTTTGCTGTCCATTCACTGGCGGAGGTACATGCTGTGAACAAGGCCGTCAGCCTGGCACGTCTTAAGCCGGGATCCATTTTTACTTTAAGCCAAAATGGCCCCTGGATAGAAACATCCCAGGGCGACGGTATGTTATGAGTGTAATTACGCTGCAAAGAATGCGTTTGCGATTTCGGCGGTGGGGGGTGGGGGCCAATCTCACGCACCTTCAGCAGATTGATGCGATCCGCAAAGCGCTTGAGGGAGCCGCGTGGCCGCTCGCGAAATCCGAAGGGAAAAAAGCGAAAGCAAAGGTGGCGTTTGGTCCGGCCGTTTCGGTCGGTTACGAATCGGAAGCCGAATATTGCGACGTGGAAATGGCGGCGCGTGTCATCATGCCGACCGCCGGCGAGGCACTTCAAAAGAAATTGCCGGAAGGTTACGCGCTTATGAACGCGAAATCGATTCCGCGCTTCTTCCCGTCGCTCGATCACACGTTGAACGCGGCGTCGTACGAAATTGTTTCACCGTTGCTTGCGGGAACGGAAGACAAATGGAACGCATTTTCGGCACAAGAACATTTTCTCGTAGTAAAGAAAAAAGAGAGCGGTGATGTGGTGATCGACGCGCGCCCCTGCGTACGGCAATGGCAACTCGAAGGCGATCGCTTGCTGCTTGATATTCGTTTCGGACCGGGCCGAACATTAAAACCGGAACGTATTATGCAGGCCGTGTTGGGTTTGGAGGACGCGCAGGTTCAAATGGGGGCCGCCAATCCGACACTGAAAGTAAAAAGACAAAAGCTTTATTTAGAAAAAGATAACGGGGATTTAATCGAACCCTGAATTTAAAAAACATCGTCGCCCAAGTCGTCGTCCTGGCATGCTTTAAGCCAGGATCCATTTTTACCTGAGGTAAAGTGGGCCCTGGATAAAGACATTCCAGGGCGGCGAAATGCCGGGTGACGAATAGAAAGGAAAAACATGAAACCAGTAAAAAAACAAATTCTTGCGAACACGACGCCCGATGAAACGCGCGTTGCGATCATCGAGAACGATCAGTTAGCCGAATTCTTCATCGACCGCCACATTGGCGGCAACGACAAAGTGGTCGGAAACATCTATCAAGGAAAAGTGGAAAACGTGCTGCCCGGAATTTCGTCGGCTTTTATCGACGTCGGTCAGGAAAAGAACGCGTATCTCTACATTTCCGATGTGTTGTCCGATAACAACGAGCGCGATATCAGCAAGATTTTAAAGAAAGGCACGCCGATTCTCGTGCAAGTCGCAAAAGAAGCGATCGGAACGAAAGGCATGAAGGTCACCATGGATATTTCGTTGCCGGGCCGCTTTCTTATCTTGATGCCGCTCTCGCAGCACGTCGGCGTTTCTCGGCAAGTAGAAGAACACAGCGAACGGGAGCGGTTGCGGAAGATTGTTGAGTCGCTCAATCCCCCGGGCGGCGTGATCGTGCGCACCGAAGCCGAAGGCGCCGATGAACGGGCGTTGCGCCGCGAAATGAAATATTTGACGCGGCTGTGGGACACCATTAAGAAGCGGCAAGAAAAAGTGAACAAAGGTTTAATCCACAAAGAGCTCGGCCTCACGTTCCAAGTGGTGCGTGACATCTTGTCCGAAGATGTCGAAGCGTTCCTGTTGGACAGCCGGCAGGAATACGAGGATGTGAAAGGTTTCGTCGAAATGCTCGCTCCGGAACTCGCGGACCGCATCAAGCTTTACGAAGGTCGCACGCCGATTTTCTCGTCGTTTAATATCGATCCGGAGCTGGCGAAGCTGCGCAACGCGCGCATCGATTTGCCGTCGGGTGGCTATCTGGTGCTGCAAGAAGCGGAATCGCTGTGCGCGATTGACGTGAACACCGGCAAATTCACCGGAAAAAATTCACAAGAAGAAACCGTGACGGCCACCAACATTGAAGCCGCCGTGGAAGTGGCCCGTCAGCTGCGCCTGCGCAACATCGGAGGCATTATCGTCATCGACTTTATAGACATGAAGAAGCGGCGCAACCGCGACAAGGTGATGGAAGCGCTCGCGCGCGCCACGCGCAACGATCACGCGAAAATTAAGATTTTGCCGATCACGCGATTGGGGCTCGTCGAAATGACGCGCGAACGCCGACGCGAATCGTTGCAATCGATGACGTGCGAACCGTGCGCCGAGTGTTCGGGCAGTGGCTGGGTATTCTCGCGCGACTCCATGTTCCTCAAGATTCGCAAAGAGATCATCGAGCTCACGCAGGGACGCCCGGACGGGCATTTGAAAATTTATCTTCAAGCCGCGATTTCCACGTATTTCCGTGAGAACAAAGATCGTTTGGAAAAACAAATCGGACGTTCGGTCGAGATCTTCGATGATGAAACGCTGCCATGGGAACATTACAGAATCCTCTTAGAATAACGGCGATTCTGGTCATCCTGCTGTTGGCGGGCGTGCGTCGTGTGCTGGCCGCGGGCGGCATCTATCTTGATACGCTCGCCGAAGCGAAAACCGAGCAGGTCATTAAGCTAAATCCGCTGGATTTGGGTGGCGAATCAAAGTGGCAAAACGATCCACTCTTAAAACAAAAGAAAGGCCATGTGATATGGCTTTGGACGGCGACGGGCCCCATGAAAGCCGTTTTTGATCGCATCGTGATCACGCAAGCCGAAGGCGATTTTCATTTTTTGTTCCGCGGTTCCATTAACGTGGTCGTTCGCGCATCCAAACCAATCCCGGCGGGCCGCGTGCTGGTATCGCTCAAAGCACTGCCGGAACAAACATGGAAAGTCCTTGAACCGCGCGACGAGGACAAAACGTTTGCGTACGCGGACCTCGTCAATTTGGAAGGCCAGTCTTACATCGTAAATTCGAGCAGCGTCTCCATTCGTGTGTTCGAAACAAAAAAAGGGACGGGATTTATGATCGTACGCTATCCACTGCCGCCCACCGAGGTTCCCGGAGAAAGTTTTCGTACGGTCGTTTACAAAAGGGACCCGGCACAGCCGTGGGTTCTCTACAAAAAATTTGATGATGCGATGGTGGAGCCGTGGTTCGATGTGGACGGCGACGGTGTTCCCGAGCTTGTTGGGGAAAGCGGCTACGATTCGTTTGGCATAAAGGCGTTCCACCCTTACACGAAAATTTTACAGCAAAGCACGGCCGGCACCTGACGAAATACTGCGAGATAACAAGGCGTTTTTTCGTCGATTTCCAATAATTTTTTTGCTGGACGAAACGGGATTCAAACAGCTACAATCCGCGCCTTATGAATTCCTATGCTATTGTTCAAACCGGCGGTAAACAATACCGCGTATCCGAAGGCGACACGCTGAAAGTTGAAAAATTAGAAGCGAAGGCCGGCGAAGAAGTAAAAATCGATAACGTGCTTTTCGCGCGCATCGAGCAAAAGTCCATCACGGGCAAACCAAAAATCAGTGGCGCGAGCGTGACAGCCGAAGTTGTTCGGCAATTGCGCGGCCCGAAAATTTTGGTCTATAAAGAAAGACAGAAAAAAGTTTATAAAAAGACGCAAGGTCACCGTCAGTGGCTGACCGAGCTCCGCATCAAATCAATATCCCTACCGAAGCTGTAAGCTTTAAGTTTTATAGGAATAATTTTATTGGCTTACAGCTTATAGCTTACGGCTCAAAGGAATAAAAAATGGCACACACAAAATCACAAGGCTCGACAACCAATGGACGCGACTCCGCCGGGCAACGGCTTGGAGTGAAACGCTACGGAAGTCAGCTCGTTAACGCGGGCGAAGTTTTGGTTCGCCAAAACGGAACCCATTTCCATCCTGGTTTTAACGTCGGTATCGGATCCAACGACACGTTGTTCGCAAAAATTGCGGGCACCGTGAAGTTTGAATGGATGAGCAAAACCCCCGGACGTTGGGGCGGACGGCAGAGAGTGTCCGTTTATCCGCAAGCGGCAGCAGCTGCTAGCAAAAAATCCTCCCAGAAATAAGTCTTCTACCCCATCTGAATTGAAAAGGTACTACGTACGTCGTACTTAGTACTTCGATTAGTTGTTTTAACGAGGTACGAAGTACGTTGTACGAGGTACGTTTTTTATGTTTATCGACAAAGCCCACATAACAGTTCGAGCCGGCAACGGCGGTGACGGCAGCGCCGCGTTTCGGCGCGAAAAATTCGTTCCGAAGGGCGGTCCCAACGGCGGCGACGGTGGCAAAGGCGGCGACGTTTATTTGCTGGCGGCCTTGCGGCTTCGCACGTTGCTCGACTTTGTCCGAAAACCCAATTACGAAGCAAAGAGCGGCGAGCCCGGAAGCGGTTACCACAAATTTGGATTGAGCGGGAATGATCTCGTTCTCGAAGTTCCGTGCGGAACCTCCGTCTATCAAGGGCCCACCTTAATCGCCGACATGCTGAACCCAGGAGACAAATTGCTCATTGCGCGCGGTGGCCGTGGTGGCCGCGGCAATGTTCATTTTAAAAACAGTGTTCGCCAAGCGCCGCGCATTGCCGAGAAAGGCGAGCCGGGCCAAAAAGTTGAACTCAATTTAAAACTGAAGGTTATTGCGGACGTCGGACTCATCGGAATGCCAAACGCTGGGAAATCCACGCTACTTTCGCGGCTCACGCGTGCCACACCAAAAATTGCGGCCTATCCGTTCACCACGCTCTATCCAAACCTCGGCGTCGCTATCTATCATCACCGCGAAATTGTGTTCGCCGACATTCCTGGGCTGATTGAAGGCTCGCACACCGGCAAAGGTCTCGGGCACGAATTTCTGCAGCACATTGAGCGCACGCGCGTGCTTGTGCATGTGGTCGATCCGCTTGGTTTCGCCGACAAAGATCCGAAAACTGCCATCAAAGTCATTAACAACGAGCTAAAAACCTATTCGCGCACCCTCGGGAAAAAGAAACAAATTCTCGTTATTAACAAGCAAGATCTGGCCGAAGGGGAAAAAGTTTTTAAAGCGATCAAGAAGGCGTTCAAAGCACAGACGGTGCTTGCCGTGTCGGGTGTCACGGGCGCGGGGATCCCGGAATTGCTGGCCGCTGTTGCAAAGTTGCTTGATGCCACGCCGCACGAGAAGCAAGTGGCGATAGCGCCCGCCATTCACGTGAAGCTCGAACCGGATTTTTGGGTCGAGAAAGACAGCGACGGGCTTTATAGCGTAAAGGGGAAGAAAGTCGAGCGGCTTGTCGCGATGACAAATTTCAAATTGCCGGAAGCCGTTCAACGCACGCAAAATATTTTGAAAAAGATCGGCGTCGAACGCGAGTTGTTGGCATCGGGCGCAAACTCCGGCGACGGTGTCCGTATTCTCAATTTCGAATTTGAATTCCAACCGGAAGTCGGTTATCAAACACCGGCTCCCCGAATGCCTCCGAGAAAGTAAAATCCGCGCATGCTTCTGGTTATCAAAACCGGGTCTGCGACTCTTTCCAAGAAAAATGGCGGCTTGAACGCCGCGTCCGTTCGGCGTATCGCGCGACAGCTCGCGTACGCCCACAAGAAAGGACACAAAGTGATTGTGGTAAGTTCGGGTGCGATCGCCGCCGGCGTTGGCCGCCTCCATTTAAAAGAACGTCCGAAAGCGCTTCAAGAAAAACAAGCAACCGCCGCGGTTGGCCAGGTGGCGCTCATGCACGAGTACGAGAAAGCTCTTTCGTCCTACCGTATTATTCCGGCGCAGCTGTTGCTCACACGAGAAGATCTTATGGACCGAAAGCGTTACATGAATGTCCGCCAGACACTTTTGCACTTGCTCGCTCACCGCACGATTCCAATTATCAACGAAAACGATTCCGTGTCCACGGACGAAATACAGTTCGGTGATAACGATGCGCTGTCATCCATTGTTGCGACGAAAGTGAACGCCGATAAGCTCATTTTGCTCTCCGACATTAATGGCCTTTACGAACAAGACCGAAACGGCGAACTCACGTCGCGCGTGATCCCGATTGTGAAAAAAGTGACCAGCGCCATGCAAAAAAAAGCGAACGCGCATCGTGGTTCAAAGCTATCGGTGGGCGGCATTGTGAGTAAACTGGCGGCCGCCAAGCGGGCGACCGCCGCCGGCATCGAAACGTGGATTGCGTCAGGAACCGCGTCCGATTCCATTCCGCGCATCTTGAGAAACGAATCCGGCGCCGGCACGCGATTTCTTCCCAGACGATAGCGAAGAAGAGAGGGACCACATTTTTGTGAGTTTCTTACCGCTGGTTCCGCTCTTGGCTGTGTTCGGTTTTTATCTGATCGGGGTCTCTCCAGCGATCGATGGCGGAGACTCCGGCGAATTTATTGCGTCGTCGTTCACTCTCGGGATTCCACACGCGCCAGGGTATCCACTCTTTCAATTGATCGGTAAAGTTGTCTATTCGATCCTACCGTTCTCGAGCATTGCCTACCGCGCGCACGTCTTGTCGGCTCTTATCGTTGTTGCGACACTTGTTTTGTTTTTCAAACTCCTCGAAAAGGTTCTTGGAAGCGGCAATCGTTGGTTCATTTTCCTCGCAACACTTTTTCTCGCGACACGTCCACTCATCACCCAGCAAGCCCGCGTCTGCGAAGTGTTCGGTTTAAATGCGCTTTTCGCGTGCGCGGTTTTGCTTTGTGTGGCGCGCGGCGACATTTTGCTCGCCTGGTTTTTGTTTGGGCTAGGGCTCGGAAATCATCATACCCTACTCGTGCTTTTTCCGGTTTTACTGATCCCCACCCTTCTCTCCCCAATGACGAGGCATGGGGAGGGATCTCCGAATTCCCAGGAACCTGCACCGACACTTATTCGGAGGTTTGGTGGGGGGCTTTCTTTTTTCGTGCTGGGGTTAACGGTCTATTTGTACTTGCCCATTCGGGCCCACGCGTCGCCGCCGGTGAATTTTGGAAATCCGGAAACGTGGCAAAGTTTTTTGGCCGTCGTGACACGCAAAGAATTTGGTTCGCTGTCGTTGCACCCCGCCGCGCTGCCGTTTCGAGATCTGTCTCTTACGCTCGCGCAAACAAAAGTGTTTGCTTTGCGCGTTTACGAACAACTGCATCTCGGTGGATTGATTCTTGTGACAATCGGATTTTTTGTGGGAATCCGTCGCCCCGGTACGCGGTTGTGGACACTGCTTGCTCTGTGTTGGTTCCTTGGGCTCGGTTTGGGTTTTGAAATTTTTTCGAACCTTTCACCGACGAGCGACATCGGTCAATGGCGGCTCGAGCGATTTCTTGTTCTGCCACTCCTCGCGGCGTCGGCGTTGGTGGCGTTTGCGTTCACAACGGCACCCACCGGGGGGGCCGCCTACAGAAACATCGTTTTTCTCGGATGTTGGTTGGCGGCCGTCGCCACGCCATCGCCGATAAACAATTTTCGGCGTAACCTCGTGTTTCGCGATTTCGCTGTATCCGTTTTGCGTTCCGCGCCGAAAGACTCTCGCATCGTGATCGATCGTGTGTTGTTTGATGAACCAACATCCGCGCTTCTTGTTACGACCGTCGTGGAAAAAAAGCGACCGGATGTTCATTTTTATTATCGACCGGGCACGTTGTTTGAGCCGGTGTACGGTAAAGATGTGCTTCGGTTGACGTGGGGTCAGCGCTTTGAACGACAACGCGCGGTGGAACAAAGAGAGTTGACGAATGGGGACAAGCCGGTGCGGTATCTCGGATTTGAAAAGGCGAACGCCCCTTTTGAAAATCCAAAAATGGACGGATTGTTGTACGCGCCGCACGAGAATCCCGGACTCGGAATATTTTTACTCCAGCGGGAAGGAGCAACGGACTATCCGTCCCGTTTGATCGCGGCGCACACGCCGTACTTTTTCGGGAAAGCGGCGCTTGAGCGAAACAACGTCGTGTCTGCCAATCAATGGTTCAATGCTGCGCTTGCGCGTGGTGGTCGCATGGCATGGTTGGCTTCGAACCTCGGCGGCATCTATGTTCAGAACAATTTGTTTGACGACGCCGCGCGGCTGTTTGATCGCGCGGTCTCGTGGGATCCCTATTTCGCGAACGCACAATACGGAAAAGGGTTCATGGCCTATCAGCGAAACGATGTCCCGACGATGCGCGTCGCCTGGAGAAAATATTTGGCTCTTGAGCCCCATGGTAAGATGGCCGACGGAGTGCGACAACAATTGGACCGTGACAACCGGTCGCGTACGGATCCATTAAATTTAAATCGTCGAAACGGGAGGAAATGAAGTGGAAATAGGAATCGTTGGGCTGCCGAACGTCGGCAAATCATCCCTTTTTAATGCGTTGACCGCGGCCGGTGTGGCGTCGGAGAATTTTCCGTTTACGACCATCGAGCCGAACGTGGGTGTGGTGCCGGTGCGCGACGGGCGGTTGGATCAATTGGAAAAATTGTACGCGGCTCCGAAAAAGGTGCCGGCCGCAATTCGGTTTGTGGATATTGCGGGCCTCGTGCCTGGTGCCAGCAAGGGCGAAGGGCGCGGCAATGACTTTTTGGACGACATTCGAAACGTTGATGCGATTGCCCAAGTTGTGCGCTGCTTTGATGATGCGGATGTCATCAATGTCCTCGGCGACTTAAACCCTCGCAAAGATGCGGAGGTTATTTCGCTCGAACTTTTGCTGGCGGATTTGGGCCAGGCCGAAAAACTGATCGAGAAGTATCGCGGGCCCGCCAAATCCGGCAACGAAGAGGCGAAGAAAAACTTTGAATTTCTCGATGGGATTCGAAAAAAACTGGAAGAAGGAGTGCCCCTGCGGCGGCAAAATATTTCTGCGGCCGCGCTGAAGAATTTCAATTTTCTCACGATCAAGCCTGTTCTGTATATCGCGAACGTGAACGAAAAAACGCCGCCCGCGGTCGTGAACATTGTGCGCGAATACGCGCAACAAGAAGGCGGCGACGTGGTGGAAATCAACAACAAACTGGAAGCCGACGTAATGATGTTGCCCGAAGAAGAACGGGCCGCTTTCCGTCAAGAGTTGGGAATTAAAGAATCCGGTTTGGACGCGTTAGCCAAAGCCGGAGAAAAGCTTCTCAGTCTCATCACGTTTTTCGCGGCGGGCCCAAAAGAAGTGCACGCGTGGCACATAACAAAGGGAGCCACCGTTCCGCAGGCCGCCGGAAAAATTCACTCGGATCTGGAGCGCGGTTTTATTCGGGCCGAAGTTTTTTCTTATGAGGATCTAATTGAGGCCGGATCCGAAGCGGCTCTTCGCGCCAAGGGCAAGATCCGGATGGAGGGGAAGGACTACGTCACCCGCGATGGGGACGTTTTGCACATCCATTTTAAGGTTTGATCCAATCAATTTTCGCTCAAACTCGTGCTTGAGCGCTGGCGCGATGTAGGTCCAGTGAATAACGCGCAATCCATAAATCATTCCCAACGTCGTTTCTCTTTTCCAGATCACCTCGGTAATGCATAGAGAGGTATCTTCTTCATGCTGAATGCTGAGGCAAAACCGTGTTCCAACCGGCGCATCGTGCCAAACCCTTACGCGCATTCCGTTTTTGGAAATATCCAGAAGTTCCGTGGAAATAACCTGACTAAGCGCGGATTCACTCGAATCGACAAGTTGGGCCGGAAGATTGACCGAACAACGGGATTCTCGGCGGCGTTCGTGGTCCGGTAGGTCAGGGTCTCTGGGCAACGTCATGAAACAAGCATAGCCCGCTTTTCCGTCGGAATCATGGGAATTCCAGGGGGTGTGACGAAGATCACGATTCTTTACAGATTGGTTACGAGGAATTAATAGGTTCTTAAACCTTTTTTTGTTTTATCGATTCGTGAGATTTTCGAGGCGTTTTTCTTCAATTTTCGCGGTCTTTATAAGCCTGCTGGTTTTTTCCAGCGGTTCCGTTTTTTCATATTCCGCAGAAACGAATTCATTGACGAGACTTCTGCGCTTTACCGTCTTTCACATCCACGATGTCCATAAAAACCATCAAGCCCAGCTCGATATTGCGGATCAGGTAAGGAAGCTCATCAAAAACAATCCGGACGTCGTGGTCGCGCTAGAGGGATTTTCTGGCCGGTACGATCCGACCGCGGTGAGATCGTTTGTGCTGCCGAACCTCGTCGCAACAGTGTCCCAAAATCTTCTCGAACAGAATAAAATTTCCGGAGCCATACACGGTGTTTGGACGGCCGACCATAACGCACAGGTGGTTGGTATTGATGATGATGGCCACCACGAGTCAAACGTTACCGCGTATTTAAGATCGCGGTATTTTTTCGATAAGGCCGAAGCGAAACTGCGACGCGATGAAGCGCGAATTTCGAAAGAAAAGCGCCTTCTTTTTCATCGTTCTTTAAGAAGATTCGACGCGATGGTAGAAAAATTCACAACCACTCAATCCGAGCTTTCTGCCTATTTGTCCGAAGTCGCCGCCAATGCGCCCGAAAACTATCCCGAAATCGCTCGCTATGTCCGGGTGGATTCTGCCGAGCGCGACTTTCAAATGAACCGTGCCATTCTTACCCAAGCGGTTCACATTTCCGGCGAACGTCTTTTGTCTGAAACGAAGGTTGCCGAGAAAGCGGCTTACGAGCATCTCTGCCAAAATGAAAACGAACGGAAGTTGGTGAGCGCTGGCCGCCGGCTCCGGCTTGTCCGAAAATTATTGACATTTTCGCTGACGCGGCAGGAATGGGAAGATTACAAGCTCCAGCGTTTCCACCAACAAACCGATTTGGAACCGTTTGAAAGTTTTTACCGCGAAGCCGAAATCCGCGATGCATTGATGGCGAAGAATGTTCTTTCTTTGGCGAAGAAAAACAAAACGATTGTGCTCGTCACGGGCGGATTCCACGCCGCTTCGATGGATCGGGCTCTTGTTGCGGCTGGTGGTTCGGTGCAAACGTTCGTTCCCAAAATCTCGAGGCCGATCTGTCGTGACGGATCCTCGTATTTAAATTCTTTTCTCGCCGATCACCCAGTCCCGCATCGCGCTCTCGTTGAGCTGGTTGATGAAGTCGGAAAAATCGCTTTGCAGCGAAAGAAAATTTCCGCAGCGGCGTTCCAAGGCTGGGCTCAGAAAGTGTGCGAACATCCTGATTCGAGCCGAGCCCGAAAAAATGTGATTGCGGATCGGCTGTTGCGCGTGCTTGGTTTGGATGATCGGTTAAAGATTGCGGTGCTTTTACAAAAATCATCTTCGGACGGACCGGTTCTCATCGAAACGATTGAGTTGCCAGAAGGTCCCATGAAACATGGACTCGAAATCCTTCGGGAGCGACTGAAAGGAAATCGGTTTTTCTTGCTGCACCGGCACAATCGATTAATCGCTGTCTATCCGGATCCGGCGCAATTTAAAGATAAGCGCGGACTCGAATATTTTGACTTTTCGCCGTTTTACACCGATGTTCCGCAGTTCGGTACAGACGACATGATGAATCGTTGGGCCGCCTTTGCGACGCAGCGCGAACAGGATTTCAAAGAAGTGGATTATTTTGCGAACTATCTTTGCACGCTCAATCACTTCAAATATTTTTATCCGGTTTCCAAAGAAGCCTATGGTTTTAATCTTGTCAGCGTTGACGTTAACGCGCGCCATCTGAGTGTCACGCGGCTCGATCTCAAAGCGCCCCAACGGACGCTGCATCCGTTGCTCTCAACGAACGCCCATGTTCGACGCTTTATTTTGCCCATTTTTCCAACGGTCTATAATCCTGAACCGGTTTTTGGCGAAGACAAAGCCTTTTATGAAACCGTTTTGAAAAGCGGCCTGACGCAAGAATGGTCCGATAATTTTGCGGCTCTTGTGGTGGGCGCGGGCAGCGGATTTGACTCTGTGATCCTTTATCTTGCTTGGCTTTTGTCTGTCGGAGAAGATGCATTGTCCTCAAAACGGCAACCCAAGATGGGGTTTCGACTTCGAGACATTAATCCAATCGCACGTGAGAATGCGTTGGTGACCGCTGCGTTGGTTGGCTTTCCGGTGGATGCTCAAGTGGGCGATAACGCGCCGACCGAGGGAAATTTTGACATGGTGGTTTGGAACATGCCGGCGGCTTACGATCGTCATCGTCCGCCAACAGGAGTTTCTGCTCGTTTTGAGTTTGCGCACGACGGCGACCCTGACTTTTTGACGTTACGGGTTTTTGCATCTCGATTGCCAGCGCTGTTGCGCACGGTTGGCGGTCTCGGAATATTTTGGAACACGAACGGGCTTTCCAATATTGCGGTGCGTCTTTTCGAGACGGCAGGAAGGAGCACGGAAGACGATGAGACGCCGAAACTCATGGACGTCGAAAAGCTTTCACGAGGGAACAGACCCGACGATGCAGCGACCTACACGGTCACCCATTTGAACAGCTTTTTGCATTCAAATCGCGCTGTTTTGGCTTCTTCGTGACCGGCCGTTACCAAAGATTTACAACAATTTCATCTGCTTTTAAGAGGACCGGACGTAGAATACGCCCATGAACAGCATGTTCCGCGAACGGGTGGATGCGCTGACCAAAGCCGGTGCAAAGGCGGCTTTGCAGCAGCTTCGCCACACGTTAAACCAAGCTCAGAAGAACGGTGATTCGGACAATACCGCGTGGGCGCTTATCCACACGGCGATGGTTCTGCGGGGTCAGCGGAAGCTCACGTCGCTTCTCAAAATGTTGCAGGAAGCGCAGAGCATTTTCTCCTCCAACAACAACACCGCCGGCGAAGCCGCCGCCATTTACGAACAGTCACTCGCAAACCGTGAAATTGGTCGCCCAACCATTGCACTGGAATTGGGTCTTAAAGCCGCGGCGATGTTTCAGGGACTGAATCAAACCGCGGAATTGGGTTGGGCCTACAGCAATCTCTCCCTCATTTATTTCAATCAATTGCGCCGCGCCGAAAGCCTGAGCTACGCGAAAAAGGCCCAAGCTATCTTTATGGAATTCGGTTCCGAAAACGGAATGGCGTGGAACAACTGTAATCTCGGCGCTCTCTACCATCAGATGGGTTTTGTCGAGGAAGCGCGTCAGCATTTTTCTAACGCACTTGCCGCGTTCGAAAAGCTCAACAGCAAGCAAGGTATTGCTTGGGCGCTTTTGGGACTCGGTATGGTGCAGCGCACCGAATGCAAATTGGCGGACGCCGAATTTACGCTGAACCGCGCGAAGGGTTTGTTCGAAGACTTGGATCTTAAAGACCGCATCGCGTGGTGCTCGCTCAACTTGGCGGCCATCAAGCGCTACGGGGGGCAACAAGAGCAAGCGATTGAGCTCAACAAGGAAGCCATTCAACTTTTCACGCCGCTGCGCAATCACGACGGTGTTGCGTGGGGCCTGTTCCAAATGGCACAAATCACGCGTGATCAGGGGCATCTCATGAAAGCGTGGCAAACGTTTCGTGAGGCGCTTGTGCTGCACGGTGACGTGATGAACCGCACCGGCGGCGGTTGGGGTGAAAACGAGCTCGGTGAGACATTCCTCGACCTGGGCGATTTGGCACGCGCGCGCGAATGTTTCATCAAAGCCCGCGTGGCCGCCGAGCAATTGGATCTGGTGTCGCTGCGCGCCGAGTCCGAAAAGAACATGGCATGGCTGTATCTTGAAGAAGGCGTGATTCAGAAAGCAACCGCGGCGCTCGACCGCGCGGAGTCGATTGCTCAGAAACACTTGATGCGCGACATTCTTGCCGAAGTTTTGTTGGTCCGCACACGATTGTGGCTCATTCTCGGCGAGGTGAAACAAGCGCGCGACGTGTTGCAGTCGGCAAACGCGCTGATCGGTGCCACCGATCTAAAATATTTAAAGACCGATCTCGGCATTCTCAACGGCGAGCTTTTAGCGTTGGAAGGCAAAAAAGAAGAGGCGCTTGTAATGTTTCATGACACCGCGATTCTGGCCAAAAAAATGCGGCAGCGTCGTCAACGCGCCGAAGCCCTGTTGGGCGCCATTCAGCTGCAACGCCATGACAAAAATCCTGCGCAGCTCGCGCTTTCCTTGTTTCATGTCGAAAAAGACGTGCGCGCGGTCGGATCACGGAAACTGAAATCAAAATATCTCGCAGTGAAAGGATATTTGGCATCGCATTCGGCGCACGCCGGAGACAACCGCTTCTTCGACCAAAGTCTCGAAGGGTTGGACGCCGGAGAATTGCGCGTTTTGCAAAAACAGGTTTTGGATTTGACGCTGCACGTATCAAACAATCCGTCGTATCAACATCAGCTTCGACAGTTGCTTGAGACCGGTTACGTTGATTTGCATTTGGTCCGTCCGCGAACCGAATGGATTGAAATATTGCCGGTGTCGTTAGCTGTATAATGCGAGACCTATGAAACCTCAGCGCACACAAAAAAGATCGGTCTCTCCTTTCGGCTACGGGCCCGCGACGATTGATGATCCGTTCGCGCAACTTCGTGAACGGTTGTCCGCGTTGTTCCCGGTGCCCTCCGAAAACGCCAAATCCCAACTAAAAATTATTGAAGACGCCTGTTTCCTTCCCGAATGGATCGAAAAAATTTCTGATGCTCCGGCAAACGACGCCCCCGGTTTGGACACGCTGTGCCAATTTATTCTTCGGTACCGTGAAACGTTTCGTGAACGCGGGTTAGAAGACATTCTGTTCGAGACAATGAAGCAATTGTTCGATCGGAAGACCGAACTTTTCATGGTGGACCATCAAGACCGGGCCCAATGTGAGCGAATGGGTTGGTCGGCCGACTACCGCGATTTGGTTTTGTTTTCGAAAGAGCGCGATGCGCTGGTGGGCCGGTTCTTTGCGCCGTTCACGGAGATGCAACCCGGATTGTTTTCGGAATTTGTGAACCGTTGGATTGAATCAGAAAATCCGGATCGGATTTTGCACTTCTTGGATTTCTGTACGGGTTCCAAAAATCCCACGTTTGAGCATTACTTGTTGTTTTCGCACCCGGCGCTGGCGCGGGTTGTGACGAACAAGGCGCAACTAAAAGCGTTGTTCGAAAAGACGAAGCCGCTCGTCTCGAAGTTATCGTCTCCTACTTGGGAGCATGATGCGCGGCTGGCGCTTTCGGTTTAGCCGGCCCCGCGGCCGCTTTCTCGGCTCGCTTCTTCGTCGCCTCAATCGATTTCTTTAGTTGATGGCGCGTTTCCTCATCGGCCTCACTGTTGGCCGCACTTCGTAACCTCTTCAAATCTTTCGAGGTTCCGTGCTGCGTGAAATACAGCGCAGCAAAAAGTCGAATGTCCACGTCGGCCGAATCCAAGTGCGCGAGCACGGTTTTGTTTTTCCGCGATGCCACTTCCAGTCCTTTGTTTGCGCGTTCCTGAACGTACGAATTTTGATCGGCGGCCATTTGTTTAAGCGCCTCTGAAAAATCGTTCTTGGACGATTGCAAGGACGCCATTGCGAGCGCTGCGGCGCCGCGAATTTCCGGTGCCGGATCTTGCGCCAGTTTCACGAGCGCGGGAATGGCTTTATCCGATTGCAGAAGTCCCAGCCCGAGTGTCGCGTTTTGGCGCAGCGAAAGAATCGGATCTCCCTCTGCAATCTCCACGAACGTCGGTAACGCCGAAACGGGTCGCAAGCGAATGAGGGAGTTAAGCGCCGCCGAACGCACGAGCAGCCCTCGGTTCTTGGAAGCTTCAATCAATGTTGGGACCTTGGATTTCGCGTCCAGTTCGCCCAGCGCCCAAGCGGCACGTTCCTTTACGCGAATGGTCGTGCCGGGATCTGTTAGTGCTGCGGAAATCTCTTTGATCTCCGACTTGCTGGCTTTCTTTTGCTGGACGATTTTGTCGATCTTTGCGGCGGCGACTTCTGGATCATCGGATACCAGAGAGGCAAACGAGGATGCCCAAACGCTGCTTATTAAAAGGAAGGTAAGCAGTTTTTTCAAAGTGATTTTCGCCCTTCCAGCGCGCGCGCCAGCGTCAACTCGTCCGCGTACTCGAGCGCCACGCCCGATGGTAATCCATAGGCGAGCCGCGTCACGCGTTTTCCGAGCGGATGAATAATCTGAGCCAAATACGTGGCGGTTGCTTCGCCTTCGACGGTCGGATTCGTCGCGAGAATCACTTCTTCGATGCGCGGATCCTCGGCTTCGAGCCGCTTTAAAAGCACATCAATGCGCAATTGTTTGGGACCGATTCCATCGAGCGGCGAAAGCACGCCGCCGAGCAAATGATAGGTGCCGCGGTACGCGCCGGAGCGTTCCATTGCCTCCAGGTCCGCCATTTCTTCAACGACGCACAACATTTGGCGCTCCCGTGTCGCGTCGGAGCAGCGCACGCACGGATTTTCTTCGGTGAACATTCCGCACAGCGAACAACGTCTTAAATTTTTCTTGGCGTCCGCAATTGTGCGCAAAATACTTTCGGTGTCGTCCGATCGCATCAGATGAAGCGCAATGCGCTCGGCCATCTTCGGTCCCACGCCCGGCAGTTTCCGGATGGCCAGAACGAGGTTATGCCACCGCTGAGACGGCATCATTTTGTCCCCCGGGGAATCCTGGATAGAAACATTCCAGGATGACGGCTAGGACTTTTTCTCACGCTTCACGGTTCCCGGGAAATGTTTGAGCGCTTTTTGTACGCCGGCGCTCGTTTCGGTGGGTTTCACTTCTTCGAAATTGTCGGAGCTCGCGACGTTCACCGCCAACGTTGGGCTCGGAGCTGGCCGCGCGGTAACGGCCGGTGGCGGGGAAGCTGGCATCGCGGTCTTTTCGATTTTTAAATCCATCGGAATCCAAGCACCAAAGCGTTTCGTGAACAAATCTTTGAGCGTGTCCATTGAGCGGTTCACCATGTCGTGATTGAAAACTTTATCGAACCTTAGCAACAACCGACCACCATCGTCCGCGACAATGGCTTGCTCGAGCGCGGACGCCAGCGAAGCTTTCACGGTCGCCACGTCCGAAATAAAACTGCTCCAGGATCCAAGCGCGATTTGCGCAGAAACACCAGAGGAAGAAGTGACTGGTGCCGGAACGGGTGTCGAGGGTGTTGTTGCTGGTAGGGAAGCAGAAACTTTCTCACCTCTCCCTTCAGGGAGAGGTCGATCGCCGAAGGCGGTCGGGTGAGGGGCCCCCGCGGGAGCCACCTCTTTCTTGCCCTCTCCCGCCCAGCTTCGCTCTAACGAGCTACGCTGGGCACCCTCTCCCTGAAGGGAGAGGGCACGAGCTGGAGCTTTCTCCAATTTCTCTAGCCGCTCCAAAAGAATTTTGGCATCCACGGTTTTTTGTCCGAGCCGCAGCGCCGCAATTTCAAAAATGGCGCGCGGCGTTTCGGAATGCCGCATGTCTTCAAGCGCGCGCGACAACAGGCGAATATTCCGCTCGAGGGTTTGGAAATCGAACGCGGCCGCGGCTTCTTTGAGCGTCTTCGAATTGACCTTAAACGCATCTTCGACGCCAGCCTTCGATAACAACAAATTGTGATAGTAGCTCTGCAAATCTTTCGCGAGCTGCATGAGATCAATTCCGTTCTGAACCGCTTCGTTCGCTGCCCGTAAAATTGCGGCCGGTTCGCCGGCGGCGACCGTCGACGCAAAATTCTGAATCATCTCCATGGGCAAGAGTCCCAGCAAGTCGCGGATCGTGTTCGACGTAATACCGTTCGGCGCGAACACAATCGCCTGATCGAGCAGCGACAACGCGTCGCGCAAGCTGCCTTCCACAAATCGCACCACGTCGGACAATGCTTCGTCGGCCACTTTGATTTTCTCTTGCTGACAAATTGATTTCAGATGTTTCAATACATGCTCGGCCGAAATAGGGCGCAGGCTGAAACGTTGGCAGCGCGACAAGATTGGCGCTGGAATTTTCTGCACCTCGGTGGTGGCCATCATGAACACCACGTGCGGCGGTGGTTCTTCGAGCGTTTTGAGCAGAGCGCCAAACGCGTCTTTGGTTATTTGATGCGCCTCATCGATGATGTAGATGCGGTAACGGCTGTGCGCGGGGGCGTACTTCGCACTCTCGCGCAGTTCGCGAATCTGTTCGATGCCGCGGTTCGAGGCACCGTCGATCTCCAGCACGTCATCGGTGGAATTGCTTTGGCTGATGGAGACGCACGCCGAACATTTGTTGCACGGCGTTTTCGTGGGGCCTTTCTCGCAGTTCAAACATTTCGCGAGAATGCGCGCGGTGGTGGTTTTGCCAACCCCACGCGGACCAGAAAAAACATACGCGTGGGCAACGCGGCCTGCTTCCACGGCGTTTAAGAGCGTTTGCGAGACCGCGTTTTGGCCTACTACTTCTTCAAATGTTTGCGGTCGGTATTTTCGAGCAAGAACAACGTACGAACCTGACATAAGTTATCCGTGACTGTGCTTGAACATCGCCATGAGACCAAAACCGGAGGCGAGCAGCGCAATTTGCCCGAGTGTTTCTTTAATCGTGGTTTGTTCGTGCAGTTGGGGAATTAAATCGGCCAGCGCTATATAGAGGAAGCCGCCGGCCGTGAACGGGATAAGAATCGTTTGGGAGAACGGTGCCGCT
Organism: Elusimicrobiota bacterium; assembly: GCA_044221725.1. GTDB lineage: Bacteria > Elusimicrobiota > Elusimicrobia > F11 > F11 > JAJVIP01. The sequence goes on from JBGAON010000005.1 coordinate 136,461, forward strand.
TCCAAAAAGAAATACGTGATGATTGAACCGAAGATCGCCGTTGTGGCGGTGATCAAATTGATGCCGAGCGCTTGCTTCATTGAGTAACCGCCGTGCACAAGAATGCCGAAGTCGCCAATCTCTTGTGGAATTTCGTGCAGCAAAATGGCGGCCGTGACCGAAATCCCGACTTCGCGACTTACGAGAAACGAGCTCGCGATGATTGCGCCATCTATAAAGTTATGGATCGCGTCTCCAAAAATCACCATGCGCGCAGCGGTCGGGCGATGATGGTCGTGCGAAAACGGATGCGAGTGGCAATGTCGCCACACAAGCAACTTCTCCAAAATAAAAAAGAAAAACACGCCGCCGCAAACCGCCATGAGTGTGCGATGCGTGTTCTGCTCCAGCGCCTCCGGAATCAAATGCAAAAACGCGCTGCCGAGCATGGTGCCGGAAGCGAGACTCACGAAATAAAACGTGAGTTTGTTGATGTTGGTTTTCGTTACGAAAAACACGATGCCCGTGAGCGAAATAAGTCCGACGAGGGACGTGGCCGCAACAATTGAAAGGAACGTCATGCACGGAAATTACAAAAAATCGGAGTCCCTCCCCATGTCTCGTCAATGGGGAGGGGAGGGTGGGGCATTAATTTTCCTCGTAAACACCCAATGGGTGTTCTCTGCGAAATTTTAATCCGTGAATATTTCTTTTGCGTAAGCGATACCAGAGTGTTTGCTGGGCTTTTGTGGGATTCTGTCTTAGGTCGCGGGCGAAATCGAAGTGACGCATAAAGCCTCCTAGATGTAGGAGGGGAAAGTTTGGAAGGGGGCAGAGTGTACAGAATGAGGAAGTGGGATTAATACCCCACCCTACCCTCCCCGTTGATAAGACACGGGGAGGAAAACTTCGACGCTCTCCCTGTTTGTTTACCAGGAAATCAAAATCCCTCCCATGTTTCGTCAATGGGGAGGGTAGGGTGGGGTATTAAATCACCCCTTCAACAAATCAAAAAGCACGCCAAGCACCGTTTCGGTGTTCCGAATAACTTCGTTATTCCAAAACCGAACGACGTTAAAACCTTGTGCGGCGAGCCAAGTGGTGCGTCGTTGATCGTATTGCGTTTGTATGGCGTGTTGCCCGCCATCAATTTCGATAATTAACTTCTTCTCCAGACAGACGAAATCAACAATGTAAACGCCCAATGGGTATTCTCTGCGAAATTTTAATCCGTGGATATTTCTTTTGCGTAAGTGATACCAGAGTGTTTGCTGGGCTTTTGTGGGATTCTGTCTTAGGTCGCGGGCGAAATCGAAGTGACGCATAAAGCCTCCTAGATGTAGGAGGGGGAAGTTTGGAAGGGGGCAGAGTGTACAGAATGAGGAAGTGGGATTAATAACCCCACCCTACCCTCCCCGTTGATAAGACACGGGGAGGAAAATTTCCGACGCCCTCCCTGTTTGTTTACCAGGAAATCAAAATCCCTCCCCGATTCGTCCCGGGAACACGAAAAAATCAGCCCCCATTCATAAACCGGGAACGAAAATCCCTCCCCATTCATAAACGGGAAACGAAAAACCCTTTTTTCGTAAACCAGGAAATCAAAATCCCTCCCTTTCATACACGGGGAAATGAAATCCCTCCCCATGTTTCGTCAATGGGGAGGGTAGGGTGGGGTATTAATTTTCCTCTTTCAGTTCCCGATGAGAATGTCGGTGAGTGCGGAATTGATGCGGGCGCTTTGGGTTTGTTTCCACGCGTCTTTAAAACTGGCGAGAGCGGCCGGCACGCGGGGGTGATGCGTGGCTTTTAATACGCCGAGTATGGAGAGCACTTCGAGTTCCGTTTCGTCTTTGGCCGGCGTCTTCGTGAGTTCGGTGAGCCGAACGATTAAATCTTCGATGATGTTGCGGTTGTTGGCGAGTCCGCGTTCGTTGAGGGCGGCGAGCGCGGCGTCGCGAATCTTTGGATCGGGGTCGCGGTAAAGTGCTTTCCACGACGAACTGTAATCTTCGTGTAAAGAGACGAGCGCGATGATACGTGGGCCCACCACGCGGTGGACTACCGGGTCCGGGTTTTTCATGGCGCGGTCGTAGAAACTCAGCGTCGAGAACGACGGATCGTTGCCGAGCGTGACCGGCGAGAGCTCCATAATAAACTCCTTGGCGTCCGCGGGCTCAAACACATTGAGGTCGGACTTGCGAATCCAACCGTCTTTGTCCGGGAAGCGTTCGCCGGCGGGCTCCACTTGTTTTGTGGTGGCCGCCAGATAAAGGTCGAGGCCCGGCTGAACATGCCAGAACGACGGGTTCGCGTCCGGAAACACGCGCACAAAATCGCCGGTCGTTGTTCGGAACAATTCGGTTTTTGCATTGGGTGCGTCGTAGATCGGCACGTTGTCCCACAGAACCACCCCCATCGGCAGTCCTTCGCGCTTTTTGCGTGAAATTGCTCGCGGTGAGAGTGCCGGTGCCGAAACCGGAGCGGAAGCGGTGGCATCGACTTCGGTAGGCACTTCCGGAATCGCGAGTGTGCGCTTCGAACTCCAAGGTGCATTTTCATTGATAATCGGATTGGTTTGTTTTGGAAGCCTCGTTGATTGTACGACCGGAGCGGAAGTCGAATTTTCCGGACGTTGACCGAAGGTTGCTGGCAGAGGCTCTATCGTGGACAGTTGCTTCTGTCGCCACTCGTACATAAAGGCCAACGCGAGAAATAACAGCAGCAGGGCGATGGCGGTTCGTTTGCTCACGGACGAAAGCCTAGTAAAGAATTCGAAGCGTTACGTTGTGAGTGAGACCCAGATCTTGGCTCGTTGAGAAGCCGTAATCGAGGCCGATGAGAATGTGGGAATTGGCCGGCATGGTGGTTGGTTCGGCTTCTCCGCTTTCGCGGGCGCTGCCAAGCGTGTTTCTCTCGTGAAAATCTTCGACGGCAATTTCGGCGTAATCGGTGGCCAGCACGTCGCCATCGGCGCGGGCAAGGATCCGGGTGTTGATGGCCAATTTTTCGTCCTTGTGTTCCAGGCTCCCTGTGACCATCAAATCGGAATCAGGAATCTCGCCATTGGACGATCCCTTTAGGTAACGGAAATTCGGATTGCTTGCGAAATCCTTTTCGAGCATCTTGGAAACATTCACGGCCGCTTTTTCTCTGGAATCGATGGGCAGCACCGTAATGGTCGGTTTGTCGTTCGTCGCCGCGGTTTTCAGATACTGCGCACTCAATTTTTCCACCGAGTGCGCGACGATTTGCTGCGACATTGCCGACGGCACCGGGTCGTTCGATGCTTTTTTCCTCTTCGGCTGGTCCACGTACGACATTTTTTGCGGACCGCGAAATTGAATGCCGACGCCACCCGTAAATTCCAAAGCGGTATCGTGAAACGTTCCGCCGCGAAGGAACAACAGCCGGTTCACACTCCACTCAACGCCCGCTGATTTCCGAATCACGCCATCGCGTGCGCCGGACACGTCCGCTGAAAAAAGCCAGTCAAAATATTGGTAGGCCGCTCCGGCCCGCAGGGCCAGCGGCAAAGGATCTGATTCTTTGTCGAGCGCTTTGGACGTGCCGGCGTTTTGAACCGCGGCGCCCACGCTCCAGCGGCTGGACAATTTTGCGACCGCGCCCGCATCGAATGCGTAATTGCTCACGGATTTGTCTTGAATCTTGTTTGAAATCATTTTGCCGGAAACGCCCACGCTCATCCGCGGCGTCACCGGATATGCGAAGCCGAGCGCGAGCAATTGGTCCTTCACGTCGAATTCGTCTTGCTTCACACCGATGTTGCTGCGGCCAATGTCTTTGGCGCGAAACGCGCGGTACTCAAACCCGACCGACAGTTGATTGGGGCCGAATTCCGCATCTTCGAGCGGCTGAACCTTTTGGGATTGTCCAAGTGAAATGGGAAATCCAACGAGCGCGGATTGCAGCGTGGTGTCTTCAAGATAATCCAAATAGTTTGCTTGCAGGTCCGTGCGGCGAATGCCGGCGAGCCCGGCGGGATTGTAATCGAGCGATGCCACGTCGGTTGCGAGCGCGCTATAAGCGCCGGCCATGGCCGTCGCGCGACCGCTCAAAGGAATTTTTAGGAATGGGGAACTCGTTGTTCCGGCCCCATCCGCCGCGAACAGAACGGTCGGCGACAACAATATAAGGAGCGACGAGCGCAGTGTCTTCTTCATTTAATAATCGACACTTTTCCCTTCGCGTCGCCGGCCGCGGTTTTCACATAAAAGAAATAGAGGCCGGAAGCGACAAGCTTACCGTCTTCGTTCTTGCCGTCCCACGTCGTGGTTCTGGACAGCGTTCGCACGCGTTCGCCAGCAACCGTGAATATTTTGATTTCGATATCTTGGCTGCCCAGCGCATTGGACAGCGAAAAAGTCACCGTGTCGCCGGCCGCAATGTGGGCCGGGTTCGGGTAGGGGAACGTTTCGCTCGGTGTCGCGACCGATGGAGGAATAATGCCGGTTTGAGCCGCCTGCAGCGCGCGCTTCGCGTTGAGAAGTCCAAAACCGTAGCCATTATCAAACCCACTCGTGCCAAGATCGGTGGCCGTAAAGTCAATGTAGCGCGTCACGTCGGCCACCGTTGAGGTGGGCGCAATCGACCGGATGAGCGCGGCCACGCCGGACACAATCGGTGTTGCGAACGATGTGCCATCGCCGCCCGAGGCGCTCGTCGTGTTCGGAGGAATCGTCGACAAAATTCCAGTTCCGGGCGCTACCAAATCCAATTTCGAGCCCGTGTTCGAGAAATACGCCAACGAGTTGGACGCGTTCGTTGCGCCAACGGCGATCACAGAGTCGATTGAGGCAGGAAAGTCGACCGAAGACGAATTGCCGTCGTTACCGGCGGCTGCTACGACCACCACGTTGTGCGCGATCGCGTAGTTCACGGCGGATGTCACCGCCGCGGATGTTCCCGGCCCGCCAAGACTCATGTTAATGACATTGGCGCCGTGATCAACCGCGTACACGATCCCTTCGGCGATCGCCGCGTACGAACCGACGCCATGATCGTTCAGCGCCTTAACGCCCATAAGTTGGCAGTTGCGGCACACGCCGGCCATGCTCGACGCGTTGTTCGTCACCGCGCCGACGATTCCTGAAACGCGCGTTCCGTGATATTCGTTTGTGGTGATCTCGGAGCACGACGCGTCAAAACCATATTGGTTGTCGTCGGTCGGATCGGAACCCGCGCATTGTTCGGCCCCAAGGCACGAGGCGATCGGCGGGTCCGTGCAGGCGCCATTTTCATCCCAATCGAGTTCAATGCGGGTTCCGTGCAGCCCGGAATTTCCGCTGGGGCTGGGGTTCACCCACAAGTTGCTCGCCAAATCCGGATGCGTGAGCGTGACGCCGGTGTCGATGATAGCCACAACAATGGTCGCCGAGCCGGTGCTGATATCCCACGCGGATTCCACGTCGGTATAGCCGGAGTGCAAATAATATTGGTTCGTGTATTGCGGATCGTTTGGCACATCAAGAGCTCGCAGAATGCCGTTGGGTTCAGCGAATTCGATATCCGGATTCTGTTTCAACTCATTAAGGAAAGTGTCGACAGTTTTGCTGGCGGGGATTTTGACCACGTCCACATCGATGCGCGGTACGGATTTTGAGCGGACCGCGCCCAGAGACGAAAGAACAGCCCGTTTTTCATTGGCGGTGCGGTTGGATTTGTATTTAACGAGAACTTGGTGTGGAACGAATTCGGCGGAGGCGATGGCGCAAGACAGGAGGGTGGCTAGAAAAAGTTTGAAATGTCGATGATGTCGGGGCACCTAAACTCCATTTTTCATTGTGACTTGTTTCTGTTGGTTGGCGGGTTGCGCGTGTAACCGCGCCATCGCTTCATCCCGCACACGAAAGAAGTCCGGTAAATTTTCTTTTGAAACCGATGCGGACGCCGGAAAACTCATGCGCAAAAAATTCTGCTGCACGCCATCCACCAACATTTCGAAGTGTAGATGAGGACCGGTGGATAATCCAGTGTTGCCAACTCTTCCTATATATTGGCCTTGGGCAATTTGCTGATTGCGGTGCACCGCAATTTTTGACAAATGCCCGTAGCGCGACGTGTAACGCTGATTGTGGCGTATGTCGATGCAATTGCCGTACCCTTTGTACCACTCCGCGCGAACGACGGTTCCGTTTCCGATCGCCGACACCGGCGTGCCGACCGATGCGGCGTAATCGGTTCCATGATGCGGCCGGTAAATCCGGAGAATCGGATGAAAGCGATGCGGATTAAAGCCGGACGACACGCGGAACGCGCCTTTGGTGAACGGCGCGCGCAAGAAGGCGCGCTTCATCGCTTTGCCTTCGGGATCATAAAAGTCTGCATGTTTGGCGTCCGCGCTCTGGTAGCGGATCGCATAGTTTTCCTTGTTCTTTGTCCCCGAACCTGTGTACGAAGCAACGATCACGCGCATGTGTTGGCCGCCCCCGATCGGATGGTCTTCGCCAATCATGTACTCTTCTTCCAGTAGCACATCCAGTTTGTCGCCTTTGCGTTGTTCCGTAAAGAAGTCGATGCGCCATCCAAAAATATTTTCACCGAGCTCAAAGGTGAGATTGTCAATAAGTCGCGTATCGTAACCGGCTTGACGCAAGTCGTACTCGAGAAATTTTGTGACTTCCACGTTAACGCGTTTTTCTATCCAAACAGTTTTCTCAAAGTTTTCGGCGGCGCTGTACACGTCGGCGCTGCTTCGCGTGACAACATACGCGTGAACAGGGAAATCTTTCCAATAAGTAAATTTTTGGAACACGCCTGAAGTCGAGGTAACAATCTCGAAGCGCTGCAGGGATTGGATACTTTCCGGTTTCATAAGAGGCCGAATTGATTTCTGGATCGGGCCCACGTATTTTGAATCCAGGCCCTTGCGTGCCAACATGACACCAAACACGTCCCCGTTTTGAACGGTGCCGGTGGTGATAATGACCGGTGGCGGGGCGGGAGTGAAAAGCTTCGTTGGGCCGCTGCGGCTCACAAAAATAAGCAGAATCGTAACGAGCGCAACAACTCCGATGGCCGCGATGGTACGCGCACGCGCGCGCCGCTCTTCGCGAGAGGGAAATGACGATGGTTCCATGCTGTTTCGATTATAACACAGCGCCAAAAATAATTTTTTGCGCGGTATTCACAACTTGATTTTCCGTCGGAAATTGTAAAATTTCCCTATGATCGTGTCGGTTTGACACAAAACAATATGTTGTAGTAGAAAGCCACTCTGCCCCAACGGGCGGTAGTGTTCAAATTTTAAGAGGTGAGTTCCCCTATGCCGACTCCATCCCTAGCCAAACCCAGCAAAATCAAAAAAGGTCTTAAGATTGCACCACGGTTCTGTCCAACCGGTGTTGATCCGTTCGATGTCATTGAATGGGAGCAACGCAGTTCGATTATTTCGAACCCGGACGGCTCTGTTGTATTCAAAATGGAGAACGCGCGTATTCCGCGCGGCTGGTCGCAAGTGGCGACCGACATTTTGGCGCAAAAATATTTCCGCCGTGCCGGCGTTCCGGTCGCTTTGAAGAAAGTTGCCGAATCCGATGTTCCCGAGTGGTTGCAGCGTTCGGTTCCGGATACGGCCGAACTGTCCAAGCTTCCCGAAAGCCAACGCTTCACCGGTGAATCGGACGCCGCGCAGGTGTTCAACCGGTTGGCCGGATGCTGGACCTATTGGGGCTACAAATACGGCTATTTCGCGTCCGAAGAGGATGCTCGCTCCTATTATAATGAGATGGTGGTGATGTTGGCCCGCCAAGTCGCCGCTCCGAATTCCCCGCAGTGGTTTAACACCGGTCTCAATTGGGCCTACGGAATTGAAGGACCGGCCCAAGGTCATTATTTCGTCGACCCGGCCACGAGCCACATGCTTCGTTCGACGAATGCTTACGAACATCCGCAGCCACACGCATGCTTTATCCAATCGGTCTCCGACGATTTGGTGAACGAAGGTGGCATCATGGATCTGTGGGTGCGCGAGGCGCGCATCTTTAAGTACGGTTCCGGCACCGGTTCGAATTTTTCGTCGATCCGTGGTGTGGGGGAGCCGCTAAGCGGCGGAGGAAAGTCCTCGGGCCTAATGTCGTTCTTGCGTATTGGTGACCGTGCGGCGGGCGCCATCAAATCCGGCGGCACCACGCGGCGCGCCGCAAAAATGGTGACGCTCGACGTCGACCACCCGGATGTCGAGGAATATATTAATTGGAAGGTCGTTGAAGAGCAGAAGGTTGCCGCGCTCGTGACCGGTTCCAAGCTCTGCGAAAAACATCTAAACGAAATCATCAAAGCCGCGCACGCGTGGCCCGAAGGGAAAGAGAAATTTGACCGCAAAAAGAATACGCGGCTTTCCGCCGCCATCCGCGCCGCGGCGGGTGCCTGCGTACCTGCCAATTATGTGGAGCGCGCGCTGCAGCTGGCGCAACAGGGTGTGACCGGCATCAAATTCCCGGTGTACAACACCGACTGGAACTCCGATGCGTACGTGACCGTGTCCGGACAGAATTCGAACAACTCGCTGCGCGTGACGAACGCCTTCATGGAAGCCGTGGAAAAAGGCGGCGAGTGGCAGCTCGTGTGGCGCACCGAAAAAGCGAAAGCCGCCCGCGAAGGCCGCGAGCCGAACCCGTGCAAAACAGTGGACGCCCGCGAACTGTGGGAACAAATCACTTACGCGGCCTGGGGCTGCGCTGATCCGGGTCTTCAGTACGACACAACGATCAACGAATGGCACACCTGTCCCGAAGATGGTCGCATTAACGCGTCCAACCCTTGCAGCGAATACATGTTCTTGGACGACACCGCCTGCAACTTGGCGTCGCTCAATCTCATGAAATTCCACGACGAGACCACGGGCCAGTTCAATATTGAACTTTATCGCCACGCCAACCGGTTGTGGACGATCACGCTCGAGATCAGTGTGCTCATGGCGCAGTTCCCGAGCGAAGCGATCGCCCAAAAGTCGTACGACTTCCGCACATTGGGCCTTGGTTACGCAAACTTGGGCGCGTACTTGATGGTGAACGGCATTCCATACGACTCGAAACAGGCGCTTGCCATTTGCGGTGCGCTCACAGCGATCATGCACTGCGTGGCCTATGCCACCTCCGCGGAAATGGCGCAAGTAAAAGGTCCGTTCCCACGTTACTTTGCCAATCGCGAGGCGATGCTCAAAGTTATCCGCAACCATCGTCGCGCCGCTTACAACGTGCCTCAGGAAGAGTATGAAGGCTTGACCGTTAAACCGATGCCGATTGATCCGGCGAATTGCCCAGCGGACATGTTAAAAGCCGCTCGCGAAGATGCCGATCAAATGCTCGCGCTCGGTGAGCTGTACGGTTATCGGAACGCGCAGGTGACGGTTATTGCTCCGACCGGCACCATCGGTCTTGTAATGGACTGCGACACCACCGGCATCGAGCCAGACTTCGCTCTCGTGAAATTTAAAAAGCTCGCGGGCGGTGGATATTTCAAAATTATTAATAGCTCCATTCCGCCGGCGCTTCGCAAACTCGGTTACACCACGCCACAGATTGAAGCGATTGTTCAATATTGCCGTGGCGCCGGTTCCATTAAAGGCGCGCCGCACATCAATCCGGAATCGCTGAAAGCAAAGGGATTCACGGACGAGGTTCTCAAGAAAATTGACGACTCTCTGCCGCAGGCGTTCGACATTAACTTCGTGTTCAACAAATTCTCCCTCGGCGAGGAATTCTGCACGAAGACGCTTGGTATTTCCGAGGCGCAGCTCAACGATTGGACATTCAACATGCTCAAGTTCTTGGGCTTCACCGGCGAACAAATTGCCGAAGCGAACGCCTATGTGTGCGGCACGATGATGCTGGAAGGTGCGCCGCACTTGAAAGAGGAGCATTTGGCTGTGTTCGATTGCGCGAACAAGTGCGGAACGAAAGGCAAACGCTTCATTGCTCCGCTCGCGCACATTGGAATGATGGGCGCCGCGCAACCGTTTATCTCGGGTGCGATCTCAAAGACAATTAATTTTCCAGCCGAGGCGACGATCGACGACATCAAAGACGCGTACATGAAGTCGTGGCGTTACATGATCAAAGCGAACGCGCTGTACCGCGACGGTTCGAAACTCAGCCAGCCGCTGAACACCGCATCGGATTCGCAAGACGACGGTGCGGCCGCGCAAGAGCCGGTAGCATCCACGCCTCTGCAAATGGCCGAAAAGATTGTTCATCGCTACATTGCGAAACGCCGCCGGCTTCCGGATCGTCGTGCGGGCTACACACAGAAAGCAAAAATTGGCGGCCACACGGTTTATATTCGCACCGGCGAATACGAGGGTGGCGAGCTCGGCGAACTGTTCCTCGATATGCACAAGGAAGGTGCCGCGTTCCGCAGCCTCATGAACTGTTTCGCGATCGCGGTTTCGCTCGGTCTTCAACACGGCGTTCCGCTCGAAGAATTCGTCGAAGCCTTTGTGTTCACGCGGTTCGAACCGAACGGCATGGTGAACGGCAACCCGCGCATCAAAATGTCCACGTCGATTATCGATTACATCTTCCGCGAACTCGCGATCACGTACTTGGATCGCCAAGACCTGGCGCAGGTTCAACTCGAAGACATTCGCGTCGATTCCGTCACGAAAGGTGTGGAGTTTGAATCCGAAGAAGTAATGTTCGAACGCGTGGTTCCGTTCCGCGAACCGTCGCCGTTTAAATTCACAACGCCGCGCTCGGGTCACGTTGAAAACGACAACGTCGAGAAACTCGATATTTCAAAACCGAAGTCCGACGAGCCGGTGCCAACAACGCCGCGCTTGGGCACCGTCGCTGCCACCGCCTCACCGGTGGTCAAAGAAGGAACAACGGTCGCCGGATTTGTGGCCTCGGTCCCGGTGCAGTTGTCGTCCGCGGCGCGCCCCGGCAAATCCGACTCCGCCCGCCGCATGCACGAAGCGAAGCTCAAAGGCTACGAAGGCGACCCCTGCCGCGAATGCGGTCAGTTCACAATGGTGCGAAACGGCACGTGCCTCAAATGCAACACCTGCGGCGCCACCTCCGGCTGCTCGTAAGTTAGACCGGTCTTCAATCTTAAAAGACAACGCCCTCCGCATGGGTTCATGCGGAGGGCGTTTTGTTTATTACGTCGCGGGTATTATTTTGCTGTTCAACCAATTATCCAAACAACAGTTTCCTCAAAGATTTAATTCGGGAGTTCCCCTCGTTTCTCGACGGTATTTTCGCTGCATTTTCGGATGCAATTTATCACGGAGCAACGACGTGAATTGATGTAGCAAGTAAAAAGTTCGGTTATAAATTTAACTTGTATGCGTGACTTGCGAACCAAACAAGCGATCAAATGTTTAAGCCAACGTCGCTTCTCATTCAATCGTTGGTCGCGCGGAACGACGCTCGTCGAGCTCATGCTCGCTGTTGCTATTTTGAGCATTATTGGTTTGGGGCTCGTCGGTACATTTGGCAGCGTCGGCAGAGCCATTCAATTTTCAAAAAACCGAACGCTCGCTTCAAACTTGGCGCAGGAAAAAATTCAGATTCTAAAAGAACAAAGTTTCAATAGAGTTCTTGTCACGACAGCTCCCGCTTATTTAACCGCCTTTAGTCCTGCGGTGCCTTATGATCAGGGTTATTACACTCCCGAATCGATTTTGGAAGGAGGCAAAAACTTCACGCGCTACACCTATGTTGAAGTGACCGACGAAAACAGTGGTTCTCTGGTTTATTCTGGAGCCGCTCCTGATACGGGAATGAAAGCCATAACGGTGACCGTAACATGGTCGGAAGGAACCAGCAGCAAAAAACTCCAAATAAGAAACATTCTTGGAAATATCAACATGAGAATGAACAACTCAATTGTTAAAGGAGTTGTTACCCGATTTGGCACCGCCACCGGAATTCAGGGTGCGCTTGTAACCATGGCCGAAAATGTAGGTTACCAGGATTACACGGACGCGAGTGGAAATTACCTTATCAATTTACTTCCCGGGACTTACACGATGAATGTTACCGCCAAAGGTTATTTTCCCGCCTATATGACACTTTCCGTTTCTCCGACAGCTATCAATCAACCAATTTCTTTGGTGGCGATGGGCTCTGGCACCGTGCAAGGAACCGCGTGGATAAACGATCACTTCCGTCAATCCTTTTTTCAGTTGGAATTGCCCATGGCTCTCAAGCCGCCATCAATAATTCCGCTTGTTGATTTTGCTGATTCATCCGTTGCATCGCCAGTCGTAACATCGGCAGCGAACGATACCCTTTAACCTTTCGCAGCTTTGGTTCGACCGTTATTAGAACTGTTCCCAACCATCGCTGCCGTTGATCAGAATTTTTCCAGTGACAGACTCGATTGGTTTTTGTTTCCACCAATTTGTTCACGTTTTCAATTACGTTCGTCGTTTTGAAACTGATGCCAAGCTGCTCAAAGATCCCAAGTTTCTGCAGCATTAGCGTGTCTTCGAATCCTTCGTCGAGGCTATTGGCTGCAGAAACATTTACCCGTGACAGCTCGGTTCGAATTTCTTTGAGTGCATTCTTGGCTTGCGTGTACGAACTCGTCTCATAAGCAACCTGTAGTTTTGGCCGGAAATAATTTTTGTCCGTCTCGCTCAAGTACGACAACACATCCTCGCGCTTGTGCCACGTGCACCGTTGGACAAACGCCGTGTCCGGGAATTCGTCATCCACACCTTTGCGGATTCCTTTGCTTCCGTCCATGACGAACAGAATCTCTTTGTCCACACGAAGTCCACGCGCCTTCAACCCTTGAAAGAATTGTCGAATGACGCGGTGGTTCTCCGAACTCGTCTCTACAAACCCGAGAACCACTTTGTCGCCGGTCAGCGTGATCCCGACGGCGATCACCATCTCCTTCTCACGCGAGAACGCTTTGCCGTCGATAAAAATCGCGATGATGTCGTAACTCGACAAGTTGCGTTCTTGCAGCGCACGTAGTTTCTTGGCAGACGAGCGGATCCACCGCCGGCTCACGCTGTTGCGCTTCAGTCCCATCGTTTGCGCGATCTGTAAGGCCGATTCCTCGTAATTGCCGGCGCTGATCCCATGAATCATTCGCGACAGCGTCACCGCCTCGATTGTTGTCGGCTCCTGCAGCGCCGCATAACTCATTAGCGGTATTTCCTCGCCTGTCTTTTTGTTCCGAACACGCGGAACCAGCGTCCTCACTTTCTGGTCGTACATGTACACCGATCCAGCGTTGAAGCCGTGTCGTCCATTTTCATGACCTCGATTGTGATAGCGAGGTCCCGCCAACTTGAAAACTTCCGCTTGCAGTTTTTCTTTCACTGCGTTCAACCCCAACGGAATCAATGCTTGGATCATCGCTATCTTTGCCGTCTCTTCTGGATTTTCTTGCCGCAATTGCTCTCGCAGCATTTCTTTCTTCTTGATGCGTATACCTGGATTTTTTACTGTCATCTTCACCTGTGGCCTCCTTTCGGCTCTATGATTTCTCGTCGAAACCATTAAAGCGTCTGTGAGGTCATGGGTCAAATTTCAACTGAATTTAGGAAACCGCCCGATCACTTGGTGATTAGCCAAGTTGTTGGAAACTCCATTAGTCCTTCTGGTTTTAATCAAGAATGGGTGGAAGTTTTTAATCCCACCACATGGACGTGGACTGCGTCGAATGTCGGACTTAAATTCCAACGCGCGCCCAGCATCGATCCTGTCCCCGTCAACATTGCGATTAACTACGTTTCTGCGTCCATCGCGCCGGGCCAATTTTATTTGTTTGCAAACACAACCACGATCACGGCCTCCGGGGCACCGGTGAGCGCGGATGCGACTTGGAGTTTAACGGCTGGCACCAACGACACCGCTTTTAATCCACGGTTCAGTGCAGCGAGTCCCAACATCATCACTACCTACGAAGATTCAAGTGCGTGGGGGAGAGGAAGCCTGATACTTTACAATGTCGCCAACGGATACACATTGGACATGATGGGATGGAAAGGCGATGGTTCTCAGTCTCCTCCTCTTTACGAAGGAAGCCCCATGACGCAAGTTCAGGGACTGAATGATAGCGAGCAGTATTTCCGTCTTTCGAGTACGAGTGGTTATAACCCGGCTTATGGGCCGGCCTATGACTCAGGAAATAACGATGTGGATTTCGGGGCATTGAGTTCGGTGGGGTGGTTACCGAAAAATACACTTACAGCGACGGTTCCAATTGTTTCTGGTGTCCCAGCGATAGGCGCTTTTGTGACAGCGACGGATGGTCTTTCGCAAGTAGCCAATGCCAGTTCTTTCGGGAATCCTCCTTGCGCGCGGTTCCAATTAACATCGGTGGCAACGGGAACGTGGGTCGTATTCATCGCGAGCTCCAATGTATTCATGGAAATCTCGTCCGTTACTGTTTCGCCGAACGCCACGACGTATATTCCGAATGCCACAACGTCTCCTTCATGGCCCGCTAACGGATACAACGCGGTTGTTCTTTCATCGGCAGCGACCCAAGGATATGTTACGGGAACCGTGTTAAGCGCGATGGGCATCCCTATCAGTCCGTCCATCACGGTGAGTGCCAATGCTCTGACCGCCCAAGCAAACACTTCGAACGGGTCTTATCTTTTGCCTGTTCCGCCAGGCACTTATAACGTCATGGCCAATGCTCTCAATCAGAATTCACTTTACGTATACGATTCGTCGGAAAGCGTTGTGGTCGCGTTGGGAGAGGTTACGTCAAATGTCAATTTCACTTTGACCCAAGGTGGAAAGATTCGCGGGTTCTGCACCCGAGATGGCACAAACGCCCTGCCGGGAATTGTGTTTACCGCAGTAAATGCCGGTGGGGCCACAATCGATCAAGAAGTTTCGGGAAGCGATGGCAGGTATTTGCTGCAAAATCTATCGACGGGAACCTACACGGTTACTCCGACATTGGATTCCGGAGAAGTGGCATCGCCGACCAGTTCGGCCGTTACCGTAACGGCGGGCGCTGTTGTTTCGGCTGCCACGTTCACCATCACGGGAGCATTTGGAAGTGTGGCGGGCAGCGTGACCGATGCGGGAGCGGCCATAAAAACAGGCGTTGTTATCGTTTGTTCGACAATGACATTGTCCAGCGGGCCACCGCGTTTGAGTTCAAGCACGTTGACCACTGCGGCGATCTATGTGAGCAACAGCTATGAAGATGGAACCTATGCGATGGATGTTCGGGGCAGCACAAACACCACGTACGTTTTGTACGCGTATTACCCCAAATCCAATGGAATGGGATTTACCGTGAGCTCCCGCACGGTGACCAATGTTTCTATCACGCCGGGCGTGCGAACATCGGGAGTCAATTTTGCTTTCTGATTTTAAAAGAAATCGGCATGGAACGACCCTGCTCGAGATCACGATTGTGGTCGCTATCATGGGTGTGTTGGTGATGATTGCGCCGAATTTGTATCGGCAGGTTCGAAAATTTTTTTTCCTTAATAACGCACGTATCGATCTTCAACGCGAAGCGCGCACCGTCATGGAACTCGTCACGCGACGTTTGCGGCAAGCGCAGCCAACAACGTTGGTGATGGATCAAGTAAGTGGACAGCCTTATTATTCGCGAATTGCCTTTACGGATATCGATTCAAAAGCCACGGTCTATTATCAAAACGGTAAAAATCTCATGATGGTCGTGAATGGTTCGACATCGACGTTGACTGCGAACTTACGTTATCTCGCATTTGCTTTGCCCCGGTCGGATGATATGGGCATTGTTTCTGTTTCAATCACACTTGAGAAAACAATCTATCAAGGTCAAACGAAGGCTCTGCACATGGCTTCAGAAAAAGTTCGGGTGATGAATTAATGAGAGACAAATCGAAAGGATTTGCGCTGCCGATTGTTTTGGCGATTCTGTTGGTTTTCATGGTTCTGCTTCCGGCCATTGTTATGTTTACGCAACAGGACACGAAAATGTCGGTGAAGACAATAAAAACAAGCCTGGCCTTTAACCTTGCCGAAGCAGGAATTGATAGAGGCATGTGGAAGCTAAAAAGTTCATCATCCACTTTCGCCGCCGCGTTGAACGGAACCGCTGTAACCGGTTACAACTTTGATTCAACTTACACGGACGTTCCAGGGGGCAAATACCGCATTAAATTTTCTTCAGGTCCCGCGTCCAAGCAAGTAACAATTTGGGCCGAAGGACGCGACACCGCCGGAAATCAAACCCGGTCCATCAAAGAAGTTGTACAGAATCAGACGATCTACAGTGCGTTGATGGCGGGTGGAAATATATCGTGGGCCAAAGGCTTGTGTGTCTATTGGGGACCCATCATGTCACAAGGAGATCTCACGCTAGCCGACGACAGCGTTGCGGGTTGGTATTTCCCATTAAAATACGCGAAGGGCACCGTGATAGGGACGGCCACAAACCCGAGAGACACGAACAGTTTGACGCCACCCAACACGGACAACACGGAGTGGTGGTCCGAATACGACGGTGTTCCCGATGTTCCTGTTCTTGATTTTGCTGCGCTGCGATCTTCTGCCGCCGCGACCGGTACGTTAAATGTGTACGGATGTCGTTCCACTCAGGGCGGTGCCGGCACGAATAATAGTGCGACCGCGTGGGACACACGTGCCTCTTGCTCGTCGGCCGGCGCTCATGCCACCCATTTCGGTAACTCGTGGTGCCATCCGAAATCGGCGCGCAACACTCCCTCCACGAATTATGTTTGGTATTGGGATGGAGATGTCACATTGAGCGGCGCTTGGTGTGGTTCAAGTCCTTGCAATCAAAGCACGGGATTAAGAGGCACTTTTATTGTTCGCGGCAATCTCACAATTGATACACCGGGCGAATACAATTACACGGGCAATGTGCCTACGAACGCATGGCAGCAAGAAAACAAATTAACGAAAACGACGTTCGACAGTTCGTCGGCCTCCGAATATCCGGGAGATCTCGGGCTTCATAACAGCAAAGCCACGTATGCTTTCGGCACGGATAGCTGGTGTCAACCTCTATCCGGTTGCGGATGGCGAGCCACCGTCGGTCTTAGAGGGTTTACCTATGTCGGCGGGAACCTAACCATTCTCCAATACCTTGATTTCAATGGAGCGGTGTGGGTGAATGGAACGGTAACGGCAAGCGGAGGGACCTCCACCACTTTTTGCACCGTATTTTACGACGATACGTTAACGGTGCCGGCCCTTAATGTAATTCTCATTCGTGTATCATGGAACGAAGTGGCTCCGAGTTCCACTGTCTGGAACTGACCTGCGACCATACGAGCAGCGGAAAGTTGTTACAACAAATTTGCAAGTCCTTAAGATTGGCTTAAGACAGCTCTTGTCTAATAGAAATTGTGAAAAAATCCCTCGTAAGGAGCGTTGCGGCGGCTCTATCGGTTGTTTATTTTGCAACGAACATTGCGTGGGCACACCAATCAGCCGTTGTCGAATTGGATTTCCGGTCTCACGCGACAATTTGGGCGGACCGCAAACCAACAGAGCCGTACCCAAAGACTCCGCCAACAAAGCTCGCCGCCCTGCCTGCCAACATCAATGCGCAACTGCCCTCGATCAATCGCCAATTCTCTGCGATCAAAGAAAACGCCGCTTCGATTTCTTCCCGCATAAGTAATTCGCTTTCGGAGAAGAACGCGCAAATGCTGGCGCCGCTTTTTCGCACGCTGCCGCAAACCGCGGGCACAATTCGAAAAATTGAAGTACCGCGCGCGGAGCCGCGCGGAGTCGTCGTGCACATTCAGGATGTCCACCGAAATTTTGAAGCGCAAACGAATATCGGGAACGCCGTCGAGCAGCTGACCCGTGCGAATCTCGTTCAAGCGGTGGCGCTCGAAGGCGCGTTCGGTCCGATTGATTTGTCGTGGTACAACAATTATCCGTTTCAGGATTCGGTGAAAACCGTTGCCGACTACTTATTAAAGGAACACCGAATTTCTGGACCCATCCGTGCGGGTATGACCGCGGCGAAGAACCAGGAACTAGGAACATCGTACATCGGTATTGACGATCCCACTCATTACGCCGCCAATGTCCGGGCCGTGCGCGCCGCAAAGACAGCCGAGACGAACATCAAAGAGGATCTCGAAAAACAAAATCGCGAGCTCGCCGCTGCGAAACTGAAATATTTCAGCGCTGCGCTAAGAGATTTCGATCGTCACGTGGAGGCTTATCGCCGCGGAAATGTTTCGTGGGGCGATCACGTGGAATATCTTTCCGACAAATCCGTAACGCGGGTTTCTCCACGCATCGACGCATTCCTTGTTGCATTAACGATGGAGAAAGAACTGAATGTTGCGGCGATCGAATCGGAGCGTGCGCGACTGCTTGAAAAGCTGGCGGGCAAGCTATCGAAGGGCGAAACGAACGAGTTGCTAGCGATGAGCGCGGCTTTCCGTGATGGGCGCCTTAATCACGCTGACTTCTATTCGTTTTTGAAAAGATTCTGCCAACAGAAGTCCATCGACCTAGCGAGCTACCGTTCATTCGACGGGTATGTTCGTTACGTGTTGCTTTGCGAGCGTTTGGATGTGGAAGCAATTCTCGAAGAAGTGGCGACGCTCGAAAAAACAACCTATTCATCGCTCGCACGAACAGAAAAAGAAAAGGAATTGGTGCAAACGGCGCGCGGGCTGTATTTGGCGGGGAAATTAACGGATTTTGCGCTGACGAAGGAAGAGTGGACGGAATATAGGAGTGAATTTATAACATGGGGAGGGAAAAGGCCCTTTGAAGAATTTTATAAGCAGGCCGAGCTTCGAGACTCGGCAATGGCCAATAATCTCATCCACGTACTACGTAGCCGGTACAAAGTACCACGTACGTCTCTCAGCATCCTTGTCACCGGCGGCTTCCACTCGACCGGTATCGACCGCCAACTTGTGGACGCGGGATACACCGTCGTAACCTACATTCCGAAAATTTCGAAAGTCGACGACGTCGCGGGCTCTTCCTACCTCAGCGTGTTCACGCAGGAAAAAACGCCGCTCGACCAACTGTTCGCGGGCGAGAAACTTTTCTTGGCCGAGAAGCCGGTTGCCTCTGCCGCAATGATGTCGTCGAGCGTGCACATGGTAAATCAAATTAATCATCGCGGCGCAGAATCTCCAGCACCATTGGATGTTCCAGCAAAAGACGTTGCCGAGACCAAGGTGAACGGTGACGAAGCGCAAATGCCGATGAAGGGTGGTATTTTGAAAATTCGGGCGAGATCTGGTGGCTTGCTTGATATTCGATTCAACCCGTCATTGCTTCAGCGAATTGCGGGTGTAATCGCGGTGGGCGCCCTCATGTTGTTTGCTGGCGTTTTGCCCGCGCAAGATTTTGCGCAAGGTTCCCAGGGAGCGCCGGCGGCCACGGCGCAAGATGCGAATGCTGTCTCGCTTGCGTTGAAAATTACGGGCGTGTTCTTCGGCTTGTTTGCGGTGCTCCAAACCGTGATCACTGTTCAGCGCACATTCGAATGGAACCTTCGCGATTGGAAGCGCGGACAGGTGAGGCCAAGAGAGATGCTTTCCATGGCAGGCTCGTGGCTGTTCGTTGACATTTCTTTGCCCGCGATGTTCGGCACGGCGTGGATGATTTTGCATCTTGGATACAACTTCGCGATTTCAAACATTGGGATGCGGGCGCTCCTTTTTGGAGCTGAGAAAGAATATTTCACTTTTATGGCGATGACACTTTTCCTTGCGATCGTTCTTTTTCTGCTACGCGATCCCCGGTTGTATTCTGTCCGGCAGGAACGCGAAGGCGTGACGTCCGGGCCGGAGGGAAATAACGACAGAGCGCATTTGCGCTATTTGGTCCCCTGGCTTTTTGCACCGATCATCGCCGGCGCGATGCCGAGCGCGATGTTGGCCCAGTCGGGCGCGCCGCCGGTGGAAAATTCGAATCGCGGTTTTTATCAAGCCGCCGCCAAGAATGCTGCGGTGGAAATTGCGCCGGAAGCTGACGCTGCTCAGCCGAAATGGAAGGAATTAATGAACTTCGGTTTCCAATTCACGGCGACCGGTGACATTCGCGGCGGCTGGGGCAAAACCGATTTTGATTGGAACCGCACGAAAACCGAGCAGGCGAAATTGGTGGAGATGTTTAAAGGCAACGTGTACACGACGTTCGTGAATGATTTCGACCAAAAATTGAAAGACCGTGAGCTCACGGCCAAATTTCTCAAGAACCCGACATGGCGCAAGAAAAAGATTGATGAGATGGTCGAGCTCGCAAAAGGCAGTCTCGGCGTCGGAATTGATTTTGAAAACATGTCGCGCAACAGCACGGCTGATTTCAAGTTGTTCATTGAAGAGCTCGCCAAAGAACTCCACGCGAAAAATTCAAAGCTTTGTGTGATTGTCGAGCCCAAGACCGATACAAACGTCGGTGATCGCGGACGCGCGATTGACTGGGCGCATCTCGCAAAACACGCCGACGAAGTTCAGGTGATGGCCTATTGGTACGGGCAAGGCCCCACCCGGCCCGACCAGATTGCGCCGCTCAGTTGGATCAAGCAAATGGTCGCGCTCGCGGAAAAACAGGGACTCAAGGGAAAATTCACCGTCGCGCTCACCACATTCGGTTACGACTGGGCTTTGGATGGGTCCGGCCGGCAGGCGCTCAGCAAAACCGCGTTCTCGGAAATCGAAGCGCAGAAAGCGAATTGGAAGCGCTACGCGGACGGCGGCTCGATTTACTACGAATACACAGCGAACGACGGCAAGCAACACCGAGTTGTCACGGAAGATCTCGTCAGCATCCAACAAAAATACGAAGAGTTGAAAAAATTACAGATCCCCGTCGTGTTGTGGGCGTTTGGTTTTGGTGACCCGGAAATTTTTAAGTGGGGTGAAAAAGCAGGTCTGTCCGTTTATCTTCCCTACTTTAGCGAGCCGGTCAAAGAGCTTTTGCGCAAACCGCAAACGCCGAAGACCGATAAGGTTGACCTGCAATTCCGCGGAAGCCCGTTTTTCCTCTTGGCATTGATCGGCCTGTTCATCGGTGCGCCGTTGTCGTTCGCGAATTCCAGTTCGGTCTCCAATTCCGCGAACGCCGGGACTCCGTCGGTTCCGGTTTTTGCTCAAGCTGGTTTGCTTAAAGAATATTGGTTCCTTCCTGTGATTGTTGGAATCGTAACTGCCGCGGTCATCTTTTTTATTTTGCGGAGCCGGTGGCCTAGCAATCCGCCGGCGACGGTTATGGAAGCGCCGACGCCGAATTACGCGTCGGACGAAGAACTTAAATCTTTCGTCGAGCGAAATCTTGCCCGATCGTATCTTGACGTGCCACGGATTTTGGTGGATGCACGACAAATAGTCGCCCCGCCTTCTGTTCAGGATCTGGTTGGTCGTCTTATTGCCGTGTGTGCTGATTTTGTTGCGACGGAACAGCGCATCGAAGACGCCGACGAAGCCGGATCAAAAATAACTGCTGTACTGAAAGCCATTCAATCCCGAGTGAAATTGAAAGTTGAAGCTCGTTACATCTCCCAACAAACGGCCGACGATTTTTGGATTACAGATGAGCAGCTTTTATCGAGAACCGCAGAATTCTTGGATTGGATGAATGATGGCCTTGCCGGCGAACGCAAAAAGCCGGCCACGATGATTCCCGAGCCAGATTTGGTATTGCCCACCGGCAATGAAGTGGGAACATCCTTCGTCGTAAGCATCGGCGGAACGAATGGTTTCTTGCAGGAAGTAACGCTGTTGGGCCACGGCGAATTTGAGAACAAAGGCAAAACGCGCGTCGATATTTTGCGCTACAAACAGGATATTTCGGGCATTTTCGACGAATACGCCCAGGCGATTGCCGCGCGCATGGGAAACCAAAAAAAAGAGCAACGTTCGGTTGGTGTTGTTTGGGCGCATCCGGTTGAAAAGATCCGCGGGAAGGTGATCGCGCGCGGCTTGTCAAAAGGCTGGCTCGATCCGCAGAAGAAAGTTGTGGACCAGGATATTCAGCAATTGTTCAACGATGCGCTTCGACGTGCCGGTCTTGCGAACGTAACGGTCAGTATTGTCGTGAACGATACCTTTAATCCGCTGGCGGCACTGTCGTACATTCTTATTGGCAAACGCAAAAAGACCAAAGCGGCGCTTGCCGGTGCGATTTTGGGCACCGGTTCGAACGAAGCTTTCTTCGTGCCGGGATTTGGTTGGATAAACGGCGAGACCGGCGCCGATGATATGACCAACCGCGATGGTTACGAACTATTTTCTACGCTCGAAGACAAAATTGTCGCTGCCGAAGATCCCGTCAATGAACACCGCTTTGAAAAACG
Organism: Elusimicrobiota bacterium; assembly: GCA_044221725.1. Classification (GTDB taxonomy): domain Bacteria; phylum Elusimicrobiota; class Elusimicrobia; order F11; family F11; genus JAJVIP01. The sequence goes on from JBGAON010000005.1 coordinate 158,691, forward strand.
TGTCGCTGGTAATTATCTCGCGAAGCTGTTTGTGCTGCGTCTCAAAGCAATCCGAAACGGAACAGGCATGTTTCGCTGGCTCGACGAAATTCCCCAATTTCGCGACGAAACATTGGACAGTTCGTTCCTGTCGTTTGTTGCGGACAAAAATATTCGGGACCTGATTTCCATTGAGCGAAAAATTCGGGAAATGTATTGGCGATCGCGCAAACATTCCCGTTTTGTTGCCAAGTTGTTGTCCCACACGGAAAAAACTTCTTTCGCGAGCGATCACGAATTGTTTGTGATGTACGAAGCCGTAAAAGCGATTGCCGAACGATCCGCACGGCTTTTGGCCACGCATTACGCGGGTATCGCGCTGCGAAACGATCCGGAAATTAAGGAGCCGCAATGGTTCGCCGTTGAAGGCAGCGTGTTCAACAAATACCCGGGCTACAAAGCCATGGTGATGAATGCGATTGTGAAAATTGTCGGAGTGGAAAAAGCCGCCCGCATCGAATTGATCGGAGCCGAGGAAATTGCCCAAAATCTCGAAGGCGTGGGCGCTGCCATTCTCGCGATCACGGCGTACAACAAGCAGCGTGTTGCGCCACACGACGCGGTAAGAGTTTTTGAAGAGCTTCGCGCCGCGTCCGGCGGACGGCGGGTCACGGTTGTCGGAGCCAATGATTTTGCGGTGCAACATGAGGCTATTGGAAATCTGTTTAACGTCGCGGGGCCCACGGAAATCGCTGTATTAACGGGAGGCAACTGGGCCCAAACCGGCGCGCGTGTCGAAGCGGCACCGCATACGAAAGCCATTGGAGTATCGTCCGAAGATTTTCTGCAGTTGCTAAACATTTTCGCGGAAGCGTTCTCCAATTTGAATGGCGTGAACCAGCACATTGTTCAAGAATTCCGAGAGGCGGCGCAGCGATCGGGCGTGCTCGTGCCGAGAGAATTCTTGACTGGCCTTCACGTTACACCCGACGCGATTTACAACTCGCATCCGGCGGTCGGTGCACTGAACGAGGCGCTCCAGCATCTTGCTTTACCGGCGGAGCACCCCATTCACTCTTTCGGGCCGAAAGATACGCACGTGTACTATCTGGACTTGGTTGTGCGGGATCGTGAAGGAACTGTGCGCGTGGTACCCACCCATCGAAGCGCACCCATTATCGCGAGCGACGTCGAAATTCTCGGTATGGGACCTCGAACCATGGAAGTGTGGGCCAATATCATCGCGGAATCCGGTGGCATTATTCAGCTGGGCGCCGCACCGCACGTCGATCTGCCGACAGGCCAACATTACAGGGCGGCGGGGGTCAAAGCGCGCATGCACGATCTCGCCTCGCAAGGCCTCGTCGTTGAAGAATTCTTAGATGGAGTGACGCGCTACACATTGAAACTGCCGACAAACGCGGTCGACTTGCGTGCGGACTCTGTTTCGACGAATTCTGGGGGCGCTGCGTCAGCGGCGGGCTATCACGGGCTTATCGTGTTTTTTACGCCGAGTCGAAAAGTTTTGATCGCTTCCGTGCTTTTGTTGGTAACAGAAATTGGCGGACTTTTGTGGGGAAATTCCCATTCGTTGTTGCTTGGGGCCACCATCGCTGCCGCGGCTCCGTTTCATGTCGTTTTTGCGGAGCAAGGCAAAGATCCGTGGCTCGCGCGCGCCAATCAAAATGACCAGATGCTCGGTCATGTGTTGACTTGGGGGCTTTATCCGCTCGCGTTTCTTGCGATGCGCGGCTTATCGGCGATGATGTTGCCGTTGCCAGCGGTCGCTTATGTTCCTCTGGCCGCTGCGGTCGCCTATCATTTGCAAAAAGATTTTCGCTATTTCCGCCAAACGTTGAACCGCATTCGTGCTGCTGAAAAAATTGCGGCCGTGAATCACGCAATCGAAAGTTCCCCAGCGGATTCCAACGGGAATGCGAGCGTGCAACACGTGCTCGCGAATCTTCGAGCGCGGGATCGCAAAGATGGCGGTCTCTCCAAAAATATTTCGGAACTCACGCCACATTTAACGAACAAAATTTGCACGTCACCGCTGTTGAGATGGTCGCGGATCGTCATGTTAAGCGCTGCAATGTTGGGGACGAACGGAATAAGCCAAGCGAACACCGCCAACGTGAAGCTCGACCGCGGGAGCAACATCGTCACGGTTGTGGTTATGGACGCGAGCGATGTCGAAGACAAAAAGGGAAGCCTGTTGCACGACACGCTGCGCAATATCGAAAAGCAGATTCGAGAGGGGAAGCTTGGCGCGACGGTCACCGTGGCCATCCCGGAATCGATGGTGGAAGACGCTTCCGCTCTCAGGGAAAGTGCCAAGCGATTGGCGCTTGATTTTGACGTTCCGGTCGTCGTGACGATTGACCGCGCGATAATCGGTCGAGGATTTGATCAACCGAACCGTTTCACGTTGAACCAACACTACGATGACGCTACGAGAGAAGTTGATAATCACGGTTCGCACAAGGCCGCGGAAAAAATTCGTTTCTACCAAAACAAAAATTTTGCGGGCGTGAACGTGAAAGTGGTGGCTTCGAAAGCGACGCCGTACACGGCGAATGGCGCGCTGACCCAAATTGCGCAGATGACAATTGCTGGCGTGACGATTTCTATCAGCGAAGCAATCAAGCTCGCCGAACTCGCCTACAAGATGGCGTAACACAATCCTAGTCGCTTTTTTCCGTCGATCTTTAAGCAAACACATCTATAAATCAGTTCGTTTTTCGACGGAATTCGTTTACTGAAAATTTACTACTTCTTAAGGCAAACTTAATCCACTTCCGATAGCCTGTCTTATAAGAATTCGGGGGGGAGGCCTTTTGATTCAATTCCGACGCGTATCCACGATGATATTTGCGCCAAAAACAATCGCGATTTTGTTGGTTTCGGTTCTCACATACGAAACTGTTGGTACACCTCTAGCAGAAGCCAGTCAATACAGCTCGCTGTGGTCCGAACGACGCAAAACTTCCTCTGCCACTCAAAACGAAAACGGCCAGAATCTTCTCGCTTCGCTTCCGTCCCAGTCTCTTCTGAAGCAAATGCCGTCGGTGAAAGCGGCGCTTCCGTCCTCCGTCGTAACAACACCGATCTCGAATGAAGCAAGAAAAATTCCGCCGGTGTTGCGCGCGCTCGTGGCGGCTGTTCCCCAGAATCAGGGCATCGTGAGAGAAATTTATGCTCCTCTCTCATCGAGCAACGAACCGATTGTGTTGGCGCAAGACGTGCACATGAATTCGGAAGCGCAAATGAATTTGGCCGGGGTCATCCAAAATATTGTGCGCGAAAACAAAATTGATGTGATCGGAGTTGAAGGAGCGTTTGCGCCGTTCGATTTTGCTCTCGCACGCAAAAGCGGTTCAACGGAATCGCGCACACAATTGGCCAAGGCTTTTATGGACAAAAAACTCATGGGCGCTGCTTCCTACATTGGTCTCGTGAACGATTCGCTACCGCCCATCGTCGGTGTCGACGATGAGAAACACTACGATGCGAACGTGCTTGCGTATTTGACGATCCGGCCGATGAAAAAGAAGACGCAGAAAGACCTTCAGAAGCTCAAGCGAAACTTGGATGAACGAAAGGCACAGGAATTCTCGAAAGAAATGCTCGCGTTCGACGCGTTGCGCAGCGGTTACCACGAAGGAACAATCCCGTTTGGTGTGTATGTAAAAAAGCTTTCGGCGCTCAGCTATCAGCTTGTTGATAGTTCGTCTTCGCCGGACAGCGGAAAGCGGATCGCTGAAAGCTCTCTCGCCGTTGAGCAGTTCATCGCCGCGTACGAAATGGAAAAGTCACTCGACTTTGCGCGCGTCGAAGCCGAACGCCGACGCGTGATCGAGAAACTCGCATCGGTGCTCAAAGGCGAGGATGTCACGACGCTCATCAATCACAGCGTTGCGTACAAGAACGGACAGATCGGTTTTGGAACTTACTACCGTTTCCTTAAAAATTTGTGCGAAAGCAATGGCGTGCGCCTAAGCGACACGACCGCGTTCGATAACTACGTTCGTTATGTCTTGCTGTCCGACGGTATCAAAGCGGATCAATTGTTCGCAGAAATCACGAACATAGAAGACCGGGTGACAAAGGCGCTCGCACGCACGCCCGTCGAAAAGCAGTTGGCTGACGAAGCCGAGCATCTCGCGCTGGCGAACAAGCTCATTGAGTTTGAGTTGACGCCGGAGGAATGGGCCAAGTATTCGTCATCCGGGCATGATTTTGGCCGGGATCTAGGTGCTCTTGAGGATTTGACCGCTTTTGAAAATTTCTACCGTGAAGCCGATATCCGCAGCCACCGCATGCTCTCGAATTTGCTGGGACGAAATCGCCAGCGGGCATCGGTTCTGCTCACCGGCGGTTTTCACACCTCGCAAATGACGTCGTTGCTCAAAGAGAAGAAAATACCCTACATCGTCGTGTCGCCGAAGCTCACAAAAGTCTCTGAGGACGAATCGGGCAGCGCGTACCTAAGCGAATTCTCACGGGAAAAAACTCCGCTTGAGAAAATGTTCAGCGGTTCAAAACTTTTTGTTCTGCCAAAAACACAAATGGCCGGTTCGGCGGGCGGCCTCACAACATTCAAAGCGTTTGTGGTTTTCTTGATCGGTATTGCCGGCCTATCCACGGGAAAAACCCGGGCGGATGTGGATTTGACCATCAACAATGTTCCGGTGCACGCGGTGGTTCAGCGCGGCGATATCCGCGGCGCTGTCGAAACCGTGGAGTTATCAGAGAAGGGTACCCCACAAACCTATTCTCTTTTGTATCCGTCGCTTTCAGCGCGCGGCATGGATTTCTTTTTTAATCGCGTCGCTTCACCGAAACGGCTCGTCATGGCCTTGGGCGGCATTTTAAGCGCTGTATTGCTGTCGCCCGCTCCGGCTCAAGCGGCTTTGGCCCCAAGGCTCTATGGCGTGGCCGCCGAAACGTTGTGGGGGGCCGCCGGTGGCGCGTTAATTTTTTCGCTTATCATCGGCAATTTTTTGTGGACCCGTTTCAATACACGGGAACCAAGAGTGAGCCCGCAACCCGACAATCGTTTTCGTCCAGGCCTCGACCAATTGGAGCAAAAAGAAACCCCGGCGAACCTGAACGTGTGGGTGGATCCGAATGGTGTTGTGCGCCCCGATGTTTTAACCGGGGGATTTAGCGATCAAGAATCAAAATCCGGTTTGCCGAGCGTGGAAGTTCGATTGGCCGATGGTTTCCATTTCTCGAACGGGGATCTCGTGCGCGTTTCGCTCAGTGGTCCGGCGGGTTCGCAATCTTCCGGCTGGGTTCCAGCGGCCGATCGCATGGTTTTCCCCTACCACGGCGAAACGGGCATGGGGCTGCGCGCCGTGCATGCGGATGGAACAGACGCCGTCGCAACTGCCGTGCCGGGAAGTTTCGCAACGGCAATCCCCGTCTCGGAAGCGGCGCCTGGCAATCTCGGTTCGTTCGATTTGTTTACGGTGCGCACGCCTCCCGAAGAACCGGTTCAAGACCGAATCAGCGTGAACAACCAAAGCGTGAACGGTGACCGCGTGCAATTGCAGTATTCGTTACCGTCCGACATGTTGGTTCGGTTCTCGCACGTAAACGCCGGAGCCAACGGCCAAACCGAACTTGGGTCGGGAACCGACTTTTTACCGGCGACACAGTTTAAAGACGGATACGCGATTCTCATTGCGAACGGACCGCTGAGAGCCGGGAATTCTGCTGATATCGGATTTGCGGCGTATCGGTTGGATGCCTCGGGAAATTACGTCGAAGTGAAATTTCAGCCGGGGGAACCCGATTTGCCAATAACGGCCACGCTGGCGAACGCCGCCATGATTCCTGACAACCGCTTAACACCCACCAACACCTACACGCTTCAGCCGGACGGAATGGGTGGGTTTTTCATGAACGTGCCGGCGGGCACAAAGAGCGTTGCTTTTACCGTGAACAGCTTGGCCAACGCCGATCAATTCGTTTTCACACAATCCCATAAAAATGGGAACGGCGACATCGTTGTGGATGCGTTGACGCCTTTTGCTTCGGACGACCAGCATCGTTACGTGTTGAACCTTTTACCGGGCGTGACCTCCGTCGGAATTGCGGCGTTTGCGGACAACCAGATTGTGAGCATTCCCGATTCCGAGTTTGCGATTGGTACGGTGTTTGAAAATATAGCGGCTGATGCGATGGCGAACAACGGCCGATTGCTCACATTGACGCAAGATCAAAAAGCGGCGTTCGTGGTGGTAGATCCGGCGAACACGGGACACGTTCAAATTTTCGCGCCCGATCAACCGAACGCGAACGAATTCTTCATTGTTCGTAATCGCACGGACGAATTCGGCAACACGGTCGCTATTGACGCGCAGATCGTTCCTGATAATCAAACGTTCTATTCGGTGAATGTTGATGATCCTCGCACCACATCGGTCAGTATTCGACCGTTATCCGTTTCTGATAAGGGTTTCTCCGCGGTGCCCTTTGCGAACGGACTTCTTAAAGCGGATTTAACCAGGCAGTCGGTCGCGAACGCACTTCCAATGACGGTCCGGCTGTTGCAGCCCGGGGACAAACAGGGAACGAGCTTCGTGATGACCGTGAATGCCGAGGTTCGGAACGTCAAGCTGCGCGTGAACGACTTGAACGGGGATCGGTTGTTCGTGACTTATTCCCAGGAAATTGCGTTCGAGGACGGAACAAAAGCAAATGTGCCAATGGTCGCCGCCATCGAACCCGACAACGAAGGATCGTATTCGTTTAACAAGCCCGAGGGCGCAAGCGGATTTGGTTTCCAAGAATTGATTCGAAACGCGGACGGTAGTTTCGATTTCACGACGATACCGTTGGACAGTATTGTTATCGCGCAAACGGCGAGGCGCGCGGACCCGAACGCGCGCGCAATGGAGCTTCGGATCTTAACCCCGGCATTCTTTGCAAATGCCGAGGGCGTGAACGAGTTGCGCTCGAACATTCTTGGAATCGCCATTCCCGAAGGGGCACAAAGTTTCGATGTGAACGAGATCGGACTGCGAATTCCTTTGAGCGACCACGTCAAATTTAATTTCACAAACGCCGAAGGGAAGATTATTTCCCAATTCGTATTGCCGCCTTTCGGTTCGTCCGCTTATAACGCGCTCGTCTCGAGTGGAAAATTGCGTGTGACCGTGAACAACGGATACTTCACGTCAATCGTCCTCAATCTACAAACGGCTGGTGCCACGGCTTTTGCAATTGAAGTAACGCGGCCAAACGGAGCGCCCGAGCCTGTGGTGGGCACTGTTACCGTTCGCTTCTCTCCCACGGTGGGCCAACGCTCGATTGCGCCAATAGCGGTTTCTCCTTCCACGAATCCCCAACCGGTGGTCAACATTTTCCCGCAGTTTCCGTCGAACCCCTCCGTGGGACTTATCGGTTTCGGCGGGTCGTCTCTCGATAACACAACGTCCTCTGTTTTCAGTTACAGCAACATGAGCGGGCGCTGGCAGTACGATATCGGTATCGGATGGTATTGGGTCGACTACACAAAGAGCGGTGCGCCCAGTATAACGCCTGCAAAGAATAGGCCTCAATTGGAAGATGTGCCGCTCAGCTACAGCATTGTTATTTCGTACCGGCTCGAGATTGGGAACGAGACGCCAAATGTTCAGGCGCTGTTGAGGAATGACGGTACCCTTATCGTTGAACGCGATATTAATATTGATCAGGCTCCGCTGGAGAGCGTGACGCTCAATGGCCTTGTCGACGACAATGGAAATCAAATTGAAAGCGTGAACGTCCGCTTCGTGGCGCGGGGGCGAGAGCGAGAACTCAAAAATCTTAAAGTCACGAACGGGAAAATCAGAATTCGTACGCCGATTGATCTGCCGACCACGACGCGTTTTGAAATTCGGTCCGCCGAAGGCAAGCGTGTTGGAAAACCATCCCGCATTGAAGTGAATCAAAATGATGAAGGCTTGCTGCCGGACCAAGCGCCGATTGTTGTCGATAAAATGCCGACGCCGTTAAAAACACAGTTGCCGTGGAAAGGTGTTCAGTTTGTATCGGCGCGTCACACGTCGCTGGGGGATGCTCCGGACGCGGCGGAACAAAATGCGGTGGCCGCAATCGAAGGTCCTTTTGTTGGACAAGCGTCGCAAACCAACGGAACGAGCCGTGCCAGTGAAACAACGTCCTCGCCGAGTTTTGTCGTGCGCGTGCTGTGGAATTATTTCGGTTGGTTGATTGGCCCCGTGTTGTTCGTGGCTTTTTTTATTCGAGAAACCGTCGAGAAGAAATTAAAAGCAATTCCACGCGCGGACAGCGCGCGCGAACCAATTGTGATCGACGGCCTGGTGCCACCACCGAACAATCTAATTCCCGCGGTTGCCGACATGCCGGCCGCGGTTCCCAATTCGACCGTCGCCGTCTCCGAAGGCCGCTCGCCTCCGGTGCGCCACCTCATTTTCGCCGCCGTTTTTTACGCCGCACTCTTTTTCGTCGTTCTTCCTTTTGTTTCTACCACGCTCGCTCATTGGGGCGACCTGTTGTCCGCTCTTCCGTCCACCAGCCCATGGATCTTCCCGGCTCGCGCGCTTCAATCGATAGTTGGTTTGTCGTCGTGGATGCTGTTCTTTACCGGCAATGTTGTCATGGTGCTCATGCTGCTCAATTTGCAAACGCGGTTTCACGTTGGGCGCAAGGCCTTGTTGGTTCAATCGCTGGTGTTGTCGGCCGCGGCGGCGGCCGGGCTTGTCAGCGTCAGCACGGGACTCTTTATTCTGGCAACAATTGGGTTTGTCGCGATCTCGCGCACGAGACTGGGAGCGGCGGTTGGTCAATGGATCGCACATCCATTCAAAGAAGCGGACCCCAAAGAAAAGAAACAACTTTCGCTGCTCGGAAGATTTCAACAATCAATCACACATTTGCCGCTGGGTCTCATGAAGACGATGTATTCGTTCGGCTTCGAACCGATCGATCGATTGGTTCTTTTGATGATGGGTCGCCCGGTCGCCGGCGAACGGAGCCGCTCGGAACGACTGTTCAATCGCATGCCGCTTGTAGCGCAATTAATGGCGTTGCCGTTCTTCGCGGCGAATGCGCTTCTCGGCAAGCGCCTGAAACTTAAGCTCTACAGTTTCGCGACCCAGATCGTTCTCATCACTGTTTTCTCCGGACTCGCTGTTCTTATCGCGCCAATGTTCGGTTTGGACCCAACGCTCACGCTGTCGTGGATGATGAACTTCAATATGCTGGATCCGACCGCCACCGGCTGGGCGCACAATGTGATTCAGGATGGTGGCGTCGTCGGTGCGCTGCTGCAAATTTTCACGGTCTTCGCGATTTTAAACTCCTATGTGCTGCAGGTGATTCTCACGTTCTTCTCATCGCGTCGCACGCAGCCGAATTTGGGAATTGGTCGCCGGTTTTCATTGTCGTTGCGCTCCGGGTTTTCGGCGTTCAAATTCCTCGAGGGTCTCCATTGGGTGAGTTTCGAAATCGAAATCCTCAAATACATGAGCGGCTTTGTTTCTCCGCTGCACGATTTGGTTTTGACGATTGAAGGGCACTCGGGTGTGCTCGGCGCCGGAGATGAAGCGGTGCAACGCGCGGTGGCACCGTTCGGCGTGAGCCCAGACAACCTCACGCGATTTATTCCGTGGACCACGGGCTTGAGCCACAGCGAACTTATGCAACTTGCTCCCATTCAACGCACCATCCGTGATCAAGCAAAAGAATTATCGGCGGTCGTAAAGGCGAGGGACTTAAGTGAGGTCGCAAATCGCCAAGTGTGGCTAAAAGCGCTGCGATCGGAACGCGACACCGTGCTCAAGTCGATCAAGGCGCTCGAAGATCAGGCCGCGGTTTCACCGGCGGAGCGCGCGATGGTAGCGGAAAGAATGAGCGCGGAGAATAAATGGATTCAAGAAATCGACGCGCTCGCCGCTGCTGTAACGATCGATACGATTACGCTGGAGCAGAAGCAGATTGTTGTGGCCAAGCTTGGTGAGCGTCTGCAGAGTTCTGAAGCGCAACTCGCAAAGATTAAAGACGTCGCAACCAAAGCCACTGCCAAACATCGGTCGCACGTTGAGCTGGCGGCGCCGGCCGACACGAACAAAGAGGTCACGGTTCCTGCGGACACAAAGAACGGCGCGGGGGGCGGTGGGGACAAAAACAAAACTTTGAATAACGACGATACGGCGTCGCTTCCGAAGAATTCGGCCAACGTGCTTGCGTCCATTCAAAAGAACGTGGACGAATCCGTAAAACGCGGCGAGCGAGCAGTGGCCGCGGCCCAGCGTGAAACGGCCGCCAAAGATCGTGCCGTTGCGCAGAAAGAATTGGACGCGCTCGCGCCGGCGTTGACGGCGCTCGCGGGTCGCTACGAAAAGGTCACGAAAGAATTGCAGGCGCTTCGGGACCGGTTGAAAGCCGCGACATCCGAGAAAGTGGTTGGTGTTGATTTGCGCGCGGCAAACGAACGGTTCGATGCGGAATCGAAACGCACAAAAGACTTGGTGGCGCGGTACGACAACGACCAACGGCCGGATGTTCGACATTTCCTGAACATCGTTGAACGAAATGGAATCGTTTTGCGACCCGACAACACGTACGTGGCGCTCACGCGTGCGGATGTTCCGAAACTGAAATTCGACGCCGCTGGAAAACTGACGCTCGCGGGCTCGAATGGCACCGTGTGGTTGGGCCAGCAAACAATTGAGCGCTTGCGCTTGCACGCCGTGGCCTCCGCTTTGGGTGCCGATGTGGAAGCGACGCTGCTGCAACTTGGAAGAAATCCCGTGGTCGACGCGCAGTTCGAGTTCGGCCGCGCCGTGTCGGTCGCATCGGGTCGTGAATATAGCGTGCCGCAAAACCGCATTGGTGGTCTTGCGGTATCCAGCGATGGAAGCCTGGTGGCCGAGAGCGTTGAAGGCACGCTTCGAGTTCAATTGTCCGAGAAAGGTCTCGACGTGTTCGAGCCGATGTGGCTCGGCAAGAAAATCGAAGTTCTTGAGAAACAAGCAGAATCTTTGAAGCAGAAAAGAGTTCAAGATATCAGCGCTGCGCTTGAACAAAAAAATGAGGAATTGGCCTCGGTGGAAACGGATCGGAATGTTTTACGCGATCAGGTCGCAGCGCTCATGGCCAGAATTAATGGCGAAACCGTTCCGCCAAACGTCGTTAATAACGATGTGGTGCTCGTTAATCACCGTGATAACGTTCAATCTTTTGCGGACCTCAAAGAAAAGGTTCTCGCCGAGTCCGAGAAGCTCAAACAGAAGAACCGCAATGACAAGGGCTTCACGCTCGAAGATCCAACCGATCCGCAATCGCTCTCTCGCGTTGTGCAATACACGAACACGCAAGAGATTCGCAACGAGCTGAAAGCCGGCAACATTGGCCGCGCGCGTGACCTGTTAAAGAAATCGCTGAAAGGCCCGTCGAGCCACGGCGGACTTGCCACCACCATTGATGTGCGCTCTTTTGATCTTCGTGCCAACGAGCAGAGCGAAGACTTTGGCCCGATGTTGCTCATGGTGCAAGCCGGTCTTGAGGTTCTCGTGACCGACGCTCAGAAAGGAAATTTCGACAAGGAGCTTTTCTTCCAATTGAAGGATCTGTTGGATTACGCCCTCTTTTATCAGTTGCCAACCGGGGAGATTCCGCACGGCGTCACCTGGCGTCTGCTCACGCCCGAACTTCAAATTGATGCGAAAGCGTTCCGCATGATGCATCTGCTTACCGGTGAAGAAAAATATTTGAAGGCCGCCGACGCCTCCGAGCAGGCGCTCATGAAAATGTACGACCCCCAATCGAAGAAATTCCTTGCGCGCCGCGAAGACGGAAGACTCGACGAACCGGCGGACGTGCCCGGCTGGGCCATGTCGCAGCTTGGTCCTGAGAAATTGAAAGAGCGCGGAGTCGATGTCGAAGCGCTCGTTCAACGCCTGCGCGAAATGCCCAAAGATCGGTTCATCGTTGAATGGCAAGTGAACCGCGCGTTTGGCCTCAAGCGCGGCATTGAATATTTGCGCAGCATCGGCAACAACGCCGCGGCCGACGCTGCTCAGAAAGATTTGGAAAAAATGACGAATTTCTTGTTGTCGCTGGGGATGGCGTACGCGTACGAGCGTGACCTGAACAATCCTGACAAATGGGTTCCGGCGCTCGGCAAGAGCATGGATTGGGGGGTCACGACACAGAGCGGCACCGAGAGCAACACAACGCGTGTTGCGCTCGAAGCGCTTGCGCGCGGTACCGATCCGATGCGTACGTTGCCGGACGAAGCTTATGTAAAGGCGCGCGCGTCCGTTCCGAAAGACAATCCGGCGCGAAAACCTTATTTCGGTCGCGGCACCGGTCCCACCTGGCGTACGAAAGAAGCGAGCCGCGATTTGTGGTTCGCCGATGCGCGCGCGAACGCGGCCAAGCAATTGTTGAAGCCCGACAACAATGTGTTGGCATTTATTCTGCCCGAAAAAATCGGCGATCCGGTTGAGAAAATTGAATATGCGGGCGCCGCCTCACAGGACAAGTTGCCGCCGATCGCGTTCAAAACCATTTGGTTGAGCGCTGCTCCGTCGTGGGCAAAATTCGATGCGGACGGTTGGGCTCTGGCGCCGGAAAATCTGTACCAAGCGGGCTACCGCGCAATTCAGCGGGATGAAAACGGTCGGCTTTATTTGTGGCGCCTTGGCGTCGACGTCGGAGAGGAAGCGCAACTCGAGAGAAACGAGGGAATTATTGAGATGCGCGAATGGGTTCGCGGAAAGACGCGGCCGGGCCGTCAAATTTTTGTTGATCCGGAATCCGGGCGAACGAACTTTAATTGGTTCGCAAAACGCGACACCGGCTATCTGTATCTGCTCATGCAAATCACGGGCGGCATCATCGTTAATGAATCACAGGCACGCGGGAACAATATCACGACGAGCATTGGAGCGTTCATTCTGCGGGAGCAGTTGATCGCCGATCTCGAAACGCGACGCACCGTGGAAGCGGTTGCCAAAAAGGTGACCGATCCTATTTTGCGCGCGACGCTGCTCGATACGCTCGCTCGCGGGGCGCGCACCGAAGACGATCCGGCGCTGCGTGCATTATCGCTCCGAATGGCGCAGGTATCGCACGACGAAGAATTTGTTCGCTTGCGGCGCTTGTTGCGCGCCGACCCGAAACTTCGTGCGGGTTCCGCGGAGCTCGAACGCTACAACGACGTTCGCGCTCAGGTGATGGACCGGCTCACCGAAGTTTATGCCACGTATCGCAACGCGCGCCGCGCTATTTTCGCGTTGAACGATGTTGAAGCGCGGCTCGGCGATCGTCGGAATGCCGCGGATCTAAAAGTCATCAGCGATGCAAAGAATCAATTGTGGATTTCGGCGAACGGCAAGAGAGAAATTTTTGTGTTCGGAAAAGAAAACGTGATGGCCGCCGAACGGCTTCTGCCAATGCTCGCGGAGCCAGCGAAAGCGGAGTTGCAGCGCAAGATCGATTTCGCGAAGCAGCATGGGCTCGACCTCGAAACCCCGGTTTTGAAAATTGGCCCGCGCACGTTTGGGTTGCCGAGACAAACGGCGTTTGATCGCATTTATTTTGACCGTATTGATGCGAACGCTATTTCAATTTGGCTGAACGCTATGGCCGAGTTGGATCCGGCGAAGCAAGAGCAGCTCCGCCAAGAATACGAATGGGCACGTCGAACAATGACCGCGCGTTGGGACAAAGCCGGCTTCGTGATGATTCCGGGAGCGATTGCGACCGAAGAACGCGCCGCGCTCGCGCAAATGGCCGATGATGGCGTCGTGCGCGCCACGGAGAAACAGCCCCGTATTGTCGGAAGCGAGCCGATTTATCCGATGTCTCTCGAAGGCAAAGTGGAAGCCGTTGAAGAAATCCTTCCGCAAGACCGACGAATTGAAGGGAACACATGGGTTCGCATCACGCGCGCGAAGTTGCCGCCGGTGCTCGGTGTGCGCAGCCCGCGCGGAGAAATCATCGCGGTCATTCGGTCCAACGAGTTCGGAAAACTCAAGGTAAACGGTCGTCCACTCGAAGAGTTGAGATTTCCGCTGAACGAAATTACCAGCGTCTCCGGCGACGGCCTCTATTTAACGATGAACGAATTCGATCCGGTGCGCGGCCGCTTCGCTGGATATTCTACGTATCACTTTGGCGCCAACGAATCGAACTTTGCGGCGAAAGGCTTCATGACCACGGTGGGCCGGGCGTTGGTGGCAAGAAATCCGCTGACCCGCGTCGAATTGACCGCCAATCCGAACATCGCGAGCGAAATCACGGCCCGTGTTCGTTCGAACAACGGTGACAGCTGGGTCGATACCTACAGTTATCCAACGTTCCAGGATCCGGAATCGAGAATCAAAGAACGCGTTTATCCGACGGGCCGTGTCGAGAAATACAGCGACTATCGGTTCAATGCCGTAACGGGCCAATGGGTCGCGGGTCGCACCGAGATCTATCAAGCGGGCGCCTTGAAATCCGTGAAGCTTGTGACCGGCATCGACGAACGAGGTCGTGTTTCCATTGAAGAACAAACGGTGCTCATGCGGCCCAAAGCCGGCAACGCGAAAGAATACGAACCGCGATTTGTTCCGACGCGCCGCGACCTCATGGACGGCCCGCATTTGGTAATGCGCGATGATCTCTCGAAAAACGAGCGCACCATTTACAATCTCGAACGCGAAAAAGAATACGAGCGTGCCGGATTCCGAGTGGAAGTGCCCGCGGAAGCCTTCGAACTGAGAAACGGCGCCGTCGGGAACAAAGTCGCTGACTTCACGGTGAGCGTGGAAGAATCAAACGCCGTGCTCGCGTCGGTCACGATCACGCGCACCACCGTGAACGGGAAAGAACAAGAGGTCGATGTGTATGTTCGGTCGCCGGCGAATTATTCCGACGGCAATGGTCAGCCCATGGCGACGCGCCTCAAACACAAATACGTCATCGCTCGAGCGGATCGCTCCGCCAGCGGCTTGGGCCCAATTCTTTCGCGCACGCACGAAGAAGTGTTCTACGAAGACGAAGCGGCGCGCATTCCGGATTTCTTGCTTAAAGCCGTCAGCGAAATGAAGCGAAAAAACACGGGTCGTGCGTCGGAAGTGGGGCGCGTGGTGCGGCTTTTGCAGGCCGACGGTCGCAATATTATCGATGCGGACGGTGTCGCGCCGGTGGTGCGTCATTCGGTCAATCTTGGTTTCGACTATTCGATGTTCAATGACAAAAACGTTCATGCGCGTTTGTCCGGCAGTGTTGCGAGCGTTCGTGTCGATCATGCGAAAGACACCAGCGGACGTTGGTACACGAGGAAGCCGATGATTGAGTTTTATCAAGGCGAGATGAACGTGGCCCGGTTGGACCGCGAAAAGGGAGTGGCTTCGTTCAAACGGTCCGAAGGTGAAATCAACGATCCACAAAAATTTCCAGACCGTGAAAGAGCCGGTTGGGACGATTTTGAATTTAAAGCAGCGGACAAAAATTCCGCCGGCGATATCGGTGATCTCAAGTATTACAGTATCGATGCACAGATTTTCGATCTGCTAGCAAACCCGAATTCTATTCCGGCCGCGAAGCGTGCGTTTCAGTCTTATCAGTTGAACCGGCTGACACAAAATTTCCAGTGGAACGAAACGGTGATCATGGACGAATGGGGGCATGCGCTCGCGTACATTCGTCCGGATCCGCTGTACTTCGATATCAACCGTCGTGTGATCGCGATCAATGGATACGACGGCAAACAAGAAAACGTCGAGACCGGGAACGTGCGCGAGACAATCGTGCGAGCCTACGATCAGATTTCGAAATCCATTGGTTTGGAAGACCTTGGAAAAGCGACCGCGCAATTACCGAATGGCATTATTAATTTCAACAATCCAAACGTGGCGGGCTTGAACGAAAAAGGCGTGTCGCTTTTTGAAATTGTGGACTACCGAAGCGCCAAGAGGTTTTTCGCGTTCTTTGACACGTTGCACGAAAATTCGTCGATCGCGCGCATTGAAGGCGATGGTGCGCGAAATTTGCGGCGCATTATTCTTCCGCGATACAAAATCGATGTGCCGGCAAACGAGCGGGATAAATTCAACATCCTCGGCGATCTCGAGGCCACGGGCGAGCGTACGTTCGAAATGGATAACGGAACCGTTGGCAACCAAACGTATCGTTCGCGTGTGGTGCTCGACAGAAACTTAATTCCGCGGTTGATTGCACAAATGGAAAACGAGGGACTGAACCTCGTAGCGAAAGCGATTCAGGGACCGCAAGTCCTCGCGTACGAAGTGGAGTCGCTACAAAAACCAAATCCGCAGGACCCGAACGCCGAACAGAAGGTGATGTCGAAATTTACGGCCATCTTCAATAAATTCCAACAGCACGTGAAGATCGACCAGCGGCCGAACGAGCAGCGCCTCATGCGCACAAACATCAATTTTGCGTTTTTCGATCCGGAGCGTCCGTGGGTGGACTTGGGCGGGATCAGTTACGACTATCGGGGCGACAAAATCGGAGAGGCGGTCGGCTTGTCCGTGACGCTAAAACCCGGTGATTCGCGTTACGATATTCCGGGCACAAAACGCGTCATGGTGCGCACACTGGGGCTCAAGTCCGGATTCATCGAACATCGTTCGAACGACGACGGTGTGGTGGAAGCACAAGATACGGGGGAATTCGTTTTTCCGCGCGAAGGAACCAATAATTATGACGAGCTATACGCACGCGTGTTTGAAGAGCGCTCCCGCATCACGCTCGAATCGTTGAAAACAGGAAAATGGGAAGAAGCGCAACGCGCCGCCGAAAACGATTACCGGTATTACGCGCGCCTCGCTTTTGACTTCAAACCGTACAGGAATTTCACGGCCTCGCATTTGCGTCAGCTTGGTGCCGCCTATCAAACGAAGGCGTTTCTTTATTCGAACAACGTGCTGTCACCGTTCGCGAGCAGCACTTCAACGATGATCAATATTATGACCGACGATGCGCTCGGTTTTCTTGTGGAATCGTTCCGGATGGGAACCGGTATCTATCGAGGCGAAGAACTTATCACGACGCGCAAAGAAACCATTGTGAACGGCGACAAAGTTATGGTGTCGCATGGTCGGTGGAAAACCGGCGCCGTTAAACCCGAAGGGGTTTCGTTGGAGAAGTGGGTCGCTGACAACTTCGTGGAGCGGTTGCGGTTCTTCTCGTTCATTGATCCGACGTATCCGGGTTCGTTGGCGCACCACGGAATCGCGAACATAACCGCGGTGTTCCGCGCAAGCGAGAAAGGTCTTGTGATGTCCTCGCGCGCAAACTCCACGAGACTTCTTCCGAACGGCGACGTGTTCTTCGGAACGTTGCGCGGCGTTAGCGATGTTGCACTCCCGGCGGATCTCACGCCATTCCAATTGTTGGAATACGCGCGGAAAAATGTGCCGACGCTGCCGATAACACCAATTGCAATCGAAGGTGAAAGAAAAGACGCTCTTGGGCGCTTGAAGGCGAAATTCAGCGGATACCAAGAAGCCAATGAAAAAGGTTACCCGAGCGATCTCACCGCTCCACAACGCGTGGTGTTCTTGGAATATCCGGTGGACATCAAAGATTTCGGTTCGGTGTTTGCGTGGCACGAACTTTTGTCCGACCGCGGAATCGAGTACGAATTCAGCCGGGGTAAATTCAATCGCGAAGCTTATGGCGACAGTCGTCGCCTGGATACATTTAGCAATCTTCGCATTGTGAACACGCGCGTCGACGGCGTCGTCCATCGTGTGTTGAATTACACGGTGGACAGTCGACGGTCCGGCGGCGCGATCCTTGAAAAAGAAGTGAACCTCGATGGTTTGCCCGAGGACGACATTTACGCGGGCGAATTTGGCATCGATTCGCGCAACCTCATTTATTACGGTCTCGATCAATTGCCGGCGCGCAGCATCGGAAAAACGGGAGAACGCGAAAGCTTGCGTCATTTGTTCCAGTACGCGACGCTCGAAAAAAATGGGCACAAATACCTAATTACCCGAACGTTGGACCTCACGCGCAATCCCGCATTGGAGCGGATTTATCCGGACGACATGGAAGTTCGGCGCGACGGTATCGTGATCTACAAACGCGTGAATGGACAGATCTCACCGTACGAAGACAATCTCGTTCTCGACCCGCGCAACGAATTCAATCGCAGCCTGGTTGCAAAATTGTTTGGCCAATGGTTGCGCCCGTCGTGGGCAAAGGAAGCGGAGCGTTTGATCGCGGAAGCCGACGCGAACGGTTTGTTCGAGTTCACCGAAGGCTCGCGCCAATATATTCGGGAGTCCGGAAAGAATTTCGGTCAACTTAAAGGCGCCGCGCAGCTCGCTTATTACGAAAAAGGCATTCACTTGAACGCCATTTTTGCATTGGCCATTTCCAGCATGCTCGCGTTTGGTGTGTTCATGTGGAAATATTTCTTGCCGTGGCGTGCGTTTCGGCGCGCGCCGTTCCGAGCGAACGGAATGTCCAAGGCCGAAGTGGGACAATTTTTGTCGCCGACCGACACGGCGGCGTACATTTCGTTCCGTAACCGCGTCGGATTTATAAATGAGACCGACAAAGAAGCACTGCGCCGCGTGATGAAGCACAGTCGCGATAAAGCCACGTTCGAAAAATTCTGGAACCGGTTGTCGTTCCACGAAGGTGGGAACGTCACACCGACTTACAAAGCCGCGTTGCGCGTGACGACCGCCGCACTCGAGGCGACCAATTTCCGGACGGAAGGAACCGAATTGGGCCAAGCGAGCGACGTGTTAGGGCCGATCATGGCGCCGATTCACAGTTTTGTTGATAACAGATTCCTCTCCGCCCGGCAGATTGCAACGATCATTAACGATGTTGCCGATCGTGCAACCAATGGCGGAGTTAATCGCGTCCAACTGCGCGAGCGCATTTTGCAACAACTGATCAAGAACGCGTATTTCAATGATTTCGGAATGAAAGAAAGCGTGAAAGAAGTTTTCCGTGTTGAAATTCGAAAACTGTTTGAAGCCTCGGGTTTTCGGCTCGGTGAGTTCGACACGGAATATTACGTGGAACATGCGATCGCCGAATTGGGTGCGGTTCCGATGGATTACGTGGCCGCTGCTTATGTGGCCGACGATTCTCCAAACAAAGAATTGGTTACCGCAAAGAACACGTCCAAGTTCATCAAAAATATTTTTATCGCGGAAAACCGGCGCTTGTGGCGTCCGGAAGATGAGAATGAATCGACGCGAAATCATGGTCAGTCGGTATTGGGCTGGGGGGCAACGACGCTCGAAGAATATGTGCTCTTAAACACGATTGTGCCGCGGTTCATTCCGGTCATGAACACAAACACGCCGGCGGCTCACTACTACGCGAATCAAATTTTGCAAAAGATTCGCAGCGGAGCTTCGCACGAGAATATTCAACAGTTCATGAAACGCCACGAGCGGTTCTGGTACCAGGTTCATAAAGACCAAATGACCGTTCGCCTTGAAACGAATCGCGACATGCGTATTCCCGGGTTGTCCTATGAAAACGACACCGAAAAGACCTGGACATTCTTGGCAACGTGGGACGAATTCAATGAATTCTTCCGTTACCTGCAGTGGGGTTCGGACATGACGCTTGATGGTCGGTTGCCTGAGAATCTGCGGAACGATGCGGCGTTCATCCGTCGTTTCCGCGAGAACCAGACGCGCGCAGGGGAATTGCTTCGAAAGGTGAGTGACGGTGAATTTGATTTCGGACGTCCCCAGGCGAATTTGCGTTCGGACGTAATTCAGCGCGCGGTCAACGACGGCATGCGCCCGCTCGTGCGCGATACACAAAACGCACTGAACATTCCGCGTTACGATTCAGAGGGCAACGAGAATGACACGATCGCCTATGTTTATAAACTAATCACGGATCCGCGCGTGTGGCGCGCACCGACGATGGCGCGACTTGTGAAAACCGTTTTCACGGCCGGCTTGGCCGCGTTCATGATTCAGGTCGGTGTCGAGCTTCCGTATGTCGGCGGCGTGGTGGCGCTCGCGTTCGCGTTAAGCCAGGTTCATTACACGCGGTTCGTTACATCATCGAATGTTGGCGTGATTCGCCAGGTTTTATCGTGGGGGGCACTGGCGGTTGTAGCGTTCCTCCTATTATTAGGCCCCGGTTTGGCCTTTGTCGGTTACGATTTCGCAACCACGTTCCCCATCATGGGAATTGATACTTCGGTTAAAGATGTGATGTTGACGGTTGGTACCGCGGCCATCGTTCCGTTCCTCATGGGTATCTATATGAACAAGACCGTGTACCCGGGTCGCCAAGGCAAAGACACTCTTCGCAACATGCGCGCTGCGTTCTTCTGGTCAATGGTCACCGTAATTTCTCTAGCGTTTGCGTTCTTTGTGTGCGCGTTTTTGGTTGTCACCATTGTGTTTATGCCGGTTCCGTTTGAAGTGAGCGGCCTCGGTGTGCTCGCGCCGTGGACGCGCGTCGGATTTTTGATGCTTGGCATGGGCCCTCTGCGCGATATGTTTTTCCTTACGTATTTCGGTGTCGCGAATTTGCTGAAAGGTATCGTGCGCATTTATGTGCTTCGCGAATACGAATTTGCGAAAGCGCGCACGTACGACACGAACGCGCATGGGTGGCAAAAAATCTATCGCGTGCTTCCTCCCGCGCGCGCGGTGTTCCTAGCTTCGGCTGTGGCGCTTGCCGTTACAACGGTTGTGCTGGCGGTCGGCGGAACGTTGGCGCCGCTTTACGTGGCGTTGGGGCTCGTCGTAGCCGCGGTGGTTTTCATGTCGTCCATCGGAATGCAGGACCACAGCAAAGGCGCCGTGCAACTGGTGCCCCAAATGGTCGCCAACGACCCGGAAATTCTCACGGTGATTCGCGAGGTGTTCTTGCCAGATTGGCTCGGCGAAGCGTATTTGACCCGACAGGAACACGACCGAATCTTAAACGCCATCAATGCGCTTCAACCGGAAGTTGAGCGTTTGCAAAATTCTCGAATCTTTGATGACTCCAACGAAGGGAACGGTTTGCTGCGCTTAATCAATAAAGACGTTCATGCAAGCGCCGCAATGAAAAATCTCGTGGACGCGCTGAGCGAAAAAAATATTTCTCTGCCGGAGATGCGAGGTTTTATTCAAGACGTCGTGAACAAAGCGTTCCGCAAAGACATTCCGGCGGCCCCGAAGAATTTCGACGAACTTCGCTCGGTGACGTATCAGATCAGCGGATACAACGAGCCTCCCTATGTTTTATGGGAAGAGTTCAATAAGAAGACGAACGAACAAACGCAGTTCGGTATGTTGGCGGCGTCTTATCCGGAACAATTCGCGCTTCTGGTCAACAGACTTCAGTCGGAGGGTCTGTTGTCGCTTCAACAGCGACTGGATTTGGAATTCGCGAAAACGAAACCAAGCCATATTGTTAACACGTTGAAGCGGGGTGTGGACGACCAGGCGATCAAGCAAATAGAACACTGGTTCAACATGCGTTCTCAAACAATCTACGCAAACTTTCAAGGTGCCGTGAAAGCGCGAGCGGTGTATTCCTATTACATTCGTAAGTTCTATCGCGAGAAAACTGGCTCCGATCCAGCCCCTGACGTTCTCAAGAAGCTGGTGGAACAGAAAGTGCAAGTCGTCATTAACCACACGATGGCCGCCGATGAATTTATTCGGTTCTTACGTGAAGCATTTAAAGGCAAGTCCTTTAACAACCATTCGTTGAACAATCTGTCACTGAACGAGTACATGGACCTCATGAAACAAGGATTGGATTTCCCTGCGGAGACCAATAACAATAAATTGAAATCAGGGTTTCCATTCCCGGCGTGGAACCATTCGACGGCGAAGAGTTACATGGATTTCCTTGTTAAAGAAAACGTCGATCTGCAATACGGTGCCCGCGCGCAAAAATCCGACGCACACCAAGAGAAATACGAAGGATGGATGCACACGGACATGAACGTGCGTGGTGAAGTTGTCATTGCCTGCGACTTTGATATGCGCCACGACATTCAAGAAACATGGATGGTTCCGAACGTGGGCCGCGAATACGACATCGACCCAACGTTCGGTGTTGGTGTCTACTCCGGATACATCTTCACGGAACCGATTTCGCCGCAGGCGCTCGTGATGGCGAAGATGGAAATGGGCTGGTTACAGGGCGAGCAGCCGACGAAGCGCGAAATCGGCACTTTAGAAGCGTACGGAAAATTCACTTATCGTCGTCAGATGATCAGCAACCTGGAAGCGTTGCCCGCTCACCTCGTTGCCGAAGATGCGAAAACAGCCGAGCGCGTTTTGACTTTTGGAGGATCAACTGGGCACCTTAGTTACTACAAGCTCGGAAAAGGGCTCAGCAATCAATGGGGCGGTTCCTTAAATCCATTGCGCAAATGGTCCGGCGACGCGCCGGAGTCGATTTACTCTCCTTTGTTTGTGAAGTTTATGTTCAGCCCTTATCAGCACTGGACGGTGAAATTGGATGCGTTGATGAGCTATGCGTTTTATCTGAAGAAGCCATCGGTGTTTCGAACGACGATCAATGTTCTCGTGCTTTTCTATTTATTGAACTTCAATCCGTGGACCGGATTGCCTCTGACGATGTTCCTTTCAAGTTTGATCATTTCGCAAGCTATCGGTTACGGTGCGATGATGCTGTACGTGGAAAAACACGGCTGGATCAAAGGTGTCGCAATGTTCGCTCGCGACATGGTATGGCCAATTTTCCCGTTCGCAACCACGATCATTCCTCAATATTCCGACTCGGTAACGAAGGGATTTATGAAGAAGGCAAAATTCCTGCGCACCGGCGGTAAAGGTGGCGCGCTCGGCCGCTACGATTTCGAAGATCTTTTTATATTTATGCAATACGGCGTTTTCCCGGGCGTTATCATGACGTTCCTGGTCGGATTTGCATCGTTTGATGTTTTGAAATTTTCGATCTGGTTCCCACAGATACTTATGGTGTCGTATGGGTTTTGGACCGCCGCGTTTCTGTTTAACTCAACGTTTGATCGGCAAACAGTTTGGACTCGTCTCGCTCGGTTTGTTTACGTTGGGGCATTGATTGCCGCGGTTGTCGTACCGCTGGTGTTGGATTTCCCAATTATTGCGATGCTCGCGCCGACGCTTGTGCTCATTTATTGGGTGGATGCGAAGGTATTTAAACAACGGACGCGCTGGCAAAACATCGGAGATATTTTCTGGCGTGCGCCCAAAGCAGTTTTAAAAGACGCACTTAACAATTCTACACGGTTGCTCGAAATAGTGACGCAACCGATCGCAACGGTCGTCGCTTTGCAACGAGCGATTCCTTTGCCATTCCGGATTACAACGTTGGGTTTAACTGCGGCGCTAATCGTCATTGTGAATCAGGCGACGTTCTACGTTTTTGCCGGTGTTCTGATTGCGCTTATCGTTGGTGGCGCTGTTTCGCCTCGCTTTGAAAGATGGCTGCACCGCCCAAGTTATTCGTGGTCGCGCCTTGCTGGAACGGACGAGGAAATCTATCGAAAATCTTTAATCGCCATAAAAATGGCGCAGTTGTTAAAAGTAAGCCCGCCGGATCTGGGTGTATTAAATAGCTTTGTCGGTCCTTACTTTGCACAGGGCGATGATGGCAACCGAAGAAACGATACTCCAGGGTTTTATAACTCTTTAGCATCGATGATGACGGGTCCGGCGCGACAAAATCCATCCAGGGTTCTGTTAGATAAAATCAGCCGGCACACCTCAAATGTCGAAAACCACGTTGCTGCTGTCGTTCCTCGTTACGATTTATATCGTTCCGCGTTTGATGACTTGAACGACTACCGCGGGCGAAATCCATCCGATAAAAATGGAATTGATCAACGACAGAAACGCCTAAATGAAGTTATCAACGCGTATACGAATTATCAAACCGCCCAAAAGGAATTGGCGGATCTAAGGAAGAGCAACACACCAGACCAGGCCAAAGCAAACGAGCTACAAGAAAAGATCACAAGAAATGAAGGCATGCTTGGAAATAGCGGTGATTATAAACGCTTCGTAAGTTTAGCGGAATCAATTCTAAATTTCGGTCCAACCGTTATTCCGACGAACGAACCGGTGTGGAACGATCGTTTGGAAGATTTGATTGAGGGCGGGAATGTGACCGTCGAGTCCGCGTGGGCGCGAATTTCGGCGAGCGAACGTCGGTCGCTGTTGGATATGCACGATAACGATTTGGGCCGCGCCCAAACTTATCTGTGGGACCGCTTGAGAAATTATATCGATGCGCGCATTCGCATTGAGATTGAATACGTGTTGCTCGCCGACCATGCTTCGTTGCTGTCGGATGTGCGCGCTGAATTCATTCGTGTTCGTGCGCTCGGCGCGGAAAATCCCGATTTCAATCGTGAGCGACAGGCGTTATTGGACCGTATCGTGGAATCGGACGCGATGCGTCCATCAACGGAAATTTTGTTGAGTCTTTCGAACCCGGCCGACATTCAGCAAAGGATTTATCAAGCTCTGAATGATCTTGTGCCAGTCCCGGCAGCGCGTCAAGAACAACAAACTGTGGAACTGACGCCACTTCCGCCGCCACCGGCACCACCAACAGCGGAGCAAGTTGCCGCCCAGAATGCCGCTCAAGCAGCGCAGGCAGCGAAAGCCGCACGAAACAGAACGGCTGCGCGCGTTTTTGGTGTGCTGATCGAAAACCGGGAACGATTGCTGGGCCGGTACGGAAGCCGCCTGCGCCAGCTGAGCCGCGTGAACCCGTTGTCCGTGGATAGCAACGAAGTGAAATCGGTTCTGAACGCGATCGTGAAAGATTCTCGTTTCGCCCCAGCATGGCCGATTTATCTTGAGCTTTCGGGAAACAACGAACAAGAAGCGCAGAAATTGTTGCTGAACGATGTCGTCACGCTCATCGATTTGCAAACGACCGCAGAAGCAGAATACGCAAGTGATCCTTTGGCGCTGAAAGATTTGGCGCTCAGCGTTCAAGAGGAAGCGCTCATAATTAAGCGAAACGGTGGACTTTCGCAGGGAGACAAGCGCGCATTTGAACAGAGGGTTTTCCGGTTCCTTGGCGCGTCGGCGACAGAGATATTAAAGGACAAGAAAACAACGGTTGATGCTGCCACGCGGGTTTCTGACTACGAGATTGTGCAGAAGGCGTACGACGAAGCCGTCAAATTAGCGGAAGCGGACATCACAAAAGAAATCAATCCGCTCAAAGGCGACGCGTTCCGCCACCATCTCGAGAACAGTCGGTTGAATGCGGCGCTTCAAGACACAACCATCAGCGAATGGAAACGTTGGAATCTCCGTTCAAAACGCGACCGCGAGATCGCGGCGTTCGCTAGGGATTTCGTGAAACTGGTCAACGCGCAGAAACGGGTTTCGCCAGCGGCAACGGTGGCGCTCAAGGCGCGTTGGGAAAGCGAAGGTCTTAACGGTCGCGCACCGCCCAGCTCAGATATCGTTAAAGAGGCCTATTGGAAAATCCCGTCTTCTCTAAGAAAAACCTATTCCGAAGTTACCGGATTCAATCCATCCTCATCCGAACCAAGGGTCTCCGCGGTTGGAGTAAACGCCGATGCGATCGGCGATGACGTGGCCCGCCAACTGCTACGGGACGCGTACGACAGCAACTACGTTATTGAAGGCTCCAAAAATTCCGCTGGCGACGCGGAACTGGACCTAAACGAACAAAACAAAGCTATTGCTCAGCGTCTGATCGGTAGCGACGGCATGTCCGCTCTTAAAGCGGCGGTGGAACTTGCGCTATCCATTGTTGATAACGGTGATGACGATGGTTACCGCACCCGCGATCAGATAAAAGAAATCACAAAAGACGGTCGCGTCGTCTTTGTCTTCATCGAATCGAATCACCCGACGTGGAAAAACAATTTCTTCCTTTGTTTCAATAGCTCGGACGAAAACATTCTTGCGCTTGGCGGCCGCGGATTGAACAAAGATCAGCGCAAAGCTTACGTGCCGGCGGCGCTTGTTGTCGGTCTCATGGGAATGCGTACGGCCCACGAAAACGGTTCCAAAACAAAGCTGAGCCGGCAAGAAATCGATTTGGTGTTGCGCCTTATTGTGCGCCACGAACTTCAGCACGCGGCCGAAAAAGAAAAGGGGAATGCCACGTGGTTGAATCACGATGCCGAAGTCACGGAAATTCTGAATTTGCTCGCGAAGGGCGGCTTCTTCCCTGGCGCGAGCGCGCAGCCAGGCAATACGCCAGACGTTGCGAAAATAGCTGTGGTCGGCGGTCTTGTTGATGAGGCAAATAAAGACGGACGGATCGTGTCACTATTAGCGCCGGTGACCGCCGATTCTCCTGTTCGTTACCGTTACGCGAAAGCGGAACAAAACCTTAACGGCGCGCCGGATATTAATTTGGCGATTGAGCGCGTGTTCGAAATGCAACGCGAAGCCGTCAACACCGATTTCGACAACGCCGGTAAAGGAAAATACTTCAAGATACTCGCGACCAGCGGTTCAATCCTCACGCGTCGCATAAAAGTTGGCGCCAATCAGTTCGTGCGGTTTGTTGTGAACATTGCGCGGCAATCGAAACCGGGCGGATTGGGGCTTTCGCCAGTTTGTTTCCTCTGTTGGAACACGGTTCGCACAAGCTTCCCGCACGAGTTCGGCATGGTGCTCGGAAACCTGCGAATTTATTTCAATCCCACCGCGGTGTGGCCGCCGACGGTGTTTGGTCCCGCGTCGGAACAGCCGCAAGCGCTCGTCGTGACATTGAATGATCAGGAGCATCCGAGCGTTTCTCAAGGAAACATTAGTAAGGTGAACACACTTCAAGAGTTGCTCACGCAGTGGGTGCGCGCGAACCAATCCCCCAGTTTGCAAGATGCCGATGAACAGCGCAGCGCGATGCTTGCGCCGAAACATCGCTTCCGAATGGCGATCAATGGCTTGGGCGCCGGCGCCAGTCAAGACCATATCCACGCGCATTGGGTGCGTGAGCGTTTTGAAATTGAATCCGTGAAAATTAACGATGTCGTTGATTATCCGGCGCAGGCGCGGGTGACAATCGGCACTGTCGATATTTTGCCGGCGGCTATCGGTGCAACCGCCGAACCGGTTCTCGGTTTGGCACTCGAGGCGAACATCAACGATGTCCCGACTCTCGCGCAGGCCCTTAGTGATGCGCTAACAAAAATCAGCAAGCACGGCGAAGGATACGATGTCTTTTTCTATCAGACCGTCGCCAACAACGCGACCGTCCTACGTGTAATTGTGACCGGTCGTCGCTTTGAGCGGACAAAAACGTTTGACGCCCCTTGGGGTGCCAATCAGGTGACGATGCGCGAAGTAACAATCGAAACCGAAACTGGGAAGGGACTTTTTGAAAAATCCACAAACGACGAACTGCTGCAGGCCTATCGCGAAGCGCTCGCGGAGACTTCTTACACAGCCGATCAAACGCGAACGCTGCTCAAGGAAATCCTTCGGCCAAACTTTGAATTTGGAAATGTCGTCCGGTTTTCCAACGACCCGGTTGCCGGACGGACATTCCGAATCGGAGGACCGATTGATCAAACGAATCTGTGGTATTCGGCAGCGGATAGCACGCGAGGCGAAGCGAATTCCGTCATTGTGACGGAGAAGGATTACGGTCCGACCATCGAAGTCGACAACGAATTCATGGGCGTCAGGACTTACAAAAAAGTATTGGAAGACCCGGCGACCGGAATTGCGTTATATGAATTCGGCGGCTACGCGGCGGCTGACCAGCAGCACAACATCGGACAACATGGTTTCCCGTTCGGACTTTACCGAAACGTGGATGTGAAACGTCTGATCACTATTCTTAGCGACGTTCAGCGCGGTGTCGATCCAGCAACAATCCCAATAACATCACTGAAAACAAGTGAGCGAACTCCTTCTTCTTCGTTTACGCCGGTCTATTCTTATGCAATCTCAGGTTATTTTGGCGGACGCACACATCACGCGGAAAAACCGGTCTACTCAAATTATGTGTTCTATGTTCCGGCCAACCAACAGAAGCCATTCAGCCGCGCCTTTGAACCGCAGGATCGCGAAGTGGGTGCGGATCACAAAACCGCGTCGTGGAGTACTGTCGCACGTCAGAAGGGAATGTTCCTGGAGTACACGATCAAAGGAACGGAAACCCCCGTCAGTTACGACGATGCGGTGCTTGTTCGCGACTTAACCGAAGCAAATGTGCTCTCCAGAGAAAATCCCACGTCGCGCGCCGAAGCGCTTCGTTTGCTCGGACGAACAGAAGACCAACAGCGACAGTTTGAAAAACAGATTTTGGAGGAACTGACGACCGGTTCGCCGGCCCAATCCCGCTCACCGATTTTCCAATTCGCAATCACATTCTTCTTTGCGGGGTTGGCATCTGTTGCCGGGACGCTTTCGTGGTTGCTCACAAACCAAATTGCACGAGAGGCCTGGATTTTTATTGCCGCGTCTTTGACCGTGACCGGATTGGTCTTTGGTTGGGGCGTGTACGAAGCGATATCTGTTACCATCGCGAAGCGGACGTACGAACGGCATCCGTTGTCGACGGACGAAGCGAATTTACGGCTCGGCCGCGCCCTTGAGCGAATTCCGGCGGATCTGTTGAGCGGCAAGACCACGATCAGGCTCGCCGAGAACAATGAGCTCGCTCTTTTTGAATCCGGTCGCACCGAAGAAAGCACGGTCATAATCCACCCCGCTTTCGTTGATAACTTGAATATTTTGTTGCACGAACTGAGCCACCGTGATGGTGCTGGGGAGCTCCGGGCGCGCTTCCGCGAATGGAAACTGGCGTGGAGAATCGCTACGAACGAACGCGTGCAAAAACAACTTGATCAAGATGCGCGCACATTCGCTTATATACGGGTTGCGCACGAAGCAAGCGTTGGCACAGGAGCGAGCAAACAAGGGCTTGTGAGTCTTTTATCCGGCATAAATGTCGCAGGGCCCATTGGGCTCGAAGAGTTCGTAACGAACCCGCGGCAAATTGCGCATCGTGTGTACGCGGCGCGCAAAAAACTTTCGGAACAATCCGCTAACGCGTTTATGTCCACGCCGGCGAACGTCGAAGGCGTTTTGAAATTGGTTTATATCCCGAGAGCGAAATCGGCTCCAGCGATTGCGCAAGAAATTTCGGCACTCTTGCAGTTGCCGGCGGCAAAGAATCGGAGAATAGATATCGTCGTAAAGACGCACGAAGAACTGGAGCGTATGAATGTTAGCGATCTTTTGTCTGTTGACGGGCAGCGCGCCGCCGCGCTTCGCCTCGTGTTTGCTGAAGGCGCGCAGCGGCCGAAGAATTTTGAGAATCTCATTCGGACCATTGGCGCGAGTTACCGTTCCGTTAATTTCGATTGGGGCATGTTAAACGCTGATGGCACGTTCGTGCGGAAAATGAGTATCTCCGAGTCTTTTGAGTTGCGCCGGTTTGAGGATGCTATCGTAGGTTCGCAAGCGTAGAAGTTCGCATAGTAAGTGCAACAGTAAGTAGTTGAGGAGTTGGTTATCCCTTTAAACTGAGGGATACCATGAAATACAAGCACTTAACCGACGGCGAACGAGAAACGTTGTCGTATATGAGAGCTTGTGGCAAATCGATACGAGAGGCAGCGTTCTATTTGAATCGAGCGCCCAGTACGATTGCCAGAGAAATACGGCGCAATAAGAGTCGAGCACGTTATCGGTCCCATCTGGCCCATCGGGCTGCTATAGATCGACGCCATCAGACGCTCCGACGTCAACATCGGTTTAAAGCTGATCCTCAGCTGAGAGATCGTGTTATCGAATGGCTTAAGGCAGGATGGTCCCCTGAGATTATCGCAGGCCGACTGAAGCGTGAAGCCCATGGCAAGTCCGTAATACATCATGAGACCATCTATCGTTGGATTTATCGATACGATCGATCTCTCATCAAGTGTCTCGTCCGATCACATCCTCGTCGGTATCGTCGTCATCAACGGCGCTGGCCGAATCGAATTATCCCTCGACGGATTTCAATTCTCCAGCGCCCCGATTTCATTAACCAGCGCAAACAACCAGGGCATTGGGAATCTGACTTGGTGTGGGGATCTGGACGCGCTGCTCTGCAAGTGCTTGTCGAACGAAAAACCCGTTTCGTCTTTATTCGCAGAACCCGCAATAAATCCGCTCAAGCCAATTACGATGCGCTCTCTGAAGCATTGGAACAAATCCCAACTTCTTTACGGCGCACCATCACGTATGATAATGGAAGCGAGAACACACTGCATTGTGAACTCAATGACCGTTTCCAACTGCAATCGTTCTTCTGTCAGCCGTATCACGCCTGGGAAAAGGGAACCGTAGAAAACACCAACGGTCTGATCCGTCGATACTTCCCCAAACGCACCAACTTCGATACCATCTCAGTTCACCAAATCGAAGACGTTCAACGTCGCCTTAACAACAGACCTAGAAAATGTCTTCGCTTTCAAACAGCCGGGGAAGCCTATTCTTCCACCTTCCGTTGCACTTAAAACGCGAATTCAGCGCGTAAGATTTACATTTTGTTTACGCGTTCTTAAGGAATTCTTAATCCGCGGCGATTAGTATTTCTTTATGATCTACGCCGATCGAGAGCAAGTTTCAGTATTTGTTCGACTCAAAAAACTCACTGCGGTTTCCATCCTTTTTAGTTTCACGTTCAACCAAATCCTTTTCGCGCATGTGCCCGAGACATCGGTTTGGTCCGAACGCCAACGAGCCCAGCCGTCATCCCGGCACGTATTTGGCCGGGATTCACGTGTTCTCCACGAAAACCTAGGTCTCGTACCAAAGGAACGTACCGGGACGATGGGTTCTCTCGCCGCCTTCTCCACGCTTCGTGAAACCTACAAAGGCGGGTCTGGTACATCCCTCCTTATTATTCAGGATATTCACTTAAACACCGAGGCCCAAGCGAACATTGTGAAAATGTTCGACGTGCTGAAAAAAGAAGGGCGCCTTGGCACCATCGCCACCGAAGGCGTTTCCGGAAAATTCAATTTCGCACAGTTTTTTGCGCCGGGCAATGAGTCGGCTCGCAAAGTGGTGGCCCAGGCATTTTTGAACGATAAACGAATTGCAGCTCCGTCGTATTTTGGCGTTACCGCTCAGCAGCCAAACGCGAACGTGTTTGGCGTTGATGATGAGTCGCTCTATGCTCGAAATGTGCAGGCGTATGTTGACAGCTCGAAAAAACAGAAGGAGCTAGTTAAGAATATAGAAATCGAGCGCCGTGCCGTGGCTGAGCAGAAAAGAAAAATATTCAACGCCGACTTGATGCGTTTGGATTCGATAGTTGATTCGTATCAGGCGGGCAGCCTTCCGCTTGGAAAATTTTTGCCGCACCTTACGTTCACGTCGCCGGCGTTAAAGAAGTTCGCGGAAGCGTATGCGCTCGAGCAGAAAATCGATTTTGATCGCGTCGCGCGCGAACGCCGCTCCGTCATGGAAGTGCAAGCGCTTTCCGTTTCTCAGAAGAAAATGTTCGGCGATTATTTGCGCTACGTCGATTTGGCAAACAGCATCAACGCCGATGAACTTGTTCGCGAATTGCAGGCGGCCACGAAAGCATCGTTGCTGGTTCTCGCAAAAACGCCAGCCGAACGCGAGCTGCTGCAAGCGTCTCGCGCGCTCGTTCTAAAAACACATCTTGTTAAGTTCTCCCTAACGCCGGAGGAATGGAAAGAGATCCGTGGCCTCAAAGGTGTCGGCTTTAAGCCGTTCGACGATTTTTATTCGCTGGCGGACTCTCGCAGCGAAAAGATGGTCGAGAACCTGTTGAACGAAAGCTCAAAGCCATCCGTTCTTGTGATCGGCGGTTTCCACACGCCGGGGGTCACGGCAGCGCTCAAAAAGCGCGGCATTGGTTATTCTGTCCTCACACCGAAAGTTACGAAGCTCGAAGATTCCGATTCCTCGTATCTGTCCATCTTCACGCGTGAAAAGACGCCAATCGAGAAATTGTTCGCTGGTGAAAAGCTTACGATCCTACCGCAGCAAGTGTTGATCGGAGGAAACGGTCGGCTTGCGCAACAGTCCAATGACTTGTTTCGCCTCGAGTTGGCTTTCACGGAACTCGCTGCACAAATTCGTGCGATGCGCATTCACCGGTATCAGAGCACCGTTGGTGAGAACATTGCTTACACCAACATTCAAGGTCAGGATTATTATGGAATTGATCCGACGCTGGGAATCAATGTGCCGAAGGGATTCGAGAGACACGGCCTTATCACGGCGCCGGATGGAACGCGTGTCCTTCTCCTCGAGCGAACGTCCAAGAGCATTTTCTCCATTGAAGGATTGAAAGGTGCCGTACAAGCACTTAAAGATGTTAACAGCGTAATAGCAGCGAATCGTTACACGATAACGCTTCTGGCGGGCTTGGTGTTGTTCGCATCGACGGGAAAAACATTCTTCCTTGGAATTGCGGCGCTTCCTTTTATTTTCGGCCTCACGATCGTTTCTTCCCCGGTCGGCGCGTCCAATTGGGTAGAAGAAAACACGCCTGGTTTGGCGGGCAAGAATATCATCGAAGTAACAATGGAGATGGCGTTACCCGATGCTGCGATCGAGGAGCTTTCGCGCCGCGGTGCAACCGATGACGAGCTCCGCGCCGTTGCCATGGCTTCTTCGACGGGCGGGATCGGTCCGTTGTTGCACGAGCGCGTTATTGCGCAGTCCAATTTGGGAGCCCACGTTACCGCGGTTTCGCTTTTGTACGACAAAGTGTGGGTTCAGAAATTCAAAAAAGACAAAGACGGTCATGACATCATCAATCTCGAGAAAGTGGAAGTCGGGCATCTGCTGCGAAATTATTTCGAAAAAATGCCGTTCACGATTGATCTTGAAATGTACGACGAATCCATTGTCACCGCAGAGGTGTACCGCGCACCAACTGGCCTTTACGGACGTGCCAACGTGTATTTCCTTTATCACCCGTCGATGACCGAAGTGGTGTACCCCGGCGAAAGAGATTTTCCGGATCCCCAAGAACCCGAAAAAACCACAAAGCGACGGCAGTTTAAAGAGACCAGCCGGTTGCAACAAAACTGGTTGGTGGGCCGGGGAACCTTGGCGTTGCTCGAAAAACTGAACGAACAGACCAACGTGGCGCCCGATGTTATCGTCATGAGCGAAATGCCGACGGTGTTTGTTCATCACCGAATGTTTTTGGATCGGTTCTCGGAACACCCACTGTTCCGAAAAGCAAGTTATATTTTCAATGATCACACGCCGCTCGAATATGCGCATCCGAAATGGATGTGGCATGAACTGAAGAACATGCGACTTGACCCGCGCTATTACGAAGGAATTCCGTCCGTGTGGGGAAGCAAAGATGGGGAGCGGGCCGTTGATGGCACCGCGATGATCATCAACGCGGCGGATGCCGTTTATGGCGTTGCGAAAAAGCACGGTGAAGTGATGCGCCGCATGCCGCTCTTAAACGAGTTTGCGTCAAAAATCGACTCCATCACGAATGGCGTCAGCCCGAAATGGATGGCGAAAGAGTTTGGAAGTATCGAAAACGTGAAGCGGTTATCAAACACGCAACTTCTCGAAATCAAAAATAAAAAGCGAATGGAGTTGTTCCGTTGGATCGAGAAACGTAACGGGATGAGAGCCGGATGGGCAGACGACATGATTGCCGCAAACAATCCCATTGGTTTGTGGACGCGCAGAATTGTCGGTTACAAGCGTATGGACGTGTTCACGCGGCTCATTGAAGATGAGCACATGCGAGAAGAGTTTCTTAAATCCGGAATTGTCTTCGTTATTGGAGGACGTATTCATCAAGACGATACGTTCGGCCAAGACCATTACGCTCGAATCCAGAAAGTTGTTCACAGGGATCCTCGGCTCAAAGACTTCGTGGTGTTTTTTGACAATTACAATACCTGGGAAGCGAAGCGATTGATGCAGGGTGTGGATTTTTCGACGATGCTCGCCGACGATGGCTACGAAGCATCGGCGACGGGGTTCCAAAAGGCATTGTCCAACGGTGCTCTTATTATTGCGAGCCGTGACGGCGCTGTTCCCGAGTCCGTCGTTTTTTATGAACCAAACTCGGACGAGAATGAAGCCAACGGCTTTGAAGTGCCCTACGTCAGCCAATTTAATCCGGAGAACGGAGCGTGGAAAATGGGTCCGACGCCACAAGGGCTCTTGCACGCGTTTTCATCGTTCCGTCACGTTTTTAACGAAAAAGAAACATTGGGCCGAATGGTTCGCAACGCGTTCAATCTTTCGCCGCGCGTTGACGTCACTCGCACAGCGATCGACATGCTTACTTTCTTCGAAGATGTCATTGAAGGAAAAGAAATTAAAGACAGTTATTTCCAAAATGGCCGACTGCGGGTTCGGGAAATAATATCGGGGATCAATTTCGAGCCGGGCGTTCGCGAACGAATTATCGGCCAACTCGAATTGGTGGAAGGTTTTTCCTGGAAATATCTTCGCTACGGTCACGATGAGCAGATTCTCCCGTCGAATTTATTGAACTTCCGTACGAAACCGGATGAGAGACCGGATCGGGGGCTCGCGGCCATGGCGGCGGCCGTCGCTTATATTCGGTCCATTGGAACGGTGGGCGAATGGTCGTTGGCTTATCACGCTGCGAATCACGGCGGTATCGGCGACATCCCAACATTTTTCTCGGAAGCCATCGCGAAGATTCCTGAATTGGCTCCGTTGCGAGACGCGGTGCTGAATATTGGAGAAGCCGCGAAAACGAGCAACAAGCCACAGCATGTCCTGAATCTCAATCGCATTATTCTTGGAATGATGGAAGCGTTGGTGGAAAGCCTGCGGGAACGCATTCCGATTCGGCAAGAGGAAACGGGAAAATTGAGCGCTCGTCGGCAGGTTCGTCTTTCGAATTTGCTCCGTTCAAAAATTCAATTTGAAACGCCCGTCCCGAGACTCCAGCAACTTGATCACAATAAAGTCGGCGCTTCTATTCGATTTCATCTGGAAAATCACATGATTCCACGAACGGAATTTTTTATTCATTGGGGAGAAGTCGGTAAGCCGAACTGGCAGATTGTGCATGTAAACCCCGAAGAAATACATCTGTTGGCAAACAATGTGTCGGTGTTGTCCAAGACCATCGATGTCATCAAACCCGGACGCTACGGCGTCACGGTGTTTGCTGTTCCAAAAGGAGTGGGAGCCGATCCGAAGCACGATGAGCTTCGCGTCTATTCGGCGAGTTATTTCGGTGAAGTGGCGGAGTTTCAGGTCCACGACGAAATGGGCGTGCAAATGGCAGGGCATTCGCCGGCGCCCGTTCCGGGTGCGATCGGAATTCTTCCGAATTCAAAAATGAGTTTCGCTGATCGCGGTGCGGCGGAAGGCGCGGCGACGTCCGTGCTCGGAATGGCACTTTTCGCGGGCGTGAATGCGCTCGTCGCGCTTCGTCTCGCGGAATCGCACGTGATCGCTGCATCGTTTGAGCCGTTTGTTCGGTGGAGCATGGCAACCGCGATTACTTTGATTGTTTCGTTCGCGTTGATTTACGCGGCGCATCGCGCGCTCGGCGTAAAACTGCCGGGGCAGAAGGAACCGAGTTTCGATCAAAATAGCGTTTGGTCCGCGACACGGGCGGCCAGCGTGAGCTTGTTCGCACCGCTCCTTGCATCGTTTGCCGTTTTTGCACCAATGTGGGCAACGCTTCCGCTCGTTGGAGTCGGATTTGCCGCGGGAACGCTGTTGCACCGCGAGAAAAACAGGCCTGCCGATTATTATCCACTGACGAACGCCGAAGCAAAATTGGCGAAAAGTTATGCGCAGCGAACGAAAACGGAAACTTCCGCTGAGATTCTCGCACGTGTTTCGAAATTAACCGAAATTCGCAATGCGGAACTTGTTACGTATACGACGGAACGTCAGAACCTCTATCGTCACGCGTCCGCGCACGCAGCGGAGCCTTTGAACGCGTTTGCACGCGAAGCCGCTCGATCGGGCGCACGTCCGAATGTGAAAGTCTTGTCACTTGATAAGCAGCTAAAGACCGGTGATATCGGAATGCTTGTTCCACAGGCAAACAATGCCGCCGAACTCGCAGCCGAAATTCGTGCAGCGCTTAAACTGGCGCAGCAAAAAGAGATGCGCCAGGTTTCTGTTTATATGATCGCATCGAAAGCGGACATCTTTCAGGAAGTTCGAAATCCGGACACGACGACGCTGACGCACGCTGAAATTGGAGCGATCACGTTCATCGACGAAACCGCGGTGGACACGAATGAAGAAATCGCCGAGCGCTTACTGGACCCCACGATTGGCACGGACGGAAAATTTGACTTGCTCGTGCACGGCGCGCAGGCACTTCCGAAAGCGCTTGCACAATCGTTGGCCGAACTGGGTCGCACCGAAAAATACGCAAACAAGGTGAAGCTCAGCATCGCGGATGAGATTTCCGCTAATGCACGCGCGATGGAGTTTTCTGATATGCGCGACATCGAAGCGCTGCTTAAGTTCTTCGAGCTCGTCGGGAAGTACGCGTAAAATCGCGTCGTTTCTTCGTCGCAGAAAATAGCGTTCCGTTACAGAAAATTTACGCGTTCTTAAGGCGAACTTAAGACAGCATTCGTATAGTGGTTCCATGAGATTTTCGTTACGAAAAGGCAGTGCCGCCTTTATTGCCGGTTCTCTTTTTATCACCCAGGTTCTCACGAATCCGATGTTGGTGCAAACCTGTTTTGCGCAAAACACCGGATTTGGATTGCGCGCCAGCGCCGATATCTGGACGGAACGTTCGAACCAAATTGCTCGCCTAAAATCTCCGCAAGCCGACATTTTTCCAACGCGAGCCGCCGATAACGCGTTTAAACCTTTCTTCCAATCCGTCAATCCATTCGCGCGCGTGGGCGAAACACACATCGAGAACAACGGCGGCCCCACGGTGTTGTTGCTGCAAGACGTTCACATGAATCTTGAGGCGCAAAAGAACATCGGCGAAGTCTTGTTGCGCACGCCGAAGAATTCCGTGATCGGCGTGGAAGCGGCCGTTGGCCCTTTTGATTTTTCGAAATTCCGTTCTTATCCGGAACCCAAAATTCTCGCGAACATCGCGTCCGTATTGCTGCGCGAAAATTATATTTCGGCGATTTCGTGGATGGGACTCACGGCCAAGGGCTCGCTGCCAACGATTGTCGGCGTCGATGATTCCAGTTTGTATGTGAAGAACGTCGACGCGTTCAAGAACACAATTGCGATAAAAGCGGATCGGTTATCCAGCATCGAAACGGCCCTGCAAAAACTCGCGCATGAAAAAGCCGATTTGTTCTCCGCTGAAGAAAAAGCGCTCGATGCGTTGATCACGAATTACGAAGCCGGCAACGTCACGCTCGCCGCGTATATCCAATCGTTGGAACAATCGGTTTCAATGGATGCGTTCCCATCGCTAAAAACGTTGTCGGCCGCGCTTCAGCTGGAAGCGCGTTTGGATCAGAAACAAGCCGAACAAGAAAGGGAACGGCTTGTTCGAAAGATTTCCGCCACCGATTCCGCCGCGCTCCAACAATTAACAGCCCTCAGTATTTCGCACGGCGCCGGCGAAATGGAGGCTACGACGTTTTATTCCGAGTTCCGCTCCATATTAAATGCGCATCATATTTCGCTCGCAGCGTACCCGCATTTTTCCACCTACGTCGAATACGCAGCGCTCGCCGACGGCATCAAGCAAGAAAGAATCTTCAAAGAAATTCAGGATTTGACGAAAGCCGCGATCGGAAAAATCGCGCGCCGTGAGCAAACGAAGCAGCTTTTTAAACAAGGCCGCACGCTTTTTCTTGCAAAGAAGCTTGTAAATTTCGAACTGACACCGGAAGAGTGGAAGGAATATCAAGTGGGTCCTGGATTGCGACATTCCAGGACGACAGCGTCAGTACCTTCCGGTACGAACTTGGAGGCTTTTTTCGACTTCTACCGCTATGCCGAAGCGCGCAACGAGAAGATGGTGAACAATCTTTTGAACGCGCGGGGGAATTCGAACACGATCGTTTTGCTTGCCGGTGGTTTCCACTCCGCTGGTATTCGCGCGCTTCTTCGTGCGCGCGGTGTATCGTACGCGGTGCTCACGCCGCGCATTTCCCAAGACAATCTTGGAAACGGATCTGCTTACTTGGGCAGTTTCATTCGTGATCGCACGCCACTCGAAAAGCTTTTCTATGGAGAAAAACTAACGGTTGCTGCGGCGGATACCATTCTTGGCCCATCGAACCCAATTGCTCCGGGCCGCCGCTGGTTGCCCGCGGCTGCCATCTCGTTGACCGCGGTGCTCGCGGCCGCGTACTTTGCTACGGGCGCAAATCCGAATTTGGAATTGGCCACGCTCTCGGCCTGGATAGCGGGCATTTCGGGCGGTGTCGCGATTCTGTTGAGCGCCCAAGACCGTCGGGCGCACCTCAATATAAATGGAACAGAAATTGAAGCGGGAGCCGAACTTTCGGCGCCCGCCTATCGCACGATCAAAGATGTTCCGGGCCTCGGCAACGTGGGATGGAACACGCACCGCTCCTTTGGCACCGTGATCAAAGGCATTGCGCTGGTTGTTTTTGGAATTGCGTTTATCAAGTTACTGACGAACGTTTTCGAACCGTTTGTAAAAGCGCGCGACGTGATTGCCGTTGGACATTCTCCGTCATTTCCTATGCGCACGGGTTTTTTCCGATGGGGATTCTTGCTCACGATTGGCGTCGCTTTCTTGAGCATGGTGACAACCACCCGAGCGTACTTCCATCGGTTTGCGCCGGAAAAAAGTTTCGGTGACCTTCCTGTTGAGAAGCTCAATTCGATGTCGGACGTCGAATTGTGGAACGAGATAAAAAAGAACGGATACATTCGAATTCATGAACGGCTTCCTTATCTGCCCCACGGCGGCAGCCGCGTGGAAGGACGGCTTTGGAATTACTTCCTAACCCATTCGGTGGACGAGCTTGTCCCCGATTTCCAAAAAATGGACGCGTGGACCGTGGCCCAAGTTTTGCAGAACGAAAACATCATGAATCATGAGCACCGGTTGGCGAAACCGCACAAAATCATGATGGCGCTGTCGCACGAGCAGCGCTCCGATGTGAGCGACAACATGAAGCTCAAATATTACCGCCAGCTAATGGATCCAACGCGTGTAAAAAAAGTGGTCTACATTGCGAGCGAGGTTCGCGGAATTTTCCACACAGGCGGCATTGGGGTTGTGGCGGACAGTTTCCCGCGCGCGATGCAGGGGTTTGGTCACGATGTGAGTCAGATCCTTCCTTATTATGAGGGCGTCGGTATCGAAGAAGAGATTTCCAAGAATGTTGCGGCCGGGATTTGGACGAAAAAAGAATTGTTCCAGAAAATCAATGTGCCAATGGATGGGCATATCGTTACCGCGACGGTCGTTCAGATTGATCGGCGCGATCTGCCAACGCTTTATCTGATTCAGAATCCGGAATATTTTGGCCGATACACCATGGGGAAAGACAAGCGGGGCAAATTAAATCCCTACTTCCCGGCGAATTTGCCCAATTCGCACGCGAGCTTCACCGAAAGAGAGATGTTGACGCTCGAACGGTTCATTTTCTTTGCGAAAGCTTGCATGATGGCCATGCCGGTGCTCAATTTGAACGGCAATGGCGAGGCGCCCGACGTCGTGCACGTGAACGATTGGCAAACCACGCTCCTGGCGCCGTGGCTGCTGTATTTGCGCGCGACCACGCCCGTCGAATTTCAGCACGATGCCGAAGCCAACCCGTACATGCGCGGCATGAATCCGGCCACTTTTTCTCGGCTAAAGACGTATTTCCAGAAAACGCAAACGGTGTCCACTCAGCACAACGCGGTCTATCAGGGTCTTTTCTCCGAAAGCGCGCGCTACGAAAACACGTTTGATCGGTTGAAAGACAATTCGTGGGAATTGTTTAAGAAAACCGGACTTCCTTGGGATCCGTTCTTCATGCAGACGGACCAAAAAACCGGTGTTACCGAAGAGAAACAGCCGTTTTCGCTGCGTCTCCATGGACAATTCAATTTTTCTTTAGCAATGAAGTCCGCTGATGCGAGTTACACCGTGAGCGAAGCGCATGCCACGGAATTGGCGGAAGGTGCGTATCCGGAATTGCCCCGGTTTTATTATTCGCTCACAATGGATGAGCGTTTCACCGGTATCAATAACGCCCCGGATGTGGAGCTTCGCAATCCGCGAAACCTTAAAGGGATTATTGCCTATGGTGTGACCGATGTTGAAGAGAAAAAGCCACTCAACAAAATTGCGTTGCTTGAAAAAGTCGGTCTTGCGAGCGGAAACAAGTCCGATGACGAGGCCAAGTTTGTGGTGGGTGTTGTCGCCCGCGCTGAAAAGGAAAAAGGGTTCGACCTTATTCTCGAGGCGTTACCCGAAGTGTTGCAGGGGCATGAGCACGACACCGTCGTGGTTGTGCTCGCGAGCGGAAACCCGGAATACGAACGCCGCATGCGCGAATTGCAGGCGAGTTATCCGCGTAACATCAAATACATCGACAAATTCCTTCCCGAGCTAGAGCCCATGATTACCGTGGGATCCGATTCGCTGCTCGTTCCGTCCATTTTTGAGCCGTCGGGCCTCACGCATTACGACGCGATGATCGCTGGCACGTTGCCGATTGTGGCCCCCAGCGGTGGGTTGAATGTGGTACGGGATCCGTCGGAGGGCATCGAAGCCGCCATTGGCTTCATGATGCGCAGCAAGACCTCGATCGAATTGTCGAAAAAAATAGAAGAAGCGCGTCAAATGTTTTTGAACGACAAATCGTCGTGGAACCGAATGATCGACAACGCGATGAACACGGACTTCAGTTGGCCCGACTCCGTGGACAAAGTGATGGACTTGTACGAACGGGCGGAATTTTTTGCGCGCATTCAAAAAAACAACAAGATATCGATCAAATCTCCGCGCGGAAAACGGCCGCGGCCACAACTCGTTCTCAATTTCATCTTCAATCTCGCGCAGAATCTCGAGCAAAGATACGCCGACCCGATCAGCGGTCATGATCTTTATAAGAATAGTTTTTGGGGCGCGCCAAAATACGAAGCCGGATTTTTGTTTGCACTATTGGCGGGCACGTTTGCTGGATTCGCGGTCGTTCTGCCGGTGACCTGGATGGCGTTGGCCGCCGCCACCATCACCACGATGGTAACGTTTCTGTTGCTCCATCCGATTCGAGCTGGCCCTTCCAAGGGATCGCCCTCGCTACTTGAATACCGATCGCTCGGTATCCTTTTCATATTCCTGCCGTTTCTCCTTATTATTGGGCCTTTAGCGCTTGTTGGTTTGTCTTATATTCCCAATGATCGAACCATTCTTCGCGGGAGCATTTTGGCCGCCAGCCTCGCGATCGGAGCTATCTCAACCATGCCCGGTCACGCC
Organism: Elusimicrobiota bacterium; assembly: GCA_044221725.1. GTDB lineage: Bacteria > Elusimicrobiota > Elusimicrobia > F11 > F11 > JAJVIP01. The sequence goes on from JBGAON010000005.1 coordinate 200,022, forward strand.
TGGTGGAACAATCATTCGCCGAAACCTCTCACCGCCGCGCACGCATCGTATGGCGCGCTCGATAAATACTTGACCGGTACTGCTGTTAGAGAATTGTTGGCTTTTCGCGGGATGCAATTTCGATACGATGAATCCGATTTTCAATATTTTGCAACCAATCCTCGTATCGTTGGTTTCGATCGCAAGACACAGAAGATCGTTCTTCAACCGTTGTTTAATTTCTTGGATCCAATTCCGCCAGCGAACTCTCCAGCCGCTGAAAGAAAAGTGATCGTTGACAGAAATATGGAATCCATTCTTCGTCTTTCGCCCCCGATCAATCAACAAGGGCAAATCAATCGTGAAGAGTACCACCGCGTCATAAACGATGCTTTTGAAGGAAAGCTTGATAAGGTCGAGAAATATCGGGTTATCGATAAAATCGCCTCGCACCCCGATCGGATCTTTGACGCGACCGCGGTTTCCGCGCGGGAACATCAGATTTCCTTTGTTCGCCTCATCGAGCGTTACGAGCGAGGGGAAATAGCGATCTTTTCCTTGCTCGGCGGTGCCGGCAGTCGTGTGATTCAGAAAAGTAAGAAAATCAAAGAAAGCATTACCAAGGCGATTCTTTCTACGATTGGTATCCAGATTCCAGCAATTGGACTCGGTACCGGCCCCAAACATCCGCTCTTCCTGACAATATTTAAGCATTCGATGCTCGTTACGGTTAAAGCCGTGGCACTTGTGTTTAATACACAGTTGGGTGTTAATGACCACAATATCATGGCCGCGGTGCAAGACGATCCGCATATGACTCGCGCGATCAGTGAGAAGGTCGAAATCTTAAAGAGTCCTGGCAGCGGTATCCCCATGCAGCGCGTGGCCGACAAAAAAACCAAGAAGCCGGGTGGCGTGCTATGGACCAACAAGAACGGTAAAGAAATTCCTGACAGCGACGTTAATGTGCGCGAAGGGAATGCGATAACGCGGCCGCGCGGTCCGGGCGCGTTTTCGGTTTTGATTGCCGCGGCGGTGGATGGCACGCTGCTCAAGTTGCACCGCGATGGCCGTTTGTACGGCCTCATTAGCAACGGAGAAGATTTGGGGGCCATGCCAAACGAAATGGCGGCCAACTTTATGGAAGAGAATAATCTTCCCATTACGTTTTTCCTTGCCGAGCGCGATGTGAAATATCAATTCAAGATTAATGGCCGAACCTACTCAGGAAAGATCCGTGGACAAAAATCGGTTGTACCGGAACAAGATTTGAAACCGGATTCGGGCGTGCCGAACGGTGAGGACTACGAGTTCTTTGTCGATGGACCCAACAACTTTGTTATCGAAAGACCGAACAAAGATCCTCGCGGACGGTTTGTTCCGCTTCTCAAGAAAAAGGGTACCAATGAGATTGTTACGCCCACCGATGAACAGGTGTCGTTGATCGAGCCAGACACGGGCGGCGCTTTGGTGATTGATGAGAAAGGAAATTTCGTCATTGTCGACAAATTTCAGTACGCGGGCACCGACGTTGCTGACCGTATCGACAACGACCGTTACTACAATACAAATCAGGTTCAGTTTAAAATCGCTGACATGCTGCGTTTCTTTGGTCTTATGGACGCAAACGGATCAACGGAGAGATTTGAAGCGATGTCCCCTCAGATGCGGCTCGACACGGTTTTAAAAGCCACGCGGGATCTTCCGTATTCGATGGAAGACATTGATTCCGGGGCCGCGCTCTTGCCGGTGCGAATTCTTGCCACGGTCTTGAAAAAAATGAAAGGCGGCTTTGTGGTCATTGACCCCTTCGCCGAGGCCACGCCGTTTAACGGCTATCTCGGTTTCAAAGATTGGAACGATCACATCTTAAAGGCCACTCCGATTAAAAGGATTTTTACTCACATTGTTGAAGCGCTCGCGAAAAGAGGACGTTTCCCCGCTGTCAGAGGGGAAATAACGGTCGATAACTTCATCCCGACGTTTACTCCAATCTACGCGGCGGCCATGGATCATGTTGCGCATCACTTGAACGGCATAGACGATCGGGCCGATTACGATTGGATGGCTTCATCGGTTGGCACCAAGGAGAAGCCGGAACCAACGCCGGACACCGTGTTGCAGTTGACGCGATCGGGAATTCTGAACCTCTACAAAAAAGACGTTCGTCGGTATTCTTTCCTACGGGAAAACATGAATATTCACAAGGGAAAAGAACAGCAGGACAGATACGTCACGTGGAAAGTGCGGCAAATTTTTATGCGCCTGTTCGCAATGAAAAAGTTCAAACTGGTTTTTGAGAAATACGGAATTCAAACCGGAGTTTCGAAGGAAGATCCGTACGTGCGTTTGTTGCTCTACACACGCATCGATGATGAACTTGCGGCCGAAGTTGGTGGTTCGATTGAAAGACTTCATCTTCAGGGCGGATCGACGGATTTGGATGAGGAAGACCTTGAGCTTGGCGAATATAGCCCGCTGGAATCTTCATTGGATGTGCGACCGGTTCATTCCGTGAGTTTTTTACGTCCTTCCCGTACCGCCCCTTTTGTTGAGGAGCTGACGGTGCTCATTTATGGCCCCATCTTCGCGACCACATTTGTGTTCATCCAAAATTCATTCGTCTCGTTTGGAATAACGCTCGCTGTGTTGATTTTTATCGCGGGATTTTTAGCGATGATACACACCGAGGTTTTCTTGCCCAATACGGACGGGACTTACGCGCGTACGGCCGCACGCCCGTCCGACAAAATAAAAATTTTTGGTTTGTTGTTCTCTTTCGCGATTCCATACTTGTTTATCTTAACCGTCGTGAGCTTCTATATTAATGTTCCACCGAATCTCAGCTTTATTGAATCGCAACGGGCGATGCGCTCGTTGCCAATCGCGGCGATCGTTTTCGCCGGTCTGCCAGCGCTGTTGCACTTGGCGTATGTGCGGCGTGTTATTCCCTTCTTTTTGCATCGCTTCAATATTCGTTTGCCGTTCGCAACGATCGCTGCAGAGCCACTGACCGACCGGGATCAAATCAAGAGAATGAGTAGTGAGCTTACCCCCGAGGCCCAAAGCCTTTTCGTCTCGCTGCTTTTAAAATCAATGCCGCCGATGGAGCAGCTCGGTTTGGAAAAAATGGTGGAGCCGAAGATCGAATCTTTAACGATGATGCCCATTAATCGTGTTTGGAACAGTGATGAGCGGATTGCCGAACGAACGGACGCTGCGATAGCCGTCTATGCTGTTCTCTACAAAGCAGAAATTTATCGGCACGTGAATCATTTGGCGCGTCAAATTTCCGTCGGAGCGAAGGTGGACGCCAACATTATCAACCGAATTGCGTCGCTCACGGGCACGCTAAATACTTTGGGCAGAGGAGTAAATTCCGAACGGGATCACGCCTTGCAGGCTCAGCTCGCAACCTTGGGCGCTCTCGCGAGGGCTGCAGAGATTTCCCAATTCGATGTCAATGTCGTGCGAGGATTGCTCGAGAAAACAACGAAAGAGGCCCCGTTGGCGGCGGATGGCACCGTGAAACCGGCCGATGTAGAAACCAATAGAAATGATTACGGTATCTTTTCGTACCCTGACTTGAGTGGAAACGCCGACTCCAAAGGCGCTCAGACGGCGCTCGCTGAAATTGGCCAGTTCGTTAAGGCGGCTTCGTTGCCCGGGGCGGAACGGAAATTTGGTTACGTGATTATCACGTTGCGTTCGATTGAGGAAAAGGTAGCGGCATTGAATTTCCTCAGTGAAAGAATTCCTGGCGCCATGTTTAAAGAAGGGGATAATATTCGCTTCGAAATCCAGGCCCGCACGAATCCTCAACCGTTTATTGCCGACCTTAAAAACAAAGGACTGAACAAGATGTTCGGGTATCCGATCGGAAGCGCCAATTTCGAAACGAACTGGGATATTTCCGGCTTATCATCAGAAGACTTGGCGCTTTTCTCTCTGCGTCTAATCGGCCTCGAAAGTGGGGAATTGTTTAACCTGGACGACCACTTCCGCCAAGCCGAAAAGAACATCCAGCTCGCCGAACAGGGCGCTTAGCCTAAACATCTCGTCAAATAGGTCGTTTTCCACTTGCCGTGATTATTGACACCCCCCGTGGCATTCCCATGACACGCGCGTTACACTCGATTCATGGGTATGGAGATTGTCCGTTTAGGCGAATCTGATGTCAGGCAGCTCTCCGGTGAAAAAGAAGAACTTGGAGAGTTGTCGTTCGTAACCCACAACCTTCCTGAAAAGAACCTGTCTATTTGGATGATGACGGCAACCCGCGGTCAGCAACTGGTTCCCTGGTGGAATTACGACGCGAAAATTGACGGTGATTTGCAACGGCTCAACGATTTTTGGGGCGTGTCGAGCGCTCAGGGATTTTTCGATTGCCTGTACCTTTCCCAATTCAAAAAAATGGCGAGCAACAATTTTTATGTGATTGCTCCAGGTTATCTGCGCACCGATGGGTGGGACAAGATGCCCGAAGCGTCCCGTGTCGCGTATTTGCGGGGGCAAGGTTGCGTTTACCGATTGGAAGGGGCGTTCGATTCGAAGCTCACAATTAACTGGGTGCCTTTTGCGCAGCCGCAGAGTCTCGTCAAAGATCCGTCGTTTGGCGCATTGTGGCCGATGTTCACGGCGGCCCGCAACGATGATGTCGCCAACAGTCTTGGATTTTTCTCTCTTTCCGATATTCATCAGCTGCCAAAAGTGGTGGGCATGCTGATTTCGCAAAGCAACAATCGCTCACTGGAATTGGCGTCCGCCGTCGATTGGTTCGGGTTGTATTCATCGCCGATAACGCCCGATCATACCGCCTGCTCTGTCGTGTACACAAAACACGTGAGCGTGATGGCGAAGCTCGCCGAATTCCAGCAGAAATTTCAGCACGTGCTCAATGAAGCCCGAGCCACATTGAAAGCCAACCCCGCTCCTCAAACCGCATTCAAAGTGCTGTCTCGCTATATCGCTATTTGATTACGATATAATTTCAGCACTTTGAAACTTCGCCACGCCGCCCCGTTCCTGTTGTTTTTCCTCCTATCAATGGCGCGCGCAGACAACCTTCAGCCAACGATTCGCTCAATCCTCATCAATCGAAAAAACGTTTTTGAAACGGGCTCGCGCACCGACAATGTTTTCCCGTATTCGTGGGCCAACAAAATTCACATCGTGACCAAAGAGGACACCATCCGCCATGCGCTGCTATTTAAGGAAGGCGACGCTCTCGATGCTGAGAAAATTTCGGAATCCGAGCGGTTGTTGCGCCGGCAGGGAAATTTTCGCTACGTGAAAATAACGCCGCTTGAGAATATGAATGGGCAGGTGGACGTGAAGGTAGAAACCGAGGACGTGTGGACCACGGCACTCGAATTGTCGTTCGGTCTGGCGGCGGGGAAACGGTCGTACTCGTTTGGTATTAACGAACAGAACTTCTTGGGGCGCGGAAAAGAAATCGGCGCGTTTGTGAGCAAAAATATCGACCGGACCACGCGCGGTGCCGTGTATCGCGATCCGCAAATTTTGGGTACGCGGTGGGAATTTTTCGGCGGTTACGGAAAAGACGAAAAAGGAAAGGAGTGGGAAACCGATCTCACACGCCCCTTTTATTCCGCCCTCGTGACGCATTCGGAAGGCGTCTTGCTCGGCGATCGCCAGAACGAAGACCGCTTGTTCGATGATGGAGACGAGGTTGCAACGTTCGATCATCACTCGCGAAACGCTCGCGTGTTTGGTGCGGTGGCGCTCGTGGCGAGCATGAAACGTGTGCGGCGTGTATCGCTTGCCTACGAAAATAATCTCGATGAATTTTCCAACGCCAAAGGACCGCAGTCGCCGGCTTTGCCAGAAGAGCGCCGTGTAAACCCCATTCTTCTCGGTTATCAGCACGAAAATATTCGATTCCACAAAGTTCGCGGTGTGACGACCTTTGACCGCGACGAAGACATCAACTTGGGCGGCTCCTTTATCGCTGAAGCGGGGCCCACAAACGAACACACCGGAGCCACGCAGCGTGGGTGGTTCGGGCGAGCACGGATTACGAAAAATTTCCATTTCCAAGAAAACCAAGTCTGGTTCAATTCGATTGAAGTCGACGGGCGACAGGAACATGACGACGTGCAAAACGGTGTTCTGCGGTTGCAGACGCAATACTATTTGCTGGATTGGTTGCCGTTGCACACGGCGAGTCTTCGCAGCGAATATGTGGTCTCAAAGAACTTGGATCCGGAACGCGAATTTTTGCTCGGTGGCGAAAATGGATTGCGCGGATATTCGGTTCGACAATTCAGCGCCACGGACCGAATTCTTTTCACGCTTGAGGACCGTCGCGGTCTATTGTATGACTGGCTGCATTTGATCAGCATTGGGTGGGCCTGGTTCATGGATTCGGGTGCCGTGTGGGAAAAGGGTTCGTTCCCGGATGCCAATCAGTTCCGCACCGACGTAGGAGGAGGAATTCGCTTTGCACCATCAAGGTCCACCAATCCGGGCCTCATCCGTATCGATGTCGCGTACGCGCTGCAAGACAACAACCGCTCCTCGCGCTTTGTCCTTAATATTGGCGCCGACCTTTCGTTTGGAGATCGCCCTGCTCGAAAGTTTGATCGCTAGTCTTTTCGCTGCTGTGCTTTTGTTGGTGTCGCCATTCGTGTGCGCTGACGAACTTGTGTTGAAAGAAGGGAAATCAATCCAAGGAAAAATCACGAAAGAAGACGCTGACGAGTACACCATTCTTATGGGCTCTCAAATGTATTTGCGCGTGGCGAAAGAAAAAGTGGCGCGCGTCGTGCGTGATACGCCGGCAAAACCCAACAAGCCCATTGTCCGGACACCGGTCGCGTCGCCAAAAGCAGTTAATGTCTCGACGGCAGTCGCCGCAGTTCCGTCGCCATCGTCCAATGCTCCGGTGGCCGCAACAGCCGTGAAACCATCGCCGGCCAAGGCAACTCCATCTCCTGGAGTCGTTGCGACGCCGAGCATAAGTCCCGCAAAAGTCACCGAGCCACCACAGCAAACGGTAAAGAAAGGTGTCGTCACAATTGAGGAGAATGTGGCGGCATCAAAAACCGGGAAAACCACGCTGCAGACGGTGTGGGAAGGAACGCCTGAGAAAGAGGCCAATCAAACCAAGTGGAAAGCCGTGATCTTGCGCGCGACGATCGCGAACGATCCAACATCCCCGCACGCAAAACAGGAAGTGGACTCGCTGCGTTCTTCGCTTTCTTCGTTCGCTGAAGAACTGACGGCGTTGCGCGCCAACGACGAGAAAACGCTGCGGTCCGAAACCGACCGGTTGTTGGCGGTCATGCAGGATCACGCCAAAAAAAGATTGCAAGGGTTGGCGCGTCGCGAAAAAAAAGAATTTGACAAAAAACAAAAATAACTTAAGATCTCCGTCGACAAACCCTCCCGTCCCCTCCTTGTTTTAAAATTCAATCGACCCCCTCCTCGACGCAAGTTTCATTCGTGGAGATGTTATGTGGAAGAGCCGTTCGTTTGGTGGATCTGTTGTGGAAATGGCATTCGTGGCGCCGCTGGTCGCGTTCGTGTCGCTTCTGTTTCTAAATCTCGTTTGCGTGGCTCTTGATCAAATTCGCTTGGAGCGCGTCGCGGCGCAATTGTCTCGAGAAATCGCGTGCCGCCGCATCGCGGATTCTGCGACTCTGGAATCATGGGCTCGTTCGTGGCTTGCCGGACGATCGCTCTCAAACATCACTCCTCTCATTGTGCTGCACGCCGTTCCGGTCGTGCCGGGAAATTTCCCACGCTCAAATAATCCGCTCATTGTTTTCGACATTGACCTGAAAAAGGAACCTTGTCAGCCGTTTCATTTTTCGGGCGTGGGTTTCACTCAGATTTCGACACACGCGAAGGAAGTGCGGTTGTGACGATCGTGACCGTCTTGGTTTCGCTCGCGATGGTGGCGATGGGCGTGTTTGTCATGGATATTGGCCGCGTGTCCATTGTTTCGCAGAAATTGGAAACCGTCGCCGATGCCGCGGTGCTGGCGTCGCTAAGAATGCGCGTGGAAGCTCTCGAGATCGTGGCAAGTCGGTGGCAAGAATTCGGCGGACTCATGGGACCTTTGGCGAGCGACGGAGCAATCTCCTTGCGCTCGACCGATTGGACGTCTGTCGAACAAAAAGCGGCGACGCTCAAACGTGCATTGTCCGGTTACCAGGCGCGCACGACCGCTATCGTCAAAGTGATCGCCGAGGCCAACGGGTTCTCGCGGGAACAGGTCGAAATTATCGATGACCGCGGGTCGCGGCTCGGCATTCAGTCCGCGAGTGCGATTGTTATTGACGAACAACGTCGTGAGAAAACGCTCGACAGCTTGTGGTTTAAGCGTCTGTGGGCGACGAATGAGAAGCTTTCCCAACCTGCGGAGGTCACCCGATTCCACGTTCAAACAACCGTTCCCGTTGCGGACGGAGAAACGTGGACGTTAACGCGGGCTTCGGTCGGGCAAATCCGTTGGGACGTTTCAGAGAACGACGCCGACGTTCGTCGGCGCGGTAATGGCGGTTACGCGCGCGCCTTCGAAGAGGCCGTGGACGCCGGTGCTTTTTTGCCTCAGCGCTGGCCTGTTTTTCGCGCGGTTCTGGGGCAAACGAAATGAGCCGACGCGGAAATATTGTGTTCGAATTTTTGTTGGCGTTGGGAGTTTGGAGCGCGGCGTGGATTGGACTCATTCTTATTGCGCGCATGATTGTTCTCGAGCAGCGGGCGCATCGCGTCGCGCGCTTTGGTGCGATGCTTGCGGGAACCGGACGTGTAACGGACGCCACCGTTCAAAATGAAATGACGAATTACGTCGCTGCATTGCCGTCGTCGCGCTTTCCGATAAATTGGACATTTTCGACCGCCCCGTACACGCAAACCGCGGCCTCGCGGTTTTACCGATTCGTACAGGTGGGTGTTCGCGCCGAGTCGACCGGCGTGCCGGCCGTTGCCCAAACGGTCGTTTCTCAAAAGGAAAATCCACTATGAAAATAATCATCACGCCGGTGCGAAAACTTTTGCTGTGCGCGGTGGTGGGAGCTTTTGTGTTCGCGGTAGCCGAAATGCATTTCGCAAAAAAGAAACGAGAGATCGCCGAAAAGCAAACGTTCGTAACGGTGGTCCGATCTCGAAAGTATATCGGCGAGGGAAAACCGATCGCTCTGGATTTTATAGAGGAGTTCGTGATGCCCGAAGCTTACGTGACGCCAACGATGGTGAAAAAATGCGAGCTCATGGATAGGAACGGTCACACGCGATTCAAAGCCCGTGTTGGTATACCCAAGGGAGAAATTCTCAGCAAGAGCACGATGCTCGATGAGCAGAGCGCTTTGGGGCCGGCCTGGTCGCTCGAACCCCGTCAGACCGCTTTTGGTTTGCGGTTGAACGCTGAAGACGCGGTGGGAGGATTGCTTAAACCCGGGGATTGGGTGCATCTCGTGTTCACGTCCAGCAAGCGCGCGAGCATTCTTGTCCCGCGGGTGCGCGTATTGTCGATAGCGGATCAGGTATGGGACGGGAGCCGTGCTATTTCCGATGAAAATCTCGCAAAGCCCATGGCAACCGATTCCATTTTGGTTACACTCATTTTGGCGCCCGAAGATTTGTTGGTAGCGCGACTGGCCGCGATGCATGGGCAGCTGACGCTTAGTTTGATATCGCCGCTTTGCGATGATCTGCACGTGCCGCGATCAATTGAATTAAAGGAGCTGGAGCTACATGGCGGACGTACCTGAGGCATACCGGATTACCGGGCCTCAAATGCGAAAGTGCGAATTTTGCGGTGGTGATAACCCGGTCAAAGCCTATTGTTGCTTGCACTGCTACAAGGTTTTGCACCCGAAGTACCACTTGCCGTGGTATCGAAAACACATTTGTTTAACGACGCCAATGATGATTGTATTGTTTTGTTTTGTCGCGGTCGTGGTGTTCACATTTAAACGATGGGTTGAAAACGCAGAAGCGCAAGTCGACACATCGATCTCTCGCCCCTTAAAGACCAACTAGGTTTCACGCTCCCCTCCAAAGGAGCTCTCATGCAAGTTGTATTCGTTCCGCCCACCTCAGGACGGTTCGCTGAAAAGATTGTGTTCGATGCGTTCGCGCACGAATTGAAGCGTCGCGCCATTTTTCCGGTGTCGCCTATGTTAATTCCACCCGAGGACCTGCAAACACAATCGTTCGCCGAAGACGCTCGATTTCTGCTCGGTTTCTCGCCTGTGTTACACGACGTTCGCTTCGTGCGTTCACTCGAAGGAAAGATTCTTGCGCGCGGCGCGTTGTCGAGCGGTATTCGGCGCATTTTGTGGAATTCCGATTTGCCCGGAGGATTGCCCGTGCGAGCGATTGAGAAAGAAAATGGACGAATGGACGGCTTTCTTCCGTTCGATCCCTCGACGCTGGCGCGTTGCGAGAACCAAGAGTCCTATTTGGAAGCCGCTGGCGCGCACACGAAAATTTCGCGCGCTATAAAGAAGGTCGCCCAAGAGACCGCCAAATGGCTGGAAGAACCGCTGATCGATACCACGCTTTCGGCGGACAGGCACGACTGGCACGCGGTGGAAAAGGCGGTCACCGCGAAAATTTGGCAGCGATTTTCGCATTCAAATGATCTCGCCGGTGGCACGACCGAGCGCGTGCTTTCGTGTATCGATGAAATCTTGCACGGTCATGTTCGCGATCACGGTGTTCCGTCCGACTGCGAAAGTTTTCTCCTCGGACTCCGCCAGCGCGTTTTCGACCATGTGACCGGTCTTGGTCCGCTTGAGCAGCTGATGCGAGATCCATCGGTAAACGAAGTGATGGTCAACGGTGTAGACGAGGTTTTTGTTGAACGGGAAAGCTCCGTGTCACGTTCGGAAATTCGTTTTGATTCGGAAACGCAGCTGCGAACAATTATGGACCGCGTGGCCGCGCGGGCAGGCCGTCGCATCGATTTGGCGTCGCCGCTGTGCGATGTGAGACTGTCCGATGGTTCGCGCGTGAATCTCGTGCTGCCACCCGTGTCGATTGGTGGCCCGTTGCTCACGATGCGTCGGTTTCGGCCGATTTTCCAAACGCTGGACGATTTGATTCGCGCGGGGACCGTGGAGCGATCGCAAGCGGATCAGCTCGTCGACGCTGTTCGCGCTCGCGACAATATCATCGTGGCGGGAAACGCCGGCGCCGGCAAAACAACCCTGCTAAACATTCTCGCGTCCTTCATTGCTCCCGAAGAGCGCATCCTCACGCTCGAAGATGCTGCGGAACTTCAAATTGGGCGGCCGCACGTTGTGCGGATGGAAACGCGCCAGAAAAACGCTGAAGGAATCGGAGAAATTACAATGTCGAATTTGCTCATTAACGCTCTGCGAATGCGGCCCGATCGTCTGATCATCGGGGAATGCCGTGGCGCAGAAGCGATTCCGATGTTGCAGGCAATGAACACGGGGCACGACGGTTCGATGACCACGCTGCACGCGAATTCCGCTGGCGATGCGCTGAAGCGGCTCGAATCGATGGTGCTCTTGCATGCGCCGGAATGGTCGAGCGAGGTGGTGCGCGAACAAATCTCGGCTGGCATCGATCTCGTAATTCACATACGTCGCCGCGGATCTGAGAGGAAAGTGGTGGAAATTCGGCATGCGTAACGATCAGTGGTCGCAAGCGTTTCTGTTTCTGTCTGGTTCGCTGCGCTCCGGTCTTTCGCTGGAACAGGCGCTGGACGTTTTCGTCAGCGAATCGCCGCAATTTTTTGGATGTCAACAACCGAAGCAATGGTTGCCGCTCGAAAAACGTATTCAATTCCTTTTTCCCGGGAAAAACTTGGCGCTCGCGCGCGCCACACTCGAGTTCGCCTATCGCGCGGGCGGGAAGGCGGCACCGATGCTGGAACGCTGCGCAGACATGCTGCAACGGAAACACGAGATGGATCAGCGTGTTCAAGCGTTGACCACGCAAACGCGGATATCGGCGTGGATTGTGGGGCTCACGCCCGCCGCGCTGTTGTGCGGTTTCGGAATTATTTCGCCGGCGTATGTGTCTCTGCTATTTCGGACACGTTTGGGAATGACCGTTCTTGCCGCGGCGATTATTCTCGACGTCGTTGGTTTTGTGCTCGTGAAACGCCTCGCACGGGTGTCATGGTAACGGTTGTTGGAACTCTCATCGCTGGAATTTGCGCCATGTTTGTGGCGGCACTCGTTGATCTGATCGAGCACGTGCGCGTCGCGGGGAATTTGCATCGGTTTATTCGTCCTTCAGAGGCGATGGCGGCGCGTCCCAGAAAATTTTCGCGTCTTTTTGAATTCGTTGATACCCGCCGCGGCAAATCCGTTCGGACATCGTTCGCGGATTTTCTCGATTTGCTCGCATTGGCCCTTTCGGTTGGATTGCCACCCGAGCAGGCATGGACGTCCGCGCTTGAATATCTGCCGCCGTGTGTGTTGTCGAGAGAATTGGGTGTTTTTTCTCAGGCGCTAAGCGCCGGCCGATCGCGCACCGACGCGTTCCGTGAATTGCGCGACCGTCTCGGCGAGCCGTCTGCCCAAATGACGCTCGTTTTGATCGAGCACGCAATGGAGCGAGGCAATATGATCGGCGACACGCTGCACGATCAGGCCAGCGCGTTTCGAAATCGGCGATTTATCGAAATCGAACGCGAAGCGCAGCAAGCCAGCATGAAATTGTTATTTCCATTGTTCGTTTTTATTTTGCCGGCGGTGTTTTTGATTTTGTTGGGACCGCTCATCATCCAACTCTCTCAAGGTTTATCGCTGTTCTGACTTCGAGCCGATTTTTTAACGAGATCCTTGTTTTTGATGGGCCGAAGCGCCCATACTGTTTCCTGAGGCTCCCTTGCGGATAAAAGATCTAAAAAACAAACGGATTGTCGTGACGGGTGGCGCCGGTTTTCTCGGAAGCCATCTGTGCTCCAAGCTTCTCTCCTTGGGTTCGCACGTGACGTGCGTCGACAGTTTGCTCACAGGAAATTCCGATAACATCGCTCCGTTTTTCAAAAATCCCCGGTTCGAATTTATTAAGCACGATGTGACGCACGATTTGTATATCGGAACCCCGGTGTTTGCGGTGTTGCATTTCGCGAGCCCGGCAAGCCCGCTTGACTATCTTGAGTTTCCGATACAGACGCTGAAAGTCGGTGCGCTTGGAACCCACAAAATGCTGGGTCTCGCTAAAGAGAAAAAAGCGCGGTTCCTGCTTGCGTCGACCTCGGAAGTGTACGGCGATCCACAAATTCATCCGCAACCGGAATCCTATTGGGGAAACGTGAATCCCGTTGGTCCGCGCGGCGTTTATGACGAAGCAAAACGATACGCCGAGGCGCTTACGATGGCGTATCACCGCGTACACAAAGTGAAAACGCGCATTGTGCGAATTTTTAACACGTACGGCCCTCGTATGCGACCCAACGATGGCCGCGCCATTCCGGCGTTTATTGGCCAGGCGCTCGCTGGAAAACCCGTCACGATATTTGGAAATGGCCAACAAACGCGATCGTTCTGCTACATCGATGACGAAGTCGACGGATTGCTGCGGTTGCTCGTGTCCGAGTATTCGAATCCGGTGAACATTGGCAACCCAAAGGAAATGTCGATTGAGGAATTGGCCCGCCTCGTGATTTCGTTGTGCAAAAGCAAGAGCCGACTTGTTGAAAGATCATTGCCGGTGGATGATCCGAAAGTTCGTCAGCCGGATATTTCTATCGCGCGTCGGGTGTTGGGGTGGACGCCGCGCGTGTCGCCCGAGGTTGGACTTAAAAAAACGATCGCGTGGTTTCGAACATGTTCAAAAAAATAATAGCGGACAAGCAGGCTTTAAAGAGTTTGCTGATTTGTTGCGTGGTTGTTCTCGTCGTGATGACGCTTTTTGCTTTTCATGGTCTCGATTCGTTGGAACTCAAGTCCGTTGATTTTCGGTTTCAATTGCGCGGAACGCGCCCCGTCAACAAAGACATCGTGGTTGTTTCAATTGATGAAGCGTCGATAGCGCACCTTGGACGTTGGCCGTGGCCGCGGTCGTTGCACGGGAGCCTCGTACAAAAACTGGCTGCGTCGGGCGCCAAAGCCATCGCGTTCGATGTTTTGTTCACCGAGAAGGACGAACAAAACCCAGCGTCGGACGCATTGTTGGCGCGGGCCGCTGAGGAAACCGGAATTGTGACATCGGCGTTTCTCATTCGCGGCGGTTTGAGCCACGATTTGCTTGGCAAAGACCCGCTTTTTCCATTTCCGGCCCTTAAGGATCACACCTATTGGGGTTTCGTGAACTTTGTGCCGGATCGCGACGGCGTTTGCCGACGTGGTCACTTGTATTCGATCGTGGATGACGAAGTTTTTCCATCGTTGCCGGTCGCCACGCTCGCGCTCGCCGAACACAAAACATTTCAGGAGCTGTTGCCGCATTTGCCCGTCGTCGTGAGCAAAGATCCCGACATTGCGAAGAACCAATTGTTTATCAACTTTGCCTACTCCGCAACCGCTGATTCCTACAAAACATACTCGTACGCGGATGTGCTGAGCGGTAAGGTGCCGCCATCGGCGTTCCAAGGAAAAATAGTGCTCGTGGGCGGAACGGCCGCCGCACTTTTCGACACGAAAGCGATTCCGTTTGCTTCCATTTATTACGGTGTTCTCATCCACGCAAACATCATCGATAACTTAATTTCCGGCAATTATATGCGCGAAGCGCCGAGCGAAATCACGTTGCTTTACGTGATCGTGCTGGGACTGTTGTTCGGATTGGTGTTGCCACGCCTGTCGCCGGTGCGGCAGTTTGTGGTTTTCTTGATCGTGGTGGGCGGCGGGGTGGCCACCGCGATTTATATGTTTGCGTTAAGAAATACGATCTGGCCAATGGTCGCACCGCTTTTGACCGCTGTCAGCTGTTACGGTGGTGTGGTGTTTCACCGATTGATCGTTGAAGAACGAGAAAAACGGAAGATAAAAGGAAGCTTCAAGCAATATTTGTCCCCGAAGATCATTGATGTTCTCACGAAAGATCCATCGAAGCTTCGCTTGGGCGGTGAGGAGCGCGAGGTTTCCATTTTCTTTCTTGATATTGCTGGTTTCACAACGATGTCCGAGACGTTAAAACCCACGCAGCTTGTTGAAGTGATGAATCACTGTCTGACCGAGTTTAGCAACATCATTCTTAAACACGATGGTCTCATCAACAAGTATATCGGCGATTGTGTCATGGCGTTTTGGAACGCGCCGGCCGACCAACCGCTGCACGCGACCCAGGCGTGTTTGGCCGCGCTCGAATGCATTCGCGTGTTACCGGATATCAACCGCAAATTGCAGGAGAAAGGGTTGCCGAGCATCGATTGCCGCATCGGCGTAAATACCGGAGTGGCGGTGGTTGGAAACATGGGATCGCATGAGAAATTTGACTACACGGCGATGGGAGATCCGGTCAATCTCGCGTCACGCCTCGAAGGCGCGAACAAGCAGTATCACACGCGCATCATGATTTCGGACGCCACGTTCGAAAAGGCGCGCGAAGAAATTGAAGCACGCGATTTGGATTTGATCCGCGTGAAAGGAAAGAAAGAGCCGCGCAAAGTTTTCGAGGTGCTGTGCAAAAAAGGCGAGCTTCTCGAAGAGGTATCCGAAGGACGCAAGCGCTATCACCAGGGGCTTGCGCTTTACCGTCAGCGCAGCTTTGCTGAAGCGATTGAAGCATTCCAAACGGTGTTCGATTATCTTCCGAACGACCGCGTGACGCGTGTTTATCTCGAACGCGCACGTGCATTTGCTGCTCATCCGCCGCCGCCCATGTGGGACGGCGTTTACGAACTCACCACAAAATAATTCTCACTGTGACAAAGTTCTCATTGTATTGGGTGCCGTTGCCGCTTACACTTCTTTTGTCCCAGCAAAAAATTTCAGGAGGAAATTGTTTATGTTGAAAAAAACACTGCTTATTTCCTTATCGATTTTCGGGCTGCTGGGATCCACTGTTTTTGGTGAGGCGCCCGCGAAGCGCTACCGTGTTGTTGTGAAAATTGAGGGTTTTCCGTCGACGTTGATCGAATCGGTGAAAGGAAAAGTATACGCCTTTGGTTCGAGCTCTATCAGTGGGTCGACCGAATGGCCGATTCAAATGCAGGACGGCTCCTTGCGCGCCGATATTGAACTCGAGGACGCCGAAGATCCGGTGAATTTGCAGGCCGCGTTGGTGGCCCGTCCGTTCCGTGGTTCAGACATTAAAGCGACAGCCGAACAAAACTTCCTCGCCGGCGCCAGCGCCGGCAACACCATCGTCCTTCAAGCGGTGCCCGAGTAAGACCTAGTAGTGCCCCAGTGTCCCGTCTTCCTGGGATTTCTTAAGAGCGATCTGAAACGCCACGATTCCAATCGGCCACACAAGAAGCGTGAACAAAAACAAAAACAATAAATCTTCCCGCACCGCATCAATTCCGGCATCGGCCAGCAACGTTCTTCGAATGCAAGAGAGCGCGTGTGTCATGGGGACCCATTGCGACACCGATCGCATCCACTCCGGCAAAATGTCGGTCGGAAAGTAGACACCGCCAAACAGCTCTCCCGCCGATGCGATAAGCCATGTCACCGGATTTCCTTTTTTGAATCGCAGAATGAACGCGGCCGAGAGGATTCCGAGACCCATGAACGTCGTCAGCGTCAAGAAAACCGCCAAGCACACCGCCGGTATGTTGGCTTGCGACAGATTGAGGTCAAACACACTTACGGCCACAATGAAGTAAATCAGCACCTCGGCGGTCGCGTACAGAAAATCCCATAGGGCGGAACCCGCCAGAAATGTCGGAATTCGGATAGGGGTGACGAGCACCGACTCGAGCGTGCCCACGTATTGTTCTTGTCGCAGCGATTGAGCAAATGAGTTTAGGCCAACGCTCTGGTAGGTTGAAAACGCTATTCCGACGAGCACGAACGGAAAATAGGAGCCGCCGTAACTTTTTATCGCGGGCATTCCCTGAGCGTCGAACAGCCGCGCCACGAAATAAAACGTTGTCGAAGTGAAAACAATACTCGCAATGTCGAGCAGAAACGAAAATCTGTAGCTGAGCATCTGCTTAAAATCGCGAAGCAAAAATGCCGAAAACGCCCGCGCGATCACGACTTCGGCTCCTCGACCGCCTTCATATACATCTCTTCGAGCGTGGACGATTTTAGCTCCTTTTCCAAATCGAGGCCTTGCACGGTTTTCACAATTTCACCTTTGTTCACGATCACAATCATATCGGCGACACGACGCGCTTCCTCGAGCAAATGCGTCGAAAGCAAAACGGTTTTTTTCTGAATTCGGGTTAAATGATCTTTCAACAGCCGTCGAAAGCGCAGCGTGGTCTGCGGATCCAAGTTTCGAATCGGCTCATCAAGCAATAGAACCGGCGGATTGTGCAGCAACGCACGGGCGAGACCTATTTTTTGTTTCGTGCCCGACGACACGCGTTGAAGGTTCGTATCGATTTCATCATTGATACCGATCTGCAGGGAAATATTTCCAATGTTGCGGTCCATCTCGATTGGCGTGAGGTTGTGAAGCGCTCCGAAAAACCGCAAATTTTCGCGACCCGTAATGCGACCATAGAGTCCGCTGCGTTCCTCGGCCGGCATCCAGCCAATATCGGCACGCGCGGCGCCGGGGTTGGCAAGTCGATCGATGCCGTGTACAAAAACCGTGCCGCCATCCGGTTCGATGAGGCCGGCCAAGATTTTCAGCAGTGTCGTTTTACCGGAGCCGTTCGGACCGAGCAAGCAGCACACGGTGCCCATTGGAACTTCGAGTGAAACGTTTTTTAGGATTTCTTTTTTGCCGTAGTGTTTGGAAAGATTTTTGACATCGATTGCAATCGGATGCTCTTCGGATTTCATGTGGTGGTATTGTGTTAATTTTTCGATGTGTTTTCAAACGAACGAGTTCTGCAGTCTAAGATGTAACCATAGGGCTTATCGATCTGCAGTAAGAAATGTAACCCAACTTCAGAACAGCGAAGGAGGGTGGGATGCCGAGCTACACCGCACGAATGGAAAAGGAAAGGAAGGGTTGCGGCGTGCAGGGTATGGAATTTAGAGGATGCGGATCGAGATGTTGCCGTCTTGTTGAATTGAAAAACGATCGCGATCCATTTTTCCGTCAAAGAAAATTTGCACGCCGGCGGGCATTTCGCATGTTGCGCTGACCGAGTCGAAATTGAGAATCGCCGTGGCCATTCCGTTCGGCGAAACTTTTAACGAAACCGGGTTTGAGAAACTGATCCTTTTGCCTTTTTCCATGCAGGCACTTTCGAGAGCGTACATCGCCACCTGGATTTGCGCATCGACGGTTTTCTCATTGTCGTTCTTGATGACCGCTTCCAATGTATAAGGCGCGCCGGTCATCGCCGGTGCCGCGGAAGGTTTTATTGTGATTGAAATATTCGGCTGATTCTCTGCGGAAAATCCAAAAACGGCGGCCGCGATAATAATGCCAATTGCAACCGCGATGAGACGTGTTACGCACAGTCGTTTGATCCAGGTACGGTGCAGATTTGGCAAGTCGCTCATGTCTCCCATAACGGTCTTCAGGTTACGGGGGACAGATGACATTTTGGTGGCATTTCTGGGGGAAATAATCGACAATTCCTGCCATGACGATTGTTTTTCTTTTTCTATCGCTGTTTGTCGCCTCGGTTGTTGTGGCCGCGCCGCCCCAGAAATCCAACGCGCAAATGAAATGGAGCGATGAAGATTCCGATGCAAGCGATTCCGATGCGGATCGGCCCGACGACGAAAAGTCCATGGCGCCCGAAGCCGCGGAAGGTCCGGATGCCAACGATGTCTCGCCGAAGGCGGTCCAAACACCCGAGCAAACGCCGTCCCCGGAGCCGACGCCGCTGCCCAAAAAAGGGGAGATGAAAAAGAAGCCGGAACAGCCAAAACCCGCCAAAGTCACGCCCAAAAAGCTCGAAATTCCGAAGCCCACCTACTAATTCTTTCTTTTCTTTCATTTCGCGCTGAAAAATAGGCACGAAATGCAAGTCGCGTTTTTCGCGCGGCTCCCACCCTTCACTTGAATTTTCCGTCGAGCCACCGTACGCTGTTTGGACGGATTTTCGCATTGATTTTCAAGCCTTTCTTCGCCGCTTTTTAATCTCGAATTAAGGCCAATTTAAGGAGCGGTGTTTACAATTTGTTTACACCCTCTTTTTGATGCGCTCGGGGTGGGAAAACCACTAAAAAAATGAATCCAAAAACGCAAAAAAAACTGAAGAAATTTATCGCGATAGTTCTGTGCGCGGTGGAAGTCAACTCTCAGGTAATTTTTGCGGGTGTGCCAGTGTGGATGGGTGTTCCTCCGGGCGTCGAACCGATTCAGCAGCGCTTGTTACGGCTGGGCAAAAAAGTCGCGCAGGACGCCGCGCAAACGGGACTGAACATTTTTCATGGTTTTGCTTATCCCGATCGCATTCAGTTCGATCCGCGGGGTCGCACCGATTACCCCGAAGAATCCCGCACCTCTCCCGAATCCGCCTCCCGCGAAGACAAACGTCAGATGGACATCCTGCGACAGATGGAAGAGCTCCAAATTTTCCAGGAAGAAACATTTTCCAACCGTCCACAATTGCCGGGTGCCCAACCGGAAGTTTTGGACACGATCTCCACTTACAAGCTGAACACCAACGTTGGTCGCGAGCTGAAACGCGTTCGCGAAGATCTCACGAAAAAGCGCGAAGCCTACGACGCCGACTTGGATAGTCTGCGTCGCGCGATCAAAGGGGCTGGCGGGAGCGTCAAAACCGAACGCGACGGTGGCCGCTATTACTACATTCACGGACTTTTGGCCGCGATCATTGGTCAACGGCTCGTCGACGGCAACAATCAGATCACCACGGTGGACACCCGCCGCATCAAGTACGACAAGGAGCGTCGCCTACAATCGGGCAGCACCCGCATTGCGCGCGATACGCAAGGAAACGTTACGGTCACCGTCCGAACGAATGTCAAATATTCGGCGGACTCGAACGAACACGGAAAACAAATCGTGACGAGCTACGTCGAGACCACGATCGATCCGAACGGCAACGTGTCCACGGTCGAGCGCGAAAACATTCAATACCTGGATCCCAGCCCGCACAAGATTAATGGCGAGGATAAGCGGGGCCAATACGTCACAGCGTATGACGAAATCAGCACGGACCAATTTGGCAACAAAACCACAACCCGTTTTGAGAACGGGAAATACCAGCGCTACGGTGACAACTGGTACTTGACCGCGTTCGATCAAACTTCCACCGATGCCGACAAAAACACAACCGTTACGCATCGCCGCGACGCGGCTTACGTGTTCAATCCAAACTTTCGGAAACTAAACGGCGGCCGAACGACGCGCGAAGAATATCTGCTCGACCACTACACGCAGGTCGTTACCGATCCAAAAGGTTTGGTCTCAACGCAGCTCTGGCAAAACGCACGTTACGATGCGAACGACAACTTGGTGTCATACAACCAAACGAACCTGAACTCGGATAACGCGCTTGCGACCATCACCGAGTTTCGCAAAGGCGCGTACGACAAGTACGGTCGCCAGGTCGCATTCGACCGCACCGAGAAGTTTGCGGATGGCACGAGCATCCATACAACGCGGCTCAACACGACGTTCAACAAGATCGGCGATACTCTTGCGTACAGTGAAATCACCGATGGGGACGACGGTTACCTCGTTCGCACCGACCGGTTTGGCATCGATTACAACCGCAAGCGTCAGCAATTGTCGTACCGCGAAACACGCATCGACCAGAACGGCATTGTCATTGATGACACGTGGTCCGCTCTTCAGGATGGGCTGAAAGATGACGCGGTCGCCGAACTCGGAGAGAAAGGTTACGACAAGCGCGGCCGGTTGATCGGTTTCGAAAAAACCACGACGTCCGGTAACGTCACGGAAAACCAACGGACCACGAACATTACGTTCGATTTGCGGGGCGGGCAGATGGATTCCCTCGTGCGCACAACCATGCGAACGAATCGCGGTGACGGCAGCGACATCGGCTCAAACGATATCGTGCATTGGGTTGATACGCACCGGCTCGAAACCAAATACGGAGCCGATGGCCAAGTGGTCTCGTACAAAGACCGAATTCTTGATTGGGGCATAAACACCTCGGACAACGAGATTGTGCGCGACCTGCGCATCGACGTCGACCGAAGCGACATATCGCTCACCGGATTTTTCGAGAAGCGCGTAACGACCGGAGGTGCCAAGCGCGCCGAATACGGACAAAACACCGCCGAGGCGATTGAGGCGACAACCACGAACTTGCAGACGAACACTGTCTACGACGGGAGCGGACGCGTGTTCAGCTACAACCAAGTATCGACCGATTCGAACACGAACAAAATCACGGCTTCGGCTTTCTCGAACTTGGCGTACGACGCGCAAAATCATTTGTTGCATTCGAAAGAAGAGGCGGACGAAGCCTATCTCGCGGCCGATGGCGCTATGCAATCCGAAGGTCGCCTTCACCGGGTCACCACCCGCGCCGCGCTGGTTTACGACGGGTTCGACCGGATTCTTGACGCTCAGACGAACACGCACACCTCAACCACGGGCACCGATATCACGATCAACGCAAACCGCAAGAGCGTGAAATACAACGCGCTCGGCGATGTGGCCGATTACACGGAAGCGGTTGTCTCGAACGCCTCTGCGAATTTGACCGAGACCACGCATTGGCAAGGTACCAACTACAGTGTGCTGGGTCGACTTAAAAGTTCGAAGCAAACACTGCACCGTGAAGGAACCGATGCCGATGGTACCGTGCTCGACACAAACCGAACGACCGTGACGACCGGCATTCAATACGATTTGCGAAACCGTTTAACCGATTACGACGAGCTCGTAACGTCCGACGAATCGCCGGACCTCAAAACAACGAACGTCGTTCGAAACATCACCTACGATTCGCGCGATCACCAAATGATCGGCACGCAAACAACAATCCGCGAAGGCAACGGCATGAACGAAATTTCAATCGCGATGCGTGATCACATCACGACCAACGCGGACGGCGTGGTGGATGGCTATCAAGAAACAACGTTGACACCGGATGGCGTTCAGGCGACAAACGTTGTCGCAAACGTGGTGTGGACCGGGTGGGGACACAACGAACAGATTTTGGAAAAGCACACCACGTCGATTACGAACGAAGCGACCGGTATCACCACGACCACCGATTATCGCGCAACGTTCGACCAGTTTGGTCGCGTGATTCAAACGGACGAAGACGCGCGGCGACAAGGCGCTGGCGTTGACCAGCACACACAGCGTCAGGTGCTGATGAACTTCGATACCGTGGGGCTTATCAACATCCGTCGCGACGTAACGACCCGGCTCGATCCGTCGCCGCTCCTCAATCCGTCGGTCGAACTGGTGACGACCGTGCTGCAGAATTTTGTCTACGACCGTCACGGCCGCGAAAGTTCGGTGTACGAGAAAAATCAAACGGCCGGCACGCTGCCGAGCGGCGAAAGTTACGCGCGTGAAACGACGACGCTGAAGAACAACATTGCGTACAACGGTCTCGGTCGTGAAGTGAACTATCAGCAAACATTGCGGTCGAGCGATAGCCCGGATTTGGTGACGACCACGTTGCGCGGCGCTATTGCCTATAACTTACAGGGCCAGCAACTCGGTTACACGGACACGGTGCACGAGCTTGGTGGCGACATCGATAACACGTTCACCACGATTCGCTCCGGCCTGACGTACACCGGTTCGCATCTCGCGCATTCAAACGATCAGACGTTCGACGGCACCGTGCAAAGTGCGAATCAAGTGACGCGCACACTCGACACCACGCTCGCGTACGACAATGCGTCGGGTCTCGTCACGTCGAACACGCAAGTGGCGTCCGAAACCGGCGCGGGTTTAAATCACGTGAAAACCACGGTCCACAATGGCATCGTGTACGATCGGAATGGGACAGAGCTCACCTACGCAAACACCATCACCGACAATGCGACGCCGGACATTACGCAGACCGTCGTGCGCACCGATGCCACCCTGGTTCGCGGGATCTTGACCGGCTACACCGAAAGCACACGAAATCTGTCGGCCGATGGAACAAGCCGCGACACGTTATTGGTGATGCGACACACGGCGCTCGGCTACGACAATTTCGCACGACTTGTTTCGGACAAATTTGTTGAACAAAATATTTACGGAGAAACGCTGGAGCATCTGCGCACACAAGGCTACGACACGACGGGACACGTGAACGACACGAACGAACGCATCGCGACGCGTGGTACAAATATTACGACCGAAACGCACCGCGCGAACATTCGGTTCACGCGGCGCGGCGATCAAGCGTCTTACACCGAAACGCAAACATCGTCGGCGAGCGCCGGTCTCGTTACGACGATTGATTGGCAAGCACAAGGTGGTGTGCGCGACGGTTACGGAGCAAATGGACTCTTGTTTGGTTTTCACCAAGTCGAACACCGCGTGGGCGCCGAAATTAACGAAACAATCGATCTCACGCGATCGAACCTCACCTACACGCGTACCGCGCAGCAAGCGTCGTACCGCGACGTGCGCATCGATAGCGCAGCGCCCGACGTGCGCGAAAGCGTTGATTGGCGTATCGCTGACGGCGGATACAACGGCGTGGGCGATCAAACGCATTACTTCACGACAACAACGCGCTCGGATATTTCGCAAAACGGTCAGCACCTGAACGTTACGAATCAGCAAGAATTTCAAGCGGCGTTTAATCGAATCGGCCAGCAAACACGGGTTCTCACGACGTCGCATGAAACCGGACTGGGTTTGGATGCCACCACGATCGAAGACCGATCGAACATTCAATACGATGCGCACAATCGTTCCACGGGTTACGATTTGTTGCAGACCGACGCCTATGGAAATGTAACGCACACAATTCGAACCGGCGGAGATTACGATGATCGGGGTCACCTGTTGGTCTATCACGAAGAGATCGACGACCCTTCCTACGATGGATCGGGCAAATTGCTGCACCGCACGGTGGATTGGAGCTCGACCGGCACCAACGCCGATGGTTTACTTTTTGGTTTTCGCAAAACAGAAGTCGAGTTGGACGAAAATGGAAACCCCGTTCCACGCCGCACGACCGTAACCGACCGAAGCAATCTTCATTACACGACGGGCGGCCAAGAAGCGGGATATCACGAAGAGACCGATCAAGTGTGGCAGGACGGTTCGCGAACGTTCTCAGCGCTCGACCGAACCGGTGAAAGCTACAACGCGCTCGGGCAATTGCGTGCGTGGAACGAGAGCGGCCACACGATCACGTATCAAGGTTCGGCCGTTTTGCGCGACAACGTTGTCGCCACGAACTGGACGGCCGGTGACGCGAACGGCGTCGGTGCGTACGCGCAGAACGGACGCCTCGCACGGTATCACCAAGAAGTGTCGAACACGTCGCTCCGCGAAACGCTGCAGACAACCGAAACCACCGATTGGCAGGCGATCAACTTTAATCTTAAAGGGTGGGTTACCGAATATAACCAGACGGTTCAACGTTCCGGCATGAGCGATGAAGTGTTGGGGCTTCCGTCCGAATGGGATTTGCTGACGGCGCTCCAGCGCGCCGAATGGCTTTCAAGTTTCAATTTTGTTTTGCCCGATGGCTCGATCGTTCCCTGGAACAGTTTGCCGACGCTCGCGCGCGTCGATTTGGTGGCGACCGGCCGCACGGACAAATTGGTTGCCGGACAAGTTATTCGTTTGAGCGATCTACAAATTGAGCGGCGCCTCGGCTCGCGCGTGGCCACGCACCGCTCGAACGTGCAATTTAATAGCCAGGGTTTGGCGACCAGTTATCATGAAGATGTAAACGACAACGATCTCAGCACGAAGCGCGATTGGACCGGTGGTGATTTTGATGCGCGCGGGCGCGCCGCCACGATCCACGAGGTGACCGTTGGCGTTTCGGGCGAGCGCACCATTTCCGATCGTGACCGCGTGCTCTACGACCTTCAAGCGCGTGTGATGGGCTACCACGAAATCACGACCACAAGCGCGAACGATATTCGGACAGACCAAGTTGTGTACATGCACTACGATGCTCTCGGCCGTTTGTCCGAGCAAGACCGATACGCTCACGAAGTGTCGCAGGATGGCGGCGGCATTGACCGATTTACGAACACACATCTTCGCGGAATCACTTACAACGGATTCGATCAGCAAGTGTCGAACACGCAAGTCCAATACGACATGAACGGCATCGTGATCGACGGTCAGTCGTACGGATGGGACAATCATTTTGTGGGCGGGCCCACGCTCACGGACGAACAGCGCTATTTGATTTCGATCGGGCGCGCCATCTCGAACCAAGTGGTGAATGTCACATCGCTGCGCGGCATCAATTACGATTTGAATGGGCGCCAATCCGGCTATGTGAGTTTTCAATTCCAGAGCGGCAAATTGCCGACGGGCCAAACGGCGGCGAACGGTTCGAGCATTTTGGAAACCGCCCAAGCGGTGGTGCGGTCGAACGCGCAATATTATGGGGCGAGCGGCATTCAACCGGGCGGACTCCTTTCCAGTTACCGCGAAATTTCGCGCAACACCGTTGCGCAACTTCAAACGATCACGCAAACGAACGGTATCCAATACAACGATGCCGGTCAGCGGGCGAGCTTTGCCACGCAGACGCAACTGAAGAACGACATTCCGGGCCAAGAAGTGGACCGCACCGTTTCGTCGTTCCGCGGCAACATCGAATACAACAAGGCAGGTTTGCAAACCTCAGCGATCGACAATTCCATCGAAAACGATTTGCGCACGACAAACGTCACGCAGACGTTGCGGTACGATGCGCGCGGCCGCGCGCTCGAAACACGCACGACCACGATCACCGAGGGCAGCGCAACAACCGATGCTTACATGATCGCCGGTCGCGAAATGGATCCGCTCGAACTCGCGCAGTTGCTGGAGATGAATCCGGGTTCGTCGGTAGCGGACTTGGTCGCGCTCGGTATCATCCAAATTCAAAACAATGTGCCGCATCGCGTCAGCGAAATGTCGACGAACCATCGCGTCGGCATTCAATACGACAATTTGGATCGTCAGGTTGATTACACCGAGGAAACTCTGGCGCCGGGCAACGTGTTCACGCGCACGCATTTCTACGGGATCGGCTTTGATGATCACGGCCGGCAAACGACGTTCCGCACGCACACGCAGACGAGCGGTCGCACGCTGCTGTATTTTGTGGCCGGCCAACAGGTGGCTCCGGACGCGCTTGCAAAATTGTTGATCGCACAAAACATCACGATTTGGGATGCGTTGGCGCAAGGACTCGTGACCACATCGTTCGCGACGAACCCGCTTACGGACCGAGCGGACACGTTTCGCACCGAGATGTCGTACGACACGAACGGAAATCTCACCCATTATCGCGATACGATCACGGAAATACGCGGAGGCCTTGCCGAACAACGCACGAATATCGTTGATAGCACTTACAACCGTTTCAATAAGGTGGCAACGCAACGCACGCAGAGCCACACGACGCAGAACGTCGGTGGAACCGAAAACACGAGCGATAGCGACAATCTCATCACGTATTTCTACGACAACGGCGGAAACGTGCGCGGCGGCCAAGGTCATTCGGTGAATAGCACGTATGATCCGACGACACAAACGCGCACGACCTCCGAAAGCGACGATGTCTATACGATGATCGGTTCGCAAGCGCGCAATTCGGTTTCCACTATTTCAACGCGCACGCGAAACGGTGACGGCAGCGAAACGAATTCGCTCACAACGCGGGTAAACAATTACGATCCGTTGGACGGCGCCGTCTTGTCGGCCTACGAAGTCGGTCAATCCGAAACCGTGGACGGCGTCACAAAATCGCGCACAACATCCATCACGCGGCAAATTTCGACCGCGGTGAACGGCGAACTGAAAACCGCTCTGACGCTAAACAGCTCCCACACGGACAACGCCGATGCGTCAACGCGTGACGTGTTGTATGCGATTACGTCGAACACTTACAACGCGAACGGATGGTTGACCGGCGCCCAGGGTTACGAAGAAGCGATTTCAAAAGATGGCAACGGCGGCGAGACGTTCAGCCAAGCGCACCAGACGTACGAGATTATCGGAGACCGTGCGCGATTGCTCGATGCGGACACCGATTCGATCACGCGATGGATTGATCACGCGAGCGAAGGACCGCAAACGATCAGCCACTCGCACAATCACTACACGAACAATCAGCGCACCGGCGTCGTCGAATCCGCGCTGGAGAACGTAACGTTCACAACGACCGAACCGCTGATCACGACCGACGAAAACGGAAATGTTTTGGCGAGCGTGACACAAACAACCACCGGCACCACAACAAACCGTTACGACGACGTTTATTTCGGCCAAGCAAAACTCACGCGTTCGACGACCGTGTCCGATCTGACCCATCCGGACGGAACAACCACGCGCGACAACCGCGTCACGCATTACCATTACAACAGTCAAGGCCGGCTCACGAGCGCTGATGGAAGCGGCGATTCGTTGACAACCTCCTACACGGAAACCGGCGCGCTTTATAGCGAAGCGACGACATCCACCATCTATTCGTACGAAGTGATCAACGATCAAGCGCGTTTGAAACAAACCGACGCGACGACGACCACGCAGAACAAAATGGCCGCCGACGGCACAAATTCCGTGCAAACCAATCGCGTCATCTACGACAACGACCGTTTGACCGGCCGCGTGCTCAGCGCGTCGGGCACCGGTACATTTACGAACAACGACTGGGGTGTGCTGAACACGAATCTAACGGGCGGCCAAACCGGCAGAGTGAGCACGACCACGGGCACATTGCTGCAGGAATATGTGCTGGTTCGCGGCGAAGCGAAACTGAAACGCAGTGTCTCGACGGCAACGACCATTGCTTACGACGGCACGCGCACCAATGCGACAACAACGACCATCAATATTTATGACGCGTTGGGCCGATTGATTGGCGGTA
The DNA here is from genome assembly GCA_044221725.1 of Elusimicrobiota bacterium. GTDB lineage: Bacteria > Elusimicrobiota > Elusimicrobia > F11 > F11 > JAJVIP01. Next base: position 227,995 of record JBGAON010000005.1, read on the forward strand.
CGTCGGACAGTCATTCGACAAACAATGAGTTCGATTATTCTTCTCCGAACACCGTCGTTAGTGAAACGGTTTCGGATAGCACGCAGCGCATGGTGGTCATTGCCGGAGAGCTGCGCGCGCTCTATAGCAACACGCACTCGCACACGGTTCCGAAGGCGACCAATGGCACAGCGCTCGGGTACACCGATCAAGACATCCGCGTGGATTTCACGTACGACCCGAACACGGGCCGTGTGACCGGCGCGCACGGCGCGGGCCGCTCGCTTGGCATCGATTCGTTCGGCAACGTCACGGTTGGAACGATCGATCAAAAATACACGGTGATCGCGAACCAAGCGCGCATGACCGAATCGCAAACCGTGAACGACACCGAAAACACCGACCTTTCGACAAATCATCAGGTTACGCTCATCGTCAACACGTACGCAGCGAACGGTTTGTTACAAAGCTCGACGGGCAGCGGATTTTTCGTTTCGGACAACGGATTCGGCGACGCGTCGGAAGGGGATATTTCGCAGTCCTTCTTTATTATTGGGGGACAAGCGAAAATTGCGACGTCCACCACGAACACGTTTAGCACCGGTTCGGACGGTGGATCCAGCTCGCAAAGTTTGACCGTCAGTTACCGCTACGACGCGCTCGGTCGGCTCACGGGGGCCACCGGAAACGGCACCGTTGACTCGTTTGATGCGCAGGGGAACATCACGACCGGCGTCATTCGCCAAACCTACGAGATCCTTTTAAATCAAGCGCGTCTCAAAACGTCGACGACCGACACGACGGTAACAGCGCCCGATGATGTGGTTACGAACGAGTCGATTGTTGTCACGTACACGAACAGCACAGTGACCGGGCTTGTGACCGGCGCGACCGGCGCTGGTACGTTCCGCACGTTCGATCCAAACGCCAACACGACCGTGAACGGAACCGTGCGCCAATCCTATGTCGTGATTGCGGGCCAAGCAAAACTTTTGGATCAATACAGTCTCGCGAATGGCGTCACGTACAACGCGGTCACGCAACAATTTGAAAACGTTCCGGCGGGGGCGCATACCGATAGCGTCACGCACAACGAATACGATGCGCGCGGCGTGTTGCTGAACTCGTTCTCGGTGTCGCGCCAAATTAATTCAGCGGGTGAAGTCACTTACTCACGTCAGAACGCCGTGTACGATACCGTGAACGGGCTCCGCACGGCGGGCCATTTGTACGGTTTGACCGAGCGCCGCGGCACGAACGACACGGTGATTGAGAGCACGTATTTTGATACCGAAGAAACGTATATTGCGTTGCCGCACATTTCATTGTTGGGGCAGGAAGTCACCGAAGCGCGCCGCGCGAGTTCGTTCACGCGCAGCGACACAACGAACATTGACGGTGGCGATCAACACTCCGAAATTCAGACGTTCTACGCGTACGATGATCAAGGCCGCCTGGTGGAAACAAACGCGAACGGCGAACGTACGTACGGTCAAGGGTTCACTGTCAGTCATTCGGGTTTTGATCCGAACGGAATTCCATACGATGAGGTGCGCACCGAGATCAATCAAACCTACGAAGTGGTGCGCATTGGAAACGGCGTCGCCAAACTAAAGACAAGCACGTCGGTTTCCGATACGTATCACTACGGATCAAATTCGGCGTCGGCCATTCCGGCTTGGGCCGCGCAGCAAGCGACGTTGCTTTTGCGCAGCGGAAAAAATTTGGGAGTGATGCCGTGGCTGGGACTTTCTGGCATCGATCAGAATACCGCGATTCTCGGCGACCGCGCTGGCACGACCAATCATCAAGAACTTTCGATTGTTTACGTGAACGACAACCGCGCGCGTGTCGTGAGCGGCGACGGCATTGGGTTTTCAAAATCGGTGGATCGTTATGGCAATACCACGAACACGCGCCTCTACCAATCCTACGTGGGCATTGCTAACCAAGCGCGGCTGCGCACGGCCACAAATATTTCCGACACGTTGAACACCGATTCGTCGACACAGCACCAGGAGCTCACAACCTCGTACGAGTTGAACAACCGCACGGGCCGCATTTTGAATATTCAAGGAAATGGCACCTTCCGGTCGAGCGATGGCTTCGGCAATTTGACGTCGGGCACGCTCACGCAGACGTACGTGCAAGCGTTCATTCGGCTTTATCAGTTGGCGCGTATGGAAACGTCGCTCAGTGAGAGCGACACGTCGAACCGCGACGGAACAACCACGCACGCAAGCACGCTCACGACGAACACGTACAACGCCAACACGCGCCTCGTGCAAATTGATGGTAACGGAACATTCACCACGAACGATCACGGGAATTTGACAACCGGCGTCACTCGCCAGATTTACGACGACTTCCGAAATGGTGACGCAAACAATCTTCTTTTCTTAACGGGCCAAGCCCGCGTGCGGGTGCAATCAACACGTTCAACGACGGCCAACGTGGACCGCTCGACCGGATTTCAATACGTTGAACAGACGAATGCGCACGACACGTGGGACGCCTCCATAAAAAGCTCCGTCGGACAAGGGATCACGAACAGTTTCGACGGATATCGCGGCAACACGATTGGCCGCATCGATCAAACTTACGTGATTGTGAACGGTCAGGCGAAATTGTCCGAGACAACGACCGAAACAACCACGGCCGACGCGACGGACATGGCGAGCGATGTTTTCAAGCCGATCGACACGGGCACGCTCGCGGCAGCGCGCTCACAGTTCGATTCACTTACGAACAAGAGCGATGATCCGACGGTGCTGGCGCACAAGAATTTGGACGGCACGTGGACGAACCAAACGATGAAGGTGACGTATGCGTACGATGCGTTCGGCCGTCTGCTCGCGGCGTCCGGAATCGGTCAAACGCTGAGCGATGACGGCTACGGCGATGTGTCGCTCGGTATGACCGGCAACCGCACGACGGGTACAATTCAGCAGATCTATCGCATCATCAACAACCAAGCGAAGCTCATCAACAGCATCACGGACAGCGTGACGCGCTACCACGATGGATCCGTGAACGAACAGCATATGAACGTGGCGAGCACGTACGATGCGAACGGTGTTGTACGGGGATCTATCGGAAACGGCACGTATCGTTCGTCGGACAAATTCGGCAACGACACCCGCGGACGCATTACGCAATATTTTGACACCGACGTTTTGCGCCGTACGGGTCTCGCCAAAATTCGTGAAACAACGACCGACAGCCGAACCGTGAACGTCGATGGTTCCACCGCCGAACAGTTCATGTCGGTCATTACAACCTACGATGCGGATGGCCGCATTTTGGACGGCGTTGATGCCGATGGGAATTTTATTGGTGTTGTGGCAACCGGTCGTTCGCTAACGAACGACGGCTACGGCAATCTCACAAATTCGACGATCGCGCAGTATTACGACCGTCGGCTCACGCTCGCGATTGGCGCCGCCAAGCTTTTGCATACGGTGACGCTCGGGCACGTCACGAACCGCGACGGATCCACCGCTGAATCGCGATCGGTCACAACCAACGTCATGGATCAAACGTCGGGCAAGTTGCTCGACCTGCACGGCACCGCGCACATGGAAGGCGTGGACCTGTTTGCGAATCGCACGATCACCGACACCACGCAAGAATACGACGAGGAAGTGTTGCGCATCACGGGTCTCACACGTTTGGACACCGCGACGAATATCGTGCAGGCATTTAACAGGGATGGTTCGACCTCGTACCAAACGTCGAATTCGCGGTTGGCGTGGGACAAGAATGGTTTGGCCGTGCTCGAAAATGGTGTTGGTAACAATGCCGTGACGAGTGGCGACAGCAAGACCGAATCGAACGACGGATATTCCAATTGGAATGGATCGACCGCGGTTCAAACTTACATCGTCGTGAACGGCCAGCACCGTGTGGTCGAAACCAATACGCGTTCGTTTACGCTGGCCGCGAACTTCAAACACGGCGATCCGCTGGTGCTCGGATTCAATATCGATAACACCCAGAACGTGTCGGATTCGCGTGTGACGAACACCTATGACAGTCTCGGCCGCTTGATCGCAAGCGCGGGTTCGAGCGATGGCACAACGCTCGAACGTCGCACCGACGGCACCATCACGACCGACATTGTCACGAACAATCACACCGAGCAGATTTACACGGTCATGTTCGGTCAGCCGAAACTTTTCGAGCAACGTTCGCACACGTGGTCAACCTCGTTGGATTTGGTCCGGTCCGATCAAGAAATGACGATTCGCTACAGCTACGACGTAAACGGCATGTCGCTCGGTGGTGTCGGCGAAGGAATGTCGTCGACGTTTGATTCGTTCGGCAACGCGACGTACGGGCGCACCGTGCAAACGCTGAGCCCAGTCCTCGGACAGGCCAAGGTTACGAACGTGCATAACGAAACAACGAGTGTGAACATTGATGGCTCGCGCGGTTTCCAAACGTCGGATGTCACGACCGAATTCGATGAGAACGGCCGTTACAAAAATGTTTACGGCGTCGGTTCGATTCGCAACGACGACGGTTACGGCAATATTACGACCGGCACGACGCGCCAAATTTTCGATTTGAATTTGCTGGCCATGCATGGCCAGCAAAAAGTGCTGCAGAATATTTCGGACACGTTGCTCCAAAACAAAGATGGCGGCACAACGACCACGCATTCGGAGCAAACGAACACGTACGATGCGAACGGAATTTTGGTCGATGCGGCCGGTCTCATCACTTTCACGACGAACGATGGATTCGGAAATATTGTTGTCGGCGAGACGCGTCAACAATACGATCGCCGACTTTTGTTGGCCACGGGCCTTTTGCGCGTCGATCTTTCGACGACCCATTCAGTGGGTACCAATTTGGACGGCAGCACATCCGAACAAGTGAGCGTGACATCGTTCGCGTTCAACCGCCAAGGTTTTGCCGTGGTGGACGGCGGATTCTGGAGTCAGACACGCACGTACGGTGAATCCGCGTCGCGCTCGTCGGACAATTTCGGAAACGTCACGACGTCCGGCTCGTTTGCGCAGAATTCGAACGGCAATTGGGTTCTTACGTCGCCGGCCGAAAGTTATCAGACCTACGTGGTCATTGCGGGTCAAGCGCGCGTGCTCACATCGGTCAATACCACACACACCGTCGATACGTGGGATCCGCCAAACGGGCCATCAAACACGCAGACCGTGACCGTTACAAACCAATACGACCTGCGGACGGGGCGATTGGTTGGCGCCAGCGGCATCGGCACGTTTACGTCGAACGATGGCAACAACAACATTACGACCGGCACGCTTCGTCAAACGTTTTTGATCGTGAACGGCCAAGCGAAGATCAGCGTGAGCGACACCTTCACGAAAACCGCGAGCCTCGATGGTTCCTCAAACGAACAGCGCGTGGTTGTGTCGTACACCTACGACGATAACGGACTGCTTATTGCTGCGCACGGCGAAGGAAACGGCACCGCCAACGATGGCTTCTTCAACATGACGACCACGGTGATTGATCAATCGTACGCGGTGATCGCGGGGCAAGCGCGCGTGACCGAAACCGTAACGCGCTCGCTCACCAAAAACCGCGATGGTTCGACGAATTCCCAGATTGCGCGCGTGTTCAACCGCTATCAAAATTCGACGGGCCTGTTGGCTGCGACCATTGGCTCCGCCACCTTTGTTTCGAACGACGGCTACAACAACATCACGACCGGCGACGTGCGCCAACTTTACGCGGTCATCCGCAATCAATCGAGACTCACCGATACCTTCACCGTGTCAAACACGTTAAACCTGAACCGCTCGACGAATCACTCCGAGCAACACGTGAGCTATTTCTACAACGACGTGAACGCGATCACAGGGCGTCTAACGGGACGCCTCACCGGCGCGTCGGGCGAAGGAACGTTTTTGTCGCAGGACCAGTTCGGAAACGTAACAAACGGCACCACGCTTCAAACCTATGTTGTGATCAATGGGCAGGCGAAAGTTCTTACGAACACGACCAATTCGGTCACGGCCAATTTGGACGGATCGAATTCCTCGCAGAATCTGGTCGTAACCAACACTTACGATCTCACAACCGGTTTGCTGAAGTCCGCGGCGGGCGTTGGCACAAACCGCGGCGACGATGGTTACGGCAACATCACGCTCGGCACAATGGCTCAAACGTTCGCGCTGATCGCGGGGCAAGCGAAGCTGACAGTGAACGCAACCAGTTCGAAAACAACGAACCACGACGACAGCACGAACAGCCAATCCGTATCCGTATCCTATTATTATGATGAGAACGGCGTCCTACTCTCGGCGCGCGGCGCTGGCACGTCGCTCGCATTCGACGGGTTCAAAGGATACACGGCCGGCCGCGTCACCCAAACTTACCGCATTATTAATGGCCAAGCGGTCGTGGCTCAGTCGAATCAGCTTTCGTGGACGTCAAACGCGAACGGCGATGGTTCGTACGACGATGCGTCTATCACAAACATCGACGGCTCGTGGGTGCGCTCGAGCAACGATACGTTGTTCGATTACAACGACCTCGGAGAGCTGATCGGCGCCACCGGGTCCGGCACGTCATTTTCGTTTGACGGCACGCTGAACTACACAGCGTCCACATTGAGTCAGATTTATCAAATCATTCGCGGCGGCGCGAAAGTTGTCGAAAGCATCAACACCAGTTGGTCGAGTGCGCTTTCTGATCTCGCTTCGTACGACGACCCTCATGGGCAAACCGACGGTAACTGGACGCGTTCGATCAATCACACGTATTCAACTTACAACGGGTTTGGTCGTCTCACTTCCATGCGTGGCGACGGCATCGGTTTATCGTTTGATGGATTCAATTACAACGCGAACACGGTTGTTCAAACCTACGATCTCGATCTGCTAACGCGTTTGGGACTTCAGAAAGTCGCGACGACGGTCACGCGCAGCTTTAGCTCAAACAAAAATGGCGAAGGAAGTTACGCGCGACCGGTTTTGAATCCCGATCTTACCGGCGTGCGCCAAGAAAATACGGTGCGTTATTCATACGACCGCGAAAAAGGAAAATTGAACGGCGCGACCGCCGACGGCGTCTCGGAAAACTTCGATGATTTCGGAAACCGCACGAACGGAACAACAACCACGACGTATTTGCAGAGTGCAATCGACGAACTCGGCCAATTGAAAGTGGGCCAAACCGTGAGCAACTCGCTCACGACAAACCGCGACGGATCCACGGTTCAGCAGAACATGACGGTCGTTTACGCGTACGATGCCACGTTCCGACTCGCAAAAAACAATCCGGCCGTCGGAAACGGTTGGAGTCTTTCGAACGACGGTTACGGCAATTACGTCAAAGGTCTCATTGCGCAGGCTTACATCAATGTGCTCGGCCAAGCGAAACTTGCGACGACCACGACGAAATCTTTTACGTCAAACGCAAACGGTGACGGCACGTTCGAAGCGATTTTGACCGGCGCACCAGCCGTTACAAACGCGGACGGAAGTTTCACGTTTCAAACGTCGGTTACCGAAAACGAATACACGGCCGGCGGCCGCTTGGCGGCGGTGAACGGACGTTCCGCATCGCTTGCGAACGACGGAAACAACAATTGGACCGCGTCCGGTAAATTACGTCTTGTGGCCGGAGATTCGCTCGGCGATATTTTGGAAGCGGGTTCCGAACAAGAATACACGGTGATCAACAACCAAGCGAAACTCACGCGCACGCACAGTCGCACGTACACATCGGACGCGCGTATGAACGGCAGCTTCGGTTCGCCCGCACAAAATATTGATCGCTCCTGGACACGGCAAGATCTGACGGTCACTTACACGTACGATGCGAACGGTCTTGTGACCGGTGCGGCGGGTGTTGGAAAAGGATTAACCAACGACGGCTCGCGCGCGGATGGCACCGGCAATTATCAGGCCTCCTTCATCAACCAAAGCTACACCGTTGTGAACGGACAAGCGCGTTTGCAAAAGAACGTAACCGAGTCGTTCACCTCGAATGCAAAAGGCGAAGGCAGCGCCGCTGATCCGGTGCCGGGCACCGACGATGCGTGGGTGTCGAACACGTCCACTGTGTTGTACGGCTACGACACGAACGGTCGATTAAATCAAGCGACCGGAACGAGCAAGGGTTTGTCGAACGACGGAAGCGACCACTTCACCGCGAACAGCGGTGTCGATGATTATGTGATTCTCATTGGTCAAGCGCGTGTGGTGCGCAGCATCGTCGATAGTTTCACGTCCGACCGTTCCGGTAACGGCAGCGCCACGGTGCCGCTCAAAAATGCCGATGGAAGTTTCTCGCGCAATCACACAATCACGGACCGCAGCTACAACGCGCTCGGACAGCTCACGAATATTTCGGCGAACGGAAACTCGCTGCAAGACGATGGTATTGGTGACACAACCGAAAGCGACTTTGTGCAAATTTTTGAAGACCCACGGCTTGTGGCCGGCCTGTCAAAAGTTCTGCAAGTGACCACGCATTCGGTCACGCGCAATTTGGATGGCAGCGTGAGCGAAAGCAACAACGTGCAGGCAAGTCTCTACACCGGTGATACCACCACGGTTCAAAACGGTGTGTTGACCGTTGCGCGCGCGCAAACCCGCAACGGCATTCTCGTTGACTCGATCGCGGTCGGGCGTTCGCTCTCGAACGACGGATACAACCGTTATTCGCTCTCAATCTCGGTGCAGGATTTTGATGAAGAGATTCAAAGTCGTTTGGGACTCACGAAAATCAAATCGAACCTTTCGCAAACGTTTTCGTCCGACGCGAACGGCGGCGGAAGTTACGCGGTAAACCCCGCGCCCGGACTCACGGGACCGATCGCGCTTGCGGACGGCACCTGGAGCCGCCAACAACTGACGCTCAATTATGCGTATTCGGTTGGCGGGAAATTAAACGCGGCACAGGGCGTTGGAACGTCGGTTAACTTCGACGGATTTGCTGGTTACACGGCGGCCACAATCACCCAAACCTATGTGATTCTGAGCGGCGAGACGAAAATCAGCAAGAACGTAACTGATTCGTTCACCGCAAATTGGATTCAAAACCAAACCACCGGCGAATTCGAAGCAACCGGTTCGTTCAACGCCCCCGCGAAAAATGTTGATGACAGTTGGAACCGCGAACATCTCGAAGTGGATTACGATTATTACGATTCGGGCCGACTGAAGAACGCCGTGGGCTTTGGCACCACGTTGGCGGACGATGGATTTGGAAATTTAACAAAGGCCATCGTTACGCAAACGTTCGATCACGAAACGATTGTGCGGTTGGGGCGGGCGCTGCTGACCTCATCGCGCACACAAAGTTTTAACGTGTCAACGATCGGCGATGATTTGAACACGACGATCACAATGAACAATTTTGTGCGCTGGAACGGATCGAGTTGGGTGGGTGCCAAAAACTCCGACGACACCTGGGGTTGGTCCGAGACGTCGGTGACGAACACGTACGACAAACTGGGCCGACTGGTGGCGACGACCGGCAGCGGGCGTTCGCTCTCGACCGATGGCTTCAACAATTTCTCGGGCGGGCAGGTGGTTCAAGATTTCGTGATTCAAAATGGTCGAGCCCTTCTCGTTTTGTCGCACAACCGATCGTTCACGGCCACACTTCCCGATTTTTCGAACATTGCGCAATTTGACGGATCCTTCACGGATCCGAAGCGGGACGTGGACTTGTCGCGCAGCGTGCAGGAATTAAATGTTGAGCAACGGTACGATGCGGGCGGGAAATTGGTTTACGTGCACGCGACCGGTTTTGGTCAAGGCGACGACGGTTTTGATAACACCACCAGCTCGAACATCGACCAAAGCTACAACCTGGATGCGCTCACGAAATTTGGTCAAGTGAAAGTGAGCGATGTGGTAACGCTCACCGAAGCGCGCAACAAAGATCGTTCGACCTCGAGTTCGCGATCGGTAACATCGAACACGCACAACGCACTCACCGGAAAACTCACGGGAGGCTCGTCGAGCTCGCACAGCGGGTCGAACGATGGTTCCGGCAACATCACGGTGAGCGACACGACCGACACGATGGTGTTAACGTCGTTCGGCCAACTGAAACGCACGGCGTCGCACACGACGAGCACCACGATCGGCACCGACAATTCGAAAAACATGGACGACACGACGCTCGCGTTCGCGTACACGCCCGGATGGAAACTCGAAACACAAAATTCAGCGGTTGGTGGGGGAACCTTCCGCAGCTACGTGTTGAACAACGGCCAATACGAGCTCACGGGTGTTGGATCAATCGTTCAAAAATACGACGCGCCTCACGGCCGTCTGAAGATTACGGTCTCAAACCGACTGACCGAATCGACGACCGGCGAAAAATCATCGCAGTTGGATCTCAACAATTTGCCGCAAGGACTCCGCGGTACCGTTTATTGGAATTCGTCGTCGCAGTTCATCGGCGGTGATTTCAACGATCAAGTGAACGGTGATAGCTACATTGTTTATCAACAAGACGGCAGCTGGTACCTGAAATTTCTGCGCACGGGCGGCACGACGGCCGTGTTCGCGCTGGATTCACAGATCGATGCGAACGGCGTGATCACGCTCAGCGTCACGAACTCGGATATCACGTTCATGCTGACGGGGGTCACAAACAATGGCACGGTGATTAATCCGCGCTTAAACATTGAACGGCCCGACGTTCTCACAAACACGTATCAACTCGCGGGTGAAAATGCGCTCGATGTGTATCACGACAACGTGCGTTTCCGCGACGGGCTGCACGAGTTGGCGATTTCGCACAACGCGAGCGGCGGCATCGAAACGATTGGCTACTTGGACGCAACCGGCGTGAATTTCATTTTGCAGCGGCTCGGTGGAAACAGCGCGCATGTGGGGTATGTCGTGTGGAACCCGAACACGCAAGATTTTGACCGCATCGAATCGTTCGGTACGTTTGATGACGCTACGCTCACGTTCACCTCGGCGAACGGGGATTCGATCAAGCTCGCCCAAACGGCTGCCGACAAATTTGAAATCGATGTGGTGCTTGCGGGTTTTGGAGCGACGCCCACCACGCGCACGCTGGTTGAATTCGAGCAAACGAACGGCCGCGACAATCAAATGCAGGTGCTCGCGTCGTCGTTCCAATACGATCCGGTGGACGACCGACTGATCAATGCCTGGAGCTCGGGTTCGTTCGCGGGTCAAGCGGGCAACGGCGATATTTCGATTGGCACAATCCGGAACACGCACGTCATCATCAACAACCAATCAAAGATTCTTGTGTCGCACCGCCATGTTGACACGACGAATTTGGACGGATCGTCGTCCATCGTCGACGAAGACACGCGCAATATTTTTGACGGTTCGGACGGCCGTCAGTTGAGCGCGACCGGACACGCGGTCACCGAATCGCGCGACGGGTTCGGCAATTCCACATTCTCAATCGCCGATCGCACCTACGAAATGGTGGCGGGCCAAGCGCGCATTGTGAAACAAACCACGCGTGCCGAGTCGTACGATATTGATCAACGTTTGTTGTCGGTGACGGATCCCTACACCCAGGTGAACCGTTACGACGCAAACGGTCGGTTGCAAAGCGTGACGGACGAAGCGGGTTCGGACACGGTTCTGCTTCATCAATACAGTTTTGATTATGGTTACAACAAAGGCGTGATGCTGAACGATGCGTTGAGTGTCACCGAGAGCGTGGTGCGTCAGAAATTCACCGTGATCGAAGAACAGGCGCGTTTGCTCGAATCCACAACAAAGGCGCGCACGACGTTGCCCGACGGCTCTGTATCCGATCAGAATTCACGGCTCGAGAACACGTATTCGAAGCGCGGAATTTTGCTGGGCGCGCTCGGGACCACAAACACGACGACAAACGATCCGTACGGTAACCAGACCGAATCGATCGTGAAGCAAAGTTTTAAAGTGATCCGCGACCAAGCAAAATTGGCCACGCAATCGACGGAAGTTTTTTCGCGCGATCCCGAAGGGCACACAACGTCGCATCAATTGCCGGTGTCTCTCGTGTACAACTACGACACCCTGGGCCTGTTGCAGAGCGTGACCGACTGGCGGGGCCGTTCCGACATTCGCAGTGAAACGCAAGGATTCGATTGGGCCTTCGATGATTCGTCGGGAATGCGTCAATTGATCCAAACCGGCCGTTCGGTAACGCAAACGGTGCAGACGTACCGTGTGATCAACAATCAAGCGCGCATTGATACGCAGCAGAACGAAACGTTTGGATACGATAATCAGTCGACAGTGACGTCGCCGAACGGTCATGTGGTGACGCACATCGTGTACGGTCCGTCGAAGTTTGGTTACGACGGCCAAGCGCGTCTGATGCGTGTGAGCGACGCTACCGCGAGTGAGCCGAGCGACAATGTCATTTCGGTGGTCACGGATCGTTACGATTATTCGGACGCGTCGCGACCCGATGAGGCCACGTCGCACAGCGTGCAATTTTCCGAGCAGTCCTACGGGGTGATCGCCGGGCAAAGCCGCTCCGTCACGGATACCGAAATGGTCGCAAACACCTACGATTGGAACGGCCGGCTCACGCAAGAATTGATTTCACCGTACGTGCAAACGACTCTCTACGGTGACGGCGTGTCGCGCATCGTTTACCAGGGCAACGGCCGTACGGTGAAAATGTTGGACGGCATCGGAATGGTGCTCGGTGTGGTGGGCGACGTCGGCACAACCGCGGTCGCGTCGCAAACGCGGTCGTACGAATACGCGGACAGCACGCAGTCGAATTTTGCGACGTCCATTAGCGAATCGGTTAACACGCAAACCTATTCGGTTGTGTCCGGACAATCGCGTCTCACATCGTCGGTGGCGACGACGACCACGACCGGCGCCGATGGCGCGGTGAGCGATCTGGTTTCAACGAACTTCAATATCTACGACAAAAATGCGCGGCTCATTGAAGCGTACACCCACACGAATTCAGCGAGTCACAGCGGATTTAACGCGAGCGGTCTCGCGTGGGATACCACCACCAGCGAATCCGATTCACGCAACTTAATTATTAATGGCCAGAGTCGCGCGGGCCTCACCGTTACCCATTCCACGACGGTTGGTGCCGACGGTTCGCGCAACGAGCAAAATGGCGAACAAACGTTCGCGTACAACCGCTACGGTCAGTTGCTCGGCGCCAACAGCAATGGCACGTTCGTTTCGCACTCGGGTTTCGAAGCCGACGGCTCCGCTTGGGACGAAACGAACGGAACCACGCGGACGGCGTTCGCGGTGATCCGCGGCCAAGCGAGACAAGTCGACAATTGGTCGATTGCAAGCACCACCGTTCGCGACGGCACGACCACGCAATCGGTCACGCACACGCACAACGCTTACAACAGTGACGCGCAGCTCGTATTGACGGACGGAGCCGATCAAACCTTGGGCGAATCCGCTTCGCTCGCTGATGACGGATGGGGAAACAAAACCTATTCCGGTGTGCTGAGCGCGAACGGACAGGAAATCGTGACCGCCGGCACGCAGCAAACATTCGAAATCATTTTGGGTCAAGCGCGCATGGTGAAGTCGGTTGCGGCGAGCCAAACTTTCAGTTTGGATGGCGGCACGCAACGTCAGCAGACGATTACCACATTCACGTTTGATCGATTTGGGCACTTGACCGGTTCGATGGGTCGCGGTTCGTTTGTGAGCGACGATCAAAGTCTCACAACGACGTTCGGCGATCCGACCGCGGGCACCGGCAACTTCCTTGACTACGAGGTAATCAACAACCAAGCGCGGTTGCTCAAATCAACATCGATTTCCGATTCGACGGCCGTCGACGGAAGCCCCAGTCGTTCGATCTCGGTCACAAGTTACACGAACAATGGAATGACCGGAAAATTGGAAGGCGCCACGGGCATGAACGCATCGATTGCGTTCGATTCGGAAGGAAACATCACGCAATCCGGTCTCATCAACAATCTCACGGTGGTGGCGGGGCGCCCGAGCGCCGAAATCGCAGTGGCCGGCGGCCTGAACACATTCGCTGTGATGTTCGGGCAGGCGCGCCAAGTTCTCGCGAACACGAACACGGTGACCTCCAATATTGATGGATCCGAGACAAGCCAAAATCTTTCGACGTTTACGGAATACCGTCTGGATTCGGGTCGCCTCAAGACGCAGCGTGGCGAAGGAACGTGGACGACCACCGATCCGCTCGGCAACATCACGGCCGGGCTCGTGCGCCAAGAATTCGACGTGATTACCGGCCAAGCGCGTCTCACCGCGTCCGACTCGTTCCGCACCTCGGCCGGACCTTTGTTTGCGCACACAAATGCGAGTGTTCGAAACACATACAACGCCAACGGAACACTGGTTCGGGCTGCGACGCTTTCCGAAAATTACAGCGCCGACGGATTGCTCAGCGTATCGAACACCGAGTCCACCTATCAATTTGACGCGAACAACCATCGCACGGCCGGCACGATCACTTCCGATGTGAAACGTTACGACTACGACGCGTACGGCGGCGCGGACCTGTCGGTGGCCGTCGAGCGTGTGCGCAGCGTGAGCGACGAAACATACAGCCAGTTTGGCGTGGTGTTTGGTCCGTGGTCGTTCGACATCACGCGCCGCACCGGCGTGCACGCGGTGTCCGATCAGTCCAGCATGGACAGTGCGTACAGCCACCAAGACATTCAAACCACGTATACCTACGACACCGTGAACGGCAGTCCGACAATGGGACAAGTAATTTCTGCTCACGGTGTGGGCACCGGGATTTCGCACGCGGGCAACGATACGCCCGAAGCGGATTGGGAAAATGTGAACAGCGCCGATTGGTGGGACACCACGCACAGTCTCATCGACCAGACATACACAATCATTCCGCTCGTTGTTGGGCCTTACACGGTGAACATCGCCAAGCAAGCAGCGAACACCACGAAGAGCGAAACCGTTGGTCGCGATTCGTCGTACAACCAACAGGTGCTCCGTGTCACGAACAATTATCGTTTGGACGGTCTGCGCATCGTGTTGGACAGCGCGCACGGCGACGGTGAAATTTTGGAAGCGCATTCGGGGGGGGATGGCACGATCCCCTTTCGTGGTGCCGACAACTCTTCTTCGCTCGATGAACACGCGTGGTACGACACATCGGTTGGAACCATTTCACAAGACTACGTGGTGTTCTTCGGCACGCTCGCGAAACTCCGTCACGTGCGCAACGAATCAACAAACGTCACACGCGAAGGCGCGTTCAGTCAATCGGTGTCCGATCAATTTAACACCTACACGCCGTACGGAAAACTGATCGGTGCGAGCGGTGACAGCACACAGACAAGCCATTCGGGTTCCGATATTCAATTCTTGTTTGACGCGGACTCATCGGACAGCAATTCTCCGCGCGTGTTGCCGACGAACTGGAAAACCAAAACCGCGGATGCGCGCGCCGCGTTTTTGGCATTGCTCGGATCGATTGCGGCCACGCACGATGGGCATCTTAATCCAAATCCGATCAATCCGTGGTGGGACTCGACGACCGCAACCACCCATTCGACGTACGCGATCTTGCGCGGTCAGCAGGCGCGCGTGATGAGTTCCGACACCGATTCAACCACGTTCGCGATCGATGGCGGTTTGTCGATCGGTTCCACGCACACCGACAATGTTTACGATCGTCGGAATCGGCTCGTGTCCGCGATCGCAAACGGATCGCAAGTGAACGATGACGGCAACGGCAATTACACGCTCACAACGAACAAACAGATTTTTACCGCGGTCAACGGTCAAGCGCGGGTCAGCGAGAGTTTTTCGGCGTCGGACCCCGCGTCCGCCGATGGATCGGTGTCGCATCAAGCGTCGTACACAAAAACCGGTTACACGCGCGACGGTCGAGTTGACGCGTCTCAGACGAGCGGTAAAACCGCGTCGTGGTCCATCGATGCCGAAGGAAATATTACGACCTCCGGTGATTTCGATACGAACGGTTACGTCGATCCCGTAAAAACGCCCGACAACTATCAAACGTTTGTGGTGCTGAACGGCCAAGCGAAAGTGCGCACCACGCATTCGGTCAGTCACACGGACAATATAGACGGATCCATTTTCGAACAGACGCTCGACGTCGACAATGTCTATGAGCTCACGCACGAGCCGGCGAACAATCGGTTCATCGGTCGGCTCAAAGACGGCGTTGGCCGCGGATCGTGGAGCGCCGATGACGGCGACGGAAATATCACGACCGGCGGCATCGCACAGGACTACGATTTCATCGCCGGACAAAACCGCCTGGTCAGATCCGCCCAGTACCGCGGCATTGCGCCGCAAACGCCGGGCATTGTGCGCGACCAAAACGGAATCTGGGTAAATATTCCGGCCCCGCTTTACAATCAACCGGCCGGCGCGATCTACGCGCACCAAGAAAATTACACGGAAATTCGCTACGACACGAACGGCGCAATTCTGTGGAACCAAAATGCGAGCGATGTATTCAACAACGAAGGCTTCCTGTCGCACTCGTTTCAGATCGCGCGGTACGACCGTGTGCAATTGAGCGACGGTCGTTGGGTGCGCACGACGGGCCACATCGATGGCCGCACATCGCAATACGATTACAATTCGCCGGCCGGCACCATTGATTTGTCGGCGGCCATTGGGCTCACATATTTCAACACAATCGAAACGTACGAGCAGCTGGCCGCCGTGCAGTGGCCGATCACCGTCACACGCCGAACGCACGTGAGCACCGATTCGCGCAATTACGATTTGGCCGGTAGCTACAACCGGCAGAACGTGATTACCGATTACACGTACGACGATCGTGCGGTGCTCGACACCGCGCACGGACACGGTTCGTTCGTCACTCATTCCGGTCGCGATGTGGAAATTCCGGGCGACATTGAAGCGTCGTGGCGCGCGACGTTGCAATCGAATCCCGAACAAGTGTGGGACACAACGATCGGCACCGTCGACAATCATTTCCGCGTGACGAAATTTGGTCCGCACAACGACGTTGGTATCGCGCGACAAGACCGTTCGCAATCGATCAGCAACACGGTGGGTCGCGATTTTTCGTACACGCACAACGAAAACATCACGTATCAAGCGTTCGCGCCGGCGAAACGGCCCGACAATTGGCCGACCGATCAGCGTTTTGTTCCGTTTGGCCTCGTGCTTCAAGCCGATTTGAACGGCAACGGACAAATTGATGACAACGTGGATGGCAGCAACACTTACGAAAAAACCGAATCCGTTGGCACCACGTTGTCGCACAGCGGCCACAACGCCAACGATTTGAACGCGCCGGCAAGCTTGGCGCTCGATTTGGCGGCGCTGCAATTCATGACCGAGTCCGACATTCGCACGCTCGGCAATCTTATGGTGGCGGACCAAGCAACCTATCAAGGCTGGTGGGATACCACGAACGGCACCAACCACACCGCCTACGTGGATCCGGCCAAAACCTTCAATTCGCTGAAGGTCGAGACGCAAACATCGAACAGTCTCACGACGAGCCGCGATGGTTCGCAAACAATTTCGGACAACACGGTGACGTACAAGTACGGACGTCACCGCTTACCGACCGGAACGCCGCTCACTTCTTCCTTAATATACGGCGCGACGAACGATGGCGCGCTGTTGTTGGGCGCGTACGGCGTTGGTAGTTCGATTCAAGACGACGGCAACGGCAATTTGACCGTGACGGCGACCGAGCAACGCTACACCGTGACGCGCGGCCAGCGCGCCCAGGTGAGCGAGTCGCTCAGCGTTTCGGATTCGTCGGGGTCGGATGGCGGCGTGTCGCACCAACTGTCGCTGGTCAAATTTCATTACGACAACCGGGGGCGTTTGGACGCGAATCTTCCGGCCGAAGGCTTCGGCGCGAACTTTGCGATTGATGGCGATGGAAACATTACCTCGGGCGGCGCGATCGGAACGAAACTCGCGAGCGAAATTACACCGTTCGATGTCACCGATGAAAAGGTTTTGGCGTTCGTGGCCGACGCGAGCGGCGCACCGCAATTTAATGCGGCCGAAGGAATTGTTGGAAGTTACGGTTCACGTCAGACGTTCACGGTTGTGAACGGCCAAGCGCGCGCCATCGAAACGAACAGCGTGAACCGTATTGATGGATCGGACGGTTCGGTTCAAATCCAAAAAACCAAAGTGACGAACGCGTACAACGCGATCGGTCAGCTCGCGTTGTCGGCAAACGGCCGCGAGACCGCGGGCACCGGAACATGGGTGACGTACGATGCGGACCCAGCGATCGCCAACGGCTTGGGCAACGCCACGCGCGGCGGGATCTGGACCGACTTCAATATCGTGATTGGCCAAGCGCGCGTGGTGCACAGTCAGCAGAATGTGGGTCTCCTTCGCCTGGCACCGAACCTCACGCGCGACACGAACGATTCGGACAACGACGGTGACACGCTGGAGTGGGTGGACGTGTCGGCGCCGCTCTTCAATCAAACCGTGGGTGCTTTGCACGCACATTCCGAAAATTATTCGGAAACGTTCTACGACGCGGACGGCGTGATCACGCTGTCGCAATCGGCGAACAACAATTTCAGCAACGATGAGATTGTGACGCACTCCTGGCAGAAAGCCGAATATTTGCGTGTCCCGTTCGAGGGCCGCATGGTGCGCACCGATGGCTTTATCACGGGAAAAACGTTCCGTTACGATTACGACGCCTCGGCCGGCACCATCGACACTTCACAAGAGCTCGAAAAGACCGTGTTCGACACACACGAAATTTATCAGTTGTTCGGTCCGAACAACGTGGTGCGCCGCGCTGAGACCGATACAAACTCGGTCAGCTACGGAATGGACGGTTCGTACAACAAGCAGAATCTCGTAGTGAATTACACGTGGGATAATCTGACCGCAAAATTGCGCGGTGCGGTCGGCACTGGCGGATTCGTGAGCCATTCGGGCCGTGACGACGAAGGCCGAACATGGGAAAACACGATCGCGAACCATCAAAACGAAATTTGGGACACAACGAGTGGCGCGCTTGAACAACATTTCCGCGTTTACGATTTTGGGCCGACGGATAAAAACGGCGAGCAACCGGTTGGCATCGCGCGGGTTGTTGAAACCGTCAACGTTACGGATACCGTGGGCCGCGATTTGTCTTATTCGCACGCGCGCTCCGTGAACACGACCGATTACGACGCGCGCACGTTGCGTCTTGTTTCCGCGTCGGGCACGGTGGATTCGGTAACGCATTCGGGAAGCAACACGGCTCTGTTGGATCCGTTCACGACCGCGAACAACGTAAACGTGAATGCGAACACCTCGACCTGGCAAACTCTCGCTGCGCAAAAGTCTGATTGGTGGGACGAAGGCGTTCAGCACACGGCGCAGACGTACAAGATCATTTACAACCAACAGAAGCTGCTGCAGACCGTAACCGATTCGAGCACGCAATCGAAAGATTTAAGTACGAGTTGGCAGCAAATGATCGTCGATTACAAATACGGCCGCACGCGCCCCGTGTCGCCGCGCGATTCCGATCCGACCACCGCGTGGGAAAACGCGCTTAACTCTTCTGCTGTTTACGGCGCCACAAACAACGGACCGCTCATGCTCGGCGCGTACGGTCATGGCACATTCGGTTCGCAAGATGGCGCGGGCTCGATTACCGTGGGATCCATCGAACAAAAATTCCGCGTCGTGCGCGGCCAACAAGCGCGGCTCGGTTCGCAAACAACAGTGTCCGATAGCACGGCGGCCGATGGTAGCCCGAGTCATTCGCTGAACACCGTGAAATATTTCTACAACGAACGAAACGGTCGGCTGGACAAAGATCATGTGGGCGGCCCGGCGATCGGTTACGGAGCTTCGTGGTCGGTTGATCAAGAAGGCGCGACCACCTTGTCGGGCGCGTTGCGCACAAAATTTGTGAACGAAGCGACGCCGTACGATGTAACAAACGAAAAGGCGGTCGCGTTCTTGGACATCGACGGGGATTTGCCGAGCGGCCTCAGCGATTTGAATCAGCGCATCGGCATTATTGAAGCCAACGGCGCCAGTGTTTCAACGCTCGCCGGGCAGCTGGGCCTGCGTCAAACATTCCGGTTTGTCGCCGGACAAGCGCGACTTGAAGACAGCACGAACATCAGCCGAACCGAAGGTGTGGACGGATCGTTTAACATCACGCGCACAACGGTGCACAATATTTACGATGAGAGCGCTCGCCTCGGCGGCGGCCAATTAATAGGAGCAACAGGAGCCGGTCGCTGGGCCACGTGGAACGACACCGAAGGATTTCGCGTCGGTGCGGCACCGGGGTACCCACCGTACGGAACCATTTGGCAGCACTACGCCGCGCTTGGCGGACAGGCGCGTTTGTTGGAATCCAAACAACAGCGCGGCGAAGTGGAATTGAGTCCGAATTTCTCGCCGTCGTTGCCCGGCGGTGATTGGGATATTTCGGCCGGCGCGACGCTGTACGGCGCGGCGATCGGACCCGATCCGATTTATGCGCATATCGAAAGTTACGTTCGCAACGATTACACCGCCGACGGTGTGCTGCTCGAATCGCGCAATGCGTCGGAAAATTATTCGACCGACGGCCTCATGAACCGAGCCATTCAAAACAGCATTTATACGGTTAAAAATTTCACCGACAGCCAAGGGAATATTTATACGGTGCGGGATCAAGGCGTCATCCGCGGTCGCACAAATCGCTTTGCGTACGATCACGATGTTCCATCCGGACAATGGATCGTCGACACAACGCAGCCGCTCGACAATTCGTGGTTCAACACCGTTGAGACCTACAGCACGTGGGAACTGGCGGGACCCGTTCGGCCAAATATTCTTACGCGCCGTATGTTTACGGACACCGAATCCGAATCCACCTCGATCGACACATCGCTCAACCATCAATGGCTCGCGACGCGTTACGTCTATGATTTGAACGGTGTGCTCACTGACGCGCATGGCACCGGTCACTTCTATTCGAACTCCGGTCGTTCGCCGTTAAACGGCCAGGCCTACGATCTCACCGAAGGTCGCATCGATCAGAATTACGAAATCATCAATGTGAGCCCGGGCTCAATCGCTCCCGAATTGCGCGTGGGTGTGGCGCGTCTGAAAGAAGTGGCCACCGATCAGCGCACGCTGTCGATCGATGGAAGCCGCAACGTGTCACATTCGGTGATCACGTACGTGAACAGTCCGCTCACGACCCGGCTTGTGTCAGCGAGCGGCACGTCAAATTTCTCGAGCAGCGATCAATTTGGGAACGCCAGCAGCGGTCGCACCGATCAAGAATTTGTCGTGCGCGCGAACCAAGCACGCTTGTGGCGATCGACCACGAATTCGTGGAGCGACGACTCGACTCGTCTGAATACCTGGTCCGCCGAACTGTCGAACGTTGTTCCATCGGAAATACCACCCGCACGCGTGGGCCCAATTCGCTCGACAACGCTTTCCGGCGCGGGCACGTTCGAAAACCCGGCCGAGAACCGCGACGGCACGAAGAGCCGCCAAACGATGGTGGTGACGAACGCGTACAACCGATACGGCCGGCTCGTCAACGAAGCCGATATGCTGATCAACGGCAACGTGCAGCACGTGAAAACCGAAGGCAATGGAACATCGTGGAGTTTCGACGGGTTGTTTGCGTTCAATGGCGCCACCGTGCATCAAGACTTCATGATCACACGGTCCCAACAAACGCGACTCAGCCGTGTCGACAACTATGGTTTTAGCACCGACGAGAACGACAGCAACCGCTACGGCTTCACGAATCCGTACGTGAATCCGTTGACCGGCGAATGGAATATTTCGCACACGGCCGTCGATTATTCGCAGTCGTACGACCGGTTCGGTCGGCTTACGGGTGTCGCGCCGTTCGCGGCATCGCCGAACGTGTCGGATCCGTTTGTGAACATGGCGTTGTCGTACGACGGCATCTCAAATTTCACGCGCACCGAAATTAACACCGTGAACGACGAAACAATTTGGTTGAACTCGGGCCAAGCAAAGACCGCGCAATCGGTGGCCACAAGTTACACGGTGCAATTGGCACAAAACAATCCGAGTTTCCGGTTCCAGGATTACATCGGTACGTTCGACAATCCGGGTTTATCCGCTACCGGTTGGCAGCGTTCGATTGGAACAACCTATTACCGTTCGGATAACAATTCGCGCCGCGTGTACGACGAATCGGGCCGCGTCGTGGGTCAAGCGCCCTGGAGCGTCACGAAATCGCAGCGCTTCAACGCGCTCGGAATTCCGGGTGTCGACATCAATTACGACGCATCAATCAGCTACGGCAGCACGAACGACCTTATTTGGCGAGAGACAGGCGCGCAGCGGTCCGATGAACAAGTCACGCGGTCGTGGAGCGCCGACGCGGACTTCGCGAACTCGTTCACGAATTTTAGTTTTGACAATCCCAACATCTCCGCGTTGACGGGGGAAGGCAGCACGAGTTGGAGCTTGCTTGATTCGCGAGGTTCTTACTACACCAGTGGTACCAACATTGGTCGCATCAACCGCGATGCGGCGCCGCGCACGTACGGAGGAAGCTGGCAGCACAATTTTGATGGCACGGCCGTGCGCAGCGATAATGTCACCGAAAACGACGTTGCTGTTTGGGCCGCGTCCGGAAAAGTGACACCGCGCACGGTCACGAACACGAGCTGGACGACCGACTGGGCATCGCGGTCCGCGTGGACGATTCCCGGCGTGACGGTGTTGGGTCTTGATGCGAACGGTAGCCAAGTGGCGGGCCTCACAGCGATTTGGGGCGGTCATAGTTTTGATACGCCGTACGTCGGACCGACAGGGTGGCAGCGTTCGATTGGCTCCACGTATTTTGCGAACGCGGACAATTCGAAGCGCGCTTACAATTTGTACGGTCGCCCCACCGGCGACGCGCCGTGGAGCATCACGCAGTCGCAGCGATTCAATTCGCTCGGTGTGATTGGTGTCGACATCAATTACGACGCGTCGATCAGCTACGCGACATCCAACAACACAATCTGGCAAAAGACCGGCACGCAGCGTTCCGATGAGCAAATCACGAAAACGTGGAGCGCGACCGAAAACTTCGTCGATTCGTTCGCGTCGTTCAGCTTCGATAATCCGAATATCTCGGCACTCACCGGCGAAGGCAGCACAAGCTGGAGCGTGCTTGATTCGCGCGGCTCGTATTTCACGAGCGGCCCCGACATCGGGAAAATAAATCGCGCGGTGGCACCGCGCAGTTACGGCGGAAGTTGGCAGCGCAATTTCGATGGGACATCGGTGCGCAGCGATAGCGTGACCGAAAATGATCTTGTCGTATGGGCCGCTTCCGGCCGCGTGACCCCTCGCAGCGTCACGAACACAAGCTGGACAACGGATTGGACAGCCCGTTCGGTTTGGAGCGTGGCTGGCGTTCCTATCGTGGGACTGGATGCCCAGGGGAATTCCGTGGCGGGATTGGACCGTATTTGGGGCGGCAACAGTTTCGATGATCCGTTTGAAGGACCGACGGGATGGCAACGCAGCGTGAGCACCTCGTACTTCGCGAACCCCGACAACACGAAGCGTGCGTACAACGAATACGGCCGGCCCACCGACGTGGCGCCGTGGAGCGTCACGCAGTCGCAGCGGTTCAATTCGCTTGGAATTCCGGGCGTCGACATCAATTACGACGCATCGATTGGCTACGGCACATCGAACAGCGCGATTTGGCAAGCCACCGGCGTTCAACGTTCGGACATTCAGGTCACGCAGACCTGGAGTGCTGCCCAAGATTTCAAAGCGTCGTTCACGAATTACAATTTCAACAATCCAAACATTTCGAGCTTGACCGGTGAAGGCAGCACGAGTTGGAGCTTGCTCGATTCGCGCGGCTCGTATTACGAGAGCGGTGTCGATATCGGAAAAATTAATCGATCGGTTGCCCCGCGCAGCTATGGCGGAAGTTGGCAGCGCAGTTTTGATGGAACGTCGGTGCGCAGCGATAGCGTCACCGACAACGATCTCGATGTATGGGCCGCCTCGGGTCGCATTAGTCCGCGCACCGTGACCACGACGAGTTGGACCACCGACTGGACAAGCCATTCGGCCTGGACCATCGCGGGCGTTCCGGTGATGGGCCTCGACGCGCAGGGAAATTCCGTCGCCGGTCTGGATCAAATTTGGGGCGGCGATAGTTTCGCCACGCCGCACGAGGGCCCGACCGGATGGCAACGGTCGATCGGTACAACATATTTTGCGAGCAGCGATAACGCGCGACGCGCGTACAATCTTTTTGGTCGCCCAACCGGCGATGCGCCGTGGAGCATCACGCAGTCGCAACGCTTCAATGCGCTGGGCGTCCCGGGTGTTGATGTGAATTACGATGCATCGATATCCTACGGAACATCGAACAACGTCATCTGGCAAGCCACCGGCGTCCAGCGTTCGGACATGCAAATCACGCAAACGTGGAGCTCGGTGGCGGATTTCGTGGATTCGTTCACGAGTTTCAATTTCGATAATCCCGCCATCTCTCCGCTCACGGGCGAGGGCAGCACGAGTTGGAGTTTGTTGGATTCCCGGGGATCGTATTTTGAGTCGGGCAGCGAGATCGGCCGGATCAACCGCGAAGTGGCGCCACGCAGTTACGGTGGAAGTTGGCAACGCAGCTTCGACGGCACCGCGGTGCGCAGCGACAGCATTACCGAAAACGATTTGTCGGTGTGGGAAGTATCGGGCCGCGTCACGCCGCGCAGCGTGACCAACACAAGTTGGACCACGGATTGGAAAACGCGTTCGTTCTGGCAAATCGACAATGTTCCGTTGATGGCGTTTGGTAGCGATGGTCGTACGGTTGTCGGGCTCGACCGTATTTGGGGTGGACAAAGTTTTGATGCTCCGTACGAAGGACCGACCGGATGGCAGCGCTCCATCGGCACCACGTATTTCGCGAACGCCAATGATTCCAAGCGCGCGTACAATTTGTACGGACGTCCGACGAACGTGGCACCATGGAGCGTCACGAAATCCCAGCGGTTCAATTCGCTCGGTGTCCCGGGTGTTGATATCAATTACGATGCATCGATCAGCTACGGCACAAACAACAACGCGATTTGGCAACAAACCGGCGTGCAACGTTCCGAACTTCAAACGACAAAAACATGGAGCGCGGCCGCTGATTTTAATGCGTCGTTTACGAATTTCACTTTTGACAATCCGAATATCTCCGACTTAACCGGCGAAGGCAGCACGAGCTGGAACGTGCTTGATTCACGCGGTTCGTATCTTACGAGCGGTCCCGACATTGGAAAAATTAATCGTGCGGTCGCACCGCGCAGCTACGGCGGAAGCTGGCAGCGCACGTTTGACGGAACCGCGGTGCGCAGCGATAGCGTGACCGAGAACGATCTTGTTGTGTGGGCGGCCTCGGGCCGAGTAACGCCACGCGCGATTACGAACACGAGCTGGACCACCGATTCCTCAGCCCGGTCGGCATGGACGATCGCGGGCGTTCCGCTTGTTGGCCTGGACGCCGACGGAAATTCCGTTGTGGGGCTTGATGCGATCTGGGGTGGCAACAGTTTTGGTAGCCCGTTTGAAGGCCCAACCGGTTGGCAGCGCAGTATCGGCGTCACGTATTTTGCGAACGCGGACGATTCGAAGCGCTCGTACAACGAGTTCGGTCGCCCCACCGATGTGGCGCCATGGAGCATCACGAAATCCCAGCGGTTCAATTCGCTGGGTGTCCCGGGTGTTGATATCAATTACGATGCATCGATTAGTTATGGCACAAACAACAACGCAATCTGGGTCGCCACCGGCGTGCAACGGTCGGACATGCAAATCACTCAGACATGGACCGCGGCGGCTGATTTCAACGCATCGTTCAACAATTTCAGTTTTGACAATCCGAATATTTCGGATTTGACCGGTGAAGGCAGCACGAGTTGGAGCTTGCTCGATTCGCGCGGGTCCTACTTCGAATCGGGCAGCGAGATTGGAAAAATTAATCGTGCGGTCGCACCGCGTAGCTACGGCGGAAGCTGGCAGCGCAATTTCGATGGAACCGCTGTTCGCAGCGATAGCGTGACCGAGAACGATGCGGTGGTGTGGGCGGCCTCGGGTCGCGTGACGCCGCGTTCCATCACAAACACGAGTTGGACGTCCGACATCGCAACACGTTCCACGTGGGAAATTCCGGGCGTCTCCATTGCAGCGTTCGGTGCGGATCGAAATGTTGTGGCCGGCCTCGACCGCGTTTGGGGCAGTAACAATTTTGAAGACCCGTTCAGCGGCCCAACGGGATGGCAGCGCTCCATCGGCACAACGTATTTCGCAAATTCGGACAATTCGAAACGCGCCTACAACCAGTTCGGTCGACCGACCGATATTGCGCCGTGGAGCGTTACAAAATCGCAGCGCTACAACGCGCTCGGGATTCCGGGTGTCGATATTAACTACGACGCTTCCATTAGCTACGGCACATCGAACAGCGCCATCTGGCAAGCGACCGGTGTTCAGCGATCGGAAATCCAAGTGACACAAACGTGGAGCGCTGTTCAGAATTTTGTGAATTCGTTCACGAATTATTCATTCGACAATCCGAATATTTCGGATTTGACCGGCGAAGGCAGCGCGAGCTGGAGTTTGCTCGATTCGCGCGGATCGTATTTCACGACCGGGGCCGACATTGGCAAAATCAATCGCGCCGTTGCGCCTCGCAGCTACGGCGGAAGTTGGCAACACAATTTCGACGGGACAGCGGTGCGCAGCGATAGCGTGACGGAAAACGATCTCGTCGTGTGGGCCGCGTCGGGCCGGGTTGTGCCGCGCAGCGTAACGAACACGAGTTGGACCACCGACTGGGTCAGTCGTTCGGCTTGGACGATCGCTGGCGTTTCGATCGTTGGTTTGAACGCCGAAGGAAATTCCGTGGCCCGTTTGGATTCCATTTGGGGCGGCAACAGTTTTGCTGCTCCTTACGAAGGCCCGACCGGATGGCAGCGCAGCGTCGGCACCACGTACTTTGCGAACAGCGACAATTCCAAACGCTCGTACAACAATTACGGGCGTCCGACCGACGTGGCGCCATGGAGTATTTCGAAATCGCAGCGGTTCAATTCGCTCGGTATTCCGGGTGTTGATATTAATTACGACGCCTCCATCTCGTACACGACGTCGAACAATTCGATTTGGAAAGCGACCGGCGTGCAACGCTCGGACATTCAGCTCACGAAAACATGGAGCGCCACCGCCGGATTTGATGCATCGTTCACCAATTTCAGTTTCGATAACCCGAACATTTCGGACTTGACCGGCGAAGGTAGCACGAGTTGGAGCTTGCTTGACTCGCGCGGTTCCTACTATGAGTCAGGCCCGGACATCGGAAAGATTAATCGGGCCGTGGTCCCGCGCACTTACGGTGGAAGTTGGCAGCGCAATTTTGATGGAACCTCGGTGCGCAGCGATAGCGTGACCGAGAACGACCTGGTCGTTTGGGCAACGTCGGGACGCGTCGTGCCGCGCAGCGTCACCAATACCAGTTGGACAACGAATTGGACGAACCGATCGGCTTGGGCGATTGCCGGGGTT
Organism: Elusimicrobiota bacterium; assembly: GCA_044221725.1. Lineage (GTDB taxonomy): Bacteria > Elusimicrobiota > Elusimicrobia > F11 > F11 > JAJVIP01. Next base: position 255,474 of record JBGAON010000005.1, read on the forward strand.
CCCATTATTGGTCTCGACGCCAACGGAAATTCTGTGGCGGGTCTCGATCGTGTTTGGGGTGGAAACAGTTTTGAGACGCCCTACGAAGGACCGACCGGATGGCAACGGACCATCGGCACCACGTACTTTGCAAACTCTGACAACACGATGCGCGCGTACAACGAGTACGGTCGTCCGACAACCGTGGCGCCTTGGAGCGTGTCCAAGTCGCAGCGTTTCAATTCGCTTGGCGTTCCGGGCGTGGACATCAACTACGACGCATCGATTTCGTACGGAACGTCGAACGCGATTATTTGGAATCGCACCGGTGTGCAGCGCTCCGAAATTCAAGTCACGCAAAGTTGGAGCGCTACCACCGCATTCGATGCGTCGTTCCGGAATTACAGTTTCGACCACCCGAACATTTCGGATTTGACCGGCGAAGGCAGCACGAGCTGGAGTTTGCTTGATTCGCGTGGCTCCTATTTTGAAAACGGTGGGGACATCGGGAAAATAAATCGTGCGGTGGCGCCACGGACGTACGGCGGAAGCTGGCAGCACAATTTCGACGGAACAGCGGTGCGCAGCGATAGCGTGACGGAAAACGATCTCGTGGTGTGGGCCGCCTCGGGCCGGGTTGTGCCGCGCAGTGTTACGAACACGAGTTGGACCACGGATTGGACGAGCCGTTCCGTGTGGAACACCGGCGGTGTGCCGCTCATTGCGTTTGATGCCGAAGGGAACGCTGTCGAAAATCTCAATGTGATTTGGGGTGGCCATTCGTTTGACTCTCCCTACGAAGGACCAACCGGTTGGCAGCGCTCGATCGGCACGACGTACTTCGCGAACAGCGACAACACGAAGCGCTCGTACAACAATTACGGACGCCCGACCGACGTGGCGCCATGGAGCGTGTCGAAATCTCAACGGTTCAACGCGCTTGGCGTTCCGGGCGTCGACGTAAATTACGATGCGTCGATCAGCTACGGCACATCAAACAATGCGATCTGGCAAGCGACCGGCGTGCAGCGTTCGGATCTTCAAGTGACGCGATCGTGGAGTGCCACCGCGGATTTCTTTGCGTCGTTCACGGCGTTCGGTTTCGATAATCCGAATATTTCTGCGTTGACCGGCGAAGGCAGTGCGAGTTGGACCATTTTGGATTCGCGCGGTTCGTATTTCTCGAGCGGTCCGGACATCGGAAAAATAAACCGAGCAATTGCTCCGCGCACGTACGGCGGAAGTTGGCAGCATAACTTCGACGGGACCGCCGTGCGCAGCGACAGTGTTACACAAAACGATTTGACGGTTTGGGCCGCGTCGGGACGGATTGTGCCGCGCAGCGTAACGAACACAAGCTGGACCACGGACTGGACCAGCCGTTCCACGTGGCAAATCAACAACGTGCCAATCATTGGGTTGGATAGCGAAGGCCATTCGGTCGCCGGATTGGACCGAATTTGGGGCGGCCACAGTTTTGATAATCCGTACGTTGGACCGACCGGCTGGCAACGCAGTATTGGCACAACGTATTTTGCAAACAGCGACAATTCCAAACGTTCGTACAACAATTACGGACGGCCGACCGACATCGCGCCGTGGAGCGTGTCGAAATCGCAGCGCTTTAATTCGCTAGGCATCACGGGCGTCGACATCAATTACGATGCGTCTATTAGTTACGGCACGTCGAACAATCTTATTTGGTACGCGACCGGCGTGCAGCGTTCAGAATTGCAAGTGACCCAAACGTGGAGTGCCGCTGCAGGATTCGATGCGTCGTTCGCGAGTTACAGCTTCGACAATCCGAATATTTCCGATTTGACCGGCGAAGGCAGCACCAGCTGGAGCATTTTGGATTCGCGCGGATCGTATTTTGATTCGGGCGCGGACATCGGGAAAATTAATCGCGCGGTAGCGCCGCGGAGTTATGGCGGCAGCTGGCAGCGCACGTTTGACGGCACCGCCGTGCGCAGCGATAGCGTGACCGAGAACGATCTGTCCGTGTGGGCGGCATCGGGCCGTGTGGTGCCGCGCAGTGTGACGAACACAAGCTGGACGACGGACTGGACCAGCCGTTCAAATTGGACCATCGCCGGCGTTCCTATTATTGGTCTGGACGCACAGGGAAATTCGGTGGTCGGTTTGAATCGGATCTGGGGCGGACAAAGTTTTGACAATCCATTCGAAGGACCGACCGGTTGGCAGCGCAGTGTTGGTACAACCTATTTCGCGAATCGAGACGATTCGAAACGTGCGTACAACCTGTACGGTCGTCCCACGGATTTTGCTCCGTGGAGCGTTACGCAATCGCAACGATTCAATTCGCTTGGAATTCCGGGCGTCGATATCAATTATGACGCCTCCATGAGTTACGGTGTATCAAACAATGCGATCTGGCAGGCGACCGGTGTGCAGCGTTCGGATATTCAGGTGACGCAAACCTGGAGCGCCGTTGCGGGTTTTGATGCATCGTTCCGGAATTACAATTTCGACAATCCGAATATTTCGGAATTGACCGGCGAAGGAAGCACGAGCTGGAGTTTGCTCGATTCGCGCGGTTCGTATTTTGATTCGGGCGCGGACATTGGGAAAATTAATCGCGCGGTAGCGCCGCGGAGTTATGGCGGTAGCTGGCAGCGCACGTTTGATGGCACCGCCGTGCGCAGCGATAGCGTGACCGAGAACGATCTATCGGTGTGGGCCGCATCGGGCCGCGTCGTGCCGCGCAGTGTGACGAACACAAGCTGGACGACCGACTGGGCCAGCCGCTCGACTTGGAATATTGCTGGCGTTTCGATTGTCGGGCTTGATGCGCAAGGAAATTTGGTCGCGGGACTCGATCAAATTTGGGGCGGACAAAGTTTCGACGATCCGTACGAAGGCGCGACCGGATGGCAGCGCAGTATCGGAACCACGTTCTTTGCGAACGCCGACAACTCAAAACGCTCGTACAACTTGTATGGCCGCCCAACCGACGTCGCTCCGTGGAGCGTCACAAAATCGCAGCGGTTCAACGCGCTCGGTGTTCCAGGGGTGGATGTTAACTACGACGCATCGATCAGTTACGGCACCAACAACAACGCCATATGGAAAGCGGTCGGCGTGCAGCGTTCCGATCTTCAAGTGACGCAATCGTGGAGCGCCACGGCGGATTTCGCGAATTCGTTTACGAATTTCAGTTTTGATAATCCGAATATTTCTGCGTTGACCGGCGAAGGTAGCACGAGTTGGAGTGTGCTTGATTCGCGTGGTTCATACTTTACGAGCGGTGTCGACATCGGAAAGATAAATCGCTCCGATGTGCCGAAGAGTTACGGCGGTAGCTGGCAGCGCACGTTCGACGGAACGGCCGTGCGCAGCGACAGCGTGACCGAGAACGATCTGTCGGTGTGGGCCGCATCGGGCCGGGTTGTGCCGCGCAGTGTCACGAACACAAGCTGGACGACCGACTGGACAACGCGTTCGGTTTGGACAATTTCTGGAGTTCCTATTGTCGGTCTCGATGCCAACGGGAATTCCGTGGCGGGTCTGGATCGTATCTGGGGCGGAAACAGTTTCGAAAATCCATTCTCGGGCCCGACCGGATGGCAGCGGTCCTTTAGCAGTACGTATTTCGCGAACACGAACGATTCGAAACGCGCGTACAACCTGTACGGCCGTCCAACGGATGTTGCTCCTTGGAGCGTCACCAAATCGCAGCGGTTCAACGCGCTCGGTGTTCCGGGCGTGGATATAAACTACGACGCGTCGATCAGCTACGGCACGAACAACAACGCGATTTGGAAAGCCACGGGCGTTCAGCGTTCCGACATTCAAGTGACACAAACGTGGAGCGCTGTTGCTGGATTCTCCGATTCGTTCTCGGTTTACAATTTCGACAATCCGAATATTTCGGACCTGACCGGGGAAGGCAGCACAAGCTGGAGCTTGCTCGATTCGCGCGGTTCCTATTACGAGTCCGGACGCGATATTGGAAAAATCAATCGGTCGAATATGCCGCGGAGTTACGGAGGCAGCTGGCAGCGCACCTACGATGGAACCGCAACGCGCAGCGACAGTGTGACCGATAACGATATCGACGTTTGGGCCGCGTCCGGAAGAATTGTGCCGCGCAGCGTGACGAACACGAGTTGGACCTCGGATTGGTCGTCGCGGTCCACGTGGCAAATTGCCGGATTTCCGATTGTCGGTTTGGATGCGGAAGGAAATGCCGTCGCGGGTCTGGATCGCATCTGGGGTAGCGACAGTTTCAATTCTCCATTCGAGGGGCCGACCGGATGGCAACGTTCGATCGGCACGACGTACTTTGCGAGCGGCGACAATTCGAAGCGCGCGTACAATTTGTATGGCCGCCCGGGCGATTTTGCTCCGTGGAGCGTTTCGATGTCGCAACGGTTCAATTCGTTGGGCGTGCCGGGAGTGGACGCAAATTACGACGCGTCGATCACCTACGGCACAAACAGCAATGCGATCTGGAAAGCAACGGGGTCTCAACGGTCCGATCTGCAAATCACGAAAGGATGGAGCGCGGTGCCCGACTTCAGTGGTTCGTTCACAAGTTACAGTTTTGATAATCCGAACGTCTCGGTGTTAACCGGCGAAGCCACAACGAGCTGGAGCTTGCTCGATTCGCGCGGTTCGTATTATGAAAGCGGCGCCGACATTGGAAAAATAAATCGATCCGTTGCGCCCCGCACGTACGGAGGAAGTTGGCAACGGTCGTTCGATGGAACCGCAACGCGCAGCGACAGCGTGACCGAAAACGATTTGTCGGTATGGGCCGCGTCCGGACGCGTGGTTCCGCGCGAGGTGACGAACACCAGCTGGACGACCGACGTGACGTCGCATTCGCAGTGGAATGTCTCCGGCGTGCCCATTGGTGGATACGACGCCGATGGAAATGCGGTGCTTGGTTTGGACCGGATCTGGGGCGGAAACAGCTTTGATGCTCCGTACGTTGGTCCGACGGGCTGGCAGCGTTCCATTAGCACGACGTATTTCGCGAACAGCAACGATGCGAAACGCGCGTACAACTTGTACGGGCGACCAAACGATGTGGCGCCGTGGAGCATTTCGCAATCGCAGCGCTTCAACGCGCTCGGTGTGCCCGGCGTCGACATGAACTACGACGCGTCCATCAGTTACAGTACCAACAACAATGCGATTTGGCAGGCGACCGGCGCGCAACGTTCGGATGAACAGGTGACGCAGTCGTGGAGCGCCACGGCCGATTTCGCCGGTTCGTTCGCGAGTTTCAGTTTTGATCATCCGAACATTTCTGATTTAACCGGGGAAGGAAGCACGAGCTGGAGTTTGCTTGATTCGCGGGGTTCGTATTTCACGAGCGGCCCGGACATCGGAAAAATTAATCGGGCCGTTGCGCCACGCAGCTACGGTGGAAGTTGGCAGCGCACGTTCGACGGAACCGCGACGCGCAGCGACAACGTGACCGTGAACGATCTCGATGTGTGGTCCACCTCCGGCCGCGTGGTGCCACGCAGTATCACGAACACAAGTTGGACAACCGACTGGACAAGCCGATCGGTTTGGAATATTCCAGGCGTTTCCATTGGCGGACTTGATGCGCAGGGAAATCCTGTCGCCGGACTCGACCGTATTTGGGGCGGGAACAGCTTCGCTTCGCCTTTTGAAGGGCCCACCGGATGGCAGCGCAACATGAGCACAACGTATTTCGCGAATTCGAATAACTCCATTCGCTCGTACAACTTGTACGGGCGTCCAACGAACGTGGCACCCTGGACTGTTTCGCAATCGCAACGATTCAATTCGCTCGGTGTTCCGGGTGTCGATGTAAATTATGACGCGTCCATTACTTACAACACAAACAACAGCGCGATCTGGCTTGCGACCGGTGTGCAGCGTTCGGATATTCAGGTCACCGAAGGTTGGAGCGCGGTGGCCGACTTCGCGACGTCGTTCTCGCGCTACAGTTTCGACAATCCAAACATTTCGGAGTTGACCGGCGAAGCGAGCACGAGTTGGAGCTTGCTCGATTCGCGCGGTTCGTATTTTGAATCGGGCCCTGACATTGGAAAAATAAATCGCGCGAACGTGCCGAAGAGTTACGGTGGGAGCTGGCAACGCAGCTTCGACGGTACGGCTGTGCGTAGCGACACCGTCACACGAAATGATTTGTTTGTGTGGGCGGCGTCGGGCCGAGTGATTCCGCTGAGCGTCGAGAGCACAAGCTGGACCACCGACGCGACAAGCCGGTCGCAGTGGCAAATTCCGGGCACACCGATTATGGGGCTGAACGCCGACGGGCAATTGGTGGGCGGTTTGGACCGAATTTGGGGCGGGAACAGTTTTGAGGCTCCGTTTGAAGGTCCCACCGGGTGGCAGCGTTCCATCAGCACGACGTATTTCGCCAACAGCGACAACACGAAGCGCGCGTACAATCAATACGGTCGGCCGACCGGACAGGCGCCGTGGAGCGTCACGAAGTCGCAGCGCTTCAACGCGCTCGGAATCCCTGGTGTGGATCTCAATTATGATGCGTCGATCAGCTACGGCACCAACAACAACGCGATTTGGCAAGCAACGGGAGCGCAACGCTCCGATGAGCAATTGACGAAAACATGGAGCGCCGCTGCTGAATTTGATGCGTCGTTCTCAGCGTACAGTTTCGATAATCCGAACGTTTCCGAGTTAACCGGCGAGGCGAGCACGAGCTGGAGTTTGCTTGATTCGCGCGGTTCCTATTTCACGAGCGGGCCCGACATCGGAAAAATTAATCGCGCTGTTGTGCCGCGCACCTATGGCGGCAGCTGGCAACGTAATTTCGACGGCACAGCGACGCGCAGCGATAGCGTCACCGTGAACGACCGCGACGTGTGGGGAACATCCGGTCGCGTGGTGCCGCGCAGCATTTCGAACACAAGCTGGACGACCGACTGGACTTCTCGTTCGAGCTGGAACCTTGCGGGCGTTCCTGTTGTGGGACTCGACGCCGAAGGAAATCTCGTTGCCGGCCTCGATCGCATTTGGGGCGGCTTTGATTACAACAGTCCGTTCGAAGGACCGACCGGGTGGCAGCGCAGCAAAGCGACCACGTATTTCGCGAGCGACGACAATTCGCGTCGCGCATACAATCTTTACGGACGGCCCACCGCGAACGCCCCGTGGACAATTACGAACGGCCAGCAATACAACAGTCTTTCGTCGCCGGCGCTCGATGATGCGTATTCCGCGTTCCAAAGTTACACGACGTACAACGACACGATTTGGTCGGGCGTTGGAGTGCAACGAACGAAACAACAAATCACGTTGGGTTACAGCACGAACCGCGTCGGCGATGGATCGTTCGCCGATCCGTACGCGTCGACAGCGACCGGTGCGCGTTCCACGAACTGGAACGTGACCGATTACAGTGGCAGTTATTACACGACCGGCGCCGACATTGGAAAAATCATTCGCACGGTTGACGCGACGCCGAAATCGTACGGCGGAAGTTTTAGCGACGACGGTTTCTTAAACGTGACGCGCGCCGACACGTGGACCACGAACAACGCGGACATTTGGATGGCGTCGGGCCGTGTGGCGCCTTTGCAATCGGGCTTCACGAGTTGGACCAGCACGCGCACGAAAGGAACCTGGGATGCACGCGCGCACGTGGGCGCGAGCGTGACGGCGCTGGACGCGTCCGGTCGTGCGCTCGACTTCAGTGTGATCAACGTTCTCGGTGACCACACCTTTGATGATCCGGCGAAACGCGTGACCGGAGCGTGGAACAAAACCAAAGGCACGACCTATTTTGATGTGAGCTACAACAATTACGGGCGGCCCGTCGGTGTGGCGCCGCGCTCGGTGACCGAATCACTGGATTATTCGCCGGTGGCACCGTCCGTGGCAGGCGACATTCCCAACGCGTACACGGCGTCCATCACCTACGCCAGCAACAACGATGCGATTTGGGACGCCATTGGTGTCCAGCGCCCGCTCGTTCAGGCGCGTTACGGCTTTAACTCGAACGCGAACTGGGGCGGCAGTTTCGACGCGCCGACGAACGGCCTGCTCGGCACGAGCCGCAGTTGGAACGCCGTTTATTATAAGGACAGCTTCTTCACCGATCCGTCGGACATGACAACCATCGGTCGCGTGCGTCGCGGCGATGAAAAATATTTACCGATATCGAAAGGCGGGTTCGAATCGTTCGACAATTTGATCACGTACTCGGCCGGAACCACCGAGACGACATTCAATCTCGACTATTGGAACCTCACCGGAAATCTTCTGAACGCGTCTGTGCGCACGCGGACGTGGTCGTCGAGCGACGGACAAGCGAGCTGGGATGTGAACGCCGCGTTTGGTGCGAACTTGGTCGTGCACGACGCCGGCAACAACGCCATTGATCTGGCGAGCCGCCCCGTGTACGGTCCGGGCAGTGTTGATGCGCCGCTTAAATTAATTGATGAGAGCAGTTTCCGTTCCCAGCTGGACACGGACTACAGCCGTTCGTTCTCGCTCGCGCTCGGAACTCTCGGGCGTCCGACGAACACGGCGCCGACGTCCACCGGTTGGCAGTGGTCCGACAACGGAACGGGTGCCGGTATCAGCAAAGCGATTCTCAGCCAAACCTACAACGATGAGATCTGGGGCCGTTTGCAAGAACAGCGCTTGGCCGACACCACGCAAATATCGTTCTCGTCCGATGACAAATTGGTCAGCGGTCGTCCGGGAATTGATAGCGAATACGGTTCCGGATCGATCAACAATCCCATCGCGCAAGCGAACGACACGTCGTTCCGCGGCTACAACCACACGAGCTACAACAATTCTTGGAATCTCGCGAACGGTCAGCCGAACCCGGCCGTGCCTCCAACAACCGACGGGTGGACACTGAATTTCGACGGGTTCCGGTACCAGAAAACGATCACAAACGTCACCAACCAAGCAGCGGTGTGGGGTTTTGACGCGCGCGCGGTATTCGAAAAATCCATCAGTCAGACATTTGATTCCGATGACACGGTCATCAGCAACAATCCGGAGCATCCGGATTTTGGAGGCGGAACGTACGCGACGCCGGTGCTCCGGGATGATCATCTGTTCAATCGCAGCCAAACAATTACAACGGCCGAAGGGTCGTTCGATCCGTACGGCATGCCGACCACGAAGGCGCCCATTTCGGTTGTCACCACCGACGCCGGCGAAATGTTCAAGACCCGCGATTTCGCGAACCAAGCGGACTTCAACCAAGCCGTGCAAGCCGTGAGCGCCCGCGTCGGACAGTTCTTCGATCTGTTGCCGTACACGCTCACGCAGCAACGTATGCTCGGAATTTTGCGCGACGATTTGAGCACGCCGTATTGGAACCCGAGCCTTGAAGAAGCGGCGAGCATAAAAGCATCGGTGATAACGGCGCTCAATGGTTGGGCCGCCAGTCACAACGCAAGCACGTCGTCGTACGATGATTTTTATGACTTTGTGGTCGGCGTGCTTGAAACGAGCGTGCCGCACTTGAGCGATCTCAAAAACGCGGACAATATGGATTTCGTGCAGCAACTTTACGACGACTTGTACCGTGGACAAGAATCCGGTCCGACGACGCGGTTCGTTGATGCGTTGCGCAGATTGCCATCCGACCCGGCGATTGCGAGCGAACTGAATTCCATTTTGAATTCGGGCGGCACCTTTGTTCAGATCGCCTCGAAAGTAACGTCGCTCATGGCGAAAGCAAAAGACAAAGCGGTGGTGAACGCGCTCAGCACCCTGCTTTATAATTTCTCAGACAAGAGTTCGCTAAAAAACACCTTCGCGTGGCGAAGTCTGCAGGACACGCAAATCGAGCAACGGTTCTCCGCGCAAGCGTGGCACAATACGGGCCAACAGCGCATCGAATATCGAAAGACCGACACGAAAGGCCAAGCGTTTGACGGAACCAAGTACGAAAGTTTCGTCGAAGTAAATTACACGCTGGACCCGAAGAGTGGCCTGACCGCGAACGCGAGCGGTCGCGGCTGGACAACAAACACCGATCCGGCCGGCAATTCCCAAAAAACGTCGTTCGAACAAACGTATGTGATTCGCTTGCACGAAGCACGGCTCGAACGGCAAACCTCGACCGCGTTTGAGTCGTTCTTCAACGACGGATCAAGCACGAAATTGATTGGCCAAAATTACACCGAATATGAGTACGACGCCGTTGGCCGGCTCACGGGGGCGCACGGCGAAAGCGGAACGCGCTCGGACGATGGGTTTGGAAATGTCACCGAAACGCAAACGTCGCTTTTCTACACGATCATCAAAGGAGCCGCGAAACTCGATCACAGTTTAAGCACCTCCATCAGCGCGACCACCGACGGAAATTACACGGTGCCGGTGGGCGGCCCCGCGCGCACGAATTACCATTACGACACGGCCGGAAACTTGTTGAGCGCCGATTCCACAAACAACGTGTCTCAAACCGTCGATTCGTTTGGCAATCGGCAAGACCGCAGCGTGTCGATCGAATTCCGATTGTTTGTTGGACAGGTGCGCGCCGCGCGCGTGTTCAGTTCGGTTGACGCGTTCAATATCGACGGATCCATCAGCCACACGGACACGTTGACGAGCAACCGGTTCCTGTCGTCGGGGGCGCTACCGAAAGTTGTCACGTCGACATCGAAGAGCGTGTTCCGTGGCGATGACGGGAATTTGAATTTCACCGTGGGCCGTTCGTACACCGAGTCGCAGAACATTATGGGTCTTTCCAAGCAAACCTCGTCGGTGAACATTGCGCTGCTGGCAAATTTTGATGGATCCGTTGTGCAATCAAAATCCACGTTTGTGTCGCAATACACGGGCGGTGTGCTGGCGGGCGGAAACGCGGTGCGGGAATCGTGGAGCGATGACGGGTTTGGCAATTTGGATGCGGGCGACGGCTTCGACACGTACGTGGCCATCGGGGGCCTTTTGAAGATTGCGAGCTCGACCTCGCGCAATGTGCACGCGGCGCGCGACGAGTCGGTGTCGTGGTCGTCCACGAAAATCGATTATGCGTACAAATGGGTTTCGACGCGCACGCCGTTCGGTGGTGTTGGCCTCATCAGTATGTTGGACCGAGCGATTGGGATCGGCACGAACAAATCGAACGATGGATGGGGAAATATCACGCACGGCCAATCGGTGCTGACGTTCGCGGTCATTGCGGGTCAGGCGCGCCCGCTCAGTACAATTTCCGACAACATCACGCGCGCGATGACAGGCGCCACCACAATCTCGCACTCGGAAACGTACACGCTGTACAACACGGTCGGCCGCGCGTATCGACAGTTCGGAATCGGCAGCAGCAACACCGACGATGGTTTTGGAAACAAGACCTGGGAAACGCTCACGGATACGGAATTCGTTTTGATGCACGGGAAATTCAAAGTGGCCGAGGTGCACAGCCGCGGTGGATTCCTGCGACGCGATTTAAATTACGGTGTGAATTCCAGCGACACGTATTACCTCTATGCAGCGAACGATCAATTGCTCACGGCCCGCGGTTCCCGTTCGTCGTTGGGCACCGATCAGTGGGGAAATTACAACGACAGTTCGACGCAGGTCGTCTACGGAATTTTTGCGGGCCAAGCGCGCGCGGTGAAAACGGAAACCACGTCGCACAGCCGCCGTATTGATTCGTCATGGACCGACAGCAGCGATACCGAAATTATGGGCTACAACGCGGGCGGACGAATCATGGCCGCGAGCAATTCGTCGATCAGCTTTGGTGGCGACGGATTTGTATCGGTGAATTCGAGCGTGAGCAACACGGTCCAAGCGATTGCTTTCGGTTCTCCGGTTGCCGTCGAATCGTTTACGCACACCGAGAGCTCGGACATTCGCGGCGATTGGAGTCAGAGCGACAACTTGACCGATTATTTCTACAGTCGAAACGCCACGTACGTGATGCCACTCGACGTGTTCAACGACATGCACGTGTACTACGCGCCGTTCCTCGCCACAAACAATCTAACCGTGTTCAATAGTCAGAGCTTCGCGAGCGGAATTCTTACGACCGAAACGGGCGGCTTGCGCATGAGCGCGATCATCGGCGACACGAATCTCATGCGCGATATTCACGAAGAGATCGGGTATCGCACCGGCGTAATTCGAATTCAAGATCTCACCGGATGGTATAGCCAAGACAACACCACCGCGCGCCGCAAATCGGATTATCAATACGACTTGGGAACCGCGGCGTTTCTCACCGGTCAATCGGTGACCGAAACATTTACGGACAAGCGCGAAATGAGCCAGATGGGAACGAGCAACGCCTACCAGGGCAGCTCCGTTTCCATTGCGCTCTACACAAATGTGGCCGGTAAACGGGTGGTTGCGATGGACTCCACGAACTCGACCGATTTTGTGATTGTCGCGGGTCGGCTGGCCTCGACGTCCACGAGCCAGACGATTTCCGAATATTTTTACAACGATGTGGGAAATGCCACGTACAAAACGGCCGACACGATCACGGACAGTGAGGAATCTGTTCCGACACTCCCGCCGGTCATCGGGCCCGCCGTCGACGACTTCTTCTTCGGCGCAAAAGGATCGCTGTCGCATTCTCGAAGCTTTACGTACTCCGAAAACGTTTACGGATTTTTGGACCCGGTGTTCACAAAGAGCGAAAGCACCTCTTGGAATACCTTCCGCTCCGCTGTGACCGAGCGAACGTCCATCCTCACGTATCAGTTTAATAGGTTCGGTGAAGTTGGGCGTGAAGGCCGTTGGTTCAGTGCGACGAGAAACGCGTGGTACGAGAACTGGAGCGGAACGCCGGGGGATGAAGAAGCTTTTGACGCCGAAGACGCGAACGTTGTCACGCGGTCCTGGGGAGAGGATACTTACCAGACATATCGGTACGTCCGCGGTCAACTTGTTCATTCGCGAGTCGACAGTCATACGAATGGACGAACGACGACCATTGACACCACGTACAACCGTGACGTGATCACCGGCAAAGGATTGTCGACCGACACGGTCACCCGCAGCGGCAATATTGGCGCGACAAACGATTGGTGGAGCCTCGTCATCGATCATTCGATCGAGTACGCGATCGACAGCTACAACGTGGTCACCGAATCTGAACAGCGGTATTCGGGCGTTGCATTTTTTGAGGTTGCCTCGGGCCGCGGCGCGCTGGTCCCAATTTTCGTTTCGTTTGTGCAGGACTATAAGTACGACGGACAAGCGCTGCTCACTTCCATTAACGTGCGAAACGTGAACGCGTCCATAGTTTTCGGCACGGCGCGCGGCTCGTTCCAAAATATCGGCGATCTGACGCGCGCTACCAGCGGCGAGATGGCGAAGCAAGGATTCGTTGTGCCACCCTCGTATCTATACGCGGGAACTCTTGAGAACGCGATGGCGCGAGGTGGGATTCGCGTGAATTACCGACGTGAGATGGATGTTTCCTCAGGTCGCACGGCGCTTCTCGGATACGAATCGTTTAACTTTGGATTCATGGGATGGACCGAAGAAAATACTCTGCGCGACACGAAAGGCGACGCGATTGAACTAAGCAAACAGACCTTCTACAAATACGATGGAAATGTTCTCGCGTCCACCGACCACATTCTCGATTTGTTCCATCTCACAACATTCCAAACCATGTTCCCCGAGAGCAATCTCAATCAAACGTCGGACATCTATGTCTACATGCACACAATGGTGTTCCGCAGCCCGCGCAACGAAGATGGCGAAATGATCCCGGACCCGAACAACCTCCTCGGAAAAGGCGCAACGCCCATGATGGAACAGTATCTTGAAGAATTCATTCAAATGGCCGACAACGGGTTTGCGCCGTGGATGAAATTCGACGGTGTGGTCACGATGCCCGGCGTGTTGACGAACCGCGACAGATACAATTCGAATCGCGCGTACTTTACGCAGGGATGGACGGCCTTGCCGTGGTTTATTTCCGACGTGAACTGGGGACCGAGCGGTGCGCGGCTGTTCCCGCAACAGTCGTTTGGCGGATTCAACGCTTCCAATATCGCGCTCCAAATGATTTCCGATTACGGCGTGTCGCATCTCACGCCGGGCGGTGTGCAAATCGTAGCGGCGTCGGGCGACAACCGGTTCGATCCATTGTGGTATTTGCCGCCGACCGCGTGGTTGCCGGCCGGAGGTTACTTGTATCAAGTAACAGACACCGGACAACCGGGACGACCGCACATTTGGCAACCACGTAACCTGTATGCATTTTCCGATGATGAAGGCGCTGCCGACGAAGAAGAGGTTGAACCGTTCAATCTGCTCGACCTGCCGAGCTTTGTCGCGCGCGCGGTAATTTTGGTGGCGCTGGTGTGGGCCGGCGCGCCCGACGCGAGTTCGGCGGATAGCCAAGTGCAGCTGGCACCCACCGAGGACGGGCATTCCGAGAGAACGCCCGCCGCGGAGGAAGGAAAGAATCCCGATGCACAGGCGAACCCGCAGGGCAACGGGCCAGCGGTCGGAAAAGCGCCGGATCGGCCACTGAAAATCGAAACGAACGGCACCGTGCCGTTGAAGGACAACGAAGGCAAAGTGACGGAGACGCGAAGGGAAATTGTGAATGCACCGACCGAGCCGTCCGAGCCGAGCAAACCAAACTTCTTGTTTGCGGCTATTAAAGGAGTGTTGGTGAATCTAATCGTCGTTGCGACCGCTGTTCTGAAATTTACCGAAGTGAAGCCGGCCGGCAAAGAGGTCGTGAAGCCCGCCGTGCAGAACGATGCCCCCAAAATCGCAGGCGCAGTCGTTCGGAAGAAAGACCCTAATAATAAGGAGAGACATCCGGATAATAGGGAGAACGTGCGCAAAGACGGCGAGAAATTCGAACTGAAGAAAGGCGCCATCGAAGTCGACAAGAATGGTCGCCTCCGATTGACGGCGGCCGAAGCGAAGAAATTCGCGCGCGGCAGCGAGATCAAACTGCTCGGCAAGAACGGCAAAGAGATCACGGTGACGGTTGGCCCGAACGGACTGCTTGTGTTCAAAGAAAAGAACAAACCGTCGGAGCAGCTGCTTAAGGAAATCTTCACGCCGCTGCTGAAACAAGATTTGAACGGGCGCGTAGAATTGCGCGCCATGGTTTCCAATCAAGGCCGCACGTGGTTTGTTCGCGCGCCGGACGCACCGGTGGTAAGACGCGCGCAAATCGACCGTGTTCTCGAACAGGTCAAGCTGGCGCCGGTTGGCGAAGGCGAGGAAAATCCCAACGTTGGGCCCGCGAAAGTGAACGGCAATCTCGAACAGAATCCGAAATTAGGAAAAGCGGGCGAGAAGCCGCAAACCGACGCGGTAGTAGCGCGCGGCCTCTTGTCGCGCTTGGCACAAGCGCTCAACGTGTCGCCGCGAGAATTGACGATATTGCTGACGAGAGCCGAAAAACGGGCCCTGGAAAAAGGTGGCGTTGGTCCCACCGTGTTGCTGCGCACCTTTCTGCAAGCCGTGAAACTTGGAGACCAGGTTTCTTCGGCAAAATTGTACGCGGCGCTCGTCACCGAATTAAAAGACGTGAAACGCGAAGCGAACATCGGTGCCGGCCCGGTCGCGAAACCAAACGTCGCGAAACCGCAAAACGAAGCGAAGGTGAATGCGGCGCAACCGAACGCGAACGAGAGGGACGAGAAACAAAAAGCCGAAGTGAAATTCCAAGCGCCGATGGTGAGTTTGTTGGGAGCGTTGCGGCAAATGTTGCGCGTGGAGGATAAGCAGCGCGGACTCGATGCGCGCGCACCGCAACAAATCTCGCTAAACATTGATGAGAACGGAAAACCGTCGTTGATTGTGAACGTCGGGGGAAAAACCGTCACATACAAGGTCGGCGAGCAAGTTGTTCTCGCCGTGGCGGGCCAACGTTTGGTTGTGAAGATTGGCACCGATGGCTTCATCGTTCAAAATCCGAAAAACGTTTTCACGGTGGGCGCCGTACTGAGCGCGTTGTTGCCAAAAGGAGAAAAAGGCACAGCGCAGGTTATCGGTGTCACCAAAGACAACGCCGGTCAAACGGTGCTGCGCGTTGTGAACGCCACAGCCACCGATCTTGGATTGAAACTAACGTTTGCTGGGAAAAACGAAACTGTTCAATCGAACCAAATCGATTTGATTGCGCAAGCGCACCACGTGAAAGCGACTGAAACACTCGATGGTCCGAAAATTGGCGAGAGAGTTTTCCAAATTTCCGCCGTCGTTGATCGCCGAACGGGTTTCGATGCCAAACAATTTTTCGTCGAGAACTTGTTGGGGCGCCAAGTCGATCAGCAAGACGGAAATCGTATCACAGTGCTCGTGCTCGACACGAAAGGAAACGTGATCCGCGCGGCGTTCAATTACGACAAGCAGAATATCGAATTTAAACAGGACGCAAAGCCGGCCATCGGCTCGCTCGTTGTTGCAGCCGGATTTGGAACCGCGAAAGCGACGCTGACCGCGGAGGGGAAGCCGGTGTTCGGTGTGGGCGGCAACGGTCCCATCGTAAACAAAGCGCCGGCCGCGAACAATTTCGTTAATAACGGAGCAAAGCCGGTGGGCAACAACGCGATCGCGGTACCGAACGCCGCCGCAGTGAAACCGAATTTTGTATCGCTCGTGGGCGTTTTCTCAGCGAATGTTTCGCCGATCGCTACGGCCACCGCCCACACGGCGGTGAAATTCTCGGAGTTGTTCGCCCGTTTCGTTGTCGGCGATAAGATTGGTGGAAGGGACTCGGTGGGTCTTGTGTCGCGATTCACCGGTTATCTTGTCGCGGTTGGCGACAAAACCGTTCAGTCGCTCATCACGCTCATCGCGCCGCGCACCCCGATGATTGTGAACGGTCGGTCGCCGTTCGTAATAACGGAAAATCCTCAGATTGGGCGCACGACGTTGAATATCAGCGAACTGAAAGAGTTGGCGAAAACCTTTGAAGGCCGCCTTTCTATTCTCGATCAGTTGGGAAATCTGAAAGTGGACACGAAGACCATGTCGCAGGTGCTCGGCTTGCTCGCGATGCCCGCGGTTCAAAGTCTGCAACAGCCGTTTATCCGCGTCGATAAAAATGTGAACGGCACCTATATCGTTGAGGCGCGCGGCCGCGACAACGACGGAAACGCGATCCGCATCACACCGAACGGAAAGATGGAGCGCATTCCGGAACAAGAGATCCCGAAGAAAGTCCCGGCGCCAGGATTGTGGAAGCGGTTTGAGTCAACCAACGATAACAATCAAATCGATCTCAACAGATTTCATTCGTTCGCTGTTGCGCCGACAGCGATTGCGAGGGAAACAGCGGGCGCGATCCTTGTGTCCGACGCCGGATCTGCGCTTATCGCACGCGAGATTCGCAATCTCACGCCGGCGTTTGCGACGGCGGACAGCATTGGAATTTCGGATGCGAGCTACGCGAAATTGCCGGGTCGGTTTGTTCCTTACCACACGCATCTCGGTTGGCCAAACACGTTTCATGGTTTGGCGCGGTTCGCACCGACGGCCGAAGACGTGCGTACGCACCGATCGCTCATGAACAAGTTCGCGAAAACGCACGGAACGGATTTGTCGTTGCCGGGCGTGATCTATTTTGCGTCGGGCGAGAAAACCTTATTCTGGGTCGGAGAAAGCGATCACGAGCTCGTGAAACTGGAAGTGCTCGATGCTGAGGGTGCACGACGCGTTGCACACGTGACGGTTCAACAATTGGAGCTTGCAGAGCTGACCGGCGAATTGAATGTTGTGAGCGACGATGGCGTGAGAGAACCGGCGGGTGTGGCAGCGTCGAACAAAATTGTAATGCTAAACCTTAGAATGGATTTGTGGGACAAGAAGAAAAGATAAGCGTTAAGAATTACACCTACTGTCGGGCCGGGATGACGGCTCTATTATTCTTGCGCGAGGTAGCGATAACCGATGCGCTCGACGGTTTCGATCTTGTTTTCGTAGCGTCCGAGTTTTTTCCGCAGTCGACCGACGTGCACGTCGACGGTGCGCGTGTTGCCCACCAACTCATGGCCCCATACTGACTCGCACAGCACTTCGCGCGTTAACACCGTGTTCTTCGCGCGCATGAGAGCGGCCAACAAATCAAATTCTTTCGGGGAAAGATCCACCGGCTTCTTATCAATCTCAAGCCGATGTTGATCCAAATGGATTTTGATGGTTCCGTCTTCGATCATGCCGTGCATCGGATCTTTCGGTTTGGAACGGCGGAGCACCGCGCGGATGCGCGCGACAAACTCGCCTTGGTTGAACGGTTTCACAATGTAATCGTCGGCGCCGATTTCCAAGCCAGCGATTTTGTAGGAATCCACGGATTGAACGGTCAGCATAACGACCGAAAGGTTGGCCGTGTTCGGATTTGCGCGAAGTTTCTTAATGATGCCAAAGCCATCTTCATCGGGAAGTTGCAAATCGAGCACCACAAGATCCGGTTTAAAAGTGCCAACCAATTTGAAGAAGTCGGCGGCTGAGGACGCGGTTTCTACAATGAATCCTTCGCGTTCGAGAACCATTTCGACCAGGCGGCGAATATCCGGGTCGTCGTCGACAACAATGATCTTTTGTTTAATTTCAGAAGCCATTTGCACTCCTTACTGAGGTCGAAGTACTTTTGCCTTTAGCTCTTCAGTCAACTTCGGTATCGTAAAAAAGAAAGCTGTTCCTTGCCCGGAGGGCGCGGGGCTTTTGATCCAAATTTTCCCGCCGTGCGCTTCAACAATTCCTTTCGCAATCGCAAGGCCAAGTCCAGTCCCTTTGTGTTTGCGGGCCATGCCTTGATTCGACTTCACCTGCTCGAATTTGCTGAACAACTTGTCCACCATGTCAGGCGGAATTCCTTCGCCGGTGTCGTGCACGCTGATCTCAAGATGATTTCCGCCTTCGGTCGCCTGAATTTCCACTTGGCCTTTTTCGGGCGTAAATTTGATGGCGTTCGACGTCAAATTAATAAGAACCTCGGCAATTTTGTCTTTGTCCACAAACGCGGGCGCCAACTGCTTCGCGACCTTATTCTTGAACGTAATTTTCTTTTCTTCAAGCTGAGGTTTGAAAAGAGCTTCCATTTCGTGCGCGAGGTCCGCCATGTTCAGTTGCTCCGGCGTGAGCTTTAGCTTGTGCGCTTCGATCTTCGCGACGTCCAAAAGATTATCGATAAATCGTCCCAGCCGAACCGCGCTGTTTTTGATCACGGATAAATAATCTTTTTGCTCCGCATTAATGGGTCCCGCCGCCCCCTGCAGCAAAAGGTCAATGTAGCCACGGATGGATGTCATCGGTGATCGCAATTCGTGCGTGACGTTTGAAACAAAGTCTTGCTTCATTTGGTCCAGTTCGCCCAACTTCGCCGCCATCAAGTTGAAATCGTCGGCCAGTTCCTTTAATTCGTCGTCGGTCGAAACGGCGATGCGGTGGTCCAATTTTCCTTCGCCGATTTTTTGCGCGCCTTCGCGCAACGTCTCAATTGGTTTCGTAATAAACGCCGCCAACAAGAACGCGCCGAGCAAGCCGAGCACCAACGCGAAGAAAAAGGCGCTGCGAATGCGCTGGTCCATGATCCGCAACGAATTCTTTATGTCGCGGTCGATCATGCTTTTGTCGAACCCAATGCGGGCCACGCCTTCGTATTTCGGGGGATTTAAGCCGATCATGATCGGGACCGATATATCAATAATGTCTTTGTTGTCCTTCGACTTGAGGTTTTGCGTGAACAATTCTTGGCGATCGCGGTTTTCGAGAACTTTTTGAGAAGCGGGATCGTCCAGTTTCTTGCCGATTTGGGTGGCGTCGGTGTGCACGCGGACGCGGCCATCTTCGTAAAGCACCATCGCGTACGCCGTCGTCAGGGACTTTTGCAGCAAATTCACATAGTTAACAAGACCTGTTTCGTCATCGACGAGAATCGCCTCGCGCGCCACTTGGCGCAGCGCCCGCACCATGTCAGCGCGGTTCGTTTCCTGGGTTTCGATGATCGCCCGTTTCTGGCCGGACCGAAGGTAATAGCTGAAGGCTCCGGCCACAAACAGCACCAAAAGCGTCGCAAAAAAGGCCAGTTTGAACTTTAAAGGGGTTCGTTTTTTCGTCGGCATAAATAGAAGGCGGGATGTTATCACATCACCGTCGCCCCCGCGCAGGCGCGGGGCCAGGCACATGAAATCGCGAGCGGATTGATTGACGGTGTCTAGGCCCCTGCCTGCGTGGCGGCGACGATCAAAAAACTTTAAATCGCATTGAATTTCATCGCTTCCTCCTTATACTGGGATGGAAATATGGCGAAGAATCCGAACGTTTTGGGTCGTAAGACCATCAAAGACATCTTCCTCGAGCAAAAACTGCTCAAGCCCGACCAAGTAGAAAAAGCCATGGTCGAATCGAAAAACACGCAGAAGCCACTCCAACAGATTGTTGTCGACATGGGCATGGCCGAACGCGTCGATGTTTTGCAAATACTTTCCAAAGAATGGCGCGTGCGTGCCGTGGATCTCTCCGAAATGGATGTGGACCCCGACGTCGTAAAAATTGTGTCCGAACAAAACGCGCGCCGTCATTTGGCCATTCCGTTTGCAAAAGAAGATCGTGTGCTGCTCGTGGCCATGGCCGACCCGCGCGATTTCTTCATCTCGGAAGACATTCATCTGCGAACCGGATTTGAAGTCCAAAGCTACTTGGCGCTTCCCGAAGACATTCTTCGCGAACTCGGCAAGGTGTACGGCATGGCGTCTGCCGTAAGCGCCGAAGACATGGTGAAAGGTATCACCGATCAATTGCCCGGGGATGACACTGGAATTTCGCTTGAAAAGATGGAAGAGGCGGTGGACGTCACCGAAGTCGACGCGTCAGCGCCCGAAGTTGAACGTATCGTTAACGCGGTCATCGTCGGCGCGCTGCAAGCCAAAGCGTCCGATATTCACATTGAACCGTTCGAAAACAAATTTATTGTGCGTTACCGTGTGGACGGCAACTTGCGCGAAGCAAACTTCCAGATTCCGATGTCCTACAAGAATGCCGTGATCGCGAAAATAAAAATCATGACGAACCAAATGGACATCACCGAGCGTCGAAAGCCTCAAGACGGCCGTATTCAAGTGAGTGCGAAAGGCAACCCGGTCGAATTCCGTGTGAACATTGTACCGACGGTGTTTGGAGAATCCTGCGTTATGCGCGTGTTGGACCGCGCGAGCGTGCGCGTTGATTTGAACAAGCTCGGATTTCACCCGGAGCTGCTGACGCAGTTCAAGGAAATCTTGCAGCGGCCCTACGGTCTCATGCTCGTCTGCGGGCCGACGGGTTCCGGAAAATCGACGACGCTGTATGCGGCGCTGAACTCGATCAATAATCCGGATACGAAAATTCTTACAGCCGAAAACCCTGTCGAATACAATCTGTCTGGCATCATTCAAACAAACGTCAATCCGGATATCGGTTTTACGTTTGCCGAAGCGCTGCGCGCATTTTTGCGACAGGATCCGGACATCATCATGGTCGGCGAAATTCGCGATAAAGAAACGGCTCAGATTGCGATGGAAGCGGCCATGACCGGTCACTTTGTGTTTTCAACAATTCATACAAACGATGCACCATCCGCGGTCGCGCGATTGCACGAGATGGGCGTGCCCTCATTTCTAATTGGTGGCACGCTCGAAGCGGTGCTCGCGCAACGGCTCGTGCGGCGCGTGTGCTCCGCATGCGCGAGGCCGATTCAAGCCACCGACGAAATGAAAGTCGTGTTTGATAAATATCAGATCGACATCAGCAAAGCGAAATTTATGCAAGGAAAAGGCTGCGACACGTGCAACAAAACCGGTTACAAAGGACGCGCCGGTATTCACGAGCTTCTTGTGATGGATAACGATATCCGTCGGATTCTATTGAGCGAAGTGTCGGCGCAGCCGATTCGTGAACAAGCTGTCAAAAGCGGAATGCGACTCATGTTGCTGGATGGTCTTATTAAAGTAACGAACGGTGTTACCACGGTCGAAGAAGTGTTTGCGGCGACGCAATAAAGGACCTCATGAAAGCAAACGGTGCAAACGACGCTGAACCGAAAGAACACGATGTTTTCGAGCTTGCAAAATCCTGGGCAACGAGCCAGGACGTGGACTCGCTGCTCGGCGAAATCAGCAAGGCCGTTGAGCGCATGACCGGTTCCGAAGCGGCATCGATCCTATTGCTGGATGCAAACAAAAAACAACTGGTTTTTAAGGTTGCAACCGGCGAAAAAGGCGCGTCCGTAAAAAGATTTTACGTCCCGCTCGGAAAAGGGGTGGCGGGGTGGGTGGCGGAGTACAAGGTGCCTGTCATCATCAACGACGTGCAATCCGATACTCGCTTTACAGGTCAAATTGATAAGTCGAGCGGATTTTCAACCCGGTCCATACTCGCGATGCCTATGATTGTGAACGATCAACTGATCGGCGTGGCCGAAGCGCTCAACAAGATTGACGGCGTTTATGGAGAAAGTGATCGCAAGATTCTCGAAAACTTGGGCGCGTTGGCCGCCACGACGATCGCCAATGCGCGGATGGCCGAGGATTATCGGAACTTCTTCGCGCACACGATCGAAATTATCACGATGGCGGTTGAAGGATCCGACGGTCGGCTGACGGGGCATTCCTACCGAGTGGCGGAATTGGCCTGCCGGATTGGGCGCCAAATGGGTTTTGTCGGAAGCGAATACAAAAATCTTTACTACGGTGCGATCTTGCACGATATCGGTATGGTGGCCGTGCATGATTTGCGTTATCTGCCCAACGTGATTTCGCACACGATTGAGCGCACGCCGGAGAAATTGCACACGCTGGTCGGATCCGAGTTGGTGAAGAACATCCGCCTTCTGGCCGATGTTGCTCCTATTATTCTTTGTCACCATGAGTATGTGGACGGTACCGGTTTCCCCAACGGACTTGTTGGCGATGATATTCCGCTCGGCGCGCGCATCCTTTGCTTGGTCGAACATCTGGACGAGCTGCACATCAATGGACTCGCCGGCGAACAATTCGATGAAGCGGCCGAAAAGATGGCACAAGAAGGAGCCGGCACCAAATTCGACAAAGACGTTGTTAATGCGTTCCTTTCGCTCCCCAAATAAACTTCTATAATGGACCATCAAATTTTGACCCAAAGGGGGCGTCCATGAAATCAACCAAAGAGCGTCGCAGAGGAAAACGGTGGAAGGTTGCTGTCTTGGTGCGCTGTTCGCTTCCAAAAGTTTCTGACGAAATGGTTGAGATGGAGATGTGGGCCAAAGATGTAAACGAGAAAGGCATGCAGCTCGAGCTCGCGCGCGGTTTAAACGTGATGCACTTGCAAGGCGCCGAAAAAGGTTCAAACCACCCCGTTCGATTTGATGACATCGATTTTGCAAAAGGTTCGCCGGTGAAAGTTCAGGATTTGTTTTACGATGATGATGGCTCGCCTTTCATTGAAGGAAAAATCACGTGGGCGCGTCAGTCTTCAGCAAACGGCAATTGGGCGCTTGGTGTTCAGTTTGAAGACGCAAAGAAGCAACCCAAGGCGCTGCTCGGCGCGTTCAAAGATTTCATTAGCATCGTAAAAAACCCCACCGTCGCGATCGCGAAGGCGTCTCGCCGCAAGTAGCCCCGGCATTCCATGGCGGGCCGCCCTGATTTTGACGAGTTCCTCACCGCACTAAACGGTTTTCTCGACAAAAAAGTCACGGTCCCGCAGGACCCAAGTTACCTCCGATTCCTCGAAATCTTCTGCCGCTCGGTCGGTTCGAGTGAAGGTCATTTGCTCGAGCATCTCGAAGGGAAAGGGCTTCAATCGATTGTCGCGTTCGGCATGCCATCGACCTTCGAGAAAGATTTCAACGGGACGGCTCCGCAAGCTCTGAAAGAACCGTCCCCGCTGGATTCCGCGTTTCGTGATCAACAAGTAATGGCCGTTGTTGAACTGAAGCGCGGTGTAGGAATCCCGCTGTGGTTTATGGATATTGCGGGCAAGTACAAATTCAAGTCACTCGTGGCGGTGCCGCTGATCGGTCAAACAAAACCCGTCGGAGTGTTGTGCGCGTATTACCGAGACGTGTGCTTGTTTGACCAAGGCACGTTGGACCGACTCATGACGATTGGGCGAATGGTGGGGACCGCGATGGAGAAAACCATGTCCGCGGGCGGTGCCACCGAAACCGATCATGCCACACCGGCCGTTGACGGTTTTCTGCAGCTTCTTACCACGCAGACGACAACCAAAGCGCACATTTTCGAAGCGCTCACGAAAATTCTTGTCAAAAACCTACAGCCTTCCGGAATCATCAGCGGTCCGCTTCGCGTTGTGGGGCAAGACCTTATTCTGTCGGTCAGCGATGGAACGGGCGTTCCGCCGAACGCGCTCGGTCAACGTTATCCGTTGCCTCCGCTGCTCGCGAAAAAACTGTTGTTACCGCACGGAAGCCACCGGATTGAGACGTTGAAAGCCGACGAATGGGGGCAGCTGCGCCCGCTCATGAGCGGAAAATCGGCCACCGTGATCGCTCAGCCGATTATTTGGCAAAAGCAGCCGCAGGGGGCCATTGTCGTTTGGCGAAGCGAAGCAAAACCGTTTACCGATGTGGATGACACGCTGCTCTCTCGACTGGCCGGCATTACGTCGCTCGCGCTGCGCACGAACTAAATCCTCCCATGATCAATTATCTTCTTCTCGCGATTATCTTCTTCTTGCTCGGCATTATTGGCTGGTTTCTGTGGAAATCCGGATTCTTATTCGATGCGGAGACGCCAACGTCAATTATCGACAAACCTGTCATGGACGCGAAGGAACGAAAGGCGTTTATGAAGCGACTGAAAAGGTGGCGCGCCGAGGGGAAAGTAACCTTGGCAGAGTTTGAAACAATTTTGAGATTGTGCGACGAAGAGTGGGACGCGCCTAGTTAGCCAATTCCATCCATTTGTTGACAGCTTCTTCCGCGAGCTCCGCCGTTCCCGGGCTCGGATAGTGATGCTTCTCGGTGACGTCGCGCAGTGCAATGCCCGCCCGCATCAATAGGTCAAAGTAAAGCACGAGCGCGTCGGCACCCTTTCCATAGATATGGGCGCCCAGCAACTCGGTCGTCTTCTTGCGTCCGACCAATTTGATGATGCCGCGTTCGTTTGAAACCGTCACCGCAATTGCGTCGCGAAATTTCGTTTTCGCGTCACGCTCGAGCAATCCAATTCGCGCGAGCGGTGGATCAAACGGCAAAATCGACGGCACGGCTTCCGGAAACATTTTCTGGCGATTGAAGAACGGGGCGAGAATATTTTCCGCCACCAGCTGCGCCTGATAGTCTTCGTACGCGAGATTGAAATATGGCCCAAGCACCGGTCCCAACGCGTGAACCCGCGTGTTCGATGTGCGCAATTCGCTGTCCACAACCACTCGCACTTCCGGATGGACGTACACGCGCGCTTTGTCCAATCCAAAACCGACCACGTTCGGCTGAATGCCGGTGGCGAGAACGGTCGCTTCGCTTTCTGCCGATTGTTTCACGTTCTCGATGCGCACGTTTAGGCTGCGCAAGTCCTCGGTGACACGTTGAGCCAATTCCGGCTCTTCGCGATGAAGAATAAGGTCACGGTTTGATAGCACGGTCACGCCCGCGCCGCGTCGCGCCAAATGAAACGTGAGTCCAATGCCGACCGGTCCGGCTCCCACCACGGTGACCGTGCGCGGCGGCGTGCCTTCGAGCGCCTGGAAGGGAGACAAGCTTTTCCATCCGGCGTATTCGACCGGAAGTTTCGGCTCGCTGCCCGACGCCAGGACATAATGCGCCGCTTGGATTTCTTCCCCGCCCGTGCGAAGCGTCTTCGTATCAACAAAACGCGGAGTGTCCGTTGTGGTCGCCGGCATGCGCACCGACGGTTTGCCCGTGGAAAGGGATTCCACAATGTTTCGGAAGTAATCTTCGGGCGCGCCGGGCAACGGAATGAGCAGGACGTCTTTTTTTTGGGCGCGCAGTTTGTCGGCAATCGTTTGAGCGGCACGGCCGCTTCCAAGGATCGCAACATCGGTCTTTTTCATGGATGAGGATCGTATCACATGCACATGCGCATGCAAATTTGCTAACACTGGCGCCTTCGTAAACATATCTATGAAAACATCTCCTAAAAAAATCGTTTTGGCTTACTCTGGCGGGCTTGATACGTCGGTCATCTTGACCTGGTTAAAAGAGGAATACGAGTGCGACGTCGTTGCCTGTTACGTGGATGTCGGACAACCGCGAAAAAACCTGGCGGGCGAACGCGAAGACCGCGAAGCGATCCGCAAAAAAGCGTTTCGAACCGGCGCTTCGGATTTCTTCGCGCCCGACGTTTCAAA
This sequence comes from Elusimicrobiota bacterium, assembly GCA_044221725.1. Classification (GTDB taxonomy): domain Bacteria; phylum Elusimicrobiota; class Elusimicrobia; order F11; family F11; genus JAJVIP01. Next base: position 281,703 of record JBGAON010000005.1, read on the forward strand.
CGAATACGTTACCGATTACTTGTGGCCGGCGCTGCAGGCCCACGCCACTTACGAACACAAATATTTGCTCGGCACCGCGCTCGCGCGTCCGCTGATTGCTCAGAAAGTTGTTGAAGTCGCGCGCAAGGTGAAAGCCGACGCGGTTTGCCATGGTGCGACCGGCAAAGGCAACGATCAGGTGCGTTTCGAGTTAACCTTTGCGGCGCTTGCGCCCGACCTGCAAATTATTGCGCCGTGGCGCACGTGGAATTTCAAGGGCCGTGAAGATCTGCTCGATTTTGCAGCCCGTCACAACATTCCGGTCCCTGTGTCGAAAAAGCGTCCGTACTCGAGCGACGCAAACCTTTGGCACATTTCACACGAAGGTGGAATCCTCGAAGAACTCGACAAGCCGGTGCCGGAAGATGTGTACGCGTGGACCGTGTCTCCGGAAAAAGCGCCATCCAAGCCACAGGATGTGACCATTGGATTCGTGCGCGGCATTCCGATCACATTGAACGGCAAAAAGATTTCTCCGGTCGACATGGTGGTGACACTCAACAAGCTTGGCGGCCAGCACGGCGTCGGTCGCGTTGACCTTGTTGAAAACAGGCTCGTCGGCCTCAAGTCACGCGGCGTTTACGAATGCCCGGCCGCAACAATTCTGTACACGGCACACCGCGAATTGGAAACGCTTGCGCTCGATCGTGAGACGCTGCATTACAAGGAACAGATTGGTCCCAAGTTTGGCGAGATGACCTATTACGGTCAGTGGTTCACGCCGCTGCGCAAGTCGCTGCAAGATTTCGTGGCCATGACGCAGAAAAACGTGACCGGCGAAGTAAAGCTGCGTCTGTACAAAGGAAACTTGGAAATCCGTTCACGCAAATGCGTGAAATCACTTTATTCTCAAGATTGGGTTACGTTTGAAGCCGATAGCTTCTACAACCAGGCCGACGCGACGGGCTTTATTCGCTTGTTCGGTTTGCCCATCAAAATGCAGGCGCTGCTCCACCGGTCATGAGTTCGGCCAGCTGGTCCGACGTCTCCGCTCCCCAAAAATTCATCGAATCCTTTTCGTACGATGTGCGTCTTGCGCCGTACGATATTCAAGGCTCGATCGCGCACGCGACGATGCTGGGCCGAAAGAAAATTATTCCACCGGCGCTCGCCAAAAAAATTGTGCGGGGACTCGAATCCATCCTTCGTGACTTGAACCGCGGGTGGCGCCTTCCTGTGGAAGAGGATATTCATTTTGCTATGGAACGCGAACTCATCAGGCGCTTGGGTCCTTCGGGCGGCGCGTTGCACACGGGTCGTTCGCGCAACGATCAGGTCATTACGGACCTTTATCTTTATCTGCGCGATCATATCGATATGGTGGTAAAGGAAATTTCGCGCGTTCAAGTGGGAATTCTTACGGTGGCTCAGCGCTACCAGGACGCGGTGATGCCGGGCTTCACGCATCTGCAACACGCCCAGCCGGTGCTTTTCGCGCATCATGTGCTCGCCTATGCGTGGATGCTCGAGCGCGACAAAGGCCGCTTTTTGGACGCCCGCAAACGCCTCGAAGCGTTGCCGTTGGGATCGGCCGCTCTCGCGGGCACGTCGTTTCCCATCGATCGGGCGTTCGTGGCCAAACAGTTGGGTTTTAAAACGCTCAGCGAAAATTCCATCGATGCAACGGCGAGCCGCGACGGTGTTGTGGAATTTGTGTCGGCTTGCGCTATTTTGATGTCCAACTTGTCGCGCATGGCCGAAGAGCTGGTCATCTGGTCGAGCTCCGAATTTTCATTTATCGAACTCATTGCCGAATTTACCTCGGGATCTTCGATCATGCCGCAGAAGCGAAACCCGGACGTCGCCGAAATTGTGCGCGGCGAAACGGGCCGCGTGTACGGATCGCTCGTGGCGCTTCTCACAATTTTGAAAGGCCTGCCGCTCAGCTACAACCGCGATCTTCAGGAAGACAAGCCGCCGTTGTTTGACGCGATCGACACGGTCATGGGCTGTTTGTCGGTGATGGCGCCCATGATGGGCACGATGAAAGTGAATGTCGCGACGCTAAAACACTGGTGCGACTATGGATTTCTTGCGGCGACCGAGCTTGCGGATTTCCTTGCGGAGCGCGGCGTTCCGTTTCGAACCGCGCACGGCGTTGTTCGCAAGCTGGTGGCCTATTGTCAGAGCAAGGGCGTTCGACTGGACCGTTTGTCGTTGTCCGAATTGCAACAATTTCATCCGAAATTTGATGCGCACGCGTTGGATTTGTTGGCGCCGGAAAAAGTGGTGCGCGCAAAAACCTCCTATGGCGGCACATCGCCGGCGAGTGTTGCCCGTCAGATTTCAAAACTCAAAAAACTCATCAAGTAACACCGTGCGCAAAGTAATCTTGGCCCTTAGTTTGATGTTGCCCGCCGCGAGTTTGGCCGAGGAACGTCTCACGTTGGCCACGAGCCTCGAACGCGCGCGCGCGAACAACCCGAAGATGTTGCTCGCGTCAAAAGAACTCTCCATCGCCAAGATGCAACTGCGCCAAGCCAAATCGCAGTACTACCCAAAAGTAAATTTAAATTTGGACTACGTGCGTTACCGAAACGAAACGCTCGGAATCACAGGGCCCGAGCTCGGAAACGTTATCCTCGAAGCACCGATCGCCGCGAACAAAGGCGAAGAGCGTGGCAACCCGCTCGCGAAGAACTTGTACCTCGGGCGCATCGGATTCTTGCAGACGTTGTATTCGGGCGGAAAGATCAACACCACGTATCGCCTTTCACAGGCCAGTGTCCGACGCGCTGAAAGTTCCATCGAAACTATTCGCGCGGATGTGCAGTTCGAAACAACGCAGCTTTTCTACCGCCTTGTGGCGCTGCGCGATCAAAAGAAGATTTTCAACAACGAGCTCCTGGAGATCGACAAACTTGCGAAACAGGCCACCGGCGCGCACGCGCAGCTCCAGTTGGCTGCCGCCGAAGCCAACGTTCAAAAAAAGTTGAGCGACTTGAAACAAGAAGAGCAAACCGTTCGCTACCGCTACTTGCAGTCGATGGGACTTGAGCTGTTTACCGACGTGCAAGTTGAAGGCGAGCTAACGTTGTCGCCGGCGATCCCCGATTTGCAAACGGTGCTCGTGTGGGCCAAACAAAACCGAACGGAACTGAAAGAGACGCAAATTCAAGAAGAAGTGGACCAGCTTTCGGTGGAATTGTCGCGATCCGAGCGTTATCCGGTGTTTTTGTGGGGCGGCGGATACGAAGTACGAAACGAAGATTTCCCGTTGAAAGACACGAACTGGAATACGGCGCTTACAATGAACATTCCCATTTTTGATGGTTTCTCCGGGTACGCGCGTGTCAAAGAAAGTCGTTATCGCGCGGACCAGGGGCGACTCAAGCGTGTTCAACTTGAAGACCAAGTTGAAATTGAAGTTCGCACGGCGCATACCGATTGGCAGCACTGGAAAAATGAAATCGATTCGCGCCAAAAACAACTGGCCATGTTTGAGAAACTTCGACGCGAAGCTTTTGGTGGGAAGGATCGGGTGGGTGGCTCGACCGGTGAGCGCATTGAATACTTGAGCTGGCGGGCGGATTCAAGCGCGGGATTGGTCGAAGCGCAGTACCAACTTTGCGCCGCCGAAGCCCGACTGTCAAAAGCCGTTGGTCGTCCCATTAATCAATGAAATTTCTTACCCGAGCATTGCTCGTTGCATCGCTGGTCGTCGGCAAAGCGGCCTTTGCTTTCGACTTCCCGACCGATGTTTCTGAAAAAAGATTCGCGACCGAGGTTCTCTGGAAGGGATTTCAGGGACTTAAGGTCGACGAGCGCCCCCGCGTCATTCTCGTGCTGGGCGGCGGTGGGGCCAAAGGTTTGGCGCACATCGGAGTGCTCCGCGTGCTGCGCGAAGAACACATTCCGGTGGATGAGGTGGTGGGGGTTTCGGTTGGTGCGTTGATCGGTTCGCTCACCGCGGCCGGTGTGACCGATATGGAACTCGAAACCATGGCCAACGAAATCGGCTGGAACAATTTAACGGCCACCTCCAAGGCATCCGCCGTGCGCATGATTCTGAACGACGAATTGCTTTCGACGCAGGGCATGGAAGATTATTTGAGAAAACGGATTGGCGACAAAACCTTTAAAGACTTGCCGATTCCGTTTTCTTGCGTGGCGACCGATCTGCGCACCGGCGAAAAAATTGTGTTGCAAGAAGGATCGGTGGCGTTTGCCGCTCGTGCGAGCGCGACGATTCCCGGTTTGTTTCAACCGGTGCCGTTTCGGCAGCGGCTGCTCGTCGATGGCGGACTGGTCGATAATCTGCCGACGGATATTGTACCGAGAAAAAATGATTGGGACGTGGTGCTCGCCGTTCATCCGAAAGTCGAAAAACTTGCCGGCGATAAACTGACCGTTTTTAAGTCGCTCGTGCGCGCGATTGAAATTCAGGGCGGCGTGATCACGCAAGCGGGCAAGAAATCCGCTGACTTCGTGATTGAGCCGGAGGTTGGCGATGTTGGAATCGCCGATTTGCGGCGGTCGCGCGAGTGCATTGAGGCGGGGACGTTGGCGGCGCACAAGTCGGTGTTGGCGCTCAAGCAGCTTTTGTTGAGTCGGCAGCGGGGGGTAAGGAAATGAGAATGAATTATTCCCCTCACCCTGCCCTCTCCCCGCTGACGCGGAGAGAGGGATTCGCGTTCGTTTGGGTCTATTTGATTTTTCTTTTTGCAGCGGCTTCAGTTTTCGCGGCGCCGCAGGATTCAGGGATGAATCTATATAAGCAGGGGAAATTTCCCGAGGCGGCGCAGGCATTTGAAGATGCACTGCAAAAAAGCACGACGCGCGGAGAGCGTCGCGTTATTTACCTTTATATGGGCAAAAGCTATTTGTCGGCCGGTCGGCTCGACAAGGCGATCTCCGCCTACGAGCAAGCGCTGGATTACGACCCGCGTAATTGGCGTCGACATGGCGATCTGGCCGGGCTTTACGAACAGGCCGAACTTTATTGGAAAGCGGTCAACCTGTACAAAAGCGCACTGGCGCTTAACCCCAAAGATCCTTCGCTTTTTCTGTCGTTGGGCCGAATTTGGCGCAAAATCGGTATTTACGCGTACGCGCTGGCCGCGGTTGACAGCGCCGCTCTGAACGGAGGCCCGAACGACTTCGTCCAGCAAGAATTGTCACGCATTTACGAGGGACAAGGCCGCTTTCAAGACGCGGCCGCAGCCAGTCTCAAAGGCAACGACGACGCGCGGCGCGTGGTTTACCTGGCCGCGCTGGCCGATGACAAGGGATTGCTCGACGAGGGCCTCAAAAAGATGAAGACCGAGCGGGTTTCACCCGAATCGATCCGAACGTACGAAAATTTGGTTCAATTGCTCCAGCTCTCGCCACAAGAGATCCTTGCCGGTAAGACCAGCAGCACAACCCTCCAGGAGTTATTGAAGAAACAATGAAGTCGAAGCACGCCGTGTATCGCCGCGGCCAGCTATTTATCGAGAACGTGTCCGTTGCCGACATCGCCAAAAAGGTCGGCACGCCGTTTTATGCCTACACGCGCGCCGGCATTGAAGATGCCTTGGCGTCCTACGAAACCGCTTTTGCCAGCGTTCCGCACTTGATTTGTTATTCGCTGAAAGCAAATTCCAGCTTGAGCATCGCGCGCATATTATCGAAAGCCGGTGGCGGAGTGGACATTGTGTCGGGCGGCGAGCTGCAACGCGCGCTTTTGGCGGGTTTTTCGCCGGACCGGATTATTTTTTCGGGTGTCGGTAAAACCAAAGATGAGCTGGCTCTCGCCATCAAGAAAGATATTCGGCTCATTAACGTGGAATCCGAAGAAGAACTGCGCGCGTTAAACGACGTCGCTAACACCTTGCGACGTCCCGCTTATTTTTCGCTGCGCGTAAACCCCGACGTTCGGGCTGGCGGTCACCCGCACATTTCGACGGGCACGCCGAAAAACAAATTTGGTGTCTACCACAAAAACATTTTTCCACTGTATCAGTGGGCACAAAAACAAAAGTACTTACGACCAATTGCAATTCAGTCGCATATCGGTTCGCAAATCACGCGTGTTGCGCCTTACCGCCGTGCGTTGGCCGTTTTGTTGGATTTGGTCGACAACTTGCGCCGCATTGGAATTCGCATGGAAATCCTTGATTTGGGCGGAGGGCTCGGCGTCACCTACGACAACGAAACGCCGGAGACGCCGTCGCATCTGGCCGATGTGGTGTTACCGGCGCTCAAAGGGCGAGGGTTAACGCTTTTCTTGGAACCGGGACGCTCAATGGTGGCGCAGTCCGGAATTTTGGTGACCCGTGTTCTTTATCGGAAGCAGGCCGGCACGAAACAATTTGTAATCGTGGACGCCGCGATGAACGATTTGGCGAGGCCCGCGTTGTACGACGCGTATCACGAAATCATCCCGGTGCGCGAACGCAGCGGTCAGAAAATGGTGGTCGACGTGGTGGGGCCCGTGTGCGAATCGAGCGATTACTTCGCGAAAGGGCGCGCGATCGTCATGCCAAACCAAGACGATCTTTTGGCCGTTCTCACCGCCGGTGCGTATGGGTTTTCAATGAGTTCGCAGTACAACTCGCGGCCGCGGGTGCCCGAGGTGCTTGTTTCGGGATCGCGCATCGACGTGGTTCGGAAACGCGAAAGTTTTGAGGATCTTATTAGAGGAGAGAGCGTTCCGGCATATTTACGGTAGTCGCCCTGGAACGTTTTATTCCAGGGCCCATTTAACGTGGATTCTGGATAGAGACATTCCAGAATGACGACCAGACACCCAAATGAAAAAAATTCCATTTATAAAAATGCACGGGGCAGGGAACGACTTTGTGTTTCTGTCGCGCGATAATTACAAGGGTGCGGTGACGCCGAAATTGGCGGAACGGTTGCTGGACCGGCACTTTGGTGTTGGCGGTGACCAACTTCTGTTGTTGTCGTCCGTGAAAACCGGGCAAGCGCCGCGGCTTGATTTCTTTAACTCGGACGGCTCCCGTGCCGAGATGTGCGGCAATGGTACGCGTGCCGTGGCCGCGTATCTGCGGGATCAAAAAGGGTTTCGCAGAGCGTTTCAAATCCGAACCCAAACGCGCATGATTGGTATTGGCTTTGCCGGCAAGAAGCTCGAAGTGGATATGGGCCATCCGATCTGGGACGGCCGTAAAATTCCAGTCAATGCCGACGGACCTGTTATCGGAAGAAAATTGAAAGTGGGCACCGAAACGTTCACGATCCACTGCGTTTCGATGGGGAATCCGCACTGCGTAATCTTTGTGAAAGACGTCGCAAAATTTCCGGTTCGCGAGATCGGTCCGCAAATCGAAAACCATTCGTTTTTTCCAAAACGCGTAAACGTTGAATTTGTCGAAGTGAAAAGCGGCACGCGTGTGAAAGCGCGTGTGTGGGAACGCGGCGCCGGCGAAACTCTTGCCTGTGGAACCGGTGCTTGCGCGATTGGCGTCGTCGCTGCTCGCACCGGCAAAACCGCGCGCAACACAAAAATCGATTTGCCGGGCGGTGAACTGGGAGTTCGTTGGGGAAACGACGATCGCGTTTATCTGACCGGGCCGACCGAAGTCACGTACGCCGGAAATTTTTTACTGAAATAAAGTCGTCATCGTGGTCGTCACCCTGGAATGTCTCTATCCAGGATGACGAAATTACGCGAGGGCGACAGATTTGGAGGGGATATGTTTGCTGGTTCCTTTGTAGCGCTGATCACACCATTTAAACGCGGCCGCATCGACGAGAAGAAAATTCAAGAGCTCGTTGAGTGGCACATCGCCGAAAAGACCTCGGGTCTCGTTCCTGTGGGGACGACCGGCGAGTCGGCGACGTTGTCGCACGCCGAACATCGGCGCGTTATCGAAGTGGTCGTTCGCGCGGCGAAAAAACGGGTGCCCGTTATTGCTGGTGCCGGATCCAATTCCACGGACGAAGCGATTTCGCTCAGTGTTGAGGCGCGCAAGCTCGGGGCGGACGCGGTTCTGTCGGTCAATCCCTATTACAATCGTCCCACACAAGAAGGTTTGCGTGCGCACTTTTCGGCCGTCGCAAAAGCGGCTGGTTTGCCGGTCATCCTGTACAACATCCCGTCGCGCAGCGGTGTAAACGTCAACGTTGACACGATGGTTCGTCTCGCCGAGCAGCACAAAAATATCGTTGGTGTAAAAGAGTCCAGTGGCAGCATGGACCAAGCAAGCGAAATTTTGCAGCGCATCGGAAAGAAGTTTTTTATTTTGTCAGGTGATGATTCGCTGACGTTGCCGCTCATGTCCATCGGCGCATCCGGTGTGATCTCGGTGGCGGCCAACCTGGTGCCACGGGCCGTGTCGGACTTGGTGTTCGCGGCGCTCAACCAAGATTTTGGTCGCGCGCAGGAAATTCATTTGAAGCTTTTCCCGCTCGTGAAATCACTGTTCTTGGAGACAAATCCATCGCCGATCAAAGCGGCGATGAAAGAAGCGGGTATCATTACCGACGGGTCGTTGCGGTTGCCCATGGTGCGTGTCACGGACACCACGCGTCAAAAGCTTAAAGCGGCGATGAAGGAGTACGGGCTATGACCGCAAAAAAAATTAATCTCGCGGTGTGCGGGGCGGCAGGCCGTATGGGCACGCGCATTCTCGCGCTCGCTCACAACGATCTTCGGTTCAATGAAATCATCGGTGTCGACAAAGCCGATAACCTCGTCAATGTTCTCGTCGATGCCGATGTTGTGATTGATTTCACATCGCCCGAGGCGACGCTCGGGATTGCGCAGAAGGTTTCTTCTGCGAAGCGTGCGCTTGTTGTCGGGACAACCGGTCTCACGGACGGAACTTTGAGCAAACTGCGCGGCTTTTCGAAACGGATTCCGCTTGTGTTCTCGCCGAACATGAGCATTGGAATGAACATTTTGTTTGACCTTGTGCGACAGGCGGCGCAGTCGCTGAAAGGTTTCGACATCGAAGTGATTGAAGCGCATCACAATTTGAAGAAAGACGCGCCTTCCGGAACAGCGATGCGATTGGCGAATGTTGCGGCCGAAGGCTCATCGCGCCGTCCGCAAGATTTTGTGTATGGCCGCAAAGGCATGATCGGGCCACGAACAAAAAAAGAAATTGGCATCTCAACGGTTCGGGCAGGCGATATTGTTGGAGACCATACGGTGATGCTGGCCGGTGCCGGTGAGCGTGTGGAACTTACGCACCGCGCGCACTCGCGTGACGCGTTCGCGGCGGGGGCCATCGCGGCGGCCGCGTGGGCGGTCGGCCAGAAGCCGGGGTTTTACAGCATGAAAGACGTTTTAAACATTCGTTAAATCCCAGATTCCCTCCCCCTTTAGGGGGAGGGTTAGGGAGAGGGGAACCCCTCACCCTGCCCTCTCCCTAAAGGGAGAGGGATTAGGAGAAAAGATTATTTATGAAAGTCCGTTCCTCGCTCAACCAACGCCTACAAAAACTTCCGCCGTATCTTTTTGCGGAGCTTGATCGCCGAAAAAAGGCGGTCATCGCTAGCGGTGTCGATTTGATCTCGCTCGGCGTTGGCGATCCCGATCGTCCGACGCCGTCCCACATTATTGAAGCAGCGAAAAAGGCCCTGGACAACCCGAGCCACCACAAATATCCGTTCGGATCGGGCTTGGCACCTTTCCGCGAGGCCGTTCGTGCGTTCATGAAGACACGATTTGAGGTTGATGTGGATGCGGCCACCGAAGTTTATTCGTTGATTGGATCCAAGGAAGGCATTGGCCATTTGCCACTCGGTGTGGTGGACGTCGATGACGTGGTGCTGGTTCCCGATCCGGGATATCCCGTTTATCAAGGGTCCACAATTCTTGCGGGCGCCGAGGTGTATTACATGCCTCTCTTGGAAGAAAACAATTTTCTGCCGGATTTGGACCGCATTCCGCTGGATGTGCTCGAACGTGCGAGCCTAATGTTTATCGGTTATCCCAACAATCCAACGTCGGCGTCGGCCACCGAAGAATTTTTCAAGAAGGTCGTGAAGTTCGCGCGGGATCACGAGATTGTGGTCGCTCACGACAACGCTTATTCCGAAATGTATTACGGCAAACCACCGATCAGTTTTCTAAAGACTCCGGGAGCGAAGGACGTCGGCGTCGAGTTTCATTCGCTGTCGAAAACCTACAACATGACCGGCTGGCGAATCGGCTGGATTTGCGGCAACAGAGATGTTGTGAAGCAGTTGGCCACCGTGAAAGACAATTTTGACTCTGGCGTTTTCGAAGTGGTTCAGGCGGCGGGCATAGCGGCGCTCACCGGGCCGCAGTCCTGCGTGGAAGAAATGCGCAAGATGTACAAGAAGCGTCGCGACGTTTTTGTGCCGGCGCTGAAAAAACTTGGTTGGAATCTCAACACGCCGGACGCGACGTTTTATGTGTGGGCGCACACGCCGAACGGTCTTTCTTCAATGGAAACGGTGTCGCACATTCTCGACAAAACCGGAGTTCTCTGCACGCCGGGCAACGGTTTCGGCCCCTCGGGCGAAGGCTTTGTGCGCTTCGCTCTGACCGTCGAAGAATCCCGCCTCGAAGAAGCGATTCAGCGCCTATCCAAACTTACGTGGTAATTACATCATTCCGATCGGTTTAACTCGGGATTATAGTCGCGCTTCAGACTACTTTCGCTTCTTCAGGTGTCGCCATACCTGTTCATGGGAGAGGGCATGGGCTCTGTCGAAAGTTTTTTCGCGTTCGCGAGCGAAACGAAGCAGTTCTCGATCTTCATGTTTTTCGATTGCCTCTTTTACGAGGTCTCGAACTTTAAGTGAGAGAGAAATTCCTTGTTTTTTGGCCATAGCTTCCACCAATTTGAATAAATATTTATCCAATACGACGTGTATTCGAGGGTTTGTCGCTGGCATAACGGGGGTAGGCGCAGTGTAACAGAAGTGCTGCACCGCAGCAAGAAATTATTTCTTGCCGTAAGTCGCTTCGATCGAGCTGTGGATGCCGCCGCGGGAGGAGAAATCGCCGCGCACGGTGCACCATTTTGGTTTCGCCGCTCTCACCACGTCTTTTAATATCCGATTGACCGCGTTTTCGTAGAAGATTCCCAGCTCGCGATAGGCGAGCATGTACATCTTAAGCGATTTCAATTCCAAGCACTGTTTGTTCGGGCGATAAACGATCGTGATGGCTCCGAAATCGGGCAGTTGGGTTTTTGGGCAAATCGACGTGTATTCGGGGACGGTGATGGTGATATCGTACGCGGGAAATTGGTTCGGCCAGCATTCGATGTCAGGAAGTTTCGCGTCAATTCCGGAAATCGCGTGGCGGTCGGTGTAGCCTAGCTTCGTCTTCATTTCTTTCTATTTCTCCTCATGTTGGCGCGAATCTTTTTCTCGCGGGCTTTTAATTCATCCCAGCGGTCGACGACGTCTTGCGCGCTCCATTTTTCGCCTTTCGCATCGCCAAACACATGCGGGTGGCGTAGCGTTAACTTAATTTTCAACGTTTCGAGCACATCATGGATGTCGAAGCGGCCTTTTTCTTCGGCAATCTTCGCGTGAAACAAAATTTGCAACAGCACGTCACCGAGTTCTTCCTCGAGGTTGTTCCAGTCCTTTTTCTTGACCGCCTGCTGCATTTCGGCGGTTTCTTCTTTCAGATATTTGAGCAGCGACTCGTGCGTCTGTTTGCGGTCCCACGCACAGCCACCGGGTGCCCGGAGCGTGTTCATGACCTCAATCAGATCAGAAAAAGTTGTCTTTTTCAGAGCAAAGATCCCTTCAGGATAAGCATCGAAACAGAAAAATAGATGACGAGGCCGGTCACATCAACGAGCGTGGCGACGAACGGCGCGGAAACAACGGCCGGGTCAAGACCGATTTTCATAAGGATGATCGGCAAAATGGAACCGGACAAAGAACCCCAGAGAACTACGAGCACGAGCGCCGCGGCCACCGCGGCCGCGACGAGCATGTAGTGCGGTCCGTAAATCGACGTGAATTGTGCCCACACAAAGATTCGGAAAAAGCCAATGCTGCCAAGGATTAGGCCGAGCACGAGACCTGAGAAAAATTCCCGCCGCATCACGCGCCACCAGTCGCGAAAGGTGATTTCTTTAAGCGCCAGCGCGCGCACAATGAGCGTTGCAGCCTGAGAGCCGGAATTGCCGCCGCTCGAGATAATGAGCGGAATAAAAAGGGCGAGCACGACCGCGCGTGCAATTTCCTTTTCGAAGAAAGCCATTGCGGTTGCTGTGAGCGTTTCTCCGACGAACAACACGCACAGCCAGGTTGCGCGTTTGCGCACCATGTCTTTGAACGGGGTCAGGAAATACGGATCTTCCAGCGCTTCGACACCAGCGAGCTTTTGGATGTCTTCGGTGGTTTCTTGTTCAATGACCTGAATCACGTCGTCGGCATCGAGTACGCCCACCAGTCGATTGTCGGCGTCGACGACCGGGGCCGACATCACTTTGTACCGCGAAAATATCTCGGCCGCAGCTTCACGGTCCATCGTCACGAGAATGCGGATCGGCGACATCGGTGACATAATTTCTCGCATCTTTATGTCGTTCGGCGCCGCAATCAACGTGCGCAGCGCCACACCGCCGAGGAGCCGACGGTTACCGTTCGTCACGAAGATCATGTGAATATCTTCTTCGATGCGCACGCGCGATCGCGCTTGCAGCAACGCCATCGTTGCTTTGGCCGTGCTGTCGGGCCCCACATTAATGAAGTTCGTGCGCATAATAGCGCCCACCGTTTCGGCCGGGTATTCCAAAATTTCGCGAATTTCGCTCACGCGTTCCTTGTTCATGAGCGTCGACATTTTTTTGACCATTTTCTCGGGCAATTTCTTGAACAGTTTTGCGGTGACTTCGGTGGGCACTTCTTGAAGCAGAGGCGCCAGAAACGTGTCGTCCAAGTGGCCAAGAATCGTTTGTTGCTCCGGAAGCTCGAGTTCCTCGAAAACTTCCATCATGCGGGCCTGGGGGAGCAGCATGAACATGAGCACTTGCTGCTCCGGCGTGAAATTGTTGAACCCGTCCGCGAGATCGATCGGATTTATCTCGGAGAGCAAGTCTTGCAGCGCTTCGAGCGAGCGTGCCTCAAGCAACTGTTTGATTTCCGGAACAAACAGTTCGATTGGCCGGCAATCCGCGCGCGGCTGGCGCGGTGATATGCTTTTCGGAGCGTTATCGTCCATGGCTCATTTCATTGATAAGTGCATGTTTAAATTGTGATGTATGGAAACCGGAAGTGCCATGCAGGGTTCCCTGATAGAGTACGGCTTCTTTTGTGATACGCAAGGCGCCACCAATAATTTTTTTCTCGCCGATCATGACGTCGTTGCAGACCGGTTCTTCAAAGCAAACGGAAAAAGTTTTTCGGGGGGTAATATTTTGAGCGCAGCGTTCGGTGGAGGCAGAGTGAAGAGAAAGAACGCCTCGCCCCGCACCGCGAAGCGCGTTCAACAAGATGGCATGAATTTCCGCGTAGCATTCGCGCGGACGGTTCGAGAAAATCTTTGACGCGCGCGACCACAAGAACGAGAAGCTTAAATCGTGTTCCGAGTGCAACACGGCTCCGCCGCCGGTGGGACGCTTAGCGCGGTCGATGGTCGAGAGGCTTTGGTCCATAGATGAAATCCATTCTTCCACTTGCTGTTCGTTCAGAAGATAGCCGTAAGTGACCGTTGGGCGAATCCATTGGAAGAAGCGTAGCGTCGGGGAGGATAAGCCGGATTGCGCCGCCGCGAGCGCAGCGCGGTCGATTTCCATGTTGACGGTGCCCTCGAGAGGGCCACAGTCAACGACGTTCCACGTGCGTTCGATTGTCTGTTGAGAATTGAAGGGGTTCATCCCATCCGTTCCATTTGAGCACCGGCTCGCGTGCGGCTTTCACTTCGTCGAGGCGCCGGACCGGTGTCGTGTGGGGAGCTGTTTTCACGAGCTCTGGGGTTGTTTTGATCTCCGCGAAGATTTTTTCGATTGTTGAGCAGAATTCGTCCAATGTTTCCGGCGTTTCGGTTTCGGTCGGCTCGATCATGAGCGCCTCGGGTACGATGAGCGGGAAATAAATAGTGGGCGCATAATACCCATAGTCGAGCAATCGTTTTGCCAGATCCAGAGTCTTCACGCCGTGCTCCTGGAGCGTTACGCCGGAAAACACCGCTTCGTGCATGCACGGCTCCGAAAGCACGGCTTTAAACATTTTTGAAAGTCTCACGCGGATGTAGTTCGCGTTTAGAATCGCGCGGCGGCTCATTTCTTTCACGCCGTCTTCGCCCATCGCGAGCATGTAGGTGTACGCACGAATGAGAATGCCTGTGTTGCCAAAGAAACTGCGCAGTTGACCGATGGATTGGGGAAACTGATGTTTCGAATCCTGCAGATGATACATGCCGTCCTTCTTTATAACGCGCGGCACCGGTAAGAACGGCTCCAATTCCTTCTTGACGCCGACGGGCCCCGCGCCCGGACCACCGCCACCGTGGGGCGTCGAGAACGTTTTGTGCAAATTGATGTGGCAAATGTCGAAGCCAAGGTCTCCCGGTCGAATTAGTCCTGCCAGCGCGTTGAAGTTGGCGCCGTCCAAATAAACCAGCGCGCCTTTCGCGTGCGCCTCGCGTGTGAGCGCTTCGGTTTCTTCTTCAAACAGGCCGAGCGTGTTCGGAAGCGTCATCATGATGAGCGCCACGTCTTCGTTCAATTTCGAGCGGAAATCCGTCATGTCGATGTGACCGTTTGGCTGTGATTTCACTTGCACCACATTCAAACCGGCGAGCGCGGCGCTGGCCGGGTTTGTGCCGTGCGCCGAATCCGGAACAAGAACCGTCGATTTCTTGTGGCCTTTCGAGCGGTGATACGCTTGCGCGATGAGAATGCCGGTAAATTCGCCGTGCGCACCGGCGGCCGGGTGCAGCGTGAACGCGTCCATGCCGGCCATTTTGCACAGCCACTGTTCCAAATTGTGCAGCAATTCGAGTGTTCCTTGGCTCACCGTGTCGGGCGCGAGCGGATGGTTCAAGCGAAACCCCGGAAGCCCGGCAACCAATTCGTTGGTCTTCGGGTTGTATTTCATCGTGCAACTTCCGAGCGGATAAAAGTTCGCATCGATCGAGAAATTGAGATGCGAAAGACGCGTGAAATGCCGCACAATCTGAAATTCCGTCACTTCTGGCAGGTGCGGTTTCTTCTTTCGCAACAAATGGGAGGGGATCAATTTCTCAATTGGCTGGGACACCGGCGACGCCGGAATGCGCGCCGCGCGCCGCCCTTTCACGGATTCATCGATGAGCAGAGATTCTTGTTGTTGATTCATAGGTGTTTGTTGTCGCTCCTGCCTTTGCGGGGGCGGCGTTTGGGTAACTCCTTAATAAATTATTTAAAGCTCCGAAGAACACTCACGAGCCGATCGATATCTTCTTTCGATTTTTTCTCGGTTACATTAATCAACAAATGATGCTCGAGCTTTGGATAGAAATTTTTGAGCGGCAGACCGACAAGGACGCCGAGATCCAACAGTTTCTTTTGAAGTGTTTCGACATCGAACGGTGTCTCGAGCACAAACTCGTTGAAAAAGGGCGCCGCGAATCGAAGTTTGAATCCGGGAATGCGGGTGAGCTGATCGGCAGCGTAATGCGCGAGTTGCAAATTCAATTCGCCGAGTTCGCGCAAACCATCCGGGCCCAGCATCGCCGTGTGAACCGTGAACGCGGTCGCGCACAAGTTTTGGTTGGTGCAAATATTCGAATTGGCTTTTTCGCGGCGGATGTGCTGTTCGCGCGCTTGCAGCGTGAGCACATAGCCGGTTTTCCCATCCACATCCACGGTTTTTCCGCAAATGCGACCGGGCATTTTGCGCATCAGCTCCTGTTTGCACGCGAAAAGACCAACGTAAGGTCCGCCAAACGAAACCGGCAGTCCGAGTGGCTGGCCATCGCCGACCGCTATATCAGCGCCGAACTCACCCGGAGGCGCGATGACGCCCAGCGAAAGTGGGTTTGATGAAGCAATGACGAGAGCGCCGGCCGCGTGGGCTTTCGCGGCGATGGACGCGCTGTCCTCAATACAGCCAAAGAAATTTGGTGTTTGTATGACCACGCCGGCCACATTGCCCGCGTTCTGTTTGATTTTTGCGTCAAGATCGTTTGGATCAATGGTTCCTTCCGGGCACGCGACCGTTACAAGGCGGTAGGGCGTGTTTTCGACGAAATACGTTTCGAGCGTGCGGCGCGAATGCGGGTGGAGCGCGTCCGGAATCAGCAAAACGGTTCGCTCGGTGTGGCGGAAAGCGACCAGCGCTGCTTCGGCGAGCGCGGTAGCTCCGTCATAAAGCGATGCGTTCGCGATGTCCATTCCGAAAATTTCGGCGACCATACTTTGAAATTCAAAAATAACTTGGAGTGTGCCTTGGCTCGCCTCGGGTTGATACGGCGTGTAGGCGGTCGCAAATTCTCCGCGCGATGTGATCGCACCGACGACGGCCGGAACAAAATGATCGTACGCTCCGGCGCCGAGAAAGCTTAGCAGCTGCGAATTTTTGTTCGACAGTTCGGTGAGCGTGCGCGTGAGCGCCATTTCGGACATTTCATTCGGAAGTCCGAGGCCCGGGTTAACGTATTTTTTTGGAAGCCGTCCGATCAGTTCGTCGAACGACGCGACGCCAATGGCGTCGAGCAATTTCTTTTCGTCGGCAGCGGCGTTCGGATGAAACATCGATTAATGTTCGTCGCCGAGCGAGCTTTGATACGCGGTGTGGGACATGAGATTCGTTTCTTCGTCGGGATTCTTTTTATCGATCGAGAAAAGCCAACCGTTCCCGTAAGGGGATTGGTTCACGAGCGCCGGATTCTTCGAAACGTCAGAATTCACTTTGGAAATTTTTCCGGATACCGGCGCATAGATGTCGAACGCGGCTTTTACCGATTCGACAACGGCCACCGCTTCACCGGCTTTTACTTCTTTGCCCACTTTGGGCAGGTCGACAAACACGACGTCGGTAATTTCCTTCTGCGCATGGTCGGATATGCCAACCGTCCCATCGGTCGCCAACCATTCGTGGGACTTCGTAAATTTCAGTTCATCGGGGTTTTTCATATGTCTCCTAATTATTCTGAGGCACGGTTTCAGATTTCTTATAAAACGGCATCTTCACTATCTTCGCTTGTAGCTCACGGGTTCCTTGGCGAATTGTTAACGCCTCGCCTTCGCGCGCGATTGTGTTCGGAACATAGGCCATTCCAATCGCATAACCGAGCGTGGGTGCAAAGGTCCCGCTGGCGACGGGGCCAATCTCTTTTCCATTGTGAATGAGCGTGCCGCCGTTGCGCGCAACACCGCCCGCTTCCACTTTAAAGCCAATGAGCTGATTCGGAATTCCGGATTTTTTCTGCTGCACCAGCGCGCTGTGACCGACGAAGGTCCCTTTATCCAATTTCACTACCCAGTTCAAGCCCGCCTCGAAAGGAGTGTGGTTTTCGTCGAGCTCATGACCGTAAAGGGGATAGGCCACCTCGGTGCGCAGCGTGTCGCGCGCGCCCAATCCGCACGGAACAAGTCCGAATTCGGGTCCTACTTGGAATATTTGATCCCAAACCATCAGCAAGTGGCCGGCCGGTGCAAAAAATTCGAAACCATCCTCTCCCGTGTAACCGGTGCGCGCCACGTGTACCGAGAGATCCCCAATTTCAAATTCGTTGATGCCGAAGCGTGGAAGATTAGCAATTGCCGGGTTGAGCTTCGCCACAATGTCTTTCGCGCGTGGGCCCTGCAACGCGAACGCTGCCGCGTAGGGCGCTTCGATAATGTTTGCATCAAACTTTTCGCGGTGACCATTTATCCACGCAAGGTCGGCTTCGCGGCGGGACGCGTTCACGATGACGAGAAATTTGTCGTCTTCGAGACGGTAAACGAATATATCGTCGATCACGCCGCCTTTTTCGTTTAACAGATGCGCGTAAATACCTTTTCCTATCGTGGCACGGTTCAAGTCGTTCGTGATGAGATATTGCAGGAAGTCGAAGGCTTGCGGGCCCCACACGAACACTTGGCCCATGTGGGAAATATCGAAGATTCCGGCAGCGGAGCGCACGGCCGTGTGTTCGAGCGTGATCGTTGAATACTGCACCGGCAGTTCCCAGCCGTAAAAGTCGACGATTTTACCGCCGAGCGCGATGTGTTTATCGAAAAATGGAGTTTTCATGGCTATAAGCTCTAAGCTGTAGGCTTTAAGCGCGGCTTACGGCTTACAGCGATTTGTTCGTCGGCATGATAGGAGCTACGTACAAGCGGTCCCGCGGCAACGTCAACGAAGCCGCATTGTAAAGCTTCTTGTCGCAGTTGGTCAAATTCCTCGGGCGTGTAAAACCGGTCGATGGGTAGATGGCGTGGCGACGGTGCCAAATATTGTCCGAGCGTCAGCATTTTGCAGCCGACGGCCACCAAATCGCGAAAAGTTTCGACGAGCTCGGTTGTCGTTTCGCCGTGGCCCACCATAACGCCGGATTTCGCTACGAGCCCTGCGTCGTTGGCGCGTTTGAGCACGCTGAGCGTACGATCGTAAGTTGCTTTGCTGCGAACCTTGGGCGTTAAGCGCCGCACCGTTTCAATATTGTGATTGAAAATATCGGGATGGCTTTCGAAAACCGTTTTTAAACAATCGTCTTTGCCGCGGAAATCTGGTGTTAGGATTTCAACGGTCACGTGCGGCAATTCTTTGCGAAACAACTTCACAACGGCGGCGAACTGACCGGCGCCGTCGTCTTGCAAATCATCGCGTGCCGGAGAGGTGATCACCACGTGTTTGAGTTGCAGTTTGCGCGTTGCGTCCACAATGCGTTGCGGCTCTGCCTCATCAACGAGGCCGAACGGTCTTCCAAAGGTTTCCGCGCAGAAACCGCACGAGCGCGTGCAAATCCGCCCAAGGATTTGGAACGTGAGCGTTCCGCGGGCGTAACAATGCGTCCGGTTGGGGCATTTCGCCTCTTCACAAACGGTGTTCAGTTTAAATTCTCGGATCGAGTCCTGCACCGCAACAAACGCTGGTCCCTGCGGCACCGTCTGCTTCAAATACGACGGTAACCGCGGTCGAAACGACCGATTGTCAACTTTGATGGGGATTAAGGCGGGCATGAATTTAACGTTTGGTGGCGTCTTTAATGGTTTCGGCGAGTGTGGGATGCGCGAACATTACAGTCGAGAGATCTTTTAGCGTCATCTGCGCTTTTAGCGCCACGGAAATAATGTGGATAAGCTCGGTCGCGTGAGCACCGATAATTTGCGCGCCCAAGATTTTCCCCGAGTCCGGCTCGCTAATAATCTGCACAAATCCTTCGGATTCTTTGGCCGCGAGTGCTTTGGAGGAGCCTTTAAAAAAGGCACGGGTCGCTTTCACCGGTTTGTCCGCTTGTTCGAGCTGATAGCGCCATTGTCCAACGCTGGCCACTTCGGGCCAACTGTACAAGCAGCGCGGCACAAACCGATCGTCAAAGCGTTCATTGCCGCCGAGCGCGTTGGCGGCGGCCACTTCGCCTTGCGCGGCGGCCGCGTGCGCGAGACGGGTTGTTGCGGCATCGCCCGCCGCAAAGATTTTCGGATTTGTGGTTTGCAGGCGCTCGTTCAACACGAGCGAACCTTTTTCGGTGCGGACGCCCGCGGCCTCGAGGTTCAAGCCTTCAAAGGACGGTGTTCGCCCGACGCACACCAGCACTTCCTCGGCCACGAGAATCGTTCCACCCGATAGCGCGAGTTGCCAGCCGTCTTTGTTCTTCTCGATCGCTACCACTTTGTTGCCGGTCAAAACTTTGATGTCGCGTTCCTCGAACGCGCGTTGGAGCGCGGCCGAAATAGCAGGGTCTTCGCCGGGCAACAAGTTTTCTTTAAGTTCGATCAACGTGACTTCGCTGCGGGCGGCATTCATGAGGCACGCAAATTCGCAGCCCACGGCGCCGCCACCGATAATCGCAATACTCCGCGGCGTTCGATCGATGTTTAAAACCTTATCGCTGTCCCATAGAAATTCGCGAAATTGATCAAGCGGCGGAGGAAAAAATGATTTCGTGCCGGTCGCGAGGATGGCCTGATCAAAACCAATTGTTTGAACGCCGTTTTTCGTTTCGACTTCAACGGAGGATGGCCAATTAAAGCGGGCGGTGCCGCGGATCAAATTAATTTTTAGGGATTTGAGCGACGCTTCCAGCTGCGAGCGAATTCCGGACACCACCTCCGCTTTGTACGGTTGAGCCTTTGCAAAATTAATTGGCAAGTCGCACTTCCAGCGTTTGTGAGCTTCCTCGAGCAACGTTTTTGATGGAATGCACCCTTTGTTCAGGCACAGGCCGCCCGCTTCTTCTTTCTCGATCAGTGTGATGTCGACCGGTGTGTTTGACGCGGCGCTCAGGCGTCGCGCGGCTTTTGCGGCCGCTTCGCCCGCCGGTCCGGCCCCAATAATAAGGAGGTTCATAGCGGCGCAGTGTAATAAATAACCTCGCGGAGCGTCCGTCGTTTCTATTGACGGTGATTTGGGCGGTCTGTTAAGCTCGGGGCATGTCCAATACGGTAAAAATTAACGACGCCGAGAAACCCACGTCACCCACCGGCAAAAAGCCATCGCCGCGCGTGGCGTTTGTTAATTTCGATCAATGCACCGGCTGCGAAGCGTGCATTGCGGTCGCGCCGTGGGACAACTGCCTCCTCCGCCAAAGTGACCTGCCCGAAACGTCCCACGTAAAAACAAACAACGAGGCCTGCACCGGTTGCACGCTTTGCATGAAGATTTGTCCGTGGGATGCCATTACGATGGTTCCGCGGCCTTCGGCCTAAGATTTTTTCGCGTCCTATTTCCCGCCGAATTAGCCTCCACTAAAGTCCGTCCCCAAAAACTCGATTCGCCCGACGGAAAACGCCAACGTCGTCGATAAAATGCAACACGTTTGACAGTTCGTTGGTGAGCTTTTCTGCCCAAAACCAACCGATTTTATGGCTTGCCCAACGGGGTCTGATTCAAATGCCGCATGTGGGCGAATGTGGGTCATTGTTGCTCTTGTGAGACAAGGTGTATGGCAGTTTGTATGGCATTGCTCTGGAATCTGCCATCAAAAGTGTATGGCAATTCGGATTTGTTGGCAGAGGTGATGGCAATCTGAGCCAGGTTGTGATTGCCGAGGTGCGAGTGAGTGTTTCCATCGAATGGCCCGGACTATATTCGGCGAATGGGTTGTCGTGCTAGAATGCGGTTCTAATGTTGCCCAATCCCCTCTATGCTAAAGAGTCCAGCGAATTCTGGGCTCTCGTCAGATCTTCTTCTGAGAAGTTCGGCTATTCGAAACGGAAAGATAATCTATTGAAGCGATTTTCAATTGAGGACCTCGATGTTTTTAAAGAGCGTTTTCCCATCGATTCCAAACTATGCAAAACGGTTGTAGATTATTTGAACTTTCGAGCTGAAGTGTTGGAGAAAAAGGTGCTCCCCAATCTGATGGATCGGCTTGAAGCTAAGAAAGAGTTTGAGAAATTATTGGGCAAGTATAAGCCCAAATTTCCTTTGGTGATGAATAAACAGAAGGGAGAGAAGCGTCATTACAATTATCTTTCCTGCATGGTGAATATTATCGCTGAAAAGCTCTTAGCTGATAAACCCTGCAACTTTAGCCCACGAGGGTTGTGTGTTCTGACCGACAAAGAAGGAAGACCAATTAAGGTTTTATCTCGATGGTTGGATGGCGCGTATCCAGACGTCATAAATCCAGTAGCTATTTGGGAGATCAAGGAATATTACGGAACAACCACATTTGGAAGTCGCGTTGCGGATGGTGTTTATGAAACCCAGTTGGACGGATATGAGATCAATGAGGCTGAAAAAATATCCAACAAACGGATAAAACATTATTTATTCGTCGATGATCGGCGAACTTGGTGGGACATGGGAAAATCATATCTTTGTCGTATGATCGACATGTTGCACATGGGTTTTGTTGACGAAATAATTTTTGGAAGGGAAGTGGTTACTCGTTGGCCCGAAATTGTCCGATCTTGGGATTGCGAATCACCAAGTAAGTAACAACCTTTCTTTTACATCTTCGCCGATCATTACCTCGCCGCCATTCTGAAATCTTTTTAGCATCGAACTGCTTCCTCCAATCAAGATTTCTCGTTCGAATAGGCCCTCTGGAATGCCCAAGTTAATTACTTTCTTCCCTGATTTTTTGTGCCCGTCAATTGAGAGGGCCACCTTTGCACCGCGATCCTTGCAATCAATAATTGACTCAATAAGATCGGGAAGTTTAAACGATTGAGCGCCGTAAAGTATTGCCTGTGAATCCACATAAGGAGGGTCGCAGTAAATCAGGTCGCCTGATTTTGCCATGTTCATTGTTTCGGTAAATGGCTGATTAATAAAACGTGTGAACTGAACACGTTCTTGCCATTCAAAAGCTCTTTGCGCAAATGATTCCGGGGGAATAGGTTTATGAGGGCCCACCGGAGTGCTGATGGTTCCTTGTTTTGTGAATCGAATCACGCCCCCGTAACACGTTCTGCTGATAATCAGTAGGTCGCAGGGGTTGGGATTGGCATTGTATCGAGCCAAGGTCTCACGATAAATTACTTCCTTGTTTTCCAGTAGTTTCGGAATTACATCAGAATAATAATTGATTAATGTCTCCGGCTCCCTTTGGATGAGTTGCCAGAGGTCAATCAATGGCGACAGCGTATCGCCTGCGATTGCTTTATCTGGTGAGAGTGTTGCCAGAATTGCGCCAGTCCCAATAAATGGCTCTATGAATGTTTCGTATGAGTCTGGGAAATGAGAAACGATTTCGTGCGCGTATTTGTATTTGCTGCCAATCCATTTTAGAAGTTGTCCATTCGGCTTGCTTGGGACGAATACTGCTGGTGTCATAGGGAATCCTTATTAAAGTCAGAGGAGGGTTTGACCGAGTACGAGGGGTTTGAAGGGAGAACCAGACGATGATGAACACTATCACCGTTGATTGGGAATGAAATTAACAATATTCGTTGCATGCGTCAATTATAAACGTTCCTTCTGGCAAATTGAAAACTAAACCGGGATTTTGCTGATATTTTTTAGATTCGGTAGATATGTCACAGCTTCTTTCAGGCTCGACGGCAACAAATGCGCGTAAATCTGTGTCGTGACGACAGTCGAGTGTCCCATCATCCGGCCAATTCGTAAAAGATCGACCCCCGCCATCGCCAAATGCGACGCAAACGTGTGCCTCAGCGAGTGGAGTGATCCCTTATTGATTCCGGCGCGCTTAAGTATTCGCGAGTAGGATTGGGAGAACGCGATCTCTTTGTAGTACCAGGGGATAACGCGGCCCTCTCCGTTTTGTGAGGCAGCGCGCCAAATTTTGAGATGTTCGATCAACGCCGGGTGCATGGGAATTTCGCGCTCCTCCCGGTCCTTCGGGTGCCACTCTTCGTTCGGCTTGATACGCACAATCCCCGCTTGGAAATCCACGTCTTCCCACTTCAAGTTAAGCATCTCGCCACGCCGAAGCCCCAGATAGACCCCCAGATTAATGGCCGTTTGCCATAACGGATCCGCCGCCTTGAGAAGCGAATCGATTTCCTCCAGAGTGTAGAACACGGGGCGCTTTTTTACAGTCGGCATTTTTCGAACGCCCCAAATGTTGGAAGAGGCGTAGCTCCATTCGCCAGCTTTCTTCATGGCGGACTTGACCGTGACCAATTCGCGGTTGATGGTGGAGGCTTCAATCCCTTGATTCTTTCTGGTGAGCTTGAAGTCTTCCAAGTACTCTGGCGTCAAATCTCGTAACGTCCTTATAGGCATATATTTTCTGATGTTGGAAAAGACGACCCGAACTCGCACCACAGATGCGGGGGCCATGTTGGCCTCGCAATAGTTCATGTATTGAGCTACAAAATCCTCCCAGAGGATTTCTTTTTCCGCTCCGTTCTTTTTGGCGTCGAGCCTTTTCTCGATGTCAGCCATTTCAATCCGCGCCAGGCGGATATTGCTTCCCAGTGATTTTTCCTTCACCTTCCCGTCTTCCCGCCAATAGGCGGAATACGAATTTCCTCGTTGCCGTAATGCGACTGCCATAAGTCAGACCCCCCGTTTTATTATTCGATGCAGACGAACCCACTGCTCCAACGCCTCCATCTCGACGCGAATAATCCGCTCTCCGGATTTTACCGCCCGAATTTTTCGAAGGCGAATCCATTCCCTCAACGTGTAGGGGGAAACGCGAAGCCATGCGGAGGCTTCTTTAACGGTGAGTAGTTTGTTCGTCTGCCCTGTTGTTTCCACTCAGACCTACCTTCTTCTGATCAAGGCCATCAAGTCAAAGATTTTCAACGGAGGCTATGCCAAGTCTTCGACGTAGCTGATTCGCGGAGCAATTCGCATTTCCTGGACCGCCTGAAGGCTCATATATAGCGCGTCCAGGAGATCGTCGCGGCCGCGGGGAAAATTGACGAGTTCCTCTTCCAAATCCGGCAAGCTCTCCGGCAACCGAATGGCTCCATTTTCAAAGAGGACAGCGAGGCTTCGGATGCGCCGCTGTTTGTCGCCCGTGGTCGTGATGCCTTTGATGGGCAGGCGGGCGGTCGCCTCATCGACGCGCAACACCTGAAGCATGGATTGTTGGTAAGCGTTATTCTCTATGCAAACCAAGGTTGGTTTCCAAATGTGGCAGAACCGCTTGATAGTTGTGACTTGTTCCGGGAATTGAATATGAGCTCGGGTTGCTTCTAAGACGTAGGCATCCTTTTCGCCTTTTGGAATGCCGACAACAACGTATCCAAACCTTGAATGGGACTCCTTGGATCCGGACGCCAAATCAACGCCGATGTAAATATTCATGTCTTCGGGCCGCACGGTATAACGGCAAGAGCGAAGCCATTCCTGCTTAAACTCACTTTCCTGTACGGCGACATCGTTCAGCATTTGTAGGGAATAAGAACTGGCTCCCATCATGTTCCTTAACTCTTCCAGCTTTTGTTCCGAGAACCGTTCGGGGAAAAGAAAATGTTTCTTGCCCTCTTCGTCTTTCCACTCGGCGCGCTGGACAATCTTTTTCCAATGATTAAATCCAGGCGTGCTGAGTATGTGGCCGTAAAGGTCCTGCTGGTGCCATCGTGTGCCCACGATGCAAAGCTGACCGTCAGGCTCAAGCGATGGAAGGATGACACCGGTAAACCAGTCCAGTAATTTCTCTCGTTGCCCGGGCGCGTAGGATTTGGTGTTGGCCACCACGTCGTCCAGAATGATGAGATCGTTGTGCATGGAAACCAGATTGCCCATCACACCGCCACAGGCAATGGATGGTTCCTTCACAACACGGGACCGAGGAATGGTGATGCTGTCTTCCGTCCACTTGGCGGCATTGGCATCCCAAGTGCCGTGGAGCTTTCGGAAGTTCTCATTCATGGTGATGTGCTGTTTGATCGCGTCCAATAGCTTCCGCGCAATCCCTTGCGTTTCGGCGATTATGAGAACGCGCAGATTGAGGTTTCTGGCCAGCCGCCAAAGCGGATAGCACGTGGTGACGACGGTCGACTTGAGATGGCCACGTGGAGCCAACAATAGGAGGTATTGGTTCTCCAACAACGCTTGGTACCAGTCGATGTGAAGTCGAGTGAGCGCCTTGTAATCCAACACGTCCCGGCTGAACGCGAAAAGATCCTCAAGATGATCCACCGGCAGGTTTATTTTCTCTGGCTGTTTCATGATTCGGCCCCCTCGATCAATGGTTGTTCAAAGAATCGTTCTAAATGTTGGTCCGCGTTTTCATAGGGAGAAATTCGTGAGTTAGAACGCTGTGGGAAACGGTTACCCCTTTGTGTTCGAGAGGCGGGCGAGAGGGGAGCATCCCCGCATCGATGGGCAAAATTTACGCTTTTCAAAATGCCCTCCTCGAAATTCCTCTTTCCCGACGGAGAAATGTCAATTGAATGTGCATTCAATTGCCTCCAGGCGCACCACGTTGCGCCGTTTCGGTGGTGTTGCCGATGGATTTTGGGCCGGCGGGATCAGCGGCCGCCTCCCTTTTTTGTGGTTCGAGACCAGAGGCGCCTAGGTTCGTTTCGACGATTTTTTCTTTCAGGGGGTCGGCGGATTTCACTTCCTTGTGCTGGCGAAGGATCATGAGCGTATCCTCGCTCGCCGACCAGCCTGAAGAAGCAGGAGCGCTTTGGGCCTTGAGGGCTTGCGCGGCCTGGGACATTTTGTCGGCCAAAACCGCAATGGTGAGCGCCAAATCGCGGATGCCCTGCGGTTTTTCTTTTTTGAGTTCGCCATCAAGCCGATGGAAGGTCAATCCAATGCTTGTCCAGCAGTGATCGATGAACGCTTTTGACCGCTTGTCTGTTTTGGATTGGAGGGAGGTCGGCATGCGGGACGTTAGGGATTGATCCGCGTGACTCTTCCAATAAGACAGAAGCCCCTTGCTGATGCCCAACTCTTTGGCAACGTCGGTGAGAGGTTTGCCCGCGGCCAATTTCGCCAATGCTCCTTTGATTTTTTCCGGGCTGTGACGCTGGGGACTTTTATTTTTCATTGGGGTTGGCCTCCATTTGGTTTGGGAGGAGGCAGAACAACGCGTGACCCGGGGAAGTGATCTTGCGCCATTTTGATCACTTCGACGGATTTTTCGTCGTAATACTGGCGAAGCACTTTCTCGTGGTCATCAGAACCATTTTCCAGCGCGGTGGGGATATCAAGAGGAAGTGAACCTGTGAACCTAGGTGAACTATTCTCCCTCGTCCTATTATTGGACTCATCAAGGAGGTCCGATTTAGGTTGGGGTGAAAAAGGTTCACTGACGTTCACAGGTTCACTTTTGGGGGAGGGGGCTTTTTCCCCATTTCCCCCTTTTACCCCTACCGCATACCAACGCTCAGCGGATCGTCCCGCCGTGGGAACTTGTCTGAAGTACACTAAACCGCGGGTTTGTAGAAGGCCAAGGGCGGAACCGAGACTCCCGGATTTGTGGTGACCAAAAAGACGAGAACTGATTTCGGTCCGGGTCAAACCTTCGGGAGATGAGCGCAAAATGGAGAGGACTTCATCCGCCAATGGATTTCCGAGACTGTCGCCAAATATGTACAAGGCTGATTCTTCCGCGTAGCGCCACACTTCGAGCGCAGCTTCAAGGTGTTCTTTTCTGATGACGGTTGATTGATCGAGGAGCGCATAGATCAGCGCCAAACGCATCACCTGAGCCTCGGCGCGAGAGATCACAGCGCCGAACAGACCTGGCTTACCCTCCGACAGTTTCTCGTATACCTCACGCCACAGCTTTCGAGCCTCAGGATCGCGCACAATGCACGTGCGCCCCAATTGTTGAGCAAACATCGCCGCTTTTTCAAACGCGAGATCCAATGGGCCAAAATCGACCGACCCAATGTCTCCACCCTCCGGCAGAACTTTTGACCGGCGGACACAGAAGAAAAGAATGCGGTTTGCAAAGCCATTGCCGATCTCCGTTCGATCCAAATAACGGCACAACTCCTCCTTGGTAATGTGACCGCACATACTGATGTGAGCCTCGGTGGCTTTGGCGGGGGTGTTTTTGGTGAGAATACGAAGCCCACCGGTGTCCCACGCCTGGCGCACGACACCTGAGAGGCTGTTGCCATCGCGTTCCAGGACTCGCAACGTGGTGGCGAATTCCGGCTGAAGAGCCATGAGCCTCTTGTCAGAGACACCAGGATCAACTTCAACCATCTGGTAATCTTCAACTTTCCCTTTCTTTTTGATGGGTTCTCGCTGCTGCACCGCGTCACGCACTGCATAGATGAGTCCTTCACCGGAAGAAAGTCCTGTTTGTACGCAGTCGTCGACCCAATGACCGTCTATGGCTCTCATTCGTTCGCGGACATGTCCCCAAGACGTTCCTTTCCGGCCCTTCGCTGTCTCGCCGACCAAAACCGCGAAGAGGTTGGTGAAGTGACAGTCGGCTTCTGCTCTAAAGTGCGCCCCTCGGCCCACCACATTGCCGAAGGCTACGAGTAGCTGGCTAAGGAGACCGACACGATCCGCCTCGGTATGAGGCTCCACCAAACGGACAAATTGTCCAGCAAGACCATGGAAGGCCTGCTCGCCCAAGGGTGACGGCCATTTTTGAGAAAACACTGTGGGGGAAGAAGGGGGATATGGGGAATAAGGGTCTGGTGCGTAGCGGCTGATGCTTTCGGAAATGGTTTTAATCTCTTTTTCAGGGAGCGGTGGAGAGCAGTGGTGTTTATTTTCTTCCATCAGCGCGGCCAGGATGGCCTCTTGACCCATCCCTTTCCGGCGCATAGCGCCCGCCATGCTGGCAAGGCTTGCGTTTCTAGACCCTTCTGGAATCAATGCCGCCCCATTCATGGCCGGATGTGGCGCGGTTGGGAGTAAAAGCCCGTTTGTGAGCCAAGCGGGAGCCGGGGCCAGTGGCGTTAAATCGTTGGTTTCCATTTATAGATGCCTCCGCTGATGTGGACGCTGGGTGGAGCCACCACATAGCCACCATCTCCTCGGATGTCGATCCCCGGCAAGAGGTCGACCCTGTTTTTCATCGGTTTATCGCACGGATGGAGAAAATAAAGGTGTCGCCCTCCACCACCGGTGGCGCATTCAAGCGTGGCCGTCAACGGGCCTTTGCTGACCTCAAGCTCGGCCAGCGACACATCTCCGCCCCGCGCTGGGTCAATATCCAACACGACAATATTGCTGACCATGCCTGTCGCAATGCCGATGTTCGCTTCCGGCCAACGACCCCACCAATTAAGGATGCGGGCCTCGTTGGTGGTGGCCTCCAACACCCCGTGTTTAACCCGTGGGTGTTTGGCTGGGCTCGAGCATTTGGGATTCCCGCAGGCGCACCCGCCACGGCCGTCCGGTTCGTAAACCGGAAAAATTGGCCAGCCCTTCCGATTGATGTAATCGAGGGCGGCCTCGCGCTTGGTGATCGCTGTTTTAATCGATATTTGCATTCTCCTCTCCCACAAAAAAAGGCGCTGTCATCGGCGGATCAAATAACCCGCCAACAACAGCGCCTCGGTTTGTCCGACAACGCTAAATAGCTATTGTTTTTTTGATAATTCTCGTTTCAATTCTTCCAACTTCATGCTCCGTTCTTCTTGGATCCGGCAGATGCGGCCATCCTCCCAGCTTAGAACCACTTTCCCATAGAAGCGACGCTGGCGCATAAGGCGAACCCACTCAAGTAAAATTTCCTCAGGGATGGGCCCACCGCTCATTTGATGCTCCGCATGTTCATAGTTCTCATATTCAACTCCAAATCCCTATATGTTAGCGATATATGTACAAAAGCTACCTCAAAAGGCAAAAAAATATCAGGCCGTATAAAGCTCAAGTCCCTCCGGGGTATAAACCTCAGACAAAGTCCAGGACTCGAGCGCTTTTTTCAATTTTTTATCGCCCTTCGCAGCCCACCCCAGCGACCGGCACAGTGTCCGCGCCAGCAATGCGCTAAGCGTGGCCTGAGCCCCGCTGTAGGCTTCGATGGTTTCTTCCCGGTTTCTCTCTTTGGCAACGTACAAGTCATAGTGGATGCGGGAGGTGACGTCCTCCCAACTTTTTTGAAAGCGGAGAAGATAGCGTGGATCAACATCCAGTTTTCCTTTGGACCGGACAAAGCAAACCATGTCCAATAATTGGAGGAAGGCGACGCGGGAATCGACGGCATGCCCAGACGTATTGAGTATCCGAAGCGGAACATCCGACAACTCATTGCGAAGTTTCTCGCTTTCGATTCGAGC
The DNA here is from genome assembly GCA_044221725.1 of Elusimicrobiota bacterium. Classification (GTDB taxonomy): domain Bacteria; phylum Elusimicrobiota; class Elusimicrobia; order F11; family F11; genus JAJVIP01. The sequence goes on from JBGAON010000005.1 coordinate 311,399, forward strand.
GATTTCCTCTTCCTTCATTCGCGGGAGGTTCTGTTTATGGGAGAGATCGTTTATGGCTTTTTGAATTCGTTTGTGCGCTTCCTCTTGAATAAGCCATCCCCACCGGTCGTCAGCGAGTCGGATCTGCAATGTCAGCCGCTTTAAACTCATAGCCTCATAGTCCCGCGTATAGTTATCCTTTCGCCCGTTGATCCCGACGAAGGCATAGAAGTGATTGAGATCGTCGAGGAAAATCTTAAAAAAGGCGTCGAGGTATTCGTCTCGTAATTGAATGATTCCTTGTTTGAATAGGTATTCGGCCAGCCACTTCCGAATCTGCGTATCGGAGCATCCCACGATGCGACCGATCTCGGCCAGCGTCCGGCGCCGCGTTGATTTCCAAAGAAGCATTTGGAGTTGAGCATTGAATTTCTTCTGTGTCAGTGGCCGAGTTTCATCGCGGGGAATACCGGTGCGGGGTTGTTCTTCGAATGATTCTGACTTGCGCTGCATAAATAGAAGAAGATCAACGTCGGAGAAAAAATCCCGACGCGTTTTGTATTGGGGTGGAAGAAATCGGTCCGGCCCATTAACCATAGTAGCGATAAACTACTATACGCTACTAAATATGTCAATTGAAAATATTGAGAGCTAAAACCGTGGGTGAGCTTGCTGGCAGGTTTCTCGAAGGGCTTGATGATTGAGATTCAAATAGCGTTGTGTTGACGTCAGATTGGAATGCCCCAACAATAATTGAAGCGAACGCAGATCCGCTTTTCCCTGGAGCATGTGCACGGCGAACGAATGGCGCAATAAATGAGGATAAACGCGTCGCGTTATCCCAGCGCGGGCCGAATACCGTTTGAATTTTCGCCAAAATCCGTTCTTTCCAAGCCGGGTCCCGGATCGCGTTAAGAACAGTGCGCTACACCCATTCCCGGATTTGTCGGTTCTTCTTTGCAGATAAGCTCGCAGTGACTTAATCGCCTTCGTTCCAATCGGGACCAACCGTTCCTTTGATCCTTTGCCTTTCACTTTGATGTAGCCATCGTCCAAGTGGAGATGTTCGACGTTCAGACCGATAGCCTCGCCGATACGAAGTCCGCAATAAAGAATTTCCAGAATCGCCTGATCTCTCGTCCCCAAGAAAGTCGACTGCGAAGGAGCCGAAAGTAATCGCTCAACTTCCTCCACCGACAAGGGTTCCACAACGGAGATCTTCAATTCGGGCAATATCAGCCCGACCGTTGGGTCAAATTCCGCGTAACCCTTTTCAACCAGAAACCGATGAAATGATCGAATCGCGATGGTGGCGCAGAATCGGGTGGTTGGGCTCAACCCACGATGGCTCAACTCTCCAACGTATCTATTTGTCAACTTGCTGGTAGCAATAATGGGACCCGAATTCGCTTCTTGAAGGAATCGGCCATAAGCCTCCAGGTGATGGCTGTAGGTGATGGCAGTATTTTCGGAGAGCCCGCGATCACTCCGTAGATGATTTAGAAATTCGGACAGATATTCTTTATGAAAGTTCATGGCCGTTTGCCTTGGGCTTGAGGACTCGAACGTGTTTCTTGTCGTCCTTTTCGATTTTCCATGCCTTACGAGAGAAGGAAACCATGCGGGCGCGCACGTTGGCCTCAACATCTTTGCCCTTGGCGAGATCCGCCGCCTGTTTGATGGCGAGCGCGGCGATTTCCTTCACGGTTTTTCCGCCAGCGAATAGCATCGGATCGATAGTCGCCGAGAGAGATTCTTTGTTCGATTTTCGACCGCCTTTGCTCCGACCGCCCCCATTGGCGCGGATCAAGGTTTTCGCTTCCTTGCTGATCTGCGATTCCTTGTAGGATTTTAGTTCGTAGTTTTTAGAGACTTCGATGTCGTTTTCCGATCCGCCGATCTTCAAAACCACCTTATCGTTTTTGTGACCGACAACGGTGACCGGCGTCCCTTTTTTTGACAGATACTTTTGACCTACTTTTGCGTCGATGGCGTTCATATTAGCGCCCTCCTTTTTTTGTTGTGACTGTTTTCTTGAAAACGGCGAAGTTCACACCTTCGCATTTCGGGCCTTCGATTTTTCGGATGACCCTGCGTAGATGGGGCGATCCATTCTTTGTCTTGCCCGGACCGATCCTCCGGCGCGAGCTGGCCCGATTGGATCATGTGGATCTTTGATCCCAGCGCCTCGACGATTTCTACCCAGTCGGCCATTTCGAATTTGATGGTGTTCTGCATACCCCTAGTTGCCTCCTTATCTCGCCCACGTTGCGCCGTTCGTGCAACCCGTTGCCCTGTTTGGGCTATTTTTGCCGCTTTGTCCGGACCCAAGTACAGCGAGTTCGCGAATCAATCAAGGCCTTTTGTCGTCGACATCGCGCAATAAATCAAATCGATTCCGAGTCATCGAAATTTGGCGATTTGAGGTTTGTTTGGATAGGGAAGGACTACCTTCTTCAAAATAGGAAGCCAAGTCGAAGATCAAGTTAAAAGTTTTCAGGCGTGGCAATCTTCGATTCCTTCATGAAACCGGACAAGGTAAACTCACCTCTTAATCTATGAGTGAAGAAATTCCCAGAAAAGACATTGTTTATTTTTCGTCGGCCAAATATCTGATCGGGTGTGCGGTGGCGGCTGTCGTCTTCCTATTGATCGGGAAAATTAATCCATTTCCGGCCTGGTTTATTGCAGTGGAAGTGTTTGTGGCGGTGATTGCGCTTTTTGTCTTTGGGTCCATCCGTGACCGCCTGGACAAAAATGCGCTGACCTATGGCGCGGTTCTCATCATCACAGCGACGTTTTGGGAATCGTGGTGGAGAGAATCGGGATTGAGAACCGATTTTTCAGCCGAAGGTTTTGGCGCGATCCTTCGGTTTTTTCAGCACCATTTCCTGTCACTGCATGGCTTAGATGAGATCGTTCACGCCGATACCATGTTGTTTATTTTAGGCCTAACGTTTTTTGTCGCGGTCATAGCTCAGACCCGTATTCTCGAAACGATTAGTTTTTCCATCCTCAATAAGTTCAAAGGAAACGTTGTGCCAACGGTGGCGCTTCTCGCGGCCATCGTCTCATTCTCATCGGGTATTTTGGATGGTGTTTCCATGATCGGCCTGATGATCCGGACGCTTGTGATCATCCTCTTCCTGGCCAGAATTAAGGATGAAGCTGTTGTGTATGCGGTGGTGGTATCGACGGTGGTCACAACGGTGTGCGGAATGTGGCTGGCCTATGGAGAACCACCCAACCTCATCATGAAATCCAATCTCTCGCCGCATCTGAATGACGCGTTCTTCCTGCGATATTGCTTGCCGGTTGCCATCGGCGCTTATTTCATCGTGCTTTGGAACATCAAGCGAAAACTCAAGGGTCAGAAAGTCGACATATCGAAACTGGATGTGCTTGACCTCAATACGGCGGATGTACGGTTCATTCAGGCGCAACGGCATGGCAAAGTTTTAACGCCGATAGAGTTTGCTGAAGAGCACCGCCAGCAACTGGCCGAGCATTACGAACCGTTGATTCGCCGGCTTCATCAGGGTGAGACGCTTGGCGACGCTTTGACGGCCGAGCATATTCCACAAAGTGTCCGGCAATATCTAATGGGGCAATATGTGTCGGAAGATCTTGCGGAGGCGCTGGATCACCATTACTCAGTCGTGTTGAAAGATGATGCGCTTAATAACGATGATTCCATGCGCAAGATATCCAAGGCGCTGGCATGGATCCGCCAACGTCGAGTGCGTACACAATGGATTGGCGGCATTTCGTTTATCCCATTTATCGGACTCTTGGTCTGGCATGCGATTGACCATGACGTTCCACTTTTTCTGGCATCTTTCGCCGGATTCGCAGTCGCCTTCTTAGGTATTCTAGGGATCACCAATATGCGGAGATTGGCTTTGCGCGAGGCCCGCCACGAATATGCGGAGTACCTTTTTCTTTTCCCGCTTTTCTTCTCGATAACCCTGCTTCAAAAGACCGGTTTCTTTCAGCAGCTTGCGGATTTGCTCCATCACGGCGTCGAAAAATTGGGCCCACCACACATGGCCTTTCTTCAATTTATCGGGACGGGATTTTTGTCTGCGATGTTGGACAACAACGTCGTAGCGGATTTCGCGGGCCGGGCGATTATGGGATTGGAATTAAGCGTTCTTCACCTTTTCGCCATGGCCCAGATTGCAGGATACGCGGTGGGGGGATGCTGGACACACATCGGTTCGGCCCAATCGGTTGTGGCTTATTCGTTCATTCGAAATGAAGTCGACGAACACTTCACGCCGTTTCAGTGGATCAAAGCCATGACCCCTATCGTCTTAGAAATTTCGGTTTGGGTGACCGTGGTTATCTATGGCGAGGCTCTCCTTTTGCAATATCTTCCGGAGCATTAGCCGAAACCGTAGGTGTACTGGCTTATTCAAGCGCAGTGAGGATTTTTTTCTGAATTTCTTCGCCATCGATTGAAAGACTTAACTTTTTGTGAAACAAGCGGTAGTGATTAATGAGGCCTGTCGAATAAGAAGCAAGTGATAGAGCCATTGTTCTTGCCTTCTCAGCTTGGCGGGAGGACCCACCTAGGGATCGAATCAAAAGATCTGCCAGTTGAAGGAGATAGTCTCCGTAGATTTCCTTAAGATTCGCAGAGATTCCCTGCTTAAGCTGAAGCAAACCTCTGACTTGATGAAAAATAAGAACAAATGATTCTTCTCTCAATAAAAAATCAACATGGGCTTTTACGAGTGCCTTTAAGGCATCTTGATGGTTGTCGTTTTTTTGAACCGACAACTGGCATCGAGCCATAAGCTTGTCGAGTCCGTCTCTGAGGAGGTTTTCGAGCAGTTCGTCTTTCCCAGAGAAATACTGATAGAAGGTGCCCTTTCCAATATCCGCCTTCTCGGTGACGTCTTCAATGGTTGTTACGTAGATACCTTGTCTTGAAATGATATCGAGAGCTACGGCCATGAGCGTTTCGCGCGTTAGTTTTTTCTTTCGTTCCCGCCTCGTCAAATCTTCCGTTGCTTCCACGTTTCCTCCCCAGTACGGGTTATCAAGATAATTACGTGTGAGAATCCTTGCATAATCTTGACCGGTCAGTCAATTTTGACTACTGTGTCAAAAATGGGACCCGCACACGTATTTTTCCTAAAAAAAGCTGATTCGACGGAGTCAAAGTGAAGATCACGCTCCGTCTTGTTTTATCGCTGGTGGCCGTCATAACGATGGTGGTCGCTCTATTCACGTTTTTGCAAGTCCGGCATGAAGAAAAAGTGATGCTGGAAGAAATGGAACGAAGGGGCGCGCTTCTGGCGGAAAGTCTTCAGGATTCTATTGAGCCCCATCTTGCTCCCCGCAATGAAAAGGGACTTGCGAGAATTGTTGAGAAATTCGGGAATCGTGAACGCGTGGCTGGAATTGCGGTTTACGGTCCTGACAAATCAATTGTTGCCATGACGAAGAGTCTCGCAGCCTGGCTTCCCGATCCGCCCTCTGCGGTCGCCACCTCTCTTGCCGAAGGAACGGCGCGGGGTGAGCTTTTCAGTCCTTCAAAAGAAAAAGCAATTTACGGATATTTCTTTCCTTTCACTTCCCCGGACGGCTCCTCCTACTTATTGGCATCCTATCATCCCGCCAATCACATTCGCACACGTCTTAGAGACTTGTACCAACAAGGGTTTATCCGCCTGTTCTTACAGGCATTTCTCATTTCGCTTGTAACGATTTTCATTATTCGATGGAACGTCATGGCCCCGCTCCATAAGGCCGCTGATTGGATTAAGAAGCTTCGCCTGGGAGAAGAAGGACCCCACGCCTCTCTTCCGAAAGAACTTTTTGGTCCCCTGGAAAAAGAAGTGACTCGCTTAGCGAAGAGTTTTACGACCGCTCGGGCCGCCGCTGAAGAAGAGGCCAAGCTCCGCCAGCAAGCCGATTCCATTTGGACCTCCGACCGCCTGCGTGAGTATGTTCGCACGAAACTGCCGGATCAAAAGCTTCTAGTGGTTTCTAACCGCGAGCCCTACATGCATGTCCGAAAAGGAAAAGACGTTGACTGCATCATGCCGGCCAGCGGTCTTGTCACGGCGCTTGAACCCATATTGAGAGCCTGTGGTGGCACGTGGGTGGCGCATGGAGCCGGAGGCGCTGATAAGGAAATGACCGGTACAGACAATCGGCTAAAGGTTCCACCGGATGAGCCCCAGTACCTCCTTCGCCGAGTTTGGCTTTCGAAAGAGGAAGAAGATGGCTATTACTACGGATTTTCCAATGAAGGGTTTTGGCCTCTATGTCACATCGCTCATAATCGTCCCGTTTTTAAGCCTGAAGACTGGGACTATTATCAAACTGTCAACGGCAAGTTCGCTGACGCCGTTTTGGAAGAAATTGAAAATGACGAAGAGCCTTTGATTCTAATTCAGGACTATCATTTTGCTCTCCTCCCCCGGTTGATCAAGGATAAGCGCCCGGATGCGCGTATCGCTCTTTTCTGGCATATCCCTTGGCCTAATCCTGAATCATTTGGCATCTGCCCGTGGCAGCGCGAAATCGTTCATGGAATGCTGGGCGCGGACCTCATTGGATTTCACATCCAACAACACTGCACCAATTTCTTAGACACCGTGGACCGAACGGTTGAATGCCGGATCGATTGGGAACGATTCGTTGTTAATCGGCAAGACCACAAAACGCTCGTCAAACCGTTTCCCATCAGTGTTGCGTTAACACCCTCGGCGACAAATGGATCACCGGCCCCTAAACCTTCCGCTGATAAAGAAGCGATCTTCAAGCAACTTGGGATTAAAGGGCAATATCTTGCCGTGGGAGTGGATCGAATTGACTACACCAAAGGCATTATCGAACGGTTCCGGGGCATCGAACGTTTCTTGGAAAAAAACCCCAATTATCAAGGCAAGTTCGTGTTTGTGGAATTGGGCGCGCCGAGCCGCACCCTTATCAAACGCTACCACGATCTGATGGCGGAAGTGGAAGAGGAAGCCGAGCGGATCAATTGGAAGTTCAAGTCAAAAGAATGGCAGCCCATCGTGTTTTTAAAGAAACATCACAGTCATCAAGACATTGAGCCTTTCTACAAAACGGCTGACCTGTGTCTTGTCACCTCGTTGCACGATGGAATGAATTTGGTCGCCAAAGAATACATTGCCGCCCGCGACGATGAAGATGGCGCTCTGATACTAAGCCGGTTCACTGGCGCTTCGCGAGAACTTCCTGATGCTTTCATCATTAATCCCTACGACGTGGATAGAACCGCCGATGCGATACGGGCCGCGTTGGAAATGGAACCCGAGGAACGCCGAAAAAGAATGCGGCGAATGAGAACAGTGGTGATGGGAAACAACATTTATAAGTGGGGCGCCAACTTGATCGAAGATCTTTCGCAAATCAGATTGGAAACCAACACGCCGGTCGCTTAACGATGCAGTATTTGTTTTCGGATTGGCCGGACATCTCTAAGCGGCTTCGTTCTGCGTCTCATAGGCTTTATCTTTTCGACATCGACGGAACTCTGGCGTCGATTGAAAAAGTTCCACAGGCTGCGCGAATTCATGCGCCATTGCGGCGGCTCTTATATTCCCTTTCCGTCACGCCTCGATCAACCGTGGGAATTATTTCTGGCCGTCAGCTTGATGACGCCAGGGAGATGGTCGGGTTGCAGCACCTAATTTATGCCGGGAATCATGGGTTGGAAGTGTGTTTTAACGGAAGCAGGCATATTGAACGACAGGCTAGAAATCACGCACACGCGCTTGAGCTTATTTACCGTGATGCCAAACAAGCATTTGGCGATGTGCCAGGAGCCATCGTCGAGTGGAAAGGGCTCACCATGAGTTTGCATTACCGGATGGTCGAGAAGAAAAATATGGCGAAGTTTGAACGAATTTTTCAAGAGGACATCGTCCCGCTTTTGGCGCGCGATAAATTTCAGCATCGAAAAGGAAAGAAGGTAATCGAAATTATTCCCTTCGGCGATTGGAGTAAGGGAACCGTTGTCGAAATGCTGGCAAAACATTTCCGAAAGCCAGTGACGATTTTCATTGGAGATGATGTGACCGACGAGGGAGCTTTCGGTGTCATGGGGCCTGATGATGTCTCCGTCCGAGTTGGACACAAGGATGATTCGAAAGCTCTCTACTACTTAAAAAACCAGGGAGAGGTAAAAAAACTTCTTCAGCGCTTGGTTAAATTGTAATGCCGATCCCAAACGAAATTAAATTGTTCATCAGTCAGTATATTGGATCAATTCAGCAGTTGGAGGTCTTGCTGGCCGTTAGCTCTGAGCCGGAACGCAATTGGAGCCCTGAAGAAATCAGCAAAAAGCTTGGGTTGGATGTAACGGCGGTGACCAACCGGCTCCTGAGCCTCTGCGTCAAGGGATTGGTTCGTTCAGATGAAAAGCAGGCTCGCACGTTCTGCTATCAGCCCGAGGGAACCGTCGCGGACATCATGGTGAAAAAGCTTGCGTCGCTCTATAGAGAACACCCGGCGCCCTTGGTGGAATTTATTTGCTCCCGGGCTGAGAGCCGATTGCGAGATTTTTCAGACGCTTTCAAGCTAAATCAGGAAGAAGAAAATGATTAAGGCTATTTACATGCTGTGCGGCCTCACAAGCGTTGGCTGCGCAATTCTGTTGGTAAGGCGTTATCTCCGCACAAAAACCAAGCTTCTTCTTTTGAGCAGCGTTTTCTTTATGACGCAAGCCGTGACGAATATTCTTCTTTTTGTTGATCTCGTTGTGGTGCCTGATATCGATTTGTCCCCGCTGCGAAGTCTCATCGCTATTATCGGGCTCGTTTTTCTTCTATTCGGCTTGATCTGGGAAACTTCATGACCTTATTTCTCTCAGGCGTGATAATGGCTCTATATTGGGCTGCCGCTCTTTTCTTTTTCCGGTTTTGGAACAAGACCTATGACCGTCTTTTTGGAGCATTCGGTTTGGCGTTATGGCTTCTTGGCCTGGAGCGATTGATTTTTCTTTTTGTTCCTCAAGCGCACGAGGCTCAGCCTTATATTTATTTGGTCCGGCTTATGGCCTTCATTTTGATCCTCATTGCGATTGTGGACAAAAATGTGAAACACGGAGACGAACAATCCTAAAAGTTATGGATCTTACGCAGGCTACTCATCCATTTCAATTCGAAACTCAGGTTAATCTGGTCAAGCTAACGGGCCGGCAAGCGAAAAATCTGCAGGAGCTGATTACTTACCTCAAGGAAGCCTCTCCATCCGTTATCTATTACCACACGCATCATTTTCTAAAGCAACATCAATTCTTGTCGCCGGAGCCGCCGAATGATTTTGCGTTCTGGGTGACGAATGTTCTTCAGGAAGATCGTCTGGGAGAAAAATTGGCGGCTATCGATACGGTGCGATTTGGCTCCATTCACGAACTCGGCAAGAAGATCGTCGATTTGATTGAACAATACCTCGAATCGCGCGGATCGGACCGGAAAGCTCCTGAAGGCGAAGAATTTCATTTCAGAGAATCAATCGGGTTCATTCTATCCACGCCTTATCAAGCGCATGATCTTGAATCCTTCGCGGAAGGCGTGAAAAAAGTCAGCGCTCACTCGCTTTATCACCATATTTTTGAAGCGCGACTACGATTGGAGAAAGGCCAAAACGATTTCTCGAAATGGCTAACCGACGAATTGGGCGAAAAACAATTGGCCAAGTCGATTGCAAGACTTGATCCGTACACCCACACGTCCGAAGGCTTAAGAGAGCGCATGTTGGAGCTTGTCGTAACACGAATACAGGAATTAACTGCGGGAGAGTCGCATGCATCTTGACGATTATCGCCCGATCGTAGGCGACTCCGTCATCGATGAGCTTTTGCTCATCGCGCGAAAATTAAACGGACGCGTCGTCAAAAATATCAATTCCACGGCCGTGGGAGGCGGGGTGGCAGAAATATTGAACCGGATGGTGCCTCTGTTAAAGGAATTGGGGATTCAGGCTCAATGGGACGTGATCCGCGGCGGCGATCAATTCTTCGATGTCACCAAGAAAATTCACAACGCCCTTCAGGGGGCGGATTTGGAATTTACCGAAAAAGACAAACAAGTCTATTGGGAATCCCAAGAAGAAAATTTGAAGATGATGAATTTCGATGCCGACGTTATTTTTATACACGATCCCCAACCGGCAGGGCTCATCAAAAAGAGAGTGGAAATCAAAAGCCGTTGGATCTGGAGATGTCACATAGATCTCTCAAACCCCAATCCGGCTGTTTGGAATTTCCTAAAGCCTCTCGTCGATAACTACGATGCCAGCGTTTTTTCTGCTCCGCCGTTTGCGCGTCAATTGGACATTCCTCAAATTATGATTTGTCCCTCCATTGATCCGCTGAGCGATAAGAACAAGGAACTCGAACCTTCCTTTATTCAATCTGTGTTGGATCGTTTTGGAATTTCAAAAAAGAAGCCGCTCGTGACACAGGTATCACGGTTTGACTATGCAAAAGATCCGGTGGGCGTCATCAAAGCCTATCGCATGGTGAAGTCGTATATCGATTGCCAGTTGCTCTTGGTGGGCGGTTCTGCCACCGATGACCCGGAAGGCGCTCAAGTCCTTGCCGATGTAAAAACTGAGGCCGCAGACGATCCTGATATTCATATTCTGGAGCTTCCGCCGACAAGCCATCTTGAGATCAACGCGCTTCAGCGGGCAAGTACCGTAATTTTTCAGAAGTCTCTGAAGGAAGGATTTGGCCTTACCGTGTCGGAAGCTTTATGGAAAGGAAAACCAGTGATTGCAGGCGCCGCAGGAGGAATCCCGCTCCAGATCACGCACAAGTATTCCGGCGTCTTGACGCATTCTGTTGAGGGGGCCGCTTATTGGCTGAAACAACTTTTGCATGCCCCCGCCTTTGCAAAAAAACTTGGCGAAAATGGGCGAGAGCATGTGCGCGAGAATTTTTTACTGACGAGACATTTAAGGGAATATCTTCTGTTGTTTTTGTCTTTGGAACATCCTGGCGAAGGAATGATCCGCTTATAGGAGGAGGTCATTCGGAACAATTGAAAGCGCTACAAACTCCAACTTGATGACGAATAAAAACGAGGTGGGTATAGAGAAGACTGCGCCGCTAATGAACACTTCGGAACTCGCAATATGGCTCAACATAAAAGAATCAACCATTCGAAAATGGGTTTGCTATCGCAAAATTCCATACATTTCGGTGGGACGTGCTGTTCGATTTCGAAAACAGGATATCGAAACGTGGCTGAATGAACGCACGATGATGCCGACGGGCTTCTCAGGCCAGAGGAAAAATAAAGAGCCAACACCTATCGCACCCTCTGGCCTGAATTCATTTCGATAAAGGCGTGATAACCTCTATAATTGAGCAGTAAATCTTAACGTTGTTGGGCAAACCAAGGCGTTGCTGTTCCCATCTGGGATCGGCGACGCCTTTTTTATTTTCAGGAGGCAACGTTGGGATCGCGCTAGCCGACTAATTTGGAATTTTTACTTCTCGGTTGTATTTTCTGAGAATCTATGCGGATATATTCGCTCTCGAGGGTTAAAATATCTCTACGCACTCACTAAAGGAGGAGACGTGGAACCTTTGCCGGCCGTTATTCATTGGCCTCCGCTTCTAACCTTATATCGTCTTATGATCGCTTTAGCGCTTGGACTTTTTATTGGCCTGGAGCGCGAATGGCGTGGAAAGGAAGCTGGTCTTCGAACGTTCGGTCTATCGGCGCTGATGGGCGGAATCGGAGGACTCATTGGTGCTTCATTTTCTTTGCTTTGTGTTGCGCTTCTTGCTGTTCTCGTTGTCTTCCTCAACATTCAATCATTAATGAAGGAAAAAAGCGCCGAACTAACAACCTCCGTCGCTCTTCTTATAACGGGGCTCACCGGTGTCCTATGCGGCATGGGACACGTGATCACGCCGACTGCTGTGATCGTTGTTAGCGCAGGCCTTCTCACTTGGAAAGAGAAGATGGCTGGATTTAGTCACAACTTAAGCGCAGAAGAATTAAGAGCGGCCATTCTTCTCGGAATATTGACGTTCGCGATTTATCCTGTTCTTCCGACGTCGTCCATTGATCCTTGGGGCCTTCTTAGCCCGCGCGGTGTGTGGATGACGGTGATCCTCGTGGCTGCGATTGGATTCATCAACTATATCTTTTGGAAAAGCATGGGCAACCGGGGGATGGAACTGATGGGATTTTTCGGCAGCCTTGTTAACAGTTCAGTCGTTGTTATAGAAATCGCCACGCGTGTTAAAGAAGCTCCAGAAGAACTTCTCGAGATCGCTTACCGGGCGGTTATCTGGGCGACTGCTGCGATGGTCTTGCGAAATGGAATTATTCTCGGTCTTTTAGGGTGGAAAGTTTTGGGCGGCGCACTTCTACCGTTTTCGTTGTTGCTGATTGGCTGCGCCGTTTTTGTAAATAAACGGCAGACGCCGATTCATAAGTCCGCTCCGGGAGAAGTGAAGCCTCTTCCGCTCAAGTCGCCTTTCTCGCTAACTTCTGCTCTAAAGTTCGGACTAATTTTCCTTGCGTTGGAAGTCGCAGGGACGCTGGCGCAGCGTACTATCGGGAATGGTGGATTTTACGCGGTGAGCCTTATAGGTGGAGTGATTTCGAGCGCATCGGCCGTCGCATCTGCGGCGAGTCTTTTCACCACAAACCAAATCTCCGCGAACACGGCTGCAAACGGCGCGATCTTAGCGTCACTCGCAAGTGCCGCCGTTAATGTCGCCTTTGTAGCACGCTATTCCAAAAATAGATCACTCGTGATCCGATTATCTCGAGCGCTTGGCATCATTTTCATCCTGACCCTCGCAGGGTTAATCGTTCAAATAACCTTCATGGGTCGGATCGGTTAAAAATTAATCGCGAGCCGCGTCCACGGAGCAACCACCGCCACCAACCCAGATCAGAAACAGAAGACCTAAGGACATTGTGTAATCCACTCGCGCTTCATGCGCGGCTTTCCAAAACCCATCGTGAATAAGCATAGGGACTTTTGTCGTAATGATCGCCACGGCAATATCGATTAGAAGGGGAATAGCAGCCAGCCGCGTAAAAAGTCCGATGATCAGCATTGCTCCACCTAGGATCTCGACCACACCAACAAAGGGTGCCATGATGCTGGGGGCTGGAATGCCGATTTTTATGAAACGACCAACACCTAGCGCGTCGGGAAAAAGGAATTTCTGAATCCCCTCGGATAAAAACACCGCGCCAACCGCAAGCCGAATCAGAACAATGGGCTTGGAATCTCTCATGCAGGCTCCAATTAAATGATTCTTGTTTTCGATAACGAAATTCGATATTAACAATACAATAATACGTAGCGATAGAGGGCTGGTTCGCCAAGATGGAAAAAGAATTTTACACAGGCTTCATTCGCCTTCACATTCTCTATCACGCGACGAAAGAGCCAATCTTCGGTTTGGGAATTATCGAGGAATTGTCTCACCACGGCTATCGCCTAAGTCCTGGAACGCTGTATCCGATTTTGCATGGTCTCGAGGGCAAAGGATACTTGAGGTCCAAGATGGCAAGAATAGGCAAACGAGGTCGGCGAGTGTATAGAGCCACATCTAAGGGCCGAAAGGCGTTGAGCGAAGCAAAATCCAAAATTCGCGAGATCTTCTTTGAAATATTGGAGGAGACATGAAAAATAAGACGGTATCTATTTTGTGGGGATTTATTATTGCGGGATCGTTCACGTCTTCACTTAGAGCGGCTCATAACGACAACGTTCCAGTCCGTTATTTTCTCCCTGACGCGGCGGGTTCTGCAATCGTGACCATATCAACTGAGAATGTCCCATCAGCCTCAGCGTCCATTACTATTCTAACGCAAGCCGTGTCCATAATGGAAACGGGACCCGCTGCAACGATCAAGGCGTTCGGTGAAGTATATGCGTTCTCGCCATCTTTCTTCATGTTAAGAAAGGATGTCCCAACGCGATTAGAATTCTGGAATCTTCAGCCCGACGATGTGCATCAATTTTTTCTGGTTGGTCCGAACTCAGAATCGTTGCTGTTTGTGGAACTGCCTGCTCTAAGGAAAACCTCTTACGTACTTACATTTCATCGAGAAGGGCTTTATTCCTTTCAATGCCCAGTGCATGGAGCGGCGATGTCTGGGCAACTTTTCGTACTTCCTCCGGAGAAAAATTCGACGGATTCAGAGGGATCTCGTTCGACAGGGTTAGGCGCATGGTTGAGGCATCACATAGGAAAATAAGCGGCGGTTATCGCCTTTTTGCTTCATCGGCATTCACATTTGTGTTCACGATGGGCATCGTGAATCTTTTTGCCGACATGACTTATGAAGGCGGGGCAAGCCTAAATGGTCCCTTCATGGGATCTCTCGGCGCAAGCGCAGCGATCATCAGCATCGTGGCGGGAGTCGGCGAGTTTTTGGGATACACGCTGCGGTTTGTGTCGGGTTATTTTAGCGACAAGACCGGCAAACATTGGTTGATAACGTTTGTTGGCTACACCATAAATTTATTGGCTGTTCCTGCAATGGCTCTGGCCGGACATTGGAAAGTGGCGGCTGGCCTTATTCTGTTGGAACGCATTGGCCGAGCAATTCGCAAACCAACAGTGGAAGCAATGCTCTCCTACACGACACACGAACTGGGTAAAGGTTGGGTCTATGCGCTGAACACCGCGCTTGATGAGATTGGAGCCACTCTGGGACCGCTTGTGGTCGCACTCGTTTTATTTCTTAAAGGAACCGAGCGGACGGCGTACGCATCTCTTCTTATCACGGCGATGCTGACGTTGGCTACTCTATCGGCGGCGCGATTCATCTTTCCGTTGCCAGCCGATTTAGAGAAAGGGCGTACAGCTACCACGAAAGGATTTACGAAGCGTTATTGGTTTTTGATGGTGGCTGGAGTTTTTTTCGCAGCGGGTCTGCTAAGTTATGAACTGATCGCGTATCACTTGGCCAGCGCGAAGGTGGTTCCCAGAGCGTTTGTCCCGGTTTTGTTGGCCTTTTCCACGGGGTTTGGGGTGATAGCAAGTTTGGTGTTCGGTAAAGCCTATGACAGGAAAGGATTGCCCATATTGCTTTTAGCGGTTTTTCTCTCCTCACTTTTCGCGCCCGCCGTGTTCCTCGGAAAATTCCTGGGATTGATTTTTGCGATGGTCTTTTGGGGGATCGGCTATGCAACTCAGGATACATTGCTCAAGGCTCTTATTGCGAGTGAACTGCCAGAAGGAAAGCGAGATTTTGCTTTCGGACTTTTTTATATCGGTTACGGCGTCGGATGGTTGATCGGCAGTATTGTGAGTGGACTTCTATATCGAGATCACCAAACATCCCTGATTTTATTCGCCAGCGTTGTACAGCTTTGCTCGATTCCTTTTTTCATTATCGCTGAGAGATCGAGCGCAAGCGATCCTGGAATCGCTCAACCGTACTAGCGTTTGGATGATAAGATCCATAGCGCATCTCTCGCCTGAATCCATTTCGAAAAGAGATAATGCGATAGATATTTAATGGATTGCCGGTCAAGGTAGACGCCAATCCATAGCGTTGTTGGGCAAACCAAGGCGTTGCTTTTCCCATGTGGGATTTGCGACGCCTTTTTTATTTTAAGGAGGCGACGATGGGATCGCGCAAGCCGCTTGATTTGGAATTTCTACAACGGGGGCCACGGATACGCGCGGGCCGGGTGAAAGTGTTGGTCGCGTTTGGTGACGTGACTGGTTTCGGCGCATGGACACGCCGAGGCAGCAATTCGCCGGAGGAGTTCAAAGACTTCATGGTGCATCTTTACAAGGAATTCATCCGATTCAGAAACGGCAATGGATATTTCGTGAAGCTCATGGGCGATGGATTCATGTGTATAACCGAACTCGATCAGAGAAACGCCAAGGCGAAGACGCTTGAATTCTTGAGTCATGCCGTTGACCTCGAATCAGCCATTCAAAAGATCGTGACAAGTACATTCCCCGCACCTGGATCATTCAGAATTCGGATCGCGGCCGGACATGTTTGGAAAATGGTGGCCAGCCGGCCGGGGCAAGTAACGGCGCAGACCGATTATTTGGGATACGCAATAAATCTGGCGGCGCGCCTTTTGGAGATAGATCGTGAATCACCGATTTTGTGCCATGAGAGTGTTCGTAAGATTTTGAATGGAGCGATTCGAGGTGGCGCGGAGTTCGGCCTTAAGCCAGTCCAGATCCGAAGCCGATGTCCCCGAGGCGTGGATCCGGAAGACATCCGTACGTTGTGGAAGGTCTATCCTTTGATCGCTTCGAAAATGGCCATGCCCACCAACAATAAAACCATCCCCAGGTAGAACAGGACGACGCTGTCGAACAATTCGTAGTAATTGCGGGCCCACCATTTTCGAAATTCGCAGCAAATTGAGCCATTACTATCCATTGTTGCCCACCTCCTTTGATTCGGCGATGTGTCGCCTATCACGACTGGGACAGTGGTAGGACTTCGCGGGACAATCAAGTCATTCGTGGACTCTGTGCCAGAGAATGTTGGTCGGGCCTACTTCGCTTAATGTCAAAACTCGATCGTGACATTGGTTCAAAGCGGGCAGTCACAATCGCTATCGCGATGGAGGGAATTGCTTTTTAGCGATTAAGTCTGAAATTTCGGAGAAGGTATTGAACCAGAGCGGTGTGGCGCCGGCGTTTGTTAACTATCAACCAATCCGTTTTCACGATCCCTGTTGGATGTCGCCCCAATCGGACGAGCCTTCCTTGCCGCAAATCGTCATCGGCTGATACCCTGAGAAGAGGCGCGGCTCCGAGTCCCCTCACAGCGGATATACGCAATACGCCGTCGTCCTCAATCGTGGCGACGACCTGCCCTGCTATTTTGTGGCGTGCCAGAAAGCGTTCCACGCTTTGCGAAATCGTGTTGGCGGATGTGGGCATCAACAAAGGGATTTTGGATAAATCTTTCGGGAATACTTTTACCTGGCGGGCAAGGTCAGGGGTTGCCATGAAGTCTACCTCGAGCTCACCAATCTTTATGCTCACGAATTGTTCTTTCTGCGCTCTCACTCCTCGATCCAACAGGACCACATCCACGGAATAAGTTCGCAATTGGTCCAGAAGTTTATCTTCCGGACTTACCTGCATTTCGACTCGTGTTCCGGGCTTGTGACGATGAATTGTTTCAATGAGACTTAGCGATACCTGTTTGGAAACTTGCGTGCCCACTCCGATAATCAATGCTTTTTTCTGTGCTGGTCGCGTCTTCAATGAATCCAGTAATTCCTCCGTGACTCCAAAGATCTCACTCGCATAATCCAGAACCATCCTTCCTTCCGCAGTGAGCGCGTGCGGTTTTTTATCGCGATCAAACAGTTTTGTCCCCAAGAATTTCTCCAGCTGGATAATCTGTGCGCTGACCGTCGGTTGGGCGAGGTGAAGTTTCTCGCACGCCCTGGCAATGCTGCCTTCCTTGGCCGCGACCCAAAAGTAATAGAGATGTTGATGGTTCAGAAGGATCATTGGTTTAACCTATATTAGACCAAGTTATTATCCATTTGGCAGATAAATAGTTGTGTGGGAGAATGCCTTTGAATGAAAGGAGAACGTAACCGTGCTTAAAGTCAAACGAGCTTACGAACCACCCACGAAAGGAGACGGGTACCGTGTTTTGGTCGACAGAATATGGCCGCGAGGGCTGAAGAAAGAGCAACTCTCGTTGAATGAATGGGCAAAAGTCCTCGCTCCGAGTTCGGAATTGCGCAAGTTTTTTGCTCACGATCCTAAGCGATGGGAGATTTTTCAGTCTCGTTACCACCGGGAGCTCCATTCTAGCGCCGAAGCAATTGAAAAACTGCATGCTTTGACGCAACTCGCGCGAAAGAGAACGGTCACCTTGATATATAGCGCGCACGATGAGAACTATAACCAGGCCGTTGCCTTGAAGAGAGTCATAGACGGCCAAGAATAAGGGACAGAAGGAGGACGCAATGAAACTGGGATTATTTTATGGAACCACAACCGGATTCACGGAGACAGCAGCGGAAACTGTGCGCGGTTTGCTAGGAGACTCGCTATCGGTCTATAAGAACATCAGTGAATCATCTCCAGAGGACCTGGCGTCCTGCGACAATCTTATTCTTGCCATTCCCACTTGGGACGTCGGCCAGCTGCAATCGGATTGGTGGGCCTTTTTTCCGAAACTGGACTCCATCGATTTCCACGGAAAGAAAGTCGCCTTCATTGGCGTCGGTGACCAATATGGTTATCCGGACACCTTTCTGGACGCCATGGGGGATCTCTGGAAGAAAGTTGAGGAGCGCGGCGGCCAGTTGATTGGGCAATGGCCCACCGAAGGGTATGACTTCTCAAGTCCCAAACCTGTCGTAAATGGAAAATTCATCGGGCTTGCGTTAGATCCCGTGAATCAAGACGAAATGAGTGGTGAGCGGATAAAGAAATGGGTGGACCAACTTAAGGCTGAGCTTCAGCTTGGTGCGGTCGTAACCTCAAAATAAAAAAGGAGAAAAATCATGACACAGACATTGCAGATTCCCTATGCGGCTTACCAAGTCCGGCAAGACTTGAAGCCAAAAGACGTTGAAGGATTGTCGGAAAAGCTTATAGATCAGCATTGGAAACTTTACGAAGGCTATGTAACGAATACCAATCTGCTCAATAAGCTGATTTGGGATACCGCCGACGCCAACAAAGAGCTGAACAACGCGGAACATTCCGAAATTCAGCGGCGGCTCGGATTCGAATACAACGGGATGGTTTTGCACGAATATTATTTCGGCGCGTTGCGAAAAGGAACCACGCTTCCATCCTCATCGGAGCTGAGATCAAAACTTGCCGAAGATTTCGGAAGCTTTGAGCGTTGGAAGAAACAATTCACGGAAATTGGAAAATTCAGAGGCGTAGGATGGGTCATCCTGAACTACGATCCCGCCTCAAAAAGGCTTAACAATTTCTGGGTTACGGATCATGAAATTGGAAACGTCGCTGGTTTTCTCCCGATTCTCGCGATGGACGTCTGGGAACATGCATATGTCCTCGATTATGGATCTTCCTCAGCGGCAGGAACCGGAAGAGCGGCGTATCTGGAAACGTACTTCAAGAATATTGATTGGGACGTCGTTTCTGAGAGGTTGGCGGTCGCTCAAGCGCAGAAATCAACGAGATAGGGTATCGCCATGGCGGAGAGAATTGATTACAAAAAATCGCCCGGATTCGGCGCCATGGCCGGTCTGGAAAGATATGTGCGCCAATGCGGATTGGAAACCCGGCTTTTGGAATTGGTGAGGCTTCGCGCCTCACAAATCAACGGCTGTGCCTATTGCGTGGATATGCACACCAAAGACGCGCGATCGGAAGGCGAAACTGAGCAACGGCTTTACGCGGTTTCTGTGTGGCGAGAGGCGCCATTTTTCACGGAACGTGAACGGATGGCGCTCGAATGGACAGAATCATTGACGCTTATTGCCGAGCGAGGCGTTCCCGATCAATTGTATGAGAAGGCGCGTCAGAGTTTCAGCGAAAAAGAGATCGTCGATCTTTCACTAGCGATTATCGCGATTAACGGATGGAATCGCTTGGCCATTGGTTTCCGTTCTGTTGTGGGATCTTATGAGCGGAGCGCATAAAAATTGGATTGATAATGAACACATCTACAATCGCGTTGTTGGATCTTCCGCAGCGGCTGCAGAAATCAACCCGATAGGCGAAGGCTACGTCCCGAAAGGAGAAAATCACCATGAAATCAAAATCAATCTTTGCTGGAGTTGCATCGGCGATTATTGCTGTTGGGATAAACTCATCGGCTGCTGATAAGAGCGATCTTCATTCCCATGAAGGCCATTCGTCGGGGCCGACGTCATCATTGACAATTCCCCAATCGCTTCGTGTAGAGCATGAGCATCTCCATCAGAGACTTGAAGCGCTTGTTAATAAGACCGGCACCGTTGGGCAATCCGCCAAAAAGCTGGCGGCCGTTCTGGATCCACATTTTGAAAAAGAGAATGCCGAAGCCCTTCCTCTCCTTGGATTGTTGGCGCCAGTTGGCCGCGGGGAAATAAGCGAAACGATGCGGCCGGCCATAGAGGCAAGCAGAACGCTCAAGGCTGCCATGCCCCAAATGATTGCCGAGCACAAGGCGATTAAACTAGCGCTGGATGACCTGCGGAAGGCGGGCGAGAGTTCCAAAGACAACGACGCAACGAAGTTTGCGGAAGAGCTGTCGCTTCACGCGCAGACGGAAGAGGATGTTCTTTATCCAGCGGCGATTCTCGTTGGAGCTTACATCGAAACGCAGTTGCGCTCTTCGATACCAAGAAAATGAGCACACCAACGATTAGTGAGTTTTATTCAGACGATCACACTCGGCTTGATGGCTTGTTCGAACAGTATCTTAAGCTGAAGGAAAACGAGCCAGACCGAGCGATAAAGGTTTTGGAGGAGTTCAAATTCGGCCTTGAACAACATATGGCATGGGAAGAGGCGATTCTTTTTTCTGAGTATGACGCCCGAATTGCTTCGGCGGAAGACGAGAGCCCAACCGTTGATTTGACGTTCGAGCATCAGCAATTGCGCGATTATCTTGAGAGTATACAGCGGAAGTTGAAAGAAAAGGATCAAGGTTTGGAACTGGAAAAGGATGAAGCGCGCTTCGCTGAGCTATTGGCGGCCCACAACTTTGCTGAGGAAACGGGACTCTACGTAAAGCTCGACGAAGCCCTCACCGATGAGGACCGTTCCGAAATCCATAAGCGGATGAGAGACGCCGCCTTAACTTAGCGGAAAGGATTACTGTTCCTCCGACAGGCCCTTCGCTATTGACTTCGACCAAATCCGAAGGGCATCTATATCGTTTTGGGAGAGACGAGCGTCCGGATGAGGTGGACGGTAGAACCAGGGTGGCATCTCTCGCTCGGCTACTTGGTCCCAGCTTTCTTTCAAATTTTTCGTCTGCTGCTTCGTGGTGTAGCGATTCCAACTAGAGAAGTTGAGTTCCTCGCGACCCACGCGCACGTCCCGCTCGATAAGCCATGACACCGGTGCGAGCCGGCTATACCAGGGCCAAACGGTTTCATTCGAGTGGCAGTCGTAACACGCTCGGCGGAGAATCGATCGCACTTCCGGCGACGCCGGAATTTCGGTTTCAACCGGAGGATTGGTTCGATCGACCGGCACAAATTGTATCGCAACGAAGGCGAAAATCGCCACGATAGCGGTCCACTTAACGGCTCGTCTCATCGGTGATCCCATAGGCACATGATAGTTTCTTCATGGGCATCGACGTATGAGCGCCATCATAGTGAATGGTTGGCTTAGAAGTTTAACGGCCTCGCACGGTTTAAGGCGAGAAAACGTATAATTTCCTGGCTGATCGATCGAAATTTCGTGACTGCACCATCAGGAATCGAGTCGAAGATTATGCACTTGCCGAATTTGGCAGGCGAAGTGGATGGCAGTTTATATGGCAAGGATGAAAAAATGCATCGAAAATCATTGATAATCAAATATCGCCGTTTTCGTGACTGTCCGTGGGACGCTATCGTTATGATTCCCCGTCCAACCACGTAAGAAAATTTGTGTGCTCAAGAAATCGCCGAATAATCGCCCGTTAACATCCCACCCCAAAAACTCACTTCTTCCGTCGGAAAACGCAAACGTCGCCGAAAAAACGCGAACCATTTTCATTTCATCAGAAAAAAATTTCCCTGAATATCCGGCAAAGGTTACGAGCTGCAATAGTTCCGAACTGCCATTGCACAAAGTGGGCAAAAGACCGCAGTTGTCAGCACAAGTGAGCACGAATGTATGGGAAAACGTATGGGAAAAATTCGGAATCTGCCAGCACAATGGGATTGACCCGTTTCAGTAGACAGTTTTGTTAAGCCGCCTGAGACTTTAGATCTCCGGCGTTGCGTTCGTATTCTGCTGGACTGACATAGTCCAACGAAGAATGCCGACGCTTTTGATTGTAGAACACTTCGATGTAA
>JBGAON010000001.1:0-870953 GCA_044221725.1 Elusimicrobiota bacterium
CAGTTACAACTTGAGGCGAGCGATTAACATTCTGGGAGTTCAGAGACTGGTAGCGGCAGTAAGTTAGCGGTAAGTTCGAGAAAAATTCCGATCGCTCCCATTCGGGATGACTGCGGCTTCATTTCAATTGGACTTTTTCCACGGTCTGATGATTGGTTATGCGTGCACACGAAACCCACTCCCTTCCGATATTGCGAATGATTCCGGTTTTTTTGGATCCAGAAACACTGTAACTTTCTGGCCGACTGACAGAGATGTGCCGGGAGAGAAATTGAATTCCGGACAGGATCCGTTAAATGTCTTTCCCAAATATTCGTATCCGATCACATATCGGGGACCAAACTTGTGCATGTGTTGAATGTCTGTTACGGCTCCCTCGACTTTAATTCCGGTTTCAAAAAGCCGTTTCGAAGTGAATAGCCGATTTGATCCCACATAAAGAAATAGCGGAACAACAATTGACAGTGCCAAAAGACCTGGCAATGGCTTCACATACACAACTGCAACAGCAGCCAATATCGCGAAGACCAACAAAATGGTTCGGGTGATACGATCTTCGCGAATTACCTTCCTTTTTATTCCGTTATCCATTCCGTTTACCTGTGCACGCATAACGTACAAGGCTCAGCCGCGAACCCCGCGGAGCGGGGTGAGTCGGCTGCAGCCGATTGTTGGGCCGCCGCGCTAACAGGGACCAGGCCCGTCGTCATTTTGAGTTCGCCATACGCCATTTTCCTCAATAAAGAGAAGCTCTCCGTCGTAATCACCATAGTTCACTTTGAAGACGTCAACCATCCCGTCCCCGTTCAAATCAGCCCCAGCCTCATAATCACATCTAAAACTGGAATCATCTTTGATGTAAGAAAATAATTCTTTGGTCGATTTCCCATCAAATTCCCCTATATAAACTCGGCTACGCGAAATGTTGCCATTCGTATTTTCTTTCATAATGACCAGCACCCGACTTTTTTTCCCATTAGAACCTGCATACTTGACCTCATCTTCACTGACTGAAAGAGCAGACGGGGAAGAGATGAAATAATTTAGGATCGATCGCTTAGTTTCATTATTAAATTCTGAACGTTGCACCGCTTCGAACGGTTTCTCACTCCGTGAACCCACGATGATCGGGGAAGATAGGTTGCTGGGCGGGAATACTTTTTGAGACCTCAGACGCCACAGAGTTCGTTTCTCGTCTTCACACCCATCAACAATAATTCGGTCGACTCCACTAGCAACAAAAACGGTGTTTCCTTGAGAATCAAGAACATGATAATTGAATCCTTTTTTCGGTTCTCTCCACAGCGAAACTCCGTTATCTACATAACCAATTCTGATATCCCTAGATTCAACAGTCGCCGTATGGGAATAAATGGGCAACGATAAGATGCTCAGAATGAAAATTGCAGATGTACGATTCACACTCGCCTCAAGCGGCCCAACGTATTAGGGTCAGCCGCGCGGCCAACCACTTGATCTTAATTCGAAGCATCACCGGCAGAACGCGTCGGCTGCACCCGCTGGTTAGGCGGCGTCATCAATCGAACTTCAGGCTGTTCATAGACGCAACGACGCTTATAAATCCACGAAAAACTAAATGGGGCGTAATTGCCAGCACAAGACTGAAAAAACCCCATTTCTTTTCCGATGATGATCGAAGTGCGACAATTCCGGAGATCAGTGAGACGATGAATGATCCGATCGAGATGAAGGTGGCAAAAGCGAACTGGGCTATCGGGTGAATTGACGACCCGCTTGGAACCCGAATGAGTGGCCACAAGACGTATAGCCCCACGGCCATACAGATGATGGTCGCTGTCAACGCGATCTTGAATCCCATCGGAATTCTTGTTGAATTCATTTCCACTTTAGCCGCCTAACATATCTTATCCGTCAATTTTGGCATGAAGCTAGAATGGTGTGCGTGAGGCGAATATTCAATATGAAAATGGAAAAAATGTCTGATTAACAACGCAATTGCTGTTCGGTCAAAATGATATTCGACAATAATGAAGTGATAGAAGAGCAAAAATATCGAATGATATGCGACACCAATTTGCTTCGTTGAGGAAAGCTTTCTATCCTTCGCGTCCCCTTCAATAACCCCTCCTAAGAATTCCCCTCTCTTAATTCAATTAGGAGAAAAATCATGCAAGAGTTGCAAACAAGTGAGCGCAATGTTCCTTTGCCTCATCCACCGCGTTTATTGGATCGAGTTCGCGCCGTACTTCGGTTCCATCATTATTCGTTTAGAACGGAAAAGACGTACATCCAATGGATTGTTCGTTATATCCGGTTTCATCAAATGCAACACCCCACGCAACTGGGCGCGCGGGATGTCGCCAGATTTTTAGGGCATCTCGCTTTGAGAATGAACGTGAGCGCCAAAACCCAAAATCAAGCATTGAACGCATTGGTTTTCCTCTACGGTAAAGTTCTTGGCCGGCCGTTGGGTGAGTTGAGGGCCATCCCACGGGCACGGACAAAAAAATACTTGCCGTCTGTTCTGACCGTTGGTGAGATTGGTCGCTTAATTAGCGCAGTCAAACCCGGTCACCGGCTTTTTATTTCGATGCTCTACGGCACTGGCATGCGGTTGACCGAAGGGTTGCGTTTGCGCGTTAAAGATCTCGACTTTGACCGGGGCCTCATCAATATACGCAGCGGCAAAGGTGACAAGGATCGGATCGTAATGCTGCCCGAAAAACTAAAGGAAGAACTTGCAACGCAACTGGCACGAACAAAATTGGTGCATCAAGAAGATCTTGCAAAGGGATTGGGTGCCGTTTGGCTCCCAACCGCTCTTGCTCGAAAATATCCCGCAGCTGAAAAAGAATGGAAGTGGCAATTTGTCTTTCCGAGCGCCACCGTATCTATGGATCCGGTTGATCGCGTTACGCGTAGGCACCATTTGCATGAGTCAATTATTCAACGCGCTGTACGCGAAGCGTCTCGGCTCGCCGGTATTCAGAAGCTAATAGGACCGCACACGCTTCGTCATTCTTTCGCAACGCACTTGCTCGAATCAGGATCCGATATTCGAACCGTCCAAGAACTGCTCGGCCACAAGCACGTGGAGACAACAATGATCTATACGCACGTGCTGAACCGCCCAGGCATTTCGGTAAAAAGCCCGCTCGATAGGTTGTAGATCAGGCTTGGGAATTTACCGTTAATTTCTGTTGGGAGGTTTCGTGAAGAATAATTGCAGGATGATTTTCTTTGAAATATTTCAACGCCCACTCCGCGTCGAAAAGAATTCCGAGTTGGCCTGCCGCATCTTCAGCTAATGCGGCGCCCGGGGGAAGGCGCATTTCGTCCAATTGTTTTTGCGTGACACTTTCGTCAATCCAGCGGAAGAGTTGCCACGGCGTGCGTTCGAGGCGGGACTCGGCACCGTATTCGCTTTCCAATCGATATTGCACCACTTCAAATTGCAGTTGCCCGACCGCCGCGAGCAGCGGGACTTGCTTCGGGGAATTTTTTACGAAAAGCGCCTGTACGATTCCTTCGGACAAAAGTTGATCCAAACCTTTTCGAAACGGTTTGAATTTTGCCGGTGACGGGTTATGAATAAACGCAAAACATTCGGACGGGAACCGCGGAATTTCGTTGTAAAGAATTTTCGGGTCTTCCGTTAGGGTATCGCCCATGCCGAACATGTCATAGCCGACGAGGCCGATGATGTCGCCCGGGTAACCTTCCTCGACAATTTCGCGGTCCTGCCCAAAAAGCTTGTGCGCGTTCGCGAGCTTCATACGTTTTCCACTTTGCACGTGCGTGATCATGCGCTCGCGATCAAATTTTCCCGAGCACACGCGCATGAACGTGATGCGGTCGCGGTGTTTCGGGTCCATGTTCCCTTGTATTTTGAATATGAAACCGGAAAACGGGCCATCGAGCGGGACGGTGCCAATCGATGCGTGACGCGGTACGGGCGGCGTCGACAAGCTTAAAAATCCGTCCAGCAACATTTGCACGCCGAAATTGTTGGACGCGCTTCCAAAATAAACCGGCGTGACGTCCCCACGCAAAACGGCCGCGTGATCAAACACGGCGCCGGCACCGTCCAGCATGGCGAGTTCTTCAGAAACCGTTTCGTACAGTTGATCGGAAAGTTGTTCGCGTACGGCGGGGTCGGACAGACCGTGCACGGCCACGGGCGCGCGGTACATTCCACCGACGGTGCGTTCGAACAAGTGCACTTCTTTTTTCTGGCGTTCGTACACGCCTTTAAAATCCGGGCCGTTGCCGAGCGGCCAGCTCATAGGGTACGCATGAATGTGCAGCACATTCTCTAGTTCGTCCAACAGCGCGAGCGGTTCGAGCGTGGGGCGGTCGCATTTGTTCATGAACGTAAAAATCGGCACGTGACGTTGGCGGCACACTTCAAAAAGTTTTCGTGTTTGAGCTTCGATACCTTTGGCCGCATCGATTACCATGACGACCGCATCGACGGCCGTGAGCACACGGTAGGTGTCTTCGGAAAAGTCGCGGTGGCCCGGCGTGTCGAGCAAGTTAACACGGTAGCCGCTGTAATCGAATTGCAGAACCGTCGACGACACCGAGATGCCACGTTTGCGTTCCAGCTCCATCCAGTCGGACGTTGACTCGCGCTGGTTTTTTCGGGCCGTGACCGAGCCCGCCAATTGCACGGCACCGCCGTACAGCAAAAATTTTTCGGTGAGCGTGGTTTTCCCCGCGTCGGGATGCGAAATAATGGCGAAGGTTCGGCGGCGACGAATTTCTGTTTGCATGTCAGTCGAGATGCGGTTGGAGTTCGAGTCGCAGCGCTTTGAGCGCGAGCGAGATATCAAGAATGAGAAAGATCGCCGCTAATGTCAGTGCCACGATTGCAAAGAAAAAGAAAATCAAAATGAGATTCTGCACGGGCCAGCCGAGGAACACAAGAAAGAAAAGCCCAATGACCATGAGACAAGAAAAGAAAATGCTGCCGGCAACACAAATAGCGGATGTTCGTAGG
This sequence comes from Elusimicrobiota bacterium, assembly GCA_044221725.1. Lineage (GTDB taxonomy): Bacteria > Elusimicrobiota > Elusimicrobia > F11 > F11 > JAJVIP01. Next base: position 4,985 of record JBGAON010000001.1, read on the forward strand.
AACCGCGAACGCCGAAGAAGAATATGCAATTGCGCTTTGATGGGCGCGTGCGCCGAGGCCGGTTCCCGTTCCAAGTCATCTGTTAGGTGCCGAGCGCGGTCGATCGATCGGCCCAGCCGATTCGTGATCGACAACAATAGTAGGCCAACGCCGGAAATAAACGCCACCGGCACAAGCGACATTTGAAGCAGTTTTGAAAAAGATTCGATTCCCATCATAGTTCCATTTAATCCATTTCGGCGCCGCTGTGAAGCCCGGGGCCTTTCGGCTGCGCCGCGATGATGCGTGCTTCGTCTTTCAACATTTGCTGAAACCGTCCTTTTGTTTCTTCTTTCGACAGGATCTCCTCAGCCAATTGCACATACACGTGATAATGACCGAACTCCGATGTGTACAGCGACGCGTAAAGTTTGCGAAGTTCATCGTCTTTGCACAAGCGCGCGAGAATTCCAAACCGTTCGCACGACCGTGCTTCAATGAGCGCTGATACCAACAATCGGTCGGCCACTTCTTTCGGTCCTTTGCCGAGCCGAACAAGGGCGCGAAGGTCGCCCGGATATTTCCCGCGGTGCAACCGTTCCAAATCCCAGCCACGACGCCGCATTATCTTCACGACCAAGTTCAAATGGCTCGCCTCATCCCGCGCAATTCCCGAAATAATTTTTGTCCAATTCGCCGGCTGATTCGGTTCCGGCCAACGATTTAAAAGTTCGAGCGCGTTCGACGTCGCCTTACGTTCGAGATACGCGTGGTCACTCAACAGCGCCCGCAAATTCGAAAGCGGAATTCCCGCCCACGAGTCCGGCGTCCGGTAGAGCAGCGGCAAGCCGTCATCCCCTCTCCCTTTAGGGAGAGGGCGATCGCCGTTGGCGATCGGGTGAGGGAAAAGGGTAGGGAGACCTGTTTTCATCCAGGGGTTTTATCAATTCTCCTTCGAAGATAGAATGTCGCCGCATGTCCGAGAAATTTCTCAAGGTAAAAGCTTTCGTTGTTAAGTACGGCAACATTCTTTTCTTCATTGGCGGTTTCATTTTCGACACATTTACGATGGTTCGTGTTGATTCCGTGGCCGACCTCGCGCTCGAAACCATTTATCTGCTCGCCATCACGTTCCTGATTGTTTGGCAAACGCGTTACGCGCTTGGTCTTTGGGTGCCGCGTGGCCGCATGGAAAAACTGTGGGAATACGAATCGGAGGCAATCCACTTTTTCTACGGCGGCTTATTAAGCGCGAACGTGATCTTCTATTTCAAAAGCACAACATTTTCGCGTTCGGTGTTTTTCTTTGCGCTGGTTGTGTTGCTGATGGTCGCGAACGAAATGCCGCAAGTGCGCAAGGCCGGGCACGCGATGCGGCTCGGACTGTACACGTTCTGCGTCGTTTCGTTTTTCAATTACCTTATTCCCGTGATCGTGGGTCGTATGGGTGGGTTGATTTTTTCGGTCGGTTGGATCGTGGCGGCCATCATCAGCGCGATCCTCGTCGAATATTTGGCGAAGCTGGCGCCGGACCGTCGGCGCGCGCGCTGGCGTTACGGTTGGTCACCGGCCTCCATCATGATTATTGTGGCCGCGCTCTACGCCGCGAAACTAATTCCGCCGGTTCCGCTTTCGATGCAATACGCGGGAATTTTTCAGAACGTGATCAAAGATGGCGACAAATTTCGGCTCGTGTACGAAAAACCGTCGTGGTACACGTTCTGGCGAAAAGACAACCGGCACTTCCACGCCCGGCCCGGCGACCAAATTTTTTGTTTCACACGCGTGTTCGCACCGCGGCATTTCACGCATCAAATCTATGTCGCCTGGTTTAAGAAGAACGAGGTGACCGGGGAATGGATGTCGTCCGACCGAATCCCGCTCGCCATTTTCGGTGGACGGGAAGACGGCTTTCGTGGCTATACGGTCAAATCAAATTACGAACCGGGCGTGTGGCGCGTGGACATCGAAACCGAAGACGGCCGAACGCTCGGCGGCGTCAAACTCGAGGTCACGCCCGACAATTCCACCGAACCACGCAAGTTCAAAGAAATCCGGATGTAATGCCGTCGCCCCGGCCCTGAGACCGACGTTATTGAATCAGTCTTCGCCTTGCGACTTGGTGAATCCCGCCGCTCCGTCGAATTCGGAAAGTTTTTCCAGGTGCATCCAGCGATATTTTCCGCCGATTTTCTGAACGAGAGCCAAAACTTGCGCGTCGGTCACCGGGGCTTCCGGTGACGTTGTGACGAAACGGCAAACGAAATGATCCACGCAGTCGGTGATCGCGCCCGTGGCCGAAAAAACTTTCGTTCCGCGGTTTGAGATCGCTTTCAGTTTGAGTCCACTTCCATCCGCCAATTTTTCGAGCGCTGGGCCGAGCTGTTCGGGCGATGCGGCGGCTTCAACAAACACGTCCACGCCAATCTCCTTGCGCGATTTCGGCTTCACGAAATCCGGCGCCGAGGAAACCACCGGCAGCTTCAGCGGTTTGTGCTCGCGCGCGTGAATTTTTGTCGGCACTTTTCCAAGGTTCTTGATAATTTCGTCGGTGTAAGCGGTCGTTGTTGATGCTTTTGCATCGCCAACCACATCGCGCGTCATCACTTTTCCTTGCTCGAGCGTGTAGAGCACCGCGTTTTCAATTTTTGTTGCCGCTTCAAACTCTTGCAGGTGACGAAGCAACATGACCGCTGTAAGAATGAGCGCCGTGGGATTAATCACATTTTTTCCTGCGTACTTTGGTGCGGATCCGTGGACCGCTTCGAAAATGGCCACTTCGTTTCCAAGGTTGGCCGACGGAGCGAACCCAAGTCCACCAATTTGTCCCGAAGTGAGATCGCTCAAAATATCACCGTTCATGTTCGTCATGATGATCACTTCGAAGTTTTCCGGCTTGAGTGCCAGTTGATGCGCGCAGTTGTCGACAATAATGTGCTTCGCTTCGATCTCGGGGTACTCTTTCGCGATTTCTTCAAACGTGCGCTTGAGTGTTCCTTCGGTCATCTTCATGATGTTCGCTTTTGTGGCGCAGTGCACTTTTTTGCGGCCTTGCGACCGGGCCACTTCAAAACCGAGCCGCACGATCTTCTCGCAGCCTTTTCGGGAAATTAGTTTCAAGCATTCGGCGACACCCGGTGTTTGCATGTATTCGATGCCCGCATAAAGGTCTTCAACGTTCTCGCGCACGATCACGAGGTCGATTCCATGGCCGGTGTAAGGTGTTTTGACGCCGGCAATTTCACGAACCGGGCGCAAATTTCCGTAAGTTTCAAAGAGTTTCCGAAGCGTAACGTTCGCAGACTTTTCTCCAAATCCCACTGGAGTTTCGAGAGGACCCTTGAGGACAACGCGCGTTTCGCGGATGGATTCAATGGTGTCCTGTGGCACACCGGAAGGGATTCCCTTCTTAAAAACCGACGCGCCCGCATCGTGGCGATCCCACTCGATTTTTACGTTCGCGGCCGCAATTATTTTTACCGCCGCTTCGACCACTTCCGGTCCGATACCGTCACCGGGAATCAGAGTAACTTTCTTTTTTCCGTCCGCTGTAGTTTTGAAATTCATGGGGGAGAAGCTCCTTCGAGAGAAAAATGATGTGCGTCATTGTACAATGCATGTCTACTAATAATAAGGAGCTAGTTCCTATGTCGAAAGATTTTGCATTCACAATGGTTAAGGTTGGGAAAATTTACCCGCCCAAAAAACAAGTTTTGAAAGACATCTCGCTGTCGTTTTATTACGGCGCAAAGATCGGTGTTCTCGGTTTAAACGGTGCCGGCAAAAGCACGCTCCTGAAAATTATGGCCGGTGTGGAAAAAGATTTCATTGGCGAAGCGTTCCCCGGCAACAAGATTACGGTGGGTTATCTGCCGCAAGAACCGCAGCTTGATCCGAACCTGAACGTGAAAGACAACGTGGCGCTTGGCCTCAAACATATCACGGACCTCATCAAACAATATGAAGATGTGAGCGCAAAATTTACCGAAGACATGGACGGCGATGCGATGGAGAAATTGCTGAACCGCCAAGCGGAACTGCAAGAGAAAATCGAGGCCGTGAACGGTTGGGAATTGGACCGCACGTTGGATATTGCGATGGACGCGCTGCGCCTTCCGCCCGGCGATTCGGCGGTTGCGCATTTGTCCGGCGGAGAAAAACGCCGCGTGGCGCTCTGCAAACTGTTGCTGCAATCTCCCGACATTCTTTTGCTGGACGAACCCACGAACCACCTGGATGCCGAGAGCGTTGCCTGGCTCGAAAACTTTCTGAAGAACTACAAAGGGACGATCGTCGCTGTCACGCACGACCGTTACTTCCTGGACAATATCGCCGAATGGATTCTCGAACTCGACCGCGGCGAAGGAATTCCGTTCAAAGGAAATTATTCGGCGTGGCTCGACCAGAAATCAAAACGTCTCGCAATGGAAGAGAAAGCCGAAACGACCCGTCAGAAAACACTCGAACGCGAGCTGGAATGGATTCGTCAAGGAACCAAAGGCCGCCAAGCAAAAGGAAAAGCACGCGTGGCGCGTTACCAAGAACTGCTTGAGCAGGATCCGGTCAAAGTCGCCGACAATTTGGAAATTTATATTCCGCCGGGACCACGGCTTGGTGATGTGGTGGTCGAAGCAAAAAATCTCGGCATGGCGTTTGGTGATGACATTCTGTTCGAAAACGTGAATTTCACAATTCCGCCGGGGGCAATGGTCGGCATCATCGGGCCGAACGGCGCTGGTAAGACGACACTTTTCAAATTAATCACCGGCAAACTAAAACCGACGCAGGGCGAACTGCGGCTCGGTGACACCGTGAAGATTTCGTACGTCGATCAATCACGCGACGCGCTGAACGATGAGAAAACCGTTTGGGAAGAAATCTCGGGCGGCCTCGATGTCATCACGCTTGGCAAAAAAGAAATTAACTCGCGCGCGTATTGCGCACGGTTCAACTTTTCGGGCCAAGATCAACAGAAGCGCGTGGGCAGCCTTTCGGGCGGAGAGCGAAACCGCGTGCATCTCGCAAAACAGCTTCAAGCCGGCGGAAATTTGTTGCTGCTCGACGAACCGTCAAACGACCTGGACGTGAACACGCTGCGCGCGCTCGAAGACGCGATTGTGGAATTTGCGGGTTGCACCATTGTGATCAGCCACGACCGCTGGTTCCTGGACCGCATCGCCACGCACATTCTTGCGTTTGAAGGCGAAAGCAAGGTGGTTTGGAGCGAAGGCAATTTCCAAGATTACGAAGCGAAGCGCATCGAGCAACAAGGCGAAGCCGCCGTGCAACCGCACCGCATTCGGTACAAAAAATTAACGCACTGAGTAATTTCGCTTTCGACAACCTCACGCGCGCCGGTTTTAAAAACGCGTTCGGCACGCGTCTGTTGCCGGCGAGCGAGCCGGAAAAATTTTTGGCGGCGCTCGACGCAAACGACTGGGCGCTGGCCCTCGCCAAGCAAACGCATTCGGATATTCGAATCCATATCGCCTCTCCTTTTCGGGAGAGGCCGGCCGAAGGCCGGGTGAGGGCCCTCTCCCCGACCCTCTCCCTAAATGGAGAGGGAGACGCATTGCTCACAAACGTGCCCGGCATATTAGTTGGCGTTAAAACCGCCGACTGTGTTCCCGTTCTTATTGTCGATCCAAAAACAAAAACCGTTGCGGCGGTGCACGCGGGCTGGCGTGGAACCTTGCAACGCATTACCGAGAAAACGGTGGCGGACATGAAAACGAAATTCGGTGTGAACCCAAAAGATTGTTTGGCGGCAATCGGCCCCTCGGCCTGTGGCGATTGTTACGAGATCGGTGCCGAAGTGACGGAGCAATTCGAAGAAGAATTTCGCGACGCGGGCAAATTCCTAAAAAATTTTTCCGTTAGCGGAAAAGCATTTATGGATGGTCGTGCGGCCAACCTCCAGCAATTGTTGCTGAGCGGACTCAAGCACGCGAACGTGGCGGTATCCGACCGCTGCACGATGCATGAGAACGACATTTTCTTTTCCCACCGACGTGAGGGAGCCAGCGGAGCCAATGTGGGCCGCATGTTATCCGTCATTGGAGTTCCTCGTGACAGATGAAACTCCAGCAAAGCCCGCTGTTATCAGCACCAAAGACGCGGTGACCTTTGGCCTCGGTAAAAATGTGTTCGTGGCCGGGCTTGTAAGTTTCTTTATGGACGTGAGCTCCGAGATGATCTATTCGCTGGTGCCACTTTTTCTCACGAGTGTTATTGGCGTGAACGTCGCTGTGGTGGGTGTCATTGAAGGTGTGGCCGAATCCATCGCGAGTTTGTTGCGTGTATTTTCAGGTTGGTTGTCCGACAAATTGGGCAAGCGCAAAGTGATCATGGCGTTCGGTTACGGGTTGGCGACACTAAGCCGCCCGATCATGGCGACAGCGACCCTTTGGCAGAACGTATTTGCGGCGCGTGTCGTGGACCGCTTTGGGAAAGGAATTCGTACGGCGCCGCGCGACGCCATCATCGCCGAATCCACGCCGCCGAAATTTTTGGCGCGCGCGTTCAGTTGGCACCGCGCGATGGATACGTTCGGCGCGGCCGTGGGTCCCGCGTTGGCGTTCGCTTACCTGAAATTCCACAACGATATCCGTGCGGTGTTTTGGTTATCGATGATTCCCGGCGTGCTTGCTGTCCTGCTCATTGTATTTTTCATCTCCGATAAGAAACCGGACTCGAATTCCGCGCCATTGCCAAAGCTGACACTTCAGCACTTTGGTCCCAAGGTTCGTTTTTTTATTTTGATCGCCGCAATTTTCTCGCTCGGGAATTCGAGCGATGCCTTCTTAATTCTCAAAGCGAAAGACGTTGGAATTCCGGTGGCGCTTATTCCGATTGTCTATCTCGTGTTCAACCTTGTGTACGCGGTATCGGCCATTCCGGCTGGCATGGCCGCCGACAAATTCGGCAAACGCCGAATCATCCTCGCTGGATTTTTGTTGTTTGCCGTTGTTTATACGGGCTTCGCGCGCGCGCAAACTCCGTCGGCGATCTGGTTTTTGTTCGCGTTCTACGGAATATTCATGGGTTTTACCGAAGGAATTCAGAAAGCTTTCTTGGCCACAATAATTCCGCCCGCGTTCAAAGCGACCGCGTTTGGCGTTTATGCGACGGCGGTCGGCTTAGCGCTTCTGCCGGCCAGCATCGTGGGCGGATGGCTCTGGAGCCACGTTTCACCGGCCGCGACCTTTTATTATGGTGCAACAACGGCTCTCTTTTCGGCGGTTCTCTTTGCAATTTTTATTTTGCCGCGCACGACCGATGCGCCGAAGGCGGCCTGATGTCGTTGCACTATATTCTCGACGGATACAACTGCATCTGGTCGGCCGACAATTTTGGCGGGGGCCGTTTGCAGGATCAACGCGAAAGTTTTTTGCGCTATTTGGAAACCGTCCGGCCCGCCGGAAGCGACAGCAATCTCGTTACCGTTGTGTTTGACGGTCGCGACGATGTGGATTCCCCGCGTTGGAAAGGAACGGTTCGCGTGCTTTTTTCAAAAGGCGCGAGCGCCGACGTGCTCATTAAACGTCTTATTGATGAGATGTCGAACCCAGCGAATGGTATTGTCGTAACCGACGACCGCGAAATCCAACATTGGGCACGCGCATCGAAAGTGCGTGTGATGTCGTGCAAAGAGTTTTTTGAGTTGGGTCGAAAGAGGTCTGTGAAAAATGCACGACGACATCGGTTCATGACGAGCGGCGATACAGGTGCGGGTTCCCAGATAACCGACGAGTTTCGTCAAATCTGGAAGGAAAAAAATTAATGAAGAATTTTTCGCACAAACGGTTCTCGGGCCATAAGAAGCCGAAGCACGGCCAACCGACGTCGTTCGTAGAAGGGCGCCTTGAAATAAAAGGTCGCGTGGGTTTTGTGGTAACCGGACAAGCGGGCCAATCCGACGTTCTGGTGCAGGGGCCGTCGCTCAAGCTCGCGATGGACGGCGACAAAGTGCTCGTGCGGCTGCGCGGCACCGAACCCGACGGCCGCCGGCTCGGCGAAATCACGAAGGTGCTTGATCACGCACGGAAGACCATGATCGGCACATTTAAGCGGCGAGCAAACGTGGCGTTCCTCGAGTCACTTGATAATGGCACCGTGCTTCGCTTGGTAGACCTCAAAAATCACCGTCCGAAAGAAGACGACATTGTGGTCGCGCGCATCACCGTTTGGCCGTCCGCCCAGAAAGGCGCGGCCGGAATGCTTGAGAAAGTGTTGGGTCCGCGGGAAACAGCCGGTGTTGATTTGCAAGTTGTCATCAACAAATTCGAATTGCCACACGTGTTTTCGGTGGCCGCCGAGCGCGAGGCGAAATCGTTTGGAGATTCGGTTCCGGCCTCATCGCTTTCCGGTCGTGAAACTCTTTTCGACAAAACAATCGTGACGATCGACGGCGCTGATGCAAAAGATTTTGACGACGCTGTGTCGATCGATCCGTTGCCGAACGGCGGTTGGCGTTTGGGCGTGCACATTGCGGACGTGTCGCACTACGTGCGCGAAGAGTCCACGCTTGATGAGGAAGCGTTCGAGCGCGGAACGAGCGTCTATTTGAGCGGTAGCGTGGTTCCGATGTTGCCGTTCGTATTGTCCGACAATTTGTGCAGTTTGCGCCCCGACGTCGTGCGGCTCACGATGTCCTGCGAAATGGATATCGATGCCGGCGGCAACGTTTTTAAAAAACGCGTGTTTGAGAGTGCGATCAAAAGCGCGCGGCGATTCACGTACGATGAAGTCGAGAAAGTATTGAGCGGAGAAACGGTGGCGGGCGTCTCCGAGAAAATGGCGGCCGATCTAAAAATCATGAACGAATGCGCGGAGCGGCTGCGCAAGAAACGGTTTGGTCGCGGCAGTCTCGATTTTGATTTTCCGGAACCGTACGTGGTGAACGATCCGCACGGGCGGCCGATCGACATCCGTCGACGCGAGCGTCTGAACGCGCACCGGCTCATTGAAGACTTCATGTTGCTCGCGAATGAGACGGTCGCTCAGTTTATGTCAAAGGGACCGTTTTTGTACCGCATCCACGATCGACCGGAGCCACTGAAGTTAAAAGCGTTGAAGACGACGCTGCAGTCGGTTGGTGTGCCAATCCCCGGCGGATTTGAAGGCGGAGACCCCAAAGCGTTTCAAGCCATCCTGCGCTTTACTCAAGGGAAGCCGATGCAGCCCATGGTGCAAATGATGATTTTGCGCAGCCTCAAGCAAGCCGTGTATTCGGAATCGAATCACGGCCACTACGGACTCGCGTCACCGTGTTACACGCACTTCACTTCTCCCATTCGTCGTTATCCGGATCTGATTGTGCATCGGTTGCTGCGTGAAAAGTTACGTCACAAGTTTGACGCGCATCGCCAGAAACACTGGAAACAAGTGCTGCCCGAGATTGCGCTGCATTCGTCCAACCGCGAGCGCAAAGCCGTCGATGCGGAGCGCGAGTTTTTGGATGTGCAACGTGTTCGGCTTATGGAGAAACAACTCGGGAAAACATTTTCGGGCGTCGTGTCGGGGCTTACGCGCTTTGGAATTTTTGTGGTGCTAAACGAGCCGTTCGTTGAAGGACTCATTCACATGACGAATCTCAAAGACGATTATTATTTCTTCGATGAGGTCCGGATGATTTTGCGCGGCAAGCGCACGGGCCGCGTGTTTCGCATGGGTCAGCCCGTGAAAGTACTATTGGCCGGCGCCAACATTGAAAAACACCAACTCGATTTTGAATTGTTGAATTGATAACAGAAACAGGAGGACGTATGTCGTTGTTAGAGGAAATGAAGGATGTCACGCTGAAACTAAAAGCAAACATTTATTTTGACGGTGGCGTGATCAGTCACACCATTTTGAAAAACGGCGAGCGCAAAACCGTGGGTCTTATTCGTCCCGGCCAATACAATTTCAACACCGACGCTCCGGAGCGGATGGACATCATTGCCGGCAGCTGCCGCGTAAAACTCAAAGGTGAAACCGCCTTTAAAACCTACGGCGCCGGCACATCTTTCAACGTACCCGCCAAAAGCGCCTTCGACATCGCCGTCGACACCGGCATCGCCGAATACCTCTGCTCGTTCCTCGCATAACCTTCTTTCTAAAAACGGTTCCCCTCTCCGAGACGAAGTCGAGGGCAGGGGACAGGGGGAGGGGCTGAGCCGAAGGAATTGAGAAAAAAATTTTCGCTAAGGAACGCTTTTGAGAGAAAGTTCGCGTAGGATTTCGTCGCGTAGTTGGGGGAGTTGGGTGAGGCGGAGGGCGCGCTCGATTTTTTCGCGTTTGGCGGTGTCGGTTTTTTCGAGGTGGACAATTTCGCCGGCCTGCAGCACGGCCACGACACGGCCGTTGTGAAACAGAAGTCGATTGCCACGGGTACCAGGAACGCGCGCCGTTGGCAACACGGACCCCGTAATATTTAACGGATCCGCTGCCGAGATGATCCCCCACATATCTTCGTCGGTACGCGGTCGCCGCAGCGCTTCTACCGCTTCGGGCAGCGCGTATTGTTCGGCGGCAACGCCCGCGATAAAACGGCCCCCGCGAATTTCTCCACGTGCCTCGAGTCGCCGGTAAACATTCACGAGTTCCCACCACGCGGGCGTGCCCGCTTCGTGCGCGAGCACATCGCGACACACAACCCCGTAGCGGCGAATCAAAAGCCGGGCCCATTGCTCAGCGCGTTCTTCGCGCGAAACCGGCGATACGTGTCCCGGAAAAATTGTCCAGCGTCCGCCACCGCCATAAATGGTGGGTGTGGCAATAGAGCGGCGACGTTTGTTTCTGTCGTGACGCCGCGCGCCCACCAGGGCGCGGATGGCCGCAAAGCCGTCAGCGGTCACAGCGCCCAACGCCGCCAATTCGCTGAGCGCTTCTTCGAGGCGCGTGCCCAAAAGCCCCGTTTCGTTTGCGAGATCGCGAAAGAAAAGCGCGCCACGTTTTTGAAGCGCGTTTCGGACGGTTGTTGCTTCGGCGCGCGCGCGCAGAGCGCCTTCTTGTTTTTCGGTTTCGAGCAACCAATTCAAATCGTCGCGGAATAAAAGTGAAATGGGCACGACGCGCGTGAGCCCACTGGTCGATGGTTCCTCGTCTTCTCGTTTCAGTGGTGCGCGCAGGCGGCCCCACACCAGTTCCCCCGAATACGAAAGCGCGTCCAACCAGTCGGGCTGATATTTCTCGACACGCGCCGCGAGAATGTCACCTTCCCACGCGCCGGCCGGAATTTCGAAACCTTCCAATTGTCCGATCGCTTCGCGAAGTCCGAGCGGCCCATCGCGGCGCGAGCCCGGCAGCAAATGATGATACTCGGCCAAATACATCCAATAATTTTCAATCGCGACCGGTTGCACGCGGCGCCGCGCGCCTTCCAGTGTCAACCGGTGAATGCGCGCCAACAGACGACGGTCGCACCACCCATCGGAAGTCCCATCTTGCAGATATTTGCCTTGCATCGCCGCGCCTTCGGCTTCCAGCCGAGCAAGCGCTGTGTTCACGCGCAACACATCGACGCCCAACTGATCCGCAATTGTTTGAGCGGTGGTTGGGCCAAGAACTTCAAGGCGCCCACGCACCAGCGCCACCATAGCCGCATCGGTGTCGTGCGTCTTTTCGAGTTCACTGGTTAACTTGAGTTCCGGATCCGCGGTAACCTCTGGCAGCGCCGCTTTCACCAATGACCACCGTTCCGCCGCGACCCACAACGCGGGTTTCTCTTTTCGTTCGGCCACCGTTACGCGGCCTTGGGTTTGCAGCGTGTCGAAGAAAATTTGCCACGGCTTGCCGTCGTCGGCGGGCCAGGCGTTTAACGTGAGCAGCACATCGTGCAATTCATCGGCGTCACGAACGACGGGTTGCGCTTCTTGAACAACACGCTCAATGGCTTCGGCATCCAGCTTCGCAAGGTCACGCATTTCTTCGGTTGAGAGCGTGCGGCGAATGTTAACCGCGCGTGCGCGGCGTTCTTCGAGTGGCGCATCATCGAGGAACGCGTACGGATTCGCGTTTAATATGGCGTGTGAGAAAGGGGACGGTTCGCGCGTGTCTTTGCCGACGAGTTTGATGTGTCCGTTTTCGATATCGGTCAGCACGTGCTTCCAGCCGTCGATGTCCATCGCCTCGTGCAGGCAATCGTAAAGAGTTTGGTGCACCAGCGGATGATCCGGAATCGGCACGTCCGGCGGACGGTGCTCGAAGCACGCGGTTTGAAGAGGGAACACCGCGGTTAACAAATCATCCGATTTAAAACGTTGAAGTGGCGGCGGCGTTTTCCGACCTCCTTGCGCGCGGAGCACACCGAGCGCTCGCGTCACGTTCCAGCGCCAGCGCACACCAAACATTGGCGCGGCCAAGAGTGCTTGCACGAGTGTTTCTTCGGCGTGGCGCGCTTTCAGCAGTGAAAACATTTGTTCGAGCGGAAAACTGTGTTGCGGCCCGAGCGACAGCGTGATGCCGTTGTCATCGGCGCTCGCTTGCAGCTCAAAATCAAACGTGCGGCAGAACCGTTTTCGTAGCGCCAGTCCCCACGCGCGGTTGATGCGGGCTCCATACGGCGAATGCACAACAAGCTGCATGCCACCCGACTCGTCGAAAAATCGCTCAAACAAAATTTCTTTTTGTGTGGGCACGAACCCCACAGCCGCCACCTGCGTCGCGACGTACATCACGGCTTCGTCGGCGGGCCGCGCCTCCACGTCGCACTCGCGCCGAATCCACTCGCGCGCCGCTTCGGTGCTTTTCGAAAGTTGTTCGGCCATGGTTGCGCGTAGGTCGGACAGCTCGCTCGAAAGTTCGATCGTGCGCCCCGGCGCTTCGCCGAGCCAGAACGGAATTGTGGCCGGCGCGCCTTCGGCGTCGCGCACAACCACTTGGCCGCCGCGCACGTATCGGATGCGCCACGATGTGTTGCCCAGCAAAAACACGTCGCCGGCCAAACTTTCAATCGCAAAATCTTCGTTCACGGATCCGATCACCGCGCCATCGTCTTCGGTCACAACGCGATAATCGGCGTTTTCGGGAATGGCTCCGCCCGACGTGATGGCCGTGAGCCGCGCGGCGCGGCGACCGCGCAACCGCTTGTTTATCAGGTCGCGGTGCAGGTACGCACCTTCTTTGCGGCCTGCGGCGATCCCCTCGCTCGCGAGTCCAACAATGCGATTGAAGTCATCGCGTTTCAAATCGCGGTACGGCCACGCCTTCGTGAACATTTCAAACAGTTCGTCTTCGTTCCATTCTTGCGCGGCCACCTCGGCCACAATTTGTTGCTCGAGAATATCGAGGGGCGCTATCGGAATTTCGACGCGATCGAGCCGTCCTTGTTTGACCGCGCGCAGGATCGCCAAGCTCTCCAGCAACTCGTCGCGCGTCAGAGCGAAGAGACGTCCTTTTGGTATCACGCCGAGCCGGTGACCGGAACGGCCAACGCGCTGCAAAAAAGTGGCAATCGAGCGCGGCGAACCGATTTGGCAAACGAGATCCACAAATCCGACATCGATACCGAGCTCGAGTGACGCCGTGGCGACGATGGCTTTGAGCTCTCCTTTCTTTAGTTTGTCTTCGGCCGTGAGCCGCATCGTGCGCGAGAGACTCCCATGGTGGCTCGCGACCGCGTCTTCGCCCAAATGCTCCCGCAGCCGGTAGCTCACGCGCTCCGCCATGCGCCGCGTGTTCACAAAAACAATCGTGCTGCGGTGCGTGGCGATGAGCTCGGCCAGGCGCTTATCGATTTCGCCCCACTGCTCGTTCGAGCACACGGCCGCTAGATCGGAGGAAGGAATTTCCACGTTCAGATCCAACGGGCGACGGTGTCCCACGTCAATAATGTGGCAGGCGGGCTGCCCGTGAGCGTTGACGCGTTTCGCTCCAACAAGGAATCGCGCAATTTCGTCAATGGGCTTTTGGGTGGCGGAGAGTCCGATTCGCACCGGCGGGACCGCGCACAGCGCCTCCAGTCGTTCCAGCGATAACATGAGATGCGAACCGCGCTTGTCGCGTGCGAGCGCGTGAATTTCATCGACGATGACCGTGCGCACGTCGGCCAACAACTTCCGACTTTTCTCGGCGGTAAGAAGCAGATAAAGCGATTCCGGCGTCGTGACGAGAATGTGCGGCGGCTTCTTTAGCATCGATGTCCGTTCGCTGGACGGCGTGTCACCGGTGCGAACAACCGCGCGAATCGGCGGAATTTTCATGCCGGCCGCGCATATGGCTTCCGAGATCTCAGCGAGCGGTGTTTCGAGATTGCGCTGAATGTCGTTGCTCAGCGCTTTGAGCGGCGATATATAAACGGTCTGAATTTGATTTGCGAGCGTTCCATCAGCGGCTTGGCGCACAAGTTGATCGATCGAGACAAGAAAGGCGGCCAAAGTTTTTCCGGATCCGGTCGGAGCAGCGATCAACGTGTTGCGGCGCGCCGCGATTTCCGGCCAACCCAAACGTTGTGGTTCGGTGGGTTCGCCGAAACGTTTTTTGAACCAATTATCGACGATGGAATGAAAAGGGGTTCCGCTCATACGGTATTTTAGAACAGCGCGGTGGTCGCAAATCAACCGCATTTGCTAAACAGCAAGCCTGTTCTCAATTTCCATGAAAATTTCACGAACGCTATTTGTTGGTTGGGTTTTCTCTACGGTGCTCGTGGTCCCTGTTTTCGCTGAGTCAAATCCGTACCATATCGATGATGCTGTCGATGCGACCATCCGCGCTGGTTTTCACGAGCTTTACAATTTGGATTTTGAAAAATCGCGCGAGAGTTTTGACACAATTTCCAACCAGGCCAAAGAACACCCTCTCGTCGCGTTTGGCAAAGCCACGATTGAATGGTGGAAAATATCCGTCGATGTGACCGAAAACGACCCAGAGATCAGCAAACCGTTCTTGGACGCTGCCGATCAATGTTTAGAAATCGCTGAGGCGAAAATAGATACAGGCGACACGTACGGTGAAGCACATTTGGTGATGGGAAGCATGTACGCGCTGCTCGCGCGTTACGAAGCGGCGAACCGAAACTGGATGGCGGTATATAACCGCGAAAAAAAAGCGCGCACGTATCTAAAAAAAGCGTTGAAGATCAATCCGAACGCTGTGGATGCCAATATGGCGCTTGGCATTTTTGATTACACGTTATCCACTCTGCCGAAAGCCATCCGTTTGCTGCCCGGAGCTCACGGGAGTGGAAATCCCGACCAGGGAATAAAAGAACTGCAATTGGCCGCCAACGAAGGAATCTATCTGCGCCTGCCGGCCACGTTCTTGCTCGCCAGTATTTTTTCGGAAGATTTGAAAGAACCTCACCGCACGGTTCAAATGTTATCGCGGCTTCGGTCCGAGTACCCCGAAAGTCCGTTCGTGGACCTTATGATGTTTATTGCGCTTTACAATCAGGATTGTCCCGTTGAAATGGCCGTAGAGGCCGATGACTATATGGTGCGGGTGGCGACCGGTGTTTATCGTCAAGAATTCGCCGCCCAAGGCGCCTACATGACCGCGCTCGTCTTTTTTAAGACGCAGCACTGGGACCAGGCGATCGAACATTTTGACGACGCCATCACATCGGCGAGTGAGACGAGTCCATTTCGAATTTGGTCGCTTTTGTACAAAGCCTATGCGTTGGATGCGCTGGGCGAACGGGCGCCGGCCAAAGAAATCTATCGCCAAATTCTTTCGGAACGCGCACGTTGGCAGTCGCATGAATACGCGGGTCGTCGTCTCAAACGTCCGTTCACTCCGAACGATGCGGAAATGGACACTCTTCTTCTATAAAGGGAAAACATGATGATTTTCACGGTGGATCCAAAAACAAAAGCCGCGGTGCGCCCCACCGCAAAGGATGTTCAATCCACGTGGGCCCGTTTCAAAGGAAAATCCCAATGAGCGAATTGTCCGACTTGCTGGATGAAATCAAAGACGATTCGCTAGCCGAAGCCAAACGGGAATTGTTGGATGCGATCGTGCGCGGAAAAGGAAGCACCGAAAGTCTCGCGAAAGAAACCGCTACAAAATTGGAAATTTGGCTTGTCGAGCTCGCGCTTCACGAAATTGGTCAGCGGGGTTTTAATCGCGCGGTGAAAGAACAGCGCGAGCGCGTCGAACAATGGACAAACACGCAGCGCATCAAAGCGCGTGCCCGCTTTCAAAAGATTCTTCTCTCCGCTCTCGACATTGCCGTCGACAAAATTGCGGCAAAACTCGCCTAAACAAAATCGCCTCTGGCTTTTTTGCCGGATCGGATTCAAGCTTTGAGGGCCTGAAAAATGGGGCCTAATAATAAGGAGATCCGACGTGGAGCGCGCTTTAAACAGGATTGGAACAGAGTGGAGCTGGCCAAAAGACGCTGCCGAAAATAAATCACTAAATCCTGCGAACACCGACGAAGTCGTTTGTGTGGCACCCGAAACCCCCGCCTCCGAAGTCGCTCGAGCCGTTGCCGAAGCCAAGAAAGCATATCCCGCTTGGAAAAAGACACCGGCACCCGAACGCGCAAAAATTCTTATGCGTCTGGCCGAGATTATGACCGCGCACAAACGGAAACTCGGTGAAATAGTTACGCGCGAATGCGGGAAGCCACTGCCCGAAGGCCTGGGCGACGTGCAAGAAGCCATCGACATGGCCCACCTCGCGGCCGGAGAGGCACGCCGACTCTATGGAGACACGACGCCGTCCGAGCTTCCAAACAAAATGTGCATGACCGTTAGAGAGCCGATCGGTGTCTGTGGACTGATCACCCCGTGGAATTTCCCGGTTGCCATCCCCGCATGGAAATCGTTGCACGCGCTTATTTGCGGAAATACCGTTGTGCTTAAGCCGGCGGAGGACACGCCGCTCTGCGCCGTGGAATTTGTGAAAGCGCTCGAAGAAGCCGGATTGCCACCGGGCGTAATGAACCTCGTGCACGGCACCGGAAAAAATGTCGGCGCGGCGCTTGTCGAAAACCCCGACGTTCGAATGATTTCGTTCACCGGATCGACGAAAACCGGTCGTCACGTGGCCGAACTCTGCGGAAAAACAAGCAAGCGCGTTTCGCTTGAGTGCGGTGGCAAGAACGCACAGATTGTGATGCCCGACGCAAATTTGAATTTGGCGCTCGAGGGCGCGTTGTGGGGCGCGTTTGGTACGGCGGGGCAGCGCTGCACAGCAACAAGTCGCCTGATTCTGCACGCAGATATCTACGATGAATTTGTGAAACAGCTGCTGCAGCAAATCGGCAAACTGAAACTCGGCGATGGCCTTAAACCCAATATCAATGTCGGTCCGCTGATCAATCAGAAACAATTGAATCGTGTGCTCGCGTACATCGAGATCGGAAAAAAAGAGGGCGCCACGCTGCTTTGTGGCGGGGACAAGTCCACTTCCGCCGAAACGGTGAACGGTTATTTTGTTCAGCCAACCGTGTTTGGCGCGGTGAAGCCGTCGATGCGAATTTTTCGCGAAGAAATATTTGGCCCGGTGCTGTCGATTATCAGCGTGCGCAGTCTTGACGAAGCGATTGAGACGTTAAACGACTGCGATTACGGACTGTCGAGCAGCATTTACACACAAGACGTGAACCGCGCGCTCATCGCGGTTCGCGATATCGAAGCCGGAATCGTGTATGTGAACGGGCCCACGATCGGCGCCGAGGTGCATTTGCCGTTCGGCGGCGTGAAAGCCAGTGGCAACGGGCACCGGGAAGCCGGCAAAACAGGACTGGACATATTTACCGAATGGAAAACCGTGTACGTTGACTACAGCGGAAAATTGCAACGTGCGCAAATTGACAATTCGTAGCACGGAGACCGCCATGAAAAATTCCGAATTTCTCTCGCCCGCGCCGGCCGATTACAAATGGCCGCAATGCCCCGAAGCCGACAATTTCATTCGCGAACGGCTCACCGCGTTTCTCGAAGGCCACTCGTTCGCGAAGCAGTTAATGGAACAGATGCACTCGGAGACCAGCACCGAATTCCAAATGTGGGTGGATCATCTCGTGCTGCCGAAGAAGTATTTCCGTGAAGCGGTGCTAGCAAAAATCGGATTTGTAAAAGACAAACAGGCGAAAACGCGTGGCGGCGCGATCTGCCTCTGGCATCCGTTCGCCGATCTGCCGCGAATCCTTATCGATCCAAAGGCGACCGCAATCTCGTGCGCGATCATGGTGGAAAGCATCAGCGATTTCCTGTTGGCGCACGATCGTTCGCTGCCCATTAAAGGGCAGCCGTTGTCACAATACCGCGAGGCGCGCCTGCGCGGCGAACACGGCGAGCTGCGGCTTATCGAACGCCGAGGAACACGTTCGTTTGTTCCGGATCTGAAAAATCGCGCGGCACTTTATCTTGAAGCTGTCGAGGCGTGGGCCAATCGAAACCGACGGTTCTCGTCCCAAAAAGAAGGAATGAAACACGCGCTTGGCCTCGCAAAATCCATGGTTCGCAAACTCGGGACCGGCATGGCCGCCTGCGCGTTCCTCGAGGCCGAACGTCGGTATTGGCAAAGTCGCAACCGGGCCGCGCGCGTGCAGAAGTTGCGTCAAGACCGGTTGGGTCTTGGTTGGGCAAACCACGATCATCACACGTTTCGTTCGGGCCGCCCTGCATTTCCAATGCTCATTAAGATTTTGCAAACGTTCGGATTCAAAAAGCGGGAACGCTATTACGCGGGAGCGGAAGCCGGTTGGGGCGCGCAGATTGTCGAGCAGCCGGAAGCGCGGCTAATCATTTTTGCCGATGTTGATTTGACGCCGAGCGAAATTTCGGTGGATTTTTCGAAGAAAGCGTTGCCGGATTTGGACAAGCCTGGCACGGTCGGGTTGTGGTGCGCGCTGCACGGCGAGTCGATGTTGCAAGCCGGTATGCATCACTTGGAAGCGAAGTTTGATTTCGAGCATCTCCAAGGTACGTTAAAGGACGCGAATGTGAATTTCATGAAGCCGTTTAGCGATTTTCCGTATTTGCGGCAGGCGTTCAGCGAAGGCGAATGGTGGCCCGTGGATCCGCAACGACTGGAAGTGTTGCGGCGAGGCAACAAAATTTCCGAGGAAGCGTATCTCCGCATCAAAGAACACGGCGCTGTTGGAAGCCACCTTGAGAATTTACAGCGCCGCGACGGATTTAAAGGATTCAATCAGAAAAGTGTGAGTCAGATTATTCGAGAAGTAAACCCTGAAGCACAGGCGCTCAAGGGAACAGCCGGAGGTGCCGCATGAATCGAAACGGTTCGATTGCTGTTGTTGGCGGAGGAAAAATTGGTGAGCTGATTGTTGCGTTGCTCTCGCAGAAATATCACGTAACGGCTTACGATGTGGATTTGAAACGCGCGAAAGAGTCTGCGGGACGGCGAGCCAAAGCCGTCCGGCTCGATGCAAAAAAAGAAGCGTCGCTCGTGAAAGCGCTTAAAGACAAACGGCTCGTCGTCAACAGTTGTCCGTACTTCATGAACAAGCATATCTCGCGCGCGGCCGCGAAGGCCGGCACCAGTTACATCGATTTGTCGGAGGACGTTGAATCCGGCGACGAAATTGAAAAGCTCGCCAAAAAATCCGACGCCTATTTCGTTCCACGTTGCGGCATCGCGCCCGGTTTCATTCAGATCATCGCCGGCCATTTGATCAAGCAGTACGAAAGCGTCGACAGCGCTTCGCTGCGCGTGGGCGCTTTGCCAGTGAATCCAACGAATTCGCTCAAATACAATCTCACGTGGAGCACCGATGGGCTCATTAACGAGTATGGGAATCCGTGCGAGGCGCTTCAAAATGGCGAGATCAAACTGTTTCAACCACTCGAAGGCTACGAGCGCCTCGTGATGGATGGCGTCGAATACGAAGCGTTCAACACGTCGGGCGGTTTGGGGACGCTGGCGCACTCCATGAAAGGGCGTGTGAAAAATCTCACCTACAAAACGATGCGCTATTTGGGACATCGCGATCTCATGCAGTTTTTGCTTTTTGATCTGAAATTAAACGAGTACCGAAAAATTCTCAAGCAAGTTTTGGAATCGGCCGTACCGACCACGAATCAAGATCAAGTGGTGGTGCTGTGCACCGTCGAAGGAAAGAAGAACGGCCTCCTCACGCAACAAACCTATTCGAAAACCGTTCGGCACGGAGAACTGATGGGGCGCCATTGGTCGGCCATTCAAATTATTACCGCCTCCAGCGCCGCGACCGTGGCGGATCTTGTTATGAAAGGAAAACTTCCGCACAAAGGGTTCGTCTGCCAAGAAGAAATAAATTTTGTTGATTTCTGCTCATCGTCCTTCGGAAAAATGTTTCTCAATTAATTGACGTTTCGGCCATGAAAGACGTTGTTCGTTGTCCATGGCCGATGCAAAACGACCCGCTTTATAGGCCGTCGCCATCCTTTCCGTGATCGAAATCACGCAGATTTCCGACGCCGTTCCATTTACACTGGAGCATGGATCTCCCCGAAGAGGAACCAAAGAGCCGACTGCGCATTCTGTTTGTCATTTGCATGTTTATTTCTCGTTTTGGGTTTTCGGAAGAGCTGCTGCGCGATAATTTCGACTACGCGGACGGGCTCATCACGAACGAATACGCGTTTTGGAATCCCAGTGACTCAGCGGCGACACGTTCGCCGATTTGGGATATGGACAGTGGTTCGTTCTTTGCGCAGGCGCAAGCCGGTTGGACAGGCATTCCCGACACAACGTCGCCAAACATTGCGTCGTCGAATGGAACGAACTCAGCGGTTTTCCGACTGAACACCAAGCGCGCGGATTTTGGCGACGTAGCGGTATCACTTTCGCTTCTCAATCAAGGACTTACGACAACGCCCGCCACGCCGGCACAAAGCTGGGACGGTTGTCATATTTGGCTGCGATATCGGTCGGAATATAACTTGTACTACACGAGCATTAACCGGCGCGACAACAAAGTCGTGATTAAAAAGAAAGTGCCCGGTGGACCGTCGAATGGTGGTACGTATTACGAACTCTGCTCCTATGTTCCATTCATGGTTCCTTACAATACATGGCAGCAGGTAAAGGCCACTGTTAAGACCAATACCGACCAAAGCGTGACAATCGAACTTTATTCTGGGAGCACGAAATTGGTGAGCGCCACGGACAACGGCACGATTGGCGGGCCACCCATCACGGGTCTTGGGCGCGTGGGCGTGCGCGGCGATAACGCGAATTTAAAAATCGATAACTTTGTCGTTGAAACATTGGGTGCAACGCCGGTGCCCACACCGACTCCGACACCAACTCCAACGCCACTGCCCACGCCGACACCAATTCCCACTCCTGCGCCAACTCCAACACCGATTCCCGATTCGCCGCGAAAGCCTCATCCAGCAAAAAAATCCGGGCAGTTACTGAATCGGTCCGTCGGCGAGCAGGCGGTAGACATAATGTGCGTTCACGGTAGCCCGGTCATTCGTACCCGTTTTGGGAATGTGATCCGCCAGAACTTGCCTGAAATGGGAACAGACGAATATCGTTGGGACGGACGTACCGATGGGGGAGATTTTCCATCATCGGGTGTGTACAACGCTGAATGTGGCGGTATACCGCAGCGCGTGGTGTTTATTCGAGGATAATTACTTTTCGGGTGGTAACAAATCTTTGGGATCTGTTACTTTTTCCATCCCCAATAGAAACAGGCCAATCATGAGATAGGCAAACACGAACCATGGAGCCGCCATCCAGTGCAGAGACGAATGAATGCCGGAGGGTGTTAATTCGTAGGTATGAATCAGGCCAACGGCCGACAAGAGGGCGCCAACGAAGCTCCACAGGGCCGCGCGCCGGAATTGACGATCAATCACATAAGCGAGTATCGCCGACAACACAATCGCGATCAGCAAGAAACCTTGATAGAGCGACAAAATTCCTTCGATGTAAATCTCGCCGTGAAACTGATCGAAGGCATCGTAGAGATTGGTTCCGGCCACGCGAAGCGACGTTTCGATGATATTGAGTACCCATGCTGCTAGCGGAGGAATAAATCCGAGAACGACGGCGATCGCGTGTCGTTTTTCCGTTTTCACGAACGCTTCCGAAACAATCACGAGGCCAATCCACACGAGGATGCCGAGCGTCGCTTCGACCGGCATGACTTTCAAAATGGCGTTGATACCGCCGAAGAAACAAAGGAACGCGATTGCCACGCCGTTTAGCGTCGAATAACCGGTGCGTGCGCCCATGGACTTCCAGCCCGGGTGCCCGATATAAATGGACGTTGGAAACGGACTTCCGAACAAACAGGCCAACAAGGAGGTCAGGCCATTCACAAGCAGCGCTGGTTTCGGTTCAAATTCGTCGCCCGCCGCTTCGGCACTTTCCAAGTTTTGGATTGATCCAATTACATTAAAAAGGGCTACAGGAATCACGACGGGCAAATATTGCCACGCGGTCGCATCAAATAGGATCGAGGTAAGACTTCCAATGGCCGGGGTTGGGAAATGAAACGAGAATTGCACGGGTTCTTTCAGCAGAACGAAGTCAAACAATCCAAGCGATTTAAGAATCCAAGCGATGGCTCCGCCGAGAAGCATTGCTGCGAGGCCGCCCGGCATTCGAAACGGTAAACGAACGCGCGCCGCATACACACAAAAAATCAACATGGTCGGAACAAGCGCGATCGCCGCCGACGAGAAGATTTGGATCGAGAAACCCAACGCGATGAACGACAGCGCCACGCCACCCAATCCGGACAAAAGAGCCGCGCGCGGCGTATTTCGTTTGATCCAACCGCCAACAAACGCGCCAAGCGTTTCGATAATGCCGCTCATCATGCAGGCGGCAAGTCCCACCTTCCACGCCAAATCCGAGTCTCCAGTTTCGTTGTAAACCGGGCTCATGACGAGAAACACGAACGCCAAGAGGCTCACTGTGTTGATTCCAAAAGGCAGTGCGGTGACCGTGGTGCGATCGAGCTTGTGAGCCAATTTGCGAGCCTGCCACGCATAAAAAATATTTCCGATGAATATCGACAAGCCGGCGCCGGGCAGAATGCGACCCGTAATGAACTCGACGGGAAAACCGCAGGCGTAGCGACACATCACGGTGATCAGCATCAGTTGGATAACGTTATCGACAAACAATCCGAAGAATCCGTCTAAATCGCCGCGCACAAACCACTGATGCTTGCGTTTCATTTGTTGTTTCCTCCCAAGGCTGTTTTTGTTGCGGTCGGCAGAACAAACGGCACAGGCGCCGGAAAATAGTGTTCCCGCCGATTGCGCCGCCGTGGTCCCAGCGACAACGTGTTTGAATTTAACGAAGGCGCAGGTTCTCGGGTTTCGTTCCGTTCGAGCGGAGGAAGCGCGACCGGTACGGCCGAGCGCGGTTGCGCCACACGCGGTAATTTCGGCGTGTCGAGCCAAATGCGGTCGACAATCGCGGACGCGGCTGCGAGGATCTCACCGGTTTCAATTTTTATAACCCGCGCGAGAACTTCGGTGCTAAGGTCGGATAGATCGGTTAATGTTCCGGTAACAATGGCGTCAACGCCAAGAATAGTGCCGACGGATTTGAGCGTGCTTACGTCGACGAGTCCGGTCTGCCACAGCTTTCTTTCTTCTAGAATTTTTCGAAGCAAACGGCGCTCGACGACGCGGGCACCGTCTTGAACCATGTACGTCACAAGGCGCTCGGACACCAAATGCGAACCCGTGCTCGAACGATTGCGTGAATACGGGAAATTAAGAACGGCGATTGTTGTGTTCGTCCGACCGATCCCGGTCATAAGCTTTTTGGAAACCGTGCGCAGATTGTCTGTCGCCCAACTTTGATGCACGAGAATCCAAATCAACGTCAGCGCCATCGTGCCGCGGCGCCTCATTGAGCAAGACTCCGTTTGGATGCCCACGTTTGTTGGACAATTGTTCGGCTGGCGGCGACGACGAGCCCCGTATCGGAACGGAGCGCTCGCGCGTTCACCTCGCATTCTCCGTGTGGTAGGTTGATAAGCGTTCCGGTAACGATAATCGCGGCTCCCAACGTATCTCCGATGATTTTCGCTGACGACGGATCGAGCACGCCCGTCTCAGAGAGGTGCAATTCTTCCAGCACTTGGACAATATGATGGCGTTCAACCACGGGAAAGTTTTTTTCGGCTGCGAGAAAACCGGCGAGTTTTTCGGAAACCATAAAGGGGCCGTCGCTTTCACGGTCATCATGATGCGGCAATGCCAGCACCGCGACTTGGACTTTCCCTTGTTTCCGAATGCCCGCCGACAATTCAGCTGCCACGCGTTTTAGCGGATCGGTTTCGGTCGCACGAGCGTGGGGCGTTAGCACGAGCAAGCCCAAAAAGAGCAGGCGGTTCATTGGACAAATTTGGCCGGAAAACGGAGTCAAATCCAGCCTCGTTTCTATTTTCCCGTGCTGTTGATATACTCGGATCGCCACGCATCAGAGGAGGGGTCGCATAGTGGCCTAGTGCGGCGGTTTGCTAAACCGCTATACGGGGTAAACCCGTATCGAGGGTTCGAATCCCTCCCCCTCCGATCATTTGGTTCGTTCCCACAATCACGAAATCATCCTTCATGGAATCGTTACCCCACCACAAAAAACTGTTCGTGCGAGTGTTTGTTCTCGCGCTCGGCCTCGTGGCATTTCCTTGGATCCTTTCATTCCATGTCACTGTGTTTGGGCAACTGATTTCCGTTTCAAGTCCTGGCGACGCGATCGGAATCATTATTGCTTTGGCCGGTGTTGCAATGTTCGTGTCCGAAGCATTCCGGCGTTGGATTTTTCATCAAGCCGCGCAGATTGAGCAGCTCGCGGATCTCGAGAAGACCCGACTGTTGGTGGGTCTTGTGGTCGTTTATTTTTTGGGCGTCGTGAGTTACAAACTCCGTGCGCATTACCTTTTGCGCACGCACGCGTACGATCTTGGCTATTTCTCAAACGTGTGTTGGAACACAGCGAACGGCCGTCCGTTTTTTACGTCGGAGTTGGAACGTAACTTCCTAGGCGTGCACGTGAATTGGATTTTATGGCCGCTGTCGTTGGTGTATCACGCTTATTCGAGCGCCACCGTTTTGTTAATTGCTCAGGCGGCATTTGTCGCGGCTTGTCTGCCGATTCTTTGGCGTTTAACACAGTCCGTTACCGGATCGTTCTGTGCCGGCGGTCTCGCGACTCTGTTGTTTGTCTGCTCGCCGTATGTTGGCCACTCCGTTTCGAACGATTTTCACCCCGATTTGTGGCAACTGCCATGCTTGTTCGCCGCGCTCGCGGCGTGGTCGAAAAAGGAAAGGTCCTGGCTTTTGTTTTTTTCGATGTTCGCGCTTATGGCAAAAGAAGATGTGTCCGTGGTTTTGTGCGGATTTGCCGTTATGCTTTTTCTTCAAAGAGAGTGGCGGGCAACCGCGGTTGCGTTGGCCGTTATTGCGCTCGGAGCGTTCTATTTTCACATTAAAATTGTGATCCCCACGTTTGTCGGTTCGGGTGAGACGTCGCTTCTGTACGATCGCTACCGAATGCTGGGTGGTAACT
Organism: Elusimicrobiota bacterium; assembly: GCA_044221725.1. Classification (GTDB taxonomy): domain Bacteria; phylum Elusimicrobiota; class Elusimicrobia; order F11; family F11; genus JAJVIP01. The sequence goes on from JBGAON010000001.1 coordinate 30,398, forward strand.
TCGCAGAGATGGCTGCAAATCTCGTTCATCATCCGTCGCGTTGGTGGGCTGCTATTCTTAATGAACCGATAAAATACTGGCGGTTCATCTCTTATTTCTTCACGGTTGGTGGACTTGTGCTGTTCGCGCCACTGTTTGTGGTTCCTCCTATTATTAGCGTTTTGCCCCATTTTTTGTCTCAGGCCAGTACGCAATTGGAGCTGGCCGACATCTACGCGCTTCCCTCGCAACCTTTTTTGTTTGTGGGAGGCGTCATTGGGGCCAGGTATTTGGTTGAGCGACACGGCGCCAAAATTGTTCCGTCACTCGTGGGATTGTTGTTCATCGTTTCCGGCGTTGGGCTTTTCAATGCGCCCCGTTATTTCCGTTCGCTTTCGTTGGAGCGGCGAGCGGCGTTCTCCGAAGTGGAGAAACTCATTCCGCCGACCGCTTCGGTGGCCGCGCAACAAAATCTGCAACCCCACTTCTCCGAACGGCGATACATTCAGCTTTTTCCGATTCATCGCGCGACAGCAATCACCCAGACGCGCGCTCTAAAAAATCCGGAATTTGTATTGGCGGACCGTATTGGTAACGCGTTGCCGTATAGCGGAGAAGCCTTGCACAAAGCAATTGAAGACTTTGAGAGCGATCCGCGATATGAAAAAATTTACGAGAAAGAGAATTTTATCCTGTTCAAACGAAAGGCGAACGAGCCTTTGCGTTGGGAAATTTACACTAATGAACCGCCTTCAAAATGAAAAAAGCCCCTATTTGCGTCAGCACGCTGAGAATCCTGTTGAATGGTACGCGTGGAATGACGAAACGCTCGCGCTGGCGAAAAAGTTAAACAAACCAATTTTTCTGTCCATTGGATATTCAACGTGTCATTGGTGTCACGTGATGGCCCACGAAAGCTTCGAAAATAAAAAGATTGCGGCGTTTATGAACCAGCATTTCGTGAATATCAAAGTGGACCGCGAGGAACGTCCGGACGTGGACGCTATCTACATGATGGCGGTTCAGGCCTTGACCGGGTCCGGCGGGTGGCCGATGTCCGTGTGGCTCACGCCAGAACTGAAGCCGTACTATGCGGGCACCTATTTCCCCCCCGAAGACCGCTATGGTCGCCCCGGATTTTCGTCGGTTCTTGAACAACTCGCCGAAATTTGGAGCGATGAGCGTGCCAAGATCTTTGAGTCGGCCGATCAGATCACCGACATGTTGGCGCAATACACGACCGAAAAGTCAAATGGCGCTGCCGCGTCGTTTCCTATCGACCGCGTCGCGGAAACCGCTTTTGGTTTTATCGAAGCCCAGTTCGATTCGAAAGAGGGCGGTTTTGGCCCGGCCCCCAAGTTTCCAATGCCTGTCTATATGAATTTCCTGCTCGAGTATTTTCGTTCGGCAAAAAAAGAAAAGGCCCTTACGATGGCCGCGTTCACGATGCAGAAAATATCTGCTGGTGGAATTTACGATCACTTGGGCGGTGGATTCGCCCGTTATGCCACCGACGATAAGTGGGTGATCCCGCATTTTGAAAAAATGCTGTACGACAATGCGCAGTTAATTTCGGTGGCCGCTGTTTTATACGAACTCACGAAAAACGCGCGGTGGGCGAATCTCGTTCGCGACGCAATTGGCTATGTTCGACGTGATCTGGCGCACGCAGCAGGGGGTTTCTATTCCGCCGAAGACGCGGATAGCGAAGGAAAAGAAGGCACATTTTATTTGTGGACGTTGCACGAGCTCGCCCAGATCCTTAATCCCGATCAACTGAAAGAATTTCTTGGCTATTTCCCCGTCACTGTCGATGGAAATTTTGTTGACCCGCACGTCCGGGAAACCGGAAAGAACGTGTTGACGAGAAAGAAAGACGGCGACGGACCGCCAATCGTTAAAGAAGCGAAGCGTGTTCTTTTCGAATTCCGTGCCCGCCGCCCACGGCCGCATCGCGACGAAAAAATCCTCACCGAATGGAATGGGCTTATGATTTCGGCGCTCGTTAAATCCGGTTCCGCGTTGAACGATGAAACATATATTGCGGACGCCGCGCGGGCCGCGGATTTTGTGCACACAAATTTGTTTGACGATGCGACCAGGACCTTGTACCGAAGTTGGTGCGACGGGTCACGCTCCATTGCCGCTCAACAAAGTGATTACGCAATGTTGGTTCAGGCTTTGCTTGATTTGTACGACGCCACGAAGAATATGCGATGGTTGGATTGGGCGAGCGCTCTTGAAAACATCCATGACCAAAAGTTCTTTGACCACGAGTTGGGCGGTTATTTTATGAACGAGCCGCGGCCGGATCTGTTGATACGCCTCAAAGATTCCACGGACAATGTTATTCCCTCCGGAAATTCGGTTGCGGTCAGCAATGGGTTGCGTTTGTCGAAGCTCACCGGCCGTGCGGAATTTCGTGAATATGCGACGAAAACGATTGCCGCGTATTCCCACCGGTTACAAAGTCAGCCGGGAGGGATGGTCACGTTGATTGGCGCGTTGCTCGAAGACGAACGATCCAAGTTGTCTAACCAAACTATTTAGGTTTTAATTGGCGCATGAGCGAAGTTTATATGTCCCGTGCTGGGTATGAAAAATTGATGGCCGAGTTGAAAATGCTCGAGCAACGCAAACGTGATTTGTCGCACGAAATAGGAGAAACGCGCGAACAGGGTGACTTGCGAGAAAACGCCGGGTATCATTTTGCGCGTGAAAAGCAGAGCGAGACGCTCCGCCGTATCGCGGAGCTCCACACGAAGATTTCGAACGCAAAAATAATCGATGACATGAATTTACCGAAGGACGAAGTGATCATCGGAATGAAAGTCACGATTCGCGAGGCCGGCACGAGCGACGATTACGAATACATCTTGGTGGGTCCGGAGGAATCTGATCCGGCCGCTGGAAAAATTTCCGTGCACGCACCCATTGCGCAGGGGTTGCTCGGTCACAAAAAGAACGACGACGTCGCCATCGATTTGCCGGGCGGAAAGACCACGTTCAAAATTCTCAAAATCGAACCGGCTCTCTAACTTACCTTCTTGAAACACCGATTCTTATCTTCCCCCAGCCGTGCCTTCCTCGGCGCCTTGTTGGTGGCGATGGCATCGCCGGGTTGCAGTCAAGCGCCCTCCGAAAATAAAAGCGCGGCCGCTGTTCCCCAGATTCCGCTGTGGGGCGATTTTCGGAACGATCGTCCCAGTTGCGTCCGAGGCATTCATGTAAGTGCCTATTACATGGGCAGCAAGAAAGGACGCGAGAAGATTGAAAAGTTACTCGCTGAAACAGAACTCAACACGGTCGTCATCGACATCAAAGAGTCCGAAGGCGATGTATTTATTCCTGGAATCGCGCTCGATGGAAAAAAGAATTACGTTCCCGCGATTAAAGACCTCAAAGAATATTTGGCGTTTTTAAAGGAGCGGGGGGTTTTTACGCTCGCTCGTTTGTGTGTGTTCCACGATGATCGTTTGCCGCGTGAAAAGCCGGATTGGGCTATTCACGCGTCGAAGCCGATCGCGAAAGCAGCGGAAAAGGGATATCGGTCGGATGTTTGGGTGGACCGAAAAGGGTCCGCGTGGGCCGACCCATACAATCATCATGTTTGGGATTACAATATCGATATCGCGATGAAGGCGGCCGATCTCGGTTTTCAAGGTATTCAATTTGATTATATACGTTTCCCGTCGGACGGGCAGACAAGGCTTTGCGTTTATTCGAAGCCCCATTCGGCTGCTACTGCGGTTGAGGCGCTCGGAACGTTTCTCGAGCGCGCGCATCAGAAATTGCAAGCACGCGGCGTGGAGCTGTCCATTGACGTGTTCGGTTTGGTTGGATCCACCGGCGATGATATGGGGATTGGTCAGCGCTTGAATCGGCTTGCGAATCATGTGGATGTGGTATCCCCGATGATGTATCCCTCGCACTACGCGCCCGGCGAGTACGGTATCGCAAATCCGAACGCAAATCCTTACGAAACGATCCACCGAAGCATTCGCGACACGAAGAAAACGTTGAAGGGAATAAACATCGAATTAAGACCGTATTTGCAGGATTTTAGTCTCGGAGTGAAGTACGACACAAAAATGGTCCGCGATCAGATCGATGCTGCGAATGATCTTGGTATTAGTGAATGGTTGCTCTGGAATCCGGCGTGCCGCTACACAACCGGCGCATTGATGCCGGAAGAAAATAAGCCGGCCAATTAGTTAAGCAGCTTTCTTGCGATTCGCGTCTTCAACGTAAAGATGCAACTTTTCTCGTTGTTGTTCATGAGCAATCGCGTTCTCAATAGATAGAGCGGCTCGTGTGGCAAACGTGGTCGCGGTTTCCATGTCGATGTCCGATATTTTCTCGGTTGAAACTCGCCGCGTTGCGCGAATAATCCCCAATTCGTCCCCTTTGATATTTTTCAGCGGAAAAACGCTCGCCTGATCGTCTGCGATTTTCCCCCCGCGCCCCATCACCGTTTGGTAATTGTGGACCGTTGGCAAAAGAATCGACAAGTCGGCGGCGTCCGCTCCTAGAATCGTCATTATCCCATCCAACACAGCGGTGTACGTTTCCTTCGTTGAACGCGATGACGCGATGTTAGCCGCCATCACCCAGCTGTTCATTTCAAGAGATTTGCGGAGTTCTTCCATGCGATGCAAGCGTTGAATGGACAATCCCAACGACATCGCCACGAACTCAAGGAAAGATAGCTCGTCGGCGCCAAACGCGTTTTTCCGTGGGCTCTCTACAACAAGTTCGCCGAACGTCTCGTTTTCGGCCCCGTTCACGGCCAGCTTAATTTTCGACCCAGCCGGGTGTCGGTCATCGGTGTTCAGCGGGGTGTTCAAATCATCGAAGACAATATGGGATGAAGCTTCCAGCTTTGGACCAAGCCCTTCGTCCATAAGTTGAATTAACCGCGCGGCCACTTTGGGGCGCTCCGACAATGTCGTCATGTGATTGAGAGCCTCGGAAACAAGTGTCAAATTATTGAGCCGAAGTATTCGAAGTTCATCCACCGCATCTTGTTTTTTCAAGAACGCCAACGCGAGGCACGCGATACTCACCGTCAGCAGCATGAAAAATAACCGCGCAGCGATGTTGGCAACCATCGCCGATGACATGTCGCCCATGGGTTGAGACACGGCAAATGCGTAAAAAACCACACCACCGAAACCACTAAAAACAACAAGACGCGAGTCACGATGAAACGCGTGAATGACCAGTGGAATAAAATAAACAAAATACAATGGGCTGGTCATCCCCCCCGTAAAATACACCGACAACGACATAGCAGCAACGTCGAGCGAAGCAAAAACAAAATCCAGAGTTCGACCATGGCGCGAATTCATAAATGCGCTCGTGATGAGCAATTGGAGGACCGCGTAAATTGAAAATACCCACGTCATCGGCATGACCGACGGAATGACCCCGCGCGCCGCGAGCACGTAGCAAGCAAGATACGAGGGAATCGCAATCCATGCCCGAACGGTATTATCGAAGCGGATTTTTTGCCATTGTGCGAGATGTTCGGATTCGGCTGTCGTCGTGCCAGCGGGCCGATCCTTGAAGGGCTGCAATGAGAAAAAGTCTTTAAGCTGGGGAATTTTCATATTTTCCGCCATCCCGGTTAGGGTTTGACGTCTTAAGTGTAACGGCCGTGACCAAAGTTACAAGGCGATCAGCCATCGGACATCGAAAATTCAAATTGATTTAACAAGCCGTTTTCTAAGGGGTATGGGTTGAGAAATTTTTTCTTCGAAAAATGTCCGTGTGGATGTTCGCGACCCGGTCTAGGAACAGTTGGCCATGCAAGTGGTCAATCTCATGTTGAAACGCCAAGGCTTCAAATCCTTCGGCTCGGATCCTTGTTCGTTCCCCCTCAAAATTTAACGTCTCGACAATCACGGTCTGATGCCGCTGAACATTCGCAAGCACATCCGGGATAGATAGGCATCCCTCTCGCGGAATCTGAAGTCCCAATCCTTCAACTAATACAGGATTTATGAGGACGACAAATCCATGGCAGGATCCGGACGGCTTTCGCTTCGATCGGCCGACATCAATGACGCTGACTTGTTGCGATACTCCAATTTGTGGCGCGGCCAGTCCCACTCCGGGGGAAGCGTACATCGTAAGTTTGAGATCATTAATGAGGTGCGCAAGTTTTGAATCGAACGTATTTATTGGTTCGCAGGGTCGGGACAAGCATGGATCCGGAAAAAGACGAATGGGGCGAATGGCCATTAAAGAGTTTGAGTGGCGAGCGCTTCCAAGGTAATTTTCGCCCGCAGTTGGCGGCCAAGCTTGGCCAGATTCGAACGAAGTCTCTTTTCGTTATCGGATCGTACGAACTCTCCTTCAAGCAAAACGATAAATCCCGCTTGGGTCCCTGCGGTCGTGCGGTGGGTTGAGACGTCCGTGATATTGAAGCCCTGATTCGCCAGAGCTTCTGTGACGAAATAAACAATTCCGGGTTGATCCGGCCCGTGCACGCGTACAATGAATTTTTGTTTTTTGCTCGGTTGGAAACGCGCTTGTGCGGAGGAGATCTTTTTCAATCCCACATTTACATCTTTCAACGCGCGTTGTTTCGAAAATATATTCTCGGAAAGAGATTTTTCTGAGCTTACAATAACAAACATCGCGAATTCCGAACCGAGCCGCATCATCGACGAATCTTCAAGGTTGCAGTCGTGATCGAAAAGAAACTTTGTGATGGCGCATACAAAGCCCGGTCGATCTTTGCCGGTTGCCCAGATCAAATAGTGATTCACAAAATGAGATTATCAAAATTCCAATAAATTCATGGGTTATTTGGTATATTCTGCGCCTTCGTTTGCAAGTGATTTTCCCTCGGTTGGTTCTCATTCCTGCCACGATTTGCTTGAACGATTTTATTCGACACGTTTTTGGAGGCAGTAAAATTTTTTATGGGCGTTGGTACTATGTCAGAACGGAAAACTTATAGCGTCGCGGTTGTAGGTGCCACCGGAGCGGTGGGCTTGGAAATGATTCGTATGCTTGAGGATCGGAAATTTCCGGTAAAGGAGTTGCGTCTTTTCGCGAGCGAGCGATCTTCCGGTAAATCGTTGACATTCAAAGGCCGCCCGGTTAATGTGCAAACAATTGATGATCAATCTATTTCAGGACTGGACATCGCAATATTTTCTGCTGGCGCGACGGTTTCAAAGGAAGTTGCCCCTCTTTTTGCGAAAAAAGGCGTGTTTGTGATTGATAACTCAAGTGCCTGGCGCATGGATCCCGAAATCCCCCTCGTCGTTCCGGAAGTCAATCCGCACGTTTTGTCGAAAGATAAAAAAATAATTGCCAATCCCAACTGCTCGACCATCCAGATGGTTGTGGCGTTGAAGCCCATTCACGACGTCGCAAAGATTAAAACCATTCGCGTTGCGACCTACCAGGCGGTTTCTGGTGCGGGCGCAAAAGGAATGAAGGATTTGGATGACCAGTCTCGGGCTTGGGCCGCCGGTAAGCCAATCCCGCAGGGAAAGAAGATTTCACACCAGATTGCGTTTAATCTCGTTCCTCAGATCGACGTTTTTACCGACAATGGTTACACCAAAGAAGAAATGAAAATGGTCAATGAGACGCAAAAGATTATGGAGGCACCTCATATTAATGTGTCCGCCACGTGTGTGCGCGTTCCTGTTTTCCGATCTCATTCCGAAGCGGTTTGGATCGAAACGGAGAAACCGATTTCCGCGTCCGAAGCGCAAGAGATCTTGAAGAATTCGCCCGGTATCGTGCTTCAAGATGAGCCCTCGAAAGCTTCTTACCCCATGCCTCTTCATGCCGAAGCACAGCAGAAGACATTCGTCGGTCGAATTCGCCAAGATTTGGCATCGAAGAACGGCCTGTCAATGTGGATCGTGTCGGATAACTTGCTGAAGGGTGCCGCTTTAAATGCTGTTGAAATTGCCGAATTGCTGGTGGCTCGGGGCTTGGTTTGATTGTTCCACGTGGAACACGCCCAGCTTTCTCTAACGTGCTGGATAAAGATTAAGGAGTAAAAATGAAAGAACGACATAGTTTTGGCGTTTATATCGCGGCGATAGCTTCCATGGCTGTGGTATCGCTGGTATCAGCAGAAATTATCGGGAAAAGCGTTGCCACCGTAAATGGAGAGGCAATCTACTCAGCCGAGTTCGATAACAATCTGGATGCGTTGCTGGATCAGCATAAAAAAATGGCGCCTAACGAGCCACAAACAGGCGAGTGGCTTCGGACCAATAAAAAACTGTTGTTGGATCAAATGATTGAAGAAAAGTTGCTCCTTCAAGAAGCGAATCGGCGGAAGATCGTGGTACCGAAGCGGCAACTTGAAGAGGGAATTCTTCAGATCAAGAACCGATTCAAGAATGTTCAGCCGAATGCCAAACCAACAAAAGAAGATTATGAACGCGACCTTTCGCCAGACGAAAAGAAGGCGTTCCTTGAAGAGCTCAAAATTCAGGGAATTACAGAGAAAGAGTTTGAAACAAAAATTAATGATCAATTAAAAGTGCTGCGTCTAACGGAAGAAGAAATCCGCGGAAAAGTGCCTCCTCCGGTCAAAGAAGATCGAGCAGATTCCGGCGCTGAGCCGAAGGAAATTTCTCCTGCCTACGAAAAGGAAACGCAGGCTTTGTATGCAGATGTTGAAAAACGCTTCAACCAGAAGGATTTTAAGCCGAATCCCGAAAATGACACCGATCAAATCGTGGAAGTGCTGCGGAGCAAACTGGGGGAATCGGTGCACGCCCGGCACATTTTGGTGAAATCAAGTCGGAACGACGATTTCAAAAAGCGCCAGGCCGCCTTGGCAAAAGCCCAAGCGCTTAAAAAGGAACTGGACAAGGGTGCTGATTTTGTGGACCTTGCTAATCAAAAATCTGAGGGACCCAGCGCAAAAAATGGTGGAGATTTGGGATTCTTTACTCGGGGCCAAATGACGCCGGAGTTTGAAAAGGCGGCGTTCTCTTTGCCCGTCGGTGGCATTTCGGACGTCGTGGAAACAGAGTTTGGTTATCACATTATTCAGGTTGAAGAAAAGCGGGCTGCAAAAAAGCTGCGGTACGAGGATATCAAGCTCGATCTGGCCGGTTATTTGTATCAGAAAAAAATGAAGGATCGTTACGATCAATTTGTCGGTGATTTGCGAAAAAAAGCCGATATCAAGATTTCGATCGATCTCGATAAAGATAAAAAGGGTTAATAAAAAATGTTGACGAATTCACTACTTATTAGTATTAACAGCGCCTTATGTTGAACAAAACGTACCAACCATCACAAATTTCCGTCGAGCGCAAGTGGCATCTCGTGGATGCGAAGGGTCAGATTTTGGGCCGGCTTGCTGGAGACATTGCAAAAAGACTTTCAGGGAAAACGAAGCGGACGTACACCCCTCATATCGACTTGGGGGATTTCGTTGTCGTTGTGAACGCCGAAGGTGTTCGCATCACTGGTAATAACAAGCCCGTTCAGAAAATCGATTTTCGGCATTCGGGCTATCCAGGCGGCGATACGATCACTCCGTACGGTGAATTTTTGAAAAAGAAACCGGAGCGCGCAATTGAATTGGCCGTTTCCGGAATGCTTGCAAAGAACAAATTGCGCGACCGCCAAATGGCGCGCTTGAAAGTTTACAAAGGGCCCGCGCATCCGCATGGAGCGCAATTCGCAACGAAAGTAGCCGTATCGGCTGCTTAAAGAAAGGTAATCTCAATGGCAACACTCTCCGCATCATTTCCAATCTGGGCCACCGGCCGACGCAAAGAGAGCGTCGCTCGCGTGCGCGTTGAACAAGGAACCGGTCAGCTTTTGATTAACGATAAATCAATTAGCGATTATTTTGGTGGGCATGTTCGTGCTCGCGCCTTAGCGACGGCCCCACTTCATCACACTCGCAGTGCGACCACGCTTGATTTCCATATTTCCGTCCTCGGTGGCGGAGTCACTGGGCAATCGGGCGCAGTTTCCCTCGGCATCGCACGCGCCATCGTCGAACTTGAACCAGGTTTGCGTTCGGTTCTTCGCAAAGAGGGATTCTTGACGCGCGACCCGCGTATGGTCGAGCGCAAGAAACCGGGCCAACCAAAAGCCCGTCGTCGTTTCCAACATTCCAAACGATAAATCAAAGTCCGCAGAATTTTTCCGAAAGCTTGGTTACAAACACCAAGTCGCGGGCCGTTTTGTCGCTGCACGTGTTGCGTATGAAAATCTTTATCGAACCGAAAGCTCTTCGGAAGCCGCTCTTCGTGTCGGCGACGTATGCCGTCAGCTCGAGGATTTCCGCTCGGCGCTGGTTTGGTACAAACGCGCCGAGACTTTTGCACGTACGTGGAACATTCCTGAGGACTTCGATGACGCGCAAATGGGCAAAGCAATGTGCGCGCGTGGACTTGGCCAATACCGTTCAGCGATCAAACAATTAAAGTCCTGCCTTAAAAATTACCAACAAAAATCCGACCCGGAAGGTGTGGCTTATGCGTTATGGGCGATCGGTACAACCGAACGATTTGCGAAACGTTTTTCGTTCGCAGAAAAACATCTTCGCGAAAGTGTGAGGCGATATCAGAAAATAAAAGATACCAATGGCCTCGCCTATGCGCGCTGTGGACTGGGCGGTACGTTGCGTATGCGAGGAAAATACCGGGAATCGAGACTTTTGTATCGGCGTGCCTTTGACTATTTCAAGAAAAAGCGCGACCGGTTTGGTATGGCCTATTCCAGTTGTGGGCAGGGGAACGCTTTGCGAATGCTTCGGCAGCCGCAAAAGGGTCTTCCGTTTATGAATCGTGCAATTCAGTTCTATCGATCCTTGGGTCTTAAAGGCCCACTCGGTTTTGTGCTGTGGAGTCGCTCTCAAGCGTGGGCTCAATTGCACAACGCGAAGCAAGCGTGGATAGACCTAAAGGAAGCGCAAAAAATGTTTTCTTCCGTCGACGATCGTCGTGGACTCGCTTATTGCAGGATCGGTGCCAAGCGTGTCCATTGCGAAATTCAAAAAAGACCTTGCAAGATAATCGAAATCCCTTAAAGTAAAAGCGTGCAGTAAGACGCTTTATTTCGATGGATATTATGCGAGGAGGAAGCTCGTGAAGAAGAATGAATTGATCGACAGGGTAACACGTGAAGCGCGTCTCCGTCGTTCAGAGGCCGTAAGAGCGGTAAAAGCCGTGGTGGGATCCATTCGGGCGACCATTTCAGAAGGGGGAAAAATTTCCCTCTCCGGATTGGGGACCTTTAAGGTGAAATCACGAAAGGCTCGGCCGGGACGGAATCCGAAGACCGGTGAAACGATTCAAATTCCTGTGGGTCGCAAGATTTCTTTCAAGCCTAGCTTGGCTCTAAAGAAACTTATTAAAAGCCCCGCGTAATTTCCGCACTCTTCGTTCTTGGGTCCCGTGCCGCATTCAGCAGCGCGGGACCGATGGGCCTGTTTTTAATACAATCCCCGGCCCATGATTTCGTCTCCTCTTAAACTAAAAAATCTTCCTCCTTATATATTTGGCAGGATCAAATCGCTAGGAATCGAAGCCGCGTCCAACCGACTTGACGTGATTGATCTTTCCATGGGGAATCCCGATCTTCCCACGCCACAACCCATCGTTGATCGGCTTATTGATTCTGTTTCCAATCATCCGCGCACGCACCGTTATCCGCAAGCGAAAGGCATGCCGAAATTTCGCAGCGCTGTGAGTTCGTGGATGAAGAAGCGATTCGACGTTGATCTGAACCCCGAGAGTGAAGTGTGTACGTTAATCGGGTCAAAAGAGGGAATCGCTAACTTGTGCCAAACCTATTTGCGGGCGGGCGATATCGCGCTCGTGCCCAGTCCATGCTATCCGGTGCATTTCTTTGGCGTTGTGCTCGCACAAGCAAAACCGTATTTGCTGCCGATCAACGAAAAGAACAATTACCTTCCGGAGCTGGAAAAGATTCCCGAAAAAGTTGCGCGCCGTGCGAAAATTCTTTTTCTTAACTATCCGAACAATCCAACGGCAGCTTGTCTGGACGACATAAACTATCTGAAAGACGTGATTCGATTCGCGAAGAAATACGGAATTCTCGTTTGCTACGACAATGCTTATTCCGAAATTGCGTTCGATGGTTACAAGCCAATTAGTTTTTTTGAGGTGCCTGGAGCGCGGGATGTGGGACTCGAATTTCATTCCTTCTCGAAAACCTTCAACATGGCCGGGTGGCGACTCGGTTGGGCGTGCGGTTCCGAGAAACTCCTCGGTCCGATGGTGAAGTTCAAATCGTATATCGACTACGGCGCACCATCGTTCATTCAGCTTTCCGGTGTAAAAGCTCTCGAAATCTGGCCTGGCCCCGTGAAGGAATTGGTGTCCGTGTATCAGCGGCGCCGGGATTATCTTTACGATGGACTTACGAGTCTTGGCTGGAAACTTCGCAAACCCAAAGCAACCATGTATCTCTGGGCAGAAATTCCGGAGCCTTACAAAAAAATGGGATCGCTGAGATTTTGTGAGAAGTTGATCAAGGAAACCGGCATTGCGCTTTCGCCCGGGATTGGGTTTGGCGAAGCGGGTGAAGGTTTTGTTCGTTTTGCTCTCGTGACACGCGACAGCCGTTTTTATGATTTGTTGGTGAGGCTTAAAAAATTTCAAGGCGTTTCTGGCGTAACGATTCGTGAGCCAAAGATTTCAAAGACGAACGAGAAGGCTGGCGCATGAAAGACAAAGTAACGTTGGGCCTCATCGGATTTGGGGTGGTTGGAAGCGGCACCGTCGAACTCTTAAAAAGAAATCGGAAGGACATCGAGGCGCGCGTCGGCGCCCCGGTTCATTTGAAGTGGATTTGCAGTCGCAGCCGCAAAAAATCGCCGCTTATTGAGCGGGGCGTGAAACAAACGAAGCGTTGGAAAGAAGTGGTAACGGACCCGGAAGTTGACTGTGTCGTTGAGCTAATGGGGGGAACGGAGCCCGCTAAAGACGTTGTTTTATCCGCGCTGCAGCACGGCAAGCATGTGGTCACCGCCAACAAAGCCATTCTCTCTCAACATTGGAACGAAATCTTCAAGATCGCGACGCAACGCGGCAAGTTGGTTTATTTCGAAGCGGCGGTGGGGGGCGGTGTTCCGGTTGTTCAGGCGCTCAACGAGGGTTTGGCTGGAAATGAAATCTATAAGATTGTTGGAATTCTCAATGGAACTACGAACTTTATTTTAACGCGCATGAAAGAAAACGGTCTCAGTTTTGGCGCGGCATTGAAGCAAGCGCAAGCGGCAGGTTTCGCCGAGACGAATCCGACGTTTGACATCGACGGCACGGATGCAGCCCAGAAAGTTTCCATTCTTGGATCGCTGGCCACGGGTCAATGGATTTCTCCGGCGAATATTTATTGCGAAGGAATTGCCGATCTGCACGCGATTGATATTCGTCTCATTGAAGACCGGCTAAAAAGCACCATTAAACTTCTTGGTATAGGAGAGAAAACCGAAAAAGGTTGGATTTTTCGCGTGCATCCGACGCTTGTGCCGTTATCGCATCCGTTTGCAAACGTTCGTAACGAATACAACGCTATTTCGTTGTACGGCAACGCCGTTGGAAACGTAATGTTGTACGGCAAAGGCGCGGGCCGCTTCCCGACGTCAAGCGCGGTAATTTCGGACATCATTTTCCTGTGTCGCCAGATTGATAACGGCACCGCTGGCCAGCTTCCCTATGTAAATTGGGATCCCTCCACGAATGTTCAATTCGCGGATATGGAAAATCTCATGTGCCGGTATTACTTGCGCATCACGACACAAGATCGCCCGGGTGTTCTTGCGAAAATCACAAACATTCTCGGCAAGCACCACGTCTCGATAGCATCCGTCCACCAAGACACGTTCGAAGAGGAGAACGCTCGCAAATCCGTTCCGATCATATTGTTGACACACATGTCGCGTGAGGCGGACGTGCAAGCATCCGTGAAAGAGATTAACCGTTTGCCTTCGATTCGTGCTTCGTCTGTGCTGATTCGAATGGAATGACGATGATTCAACATTGCGGAGTCATCGAACGGTATCGCGCATCGTTGCCGGTGCCTTCAGGCGCGAAGATTATTTCGTTGTGCGAAGGAGGCACGCCGCTTGTCGCGGCGCCGCGGTTGGCCGGCGCTATTGGTGCGCCCCACATTTCGCTGTATTTGAAATTGGAAGGATTGAACCCCACCGGTTCGTTTAAAGATCGTGGCATGACGCTCGCGGTGACGGACGCGGTGGCGAACGGATCAAAAGCCATTATCTCAGCTTCGACTGGAAACACGTCGGCATCCGCGGCGGCGTACGCAGCTCGGGCAGGAATTAAATGCGTCGTGCTCATCCCTGATGGAAACATTGCGCTCGGAAAATTGTCGCAAGGACTCATGTACGGCGCACAAGTGTTGGCCATTCAGGGCAATTTTGATGATGCGCTGGAGCTCGTCAAAGAAATTTCGCAGAAGTATCCGATCACAATGGTCAATTCGCTGAACGAGATGCGTATTGAAGGACAAAAGACCGGTGCGTTTGAAATCATAGAGGCGTTGGGTCGCGCGCCCGATTATCAATTCATGCCGGTCGGCAATGCGGGAAATATCACCGCTTATTGGAAAGGATACACCGAATATTTTGATCAGAAAAAAGTTTCCTCCAAGCCAAAGATGATGGGTTTTCAAGCAGAAGGAGCCGCGCCCATTGTGGAACGCCGGCCCATAAAGAATCCGGTAACAATTGCCACCGCTATTAAAATTGGGAATCCCGCTTCATGGAAACGTGCGGAGGCTGCGCGTGACGAATCAGCGGGTGTCATTGATTGCGTATCGGATGAAGAAATTCTCGAAGCCTACACGCTCATGGCCCAACTCGAAGGAGTGTACTGCGAACCGGCGAGCGCCGCCGGCGTGGCGGGTCTCAAAAAATATATTTCGAAAAAGAAACTCGATTTGCCGAAAGGAACGGCAGTGGCCTGCATTATTACGGGCCACGGTTTGAAAGATCCGGATCGCGCCATCGCCGCAATGCCACGGCCCGTTTCCGTGAAAGCGGACATGAACGCGATCGCAAAAGTTCTAAATTTTTGACATGAGCAATCGAATGAGAGGATGGAAATCGCTTCTCGTCATCGCGCTCGTCTTAAGCCTGGGAGCGGTTCTCGCTCAGAAAGACGTTTCTGTTCAAGAGAAAATGGAAAAAGAAGAAACGCAAATTGATCAGGCGGTCTCCCAGGCCGGTGGCACAATCTCTGAAAAACTCGCGAACCTGTTTCATCAGACACCCGATTCAATTCAAAAAATGCGGGATTCCGGCCAAGGATGGGGAAAGATCACTCTAATATTTTGCATGGCCGAGGGACTTCGGGCTGGAAGTCCAAAGGAATATTCAACCTACGACGACGCTTTGAAAAAAGTCAGTAGCGACTTCAGTGAAACCTCTTCTTACGAGATGACCGCAAAAAGGCTAAAAATTGATTTGGAAACGGTGATGGCGAACGCTCGAAAGTTGCGCAGCGAGCTTCACAACGAGAAACGTTTCCCGAATGGCAAAACGCCTGCTCCGAACGTCCCGTGACGCAATCACTTTTGCAGGCCGTCACGTCATCCCTCCTGTTATCTCTGTCGGTTTTTTTCCGAAACCGTTAAACTCGGCGTTCATGGCACGAAAAATTCTCGTTGCGGCGCAGGTTGCCGCAACGCTTCTCTTTGTTTTGCATTACCGCGCGAACACCTCCGGCAATTGGATGGCTTGGGTGACGCCGCTGGCGATTTTGATTCTCATTGTGATCAACTCCGTTTGGTTCTCTCGCTTCGGATCGTGGCTCATATTTTCGTTGGCGTTTTTTTCTCTGTTGGTGATCTTGAGTGCTTTTACGCTACGATGGCGCTTGGAACCGGAATTCTCGGCGCGTCCTTTTTACCGCTCGCTCGGCATGTACACACTTTTTATTTACATCAGTCTTGGGCAGATAAAAATTTTGGGAGGAGCCAATGCCGCGCAGAAATAATTTCTTCACTCTCGTTTTAGCCAGCATCCTCGCCTTCTCGGTTTTTTCCTGTAAACCGCGCGAAAAGAAAATCAGAATTGCGTTGGCAATGCCACTCACCGGCGATATTGCCTCGCTCGGCCAAGGGTTGAAGCGCGCAACCGCCATGGCCATTGAAGACGCCAATGCGAAACACGTAACCGATATTCCCGTTGAAATGGTTTCTTTCGATGATCGGTCGGACCCCAAAGAAGCCGTCAGTGTGGCCAACCGAATTGTTTCGGATCCGAGCATCGTCGCTGTGGTTGGCCACTTTAATTCTGGGTGTTCCATTCCGGCGTCGCGCATCTACGCGCAAGCCGGCCTCCCGATGCTCACGCCAGCATCTTCGAATCCGGAACTTACCAATCAGCAACTCTCGCCTCAGTGGACGTGGCCCAAGTCAATTTTTCGCGCAAACACCACCGACAATGTTCAAGGAGCCTACGGCGCAGATTTCATTTTCAAAACGCTGAAACTGTCCCATGTGGCGATCATCCACGATAAGACATCGTACGGACAAGGCGTCGCCGAGGAATTCAAAAAGCAATTCGAAAAAGATGGCGGGACCGTCGTGGCCTTTGAAGGGTTGCAGGTTGGCGATCGCGATTTCCGATCGCTGTTGACGCGTATCAAAGCGCTAAATCCGCAAGCGTTGTATTTCGGAGGAATGTTTTCAGAAGGTGGAATTCTCGTTCGGCAGACGCGCGATGTTGGGTTTAAAGGTCCGTTCGTCGCGTGCGAGGCGAATTATGATCCGGCGTTTCTCAAAGTTGCCGGGGATTCCGCCGAAGGCGCTTACGTGACATTTCTCGGCTCGCCGCCCGACCTTCTTCCCTCCGCCAGAGCATTTGTCGCGGCCTACAAGGAACGCTATCCGAACGATGAACTAAAGGCTTACGATCACTATGGCTACGAAGGCACATCGATTATTTTGGACGCGGTTAAAAATGTTGGGCCAGACCGGGCAAAAATTATCACCTACTTGCACGGCGTCAACTACACCGGCGTGCTTGGCACGACCTCTTTTGATGAGAAGGGTGACACATTGAATAAAACGATCACGCTGTTCCAAGTCAAAAAAGGAGCTTTTGTTCCTTATTAATACGCTAGTTGAGCAATTTATTAACGGATTAACCCTCGGTGCCATTTATGCGCTTGTGGCGCTGGGTTACACGATGGTCTACGGCATTTTGCTGATGATCAATTTCGCGCATTCTGAAATTTTTATGTTGGGTGCCTTCGTCGGCTGCGGGGTTTTGCTTTTTTGCGGCAGCTTGCCCGCGCCTCTAGCGTTAGCGCTAGCCTTTGTGATCACAATGATCGTTTGCGGTTTGGCCGCTACCGCAATTGAAAAAATTGCGTACAAGCCGCTTCGCAAAGCGCCGCGGCTCGCCCCCCTCATTTCGGCCATCGGCGTTTCCATCGTGCTGCAAAATGGATTTTTTCTGTGGCGGGATGACTTCTTGGGTTTTCCGTTGCTGATTCCTGAAATGCAGCTTCACTGGGGTGTTTTCCAATTTTCCTTGATTCAACTTGTGATTCTTTCGAGCAGCTTGGCGTTGATGCTGGCGTTGTGGATCTTTGTTAATCACACGCGATTTGGCCAGGCCATTCGAGCGTGCTCACAGGACCGTGAAGCCGCCGGGCTTATGGGTATTCCCGTCAATCGTATTATCGCCATCACGTTTTTCATCGGAGCTGCTCTCGGCGGTGCTGCCGGAATTTTGTACAGCCTTTATTACGGTTCCATTAAATACAACATGGGTTTTGTGCCGGGGATGAAGGCATTTACGGCTGCGGTGCTCGGCGGCATTGGCAATATTCCGGGAGCGATGGTTGGGGGGCTGGTGCTTGGCATAGCGGAAGCCTTCGGCGCCGCGTTCTTGCCGCAAGCGGCCTGGAAAGACGTGTTTGCGTTTGGAATCCTCATTTTGGTTCTCATTATCCGCCCGTCGGGTCTTCTCGGAGAACGAACCGCCGAGAAAGTATGAAGATTTTCCATCGCCCATCGTTTAAAACGGTTGCGGCGATGGCGCTGTTCGCAGCGTTTGTTGGGATACCGCCGCTTCTTGTTAATTCCGAATTTTCGTACGTGTTGCGATTGCTGGGCCTGGTTGGCCTCTATATGGTTCTTGCGCTCGGCGTCAACATCGTTGTGGGGTTTCTTGGGCTTCTCGATCTCGGATTTATGGCGTTTTACGCCATCGGAGCGTATTCCATGGCGCTTCTCTCGATCGCGGGTATTGGTTTTTGGTTTGCCCTTTTGTTGTCGGTTCTTTTCACAATGGCGGTTCGCGCCATGCTCGGTGCTCCGGTTTTGCGGCTGCGCGGGGATTATTTGGCCATCGTGACCTTGGGTTTCGGCGAAATTACCCGCATCGTCGTGAACAACTGGGATTCTCTAACGAACGGTCCGAAGGGTGTTTCGCTGCTCACAAACACAAATGTGAAGCCGGTCACCGTGTTTGGCTTCGCGCTCTCCACGAATTTGCATTTCTATTATTTGATTTTGTTTTTTGTCGTCATCGCGATGGTCGTTAGTGTGCGATTAAAATACTCACGGATCGGTCGCGCCTGGATGGCCATACGCGAGGATGAAATGGCCGCGCGGCTTACCGGAATCCAAATTACGCGGATGAAACTGGTCGGATTTCTCGTAAGCGCCGCGTTTGCCGGCGCGGCGGGAGCCGTCTTTGCACGGTGGGAAAATTTTGTGACGCCGGAATCTTTTACGTTTTGGGAGTCGGTGATGCTCGTCGCCATGGTGGTCATTGGCGGGATGGGATCGGTGGGCGGCACGCTGCTCGGAGCGAGCATTGTTATTCTTGTTCCCGAGCTGCTCCGAAATGTTTTGGGCGCGGAGCTCGTGAGTTGGCGTTATTTTCTTTTCGGTTTGGCCCTTGTTCTGCTCGCAATCTATCGGCCGCAAGGTCTCTGGCCGAGTCGGCGGCGCGCCGTGGAATTGAAATGATTTTGCTCGCCACGAAAGATCTTGGCAAATCGTTCGGTGGATTGGCTGCGCTCCAAGGCGTGCAACTTTCAATTATGCCCGGCGAAATCGTCAGTTTGATTGGTCCCAACGGCGCCGGCAAAACAACTTTTTTCAACCTGCTCACCGGTGTCTACAAGCCCGATCACGGCACGATCGAATTCTCCGGTGAGCGGATCGATGGTCGGCCGCCGCACTGGATTACGAAACGCGGACTCGCGCGCACGTTTCAAAATATTCGTCTCTTCAACGGCATGACGGTGTTGGAAAACGTCATGGTCGGCCGGCACTGTCGCACGCGTTCCGAATTGTTGCCCGCGCTGTTTCGAACGCCGGCGTTTTATCGTGAAGAACAGGAAATCACCCAGTTCGCGAAAGAAAGATTGCAGTTTGTTGGTCTGCTGGAGCATGCGAACGCGCTGGCCGGAAGTCTTCCGTACGGAGCACAGCGACGACTTGAGATTGCGCGTGCGTTGGCCACGGAGCCGCGTTTGCTGTTGTTGGACGAGCCGACGGCGGGCATGAGCCACAGCGAGTCGCTGGAAATGGTGGAGCTCATACAGCGCATCTCGCAGGAAGGTGTTACGGTTCTTTTGATTGAACACCGCATGAGCCTTGTGATGCGCGTATCGCAACGTGTTCATGTGCTTGATCACGGTGTGAAAATTGCCGAAGGAACGCCCAGCGAGATTCAATCGAACCCAAAGGTCATTGAGGCGTACCTTGGAGCGGGGCACGAGACGCCGGAGATAAGCGATCTTGGTCATGCTTGAAATAAACGATCTTCACGTTGGCTACGGAAAAATACGCGCGTTGCACGGCATTGGTTTGCGCGTCGAGGAAGGCGAAGTGGTTTCGCTCATTGGTGCCAACGGTTCGGGAAAAAGCTCGTTTCTGAAAGCGTTGTCCGGACTCTTGCCCGTCGTGTCCGGTGACATTTTGTTTCAAGGCGAGCGGATCGGAGGCTTGGCGCCGCACGAAATTACTCAGAAGGGTGTGGTTCAAATTCCCGAAGGCCGCCGAATTTTTCCTTTGCTAACAGTGGAAGAGAATTTGGAGATGGGCGCATTCTTTCGCAAGGACCACAGCGCGGTCGCTGAGGACCGTGAACGGATATTCGAGAGTTTTCCGGTGCTCAAAGAGCGGCGCAAACAGCTGGGAGGAACATTGTCCGGCGGCGAACAGCAAATGCTGGCTTTTGGTCGCGCGCTTATGAGCCGCCCGAAACTTCTGGCGCTTGATGAGCCGTCCATGGGGCTTGCGCCGTTTATTGTCGATAGGGTTTTCCAGATCATTCGTGATCTGAACAAAAAAGGGATGACCATTTTGCTCGTGGAGCAGAACGCGCGCGCCGCATTGTCCGTGGCGCAGCGGGGTTATGTGCTCGAAACCGGCGCGGTCATCCTTGAAGATACCGCGAAAAATCTTTTAACGAACGATCGCGTGAAACAGTGCTATCTTGGCGTGCAGGAGAATTTAATTACCGATAACTAGAAACGAAGGAGTTCCAATGTCTGAACCAGACAAGAAACAACCACAGCTACAAATAGAGATCGACGACATCACGGCGCAAGGTATGTATTCCAATTTGGCGTTCATTACACATTCGGAACAAGAATTTGTGCTGGACTTCATGTTCTTATCGCCGCAGCAACCGAAGGCCAAAGTTCGTGCGCGCATTATTACGAGCCCGAAACACGCGAAACGTTTTCTGGCCGCGTTGGCAGAGAACATTCAGCGCTACGAGTCGCGCCATGGGATTATTGCGAACGATCCCACGCCACCCAATGGGGAACCGGGCCTCTACAATTAAATCGCCGCGCGTCGAGGTTGTCTGCGTTGGCACCGAGCTTCTAACCGGCAAAGTCAACACGCATACGGCGTACCTAGGGCCCAAGCTCGCGAACATTGGTCTATCAATTGCGTGCGAACACGCGGTCGGTGACGATCCCGAACTCATGCGCGAGGTTTTCTCAGGAGCGTTTAAACGTTCCGATATTGTTCTGTGCGCGGGCGGTCTCGGGCCGACGTTTGACGACATCACGCGCGACGTGTGGTCGCGCGTTGTTAAACGGCCGCTGCGCATTCAATCGTGGATAGTAGACGACATTCGCGCGAAATTTGAACGCCGCGGTATCGCCATGCCGCCCATGAATCGTCGTCAGGCAATGGTGCTTCGGGGTGCTGAAGTCATTGGCAATCCGCTCGGCACGGCGCCCGGTCAGTTGCTTAAAATAAAAAACAAAATCGTTGTGTTGCTTCCCGGGCCATCGCGCGAGCTTTATCCGATGGTTGAAACCACGGTGCTTTCGCGACTGCGTGAGCATTTTCCGGGCTATGTGTTGGCGCATCATGTGTTTCAAATTTTTGGCGTGCCCGAATCGACCGTTGACGAAATTGTGCGCCCGTGGGTTGCGCGAAACGAGCGCGTGCTCGGCTGCACTATCACGCATGGAATCCTTGCATCGCAGTCGGTGATATCGGTGAAATTTACGGTCACGGGAAAAGACCCGGCCGTTGTCCAACAGGTATCCCACAAATTGTTGCCCGAATTGCGGAAGTTGCTTGGTGATTTGGTGTTCGGAGAAGGCGATGTGTTGCTGGATCACGTCGTTGGTACGCTGTTGCAGACAAAAAGAAAAACGGTTGCGGTCGCGGAGTCGTGCACCGGAGGAACGCTTTCAAAACTGCTCACAGAGAACGCAGGCGCCTCCGACTATTTTCTCGAAGGTGTTGTCGCTTACAGCAATGCCAGCAAAATGCGTCGTCTCGGTGTTAGCGAACAAACTCTGAAGAAGTTTGGCGCTGTGTCAGCGGAGACGGCAAAAGAAATGGCGCAAGGGCTCCGCCAACGTGTGAAGTGCGATTACACGTTATCGGTCACGGGAATTGCTGGCCCTGGGGGCGGGACACAACAAAAGCCGGTAGGACTTGTTTACGTTGCGTGCTGCGGACCGCGAAAAACAATTGTTAAAAAGTTTAGGTTCATCGGTGAGCGTGGGCTTGTTCGTCATCGCGCGGCGCTCAGCGCGCTGAATATGCTGCGCAAGGAAATCGTTTGAGTATCTTCGAGCGCCCGTCAAGGAAACTGGCCGCTGACAACAGCTCGGAATGGGGCAAACGTCCGCCACAAAGTGAAGAACAAGTTTTTCTTGAAGGTCCTCATCCACGCGGTTTCGAACTGTTGCGCGCGCTCCGAATTTTCCGCGAGTGCATGTACGGGTTTCGGAAACTTCATTTTGTGGGTCCGTGCGTGACTGTGTTCGGTTCGGCGCGGTTTCACGAGACGCATGAGCTCTACAAGCTGACGCAGCGGGTGGGAGCCGAAATAGCGAAAGTGGGATTCACGGTCATGACCGGTGGCGGTCCGGGTCTCATGGAAGCGGCCAACCGCGGTGCGAAAGAGGTCGGCGGACGAACGGTGGGCTGCAACATCCAACTTCCGCAGGAACAGAAACCGAACGACTATTTGGATACGTGGCTCGAATTCCGTTACTTTTTTGTGAGAAAATTGATGCTCGCGAAATACTCGTATGCGTTTGTAGCAATGCCCGGTGGCTACGGCACGCTGGATGAAATGTTCGAAGTAGCGACATTGGTTCAAACCGGGAAGATCAAGAACTTCCCGCTCGTCCTCGTGGGGAAGGAATATTGGACGCCGTTATTGGATTTCATGAAAGACACGTTGGTTCGACTGGGAACAATTGATCAAATTGATTTTGATCGGTGGATCGTGAGCGACGACCCGGTGGAAGTTGCGAAGGTGGTACGCGATCATGGCATGGCTGATTTTGGTTTGATCGAGCAAGCGGCGCATAGAAAAAAGAAATGGTTTTTCTTTGAGGGATGAGGCATGCGACTGTTTTTGGCAATCTATCCAAGCGACAAATCGATTTCACAGTGGCGATCTTTCCAACGGAACGCGGCGGTGGGGCCTTTGCGTTGGACGCCGGAAGAATCTCTTCACGTCACGCTGAAATTTTTTGGCGAAGTGGATGACCACCGGGAAAAAAAGATTCTCGCTGCGTTACCGAAGATCGTCTCTGATTTTTCTCCGTTTGAGTTGCAGCTAAAATCCGGTGGTGTTTTCCCATCCAAAGGTTCTCCTTCGGTTTTTTGGGTGGGTCTTGACCATGACACACGTGTTCTCGAAGAGTTGGTGCATGTGCTCGACCTCGAATGTAAGAATCTTGGCTTTGCCGCCGACGACCACGATTATCATCCGCATCTCACCGTAGCGCGCACCTCAAACAACGCCGCGAAGCTGCCTGCCGCGTTCGGTCGGGATTTCAAAAAATGGGTTGAGCCCTTTGAAACCGAACCGTTTGTCGTGAACGAGCTGTGCCTTGTGCAAAGTCAATTGGGAGGGACGGGTTCAAAGTATTTGGTTCGCGATACGTTTCCACTTCGCGGCCATTCGTAACATCGATTCCTCGTTAGTAAGCGTCGTTAGATCTGCAAGTGGAACCCATTCCAATTTATTGGATTCATCGCTGATTCGGATCGGCTCACCTTCATTCGCTCGAAACGCAAACCGTATATCGTAGTGATAATGTTTCGGTTCGTGAGCGCGGGGCGGAATCGAATGAATATCAACATCAAAAATCTCCGGTGTCACGAGATTTAGACTTGATAATCCGGATTCTTCTTGTGCTTCGCGGCGCGCCACCGCGACTATATCGGTATCGCCGTCCGCATGTCCGCCCAATTGCAGCCATTTGTCTAACTTCTTGTGATGCGTGAGCAACACGGCGTCGCCGGCTTTGTTGGTCACCCATGCGGAACCGGTGATGTGCCCGGCGAGATTGGTTCGTTCGAAACAATCCGTATGTTTTTCAACAAATGAAACGATCGTATCGCGTTGCATGGTGTCCGCTGCGTTAACGGATCGGTATTGTTTCAAAAGCGCCAGAAGCGGTGCGCGTTTATCGAAGAGCGCTATCGTCATACGACGGAAAGTTATGAAATGCGGGCATGGGTGCCAAATACGGCCAACATTTCCTTATTAATAAACACGCGATTGACCGCATCGCGGAATCCCTCGCGATCTCCTCGGACGATATCGTTTTGGAAATTGGCCCGGGGAAAGGGTCTCTTACCGCCGCACTTCTTAAAGCGAAGTCCTTGAACATTGTGGAAGTGGACGAACAAATGATTGCGCTTTTGAAGTCGCGCTTCGGCGCGATGCCAAATGTCCATTTGTTCCACGAAGACATCCTAAAGTTTGATTTTGAAGGGCTGGGCACGGTTGGCGGACCAGTCAAAGTGGTAGGCAACCTTCCTTATAATTTGACGTCTCCGATTTTGCGGAAGCTCTCCGAGTGGTCGGGTTGGAAGAATGCGTTCATAATGGTTCAAAGAGAAGTCGCCGAACGGTTGTGCGCGAAAGCCGGAACGCCCGAATACGGCGCGCTAACCGTTGGAATGAACTTAACCAGCGAACCGGAATTCGTGTTTGAACTTTCCGAAAAATCGTTCAACCCGCCTCCCAAAGTAAAGTCGGCCGTCGTCAAACTCATTCGCCGCGACACGCCACTCACGGGTGACGTAAACGGTACCCAAAGAGTCATTCAAGCCGCGTTCCAGCAACGCCGCAAAACAATCCTCAACTCTCTCGCGCACGGACTGAACCTTGAGAAAGATCAAGTTGCGTCCGCCCTCAAAAAACTGAACCTGCCGTCCGAAATACGTCCCGAGAAATTGCCTGTCGAGACGTTTGTAAAGTTGCGAGAACTGCTGCAGATTACCGGTTAACTTTGGAAGGTTAGCGGGGTTTCGGGCCGAAGTTCACGTCGGTCGAGAGTGCGTTGGTTTCGGTGAAGCGTCCGATCATCGGTTGGATGCCGACCACGCTGAAGAAAAGTTTTGTGCTGGAGACATGCTTCACTTCGCTGCGGACCTCGGTGAATTTTCCTGAAAGAACGAAATGAACAAGGTAACGCCCAACAGCGGAGATGAGGAAAAGCGTGAGCAACGGATAGCCAAAAATATTCGGGACGCGGGAACTGAGCCAGCTGCCAACGAGCGCGCCGCCAAAGATTGCGAGGCCGTTGATCAAATTAAAATAACCCAAGCAGCGCATGCGTTTCCCGGGGCTCACCGCATCATAAATGTAATTAACGGCGCACAAGTTGAACCCGCCCCACAAAAATCCAGCGGCCGCTTCGACGAGAAAAATCGGCACAATGTGATGAAACAGGATCCATGGGATGGGAATGAGCGGCAGTAAAAAGCTCGTTGTTTTAAGAATGCGCGCATTCCCGACGTGGTCCGCGTGTCGACCCCATAAAGGGAACGCAATAAGGCTCGTCACTGTAGAGGCCAATGTGACCAACATGAAGCTTAAGTAATCGAATTTCAGATCGCGCAGCATGGTGACACTGAAATAAGGAGCGGCGATGTTCGTCGTAAACGTTATTCCGGCCACATAAAAAACAAATTTCACGAAGTTGCTTTCGCGGAAACGCTTGAGAAACATCCACAACGTAAAGTCGTGTTCCTCTTTGTGATGGAACGGCAGGTCGACGTGTTTCCGCAGCAATGCGAACGAAACAAATCGGCCAACAGCGGCCGTGAGAAACATGGCAAGAAAGCCTATTTCTTGTTTGTCGATTTTTTTCCAAACGTCGAGGAATCCGCCCCAAAAAATAATGGTTACAAGGCTCGTGATACCGAGAATTCGCGAGCGCCAACCAAAATAATCGCCGCGCCGATGCGCGGGCAGATATTCGCTGACAAGACTGCCCCAGGCAGGCCCAATCAATCCCGTGATGATCTTGTAGATCGTGACAAAGCCAATTAACCATAGGAGCCGATGCGGAACGTGCCGCAAGCCGAGAAAGCCGATGGGTAACAGCATCAAGGCTTGCAATCCAACATTGTGCACCACGAGCTTGAGGCGGCTCCCAATTTTGTGCACCGCCTCAACCGCAAACGTCTGAAATATCGCCCCTAACAAATTCGGAATTGCAATCAAAAGTCCAATCTGCGGATTCGTAGCTCCAAGGCACAACGCGAACGGCGTCATGTAGTTGTCCATTATTGTGCTCATCACTTGAGCGGGTATTCCTTCTTTCCAGGAGAGAACCAAACTTCGCTGAATCTGTGGATCGGACGAGGCGGTGACGGTATGGCGCCGATCGCGTGATGGAGGAAGAGGCGAAATCATTGCATTTGCTTATCAAATAGCGATTTTGAGAGCAAAGCGGGGTTTGATAGGTCCAAAAACGAATCCTTTTTTCAGCTCGAAATCGGACAACAAAAAGGCCCGCCCTGGCATATTCGGTGCATTATTCGAATTTAATTAAACCCTGCTAATCAAGGAGCCAATATGAATATGAAAAGGAAACAAAAAATTATGATGTTCATCGCCGCTTTGACGTTTTCGGAAGCGGCATTCCTTCGAAGTTTTTCCTATGCCGAGACACGGCCTCCGCTAGAAACGGCAATAATGCCCGTTCCGTGTTGGCAACAACGTCCCGATCTTGTTCCGTGTAGTTATACGGTTACATGTCGAACGAGCTCGATTGTGGTCGACACCTATTGTTACGTTTGGGAAAACAAATGCGATGGTTCCAGTCAACTGCAACGACGGGAAGAATTTTCCGAAACTCTGTGCCTGGAGCACGGTGGATGGGACGATGAAACAGCAATAGGGGATCCGGAAATAATTTCGCCAGTGCGCCCCTCGGGTCCCGTGCCTCTGCCAGGAAGGTTGATCGAGGCTGCTGACCGGGCCGCAGGACGCTAATTCAACAATCTGTTCCTTAGCCGCCACGGATTCCCTCCCGGGAGTTCGTGGCGGTTTTTTTTTCGTCCATTTCTTATAATCCGGCGATGTCGCATTCCGACGATTCCATTTCCCGAATATTGCGCGGTGCCACGAAAGTTGTTTCTGAAGCGGAGCTGAAGGCCAAGCTCGCGAAGGGAAAACCTTTGCGTGTAAAACTCGGTGTTGACCCGACCGCGCCCGATATCCATTTGGGTCACACCGTCGTGCTCACGAAACTCCGCACGTTTCAGGATCTTGGGCACACCGTTGTTTTTATTATTGGTGATTTCACGGCGGCCGTCGGCGATCCGTCGGGTCGGGATGCGACGCGGCCACCGCTTTCAGAAGAAGCGATCAACGCAAACATAAAGACTTACACCGATCAAGTATTTAAAGTGCTCGACAAATCCAAAACCGAAGTTCGTTACAACGGTGAATGGCTCTACGATTTGTTTGAGCGTTCGAACTCCGCGTTTTTGCCGAAATCGCTTTTGCGCCAGCACACGGTGCAACAATTAATGGAACGCGACGATTTCACGGAACGCCGCAAAGCGGGCCAGCCAATTTCCATTCTTGAACTTCTTTATCCCTTGTTTCAGGGATACGATTCGGTCGCTGTTAAAGCGGATGTCGAGCTCGGAGGCAACGATCAACTTTTTAATTTGCTGATGGGCCGGCAGATGCAGAAGAATGCCGGGCAAGAGCCGCAGGTGGTGATGACGCTGCCGTTGCTTGAAGGATTGGATGGAACGCGCAAGATGTCGAAGTCGTACGGCAATCATGTAGGCGTGAAAGACCCGCAGAATGAAATGTTTGGAAAAATTATGTCCATTCCGGACGAGTTGATGTGGAAGTATTACGAATTGC
Source organism: Elusimicrobiota bacterium (assembly GCA_044221725.1). Taxonomy (GTDB): domain Bacteria; phylum Elusimicrobiota; class Elusimicrobia; order F11; family F11; genus JAJVIP01. The sequence continues at coordinate 58,020 of JBGAON010000001.1, forward strand.
TGACCGAAGAAAATATTCCAAGCGTCAAACAGATGCATCCGATGGAAGCCAAAAAGAAATTGGCCGGACTCATTGTTGAGCGTTACCACGGCGAGTCTGCGGCGAAAGATGCCGCGCAAAATTTTGCGAACGTGTTTTCGAAAGGCGAAACTCCCGAAGACATGGAGCCGTTCCAATTAACAAAGAAAGACATCGACGCTGTGGAATTGATTGTGGCGGCCGAGATGGCAGCGTCCAAGAACGAAGCGCGGCGGTTGGTGGAGCAAGGCGGCGTGCAATTGGACGGGAAGCGCGTGAATTTGGGGGACAAAATTTCGATTGCGGCTCCCGGCGTATTAAAAGTAGGAAAGCGAAAATTCAAAAAACTGTTGCCGGTTTAATATTCGTCATTCCGGCGAACAGATTGCCGGGATGACGGCTTGAGTTGGTAAAGGGAATGGAGAGGTTTATGAGCAATGTGTTGGTAGGAGAGAAAAAAATAAATCCGCTCGTCGGGATGTGGTCGCAAAAGCAGAGTTTCTGGCTCGACTTTATTAGCCGGAATGTTCTCAAGAACGGCGATCTGAAGAAGATGGTTCAAATTGACGGTCTGCGCGGCATGACATCAAACCCCACCATTTTCGAGAAAGCCATATCGTCCAGCAACGAATACGACGCCGATCTCAAAAAATTTGCGCTGCAAGGCCAAACCATCGAAGAGATTTTTGAAAACCTGTCCGTGAAAGACATCCAAATGGCCGCCGACATTTTGAAACCCGTTTTCAAATCCAGCAAAGGCACCGACGGTTATGTGAGTCTCGAAGTGAATCCCGGTTTGGCCAACAACACGCAGGCCACCGTTGATCAAGCGAAACATTTGGCGAAGAAAGTGAAGCGGCCCAATCTCATGATCAAAGTTCCTGGCACACCCGAAGGAATCCCCGCGATTCAAGCGCTCATTGCGGCCGGCGTGAATGTGAATATCACACTGCTGTTCTCCGTCGAGAATTACAAGCAGGTGCTCGAAGCGTATTTGCTCGGTCTCGAACAGCGCGTGAAGAAAAATTTGCCGATCAAACAAATTTCCTCGGTAGCGAGTTTCTTCGTGAGTCGCGTGGACACCATCGTGGACAAAGCGCTTGATCAGAAAATAGCTTCGAAAGCGCCGGAGGCGGCCAAGGCTCAGGCGTTGTTGCACAAAGCCGGAGTCGCCAACGCGAAGTTGGCTTACGAGCACTACGAGATGGTCACAAAATCCGACCGGTTCCAAAAGCTCGCGAAAAAAGGCGCGCAGGTTCAGCGATTGCTGTGGGCATCGACCGGCGTGAAAGACAAACGGCTATCCGATGTTTTCTACATCGAAGAATTAATGGGTGCGGATACGGTGAACACCATGCCGCCGGCCACGATCGATGCGTTTCGTGATCATGGTACGGTTCAACCGAAGTTGAAACTTGGATGGGCGCAAGCGCACGTGGATCTTCAGGAACTCCAATCGCTTGGCATTGATTTCGAAGGGCTTATGCAGAAATTGCAGATAGACGGCGTGAAATCCTTCATCCAATCGTTCGACGATTTGATGCGCGTTACCGCCGCCAAGCGCGAAATCCTCACCGGTCAATTCGGCAAACAGGTGAAGTTCGATCTTGGTAACTACGACGCCGGCTACCGGACCTTGCTTGGAAAAATTCAAAACGAAAACTGGGCGAAACGGGTGTGGGAAAAAGATGCGACGCTTTGGAAATCCGACGAGGCCCACCAGAAAATTATTAAGAATTCGCTCGGTTGGCTCACGGTTCCGGGCTACGTGAAAGCCAATTATTCAAACGTGCAAGCGATTGTTGCCGATATCAAGAAAGCGAAGTTCACGCACGCGCTGCTTCTGGGAATGGGCGGTTCAAGTTTGTGCCCCGAAGTGTTGCGGATTACTTTTGGAAAAAAGAACGGCTATCCGGATCTCGCGATTCTCGATAGCACCGAGCCCGCGTCGGTGCTCGAGCGCGCGCGTCGCTCAAAGCCGGAGAAAACTCTTTATATTGTCGCGAGCAAATCCGGCTCAACGACCGAGCCGAACGCGTTCCTCGCATACTTTTTTGATCTCGTGAAGAAAAAGAAAGGCGAGAAAGCCGGCGAAAACTTCGTTGCGATCACCGATCCGGGCACGATGATGGAACGCCTCGCGCGCGAGAAAAAATTCCGTCATATTGTTTTGAATCCTTCGGATATCGGCGGCCGCTATTCGGCGCTGTCGTTCTTCGGTATGTTACCGGCCGCGCTGATGGGGATCGACGTTCCGACGCTCATTGAGAACGCCTATTTGATGGCCGGAGCCTGCTCGGCCGTTGTGCCGGCGAAACAAAATCTTGGCGTGCAACTGGGCGCGGCACTCGGAAGCCTCGCGAACGCGGGCCGAAACAAAGTCACGTTTTTCCTTGGCAAAGAGATTGCGTCGCTCTCGACGTGGGTTGAGCAATTAATTGCGGAAAGCACCGGAAAAGAAGGCAAAGGAATTCTTCCGGTGGAAGGCGAGCCGATGGAAGCGCCCGATGTCTACGGGAATGACCGGGTTTTCGTTTCCATACAATTGAAAAGAGATTTGGCATTGGAGAAGAAGCTGGCGATTCTTAAGAAAGCCGGACATCCGGTAATCCAAATTCAGCTTTCGAACAAGGAACAGATCTCCGGCGAATTTTTCCGGTGGGAATTTGCGACGGCGATTGCCGGCGCGGCGCTCGGCATTGACGCGTTTGATCAGCCAAACGTTCAGGAATCAAAAGATCTCACAAAGAAGTACTTGGATGCCTATAAAATGCAGGGCACGCTCTCGCAAGACGAACCCACGCTCACCGAAAACGGGCTTGCCGTGTATTCCATGAACGGCTTGAGTCAGACGACGAACGTCGAAGAGCTTCTGCAAATGTTGTTCCGCGATGTGCGCGCTGGCGACTATGTGGCGCTGTTGGCTTATTTGGAGCGCAACGCCAAACACGAGAAGATTTTGCAGGAAATTCGCGAAATTATACTTACGACCAAGCATGTGGCGACCACCGTGGGTTTTGGGCCGCGCTTCCTTCACTCGACCGGTCAATTGCATAAAGGTGGCGATAACAGCGGCGTGTTTCTTCAAATTACTGCCGACGATAAAAAAGATGTAGCCATCCCCGGCGAACCGTTTGGATTCAGTGTATTGAAAGAGGCCCAAGCGCTTGGTGATTTGAGCGCGCTCGCCAACAAACACCGCCGCGCCATTCGGATTCATCTGGAAGACGCCGAGGAAGGATTGGTTCGGCTTCGCGATTTAATTAAGAAGGTAACGACGCATTGATCGTTGTCGCACAAGACCAATCCGTTTTCTCGAAGAAAGCCGCTCAAATTGTCGCTGAAACCGCCAGCGAAGCAATTGCTGCGCGCGGCAAGTTTGTGTTGGCGTTGTGCGGTGGCCGAGCGCCGCAGCCCGTTCTCTCGCTTTTAGCGGAGAATTATTATCGCGACCGCATCGACTGGAAAAATGTTGTGGTCTGCTGGGGCGACGAGCGCTGCGTCCCACCGGACAATTCGGAAAGCAACTACAAGTTGGCATTGGATTGCCTTTTATCGAAAGTACCAGTGCCCGTTGCGAATATTCACCGGATTTCGGGCGAAATGTTGTCGGCGCAGGATGCCGCGAAGGCCTACGAGCAGGATTTAAAAATGTTATTCCGTTTTGAGCGGCCATTTCCTAAGTTTGATCTTGTGATGCTCGGTGTTGGCGAAGACGGACATACGGCGTCGCTTTTTCCGGGCAGCTCCGCGCTCGACGAAACGGAAAAATGGGTTGTTGGCCACCGCGTGGAAAAACTTGGGATGAATCGCATTACGCTCACGTACCCGGTTATTAACAATGCGCGAAAAATCTTGGTTCTCTGCCCGGGCGAAAATAAGGCAACGGTCGCGCGCGATGTGTTTTGGGACGAGGCGCCAAAAAGTCGTTATCCGGTTCAGCGTGTGACGCCGGTGGCTGGTGAAATCATTTGGCTCTTGGACCGCGGATCGGCATCAAAATTGGTGGCATCGGCGCAAAGCCAAGCGTCGTATATTTGAAATCGGATTCATTAGGAGGGTTCATGTTCAAACGATTGTTGCTCACGGCGATTTTTGCCCTCGGATTATCAGTGGCGCAGGCCGCGGGAAAATGCCCTCAGCCGACCGTATTTGATGGTCTGCTCAAATCCAACGTCGACAAAGATGGATATGTCGATTACGACGGTTTTCGCGTGAACAAGGGTGGCGATCTTTACGAATATATTTCTTTGATGGAAACGGCGGACCTGAGCACCTGCGGTGAAATGGAAAGGCTCGCGTTCTGGATCAATGCGTACAATGCGCACATGATTCGCCTGGTGTTGGCGCGACCGAATCTCAAACAAGTGAGCGAAGATTTCAAAGTGTTTGCCGAACCGTTTAAAGTGGCGCGTCTCAGATTGTCGTTGAACGACATTGAGCACCGCATTATTCGTTCCGACCCCCAAAAAGGCGGCGGCGTCGAAAATATTTCTGTTAAAAATCCGGATCAGCGGATCCATTTCGCTATCGTCAATGGCGCCATTGATTCTCCAAAGCTAAACAACCGCGCCTATGCGGGGCCCACGTTGGACGCCGTGCTTCAAGCGAACGCAATCGCATTTGCAAACAATCCAAAATATTTGCGGATCGAAAACGGTAAGCTTGTGATGTCCGCGATCTTTAAATGGTACGAGGCGGATTTTGCGCGCGTCGGTGGCGTGGCAGCGTATCTTTCCTCGCTGACCGATTCAAAATTGCGCCCGGACGCCGACGCGATCGACGCCAAGTTGGCCACGGATTTTCCAAACAACGTAGATTTTAAATTCGATTGGACTCTGAACAGCATAAAGAATAAGAAATAAGGAAGCGTGTTCCCTCTCCCTTTAGGGAGAGGGTTAGGGAGAGGGAACCCTCCCCCCAGCCCCTCCCTAAAGGAGGGGAGAATAAGGAGACAAAGATGGGATTGAATATTGGAGATAAGGCGCCCCAGTTTAAATTGAAGAACGATGCGGGCGAAGACGTTTCGTTGAAAGATTTTTCCGGGAAGAATGTGGTTCTTTATTTTTATCCGAAAGACGACACTCCGGGCTGCACAAAGGAAGCGTGCGACTTTAAAGAACAACAGAAAAAATTTGATAAGAAAAACGTTGTGATCATCGGTGTGAGCGGCGACAGCGTCGAATCACACGTGAAATTCAAAAAGAAATACGGGTTGCCATTCTATTTGCTCAGCGATCCCGATAAAAAAATGCTGGAGTCGTACGGTGTGTGGAAAGAGAAAAGTATGTATGGCCGAAAATACATGGGCATTGAACGCACAACATTCGTGATTGACGGCAAAGGCACAATTGCGAAGATTTTCCCGAAAGTGAGCGTCACGGGACACGTCGATGAGGTGTTTGCTTCCATCAATTAAATGAATCGTTTTACGTCTTCTACCATAGGCAAGAAAATCGTTGTCGCTGTGACCGGGCTTATCATGTTCGGTTTCATCGTCGGGCATTTGTTGGGCAACCTTCAGGTGTTCCAAGGACCAGAGAAGCTGAACAATTATGCACATTTTCTCAAGCACGCCACTGCGCTGTTGTGGGGCACGCGCGTGGCGCTGCTGGCCTCTGTTCTGCTGCATATCGTGTGCACCGTCCAACTGAATCGCCGCAACCGTGCGAGCCGACCCATCGGTTACGCGCAACACCAAATGATTCAGGCCTCCCGACCGTCGTTGTTCATGATTTGGAGCGGCGTGTTTCTTGCTGTGTACATTGTTTATCACTTGTTGCATCTTACGGTGGGTTCCGTTCATCCCAATTTCGACGAGCTCGATGTTTACCGCAATATCGTAAACGGTTTCCAAGTCTGGTACGTCTCGCTGTTTTACATTCTCGCTATGGTTTCTCTCGGATTTCATTTGAATCACGGCGTATTTTCTGTGTTCCAAACATTGGGCCTTAATCACCCAAGATACAATTGTTGGCGCCGTTTGTTTGCGACGGGAGCGTCGGTGTTAATTACGCTGGGCTATATTTCGATTCCGGTGGCCGTCGTCGTGGGTGTGGTGAAATAATGGAACTGAACGCAAAAATTCCGACGGGTTCCCTCGAGACGAAGTGGGAAAACCACAAGAACTCAATCAAACTCGTCAACGCGGCGAACAAACGAAAATACACAGTGTTGGTGGTCGGCTCGGGCTTGGCCGGTGCCGCCGGTGCGGCGTCCTTGGCCGAGCTCGGCTACAATGTGAAATGTTTTTGTTATCAAGATAGTCCGCGGCGTGCGCATTCGATCGCCGCGCAGGGCGGGATCAACGCCGCAAAGAATTATCCGAACGATGGCGATAGCGTTTACCGCTTGTTTTACGACACGATCAAAGGCGGTGACTTCCGGGCGCGCGAAGCCAACGTGTATCGGCTCGCTCAACTTTCGGTGAACATTATTGACCAGTGCGTGGCGCAAGGCGTTCCGTTTGCGCGTGACTACAGCGGGTATCTGGACAATCGCTCGTTTGGTGGCGCGCAGGTTTCGCGCACGTTTTATGCTCGCGGGCAAACCGGGCAGCAACTTTTGCTGGGCGCGTATTCGGCACTTTCTCGTCAGATCGGCGCCGGCCAAGTGAAGATGTATCCGCGCACGGAACTTTTGGATGTGGTGGTGGCCGACAACCAAGCGCGGGGTATTGTTACGCGCGATCTCGTCACCGGAAAAATCGAGTCTCACGCGGGCGACGCGGTGGTGCTCGCGACCGGTGGTTACGGTAACGTCTATTTTCTTTCAACAAATGCCAAAGGCTGCAACACAACCGCGATTTGGCGCGCCTACAAAAAAGGTGCCGCGTTCGCGAACCCGTGCTTTACGCAGATTCATCCGACCTGCATTCCCGTGAGCGGCGATTATCAATCGAAACTTACGCTCATGAGCGAATCGTTGCGCAATGATGGACGCATTTGGGTTCCGAAAAAGAAAGGTGATCAGCGACCATCGCAGCAAATTCCTGAAGACGAACGCGATTACTATCTTGAACGCAAATATCCGAGTTACGGAAACCTTGTGCCGCGCGACGTAGCGTCGCGCAACGCCAAACAAGTCTGTGACGAAGGGCGTGGGGTTGGCCCAGGCGGGCTCGGCGTGTATTTGGATTTCGCGGACGCGATCAAGCGGCTTGGTGCGAACGTGATTAAAGAGCGGTACATGAATTTGTTTGATATGTACAACCGTATCACCGGCGAAGATCCCTACAACGTGCCGATGCGCATTTATCCGGCGATTCACTACACAATGGGTGGATTGTGGGTCGACTACAATTTGATGAGCACGGTGAAGGGGCTGTTTGTGGCCGGCGAAGCGAATTTCTCCGACCACGGAGCCAATCGTCTTGGTGCCAGTGCGCTCATGCAAGGATTGGCCGACGGATATTTTGTTTTGCCTTACACAATTGGCGATTATCTTGCGAATCAAAAAGGGTCCAAGCCTTCCACGAGCGAACCGGAATTCAAAAAAGTGGAGAGCGAGGTTCAGCAGCGCATGAACACGTTTCTTTCTATTCGTGGCAAGCGGTCTCCGGATTGGTTTCACCGCGTGCTCGGAAAAATCGTGTGGGATTATTGCGGCATGTCGCGCACCGAGCAGGGATTGCAAACCGCGCTTCAGAAAATTCCGCAGCTGCGCGAGGAATTTTGGAAAGACCTTTCGGTCTTAGGCACGGGTGAAGAATTAAATCAATCCCTCGAGAAAGCCGGGCGCGTGGCCGATTTCATCGAATTGGCAGAGTTGATGTGCATCGACGCTTTGCACCGCCGCGAATCGTGCGGGGGGCATTTCCGCGAAGAAAGCCAAACATCGGATGGCGAAGCTCAGCGTATCGATAACGAATTTTCGTATGTGGCCGCCTGGGAATACAAAGGCGAAGGACAAAAGCCGCAGTTGAACAAAGAACCACTGACGTTCGAGAGTGTGCACATCGCTCAGAGGAGTTATCAGTGAAGCTAACGTTAAAAATCTGGCGACAGGCGAACGGTGCGACCGAAGGAAAATTCGTCACCTATCAATTAAACGATGTGAATTCGGATATGTCGTTTCTCGAAATGTTGGATGTGTTGAACGAACAGCTGATTGCCAAAGGCGAACCGCCGGTGGCATTTGATAGCGATTGCCGTGAGGGCATTTGTGGCACGTGCGGAATGGTGATCAACGGAACCGCGCACGGACCTCTTCCGGCAACAACCGCGTGCCAGTTGCACATGCGGCATTTCAAAGACGGCGACACGATTACGATTGAACCGTGGCGCGCCCGTGCGTTCCCGGTGCTGAAAGATTTGGTGGTCGACCGCGGAGCATTCGACCGCATCATTCAAGCGGGTGGTTTTATTTCGGCAAAAACCGGCAGCGCACCCGAAGCGAACACCACGCGTGTTCCCAAGCGGGATTCTGACCATGCGATGGACGCCGCCGCGTGCATCGGTTGCGGGGCGTGTGTGGCCGCGTGCCCGAACGCGTCAGCAACGTTGTTCGTAGCAGCGAAGATTTCTCACCTTGGCTTGTTGCCACAAGGCCAGCCCGAAAGGGAAAGGCGGGCGCTGGCGATGGTCAATCAAATGGACAAAGAAGGATTTGGGGGGTGCACGAACATCGGCGAATGCACGGCCGTGTGTCCGAAGGAAATAAGCCAGAATTTCATCGCGCGCATGAATCGCGATTTCGTTAAAGCCAGCGCTACCGAGTAGCGGTTAAGAAAAATTATTCGAGAACTTCGTCGGATTCCGATCCGAGGTCTTTCGAGTGGTCGTACGGACAGAAATCCGTGGGAATAGTCCCTTCACGAAACGCTTCCAGAATCACTTTCGGACACGTGGGCAATGCCAGATATCCGGTGTCGGCATCGATTTTTGCGAATTCGATTTTTGGGGGAATCGCAAAATCTTTCACCGGAACGGTTTTTAGTGCTTCGCGCATGAAGTCGGTCCAGAGTGGCACCGCGACGTTTGAAGCGCTCAATCCTTTCTTGAGTGGTCGAAAGTCGTCGTAGCCGACCCACACGCCGCACACCAAGTCCGGCGAAAAACCGACGAACAAAAGATCGCGCTGGTCTTGCGTGGTCCCGGTTTTACCAGCCAATGGGCGTCCGAGCCGCTTCGCGTACCAACCGGTGCCGTGCTCCACAACCCCTTTCATAAGATTGACCGTGAGATAAACCGTTTGCGGATTAAGTCGCGCGGCAATTTTTGGCGCCGTCTCTTGAAGGATTTTTCCGCGCCGATCGGCAACGCGTTCGATAAAAAACGGTTCTGCATAATAGCCGCCGCTGGCGAGCGTTCCATAGGCGGCCGTGAGCTCTACGAGATTCACCACCGAGGTTCCGAGCCCCAGCGACAACACCGCGGCGAGATTGCTTTGAATGCCGGCCGCGTGCGCCAAACGCGCCACGGCGCGGGGGCCAACGGCGTCCACCAATCGGATCGAAACCAAGTTCCGGGATTTCTGTAACGCTTTGCGCAGCGTGAGCGGGCCCAAATATTTGTTGTCAAAGTTCTGTGGGCGCCAAAACCGTTTCATCAGCGCATCGCGCTCTTCTTTTTTCATTTTGTCCAATTGGGCCTGCGTCATCTGCAAATTGTCGAGAATTGCCGCTTGTGTTTCGGCGTACGTCGTGGTTTCCGCCAACAGCGTCGGGTCGGACTCCATATCGATAAACACGAGCGGGTTATCCTCGACAACGCTAGCGGCCGTAAATTTTTCTTCAAGCGCGGTCGCGTATACGAAAGGTTTAAACGAAGACCCAGGCTGCCGTTTGGCTTGCATGGCACGATTGAATTGGGACTTGTAGAAATCGCGTCCGCCCACCATTGCGCGAATGGCACCCGTGTGCACGTCCATGGCGACAAGCGCGCCCTGAAGATGGGGTGCGATTGTCGAGATAACAACTTGGTTCGTCGTATTCTTTTGCAGATCCCGGTTGTATTCAGCGAGTGTCGCCGTGGCAAATTTCAGGTCGTATTCCGCGCAGTGTTTCTCCAGCACGGCTTCGGCCACTTTCTGTAGTTTTAAATCGAGTGTTGTTCGGATTTGCAGACCGCCCTGTTCCAAAGTTTCCACGCCGTAAACGGGCTCGAGATCTTTTCGGACTTCTTCGAGCAAGTAAGGCGCTTCTTTTACTTTGAAGCTTGTCGACGTGGGAACGACGGGGGTCGCGTTCGCCTGCGCTTCTTCGGCATCGGAAATAAATTTCAGATCTTTCATGCGTCGCAGCACGGTGGCACGTCGGTCGCGCGCGATTTCGGCGCTGTTGGTCGGGGAATAGCGGTTCGGAGACCGAATAAGACCCGCGAGCAATGCGCATTCGGCAAGGTTCAGTTCCTGCGTGTGCTTATCGAAATAAAGTCGCGAGGCAGCTTCCACGCCGTAAGCTCCGCCACCGAAATAAATTTGATTCAAATAAAGCTGAAGGATTTCGTCTTTCGAGTAACGGTGCTCGATTTGCAGAGTTAAGAGCAATTCCTTGAATTTGCGACCGAGCGTTTTTTTGCGCGTCAGAAAAATCGTTTTGGCCAATTGTTGCGTGAGTGTTGATCCACCTTGCACAACACGGCCGGCCATAAGATTCGCGGAGGTGGCGCGCATGATAGCGCGCAGATTAATGCCCCAATGCGTATAGAAATCCGTGTCTTCGATGGCCATGACCGCCGACCGGAGGTCGACCGGAATTTGTGTGAGCGGAACGGTTGTTCGTCGTTCGGTAAAAAATTCGCCGACCGGCTGCCCGTTTGAATCGGTTACCTGTGTAACCAGTGGCGGTACATATTCGCGTAGCGAATCAACCGATGGCAGGTCTTCAATCGCGTTGCCGATGAAGGTCAAAGTCAATGTGGCCCATCCTCCGACAAAAATCAGAATGGCAACGCCCATCCACGATTTCAAGTATTGCTTCTTAAAATTCATGTCACATCAAAAAGGGGCGGTCGTTGGACCAATAAAAGTCGAGCAAATAACGCCAAGATTTCAGAGTCAATTGTTCTTTGTGGGCGTGTTCCAATAAGCGTCGGGCGATCGGTAAAGCGTGGCTCGCATAACCGGTTTTTATCCAGCCGGTGAAACGATGCGCTAGCATAAGCGCCATGGTTGCGTTTAAAGGGGAACGGTTTAGAAGTGTCGCAAGATCCAACGGAGTGTTGACGAGTTCCACATGATCTTCGACAGCGTGTGTATCGAGCCCGCAGACGCGCCCGATTGTTTGTAACGAAATTCCTTCGCGAAGAAATTGTTGGAAACATTTTGCACGTTCGATCAGCCCGCAGCCCATGAGATCGTCGAGATTAATTCGTGCGAACGGAATGCCGTTCAAATCTGTTGTTTCAACGTTGAGTGTCGTCGGATTGGACAATGAAAAAAACTCCCGAAAATTCAGAAAATAAAAGCGACTTTATCATTTCACGGTGCGCTCCCTTCGTTCTGGTTTTTACTCGTTACGGCGACGGCGCGCCACGCCATGCAGTCGAGCGGGAATTCTTCAAGGGACGCTTGGACGCCGGTCAAAATGAGAGAAGGGTCCCCGAGCACGCTGCGCGGCACTTTGATGGTGATTTGCTTTTCTTTTTGAACGAACTGAATGTTTGGTGTCATTAGCCGCTTCGACCCGTCGAAGAATTTGTGGGAAAAACGGCCGACTTCAAGCCGGATTTTCGGCATGTTGCCGAACGGCGTGTCCGCACGGTATCCGAACAGATAAATCGATAGTCGGGTTTTTTCCTTCAGCGGATTTTTGAAGCGCGTGCTGAGGACAATTTGGCCGTCCTCAATGCTGGCGCGGCGTTTTTCTATGTACACATAGGCGTCTTTTTCTTCCGGCGTGAATTCTTCCGGTAATTCCGATTCCGCGAACAATTCTCCTTCCCCGAGATCCGTGGCCGATGACGCGTGAATGTGGTACGTCGGAAAATCACCGAACATTTCGTTCGTGCGAACGAACGATGACAAATATTTGCCGCTGTATTCGAACTGTGTTTTGTGCTGATGGATCGCGAAATACTTGCCACCGATTTCATCTTTTGTGAGATCCATTTCTTTCCACGTCATGGCTTTCGCGAAGATTGGCGGCATGACCAAATCTTCGTCCGGGTGATAGCCCTGGGGCACTGGCCAATGACGGAAGCGGTAGTGGATGAGGAAAGGCAATATTTCCGGAGACAACTCGTCCTCTAAATCCCAGAGCGCCACGCGCAAAAACAAATACGCCGCACGATGATCGGGATTTTCGTCGGCGGGATTTGTTACGAAGACTTTCGTTGGCTGAAATTCCCGCAGTATTGAACGGAGATCGTTCAGTATCTCTTCGCCTTTGTAAGGCGCTTGGAAGTGATACGCGTCTTTATAAGGAACGCTACCCGCATTTGTCCAGCCACCTTTAAACGGTGGGGCGTTGCCCCAGCGGTAAAGCCAAATAGCGAGGGTGCCATGATCCGGATATCCGAGAAACACCAAATTTTCCTTCGAGACACCAAGTACCTTGGATGCGGCCACGGCTTCCTGTTGCCTCAGTTTACCGAGAGCCAGCATTCCCTTTGCCGTGAGTATCGGACGTTTGCGATAAACCGTGTACGACCACGCATTGAAATCACCGTTCGTTAAGAAAACCACGCGCACCGGCAAATTCAATTTCACGGCGCGTTGCAAAACGCCGCCCGCGCCCAACACTTCGTCGTCGGGATGCGGCGCCAAAATGAGGATTCTATCGGTAGCACCAAACAGAAGCGGCGCTACAATTCGGCTGTCGTCCGCGTGTGCGTCTTGCGGTGCGGTACATGCAAAAAAACCAAGGAAGGCAAGGATGGCGAAAGGAGAAGAACCGACAAGGGATTTCATTTCAGCAGAAAAATGCCGTTAAAAACGGGTTGCAGATCTTGTTTATTAAGATTGAGTTCCTGATAAAAAGGACATTCCTCAGAAAAATAATTTAAATCCGAGTCGACGAACCAGACGGTACCACGATTTCTCGTGGCCTGCTGTTTCAGTTCGAATAGCTTTGCCTTATCTATAGTGGCCACACCGCGCTGGTCCTTCGCGACAGCAAAAATGGGAATCTGCCCTTTGGCACTTTCGATGTGAAATGTTGGTGGGAGATAGAACATGTTGAAACCATGCGAAATTGTGATGCCGGGAAGCTGCAGAAATGCGAATCGATCCAAATCGTACACGTAAGTGGCCGCGGTGTTGGGATTGCTGAAAACGATGGTGTCGTTGGCGCGCATGCTTTTTGAAAGAAAGTTCAAATTGGCGTAGAGACTTTCCGTCGCATCTTTTTTTGCTGCCAAATAGCGGCTTAAGGAACCGTGGGCCCCGAGCAGTGTCGCACACGTTACCACCGACATGAGCGAGAGGAATGCCCCCTCTTTTAGCGGAACTCTTTTCACGATACGAGCGATCAGTTCGGTTGCACCGAACGCCACAAAACCGAGGTACAGCGGCAGAATTGGAATCGCAAACCGCGGATACAACGGCATGTGGGCGCTATAAAGAAAAAGAAACAACGCGCCGAGCACCGCCGCGATCAAGCCGCTCCCGTACAATGCAACATTCTTCATCGCCGAATTTTTCGTAGCGAATAAAAAGCCAACTCCTGCGAGCAAACTGTACGACACCACAACGACGGGGTTGAATTGATTAAAGCGCCAAACAAAGTGCTGAATGGCCAAACCGCCGATCGTTTCTTTTTTGGCGAAGGCGAACGTGCCATTTGAAATGAGCTCATGTCCCATAAGGGCCCAGTGAGCGATGGGAATCACGAGCGGTAGAGCCATGAGCACCCGTGTCTTTCGCGACAGTTGGTGCCTTGCGCAGAAGATATCGATGCCACTTTTAATCGCCGAGAACGGATAAATCAATTGGAACGCACACGTGGATCCGAGATACCCGCGCAGCGAGGCGCCGCGGCGCAGCAAAAGAAAAAAAGAAAATGTCGATAAGAGCGCCAAAAAAACCATCAACGAATACGGTCGAAACGTTTGCGCATATTCGATGTGCAACGTCGACACGGCCATCAACCAGGCCCACAACCATGCCAGCGGTCGTCCCGAGATTGTTCGTCCAAAGATGTAGGTCAAAGCGACCGCGAGCAGGCTCCAAAAAATCGGTACGAATCGTAAGAGATAAATCGAGGTCGTGATCTTCGTTGCGGCGGACCCAACCACATAATCCAATAAGTATTGTTGCGGGCCGGTCGCGTGAATGGCGGCGAAAAAGTCGTGCAAGTTTGTGCGGGACGCCGTGTAGATTTGAAACAGCTCATCGATATCGGCGTAAATGATCTTTAGCGAAAAAATCCGCAGTCCGGCCGCGACCAGCAGAAGAAGCGTGCCGTTAACCACGTCAACGGTGTAATTTCGTTTCATCGACGAAAAGGTCGGCAATGCTTGGGGTGATCCATTCCGCCGCGAGCTTGAGACCCAGCGAATTAAAATGCAAATACGTTGTCTGGTACAACGACGGATTTCCGGGATGAAGATACCAATCTCTCACAATCGGATTGAGATCGACAAATGGCACGTTGTTGGTTTTGGCCCAGTCGCCGATCCATTCGGCAAAATAATTCCTTTTGAATCCAAGGCTCTCAAGCGATTGGCCCGGCTTCGGCGACGTGGGGACGTTCGGAAATATTTCATTTCCAGGAATATAAACAAAAAGCATGGGGACATTGCGATTTGCGAGCAGTGACCGCAGACCATTCAAATGCGCTTCGGTTCGTTGCCACTCGCGCGTCCAGTGTTCGGGTTCGATCAAATATCCGGACGAATTTGAACCGACAAGATGGGCGGCGCCGTCCGCCCGTTTCCTTTCGCGCTCAAAGTGTGGCTCGTTGAAGATTTGCTGAGAAACCGTTTGGCGGCCAAATTTGAACCGGGTGTATACCGTTTCGCAGTAAAGGTACGAGAGAATATTTGAACGCCGAAACCAGGTTGGCATCTTGTTCCACCAAGCGTCGGCACGGTAATAAGCGTTTTTCAACCGCAACGCAGCATCGTCGTCCATGTCGTTATCGAAAACGCAGATCACGCACGCATCAATGTTGTAGTCGAGAATTTTGCGAAGCCAGAATTCATAATGCCCGGGGGATCCGCCGCGCACGCCGCAATTCATCACTTGAACGGCTCTGCCCAGTCGTTGCGTGAGATTGCGTTCAAGCTGTTTGGGAATCGTCTCTTCCTGTTTTTCTCCCATTCCTTCGATAAACGAATCTCCGAAGACGGCCACGCGGAAAACGCCCTCCGGTTTTTTCTTCGAATAAGGAATGTCTCGAAACCCCAAGCTGTTCGTGCGATATTTTGCTCCGTCGTATTCGAATTCCGCGTTTGGAATGAACTGATGAATCTGGGTCGGCGACGAAACCACGAACGTTGTGTTGTTGCGCGGCACGGACGGTCGATCGTAAGGTGCAAAACGACCAATCGCAAGATCCGCCACTATCAGAAATGACGAAAAAAGGCAGACGGTAATCAACGAAAAAGCGACTTGCTTCCGTAAATCCATTGCGATTAAAACTCCTGTTTGGGAATGGGCCGTATCATATGTAAAGTATTTTTACTTTGAATAAAAAATCCGTTCTTCCAGCCATTGCTTTGGTCCTTTTCGCAGCAGGGTCGGCCGTATTGGGTGCGGACGCAGACAAAGATTCCTCTCTAAAATCCACACTCGAAACAGTGTTTGGCCGCTTCTTGCGGCGTGATCTCACTATCGAAAAATTACGCTGGCGATTCTTGGCCACCTATAAGGCGTCGGAGGTGAAACTATGGGAATCGCCGGGCGTGCTGATGGCCCAGGCGCCGCGCGCCGCGATGACCGTGTCTTGGAAAACGCTTTTTACGGGACGCCTTCATATTGGACGAATGCGATTTAAGGATGCGACGGCCACGTTTCGATTCGATCACAACGGGCACTCGAATTTGACCGATATGATCCGCGACCTTGTGACGTTTGCACGCGAAAATCGCAAACCCGGCCAACGTCAGAAAGTGGTTTACAACGTGTTTCAAATTGACAATGCGAAGCTCGACATCGTCGATACGTCGACCAACATCAAACCGTTTCGAACCCCCTTCGTTATAAATGCGAAGGGCGATATCAATGGGTTGGGGCCCAAAACCAAATTCCCGTTTCATTTGGACGCGGTGCAAACGTCCACCGGCTCAGCGATGCACGCAAAAATCTGGGGCACGATGAGCAGCCAGCCTATTATTCACGCTTCGGCGGCGCGGGTTCCGCTCGATGTTATTTCGGATTATCTGCCGGTGGTTCGGTGGTTTCAAGGTACCACAGATGCGCGCTTCGATTTTTCAAAAGGCGGTTGCTACCGGTTTTGGAAGGTTACCTTCGCAAACGACGCGATTCGGCTCACGTTGCCTTACGCGTTTCCTTTGCTCCGTGTTGACGGATTTTTTCACGCGCACATTCCCTCGCGATTGAAAATTAAACTTGAGGGGAAGCAAAGTCACGTTGATGTGTTGTTAACCATTCTCGGTTTTCGGTCGAAAAAAGTAGCGCTCGTTGTAAACAGTTCGGATCTTGCGATCGAGGAGTTTATTCAGTGGTGTCGCACCGCGATGATTCTCAATAATGCACAGAGCGATGGCAGCGTACCGACGGGCGGATCGGTTCCGTTGCCGGTATGGAAAGTTACCGGCCAAGCAGACGTTCGGGCGGAACTTAACTCTGTGATGGGGCCGCAGCTAATTCGGCGGGCCGCCGGAAAAATTCAATTTCAAATTCGCGACGGTGTTTTGTCCGATATGCCGGGCTTCGTGAAAATGATTTCGATGCTCAACCTGTCCTCGTTCCTATCGGCCGCACAGGCGAAACCAGAAGGTTTGGCTTTTGGAACCGTCAACGGCACCATCGATATCAAAGATGGCGCGGCGCAGACGCGCGGCTTAATTTTTCTCGAAGGGAACACGTTGGATATTGGCGTGATCGGCCGCGTAAACTTTGCCAAGCAGGCGATTAACGTGCGGATGTTGGTCGGCATCGTTAGCGTCCCTGAGAACGTGATTGCGAAGATTCCTTTTGTGCGGCGTTTTGGTCCGAAGCAAGTCGGAGTGATTCCCATTTGGCTTGCGATACAAGGTCCGTTTCGCAAACCCGTTGTTCGCGTTTTATCGCTTAAGACTTTCGACCCGCAGCTGTGGAAGACATTGCCGCCTGGGCTTCGGATCCCCGAAGAAGAGATAAAGAAAATCTACCAATAAAGAAACCCGCCGACGTTTTCACGCCGACGGGTTCAAGAAAGATTGGGTGATTATCGGCCGGAACCGCCCGTGGATCCACTTCCCATCGAGCCTGTTCGTGAGCCGCTGTCCGATGATCCGGGGCCGGACGAATTGTCGTTCGTGTTGCTGTTCGTCGGGTTTGTTCCTGTAGAGGAACCGGAATGATGATTCTTATGATTCTTTTTATGTTTTCGAGAATCTTTTCCCGATGCATTCTGGTCGACGCTGTTTGGATTTCGGTCTCCCGTTTCTGTTCCCATCGATCCAGTCGAGCCGTTTTGAGAGGGGTCGGACCGTCCCGTCCCACTGTTCATTTTCGTGTTGTCCGTCGCGTCATTTGCTGAAATTTCTTTAACCTGAAATCCGGTGACGGACATTCCCAAAGCCGATAGCAACACAAGCATCTTTTTTTTCATCTTCATAATTTTCCTCCGTTTTTATGGTCTGCCGTTATTACGAAGGAATATTTCGTTGGTTCACTTTGTATTTTTGGATTTCACGGCGTGTTTAAGTCGAGAGGAGTTCCATTCTCTAAGAATCCAAAATGGCAACTTAGAACCCAAAAACTTGAGGTACCAAATTGGCACCTCAAGTTCGGGTTATGGAGGGCGGCGTTACCTACCTTTTGCCTTTACAGAAAATGGAGTGGCCATGTTGAGCTCCGTTTTAAACAGCGAGCGGGCCATTCACGTGAACATTCAAATTATGCGGGCCTTCACCAAAATCCGGGAATGGCTGGCCAATCACCGAGACCTTCAAGAAAAGATCAAAAAACTCGAGCGGAAATTCGACAAGAAGTTCGCGGTGGTTTTCAGAGCGATTCAGTTGTTACTGGACGGACCACAAAAGCCGGTTCACGTAAGAGGGTTTGTTAAGCGGGGCGACTGAGAATTAACCCCTTGGTGCCTGGGACTACCGATTGACCTGGTACCGGCCCACTCGCGGGCTCTTCTACTGTTGAGAAGCTCTTCTTTAGAAGGTGCCAACACCCGTTTATTCAAATGCGGAAATCGGGAGGTACCTATGGAAAAAGGGAGACGGCATGTTGATCCGGAGCAAATGACGTCGGCGGAACGGTTAGATCGAATTGTTGAAATCTTAGTGAAGGCGCGCTCAGGTTGTATTGGGAAGGGGAGGGAACCACAGTTTTAAATCCTGAATCTTTGCGGTTTGAAATACCGGTGCCCTATAAAGGTCGCGTTCCGTTTGGGGAAAAGAAAATTGGATTCGAGCGTGAAAAAGTTGAACTGGAGCAGGTGATCATCAAGCGGATCCAAATCAACCCCTTGCGAGTCGAACTCCCCGATTGTTACGGTAATCAAAACTCTGGACTAAAAACACAGGCGACCCGTTTTGAATACCGTAAAGATCGCCTGCCCGGCTCCAACGGTGTTAGAAAACAGGCTGGACTAAATGGTACCTCCGTTTTCTATGACCGTCAAACAACTCTCCGCGGGTCCAACGGTCTTAGAAAACATTCTACGCAAATAAACCCACTTTTCGAAGTCGAAACAGTTATAGGCGACCTATTTATGTGGGACGATTCGGTTTTTGGGTGGGCCAACGGAGCAAAAGGGATGCGCCTGATCCTGACTCCAGCAGCGGCCAAAGCTATCCGGAGCCAGCAGCGGAGATGGCAAGAGCCGAAACCACCCCCGATCCAAATCATGCTTAAACAGGCCCGCCAGCTAAAAATCCGGCTGGAGCAGGACCCTGACCTCACCCGTGCCGCGCTGGCCAATGAGGTCGGCATGAACCCGTCTTATCTGACGCGAATCCTCAACCTCCTTAACCTGGCCCCGGAAATCCATAGCTACATTCTCTCGCTCCCACCCAGCCAAACAAAAGGGCCCATTACAGAAAGCCGGATAAAACATTTGGCCCGAATTTCCAACCACGAAGATCAACACCGCGAATTCAATCTACTAAAGAATGCGGCCACCAGACGTCCGGTTGTAACGATGTAATTTTTTACCAATCCAGCTAAACCCAGTGTTCGCTTGAAGCGCCGAACGACCCCGGGAGAATAAAAAGTAACAATTATCCAACTCACATTCGTTTACATTTCTCAAACCGATTCGAGTCCAGAAAGACCTTGAACCTTCTCGAAGTCGCTGTACGGTCCCAGTCCTGACGACACGATGGTGCCGAATCAAGGAGGTGGGACCGATGAGCGATTGTTATGCGATTCGCAAAGCATTCCGCAAATGGTGGGCAAGCAACTACATAGAACTCTTGGATTCCGTGGTGATGTTTTATCTGGGGATTGTGATTTTATTGGCTGTTTGCGCCGTTGTCGAAATTTTCAGAGGATAAACTTTCCACAGCATCTGGATATCTTCCGGATCCACACCTCGTGGGCACCGGCCGCGGATGTATGCTGGCTTGAGCCTAAAACCATTTTCTTTGATTACCGATCCATTCAGAATTTTTTTGATGCTTTCATGGCACAGAATCGCCGATTCGCGGTCAATCTCCAACAACCGCGCCGCCAAATTGACCGCGTATCCCAAATAATCTGTTTGAGTGGCCGCTTGGCCCGGCCGGCTGGCGACCATTTTCCACACATGGCCGGCGGCGATACGAATCCGGAACGGCCCCGGCGCTGGGAACGCTTTTTTTGAAATGCCACGAATGCCCACATCCAACTCCACCGCATGTCGCAGAAATTCGGACACTTGGCGTTTGGCACTTCCCTTGCCGATTTCCGTGACACACATGAATCCATCGCCCATCAACTTCACAAAGTATCCGTTGCCGTTTCTGAACCGGATAAATTCGTGATAAATTTCAACCATAAACGTCTTGAATTCCTCCGGGGAATTACTCCCTCGACGAGTCCAGGCTCCGAAATCAGTGATGTCGCCAAACGCGACCAAAACTTTTACCCGTTCTGCTTTTATCTTTGGAGCCCGTTGCAGAAACTCCAAATCGAGTGGCCTCCGCCCTCTCATTTTTACCTCCAGGAAATAAAAAAAGGCGTCGCCTCTGATAAAAAAGAAGCAACGCCTTGACTCGACTCAACAGCGATGTTTTTCCCTTACATCACCATTATAAAAAAGATCCGATCATAAATTCATTTCTCCGTCTCATTGTCAGAGATCATGTCGCTGGAGGAAAATTGTGGGGTCGTGCCGTTTGGGTATTTTGCAAGCGCTGAGAGCGAAGATAGGTAATGTCTTGGAAAATGATTCCTGATCCACGGGATAACCCCGACTTATCTCGAATCAAAAATGTGCTGTAACCGATGATGAGAGGCACATTGCCTGATCGTGGCAATTCAATTTCTTCCCGTTGCACGACTTTTCGATTTGTCCGAGTCCCCTCAAGGATCGCGCAAAGAGCTGGATATTGTGAAAATGCCTCCGCCACTTTTCTAACAATGACCTTCTCTTCCTGCGCCTGGAGAATCCGACACGCGGTCGCATTGCATTGAATAATCAAACCCTCTGGATCAACGGAGACAAAACCACCAGTCAAGCTGTTTATCACTCCATCCGTATAGGCCGTCCAATTTGCCATTTTTTCATACAGTGTGCAGTTTTCAATGGCGGTACCAATCTGGCCGCAAAGATGTTCCAGGAAAAGAAGATCTTGCTCCCGAAAAACACCATCGGAGCGATTGACCAATTCCACGACGCCAAGAAGCTTATCGTGACGAACGACAGGAACACAAACAATCGAACGCGTCTTTACCCCGGTGATCACATCCACCGCCCGGTTAAATCGGGGGTCGTTTTGCACATTCTCTAATAGAATCGGCTTCTTATTGGCAGCGACCCATCCAGAAATACCGGATCCGATCTTAAAAGGGATTTGCTGCAAAAGGTTGATGGGAACTCCCTTGGCTGCCACCGGATAAAGCTCTTGGCTGGCTTCCTTGATGGCGAAAAAAGTTCCTCCCTGCGCCTTTAATATGTCACCACACCTATTCAGAACAAACAAATGAAGCATGGGCAGTTCGTGAATATGGTGTAAATCAGACAACGCTTCCAAGAGCGCTCCCATGTGGTAAGTTCCGAGCGTCGCCATTACAGATTCATCCGATGATAAGGGATATCAGATCTCAATATATCTAGAAATCGTTGCAGTGGTCGCCCCATTTTTTTCAACATATTTTCTCCAGACATTTAATTCGATGTGGAGAAACTGGCAAGTCTTTGACGGAGGGAGAAACATTATTGAGAGGACATCGTTGAGTGCCCGCTGGGTTACTCCATTCTTAGATAAATATAAGACACCATTTTCCTCAAAACAGACAATGGATGAACCGTTCTTCGACTTAAAACCGATCTGCGCATATGGCACACCCTCTGGATTCCGCATGATCTCAATAGACTTAGAGTTAGTTTGACCGAGGTACGCGACCAGTTCATCAAGAACTTCGCGGGCCATAAACTCTGGATCATCAAGACCCTCCGCATGCACCTCTGCTGCAAACTTCGCGCAACAATAAAAATGACCGACCGTGCCCACGGCAAGGCATACGGTGAGCATCCTTAATTGCTTTCTCCAGAATCCCTTTCTAATCCCCCAAATTTTCATGTTAAAGGCTAAAAAAGTTACGTTGATCGATTTGAGAAATTGGAGCAAAATCTCTGTAGTTTATAGCCATGGCGTAGAACTCGGAGCGACTTCATTCCACGACGAACGGATGAGGATTACGTTCAGGGCCGGTACTTCAAGCGTCTCATCGTAAAATATTCCACAAGAAGTCGATAACGTGCCGCCGGTGGATGAAACCGTTCCATTGACCCATACGGCGCCATTGAAGTCCAGATATTTAAGGATGCTTAAGTTTCCACCTACATAGGTAAAGCCCCTAATGCCGACCGTGCACTGGTACGGACCAGTTCCCAACCCTGGAACGCCAAAACCCGTCGTTCCAAAGGCAAACGTTGAAGCAGTGGAGCGCAACCCCGTATCGGCAGGATATTGAGCCGAAGACGATGTATCATGCGGACCGGTCTTTGTGAATTTTTGATGTTGTTGCCATGCGTTTGTCGGAACGGGGCCTGTGTATCTGTATTCGCCCGGAGTATCGATGGTCAAATTACCTCTTACGATGATGATGCCACGGAGCCCACAACTTTGGTTCGCAGTACTGGCACCGCTCAACGTCACATCTCCGTCCCAATACCAAACATAGGTATTGTTGGGCAGATTCCGAGCCGATTTTTGATGGCACCACGGATTGCCAAAATGAGTGGCATGCGCACCGGAAGAAGAGCAAGACGCGCGCGTGTCCCATGCGGTTGCGCTATTGTTGGTGCCCGCACCCCCTTGGGTCGACCGGCATCCATAAACGTTCAATGTTCCCGTCGCCGCAGCCGAAGAGCGTAGGGCGGCGAAATCCAATACAGGGACATCGGGCACTCCTTCATACTGAGACCACCACTCCACGTTGTCGGTGTTCGGTGGCGTCAGGCCATTGGTATCTCGTGGGTTGGTGGCTGTTCCAGTCACGATGCCCTTTGCGTACTTTTGAGGGTAGTAAATTGCCCCAACCACATCGTCTGCGATTGTGATGTTGCCCTGAGAAATAATTGGTCCCCAGAAAATAATAAGGCCTTTGGCCCAAGAAACATTTCCTCCGGCCATGAGAGCGCTATAAATTGTCTGGTTTTGCACCACCATTTTGATTGAACGGGTGGCGTTGTTTGCCGCATCACGTCCCTCGCCCCAAATAGTCACTTGCTTGGTGGCCGGACCAGATGAAAATCGAATCCGGTAAGTGCCTCCCGCGACATCAGAATAGGTGGTGTCAAAGTTATAGCCCGCAATAACAGTTCCAGCGGCCGCCTGAGCAAATGTTGAGGTTGAGCTTTTGAGTTTCCACATGCCCCGGTCCACTCCCGATTCCGCTAAATTGAAAGCAAGGCTGGTCTTCTGGGTTTTCACTGCCATTTTCATGTCTTGTTGAAGCCACATCACGAGCGCGGGCAATAAAACCATACACACGAGCATGATCGCCAAAACAGCTGGTAATGCGAATCCTCTCGATTTATTTTTCATCAATTCATCAACCGAACCTTTTCAGACGCCATGTGGAGCGCCTTAGTTTGACCTTCATATGTGGCTTTCTCAATCGTCATAGATACGGAAACAATACTCATATCATCAGAACGGGGAAGCGCAAATGCAAGATAACGCAAATTGGAGGTTAGGGTTTTTGTTGACCCGTTGACGCTCATCATAAGACTCCTTCCGTTTTGGTAGTACATATTCGAATTTGAATCGATGTCGGTAAACCTAATTCGAGAATAATAGGGTTGGCCGCTCACTTGATCCATAATAAGCGTGGTTGACCGAGCTTGTCTCAAACGCCGGGTAATAAGCTCCATTGAGGAACGGGCCTCTCGTTGAATTTCAACCTTCGCGTTACTCAAAAAGAAAAATCGCCGGACTTGTTTGTATAAATTGGGAGCAATCATGACGAGAACTCCCAAAATCGACACGACGATCATCAGTTCGATAAGAGTTGTGCCTTGTTGTCCTCTCCTGGCGCTAAAAAGCAAAGTTGACTCCTGATGTACGGTAACCTGGTGTGACCGACACATTGGTTACGGTTCGAGAACTGATGACAGGAGCAGAACCGCTGAATTTTGGGTAATAGGCATAAAGAACATAGGTCGTTGTCGTGCTGCCACGAACGTCGATGATAAATGTCCCGTCTTCGTAACTGTTGGTGACATAAACAGATGCGGAGGTTAAAGTGCCGGTACTGAGTTGTGGCGGGCCGCTCGACAAAGTCATTGTAGAGCACACAATGGTAACACCCGTCTTGATGGCTTGGCCCGACTCGGTTACGCTTCCCGCAACACTTCCGAAAGCTCCGGAAATCGTGATTGTAGCCGCATTGACTGTAGTTCCAGCGGTTACCGTCACCGAGGCACTGGTGGGACTCGCGACCTCTCCTGTCCCCAGCGTCGGGGAAATAGTGTAAGTGCCAGTTGATAAGTTCTGCAGAAGATATCTGCCATCGCTTCCCGACACTTCTTGATCGACAGTAGCTCCGCCAGAATCAACCGCTGTAAATACAATTCCAGGCAGGGGATTGGTTCCATCGCGCGTGCAAAATCCTCGAACCTTTCCGCCTTGAGTTAAATTGAAATTGACATTGGAAGTGACCTCGCCGAGGTTAACCACAACAGTTTGTGATGACTGCCACACGTAAATAGAATTTGGAGAAAGAACATTCGCCATAATGTCGTAAGTACCTGGGGGCACCGACAACAGATAGGTTCCATTCGATGTGTTAGCTTGAGTGGTGAGAGAATTGGCGCTCACGGTGATGGCTGGACTGATAGCCGCTCCTAGCGCGTTCTTGACCCATCCAGAAACATACCCCTGGGTCGCCACCGAAGAAAGAATAACTGCGTTATACCCGCTTGCTGGCCACCCAGGAGATGTGACGCTGTTTGGTATGAGTGTTGTTGTGTTTGGCGAAACAGTGACCGAAGATATCTCCATATAGAGACTTGCGCTGGCGATATAAACGGTCCAAGTGCCTGTTGCTACGGAAGTCAGTTGAAATTGGGCACAAGGAGGAGAGCCCGCTGACGTCGCATTCACCACCTGAGAAAGACCGTCCGTCGCAGTGATAAAGGCTCCAATTGCGGGCACACCAGCAACCACGGGAACAATGGCGCTGGCTGTGTTCTTGGGAACCCATCCGACGGGGCTAAGTACACTGAGGTCGACGTTATTATCTCCTGCATCATAAGCGGGTCCGTACGCCGGGTTGTAACCACTTGTGCTGGAGAACCGATAAAATTGCTCATTGTCGTTCAAGCCTTGAGTTTGACTTATAGCGTTGCCTTCATAGAGAGGAGGCGTTTGAGATCCATCTCCTTTCCATCCAACTGTGTCAAGGGTGGTCCCATTGGAAACGCTATACAGTTGGAGACTGGCTCGCCCCCAAGCATTCGTATCTTCGTAGGTTGTAATAATATTGGGATCCACTGCGCTGAACCGAGGACTAAAAGCTGTGTCATTTGTCCCAGCCGTCGTACTCCAAGTGGCATCCGCGTTTATTCCTGTTCCGACGGCTGTAATTGTCGTTGTATTCGCGAACAGATAGAAACCACCGGGCGCTATTGAAGGTGAAATGTAGTTAAGCGTGATATTAACCGGTGATGGATCCAGAGTACTCGTTCGCTGAAATTTAAGGCCCACATCGGAAGCAGTCCAAGTCCAAGTGGTTGGGTTAAAGACTTCCACCCATTCCTGATTAAAACCGCTTGCACTAATGGAGCTCCCAACAACTTGGCTAATCACCAAGTGATTATTAATCCACGCTGTCCCCTGTACGGTGCCGGAGCCCATAGCGACCAAGGCAATGTTCTGAGTCACAGACGTCGGTGGGACAGAAACCGTTATATAGGAGGGAAAGTAGCCATTCGCGGTCACGCTCATGGTATATGAACCTGGAAGCAAGTTAACGAGATAGTTTCCACTGGCGTCGCTGAAATCCTGATAACCAACATTTTCTGCCATCGTTATTAGTGCGCCTTGGATCCCAGTTGCAGTAGCTGAATTAGTGACCTGGCCACGCACGATGGCATTGTTCATTCTCATGTTGATGTTCCCAAGAATGTTGTTGATTTGAATCTTTTTCGTTTCTGTTCCCTGATTCCATACAACGGTAACAGTAATGGCCTTCATTCCTGAATCAGGAACAGCTCCCAGATAAACCAAATTGCCGCTATTTTCGTCAGTCACTTCAACGAAGGTGTAGCGCGTGAACCGCATGCCACCTTCTAGAATTGATTCCGGCGGGTAATAACCTGCATCGTAGGGAACTGAGGGACTAAAATTTGTCAGATAAGCGGTCGCGGTGGTAACGAGAACTTTATCGAAAACTTGCTCTTTTAAGATTTGCATTTTCTCTTGGGCGAGATTGGCGGCGAGGGTTCGGCTTTTTGAAGTTTGAATAGCTTTGCCTATATTTGCAAAGACGCCCACGATCCCAATGCTAACAATACCCAGGATGGCGACGGCCACCATCAATTCGACAAGGGTCGTTCCAGTTTGATGCTTACTTGTTAAAACGATGCGCCGGTGTAAGTAAAAGTTGGTTGATTGATTGTTTTTCGACACTTGGCGCATATGATGAATATATATGTGAATCTCAGCCCTTTCCAGAATTATTTGCACATTTAGGACGTGACGTTTTGCACATTTGGCGTGACAAAAGTACCTGCAAAAACTATGGAAATTCTGAACGATCGGATGTAGATTCAAACGGATTGTTACTGTTAAGGAGATGTGAATGTTGAAGGAAGGAACACTACACAGCCACGTTATCCAACCAAGCAAAAGTAACCGGATTTTCGGGCAATACATTATTAAGCATGGATTTCAATTCAAATGCGCCTTGGTTGTTTTTGGTGCTGTTGCTATCTCTCTTGGTATTGTATGGCTGGAAAGCCATTGGGTTATGGGTCGTCTATTGGAAGCAAACGTATTGCCGGAGGATGCGAAGGCTCAACTCGAACTGTTGCTCGGAATCACCGGTAAAACCAGCGTGCTATTCGCCTCGGTTGTGCTTGGATTAACCCTATTCCTATCTCATTTTGTGGCCGGACCCATTTTTAGATTTGAGAAAACATTTGAAGAAATGCGAGACGGCAATCTCACGACAAATATTCGACTACGCGGTCATGATGAATTCAAAGAAACCGCCGATCTTTTAAATCAGGCCCTTTCCAGTATTCGCAACAAACTGAAAAAAGAACGGGAAGAAAATGAAGTGTTGTGGATAAAAGCACAAACACTCTCGAAGGAGCTTAGAGATTTTGGACAGACCGCACAGGCAGATCAATTGGATAAATTGATCGCTCAATTCAAAAACCAACCTCGTCAAATCAAAATCTAAAACACGACGCAACGACCATCGCGATGAGGCAAGATCTCTCTATGGGAACCGCAACGCCTTGGTTTGCCCAACAGCTTACCGATAATTTTAATCGAAATTATTATGATGCATTCATCTGCGAGCTATTACGAACAAGACAAGCCCCAAAAGAGAGACGATAAAAATCCCGAAAGTCATTGTGGTCAGGACCAAATCTCGGACCTGGCGATTTTCAATAAACGCCAGCTTGTGAAAGTTACTGAAGATATTTGACTGAAGCTGACGTTGATCGTCCGTATGCCGCGTTACGCTGCCGGTCAGACTTGAGACATAAAGCCGCGTCCCTTTTCCGTCGTCTGCGTCGAAGCGGTAAACGGGAAGCATCCGATAGATATTCAGATACTCCCGGTTGAACTGCGTAAGATAATCCGCCTTTCTCACGGGCATTCCACCGAGGAATCCGGACGCGATCTGAGCGGCGTAGACTTCATCCTGACTTGCGTCAGCAACCCCCGTAACGGCATTCACATAGACCGGTTTTTCCTGCTCTCTAATAAGAACCTGATACCACGGAATTCCTTCAATTGATCTGACATTGAGCGCTTGGATGTTCGTTTTATGACCTTCTGGAAGGCGGGCAAGGACCGCGATGGGCGCGATCTTGACGGCGGACAACGCCACCGCCCCCGCGGGTCTCGCGGGGGGCGGCGGAGTTTGCGTCCGGCTCATCACGTTATGGATGACGCCGCTTCCTGAAGAAACGAGCGCCGACAGACAAAAGACAATGCCGAGCCACCGGTGCAATTTTCTTACAAGAATTGATTTCATGTCACGCTCCTAGAAATTCCACTCGATGCCGCCGTAAACGGAACGGCCATCGGCTGGAAGGAATTGCGCCGAGTCGGCGCCGTTGGCGTTGGCTATCACACCAGTGGTGCCGGCGTAGATTTTGTCGCCAAGGTTTCTGGCGTCCACAAAGATGGACAACCCTTTGCGCGGCCGGTAACCGGCTTTGAATCCCCACGATGAATAAGGATCGGCGAAGAACGTGTTTTTGTGGTCAATCGGGAACCGTACCGGAACCCATTCAATGCTGGGACCACCGTACCAACCAGTAGGATGCTCGTATTGCAGTTCGGCCTGATAAATCTGACCTGGAACTCCGGCGAGGTCGTTGGTGCCGTACACTGGATCATTGTCAAAGGTGAAATGATTGATGGTATAGGCCTGCCGCAATACCACCTGATCCGCCTCTCCATCAGAGGTCAAAAGACCGCGCAGCAAAGCCAAATCCAATCCTGCTTCGACGCCTTCATGGATGGTTTCGTTGGCGTTGACGGTGCCAAGAGGATTACCGGCGGCATCTGTCAAACTGAGCAGCTCATCTTTGACCAATGCGTGATAAACGGAAACATCCCACCTGGCTATGTTTCTCTGCCCTCTCGTGCCCACCTCAAACGTGGTCGCGGTCTGCGCGTCCAACTTCACCAGCCCGCCGTTCACGTTGTTTCCTACCAACTCGCCGAACGAGGGCGGCTCAAAACTTCGGGCGATATTGGTATAGATTTGATCTCTGGAGTTGAATTCATAGCGGGCCCCGATTTTTGGGCTGAAGCCACTGTAGGTTTGCGTATCGCTGTTGTCTTTATCGCTTGGGGTCACAGGCATGTTGTCTTCGTTTTTTCGTTCCGCATAAGCGGCTTGCGCACCGACGCCAATAGCCAAGGCCTTTGTCACGTAGATTTGATTCTCCACAAACGCCTCGGCGTTGGTTGACGTTTGGTCGGAATCGCCGGTCTGCGCTCCGCGCCCCCCCGATACGTTGACATAGCGTTGGTCGCGCGTAACACCAACCGACGGCGTGATGCCGGCCATGAACCGGTTGCGACGACCCAACCATTCGTTGACGTTGGTGTAGGCGGCGGTGACACCGGCGTCGTTGGTAAGTTGATCAATCACCTGAAAGATCGGGTGATCGAGATGTTTCCAGGAATAATAACCGCTCAAGTCAAAACGTTGACCATTCCCAGCAAACGTCGTCTTGTTGGCGAGACGGAACAAGTTGAAGTCCCGCTTCTGATCGCCAGAGATATTTGCGGCATTGGCTTGGCGCGGATCTCTATTCATCTGGGCTTTGGTCAAGCTCCCTGGCAATTCAGAGTCGGTTCGGACATAGGTCAGGTACGTCCGATTCTCTGTGTTTCCCGAGAAGCGATGGCCAAAGTTCCCAAAGAAACGCTGGGTGTTCTGCCGGCTGTGTTCTCGAAAGCCGTCCTGATAGAACTCCGACAAGGATCCGTAGTAATCGCTGTCTCCTATGACGCGTCCGGAACTCAACTGTCCCCGATGGTATTGATAACTGCCGCCTTCGTATCTCGCTTGAAACGGCGAGGATGTGCGGCCGGTCCGACTCACATAGTTGATCGCGCCACCCAAGTTGGCCGCTCCGAATTCAAGCGCATTAGCGCCACGGTAAACCTCAATGTATCGCACGGAGAGTGGATCCAAGGCCTGAAAATCAAAACCTCCGTCCGCCAAGTTAATGGGAGCACCGTCTTGCAAGACTTTGATCCCGCGACCATGAAACGTGCGTTGCAGGCCGGAACCTCGAATGGAAAGACGGGCTTCTTCTGCGCCAAATCTAGGCTGCGCGTACACGCCGGGGACCAGTTTCAGTGAATCGGCCACGGTTGATGCCCGGCCTTTGCGAGTATTATCCGCATCGACCACACTCGCACCGCCCATGACTTTGTTGACTTGGTTGGACTTCTGCTGAAGGGAAGGAACGGTATCGGAAGACAATCCTTGGGCTTCAACGACCACCTCGGGTATTTCAATGGGACTATCAGCGGCTCTCATACAAACCGCCGCAAAGACAATAACTGACATGACTCCAGCCAAGCGCTTCAAACGCTGGGCAAAAGCCGCATAGATTCTGTGACTAGGCATATTTTCTCCTAATGAAAAAATGGACATGACCCGCCTTATGGGAATAAGGCGGATCGCTATAGGCCAGAAAACCAAGAACACGGTTCTCAGGTCTTAATCAAGAAATGATCTGGAAGAAACGTTAGGAGAGAACGATTTCGGGAGGAGGAGTTAAGACTTCTCGAATGGGGGAAGGCAAATTGAGTTGCGAAGCATGGAAAATAAGACTTGATAGGCCCGGATCGTCGGGGCAAAGAGATCCAATAATCCATGATGTCGGCCTACTTATCAGGGACCGCTCCTGGAATGCCAAAGCGGAAACCGGATCTTTTGGAGTAAGACTACAAACCGAAAGTGGTTGCTCACAACCATTTGAAGCTTTCGGGCGTTTGGCGGGAACGCCGCAATGAGATGCCGCGTCCTCCTTCATTTTTTTAATCATTGGCTTGCACATCTCTGGGCAGCAACAAGCGTGGCCGCAGATAACGCAATCTTCAGAAGGTTTTTGAGAGAAGGCGTTTACTGGGCCGGATGGAATGAGCAATGAAACTACGAGAAATAATCTTAGTCCGAACCGCATCGCACTCAGATTACTATTTGCGTCAACTCATCGATGCGGGAATCTCGCTTTGCCTGATGTAGTCGAGAACAGCCTTCGGAGATTTCAAATCAAGCAGAGCATCGATACGCTTTGGCTCTTGGAAAAAAGATGAAACGCTCGCCAAAAAGTTTAAGTGGAGCTTCGGATCTTCGGCTGGACTTATAAAAAGAAGCCATACATGCAATGGATTCTCAGCCGTGATTCCCAGAGCGACCTGCAAGTGTTTTAAACCTGCCACACGAGCGTGAGGAATAGCCACAGACTCACCGATCAGCGTTGGACCTGCCTTTTCACGACTTAAGACAGATTGCATAGCCTGAGACGGGTTCGGCAGACTCAGTCGCCTTAACAACTCCTGGAGAATCTGATCCTTGGAAAGCCCGCTCTGAAGGATCACTATCCGCTCCTTTGCGAGAAAATCTCCGACTCGAACTCGCGCATCGGACGCAGGATTTTTGATCGCTTGCATTTCCATTTGCATTTCGGCGCGACCAATTTCCTCGCTCATCCGTGTGCTTTCGAGGGCCGCGCCGATTTCTGAGGCGAAGGTCTCCAGTAGTTGAAGCCTCTCCGGATCCATAAACA
The DNA here is from genome assembly GCA_044221725.1 of Elusimicrobiota bacterium. Lineage (GTDB taxonomy): Bacteria > Elusimicrobiota > Elusimicrobia > F11 > F11 > JAJVIP01. Next base: position 89,257 of record JBGAON010000001.1, read on the forward strand.
CTTTTGCATCTTTTGGTCGGATGCCGAGAACGCCCGTTGTGGTTTTAATGCCTTTCATCGGCAAATATAGCCCGCGAGATCCCGAAAGAGTGTCGCTTCCTGCCCCGGCTATCTGAACCCGATCAAGGACCCATCTTGCCACGGATAGTTCGTTTTCATTCCATTCAAAGCGAGTCGGATCTCCAGCCTTCACCTCCAAGTCGCCCTGCGATCCCGTGGTCAGGATGAGAATCGGTAGCCCATAGAACTCTTCTAACCGAGTTCGAGCTGTCTCAAACATTTGTTGGATGTTGGGGGTTTCGGATAGCTCACGGCTCAATTTATAAAGGACACGCATCCGCTCCGCCCGTTCTCGTGAGGCCTCGGTTTGTTGACGGAGACGGCCCGTGATCGTGCTAATAAGAAGTCCTGTGCCCAACATTATGACGAAGGTCAGAACATACTGGGTATCGGAGACGGCAAAGGTCAAATAGGGCGGCACAAAGAAAAAATCAAAGGCCAAAACACTTAAAACTGACGCGAGGATAGAAGCCTTTCGACCAAAACGATAAGACGCGAACATGATGCCGAGCAAATAGATCATGACGATATTGACCAGTGGCAGGGTGTGAAAAAGTGGCCAACAAACCAACGTCGCAAGACCAACCACCGCAGTTGCTTGTCCAACACCGGCCCAATCAGATGGAGTTGCAGTCGCGACGGGTCTTCGATCACTAAACTCCGGTCCAACTCCACTAATGATATGTAGGTCGATATTCCCGCAACGCCGGGCCATATCGTTGACAATTGATCCAAATAACCATTCCTTCCACCTTGGATTGGCTGGTTTCCCCAATATGATCCTGGTAACGTTTCTGGATCGTGCGAAAGAAATAATTTCGTCCGTGATGTCATTTCCAGACAAAGTCACGGTTTCTGCTCCCAGTTTTTCCGCCATCCTCAAATTATTGACAGCCCGAGCGCGTTCATCAGTGGAAAGCTGCAAGTAAGCAGGTGTTTCCACAAGAACGGCAATCCATTCCGCTCGAAGCCGCGTTGCCATACGACTTGCCGCCCTTATCAGCCGAGCCGACATTGGGCTCGCACTGACACCGACAAGAAGCCTTTCACCCACCTGCCACACGTCAGAAATAGAATGACGCTCCTTGAACGCTTGCATCTGCGCGTCGACTCGTTCAGCTGTATGTCGCAGCGCGAGTTCGCGGAGCGCGATAAGGTTTCCTGGTTGAAAGAAGTTTTCTGCCGCTCTACCCGCCAATTCATTCTTGTAGACTTTTCCTTCTCTTAGTCGAGTAAGAAGATCCTCGGGTGCTAAATCCACAAGCTCTAGTTCGTGAACGCGTTGAAGAAAGGTATCAGGGACCGTTTCTCGAACCGTCACACCCGTAATTTGGGCTACCACATCATTCAATGTCTCCCAATGCTGGACGTTGAGCGTGGTATAAACGTCGACCCCTGCATCCAACAATTCTTCGACATCTTGCCAGCGTTTCGCATGACGTAGCCCTTCGGCATTCGTGTGAGCCAGCTCATCTACCACGATCAAGCGTGGGTGGCGCGTCAACGCGCCGTCTAAATCGAATTCCTTTAAGACAACGCCTTTGTAGGAGATCTCCTTGCGAGGCAAAATCTCGAACCCTTCGAGAAGCGCTTCGGTTTCTGTTCTGCCGTGCGTTTCGGCGAGGCCGATGACCACATCCCACCCTTCTTTTTTTCGCTGCCGGGCGGCTTCCAACATGGCATAGGTCTTGCCGACGCCAGGACTCGCGCCGAAAAACAACTTCAGCTGGCCTCGACCAGCGATTTCCTCGTCGGCCTGGACGTGTTTGAGAAGTTGATCTGGATTAGGTCTTTGATCCATGAGAGTCCTCATCCAAATTAAGATTCAACTTCAGAACATTCACGCGGGGCTCGCCAAGAAGCCCTAGGAAACGGCCTTGGGTGTTTTTCTGAATCAATGACTCGACAACCGCCTCAGGAAGTCCACGAACGCGTGCAATTCGCTTTAACTGATATTGGGCAGTGGCTGGTGTGATATGAGGATCCAACCCGCTGGCCGACGCCGTGATCAGGTCGACCGGAATCTTTTCTCTATTTTCCGGGTCATTCTTTCGCAACGCATCAATGCGGTCCTGTACGGATTTAATAAGCGCGGGATTAAGCGGGCCCAAGTTCGACCCTGACGACGCAGCTCCATTGTAAGGAACCGGTCCCGTCGCCGACAGCCGTCCCCAAAAATACTTGGGATCATCAAAGGATTGGCCAATGAGTTCTGAACCGACTGCTTTCCCGTCTTTCAAAATAAGACTTCCATTCGCCTCATGCGGGAAAAGTGCTTGCGCCAGCCCCGTCACAGCAAACGGATACACGACTCCAGTGAGAACCGAAAGAACGACGAGTGTGCGAACAGAAATTATGAGTTGTTCAATATACATCTAAGCCTCCTTGCCCTGAACAGGGCTTATGCCAAACCCATCGCGACAAGCAATAGATCAATCGCCTTGATGCCGATAAAAGGCGCAATCAATCCGCCGATGCCATAAATCAGAATATGGTCACGAAGCAAACGGCTTGCGCCCAATGCCCGATACTTCACTCCTTGCAGAGATAACGGGATGAGCAGAACAATGATGATCGCATTAAATATCACAGCGGAGAGAATGGCGCTCGTCGGCGTAGCAAGGTGCATAATGTTGAGTGCGCCAAGAGCGGGGTAAATCCCAACAAATGCCGCAGGGATGATCGCAAAATACTTTGAGACATCATTGGAGATGCTGAATGTCGTCAAAGCGCCACGCGTGATCAAGAGCTGTTTGCCAATTTCCACGATTTCGATGAGCTTCGTCGGATTGGAATCGAGGTCAACCAGATTTCCCGCTTCTTTGGCTGCTTGCGTTCCGGTATTCATCGCGACCGCAACATCGGCTTGAGCGAGGGCCGGCGCGTCGTTGGTTCCATCTCCTGTCATGGCGACCAGGCGGCCACCGCTTTGCGTGTCGCGAATCAATTTCAATTTTGTTTCCGGTGTGGCCTGAGCCAGAAAATCGTCGACTCCGGCTTCCGCCGCGATGGCGGCGGCGGTTAAAGGGTTATCGCCAGTAATCATGATGGTCTTGATCCCCATACGGCGAAGTTCCACAAAGCGTTCCTTGATTCCTCCCTTGACGATGTCTTTCAAGTGAATCACGCCAAGAACTTTGTCGCGATCCGCCACAAGGAGAGGCGTTCCACCCGACTTCGCAATCGTTTCTACTGCCACTTTTACACTGGCGGGATAGTCACCGCCTTGTTCCTTCACATATGCCTCAACGGCATCCGCCGCTCCTTTGCGAATGTGGCGACCGTCGCTTAGGTCCACACCGCTCATGCGCGTCTGCGCGGTGAATGGAATAAAATTTGCTCCTATTTCATGAACCTGCCGCTCCCGAATGCCGTATTTCTCCTTTGCGAGGACAACAATGCTCCGTCCCTCCGGCGTTTCATCGGATAAAGAGGAAATCTGGGCGGCGTCCGCCAATATTTCTGGCGCTATTCCATCGGAAGCGACGAACGCCACCGCTTGCCGATTTCCAAGGGTAATGGTGCCGGTCTTGTCCAAGAGAAGAACATCAACGTCTCCAGCCGCCTCGACGGCGCGTCCCGACATCGCGATCACATTGGCCTGAATCATCCGGTCCATTCCCGCAATGCCGATGGCCGGGAGCAACCCTCCAATTGTCGTTGGAATCAGGCAAACCAAGAGCGCCACAAGCACGGTCACAGTCACAGGCGATCCTGTTCCAGCCGCGCTGACGCTATAAATCGAAAAAGGAAGCAACGTGACGGTCGCAAAAAGAAAAATGATCGTCATGCCAGCCAAGAGAATGTTGAGAGCGATCTCGTTTGGAGTTTTTTGACGTTTCGCTCCCTCCACCATATTGATCATCCGGTCAAGAAACGTCTCTCCTGGATTGGATGTAATCTTTACGACCAGCCAATCAGAGAGAACTTGTGTTCCTCCCGTGACTGCGCTCCGGTCACCACCCGCTTCCCGGATGACTGGCGCGGACTCGCCAGTAATGGCCGCTTCATTGACTGAAGCCACCCCTTCAATAATCTCTCCGTCCATCGGGATGATATCGCCGGCTTCAACCAGAACAACGTCTCCAGCTCGCAATGTGGAGGCCGACACAACGACCGGTTTATTTGATCCTCTTTTGCCGTTCAGTAATTTTTTCGCAGGTGTGTCTTGGCGCGCTTTCCTAAGGTTTGCGGCCTGCGCTTTTCCTCTTCCTTCCGCCATCGCCTCCGCAAAATTCGCAAATAGAACCGTGAACCATAGCCATAAGGAGATAGACAAAATAAATCCCGCAGGCGCCTCACCGCTTCCGGTTAACGCTTGAACAAACAATCCCGTGGTCAGCATGCTTCCAACCCAGACGACGAACATCACAGGATTCTTTATTTGATGTTTTGGATTCAGTTTCCTGAGAGATTCCAGAAAAGCCGGTCCGACGACAGATGAATCAAAAAGCTTGTGTGTTTTTCTCATGATAAATACTCCACGATCGGCCCCAGAGCGAGAGCCGGAAAAAAGGTTAGGGCTCCCACAATGAGAATCACCGAAGCCAGAAAGAAAACAAAAAGCGGCGTATGAGTCGGCAATGTCCCGGAGCTTGGCGGCACAACTTTTTTCTTGGCCAGCGACCCTGCCATCGCCAACACAGGAATGGCGATCCAATAGCGCGAAAAAAACATCGCGAGTCCCAGCCATAGGTTATAGAAAGGCGTGTTGGCTCCGAGTCCAGCAAAAGCGCTTCCGTTGTTATTACCCGCCGAAGAAAAAGCATAAAGCACTTCGCTAAATCCATGCGCTCCGGGATTAAAAATCGTGGCCTTGCCCGCTGGTGAAACGACCGCAATTGCGGTTCCTCCAAGGACGAGAAGACACGGCACCAAAATACCAATGGATGCCATCTTCATTTCATAGGCTTCGATTTTCTTGCCCAAATACTCCGGCGTGCGGCCGACCATGAGCCCGGCGATAAAAACCGCAATGACCGCAAATAGAAGCATCCCGTAAAGTCCTGATCCGACACCTCCGAAGACAACTTCTCCGAGCTGCATCAAGATCATTGGAACGAGTCCACCCAACGGCGTATAGGAATCGTGCATGGAATTCACGGAGCCATTGGAAGCGGCGGTTGTTGCCGTCGCCCAAATCGCCGAACTTACGATCCCATAGCGGACTTCCTTGCCTTCCATGTTTCCGCCCGACTGGAGCGCCGATGCAGCCTGATCGACATCTAATTTGGCAAGCAGAGGATTTCCAGATTGTTCCTGAGCAACACAGAGCCATAACGCCGGCACAAAGAGGACCAGCATGACTGCCTCAAGAGCCCACCCTTGTCGAGTGTCCTTGACCATAACGCCGAACGTGTAGCACAGCGCTGCAGCGATCAATAGGATCGAAAGCGACTGGAGGAAATTTGAAAGCGGTGTGGGATTCTCAAATGGATGGGCCGAATTGACATTGAAGTAACCACCCCCATTGGTTCCCAGTTGCTTAATAGCGATTTGGGAAGCGGCCGGCCCTACAGCCAACGTCTGTTCGCTGATTGGTTTTCCATTGCTATCCATAAAAGGTTGAAGAAGCGCGACTGTTTGACTGGGCCGAAATGTCTGCACCACGCCCTGCGAAACCAATCCCATCGCTAGTAAAAGTGACATGGGCATCAGGATGTAGATTGTGCTTCGAACCATGTCCACCCAGAAATTTCCGATGACCTTCGCTTCACGCCGGACGAATCCACGAATCAAAGCAACCAGAACCGCCATACCGCTGGCCGCTGAAACAAAGTTCTGCACAGTCAAACCCAGCATTTGTGTGAGATAGCTCATGGTTGTTTCGCCGCCGTATCCTTGCCAGTTGGTGTTCGTGGCAAAACTCACAGCTGTATTGAAGGCGGAATCCGGCGTTACAGGACCCATGGCCATCGGGTTCAAAGGCAAATGCTGCTGAACCCGTTGAAGCAAATAGACAATTAAAAGTCCTGCAAAGTTGAAGATCATCATTGCGAAGGCATAGGTTTTCCAATTCATCTCTTCTCTGCGAACACCTGATAACCGGTAAATAAGTCGTTCGATGGGACCAAGAATCTTATCGATCCACATTGGCTGGCCTTCGTAAACCTTGGCCATGTAAAGCCCAACAGGCTTGACCAGTAGAATCAGAACGCCAAGATAAACGGCGCACTGAATCAAATTATTTGAGTTCGTCAGAAGACCTCCGGCTTAAGCAACGCCACGAAAAGGTAAATCAGAATTAGAAATGACGTGACAGCCCCGATCCAATAAATAAGAGTCATAGAAATAATCTCCTTAAATCTTTTCGAAGAGCAATATGAGCCCCACGGACAAAACGCCCAACCCAAGAATAAGGCTAATGTAAACGATGTCCATCTTGATTCTCCTTTTCGGGTGAGATTCGCTCTTCGGTTTCCTTCTTCTCGACTAAGTGTTTTAACCGTTCCTCATCTCGTTCTAAATTGCTCAAAACGCGAGCCAAGCGGTCCGCATTCGCTTCAAGTTTCTGCATAACCTGATCAACTCGTGGAGAGAGTTGGTGTTCTTGCGTTCGAGGCTCCTCTTTTTCGATCAGTGTCGATGGAGGCCAAACCGCAAAAACTGTTCGCGCAACTGTGAAGGTTCCCACGATGAATAGAAACGAAATAATTCTTTTCATGAGTACAAGATAACTCAGCTCCCCGTTTAGGAGCCATTGTCACGCCGTTAAGATTTCGTTAAGACGAGGAGGGTGCTGGGCGGGAAAAAACAATTAATCTTCTGGGGCTTCCAGACGATAACCGACACCAGGCTCCGTTTTCAGGCATTTGGGCCTAACAGGGTCGGGTTCGATTTTCTGGCGTAGCTGGTGGACAAATATCCGCGCGGTTTCTGGCGTGGCGGTAGCATCGTTTCCCCATACTTCTTTAATCAACATTTTTTGGCTTACCACGCGACCTGCATTACGGACAAGGACTGAAAGAACGTCATATTGCTTCGGCGAAAGATGAGTTTCCTTTTTTCTAACCCACACTTTTCTGGCCACCAAATCGACCTTCAGCCCTTCACGTTCATACACTGGCGGTGAATCGTTTGGGCCTCTGTCAATATGACGAACGGCCACGCGAAGTCTCGCCATGAGTTCGCCCACACTGAAAGGCTTGGTCAAATAATCATCGGCACCAGCGTCTAAACCGGCAATTTTGTCGTTCTCTTTCCCTCGAGCCGAAATGATAATGACGGGAGCCGAAGTCCATTGGCGCAACGATTTCAAGACGACCAGCCCATCTTGATCTGGTAATCCAAGATCAAGCAGGATGACATGAGGTTTTTTTGAAGCGGCAGATTCAAGACCCATACGGCCCGTCGTCGCCTCAATAATGTTCCAACCTGTTTTCTCCAACGACGTGCGTAAGAACTGAAGGATCGCGGGTTCATCTTCAATTATGAGAAGTGTTCGTTCAGTGTCCATTTTCACTCATAGGAAGTGTGAAACGGAACATGGCCCCGCCTCCCATCCTATTCTCCGCCCATATTTTTCCGCCGTGCGCCGACACGATGGCCCGGCAAATCGCCAATCCCAAACCCGCACCGGAAGAGGAGCGCGCATGGAAAAATTTCTCAAACACACGTTCGACATCAGATTCATTTAATCCAGATCCCCGATCAGCGACAGTTACGCTTACCATTCCCTGCTGCAGCGTGGCGCCTATATCAATCGCGCTTTTGACAGGAGTATGGCGAATGGCGTTCTCCAACAAATTAATAAATACCTGCTCGATCAACATTCCATCGAGCGGCACGGCAGGCAAATCCTGAGGTAGTTTTACATCAACCTTTCGATCTTGGAGAGATTTCTCGAGCCGGCCTAACGCGCTTCCGACAATCTCTTCCAACGGATAAAGCTCCTTTTTTATTTGCACGGCTCCCGATTCAAGGCGGGTTGCCTCCAACAGATTCTGCACCAACTTTGAAAGGCGCTCTGCTTCCGATTGAATTGTTTCCAATAGTTCCAAACCCTTGGGGCCTTTCCGCATCTCTTCGTTTCCTATGAGGGTGCTGGCCGACCCCACTATTGCTGTCAGCGGGGTCCGAAGATCATGTGAGACTGAACTTAAGAGAGAACTCCGAAGCCGCTCTGTTTCCACTTCGACCTCGACTTTTTTAGCGTTCTCCTGCAATTTGTCGACTTCCAAGGCGAGCGCGATCTGATGGGCAAAAGAATCGAGCAATAGCCTTTGCTCTTTTACCATCGTTTGATCTTTTACACGCGGACTGATGCTCATGACTCCAACCGAACCTTCCGCTCCCACGAGCGGAACATACAAGGAATTTTCTGATGGGACGGATTGAGTGCCCAATCCTGCGGGTTGCTCTTGGTCATAAGCCCATTGAGCGATGCCAATCTCTTTTTCCGTTGGGATATTTTTACCCGAGTCTGCATTTGCCACCAAACGATCATTCGAGTTTGGAAGGAATATAACGACATCAGAATTAAATACTTCTGAGATTTGACGAACCGCCATACTCAAAACATCCTCCAATCCTCGCGCTTTGGCAAGCTGTTGAGTGAACGCATGCATCAAAGTCATTCTCGACTGACCTTGCCGGGCGGCTTCCGCCTCTGATCTCAGGCGAATTGTTAAATGACTAATCACCATCGCGGCGATAAACATGACGATAAAAGTCCAGATATATTGGGCATCCGATACCGCAAACGAAAAACGCGGCGGAACGAAGAAAAAATCGAAGCAAAGAACACCAAGTGTGGCGCAAAGGGCTGATGGTCCCCGCCCACCTCTCGTCGCGACGACAAGTGTTCCCAATAAATAAATCATGACGAGGTTGGTAAGTTCGAAAAACGGAAACATCGCGAATGAGACAGCCGTGCATAAGCCCACCACGACAATTGAAAAGAGGAATTGATTACGAAGAACTTTATTCACGATAAATTCATTTTACTTGTTACCCCTATAAAGAGCATCTGAAACGTCCTCCTTTTGTGTTGGTTTCGTCGCTTGAAGAAGGTAGTCCTTCCCCGATCAAACAATCCATAAATTGATTCGCCAAATTTCGAGGAGTCGGAATCGATTTGAGTTATTGGGCTAGTTTGACGACAAAAGCCCTTGATTGATTCGCGAACTCGCTGTACTTGGGTCCGGACAAAGCGGAAAAATAACCCAAACGGGGCAACGGGTTACACGAACGGCGCAACGTGGGCGAGATTAGGAGGCATTTAAGGGTATGCAGAACACCATCAAATTCAAAGTGGACGACTGGGTAGAAATTGTTGAGGCGCTCGGATCAAAGATCGGCATGATTGAATCCGGCCAGCTCGGGCCGGAGGATCAGCGCGGGCAAGACAAGGAATGGATCGCGCATTTACGCCGGATCATCCGAAAAATCGAAGGCCCAAAATGCGAAGGCGTGAACTTCGCCGTTTTCAAGAAAACAGTCACAACAAAAAAAGGAGGACGCTAACATGAACGCCATCGACGCAAAAGTAGGTCAGAAGTACCTGTCAAAAAAAGGAACACCTGTCACGGTAGTCGGCCACAAGGGCGACAAAGTAACCCTAAAAATCAGCGGATCCGAAAATGAAATCGACGTCGTTAAAAACTACGAGTTGAAGCCCTATCGGGACGCGGAGGTCAACAAGGAGGCAAAGATTCTTATCCGCGCCAGTGGTGGCGGTCAGGGCAAAGGCGGTCGAAAGCCGAGCAAAGAATCGCTCTCCGCTACCATTGACCCCATGCTCTTCGCGGGCGGAAAGACCGTAAAGGAAATTGCGGAACTCGCGATTAAAAACGCGCCCGATCTCGTGAAAGGAAAAGATGTCGAGGCCAACGTGCGCGCCCGCATGGTTTCTTTTTCCCGCAAAGGGTGGAAGATCGAGAAGGACGATACGAAACACGTATGCGTTATCAAGCCGAAGGAGGTTGCCCATGCGAATTAACCAAGGCGACAAGTTTTGGGTAGTGGTCGACGCCAAATCGACCAGCGAATTGAGCGACATCCTGTTTGAGACGACCATAGATGGGCTGGAGCGCCAATTCAAAGGAGGGTTGACCTCGGACGACAACGTCACCATCTTCGCAGACCATAACGAGGCGGCGATGGAGGCGCACCGACGCATGACCGCCGTCAACGTGGCCGAGGCGATCAAGAACATGGCCTCGGCCGACAGCATGAAGAAGGCCAAAACAGTCGAATTCAAATCCGCCTCCGGCGCGGTGGTGTTTTCCGTGAAATTATGACGGTTAACGCGGCTCTCTTGGCCCGGTTTCTCACCCATCTCCGCGTGGAGCGCGGGTTGTCAAAATCTACGGAGATCACGTACCGCCATCAACTTCTCGCCTATCTAAACTTCCTCGACCAGAACCGTCAAAGCGTTGAGTCCGCGACGCACGATGACGTCATGGCGTTTCAAGAACAACGAAAGAACCTGGGGCTTAAATCCGCCTCCCTTTTCATCTCTGCGGTGACGATACGGCAGTTCCACCGCTTCCTCAAAGGCCGGGGCCACGCGTCATCCGACCCGACAAGCGAATTCCGGCTGCCAAAATTCAAGCAGCGGATTCCGCAGCCCATCAACGCGAACGATATGGAAAAATTGTTGGAGTCTGCTCCCAGTCAAAAGTTCACGGTCATTCGTAACCACGCCATGCTCGAACTTGCCTTCGGGACGGGCATGCGAGTTACCGAACTGACTGGCCTCAATGTCAACCAAATCAATTTGACCGAAGGGTGGGTCCGAGTTTTGGGAAAGGGGTCCAAGGAGCGAATCATTCCGGTGGGCACCAAAGCCATCGAAGCTTTGGCCATTTATCTTGAAGCCAGGAAGTCGCGATACCCCAATGAGGACGGGCCTTTGTTTGTTAATTCGAGGGGAAAAAGGCTAACACGGGCGGGATTCTGGTGGCTTTTGCGAGGGAAGGCCAACCAGAAAGGCATCAAGGCAAGAATCTCTCCACACCAACTGAGGCATAGCTATGCCACGGCCCTTTTGGAGGGCGGCGCCTCGTTGAGAACAATTCAGGTTTTAATGGGGCACGAGCGACTGGATACCCTGCAAAAATATACTCACGTGAGCGCGAAACTTCTGAGAGAAACCTGCCGCAAAAGCCACCCACGATTCTCCTGAATGCAGAACTGCGGAATGATGGACTAATTTCACAAACAGTTTTACAAGTAGTCCAAAACCGTCTAAAATCCTCGTTATCATGACGGTGAATCAAGTGGAAGAAAAAACACAGTTGGATTCTAGTTTAGTCCAATTGGCCCGGTTGGCGCTCAGTGGACGGCGGCAAGATATTGAACTTTTTATCCGCCGACTCATCCATAACAATGGATTGTCCGTCGATGCCTCAAAAAAGCTGACGCGGCTTCTTCAAGACTCGCCTACCAAGAACTCTCCGCTTCGCAACGAGACGTTTCCCGCTCTTCCCGTGGATATGGATTCGCGGCTTCAACTCTTACGACAGGAATATCCTGCGGTGATCGATCAAGAGCCGATTTGGGCTCCCAGTGTACGGAGCAACCTAGAACAGATCATTCAGGAACGCGAGCAAGAATCGAATTTGATCCGGGCCGGCATTCAGCCCAGCCGGTCTTTGCTTTTTACAGGAGAGCCGGGCGTTGGAAAATCTTTAGCGGCCCGCTGGCTCGCCAACAAACTCCAACTTCCTCTGTTGATTCTTGATTTGTCCGCTGTCATGAGCAGTTTTTTGGGGCGCACTGGGGCCAACGTGCGGAACGTGATCGACTACGCCAAGGGGAGCCGTGCAATTCTTCTCCTGGATGAATTCGATGCGATTGCGAAACGGCGCGACGACGCCGTAGAGGTGGGCGAGTTAAAACGCCTTGTGACGGTTCTTCTCCAAGAGATAGATGACTGGCCATCAACCGGAATTCTCATCGCGGCCACCAATCATTCCAACCTACTTGATCCCGCTGTCTGGCGGCGGTTTGATCTTCTCGTCGAGTTTCCCATGCCAACGGAAGAACAAGTAGGCGAAAAAATAAAGAATGTTTTTGGCGCTGACTCTGAATTGTCCCAGGAGTGGATTGATATTTTGCGCCTGCTTTTGGCGGGATCGTCATTCGCGGAAATAGAACGAGAGTTGCTCACCATTCGCCGTCGAGCAATTATTAGTCAATCGTCGCATCAAGACCTGATCACGGAATTTGTTAAAAGCAAAACACAACAACTCAGGAATAAGACCCGTGTTAATATCGCCCAACGCCTGATCGAGTTGGGCTACTCTCAAAGACGAGCTCATGAATGGACAGGCGTAAGCCGAGACACAATAAGAAAGACGATCTAGCTTCAGCCCAATCTCCGGCTACCCGGGCCAATTACATCCTGGCTCATGGGGAACGGCTTACCAAACCGGTCAGTATTCCTCGCGGCGCTGGTGAGAAAGTTCATCCCTATTCCTTCGCCGAGGCCAAAGACCGCCTTCGCCCTCAGATAAAAAAAGTCGTCGAAACCGTTTTCGCTCTGCCAGCGGACACCTGCCCCAACGATGAAACCGTCATCGGTCTCACGCTTCATCCTTCTTACCTGGCCAAGTCTTATTTCCCAGTCAATCTTCTTCGCGCCTTAAACTTGCGAGTAGTAGGAAGTCAACGGAAGATGATTTCTCCTGAGAAAACGGTGGGCAAAAAAACGTCAGGAGAAGTTCCGACCGTTGAGTTATTTGTGGCAGGACAGCGAAGTGCCATTCAGCGGTTAGCGGAACGGCAAGACAAATGGAATCCTCGATCCACGGAAGCTCAAGACCTGATCCGGATCGAGAGGATTCAACCCATCAAGCCGGAAGACAAATTTGTTCCTTTTGATTCCAAGGAGGAAGTACCGCTCCTTGAAATTGTTCTCCACGCTTCCAAGAACGCTGAATCGCGTTACATTGTGGAAGGTTTTTTCAAATTTCTCTCCGGCCTGGGGATCGAGGCCAAGTATTCTGAAAAGAAGCTTTTCGTTGGCGGCTTGTGCTTTATTCCGCTTCGAGCGCCTCAATCATTGATTCCAAAAATCATCTCCTATTCCTTCTTACGAGTTCTCCGAAAGATGCCGTCTCTGCGGAGCTTCCTTCCGTTGCTTCGCATGGCCACGAAGACCGAGCCTTTCCCTTTTGATTCTCCTGAGGGAGGCCCTATAAATCCGGATATCCACACAGTTGTTATGGACGGAGGAATACCCAGCAATGCAAATCTGAGTCGTTGGGTTCACTACGAAAAGGCTCCTGGCGTAACCGAGGAGGATGAGGATGGACTCAAGCACGGCCTTACCGTCACCTCGGCCGTGCTCTTTGGTCCGCTTCAGAAGGACGCTCCGGTTTCCTTTCCGTTCTCACGATTGGATCATTACTGCGTTCTCGGAAAAAACGACCAGGGAGATTTCATTTACGATGTTCTCGCTCGCGTGATTTCCGTCCTTGAATCCAAGCGGTATGAATTCGCCAACCTAAGCCTCGGACCACGTCTTCCTATCGAAGACAACCATGTCGATCCGTGGACATCGGTGATTGACCAAGTGCTCTCGGATGGGAAAATTTTCTTGACAGTGGCCGTTGGCAACGATGGAGACAAAGACAGGCCCTCCGGCAACGCCCGCATTCAGATCCCTGCGGATTGTGTGAATGCCGTTTCGGTCGGCGCCGCCGATTCATTGTCGAGAATATGGCGGCGGGCTCCTTATAGTTCCATTGGGCCTGGACGAACACCTGGTTACTTCAAGCCGGATGTGGTTGCGTTTGGGGGGGCGGACGCGGAACCTTTTTGGGTCATCGATCCGCAGAATCCAGCGTCGACATTTCCAGCGGGAGGGACCAGCTACTCGTCGCCCGCCGCTTTGCGTATCGCTTTGGGCTTAAGATCTCAATACGGGGGCGACCTTAAACCGCTCGTACTTAAAGCCTTGCTTGTCCATCACAGCGACTCGCTCGGTCACGATAAGATCGAGGTTGGATGGGGAAGGATTCCGGCTTCACTCGATGCTTATATGAAGTGTCCCCCGGGCACGATAAAAATTCTCTATCAAGGTGAACTCCCACCCAAAAAATATCTCCGGATCCCCGTGCCGCTGCCGAAGGAAACCCTGAAAGGCAATGTGACAATCAAAGCCACTCTGTGTTACGCCACCGAAACCGATCCAGAGCATCCCTTCCATTACAGCCGGAGCGGTCTTGAAGTTACTTTCCGGCCGCATTCAAAAGTTCGGTCCCGTCCGGAGCAAGAACAACCAAAAACCACGTCTTTTTTTAGGCCGGACGATCAATACATGACAGAAAGCGCGTTACGCCGGAGCGCTTTCAAATGGGAATCCACCTTGCATGGGCAGAAGAGAATGAGAGGAGCGAGTCTTGACGATCCCGTGTTCGATGTCCATTACATGGCGAGAACGGGGGGCAGGCCAGCGAAAGACCCCAAACCAATCGCGTATGCTTTCGTTTTAACGGTCGAAGCGCCCAATCACCCTGACCTCTATGACAACGTTGTCGTCAGGTATCGAACCCAACTGGAAGCGCTGCGACCTGTGGTTGAGATTCCCATCCAATCTCAGGGAATGTGATGGCACTCACGCGGCGCGATTCTTTTTCAGCAAAGAGCCGATAGCCGAGAAAAGTCCCGTCAAATTTTTATCAATATCCCGCATGCTCGATGCCGCTCCTCCCGACCCGAGTCCGATCGCCAAAGACGTGAGCCAATCGTGTCCTTGAGATCGAGCGAATAAGCCGGCTGAAGCGATTCCAATCAAAATGGGTAAAAGAGCGTTCCACCCATGCGCTTTATCACCCCACTGCTCGGTCTTCAGGATTTTTTTTGCTGCCGCGGTCACGAATGGAATTAATCCCGTGATCAACGCGATCATACTTGTTGGTTCCATCTGATGTTTCCTCCTCTATAACTCGGCTCGGAAAATTTGGAGATTCCATGAATTTCCTGGGCACGACTTTTGTCTTGGAATTTTTAACCGGTCAAACACCTCACGATGGCCGATGACCTGCTCTTTGGGAATTTTGAATGCGGCCATTAGGGCGCGGGTAACATTGAGGTTGAATTCCCAGAGTTCTGGCAGAGGTGAGATGGCGTCGTAATTCCCAATGCAACAGATCCCGATGAAATTTTCATTGAAGGCGTTTGATACTCCTGCGACACCGGCATGGGCTCCCACCATCGATAGAAGGCGTCCCCACTGAAATACCGGTTTCCCATTCACCAGCTCCGTCCCGCCGTGATATCCCACAGCGTTCCACGGTTTCTGAAACGTTTTTCCTTGATGCACAGTTAATCTCCGTTCAAATTCTTCCTTGGTTACAATGTCGAAATCAATCCGGTAGCTGGTGTGGTATTTGATGATTGAGTCCCAGTCTCGCGTCACCTTGTCGGGTGATGCCGAATGGTGCCAACAAATGCCCTTCCATTTTCGTGCGCTGGCTATTGGAATGTTGAGTTTGAAAGCTGTCATTTATCCTCCCAGAAGCCGGACCCGCAGAATTTGGTAGGCCATTGCCAAAAGTCCGCCCATAATTCCCGCAAACGACACCCAGAAGATTCCGGCCATAATACGGCCCAACACTTTCTCCAGATGAATAACCGTTGATTTCTCCGCCGCGAGTTCATGCTGGATGTCATTTAATTTGACCGCGAGTTCGGTGATCTTGGCGGAGTTTTCCTGACCGGTTTTGGCGACGCCGAAATCGAGCCGGTTAAACAGGTGATCGATACGCTCCTTGGTAGAGTTGTCCTTTTGGAACAGCTCGCTCACTTGATCTTTCAGCTTGTCGAGCTTTTGATCGACGGCGAGATACAAGGAATAGTCGTGACCTTCGGATTCTTTCTCCAATTTATTTCTCCTGATAATTTATGACGAAGAAGAATCTCTGCCCTGCGCCGGCCCCGGCCACAACTACGTTCACCGCTTCGTTCACGTTTCCATCAATATAGACGGGGGCAAGACTGCCCGATTCATCACTCCGGTAAATCTTGTGGATAAGTTTTCCACTCACCGCGAATCGAATGTCCGCTTCATAACCGGAAGCGGGCTCCGGCGTGATCATCACGCCTCGCACTGCCACTTTTTTTCCAGCGGATGGTGTCACGAGGGTGACTGTTCCATTGCCCACCTTCTCCAATGTGGCGGTAAGTAGGCCGACGCTATTAGCCGCAAGAACCACCGGAAGTGGATTTACATCTGATGCACGCCTTGTCTCTCCGTTTTGTTCGTAGAGAATAGTCGGGATACCGTTTCCGTCTCTGATTGCTGATTCGTTTGCCATGTTTAAACCTCCGTCATCTCCGCCTCGATGGTGTGTCCAGCGGTCTTGAATAAATCAGTGTAGGGAAACGGAATCTCTTCCAATTTCCAAGCGACGTCGAAGATGTCACGCGTTCGAAACTTTGGCTCCGGCCAGAAAGTGACCAAGGCGTTCGCCTTGAACGTCTCCTCCAAGACATCCTTCAGTTCCTTAGAAACTTGCTCCACGGTCCAGCGACTCATGTACTTGTCGCGGCCCCGGAAAGCCACGATTTTTCCGCCCAATGTCCGGAGCGTCCCAGACTCGACCAGCTCGCGCTTCGGCTCGTATCTGGTGAAGTTGGGCAACGCGACGAGAAGCCGCCCCGCGTAAATCTCGCCCAGCGTTTTCAATTCGTTCGGAGATTGGCTTGTCTCGATGGCGATGATGATTTGCGCGGTCAATTTCGGCGGGAACGTGATGATGGCGTCGGTCGTCAGCAATTCTCCAGAGAACACCGTTTCAGGATTGTTGGAGTTCAACTCAGTCAGCGTGATCGTGACCTTTTTGAAATTGGTGTTTCGAAAGATGATGGTATCGATGACTTCCTCAAAGAAAACCGCCCCCTTCTTGAATCCCAAAGTGAGCGACCACGAAATTCCAAACCCTTCGAGTCCCGTGGTGGACACCCATTGGGTGCTGGGATCACCGTCTTTTACATTCGGCACGGTGGATTGGTTCTCCGGTTGCGCCGCGCCAACGGAAGAGGAAACCGCCACCGCGTCGGGCGTTATGGCGTCCAAGGACAGAATAAGCGGAGTGTCATCGATCAGCGGTTCAATTTCCCAAGAGAGCAACAGGATCTCCGGCCCGGGCGATTGAGAAAAAAGACTGAGTTCTACTTCAACGAAGGAGCCGGGAGCCACATCCAAATCCAGTTCGTTTCCAAACACACTCGGAACAAATTGGCCGGAATCTTTGAAGGAAGCGTTGATGAGGTCCGTCACCGAATCAGCGGATCGTGCTTTAATGCTGATGGGCGCGGGATCGGTTTGGATAAGGGTAGATGGAATAACCTTGATCGTTCCCAACCGCGCTCGCGCACCAAGAGAGTCTCGAAACCGGATGAACCCGCTGGAGGCCCCGCTTGTTGGTATATCCGTCTCAACGGAATCAAAGAGTTGGGTTGTGCCAGACGGCATGTCGGAGAGATCACTGTCTCCCAACACCAGCCACCGCTGATTGTCGTTGATCTTGATGTTAAGCGGCTGGGCGCTGGTGTCAAACCGAATGACCGACTGGTCGTCCTCCGCCTTGATGGTCAACACGCTGGCCACAACAGAGACTTCAAATGTCCACAACGTGGACTCTTTTCCGGCCGGGATGACTTGATCTCCGGCCCCAGGCACCCATGTTTGCGTCGTCTGGTTCCACCCCACAAACACGCCGTCGGATCGGCAGGCCACGATCCCAAACCGATGAGATCCGTCACCTCCCTTGGCTCGACGAATGATGATTGTGTGGTGGGTTGTGGATGTTCCCAAGCCGCCGACTCGGATATCATTAGGCACTGGAAGCGTCGCGGCATTAAAAACCGAGAAGACGTTGAATGTCGCACCGTTTTGCATGGCGGATATATCTTCCAGCTTCCACCGCACAGTGGCGTTGAAGGCGGCGGGAATAGGCGCGGTCTTGACCAGAATCGCGTCAGCGTCGCCGCCCAAGACGTTCATCCGCAGAAACCCCAGTGAGGAGAACACGTTCGCGTTCCGCTGATAGACCGTCCAATCCGAACCGATCACAAACGCGTCGAACAAGTCTTGGAACACGGGGGACAGCGTCGCCATGCCGTTCACAATGGCGATGGACGACGATTTCTCAACCGCACGGCCCCAATCACCGTTGGAGTCGATGATGCGCCGGTAGGTGAGAATGGGTTTAGTTTCTTCTGGTTCGGGAGTGGGCGTGGATTCAGGGGTGAACTCGAGACTGTAAAGTTCAAGGATCGGTGACGGGCTCGCCTTGGTCAGCAAGACTTTCGTCTCGAAATGTTTCGCCTGGGGAATATTCAGAATCGCCTTCTCATACAGATTCTGCGGATTACCGGGGTCAAACGATCCCGGCTGGGTGGGCACGACGGAACCAAACGCGGCCGCGTCAAGTTCCGCGATGGTGTTGCCGGACCGGAATTGCAGTTCCACCTTGTCCCCGACCACGGGGATCTGACGCCGAAACTCAAAATTCTCAAGTTTGGTGTTGACCCCGAAACTATGCCGAAGACGCAAGAAACCCGTCGGAACTTCGACCGGAGGAGAGTTTAAATTCAGAAAGTCGATGTCGAAGGCGACGCCAAACGATGAATTAAAAAGGGATGTCGAACCGATCTCGAAAAAAATATCTCCGCCCAAGTTTCGGAGGTTGGGCGAGACGCTGGTTTCCAACAAGATGTTCGCCAAATTGTCCGAGTGGTAGAGAAGATATTTGACTCCGTTTCCCACTCGCGTCACTTTTAGGTTGAAGATGTGCGGATCATTGGCGAGAAAACCGTTTTGGACATTGATGTTCGGCCACGTACCGGAACCGGACGCGTGAATGGTTCCGCTTCCGTCCACCATACGGGCGTCGTAACTGACGTTGAAATTGTTCTGGGTGTTAAACCGAAATTCATGAAGAAGTTTAGCGGTCCGCGCGGCGCCGTCATAAGCTCCTCGCGTTCCTTGCAACATCCCAATCACGAATTGACCGGAATTGAATATGGGCGCCAAACGCCGGAGCCGGAAGCGAAGCTCCATTTCCCAATTGCCTTGGGCCACGTCGCGGTACATGTGAATGTGCTCGCCGGATCCGCTCGTATTCTGATACTCAAAACTCAAAAACCCGCCGCCTTCCGTCGGCTTGACGTTTAAGTCGACGGCGCGGTAAACGCGGAACATGAAATCATGCGGGACAAATTGGAATTCCCATTGGCCCGTGCCGGAATTGAGGAACGAGTTTTTTCCGTCGGGATATGGATTATTATTCAGGTCGTAGTACCAGACGATGTGAGTCCCGGATGTCCCCAGCGGATTCGTGTAGAAAACAATCGCGAGCTTCTGGTTGGCGGGAAGTGTCGGGAGCGACGGAAAATCAAATCCCGTAAATCCGCTTAAGGGAGCCACGCTCGAAAAGGGAACCGTGACCGAGGCGAGCACCGTTCCGTTGGGCCGGTCGTCGGCGTTCGCCATTTGAATTTCAACGATTAAATCCGGAGAGAATGATCCAATATTGAACTCATCGATTTTCAGTTCGAGCCGGCTAAGCTGAATCGGAATGGGCAAAATGAACGTCTGGGCGAGTTTGATGCGTGGCGGTGCTACCGCTAGCGGTTCATCAAATGGAGAGATCGGATCGAACTGTGCGATCAGCGAATTGGAAACATGCCCTTTCCATTCCGGAGCGCGCGTACCGTCATTAAAATTGTCGGCAAGAATAAGCGGCGTTGCGCCAGAAGAAAGGACGCAGCCAGCGTTATCGGTATTGATACCGACATTCTCAACCGCCTGGTCCCATTCCGCTTTCGTGTCAAAAGTTAGCTTCGGCATGTCAGGCAACACCAACCAGATCAAGTTCAGTCCGCATGTCCATGAGCGAATGGGCGATACCGATAATTCGAGCATCGAACGGCTGAATGATGAGCCGAGGCGATGTGATGTTGAGGGTCACACGATCACCCAATTCAAGTTCTGGCAGAAATCTGGCGACGACCGTCGCCCGACGATTGGGAAGATGGTATCGGGTGAAGTACCGTTTCGCCATGACCGTGGCAAGATCCACGTCAGTTTGAAAAACAAGGTTTCCTCCACCGACAGGAAGCGCCCTTACTCCAAACCGGTCCATGCTTGTCGGCGAGGCTTCGCCTTCTGTCTCCGAATCAATCTCTTTGGTGAAACTCCCAAAGGACGCGCGGATTTTGTTGTAGACGCGATCCCAGCCTGGGGTGGCATTCGCCACCTTTTCAACGTTGGTGTCATCGAGGACAAGGACAGAAGTCGCGGTAATGGTCTTGTTTCGAAAAAAGAAAGCCCCATCGCCGTCCAAGCCGATTTCATAGTCGGCGATCTTGGCGAGTTCCTTGATCACGTCCAGGATCGATTGCGTTCCGAAGTTCGCCATCGAAACTAGGACGCTTCGCGTCTTGAAGTTGATGAGACTTTCCCGTTGGATGGGGGCATTCGCACCGGCGGTGGAGAAAAGGCTTATGAAGATCAGCTTTTCTGTGCGAACAGCAAAATTATTGAAGGCGTATTCATCGGTCTGGATGGAGTTGCTGGGACCGAGCGCTTGGTAATAACTGAACCCCGATGGTGAGCTCGCCACCGCCGCCGTGAATCTTTGAATCTGCCCATCATTGGGGACGAATGACCCCTTCCAAGTGTCCCATGAGACCATGCCCGATCCAGCATCGATCACGTTTGATGCGGCGAGCGCCGGTAGGAACAACCTCTTCACCGCGACCAAATCCGGATCTTCGGTGGCGGTGATTTGAATTTTGAATTTGACGTAACGAGGGAATGTCACATTCGTAAAGGCACCCAAATTGGAGCCGTTGGCGACGGATTGCTCAGGCGTGTAACTGCTCCCGTTGGCGCTCCATGAAAAGAAATATTGGAACGTGGACACTACGCCTTGGATCTCAGAGAAGAACGCGCCCAACGTTGTTATCAGGGAGAAACTCGTGAGTCCGGCGAGATGAACACCGTAATCGATCACCTTTTCCCAAGTGCCGATGGGCAACGCCGCTGTCGAGCCGTTGTATCGGAGGTAATCCAATTGAAAATTGGTTTGGGTGAAGGCGAGAGCGTGAAGATAGACGCCCACCGAGGCTCCCGCTGGCGCAGTCCCTAGAGCGCCTGAGGCAGTCGAAACTCCATCAACGAACAATTGCCACGTGCTCGTCGACATATTCATTTGTAGTCGGAGGTTTCGGAAGTTCGTGAGGTCAGCGGCGTACGGCCCGAAAGTGGTTCCGCCGGATTGAACCCGGACTTGGTTTGTGCTTTGGATGAGGATCTGCGCCCCTTTGGAGTTTGAAAGCGCGAACGATCCAATTTCGATCTGCCCGTTAATCTGCGTGACCTTGATCCGAACCGCCACGCAGCGTGAAAGACCGCTTCCATCCTCTTTGAGATTTTCAATGCGATAAAAACTTGTCGGGGCGCTCACCGATAAAATCCCATTGGCAACTGACCGCGTGACGCCCGCGCCGTCGTTCAAATCCTCAATCCAGGGATCATTCGACCCCTCTCCAACTTTTTCTTTCTCTTCTTCGGGAAGGAATAGTCCCTCGTACTGGGAAGTCCACTTGGGAGTAATAGAATTGGAAATGCGATCAAAATTAAGACCCGAATGGGTCGCCGCCTGCCATTTTGATTTGGTGTCGAAGGCATCGATGGTGAGGAGGCCATCGTTCTGCGGCGGAGATTCTTCCGTTGTCACTTTTGACTGTCGCAACTCGTACAAATTGAAATCGCCTTGAAGCGTGTGGAGAATTTCCCGTTCCACCGGTGGATCGAAAACCACCGGTTCCACAACGCCAACTGGCACCTGCGGCACGGTCGCTAGAAGTTGGTTCACCACTTGATGAATTTCTTGATCCCGCTTCCAGACAATGTAGTCGGCCCGCACATCCTGTCCGGGTCCCGGTTGGGCGGAGATGAAGGTAACCTTGCCGGGCTGGAGCGGATCGTTGAGGTTGGACAAGGAATATCGAAGGCCGGGCCGGAGCGTCTCGCCGCCCACTCGAATCTCTTTGATTGCCCCAACGGGATACTGCGAGGTCAAAAACTCCGAGGTGACTCCGTCACCGACGCCCAATAATTCGTTCGTGACCAGAATGCCCGCCGCCTCTCCTGATTGTGTGCGAAGCAAAGCATCGATGCTCTCGACATCAAGCTGAATTGTCGGCGTTGATGAATCTTCATTCACATCCTCAATCACACCTGTGAAAGCTGGAAAAGATTCTTCGAGTCCGTTCACCTTCAAGCCGAGCGTGATGCGAATACGAGAGCGGTAAACTAGAAATCCAGAAAAACGGGACGAAGTCCCATCCCAAAGTCTTTCAGAATTATCGACCTCGATACGGATATTCGAAGCCTTAAATTCATTGAGCGCGTCGGTATCCAATTTCCAGGAAAGCCGGTCGAGCCGAACCACTTCCGTCGTAATGTCGATGGGCGTAACTTCCCATCCATTTCCAGAGGCCAATCGACGGAACAATTCAATTTTTCTCACTGGATAAATGAGGTTTGATTTCTGGATCGCTCTGTAGTCGGCAGAAACGATCTTCACACCGCCTCCCGCGCGAATCGATCTTGTTTGGAGAGAATCGATTTGACCAGCTCTGCGCCCTCAGCTGCTCCTGACCGCGTGGCCTCGGAGATTCTCCGCATGAGCGTTCGCACCTGCTCATCGCTCGATCCTTGAACCGTGATGGTGTTGTTCTGCGTGACGGTGACATTCACATTGCCACCGAAATTGCCGAGCCGCTCCAACGGGATCACCGCCTCCGGTCCAGCCTCGCCTACTTGAGCGAATGTCGGACGACGGACAACGCCGCCTTCCGCCAGTTTGATTCCCTTGAAAGCGCCTCCACCAATCGCGCCCACCGCGAATATTCCACCAAGCACTCCAAGTCCACCGGTGGATCCGCGTAAGATGGCGGCCTCGATGGCGATGCGCGTAAATGTTTCGATGGCTGTCCGAAGTACGGATTTGAAAACAGAATCAAACACCGCCTGCATGTTCTTTCCTTCAAGAATCACATCCGCCATCGCATCACCCACGGAATTGGCGAAGGTGCTGGCGACAGACTTTGCACCTTCCTCCAGCGCCTTCATGTCCTCATCCAATGATTCGCGGGCTTCTTTGGATTTGAGTTTGGCGATCTCGACCGCGTTGATCCGCGCTTGCGTCAGCGCTTCCTCCGTCAAAATTCCTTTGGCGGCGATTTCATCCAACTGGCGAAGCCTCTGTTCTTTTTCCAACTCAATCATTTCGAGTTTGGACTCCAGCTTTTCGCCTTCGAGTTCAAGACGCTCGGAATCCAAACGGGTGAGCGTATCGTGGGCATCTTGCGCGGCTTTCTTTTTTTCCTCGGCTTCCTTGCGCGACTCCTCAACGGATTTCTGTGTGATGCCGGTTTTGATCCGTTGCTCGTCTTGAGCGATTAACTGACGTTCTTTGGAATATCGCTTGTCGATCTCAGCGGCTTGCTCGGCGGAGGTTTCTTCAATGGCGGCGAACTCGGCCGCAAACCGCTTATGCCGTTCCTGCGCTCCATCAAAATTGAGCGTGAACACTTCTTTGATGAACTCGGCGAAATCTTTGACGTTGAGCCTCGCATGAGCCGCCCAATTGGCGATCACAACGCCCAGGATTTCAAAGAACTGCGTAACCTTGGTTAACGCGCCGAGCAGAAAATTAAACGCGGGCAGAACGCCCGCTCCAACCGTCTCTTTGAAGTTACCCAGTTCATTCCGAGAGATAGCCAGTTGCTTGGCGTAGCCTTCCTGGGTTTCCGCCGCCCCCAAAAATCTCCGGGACAAAACATCCACCACTTCCTGCGCGGTGTTGGCGTTTCCGATGAAAGCGCCGAATTCATTTTTCAATGCGCGGAGGCGGGTCGCGTCTCCCTGTAGAATGGGACTCAATAAATCGAGGATGCCGCCCAGATCACGGCCGGAAGCGGAGGCGAGTCCAAACGCGAGGCGCGTCGCTTGCATCGCCTGTCCCACATCGCCGGTGATCCGTACAAGCCGGCCCATCGCCTCGAAGGTTTGGGTATCGGAGAATTGAGTGAACGCCTGTTGCTGATTGGCGAAAGCAAGAAT
Organism: Elusimicrobiota bacterium; assembly: GCA_044221725.1. GTDB lineage: Bacteria > Elusimicrobiota > Elusimicrobia > F11 > F11 > JAJVIP01. The sequence continues at coordinate 113,411 of JBGAON010000001.1, forward strand.
GGCCTCTTTGGATTGTTTGAAGGAACCGCCGGTGGCATCGACAGCAAACGCTAGCCTTCGGAGAGCCTCCTCTTCTTCAAGAGCCGCCTCGGCGGAAGATTTGAAGAAAGTGGTAAGTCCCGCCACCGACGCGATGCCGAGGAGACTGGTCGCCAACTGACTCGTCGCGTCTTTCACCGATTCGATGGACTGCTTTGTCTCTTTTCCGCCGCTGGATATTTTCTTGAGGCCGGTATCGATCCGGTTGGAGGAGTCGAAGATTTCTTTGGCGAAGCGGTCGGAATTTTTCGCCGCCTCCACCATCATCTGGGATAGTTTCTGGATCGTTGGCGAGGCTTGATCAATGGCCTCGAATTGGATTTGAAGGCCGGGCATGAGGTTAGCCCTCCTTCGTTATTTCCGGCGGTTCGAGGGAGAAATTAACGATTTCGATGAAGAGTCCGGCGGCAAGTTCATGATGCGCGAGAATATGATCAACGCACACCGCGTTCTCATCGTCTTGAAAGGCCAATTTCGGCGAGGCCACGCCGGACAAGAGAACCCTTTTCATACGCGGCAAAGTGGGGTTCGCGATCAAGTCTTTGATCCGGCCCGACAGGGCTTCCTTGTCTCGCCGAGCCAAAGCCCACAAATCCTCGTTCTCATCAGCCAAAAGAAGGAGCGGAGCCCTGCGGATTCGAAAATTCGCTTCGCAAACGCGAACCGTTTTCTCTTTTTTCAGCCTGTTTTTCAGTTCCTCGACGGTAATCGGTTCCATGTTTCTCCTATTAATAGGAAGGGACCGCGTTGGTCAGGATGGCCTGAAGGCTGTATCCAGCCGTAATATTGTAGTGGGCTTCGAAAGTCACCGCCGCACCCAACAGGTCGTCGAGATTCCCAAACGGAAATGCTGTGTATCGGGCTTCGGGAATCACAAATTCGAGCTGGTTTTTGAAGGCGTCTTCAATGATGTCGCCGGTCAGAATAATGTTAAGCGCGGCCAAACTTGCGTCCAAAAACTTCTGCCTCTGCGTCTCGGACTCAAAATAAATCTCGAACCCGCCATCGATCACAAACCGCCCTGGGGAGACGATATCTTTGACATCTCGCGATTGATTGAGCGTTCTGAGCGCCGCCGATGCGTTGTCGATATTGAGCGTCCAGCTCTTTACGTTCACATCTGATACGCCATCGATCTTGAATTCAGTTTGAAAAAACATGAGAGGCTTCGGCGAACCATAACTTGGAGTAAAAGCCGAAGCCGCTTCCTCGGTTTTGAAAAGAAGATCGGCATTGACCAATCCTTTTCCATCAACCGCGCCGGACAAGGCCAGCTTCTTTATGACCGTGAGCGGATAGCGTTTTTTCGATAGACCTCGATCAACAAAGAATGTGAACGAAGGCATGGCGATACCGTTTAATCGGGAAAACGTGTGGCGATACACCGTTGGCGAGTTGGGCGCGTCCGGCTGAACCGTGGCGACTGATCCCAAACATCCAAAGAGAAGATCTCCCATCGTGGAGGCTTCCGCGTCAATCGTGGCGAGGGTTCCCGTTCCTTCTTTGATTCCTGGAGCGGATGGAAACCGGTCTTTGAATCCCCGGATCCGGTCGTCGGGAATGAGAACGGAGGAATAATTCAGCTCGCTATCCGATCCAACAGCAAGATATTTCGCGGGGGCCGTTTCCGCGACTCCTCTGCTGGCTTCCTTTTTAAATCCAAAGCTTTTCCTTTCTGTTGCGAATGGCATAATTCAATTCCTCCTCAAAATTATTTGCGGCTACTTGTCTCGACGGTAAACACCAAAGCCGCCGCCGTCATATCGGCATTCACCGATGCCACCAAGTTATCCTCCGTCGGCTCCCACTCAATGGACTTGAGTGTGCTGAAAAGAATCTGGCCGTTTGATAACGAGATCCCGCCCAAGTCCACGTTGTCGATCAACAACTCCGCGATCTTTTGAGTCCGGACCGTCTTCTCACGAATGATCTCTTCGTTCGGGGTAAACGCGCTCACAAACACGATCCGGAAGTTGTAGACGATCCGGTAGGTCTGTCCCGTCGTGATCCGCTCCAAATTCGTGGACGGCGACGGTTTCACGAACACAGCGGGCACGTTGTCCGCCAATTGTTCCAGAGCCGGAAAAAACTCTAATGCGCCAACCGTGATGATTTTCAAATTCAAATCGGCCGACAGGCCGTTGATCAGTTCGACAATTCGGTCGGCGATGACCGTTTCATGAAGTCGGGGTGAAGGCATTAGCCGCCCGCCTCCGCAATCGCCTCAAGAATCCGTCCCGTAAAAATCAGTTGAACTCTTGGTCCCGCTTCTTCGAGCGCGGGGGTGAGATACGGTTGCGCTCTGAATCCACGCTTACGAATGGATTCCGCCACGCCATATCCCGCGTGTTCATCGCCCAACCGCCTGCGCGCCCACACTTTGAGCGCGTCAATGTTGGGACGCCACCCTTGCTCGCGCCCAAACTCCATCACCTTGGCGTAGGGTAAAGCCGAACCCACGGTTCCGATGATCCGGTCGCCTTCAACCGCCACCGATTGCACGATGGAGGCTCGAAGCAGTCCTCGCCACACCGGCGCGTTTCGTTTCGCCAAACTCTGAATGATGATGGCTGTGTCCCGCATCCCTTTCAGAAACGCCAGTTTCATTCGGTTCGGAATGAGTTCCATGATCTTCAAAACTTCCTCGCTCCCTTTAACCGTCACCCGGATCATGATTTCGTCTCCGACAAGGCGACTTCCAAATGGTGCTCAAAAAAGTTCTTTGATTCCGTCACGACAAAACTCTCACCCGTCGTTTCGTTCACCACCTCGAAATTTTCCTTAATGCCCTCAATCGGCAAATCCGTCTTATTCACAAAGAGCCTCGCTCCGTGCTTGGGGGTCTGACCCAACACATTCCGGTCCAGCGCCGTGCCAGCCGGATTGAACCGCGCCTTCACGTTTGTCGCGATCACCTGATGACTGAACACAGGCTTTTTCGTTCCAGCAACAAAGGACTGAATAGGCCTTCTGATGGTGATTCGGTCTTTGAGCAACCGATCCGGTATTTTTCGGCTCACGACGCAAAATCAATGCCCGCGCGAGTGCCCCACGCTTCCCAGGCGCGATCCAATTCATCGTTCAGTTTCTTGAAGCTCCGGTTCTGCGAGAAATCTCCAATACTCTCGGAATCAACCAACGCTCCGTTTTTCGCCGACAGCGCAGTTTTCGCCACGATCAAAGTGGCGATCTTCTCGATCAAGGGCGGGACTTTGTTGTAGCCCGACACGCCCTCGATCACCACATTCTGATACCCCTCGGCGAACACGCCGTCCTTAAAAGTAATGCTCCCTGTCCGTTTGTTCACGACGTAGCTCGACGGGCTAAGATCCGCCCCGTCAACCTCGACGCGACTCACTTCGAGCAATGGGAAGCAACGTGTAAACACTCGAATGAGCGCGTTACCGTCCACCTTGTCCTGAAAATTTATCGGCCGGAAACACATCGCGGTCCGCCGGTCGATTTCTTCCATCGCTTCTTGAATCCATTCCGACCGAACCTCAAACGGCTGGACTTCACTGTCCGTGACGGCGCTCACCAAATCGGCATTGGTGTAGGAAAAAGTGGCGGTCGCCGTGACCGTCGCGGACAAAACGGAAACAAGAACAGTCATTTGGATTCCGCCTCGATGCGCTCGTCGTAGGCTTTGAGTTTTTCCTGAAAGCGGTACTCCAACTCCGACATCGCCTCATCCTTGGCTTTGCGGATAGCGATCAACCGTTCTTCGGACAATTCGCAAACAACGGCAAATCGTTCGACGCAGGTAAGCGCCTCGATTAATTTCTGATGATTGTTCTTGAGGTTCTGAACGAACCGGTGGCGTTTGACGGCCGCCGTGGTCAGAGGGGCATTCGCGGAATCCGTAAAAACGGACACCTTCGGAATATGGTCTCGGATGCGGTGTTCAATAACCGCCAACTCCCGTTCCACAAAGGATTACCTTCCACCGGAGCCGTCACCTACACCCGTGGTTTTCGATGCGGTGGTATCCGCCGCCGGAACGTTCGATGTGCCATCCGACCATGACGTGACGGTGTCCTCGGTTTCCAATTTGTAGGCGAAGGTTTGACCGTTTTGCGGGAAAGCCACTTCATTGTCCGGTCTGCGGTTCACAAGATTCCCCGCGCTGTCGTCAAACGAGATTCGGCCTGTTCCTTTGGGAATCAGCGTTGAATTCACTTTGAGCGCGGACCCTGCGTTGAACACCGCGCCCGCCGAACGGAAGATGTTGTAGCCATTGGCGTTGGGGTCGGACACCGCATCCCACGACACCACCACTTTGTTGGATGACACTTCCGTGGCGAGATTCTGGCTGACCGACGAGATCAATTCCACGAACACGAGGTGGAGATTCTCGGTCATAACTTCGCTCGACAGATTGGAGGCGTTTCCTTGAGAATCCACTGCGAACAGGAAATAGGTGAAGTCTTTTCCGTTATCGGTGTCGACGAGCGATTGATCTTGGAATGAAGTGGAGGCCGACGAAATCGCGTCGTTCACGGTCACTACGCCAGAAGCCGCGAGGACATTTATTCTCGTGGGAACGGAAACAGAGGCGTTGCCCGGCACCCGGTAAAGCTCGTAATGATCCAAATCCTGCAGGGTGGTTTCGTACTTGATCACGATGCGGTTGCCGGCTGTGAATCCGCCGGTCAATTCGGTGATGACGCCGGTGGGCAAATCAATCGTGTAATGAGTCGCTTCCGTTTTCGAGGCAAGCGTGACTTCTTTAACCACGGAACCGGAAGCGTGGGAAAAGAAAGGTCCGTTCTTCAAAACTATTTCGCCCGTTCCAGCGTTCACGGATTTCACTTCCGCATACTCTTCTTTGCCGGTGATGCCGTCCTCGATCACGATTACGGCGTCCGTCACAATATCCACAGGAACAGGAGTAACAACGTTAATGACGCGCTGACCATGAACCGCACTGGCGGAGAGAGTGGTTTGCAAACCGGAGACGGCTGTTCGTTCATAGACGGTAAACGATCCCGCTACGATGGGATCAAATTGGATTTCATGAACCGCACCGTTGGTGCCTTCGGCAAAGTCAGGCGTGTTGTCAGGGTTCTTGAGAAGTTCACCACCGATGATTTCGTTCCGCGTCGGGGCCGTCCAGTTCAAGGTGATGCGCGTTTTGCCTTTCGGCGTCGGTCCATCAACGAATTGCAGGGCTTGGATAAGGCCCAAGATGGGCGGCTTCGGGGCGAGAATGTCTGCCGCGAGATTTCCTAGAACTTGCTGTGAAAGTAGTGACTCAAGAATGGCCATGAAAGTTTCCTCCCGAAATTAGGTGTTGTTCGCAATCTGATTGGTGCCGGTTCCACTGTTGTTGGTAACGACGACCAAACTATTCCCGATAACGACGGCGCTATTTGCATTAAGTTCAAGCAGGATCGTCGAGCCATTGCTCACGTTGGCGACGACAGAACATGCAGTTGAGCCTGACCCGACAATGACCGCATTCTTTCCAGATCCCAGCGAAATCATGTTGCCGACTGCCGCTTTTTGAGATGTTGAGAGCCGGATACCGGCGCCAGACATGGAACCGAAACTCAACACGAGGCGGCAATTCATGACTCGTCCTGGCTGTTGCATGAAATCGTTGACGTTTCCATTGTTCTGGGCTTCGGTTAATTCGCAACTGTCAATGAGCTCACCGCCCTGCACCATCGCGGTACTCAACCCATTGCCATTATTCATGATGATGCAATTCCGCATCTGCCCGCCCGTTGACAGGAAGATCCAAGAGCCAGAAGCTTTGTTGCGGACGAATTGGCAGTTCTCGATAAGACCGTTGGTTCCGCCAAAAGAGATCCCAACAAACGGACTGCCGCCGGCACGACCGGGTTGGTTTTCGTCAATCTTGAGATCGCGGAGTCCTTGGTTGTTGCCGGAAACGGCAATCGTATTGACCGCTCCCATCGCGGCGTCGCAAAGGATGGTGGTCGCGTCGCGACCTTGGCCTTGCAAGGTAACTTTGTTGGGAATAGTTAACGTGGCGTTGATGAGGTAGCTGCCTTCTCGAAGCTGAACGATACCGCCGCCAGCGGTGCCGGCCGCGGCCAAGGCAGCCTGAATATTTGCGGTGTCGGTGGCCGCAACGCCGGTCGGCGCTGCGACGACTTGGGTTTGATAACCGGTCACGCCACCGCCTGTGGCCGCAATCACGACTTTGTTATTGGGGCCGTCCTGGGTGAGGGAGATATTGGCACCGGCCTCGAGCTTCACGTCACCGGTTAAAGGAGCAACTTCGCCCAGCTTTCGGACACCCGTCACTCCCGCGTTGGCGATATTGATTTTGTTGTTGGGATCATCTTGCGTAAGAGCAATCCCAGTGCCCTCTTCCAGAGAAACATTTCCAGTCAACGAGGTCCCAGCGCCGGTTTTCTTGAGCGAGGTCACACCGCCACCACCCACTGTGCTGACAGTGACGTCACCAGTTCCATCCGCTGGATTCACATTAATGCCCGATCCCGCAATGATTTTTCGGACGGAAGTACGGGCCGCATTGGTTGTGGGAACCGGAATTAAATTGTTGGTGGCTGTGTTCCCAGTGTCCGTGTGGTTGAGAGTGGACTCTCCCGTCACTTCTACGAGGAATTTTTCCTGCCCGGTCGCGGTGGATTTATAAATCCGGTAGCCGCTTGCTCCTTTCACGATTTCCCATTGAAGGATCACTGGAAGCGGTGTCACTGGTTGGCTCACCTGCGCTTCAAGCGTAGTGGGAATCTTATTTTCGGTGGTTTCTCCAGCGGCGTTGATCGCGGTGACCTTGTAGAAATAAATGGTGTTACCGAGAAGTTCGGCTCCGACACCGCCGGAACCGAGCGTGGCAAGAAGCGTTCGCGGTGGTCGTAGCGTTCCTTGCTGAGAATGCGCGTCGACCAAATCCAGATTGGCATTATGACCCGCTCCCCAATTGAGGTCGCCGGTATCGCGTTTGGTTAATTTCAGTTTGTCTGTGAATGTCTCAGCCATAAATTTTCCTTAGAGGCCATAGGCCTCGCCAAATGGCGCATTTCCAAAACCGAGCAACGGAGATCCGAAAGGCCGCTGACTAAACGGTGGAAAACTAAACCCCGTGGTGTCGGGATTCCCATAAGGCGCTTCGCCAAATGGACTTTCTCCCGCACCGCCTTCCTCCACCGCGACGATGACGTAGTATCGATTGGGCCCTGCTTGCGGATCCGTATCATCGAATTGGAAAGCTCCCGCACCCAGCTGACCTTCGTCCGCAATTTTCTGACCCAGTTCATCCTTGTTCTCGGAGCGGTAAACCCGAAAACCCAACAACCGGTGACCGTCTTTCACGCTCACCGGATAGTCGGCCCAATTGAGCCTCACGAATCCAGGTGATCCTTGTGAGACTCTGAAGTTCGGAACAATCGGAAGAGGAAATACAGGCATAGGAGCTCCATCATCTCCTGTGTTTCTTTTTGGGTTTCGGTGCTCTTGGGACCGGCTCCATGTGATTGGATCCATTAAGACTTGGGGCCAACTCTGCTTCTTCGGTTTCCATTTCCTCGTAACCGTTCTTAAGAAGATAATCCCGCGTGGTGTCATGCTCCACATGGCAGAGGCCGTTCACAATCTTGACCTCCTCCGAGTAGGCGTGCTCCCACAAGGGAGATTCCTCGGTCCCAAACGGTGGGCGTTTCTTTCGAAGATGAAACACGCCGCCTCCGTTACAGGGTGACGCCGGCCAAACGGGAAACCTTGATGTCGTTGCCCAGAACCAGCGTCAAGTCTTCGAACACGTCGAACTCACTGTACTGGGATGATTTCTGCGCAAGCCGAACCATCTTGAGCGGGGTCAGTTCGCCCACCCATACCGCGCTCGTGTCCAACACAAAAATGTCGGAGCAAACGTTGGACGTGCCTTGGGTCTGCGTGTCCGAAACGAAAATACTTCGGAAGATCGGAATCCCGTTGTAAACCTGAACCCGGAATCCGCCATTCACTTCCATCGTGTCCACGAATCGCTGTTGGGCCTGCAGAAGACCGTTCAATTTTCGGTTCGCTTTCTTCGACATGATCAGCATGCCAGGATTGCCGCGATTCAAATCAATCGCCGAATCCAACAGATCAAGCGTGAGAGGAGCGCCGTTGGCACCGGCCACAAGCACCTGTCCAGCGGGCGTGAGTTTCCTCAACCCGTCGAACTGCTTCGGGTTCACAGCCGAGTCACCGTTGATGAGTGCGTTCTCTTCCGTGTCACGAACCACTTGAAGCGCGCTTTCGATTTCCTCAGCTTCGATGTCGAGCAGAGTTTTTCCGACCGCCTGCAACTTCCGCGTCGCCTTACCCCGCTGAATGATTGTCTTGTAGGTGAACTTTTTCTGCAGGTAGGTGGACTGCGTGTCTGTCGGCTCTTCCGTGTCGTCCACAAAGCCGCCCGTGCCGCGCGCTGTCCGTTGGTTTAAGATCCAATCGGATCCAGACCCAGGTTTTCTCGGCAGGTTCTGCCGGAGTGGGTTGTTGACCTCGATCAATTCCTGAAGCACCCGGTCAACCAACGGCTGTTGCAGGGTGTTTCCGGCGTTCGCGATGTTCAGCGCTTTTTTCAACTGCTCTAAATCATTTGTCATGACGTGTGCCCTCCTTAGGCTTGCTGAAGGGCGAGCGCCACTTTCAGCTTCTTCTGGGGCGGCAAACCCTCAAATGTTTTTTTGAGCTCATCGCCTTGCGGCTCCTGATCAACCAATCCCTTTCGAATGGCCGGGATCTGTTTGAGCATCGGCTCAATTTGTTTCTTCACTTCGCTGGAAATCATCTCCGCCATCTCTTCTTTGCTGACGGATTTCGGAACTGCGGCCGAGGCGGGCGGCGTCCACTGTTCACCGATCGCTTGTTTCAGCATGGCCTTGATCTGGATCGCGGTTGGTCCGATCTCGCCGCCCATCGCAATCAAGCGGTCAAGCATCATCCACACAGGTTCAAGCGAGAGGCCTCCGGCCGAAGGGCCGTTGGCTTTTTTCGTTTCCTTTTCTTTTTTTGGTTTGCTGTCCTTCCCTGCAACTTTTTCGGGCGGCTGATCCTGCGGAGCGGGGGTTTCTTGGGGCTGGGGTTCCGGTTTGGGATCCGCTGGTTTTTCTTCTGGGACTGGAGCATCAGCGGGTTTTTCGTCGTCCGGCTTGATCTCCTCAATAATGGTTTCTTCTTGAGACATGGTGTCTCCTCCTTGGGTCGATGACCCGTTCTGGGAATCGATTTCATCGAGCGCTTTCTGGACGTACCATCCAATGGCGCGGGCTTCGGGATTGGCAGGCACGGACACAAGCGACACTTCCACGAGCGCCATGCGCTTGATGACGTTCACCACTCGGTCCAAGTCCGGCATGTATTTCTTCTCACGCTCCAGCACCTGGCCTCGAATGGAAAATTTGTTGAGAACGCCCTCTTTGATTTTCTGAATGATTTCGGGTTCGGTTTGGGAAATGAGGACATCGATAAGGAGGCCGTTTTTGTCGAACTCGGCTTTGGTCACTTTGCCGATGGGAATCTTGATGTCGTGGTTTAAGAGGACGGTGGAATTTTTGACGAGGTCGAGCTGGGAGGCCCGCAGAGCATCTTCGGAGATGATGTCGCCCTGCAGGTCAAAATCCGAGGTGGCGGCGTACCCGACAATATGGAACTCGCCTTCGGTTTCCGCTTGTTTGGTGATCTCCAGCGGAAAATCGAATGAGATTTTCTCCAGTGTTGCCGTTTCCTGTTCCATGATCCTCCGGGCTTCCGCCCACACACATAAAAAAAGGCGCTGTCATCTGAAGGTCCCGAAAGACCCACAGACAACAGCGCCTCGACTCAGCTCGACAGCGCGCTACGTTATGCTTCGATCAATTTTTTCACGCCTTCTTCCACCAGCGTCTCATGCCGTTTGATGCGGATGATGTGTCCATTTTCAAAATGCGTTTCCACAACTCCGAAGAACTTTTCGTCCTTGAGCTTCCTGCAGAACGCCTGATAAACCGCATCCGTGACTGCCGATTTCGCATCCATGCCATTATTCTGGATCATCAATCTATGATTCGTCCATCAACTTTCATTGTGTTTATTTTTCTGACGAGGAGGGGAGATAGCTCATCGAAATAATTATGAAGACATCTTCTCGACGTAGGTTTCTGACTCCTTGACCGGATAATTTGACACCAGCAACTCAAATTTATTCCGGTGTCCCAATTGATTCGCGCCCGTCCAAAGGGTTTTCACGCGGTAGGTTTTGAATCCTTTGAATAGGTTCTTTTTCTCCAGCTCGTAACTCAACAAAAACCGGCCTTTGATGGATTTGAGAACCGGTAACATATCCTCTTCCTTGAAAAACTTTGATCCGACTCCGCCCGTTTCTTTCGGCCAGTGAAGAGGATACGGCGGATCGAGATAGAAAAAGGCGTCCTTGGAATCGAATTCCTTTATCACGTCTTTCCAATCTTTGTTTATGAGTTTCACGCCGCGAAGCCGTTCTTTAATTTGCGGAAGCCGCTTCACCAGTTGGATCTCGTATCCCTCGCCTTTCTCTCCGGTTCGCATGCCTTCTATCCGGTCGGTGCGGCCCCAGTAATTGGCTTTGTTCAGGTAAGCGATCCGGTAAAACCGCTCGCGTGGGGACGATGGCTCGCGGTCGAACACTTTTTTAACGTGGGTACGGGAGATTGTCCAATACTGCTTCTCCAGCCATTTCTGATCCTCTTCATCCATATGCTTGATGAAGCGATACGCGAAAATGAGATCCGGGTTCACGTCGTTTAAGATTTCTTCGTTCGACCGTTTCTTATGGAAGAATACCTGGGCACCGCCACAAAAGCCTTCCACGAATGTCTTGTGTTCGGGAATCATGGGGACGAGTTTCTTGCAGAGGCGAAACTTTCCCCCAGGGCTTTTGAACGCACCTTGAATTTTCTCAACGCCATCATGCCCCTCCAAATGCGGAAAAAGAAGCGGGACGCCTTCTTCCATACCTTCTGGTTTGGCGTCCAACTCCTTGTCGATGTAGAGGTGCTTTTTCTCGAGCGGATGTTTTGAAACAAGAAGCTCCGTCACCCACTCCTGATTGCCACCGGGCCCGCGCATTTGGTTGCGGCGCTTCACGCGATAAACGTTCATCCCTTTGAACGCGTTGGCTCGGTCACCGGTGTAGGACACGATCCAATCACCTCGAAGGGTTTTCAATTTCTTGATGAACTTCTGTTCTTCAAAACCGAAATCAAAAAGATTGAATGTGCCCGGGTACGGCGGGTCGATGTAGAAGAACGTGTCCTCCCCGTCATATTTCTTAAGCACCTCGGAATAATCCTTGTTGTGAACAACAACGTTTTTAATCCGCTGTTGGGAGCGGGTGATGTTGTTCTCGAAATCAATGATCACGCCTGCGTTGGCCGGATTAAAGGAACCGCCCCGCATCTTCCCGTAGGAGGAGCGTGTCAAATAATAGGCCTTGTAGAACCGGTCCATCTCGGTGACCGGCTTCATCTTTTTCAACCGCTCGTGCGTTTCTTTGTTGATTTCCCAGTTCCGTTTGGCGAGAGCGGCGCGATCTTCCTTCGTGTGGTCGCGGATAAACCGGTACATGAAGGCGATTTCGGAGTCGCGGTCGTTGATGATTTCTTGCGGTGACGGATCTTTGGCGAAAAGAACCGCCGCACCACCAGCAAACGGTTCAACGTAAGTTTTGTGATAAGGAATGTATGCGGCGATCTTGTGCGCGAGTGCACGCTTGCCGCCGTAGGAGCCGAAGGCTTGCCGAACTCCTTTTTCTAAATCTGATTCTCCGCTCACCGGCTGATCAGCCGGTGAAATTTCTGTTGGTTCCATGTTCTTACACCTCGCTTATGAATGTGCACCGGCAATTGGGATGAATCGGCAGAAGCGTCCTTGCCTCATCCATCGCCAGCGTCTTGCCCAGTTTCTCACCGGGGATTGATTCCGACACCGCCCGGCATTCCGGGCAAGCGTCTGGCGACAAAAGAAAAACGACCTTCTCAATGCCCGCTTGATTGAGCGCGTCCAGATTGCCTTCGTTGTAGGCGCGGTTGGCCTCGGTTCGGGCGATTAGCTCCGCCGCCGATGACCGCGATACGCTTCGCGTATGCCCGGTCCGGATAACATTGCCTTGGGCGTCAATGACGGGTCGGACATTCACGGTGGCGAACGCATCCAACTGTGCCTCGACCCGCGATTGAAGCTGTTGAACGGACTCGTTGGCCGCGATCCCTTCGATGAGCGCTTGACGGAGAGATGCCTTGATCGATTCCGCTACATGCCCCGCCAATGTAGAAGCGTTGTTTCGTAAAAGCTCTTCCACCTCGGAGCTAATGTCATCAATGTCTTTGAGCTTGTTCCGTTGCGCCGCCAATTTCAGCGCTTTCACAGCCGCTTCAAGCGAATGCTTCTCAATAACTCGGGCGAGCCCTTCTTCATCAATCAGCTCCAAGATAACTTCGAGGTCGTCCAACCGTTTCAGCGCCTCGGGAAATTTAAACTGGTGGAGAGTGATGTCGTGATAGCGAATCACGACCGGCTCGAACGGGAGACTGCCTTTCTCAACTTTGGGTACGATCCGTTCCCGAACAATGGTTGGAATTCGTCGTGAGACGGCGTTCTTGATCTGGCGGAACACGTTCTCAAGAGAACGCACGAACCGGTTTTCGATGTCGACCACCGCTCGCGTCGCCTGAACAATTGTCTGCGCTGGTGTCAGCGTGCCCTTTTGAATCTCACCCTCGCCCCGAAGAGCCTTTTCCATCTCCGGCATACGGGGGGCTACAATGCGCCGAACTTCCTCCGGCGAGAACACGCCGCCTTGAAGATAGATGTTGAAGATCTCGGCCTGGTCTTTGTCATCGATGGATCGCTTGTTGAATTGGAACGCCCAGTCCTGAATCCCGAAGCCCTGTCGGATAATATGCTTGGTGATCTTCTCGGCCAACCGCATTTGAAAAGGAAGAATAGTCTCCTCATAGAAGGTCTGTGTTTGGTGCTCACCCGTTCCGGCCCCAATGTTTCCCGTCTCGATGATCGACACCTTGCTGGGCGGCACGCCGTAGACCGCGAGGATTTCATTTCGCGTGAACTCTCGCAGCGCCAAAAACTCCATGTCCTTTTGGTTGACGCCGATCTGCTTGTATTCGATCTCGCCTTCCAACACCAAATCGGAATGGGCGGAGTCCGGGTTCTTGGCGCGAGCCTGCAAATACTCACGGTTCCGCTCCACTTGTTCCGCGGTCGAGTTTTTCATGATGAACGCGCCGCGAATCTTTCCGCCATTGATAAAGAATGCGCGGTTGTAGATCTGGGCAAATTTGTCCACGGTGACGGGAAGAATGAGGGAGGCGAGAGGCGACAAGCCGTAAAGGGTCGCGCCCTTGGTGCCAAGCTTAAAGTGAATCACCTCATCCGGCCCGAAATCCACGCGGCCACTTTTCGCGGCCAGGGAATATTTCGGCATCTGGACATATCCTTGAATGGCCCCGTGCTCATCGGCCTTGACCCGAACCGTTGTGACGTCCAGATTCCACAGCTCCTTCGGTTTACCGTCCGCGCCCCGAACCACCTCAAGGAAGGCGTTCCCGAAAACATATTCATCCCGCGTGATGTCATCAAGGATTTCCAGGAGCGTATCGTTGGGGTTGCAGTTGGAGAAAAACTCCGAAAGGAGTTCGGCGTCTTTGGGGTCGGCGTTTGGCTTGGTCGGGACGAGCGAATAGCCGCGCGCCGTGACCGCCTTGCAGATGACGCCCACCACGGCCCGTACCCAGGAGGTCTGCTCGTACATCTGGTTGTAGATTTCGAGATCGATCTCCGGCAGAATCCCTTCCGAGGAACTGAGTCCCAAAACATGGGACACCACCTGCCTTGAGGATTTTTGAATCTCCTCTTTGATCACGTCAGGAAAGAAAAACTTAACGAATCGCTCTTTGATCTTCATGCCAGGTCCTCCACGAAATTGATGCACGGCTCAATCTTCTTTTCTTGAAACGGGCGCAGAGCCAAATACAGCGCGTCCAAGAGATCGTCTTTGCCGGTTGGAAAATGAATCAGTTGCTCTTCAAGATTTTCGAGGCGCTCGGGCATCCGTAAGGTCCCGTTTTCAAAATAAGGCGTGAGGCCCCGGATCCGTTCGTGCTTGTCACCTTTGGTGTGGTGGGGCTCGATGGGGATATTTTTTGTTTCCGGGTCCGATCGAAGGGATTGAACGAGAGAATTCTGATATCCGTTTGTCTCGATGATGACGCGGGTCGGTTTATGAACATGATAGATCCGCTCAATCGCTTTCTTCTGTTCCAGAAAACTCAATTGGTCGTGATAGGCGTCCAGCACATAAACATCCCGCGCCTTGCTCACGCCCACCACGCAGATTGCGAACCGCGACCCTTCCTCTCTTTTCGTGATGGCCGGATCCACGCCCGCATAAACCGTCAGATCATCAGGCAGCTGCTTGTATCTCGCGGACTCAATCCACGCGAGTTTGAAATCCGCCTTTTCGCCGCCCGCCGGATCATTTCGATACAAGCAGTTGTAAGCCAATGTCCCCATTTGAGCCCGGATCAGATTCAGCTTCTGCTCGTTGAATTTTTCGGGAAAAAGAATGTGGGGGTTCCCCTTCTCATCGATCCAATCCGCCGCCAGGTTTATGACCTTCCAATGGGAAAAGCCGGGATCCGATTTGATAAAGCCCGCGAGATCCTCCGAGTGCCAACGCGTCATGATCACAATGATCTGCCCGCCGTCGTCCAAGCGGGGCAGAAGATCCCGCTGAAACCAACCCATCACCTTCGCCCGCTGGTGATAGGTCTGCGTGTTCCGGTTGCTGCAGGGATCATCCACGATGATGAGATTGGGGTGCATCGACACCACGGTTCCCAAAACCGAGCCCACAGCGATGCTCGGCTCTTTTCGGATCTCGGTGCGGGGAATTTGGATGCGCTCCTCGGTCCAGGTATTGGCTTGGAGATCCCAATTCCCGTATTTTTCGCGGAACCGCTGGTTCTCCGTCAGGTGCGCTTTGATCTCGCGTAAAAAACCTTTCGACTGATCCAGTATTTCGTTCACGAGTAAAATTCTCATGTTCGGATCTTCCATGAGCCTGAAGAGCGGATAGGTGATGGTGCAGGCGGAGGTTTTGAAATGACCGACCGGAGCGCACATGAGGATGTACTTCTCTCGCAAGAGGATGTCGAACCAGGACAAGTGAAGCTCGGTGAATTGCTTGTAGCCCAGCACGTCGCGGCCAAAGAAAAAGAGTTCCTGGAGGCGTTCCGAGTGGGATTTCATCTCCCGCTCCCTGTACGAAAAAAAGATGGTTTCGTACAAAAAATGGAAAGCCCTCTTTTCCCTGGTGTGTTTCGTACATAAAAAAATGGAATGTTTCCCTTGGGCGCGTGCGAAACACAACCAAAGGGGAGGCATACGCGATAATCGAAGGAAATTTTACGCTCGGCGACCGCCGCCGAAAAAACGCCGGTCTTCCGTCGAGGAACCACTCGACATAATGGCGCATTATGTCGAGCAGGGACGCTAACCGTTTGCACTGTTTCCCTCCGCCTGCGCCGAGTCAGGAGCTGGCGCGTCGGCAAGGATTTCAATCGCCGGTATTGGTTCGACGGTGGTGACGGCCTGGCTCTCTTTCATTGGGGACTCCGTCCCGTGGGACTTCGGCCCGTTTGTTTCCTTTCTTTCCAGAAACTTTTGAACCGTTATTTTCACTTCCTCCGACACCTCCATAACTCTATCGGGAACCGACGTTTTTGCGGTGAGCGAGCCGAACTGGGCTTGCCGGTCGAAGAGTTCGCTGATGATCTGAACCAGATCCCGAGCCGACGCCTCCGACAATTTCTTTTTGAGAATTTTAAGCGAGGCGAAAATGATGTCCCACACTTCTCTTGTCAATCGACCTTGAATCCGGACGGCCACCGGGTTATGGCCTGGCTCATCGGGCTGGAACTTGTTCGCATTATCCAGCCAATATTTGACGGTCGACTTTTGAAGCTGGAGGCTTTTTGCAATATCGCTCAGCTTCATGCCGCCTTCGAATTTTGCGATGGCGGACTGGATCATCGCCGTCGAGTGGCGTTGGGGGCCTTTCCGTCTCATGAGCGCCGGACTTTGTTTTCCTCGCCGTTCGGATGGGGCGCGTGAATCAACGGGGAAGAGATCTCCGTTGGCAGACCCATCTTTTTCTTTTCGTCTTTTATGAGCGCCATGGCGATGTTGGTGGCGTTCGCTTTCTGGACGTAGCGATGAAAATCAATGTCGAGCTTCGCGCTCGAAATGATCTTCCCGACCAGGTTGCAGATTGAATTAGCCCGCGACGGCGTTGACTTCCCATCTTTGACCAACAGAATCTCCTCGGTCAGTATCTTCCGTATGTCCTCTGTGTTCTGAATGATGGTTTTTTGATTCATCTTTTTCTCCTTGCACAGCTTTCTTAAGTTCCTGATTGAGTTTTTTGATCTCGCGCAATTCAGGGTATCGTGCCACCGGACGCTCCAGGCACCGGCGGCAAAATTCGGTTGGGGTGGATTTATGTTTTGAGCGACCGCATCCAGGGCAAGGAACCTTGGCGATGACCCTGTTCGGATGAGTTCTGCGCCATTCCTTGACACAAACCCAGCTGCACTTTTTCTTGTCGTGGCTATCAGTCTGAAAAACCTTTCCACAAACCTCACAAGCCACATCTCGAAGCCGGGGTTTGTAAAGTTTGAGTTGAGCCTTGCACTTCGCACACAACCCTTCTTTGGCGCACGATCCTCCACATCGAGTGCATCGATTCGCAGGGACGAGCTTCGGTCTTCCAGCCAAAAAACAGTTTCTCGAACAATAGACCTTGCCACTGCCTCGAGGCCGATACGGCAACCCACAGTGAAGGCAGTACTGTACGTGGAGCTTATGGAGCTCATTTCTTCTTGAGAGTCTCAACAAACGTTCCCATCGAAGCGCTGCGTCTCGCGCAATAAGTCCCCAGAACGTTTCGGACTCTTCCCAGGCAGGAACTGAATCTCCCATTGCTTGACGTTCTACCTCGTAAAGAGCCCGGGCGAATCGTTTGACGCGATCTTGCCGGCCTTTGGATGAGACAAGAACATCAGGTTTTTTCTTGACCGGCTCTTCAAATGGTTCCGTAGATTTCTCAATCCAGTACAGAAGCGTGGTTCTGATAATTCCCAATTCACGAGCGATCTTGAACGGATCCTCGCCCGCCTCGACTCGCCTCAATGATTCTGCGCGAAGTTCGGGTGAATACTTGCGGTATGTTCTTGTCCCGTGAACTTCCATCTCAAGTGGACTCAACAGCCCTCCTCAATCGTCTTTGATAATTCCGCTGATATTTTTTCCGCCATGAACGCCAACACTCCGCGTGATACGTTTGATTGCAAAACCACGGCCACAGTGTTTTTCCACACACGCGACATTTTCGTTTCGGCGGCGCGATCAATTTTCTCTTGCTCCATATTTTGGCCTTTGGGCTTGTCATACGTCCATCAACTCTCAAACTGTCAACGGCACATTCGCGCACAAGGTGTTCGCCTCGACTTTATCTGAACCGCTATGCAAAGGAATCTTGGCGATAACTTCTGAATGCGTGTCGTGCCATACGCCCATCACGCGGGGCAGAATAAATTTGTCGTTCGTGACCACGCCGCCCAATTGCATCGCGTCGAACAGAATTTTTCCGTAGTTATGCGCGTCGCAATTGGTTCGAGGCAAGATGAACCAGAGATCCACATATGCGTAGGTTTCGATGGGCTTGAACTTCTCCCGTTTCATCAATATTTTCAGCTCGAGGCCCACAGTCCGGATGTATTGGCGCGCTTCTTGGGTGAGAATCGACCGGCAGTTCCGGCCCATGCGTACCGGTTGCATTCTTGCGTTGGTAGAAGGGCAAAGCGGAAGAAACAGCAACACGCCGCCTGTGAGGGTTTGCGATGAGATCATCGTGGCTCTTCCCCACCCATCCCCCGTTGCAGGGATGTCAGGCATTTTCCATATAGCCCGTCATACGCGCGTGCGCGCGCGCGTAACGCCGATAATGGAGAATCCCTGACATCCCTGCAGGAGTTTTGAAAACCGTTGATAATCAATCCTGCCCCCTATCCGTGGGCGCGACCCCAGTAAAAGCGGCATGGCGGGTGCCGGTCACCTTTTGGAACCCCCGATTGGCCAAATTCTGGGAAAGGCGCTTCTCGGACCCCACATATTCGCCCGCTTCCTCTGCCCATTTTTTCCATGAGGCGTACAGTGCCGCGGTGCGGGATGACACGCTTGGATTTAAAAGACACGCCTCCCCAATCCAGCGGCCCAGCGCGTCTTGGGCTTCAAAATATTCCTCTGTCGCCTCCAAAACGCGCGGCGGCGGATTGAGCCCCTGCCTTCGCCATTCACAGCATCCTTGAACCGCCCAGCCGAGAATGCCATCGCGCTCGCGGAGCAGTTTTTCAGAAAGCAATTTGTCGCGCCGCTCAGGCGGGATGGTCACGGTGAATGGAATCAGGTGGAGACGGCGGCGCATGGCCTCATCCACATCACGAATGGCCGGCTTGTGGTTGCCGGCGATCAAAAGTTTGAACTGCGGTTTGTAATCGAAAAAATCCTGCCGCATGAAACGTGCGGAGATGGTGTCGCCGCCGGTCAGCACTTTTATTTTTGATTCGTCCCATCGGTTGTTCTCCGACACTTCCGTCGCGATCACGAGGCGCGCCCCGCGCAATTTGGCCAGATCGGTTGGATGACGGTCGCCTTTCGTCACCATGAACGTGTCGATGGGCGCGTGCGTGGCATAATCGCCCCACACGGCGGCGAGCGTGTTTACGAAAACCGATTTCCCGTTCGCGCCTGTTCCGTAGAGAAAGAAAAGAACATGCTCTGAAGTGATGCCAGTGAGCGCGTACCCTGCCACCCGCGCCAAATAGTTCTGGAGATCCTCGTCCCCCGCCGTCACATCGCTTAGGAATTTGAGCCAGACAGGACATTCGTTTCCATACGAAGCGGCTGTTATCTTTGTCATGTAGCGTGTTTTCTCATGGGGCAACGATTCGTTGACCAGAAGATTTTGGATTCCGCTCGGCATATTCAGACTCCACGAATCAATATCCCACTGATCGGTTGTCGCCGCGTGTTTCCGGTCGGCGCGCGCTAGCCGTTCAATGGCGGCGACGGTGGAGGCGCTCGCAACTTTCGCCGCGATCTTGGATTTCTTGCACCGCGCCGATGCCGCGCGACAGACGAGCCGCGCTAAATCGTAAGCCTGAAGCGTGGTTTCATTCCGCCAACTCGCGCCATCCCACATAAGCCAGCGCCCCCACGACGCCACATAACGCCACGAATCAGCGTGCTTCTCAGTGAATTCGAGCGCCAAGGCGTCGTCGGTAAACCCAGGTGGCCTGATTATTTCGTTATCATCCGTTTCAAAATGTTGAGCGGAACCGTTGAGTCCGGGTGGAATATCTTCCGGCGGATACCGGGCAATGCTGTCTGAGATATTTTCGATTTCTTTTTCCGAGAGGGGCGGCGAACACCGCTTGGCGTTGACGGTCTTAAGCGCGGCCGATATTTCGTCCGTGTCCAGGCCGCGCCTTCGCATTGATCCAGCGATGCTGGCCAGGGTCGCGTTCCGCTCGCCTTCGGGGATCGTTCCATTGGTCCCGTTCAGCGGTAGACTTTGACGATGCTCGCCATTCTCTCTCAACTCGCGGATGACCTCAGGAAGCGCGGCCAGGTGCGTTTCGGCATCGAACCATTCGTAAGGAACGCCGTTAATCTGGGACCCGGGCGCGACCACATAACCGCCGTCCGCTTTGAGATCCACACCGGGAAGAAGTCCATTCCGGCTTCGGAGTGGCTCGTCCAACAAATAATAAAGATGCCACCCGCCGCTTGGCGTTCTGGCCATCAAGGTCGGGGTCATGCCTTTTAGTTTTTCGATGGACTCGCGGCCCTTGGCGCCGTTCTTTACATCGATATCCACAACCGCCAATTTCGAAACCATGCCTGTGGCAATCCCGATATTCGCGTCCGGGTATTTCTCCCACCACCGCTTTACGGCATAGACAGATAAGGTGGCATCCTTGAATCCATTGGGCGTGAGCGGCCGCTTGCCGTTGGGCTCAACGGGGAACACCGGCCAACCGTTATTAACGAAGATAAGCGCTTGCTCCAAACTCATGAGACCGTCCCCGCAGGAACGGACGTTCGTTCGGAAGACGTTTGAGATGGACGGTTGTCCGTCGGACGGTTTTTCAGTTGAAAGGCGTTTAGACAGCGTTGAATTTTTTGGCAGTTGAATCGCAGATTGAGCAAGCAAGACGCTTTGTACCGCGTCATCGGGCCCTTCATAGATTCGGGTGGCAAATACTGCAACTGTTTCGGCGTGGGCGGGCTTTGGAGCCAGCGGCGGGATTTGTGCGCCGCCTCTTCTGTCTCATTGGAGTTCATCCAATCATCTGCGGAAGCCAAAGACGCGATGCGGTCGCCCACATAAAGAACATGCGGAAACTGCCCTTCAACTCCGCCGACGGCGTGCCAGAGCCCTCCGAGCGAATGCCCTTCGGGCGAACGCCCGTTCAAATTCATGACCAAGGCCCATGCGGTGAATCCCGTTGCCGCAAGAGTGGAGCCGTCACCGTTCACATCGCACCACTGAAACGAGGATCGATTCAACAGATCGATCTCCGTCATTTCAAAATCCTCCAAAACCTTTTTCTTCGAGCCCGGAAATTCATGGTTACAAAACGGGCATTCCCGAACCTGTATGGGGACCTCGGCCTCGCATTCGGGACAAATCTTGAGCAGAGGGATGCCGGACCGTTCCTCGTCCTTCTCTTTTTCAACGGAATCCAGATCAATATCCTGCTCCAACGAGCCGTGGGTGAGGGCGGAGGTGCCGAAATCGAGGATGACGCAATCGGTTTTGATCAGGCCGGGGAAGAGGTTGGGATCAATGGTTCGTAATCCACGACCCACCATCTGTACAAACGTTGATTTGTGGGAACAAGGTCTCAGCAGCACGACGCAGGAAATCGGAGGGCAATCCCATCCTTCCGTCGCCACGGCCACGTTGACCAAAACTTGCGAAACTCCCTCATGCAATCGGCGAAAAATATCCGCACGCTCATCCGAAGGCGTTTCTCCCGTCACCAACTCCGCCGAAACCCCCGCCTCCCTGAAGGCTTGCGCCACATGCGCGGCATGAAGCACCGTCGAACAGAAGACCACCGTCCGCCTGTCGCCGGCGTTTTCGCGCCAGTGCCGAATGATTGAATCCGTGAGCGGTTTGTGATCCATGATGGAGGCCACTTCTGTCATGTCGAATTCAGAGGCCAACCGGCGCACCTGCTTTAATGAGTCTTGAACTCCCAGGTCGACGACATATGTGCGGGGCCGGACCAGATGTCCCGACGCAATCAATTCACTGATCGTAATCTGGTCGGCGCAATTGTCAAAAATGTCGCGTAACGGCTTTCCGTCGCCGCGAAGAGGCGTGGCGGTCACGCCGTAAACCTTCACTTGTGGATTCTTCTTTCGCGCGAAATCAATAATCCGTCGATACGTCGCCGCCTGGGCGTGATGAGCTTCATCGATAATGATCAGATCAACGGCGGGCATCTCCAGCAGGTTGTTTTCCCGCGCCAACGTTGGAACCATCGCGAACGTGACTTTTCCAGACCACGATTTGCTTTTCGAATCAACAACGGAAACGCTCATGTGGGGATTAATCTTCAAGAACTTCTCGATGTTCTGGCCGGTGATTTCATCCCGGTGAGCTAGGATGCAGGCCTTGCTGCCGTTCTCATCCAACATCTCACTGGCCACGGCGGCCAACATCAATGTCTTCCCGCTCGCTGTCGGAGCCACACCCAGCGTGTTCCCTCGATCTCGGAGTTTTTTGACGCTTCGGTTGACGAATATTTTTTGGCGAGGACGAAGGATCATGGAACAGCACCTTCCTTCGCTCGCCCTTGTCCGGGCCGTCGCATTAGAATTTTATTTCGGACTGATCCGGTGACGGTGAGGCCGGCGACGCCGGGGCTTTCGCCGGACCATCTGCTGTCACCGCTTGCGTTACGGGATCGCCATCCACGTAGAACTTGGAAATCCGGTTTCTTTTCTTTTTGTCGTATTCCTCGATCACCACGTGCGCCTTGCAATATTTGTGCACGTACTCGTCGGTGTCGAAGTCGAGGCTTCCGTCGTAAGGAAGCCCCAAGGCATGATTGACCCTGAGCCAAATCCCGTGACCGGGTTCGCCTTTCGGAATAAAGGTCACGGTGTGAAAACACCGGCCCACGGTTTTACCCTCAAGCGTCATGATGGCGAAAACGAGATCAACCTTCTGACGTTTGGTTTCATTCGTGAGCCCATCTTCTTTTTCAATCACTTCGACGATGTAATCGTCCTCGGGAGCCAGGGTAAACCCGGCGCTTTCTTGGGATGCGTCCGCTTGAATTTGAACTCTCATTTTTTTGATCCTCCTTGGGGTTTTGTTGACGTTTTTGTTTCGGCGGGAAGCGGCGGTTTTACGGGAGCGGGTTCCGATTTAAAGACGGCCTCGATGGCTGACCACTGATTGGCTTTTGGCAACTCGATGACCCTGTCCTCGAGTTCGGGAATCCGGCTTCCGAAAGCGCCCAGCGGCCCGCCGCTGAAACTGACGAAATACTTCGTCGTGCCGGCCACCTGTTTCTTGTAACAGTGGCCGATCGCATCAGCGGCCGCCGCAATGAAACTAGCTCCCTTGCCCATGACGTTGATGCCCTGCGGCACCACGACGACGCCGTTGGCATCGAGCTTGGGCTCTTTCGTATGGGCCAAGAGAACGATGAGCTTCCCGCTCGCTTTGAAATAGCCGACGAGCGCTTCGATCCGCTTTCGGAGCTCCGCAAAGAGGCTCCAAGAATCAACGCCTTGCTTGCGCTCAAGGATATTCTCGAGTCCAGCGGCTCGCGCAACCTCGTCTTCCAGCATCGACGCCACGGAATCAAGCGTGTCGATGACGATGCACCGAACGTCTGCGGCCGCAACCGCCGCTTTGAGAACGCTCCTGAAATCAGGGAGCGTTGCAACTTCCGCTATGCGGCCGCTGACTCTGTCCGCTCCGCCTTTTTCCATCTCAATAATGATGGAGTCTTTGATGCTCGAACCTAATGTGGTCTTACCGACCTTCTGCATGCCCACAAAGATGAACAGCCCCTCTGTCGGCATGCCCGTCTTGCGCTTGTCGCGCCATTGCGGCAATGTCGTGTCCTCCATTGTTTCCTCCTATGATGTGTTTCCATCGCTCTCTCTTAATGATCCTCGCTATGGGGGTTGGCCCCATCCCGTACATCTGCGCGAGTTTGAGATAGGTGTAATGTCCCGTGGCGTAGAGCGCCCGTATTTCGACAACCTGTTTTTCATTCAATTTGGCGCAGTAATGATCGGACCCGTGGGATAAATTTTCGGGATGGCGGCGCGAGGGACTCATGTCTCCTCGAAGAAGCCGCTCGGGATGAAGCCTGGATCCGTTCCGGTCGCCTTTGGCTTGCCTGTTCTTAAAGTCTCGGTCGCGGATGTTGTCGATCTCCGTTCCAATCCAGAGATGGTCGGGGCGGACGCAGGGCGGGTTGTCGCATTTGTGCAACACGCACATGCCCGGCGGAATCGGACCCCGCTCAAATGTCCACGACGCGCGGTGGGCACGCCAATTTCTTCCGTCCATCTTGAACTTGCCGTAACCCCGCTTGCTCCTCGCGCGGAGCCATTCCCAACATCCGCTTGTCCGGTTGACGTTTCGCCAAAACCGAATCTCGTGGGCAATCCGTGGAAAAACGCCTTTTGGCATAGCGACCTAAAACGCCTCGTATTGCGGCTTCTCAAGCGCGTCTTTAAGCGTCTTCGCCGCCAGGAAGGCCCGGAAACTCAAGGCCAGATCAGCCACAGTCTTCACTTCGAATTCATAAGGCGGTTTTTTCCCGAGCCGGAGAATGAGCGCTTGGTCACAGGTGATTCCGTAGGTTTCCGAGAGGGCCTGGGAATATGCCGCCACTTGCAAGGCAAATTCCGGCCAGCATCCCGACGAGGTTTTCAGATCAATCAAGACGTATTTGCCGTTTCGAAATCCCAGCGCGTCCAGAGATCCGGCGTATTGATAGACCAGGCTCGCCACCTTGGTGTCGCCCAGCACAATTTCGATGCCGGAATGTTTCCACCAGGCAAGAAACGCCTCGACGGGTGCTTTGATCTCGTCCGGGATCGCGTCGTGCTTCTGGCCTTTCACGATTTGATCAACGGTGGAGTGAACTCGGGTTCCAAGATCGGCGGCGGCGTCTTTGATTTGATCCGGCTTCTTTCTCGCGCTGGCGATGACGCTTTGGATCCACGACTTGTCCAGCGTGATTTGCGCGGAGTCTTGGCCGTTCAGCTGTTTAAGAAGCTCTCCTTCGACGGAAACCACCGCTTCTCTTGCGGCCCAGTTAACAAGCGCGGGTTTTGCAATGACGCCCAAATAACCGGTGACGCTTTCAAGTCGGTGCACGACTCCTTCTTTCTCAGCTCGATAAATGTGTTTCCGGCCTTCGATGGTCATCGTGATGGGGAATATCGGCGTCAACATGGGCGGACGAGAGGAGAGACGCATTTACGCCCCCGTTGACCCGACATCGGATGGAGATTTCATCGCTTTGGTGAGAAGGCGCTCCACGCGAAATCCTTCCTCTCCGAACTCTCTAGAAACGGTCGCCGTGAAGAGCTGAGCGAGGTGTTTCCCAACGTCGGTTGATTTGTCGATGATCACGATCCTCTGATGACGGTCGAAGCAAAAAGAACTGTCCAAGCGGAACCGCGCCTTCCCGAAAATGCTTTCGGTATTGAAGGCCGACCAAAAAAGGCACTCCTCGATCTCTTTGACCGGAGTGCTCTCTCGAAAGATGAATTTGTAAACGCCGTTATCCATAAGGGGTCCTACTTATCCTCTATCCCTTTCGCGGAAAAATTTTCCGGTTGGCTGGGGGCAGACGGAAAATAATCTTTCAATCTCTCATCTTCCGCGAGGATCCGGCCCATGCGATGGAATTCAGCCTGCAGGGTGGTTCGGGGCTTTTTTATGAGGCGGCTGATTTCGATGGGCGAATAGCCCGCAATAATTAAGGAACCGATCTCGCGCTGTTCCTTGTTAAGCCGGCGGAACATACGTTCGGCGTCATAAAGGAAGTCGGTGTCGGAGAAGGGGCAGGTTGGGCGTCCGCCTAAGCGGCTCGATTCCGAGATGCTTTCGGAGAGTGGCTGGCGATCTCCATCCTGGTTTTGGATCTCCTGATCCAATGACATGGTTACACACCCGCGACCGCGTTTCAGTGCATCGCGGAGTCTCATCAATTGGAGGATGGCTTTGTCGAGGATGAAACTTAGGAACTTCTCCTGAGAAGCGCTCGATGCGTGGTCGGGCCGATAGAGCCCGCGCCTTTCAACGATGAAAATTAAAAGTTGTTGTTCCATGTCTTGGCCATCCTCCTTTGTCAGCCGGAATTTTCGTTTCGCCGCCTCACTCTTTTTTTTTCGCCATCCTCAGTTCCATCTCCGTCAGTTCTTTCACGGTTATTCCTCCTGTGGTTTGATTTGTGCCGGTCGGGACAAAAAAATAGGGGCTGCTGGCATCTCGAGAATTTCTCGAGGTTGCCAACAGCCCCCGTCTTTCGGTCGGCCGTCGGTCACTAAAAAATGTGATGAGAATTATTTTTTGATTGGCTTTATTTTGGGATGCTCCTTTGCTTCTGTCTTTCGCAAATGCGAATGGGAGTTCGGTTTTGAACGCAGATCTTCGATAGAGTGATCGTCTTTCCCTTGCAGTAAGTCATCAACCGGTGCCATTCCGGCGAAATCGGATGACTGGCGTCAAACGGTGAATTGGATTTGCTTAGGTTCTCGATGAGGCAAGAAGTTTCCATGTCGAAAACCGGTCGAGGCAAGCCAGCTACGATCTCAAGGCCCAGAATTTCTCCAAAGTAAAGTTGATGGGAAGCTCGGATAACCACCTGCCATTCCGAAGGGAGATCATTAATAAGGACAGGACGGGCGGTTGGGGAGGGGATCATGATGGGTGTTACCGCCCCGTGATCACAAAGAGGTCGTCAAATTGAAAAAATGGATGGCCTTCGATTTTCTGGGTTGCGTTCAATGCGGCTAGGATTCGGGTTCGCACTTCTGGAGAGGGCATTCTTTTTCGCGTCATCAATTGCGACATGTAAGGACTGCTGATGTGCGCTCGGCGGGCGAAGGAGTTATAGGATAAGTTCTTTTTCGCCAGGAGCCGTTTCAGGGTTAGGGTTTTAAGTCGAACGGTCACGAAATCCTCCTGTCAATAACATGCTATCTTCTGATAGCAAACCTTATAGCACAGGAAAACAAGCGTTGTAAAGGCGTTTGATAATTATCTGCTTGCAACAGATAGCAAGACTTTATTAGACTCCCTTCATGACAACACGAAAGATTGACGAAAAACCAGGTTTACAGGACCGGCGGACAAAAACGGTGCCCCCATCAGAAAGAGGGCCTCGTGCCTACTTGCGGGATGAAAAAAGAAAGGGCCCAAAAGAAAGACGGGCTCATCCGCGCCCTCATCCAAGCAACTTGGCCGGTTTCCTTAAAAGATTGAGGATGGAACGGGGATTTACTCTGCGACAAGCCGGTAGCGAGATGGGAATCAACGATGCGTATCTTTGGCAACTTGAAAACGGAAAACGAGAAATACCTCGTCCAGACACCCTGGAGAAGTTGGCGAATGGCTATGGCATTCCCCATGATTATCTTTTGCGAATGGTGGGGTACCTAAAAAATCAGGACGCCTATTTCAAAGGCATCGATGAGATGCAGACTTCATACCTCTTTCGTGATTATCAAAAGTTGTCTAATGAAGGTAAGAAGAAGCTGGAAAGTTTTTTGCGATTCCTACAAAAGGAAGACAAAAAAGAGTGAACCCGCTTCAACGACATTTCCTCTCCCTGCTCTGCTGGTAGTTCCTTCCGACCGGAAAATTTTTCCACGAAATGGATAGATCATAAGTAAGAGCCTTCGCGCTCCTACTTATGGGAACTTCATACCGCCGTATTGATCCGGGGAACATGACCCCGCAAGAACGCTTAAACCGAATCGTGGAATTGTTGGCGGCAGCCTCCGTCCGCCTTGCCGAAGATGAGATGGGATTAAAGCCCACTGAACCAGTCTCCGATTTGAAACCCGATAGTGTTCTCCAAGCGGAATCCGCTTGATCTCCTTGCCAGAAGGAAGGTAGTCCTATCAAGGGAGCGCTACTGGAGAACCTATGAAAAGCCCTGTTGAACAAAAACCCACCACCTTGTTGTGCGCGGTTTACACGCGTAAATCCACCGACGAGAATCTGAATACGGGTTTTACCTCGCTTGATTCGCAGCGCGAGTACTGTCAGGCATTTGTTAAAAGTCGGGAAGGCGAAGGTTGGCGCGTCCACGCCGAGGAATACAACGATCCGGGATTCTCAGGCGGCAATATGAACCGCCCAGGTTTAAGAAAACTTCTCGCCGATGCTCGCGCCAGAAAATTTCAGGTCGTAGTTTGCTACAAGTACGATCGGCTAAGTCGCAACACAAAAGATTTTCTTCAAATCCTCGAAGTTTTTGACCGAAGCGGCGTCGCCTTTGTTTCGGTCACCCAACCCATCGATACCACCTCTTCCGTCGGAAGATTGATGAGAAGCATCCTTATGGATTTTTCGCAATTCGAGCGCGAGATGATTGCGGAGCGCACCAGAGACAAACTTCACGCCATGGCTCAAAAAGGAAAACGCACGGGCGGCTGGCCCGTCATCGGCTACAACATCGATAGCGAAAACCGGAAGTTATCGGTCAACGCCGAAGAAGGGCTGTGTGTGCGGGAGATGTTTGAAGCCTATCTTCGGACGTTGTCCTTAAGCCAAGCGGCTCAATATTTGAATGAGAAGGGCTATCGGATGAAGGAATGGATCACCCACAGCAAGAAGCGTCGGGGAGGGCAAAAATTCAACAAGGCCAGCCTGTGGTATCTTCTGCAGAATCCGCTTTATGTCGGGAAGATAACGCACCGTCGGCAGGTTCTGCCCGGCGAGCATGAGGCCATTATTTCGCAGGAGATTTTTGACGCCGCGCAAAAGGCTCTTCGCGCCAACGGCAATGGAACGAAGAACAAACACGTCCAAGAACGGAAGCGCGATTTTCTTTTGCGCGGACTGATGGAATGCGCCACCTGCAAGACCTCGATGACGCCGAGCTCGGCATTACCGAGGAGCAGGCGGGGCGTATCCTATGAGCGCTTCTACTATTACAAATGCCTGTCGGTCGTGAAGATGAATAAATCGGCCTGCAAGATCAGACATGTGTCGGCGAAATCAATAGAGGAATATGTCGTCAAACGATTGGAATTGCTGAGCGAAAATCAGGAGATTGTGGAACAGATCGTGGCTGAGGCCCAGTCGACAACCAGTCAGGAGCTTCCGATTAAGCGGGATGAAAGAAAACGGCTGGCCGCGGAACTGGGAAAACTCGAACTGCAAGCCAAGAGCCTCGTCATGGTCCTCGCTGATGAAGGGCCAACTTCGTCTATGCGATCTTATGTGAGAGACCAATTGGCCGAGATCGAGGCAAAGAAACAGGAGAGCGGCCCGCGGGTTGCCTCACTTGATCTTGAAATCGAACGGTTGGAAAAGCGCCAGATCGACGCTAACGTCGTGCGTCGGAATCTTGGCAACTTCCTCAAACTCTTCGCAAAAATGTCCGGCGACGAGCGGCAGGAAATGATGGGGCTGCTGGTGGGTCGTGTGATCTACGACGGAGAAAAGTCTCGGGTTCGCATCGCCCTCCGCCCCCTGCCTGAAGCCTGGGGCGACCTAGATTACCTGGAAGGCGTTTTCTACGACCGTCAAACATCTCTGCCGGACTAGGATTCGAACCTAGACGAGCAGATTCAGAGTCTGCCATCCTACCATTAGATGATCCGGCAAAAGTGGGACGGGTATGATTATAAATGATCGTGATATACTCTGACACCGAAATCCCATGGCCACGAGTCAAAAACTTCTTACGCTGTTGCAAGAGCGGATCTGCGAACGGCTGAAAATCTCCGATTTTCATTACGTGGAAATTGAATCGAAAAAGCGTGTGTTGCCGCGGCAGGCCAAAGATCTAAAAAAATATCTGTACAAGAAAAAGAAGGTTGAGCACGATAAGAGCAGTCTGGCGCTCGACCAATTTCTGGACACACCGAACATGGATCTGTTTCGGTTGGGCGCGAGCCTTCGCTTGCGCTATAAGAAAAACGCAACGCAAGTGTATCTGCAATACAAAGGGCCCGGTTTTAAAGAGCAAGGGCTTCTCTATCGCTCCGAGTTTTCAACCAAGTCTCTCCAACACTTATCGCTCGAAGAAAGCCATCACGACATTATTCAGTTCACGAAAACGCCGATCAAAAGTATTTTGCGCCGGAATCTGGGGTCTGACATGGGACGCGCTATGCGCACGCATCTCGGCAGCGACGTGATGAACCATATTTCGGTGAGCCCGATCATCTGCGTGTATCAGAAGGAAAAATTCAAAGTGGAATTGGGGTCCGCCTTTCTTGAGCCATCGCTCGACCGCATTCTGGCGTTTCACATCAACAAAGATGGTCTGCATCCGCTCTCGACATTTTGGGAATACGAAAACGAAGTGAAAACCGATGGGAAATCTCTGAGCGGAAAAATCTTACACGTGCCAGATCTGCTCGAGTTCGACGAAAAGTTATGCGAAAGGTTCGATTTAAAACCCGAGCCGCTCGATAAGTATCACCGGTGCTCGTCGATCTTTATGTCTTGATGGTCATCCTGGGAAGTCGTTAGCCAGGATCCATGTTAACCGTTGGCAAAGTGGGCCCTGGATAGAGACATTCCAGGGCGACGGCTTACGGCCTTCCCGCCAAAATTGTGCCTTTGTACCGATTCCGCGCCAACTCCTCGAACAGGAATTGAGAGCGAATCACTTTTGCGTTCGCGGATGGCGTAATTCGTTCGTACGTGCCGTCCGGTTTTAGAGTCCAGGCCCGTTCGTTGTCGGCCAAGCTGTTTGCGAGCACGACTTCACGTATGTATTTTTTAAGCACCGGGTCTTTCACGGGGAACGCCACCTCGTACCGCGCGTAAAAATTGCGCGGCATCCAATCGGCGCTCGAAAGAAAAATCTTTTTCGCTCCGTCGGCGCGGAAATAATAAACGCGGCTGTGCTCCAGGAAACGGTCGACGACACTGATAACTTTAATGTTCTCACTGAGCTCTTTGACGCCGGGTCGAAGGCAACAGATCCCGCGAACGAGCAGTTCCACTTTTACGCCGGCCATAGATGCTTGATACAACGCTTCGATCACCGCCGGATCCACGAGCGAATTCATCTTCGCGATAATGTGGCCCTTGCCGCCGCGTTTTTGGATTTCGGTCTCTTCTCGGATCAGTTTTAGAAACCGGGGTTGAAGTTGATCCGGTGCCGCCATGATTTCTTTTAAATCTATTTTCGTTTGGTGCGCGGCCATCGCTTGGAACATCGTGCGGATTTCTTTGCCCAGCTCCGCGTCGCACGTGAGCAACCCCAAATCGGTGTATTGGCGCGCCGTTCCCGGATGGTAATTGCCGGTTCCCAAATGCAGATAAGAAACATCCATGCCTTTTTCTTGGCGCCAGACTTGGGTTAGCTTGCAGTGGACTTTGTAACCGGTGAGCGCACGAATCACTTTTACACCGGCTTTCCGCAATTCCTCGGCCCACTTCACGTTGTTTAACTCGTCGAAGCGCGCTTTGATTTCGATGTAAGCGGTGACTTTCTTTCCATTTTTCGCGCCCTCTTTGAGCGCTTCCATAATGGGCGATTCGGCGCTTGTCCGGTACATTGTTTGCGCGATGTGCGTCACGTGGGGATCTTTGGCTGCGGTCTGCAGAAACTGCACGATTGTGTCGAACGAATCGTAAGGATGATGCAGCAGAATGTCACGCGCGCGAATTGCTTCGAACATCTGCTGTTTCTGAAACATGGGTGGGATTTCGGGTTTGATGGGCGGGTAACGAAGGTGCGCGAGCGATTCAATGTTGTACAGCCGCGCCAACGTTCGCAAATCAAGCGGCAAGTCGAATCGGTACAGGGACGCGGAATCGAGCCGCAACGACGACGCGAGAAACAACGCGCCTTCCGAATAGTGCGGAGCATCCACCTCAAGCCGTACCACGCGGGCGCGGCCGCGGCCTTGCACGGCTTCGACAATCTGTTCTTCGAGCGAGTCTTCATCATCGGGACGGTAGCGCAGGTCGGCATCGCGAATGATTTTGAATGGAAACGCTTCGATTACCTCGTGGTTCGGAAAAAGTTGCCGGGCGCGGGCCGCAATCCAGCGTTCCAAAAGTGCGTAGCGCAGAGGTTCGTTGGCTCCGCTCAGTTGCAAAAGGCGTGCCGACCGGTCATCAAGCGCGATGATGGCGTTCGAGTCCGGAAATCGCACGAACACGTGCAGCCGGTCGCTCAAAAGCGGAGGCAACGGCTCGCTGTTGCGGCGAATCACGAATTTTAAATCCGGCAGATTTTTTTGAATTTCGGCATCGAGCGCGGGATCCTCGGGAAATTCCGAGTGGATCGTGATGCCTTCTTTGGCAAGCACCGTGAACAAATCTTTCAGCACAACCGCTTGCCGCGCCTTTTGGTTTAACACATGATTTCGAATCTGTGACAACAAGCGCTGCGCCGAAAAGTTATCGACGTGAGAGTGCGAGCGTTGTTGGTGTGACCGGCGAACCACCTCGGCGACGCGCACCATAAAGAACTCGTCGAGATTTGAACTTACTATCGCCGCGAAGCGCAGTCTTTCCAGTGGAGGAACGGTCGGATTGGCTGCTTCGCTGAGCACACGGTCATTGAACGAAAGCCAGCTGAGTTCACGGTTGAATCGCCGCCCGGGTTTGTGCAACGGAGCGGGCAGATTTTCTTTCTGCGGAGCCCCATTGGCTTTTAAATGCTCGGAAAATGGTCTCCAAATTTGGTTCGGATTCTCGGGTTTCGGTGTTGTCATAAAGATTGGAAATGGAAACTTGCAAAATCTCGTCGGCAAAGTAAACGACGGCCATGTAAAAAGCTGTCATCCCGGCACGTCTTTGGCCAGGATCCAATTTTACCTCAGTCAAAGTGGACCCTGGATAGAGACATTCCAGGATGACGACGTTTTCTGTCATACGACTGTCATTTGCCTGACATGCGCTGTCAATGTGAATTGATATAACGTCGGCGTGGCCAAAGAAAAAATTTTAATCGTTGAGGACGAGAAAGACCTCGTCAAAATCCTCAAGTACAACCTCGAAAAGGAAAGTTACCGTGTGCTCGTGGCGACCGACGGAGAGGCAGGGTTGTCGATATTTCGAAAAGAAAAACCGGATTTGGTGGTGCTCGATATTATGTTGCCACGCATGGACGGCTACGAATTTTGCAAAGCGGTGCGCCAGGATTCCAAAACACCGATCCTCATGTTGACCGCGAAAGCCGAAGAAGTCGACCGAGTTTTGGGCCTTGAGCTTGGCGCCGACGACTACGTCACCAAACCTTACAGTGTTCGTGAGGTGACCGCACGGATTAAAGCGATTTTGCGCCGCTCCACGGGTTCGAGCGAAGAAAAAACATTTGTGCGGGCGGGTGGGCTTGAGATCGATTTGGAACGCTACGTAACGAAAGTGAACGGGCAATCTGTTTCGCTAAGTTCAAAGGAATTCGAATTTCTAAAATGTCTGATCGGCGCGAAAGGACGGGTGCTGACCCGGGATCAATTGTTGGAACGGGTTTGGGGCTACGATTCTTCGC
Source organism: Elusimicrobiota bacterium (assembly GCA_044221725.1). Taxonomy (GTDB): domain Bacteria; phylum Elusimicrobiota; class Elusimicrobia; order F11; family F11; genus JAJVIP01. The sequence continues at coordinate 146,278 of JBGAON010000001.1, forward strand.
TCGAAATTGATACGCGCACTGTGGATCAGCACATTGCGCGCCTGCGCGAGAAACTGGGCGACGAAGCGAAGCGCGTGATCACCGTTAAAAATGTTGGGTACCGAATCAAACTCGATTGATCCTGTAAACTCGATTCTTTCCAATATGATGGAAGGTGTCGTGGCCGTGGACACCAGCGCACGCGTGTTGTTTTTAAACGAAGCGCTGGCCCGGCTTTTCGAAGTCGACTCCTCCACCGCCAAAGGGAAGCACTTGCTGGAAGTGGTGCGTCAAAACCAAATCAACACCCTTTTGCAAAGCGTGCTGCAGGAAAAAAAGCCGACGTCGGACGAAATTCACACGTTTGCTCCGGACGAACGGATATTTGAAGCGATTGCCGCACCGCTTCTTCAACAAGGTAAAAGCATGGGCGCCTTGCTTGTGTTGCACGACATCACAAAAGTGCGAAAGCTCGAGCAAGTTCGCCGTGATTTTGTAGCGAACGTGTCACACGAGTTGCGCACGCCGCTGGCTTCGATTAAAGGTTTTGCCGAGACCTTGCGAAACGGTGCGCTGAGCGATGCAACGGTCGCAAATGAGTTTTTGAAATCCATCGAGAAACACACCGATAACATGACCGCGCTCGTGGACGATTTGTTGAGTTTGACCGCCATCGAGTCCGGTCAACGCGCGCCGAACAAGGAGTCGCTGCGTTTGAGCGAGGCCGTGAGCGAAGTGATAAAAGGTTTGGCTCCGATCGCGAACAAGAGCAAGGTCGAAATTCAAAACCGCGTTGCAACAGATATGGCGTGCGTTTTAATGGATCGCGGACATTTGAAACAAATTATTGTGAATTTACTTGAGAACGCGATCAAATTTAATCACGAAGGCGGGTGGGTAAAACTGGAAGCGAGCCTGGATGGAGATTGGATCTCCTTATTAATTATAGATTCCGGCTCCGGCATCCCAGCGCAAGACCTGCCGAGAATATTTGAGCGATTCTATCGCGTGGACAAGGCGCGTTCGCGCGCGCTCGGAGGAACGGGTTTGGGCTTGTCGATTGTCAAACATCTGGTGGAAGTCAATGGCGGTTCTGTGTCAGTCGACAGCTCCGCGACGAAGGGGTCAACATTTACGGTGAAGATGCCATGCGCGTAATTCGTCTGAGCTTAGCGTTGATGTTGATCGGAGTGGGTTTCGCATTTGCCGAGAAGCAGCCGCAGCCGATCGAGTGGGTATTAAAGAACTCTCGCACGCGTGCGCGTGTGCTCGTGCAAGGCACGATTACCAAACAAATCGATTTCGATAATTTAATCCTCACCGATAGTGGCGGATCGCTGCGTTTGGATGCTTTCCGCGTGCATCAATATCTTTCCAAGGGCGATAAAGTGATCGTTTATGGTCTTTACCTCGGGCGCATCACGGAAGATTCGGCAAGAGGCAAACTTGAAGTGTTGGATTTTTTGCCGATCAAAGCGTCCGACAATCCAGAAAAGGCGCGGCAATTTATTGAGAAATACGGCAGCGACCCGGTGCCCGCAGTAAAATCGGATCCCGTTCCAGCCGCCAACCACCCTGCCAAGGCCACCGATAAAACTGTCGAGTCCCGACTTAAAGAACTCGACGACCTCAAAGCGAAGAATCTTCTCTCCGACGAAGAATATAAGGAACAACGCAAACGCATCCTCGGTAGCCTCTAGAGCGCCGTCGCCTGGATAGAGACATTCCAGGATGACGACAACTGTCACGCCGCTGTCATACAGGCTTTACTCTCCCGCCATGGTTGTCGGTCTCTCGCCTTGCCACAATGCTCATGTAACAAAAATGAATTAGGAGGATGTACATGAGAGTTTCAAGACGAGGACGGGCGATCGGCTTTGCAGCACTATCGGCGCTCTGCATGACGGGTCTGGTAAATCAATCATTTGCCGATGCCGATTTGCAGTTTGCGAAGTACGTGCAATTTGTGAAATGGAGTGGCGATTATCGCTTACGCTTTGATAACGAACACTTCCGAAATCCGTCGACGACGATGGACCGCGGACGCTTCCGCATGCGCTTGCGGCTGGGCACGGACATTGGATTGCCTGGAAAATTAACAATCAAAACTCGCTTGGCCTCCGGCGTTGGTGAGCAAACCTCCACGAACCAAACATTCGGTTCTCTCGGAACCCAAAAGGGAATTTTTATTGATCGCGCTTACTTGGAATGGAAACCGAAAGACTGGGCAACCCTCATGGGCGGAAAAATGGCAAACCCGCTTTGGACCACGTACGCCAGCGATGCAATTTGGGATGCGGACTTTAATCCCGAAGGCGCCGGCGAACAGTTCTCCTATTTATTGGGTGGTTTTAATTTGTTTGCGAACGGTCTGCAGATGGTCGCCGATGAAAGCAATGGCTCAACGCACGCAACGGCAAACGATCAATACGTGTTAAGCGAACAGGTTGGTTTTGAAACCCGCTTGCCTCTTGAATCGCGTATCAAAATTGCTTACGCGAACCACTACTGGAGAGATGCCGCTACAAACGCTTTCACCGGAGTGGCCATTACAAACGGTGGAACGAGTCCGGAGAAAAGTCAGGAAGGGAATCGCAAATCCGGTGCGAGCTTGGCCAACGATTTTCGGGTTGATGAAGTCGCCGGCGAACTTTCGACGTGGCTCTTCCGCATTCCTGTTTCGCTTCAAGGTGTCTATTTAAAGAACAATTGGGTGCGCACGCCGCAATTTAATAATGCGTTGAAGGACACCGGTTATCAAGCTGGAACCATCATCGGTAAAGCGGGCACAGCGAAAGGTTGGGAAGTGGCGTACTTCTATAAATACATCGAAGCGGATGCGACCGTCGCAGACGCCGCGGATTCTGACTTTGGTGATGGGGGAACAAACCGCAAGGGGCACATCATGTGGGCCGCTTATTCGCCATTCGATTACCTGACGTTACAAGCGAAATATTTCCAAACAAAGAATATTGATCCAACCATCTCGGGTTCGCTCGGTTCAATGGATCGCGTACAAATCGATACCGTGATCAAGTGGTAACGGTTCTTAAATAAGAAGGAGGACATCGTGCAAAAAACAAAACTAAACACACTGGTCGGGCTCATTGTCTCGGCAGCGTTCTTGGCGGTTCCGTTGTTGCAAAGTTTCGCGGACACGACCTTGAACGGTGCGGGGGCGACGTTCCCGTTCCCAATTTACAGCAAATGGTTTGACGACTATCACAAAGCCAAGTCCGATGTGAAAATTAATTATCAATCGATCGGTTCGGGTGGCGGCATTAAACAGTTCACCGCAAAAACCGTGGACTTTGGTGCCAGCGATGGACCAATGACGGATAAAGAGCTGTTCGCCGTCGATGGAAAACCACTCCATATCCCCACGGTTCTTGGTGGTGTGGTCATCACGTGGAATGTGCCAGAGGTGTCCGAGCTCAATCTCACCGGCGATGTGATTGCAAAAATCTTTATGGGCGACATTAAGTCGTGGGACGATGCGGCGATCAAAACGCTGAATCCGAACGCGAAGTTGCCGGGGGTTCCCATTACAGTGGTGCACCGCGCCGACGGTTCGGGAACAACCTATTGTTTCACGGATTACCTTGCGAAAATGAGCCCGGCGTGGAAAAGCAAAGTGGGTCAGGGCAAAGCCGTCAATTGGCCGGTGGGTTTGGGTGGCAAGGGAAATGAGGGTGTGGTGGGCTTGGTGAAGCAAACGGTCGGTTCGATTGGCTACACCGAACTCGTTTACGCCTCGCAAAACAGATTGCCCACCGCTGCCGTTCAGAACAAAGCGGGCAAGATAGTGAAATGCTCGATTGAATCCGTCACGGCGGCCGCTGCGAACGCGAACATGCCAAAAGACTTTCGTGTTTCGATTGTGAACGCCGGTGGTGACAATTCTTATCCGATTGCAACGTACACGTGGCTTTTGGTGTATCAATCGAACAGTGGGAATGTCGGCAAAGTGTTAAAGGACTTTCTTAACTGGATGATAGACGCCGGCCAGAAATCGGCGCCGGAACTTGGTTACGCGCCGCTTCCGCCATCCGTCCAAACCATGGTCAAGAATGCAATTTCGTCGATAAAGTAAGATTCGGACGTGACGTTAACTCAAGATAAATCGACAGCAATTCCGTCCCCGGCCGCTCCTCCTAGCCCCCTTAGGAGAATCCGTTCTCGCGAGCGTGCCGGGGATCGGGCGTTTCGGTACGTGATGCTCGGTTTCGGATTCCTCGTGATTGCGTTGGCCGCCGGAATATGTTGGAAGTTGCTGCAGAATTCCCGCGAAACATGGCACACGTTCGGCTGGCGCTTTATTGTGAGTCAAACCTGGAATCCCGTGGAAGATATCTATGGCGCCCTGCCGTTTGTTTACGGAACCATCGTTTCTTCGGCCATTGCTCTATTGATTGCGGTGCCGCTCGGCGTTGGCTCCGCGATATTTTTGGCGGAAATGGCGCCAAAACGGTTGGCCAATGTCGTGACCTTCCTCATTGAATTGTTGGCCGCGATTCCGAGCGTGATTTTGGGACTCATGGGGATTTTTGTTCTGGTTCCCGCGGTCAAATGGGCTCAGCCCGGCATCACGAAGGTGTTGGGCTTCCTTCCATTTTTTCGGGGCACGCCCTACGGTGTTGGGCTTTTTACGGCCGGTTTAATTCTCGCGCTCATGATTTTGCCTTACATCACGAGCATTTCGCGCGATGTCATTTTGTCGGTGCCGACAATTCTCAAAGAAGCGGCGCTCGGCTTGGGCGCGACGCATTGGGAAATGGTCCGCATGGTGATTCTTCCGTTCTCGAAAGCGGGGATTATGGGTTCGATTTTTCTCGCTTTGGGACGTGCGCTCGGAGAAACCATGGCTGTCACGATGGTCATAGGGAATTCGCCTCGAATCTCAGCGTCCTTGTTTGAACCCGCGTACAGCATGTCGGCCGTGATTGCGAACGAATTTGCGGAAGCCGCCGCCGGGCCTGGACTCAGTGCGCTCTTTGCGATCGCGTTTGTTTTGTTCGGGATCACGGTTGTGGTGAACGGGTTGGCGCGAATCCTTATTTATAAAAACAAATTTCGGTCACGGAGAAAGGCATGAACAATTTCGCGCGTCGACGGTGGATTAACAATTTTATGTTCGCGATGACCGGCGTTTTCACGGTGCTCGCGGTATCAGCGCTTTTTTTCATTCTTGGTTACATCGCGTACCACGGAATTTCGTCAATCAGCTGGAATTTTTTCACAAAGGTGCCGGTGCCGCTTGGTGAAACCGGCGGGGGAATTGCGAATTCCATCATCGGTTCGTTGAAGGTTGTGGGTCTCGCCTGTGTGATCGGTTTGCCAATCGGAATTTTTGGCGCGGTGTACCTCGCTGAATACGGCAACGGCAAAATCGGGTTCATTATTCGGTATTGCGCCGACGTGTTGAACGGAATCCCGTCAATCGTCATGGGAATCTTTGCCTACGCAATGGTGGTGTTGCCCATGCGGCACTTCAGTGCGTTGGCCGCCAGTGTCGCGCTCGGCATCATTATGATTCCGCTCGTGCTTCGCACGACAGAAGAATTTATTCGACTCGTGCCTGGAAACATTCGCGAAGCGGCGCTCGCTCTCGGTATTCCGCAGTGGAAGGTCATTCTTAAGGTAGTGATCCCAACAGCATCGCGCGGAATCGTGACCGGGAGCATCCTCGCTGTTTCGCGCATCGCCGGCGAAACGGCGCCGCTTATTTTCACAGCGTTTGGAAACCGGTACTGGGATGACGGAATCTTAAATCCGATCGCGACGTTGCCTCACACAATCTACACCTACGCTATTTCGCCGTACGAGGACTGGCATAAGCAAGCCTGGGCCGCCGCTTTTGTGCTGATGTTGGTGGTGCTCATCGGAAATATCTGCGCGAGAATGCTTATGAGAACCAATCAAGGAGCCGCGCGCTAATGGGAATACTTATGGAAAACAAAACTCTAATTAATAAGATCAGCCCCGTTCCCTCCGTGGTGCCAAAGGCGAACATATCTATGCAACCTCAAACAAAAACCATTGCGATCCAAACCATTGATCTCGAAGCAAGTTATGGCCATGGCCCGATTTTAAAGGGCATCAACATTTCCATTTATGGAAACCACATCACGGCGATCATTGGTCCTTCGGGATGTGGGAAATCAACACTGGTGCGATGCATGAACCGTATGCACGAGGTCCATCCGCTCGGTTCAACCAAAGGCTCCGTTCTGCTTGGAGACAAAAACATTTTCGAAATGGATCCGGTGTTGTTGCGCCAAGAAGTGGGAATGGTGTTTCAGCGGCCAAACCCTTTTCCAACGATGACGATTTATCAAAACGTGGCCTCCGGTCTTGTTTTGAACGGCGTAAAAGAAAAACAAACGCTGAATGAAATTGTGGAGAGGAGTCTCAAAAACGCAGCGCTGTGGGACGAAGTGAAAGACAAGCTGCATCAATCGGCGTTTAATTTGTCCGGTGGTCAACAGCAGCGCTTGTGCATCGCCCGCGCGCTCGCGGTAAGCCCAAAGGTTTTGCTGCTGGACGAGCCGTGTTCGGCGCTGGATCCTATCGCAACCGCGCGTATCGAAGAATTGCTGATTGAACTAAAAAAGGATTTAACGATTGTTATCGTGACGCACAATATGCAGCAGGCCGCACGGTCTTCTGACTTCACGGGTTTCATGTTGAGCGGCGATTTGGTGGAATTTGGTGTAACCGAGAAAATATTCACGAACCCAGACAATCAAAAAACACAGGATTACATCACCGGCAGGTTTGGATAATTTATGAAACGGCATTTTGAAGAACTCGAAGAGGAATTGAAATATCGTTTGCTGCATATGGGAAGTCTCGTTGAAGAGATGATCCATATGGCCGTGCTCAGCCTTCTTGAACGATCGGACAAACCGCTGCAAAAGGTTCACGAGAACGAAAAAGAAGTGAATCAGCTTCATATTGAAATCGACGATCGTTGCTTGAAATTGTTGGCGCTTTATCAGCCTGCCGCCGCAGACCTTCGATTTATCGTTGGGGCTCTGAAAATCAATTCGGATCTTGAACGCATTGGAGACCAAGCGGTCAACATTGCACAGACATCGGCGTTGTTGCTGAACCAGCCTCAACTCGAGAAAAAACTTTTTGATATTCCCCGCATGGCCGAATTGGCAAAACGCATGGTAAAAGACAGCCTTGATGCTTACGTGAAACGCGATGTGGACCTAGCGCGTTTGGTCGTATCGCGCGACGCGGAGGAAGATAAGTTGAAAAGCGAAGCGTTTCATGAGCTCATGCATCTCATGCAATCGGATTCGTCGACGATCAATCGCGCGTTGAGTCTTATCCTTATTTCCCGAAACCTGGAGCGCATAGCCGATCATTCCACGAACATTGCCGAGGACGTGATCTTTATGGTGCTCGGAAAAGATATTCGCCATCACGTGGGCGACCTCACGTCCATTAAGATTTAACCCTCTTATTTAGTATCTTCCCGCCTCTACAGCCGACGTATATCCCACAACAGAGGTGTTGTTTATGTTTTCGTCTTTCATCCCGCGCGAAGAACAATTTTTCGATTTGCTTGAGAACGCTGCCGTTAACGCGCACAAAGCAGCCACCACGTTTAAATTACTCATGCACGAGTGGAACGAAAAGTCCGATTTGTTTGAAAAGATTCGGTCTATCGAGAGCGAGGGCGACATGCTCACGCACGAAATCATCGACAAATTAAACCGCACGTTCGTTACGCCGCTCGATCGCGAAGATATTCATAATCTCGCTGGGCAAATTGACGATGTGTGCGATATTCTTCAGGCCCTTTCCGACCGTATGCAGCTCTACGATCTCGGAACGAAAATGCCCGAAACCATGGTCAAAATGGCCGACTTGCTGGAAGATAGCGCGCAAAGCATGGAAATGGCCGTCAAAGAGTTCCACAATTTTCGCCGAACCAGTCGCGTGCACGATCATTGCATCCAAATCAAAGGCATTGAGAATGCCGCGGACGATTTGCTGAAGCATGCATTGGCCGCGCTCTTCAAGTCGTCGGATACGATGATGGTTATTAAATGGAAAGAGATTTATGAAACGATCGAAGACGCGCATGACAAGATGTCCCACATCGCGAACACGCTTGAAGGCATCATCGTTAAAAACGCCTAGCAATTAAGTCCGTATGACGCACACCTACATTCTCTTCCTTATTATCGCGGTCGCGCTGACCTTTGATTTCATCAACGGTTTCCACGATTCCGCAAATTCCATAGCCACCGTTGTTTCCACGCGTGTGTTGTCACCGCGCTCGGCCGTGGTTTGGGCGGCGTTCTTTAATTTCGTGGCGGCGTTCGCATTTGAAGTGAAGGTGGCGACGACGATCGGGAAAGGCGTTATTCACGCGGGGGTTCCCGACGCGCGCGTTATATTGGCGGGGCTGTTGGCCGCGATCATTTGGAATTTGCTCACGTGGTATTGGGGATTACCGTCAAGCTCATCGCACACGCTCATTGGTGGTTTTGCAGGAGCGGCTGTCATCAAGGCGGGTTGGGGCGCCATCATCATGGCGGGTTTCTTAAAAATTGCGGCTTTCATTATCATTTCGCCGGTGCTGGGCTTCGTGTTTGGTTTTCTTTTAATGGCTATCGTTTTGAATATTTTCCAGCACATGGCGCCGGACCGCGTTGATCGATATTTCCGCCGTGGCCAACTTTTTTCGGCAGCGTTGTACAGTCTCGGTCACGGTACGAACGACGCGCAGAAAACCATGGGCATCATTTATATTTTGCTGATTTCAACCGGACATTTGGCGGATCACGCGCCGGTTCCTGTCTGGGTGATCCTCGCTTGCCACGCGGCGATGGGTGTTGGCACATTGTTTGGGGGCTGGCGGATCGTCAAAACCATGGGACAGAAAATGGTGAAACTGAAACCTGTTGGCGGATTCTGCGCTGAAACCGGAGGCGCCGTCATGCTGATCGGAACAGCGCTCGCCGGAATCCCCGTAAGCACGACGCATACCATTACCGGTGCCATCATGGGCGTCGGCGCTACGCACCGCGCTTCGGCCGTTAAATGGGGCGTCGCAACAAAAATTGTTTGGGCGTGGATTCTAACGATTCCTGTTTCTTTTGCGGTCGGAGCATTGATCTACAAGCTTTCTTTCGTTTTTTAATTCCATAAAATAACCGTCCCTCGAAAGGATGGTCTTGCATGAAGAAGATTCAAAACCCGCCGAATCCGTTCGATTCGACCGAACGCGAATTGTTGGAGCCAGCACCGGACGCGCGACTCGAAATCTACGACGATGCCAGCCGCAGTATTCTCACGCACAACGATAGCCCGGATTTAAATTTCAAATGGAGCGTGAATCCGTACCGCGGATGTTTCCACTCGTGCGCGTACTGCTACGCACGGCGTTACCACGAATATCTTGATATGGGCGCGGGAACGGATTTTGAGTCAAAGCTCGTCCTTAAGCGCGATGCGGCGACGCTCTTGCGCGCCGAGTTTCTGAAAAAATCGTGGAAGGGAGAAAATGTCGTCTTCTCGGGCATCACCGATTGTTATCAGCCCATCGAGGCCGTGTACAAACTTACGCAGCAATGTTTGACCGTTTGTCTCGAATTTCAGAATCCCGCATCGATTATCACCAAGTCGTTTCTCGCCACGCGCGACGTCGAATTGTTTGCCGAGCTTCATCGCCGCTCGTATTTTGCGGCGGTGGTCAGCATTCCGTTCGCGACCGATGCGATGGCGAAAAAGATCGAGCCCCAAGCTTCAAGCGCAACGAAACGGTTTAAGACCATTGAGATGCTGGCGAAGGCCGGCATTCCCGTTGGTGTTTCGCTTGCTCCCACGATTCCCGGTTTAAACGAAAATGATATTCCAGTCGTTATGAAACGCGCGAAGGACCTGGGGGCGCGGTTCGCTTTCCATACATTGGTTCGGCTGTCCGGAAGTGTGTTGCCGGTGTTCGAAGAAAAGATCAAGGCGGCGCTTCCGGCGGAGCGCGTTGATCGAATTCTGAAACGAATCAGAGATACGCGCGCGGGCCGCATGAACGATTCGAGTTTCGGATCGCGTCAACGCGGCACGGGCACGTACTGGAAATCCATCGAAGACATGTTCCGGATTTCGCAAGAAAAATTCGGGTTAAATGATTTTCCGCATTCGCCGTCTCCGTCGAAGTTTCGTGTTCCTTCCGCCCAATTGGAATGGCAGTTTTGATATAGTCCGCCCCTATGAGTGACGGTTTAATTATTCCACGGGTGATGAGCACCCAACATCCGGACAACGCGCACGCGCCTTTTTTCTCACAAGGTCCGCAGCTTGGCGGCGAAGAGGAAGTCAAAGAGGCGTTTTATGTCTATGACTCGCTGGGTTGCGATGAGCAAATGTGGGACCACGAAGGAAAAGAAGTTGACGCCCATGTTGTTCCGAAACTACTAAGCCAACACAGCCAATTTTTTCGAAAGAAAAAACTCGGCAAAAAAGTTTTCTTGACGCTGCGCGTGCCGAACCCGGCGCGCGAACGCTCGTCGGCGAAAGGATTGCTCGAGATTTTGGAAAGCATTCCGCGCTCCTACGACGTGGCGCGCCAATTCTACCGACAAGACATCGCGCCCATTTTCGAAATTATTTTGCCGATGACGACGAACGCCACGGAGCTCAATCGAATTTGGAATTACTACCGCGACTATGTTTCCGGAAAGTCCGACCGTCCGGTGTTGCCCGGCGACATCACGTTTAAAGATTGGATTGGTGATTTTGCTCCGAAGACCATCAACGTAATCCCGTTGATCGAAGACAAGCCATCGCTGATCGCATCCGACCGCATCGTTGAGGATTTCATTGCAGGTAAGGAGATTTCCCATCAGCGCGTATTTTTGGCGCGCTCCGACCCAGCGATGACGTACGGTTCGACCAGCGCCGTTCTGTTGATAAAACTTGCGTTGCACAAACTGCATCAGCTGGAAGTCCGTCGAGGGATCCCGATTTATCCCATTGTTGGACTTGGGTCGGCTCCTTTCCGCGGAAACTTCAAGCCCACCAACGCAAAAAGCCGTCTGGCTGGTTATCCGTCCGTTCAAACGTTCACGGTTCAGTCCGCGTTCAAATTCGATTATCCCGAAGAGCTCGTGCGCAAAGCAATTTCCACGATTAAAAAAGCGCGGCGTCGTGCGCCGGTACCGATTGAGAACGAGGAAGAATTCGTCGGTCTCATAGACAAGATCTCGGCCACGTATGCACGGCAGGTCGAAAAACTTAACTCGCACATCAATACCATGGCGAAGTTCGTTCCGCCGCGTCGCAAACGAAAATTGCACACGGGCCTCTTTGGCTACACGCGCGCTGTGGCCGGTAAGCGTTTACCGCGGGCCATCAGTTTCTGCTCCTCGCTTTATTCATGGGGCCTTCCACCCGAATTGCTCGGGCTCGCCGATCTAAAGCCGTCGGACTTGAAACATGTTGTGGAACACTACCCCAACTTCTACAGTGATTTGGGCGAGGCCATGGTGTACTACGACCCGCAGTGCCTGTCCATGTTGCCGCCAAAAGTGGCTGATGAAATTCGCCACACGGTACGTATCTTAAAGATGGACGTTCAATCGGACCTTATTCATCAGTCGCTCACGCGCGCGATGCGGAACTTGTTGGCGAAGAATCACACCGATACGTTGACAGACCTCGTGACACAAGCCGCACGGGAGCGCCGCTTCCTCGGCTGATGCCGGATGTTGATTTATCGCAGCAGATCCCGCCGAACGCACGTTGGCTTAAGATCCGTTACGAAATGAAACCGCTCAAGGAAGGGGCCAATCTTATTGCTAGGATTTGGTCGGGCAAGCTGGACGATGCTGTTGTGATCAGCGGCGCAAGCGGCGACGTGTTTGTGCGTCTCGATGCACCGCAAAAAGTATCGTACCAACGGCCCGTAAACATCGATTTGAAATTAAAAGTTGTCGCGTACAAGGTCGTTTAAGTCGTCGTCCTGGCCTGCTTTCAGCCAGGATCCAATTTAACTGAAGATTAAAATGGGCCCTGGATAGAAACGTTCCAGGGCGACGAGATCAGGAGGATGTGATGTTGCCGAACATAGGAATGGGAGAATTGTTAATCATATTGGTGATCGTTTTGGTGCTGTTCGGAGCGAACCGCGTGCCGGACGTGGCGCGCAGCTTGGGCAAATCAATTAAGGCATTCAAAGATGGACTCAAAGAAGGAATGGAAGATACCGACGATAAGTTAGAGAAGAAATAATGCAGATCGGAATAATAGGCCTCGGGCGCATGGGCATGAACATGGCCCGTCGATTAATGGCCGCGAAACACGATGTCGTTGTTTATAACCGCACCGCGGCAAAAGTGGAAGAAATGGTTAAAGAAGGGGCGGTCGGCACAACGACGCTGTCGGAATTCGTAAAGAAGTTGGCCGGGCCGCGAGTGGTTTGGTTGATGTTGCCCACCGGAGACGTTCTTGAAGACCACATCGAACAACTTTCCAAGCTTCTCTCGAAGGACGACCTCATCATCGATGGCGGCAACAGTTACTACAAAGATGACATTCGCCATGCCGAACACCTGAAAAAATTTGGAATTAAATATCTCGACGCCGGCGTTTCCGGCGGAATTTGGGGACTCAAACTTGGTTACTGCACAATGGTTGGCGGAGACGCAGCAGACTTTAAACGCATTGAGCCATTGCTGAAAGATTTGTCTCCGAAAGATGGTTACTTGTATTGCGGCGGTACCGGTGCGGGTCACTTTGTGAAAATGGTGCACAACGGCATTGAATACGGCATGATGCAAGCGTACGGCGAAGGTTTCGAAATTTTGCAGGCGTCCCCGTACAAACCTGACGCGGCAAAAGTAGCGAAACTTTGGAATCAAGGAAGTGTGGTTCGTTCCTGGTTGTTGGAACTGGCCGCCGAAGCGCTTTCGAAAGATTCTCAACTCTCCGGCGTGGCGGGTTACGTTGAAGATTCGGGTGAAGGTCGGTGGACGGTCCAACAAGCGGTGGAGTCCGGTGTCGCCGCGCCTGTCATCACGCTGTCGTTGTACCAACGTTTTTTGTCGCGGCAGAAAGATTCGTTCTCGAACAAAGTTCTCGCGGCGCTGCGTGCGCAATTCGGCGGTCATGCCGTTTTGAAAGACGCTGACGCAAAGCGCACATCGACGGCCGGCGCGGGTGGAATGACCGCGGCTACAGCGCAAGCGGGAGTCAACCCCGCGGGTTTCGACAATAAGAAATGACCCCATCGCTGCAGCTTTCGAACGTTGTCACCAAAGAGCAACTTTGTGTGATGGACGAGAAATCCGAAAGCTGCGCGATCATTATTTTTGGTGCCTCGGGTGATCTGACTCACCGTAAGCTTCTCCCTTCTCTCTATTACCTTTTCGTTGAGAAGCATCTTCCGAAAAATTTCTACATCCTCGGCGTCGCGCGCACCGAAATGTCGAACGATCAATTCCGTGCGAGAATTAGGGCGAACCTGCCTTCTTTGAATGGTGCTTCGCAGCTGGACGAATTTTTGGACCGATTGTTTTATCGGGCTGGGGATTATGATGCGCCTGAAGTGTATCGCTCGTTGCGCGACACGCTACGCCAGCTCGACCAAAAATTTCAAGTCGGTCCACGCCGGATTTTTTATTTATCGACGCCGCCGACATTGTACGCTCCGGTGATCAATCAGCTGGGTCGTTCGGACCTTGCGTACGCAAACTTGAACGATCCAAAAAGCTGGGTGCGCGTGATTATCGAAAAGCCCTTCGGGCATTCGATCGAATCGGCGCAGGCGCTCAATTCAGAAATCACCAAGATTCTGCACGAAGAACAGATTTACCGTATCGATCATTATTTGGCGAAAGAAACCGTGCAGAACATCCTGATGTTTCGGTTTGCAAATCTTATTTTCGAACCGGTATGGAACCGCAATTTCATTGATCACGTACAGATAACCGCCGCCGAACAGTTGGGCGTGGAACACCGCGCAGGTTATTATGAACAGGCCGGCGTTCTGCGCGACATGTTTCAAAATCACTTGCTGCAACTTTTAGCGCTCATCGCGATGGAGCCTCCGGTTGACCTGAGTGCCGAAGCCGTTCGCGGAAACCGAAACGACGTGTTGCACGCGATCCGGTGTTTTAAAGAATCGGATATTCCGTCCTATTCCGTGGTGGGCCAATACGCGAAAGGCACGAGCGAAGAGGGGCCTGTGCCCGGATACCGCGAAGAAAAAGGAGTCAATCCAGACTCGCGAATTGCCACGTACGCGGCCGTGCGGTTCGAAATCGACAATTGGCGTTGGCAAGGTGTGCCGTTTTTGGTGCGGTCGGGTAAGCGATTAGCGGAACGGGAAGTTCACATTGCCGTGCACTTCAAATCGGTGCCCACGTCCATTTTTAAGCCCCTTACGGTGGACCAACTATCACCCAACATTCTCACGTTTCGGATCCAACCCGACGAGGGAATTTCAATGGAATTTGAGGCCAAGAAGCCCGGGCCAAAGCTTTGCATCAGTACGGTGCGCATGAATTTTGGCTACCAAGAGACGTTCAAAACAACCCCTCCGGAGTCTTACGCCCGATTGTTCCTCGATGCCATGCTCGGAGATCAAACTCTTTTTGCGCGCAGCGATAGTGTTGAGCAATCGTGGCGAGTTATCGATCCGATTGTTCGCTACTGGGAAACAAAAACCGATATTCCAATTCCACAATATCCCGCCGGCACCTGGGGCCCCGCTCAGAGCAATAGCCTGTTGGCGCAATGCGGGCGGGCCTGGGACTAAGGCCTCATTTTTTCGCTGTAAATTCAATCTGATTTTGTCGTTTGTTGGTCTGCCCGTTGCATATATCACCTATGCAGGGAACCTATTTTCTAACCAAATGGGGAACACGATGAAAAACGCGAGATATATATATAGGAAGAACCTCAAAGGTATGTCGGTCGTCGAATTGGTCATGGCGATCTTCGTTTTGACGATTGTGCTCGCCGGATCAATCGCTGTTCTTCAAAAAATGTCCCTTGCCACCATTGTCCATTCGGACCGCAGCCGTGTAAATTCTTTGATTGAGCAAATGCACATTCAATTGCGAAAAAGCAATTTTTATACGTTGCCGGCCAATGTTCAGATTCCAGGTCCAACAGCAATTAACAACCGGTTTGCGGTGTCGGCGACGGTTTCGCCGATTTTGCCGAACAACACCCGGCAGGCCATCATCACGGTTTTGTGGAAAGATCGCGGCCAGGTTCTAACCAAAGACACGGCTGTGACGCTCGCAGATGAAGGTGCGAGCAACCAACAGACCGGAAGCCTTTACGCGGAAGCAATCGAAGACAACGTGGCCAGCACCCCTATCGAAGGCTATTTGTTTGTCGCGGTGCCGGTGGACGATCCTCAATACCGCTCGCAGTACCGCTCGTACGCGCTCACGGACGCAAACGGTCGCGCGACATTTAACCAGTTAAAAATCGGGAAATGGTTCATTTATCCGCTGGGTCGGCCCGGTGACATTCTGAAAAATTACACGGGGCCTCAACCCTATCGTGACTTGACCGCTAATCCGTTGTCGGCATCGGAAGTTGCGTATCCGGCGTTGGTTCGACGCTTTGATTATGATTTTGCGGACGAGCCTTATGGCGATCAGTTTAAGACGAGCTGGTTTAAGCGATCCAATGCGGCGCAATCCACTGAGATTCCAAACTCTGGTACGTTCCCGTATACGGCAAATATTTTTGACGTCAAAAAGGACGAAGTCACAAATAACTTTACGAGCGGCTGGAATCTGAATAACAACGGAGAAGGAACGTTGCGTTTCCGAGTAAAGCGCGCAGGAAATATTGTTGGTCAAGTGCGCATGACCGTTTCGTCTGCTGGCCCCAATTTCCTTGTGACGGGCGCAGGCCTTCCGAACGTTACGGTGAATGCTGACTTGATCCCGAATGATCTCATTCGTGTGCCGCGCGTAAATGTTGGAGACAACTTTTTTTATCTTGGCGAAGTGACTTATTTAAGTAGGAATTATTACGGCAATATGTTCGGTGTCAACGGGCCGCAGCAATACACGATGCCGTTTGCAATGACCAACCTGAACAACGTCGGCGGCCCACTTCGAAAAATGCAAGCCGTGACGAATGGTGTCGGTCAGTTCTCACTGATTGCGGCGCAGGGAAATTTGGCTGTGGCCAGTGGCTATGGCACGAATCTGTATAAGCCGTCGGTGAATGGGCCGGTTAATCTTTCTCTCGACAACACGCCCCCGGGAACCTATATCGACGGAATCGTCCTTGTTGAAGGCGCCGGTGGAGCGGACAATTACTTGAAACAAATCGGCGCAAACTTTTCCGATACGCTCAGCTCAGCGCGTTCGGACACCACCGAGACGTTCGACTACAATTTGGTTCCCGTCTCAGCGCTCGGGAAAATCAAAGCTTTCAACGGAGATAATATTCCGTTCGAAATGGCATACGTCGCGTACGATGGCACAACCGTGTTGAGCAAAACGCAGGACAGTGCGGAAGTTGGTGGAAACCACGTCGCGACGTCGACTCAGGACGCAATCCCAAGCGCATCGCAAACCGACTATAAGAAAGTGGCTTTCACTCCGTTAGCGAACGGAGGCCCTCACCAAGATTTTGATGTGCTGGGTCAAATAATTGAAGTGTTTCCGGACGGCACATCATCGGATACGTCTGGACAGGTAACATTTGAGGAGAACACTGCGCCCAACGGTCCATTGGTCGGGGGTGGCAGCTACACCGGAAGCTTCCTGACCGGTGTGAATGCTCAAGCCAAATTCGGTACCGTCTATAAAACGGATTGCATAATTAAGCCGTTTCAGGAAACCCCGATTAATTTCGGCCCTTTTCCGCCGGGCGGCCCGAATGCGCGCGGCCTGTTCACGAAGGGCCCGAACTACGTCAAGTTTCCAGATGGCCCCGAATCGGTGGTTGCGAAGGGTCCGGACTGGGGATTCGCAAATATCGTCAAGTTTTATCGAAAGCTTGTGCCATCTCCATTTTCAGTGCAAGTTGTGGATATGAGTGTTACGCCAAACGCACCCGTCCAAGGGGTTCAAGTCTCTTTTAGTCCGTTCGCATGGGGCAATAACCCCACTCTGACGACCGACGTGAACGGAATCGTTGATAATTCGAGTGGGCAAATCTTTTTCATCGTGACGAGCCCGACGGCGGCCTATGACTTGATTGCACAGGTATCTGAAACTGGAGGGGCGTGCTACAAAGGCAGCAAAAGTATCAAGTTTGATCGGACGGATTTGATGTCCAACGTATTTAACCCCGACACGGTGGTGATGGGCGTTCAGCCGTCGAACTGTGGAACAGGAACAAACACAAATACCAATACGAACACCAATACGAACACGAATACCAATACGAACACAAACACGAACACAAACACGAATACCAATACCAACACAAACAATAACGGATTCCCGGGATGAAAAACCGCCGAGGGATGACTCTCGTCGAGATTATCATCACCGTCGCGCTTTTCCTCGTAGTTTCACTGATGGTTTACAGGTCGCTTGGATTCATGCGCAACGTCATGTTTCAGCAGTCCCGCTTAACTCAGCTCGTGGCCCTCAATGAATTCAATTACGACCTCGCTCGAACAATACGAAGCGCTCGCCGTATTCGACCCAATGGAGTGACTTACAAATCGCTTGATCTCGAGCTCTACGATTACAAAAACAATCCTCCGGTCGAGCTTTCCAATCCGCTTCCAATTGTGAAAGTCATTTCGAAAGGCGCGGTTCAGAACTTCATTCGTGTGGTTTATCGATACGATGACACACAAAATCCTCCGGTGTTTGTTCGGGAGACGTATAACCCCCCGACGGCCGCGCTGCCCTCGCAAACCGAAATCCTATTGAAGAATGTTGATCTTTTCCCGCCGCAGGACACGGCCGACGGCTTTTATTTCAAATCAAATTATCAGGTGGGAAACCTGCCTTCGGACGTTCTGATCGCCATTCGACTTAAATCGCCATTTTTTAAGACGATGTGGACGCCGGTGAACATCGAGGCGGCGGTGTATGGCCAAGGCATTTAAGCGAGGCCACGAGCGGGGCAGTTATTTGGGGATGGTTTTTATTTTTGCAACCGCCCTTATCTTGTTTATCGCGATTACGATGTCGATGCTCAATGTGAACGCGAGCCGCTCGAATGTCTTTGTTTGGCGGGATCGTTTGTACAAGATGGCCAACGAAGGTTACATCAAGTCGTTGGCGCAGATTGGCGTCGACCCGTCGCTGCAAGGTTTTGATAACGGCGTTCATGATTATCCTTCACCGGCTGACAAGTGGGGCCAGTATCAAACGTTTGCTGTCCGAGCCGAACAGATTCTCACGCAGTTTCCAAACCAATCTGCCGTATCAATTCCGCAGTTATCGAATTCTATTTATCTTGTCGTGAACTCATGGCTGACGGTCGCAAACGTGCCGGACCCGATCAATTGCCGGATTGCGATGTTTGTTAATGTCGCTGATGCGGCTCGCTATTTTGGCGCGTCTAAAATGACATGGATCATTAGTCCCACCGCGAGCGCCGATAAGGTTGATTATTTTGGTCGGAACATAATCATTCGGTACGCCGATGGCCCACCGGCCTTTTTACCGAAAGCGCGTAATATTTTTTACACGCAATCGGCCATGATGATAAATGAAAACAATGCCATGACATCTTTGGCCTCGGGCGCGCTTACGAACAAATTTTCGACTACGGGGCCTTTCCCGCCGCTGAATTTACCGCCGCCGGCCGGTTTTGGGACGGTAACTCAGTTAACAGCCGATCCGGCATTCCCTCAGTTGGGACAGGCAAATCTCGGCCGTCTTCTTGGAATTGCAACAACCGGAGTACCGCTCGGTGGCGTTGATTCGTCTTTTTCTCCAGGCACTGGAGTCACGACCGTTTTCCCAGATGAAATTGTTGCGAAGGGATGGGGAAGTGGAGATCATATCTATCCGCCAGGATGTACCGACGCGGACTGCAGCAACCTCACCACAAACGATCAGTTCAGAAATCATGTTTATTATGTGGACGGAGATTTACGCATTCGCGGGATCGTTCACGGCCAAGTCCTGTTTGTCGCAACGGGGAAAATTACGATTACCGGAGACTTGGTTTCTGAATCTCTTGCGGGTGTTCCAACGGCATCTCCAGCAAGCGCCTATGACACTCCCGCCATAGCTTATCCCGGTTGTCCGTCGCCCTGTTACGCGGATCGTGCGCTCAATGTTGGCCGCGAGGAAGCGTCGGTCGCCCATCAGGCGGTTCTTATGACGCCCTCGGCCATGGGTGTGTCTATCGATAACCAAAATATTGATGCCGCGGCTCAAAGCATTTATCTGCCAAACGATGTTTTAAATCTTGAAGCTCTTATTGTTGCTCCGAACGGCGGTGTTTCTGTTGTGAATGGAACTCCTGCAGGCCCTTCTCTCAAATGGATGTTCAAAGGAGCATTAATCTTAGGAGCGGCCGCTGACACGAAAGGGAAAATCACGCCGTTCCAACCATCCGAGTATATGGCCTCGCTTGCCGTACGTCCTCCCCCCTATGTTCCTTGCTTCACACAGCTCGTCTTTTGGAAAGAAGAATACTACTGATATCTGCTCCTTTTCCTGCCACGCTTGAGGCATGAAAAAGTGGTTGTGCCTCCTTCCGCTGGCGACGCTTGTTGCGCTCGTTTATAGCGTTGTAAATCCAAAATGGGCGGAATCGGCTTTCCTCTACAGTGGCTACTATTTTATCTGCGCGCTCGTGATGCTGTTTTGCGTCACGTTGTATTCCTACGCGCGTTCCATTAACTTTTCCGCTCGGGATTGCCTGCGCTTCGATTACCCGGGCATTGTGATTGCTGGAGTGGCGACGGTCATCCTGTTTGGCTCGGTGCGTTGTTATTTCAAAACGCTTAGCGATGAAACGAACCTGTTGGCCGTTTCGCAATCAATGTATTTCGATCACACGGTATACCTGCGCACGCAGGCCAAGTATTACTACGATAATCTTTATCTCCTGTCGGGACTTGTGCCGATGCGACCGTTGCTTTTTCCATTTTTAACGAGCGTTCTTCACACCTTTTTTGGATATCACGCGGCGAATGCCTTTGTTTTGAATGGGTTGCTGTCGTTCATTTTTTTAACGTTTGTGGCCGTCATCGTTCGGCGCGTATCCGATACATACTCGGCCATCGCAGCGGTGCTGCTCGTCGTCTCACAGCCGGTTTATTCTTTATGTGCGACATCGGCCGGGTTCGACTTGCTGGCGGCCACCTTATTTTTCGCTGTGCTCGGCGGATTGTTCCTGTACCTAAAGAATTTGGACGGCCGTTCGTTTGGATTGCTATGGATTCTTCTCGTCGCGTTCGCGCACACGCGTTACGAGTCATCCGCCTTTGTTTTTTTTATCTTGCTCGGGCTCTTTGTTTGCCGACGCCTGCGTTGGTCGATCATCAAAGAAACAGCGCCGATTGTTGCGTTAACAGCACCGCTGATATTGCCGCTTGTTTGGCAAAAATTGGTGGCGCCATCGGATTTCGGTAACGAACCAGGGACTGCTGTGTTTGGATTGGAATACGTTGTGAAAAACGGGAAAGAGCTCGTTTCTGGATTGTTCGATTTCAATCGCAAGCTTCCGTATGCAACGCCGTTGGCCTTAATATCCGCCGTTCTTCTTGCTTGGACTTTGCTCAAGCGAGATTCGAACACTTTGAATCCTTGGCCGAAATATTTTCGACCGATTGCATGCGCGACCTTTTCGTTTCAATTGATTTTCTATCTCTCGTATTACTTCGGTCGGTATGCGCATCCGTCGTCGGCGCGAATGTTTCTTATCTTTTCAATAACAACAGCGCTGTTCCCAATCGTTGTCCATGTTTGTGAGCCAGGGAACACAAAACGGTCGCTGCCAATTCTTGCGAGCGCGCTGCTGTTGTTTCTCGTTTATCATCCGATTGCGGCGGACGGGCGATTCATCAATCAACTGACTTTAATTCGCGAGTCCGAATTTACATTGGATGTTCTTCGAAAATTCGGTGATAAGCGCGTGCTTGTGATCACCGATCGGCCCGGCCAGGTGATGACGGTGGGTTATGGTTCAGTCGGGTTTTCCTATGCAAACGGCGGGGTCGGTGAGCTGAAAACAAATTTCGATCGCCATCTGTTCAGCAAAATACTTGTGTTTCAGCGGATATCTTGCACGACCCACGAGCCGTTGCGATCCGATTCATTGGATCCGAGATACCAACTCTCGTCACCGATTGCGGAGCTTCAAACGGATGCTGATGCCTTTGTCCGCGCGTCGCAAGTGGTCGGTGTGAATGATGCACTGGGCCACGGGTCTCCTTAGTCAAGGGCCCCAATGGATTGCCGGCGCTGAGGTCTTGCCGCGGGCGGCATACGTGTTCTACAATCCGCGAACGTTTATGAATTGGATTAACTCGTCAAATTTGTTCCCCAACCGACGCGCTTCCTAAATAAACCCCGACTATGAAAAACGCAGGATTGCCTCCGAAACAGGGCCTCTATGACCCCCAGCTGGAAAAAGACAGCTGCGGCGTCGGCTTTGTCGTCCATATAAAAGGAAAACAATCGCACCAGATTGTTGAAGATGGGCTCACTATTCTGCGCAACCTCGCGCATCGCGGAGCTTGTGGTTGCGACCCGCTCACCGGTGATGGCGCCGGAATTCTCGTTCAAATCCCTCACGCATTCTTTAAGAAGGAAGCCGCCAATTTAAAAATCACGTTGCCGGCGCCGGGCGAATACGGTGTCGGTTTTGTGTTTCTGCCCGTGGAAAAAGATGAGCAGGCGTTTTGCATTTCCACGCTCGAAGCCACCGTTAAAGAAGAAGGACAGCAACTTTTGGGGTGGCGCGACGTGCCGGTTGTGAGCAAATGTATCGGGCACGTGGCCCGCAGTCGCGAGCCGATCATCAAACAAATTTTTATTGGAAAGAGTGCGACCATCAAGGATCCGCTTGCGCTCGAGAGAAAATTGCTCGTAATCCGCAAGGTCGCCGAGCGGAAAATCGCGGCATCCGAACTGCAACACAAAAACATGTTTTATTTGACGAGCTTGTCCTCGGCAACGATCGTCTATAAGGGCCAGTTGATGCCGGACCAGTTGCAATATTTCCCGGATCTGTCTGACAAGTCGTTTGAAAGTGCCCTCGCAATGGTTCATTCGCGTTACAGCACGAACACGTTTCCCTCTTGGGACCGCGCGCATCCGTACCGTTACATTGCGCACAATGGTGAAATCAATACGTTGCGTGGCAACATTAATTGGATGCACGCGCGCGAGACGCTTTTGGCCAACCCCGCGTTCGGCGAGGACATCAAGAAACTCATGCCGGTCATTAATCCGAACGGATCAGACTCGGCGATGTTCGACAACGTGGTAGAAATGTTAGTGGCCGCTGGTCGCTCGTTGCCGCACGCGATGCTTATGATGGTGCCCGAAGCCTGGAGTGGCAACGAAGCCATGGACGCTGAGAAAAAAGCTTTTTATGAATACCACTCTTGTCTCATGGAGCCATGGGATGGCCCCGCTTCCATGGCGTTCACTGACGGAAAAATGATTGGTGCGCTGCTTGATCGAAACGGCTTGCGTCCATCCCGTTATTACGTCACCAAAGATGACATGGTGATTATGGCCTCCGAGGTTGGCGTGTTGCCGGTGAATCCGAAAAATGTGGTCACCAAAGGTCGCCTTCAACCGGGCAAAATGTTTTTGGTCGACACGACGCAAGGACGCATCATTTCTGATGAGGAAATCAAAAAGTCGCTTGTTACCCGCAAGCCGTACGCCACGTGGCTCAAGGACAACATTGTTCGTTTCGATCGTTTGCCGGAACCACCAAATTACGCGGAGCCTGATCACGCTACCCTTTTAAAACGCCAGAAAGCTTTTGGTTACACGCTCGAAGATCTGAAGTATGTGCTTCACCCGATGGCCGCCAAGGGCGAAGAAGGCGTGGGATCGATGGGCGAAGACACGCCGCTTGCGGTTTTGTCGGAGCGTCCGAAACTTCTTTACAACTATTTCAAGCAACTGTTTGCTCAGGTAACGAACCCGGCTATTGATTCCATTCGCGAGGAAGCGGTGATGTCCACCGAAGGAACGCTCGGCCCCGAAATAAATTTGCTCGACGAAACGCCGGAGCAGTGTCATCAATTGAAATTGCCCCACGCGATTATCGGCAACAAAGACCTCGCGAAAATTCGCGCGATCAACGAAGGAAAACTGAAAGCCACTACGATCCCGATCCTTTTCAAGAAAGCGAAAGGGGTGGACGGATTGGCGCCCGCTCTCCAGCAACTTTGTCAGGAAGCGTCCCGCGCGATCAAAAAGGGTTACACAATCCTCATTCTTTCCGATCGCGGTATTGATGCGGATAACGTGGCCATCCCGGCGCTCTTGGCGACGGCGGCCGTTCATCACCATTTGATTCGCGAAGGCACGCGCACGAAAGTGGGATTGGCCGTTGAAACCGGTGAGGCGCGCGAATTGCATCATTTTGCATTGCTGATTGGATACGGTGCAGGGGCAATCAATCCGTACGGCGCGCTCGAAACGATCGCCGACATGCTCAAGCAGGGACTGCTGCCGAAAGACCTTACGTTCGAGCAAGCGTTTAAAAATTACATCAAAGCCACGAGAAAAGGTCTTTTGAAAATCATCGCGAAGATGGGAATTTCAACCATTCACAGCTATCGTGGCGCGCAAATTTTTGAAGCGGTGGGTTTGAATCCGTCCGTCATCGAGAAATACTTTACGTGGACCGCGTCGCGCGTGGCCGGTGTGGACATTGAAACGATTGCCGAAGAATGTTTGATCCGTCATCGTCAGGCGTTCCCTGAAGTGGAAGGGGCTGTTGAGGATTACGACGTAGGTGGTTTCTACCAATGGCGCAAAGACGGCGAATATCACATGGTGAACCCCACCACGGTCCACAAATTGCAATACGCCGCCCGCACGAACAACCGCGCCGCGTTCAAAGATTTCCAGAAATCGATTGATGAGCGCAATCACAATTTGGCGACGCTGCGCGGGCTCATGAAAATAAAATTTGCGGACAAAGCGATCCCCGTAGAAGAAGTGGAGCCGGTGAGCGCTATTGTGAAACGTTTTTGCACGGGCGCTATGTCTTTCGGTTCCATCAGCCGCGAAGCGCACGAGTCGCTCGCGATTGCCATGAACCGGCTCGGCGGTCGCAGCAACACCGGTGAAGGCGGCGAAGACGCCGGGCGTTTTCGTCCCGATGCGAACGGTGATTTAAAACGCAGCAAGATCAAACAGGTGGCATCCGGCCGTTTCGGTGTGACGAGCCATTATCTTGTGAACGCCGATGAAATCCAAATCAAAATTTCCCAAGGCGCAAAACCTGGAGAAGGCGGCCAGTTGCACGGCGCGAAAGTGACCGATGAAATTGCGGCCACGCGAAATTCGATTCCCGGTGTGACGCTTATTTCGCCGCCGCCTCATCACGATATTTATTCGATCGAAGATCTCGCGCAGCTTATTTTTGATTTGAAGAATGCCAATCCGAAGGCCAATGTCAGTGTGAAATTGGTGTCGGAAGTGGGCGTGGGCACCATTGCAGCCGGTGTCGCGAAAGGAAAAGCGGATCTGGTTCTCATTGCGGGTCACGAGGGGGGCACGGGTGCGTCGCCGCTGACCTCTTTGAAATACGCGGGTCTTCCGTGGGAGCTTGGATTGGCCGAGACACAACAAGTGCTCGTTATGAACGAACTGCGCGGTCGCATCCGTGTGCAAACCGATGGCCAGATGAAAACAGCGCGCGATTGCGTGATTGCTTTCTTGCTGGGGGCCGATGAAATCGGATTTTCCACGGCACCGCTCATCACGCTTGGGTGCATCATGATGCGTGTGTGCCATCTGAACACGTGCCCCGTCGGTGTGGCAACACAAGATCCCGAGCTGCGCAAAAAATTTACCGGTAAACCGGAATACGTCGTGAACTTCTTCACTCTGCTGGCTGAAGAAATTCGTGAATTGCTCGCAAAACTGGGCGTACGCTCGATCGATGAAATAGTTGGCCATGTCGAACGCTTGGAGATGGAACCGGCCGTCGATCATTGGAAAGCGAAAGGCGTTGATCTTTCGGCGATCCTTTACAAACCGCAGGAAGCGAACAGCGTTGATATTCGCCATGTATCGAAACAAGATCATGGCTTGGAAACCGCGCTCGATTACAAGTTAATCGAAAAAGCGAAACCCGCGCTCGAACAAAAGAAAGCGGTCAAGATTGAAATGCCAATTCAAAATACCGATCGTGCCGTGGGAGCCATTCTCTCAAGCGAAGTGTCGCGCAAATACGAAGCCGAGGGTTTGCCGAACGAAACGATTCATTGCAAGTTGAATGGCTCGGCCGGACAGAGTTTCGGCGCGTTCCTCGCGCCGGGAATTACGATGGAGCTTGAAGGTGACGCCAACGATTACGTAGGCAAAGGCCTGTCGGGCGGTCGTGTCATTGTGTATCCGCCAAAAGAAAGTTCTTTCGTTCCCGAAGAGAACATGATCGCTGGGAACGTGGTGCTTTACGGCGGTATCAAAGGCGAAGCTTTCTTCCGTGGCATGGCGGGCGAGCGCTTTGCGGTTCGCAACAGCGGCGTTCGCACGGTTGTGGAAAGCGTTGGGGACCACGGTTGCGAATACATGACGGGCGGCGTCGTCGTGATCATTGGCCCCACGGGACGAAATTTTGCGGCCGGCATGAGCGGCGGTATCGCGTACATTCTGAACGAAGACGGCCAATTTAAAAGCCGCTGCAACATGGCCATGGTGGATTTGGAACCGGTCGTCGAGAAAGACGATGTCATTATTTTGAAAGATCTTATTCAACGCCATTTTGATTTGACGGGCAGCACCGTCGCAAAGAAAATTTTGGACCAATGGGAAGCGACGTTGCCGAAATTCGTGAAAGTATTTCCGAAAGAATATCGCCGCGCGCTCACCGAAATGTCCGCGAAGCAAAGCGGCCGCGCCATCGAATCAAAGAAAGTGGAGAGTTGGAGCTAATGGGCGACATTCGCGGA
Source organism: Elusimicrobiota bacterium (assembly GCA_044221725.1). Taxonomy (GTDB): domain Bacteria; phylum Elusimicrobiota; class Elusimicrobia; order F11; family F11; genus JAJVIP01. Next base: position 172,331 of record JBGAON010000001.1, read on the forward strand.
TTTATCACGATTCAAAGAGAAGATATGGGCTATCGCCCGGTCGAGGAACGGCTGAAAGACTATAAAGAAGTCATTATTCCTCTCACCGAAGAGAAAGTGAAAGCTCAGGGCGCGCGTTGCATGGATTGCGGCGTGCCCACCTGCCATTGGGGTTGCCCCGTCGATAATTTGATCCCGGATTGGAACGATCTTGTCTACCGTGGTCGCTGGCAAGACGCACTCGAACGCTTGCTTCGCACCAACAATCTGCCGGAAATGACCGGCCGGGTGTGCCCAGCGCCGTGCGAGGTTTCGTGCGTGTTGGGGCTCATCGCTCCTCCTGTGAGCATCAAACTGAACGAGTATTCGATTATTGAGAAAGGGTTTTCCGAAGGATGGATCAAACCCGAAGTGCCAAAGACGCGTACGGGAAAAAAAGTCGCTGTCGTTGGATCCGGCCCGGCTGGTTTGGCTGCTGCGCAGCAACTGAACCGCGCGGGTCATTGGGTCACGGTTCTTGAAAAGAACGACCGTGTTGGCGGGCTTCTCCGCTACGGTATTCCAGATTTTAAACTTGAGAAACACATTGTTGATCGCCGTCAGAAGTTGCTCGAAGCCGAAGGCATCACATTCCGTACAAACGCGCACGTGGGCGTGAACGTATCGGTTGAAAAAATTCTCGAAGAATTTGATGCGCTTCTTTTGGCCGGCGGTTCCGAAAAACCGCGCGACCTTCCCGTGCCGGGTCGCGAGTTCAAAGGTATTCATTTCGCGATGGAGTTCTTGCCACAACAAAATAAGCGCGGCGCCGGAGACACGATTCCCTCCGAGAAGGAAATCACCGCCAAGGGAAAACATGTGATCGTGATTGGTGGCGGCGATACGGGTTCGGATTGTATTGGAACGAGCCATCGCCAAGGAGCAAAGAGCGTGACGTCGCTCGAGCTTTTGCCGAAACCTCCCGTGGAACGACCGGCGGACAATCCGTGGCCGGAATGGTCTCGCATTTTGCGTTACTCGTCTTCGCACAAAGAGGGCGGAAAAATTGAGTACAGCGTTTCAACGAAAAAATTTAGCGGTGAAAACGGCCAAGTGAAAAAATTGCATGGCGTGAAAATTGAATGGCAGCGCGATGAAAAAGGCCAAATGAAAATGATCGAAGTGCCCGGTTCCGAATTTGAATTGGAAGCGGATCTCGTTTTGTTGGCGATGGGGTTTGTGCATCCGGTGCACGACGGAATGATTCAACAACTCGGCGTGAACTTGGATCCACGCGGTAACGTGATGGTGGACGCGAATCACATGACCAGCAAAGAAGGCGTTTTCGCAGCGGGCGATATGGCCATTGGCCAGTCGCTCGTTGTGCGTGCGATCAAACAAGGCCGCAACGCTGCGCGCGGTATCGACAAATATCTAATGGGGGAAACACAACTGCCATGATTCCATCGTTAACCAGCATTCAGTCAAATTATCCGGTGTTTTCGTTTGTTGCATTGTTTCTTGTTTACGCGTTTTTCGCTGTGTGTTTGGCTGCCGTTGCAAAGAAGGGCGGCGAGAGTGAAAAGTCGTGGTGGGCGTGGGTTCCCGTTCTTCAGGTTCTTTTAATTTTGCGCGTCGCAAAGATTGATTGGTGGTGGATTTTCTTCTTTTTGATTCCGTTCGTTAATATTGCGATTGCGATTTATATTTGGGTTCGCGTCGCGAAGACTCTCGGCAAACACCCGGTTTGGGGCGTGCTCATGGTGGTGCCGGGTCTTGATTTGTTCGTATTGGCTTACCTTGCATTCTCCAAGTAAAACCCTTTTAAACCCTTCGCTTCCATTGTCGGCCGTACCGGGTCGCCTCACACGCGAGGTGAGGGTCGGCCATGTCGGTGTGGGTGGCGAGAACCCTATCCGTGTCCAGTCGATGACCACGACCGACACAATGAACACGAGGGCCACCGTGGACCAAGTTTTGAGATTGGCCGACGTTGGCTGCGAAATTGCCCGAATCACAGCCCCCACGGCGCTCGATGCAAAGAACCTGGAAGCTATTAAATCCTCTCTGATGCAAAAAGGCTGCAACATTCCGCTCGTGGCCGACATCCATTTCCGTCCCGATGCTGCAATGATCGCGGCCGACTTCGCCGATAAAGTCCGCATCAATCCCGGCAATTTTGTGGATGGCAAGGCCTTCAAAGTTCGCGAATACACCGACGCGCAATACCAAGACGAAATCAAACGAATTGAAGAAAAGTTTACGCCCCTCGTTCTTAAAATGAAAAAACTGAAACGAGCCATGCGGATCGGCACGAACCACGGTTCGCTCTCCGACCGCATCATGAACCGCTACGGCGACACGCCCGAAGGAATGGTGGAATCCGCACTCGAATACGCGCGCATCTGCGAAAAGAACGGCTACTTCGACATTGTTTTCTCAATGAAGGCATCGAACCCGCGCGTGATGATTGCCGCGTACCGCTTGTTGGTGAAACGCATGGAAGCGGAACAGATGAATTATCCGCTGCATCTCGGTGTAACCGAAGCTGGTGATGGACCGGATGGTCGCATCAAATCAGCGGCCGGCATTGGAAGTCTCTTGGAGGACGGAATTGGCGATACGATTCGAGTGTCGTTGACTGAAGATCCAGAGTTTGAAATCCCGGTCGCCAAAGAAATTGCAGAACGCTACAGCCGTCGCTTCGGCGAAGGCGGAGGCCCAGACGCCTCAAGTTACGCCCCCCGCATCGCAAGTGCCTGGGTCCCCGTTCCCACGGTGCGTACCGACACGAATATCATTGTGGAACGGTACGCCTTCGCAGGGACGACGCCAAGTCGCCGCTCCACGGAACCCCTAATGATGGGTCCAATTTCTGTTGGCGGTGCCTCGCCGATTCGAATTGTTTCACATGTTTCGTTAACCGCGAATGCGGCTCAGCATGTGCTCGACGTGGTGGAAGCGCGCGTCAAGCGCGACGTTCCTCCGGAGATTTTGGAAATCCCATACACGGGCAGTGATTTTGAAAAGTCGTTCAACGCATTTCGCGATGCACTTCAAACCGAAACGTCCCGCCTTGGATTCCTTGTATCGTTCAAAAAAGGCCAGGTGCCCGAGAATCTTCGCTCCCGAGCGGACGGCTACGTTTATTCGTTTCTGGATTCCGCGAATGAACATGAGTTGGCAAGGCTCATGGATTTCTGTCGAACGAATAGCGCGGCTCTTATTTTGGCTTCGGAAAACGTTGAGGGGCTGGCGGCGGCTGTCGACCGATTAAAAAATGGCCGTGTTCCGTTGGCCGCCATGGTGAGCATAGAGTCGCCCAATTTTTCGGTGCATCCCGCGCGTGCGTTTTTCGACTATTTGAAACAACATGGTTTGAACGTGCCCGTGATCCTCAATGCGAAGGACCGCCGTGCCAATCTGGCGACAGCGGCCGTTCTCGGAAGTCTGATTTGCGATGGGTTTGGCGATGCAATTTCGGTGAGCGCCTCGATGATGTCCGAAGTCGAATTGGATTTTGCGTTTAATTTGCTGCAAGCTTGCGGCAGCCGCATCACAAAAACGGAATTTGTTTCTTGCCCGTCGTGTGGCCGAACGTTGTTCGATCTCCAGTCCACCACCGAACGAATCAAGTCCAAGACCGGTCATTTGAAGGGCGTGAAGATCGCGATCATGGGTTGCATCGTCAACGGCCCCGGCGAAATGGCCGATGCCGATTTCGGTTACGTCGGCGGTGGCCCCGGCAAAATCAATTTGTACGTCGGTAAAACGTGTGTAGAAAAATCCATTCCAAGTGAGATTGCCGACGAGAAACTAATTCAGCTTATAAAGTCGCATGGAAAATGGACCGACGCGCCGGCGGTCGTCGCGTAAAAAAACCTTGCCATTTATCGTCGATATCAAGCATAATAGGCGCAGCTTCATGTTAAGTTTTGTTTTTCATCGTATCCCCAGCTTTACCTTCCTAATGCTTGGAAACCCCCTTTGAGAATAAACCCTAACCAAATTTTGTTGTCTGTCCGTTGTTGGCAGCCGCTCTGCGTGGCGACCCGACGGACCTTCGGCAAATCATCAAAATAGTAGAGGTAAGAAAAAAATGAGTCAACGTGGTACAGTAAAGTGGTTCAATAACGCGAAAGGTTTCGGCTTTATCGCAAAAGCAGATGGTTCCGGTGATGTATTCGTACATTACTCCGCGATTACGGGTGAAGGCTTCAAAAGCCTTGCCGAAGGACAAGAAGTGACCTTTGACGAAGTCCCAGGAGAACGGGGACCAAAGGCCGCAAACGTCGCCCGCGTCTAGTTTTAATTAGTTAAAACGATTCACGGTAGCACGAAAGCCCGCCGTCCCCTCAAAGGGCGGCGGGCTTTTTTATCGTAGGATGCCTTGAAATGATTTCCAAAAAAGGACAATTTATAAACATGAAATCGCAACGCGGCATAGCCATTCTTGAAGTGTTGATGATTCTCGTCGTTCTCGGCGTGATCGCGTTTATCACGGTTCCCAAATTTCAGACGATGCTTTATCAGTCACGGGAGTCTCACACTAAATCGCACCTCGGTGATCTGCGCGGCGCCCTCGCAATTTATTATTCCGACAATTTTGGCCGTTACCCTTCCGATGAAGGGACGCCGGAAACGCGACTCTCCGCAGCCATCGTGCCGCAATATTTAAAGCGCGTTCCGAGCGTGGAGCTCCGTCACCTTTATGGTCATGACAAGAACACCGTGCAAGACCGATTCAACGATGAGGGCGATTGGATGTATTCGATGGTGAATGGGTTCGTGGCTGTGAATTCCAGCAAAGCCGATACAAAAGGCGAGCCCATTTCGAGTTGGTGACGGAACAGCTGCCCATCATCGACATCGGTTACGAACCAGAAGTTAAGCCGCTCATTTTGGTTGTGGACGATGAAATCGCTATTCACGGCGTGATTTTTGATTCGTTGGAAAGCCATTACCGTTTGGTGAGCGCCCACAACGGCCGCGAAGGTGTTCTGCGGGCGTCGAAAATCAAGCCGGCTCTGATCTTAATGGATGTTATGATGCCGGATATTGGTGGATACGAAGCGGTGCGAATGCTGCACGCGGATGCATCAACAAGAAATATCCCAGTAGTTATCATGACCGCCCAAAATTTTGACGACTCAACCGTAAAACTTTTGAAATTGGAGCCCAACGTTTACAATTTTCTTCCGAAGCCATTCCGCGCAAAAGATTTGCGTGATGTCGTTCAAAAAGCAATTAAGCGATCAAAAAATCCCTCCTAAATTTTTATGAAACAGTTGGTCTTGGATACGAGTCTTTTTGTGAACCCAGCGTCCGCCGAAGCGTGGGGGAATTCTCCGACGGCAGCGTTCACCCATTTTTTACAGGCCGCTAAACAGACCCACGATATTGCGTTGTTCATGCCGCCAGCAATTTATCGTGAACTGATGTTTTTCGCGGAGGAAAGAAATATTCCATCGGCGCTTTTGACGCAGGTGCAGCAACGCGCTCCGAAGAAACACGAACTGCAAGTGCCGGGATTTTTTATTTACAGTTTGGTGGAAAGTTATCGTGACCGCGTGGATCGTGGTCTCCGCCTCGCCGAGCGGCATGTGCGAGAAGCCTTGCAGTCGTCCTCATCGATGTCGCAGCCCGAAAAAGCCGCTCCGCGAGATGCGGTGCGCCCCGATGCAAAATTGGTTTCCAGCTTGCGCGAACAATTTCGTCGCATGATGCGAGAAGGGATGCTCGATTCGAAAGCCGATGTTGATTTGTTGCTTCTCGCGTACGAGATTAAAGGCACGTTGGTTTCGGCTGATGAAGGCGTGCTCGCGTGGGCCGAAAATTTGGGAATTGAAATTTTGCCGTACTCCCAGTTGCAACCCCTCCTTAAAGAAACAAAATAACCGTCCTATTGGACGGAGTCGATCCCTCGTTTCCTCTCCATTGGAGTCGTATGTTTAACCGATTCGTTTGGTTGTTGTTGCTGTTTCTCGCCAGCCCCCTCTTGGCCGAAAGCAGTTTGTCTTGGCGTGACAAGTTCGTCCGCGAACGTCGAGCGGCGTTTGGAGATGTGAGCGATCGCTCATCAGAAGAAGTGAAGAATTACTATTGGTTGGCGGGAGAAAATCGCTGCGCTGTTGCACAAAAAGTGGATTCGGCGTTGCTCGTCGATGCGCCGGCGCAAGCCTCCGACATTTCTCTTCGAGCGCACGCGTCGCTTAGTTCCTCCGTTCCCACCCCCGGATCGCGGCAACGCCCAGTTCGACGCCGCTCGGAATCATCGTTAAAGGAATTGCAATCAAAAGCCCGCCGCGCTTATGAGAATGGACGGCTGGAGGAGGCGCGGCGTTTTTATTCGTTACTGAATCAAGCCCAACCCGATTCTGTCGAAGCCGCGGAACGACTCGCGATCATTGACAAAGAACTGCAGTAATTAAGGGACGTAGCGGTTTGTAATTGGCATCCGGTGATCGCGACCAAACGAACGCGGGGTGATCTTTATGCCAGGCGGGTTTTGCCGGCGTTTGTATTCGCTGCGATCGATCAACAAGCTAATTCTTTTTTCGTAATCGCCGCGCGTATAAATCGCCATGTTTTTCTCCACGTAATCAACGATCAGCGGATCCAGCGTTGCGTACGGGCCGAGCGAATCTTCATCCTTTTGATTCTCACGGAGTTCGGCGGTGGGGGCGCGCGCGATGGTGGAGTTCGGAATAATGTCTTTGCCCGCACGCTTATTGATGTGCTTCGAAAGTTCGTAAACAGTCGTCTTCAAAACATCTTTGATGACGGCAAAGCCTCCGGCCGTATCGCCGTAGAGCGTGCTGTAGCCGGTTGACATTTCGGATTTGTTGCCCGTGGTCAAAACCAACCAACCAAATTTGTTCGAAAGTGCCATGAGCAGATTGCCGCGGATGCGCGCTTGCAAGTTTTCTTCCGCGATGTTTGGTTTTGCGTTTTTAAACAGCGGCTCAAGTGTATGAAGAAATTCGTTAAAAATATTTTGAATGGGAATCTCATGGAATTCGATCCCGAGATTTTTCGCAACGAGTGCCGCGTCGCTCTTCGTTTCGGCCAAATTAAACCGCGTCGGCATCGTAACACCGACGACATTTTGAGGCCCAAGCGCTTCCGCAGCCAATGTCGCGACGAGCGCGGAATCGATTCCGCCCGATAAACCAATCGCGACCTTCTTAAATCCATTTTTTTCGACGTAATCGTGCAGCCCGAGAACAAGCGCGGCGTGAATTTCTTCGATGCGTTCGAGCGGTTCCTTGGTACCGCTGTTGCAGGATAAATCGATATTCCGACCGCGGGATTCAATATCTATCACGTGAAGGCCGGACCTGAACTGTGGAAATTGCGCCGCCACCTTCCCTTGGCATGTCATGATGAAACTGCCTCCGTCAAAAACCAATTCGTCTTGTCCGCCTGTCATGTTGCAATACAGCATGGGCGATTGGACAAAGCGCACGGATTTTTTGAACGCATCGTAACGTTGCGTGAGTTTGCCAACGTGATAGGGACTCGCGGAAATATTCACGAGCAGTTGAACCTTTTGTTTTTTGAGATCAAGCAGGTGAGGGCCAAGAATCCAAATGTCTTCGCAAATTGTGAGGCCAATTTTCGTGCCATTTAATGTTCGGACGACCGGTTTCTCCCCGGGGGAAAAATAGCGCTTTTCGTCGAACACGCCGTAGTTGGGCAGACAGCGTTTATGATAGGTGGCGGCCACGCGCCCGTTCTCTATCCAGGCTGCGGCGTTGAACCGTTTGTTGCGGGCTTCGTCAACAAAACCAATGACGGCTGCAATGCCACGCACACTTTTTGCAATTTCTTTTACCGCTTTTAGGTTTTCGGCAACGAACGCTGGCTTGAGGAGCAAGTCTTCCGGCGGGTAGCCGGTCAAACACATTTCCGGCGTGAGAACAAGCGCGCATCCATCGGCCTTCGCTTCGTTGATGGCCTCAAGAATTAGCCGCGCGTTGCCGCGAATGTCACCGACGGTTGGGTTTAATTGAGCCAGCCCCACGCGCATGGAGCGTTATTGCACCATTTCGTGAGCGAGGATAATCGCTTCGGAAATTTCCTTCATCGATTTTCGTCGGTCCATGCTTTGGCGTTGAATTTCCCGGAAGGCTTCTTGCTCGGAAACCTTCTTTTGGTTCATGAGAATGCCTTTCGCGCGCTCGATCAGTTTGCGCGACTCCAAGGCTTCTTGCGCAGCCAATTTTTCGGAAAGAAGCCGGGTATTTTCTATCGCGGCCGCGCATTGGTTCGCCACCGACTGCGCAAAAGCGATCTCGTCCTCATTGAACACATGTTCGACAGGTTTATAGATATTGATGAGACCGAGTGCTTTGTCTTTATAAAGCATCGGCACTGACAAAAGAGAGACAAGTCCTTGTTTGATGGCCAAATCACGATATTGGTAGGCGCTGTCTTTCCGCACATCGCGGACCTGCAGCGGCTTTTTGTTCAGGATCGTTTTGCCCGAGGAGCTGCCATGGATTTTCACCGGGCCTTTGTCGCGGTAGCCGGGGTCAAGCGATTGCGAGGCAACCATTCGGAGCTCTTGCGTCTTCTCATCCACCAGCATGATCGAGCAAATATTTGAACCGAGCATCTGCGCCGTCATGTTCACGATGAGCTGCATGATGTCTTCGGGATAGCGGTCTTGGGTGATCGTGTTTGAAACAGCGTTCAGCGCTTCGAGCCTGCGTGCCCGAAGGCGCGTTTCTTTGTACAGGCGAGCTGTTTCGATGGCGGCTCCGACCTGACGGCCAATCGTTGACAGCAGATTAATAAGACGCAACGAATGAACACGCGATTTTCTGTGCTGAATATTAATGACACCAATGACGTCGTTTTTGATCATGACGGGGACGGAAAGAAACGCTTCGTAACGATCTTCCGGTAGCACATTGATGAAACGCGGATCCGCGTGAGCGCCTTTCGAGATTGCGACCGGCTTGTGATGTTTGGCTACCCAGCCGGTAATTCCTTCGCCCATTTTGATACGGAGGCTTCCGATGTCATTGGGATGCGGTGTTTTCGATGCCGATAAGACAAGGTCGTGTGTGGCCGTGTCGTGCAAGAACAGAAAGCAGGCATCGGCCTTTGTGAGGCCATTCACGAGATGAATGGTCTCGTTCAACGTTTGCTGCAGTTCTAGTGTCGATGCAAAAAGTGTGGAAAGATCGGAAAAGACCTTTAATTCATCGATTTTTTCAGTTTTCTCTTTCGTCTGAGTTTTCTTCATTCTGGAACCTCGAGGTTGGTGTAAGGCCCCGCATTGTAGCAATTCAAATGTTAAACTCGCCGCTCTTCAACATGGTCAACTTAAACTGGTTTTTACGTCTCAAATCCGTTTTTACAAACGCCGAAACCGAAACGGAATCTGTTCTTCGAACCCTTGCCGACAAACTAGAAGCGAAGGACCCTTACACGCTCGGTCACGCCGATCGCGTTTCCCAATACGCGGTTGAACTCGGGAAAATTCTTGGTGTCAACGGTCGGGAGCTGGCCATGCTCCGAAAAGGGGGACTTTTGCATGATATCGGCAAAATTGCAGTGCCGGACGCCATTTTGCTTAAGCCTGGCAAATACACCGACGAAGAGTTCGATGTAATGAAACGCCACCCGACGCTGGGCTGTGAAATTTGCCAAAACATCGCTTCGGTCCAAGATGCATTGCCGATGATTCGGCATCACCACGAACGGCTTGATGGCAGCGGATATCCGGACGGCCTGAAAGCCGATCAAATTTCGCCGTTGGTGCGCATAGTAACCATTGTCGACATTTACGATGCGTTGCGCTCCCGTCGCACCTATAAAGAACCATTTTCTCTCGATAAGTCGTTTGAAATCATGTGGAGTGAGGTCAACAAAGGTTGGTGGGATAAACATGTATTGTTGCCATGGGAGAATTATATCCGCTCAAACAAAGCCAACCACTATCCGCGGGCTTAAACCGCGTTTGATTCATGAAAGATTTTTTGTTGATTCTTCAATACTTTTTTAATTGGCGGTTTCTAGTTCTGCTGTCGGCCGTTACATCGTTCGGCCTGTTGCTTCCCGAGAAGAACATTAAGCTTTTTCGCTCCGTCCGATTTAATATCTATCTGTTCCTTGTCATTGCGGTGGCTTCTGCTGCAGGAACATTTCTGCCACAGGAAAAAGCATCCGAGGTTGTTTATCATTCGTGGTGGTTTGCGGCCTTATTGGCGCTGATGGCGTTTGATGTCATCGTGTGCAAGTTGCGGCGGTTGCCTTTAAAGATTTTTGGATCGTCAAAGCCGCGCGCATCGGAAACCATCGAACAATTCTTTTCCAAGTCCAAGCTGCGCGCCAATATTGCGTCGCCAGATGCACCGGCTGCAACGGTTGCTAAAGTGCGCCATTGGCTCGAAAAGAAAAATCTCTCTTTTGAACAAAACGATCGCGAGTTCGGCCCCGTATTTTTTGCATGGCGCCACGGCGTTCAGCGATGGGGCGATTTCATTCTGCACGTAAGTATCGTGGCGGTTCTCGCGGGGAATTTGATCGGTGCAATGTTCGGCTTTGAAGAAATTCTGCCGATTGAAGAAGGTCGATCGGTCATTATGAAAAATCGGCCGTTCGAAGTGACGTTGAACGATTTTGAGATCGACTATTACAAGAACAGTGGCGCGCCCAGCGTTTACGCGAGCGACCTAACGGTTCGCCAGGACGGAAAAGAAATCGCCCATAAACGAATCCTCGTTAATTATCCGCTTGATATTGACCGCGTTCGTTTTTATCAGGCATCGTGGGGAATGACAAACAGTTATCACACCGCGAAATTGCTTTTGGCCGGTCGTGAAATTGAAGTGAGGCAAGGCGAAATAACACCGATTCCTGGAACGCCGCTATCGGTTCGAGCGAACGAGTTTTTGCCCTCGTTTGATATAGATGCCGATCATCATGCAACCACAAAAGACTTTGAAGGAAAAAATCCGGCGCTGCAGATCGACTTCCTTGAAAACGGTAAGGTTCAGGCGAAGGTGTGGTTGCTAAAAAATATGCCCCACGTGGCATTCCAAATAGTGGGAGACCGCGTGACACCGGCGGCGCCACCGCCGTTCCATTTGTTGGATGTGGATCCGATTCTTTTTTCGGGCATTCAAGTGCGTTACGACCCGGGCGCGCCACTTTTTTGGGCCTCCGCGATCGTTCTTCTGGTAGGGCTCTGTATGCACTTTTATTTGCATCAACGGCGATTACGAATTGTTGTGCATGGCCGATCGGGCGGAAGCGAGGTTATTGTCGGTGGCTGGAATTCTCGCACGCCCGAAGAGTTTAAAGACGAATTCGCTGGTTGGATCAGCGCACTAAGAGAGACTATTTCCTAAAAGGAGCGTTTATGGAGCGAATATTTTTTGGTGTCGCGTTTACTGCGTACACGGTAGCGATGACACTTTTTATTGGATACGCGATCACCCGTCGCGAAGCGTTGGCTGCAATGGCCAAATACGCGTTGATCGGAGCGGTCCTCTGCCATGTCGTTAGCCTTGTTATCCGGACGACGATCGCGCGCCAAATGCCGCAGCACGGCTGGTACGTGCCGTGGAGCAACTGGTTTGAGAGCTTTTCATTTTTCTCGGTTGTGATCGCGGTCGAGTATTTGCTGATTCAACGCAATCGCCACATTCCCATTCTTGGAGCGTTCGTGACACCGCTCATTTTTTTGACCGCGGTGATGGCAATCAATTCACCGTTCGGGACGCAGATTCCGAACTTGCCACCGGCGCTCCAGTCGTTTTGGATGGCCATTCACGTTCCGGTGATGTTTATCTCTTACGGCGCGTTCGCAAACGCGTTCGCGATTGGAATCGCCTACCTTTTACAAGAGCATCAGTTGAAATCCCGCAAACCGACCAATCTTACGTTTCGGCTTCCGCCGCTCGATGAGTTGGACAACATGATTTACCGCGTTATCTGGTACGCCTTCCCGTTGCTCACTCTGGGTGTGTTGCTGGGCGCGCGCTGGGCATACGATGCGTGGGGCCGCTACTGGGGTTGGGATCCGAAGGAGACGTGGGCGTTTGTGACTTGGCTCACGTACCTTATCTATTTGCACATGCGGCTTGTGATGGGATGGCGCGGACGCAAAACGGCGTATCTTTCGCTAATCGGTTTTGTCGTCGTCATTGGAACCTACATTGGCGTCAATTATCTTTCGCCGCTCCACGGATTTCTTTCGAATGCGGGGAAATAAGAATCCGTCGCCCTGGGATGTTTTAATTCAGGGCCCACTTGCATTGGATCCTGGATTAAGACATTCCAGGATGACGGCTTAATATGGGCCTCGTCACCGTCGGTTTATCTCACAAAACGGCACCGGTGGAGCTGCGCGAACGGTTAACGATACCTTCCGCGCAGTTGGGCGGGGCGCTCGATCGCCTGTTCAACTCCAAGGAGTTGCAAGAGGCGGTTATTGTTTCCACGTGCAACCGACTTGAAATTTACGCGCGCCCACAGAGTGATCGCCAGCGCGCAATTCTGTCGCTTCGTCAGTTTTTCATTTCGATGTACGAACACCCGGGGCTTGATGATTCGTTGTACCATTACGAAGCGGATGCGGCGGTCAAACATTTGTTTCGTGTCGCCGCGGGGTTGGATTCGATGGTGGTTGGAGAAACCGAAATTCTCGGCCAAGTGAAATCCGCTTATCAGTTTTCTCAAGCGCATGGAACGACCGGAAAAATTACAAATGTCTTGTTTCAACGCGCGCTGTTTGTGGGAAAACAAGTGCGTACAAAAACATTGATTTCGGAGGGGTCGAGTTCGGTAGGAAGTATTGCCGTGCAGCTGGCCGAAAAGATTTTTGGACCGCTCAACAAACACCGAATCCTTCTTTTGGGGGCGGGCGAAATGGCGGAAATCACCGCGCGGCATTTGCTGAGCCAAAAGGCCGGCGAAATCGTGATTCTCAACCGCACGCTCGATCGTGCCGAATTGTTGGCCCATCAACTAAATGGCGTGGCCGGTTCCATGGATGCTCTTCAGTCCGAACTATTGAAGGCCGACATCGTGGTGTGTTCGACGTCCGCCGAGAAACCGTTGCTAACGACGGACATGGTCGAAACAATTATGAAGGAACGTCGCGGTCGATCGCTGTACTTCATTGATATTGCGGTGCCTCGCAATGTGGCGCCTGGCGTGAACGAAATCGACAACGTCTATTTGTACAACATCGACCATCTTAAAAATCTCGTTGAAGAAAATATGAGTCGGCGCCAATCGCAGGTGGAGCGCGCCGAAGAACTCGTGACAAACCTTGCTGCAGAATTTTATGCATGGATTCTCGCGACGATCGAGGGAAAAACCAAAACGCTCAAGCACGGTCAGACGGTGTTATGAAGCTACGCATTGGTTCGCGTGGCTCGCCGTTGGCCATCACACAAACGCAATGGGTGAGCGCCCGATTAAAAGAAAAAAATCCAGCGCTCGAGATTGAATTTAAAGAAATAACCACCGCGGGCGACCGCGGGCAAACAAACGGCAAAGGCGTGTTTGTGAAAGAGATTGAAGACGCGTTGCTCACGAAACAGATTGATCTCGCTGTTCATTCGCTAAAGGATATGCCGTCCAATCTGCCGTTGGGTCTCCTGCTTGGCCCATTCCCGAAAAGAGAGGATTTTCGAGATGCCGTGGTTTCTCGATTTGGCGAATTGCTCGGTGAGTTGCCGCGGCATTCAACGATTGGAACGAGTTCGCCGCGCCGTCATGCGCAGATCGCACATTTGTTTCGTAAGCGCGAATACAACATTCAACCGATTCGTGGAAACGTCGACACGCGCTTAAAGAAACTGCAACAAGGCGACTTTGATTCCATAGTTTTGGCTGCCGCGGGTCTCAAGCGATTGGGCTTGGAAGCGGACGTCACACACATTTTGGATCCGTCGGTCTTTTTGCCGTCGCCAGCACAGGGGTGCCTAGGGCTCGAAGTTCGAGACGATTCGGCGGATGTGCTGGCGCTTCTTGAATCCATTAAAGACAGCGACGCGACGATAACAGCGAGCGCGGAACGCGCATTTTTGCAAGGACTGGGAGGCGATTGCAATGTTCCGGTCGGAGCCTATTCGAGCATTCAAGGCGACACGCTTGTGATGAAAGCGGCCATTTTCGATTTGAAGGGGGAACGCGCCGTGCGCGTTGAGCAAGTCGGTCCTGTGTCTGAGCCGTTGTTCGTCGGTTACCAATTGGCGGGACGCTTGTTGCAAGAGGGTGGTGCGGAGCTAATGCCATGAAGCCTCGCGTGGGCAAGGTTTTTCTTGTGGGCGCCGGTCCGGGCGATCCCGATCTCATTACGATCCGAGGCAAGAGGCTTTTGCGCGAAGCCGATGTGGTGGTAATGGATGCTCTCGTCAGCGCTGCGCTTGTGAAAAATATCCGAGCCAAAATCATTCACGCCGGCAAACGAGGGAGCATCGAAGCGAGTCACGGCAAAGAAAATATTTCTCAGGACGCAATTAATGTGCTGCTCGTAAAACTGGGGCGCGCAGGCAAACGCGTTGTTCGGCTTAAAGGCGGAGACCCGTTTGTTTTTGGACGTGGCAGCGAAGAAGTCGAAGCGCTCGCTTCGGCGAAAATCCCTTATGAAATTGTCCCCGGCGTTACCTCCGCGATCGCAGCGCCGGCGGCCGCCGGGATTCCCATCACGGACCGCCGATTTGCATCCCAAGTGACCTTTGTGACGGGGCATGGCCAAGCCCAGACGCGCGGTGTCGATACAAAGTCACCGCCGGTACAATGGAGAAAATTGCCAAAGGACGGAACGCTCGTAGTTCTGATGGGCGTCGCAAGCTGGTCCCGCATCCAACGCAAATTGCTTGAGGCGGGATGGTTGGCAAAGAGGCCCGTCGCGGCGATTGAATCCGCTACCAATGTGGATCAGCGTGTCATTCGAACGACGCTCGGAGCCTCTGCAAACGAATTCGCAAAACAAGTTTTGAGATCGCCCGCAGTTATCGTTGTTGGTGAAGTTGCTCGCTTGGGCGAACAGCCGAAAAAAATTGTGGTAACGCGACCCAAAGAACAAGGTGAAGAGCTCGTTCGCTTGTTGCGACAAAAAGAAATGCAGGTTATATCGGCCCCAGGCATTCGTGTTGCGCCGCTTGGGAAAAAGTTGAAACTGAAACGTCGATACTACGATTGGGTTTTGTTTTTAAGTAGCAACGCCGTCCGTACGTTTACCCCTCACGCTGACCCGCTTCCCTCGCTTCGCGAGAGGAGAGGGGAGCGGGTCAGCGTGAGGGGTGTTCTGGCGATCGGAACCGAAACCAAAAAAGTGGCTGAGTCTTATGGATGGAAGGTAAACATCATTCCAAAAGTATTCACATCCGCCGGTGTGCTCCGAGCGTTGGGGCCCGTGCAGGGAAAGAATATTTTAATCCCGCGCGTTCAGAACGCGCCGCGCGATTTGCCCAACGCGCTGCGGAAGCGGGGTGCGATCGTTGAAGAAGTGGTGACCTACGAGACCAAACCGGAACGATTTTCGCAATCCATGCGGCGTGAAATACTGACTGGCGTGGACGCTGTGACATTCACATCGGCGTCCACCGTGGGCGGATTCATGAACAATTTTTCTGCAGCAGAAAGGAAACGGATTTTTCGGGCCGCGCGTGCTGTGTCAATGGGACCTCAAACGACCGCGGCTCTTCGTCTTTTTGGTGTTCGCAGCATCGCTCAGGCAAAACATGCCACAATTCCAGCTTTGGTGGAGGCTCTTTGTTCATGAAGAAAGAATCACTTGGTCAGCTTTTGATTACTGTTAAAAAAGCTCTCACGGCGGGCGGTGCCGTGGTGCGCAGAGGATTTCACAAGCCCACGCAGGTGCGGTACAAAGGAGTTGCTGATCCCTTCACGCAAATCGATTTGGCATCAGAAAAAGCGGTGTTCGGAGTAATCTCAAAAGCTTTTCCGTCTCATGCTTTTTTGGCGGAGGAGTCGGCGTTTCAAAAGGGCCAAGCCCTCAGCAAGAGCCGTCCGGATCAATACCGCTGGATCGTCGATCCGCTCGACGGAACGGTGAACTTTATTCACCGTATTCCCCAATCGTGCGTGTCGGTGGCCGTGGAGTGCGGCGGGGTATTGCTGGCGGGCGGGGTTTTTGACCCCTTTCGAGACGAGATGTTTCTTGCCGCCAAAGGGCAAGGCGCCACGCTCAATGGGCGGAAAATCAGGGTGTCTCTGGAACGGAAGCCTCTAAGATCACTGGTCGTCACTGGGTTTCCTTATCAACATCAAAAAGAACCCCGAAAACACGCATTGTTTATTGCGCCTTTCCTTGAAAAGTTTGCGGATTTGCGTCGCCTGGGCGCGGCGGCGTTGGACCTTTCTTGGATAGCCTGCGGCCGTGTGGACGCCTATTTCGAGTTCGGGCTTAAGCCGTGGGATGTGGCGGCCGGCGCTTTGTTGGTTTCTGAAGCGGGAGGGAAAGTTACGAATTTCCGAGGGAAACCCATGAATATCGACGATTCTGCGCAGACGGCTGCCACGAACGGGTTGCTGCATTCCCAGGTGGTCCGAATTCTTAATGGAAACTTAACCGAATCTTAAGGAGATCTTAATCCACGTTTTTGCATAATAAACGTATCAAAAGCAGCAAGACATGAAGCACTCACCCAATTTTCGGGGGTCGGATTTGGTTAGGGGTCCGACCCCCATTTTTTTGCCCCGACGAAATTGAATTTACTTCAATTTATCAGCTGGTTTAAACCAAAGGTTGACTTCTTTTTCTGCTTCTAGTGGGTTCGCCGATGCGTGCACAACGTTTTCGAAAACCCCTGCTGTTGTGATCCGACCAAACATTCCGCGAATGGTATCCGGCTTCGCCTTTTCCGGGTTCGTTTCTCCGGCCAATGCGCGGATTTTCTGAATTGCGTCTTCCCCACGGTAAACCAATGCCATCACAGGAACGCCGCCACCGTGCAATTTACCGGTAATATATTCAATCAACTGAGGAAAGAACGGTTTGCCAACATGATCGGAGTAATGGTCGTTGGCCAATTTTTCGGGGACCAGCATGAGTCGGGCGGCCACCAGGGATAATTTTGCTTCTTCGAGTTTTGCAAGAACCGGGCCGATGAGATTTCGTTTTACCGCGTCCGGTTTGATCAAGACGAGTGTTTCTTGAACTGACATAACTGCCTCCACCTTTTAAAGTATTTTGGCGGGTTTTCCGCCGATGCACCACGACCCTGTAACAGGACGAGTACGAGGGCGGGACTTTAGCAGTTTGCGCAGGCTTGCAGGTCCGGCCCATCATCTTCGCGAAAAATGAGGGCCGGTGGAATTTTTCCTTCCAACAGCGAGGGAACAGGGCCTTGGTAATACTTGTGAAAACGGCGTAACAGGTCAAATGCTTCATGCGATGGGCACGGCTCTTCGCATATTCGCAGCAATTGGCCGAGCGTTACTGGCTGTAGCGCGACCAGGTCGGCCGGTTCCAGGTAGCGCAAGTGTTCGACAAGATGGATTTTCATGAAGTTTCCAGCGCTCATCGCCAGCAACGCTTCAACGCACCGCGGGTCGAAATGTCCGCTCGCTTCTCGGTTTACAATTGCTAAGGCATTTTGGATCGACATCGCGCTGCGGTAATGCCGTTTCGACGTGATGGCGTCGAGCACATCAGCAACGGCAAGAATTCGAGCGCCGAGCGGGATGTCATTTCCGCGCAGGCCTTGCGGGTAGCCATTGCCGTCGTAGCGTTCGTGATGCCCCGCCGCGATGGAAGGAACATCGGCCAGTTCACTTTTGAACTTAAACTTGGAAAGTAACGTGAACGTACCTCGCGCGTGGGTTTGAATTTCCTGATATTCCTCGCTTGTTAGCGAACCTTCTTTTCTGAGAATTTCTTCTTTGATTTCTATCTTACCGAGATCGTGCATCAGTCCGGCGTAGCGTAGTTTTTCGATCTCGATGCCTTGCAATCCCATTTGTTTTCCGATTTCGATCGCGTATTCGGTAACGCGAAACGAGTGGCTCGCCGTCAACGGATCTCGCTGGTCGATCGCGATGGACAGAACCTCGAGAGTCGATTCAAAGTTTTTCTTCAGTTCTTCATAAAAGCTAATCGTAAGTCCGTGAGCGTCTTCCAGTTGTTTCGTGCGTTCTTTTACCTTCATTTCGAGATTTGCGTTCCATTCCTGCAAAGCGGCGCTCATGGCTTGGTTTTCTTCGAGCAATCTTTTGTGTTCGATCGCTTGCTTAAGTAAATGTTTGATCTGTTCAATGTTTGCCGGCTTGAGCAGATACGCTGTTGCCCCGCTGTTAAGGGCATCGATCGCATAGTCGGTTTCGGCGTAGCCGGTCATCATGATGACGACCATCTCAGGTTTGTTGCCTTTCAATACCTTCAGTACGTCTATGCCGGTCAAATCCGGCATTTTTATGTCGAGCAACGCCACAGCGAAGTCCTCATTTTCGGCCGCTGCCAGCGCGGCGCGCCCACAATCGGCGCTCGTTACAAGGAAGCCGGAGCTTTTCAAAATACTCTCCAGTGTCAAGCGCTGTCCTTTGTTGTCGTCCACGAGAAGAATTTTATCGTTGCTCATAACTTTATCTCCTTATCCTGAGCGATTGTGTTCGGTTCTTTTTCTGATGGGGCAACGAGTGGCAGTTTAATCGTGAAGCTGGTGCCTTTCCCCACGTGGCTAGTGACAAGAATCTGGCCTCCGTGTTTTTCGACAATGTTGCGGCTAATCGCGAGTCCCAGTCCCGTTCCACGCGCTTTTGTGGTGAACAGTGGTTCAAAAATCTTGGACAAGTGAACCGGTTCAATGCCGCATCCGGTATCTTCAAACGTGATCAAAATAAATTCTTGATTAATGCCTTCTTCACCGGCGGTTTCAACAACGAATCCGGATTTGATCGTGAGCTTTCCACCCTGCGCCATGGCCTGCACCGCGTTACCGATCATGTTGCAGAAGACCTGATTCAAGCGATCCGGGTCCACCATTGCCGACGGCAATGTCACATCAAGGTCCCAGGCGAGTTGGATGTTTTCGGGGATGAGCACGATATTGGGCAGTTTTTCGAGCACCTCGTTTAATTGGGTGTGGCGTGGAACGAGCGCAACGACGCGTGAAAAATCCAGGAGTTCTCCGATAATCACAACCGAAGCATCGACTTCGCTCTCGACCAGCTTCAAAATCATTTTCATATGCGGATCCGTTTCAAGAATGGGGTTGTTGGCGAGCGCATTTTTCACGTAATAAATTGCGTTTCGAATGGCGCCGAGAGGATTCTTTAGTTCATGCGCCACACCCGCCGCCAGCCGTCCGATGCTCGAGAGTCTTTCGCTGCGCAAAAGTTGGTTGTGTAAGTCTTTTTCCTTTTGTGCCGAAAGTTTTAGATCGGTCACATCGCGCATCACGGATTGAACCACGCGTTGCCCGCCGTACGTCAGCATTTTGCTCGTGTGCGCGATAATGCGAATAAGTCCGTCGCTACGCACAATGGAAATCTCGTTATCGGCGGGCCGTCCACCGCTAACGAGCGTTTTTACCTCGTTCATGAGTCGGTTGTGCTCTTGCGGATGACAGAGATCGAACACGGTCATGCTGAGCAATTCTTCTTTCGAGTATCCGCTCAACTCAGCGGCCACTTGATTCACGTTCAGGTGCTTCCCGGATGTCGGGTCGATAATAAATATCGCGAGACTCGATTGTTCGAACAGGTTTTGATAGCGGTCCTTTGTCAGATGAAGTTGCTGTTGGGTGTTTTGAAGTTCGAGCGCCATGTTGTCTTCATCGTAATAGCTGAGATCGGCCGTTCCTTCGCTGGCCCAGGCACGCCGTGATTGTCCGACCAAGTGACAAACGGAATCGCCCCTGGCCACGCAGCTCGTTTCGAGAAAATAGATTGGTTCGCCGTTTCGCTGGCTGATCAAGCCCGTGAGAAAGCCGGCCAAAAACCAACACTGGCAAGACGACGTCTTCTCGGAAAAAAATAGTAAGTGGTCAGCCGCTTCTCGGGAACTTGCTGCCTCGTACACGGTAAGGTTGAGACGTTCGTTGGCCACGGGGCGTGCGTTTCCTATTTCGAGAAAAAGTTTGTCGGCGTCGACATTTTTCAGATCAAGGTTTTGCCCATACGATAAGCCCACTCGCGCTAGAACGCCGTGTGCACGAGTTTCGCCAAGAGTCCAAAAAAGTTCGCGCCGAAAGCGGCCAATCACGTCCGGTTGAAACATCATGGCCACATCGCCGTTTGTCTTTTCAGATTTGTGCGCGGTGATCGCTAACCGCGATTTCATGACGGCACAACCATCACGAGAATCGAATCGCCGTCGTTCGGAATGGAACGGTTGGGTCGCCGTACGAATTGGTTTTCCGTCGAAACCGCGATGAGCGGCAGTCCCGACATTTGCGTGGAAATCTCTTTTAGTGTTTCGAAACGCACGGGAACGGTGTGGTTGTGATGAGAAAGAAAGAAGATAAAGCCAAAACATGGAACATTGTTTTGAAGTTGGGCCGTTGCTTCTCGCAGCGCCGTTTTTATGGCCTCGCGCGTGACATCGGATTGCGTTTTAAATGCCTCCATGGCAACGGAGCCGACGCCCCACGGGCGGCGCGAGAGAATTTCAAGTCCAATAAGTCCCCTGATCGTTGTGCTATTTCCGCAATAAATAGGAACGGTTTGATCCGCTTGGCTGGCAACACCGATGATCCAATTGTCGAGTCCGAAGTCGGCCGAAAGAGTTTTTGCAATCCGTTGCCGCGCATCTGAAAGGTGATGGGAAAAAACAATGGAGCCATGGTGGGGAAACTCACGAAGCATATTGCCTCGGAGCTTGCGATACTGCGTAATGAGCGATGTGCTGCCCCGAAGAATTTCCTGTGAGTTGATATTTGTTGAGGCAATTGAAATTCGGGTTTCGGGAAGTTGAAAGGCGAGCACAATCCACGTGTTCGCAATTTTGCTTTCTGAGCTTAGAACGGCGTCCGATGGAACGGCGATGAGCACGTCTTCGCCAATGACAAGACGCACACCCTCTACAAAGTCTTTGAAGTGAATTTTTCCGGGGCCGAAAATAAGCACGAGATCAATGGCGCCGGCGGGCAGTTGATTTTTAGCGGCCTGCGCGGCCTCGCGGCCACATTGAAAGGCGTCCGGATGCGTTGCAAAACCCAGACCGAGCTGCGTTTTTCTGTCGACGAGCGTATCCATGCCTAATTATGAGGATGTTTCCGAAATCAGGACCTTTCAAGTCTTTTGAGCTTTGGAAATAGTCTTGAAATTGGTGCATTTTGCCTCTAGATTTAGAGCTAATTTATGTTCCCGACACTGGCCGTCATATTTTTCCTGGTTCTTATTATGTTGATGACGCTCATTTTCTGGGTTGGTGCTCAAAATGCGCACAAACGGGACATGGTCTATAAGTCCGCGCTCGAAAACAATCAGAAAAAATTGGACCTTCAAACATCGCGCATTAATATTCTTTCACGGGCGCTCCCGAATCTTCAGGCTGTTGTCGGCGATGTAAACGCGGTTGAAGGTTGGCAAACCATGGCGCTCGACGAAGCTCGTGCGTTGTTATGGGCAGACGGCGCAAGCTATTGGCGCGTGAACGAAACTCAAAAAGAGTTGGAGCTTTCCGTTTCGCGGGGGCTTGAAACCACGATTAAAGAAACCCGAGTTCATATCGATAAAAGTCCCGACGACGCCTTATCGCAAGCGGCCAAAACGCGCGTGCCGGTGTTGATGACCAACAACGAAATTGTGTCCGAACCGCAAAGCACATTGGCTGTTCCTCTGGTTATCTCGGGAAATTTGTGGGGCGTTTTTCGATTTCTCCGAAAAGGCGAGGACAAACTGGGGTCGAGAGAATTGGATCTTTTGTCAATGTTTGTGCGCCAGTTATCGGTTGTAATTGAAAACCGCGAAATGACCACGCATCGAGAAAGATTTTATTTGGAGCTCGTACAAACATTGGCAGAAATCCTGGACTCGCGCGATTCCGCAACGATCGGGCAGACGAAGAAAGCGCGTGCGTTGGCGCGGCGTGTGGCGCACGAATTGGATATGCCGGAGCAATTCACGTATTACTTGGAATTTGCAGCACTGCTGCACGATATTGGAAAAATTGCGATCGATGAAAGTGTTCTGCGCAAGCCCGGCAAGCTAACGCCGGAAGAATTCGACATGATCAAGAAGCATCCGGAGATCGGATACAAAATCCTCGCACCCGTCACGATGTTGGCGCCCGTCGCACCCATGGTGCTTTACCACCAAGAATGGTTCAACGGTAAGGGTTATCCGGAAGGGCTTAGCGGAGAAGAAATTCCTTTGGGTGCGCGCATTGTCGCCATTTTGGATGCGTGGAGCGCGATGACGTCCGATCGCCCTTGGCGGACGGCTCTTCCAAAAGACGAAGCGCTGAAAGAAATACGAAAAGGGTCCGGTTCGCAATTTGATCCGCGCGTTGTCGAAGCGTTTGTCGCGGCCGTTGAAAAGCACGGGGCCGACGTTTAATCCGCATTTGTAGTTCTCTCCAACGTCTCCTACACTAGGCCTTCGCTGGTATGAAAAAACTCTGTGCATTTCTCTTTTTGTTGGGAGTGTCGGCTGGTCATGTTCGCGTGTTTGCAGAAGTGCCGCTTCGCGATGATCAAGTGCTCATTTATGAAATGAAGGAAGACCCCTCTCTTCCTCAGTTCGTGGCCAATTATTCTGCGAAAGGGTTCTTCGCTCTTGAGATTGACGAGTTTAAAGGATTGGGTTCCGTCACGTACCGTGTGGACAATTTGGTTGTGACCGCGGACGCCGACCTTACCGTTAAGAAGAATCAATTGATCCTCACCTACGGCAAACGCAAGAAAATTTGGATTCGATCGCAACAGACCGACGCCTCCGGGAAAACGCACGACGTGATTCTTCCTTCCGGGTGCGACGGCGATCAAGTTGGTTGGCGTTACGGCGGTAGTTTCGCCCGGCACGTGGTGCGCCGCTCAGACGATACGCAAAAGCGAATCATCGCTAGCAACGCAAGCCTGGAATTCGAACTGGCGCAAGAACGGTGTGGAGGGCCCAATGGCGAGTGCGGTCCCGTTGGTTGCGGATTATCGAATGCGGTGTCATCGGGCACCGTTGCTCCGTTGGCGGCGGCGACGCCGGTGCCCGTTTCGACGCTCACGTTTCATGCCGCACTCCTCGAGGCAAAGTTAAGCAGTAGCGATATGCTGCGCAGCTATCAAGCCGATATCGACACTGTGCTACCAGCGCCACTTCTGCAACTCTCCGTCGTGTCAACGGACTACGTTACAACGCCGTATCCTTTTCTTGGCAATACTGATCCGTTCATCGAGAAACGTCAACTAAAGGTCGGCGTCATCTCAAAACGCTATTTGCTTGAAGACAAAATCACATCGATGACCGTTTCCATTGAACCACTGCTCGAAGAGTTTCGCGATGGTTCTTCGAAGTGCGGCGCATGGGATAGCAATTTGAACCGAAGCATGTTTGACTTCCGGGGCCGATCCGCCATGTACGAACACGTGCCCTCTTCTCCGACGGATCTTGAGAGCAGCGCGTTCTACGTCTGCGGTCAGACGGTGTCGATATCGATGAAAGTGCAAGGAAGCCGCGCTCGGGAATTGTTCACGCAATTTGCCGATCAATTGCCTTTTGATCTCATTGAGAAAATAATCGGAGGTTCCAAATAATGCCGCTCTATGTTGTGGCCACGCCGATCGGGAATTTGAGCGATATTACGCTGCGTGCGATCGAGACGCTCAAATCTGTCGACGTGGTTGCGTGCGAAGACACGCGACGAACCGAGAAGTTGTTAAGTCATTTGGGTTTCCGCAAGCCGTTGCATCGGTACGACGAACACACCCACGAAGCATCGTCGCGTAAAATTCTAGAGATGCTGCGAAACGGACAATCGGTCGCGCTGGTTACGGATGCCGGCACGCCTGCCGTCTCGGACCCTGGTGCCCGGTTGGTTGAACTTGTGGTCCAGCAGAACATTCGCGTAATTCCAATTCCTGGTCCATCATCGGTTGTGGCCGCCCTGTCGGCGTCTGGATTTTCGGGCGACGGCTTCGTGTTTTTGGGATTCCTTCCCCGACGGACAGGCAAGGCCCGGCGCGTGTTGCAGGACACCCTCGGATTAGGTAGAAACCTCGTGCTGTTTGAATCCCCGTTTCGAGTCCGCAAAACACTGGCTTTAATAGCCGAAGAAGCACCCGATGCCCAGGTTATTGTCGCCCGAGAGCTCACCAAACTCCATGAAGAGTTTTTGCGAGGAAATATCGTTCAAGTTCAAAATCAACTGCTTGAGCGCCCAGAAAAAGGGGAGGTTGTTGTTTTAATTAGGAGAGATTAACTTGATTCGCGTATCGATTCTCGGCGCCACCGGCTACTCGGGCGGCGAGCTTTTAAAAATTCTTCTGAAACACCCTGCCGTGTCCTTGCAGCACCTCACGTCCGAATCTTCCGCCGGTCAGCCGATTCACGCCGTTCATGGCGACCTGCGCGGGCGGCTCTCCAAGAAATTCAGCAAACCTGACATTGCCCAAATCGCGCGCGATTCCGATGTTGTTTTCTCTTGTTATCCTGCAGCGGCGGGCATTAAGCCGAACGCGCAGTTCGTAAAGTCCAAAGTGAAAGTCATCGACCTTTCGGCGGATTTTCGATTGCCGAACGCCGCGATGTACAAAAGCTGGTACAAAGAAACGCACAGCGCTCCGGCGTTACTGAAGTCGGCGGTTTATGGTCTCCCTGAGCTGTTTCGTGACCAAATTCGTCGCACCACGCTCGTGGCGAACCCGGGATGTTACGCAACGGCCGCGATTTTGTCCGCGGCACCGCTCGTGAAGCCGCTGGTCATTGATCCGTCGAGCATCATTGTTGATGCAAAGTCGGGCGTTTCTGGCGCCGGTAAGAAGATCGCATCGGAGTACATGTATTGCGAGGTTGAGGGAAATTTCAAAGCCTACAACGTCGCACGTCACCGTCATCAACCGGAAATCGAGAGCGTGTTGCATCGCCTCGCTCGTGTTTCCATCACGCTGACATTTTCGCCGCATCTCGTCCCTATGACGCGCGGCATTCTGTCGGCGTTTTATGCAACGCTGAAAAAACCGATGAAAACCGCAGAGCTCAGGTCGCTCTTCGCTCGGTTCTATGAAAGGGAGCCCTTTGTTCGTGTGTTGCCGGAAGGCGAACTCCCCCAAACGAAAAACGTCGTTCAAACTAATTATTGCGATATTGGAATCACGCAAGACTCAAGGACCAACCGTGTTATTGTGTTCGCCGCCATCGACAACTTGGTGAAAGGCGCCGCCGGACAGGCTGTTCAGAATATGAATATTCTTTTCAAACGCCCGGAAACGGAAGGTCTTCTGTGATTCTGTCGCGCACAGGAGATTCAAATGGGTTTTTTAGATGCACTCAAGAAGTTGTTCGGAGGTTCCTCCGAAACGCCGACGTTGCAACCCGGCGACCGTATGCTGGTTTGCGAGGATTGCAACTCTCAATTTGTATTTGATGTAGGAGAGCAGCGGTTCTTCCGCGAAAAAGGGTTTACCGAGCCCAAGCGTTGCCCGAAATGCCGAAAAAAAGTTCGCTTCCGTATGCGCCGTCGCGGACGTGGGCATGGTCAAAGTCACGGACAGAATCAAGGTGGCGGCAACCGCAATCCGAACCAAAATGGCCAGCGCCATCCGCAGAATAACAACAATCATTCACAGCAGCGAAAGAATCGGCATCACGGTCGACGCCATTCGGTTATCGACGGAGATTCCCCGTACGCCGACGAGAGATAAAAACATGAAAAGTTCACACTGGCCTTTGGGCTTCTCGGCAACCGGTTTAAGTGCCGGATTGTCGAAGAAAAAAAATAAGAAAGATATGGCGTTGTTTGTCGCGCACGTGCCCGCGAACGGCGGTGCTGTGTTCACGAACAATCAAGTCAAAGCCGCGCCTGTATTGCTGACCCAGGAGCGTCTTTTAAAAACGCGCGGACATGTTCGCGCGGTGGTTGTAAATTCTGGTTCAGCGAATGCCGCGACCGGAAAACCGGGTTTGAAAGATGCGACGCAATGCACGGCGTGGGTCGCCGAAGGATTGGGTGTGCCGAAGGACCACGTGTGGGTGGCTTCCACCGGTGTGATTGGAACACGCCTAAATATGCCGAAGTATAAGAAGGGTCTCGAGCGCATGATTGAACAAGTTCGCTCGGGCGCCGCCAACAATGTGAACGAAGGGCATTTGGCCGCTGAAGCGATCATGACAACCGATACGCAAGTGAAGATTGCCGAAACGTCCTTTAAAATTGGCGAGACAACCGTTCGCATGTGGGGCTGTGCGAAAGGATCGGGCATGATTCATCCGGATCTGCGCGGTCCGCGCGGACAACTGCACGCCACAATGCTCGTTTTCATTCTGACCGACGCGAACATTAAGTCTCCGTTGATTCAGCGCGCTCTCGAGTGGGTGGCGGACAAAACATTTAATTGCGTGAGCGTTGACGGGGACACATCAACAAACGATTTTGTATCGGTGCTCGCCAACGGTGCGTCGGGCGCCCACGAGATCAAGTCGTTGAACGAGCCGTCGTACAAAGTCTTTCGATCCGCCTTGCACGAGGTGTGCGAGAAACTCACCACGTATATTGCGATGGACGGGGAAGGCGCATCGCGCCTTGTTCAGATTTTTGTCGAAAACGCGCGCACCGAAAAAGGCGCGCGACAGATGGCCTCCGTTGTCGCATCATCGCCGCTTGTAAAAACCGCCTGCCATGGCGCCGATCCAAACTGGGGTCGCATTTTGGCGGCCATGGGGCGTTCGGGCGTGAAGTTTGATCAATCGAAAGTAAAAATTTGGCTGGGCGGAATGCTTGTGTGCAAAGGCGGCGTTGAGTTGCCATTCAACGAAGCGCAGGCGATTCGCTATTTGCAGAACAAACGCATCGTTATTCGTATTGATCTAGGGCTCGGCAGCCAGTGGTCCCATTACAAGACATGCGACTTCACTGGCCAATACGTTGGTATCAATGCGGGTTACCGCACATGACGGGTGTCATAATCCTGGCATGCCTTTAGCCAGGATCCATTGTATCTTCGATAGAAAAATGGGCCCTGGATAGCGACATTCCAGGGCGACGGATTACGATTGAAGACGAAGGTTTTAAAAGTTCGTGGTAACAAACTCGATGCAAAGCAGCTCGCATTTTGCACCGAAACCATTCGCGCGGGCGGCGTTGTCATTTTCCCGACGGACACCGTCTATGGTGTTGGTTGCAACGCGTTCAATCCGCACGCGATTGAGCGGATCTACAAACTAAAAGGTCGCAGTTACACCAAACCACTTCCCATCCTGCTCGCAAGCGCCGATCAGCTTCGGTTTGTTGCGAAAGAAGTCCATCGGGAAGCCACCGTTCTTATTGAAACTTATTGGCCCGGTCCGCTGACGCTCGTATTCAAAACCTCGCCGCTCGCGTTGCACGCGGCCCGTGGCAAAGACACCATCGCGGTGCGCGTACCAAAATCCGACGTTGCGAGTATGTTGCTCGCCGCCGTTCAGGTCCCGCTCGCGACCACAAGCGCAAATCCCTCGGGAAAACCAGCTTTTCATAAAGGCACGGACGTCCACAAACATTTTTTTGGAAAGGTGGATGTGATTGTTGATGGCGGTGTCTGTCCGGTCGGCGAAGCCTCCTCGGTCGTCGATGTGACGCACGTGCCGTTCACGATTCTTCGGGAAGAGGCTGTGTCACGCAAAGAGCTTGCTCGCAAGCTGCGGTTGGAATCATGAATATTTTGTTTGTGTGCACCGGTAACACCTGCCGCAGTCCTATGGCCGAACACCTGTTTCGAAAAATGTTGAAAGACGCCGGCAAGCCGAACGTCACGGTGGCGTCGGCCGGCACACACGCGGCCCCGTGGGTGAATTTTCCGCCGGAGGCGCAAGAGGCGTTGGCCTCTCACGGTGTCACCCCCGTACGGCACACGGCGCAGGATTTAACAGGACTTCTTATTCAGCAAGCGGATTTGATATTAACGATGGAAGAACATCATCGGCGCATTGTTAATGACCGGTTTCCCGAGGCGCGGGAAAAAACGTACGTGCTGAAATCCTATGTCCAAAGTTCTGACCCACAAAAGGATATTCGTGACCCGATAGGATTTCCGGTGGCTGTGTACAACGATGTTTTGTCGGATATCGAACGCGCGCTCATTCCACTTTTAAAGAAAATTTAACAGGAGAAGATCGTGTACAACAAAATTAAAAAACAAGACCCCGCTGTTTTTAAAGCGATTCATGACGAAGTTGAACGTCAACAAGAAGGTTTGGAGCTGATCGCCTCGGAAAATTTCACTTCCGAAGCGGTAATGGAAGCGCAGGGATCCGTGATGACGAACAAATACGCCGAGGGTTATCCGGGAAAGCGGTACTACGGTGGTTGCGAAAATGTGGACGTTGTCGAAACGCTGGCCATCGAACGTGCGAAAAAACTTTTCGGAGCCGAGCACGCGAATGTTCAGCCGCATTCGGGCACGCAGGCCAACATCGCCGTGCTCATGACATTTTTGCAGCCGGGCGACACGATCATGGGACTTCAGCTCGCGCATGGCGGACATCTCTCGCACGGACATCCGCTGAATTTTTCAGGCAAGTATTTCAACGTGGTGGGGTTCGGTGTATCGGAGAAAACCGAGCTTCTGGATTACGATCAAGCCGAGAAACTGGCGCGCGAACGGAAACCGAAGCTTTTGTGTATCGGCGCATCGGCGTATTCGCGGGAGTTTGATTGGCAGCGTTTTCGAAAGATCGCGGATAGTATTGGCGCCATTCTTATGACCGATGTTGCGCATTACGCCGGTCTTATTGTTGCCGGTCTTTATCCGAACCCAGTTCCCTATGCCGACGTGGTAACAACGACAACCCATAAAACGTTGCGTGGACCGCGCGGCGGCCTCGTCCTTTGTAAGCAAAAATACGCGGCCGATATCGACCGCAGTCTTTTTCCTGGGGATCAAGGTGGCCCGCTGATGCACGTGATTGCGGCGAAAGCGGTGGCGTTTGGCGAAGCGCTTAAGCCGGCTTTCAAAATTTATCAGAAGCAAGTAAAAGAAAACGCAAAGATGCTCGCTGAAGTTTTGACGAAAAATGGTTTGCGCATTGTAACCGGTGGCACCGATTCGCATATGTTTCTCGTCGACCTGCGTCCCAAAAATATTACGGGCAAAGAGGCCGAGGCGGTTCTCGGGGCGGCCGGCATTACCACGAACAAAAATGCCATTCCATTTGACCCGCAAAAACCGTTCATCGCCTCCGGAATTCGTCTTGGAACACCGGCCGTCACGACCCGAGGCATGAAGAAAAAAGAAATGGTCCAGATCGGCAATTGGATTTCGCAAGCGCTCGACGCAAAAGAAAACCCGAAAGCGCTTGCAAAAATTCGTTCCGATGTGAAAAAGTTTTGCGCAAAATTCCCGTTGTATCGGGATCATGCGCGCTGATAGCGGCTCGCACGTTCATTTTTACCTGATAGCCTTTTTTTCGGCGCTGTTTGTTTCGCTGGTAGCGACGCCGTTCAGTATTTGGCTCGCAAAGCGATTTGGAGCGATGGACGCCGTGGATCCACGGAAAATTCATCACGAGCCACGACCGCGCTGGGGCGGAATCGGCATTGTGGTGGGTTTTTTTTCGGGACTGGCGATTTTGTGGTTTCGGTATCCGGGTTTTCAGAAATTGTTGGGATTCAGTCAGGGAATTCTTCGCGATAAAAAAGTTCTTTTCACGCTCAACCTTGGCGAGCAACTGGCGGGAATCCTCTTCGGTACGCTGCTTCTTTTTGTGGTTGGGCTTTTCGACGACCGCTCCTCCGTTAAGCCCGGCATGAAACTCCTTTTCCAGATTATTGCCGCCTATGTGGCGATGACGTACGGCGTTCGAATTTACGGCTTGTCGCTGCCCGGGATGGAAGCCTATTCCTATTTTCCGCTGTGGTTCATGCAAATCATCACGGTGTTTTGGCTCGTAGGCCTGTGCAACGCCGTGAATCTTATTGATGGGTTGGATGGTTTGGCCGGCGGTGTGGTCGCGATTGTTGCGGGAGCGTTCGTAGCGGTCACGCTCGTTCAGCAAGGACTGCATTCATCGTTATCAATGCAACAAATGAAACTGGCCGGTGTCATTGCGGCGGCGCTCTTTGGCGGTGTGCTTGGGTTTTTGGTCTACAATTTTTATCCAGCGAAAGTTTTTATGGGCGATAGTGGTTCGTTGAGTCTCGGCTTCCTCGTCGGGTGCATTGCCGTGATCGGCGCGTTTAAGACGACGATATTGGCGGTGCTCGTTGTGCCGTTTTTGTTGGTAGCCCTGCCAATCACGGATATGGCGTTCGCGTTTGCGCGTCGGCTTGTCGGGCGCCAAAATCCGTTTGTGGCGGACCGTGGTCATTTTCATCATCGGCTTATCGACGCCGGTTGGACGCAACGGGAAGTCGTATTGCTTGTGTATGTAATTACCCTCGTGCTGGCATGCACGAGTATTATTTCAGTAGCGTTAAGAAGAGGAACATGAAACGTAAAACAATCCTTTGTTTTTTTGGAACACGACCCGAAGCGATTAAGATGGCTCCGGTCGTGAAACAGCTGATGCGGGAATCTTGTTTTCGGGTGGTGGTGGCGGTGAGCGCGCAACATCGCGGCATGCTCGACCAGGTGTTGGCAGCGTTTAAAATCAAATCCCACGTGGATCTCGACCTTATGAAACCCGGACAAAGCTTGTCCGATATCACCGTGCGCGTCCTCGACCGATTCGGTCCCGTTCTTGACCGCATCAAGCCCGATATGGTGCTCGTGCACGGCGACACCACCACGACGCTCGCGGGAACCCTCGCCTGCTATTACAAGCAAATTCCGGTCGGACACGTTGAAGCGGGACTGCGCACAAATGATTTATATCGTCCTTTCCCCGAAGAGGCCAATCGGCAACTTACCGATGCTCTGGCCGCGCTTTATTTTTGCCCCACCAACGAATCCGCCAAGAATTTGCATCTCGAGCACCGTAACAGAGATCGCATTTTTGTCACTGGCAATACCGTGATCGACGCGTTGTTGGACACGGTTGAAACACGGAAGGTCGTGAAAGATGAGCGGCTAAACAAACTTCTCGCGCGCATGCGCGCTAGCCGAACTCGCATGGTGCTCATGACAGCGCATCGCCGCGAAAATTTTGGGAAACCATTTGAAAATGTTTTGAGTGCCGTCAAACAATTGAGCGCGAAATTTCCGGACGTGGAATGGATTTATCCGGTGCATCCGAATCCCAACGTGCACGGACCTGCGCATCGCGTGTTGGGGAAATTGTCCAACGTCCATTTGTTTGCGCCGCTCGATTACACCGACCTCGTGCAGGCGATGGACGCGAGCACGATTGTCGTAACAGATTCGGGTGGGCTTCAAGAAGAGGCTCCATCGTTGGGCAAACCGGTGTTGGTGTTGCGCGATGTGACGGAGCGTCCCGAGGCGGTCCATGCGGGCACGGTACTTTTGGTTGGTACCGACGAAAAGAAGATTGTCCGGGAAACCACGAAACTTCTCACGGATCGACGTTATTACGGAAAAATAGCAAACGCCGTGAATCCGTACGGCGATGGTAAAGCGTCGAAGCGCACATCCGATGCAATCCGTTGGTATTTCGGTTTTTCAAAATCGAAACCCGCTCCTTTCCGTCCGCGGGCATGACCGAGCCCAGACAATTTAAGCGCGGGCGCCGCACGTACACGAAGATGGGAAGTTTTCGTGAAGTGCGCGTTGAGACGGGGAAAGCAAAGCCGCTCGCCCCGCTGGAAACGCCAATTCCTTTGGAAGTCGATCCGAAAACGGAAGAAGGTATTTACAGCAACGAAGCGACGGTCTATCGCTCCGCCGATGAAGTGGTTGTTGATTTTGCGTTTGTGTCGGCAAGCCCGCCTCGCCGTCGGGTACGATCGCGCGTCGTTGTTTCGCACCAACATGCGCGGCAGTTGTCGAATTTGTTGAAGAAGGCCGTTGAGGAGAAAGAATAGTGTCGGGAAAATTGATTGTGACTTATACGGACGGTGCGTCGCGGGGAAATCCGGGCCCGGCGGGTATCGGAGCGCTTTTGTTGAGCGAGTCCGGCGAGACGTTGGCCGAGGTTTCGCAGTTCGTGGGTGTCACCACCAACAACGAAGCCGAATACCGGGCGCTGCTTCTGGCGCTCACGCGGGCGCGCGAAATGAAAGCGACTCATGTAAAATGTTTTCTCGATAGCGAGCTGGTTGTTCGCCAACTGAACGGGCAGTACAAAGTGAAGTCAGAAAAAATGGCGCAATTTTTCTCCGATGTAAAAAATCTGATTGGCAATTTCGAGTCGGTGACGTTCACTCACGTGCCACGCGAACATCCGAACCAGAGGATTGCCGACAAACTCGCGAACAAAGGAATAGACAATGGCCGATGAATCATCTTTTGATGTGGTCTCCAAGGTCGACATGCAGATCGTCGACGATGCCGTGAACGCAGCGAACAAAGAAATCACCGTCCGGTTCGATTTTCGGGGTAGCATTTCGAAATTTGAGTTGGACAAAAAAGCCGGACAAATCACGATCGTTTCGGATGACGAAGGAAAATTGAAAAGCACCGTCGAAATATTGCGTTCTCGAATTGCAAAGCGGGGGATTGAACAGAAAGCGTTGGATTTTCAAAAAGTGGAAACGGCTGCGCTGGGTGGGACCGTGCGCCAACTCGTAAAGATAGCTCAAGGCATTCCTTCCGAAAAAGCGAAACAAATGGTCGCCGACATCAAATCCGCGAAGTTAAAAGTCACGCCTTCCATTCAATCCGATCAGGTTCGCGTCACTTCGAAATCTCGTGATTCGTTGCAGGAGGCGATCGCGCTTTTGAAATCAAAGGATTACGGCATTCCGCTTCAATTCACGAATTATCGATGACGAAGTTCGGCGTTTCTTATTTCGGCAATCGGTTTCTTTCGCACGCGCGCGAAGATTTCAAACGCATCTCGGCGAGTTGCGACTATATTGTTCACACCGTCAATGAGACGGATTTGGTTTATCACAAAGCGGTCCTTGCTCGACTGTTTCACGAGTCGCGCAAGGTTGGCCTCGAAGTGTGGGTGGATCCCTGGGGGTTGGGCGGCGTTTTTGGAGGCGAAGCTTCGTCTCAATTTCTGTTGGAGCACCGAAAATCCTGGCAAGTGATGTCGGACGGTCGGCACGTGGCAGCCGCTTGCTTGAATCGCCCTGAATGGCGGTCCTATATGAAGGAATGGATATTGAGCGTGCGCGACATGGGCGGTCAGGTCATTTTTTGGGACGAACCGCACGTGGCTTTCGATTTCGAGTCAGAGTGGGAAGGAATTTATTCGTGCTTTTGTGAGGAATGCCAACAATTGTTTAAGCGCAAATACGGTACATTGCCGTTGAACAAATTGAACGATCAGATTCGCGAGTTCCGGCGCGACACGATGCGTTCTTTTTTGCAAGAAGGGATGGCGTTCGCGCGCAGCAAGGGAATGAAAAACGCGATATGTTTGTATGCGTACCGGGGGCATGCCGAGTACGATTTGGTTTGGAAAGGGGCGGCCGAGCTGCCCGATCTCGATATTTTTGGATGCGACCCGTATTGGCACTGGCGTTTCAAACGGGACGTGACGCCGCACGTAACAGAATTTTCCGAGTATGTCGTCGAAACGGCGAAAGCAAACAAAAAGTCTTCGCAAGTGTGGATTCAGGCCATGCGTTTGCCGACGGGAACCGAACATCAAATTGGCGATGCGGTGGAAGCCGCCGTGAAAGCCGGGATTACGCACGTGGCCGCATGGAGTTTTGATGGCGGCGAATTGCTCGATACCGTATTGTCGGAACGCCCCGATGTTGTTTGGAGCGAAGTGGAAAAAGCATTTCAAAAGTTTCGCCGCTAAAAAGTTGTGTTGAAGGATTTCGTTCACATCATAAATCCGAACAGCAAAAAGAAAGCGGCGGTCGCGCAATTTTTTAAAGAGAATCCCGCCTTCAATACGGTTTGGGTGGAACGCACGAGCCATCCTGCTCACTTGGAGACCGTTGTGCAATGGGCCGTTAACGAGGGCTACTCGAGGATCGCGGTTTGGGGTGGGGATGGAACACTGAGTCGCGCGGTAAATGAAATTTATCGACGGAGCGCATTCGACAAAATGATCGTCGCGCTTGTGCCCGTTGGAACCTGCAATGATTTTGCGAAAAGAATGGAAATTCCAGTCTGGGAAACATGTGTTGCGCATGCGTTGGCGTCAAAAGGACGAGAAGAATTAATTGACGTTGGTTTGGTTTCGACGTCGGTCGGAGAGAGAACGTTTATCAACAACGCAGGATTTGGTCGAACGCGCGACCGCTTTCGCGCACGATCAAACCCGGTCAAGGACATTCTCGCCTTTTCGCCAAAGAAAATTGATGTCGAGTGGCAATCCGATGCCATTAAACATTCCGAGACGCGAACCGCTTTGCTGGGTGTGGTGTGCAACGCGCCTTACTTCAATGGTGCGATGTATTTTGATAAGTCGATTTCGCCCACCGATGGAAGTCTCAGCGGATTCTTTGAGATGCCGCAGTCCACTCCAGCACTGTTATGGAAGCTCCTTCGGGCGAGAATGGGCCGTTCTCTTTTCGATGAGCGGACATTTCGAATTGACGCGCAAAAGATTCTTGTTTCATCGGACAACGATTTGTTTCCGCAAGTGGACGGTGAGCCGGCGGTGGACTTGCCGGTCCGTTCAATCTCTTTTTCGATTCTAGATTCAAAATTGCGGTTTTTTACTTGGAGCTGAAAATGGCAACGGCACAGATTCTTGACGGAAAAAAAATTTCGGCCGAAGTTTTCGCTGAGATTCGGGAGCGATGCAAGAAGTTGGCGATGAAAGGAATGAAGCCGGGGCTTGCAACGGTTCTCGTGGGCGACGATCCTGCCTCGCATGTGTACGTAGGTCAGAAAATAAAGAAGTGTCAGGAGAATGGATTGGAATCAATTCATTGTCCACTTCCAGGCAACATCTCTCAGAGCGATTTGGAGAAAAAAGTAGGAGAGCTGAACGCGGATTCGAAGGTTCATGGAATCATTGTTCAGCTTCCATTGCCGAAACACCTTGATCCCGAGCCAATAATCCAACTGATATCACCGCAAAAGGATGCGGACGGTTTGCATCCCCTTAATCAGGGCCTGTTGGGCCGCCTCAAAAGCTGGGAGGAAATTAAGAATTCAGGTATCCCGTTGTCATGCACGCCTTATGGCGTGATCCACATGATCCTCCGGGAACGCATTCCGGTTTCGGGGAAGAATGTGGTCATCATTGGTCGCTCGACGCTGGTAGGAAAACCTGTGGCTCAGTTATTTTTAAGCCTGGACGCGACTGTCACTATTGCACATTCCCGTACCGCCGACCTTCCGAAAGTCTGCCAGAACGCGGACATTTTGGTTGCTGCTCTCGGAAAGCCGGAATTTGTAAAGGGGGACTGGGTGAAACCGGGAGCGACCGTGATTGACGTGGGAATTTCTCGTACTTCCATCGGTCTGAAAGGTGACGTGGACTTCGCAGCCGCGGCGCAGGCTGCCTCTTGGATTACGCCGGTTCCGGGCGGGGTTGGTGCCATGACGGTCGCAATGTTGCTGTTAAACACAGTTTTGTTATCTGAAAATCATTAGAATTTCATTTGACTTTCGGGCTATGGCGGTTACATTTGATGTGATTCCAAACCGCTATGAGAAAAGTCGCGACAGCCATCGCATTTTTTTGTCTGCTCACATTAACTCGAGGCCATGGATTTTCGGCCTCGATAGCCGCATCAAATCTCCCGCTTAAAATCTCGATATCTCTTCCACAAGAAGTTCTTGTAACCGATGATCTCGATGCGCGCGATGAATTCAATCGCCCTATCCGCAGCGTTTCTGCTCGCAGGGAATTTTCCTCCTTCTGGACAAAAAGTCTAAACGCGAAAATTCTGGATTCGCTAACGCCGCTAAAGTTGCGATTCATTTCACTGCTGGCAGCCTCATGGGATGTGTTCGCTGGCCGATTGCAGAATGCAAAGCAAAAAGCGGAGCAAGTTTTGGAAATCGCTCTAATCGGTGCCTCGAAAATTGTTCATAAAACGTTTTTTCCGTCGAAATCGATCAAAGCCGCCGACATCAATGTGAAATCTGTTCGCACAGAGAATAGTCCGCTTCGCCTTTATATTTCCCTCGTCATTTCGTCGACCCGCCTTCTTCGCTAATCCTCACTCCACCCGCCCTCTCTTTTTTTGTTTTTGGGGGTTCTGTCGTTTGCTCTGTTCATTTGGACGTTTGATTAACGCTTGCTCGGTCGTTGATGGAAACTGGTTGGATACGCTGGATTAGGGGATTCGTGGAAAATTTGGTTGCGCCATATAAAAAGTTTTCTTTTATCGCGCGCGCGCGCAGGCGGGCGGTGATTTTAATTTTGGTCTCAGTTTGTTCAACCGCTTTAACGCACGCCGAAAATAAATCGATCTCTCCTGAGGAACAGTGGCGGAACAATCGGGAAGCGGCTCGAAAGCACACACGCGATGTCGACGTCCAACTTATCCGCGATCTCGAATCAAACTCAGCTGAGATGGTCCGACAAGGCGCGGCCCAACAGCTCGGGAATTACGTTCAGAATCCTGCCGTGGTTCGTGCATTGGCAACAGCGCTCGAAACCGATTCCGCGAAATCCGTTCGGTGTGCTTGCGCGCTTTCCTTGGCGATTGCGCCTACGTTCCGGTCGATCACGGCATACGAACGTGTTTTGAGCGATCCGGATCCGGATTTGCGCCGACAAGTGGCGTTTGGATTGCAACGTCACCTTGCGGGGCCCAACAAATTCAAAGCCGCGGCGCTTTTGAAGAAGCTTGAGAACGATCAGGATGAATCCGTTCGGAGAATGGCGGGAGTGGCGAAGTGAAGCGAAATCACTTCAGTCCAAAAAAACTTGGAGCATTCGCGATTTTTCTTTCGCTATTTGCGGGAATCTCGAAATCGTTGTTCGCCATAACCGAAGGCCACGTTGTATACGGCGGTGCGGATCAACGAACCGTGGTGTCATCGTTTACGTCCACGGGCTGGGGAACTGCTCAGTTCTCGTTGCCGGCGAAAGACGATGGAGCGGGCGGTACCGTCGATTGGGATAAAGGGCCTGTGACTTACGCGATAATCAAATCGGCGCCATCCTGGTCGTCAAACGCTGGGCAAAAAGTTCTTGTTACGTTGGATACGCAATGTCGAATCATCGCCCAGGTTTACGATCCCAACAATCAAACATGGGGAGAACCAGAATGGATTAACAGCGACCTCATTGAAACCGACAAAGCCACATTTAACTACGGCACCTATCGCTTTTTTGACGTAGCTTATTCGTCGGAAACCCCCGTTATTTTTTATGCCAACCGGACGAATGCTCTTGCGACAAACAACCTAGGCTATAAAACATGGACCGGTTCCGATTGGGACAACACTATCAACGCGCCAGGAAATGGTGATCCGGGGCAGGTTGTTTGGGTAAAAGCGGTGACCAATCCCGTGGTAAGCAAATCGACCGAAGTTGCGGTTGTAACCATGGATAATGCTTACGATGTACAAGCAATTATTTATAACGGTTTTGGTTTTGTGCAAACAAGTACGCGTATGTTCACCGCGGATACGATCAACAGCGCGAATTACACATCATGGGATATTGCCTATGAACAAAACAGTGGCCAACTTCGTGTATGGTACGCGGTAAATGGTAACACGATTCTCCAGGGAGCATCGTATGATGCGCCGAACTGGAATACGAATAGCGGCGACGGTTCCGATGCACTTGCCGCTATTCGGGAAGTAAAAGCTTATCCTCGTCCCAATTCGAATGATATTGCGGTTCTCTTAAAGACCAATGGTAACAATCTTAGCGGCGCGCTTTGGAATGACAACACGTTCAATGCGAGTTGGACCAATTCGCTGAACGGCGGTACCACCCTTTCAACTCTTCAATTTCCAAATGGTGGTTTTGATGGCGCTTGGACCACCGGCTTAAGTTCATTTACGGCGGTATACCTCCGGACGGCTTCCGTAAATGCTTTCCGTGCCCGTACCATTAGTAGCGCCACATGGACGGCAGAAATGGCAACAGCTCTCCCGAATTTGGATGCTACGCTAACTTCCTACGACACCGTGGTTGCTGTTGCTACCGCAGCAGCAGGGTGCAACACCATCCAGGCCATGTTAACGGGTCGAGATTCTTTTTCGCAAGCAACGGCAGGTTACCGCGGAACGTCACGCATGATAGGAATTAGCGTGGATGTCGCCGCACAGTCTTATGGGTCTGTCACTGATTTCGATAGAAACATTACTTTCGATGGATATCAGCCTTATGCCTTTTTGAACAATGAACTGTATTACCATCGGTATACAGCCCGTCCCAACTTGCGCCAGTTGGACACGGGAGGTGCTTGGACTCCCGAAACAAATTTGACGTCATCCACGAGTACAATCAGATTTACACAAATCGCGTCGTCTCCAAAGCGCGATGAAAAAATTGTTGCAACATTGGATTCAAACGGCATTTTAAATGCCTTCGTGTTGCGCAGCGGAATTCTTTTTAGCTCAAAGACAATAGCCACAAACCTGTTGAACGCCGGTCCGAATGATTTTATCTGGACACCTTCTTTTGATGTGGCCTATGAAAATACCAGCGGCAAGGCGATGATTGCCTATCCAAATCCCGGGAACGTTCGTTTTGATTATCGTCTGTGGGATCCGACGAATGCAACGTGGGGAGCCGCCGGAACGGCTCCGTTCACGACGCAGTCCGGGCGTCCCTGGTGGATCAAACTTCGAACGAATCCGAAAACCAATTCCAATGAAATCCTTGCTGTGACGTTGGATTCAGCAGCCGATATATATGGATATGTATGGGACGCCGCGAATGCCACATTTAATACCTATTCGGCTCAAAATATTTCCGCGAACGCTGAGCATGCCACGGGCACCAACGTGCCTCGTTACGAAACCTACGACGTCGCTTACGAACAGGGAACGGGGCGCGGAATGGTCGTATGGGATGAAGATGCGAACGATACTTTTCGATATTGCTTCTGGGTTTCCACGGCTGCCACTCCAACATGGGATTGTCCGGGAACTCCGCCAACAGCGGGGTACAGTGGTCGCGATACCACCCAAAACGGGGCTGCCCTCCCGCGGGCATTCAAGTTAAAAGCAGATCCGAATAGCAATCAGCTCGCCTTGGCAGTGGCAGTAAGTACCGCCAATATGTATGTGAATATTTGGTCGGGTTCCGCATGGGGAACGGCCGCGGGGAGCGGTGAATCTCAAGGGCTGATTGCCGGAATCGAAGATGTGAACTCTTATAAGGGAAGTTTCGATTTGGCCTGGGAAGGAATTGGTGGATCGGAAGTTGTGTTGGCCGTGGCCCGGGCCGGTACGGCAAACTTGCAGTTTGCCTACACCAGTACCGGGACTTGGACTGTTCCGGCGGGCCTTATCGGTACGTTTGGTGACGCGGAGTATGTGCGAGCCTATGGAGATCCGTATTCAGATCGCATAGCGTTTATTGCTGACAACGAAAAAGGGCGGTTACAGAGCGTAATTTGGCAAGGGAGCGCCTTGGCTTCTGGAAATTCCAACCCGTTTGGCTCCAGCACCCCATGGGGCCGCCAAATCGATTTGCAAACACAATTCGGACCATGGGCGTTTTCTTGGACCCGAGACTACACAGCTCCCACCACAGTTGTACAGTTGCCTCAGCCGGGGACGTATTACTTCAGTTTGCCAACCATTACCGGCACGCTTTCTGATCCAACCCCGAATAACAGCGGAGCTTCGGCGGAGAGTGTTCGGCTTCAACGACAGAGTGATTTTAAATATTGGAACGGTTTGGACTGGCAAGCGAGCAGCGTCTTTGTCTCAACCACGCTGACTTCCAGCACACAGTGGGCCTTCAATGTTCCGCTATCGTCATGGACGCATGGTGTAGCCTACAAGTTAAATTATTACGCCTCTGACTACGAGCAGAATTTCGAAGCCTGGGTTTCCACAATCAATTTTGTTTATGACGTTAATCAGCCAACCGTGACGTTGGTAACGCCCACCAACATGCAGTTTTTTAAGACGCCACCGGTCATCACCGGTACCGCAAACGATTCCGACGCCGACGTTAAGATGGTCGAAATCAGTATTCAGAAAAATGGCGCATCCACGAAGTGGTTTGACGGAGGCGATTTCATTGCCGGATTCAACCCTTCCGGCAACCATACAAATTGGTTGGTCACTTCCACTTCCAACGCAGGCTCTTACACAACATTCTCCTATGATATGCAGGCGATCTACAATCTTGGCAAACTCACCGATGCCACTTATTACGCGCAAGTCGTTGTGAAAGACAATGCGAATGACGGTGCCGGTAATTATCAGTATGGTATCTCAACGCAATCGGTTTCGTTCGTATACGATGGCACACCACCCACGTCAGGAGTTATTCAGCCCCAAAACGGGGCAAAGATAAACAACCCGGCGTCGATCTCAGGAACAGCAGCGGATCCGGCACCCATTGCGGCCAACCGAGCCGTTTTTGTCGCGATCTTAAAAAACAATGGATCCTCCACATGGTGGAACCAAAACCAAGCGATACCCGGTTGGAGCAGTTCCGTCCCTCCAATTTGGAATCTCGTCACAAGCACAGTTGGAATACTTTCGGCGTCTGCGACGTCATGGATCTATTCTCCGGGCACGTTGGGCAGCCAAATGAGTTCCGGGCTCGATTACGTAATTCTTAGTTCCGCTGTTGATCAGGCGGGCAATGCGCAGTCGAGCTTGACGGTGGGAGTGTCATCGATCACAATTCGCGTTGATAAATCAGGTCCGATCTCCACAATTACGTTGCCGGCCGACAGTGGCGCAGCGGGACAGGGTCGATACACTCCGGGCAACATCGGGTACGACAACAGTGGTTCGGGTGGCGCGAACACTCGGTTTGTTGGTGCTGTATCCGATACGGGTGGTGCCGGCGTGAAAACGAACTATATCCGCCTTTCCTATTTAAATGGGTCAACCACGCAGTATTGGAACGGCACAGACTTCAGCGAACTATACTCAACGAACGGATGGCAAAACACTTCGAATACACTTTGGAGATACGACACGGATGTGCCGGCGGCCGCATTTGTTGCAGTTCTAAACGGATCCGGACATCGGCAATTTACACTTGAATCTCGCGCCGAAGATAATACGACGAACTGGGATGGTACGGGTTCCGGAAATTTCCAAACGACCTATGCGACAACGACCTTTATTATCGACAATTCGCCACCGGTCCTAGGAATATCAACTCCTACCGTCACGCAAATGACGACGTTATCGCTGATTTCCGGAACAGCAGACGCGACGTTGGCCGATTTAAACTATGTAGAAATAAAAATTTCGACGAACGGGACCGGTCAGCTTTATTATTGGACCGGTTCCAGTTGGACAACCACGGTGACATGGTTGTCAACCACGAAAGATAGTTCGGCGGCTTGGCATTACACGGTACCGTCGACGTTAATTGGTGATTCCAGTTACACCGTTGCGGCGCGTGCGCTTGACTATGCCGGGCAATACTCGACCGTGTATTCCACTCGGATATTTACCATTGATACGTCAAGTCCGACCGTGACGATCACGGCGCCTGCCGACGGTGCGACATATTCGCAGGTTCAAACGTCGACACCCATGGCTGGAACCGTCATTGATCCCGGGGCGTTTGCGACAGGTGCTTCGACGGCTTCAATATCCCTTGTCGATTTGGATGGAGGCGGGAATAACTATTTTAATGGTTCGAGTTTTACAACGGGTGGTCCTTATTATGTTCCGGTGACGGGCGCGGGACTTAACCCCTGGTCGTTTAATTTGTCGACGTTGACATTTATTAACGATCACCATTACACGGTGAACGCAAGCGGAAGAGACGCCATCGGAAACACCACTGTTTCTCCGACCAGCACATTCTTTTATGACACTGAAATCCCGACATCAACGATTCGGGCGCCTTCCCCTGGATATGTCTCCAGTCTTACCCAAATAACCGGCACGGCAATCGATGAGCGATTTGGCGTACGCAATTATGAAGCAAAATTAGGAACATATACGGTCGGTGTAGCCGTCTATGATGTGCAGGCGAACAAGTGGTTTGATAACACAAACGATTTCAACTCTGCGAACCCGACGTATTTTCAAGTTTCAAACGATACGACGACGAGTCCAAACGTGTGGAGCTATACCGTTCCGGGGACGATTATTTCCAAATTGGTGGACGGAAAATCGTATCGAATCGTTTCGCGCGCCGTGGATTTGGCAGGCAATGCCGAATTTGCCTCGAGCACCGCACCTGTGGGTGTGGGCATCACAATCATCTACGATCCAAATCCGCCCACCACAACAATAACCAATCCGTACGATTCAACGCCGTCGGCTGATACCACGCCGCGCATTTCTACCGTTACAGCGTGGGGAAGTTTGCCGTCCACAATAATCGGCGAAGCTGCGGACGGTTCGGGCGCCGGAAACGGCGTGAATTTGGTTCAGCTCCGAATATGGAAATCGGATCCGTCGATGTATTGGCAGAATGGGTCCGACTATTCGGCAAGCGCCTATTCCATTGATCCGACGGCGGCAAGTACAGCCTGGTTCAATGCGCAAACGACCAATAGCTGGGTGAATTGGTACAGCACATTCACGTATCTGTCCGATTACAAATATCACATAGAAGTTCGTGCTCGCGATCTAAGTGGACAATTTTCAACCGCGTATGCCACGTCGAGCTTCATCATGGATCAAAATGTGCCGCAGTCGGGAATACTCGTTCCCGCGGACCAGTCCTACATGAAAAGTCTTGCCGAAATTACCGGTACGATGGCGGAAACCGGCAGTCGATATCAGGGCACCGTCTCGCCGGTGAAGATCGCCATTCGGCAGTTGGGCCCTCCGTCCGCGGGTACCAATAAGTGGTGGGATAATGGAAACAAGACATTCACATTAAACAACCCGCCCACAACTGACAACGCAACGCTGTATGTTTCGTCATGGAGCTTCAACGGAATTACAAGCGGCGATCTAACTTCTGGAACTTCCTATTACATTACATCGAAAGCCATGGATGATTCTTCTCCGGTCAACGACGAAGGTTTCGGAAACGTTCGATCG
Source organism: Elusimicrobiota bacterium (assembly GCA_044221725.1). Lineage (GTDB taxonomy): Bacteria > Elusimicrobiota > Elusimicrobia > F11 > F11 > JAJVIP01. Next base: position 215,509 of record JBGAON010000001.1, read on the forward strand.
TCAACTTTCACGTGGGATATTGTGGTTCCGACAGCAACAATATTCGTCCCGAATGCGGGCGGTTTCCCGCCATCGTCTGTTCTCGGTGCAAGTCCGGTCTTCTATGGCGGTTATTGGGACACTCATACGGGAATCGCCACCAATCCGTTGTGTGCGAACCGCAATGACACCACGAGCGGCACGAGCCGAATTGAGTATCTGTTGTCGAATCGTTCCGAAAATCCCGTTATCTATTGGAGACCGGATTACGACGTAGGTCAAAATCTACTTTTGACGGGTTCTTGGGTTTCAACGGAACCTACCGATTGGCCTGACGCATGCGTGTTTGGAAGTTCGTGGACGATCACCAGCCCCGATCTCAGTGGATATGCAGGCGAAAATTTTGGATTGGTTGTGCGCGCCCAGGATCGCGCCGGGAATGTGCAGACCGTATTTACTGTGGGTGTCGCTTCAAATTCGTTTACCGTTGACACGCAAGTCCCCGACGTGAGAGTGACGGCACCCGTTGAAACTTATCGGAATACGCTGGCCGCCATATCCGCTACCGCTTCGGACAATTTGGCGACAGTTACCTCCGTGGACGTTCGAATCTCAAGCAAATCGGCGGGCGTTTGCCCGGGCGATGCGAGCTGCCGTTTTTGGGATGGATCGTATTGGGTTTCAAGCTCGTCGTGGATGGCAGTTTCATTTGTCAGCGGAAACGATTGGGCCTATACGGTTCCTGGCGGTATCGGTTTCATTGACGGTTTGAGTTACACCGTAGAAGTTCGCGGTACCGATTCCTCCGGAAATCAAGGGAATATTGCGGGAGCTTCGGACAAATCCAAAACGTTCAAGTGGGATGTCACACCCCCATCGACATCGTTGGACAAAATTAATGGCGGAGCGGCTGGAACGCTGGTAAACGATCAAGCGTACAATTCGATGACAAGCTTCGGAGGATCTGCCTCCGATACATCCCCCGGGCTCGTCCAGTCCGTGGATATGTATATAAAGGAAGGTGGCGGATCCGGCTCGGGCAGTGGTGTGTATTGGAATGGCGTTTCATTCAGTCCGGTGGCGAGCGCGGTTTGGCCGTTCCATTTTGTAACCACCAATTTCTCTACAGCGACCAGTGCGATTCCGTGGGTTAACGGTCAGACATATTGGCTTCGTGCGAAAGCTCTCGACTATGCCGATAACGAAGAAGGGGGCATTGGCGTCGGCGGCACAATCGTAAAGGTTCATTACGATACGGAAAAACCTGTGAGCAAGATCACAAACGTCACAAACAATTCCTATGTGAGATCTTTGAGCACATTAAGTGGTACGGCGTCCGATATCGGCACGGGTGCAAATCCGGGATCAACGAGCAATGTTTATCTGCATCTTTACCGGAATGCTCCGTCCAACTTAACCTGGAATTGGGACACCGCAGCATGGGATTCCGACGACGATGAGTCGAATATTGCCGATCCAGCAAGTTCCGTTTACTGGAGCACAACGAGTTACACCGCCGGCGCGGGCGTGGGTATCGCAAGCGGCACGTGGACGCGAGCGCTTCCAAGTTTTACGGGTCTGTCTGGCAATACGTTTCGTTTGCTTGTTCGCGCAAAAGATTGGGCCGGGAATGTTGAGATTAACCCTTCCACTGCAACATTCACTTTGGACCAGTATCAGGTTGGTCCCCCCGAGCGCCCCAAAGCGATTGTTTCTTACCCGACGAGCGGAATGCACACGCCGACAAAATTAACAACGATCTCGGGAACCGGGCAGGATAACACGGGCGGGCAGCTCGCATCCGTTGGGGTACTTTTACGCCGTTTCAATTCCAACGGCACAACCGATTATTGGGGAGGGTTCGCCTGGGGCGCTGAGCCGGGCGTATGGCCCACCGCTGTCGCTGTGGACGGGTCATTTAATTCCAGCAGCGAGGAATTCACTTTTGCAATGCCCGGGCCTGCCGAATGGACCGACGACATTCAATACGAAATCCGCGCCCGAGCGATTGACGCGGCCGGCAATCAATCTCAGATTGAACTTTCGACGACGGTTTTCACGTACGATCCCACGGCCCCGGATACGGCCATCACATTCCCTGTGAACTCCGGGTATATCTCTCAAACCGGAAATATCTCGGGAACCGCATCCGACACGGGCGCTGGCCAGGCGAATCTCGTGCAGGTCCGCGTTCGTCGCTATTCGGATAACAAATTCCTCGATATCTCGGGCGGCCTTCCGGGTTCGTGGGTGGTGGACTCTTCGTCGAATACATGGAACGACACGGTGCCGTCGGGTAGCGGGCCGTGGACGTGGACGTTGTCGACCGCGGCGTGGGTGACCGGTGAAACATACGAAGCCAATGCGCGGGCGCGCGACCGTGCGTTAAACTACGATCTTTCTTTTTCCACGGTCACATTCGCAGCGGACTTTTTGGCTCCCACCTCTGTTGTCACTGGCCCCAGTAACGGTAGTTCAATATCGAGCCTAACGAGTTTGACCGGAACCGCGATCGACAATGGTCCTTCGGGAGTCTCGAGGGTTTATGTGGCTGTCTATGGCGTGTCGCAAAACGCCTGGTGGAACAAAACCACGACCGGAACATTCAATTTGGCGGACGCCGGCGGATTGCCAGTAGATGCTCCGTCCGCGCTGTCGAACTATTGGGTTTTGGCAACAACGTCGGCCGGTGGTCCAATCAATTGGCTTGCCACGGGGTCGTCCACGCCCACATTCCCGATCACGGGCGATTACCAGGTGCTGTCGGTGGCCGTTGATATTGCATCCAATATTGAATCGTTGCCCACGAGTGCCGCGCCGAATTCAAATCGCATCTCTTTCAGTTGGGTTCCGCCGGTACCCCAGTCCGTCATTCAAAAACCCGATGGATCGAATCCTCACTACAAGTCGAGCTTGGTCACCATCTCCGGTACGGCGAACAGTCCAACGGCAACAGGAGAGGAAATTCGGATAAAAGACATTACCAACGCGGGTTCCCACCTCGTCTGGAACGGACTGATTTGGGTGAGCAGTTCAAGTACATCGGGATGGGTGGCGGCCAGTTTTGGGTCGGCTCCGACGTGGAGTTATTCGGTTCCGAGCAGTTCCTGGACCACTATTCATAGGTATCAGATCGAAGCGCGCGCCACCGGAGTTCCCACGGAAAGCCCTGTGCAGGGACCGATTTCATTTTATGTCGACGATGGAAATCCAACCGCGACAATTGTGATGCCGGATGTTGCTTACAAAAACTCGCTGCCGATCATTTCCGGTTCGGCTTCAGATGATGGCGATTCCTTGCCCAGTGCCAACAAGACGGTTTATTTCCGTATAAAACGAACTTTGCCCTCGACGCAATACTGGGTAAGTGTTTCTTCTTCATTTGTTAACGATACGTCAATAAATTGCATAAGCGCAGTTGATAACTCATGTTTGCCGGCCACAAATCTCGGTGGGGGCATTTACAGCGTTACGCATTCAAGTTTTGTGAGTGGCGCTATTTTCGATCCCGGGGCCAGTTACACAGTGTACGAGGTGGTTAAAGACCGAGCGGGAAATGGTTACAGCACAAGTTTTGATTTCACGTGGGATGTGCTTGCGGCGACAGCGGGAATTACTCGCCCCACGGCGTCGCAGCCAATCAATTCCCTGACGACAATTTCTGGAACAGCTGCCGACGATTTTTCTGTGTACGCGACGAGCATTTCGCTTCAGTCATTGAAAAATAACCAATGCTACGATCCGAATACAAACTTTTTCACTCAGGCATGTCCGTACTGGATCGCTACGAGCTCGGATGTTTCTGCTAACTGGCAATATGTAGATTCGAACATCAATGTGCGGCTGGGAGAAAGCAACACCTTTTACGTCTTGTTGGCGCGCGCCAATGACGTTGCCGGCAATCCGCAAGTTAATTTCGTAGCAGGTGTTTCCTCGCGAACGTTTTTAGCAGACACAGTGGCTCCGCAGGTGGCCGTTACGTTTCCTGTTCATAATTCGATTTATAAAGGAAGTCTGATTAGTGGCGGCGGTTTTCCATTTGTTGGAACAGCAACCGATCCAGGTTCGCCATTTAATGCCGGCATTCGAAAAGTTCAGAATCGGCTTTCCTATCTATTAAATGGCGATACCTGGTATTGGCAACCGGGACAAACGGCGTTCTCGTCCGGAACAGCGGTGGCCAGCAGTGGATGGTTCAATACATCGAACAATGCGTGGGCGTATTTTGGCGCGGTGACATGGGGGGGAACCGATCGGCAATACATACTGGAAGCCCGTGCGGAGGACGCGTCCTATTTTCCAGACGGAACGGCCACCGGAAATACGAGCGTCCCGGCAACGCTTGGCACCGACATAATCAACTTCATCGTTGATGATACGCCGCCCTCCGAAGCGATCACCGTGCCGTCGCCAACAAACGTGCCGGGTCTAACTCTTATCTCGGGCACGGCCAATGCAACACTCTCCGGTTTAAGCCGCGTTGAGGTAAAAATTTCAACGGGCGTAGGAACACTTTATTATTGGACGTCCTCTTCGTGGACCACCGTGGAAACTTGGCTCAACTCAGCAGCGGACAGTCAAACGGCGTGGCATTACACGGTGTCGGGCTCAATGGTGAACGATGCCACTTATACTGTCGTAGCTCGTGCGCTTGATAATGCGGGTAATTACGCGACCACTTACTCGACGAAATCGTTCACAGTGGATTTGACAACGCCCACCGCCTCGATAACATTTCCCACCAGCAATTCGACGTTTGCACGCTATTCGCAAATTGTCGTTTCAACTCCGGTGGCGGGAACGGCGTCGGATTCCGGTTCTTACTCGACGCAGCTTTCAACCGTGCAAATTTCGATCCATGACAATACGTCAAACAACGATTTCAACGGCGCAACTTTTGCCGGAGGAGGCCCGTACTTTTTGGGTGCTAACGGCGGATCGCTAGCCGCTTGGACCTTTAATAGCGGACTTCTCTCGCTGACGAACGATCATCAATATCAAGTGACCGCTCGCACCAGCGACAATGCGGGAAATTATTCGGATTCGACGACGGTAACGTTTGAGTACGATATCGAAATTCCCACGTCCGCAATTACGTCTCCGGCAACAGGAATTCGGTCGAATGTAAGCACGGTCAATGGAACCGCGAGCGACGAGCGCTTCGGCGCGCGCAGCTACGAAGCGAAAATGGGAACCTATACCGTCGGCGTCGCCATTCTTAGTGTGTCCGACGGGAAGTGGTGGGATGAGAGTCAGGTTGATTTTCAGGCCACCAATCCCATTTATTACGAGGCCGTTAATTCGACAACCGTGGCTCCCAACACGTGGTCCTATGCGGTTCCAGCGCCCCTCATCGGAATGTTAATCGACGGGAATGTTTATCGATTCGTATCTCGTTCTGTTGATTTGGCTGGCAATGTTGAATTTGGGGCGAGTACGGCGCCCGCGGGAATTGGCGTGAATGTTACGTACGATGCCACGCCGCCTTCCGTATCGATTGGTTCTCCGGTGGACGCGACGCCCGCAGACGACACGCAGCCGCGTCTGTCCAGCTTGGGAACAATTTCCGGAGCCACAAACGACGGAACGGGCACCGGTGCCAATCTTGTGCAAGTTCGCATTTACAAATCAGATCCAGCACGATATTGGTCGTTCGGATCTGATTATTCGGCATCCGCGTTTACGATTAATACGTCGGCAGCGGATACGGCATGGTTTTCAGCGGCCACCTCCGACGGATATGCGACATGGTCCACCACGTTTTCGTTCCTTTCGGATTACAAATACCACATAGAGGTCCGAGCACGAGACAACGCAGGGAATTATTCGACCGCCTACGCAACAGCGACCTTTATTTTTGATCAAGATGTTCCGCAATCAGGAATCGTAACGCCGGCAGACAGTTCCACGGTTCGAACGTTTTCCGGAATTGTAGGAACAATGGCCGAAACGGGAACTCGTTACAATGGAACTGTTTCTCCGGTAAAAATTGCGATTAAGAACCTACAAATTGGAAAGTGGTGGAACAGCGCCAGCTCGACGTTTTCAATTTCGAGTCCGGTGCCCACAACGGACGATGCAACGCTGTATGTTTCGTCTTGGGTTTACACCGATATTAATTCTACGAACCTCAACTCCGGATCCTCCTATTACATAACGTCACGGGCTTTTGACAATGCGAGCCCCACGAACGACGAAAATTATTTCTCGGTAAGATCCGCAACATTCACGTTTGACAATACGGCTCCTTCCATTGTTGTGCAAACTCCGAACGACAATTCTTACTTCACCGATTCAAGCGCTTTAACGATTAGTGGTACAGCAGCGGATTCAACTTCTGGAGTCGCATTGGTTCAGGTGCGAATTAAATCCGGATCGAATTATTGGACAGGGACCGAGAACGTTGCGGGCGGAAACTTTACGGCGGTTCAGGCGACCGTCACAGCTTCGTATTCGAACCCAACCTGGCAATTTCGAATTGTTCAAGCGGACCTGAGCGCGTTCACACATGCGCAATCCTACACGATCGAAGCGCGGGCATCCGATGTCGCCGGATCGACATCTTCTTTCACAGCGGTTCGTACAATCACATACGATATTGGTGTTCCCACCGCCGTCGTGACGGCGCCTCTGAACTATATCAACGCAACGCAGACCACAATTACCGGAACAGCTCAGGACAGTCCCGCGGGAATCGCCCTTGTCGAAATTGCGATATCTTCGAGCGCATCGGGTGCGGCCGGTACGTGGTACGATGGATCGGGTTTTACGGCGAATTTCTTGGATTCCGGCACACTGCGCAGCACGTCTTCTTATACGGCCAACGGCGCCGGTGCTGGAATTGATGTTTGGGGATTTACGCGCCCCGCATTTCAACAAGGAAAAACATATCTCGTGCGTTTGCGAATTACGGATCGCGCCGGAAACGTTCGCACGCAAACGATCGGTGAAAGCGCTGCGTTGGTTTATGATGCGGTTGACCCCACAGCAGCAATTTTGGATCCCGATGCGGCCTACGAACGTTCGCTTGGGAGGATCACCGGGACAGCGGTGGATGCCGACACCGCTATTGCTCTGATCGACATCGCTATTTCAACGGGTTCATCGGCGCCGTATACCGACCAGTATTGGAATGGAAGTGCCTGGCAGCCTGGGATCTACTGGTTAAGCGCGTCGCCCACCGATGGTTCGTTTAACACCTCGAGCGAAGGTTGGTACTTTACTGGATCGACTCCCACATGGATCAATAATCGTATTTACAAAATCCAAGTAAAACCAAAAGATTCTTCGCTGAACAACAACACGATTGTTAATTCGACGTTCACGTTTGATAACACGCCAGCGTTGGCGGCCGTTGTTGTTCCGGCGAGTTTGGCGGCATCGCAAAGTTTGACCTTGGTTTCGGGCACAATGTCGGATGCTCCAAACCCAAGCCCGACAATTGTTCAGATTGCGCTTCGTCATCCGGCCGACACATTTTGGGATGGCGCCGCATTTAATGCCTACAACGCGAACACGTCCTGGTTAAACGCCACCTCGATTTTTGGCTCATCGTGGACGTTCACCAATTTGCCGACCTCGTGGAACGATCGCACACTTTATAAATTGTTTGTGCGCGCCATTGATGCGGCAGGCAACCCTGTGGCCGATCCTGATTTTGCGAACACGGGTCTTGAATTTTTAATCGACTACTCGTCTCCCACGTCCAGTGTTACCTCTTTGTCCGTGGCCGTAACCAATTATGTCCGCGGTCCGTTTAATACCGTGACAGGTTCAGCGGACGACGACGCGGGTGGTTCGGGTATCGGTACCGTGAAGATTCGTGTCATTCGATCGGATGGGAATTATTTGAATGCTTCACAAAACGGGTTTGACACGAACGGGACATCGATCGATTTTCCTCTGACGACCACGAACGGTACAAGTTGGTCGAAAACATTCATGAGCCCGGCGGCCACGTTCCAGGATGGTTATCGATACCAAATTCAATCGCGTGCGACCGATAACTCAAATCCCGCCCTCGTTCAACAAATCTATACGACGGCGACTGTTATCGTAGATATGTCCACTCCGACGGCCGCGATCTCGAATCTTTCGACAGGATTTTTTAACAGCTCCTTTACCGTGCTGCTCGGAACGATGACGGACGTTTTAACGGGTGGAAATATTCCGTCCGGCGTGCGCTACGTAAACGTGAAAATTTTCGACGGCACGGATGGTTCCACATGGTGGGATGGCGGAGGATGGAATAGCCAGACGTCGTTATCGGCGACTGTTTATCCAAGTTCGTGGTCCTTGAGTGGTCTTCCAACGGATTGGAGTCACGCCACAAATCTCGATGAGCGCTGGTTCCAGTTTTATGTTCAAGCGGTTGACTACGCGGGAAACACGCAATCTTTCGCGGTTCTCACAGCAACATACGACGTGCGACCTGGAACGGCGGCGATCGTCGTTCCAAACTCTGGGGTTGTTTCGTCTCTGCCCTCCATCAGCGGGACGGCGACAGACACAACGTTTGGGAGGTCAGGAATCGCAAGTGTTGAAATTGCGATCCAGCGAAATAACGGGACGGACACCAACTGGTACCGGTTCTCGACCGCTCAATGGGAGCCGGCCTCCATTATCTGGAGCACAGTGTCATACAACGCCGGGACGGGCGTTTGGACCAGATCGACAACAAACGGAAATCTTTGGGACAACTTAGTGACCTATGACCTTTATGTACGTGCGATCGATAATGCAGGAAACGTGCAAAGCACGCTTCTTTATCCGAGCACGTATTCGTTTGTGTTTCAGCCCCCGCCGTCTGTCATCGCCTTCACGAAGCCGACCAATAACAAATTCTATCGGGAGAACTTGCAAGACATTAGCGGAACCAACAATGCCGCAACCAACCGCGTGGATGTACAGATTGAGCGGTTATCCGACGGGAAATTCTGGAGTGGTTACACCTTGGCCTGGGTTGGTTCATCGACGTACACGGTGGCGAATGCGTTAACGGCAACCAACTGGAGTTGGAACTCTGGCATTCCGACGTCCGGAGATTGGTTCGTTTCCGGAGCGACCTACACAATTCGTGCGCGCGGTGTAAACACGGCGGGAATTTCCGGCGCGCAAGTTTCTTTGACGATCGGTTTCGATAATCAGGCTCCGACCTCGGTTCTCACGAATCCGCTAACGGCGTTCACTAGCAGTTTTGCGTTGATCAGCGGAACCGCCAGCGATCAACTCGGGATGGCTGGAATTAACAACATCAAATTGGATATTCAGCGTGTCAACAAAGATGATACGACCGCAGCGGATGGATATTATTGGAATGGTTCAACGTGGACGAATGTTCGTCCGAGTTTGCAAATCACGCCGGTATTGGTGTCGCCGAATCTATGGAATTGGAGTTACACCATCGCCTATTCGACACATCTCGCCAACGGTTACAAATACAAAATCTATCTGATCGCGGAAGATGAATCATTCGTTGACTTAAATTCGTTTGACGGTAACGACGAAGCCGAACACAGTTCTAACGTCGTTTACGATATCACAATGCCCACGGCGACAATAACGTCCGTCATGGCAACGGAATTTCGCTCCTCCGTTGTTTTGGCTTCTGGTGCCGTAAGCGATCCATTGGGAGCGCTGCAGGATAACGCGCTGCCCGGTTACAACCAGGTAAACCAGGTGCAAGTGTCGTTGCGTCGGAATTCCAATAGCTCGTATTGGAATGGAACAAGCTTCCCTGGAACCACATTGGTTTACTCAACCGCCTCGTTATTCGTAAGTTCGTGGGTGTTCACAAGCATGCCTGATTTCTCGCTTTCAAATTACAACACGGAGAATTTCACGTTGCGCACGAAAACGGATGACAAGGCAGGAAACGTGAATGCGTTGTTTGTTCCCGGCACGTCGGAGATTACGTTTACGGTTGATAATCATGCCCCGACATCCGCGCTTACACTTCCTACATCGAACGCCAAAAGATCGCAGCTCACTGCGTTATCCGGAACCGTCGACGACAACACCGCGTCGGATTTCCCAAACAATGCGGGAGTAAGCGGAGTGTCAAATGTGGATGCGCTTGTTTATAACGTCCAAGGCAACACGACGTATTATTGGAACGGAACTATTTTTTCAAGTAATACAACGGAGGCCGCTTCGTGGCAATCCGTCGATGTGCTTACATCGCTCGGCACCTCGTCCGCAACATGGACATACAACGCACTCGATAGCTTGAAAATGACGCCGGGTGTGCAAGCGGGCTGGATTTCCGATCGGGCCTATGTCGTGAAAGTGCGTGCCCGCGACAACGCGTTTCCCATTGGCAACGTCGGTTCCGAAAACGTCGCGACCAGCGTGATTATCGATACGACCTCGCCAACGTCGGCCGTGACATATCCGAACACGACTCCCGTTCGATTGTTGGCCACCATAAGCGGAACGTGCAGCGCTGATTTGGCTGGATTTGGAAATATTAAATTCTCGATGCAGGATCATAATGGCAATTACTTCAACGGGAGCGGCTTTTCTTCGGCCGGAGAAGTTTTCCTTGATACTCGAACGTTGACCAATCAAAGCGGGACCCAAGTTTATACGTCCACCTTTGTGACGTCGGCGAATTTGACCAGTGGATCAACTTACACCATCCGTATTTACGGAACCGATGCGGCGTTGCCGACCGCGAACACGCAAGTCGGCGGAACACCTGGTTCGTTCACATTCTATTTCGACAACACGCCACCCGAAACATTGAGCATCAGCGCACCGATCAACAATGGCGCTTACGGCCCGTCGAACACACTGAGCAATATAACCGGAGGAGCCATTGACAATCATTCGGGTGTCGTGCGTGTGGAATTGGAAATCTTTAATCAAACGGATGCGCTTTATTTCGGTGGTTCCTCGTTTAATCAGGTGAGCTCGAGCTGGGTCAATGTCGGCGGTTCGCTCTCGTCTTGGTCGTTTGCGTCTCCGGCATGGATTGCGAATAAGAATTATCAAGTTCGCGCGCGCGCGTTTGATTCGGCCGGAAATGTGTCAACAACCTCGGCGGTCGCGTTCATTTACGATTCCACAAATCCTGTCGTGAGTTCGATTCTCGTGCCATCGCAAGCGTATCAGGCGGCCAACACCTTGAATGTACTTTCTGGTACGGCGCACGACGGACTGATAAATCCCCGATCCGGTTTGCAAAATATCGAAGTGGCAATCCACGATATCGACGACGGTGATTCTGACAAGTGGTATTCCGGTGTAAACGCGAGTGGTTTCAATCAGTCGAACGCTTCATGGCGTTTAACAAGCAGCACAATATCGGTGGCCAGTGCCACAGCCCCTTGGAGTTATCCGTTTGGGGCAGACGAGATCCCGACGTGGCAGGACGGCCATCAATACGATTTGTACGTGAGGGCCACGGACCTTGCACAGAACGTGAGCACGATATTCGTGTCGACGTTTATTTATGACCCGGTCAATCCGGCCGGCTATATCACCAAGCCCGATGGCGCTGTGACGCCCCATTACGAAAGCAGCTTGTCAACGATTTCAGGAACCGCCGCGGACACAATCGACACCGTTAAAGCGGGGGCGATCAGCACCGTCGATATTCGCATTCGCCATATTGGCGGTAGCATTTGGTGGAATCCCGCGAAGGCCGGTGGCGCAAATTGGGACAACGCGCTCACCGACAACACGGCGTGGTTCGCAACGAGTTCCACGGACAGTTGGGCCCACTGGCAATACAATACCGCCGTGCCGAGCTGGACCCCCGGACAGTCCTACGCAATTTCGATGCGCGTTCGCGATCAAGCGGGGAATTACTCGTCGATTACGTACTCCACATTTACGTTCGACACAAATCTGCCCAGCTCGCGCGTGACCTTGCCGCTCAATGGTGCGACCGTAAATTCGCTCGGTCTCACCGGCGTCTCCGGAACGGCGGCCGATTCCGGTTCACCGGTAACCCAAGTGCGTGTCGCAATTAAAAATTTAAACAACGGTTTGTGGTACGACTCGTTGGATGATCTCTTTGAAATCTCATCGGTCGGCCCGAACTTCCTTACGGGAGTTACGGGCACTTCAAATTGGAATTATGCCACGACCGCTCTCGGCGATGGAGATTTGTTGTCGGGTACTTCCTATTACGCTACGAGCGAAGCCACGGACTCCGCTGGAAATGTCCAGGCGGATTTCTCGACGGGGGGTTCGACATTTACGTTTGATAACACAAGCCCACTTACCGGCGTAACGCGGCCGCCGGCGGCCGGTGTTATTTTCTCAAACGAAGCTTACTACCGTTCGCTCTCGACTGTTTCCGGCACGGCCGACGATTTCACTATGTTGCCGGCCGGTCGGAATCTGAACGCGGGGATCGGCAGCGCAAATGTAAAAGTTTCTATTAAAGATCTTAATACCACGTCTTATTGGAAGCAATCCAACACCGACTTTAGCGAATCCGATGAAGGCAATTCGTGGGTGAGCGCAACCTTTGTGGGCACCTCATCCGGAACATGGTCATACAGTGGAACAAACTTCAATGCCGCGTTGACGAACGGTCACACGTACGTGGTCAAGTCGTCCGCCACCGATTTAATTTCAAACGTTCAGACATCGGTTTCATCCAATGTGTTTGTGTTTGATTCTTCGGCGCCGATGGCAGGAATCGTTGTTCCTTCAGCGGTGTCACTGAACAGCTTGACTCAAATCACTGGAACCGCACGTGATTATCCATTCGCGGGTGCGCTGAAGCGCGTGGGGATGGATCACGTGGAGATCCAAATAATAGATCTTGGCGATGATCAGGCGATTGGTGGGGCCGGTGGCAACGCCGATACGTATTGGGATACGTCGTCTTTCGCGGCTCCGTCGGCCACCGTTACCGTCAATATTTCAGGTCAGGGACTTGTGACCTGGACCTACGACAACCCGGACAGTATTTGGCAGGAAGGCCATACGTACCGAGTTCACGTGACGCCGTTCGATGGCGTCGCGAATTCGGCCGCCACGCCGGCATCTGCGCAATTTGTGTTTGACTCATCGGCGCCGACAACAACGTCCATCCGTCCAGCCGAGGGCATCGGCTACAACGGAACGTCGAACCAATTGATCAATCTTTCGGCCACTGCTATAGACATGCCCGTCGCACCCAAAGCGAGTGTTGGCGTGAATACATCGAAGGTGTATTTCACGTTGCGGCGCGATGATAACAACAACAACGCCTCCGACGGAGGCGACCAATATTGGGACGGACTTTATCCAGGAACGTTCGATCAGTCCGGAGAAGTTGTGATGCGCATGCATTCGGATGGCGGAGTCAATTTTTCGACCGCCGCCCCGACGTGGGATTCGGGGTATCGCTATTTCTTAGAGACGTGGACCGAAGACGCATTGGGTAACGTCGAACAGCGTCACACTCGTCGCTTCACGGTGGACATTATTCCACCGGATTCTGCGATTACATTCCCTTCGGACAATTCATCATTTCAAAATTTGACATCGGTGGCCGGAACCGCTGCGGATGTCACAAGCGGTATTGCGGCCGTGAATCTGAAAATTTGGGATTTGGGCTCTGATTTCAGTGCGAACACCGCCGATGATTTGTACTGGAGTGAATTTAATGGCTGGGTGACGGCGTCGACGCAAGTCGTGTCGAATCTCACTTCGGTGTATGTAACGTCGGCAACATGGAGCGTTACGCCGGCCGGAAACAAATTGCCCAGCGGGTGGACATCGGGTCGCATATACAAATTAATATCGTACGCCACGGATACGGCGGACAACGTACAGGGCGTGGTCTCAACAATTACGTTCCGCGTCGACAACACCGCGCCCGTAGCTGGAATTACCTTGCCTGCCCACAACAGCGGTTTCAATTCTCTGAGCACCTTAAGTGGAACCGCGGGCGGCACCGAGGTATCTGGCGGTCGCGACTTTAGTCAGATCGCCGCCGTGAATTTGCAGATTATTGATATCAGCACATCACCGGTCCAATATTGGAACGGAGGATTGTTTACAACGGCGGTATCAACAAAGTCGGCTGCGTTCGTTGGATATTCCTCTGGAACGTGGACCTACAATAACGGCAGTCTCGATTCGCAGTTTATCTCGGGCCACAACTATCGCGTGTTAGCGTGGGCACAAGACAGTGCCAACAATACCCAAACGAGCTTCACTGTGGGCGTCTCTTCAAACGTGTTTTACTACGACAACGTGGCGTCCACCTCCGCGATTACGGTGCCCGCTGATCAAGGTGCGTATCGCACGTTCACAAGTTTCTCGGGAACCGCTGGCGATGACTTTTCGGGGGTGAACGCTGTCAGTCTTACGATCAGCTACGTGCTCGCCGGAAGTACCTACTATTGGGATGGCGTTGCGTTCGATTCCAACACCTACTCGACAGTGGGTTCCTCGGTTGTGCACATGAATCAGGCGTCAGTGAACTGGAGTTACAACACGAGCACGTTGTTATCGAATCTCGTTCCCGGTCGGCAATACACGGTATTCTCTCGGTCGGTGGATCGTTCGTCGAATTTCGAGGTTGCGGGAGCCACGGCAACGTTTCTTTACGATACGTATTTTGGTACCGCCACATTTACGAACCCAACCGGGAACGGTGTGTTCCGCTCGCCAGCCAATCCGCTTTTGACTGTTCAGGGTACGTCTGTCGATTTCCCTTCCCATCGTTTGGCGGGAATTGCGCGCAACGAAATCCGCATTCGTCGCACACCACCAGGCAATGAATATTGGGATGGGAGCGGATGGGCGCTCAATAGCTCGACGTGGATGGTGACGGTCGGATCGACGTCGTGGTCGTTCGCAGAACCGTCGGCTCATTGGCAGGATAACACCGACTACACAATGAACGTGCGTACCATCGATTTGGCGAGCAACTTGTCTTTGTCCGCCACGCAGACGTTCACGTTTGATTCTGGACTGCCGATTGCTGTCATTCAAGATCCTGACGCCATCTTCGAGAAATCCCTCGGCACAATTCTTGGAACGGCGGGAGATTATTCGACGGCAAAAATGTCGGGCCTTTACACGGCGAAGGTGGCTATCGAGCGTAACCCAACCGGTGGTGGAAATTGGTGGGACGGGTCTGGTTTCAACGTGTTGAATGGTGACTTTGATGATTCCGGAGATACGCCGAGTCTTGGTTGGATTGTGGTGTCAACCACATCCGACGGAGGAGCATGGACGTTAACCGGGAGCTCGTTGCCGGTGTGGTCAAACGATCAGGCGTATCTCGTGAAAATTCGAGCGCAGGACAACGCGCAAAACTTTTCATCGCCTATTTCTTCATACACCTTCACGTACGACAATGTTGCGCCGGTCACTGTTATTCAAAAGCCTGTTGGAGCTCCGTCGGTGCCACGAACATCTGGTCTTCCCATCATTTCGGGAACATCATCCGATACAACCAACTCAAATATCAACTACGTGCAACTTCGTATTCGGCGAAACGATCTTCAGCAGTTCTACGACCCGGCAACATCCCGCACGAGCCCGAACTTCAGCATCGCCGAGCCGGGCAACTCGGCGTGGTTCACCGCGGATACGAGCAACGGCTACGTGAACTGGAGCGCGACGTTCACGTGGACCACGGGCATCAGCTACGCGGTGCAAGCGCGCACGGTGGATAAAGCGGGAAATATTTCGAACGTTGTGTATTCAACGTTCACGTACGACACCGATGCGCCGCAATCGTTTGTGAGCGTGCCGTCGAGTTCGGTTATCCGTGGACTCGTGACAGTGTCCGGAACCGCGTCGGATGGAGGAACGGTGGTGAACGTGGAAGTTGCGGTGCAGAATCTTGCGACCGGACTGTGGTTTGATGGAGCGGGCTTCACGGGCGGATCGGTGTTGTGGCAAGCGAAGTCGTCGCTGTTGGGATCCGCGCCGTTCACGTGGACATACACGGTGCTGAACGATTCGCATCTGACGACCGGCACAAGCTACTACATCATCACGCGTTCATCGGATGATGCGGGGAATCTTGAAACCGATTACGTGAGCGGATCGGAAACATTTACGTACGACATCAACGTGCCGACGGCGATCGTGCAGGTTCCTGCGAACAACGCGTATTACCGAGCGGGCCAGATCACGACACTTTCCGGAACAGCGGCGGACACGACAAGCACGGTGCGCGAGTTGGCCCTCTACATCCAGCGTGCCGATGGACAATTCTGGACGGATACGGAAAGCCCCGCGGACGGATCCGGAGTATGGGGAACAACGATGACGGCGATCGTGGTCTCAACAGCGAGCATGCCGAGCTGGTCGTACACGTTGGCGAACGAGTCGCAGATCTGGGCCCACAACCAACCGTATCGAGCGTGGATTGCGGCGACGGACTTGCCGGGGAATGTGCAGACATCGTTTGTGGTGGGAACCTCGTCGAACGCGTTCACCTATGATACGGCGTACGGAACGTCGGTGGTTGTTGTGCCTGTGGCGAACGACTACTACAACGCGTCAACGAAACCGTTGCCGGTAATTTCTGGAACCGCCATCGATGAAACGCTTGGGAGTCGTGTGCAGAGCGTTTCGTACTCAATTAAAGAAAGCGGGAGCGGATTGTACTGGAACGCCAATGTCTCAACCTTCAGTTCCGCAGGCGAATTGTTCAACGCGATGGCGTTTACGGGTCCGAACGTGTGGACGTCAACGCATCCGACGCTGCAAGACGGTCTCGCGTATCAGGTGCGTATGCGCGCGACCGACAAAGCCGGCAACGTCGAACCGCTGCGTGCCACCACCGCCTTCACATTCGATGTGTCGTCGCCAACAACGAGAATCACACGGCCCGTAGCGGGATCGGAAGTTTCATCGCTTCCTTATATATCCGGTACAGTATCTGACAACACGGGAACAGCCGGGGTTCAAACGGTTGAATTGGCGGTGGCCGTTGATACGGGCGGATGGTACAACGATTCGAACAACACGTTTGATCAAACGAGCGAGTACTTCTTTACAGCGGTGACGACAAACGCGTTCTCCACCTGGTTCTCGTCGAACATTCCGTTCCAAGACGGACACGTGTACGGCATCAAAGCGCGCGCGACCGACAAAGCAACGAACGTTCAGACAATATTCACATCGAACGTGAGCACGCTGACATTCACATTCGATAACGTTGCGCCGGTCACGTACATACAGAAACCGGTGGGAGCTCCGTCGGTGCCGCGCACATCGAGTCTTCCGATTATTTCAGGTACCGCATCGGACACGCTGAATTCGAGCATCAACTACGTACAACTTCGTATCCGACGAAACGATCTCCAACAGTTCTACGACCCGGCAACGTCCCGCACGAGCCCGAACTTCAGCATCGCCGAGCCGGGCAACTCGGCGTGGTTCACCGCGGATACGAGCAACGGCTACGTGAACTGGAGCGCGACGTTCACGTGGACCACGGGCATCAGCTACGCGGTGCAAGCGCGCACGGTGGATAAAGCGGGAAATATTTCGAACGTTGTGTATTCAACGTTCACGTACGACACCGATGCGCCGCAATCGTTTGTGAGCGTGCCGTCGAGTTCGGTTATCCGTGGACTCGTGACAGTGTCCGGAACCGCGTCGGATGGAGGAACGGTGGTGAACGTGGAAGTTGCGGTGCAGAATCTTGCGACTGACTGTGGTTTGATGGAGCGGGCTCACGGGCGGATCGGTGTTGTGGCAAGCGAAGTCGTCGCTGTTGGGATCCGCGCCGTTCACGTGGACATACACGGTGCTGAACGATTCGCATCTGACGACCGGCACGGTTACCACATCATCAGCGTTCATCGGATGGCGGGAATCTTGAAACCGATTACGTGAGCGGATCGAAACATTTACGTATCGACATCAACGTGCCGACGGCGATCGTGCAAGGTTCCTGCGAACAACGCGTATTACCGAGCGGGCCAGATCACGACACTTTCCGGAACAGCGGCGGACACGACAAGCACGGTGCGCGAGTGGCCCTCTACATCCAGCGCGTGCCGATGGACAATTCTGGACGGATACGGAAAGCCCCGCGGACGGATCCGGAGTATGGGAACAACGATGACGGCGATCGTGGTCTCAACAGCGAGCATGCCGAGCTGGTCGTATGCCAGAACGAGTCGCAGGATCTGGGCCACAACCAACCGTAGTATCGAGCGTGATTATGGCGACGACCTGCCGGGAACAAAATATCGTTTGTGGTGGAACCTCGTCGAACGCGCCCTACCTATGATGCGTGCCGGTCGCCGGTGGTTACGCCTGTGGCGAACGATTTCGCGTAACGTGCCAACGAAACCGTTGCCGGTAATTTCTGAACCGCTACCGATGAAACGTTTGGGAGTCGCAGCAGCGTTTCGTACTAATTAAAGAAAGCGGGGATGGATTGTACTGGAACGCTGTACCAACTCCTTCAGTTCCGTTAAGGGTGAATCGGTCCAACGCGATGGCGTTTACGGGTCCGAACGTGTGGACGTCAACGCATCCGACGCTGCAAGACGGTCTCGCGTATCAGGTGCGTATGCGCGCGACCGACAAAGCCGGCAACGTCGAACCGCTGCGTGCCACCACCGCCTTCACATTCGATGTGTCGTCGCCGACGGCCGGAATTGTATTGCCCGTCAACAATTCAAATATTTCGAGCCTGCCGACGATTTCAGGAACGGTGACCGATAACACAGGACTTTCTGGAGTCCAGCAAGTGGAATTGGCAATCTATGTTGACACCGGTGGATGGTACAACGAAGCAAACAATACTTTTGATCAATCGTCGGAACATTATTTTGTAACCAGTTCGACGAACGGATTTGCCACTTGGTTCTCCACCGGCATTCCTTTTGTGAGTGGTCACATTTATGCGTTGCGTTCGCGTGCGACGGATAAAGCGAACAATGTTCAGACAATTTTTGCGACAGCCGTGAGCACATTATCGTTCACGTTCGATAACACGGCGCCGGCCAGCCAAGTGACTTTCCCTGATGGAACGCAGGTTCGCTCGACGATTCCACAAATCCTTGGTACAGCAAGCGATAACAAGTCCGGGGTTGCGTACGTTTACGCGTCCGTGGGCCAGATTTCCGGGGCCACGACAAATTATTTTGATGGCACGGGCTTCACCGCAGCTACCGAATATTTCAATTTGGCGACGGGAACAACAAGCTGGTCCTACAATGCATCGATCCCCTACACGTCGGGCTTGCGATATTTGTTCCGGAGTTTTGCGATTGACCAGTCAGGCAACATCGAGACGGCGCTTGTTCCGCAAATTGCCGCCTGGTACGACGTAACGAAGCCGACCACATCACTAACGTCACCACTGTCATCGACGTACCGTTCGGAACTGGATTCAATTCAAGGAAACGCGTTTGATGCGACAGCGGGATTGGCTGCGCTGGCTTCGAACGGTGTGCAAGTGAGAATTCTCGAACTGGGCGGCAATTGGTGGGGTGGTTCGTCGTTCAATCAGCCGGATCCGAACGCCGCCTGGAGCAACGCCACTGGTGGCACACCAACGTCATGGACCTATGTGAACGGCAGTCTTACCAGCGCGTTACAAAGTGGAACCACTTACTTGATTCAAGTGCGCGCGAAAGATACGGCTGTTCCGGCCAATCAGGGTCCGAGTTCGAATGGTACGAATTCGAATTTCACGCTGGGCGTCGATTCGAACACGGTTGTCATCGATAAAGTGGCGCCTGTTTCCGGAATATTCCTGCCAGCGTCTGGCGGAACGACGTGGTACTACAATTCCCTGCCGACAATTTCCGGTACGAGCACGGACGCAATTTCACGAATCACCTCAGCGGCCCAGGTGACGGTCAGTATCAAAGAAGCGTTGCCTGCGGGTGCTTGGTGGTCGGGCGCATCCACATTCACGGCGTCTTCCGAACAGTTCTTCGGCGCCACGACGCTGGCGGCCGCAAATTCCACATGGACACTGACAATGCCGACGTTGCGCCATGGAATGGCGTATTTAATTCGTGTGAAAGCATCCGACAACGTCGTGCCAACGCCCAATTCCGAAACCGCACTCTCGAGTACCACGTTTGTTTACGACGTTCAATATCCGACCGCTACCGTTTATTCGCCGGCCAATGGCGCCATCATTTCCGCGTTAACGGATATCTCCGGAACAACGCAAGAAGAATTCGTGACGTCAGCGGTGTATATCACTGTTCGTGACGACACAATGAACCTGTGGTGGGACAACACCAACAGTACGTTCACGTTGCTTAACGGCGCAAAGGTGTTTTATCTGGCGTCGCAAGTTGCAGGAAGCTGGAACAATTGGACTTGGTCATTCCCCTCGTCCAAATTTGTTACGGGCCGCGACTACACGATCAACGTGTACGCCACAGACGCCGCTGGAAATACTCAGCCCGTGGCGATCAGCGGCTTTACCTGGGATAAAACCGATCCTCTCTCCGAAGTCACCGTGCCAACGAACGGTTCGTTCCTTCGAGTGGGAGCTTTCACCACGGTGTCTGGTACCGCGGACGACGCGAACGACATTCAAACGGTCGAAGTTTCAATCCAACGTTTGTCCGACAGCAACTGGTGGAACTCCGGCAGCAACAGTTGGAGCGGATCGGGACCGTTGTACATCTCGCAGACAGCGACGTTGGATGGGGCGGCCGGCAGTCACCCGCGCGGTTGGCACTTAACGAGCGGCTTACCGGCGGACGCCAAACTCAGTGCCGACGGTCTGTATCGCGTTCGCGTGCGCGCTACTGACGCGCCGGGCAATATTCAGCAAACGATTTCGAATGGTATCACGTTCCGATACGATGTCGATGCGCCTTCGTTGGCAATTCAATATCCAGTCGATTCCACAATTTATCCGAGCATCACTTCGATTTATGGTACAGCCCAAGATAATTTCAACACCAAGCGCGTTGAGCTGCGTTTGAAAAATGGCAACAACGAATATTGGGACGGTGGAAGCTGGGTGGCCCCGGTGAACACGTGGGTTGTTGCGACGGGAACGTCGGCTTCGTTCAACACCGTCAACTGGACTTACACGACGGTGCCGACGTGGGCCGCACAGACATATCAGCTCAATGTGCGTGCGGTCGATGAAGCCGGCAACTACACGCAAAACTATTCTTCGATCACATTTACGTTTGACAATATTCCGCCAGTGACAATCACGACCTATCCTGTCTCCGGCTCGACGTACCGATCGGTAGCGTTTATAAATGGAACCGTTCAAGATGGTTTGTCGCCACGGGACATTTTGGAAACACGTGTAAAGATTTATCGCAGTACCGGTGTTGGCGGCGTCGAACACTGGAATGGTGGTTCCGATGCTTGGGAAGGTCCGGAAGTTTGGAATCTCGTTAACCGCACAAGCCACGGGGGTAGTCTTTATTATTGGGATTATTCGGATACGAACTTTACCGATCCAAATCCCGCGCTCACATGGACATCCGGTACCACGTATTACATCGTGTCGCGAGCGATTGACACAGCTGGGAATGTGGCTGTTGAATCGTCGACCAAAACTTTCGTGTTTGATAACACGCCGCCCGCATCAGCGCCGACCAATCCTCTCGATGCACGCGCTTACAAGGCCAGTGACCTTGCAATCATATCGGGTACCGCAATCGATGCAACCAGCGCGATTGCGAGTGTTCAACTGTCGATCAAAGATGAAGATACGGCTGGCGGCGCGAAATACTTTAACGGATCCACCTTCTCCGCGACAACGGAAACCTTCTTGGACGTAGCCCAACTATTCTCGGCCAGTTGGACGTACACGTCGGGAGGTCTCAGCTTTAATAATGGACATCACTATGTCTTCAAATCATCTGCCGCTGACATTATCGGCAACGTGGAAACCCCTGGAAGTGGTAACCGCATTTTGTTGGATGGACAAAACCCAGTGTCCGGTGTCGTGAGCCCAACGAACGACTTTACCGGTACCCCCTCTCAAACGGTTTTTGGAACCGCTAGCGATCCGGGATTCACCTCTGGAATCAGCGGAACGGGATCGGGAGTCAAATCGACGCTTTCTTGGCATCAAGGCAAGGCCCAACTTTTAATCCTTCGTGATGAAGGCGTTTCGATCGGGGCGGGACCCGTTACATACGGTTCATGGAACATCGCTGAAGATTTCGTTTGGAATGGTTCGACCTGGGTCGCCGCCAGTAACACGCCGACATGGGTGGATGCGGACAGCATGGACGGACTGGGCAACTGGACTTACCTTGGCCTCGTAAACAATTGGGTGAAAGGTAAATTTTATGTGGCGTGGGTGCGAGCCATTGACAACGCTGGCAATGTCCAAAACGCGATAACGCCCGGCCCGAAATTCCAAATAGCGGCGCCAGCCGCGAGTTTTGTCGTAACCGGTCTCACGGACAGTCAAGCCGCTGGTTTCGATCACACGATTACCGTTGAAGCGAGAGACGCGCAAGGATTCCGAGCGACGGGTTACCAAGGGACCGTGGTGTTCAGCGCGCCCGGTGGACCCGAGACATCCGATACGGATGATACTCTCGACGATATTTACGGTTTACCGAAATCTTATACGTTCGTTTCTGGGGATGCCGGCATTCACACGTTCACCACGTCGGTGCGATTCCGTCAATCGGGCACACGGCAGATTCGAGCCGAAGATTCCGTCGACGCGTCTATCTTTGGCGTTCAATCTGGCATAACCGTCAATCCGGCATCAGCGATCGGATTGCTTGTCGTTGCTGCGGGTCAAACGTACGCACCCGGAGAAAGCCCGACTCCCGATGGTGACGGAAAGACCGGTTCAATCACACCGGTTACCGCCGGTAACACGATTGTTTCTCAGATTAAAGTGGTTGATAAATATTGGAACACTGTCACATCATCGAGTCCTGTTATATCGGTAGTAACTTCTGACCCATACGATACCGATCCGGGCTCTGTTTCCATTACCGCGGGAACGGCCACCGTGAATGTCACGATGACGACAGCCGGCAATCAGACCATCACGGCGTCTGGCGCGGGCACCGACGGAATTTCAAATACCGTTGTGATAAACCCGAAATCGGCGGATCGGTTGGTTGCGGTGTTGCCGGGTCAGACGCGGACGCAAGGAAAATACAATGTTATCCCGTTTGGAAAAACAGGATCTGTTTCCAATATTTATGCAGGTCAGGCGATGACCGTCAGCGTGTACGGCGTTGACCAGTACTACAACCTCGACCCGGCTGCGAGTGTGGTTGTCTACACGGATCTCCCCAACGATAGCTACGATACGACGCCGTTCTCGCGTACGCTCGTCAGCGGAACGACGGCGTTCACGTTAACGCCGGTGACCTCCGGTTCTCAAGTTGTGCGGTCCACTGCAAACGTAACGAACAACACGTACACGTCGGAATCATTTACTGTGCTGGCCGATACGGACTCAACACAAATCCGTATTCAGCTTGTTTTTTCTGGCGAAACACCGGTGCCAGGACTTCCTCCGTACGCGCAACAGAACGGTGGAAAAAACGGGACGCCGAACGCGCAGTATGCGGGGCTCGGTTCAACGGTTACCGTGCGACTGGTGGACCGTTTCTACAATTTGATTACCGGCGGAGCCGTTATGCCAACAGTGACGCTCACCACGAGTGATCCAAACGACGATGGTTTTGGATTTGCTCCGGTCGCTGTCTCGCTCGTGAACGGTGTGAAGCAAGCGACAATTACATTCGTCACTTCCAATAACGCCTACTCGAGTTCCGCGAACCCCGCGCGCAACAACAAAGGTTGGCAGGTCACCACGAACGGCGGAGGTTTGTACACCGCCGATGTTTCGACGTGGGTCGTCACGTATCCCAATGATATTGTGAAGTTACGATTGCTCGCATCGAACCAAGTTATTCAGGAAGGTTCATCGCCAAGCGGCTCGGGCAAAACAAATTCTGGTTCTCCCGTTTCAGGTACAGCCGGAACAGCGTATCCACTAACCGTGCAAGCGGTTGACCAATATTGGAACCAAAATCTCGGTCTTGGTCCGTTGCATAACACAGGAGCCGGTCAAAATGTGGATATCGAAAGCAACGATCCTTACTCGCTATTTCATTCCACGGGCCCGCTTACGCAGGGCGAAAAAGTATTTTCAACATTTGAACCGCGCACCGCTCAAACGTTGACCGTGTATGCGTATAGCGTCGACGATCCGTTGATTTCAAGCCAGACGATCACCGGTATAACGATCACCCCGGCGGCGGCTGCGCATTATCAAACCCTGCTGCCGGGCGAGACGCCGTTGCCCGGATCAAATGTTTATCCGACGGGAGGAAAATCCGGCACGCCAAACACACAAACGGCGGGCACCGCGATTCCGTCGCCCGGCGTTGAAATTCGTTTGGTGGACGATTATTGGAACCCTATTGTTTCGGGCCCACTGCCGTGGGTGATATTGACGGCGCCCGAAACCGTGGATACCTACGCGGTGCTGCCGTCAAGCCAGCAGATGGCATTGAGCGGTGGCGTTTATCGAGCGGTTTTCACGAGCACGGTGACGCTCCGAACCGCTGGTGCTGCACTGTCGCACCGCATTTTAGCAACCGATCCTGGACTCACAAATTATTCGGCATCCTATTCGTCGTATTTCACGGTGCAGCCAAACACCTTAAATCGCCTTCAAGTTTTGATGCCCGGTGAAACCGCGGATCCGGGGCGCCCCGCGAACTGGCTTGGAGGAGGCGGGTTGGCTGGAAAAACAGGGTCGCCAGATGAAGATGGCATCAGTGCGAATGGCGTCCAGTCATTCTATGCCGGGAACAGTTACAACGTGACAGTTAACGGAGTGGACGCGTTTTATAACGTGGTCAGCACGAACTCGACAATAAGTCTCACGTCGAGCGACCTGAATGGAACGCCCGACAACGTGACGCCGCTCAGCAACACCTTGGCGGCCGGCACAACCGGATTTTCTGTGATATTTAAAACGGCACAAGATGCGGCCGCGGCTCCGGTGACCCAACAACTCACGGCCGCGTCGGGCGCATTGACGCCGGGATTGACGCCGAACCTAAACATCCAAGCGAATTCGTCGACCCATATTCAAGTTTTGTTAACGGGCGAGACCGCGGCACCCGGAACGTCCGCCGGAAAAACCGGAACACCCACCGCTGCGATTGCGGGCGAAGATTATTCGATCGTCACGCGTCTCACCGATGATTATTGGAACGCGATCGGAAACACGTCGTCGGATGTTGGGCTTCGCCTGACAACCACCGATCCCTACGATTCACCGGACCCAGACACAACAGCGACGATCTTGCAAGGGGCCGGCAATTTCTCGACGACGTACACGCACAAATTCCAACGTCAGAATACCACCGGATGGTACGTCACGGCGTCGACGCAAACCGGCCCGCTGTATGTTTCCACAATGGTCGGGCCGGTGCCCGTCACGGCGGACAGCAACGCGGCGAACAATCACTATCTGATTGTTGTGTTGCCCGGCGAACAATTTGAAGCTGGAAAAACGGCGGCACCCGCCGGTCGCACTGGAACGCCAGACTTCACAGCGGTTCTTGGATCCTCTGTTCCGAGGGCCGGCGATTCGTTCCCCGTCACTGTGGTCGCTGTTGACCGTTTCTACAACAAGGTCGATGATTCGGATAACCCGCTTGTAACGATTTCGGCGAATCCATTCTTGTTCCCGACGTATGCTCCCGGTGCTTCGTTCACGCTCACGAATGGAAGTGCGACCGTGAACGTGACACTGCGTCGGTCAACGGGTACGGCAACCCTTTCAATCAACGAAGCCGCCTACGGGTCTGGAATTGAGTACAGCACCGGGACATCCTCGACGTTCTCGGTTGTTCCGAACTCAGCGACGCGGCTGCAGGTCCTGTTGCCCGGAGAGACAGCGGTGCCCGGTTCATCCACGGGCAAAACCGGATCTGCCGACTCCGACGGAAACAACAGCGCAAACGGCGACGGCATCGCGGGCAACATAGACGACTTCGTTGCGGGCGTTCCGTACCAAGTAAACGTGCGCGCCACGGATGACTATTACAATTTGGTGACCGGCGCAACGCCGAAGGTGACTCTCACATTGACCGATCCGTACGCGCAGCCGGCGTCGCAACAACAAGATTTGATTTCAGGCTCCACCGTTTACGCGGTAACATTCTTTACCGCAAATCCGAGCGGATGGAACATTAATGTCGCCACGAGCGCCGGTATTAACTTGATTCCAGCCACGTCGGCGAACGCGATTGTACGCGCGAACTCCGCCACAAAACTTTTGGTGCTTGTGCCGGGGCAGACGCAGGTGCCCGGTAACGTTTCGGCGAGTGGCAAATCGGGAACAATCACCGGGGCAACCGCCGGTAGTGTATGGATCGCAACGGTAACTGCCGTCGACAACTGGTACAACACGGTCACGAGTGCGAGCGGCAACGCCTGGTTCGTAACCTCGGATCCGTACGATGTCGAAGCCACAACGCGCACGCTTGTTAACGGCACCACGTCGTTCTCAATTCAGATGGTGCAAGCGGGCAATCAGACGCTTACCGTTTATCATCTCGAAGGATTCTATTCGACCGGCACGGTCACCAATATTCCGATCACGGCAGGCACGGCCAACCGCGCATTGGTAATTCTGCCAGGCGAAACCTATCTGCCCGGAAAACCGCCGTACACAATTGGCAGTGGAACCGGTGGAAAAGCAACACCCGATTCTCCGTCATCGCAGACGGCCGGTACAGCAATCAATCCGGTTACGGTGTACGCCACCGATGCGTATTGGAACCAAGCGGTTTCCGTTGCGACCGTTACATTGACCGCGCCCGCGGATGTCAATCCGATGGGTCTTACCGATTTGCATCTGGTGGGCGGTGCCACCTCGTACGCGCCAATCCTTTACAAAGCCGTTGATTACAATGGTTCGACGCACACTTTCTCAGTTTCGATCGCGGGCCTAACGAACCCTGATTACGACACGCCCCAATTCATTCTTTATCCTGACACCGTTGGGCCGAGAAAGATCCGCATGCTGTATCCCGGCGAATCCCGCGTTCCGGGAACCGTCGCAGGTAAATCCGGAACTGTCACAGGGCCGGCTGCGGACAGTCACTTCACGGCCGGACAATTGGTGGCAATCACGCTCGATGGCACCGACTCTTGGGGAAATATTTTGGATGTTGGTTCGACGTTCACGTACACGACCGACGACGCGTACGACACGAACGATCCCCGCAGTGTCACGCTCTTGCACGGTACATCATCGTATATGCATCGATTTATTACCGAGCGAACAAATGATGCTGGTGAAGTAACCATACCGAACTTCACGTACGCAACCGCTACCGCGAGTGGATACGCGCCTCAGTCGGTGGCTATCAACGTCGACGACGATGACACCGTTCGCAATCTCCAGATTCTCGTTCAAGGCGAGACCCCGGTTCCGGGCAGCGGCACGTGGCCGACCGCTGGAAAATCAGGACAACCGGATGGCAACACGGGCACCGGTCCAATCGACAATTTTGCGGCGGGTCAGAACATTTCGATTACGGTTCGGGTCGTCGACAATTATTGGAACTTGGTTGAAAATCCCCAGAAGGGCCAACCGCTTATCCAGTTAACCGCGACGGATCCCAATGTCAGCGTTCCGTTGTTGTCGGGCGCGCCAATGTCGGGTGGCGCGTTGTCAACGACGGTTCAATTGCGGACAAAGAATCTGACCCCAGGCTGGGTCATCACAGCGACGGGCACGGCGAACACGTTTGGGTTTGCGAACAACACATCGGCTGCCATTCCCGTTGATGCAGGAGCACTGGCGGCGTTGCAAATTCTGGCCCCCGGAGAAACGCCGAGTTCGGGAACCATCACCGGCAAACTCGGCACACCCAGCACGCAGGTTGCGGGAACCCTATTTAATATTCCGATCGGAAATATTCGTGCGATCGATGCTTTCTATAACACTGTATCGACAAACGGATCGGTGACCGTGACAATGCGCGATCCGTTTGGTTTGCCGCAAAGTCAGACGCTTGCGCTCTCCGCTGGTGCGAATCCGGCGGTTGTCCCGATTACGCTCAAGATTTCAACCGCTACCTTTAGTCCGCAGGAATTGTACGTGAACGGTCTCGGTGTGGTGGGCAGCACCTCGACGGCGATCCCGGTCAATCCGAACACGGCAACGAAATTGCAGGTATTGTTGCCCGGTGAAACGGCCGTGCCCGGTTCGGCCTCCGGCAAAATCGGAACGCCCAGCGGCGCCGCTGCCGGAGACAATTATGCGGTCTCCGTGAATTTGACCGACAATTACTTCAACACGGTTCCGCAGGCCACGCAACCAACGGTTCGTTTATTGACAATGGAGCCGACATCGTTCTTTACCGTTGCTCCGGCCCAGCAGACGCTCGCGATCAATGGATCGGCGAGTTACACCATGACGTTCCAAGGTGCGAACAGCGCTCCGGGTTGGCGCGTGCTCGCGACCACGGTGCCGGCATCGGTGTATTCGGCGTTGCCCGATACGTCGCCGGTTGTGGTTGTGGTTGCAACGACAACCGATCGTCTGCAGCTGGTTCTGCCGGGGGAAACGGCGGTGCCCGGATCGACGGTCGGCAATGCGCGCGGCCTCAGTGGAACGCCGACAGCGGCCACCGCCGGCGTGGACTACATCGTGACGGTGCGACTCACCGACCGCTTCTACAATTTGAAAACGGATGCGACACCACAAGTGCAAGTGGACACGAACGATCCCTACGACACGCATCCGTCCACGCGAACGATGTTGAACGGGACGACCACATACACCATTCAATTCCACACCGCGCCCGGTCCGTATTGGATCCACGCGGCGACGGTGCCAAGTCATGTGACGCCAACGCTCGCGGACTTCACATCGGCGAATGTTGCAGTGAATCCCGGATCGCCAACGATGTTGCAAGTTCTTTTGCCTGGTGAGAGCGCGGTTCCCGGGAAGCCGCCCTACGACTTTGGCGAAAACGGCGGAAAGACCGGAACACCCGACTTCGACGGAAACAATGGAAATGGCATCCAGTCATTCGTTGCCGGAAGTACCTTCGATGTGACCGTGAATTTGGTGGACCAGTATTTCAATCGCTCGAATACGCAGAACACGTTTGTGGTTCTTTCGGCGAACGATCCTTATGACACGTTGGCCGCGCTTGGCCAAAAACAAACAGGCGCTGGCGGATATCAGAACGGCCAGACGGCTTTCCTGGGCGCGAGCCTCGTCACACGGAACACGACACCGGGTTGGCAAATCTTCGCATCAACAAACAATGGTGACAATTACTCGATGGGTCGATCCACATGGGTGCCAGTGGCCTCGGGTTCGCTGCAGCAATTGCTCGTGCTCGCGCCGGGTGAAGTGAGCGAAGAAGGAAACCCCATCGGTAAGTCCAATCCAAATCCGTCCACCGAGGTGGCCGGAACAACATTCACCGTCACGGTTCGTGCCGTTGACTCGAATTACAACATCGTTACCACGACGGATTCTCTCGTGGCTCTCACGTTTATCGGCAATTCGGACGCAACGAAAGACGACGCGTTCAGCGAGCCGACGCGGCCCCTGGCAAAAAATCTTATCAGTGGAACGACCACGTTCGACCTGTATCTTGTGACCGCCGAAAACAAACAAACAATAATTATTGCGACGGCGCCGGCTCTCACGCCGGGTTATTCGGGTTCGATTCCAATGACGGCGGATGTAACCGATCGATTCCAAATATTATTGCCCGGCGAAACAGCGGTGCCGGGCTCGTATGCCAGCGGTGCACGAGGATTGACCGGTCAACCCGATATCGACGGCAACAATGCCAACGGTATCTCGCCGTTTATCGCGGGAACACCATTCAATGTGCAAATTCGCGCGACCGATCGGTTCTGGAACAAGACAACGGCAACGCCGATCAACATGACGCTCACGTCTTCTGACCTAAATGACCTTTCGGATCCGATGACAATTAATTTAACGGCCGGTGCGACAACGGTGGCGTGGACCTTCAACACATCGAATCAAACGCCGGGTTGGAATCTAACAGTGGATGACGGTGTCGCGGCATTTACCGGATTTACATCGACCGATGTCCCAACCGCGCCAGGCACCGCAACGAAGTTGCAAATCTTGTTGCCCGGCGAAACAGCAGCGCCAGGCACCTCCACCGGTAAGACGGGAACGCCGTACGCGTGGGTGGCTGGCGTATCGAGCAAGGTGATTGTGAATGTGGTCGATAGCAACTGGAACATTGTGCCGACCGCCAGTTTGTCGGTGCGCCTAAGCAACAACACCGACGTCTATACATCGACACAAACGCTGCCTCTAACGAATGGCACGACAACATTTAATTTCACGATGTACACGGCGACCGCCGCCACAACATTCACCGCGCAACGCACGAGTGGTTTGTCGATTGCAAATCCAACATCAACATCGGCCAGCTTCGCAACAAACGCGAACTCCGCTACGCAGCTCCAAGTGTTGGTCCCCGGCCAGACCGCGCTGCCTGGCAAACCTCCGTACAACGGAACCGGCGGATATTCCGGTTCTCCGGATTACGATTCGAACTCTGGCAACGGAGTAACCGCATTCCCTGCTGGCGTTCCGTTCAATGTGACGGTGCGCGCGGTGGACAACTATTACAACCTGGTGCAGCCGAGCGCTAAGGTTCAGTTAATGACCGAAGATCCCTTTGATCCAACGATCAATCCGCAGTCGCTGGCGGCGGGCACGACGACGTTCTCTATTTATATGCAGACGGTGAACCAAGCTCCCGGATGGACCATCACGGTAGCCACGACATCAGATTCCCCGACGAGCTTAATCGCGAACACGACACCCGCGATTCCGGTCACGGCGGGCGCTGCCGCAAAACTGCAATTGTTGCTGCCCGGCGAAACGGCGGTGCCGGGCTCAACCGCGAATAGCACGCTCGGAAAAACGGGCACGCCGACGAACGCAACCGCAGGAACTCGCTACGATGTGGTTGTTCGCCTAACGGACGCCTTCTACAACGTCATTACTGGCGGAGCGATGCCAACGGTTGGTCTCACGACGACGGACCCGTACGACGATGAAACCACGTTCTTCGGTGGTAACCCGCAGTCGCTCGATCCATTTACCGGTTCGGCCACAATTGGTGTGTTCTTTAACACGAGCTCAAGCTGGACCGTTACTGCGACCGACGATCCGTACACGAATCTGTATCAGAACGACACATCAACGACGGTGTTCGTGCAACCGGCCGCGCCGACGCGACTGTTGGTGATTATGCCCGGCGAAACACACACGCCTGGGAAAGTTACAGCGCCCCAAGGAAAGACCGGTACTCCCATAACGCAAACCGCGGGCGAAAACGTGCCGGCCACCGTTCTTATCGTTGATAACTACTACAACCTCGTCAGTACCGCGCAGAACCCGATTTCGATTACGACCGACGATCCGTACGATACCGATCCCGGAAATTATTCCGTGACCGGCGGTTCTCTCACAATTTCAAACTTGAGTTTCCGTGTGGCTTACCGTTCGGCCGTGGTGACCGCCACCGACAGTGATTCGGCCGGTCCGAGCCTCGTTGCCGGTAATTCAGCGTCGGTGCCGGTGTTGCCTTCCACGGCGACAAGATTGCAGTTGGTGCTGCCAGGCGAAACCGCACAACCCGGAAACACCGCGCTTGTCCGCGGAGTGACGGGCACACCAACGGCAACACAATCGGGCGTGAACATTCCTGTGCAAGTGCGGTTGACCGACAGCTTCTGGAACCTGACACAATCAACGAGCGCTGTCCGGCTTACGTCGGCAGACCCGTTTGATGGAACATCGGGCCCATGGCCATCAGCGGGTAAAGATCCGTACGATTTTGTGGTCGTACAAGGATCGGGAACGTTCAACTTCCCGCTCATCACCATCAGCACAACGGGTTGGGCTTTGACCGCGACCGATACCGACGACAACACATCACCTTATCCTATTCGTTTCACAAGTTTTGTGTCATCAACGATCGTCGTTAATCCCGGCCCGCCAGCGAAGTTGATCACGGTGTTACCGGGTGAGTCGGTAGCGTCGGGTAGTTTGACGGGCAAAACCGGAGTCGCGTCAACGGCAACGGCCGGCGTTGAAATCGACGTGAAAGTGTATGTGGCTGATGCGTTCAATAACGTTGTAACGGTTCCGCCGGCAACAGCGGGGACAAACTCCGCCGACGTTCGTATAAAAGTGGCCAACAACACCGATCCAAACGTCATCATCAATACCTCGACCCAAGCAATTTCGCCAGTGACCGGACTGACCATATTCCAGATGACGTTGGTGAAGGCCAGCACGCACTCGATCCAAGCGGATGACATAAGTGTCAATCACAGCGCTTGGACAACATCGGTGTCGTCGACATTCACCGTTGTGCCAAACACGGCGACGCGTTTGTTGACGCTGATGCCCGGGGAAACGGCGCTGCCGGGCACCGGCGCTCCTGGAAAAACCGGCACGCCCACCGCGCAAGTGGCTGGCGCTAGTTTCCCTGTCATTGTGCAGATTGTGGATGACTACTACAATCAACAACCGAGCCATCCGGCCGAGAATTTGCGCGTCGACACTTCTGACCTTTACGACACGCATCCGGGAACGGCTACGTACGCCGACGGAACGAGCAGCGATATTTTTGCAGTGACGTTGCGCACGAAAGGCGCTTCTCACACGCTCGCGGCCTATGACACGAACATGCTCATGCCCGGAACGACTTGGACGTATTCTCAATCGGGCACGTTCACCGTTAACGCTTCAAGCGCGAGCCGCTTCTTGGTGTTGTTGCCCGGCGAATCGCAAGTCGAAGGTTCATTGACAGGCAAATCCGGTGCGATATCGACGGTCACGGCCGGTGTTTCGTTTGCATTGACGGTGCTTGTAACGGATGAGCAGTTCAACACGGTCACCAACAGCACGGCACCCCATGTGCTCTTGCATTCAAATGATGTGCTCGAAGAATATGTTTCAGCGAATCCCAATGATGTATTAAACGGCTCACGCGGTTACACCATGAAAGCGAAAACCGCGACGACGAATTTCAGTGTTACCGCGTCGACGACAACGGGAACGCCCGTTGGTACCGAACGAATTGTCGATGGCACAGCGTCGGGTATGCGTGTTTGGCCGGCCGGCGCGAATCATTTTGAGTTCGCGAATTTGCCGTCCTCGCCAATCGCAGCCGGTGATCCTTTCAACGGCACGATCCGCGTTCGTGACCAATTCCAAAACATTATTTCAACCGGCCCGAATCTTTATACGGGCACCGTTGTGTTCCAAGCGGAGACATCCACGGACCCTGCGCAGGTGGCCGTTCTACCACCGAATTTCACGTTCAGTGCGTC
Source organism: Elusimicrobiota bacterium (assembly GCA_044221725.1). Lineage (GTDB taxonomy): Bacteria > Elusimicrobiota > Elusimicrobia > F11 > F11 > JAJVIP01. The sequence goes on from JBGAON010000001.1 coordinate 248,785, forward strand.
TGATGCGGGAATCAAAGATTTCATCGGAGGCCCGGAAGGGAACTTCACATTGAAGAAGGCCGGATCGCGTTGGTTGAAGGCCTATGATTTCGGTGATTCGAACATCAGCACGGAACGCTCGGGCTATTCATCGCGTCCGTACATCACGGTGTTGCCGGGTGTTGCCAACAAGTTCTTGATCTTGAGCCCGCTTGATATCTCCGACGGTGTGACCGACAGCAAAGTGTCTGTGCCCGCCGGAAATATTTCGAACCTCGGAAAAACGCAATTGGTCGGACAACTTTCTGACCAGTTTAATAACTACATTAGCACACCGAATTTTGGTGTGGATCTCTCCGCGATCAATGTCACGGGTTCAACGGGAACGTTTAAGTATCAAAGCGGCGTTTCGTATACGACCATTACGTCGACATGGACGGACGCGAACGGGCAAATCGGTGCGAACCCGGCTTTCTATTATTTTGTGTCTACGAAGGCGGCCGACAAAGCTCAGATTCGCTTGTCCAGCGGCTCAATTATCGGGGACTCGTTGCAAATCGTGACGGTTGGTGGTTCGCCATCGAAACTCGTGTTTGTTAACCCGCCCGCTTCTTCTCAGGTTGGTCAGTGGACCGCAAATCAGTTTACACTCGAACGGCGCGACGACTTCGATAACGCGACATCGCAATCCGTATCCAACGTGACGCTGGGTCTCGGGACCGGACAAGACACCACGCATTCAAACGACAGCAAAACGTTTTACTTCACGCAGCCTCTGGATCAAGCCAGTCACATTAACACGATGGTGTTTAATATCGGCGTCTCGCAACTCAAATTCTCGTTCTATGACACGATGTCGTCTTTGCCGATAGGTGAAGATGGTCGCCTTGGCACCTGGCAAATTCGAGCGGACGGTCCACCGTTGACAGCGGCTGTCTATGAATTGCCGGTGAACGCAGGACCGACAGCCACCATTGGCGTCGACAATGCGAAACACTCGGTCGAGGCTGGTAAAACGACTTATCAAGGCGTGGTTCAAGAATTCCAATTCGAATTGTGGGATTCGTTTGCAAACCCAACGTTGGCGACCGAAACAATAAAGATCATCTTTACCAGCACACGTTCGGCGTCAGCGACGAACGACGCGTTCGGATTCGTCACAAGTTCAAGTGTGGTATCGCTGCCGGGGCTCACGGCGCTCACGACCGGTACCATCGATATTGCATCCGGCACGTATGTCAGTAACTTCTATTACTTCGATACACGCTCGAGTGAATCGTATGGAATATTGTCTTCCAGTCGTCCGGTGATCGGCGGTTACGCGGCGCAACGAAGCTGGCAAACAGCGGATCACTTTGTCGATATTCAACCGACGTTCGACTTCCAAAACAAAGTGGTGATCTTGTCGTCGCCAGCCGTGTTTGTCGCGGGTGGAACGTCCACGGTTCGTCAAATTCAGTTGCAGGACAAATATTCCAACCCCACACCGGTTATTCTCGGTTCGGAGGACTCGAATGGCAACGGCATCCAATTCAAGTTGCAATCCGATTCCGCCGGCAATTACGGTTTTGCATCACCATCCACTGCGACATTCTCAACCGGAGACGGTTTGGCTCAGTTGATGTTGGGCCAACACACAACCACGTATTACTTGCGCGACACAAAATCCGGGAACCATTTGCACACGGTACGGGAAAATCTGTCGCCGTCGCGTGGTTGGGCTATCGATACACAAACATACACGGTGGTTGCGGCGCCACCGTATAAGATTCTCTTTGTGACACCGGTCCGAAAACTGATCGCTGGCACAACGAATACCTACGCGGTGGGCGTCTCAACTCCGAACATTCAGATACAGATGCAAGACGTCTATGACAACGTGGCTATTTCCACGTACTCGCAAGTGATCGACATCTTCTCGAATTCTTCTCTTGGAAAGGCTTCGGTGTCACCGAACGGAACCTTCGCGTCCATCTTCGGAGCAAACGCCTTGTCACTGACGTTCAGTGCAGGTATTTCGGAACGTGATTTCTTCTACGAAGACGACACCACCGGTTTCCCTGTGTTGTCCGCTGTGCATCAACAAAATCTTTTGCGCTCAACAACGCAGCAGGTGATCATCACTCCAAACCGAGCGACGAAGCTTTCGCTTGAGCATAACTTTAGTTTCACGTCACCGCTCAGCGTCCGAAACGAGGGAATTATTAATGTGGTAGCGCGTGACCAATTTAACAATGTCGCCGATGGTGGCGCGTCCATGGGTGAGAACAACGGCTATCTTTATTCCGGCACAATCATGTTATCGCAATCTGCGAGCACAACGTCCGTGACATTGTCTGGCGATGGTGTTGGAATATCCACCCTCACATTAACCGCATCGGCCACCGGCACCTTTACCGTGAAAGATTTGATTCAAGAGACTCTGCGCTTGTATGCGACGGATTACGCCCGTCCCAGTGTTTACGGTCAAACAAACTTAGCTCCGTCGAACAGCGACATCACAACGACGGGTCTCGTTGGCACACCCGTCGATATGGCTCCCGAGCCCATTGGCGCTCGTTCGCCATTTAAAGACGCAATCTTCGTTCCGATCGCATTGGCACAAGGAGATGGGACCACGGCGGATAAACCAAACCCGGTTCCGATGTTGCGTATTCGCGCGGAAGTAAAACCAACCGGTATCAACACCTACGCTGTCTGGAAAGCCCTGCGCGTTACGAAACTCGGATCCATACCGAACCAAGATGTGATCGAAGTTGCCCTATGGAGAGATATGGGCTTTAAAGACGGTGAATTCGATCCGACCGATGATGGCAATGGCGTTACCGTCGGAGTTCCTCTGGCCACGGGAACATTCCAGAATGTTTCGGGCAACGATATTTGCGATTTGGACTTTACCGCGTCGTCCCAGACGGTTACGACGATTTTCCAGCAATACTTCATAACGGTGCGCATAAGCACGACGGCCACCGAAAACACCACTTTGGGTGTGGGGGTGTTGGATTCGAGCGCGTTTACTATTCCGGCAGCCGAATCAACGGCCCGGATTGCCGAAAACAACTTCCCCATGCTCTCGTACAAGTCAGACATTATCAAGACGCCAGCGCCTGTGATGATGAAGGTCACCGACATCGCCGCTTATTACAGCAACCAGAAGAGTTCGAGCGTGCCGCAAGGTTTGCCGGCCGCGGGATATTTGAAAGTCGCGGTTTGGACACGGAACTTCACCGGTGTGCTGGACAAAATTCGTGTCACGCGTATTGGAACGGCGAGCGATCTCGATGTGACGGACGTGCGGATGTACATGGACGGCTTGGACGGTACCAATGGCGACGGATTCTTCCAGCCAGCGGGCGATACGTTGATCAATTCCAGTGTCGTGAGTTTCTCGACGAGCGCCGCGACATTGGATATTCAACCGAATCTGTTGGTTGACGGGACAACGAAATACATGTTCATTGTGATGGGGGTTGCCGAGTCGGCCCAGATTGGAGCGACGTTGGGCGTGCGTATTCCGTCGCGAACCGACGTGATTTTGACCGACGGTCTCATGGTTGACTTCAATCAGGATCCCACGATGCAATCGTTCCCAGTCCTTTCCGGAACACCGCCGATTGCCGCCACAAACGATCACTTGGTTATTAATCCGGTTCCGATTGCGCCTGCGGCAGCCATCCAGGGCGACAAAGACGTCGGACTCTTACGGCTCGATATGAACGCCAGCGATCACTCTGTCATTCTCACGGGCATTCGTATCAACCGCAAGAACGCAAATCTTGTGAACAAGGCTGACGACGTGTCGGATATTCGGATTTACTACGACATTGACGGCGACAGGGTGTTTAACGCATCCGTCGATAAGATCGTCTCATCGACGAGCAAAGCTGTTAAATTTAACTCGACGACACTAACGTCTCCAATTTCGAATTCGGCGACGAATATCCCTGTGCAGTCAGTGGAAGATTTCCCAGTGGCTCCAGGACGCCTGGTTATCGAAGACAATTCCGGCAACCGCGAAGTTGTTACCTACGCCGGTATCGACGCAGTATTCAACGAATTTACCGGAGTGACGCGGGGCGTTGAAGGCAGCACCCCCATTGCGCATGCTTCCAATGTCCAGCTCGACGGCCAGGCGTCGATTCCGGTGTTCGGTCCGTTTAACGGCCAAGAAATTCTGGGCAACCTGAAGTTCAAGCCCGAAACATTGTTGGCGGCGGATCTTGACGCGAGCACCGGGCCGATAACGATTTCCATCGCCGATACAACGGAGTTCCCAGCCAGCGGTGCGTTCCAAATTGGTTCCGAACTTGGCTTGACCTACACCGGTAAGACCGCAACAACGTTAACAGGGGTTCGTCGAACCGCCGCTGTTTCGCACATTACCGGTGAATCTGTGTTTGGCGCGGCGCGCAACAAATCATTCTTTGTCGCCTACGACATTGCCGATCTCGCGACACCGGGCCGCCTGGCTGGAGCGCAAACAGTTCTTGGCCTTGATATTCCAGCAACCTCCTATATTTCCGTTGGAGCGCCCGACGTTGTGGACCCGGTGCCAAGCTTCAATGCGGAAATCGGCGACATATTTGAATACGGTGATTCAATCACGGTAACGTCCACAAACACATCAACCGGCAACACGTTGCAACAACAGTCTGTGAATCAACCCATACTCCAAATGATGATGGCCACAAATAAAGCGGAGGCGTACTGGACGAACCTGGTTGTCACGGCGACCGGCACGGCAAATCCAGCCGATGTGAAACGAGTCTCCGTGTGGAGAGATGCGGACAACAACGGCGTATTCACAACGCAGAACGACGTGTTGATCGGCAGTGGAACCTTCGGAAATACGGGCAATCCGAAACTTGCTTCGATTGCGTACGTCGCACAACAAAAACTTGTGACGAACAGTCGGAGCTTGGCTCAAGGTATAACGCAACGTTATTTCGTTACCGTTGACATGGAATCATTGGCGACGCCCGAAACGACGTTTGGCCTCGTGCTCGCGGGGCCCTCTTCGTTCTCCATGGTGCCGACGCCGCCCAATTTGGACACCGTCGCGAATACGAATTTGCCGTTCGCGTCGAAGTTGCGCACGGTCATACCATCGCCACGTGTTGTGACTATTCAGCCAACAATGCTTCATAGCAATTCGCTCGGAGTGTCAGCGACTCCGGTGGTGGACGTCGATATTACGGCGAGCGCCACGGCGATTCCAATCCGACCGAACACATTGGGATTGCCGACCTCGGGTTATGCGGTCATCGATTCCGAAGTTGTGTTTTATGCCACGAAAAGCAACGGTGCCCTTCAAAGTGTATCCCGTGCCCAATTGGGTACGGTTGCGAATGCTCATCTGGGGGGATCGCAACTTGGTGTGTACTACACGCAAGGCGATCTCAACAACGCGTACATGAAACTGCTTGTTTCGTGTAACGGATTCAACGTTCGCTGGTTCTCGCTAAAACTCAACCGCTATTTGCCCGCGGGTTCTATTAAGGGCGATGATCAAGACGTGACGATGATCCATGTTTGGAAAGATAACGGGAATGGAATCCTCGATCGCGATCCAAGCACCGGTCAAATTCCGCCCGGAACCGAAGTTCTCGTCGGTGAAAAAGCCCTTGGAACGAATGGGGATGCCGGTGGAACCGCTTCCATCGCTCTAAACGACCCGACCGCTGGAAGTCCGGGTTTCGCGCTTGTCACGTCGCAGCAGACCACGTATTGGATTACGGTCGATGTGAATCCGACCGCGCTATTTGACGATTTGCTTGGCTTTAAGATTCAAGCCCCAGCGAGTTTCACGATTGGCGCGCTCACCGCCAACGACGGCATCCATTCGGTGTCGACGACCAGCATCCCCATCACCTCGGCCGCGAGCGTTATTCGTCCGACCATCGACACGATGAAAATCTTTATTGAAGACCTGGCGCCGCCGCAGGTTACGCAAAACAAGAAATTTGTGCCGATCGCCCGAATCAATCTTAAAACCGATGCGAACACCGCCGTGTGGCAGAAACTCCGTGTTGACTTGACCACCGACAACGGTGCTGTTAGCGGTGACGTATCGGCGATCCGTCTCTTCAAAGACGTCGGAAACGACACGATCTTTAATGTTCAGGAAACGTCCACAGACGTTAACGGGAAACTAATAAACATGTTGTCCCAAGGGACCGAAACCTTTAACGATAAGGTCACCACGCTTATTTTAAATCCGCAGGTCATCGAATCGGAAACCGTGAATCCGGCAGGCCAAAACTATTTCTTGGCCTATGACATTAACGCGTTTGCGCAGGTCGGCGTAAACGTGGGCGCGCAAATTGCGACAACCGATTATTTCACAATCGCCTACCCCGACGTTGAGACATTCAACGCGGTGACGCCGCCGTTCCTAAGTTCACGCTCGAATATTGTGGCGGTATCGAACCAAATCACGCTGTCGGTAGATGACAACGCGAAACAGGTGGCGAACACCGGCGGAACCTATCAAGCGAGTCAGAACGTCGAAGTCATGCGATTCACTCTGACCACGGATATTTCACAGGCCTATTGGAATGCCATTCGAATCGAACGAAACGGATCGTCTCCGACACAAGGATTTCAATACGGTCACAACGAAGATGTGAAGTACGTGAAGATTTGGCGTGATGTTAACTTCAACGATCAATTGGATGCGGGGGATGAATTGTTGTCAGCGCCGACGATCCAATTTGATTTGACGGATGAGAACAACCGCATTGTTCAGATACCGTTAACGAAGCCCGTGTTGTTATCGCCGACGGCAAGAAGCTTCTTCTTGTCATACGATATCGGTGAAGGGGCCGAAGCGGGTGCCGCCGTTGGTGCAAAAATTGGTGACACGGCTTGGATTTCCGTAAGCCAACCGAATCAAGTCTCTCCCACGATTAAATTTTTGACGGCGAGTGCCACGAATCAATCGTATCCGTACGAAACGTCGTTGATCCCGATCAACGCCGTGCTGGTCGATGTGGCCGGCCAAACGTTGTCGCCCGCGCAGATTCCGCAATTGTCGACCGGTGTCCCAATGATGATGCTATCGATGAAGACGGATCGAAACTTTGTCACGCTGAAGAAAATCAAGTTCTACCAAACCGGAACAATTGAGACTTCTGTGGATGGCCAAGGCGACATTAAGCAAATTTCGATCTGGCGCGATAACGGAAACACGATCTTTGAGCCGTACGCCGATACATTGATCGGATCGGTGTTGCATGCCGCTTCGACAAACTACGCGAACGGAATTGCTGTTATTGATCTCGATGGCACGGCCGGAGAAGTAATTACCACAGATCCGACAAATTTCTTTGTCACGATTGACGTTGGCGATCGCTCGTTATCGGGCAAGTCCACCCGCGGCCATTCGTTTGGCCTTAAGATTAAGACGTTTGGTGATTTCACGTTTGTTCCGCCAACGGCCGGTGCGTCTACCGACATTAATTATGTTTCGTTGATCACGAATTTGACCACAATTCTCGATGAAGGGGCGATGATCGTGTCGCCCGTGTTCTTGCTGCCGAAGATTTGGGCAAACCCGTATGGCGATGGCTATCCGGCGCTCGATGAGAACGGCAGTCCGGAGCCGAGACGTTACGATTCGGATGGCGTGCCAATGGTTGATGTGGACGATGACGGAGCGAATGACATCATTAAAGATGCCGCGACCGCGCTCCCGGGTGTTGACTTGGACGGCGATGGGCTCATCGAAGTCGATATGACGCGCAGCGGATTCTTGTCGGTTGACTTTAACAACGACGGTATTCCCGATGACGTGTTGCCCGATCAAAACGGTGACGGAATTCCCGAAATTGACTTGGGTAAAGATGGGTTCGCTGATTTTGGATACATTCCTGAAAAGTGGTCCAAAGAAACGTCGCGCCTGTTCTCGCGTTGGGCGAAGATTAAGAGCGGTGCGTTGGATCGTTACGAGATCGGTCTTGGTGTGAACAATTTAACGAACTCCGTTTCAGAAGCGCAGGGCAACAACGGGTGGGTTACATCGGACAAAGAGAATTCTCTCGAACTAAACAATCTCACTCTGTTATCGGCGGCTGTTGCGCGGTTGTCTCAAAGTATTCCGTTGGATAAAAATCCTCCGTTTGATCTTCTTGTCGACAACACGAGCGACCTCACGAATTTCACCGGGGAAAATGGGCAAATTCAGGTGGACAGCGAAATCATGTCCTATTCGGTGCGGGCGAATAACGTGTTTCATGTCAACAAGCGCGGTGAATCGTTTGGAACGCCGCGCGTTGAACACCTGTTGGCGGCTCGCGTGACCAACGAAGCCTATGTTGTCCGTGCGCGTGCGGTGTCCACGTCGGGCGTTGCGGGTGCAGAAACCGCTATTAAAGTTTATCGCGTCGACCTTTCGCCGCCGTCGATTCCAGGCAAGCCTGTTTCCGACCAAGAGTTGGCCGGTGGTGCGCCCGCGAAGACCGGTGTGTTCACCATTAAATGGAGCGGTTCAAGCGACAGCGAATCCGGTGTTCGTGCCTACGAAATTCAGGAGCGCGTGGACAACGACCCCGTGTGGGCCACGATTCGGATGGTTCCCTCGGCGCAGCATTCCCTTTTGGTAGGGAACAAAGACAATCCGTCGAATCTCCCGAAACCATCGGGTCACTTCTATTCCTATCGTGTTCGTGCGTTGAATCAAGCGGGTGGCGTGAGCGATTGGTCCGCACCGTCCGCGGCGGCCAGCACCGGCTTCCCGACGGAAGCGATCACGAAGGTCACGAACTATCCGAACCCGGTCGACATCCGGCAAGGTCCAACCAATATTTCGTACATCTTGAATGAAGATTCCTCTGTCAAAATCACTCTGTTCGACATCCTCGGTTACCAAATTCGCAGCTGGGAGTTCTCGGCCGGCGGCAACGGCGGTAAAGCGGGACCGAACGTGTTCAAATGGGATGGAACGGATGCCGGCGGTTCCAAGGTGGCTGCCGGTGGATATATCATGCGAATCGAGGTCATTGGTACAAAAGGTTCAACCACCGTAATTCGCAAAATCGGCATTCTAAACTAAACCTCAAGCAAGCTTTAGATTGCCTGATTTCTGCCTTCAAATTGTCATCAGCAAATCTCTCCTCCGTCATGACCCGCCCCCTAGACTCATGATGTCGAACGAAATGCATTTCGTTTGGCGCGGGTCACAAAAGGGTGAAATAGAAATGAACGAAGTAGCAGAGGGGACATCGTTGCTTTATTTTTGCAAAGCGCTTTTGGCGCTTTGTTCTTCTATTTTTTCCCGGCCCAATCTCTCCTCGAAAACCTCTGCGAAATCGTTGCTCGATAACTATCCATTGTTTGCGCATCTCACCCGTGCGTTCATGATGATTATGCTTATCGCGTCCGGTTCGCGTTTGTACGCTGGCGGGGAACCCGCCGGTTTCACGCAGTGGGGCGTCGGTGCTCGCTCGCTTGGTATGGGGCGCGCGTTTCTCGCGGTTTCAGACGATGCCAGCGCTACGTACTGGAACCCTGCCGCGATGGTTCAATTGGAGCGCAAGGAGCTTATGGCGATGCAGGCCACGCTCTTCCAGCAGACGACGCTCACTTCTCTGAGCTACGCGAGTCCCGGATCCAAAATGGGAGCCTGGGGCTTTAATATGACACGGCTCACATCCGGCGACTTCGAAAAAATGTCGGTGACCGTCGATCCGTCGTCTCCGCCCGACAGCCCAACTTATCTTGAAGTGAAAAAGATGGGTTCTTTTACCGTTGCGCAGCAAGCGATGACGTTCGCTTATGGAAAACAAGTTACAAACAAACTGGCCATGGGGCTTTCTCTTAAACGCATCAGCACGCAGATTGATACCTTCACGCAAGCGTTCGCAGCCGTTGACGCGTCCGTTTTCTCGAAGGTAAATGAGAATTATCGTTTTGGTCTTGCCATTCGAAACGCCGTGACACAAGCGCCGGCAACCTCGAGTGATCGTTTGCCTTTAACGGTTCGCGTGGGCAACGCGTACAGCCTTTTGAACAAACGCCTTATCCTCGCCGCGGATTTAAATTCGAATAAATATTCCGGAATGGGTTGGAACCTCGGTTCCGAATATTGGGCAACGCGAAAAATGGCACTCCGGCTTGGTATCGAAAGCCGCAAAAGTCAGATCTCTGAGACCACCTTTGGTTTCGGTTTTGCCGCACGGAGCTTGAATTTGGATTTGGCTGTGGGCCTCACCGAACTCGGCATGTCGCAACGGATGTCGGTGTCGTGGAAATTTGGTCAGGCCGCGGCCCAAGGACGCGGCGATGAAGCACGCCGCTTAATCAAAGCTGGAGAGTCGGCGTTTGCGAAAGGAAATTATGCGCAGGCCGTGGCGCGTTTGGAAGCGGCGCTTTCTGTGGATCCGTCGAACAAAGATCTGCAAGCGATGGTGGCAAAGATGAACGCGATTGCCGGTGCGATCCCCGCCGCCACTGGCGACGGCGAAATCGACCGTCTGGTGCGCCAAGGTGTGGCGGCGTACGTGCAGGGCGACATGAACACCGCGTACGACTCGTTGCGCACCGCGTTCGAGAAGAATCCGTCGAACCAAAACCTCATGAATTTCACAAATCGCGTGGCCCGCCAGGCCGGCTTGCCTCAGGTGGAACCTCCGCGCGATACCGTGTCAGGGGCGCGTTGGACGCTCGTTGATCAGAAGCTGCACGATGCGCTGACCGCGATCTACGAAGGCCGTTACGATGTGTCGATCACAAAATGCGAACAAGTGCTGCGCATTGATCCGAGCAACGTGACCGCGATCGGCCGCATGGGGGCCGCGTTCTTCCTCATGGGCGAAAAAGAGAAAGCGATTACATTGTGGAAACGCGCGCTCGAGCTGGAACCGAACAACCAGACCGCGATCGACTACCTGCGGCAACTGGGTGCCTATAAGTAAAAATCCCATTCAATTCAAGCATGGAAATCACTCCTCGGTGCCTTTATACTTCTTGAGGAGAAATGCGGATGAATGCTGCCCGTCTGAGAAACGCGCTGTTTTTTAGCGTCCTTTTGCTTAGCCAGTTTGCTCTGGTCTGGGCAGAAACCGATGCTCCCGACCCGGTTGCTCTTGAACAGGAAAGACGACTTAAAGACGACTCCGAAAAACAAGCCCAGAAAATTTGCGACAGCATTATGGGTGCGGGTCGATCGAATGTGCTTGTGAATGTGGAATTGGGCTTGGAGAGCACACGCAAGGGCGGGTCCGCCCTTAATCAGAAGCGTGATTCAAAAAATGGCTTGAACGACGACAATTTTATTTTGCCATGGGTTCCGGCACCGAAATCTGTCACGAAAGAAGAAACTCCCAAAGACATGAGCGTTGAGAATCAAGCGGCGCAGCAGGCGACGCTCGACGTGAAAACAGTCTTAAAGCGCTTCGATATTACCGTCGTTCACGATGAGAAGGTTCCGGTCGAACGCGTCGAGATGGCCAAAGGTGCGCTCCAGTCGGCGTTTGACCGCTACGCGTCAATCCTAAAACTGGTCTTCAAGGCGACGACGTTCCAACACGACGTTGAGAACTATGACCCGAAAGAATCCATTAAGAAAAATTTCATTCAGTCGCTCGATTTAAAGAGCTTGCTTTACCTGTTCTTGCTCATGCTGGCTTTTATGGTGTTGCGATTTTTCTTTGGACCGCTCGCCGACTTCATGAAGAACTATATCGAAGGGATGCGCGAGCAATCGAAATCAAAGGTTGAAATGGAAAATCGCAGTGAAAGTGAAAACGAAACCGATGCCGAGAGCGAAGAGGAAGGAAACGTGGACGGCGAAGGATTGACGCCGGATGAGCAAGCCGCTTTGGAAGCGCAGTTGGCGGAGGAGGAAGCTATGAAGAAGTTTGAGCCCTTCAAATATGTGACGGACGATAACATTAAGCAGCTTGCGTACTTGCTGCATCACGAGGAACCCTGGATCGTGGCGCTCGTGATTTCTTATCTGTCGGCCGAACATTCGTTTAAAGTGATGGAGGCGCTGCCGGCCGATCTCCAGGCGAAAGTGGCGCTTGAAACCGCGATGTACCGCCAAACCTCGCTTGAACAAGTGCAAACCATCGATGAAGACATCAAACAGAAGATCGATTTTGTTGTTGGTGGCCTCGAAAAGCTCGTGGTGATTCTCGAGAGCTCGGACCGAATGTCGCGCGACAATATTCTCGAATATCTAAAAAATGAAAAGCCGGGCGTGTACGAGCGCGTGCGCGAAAGAATCTTGTTGTTTGACGACATCGTGAATTTCCCGAAAGTCGCAATGCAGGTGGTTGTGCGGGAGCTTAAGACCGAACAATTGGGGAAAGCATTGCGTGGCGCGAGTCCCGAACTTCAAGCAAAGTTCTACGAGAATATGTCGCAAGGCGCCGTGACGTTGCTCAAAGAAGAAATGGAATACGGCCGGCCGGTGACCGACGACCAAATTGAAGAAGAGCGCCGCAAAATCATCGACATGGTGAAGGTTATGGAAACCGAAGGAAAAATTTCTTTCCGGCAGAAGGGAAAGAGCGGCGCGAATGCGCTTGATCTCGGCAGCGAAATGCCTGGCATGAGCATGAGTTCGTTGCTGAACAAAAGCAAGCCGAGCGATCCGGAAGGTGCCGCGCAAGCGTACGCTGCGGGCGCCGCCGCACAGGAGCAAGGAAACATGGAAGAGGCATTGCGACAGTACGAAATGAGCGTGAATATGGATCCAACGGTGGCCGCTGTGCAAATGGCCCTGGCCGGAGCTTATTACGCTGTTGGACGATACCAAGAATCGTTGGCCGCGTACGATGCGGCGCTACAGATCGAACCGAATCCGGATTTTCAAAAGTGGGTCGATGACTTTCGTGCAACTCTGGCGACGCCGGCGGCCTAAGAATGAAACCATCCACGGAACTCGACAATCGTCTCACACGACTTCAAAAATGGTCCGAACGCTACGATCGCCTGCTTGAGCGCGAGGCGCGGTCGATTGAAGCGCTTTTTATACACGCGGTCGCGGACTGGGAAGCGGAAAAAAAGCAGAAGATGGAAGAATATTCTGCGCAAGAGGCGCAGATCAAGTCTCAGCTGGATCACGCAGGGAAAGAATACGCTCAGTCGAAATATCGGCTCGAGCGAGACACGACCAGCAACAAAACCGAAATTAAAAAAAATGAAGACGAATACCGAGATCTCGAAAAGAAATACGAATTGGAGTTGACGCGTTTGGGAGACGAAAAGACCAACGCGCGGGTGTCGCTTGAACGCCAGAAAAGCGCGCTTACCGAACTTTACCAGGAAAAAATGCGCAATCTTACTGTCACGCGTGCGGGGCTTCTGCGCGAGTGGCAGACCATGGAGATCAAAATCCGGGAGACCAAAAATCGCAACGAAGAGGAAATGAAGAAGTTATCGGAAGAGAGCGAAAAAAATATTTCTGCTCTGAGAATCAGTGCCGAAGCGAAAAAAGAGGGTTGGTCCATCGCGCTGGACACGATTAAGAAAGAGCTGGCGTCGCTCGCAACCGAGCGTGAGCATATTGAAAAGCGTCTTGTCGATATTCGAGGCGAAAAAGAGAAAGAGCTCAACGAGGCCCGCCTTGCAATGAAGTTGGCTCGGGAGCAGCTCGAGGTGGACAAAGCAACGCTTATCGAAAAAGCCGAAGAAGATCAGCGCAAATGCGAAGCTGAGGTCGCCGATCTTAGAAACAAGATCCTTGTTGGAGAACGCGAGCTGCAGGATTTTGTTACACGACATGAGTTGGTCAAGAAGGAAACGGAAGAAGGGTTTTTGAAAGAAGAAAACATGTTGCGGGAGTCGGTTAAAGCTGAAACCGAACGACGTGATTACGAACAAAAGCTTTACGAGCAAGAGAAGACGGGCAAGGAAAAAGAACTAAACCGGCTAAAAGAGGAATACGAGAAAAAGAAATGGCAATGGGACAATCAAGTGCGCACGTTAATGATGCAGAAGTCCGTGAACGATTCCGAGTACGAGGCAGAGAGGCTGCGCGTGGATCGCGAGGCGCGCACCGCGCTGCGGAGCCTTGAGGCAAAACGCGATGAGTTGAAACAGCGACTTGCCGATATTAAAAACCGTCACTCGGGATTAAGTGTCAACGCGGAGAAAGAGATTCAACTGATAAATCAACGTTGGCATTGGAGACGCGATCGTTTGTGGTCGTTGTGGCAGAGTCGCTTGGACGTGCTGCGGAAAGAGCGGCTGGCGCTGCACGAACAGATCGAAGCGCTCCAGCAAACATTTGAAAAGAGCAAAGCGCAAATGAACGATTCGGAGCAGCGCGAATCAAAGCGGCTCGATGACATGCAGGGGTTCTTGTTGCAAATGGGCGAGAAGAACAAAGGGCAACGCAAACAGCACGAAATCCAATTTGAGCTTGAAAAAACGCGACTTTTCGCTCAGATTAAAGAATTGGAGACGTCCATTCTTGATTGGGCGGATCGATTGAAGCAGGTTCAGTTGGATGTCTCGAAGGAAACAACGGGTGCCGCCGCGCAGGTAAGCTATTTGGACCGTTGGTATCGCGATGAAGAACAGGAAACGCAAGCGTTCGTGAAAGAAATTCAGGACGCGATGTCTATCGTTCAAACCGTTTTTGAACAGTTGGGATTTAAAAAGGCAGCGTAATGGATAAACCAGAGGAAAAATCGGGGCCGCTCAAACCGCCGCATCCGCCACCAGGCAAAAAACCTGGTACGCCTTTGCCGAAAGGTCCGGTTCCACCGCGCGGTGGAATGCAGTTGCCCGGCGTCAAGCCGGTCGCCAAGCCGGCCGTGCCACCAGCGTCGCCGGCCATTCCGCCTTTGCCCCCGCAAGCGAAGCCACCCGCGGGTCCCCCATCAATGCCACCGCGACCACCGACACCCCCGGGCATGAGTGCGCCGCCGAGCGTGCCACCGGCTCCACCGCCGTCCGGCGCCGCTGGTCCCTTCACGCCAGCGCTTTCAAACAAAATTTCAGAAGCCAACGCCGCGACCTCTGAACTGGAGCAACGTATTGCGGATCTTGAGAAGAAGCTGCTCGAAGAACGCGAGAAAGTTTTGCTGGCGTCGTTGCGAACAAAAGAAGAAGAAGCGGTTTCCGCCAAAGTAGAAACGTCAATCAAGGATATTCAGGAAAAACTGCGTCGCGAAAAACGCGAACAAGAATTGGATGAGTCTCGCCGAAAATCGGAAGCGCGTGCGAACGAATTGGAACGTCGCATGGCCGAAGAACGCGAAGCGTGGGTTTCAACGTTGAAAGGTCAGCTTGGTCAGCGCGATCAGATTACGCAAGAAATGGAGACTCATTTCTCGTCGCGCTTGAAAGACCTGGAATACCGATGGTCACAAGAAAAATCCGGATTGGAAAGCGCGCTGCGTGAACGCGAAGCAGAACTCACGCGGGTTCGTCACGAATACCAGATTAAAGGAGAACAAGAGAAAGCGTTTTGGGAAGACCGTTTGAAATCGGTGGCCGCCGAGCGGGACAAGCTTGAACGTGAACTCGAACGAACGAAAGACAAATTTGCACAAGAAAAAGACCATTTGCTCATTGAACGACAATCGCTGCGGGACCAAGTCAGCAAAGCCGACAGCCTTCTTAAGTTCGTTGAAGAACAAACACGCACAGAAAAAGCCGCGATGCAGCGCGAAGCCGAGGCCCACGCGAATCTTATTCGGCAGCAGGGATCTATTGAGCGCGAAAGTTTCGAAAAGCAAATCGCCAATTTGAACAGTCAGATTCAGACGCAGGTGCGGGATCTTTCCGAGAAAACGACCAGTTTGGCGGCGGTAAACCAGCAATTGACAAATGTTCGCGGTCAAATTAATCAATTGGAGTTCCGCCTTTCGGAGCGGGAAAAGGTGATCGAGGAATATCGACGGAAATCGACCGAGATTGACGGGCTTTCCGATGCGCAACGCAAAAAATATGAGGTCGAGATAGAGCAATTGCAAAACGATTTGAGTCGAGCGAAACGAGCGGTCAAGGAGGAGGCCGAACGGGTCATGACCGAATCCGAATCGCGGATCAAAACGTTGCAATCGCGGTTGGATTGGTACGACACAAATATAAAACGCGAATACGACAACGCGCGCATGGAAGTTAGCTCGGAACTAACGCAGCTGGAAGTGAAGTACAAAGAAGCACAAAATCAAATTCGCGAGTTGCAAAAACAGACGGAAAGCAGCGCGAATGTTCAACAAGAGCTGGATCAGGTTAAAGCCGAATGGAAGCAGGCACAGTGGGATTTGGAAGCGCAGTTAAAAGAAGCGAACGATCAGTTGAAGCTGACGCAAGGAAAACTCGAACAAGCCGAAGACGCTCGCATAAGCCTGGAACAAGAGTTGCGTCAGCGCAGCGCGAATGCCGATTTTTCTCAGTCGCAAATGGAGCAGCGCGAATTGGAAATTAAAAAACTTCTCGATCGTTCCGATTCTCTCGAGAAGGAGCTCGCTTTAAAGAAAGAGAAAGAAGCAACGATGGGGGCGCAGTTTGAAGAATACAAGCGGTTGCTGCACGGCAAGGGTCTGCCGGATGTCGAAGAATTACAGAACCAGATACGCGATAAATCCACTGCGCTTGACCGCGCGAAAGAGACAATTCACAAGCTGAACAACGAAATTCAAGACGCCGAAAAGAGGGAACAAATTCTCCGGGAGAAAGAAAGGTCCGTGAAAGATACGGTCAGTGAAAAAGACGAAATCCTCGCCGAATTCAAAAATCGTGTGGCGACGCTCGATCGAAAATTGAAGCAAGCGCAGGACGAATTCGCCGCCATGCACGCACAGTCTGCGGAGGAGAAAGAGCGAATTTTGAATCAGGCCGCGCAAGAAAAGGAAAGACTGATCAATCAGAAACAGATTGAAATTGAACAAGCACGTCGCGCGGCCGCTGAGGAAATGGCTGAGAAGATTCGAGCAGAGTTGCCGCCGCCGGGGCCTGCCCCCGAGACCGTGGCCGCACAAATTCGCCAAGATTTGGAAGCCGAATACATGGACCGCCTGCGCGACAAGGAATCGGAAGTCGATAGTAAAGTGGCCCAAGCGCGGGAAGAAACGAAAAAAGAAATGGACCGCCTTAAATGGGAAGCAGAAAGCATGAAAGAGGAGCTCAAACGCGCGCGTGAAGCGCGATCACAAATCGAACGGGAAGCGCAAGAGCTTTTGCAGCAGGCGGAAGCGCATTATCAACGTGAACTCGCGAAGCATTCACAGGAGATCGATACAACGGTAAAAGAGCAGCCGAAAGGCTTTTTCACGCGCATCGGACGCATTTTGGATACACCGATTATCGATACTGGCAAGAAAAAGAAAAACGAAGACGATGATTTTACTGCGGCGGCTTAACGGCACCGAGTTTTGGCTGAACGCCGAGCTCATTGAGCAAGTGGAGAGCACGCCGGACACCGTGATAACACTCACGACCGGCAACAATATTTTGGTTTTGGATAAGCGAGATGCTGTGATCGAAAAGATTGTCGCGTACCAGCGTCAAACGAAACTGAAAAAGGAAGAGTCATGGACATAGCAACAATTGGCGGAATATTGATTGGCGGTTTCATGGTGTTCTTTACGGTGTTTCATTCCGAAGGGATAAAAGGTTTTGCCCCGTTTATGAACGCCGAAGCGTTTTTGATCGTGTTGGGCGGGACCTTCTGCGCGTTGCTCGTCAATTACCCAATTTCCCAAGTGTTTGGAATGTTCAAAGTGTTGAAAAAAGTGATGAGCAACTACACGGTCGATACGCAAGAAATCGTTACGACATTTGTGAAGTTCGCGAAAAAGGCGCGCACCGATGGATTCCTCGCGCTACAGGAAGAAGTTAAAAGTACGAAAGACGATTTTTTGAAACGGGGTGTGCAGCTTGTGATCGACGGAGCCGATAAAGAATTCATTCAGAACATGATGGAGACGGAACTGGGATTTATTCGAGAGCGGCACAAGGTCGGTCAGGAAATTTTTAATTCGCTGGGCACCTACGGCCCCGCGTTCGGCATTATCGGCACGATTCTCGGAATGATCATGATGATGAGCACGCTGGACGATGTGGCGCAGGTGCCGCGCCGAATGGCTCTTTGCTTGTCGGCGGCGTTCATGGGGTTGGGCTCCGGTTATTTGATCTTCTTGCCGATGGCCGGGAAACTTCGTCGCCGATCCGAAGAAGAGCTTTTAATTAAAGAAATTATTATCCGTGGTGTGCTGCTTCTACAGACTGGGGCGGCGCCCAGCTTGCTCGAGTCCAATCTCAAAGCGTATCTTGATCCTGCCACGCGCAGCCTTATCCGGACGACGGCCGGGAACGAGTAATGTCTCTCAAGCCCCAAAAGGGATTTATTGACGAAACCGATCCGCGCGTCACATTGATCGGTCATCCCGCGCCCGCGTGGATGGTGAACTATGCGGATCTTATGACCGAACTTGTCTGTTTTTATTTGATCCTTTACGCATTGTCAGCGGCTCTTTCGAAACCGGTGCAGGAAGCGAAGAAAGAAGTGGAAGAAAAAATGAAGCAGGAAGAGGTGGCGGGCGACGTTAAAATCACGAAAGACGGCCTTGTTATCTCGTTGCAGGAACAGGGATACAAGGTGTTTTTTCAAAGTGGTTCGTCGGAGATGACCGATGAAATGAAAGGGATTTTGAATCAGTTGGCTCCGACGTTTAAGAAGCTTGCGGAGAAAAAACACGACATCATCGTGGAGGGCCACACCGATGATATTCCGATCCACACAACGAAGTTTGATTCAAACTGGGAATTGTCAACGGCGCGCGCGACAACGGTCGTCCAATATCTCATTCATGAACACAAATATCCCCCGGAGCATATTGCGGCGATTGGTTACGGTGAAAACAAGGGATTGCCCCGTGGCCCCGACGAGGATTTGACCGCGTGGCGCTCCAAAAATCGCCGTGTGGTGTTCCTCATTAAAAATCCCGATTCGCCGGCGAAAACCTCGGAAGTGGCTGAAGTTTCAGAAGGCCACTAATAAAAAAGTAACCTCCGACTATGAAATTTCCCTCCTCTCGAAAACGGCTCTCAATAATTTTGGTTTCTTTTTTAATTGCCCCTATTGGCTGTGTGTCCAAAACACGGTTGCGCAAGACTCTTGTTGAGAACCCTGACATTCTGTCGGACGTCATTCAAAAGAATCCCGATGAATTTATAAACGCTTATAAAGTAGCCGCCTCGGCGGTGAGGCAGAAAGAAGCAGCCGAAAAAGCCAAAGAAGAAAAGCTGCGCCGCTACGCCGAATTCGCGGACCCGAAAAAACCGGTTGTCGAAAAGGACCGCGCCATTCGGGGAAACATAAGTGCGCCGATTCTCATTGTTTGCTACTCCGATTTCCAGTGCCAGTATTGCAAGCACGGGTTTCAAAATATTGCGGAAGTTCGGGCAAAATACGAAGACAAAGTTTGTTACGTGCACAAAAATTTTCCTTTGCCGTTTCATCCCATGGCCATGCCCGCCGCGTTGCGTTTTGAAGCGATCGCCCTTCAAAGCGCTGACAAGGCCTACCAATTCCACGATGCCATTTTTATCGACCAGCAACGGCTGGCTGCTGATGGGGAAAAATTTTTGGATGAAATAGCAAAGGGTCTTGGTGTCGATATGAAGCGCATGAAAAAGGATCTCACGTCGGATGTTGTGAAGAAGCGCATCGCTGACGACACAGCCGAAGCAAAAGGATTTGACTTCGATGGCACGCCGGGTTTTATTGTGAGCGGGGTGCGATTTTTTGGCGCTGTTGCGCCGGCCGAGTTTGAGGATATTATCGACCGGCGGCTTAACGAACTCGAGCCCAAAAAATAATTACGTCTTCGAGAATCGAAACTCGCCCGTTTTTTCGCTGACGCCCACCATAATTTTGTCGCCGTCTTTTACGGCGCCTTTCAGTAGCTCGAGCGCAAGCTTGTCCTGAATTTCGCGCTGCAACAAGCGGCGCAGAGGCCGCGCTCCAAACTCCGAATCAAATCCTTCGTCAGCCAATTTTGTTTTGGCGCTTTTATCGATCGTCAGCGTGATTCCGCGGCGCTCGAGTTTTTCGGATAGGTCGCGCAACTGCAAATCGACAATCTTGCCGATATCGGATTTGCTGAGTTTGTTGAACACGATGATCTCGTCAATGCGATTGATGAGTTCTGGTCGGAAATTTCGTTTCAACTCTTCGGTCACCTTTTTCTCGAGCGTCTGCTTCGGCAGATTTTCTTGAAACAAAGGACTGCCGATGTTTGACGTCATGATGATCACCGAGTTCTTGAAGTTGACCACGCGCCCTTGGCCGTCGGTCAGCCGACCGTCCTCCAAGATTTGCAGGAGCACGTTAAATACTTCGGGATGTGCTTTTTCAATTTCGTCAAACAGAATGACGGCGTAAGGACGCCGACGTATCTTCTCTGTCAGTTGTCCGCCTTCTTCGTAACCCACGTAGCCCGGGGGCGCGCCGATGAGCCGGCTCACCGAATGTTTTTCCATGTATTCAGACATGTCGATGCGCACAAGCGCGGTCTCATCATCAAACAAAAACCAAGCAAGCGTTTTTGCGAGGTAGGTTTTTCCCACGCCGGTGGGTCCCATGAAAATAAAGGATCCCTGCGGACGGTTCGGATCCGCCAAACCGGAACGCGAGCGGCGAATGGCGTTTGAAATGAGTTCCACCGCTTCGTCTTGACCCACGATCCGTTCTTTAAGTTTTTCGTCCATGTGGACGAGTTTGTCGAGTTCGCCTTCCATGAGTTTCGAAAGCGGAATGCCGGTCCATTTCGCCACCACCTCAGCAATGTCCTCTTCGTCCACTTCTTCCTTCAACATTTTTTGACTTTTTTGAAGCTCGGAAAGTTTGGCCTGTTCCTTTGCAAGCGTCGCCTCCAAGTCGCGCAAGGTTCCGTAACGAATCTCTGCCACTTTTTCGAGGCGCCCTTCTTTCTCGAAGCGTTCGCTTTCGATTTTTGCGCGTTCCATGGCTTCCTTCGTTTTACGGATGCGGTCGATAACTTCCTTTTCGCCGGCCCAGTGCTTTTTCATCTCAGACGATTTGTTTTTGAGTTCCGTCAGTTCTTCACCCAATTTCTTCAATCGCTCGGCGGACGCCGGATCCTTTTCTTTCTTAAGCGCTTGGTTTTCAATTTCGAGCTGCGTGATCTTCCGGTCCAGCTCGTCGATTTCCGTCGGCAAGCTGTCGATTTCGATGCGCAACTTGGACGTCGCTTCATCGATCAAGTCGATAGCTTTGTCGGGCAAAAAGCGATCGGAAATATAACGATCCGATAAAGTCGCTGCGGCCACGAGCGCCGTGTCTTTGATGCGAACGCCGTGGTAAACCTCGTAGCGTTCTTTGAGACCGCGCAAAATAGCAATCGTGTCTTCAACGGTTGGTTCTCCGATGAAGATTGGTTGAAAGCGCCGTTCAAGCGCCTTGTCTTTTTCGATGTATTTCCGGTATTCGTCGAGAGTGGTAGCACCAACGCAGCGAAGTTGGCCGCGTGCCAGCGCGGGTTTCAGCATGTTCGACGCGTCGACCGAGCCCTCGGCCCCTCCGGCGCTAACGATCGTGTGAAGCTCATCAATAAAAAGAATGACTTCGCCGCCCTTGTCTTCAATTTCTTTTAAGACGGCTTTAAGGCGTTCTTCGAACTCTCCGCGGTATTTTGCACCCGCCACAAGCGAGCCAATGTCGAGCGCGACAATGCGTCGATTTTTCAGCGTGGTAGGAACATCGCCTTGCGCGATGCGCCGTGCGAGCCCTTCCGCAATCGCCGTTTTGCCCGTCCCAGGATCGCCAATCAGCACCGGATTGTTTTTGGTACGGCGCGACAAAACCTGGATCGCTCGCCGAATTTCGGCGTCGCGCCCGATAACCGGATCGAGCTTGCCTTGCTTGGCCAGCTCGGTTAAATCTTTTCCAAAACGCTCCAATGCCGGGCGCTGGTCTTCTTGTTGGCTGGGAGAAATCTGCATTCGGCCTCCTTTTGGCACTCGAATATTTGGAGCGCTAATTTTGACAAAAAGTTCCGCCCGTTTGAAGAGTGTGTGGGAATTTTCTAAAGAGAAGTCGGTTGAAAATGGCGGTCCTTATAATAATCAGGAGGAAGTGCAACTCTCATGAAAATACTTATTTCAGGCGCAACAGGAATGGTTGGCCAAAATCTTTACCTGAACTTGGTCCGAGAAGGACATGACGTTTTCCGGTTAATGCGGTCGGTCAGCAGTGCGGCCGGAACCGATTTGGTGTGGGATCCTCTCACCGGCAAGGCCGAGAGCGCCCGTTTTGAAGGATTCGATGCTGTTGTGCATTTGGCGGGGGAAAGTATTGCTTCCGGTCGTTGGACCGAAAAACGCAAAAAACGGATTCGCGAAAGCCGTGTCATCGGCACAAAGAATCTCACAAATATTTTATCGACGCTGAAACACCCTCCTAAAGTTTACGTCGTTGCATCGGCGGTCGGTTTCTACGGAAGTCGGGATGCCGAAGTGCTGGACGAACAAAGCAAACCCGGCACGGGCTTTCTAGCGGAGGTTTGTCAGGAATGGGAAGCCGCAACGCAGGATGCTGCTCAAAAAGGAATTCGCACGGTGAATCTCCGGTTCGGAATCATTCTGAGTCCAAAAGGAGGCGCGTTGAAAGTAATGTTGTGTCCTTTCAAAGCCGGTGCCGCTGGAATTATCGGAGATGGGAAACAGGTGATGAGTTGGATAGCGCTTCCCGACGCTGTTGCAATTATTGAGTCCGCGTTAACAGACACAAAACTGCAAGGCGCCGTTAATGTCGTTTCGCCCGATCCCGTTACAAATGCTGTGTTCACTCAGACGTTGGGCGATGTGCTTAAGCGTCCGACCCTCATCCCAATGCCGGCCTTCGCAGCACGGATGGCGTTTGGCGAAATGGCCGACGCGCTGCTGTTGTCCAGCGCGCGCGTGTTGCCGAAAAAACTTCAAGCGGCCGGCTACCAATTTAAATTGCCGACATTAAAAATGGCGCTGCAGACGTTACTGCCTTAGTTACTTTCCGGTCAGAACAATGGGGCCGCAACCAATGCGGCTTCCGGCGTTACCGACGGGTTGCCCAAAATCGTCTCTCTTCTCATGGAGCACGACCGCGCGGCCGGCGACGTTAAAGTGCGTTCCGGTGAGGCTGACCCCCGGTATCGTCAGGTTGATCGTGGCGGATCCTTTTTCATCGGCCGTGATGTTTCCGAGGTCGCCGGGATGAACCTTCGATGCGCCGTCCTTTGTAACGAGTCCGTGCGCGTGTTGATCGGGATTATAATGACTGCCGGCGTTTTTGCCTTCGTCGCCGCAATCGCCAAATTCGTGAATATGAAATGCGTGTTCGCCGGACGGAATATTTTCCAATGTGCCGCTGATTTTTAGGCCTTGAGCGGTGTCTTCAAATTTCAGTTCTCCCGAGATGTCGGACTCTTCTTTTGTTCCTTCAATGGACGCCATGCCGATCGCGCTCCAGGAGCGAACGGAAAACGAAGTGAGGAGTGTCGCGAAAAGCATCAATTGTTGTGTCTTCATAGTTACCTCGATTTTGTAACGATTGAATAATCATGAAAAAAAGCAAAAATATTATAGAGAAATCGGACTACTTTTGTCGCAGTTTTGATCCGTTTGTTCATCGTACGTCGAGGGTCTTGATCCTCGGTTCGATGCCGGGCCCCGAAGCGTTGCGCAAACAAGAATTTTATGGATTTACCGGAAATCACTTCTGGACCATCCTGCCGGCGATTCTCGACGAACCGAAATCCAATATATACAAGAAGAAGCTGTCGATGATGAAAAGAAATCGAATTGCTCTGTGGGATGTCCTTGAGTCCTGCACACGTCCAGGCGCACTGGATAGCTCGATCACCAATGTAGTGCCAAACCAGATTCCTCGTTTGCTTAAGGAATTTCCAAATATACGAGCGGTGTTTATCAACGGACAGTTCGCGTACAAAACATTTCTCAAATATTTCGCTGAGCAAATAAAGATTCCGGTCTATGTTTTGCCCTCGACAAGTCCGGCCAACGCGGCGATGCCGCTACAAGAAAAAATTCGTCGGTGGGGTGTCATCCGAGAATTTTTGTAGGATCTCGCCCATGTTTAAAACTCGTTCTCTCACGGTATCGGCAATGATTCTCATCGCGGCTGTAAGTCGTCTGATCCCACACCCATGGAATTTGACACCGGTTGCGGCCATAGCACTTTTTGGCGGTGCGCAATTTTTGGATCGTCGTTCGGCGTTTGTGGTTCCGTTTGCGGCGCTTCTTTTGACAGATCTGGTGTTGGGTTTTTATCCGATGATGTTTCTGACGTATGTATGTTTTGGCGCAACGGTTCTCATTGGCCGAACGCTGCGCCAAAATCGCACGGTGTCGAAAATTATTTTTGCGTCGGTGGCCGCATCGTGGTTGTTCTTTCTTGTTACGAATTTCGGCTGCTGGTTGACGATGGCCGAATATTCGAAAGATCTCACCGGCCTCGCCGCGTGTTATTCGATGGCCATCCCATTTTTCCGCAACACGCTGATTGGTGACATGTTTTTCTCAGGCGTTTTGTTCGGCAGTTTTGCTCTCTCCGAAAAGTTTTTCCCTGCTTTGCGCGCACGTTATTCTTAATTGCTTTTCATCCGCCCGAAAGCCTTGATTTAAGAGGTCTCTCCCTTTAAATTGGGTTGATGAATCAACTCAATTTCGTTCACGGAGCGCCGCTCCTTCTGCTTATCCTCGGCTTCCTGTTCGCCTTCAGTAACGGTTTCCGAGACTCGTCCTCAATTGTTGCCACCGTGGTTTCCACGCGCACGCTTGCGCCGAACGCTGCGTTTTCGTTGTGTGCCGCCTTTGAATTCGTGGGTGCTTTGCTTATTGGCTCGGCGGTCGCATCGACGGTTCGCAATCGAATCTTTTCAATGGCGATGCCACCAACCCAGCAGGAGGTGGTGCTGACTTCCATTGCGGCGCTTTGCGCCGCTGGTGTTTGGGGATTCATTAGCTGGTGGCGTGCGTGGCCAACGTCGAACGGGCATGCGTTGCTTGGCGGTTTGACCGGGGCGGGCTCGGCGGCGTGGGGTGTGCAGCACATCCAAAACAAAACTGTTTTTTTTATCGGCTTTATCTTGCTCGCAAGCCCGGTCATTGGTTTTCTGGTTTCTTACGGCGTTACCTCCGTGCTGCGCTGGCTGGGCGGCTGGTTTACCAAAAAAGCGAAACCGATTACCGACGGCATGCATATACTTTCCTGCATGGCCGTTTCGTGCGCGCATGGCTCCAACGACGGTCAATTGGTGATCGGCGTTCTGCTGCCCGTCTTGGGCGGTGTGGCGGGTGCGGCGATTCCTTTTTCGTTGCGTTTTGCGGTGGCCTTGGCCCTTTCTCTCGGCGTGCTTTTCGGTGGGAGGAGAATTCTGAAAAAGCTTGGCATGAAGTTTTACCGCATCCAGGACACCCAGGGACTGAGCGTCGATATGACCACCGCCGGCACCGTGATGGCCTGCGCGGTGGCAGGATTTCCCGCCTCAACGACCCAGGTGATCGCGGGTTCACTGATGGGGGCCGCCGTCGCAAAAAACGCGCGGCGGGCTCGCTGGCAAGTGGCACAGGAAGTCGCAACATCGTGGCTTGTTACATTCCCAATGGCCGCGCTTTTGGCGTACGTTGCATACGATGTCATTTGTTGGACGGTGGGCGTGCCATGATGTTTTTTCGGCGGAAAGTGAATTTTTATCGGTTGTTATCGGAGCAGGCACACAAAGTGGAGGAAGGGATGAACGCGCTGCTTATTTTTATGCGCGAACCAACGATCCTAAATGGCCGAACTGTGCAACGTCTCGAAGAAGAAGCGGACGAAATTCGAGCAAACATTGCCGAAGAACTGAACAATGCGTTCGTAACTCCGATAGACCGCGAAGATATTCACGCGTTGTCCCGATCGGTCGATGACATTATTGATTACGGAAAAACAACGGTTGAAGAGATGATGGCGTTCGGTGTGAAACCCAACGGTCATTTGTTGTTGATGGCCGAAGCGCTGTGCGAAGCGGCCTCGGCGATCACGAAAGCCATTGGATGCTTGGCACAGAACCAAGAAAAAGCAACCGAGTTGGTGCGATTTGCTAAGAAGCGCGAGAACTATGTAGAGCACTGTTACCGCGAAGCGCTCGTGGAACTTTTTAAGACGAAAAATGTGGTGACGATTCTAAAGGTGCGTGAAATTTATCGCCACATGTCGAACGCGGCCGATCGTGAAGACGAGGCGGCCAATATCGTGAGCAATATTCTTGTAAAGGCGGCTTGAATGACGAAACGCGTGTTGATTGTGGACGATGAGGAGTGGATTCGCTCGGTGTTGCAGGATTACCTGGAAGAGTCCGGTTATGACGTTCGAACGGCCGCGACGTTGTCATTGGCGCGAAGCGAGATGGCGCAACAGCAGTTGCCCGATGTAATGGTCGTGGACATGACGTTGCCCGATGGAACCGGAATGAACCTTCTAAGCGAAGTACGAAGCGAGCCCCGTACAAAAGAAATTCCGTTTATTCTTATCACGGCCCATACGCCAACAAAGCAGCAGATTAATGAGAAACAAAACGGCCCGGATGATCTCATCGTGAAACCGTTTAACTTGAAGGAATTCAAAGCACGCCTCGATAAGCAACTTTCCCTCCGCAGTTAGTCGCTGAAAATACTCGGTTTTCTGTAACGAAACCGTAACACCATCGACGGTTCTTTGTTACAGAAGATTTACGAGAATTTCATGTGATCTTAAGGTGCACCCGAGTATTATTTGAACATGAAAAACAAAACTTCTCTTCGAGGACGAACTATGAACCGTATTGCTGTTACACTCGCTGCCCTTTTGATGTACAACTCTTTTGCAATGCCGCTCGCGCAAGCTTCCGCGATTGCGCAACCGCCGATTGGAAATATCTCAAGTCAACACAATGGGTTTATTGCGCAGCCTCAAAAAGTAAAGAAATCGAGCGACATTCCCGCGTTTCGTGTGCCCGCGTCGGTCGGTTCAATCGTCGAAACCTACGCACCAACGAAAGCCAGCCGTCTCGTTTATCATTTGCAAGACGTCCACAAGCATGTGCCGGCTCAAATCAATCTGTCCGAAATTGTTTCGCTTCTCGAAGCTCATGCCGCAACCCAGGGAAAGAGATTGGTTGTTGCTGTTGAAGGTGTCACGGGTTTGGTTGATTCCGATTCCATCGCCAAAATCCAAAATCAAAAGGCCAAGGAAGATGTTGCCGCGGGGCTTCTGAAATCCGGTTACCTGTTGGGCGAAGAATACGCGGCCATAACCCATGCTCCGGGCCGGATTCAATTAATAGGTATCGAAGAACCAACGCTTTATAAGAAAAACGGCCAAGCTCGCGATTTGTCCATCGAATCCCGGGCCGCCGTGCTCAATATTTTGCGCGAGACGCACGCTCAACTCGAAAAGCTTGTTCCGCACAACTTCAATCAAATTTTGACGCGCCTTGAGACCATGCGTTCGCAGGTGGAACAGGGAACGCTGCCGCTCACCGATTACGTGACGTTCCTCAAAGCGACGAATCCGGCGATCATTGCGCAGCATCCGAATTTGGCGCGGATGGCGGCACTCACGGCTGCTGAAGCCGGAATTGATTTTGCGAAAGTTGAAGAGCAAGGCCGCTCACTGGTCCAAGACGTGATGGTGAACAAATCCGAAACAGAAGTGGATCAAATGCTCACGGATGCCCAGGCGCTCAAAGAGGGTCGGCTTTCGGCTCTCTCCTACTATTCATTGTTGTTGGGCCAAGCCAAAAAGGACTATCCGATTGTCCGCAAATACGTTGACTACCTTCGCACATCCGATTCGATCAACAGCGACCAGCTGTTCGACGAAGTTCTCGAGGCTGAAAACCAAATTGCGAAATCGCTCGTAAAGCATCCGGTTGCTATGGAGCTGTACGAATACATTCGTTGGGTGGAACGTCAGGAATGGTTTTTTTCTCTTTCGATGATTCCGCAGGATTGGGCTGAGCAAAAAAATGTAGAAGCCAAAACGATTATTTCGAAACACTCCGCCATCCGTAGTTTCGTCGCCGAACAGGTCGGCGATCTCGGTTATGCGTTCAATACCCCGGAGCTTTCGATGGAAACGCTGCTTCCCGCCTACAGCGGTGCGCACACCTTTTATGAAGCGGCGTCCGAACGCAATGAGACAATGGTTTCGAATCTGAACAAAATCATTCGCAATCCAGCGAACGACGATGCGGTAATTGCATTCGTGGCCGGTGGCTTCCATACGCCGGGTATGACAAAGCTTTTAAAAGATGAAGGGTACGCTTACCAAGTGATTCGCCCACAGCTTGAAACTGACGTGGAATTGAGCGAGGAAATTAAATTTCCGCAGAAAAACGTCAGCTATTACCGCGCGCCTGAAACAATTGCGACCGAGGGCGGAGCAGAAGCGGTCAAAGGTGCAATCGGCAACGCGCCAGCCGTGAATGTCGAGGATGTGGCGAGACAGATTGAAAAAGGGGCAAGTCCTGAAGAAGGATCCGACCGGGGACCGAACGACGGCGGTCGTAAAGGATTCAGCGTCGTTGAGGTGTTGGTGGCCATTGTGGGCGTAGCGAGTGTTACTGCCATATCGCTTTATCTTTTCCAAGATTTTCGAGCCGGCACGCTCACCGGTGCAAAAATTGGTTATTCCGTCCTCGGATTGTTTGGCGCGCTGGTGTTTGCCGCGATCATGCAGGGCGTAACGGGTAACACGGGTAGTGATTTGGGTGGCGGCAAATCAATCGAGGCGCAGGCCAGCAACGAAGCAAAAGTCACTACGAATACGTTGCAAGATGAAGCGACGCGGAAGAAAGCCTTTGCGATCGAACTGAAAGCGTTCTTCGAAAAGTATCGTTCACGGCAGAGCAGCGATCCCCGCCTGATTGTTGCCGATGTCTATGATCAAGACTCGACCAGCGAAACGCAAGCAATAGACGGCGAAGGGTTTGTAAAAGTGGTACAGGCATTGAGCGTTGTCGCTTCTGGAAGTCCGCTTAACGCAGCAATCGTTGTGAGTGCAAGCGAGGGTGATGTTTCGGTAGTGGATGCCTATTCGAATCAAATGCGCGCCTATCAGAATAGTCAAAATGCGCAGGCAGCCGGACTTAGCTTTTTCGGTACCGCCACACAGGGCACAAATGTTCTCGATACGTTGAAAAGCATTCCGAGTTTGCGCGACAACGCGAATGAGGGAACTGCCTATGTCGTTGGAGGCCAGGCGAGTTACACCGGTGTCGGTGTGGAACACCACTACGTGTCGCGCGGCGCAGTTCAACGCGCGGTGAAAGCCTTTGTTGTGGGGCGATATGGAGCGGGTCATGCAGAAGAGTTGTCACAAGAACTCCTTAATATTCTTGGTCGCCGCTGGGGCAATATTGAAGGCCACTTCACCGATGCAATGATTACGCAAATGTTCACGGAAATCATGGCATAACAAGTTTCTATCAAAGCCCCCCTTCGCGAATGCGGAGGGGGGCTTTTTTATTTGGTGTAATGATTCGGTTATGTGGAGCTCTCCTATCCCAGAAAAACGTTGGTTCGGTTTTCGGCGGAAATTTCGCGGTACGTCAGCGTTCGAATCGCTCGGAAATTTTGAAGAGGCCGCGTTAAATGAACTTGGTTCGTCGCTCGAAGAGCACGAAGCAGCCACTTTGGGTCGCCTGTTGGCGCGTGGGAAAAAAGTCGAAATAGAAATGTTTATTCGCACGCACGGAGCCAACCCGCTTTTCGAGCCGCAGGGCGATTTGGACGTGCCCGTGGGAATAGCGAAAGCCGATGTGGTCGATTTGCACAACCTCCCAAGCGCGTCGGCCAACCGCGCCATCTTGGATGGGGAAATTCTCCATGTGCTTTTTCAAGCTGGCGAGGCCACGCGGTTTGCGGCAGGTCCGCTTTACCGTGTGAATGTTTTGCAAATAGCGCAGTCACTGACCGCGGATCCTGAAATCGCTTTTTACCTGAAAAGCATTCAGCAGGCCCGCTCGGAGATTTCAAAGTCCGTGGGCGATTTGCTGGCGGACGGTTTTCTTGGACCCAAACAGCCACTGCTCCTGCGGGCGGCGTTGCGCCGGGTTGTTCAGGACGAAATCGATGCCGGAAGATTATCGCCGAGCGAGGCTTGCGAGCGCTATCGTCACGCGCTTTCCAAGCAGAAAATTCTTTTTTTCGTAAGCCGGCGCGGCAACGTGAATCAGACGCATAATGAAATGTTGCGTGGGACATTTTCGTTTTACGGGTTCGAGCCTGCGAATATTGTCACGATTGAGCAAGAACTGCTGAGAGGAATTACCGCCGACGAAAATGGGTCACTGTCGCTTCTGAACGGCGAAGAAAATATGGATGCCGGTGGCCATCTTGCGGCGCTCGTGCAGGCGGTGCGACCCGGAGATTTCACAACGTACACCGAATCAGGTCGCCCCATTAAGCCTATGGAAGTGGACGCTCTTTCCTACTTTGTGAACCGTGGCGCGAAGGTTATGAATGTGATTCGCATCAACGACATGGACCGGCATTCCACCGAAATCATTAATGGCAAGGCGCTAACGGTCGCTCAGCGGTTCTTTGAAAATGGTTACGTGAACGTCATTGAGACCGTGGCCAATCCGAAAGGCCAAAAAGGCGGGACCGGAACAACGTTTGGAAATCCGGACGTCCACGTTTTGACCGAGACGCACGAGAACTCGTTCCCGGCGCTGTCCCGCGCGTTTGAGGCGAGCATGCAGACGTACTTGAAAGAAAGCAAGGGCGTGCATCCTGCGTATAACGCGATGCGGCAGTTGGCAGATTTGCAAGCGACACGCCACGTTCTCAAGGAATTTGGTGGGCGAATTGTGTTTGTGCCGCGGCAGAGAGGGGGGCCTGAGGGAGAACCGGAAGGCTCACCTTACGTCGGTGTCGATATGCCGATGGGCGACCTGTCTTTGTTGTACGGTAACTACAAGTCTTACATGTTTCAATTTGCTGGCCCCGAAGGCAGCGAGTTGTTAATTCACGATATGAAACAGAAAGAAAATTTGGGTATTGGATTACGCACGTTGCTTCATCAACTCGAAGATTCGTTTGTGCTGGCGGCGGCCGAAGAATTGTCCGAAAAAAAGATTATGCCGTTCACCCAGCCGCCCAAACCGCGGTCGTTGTACGGGGCGCCCTGCCCAGAATTCGATATTTAAAAAACCCCATTGATTTTTCAGAGGGTTCAGAAAAAAATTATGTATGCGAATCACGGTTGGGGGAGTTCTATTTATTGGGGGGAGTGCTGCTTTTGTTGCGCTTGGCCCACTGAATTCGTTAGCCCCGATCGATGAAATAAAACACTCTCTGAATTTCATCACGGGGTATTTTCATTCTGAGCCCGTTGAGACAGCGCCGGTATCGGTCGAAAAGCCTGTTGATTCCAATCCGACACGAAAAGAATCAGCTTCTGTTGATACATCCACGCTGGAATCGTCGCAACCAAAACCGCCGACCGTGCCAGAAAAACCAGCAACGGCCGAAAATGCAGCTGCGCCTGCGCCAACACCGCTCTCCGTGGCAAATCCTGTCGCTTCCCCGACGCTTAAAAAAGCAAGGGGGCATCGCCGGGTTCCAAAATTGGGAGAGCAGCCGGTGCAGCTTGCTCTCACAAAAAGGCCGCCGCATTCAAAAGAACTTCGACGGAAGAAAAGCGTGGGCTCCGAAGATAAGTTGCTGGGAAGCTACGTTTCGTTGAAGCTGAATTCAGGTCGAGACGTAAAAGGAATCCTGAAATCCCGCGACGAACACGAGTACATCATTGAGCTGCCGGGAATGGGACCGTTCAAGTACCCGGCTTCCAACGTAACGGCTGTTACGCCGGTTGAGTAATTTTCCGAACCAAGTTGCCTTTCGTGTCCGTTTCATAAAACAACGGTACGCCCGTTTCAAGATTGAGTTCAAGCACTTGTTCTTTGGTTAGTTTCTCGATCTCCATCACAATCGATCGCAAACTGTTGCCGTGCGCAGCGACGATAATATTCTTGCCGGATTTCACGGCGGGCAATATTCTCGATTCAAAATACGGAAGTGTTCGGGCGGCGGTGTCTTTTAAACTTTCTCCGTTCGGTGGAGCAATATCGTAGCTGCGTCGCCAAATATGGACTTGCTTGTCGCCGTATTTCTTCGCCGTTTCCGCTTTGTCCAACCCTTGCAAATCTCCGTAGTGACGTTCGTTGAGCGCCTTGTCTTTTTCCACCGGGATGTCGGTTTGGCCCGTTTCTTGGAGAATTATTTGTAGCGTTCGTTGCGCGCGCTTGAGGTCCGACGTGAACGCTTTATCGAATTTGATTCCTTTTAGGCGCTGACCCGCTGCTTTCGCTTCTTGTTCGCCTTTCGGTGTCAGCTCGACATCCACCCACCCGGTAAATTTGTTTTCAAGATTCCACTGCGATTGTCCGTGACGGACCAAGACGAGGACTGACATTTGAGTCTCCTTTAGTTGTTTGTTAACGCCACCGGCCGAAAGCTGGTTGTATGATCCGCCGGTTCAAAGTGTGTAAATTTTTTAAATCTGTTGTACCGCTCGACGATTTCCTGTTGTTTCAATTGCGTAAGCCGATCCAGACTGAACGATTCAACGTTAAACGACGCCATGACCGTGCCAAAAATAATGGATTGCCGTAGCGACGTTTCATCCCAGTAATTGCCGTTTGTTGCCAACGATGAGAAGAAGCCGCCCGCGAAACAGTCGCCGGCGCCCGTCGGATCAAACACGTCCTCCACCGGATAGGCTGGTACAACAAAAAAGAATTCGCGCGTTACCAGAATCGCGCCGTGTTCTCCCTTTTTAATGATGACCACACGTGGACCCCGTCTCAGCAGGTCGTACCCTGCTTTGATGAGATTGGTAATGCCAGTAAATTGGCGAGCTTCACCATCGTTGAGAAGAAAGACATCGACTTTCTTAAGCAACCTGTTCAGGCTGTCGGATTTGATGCCGATCCATAGATTCATTGTGTCGCAGCCCGTTAGTTGTGGAGATCGCACCTGTTCGAGCACTTCAAGTTGGAGATCGGGATCTATGTTTGCCAAAAAAACGTGGGGTGTGGTGGCATACGATGCCGGAATTTTTGGTTTAAACGATTGAAACACATTGAGTTCGGTGGCCAGCGTTCTCGCCGCGTTCATGTCGGTCTCGTAAAGTCCGGTCCACCGAAATGTTTTGCCCGTCGTTGTTTCCAACCCTTCTATCGAAATGCCGCGGGAAGTGAGCAGCTGAATATGCTCTTTTGGAAAGTCGCTGCCGACGACCGCGACCAATCGAACCGGTGCAAAGAAACTCGCCGCGTAGGAAAAATATGTCGCCGATCCGCCGAGCGCTTCTTTTACTTCCCCAAACGGTGTTTTTATGGAATCCAACGCGACCGAGCCCACCACCAAAATTGACATTCTTGCCGCCTCCTGGAACCGAAATTTTCCGAGGACGTTTACCATAATCAAGTGCCCGGCAGAAACTATTTCGTGGTCCTGGAAAATTTCCGGGGGCTTCTGTTATACTGGCGAGACGGACACATGCACAAAAAATGACACGTCATCGTAGATCAAATTCACATTTTGAAAATTTTCCCCGACGGAGAAATTTAGCCTCGCGTTGGGGAATTTTTTGTTTATTGCTGCTTTTCTTTTCGGTTTCGACGCCTTTGTTCGCAAAACGTTTTGTTCCTACCCGAAAATCCGAAAAACACGAAATAACGTTCCGTTCGCAGGATCCAAAAACATTTTACCGTGCGCTGTCGTTGTTGCTTGAATCGCAGCCGGCGGACCAGATCAACACCATTAACGCGCGCGCGAGCGTCGCCGAACTTCTTTTTGAGACGGAAAATTATCGCGAAGCGGCCCAAATTTATTTGCAATTGACCGAGGCTCCGCTCGCTGACGTTTATAAGTTATCGAGTTTTCAATATCGCTTGGCCGAGTGTTATTTTTACATGGGGCTTTACGGTGAATCCTACGATCAATTTTCGCGCGTGAGAAAAGATGGGCATGTATCCTTGCAAGCGGAGGCCACGCTCGGTATGGCGATGGCGGCTCTTGCGCAGGGAAATCGGTCCAGCGCGCAGGCGCATCTCGATATCCTGTTGCTTGAGAATGAGTACTACAAAACCTACCCGCGAGCGCTTTACCCGTCGGGAATAATGCTTTTTCAAAATGAGCAGTATCAGCGCAGCTTGGCTTTTTTCGAAAAGGACACCAGCGATCCAAAAAATCTTTATTTCGCCGGTATCGCGTATCGCCGACTGGGCCAATCGCCAAAAGGACTTCAGTATTTTCAAAAGCTGACACAAAAATTCCCCGGCACTGTGTGGGCGCAACGCGGTGCATTTGAAGTCGCCGAGACCTACTACCAACAACAAGACTACCCGCTGGCGTTTCAGAGTTTTGACCGTTGGCTCAGCGAATTCCCCAATGGAACGCTGCAGGTCGAAGCGCAATTCCGCATGGCGTGCGCCGACATGCGCCGCGAACAATATCAACAAGTCGTTAACCGGTTGGAACCGCTGCTGAAACTGGATTTGCGGCCGTCGATGCAAGACCGGATTCGTCATTTGGTGACCGAATCCTGGGTGCAGATGGACAAGGTGCCCGAACTTGTGGCGAGTATCAAAAAGAAAGGTCGCGCGCGGGACCGTACGCCGGACGAGAACTATCAGCTTATGTGGGCGTTGGCTGCGCTCGGTAAATATCAGGAAGCGCTTACCGCGTCAGAGGAGGGGCTCGGCAACTTCTATGACGCTGAGCTCACTCCAAAGATTTTGCTCGTGGAAGGTTTTTGCTACGACAAGGTGGGGCGACCGGCCGAAGCGCTGGCCGCGTATCAGACGGTTGTTGACCGTTTTCCGAAATCGGCTTACGCGGCGCGCGCGCTGCATTTGATGTCTCTCGGGTATGTGAAAGCCCAGCGTTGGCAGGAATTGGTCACGCATGTCTATCACCACTGGGCGAATTTGCCCGAAGACGTACGAGCGAAATATCCGGAAGTTGAATTTTGGGTGACCGAAGGGCAATTGACGCTCGGAAATTATGAGCTTGCGCAAAAACGTTACCAACAATATCTTTCCGCGGCGCCCGATTCGCCGCTCACGCCGTACGCCTACCTGGGGTTGGCGGTCGCTCAAGCACAAAACAATCAACTCGATGCCGGATTTCAGACGCTGCAGCAGTTTGCGGCCATTGCGAAGCAAAAAAACCGAAACGATTGGCTAGCTCTAGCGACTCTTCAGTCGGGAAACATTTACTACAACCAGAAAAAATACGAACAGGCGATAGGTTTTTTCCGCTCGTTCCAAAAGGATTATCCAGCCGACCCCCGCATTCCCCAGGCGATGTTCCAAGAAGCCCAAGCTCTTTATCGTCTCGAGTATTACACGGACGCGGTGAATGTGTGGAACAACCTCGCGGACAAATATCCGGACAGCGGATTGACCGAGCGCTCGCGTTTCCAAGCGGCCCGCACGCTGTTCGACTTGGGCGAGAGCACCGCAGCGGTTAAGGCATTCAATACATTTATTGTGAAGCATCCAACGAGCGATCGGTTGAAAGAAGCTCGCCTGCAGCTCGCTCACGCGTATTACAACGCCGGGAATTACAAGGAGGCGATCCCGCGCTACCAAGAGTTTTTGCTGCTTTATCCGAACGCCGAAGAAGTGGCCAGCGTGCAGGATTTCTTGCAAATGTCGTATGTGCAGGCGGGAAAGTCTGACCAGGAAATTGAACAGCTGACGAAAGGTCAGGCCAAGTCACAAGTGTTGGCGGACTTGTATTGGGAGAAAGGCGCGAAAGCCTACAATGACAAGGATTACAAAACCGCGCTCGGCTATTTCGAAAAGATTTTGATTGAATTCCCGGCGTCGAGCTTGGCGGCGCAAGCCTCGTTCTACCGCGCCGAATCGTTTTTCTTGGAGCAGAAATACGATGAGTCGTCTTCCGCTTACAAAAATTTCTTAACGCAGTTTCCGAACGATCAGCAAGCTCCAACGGCGCTTTTCCGGTTGGGTGTGGGTCTGTTTAATTTGAACCGCTTTGACGAGTCGGCCATGACGTTTGAGAGCTTGGTCAAAAAATATCCCGATGACCCCATGGCCGCCACGGCCGCCGAAAATATTCCATTGGCTTACGCCAAAATAGGCAAGAGTGCAGAATCCGAAAACGCGCTCGAGGCATTGATTAATCGCACATCCGACCCGGCGAAAAAGGCGCAATTAAATTTGCAGCTCGCCCAGATAAAGGAAAAGAACGGATTGGCCGCGGACGCTATTGCCTTCTATCAGAAGGTGGATCCTTCGCAAAAGGAATACGCACAAGCAATTTACGGAATGGGCAATCTCTACAGCCAGGCGGGTCAGTCGGATCAAGAAATGGCGAGCTACGAAAAGTTGCTTAATTCGCAGCCAAAGGATGATCCGTACCGAATCGCGGCGATAAGCCGATTGGCCGAACTGTATATTGGCCAAGGCCAGGCACAGAAAGCGCTTTCGACGTACAAAGATGTTGCCGCCAACGCAAAGGACGAAACCGCGTTGGCGAACGCAAAGTCGCGAATTGAAGAGCTTCAAAAAGTGCTCGCAAACTAGGACCGTGTTACGGAACGGTCCATCAATAATTAAATTGAAGAAATGGGAGGAAAGATGCTTCACGGTATCACACTAAAAGAATTGCTGCACGTCAGTATCATGATCCCGGTGTTGTTGGTTCTCTCGGTGATTTGCATGTCCGTTATGTTGGAGCGAATGTTTTATTACTTCCGCCATGCGCGCGTGAACGCTCGGTTCCTGGATCGGGTGCGCACCTACGTAAAAGCCGGGAAATATAACGAAGCGAAGCACGAAGCGGCGCGCCATC
This sequence comes from Elusimicrobiota bacterium, assembly GCA_044221725.1. Taxonomy (GTDB): domain Bacteria; phylum Elusimicrobiota; class Elusimicrobia; order F11; family F11; genus JAJVIP01. The sequence continues at coordinate 285,607 of JBGAON010000001.1, forward strand.
GGACTTTGATTTCCGAAGCGGTGGCCGCGCAAATTGATGCGGTACACCTTCCTCGCAACGAGCGCGAAAGCTTGGTTCTTTTCTATCACCAGCGGCTTCAATCTCTGCTGGGGAAAAGGCTTTGGATATTCGGAACGCTCAGTTTTATTTGCCCATTGTTGGGGCTCTTGGGAACGGTGCTCGGTGTTATTCGATCGTTCGGGGATTTGGCTATTTCCGGCTCGGGCGGTCCGACGATCGTTGCAGCCGGTATTTCCGAAGCGTTGTACGCAACGGCGGCCGGTATTGCGGTGGCCATCACGGCGGCCGTGATCTACAACTGGTTCAATATTTGGATGAAAAATACGCTGTCGAGCAGTGACATTTTTGGGCAGGAATTAATTTTCCTGACGTCCGGAAAATAACGAATTTGTCGCCCCGGCCAAAAACGTGCCGGGATGACGACTTGGGAGAAAATAATGTCAGAGATGTTGTCCGAAGAGGGAACTGAGGAGACCGACAAAATCAATGTCGTCCCATTGGCCGATCTTTCTCTCGTGCTGCTCATCATTCTCATGGTGTTGTCGCCCATGGTGATGTCATCGATGATTCGCGTTCAAACGCCGCGCTTGGACAAGGTCAAGGCCACAAAGGTTAAAAAAGAGGAAAAGAAAATTCCTGATCCTTTGTTGATCAAAATTACGTCCAAGGGGCTGTTTCTCAACAATAACCCGATCGATTCAGAATTGTTCTTGGCCGAGCAGATTGCGATCAAAATAGGCGATGAGCCGGAGCGGCCGGTGATTGTTTCCGCGGACGAGGGAATCCAGGTGGGAGATGTGGTGCACATATTGGATTTGGCGAAACAACATGGCGCGAGCAAGGTTTCGTTGCTCAAAGCCGGGGGCGACGAATCATGAAAATGAATGGACTTCTTACCGAAGAGCCCACGATCGCGGGCGTTAACATTGTGCCTGTCATCGACCTGTGTCTGGTGCTCCTTATTATATTGATGGTGACGTCTCCGATGTTGGACCAGGCGGATTTGCCGGTGAAGTTGCCGCAGGCCTCCACCATCGAAAGCAAGGAACGGAACATCTCGGTCACGATTTCACCGGACGGGCGCATGGCGGTCAACAGTGAAATTATCGACGCGGCCAACTTTGGCGCGACGCTGCAGAAACATTTGAAAGAAGATCCGGACATTATGGTGATTTTGCGCGTCGACAAAAGCGCCACCTATGGTTCGCTCACGAATTTGATTGCGGAATGCAAAAAAGCGGGTGCCACAAATATTTCTATCGGAACGGAGCAAACGAAACCCAATGGCTAAAGCTGCCTCCATCGATCTTGGATCAAACTGGAACGAACAGGGCCCGTCTTTTGGTCTTGATACGCTCAGCTTTGTGTTTGCAATCGGATTGCACATTCCGCTGTTTTTCATTCAGTTGAACATGCCGAAAAAAGCCATCGACACGCACAAAGAGAAATTGGTTTCCGTGGATTTGATTGAGCAAATAAAACCCAAAGAACCGGAAGTTGCTCCCACCCCAGTGGTCGCCGCGCCGAAAGGTCCAAGTTTGATGGAAAAGTTGAAAGCATTGGTAAAAAAAGAACCTCCGCCGCCAGCGCCGCCACAGATAAAGCCAGTCGAGCCTCCAAAATTGGTGGATGTCCCCAAGCCTTTGGCGCTTCAACCGAAACTCGACATGCCGGAAAAAATTCAGCCAAAGCTTGAGTCCAAATCGGGTTTCCAAACTCAGGCTGATCCGAAGCTCGTGAACGAACAAAAATTGGCGATGAACGCGCCAATTCCTGGTATCGCGCCGATGTCAGCAAAGAAACTGGGAGTGGTGGATGATCGCAACGCGGTTAAAAACAACAAAGGAAATTTTCAAGTAAAGAGCGATTCGTTGAAAAGTATTGGTGGCGATGGGCCGGGGCTTTCGGGTGGGGGCGCGCCCGTTATTGCCATTCAAACGGGAAGCAAAGCCACGACGGAAAAATTTTCAGCGCCCGTCACACAAAAAACGGACAAAGGACGTCTCGGTGCCGTGCCCACAGGAAATCTTAATTCTGGGCCACAACTCGGATTGAGGGATTCGATTATCGCACGTGACGCTGCGCCCACGCAGATCAATACGGGGGGGCGTGCGGGCGGTGCCGCTGGCGGTATTCCGGGCGGAACCGGCATGAAAAAAGACGCGGGGCGCTCGTTTCAGGCCGCGGTGCCGCAAGGCGTGAGCGGAGGGGCGGTGGGCGGGCTTGGCAACGCGGGCGTGGGTTCCGCTCCCGCAATTTCCGCGGTACCCGTGAAGAAAAAAGAGAAACAGTCGATGTTCTCTATTACGGGCCCGCTCAAGGACCGGAAAATTTTGAAACAGGTGCCGCCGGAATATCCGGCGTGGGCACAAGCGCAGGGTATTTCGGCATCGGTCGTTTTGGAATTTACAGTCGAGCCGGACGGTTCCGTGAAAAATCTCGTGGTGGTGCGCCGCACGTCGGGGTATCCGAAGTTGGACGAGACCGCCATTGAAGCGCTGCGGCAATGGAAGTTTGCGCCGTTGGCCGATGGAGAAAATCGATCAGAGGTCGGACTTATAACGTTTAATTATTCACTGAGTTAATTATGAAAAAAGAGAATACCTGCAATTTACAGAAAATCCGTCGCCCCCGCGGAGGCGGGGGCCGAGACACTTTGAAAGTGCGGAAGATTTTCAACTGTGTCCGGGTTCCCGCCTGCGCGGGAACGACGATCGCATTATTATCAGTAAGTTTGCTCGCCGCTCCGCTCGATATGACGGTCAAAGGCGAGATCAAAGATAAGCTTACGATTGAACGCGTTCCGGTTCCGACCGATGTGGCGCTAAAGGATGTGATCCCATTTTCTCGATTGGGACAGATTGATTGGATCCTCGGCGAAGAACTGGGTTACATGGACGAAGAAAAGCAGGTGGCGCTCATGGACGTGCACTCGCCAAAAGTTTTTCGGCCGTCGATGATCGAATTCCCCAAGCCACCGTTCTTCGTGCAGGCCTATCCGCCACCGCCAACACCGGTGATTATCGATCGCAGTCCGAACGCTCCGCCCCCGCGCGGCGAGAACGAAACGTGGACGTTCATTGTCGTCGATCAGAACAACAACCTTTTGAAAAAAGTCGACGGTAACACGGTGCCGCCCGAACCCATTCAGTGGGATGGAATGACGAAAGGCGAATTTATGTTGCGCACGGACGAAATCTATTCGTCGATGCTTGTAATTCAGGAGACGCCAGAAGTGTCACGAACCATTGTCGGAGACCCGATCTGGCTGCCGGCGCTTCGGTACATCAAAGGCAACAGCATCATTTTCGAATTCAGTAACAAGCGCGTGTACAACGAAAGCCAAGCGACGTTTGCCGCCGGCTTGCAGGTGCTTGTTGATCAATTAATGAACGAGCTGCGGAAATACGAGGGGGCCCCCTTTACGGTTTCGATTGCTGATAAAGACTTGGATCTCGCGCAGAAGCGCGCGCAATTGTGGCGGAAGACGTTGCAAGAAAATCTTCTTAAGCCTGCGGACAAATTTAACGTGAAAGTCACAATGCCGACCGATCGGGGCGCCATTACCCAGATCGTTCTGGAGATCACGAAATGAGCCGGCTAGCGCGGCTGCGCGCGGTGGCGTTGCTTCTGGCGTTCGTTGTCGGTGCTCCGTTGCGCGGTGTTTGGGCCGAAGGCGCGAGCGATCCCCGCGTGAAAGTGTTGTTGGAAGAAGGATTGCGGTTGTACAGCGAGCGTCAATATGTCCGCGCTCTCGATCTTTTTAAACAAGTTCAGCGCATCGATCCCGACAATGCCACGGCTTCCGAATATATTAAGAGTTCCGAGCAACGTATCAACGAATGGGAAGCCGAGCCGGGCGACAAAAAACGAGATGCCAACTGGGACACGCTTCTTGGCGATAAGAAAAAAACGGGGCCGGCCGAAAGCGCGGCCAACGCGAACGACATCATCGCGGCACGCAAGTCGCTTGTGGAACGCATGCGCAACCGCTCGACGAACACCGACAACATCGTCCAGATTCAAGACACGAAACGCGGCCTTGATATCCTCTTGTTCCACGATCAGCTGTTTCTGCCCGGACTTCAAACGTTGCGCGACGAAGCGCTTCCAATATTGGAAAATGTCGCCATGCTTATCCGAACGAAAGGCGATCGACAGGTGACGGTTCAAAGCGTGGCGCACACGAATTCAACCGATCCATTTTTGTTGTTTCCCGAGGTATCAAAAGAAGGCGCAGACCCGACGTTGCCGAACATGAAGTCCGGTGGTAGTTCGCTCCTTTATCAGGATATCGAAGCGACGCGCTCGATGATTCTGTTTACATACCTCGCACAGCGCAGCATGGGAAAAACAACAAAGTCATTCGAATAAAACCGTTGCAACCCCTGTTGGCGTTCCTTCAAAAGTACCCCTTCCTGTTCCGGAAAGACTCCCGAATTCTTGTCGCTTGCTCCGGAGGGCCTGATTCCGTGGCGCTTGTGCACGCGCTGAATGAACTTGTGGCTCCGTGGAAGTTTCGGTTTGAGATCGCGCACATTAACCACGGTTTGCGCGCGGCGGCGTCGGAAGCCGACCAGAAATTCGTTAAGCGACTCGCAAGAGAAGCCAAGGTCCCATTTCATGTGAAACACTGCACCGTGCCTACGAATCGAGGAAACCTTGAGGAAATGGCGCGCGAGCGTCGCTATGCGGCGCTGCTTGAAATCGCGAAGCGCCGTAAAGTCGCCGCCATTTTTACGGCGCACACATTGGACGACCAAGTGGAAACCGTTATCATGAACATGTTGCGTGGCACCGGTCCCGACGGCCTGGCCGGTATGTCAGAGATGCGATGTTTTGAGAGATCGCGCATTTGGCTCGCCCGCCCGTTCCTAACGGTCACGAAAAAGGAACTTCTTGAAGGACTTCGCCGTTCCAACCGTCAGTTCCGAATAGATGAGTCGAATCGCGATGAAAAATTTCTGCGGAACTGGTTGCGGCAAGAAATGCTTCCCATGTTGGAAAAACGGTCGCCCGGATTTAAGAAACGGATTGCCAATTTGGCGCGTGTTGCAGCCGACGAGAAGAAATATTGGCAACAAGAAACGAAACGAATTGAACAGCAGTTGTTACGCCCGTACAAGGAAGGCCGTTTGCTTGATTTGGGGGGGCTATTAAGTTATTCTCCCGCGGTTCAACGTCGCTTTCTCCGTCGAGCGCTGGGTCGGGACATCTTGACGTACGATGCCGTTGAACGGTTACGAGAATGGATGCAAGCCCCACCCTCCTCCGGACGGTTGTGGCAACTGAAACAAGGGTGGACGGTAGAAAGACTTTCCAAGACGAAAGGTTCCCCATCCGCGCAGCTGTTCTGGTTCAAAAAATCAAACCCCGAAAAGGAAAAACAGTTTTTATGAAAAAATTCGATGCTCGGACTTTAGTGTTGTGGGTCATCATTTTCTTGATGATTCTTTTCTTCCTTCAAACCTCGAAATTTCCAACGCGCGCGAAACTTCCTTATTCCGAATTTAAGCAGCTTCTGAAAGAAGGAAAAATTACCGACGTTCAAATGTCGGATCGGCTTATTGAGGGCGCGTACAAAGCCGAAACCGGTGGTGAACAGAAATTTCAAACCGTTCCGCTGAACGATCCACGCCTTGTGGACGAGTTGGAGCAATACGGTGTTAAAAATTATTCCGGTGCTCAAGATCGCGGTTGGGTAACGTCGATTCTTGCGAATGCGCTCTGGATCGGGCTTTTCTTCTTTTTGTGGTGGATGTTTGTTATTCGCCAAATGCAAAACGGCGGTCGTCAGGCGATGGCGTTCGGCAAGACGCGGGCCAAGAATCAAACGACGAAGAAAGGGAAAGTTCTTTTTAAAGATGTCGCTGGTGTTGAAGAAGCAAAAGAAGAACTGAAAGAGATCATTGAGTTCTTAAAAGATCCGCAAAAATTCCAGCGTCTCGGTGGAAAGGTGCCGAAAGGTGTGCTGCTTTATGGTGCGCCAGGCACCGGTAAAACCATGTTGGCGAAGGCCGTTGCCGGCGAAGCGGGTGTTCCGTTCTTTTCGGCCAGCGGTTCCGAATTTGTCGAAATGTTCGTGGGCGTGGGCGCCGCGCGTGTGCGCGATCTTTTCGAACAAGGAAAGAAAAACGCGCCTTGCTTGCTGTTTGTGGATGAACTTGATGCTGTTGGGCGTCATCGTTTCGCAGGAATCGGTGGTGGTCATGATGAGCGCGAACAAACGTTGAACCAAATTCTCGTCGAGATGGACGGATTTGAAAGTCGCGAAGGCGTAATCCTTATCGCGGCGACGAACCGTCCGGATGTGCTTGATCCAGCACTTCTGCGCCCGGGCCGTTTCGACCGTCACATCATGGTGCCGGCTCCGGATCTCAAAGGACGCGAAGAAATTTTGCGCGTGCACTCAGCGAACGTAAAAATGGCGCCGGGCGTGGACTTGTCCGTCATTGCTCGCCGCACGCCAGGTTTTGTGGGCGCGGATCTCGCGAACGTTATTAATGAAGCGGCTTTGTTGGCTGCGCGTTACGATAAGCCCGCTGTCGACATGCATCACTTGGAATCCGCTATCGATCGCGTCATGGCTGGCCCCGAACGCAAGTCGCGTTTGTTGTCGGATCACGAAAAGAAAGTGGTGGCGTTCCACGAAAGCGGTCACACGCTTGTCGCGAAATTAACGCCCGGCACCGATCCGGTTCATAAAGTTTCGATCGTGTCGCGCGGAATGGCGCTGGGCTATACGCTGCAATTGCCGACCGAAGACAAGTATCTCACGTCGCGCACCGAACTTTATAACCGAATCTTGGTATTGATGGGGGGCCGCGTGGCGGAGCAGTTGGTATTTAAAGAAATTACCACGGGCGCTCAGGACGATTTAATGAAAGCAACGAATCTTGCCTCAAAAATGGTGTGTGAGTTTGGAATGTCGGACACGTTGGGTCCGGTGACGTACAAGAAACCGGAATCCGAAGTTTTTCTCGGCCGCGATATAGCGCACGAACGTGGTTTTTCCGAAGCAACCGCGCAGCAAATCGACGGCGAAGTGAAACGCATTCTCAGCTCCGCACTTGAGAAAGTAAAAGACTTGCTCGAGAAGAATAGAGAAAAACTTGAGAAGTTGGCTTTGGCGCTAAATGAGAAGGAGAATCTCAACAGCGACGAAATCAACAACTTGCTCGGGCTCCCTGCCACCGCTTAAGTTAGAGGATATTCCCATTCATAAACGCTTGTTTGGTACAGACGGCATTCGTGGCGTCGCTGGTGAATCTCCATTAACAAAACGAGAGATCTATCGGCTCGGATTGGCGGCCGGCCACGTTCTCAAATCAAAAAATGCCGACGGAAAAAAGCGCATTCTCATTGTGCGGGACACGCGTGGCTCCGGCGAGTGGATACTTGCCGAGTTGGCGAAAGGTTTGCGCGATAACGGTATCGATGTTTTTGATGCCGGTGTTCTGTGCACGCCCTCCGTCGCGTATCTCGTAAAGGCGCACGGCTATGATGCCGGCGTGGTCATTTCTGCTTCGCACAATCCGCCGGAATTTAATGGCATCAAGTTTTTTACGCCGCAGGGTTTTAAATGGCCCGATGCCTGGGAAAATATCGTTGAAGAGAAGTTTTTCTCCAATGCGTTCCAGCCCGCCGCCAAACGCAAAGGAACGATTACGAAGGTTCATGAGTTTCATCAGGATTACGAAGCGTTCCTGTTGTCCTCGTTGCCCGATCGGCCGGATTTGTCTTGGATGCGCGTGGCGATTGATTGTTCGAATGGAGCCAATCACAAAACGGCGCCCGATGTTATTCGCAGGCTGGGTGCCACAATCTTCGCGTTGGGAACAAGTCCCAATGGCCGTAACATTAACGTTGGTTGCGGTTCCCAGAAAACCGAGAAGCTTGCTCGGCTGGTTGTCGAAAAGAAGTGTCACATCGGTCTGGCGTTCGACGGCGACGGCGACCGTTTAATTCTCGTTGATGAACGTGGCCGAACGCTGGATGGCGACCACATTCTCGCGCTGCTCGCCAAATTTTTTAAAAAGAAAAAAATCCTTCGCAACAACCGCGTTGTGATCACGGTTATGGCAAACCTCGGGTTAAAGAAAGCGCTCACCCAGCTCGGCGTGAAGGTGAGCGAGGTTTCTGTGGGAGACCGCTACGTCTCCGCTGAGATGAGAAAGAAAAATTCTATTTTGGGCGGCGAGCAATCGGGCCACATTATTTTGGGAGCGCACTTGCCGACCGGTGACGGACTTCTCACGGCCCTGCACGTGCTGAACGTGCTCGACGAAGAGAGGAGGCGGTTGTCCGAGCTCGTGGCCTGGATGAAAAAATATCCGCAGGTTCTTTTGAATGTTCCGGTGAAAGAGCGCACGCCGATCGCGGAGCTCGATCACGTGTCAGGAAAAATTTCTTCCGTCGAAAAAATCTTGGGATCCAACGGACGCGTGCTCGTGCGATATTCCGGTACCGAGCCGCTTTTGCGGATCATGCTCGAGGGTCCAAACAAGAACCAACTAACCACTTTTGCCAATGACATTGCCAAGGCCGTCATCCTGGCAGGTCGCTAGCCAGGATCCCTTAGAAACATTCCAGGGTGACAAATTGCATGGTTTTGCTCGGCATTAACATCGACCACGTCGCGACGCTGCGACAAGCGCGACGCGAACGCTTTCCGGATCCCATCGACGCGGCTCGTGAAGCCATCGCCGCCGGCGCCACCGGAATCACCGCGCACCTGAGAGAGGACCGCCGACACATCCAGGACGATGATATTCGCTGCTTGAAATCGGAATTGAACGTCCCGCTGAATATGGAAATGTCGATCTCGCCCGATATTGTGCGTGTGGCGCTGCGCACACGGCCCGAATGGGTTTGTCTCGTTCCCGAGAACCGAAGAGAGCTTACGACGGAGGGCGGCTTGGACGTCGAAAAGAATGCAAAGAAGATCGGCCGCGTGATTTACAAGTTAAAATCCCGTGGTATCAAAGTTTCGTTGTTTGTTGACGCCGACATTGCCACGGTTCGACTTGCAAAGAAGTTGAGCGCCGACGCAGTGGAGCTCCACACCGGAACGTATGCGCGACTTTTTCGGATGAAGAAGTCTTTCACGAAGGAATTGGCGCGACTCCGCTCGGCGGCCGAGACCGCCGTGGAATTGGATCTTTTAGCGAACGCCGGTCACGGAATCGATTACGATAACGTGAAGCCGCTGTTGGCGGCGCACCGTTTTAATGAGTTGAATATCGGATTCTCCATCATGGCGCGAGCCATGTTCGTGGGTGTTCGCAAAGCTGTTAGTGAAATGAAAGCGAAGATGAGGTAAATTTTTCTTATGTGCGGAATTCTTGGATACGTTGGTGATTTGAACGCCACAAATGTTTTGGTTGAGGGTTTGAGAAAGCTCGAATACCGCGGATACGATTCGGCTGGCGTCGCGGTACTCACGACGGGTGGATTTGAGATTCGCCGTTCCGTCGGAAAATTGAGCGAATTGGAGCACTTGCTTCACAAGCGACCGCTCACCGGTCATTTGGGCGTCGGTCACACGCGTTGGGCCACCCACGGTGCACCAACCGAAAAAAACGCGCATCCGCACGCGGACTCGAGCGGAAAAATCATTGTCGTGCACAATGGCATCATTGAGAATTATCTGTCTCTCAAGGAAACGTTGGGCAAATCCGGTGCAAAATTTGAGTCCCAGACGGACACCGAAGTTGTCAGCCACTTGATCGCGAGTCATTTAAAGAATGTCTCGAAAAACGGGACGCTATCGCGCGACGAGTTTATCTCCGCGGTTCGGCTCGCGCTCAAGGACATTAAAGGGACGTTTGCGCTCGGTATCGTGTGCGCGGATTTGCCGGACATTGTTATCGGTGCACGTCGCGATTGTCCACTTATCGTGGGTGTCGGTGAAAAGCAAAACTTTTTGGCGTCGGATGTTCCGGCGATCTTGTCCTATACGCGTGACGTTATTTTCCTTGAAGACGGCGACATAGCAATTCTCGACAAGGACAAAATCGAATTTATGAACGTGGACGGCGCCAAAGTGGCGCGCAAGATTCACAAAATTTCGTGGGACCCCGTCCAAGCTGAAAAAGCCGGCTACAAGCATTTCATGATTAAAGAAATCCACGAGCAGCCGCGCGTCGTTGAAAACACGCTGATGGGCCGCTTTGACGCCAACACCGGTACCGTCGATATTCCAGAGATTGGGCTCAGTGAAGCCGACGTGAAGAAAATTACGCGTGTGCGGTTTCTCGCGTGCGGAACATCGTGGCACGCCTCGCTCGTGGGAAGCTACCTCATTGAGAAATACGCAAAGATTCCGTGTCATGTCGATATTGCGTCCGAGTTTCGGTACCGCAATCCCATTGTGGAGCCTGGTACGCTCGTGATCGGCGTGTCGCAGTCCGGTGAAACGGCGGACACGCTTGCGGCGCTTCGACTCGCGAAGAAAGAGGGCGCAAAGGTTCTCGGTGTTGCAAACGTTGTCGGTTCCTCCTTAACACGCGACGCGCATGGTTGTCTCTTAACTCATTGTGGTCCGGAGATCGGTGTGGCATCGACGAAAGCGTTCATGGGGCAGCTCGTCGCCATGCATTTGCTCACGCACTACCTCGCGCGGTTGCGCAATTCAATCCCGCTTACGCAATTGACGTCGATGGGACGCGACCTGGCGCATTTGTCGCAATGGATCACAAAAACCCTCGAATGCGAAAAACGCGTCACCGAAGTTGCGAAAAAATATTTCCGAAAGAAAAACTTTTTGTATTTGGGTCGTAACTTAAATTATCCGGTGGCGCTCGAAGGCGCTTTAAAGCTCAAAGAAATTTCTTACATTCACGCCGAAGGTTACCCGGCTGGCGAAATGAAACACGGTCCCATCGCGCTCATTGACGAAAATGTTCCGGTCGTGTCCATCGTCACGAAGTCGACTGTCTACGACAAAATGGTTTCAAATATTGAGGAAGCGAAAAGCCGTGGCGCCGAAGTGATCGCTATCGTGAACGAAGGCGATGAACTCGTGAGCGACAAAGCGGCCGATATTATCCGCGTACCGGTTGTTCCGGAAGATCTATCGCCGCTTATCAACGTCATCCCGTTGCAGCTTTTGGCCTACCAAATCGCGGTGTTTTTGGGATGCGACGTTGACCAACCGCGGAATCTCGCCAAGAGCGTTACCGTCGAATAAATTTTTGCTACCATCCGTCGCACAGTAGCACCCTTATCAAGAGTGGTGGAGGGATTGGCCCAACGAAACCACGGCAACGGTTCGACTAAACTCGAATACGTGCCAAAGCCAGTTCGCCAGACGTTTGGCGAATAACCGATAAGAGGAACAGTTAGCCCCAGAAGGGAAACTTCCTCTGGGGTTTTTTAATTTATGACGACAACGAAAATCAAAGGTCTCAAATGCAAGGAGTGTGGACGGCTTTTCGAAGCCAAGGCGCTGCACGTCTGCGAATTTTGTTTTGGTCCGCTCGAAGTTGATTACAACTACGACCTAATCAAAAAAACGGTCACGCGCGAATCCATCGAATCGGGGCCGCTGTCCTTGTGGCGCTATTGGGGGCTGCTTCCGGTTGAATCGAAAGACGTCATTACGCTGCAGGAAGGTTTCACTCCACTGGTTCACGCAAAAAATCTCGGCAAAGCTCTTGGGTTAAAAAATCTTTACGTTAAAAACGATACAGTAAATCCCACATTCTCGTTCAAAGATCGCGTCGTTAGCGTCGCGCTCACGCGCGCGCGCGAACTTGGTTTTAAGACGGTTGCCTGCGCGTCAACGGGGAATTTGGCGGGGGCCGTCTCCGCTTATGGAGCTGTGGCTGATCTCAAACGATTTGTGTTTATCCCAGCCGACCTGGAAGAGGGAAAAGTTATTGGTGCCGGTGTTTACAATCCGATCATCGTCGCTATCGAAGGGACCTATGACGAAGTGAATCGTCTCTGTTCGGAAGTGGCGGACGCTTTCAAGTGGGCGTTCGTGAACGTGAACATTCGCCCCTATTACGCCGAGGGTTCGAAGACGCTCGGATTTGAAGTTGCCGAACAACTGGGATGGAAAGCACCGGATCAGGTGGTGGTTCCGGCTGCATCGGGTTCCCTGCTCACAAAAATTTACAAAGGTCTGAAAGAATTTGAACAACTCGGCCTCATTCCTGCGCACAATACGAAGTTGAATTGTGCTCAGGCAGCGGGTTGCGGGCCCATCGCGGCCGCGATTCAAGAAGGTACCGATTTGATCCGGCCGGTCCGTCCGAAAACGATCGCGAAATCGTTGGCGATTGGAAATCCTGCCGACGGCGTTTATGCGTCTCAGCTCGTTTTAAAAACCGGCGGCCAAGGTGTTTCCGTCACGGACGACGAAATTGTGGAAGGTATTAAACTGCTTGCTTCCACCGAAGGAATTTTCACAGAGACCGCGGGTGGTGTGACGGTCGCTTCCTTGAAACGCTTGGTCCAAACTGGTAGAGTCGCCGCCGACGACGTGACCGTGGTTTATGTGACCGGGAACGGTTTGAAAACATTGGATGCGGTCCAGGGCAAAGTCAGCAAACCCCACGTCATTCCTGCTCGTCTGCAAGATTTCAAAAGTCTGTTTGAGAAATTACAGAGTAAGGTCCCTGAGCAGGTAACTGCATAAATTTGGAGGATTCATGCCCGCGAAAGTACGGATTCCAGCACCACTTCGAAAGCTTACGAACGACCAAGCGGTCGTCGAAGTGCAAGGCAAAAATATTCAGGAATTGCTCGCCAGCCTCGACAAGAATTATCCGGGGCTAAAAGACCGAATTTGCGACGAATCGGGTCAGATTCGTCGGTTCGTCAACATCTTCGTTAATGGAGAAGATATCCGCTTCAAAGATGGCCCGAACACCAGCGTTGCCGAAGGTGCTGAAGTGTCGATCATTCCAGCCATTGCTGGCGGCTCGTTTTAAACAATCCCGTAGCATTCGCCTCTTGAAATCAAGCTGTTTTCGAGGCAAACTAGTGTCATGAAGCAAGCGTTGAGTCTCACGTTTCCGTCGAATTTGATCAGAGAACCGATCATTCATCAGATGTCGAAAAAATTTGATGTCGTGTTTAATCTCCGTCGTGCAAAGATCACGGAGAAGATTGGCGAAATCGTTTTGGAGTTGGAAGGACAAGAAGAAGCCCTGCGAAAAGCTGAAAAGTGGCTGAACGATCAAGGGCTCAAAGTCGAACCGATAACAAAGGATACGCTGGAAAGCTGACGAATATGACCAGTGATGTGCTCGTCCTAAATAGAAGTTTCTTTGCTGTTCAGGTCATTGACTGGCGGCGCGCTCTTAGTTTGGTTTACCTCGATCATGCGCGTGTGGTGGACGAAGATTACCGAACCTACTCGTTCGAAGATTGGCGCGAGCTGTCGTCCGAAATAACAACCAACCCTTCCGGATTTGTTCACACGCCTTCTTTCAAAATTGCCATTCCCGATGTAATAACGCTGCGCTACTTCGACGGACTTCCAAAATCCGAAGTAAAGTTTACGCGCCGCAACATTTACGAGCATTACAACTACAAGTGCGCGTACTGCGGAATCAAATTTACGTCGAACGAGCTTAATTTGGAACACGTCATTCCGCGCAGTCGTGGCGGAAAGACCGATTGGTCCAACGTCGTCACCTCGTGCATTCCATGCAACCTCAGAAAAGGCAGTCGTTTGCCCAGCGAAGCGAACATGAAGCTGTTGGTCAAGCCCACGAAACCGAAATGGAGCGGTACGGCCGCGATCGCGTTTCGCCCGGGTTTCAAAGTTCGTGCCTCGTGGCAACGGTTTGTTGATAATATCTACTGGAATACCGAACTCGATCCTCAATAACGAGGTGTTTTTCGATGCGTAGATGTTTTATCTCCATACTTGTTTTGTCCATTTGTTGGTCCTCTGTTTTCGCTGCAGGTCGAAGACCGCCACCATCCAACCTTGATTCCATTCCGGTGCAATTTAGTTACCTTCCGCAGGTTCAGAAGATGGCGGATCGCTACCGGCTCACCATTCAAACGCCCGAATCGCTGCCGCATTACTTGATTGAGAAAACTCCTAGAAAAATTTGGTTGCGGCTTGTTCGTCCATCAACCGATGAATCGCAAATTCTCGAGGGTGACTCTGTGATTCGCGAAGTAAGGCTTGTGCAAAAGCAATATTCGGCTGACATGATCATGAAACTGGGGGAAGATGCTGTTGCGAATGACGTGTACTTCGATGAAGGCAAAAAGAAAATTGTCGTCGATGTTTTCACCTCTAACCGTATAAAAAACGATGTTGCGCAGAAGCCTGCCGTTGCGCAAACGGAAACGCCAGTTTTAAAGACGAAGAAAGTTGCGCATGCGAAACATAAAACTGAAAAGAAAATTGTAGCTGCTCCGGCCCCGGTTATTGTCCCGGCACCGGCCGCCGCTTCGGCTCCCGCCATCGTTGCCGCTCCGGTCGTTTCGGCCAGCGCGACGCGTACGGAGCCGAAAATTACACGACGCCCCAGCGAAACGGTTGTGGTGATTGACGCGGGGCATGGCGGAATGGATTGCGGTGCCATCGGAACGCGCGGTACGCTTGAGAAAGATATTAATCTCGATTTTGCTCGTCAGCTCGCGAAAATGATGACGAAGGAAAAGAATGTGCGGGTCGTCATGACGCGCGACAACGATGAATTTGTTGCGTTGCAGGACCGCACGCGTATTGCGAACGACGCCGAGGCCGATTTGTTTGTGTCAATTCATTGCAACGCGTCGCTGTCTCCGAAAAACACCGGTTTCGAAACTTATTTTCTCTCGCCGGACGCGACCGACAAGGCGGCGGCCTCCGTCGCGCGGCTGGAAAACTCGGTTGTGTCGCTTGAGGCGCACAAAGGCGCTCCATCGTCGCGGCTGAGCGAATTGTTGGCATCGATGGCGATTGGCAACTTTATCAACGAGTCGTCGAAATTCGCATCGATCGTGTGCCGCACTATTCACAGTCACACATCTGTCGATAAAGCGGAAGTAAAGGAAGCTGATTTTTTTGTGTTGCGTGGCGCCCAAATGCCCGCTGTTTTGATCGAACTCGAGTATTTATCGAATCCTATTTCGGAACTGAAGTTACGCTCTTCACGCTACCGTTCGCAGCTCGTGAAAGGTGTTGTTGAAGGAATTAAAGCTTACAACCACCAGGCCCGGCAAGAACGGGAAGCCTCTCTCCACTAAATCTTTTTGTTGTGAAAACCGATCCGAAACTTCCAATAGGAGTCTTTGATTCCGGCCTTGGCGGACTCACCGTTGTCCGCGAATTGTCCAAGCGTCTCCCGCACGAGGATTTAATTTATGTGGGCGACACGGCACGCGTTCCGTACGGAACCAAGTCGGCGGAGACGATTCGTCGTTATTCGCTCCAAATTTCATTTTTCCTTCTGCAGCGTCACGTGAAGATGATTGTGGTGGCCTGCAACACGTCGAGCGCTTTGGCGCTGCGTTCGCTCCAGAATTTGCCGATTCCGGTTGTCGGCGTGATCGACCCGGGCGCGCGAGCGGCCGTGAGCACAACCAACTCGTTTCGGGTTGGCGTCATTGGAACGCCGGCGACGGTTTCGAGTCACGCGTATCGGAGCGCGATTCAAAAGTATGCACCGAGAACGAAAGTATGGGAGGCCGCTTGTCCTCTGTTTGTTCCGCTCGTCGAAGAGGGATGGTTGCGCGACGATGTCACCACACAAGTTGCGAAAACGTATTTAAAACCGGTGCTCAAAAACAATATCGACACGCTTGTGCTCGGCTGCACGCATTACCCGCTTCTCAAAGATACGTTGCAGTCCGTCGCGGGGCACCACGTGAGATTAATTGACTCGGCCGAAGAAACAGCGAAAGAAGTGGACGAACGGCTCACGAAGCTGGGCCAGAAAAATACGTCCGCAAAAAAGGGACGCGGCACTTTTTATGTAACCGATAACACCGCTTCGTTTTCTCGGCTCAGCAGTCAATTTCTCGGGAGCGGCACCGCCCCCGCCAAACGATTACGCCTGGAAAGTGTTTAGCGATGAAAGCTGTTGTGTTGCTGTCGGGCGGGCTCGATTCCACGGTCGGTTTGTGGTGGGCGCTTAAAAAAGGATTCCGCTGCCGCGCCATTTCGTTCGATTATGGGCAACGGCACCGTCGCGAATTAAATAACGCTCGGCTGGTTGCAAAGCGCGCGCGGGTACGATTGGATGTTATCCGGTTTCGGCTGCCATGGAGCGGGTCGAGTCTCACGGACGCGAGCGCGGTTCTGCCGCATCGTCGCGCTGAGAAAATTCCGAAAGAAATTCCTTCCACGTATGTTCCGGGTCGCAATACGCTCTTTTTAAGTTTTGCGATGTCGCTCGCCGATCAGATCGATGCCGAAGCGATTGTGATTGGTGCAAACGCCATCGATTATTCCGGTTATCCCGATTGCCGCGAGCCGTACTTGAAAGCGTTTGAAAAGGTAGCGACATTGGGAAGCCGTCTTGGTGCAGAGAAACGCCGTCGCATTGCCATCCATGCGCCGCTTATTCATCTCACGAAGGCGGAAATTGTTCGGCTCGGAAAAAAATTGAACGCGCCGCTCGAACTGACGTGGTCGTGTTACGCGGGCGGTCGCCGCCCCTGCGGAAAATGTGATTCGTGCGTGCTCCGCGCCAAAGGTTTTCTTGAAGCGGGTTTCGTCGATGCGGCGCTCAAATGACAACGCGGCCCGCGGCTTTTATCAGTGAGATTTACGCAAGCGTTCAAGGCGAAGGTCCGTTCACTGGGGAGCGTCAAATTTTTGTGCGATTTGCCGGTTGTCCGTTGCGATGCCGCTATTGCGATACGCTCGACAGTTTAACGATCAAGGGCCACGGTCGTATGCCTCTCGAACACGTTTTCGCAAAGATTGTGAGTTTGCGCCGGATTTCGAAAGCGGCCACTGTTAGCGTAACCGGCGGCGAACCATTGGTGCAGCCATTTTTTGTGAGGGATCTCTTCCGGAAATTAAAAAAGGCGGGCTTCAAAACGTATTTGGAGACGGCCGGTGTGCATCCGGATGCTTTGCGCCGTGTCGTTCGGGACGTGGACGTGATTGCGATGGATATTAAATTGCCGAGTTCGACTGGAAAATCATTTTGGGACGAACATCGGGAGTTCTTAAAGCTCGGCGGCAGAAAAATTTTCGTGAAGGTCGTGATTGAGAGCCGGTCGCGTTTGTCGGAACTCGAGAAAGCAATCGATCTCCTTGCCAAAAATTCAAAGAAGTCGTTGCTCGTTCTGCAACCGGTGACGCCGATCAAAGGGCAAGTTGAAGGCGCGAATCCGGACATCATCGCCGAAGCGTACGCGCTCGCGTCGCGAAAGTTACCTCGCGTGCTCGTATTGCCGCAGCAGCATAAGCTGTGGGGCGTGCGTTGAGCAAGCCCACGTTCTGTTTGCTCACGGATTTCGGACTCACCGATCATTATGTCGGTGTCATGAAAGGCGCGATTTTGTCTTTGCTGCCCGACGCACAGATCGTGGATCTCACTCATAACGTTCTCGCTCAAAATATCCGGGTGGGAGCGTTTGAACTTTTGGCCGGATACAAATTTCAGCCGAAGGGAACCTGTTTTGTGTGCGTGGTGGACCCTGGCGTTGGTACCGATCGTTCGATTCTGTACGCGGAAGCCGGAGATTGGAAGTTTATCGCTCCCGACAACGGGCTTCTTTCGTGGGTTTTTAATGAGACCAAACCGGCAGAGCTTTTGAAGATTGACGTATCGAAATTCGGCGACAGTATTAGTGCCACCTTTCATGGCCGCGATGTAATGGCGCCGCTCGCAGCGCGAATTTTAAAAGGGGAAAGCCCTCGTAATTTTGGAAAGCCGGCATCTTCTTTTAAAAAGATTCCGTTTCCATCGGTCAGGAAAAGTGGCGCGCAGTGGCTCGGGGAAGTATTGGTCGTCGATGCGTTTGGAAATGTGGTGACGAATTTTCGAGCATCCGAAGTTCGCCCGCTCGCGAAAGCGTCGACGATGTGGATAAAATTCGAAGTGGCAAAGGCCACGGTTCGAGGATTGTCGCGGACGTACAGCGATGGTGAGGGCGGAAAACTTATGGCGCTCGAAGGTTCAAGTGGATTTATTGAGATTGCCATCAATCAAGGCAATGCCTCGGAAAAAACAAAGCTCGTGGCGGGTGATAAAGTGACCATCCACTTTCGTCCCTAATGGGTCACTCGCAACGCGTTTGGGCGACGCGCCTTTTAATTTTTCTCGTCCCTCTGCTTTTAGCGGCGCCTTTTCTTGATCGCGCTTATTTTGTGGATGATAGTTACTTTGTCGAAATTGCGACGTGGCTTGAGACTCATCCGCAGCTTCCTTATCACTTCCGCGCCGACGACGCGGGCCTTCAGAACCGCGGGTGGGAAGAAAATGGTTTTGTGCGCATGGTGAATCCGCTCGTTCATCATTATTATCTGGCGTTCATCATGAAGCTGGGCGGCGCAAACGAACGGGCCCTGCGTTTCGGATGCGTGTTGCTCGGCTGTTTCTCGGCGCTTTTTATTTTTGGGCTCGCCCGACGTCTGACGGAAAACCCCCTTCTCGCCACGTTGCTGACGCTCGTCACGCCCGCCATGTGGCTCACGTCCTACAGTTTGCTGATTGACTCCACCATGGTCTTCTTTGCGTTTGGTGCACTGTATTTCTTTGTTCGCGCCACCGAATCCCTAGTCCCAAAAGCAATTTTTCATTTGCTGGCCAGCGGCGTGTTTTGTGGCCTCGCGATCCTTTCCAAATACCCGGCAATTTTTGTGGTGCCTCTCATGCTGGTGTGGCTTCTGTTGCGCCGAAAAAAATTGCCTCAACCTTGGTTGCACGTGCTGCCAATCGTTCTCGGAATTCTATTTTTGCTTCTTTATAGCGTGTGGACAGCGCGCTTGTACGGACGGCCGCATATCTTAGCGGCCTCGGCTCGCATGGTGCATGTGTTTGGATGGGCTAAGTTTTTTATTTTCTTTGTTTTTCTTTCGGGTGCGCTCTTGGTTCCGCTTTTTTCATGGATTGTTGCACCGTTTCGTACGCGTGTGCTCATGATCACGATGATCGTGCTGGCAACATTTCTTCTTGCGAGTCGGTGGGGCGGTTTTTCGGTGCTCCAGGGGTTTCTGCTCGGACTTTGGCTGGTCACGAGTTTTCTTTTTGTCGGAATGTTTGCCGACCTTTATAAACGCTGGGTTTACCCACGCGATCATTTTTTGGCGGTGTGGCTTGTCGGTTTTATCGCGATGATGTTGCTGATTATGGATTGGGTGGCCGCGCGATACTATTGTCTGGTTGCTCCGGCGGTCGTGTTCGTGGTTGTTCGTACGCTTGAAATTCATTTCCGGGAGCGAGCCATCGCGTTGTTGCGCCTGCTCATCGGCTTCGTCTGTGTTGCATCGGCGGCCTTGGCGTACGCCGATTACAAGCAGGCGGCGCCATCACGCGCGCTCGTGAGCGAACTCCAGCAGAAAGGTTTCTCCGGTGGGCCGCGGCATTTCTTTTTGGGCGATTCGTTTACGATGAGTTATTTGAAACAACAAGGGTGGGTTCCGTGTTTTCCCGAAACGGAATTCCAGATAGGCGACTGGATTCTTTCAAAGGATGTTACGATGCCGCTCGTCTGGTTTGCGCGCAAACCGGTTGGCCTGCGAGAAATTGCTCGCTTTGAATATCCCTCTCGATTTCCGGTGAGGGTCATGGATTACACTGGTTCGGCGGGTTTTTACGCTTCGGTCTGGGGCGCATTGCCATTCACGTTCACGTCAGGCCCGTTGGAACGGTTTCATATTTATGAAGTGGTAGAGTTGAGATCCAATGTCCCTTCATAAACAACGATTGCTCCTTTTTTTCGTCCCAATCATTCTCGCTCTCCCATTTTTGAATCGCGCTTATTTTGTGGACGATCACTTCTTTGTTCAGATTGCGCGGTGGATCAAAGACAACCCAACGCGGCCATACGATTTTCCGGACGAAAACTCGGCCACGGATTTTTCACTATCGAAACCAGACCTTTCGATGCGCATCGTTAATCCGCTGTTGCACCATTATTATATGGCCGCCATCATGAAGGTCGGCGGAGAGCGCGAATGGCTTTTGCGGCTTGGTTGCCTGTTGCTCAGTTGTTGTTCGGCGCTTGTTTTATTTGCGTTGGCTCGCCGGTGGGTTCAGCATGCGTTCTTGGCGACGCTGCTGATCCTGGTCACGCCGGTGCATTGGCTAACCTCGTACAGTTTGCTCATTGACCCAACGATGGCACTATTTTTCTTGATGGCGCTTTACACGTTTGTACGAGCCAGCGAAAGCAATGCGCTTCTATGGCTTGTGGCAAGTGGTCTGTTTACGGGATTGGCGGCAGTCTCGAAGTATACGGCGGTTCTTGTGCTGCCGGTGACGTGGGTTTGGCTTGGACTTCACTGGCGCGGTATTCAGCGGAAATTTCTGTTCGCTATTCCCACGCTTATTGGTGTGGGTATATTGGCGCTGTATGTCCATGCGACAAAAAATCTTTACGGCGTCGGCCATTTGTTTGGAGCGTCGCACGAAACGCTTCATGGCGTGACGGTTGGAAAGCTGCTCGTGTTAGCAGTGTTCTTGTCGGGTTCGACAATTGTGCCGCTGTTGGTATGGGCCAGTGTGGAGAAGCCTGTCGCGTCGTTTGCGGCGTTGCTTGTGCTCGCGGTGGTCGGATTTTTCGCGAGTTCGTTGGGCGGCTTTCATCACATTCAGGCCGTTCTTATGGGTATATGGACCGTTACCAGCGGTCTGCTCATAGTTTCCTTCGTGCGAAATGTTTTGCCTCAAAAGAAACCGACGGACCTTTTCTTGTTTCTTTGGCTGTTGGGGTTTCTTGTGATGATGAGCGTCGTCATGCAATGGGTGGCCGCGCGCTATCTCATGATTGGTTTGCCGCCATTGGTTTTTTGTGTTGTGCGGTTGATTGAGACGACCCGCGCCTCCCGCGTGCGCGAATTTTTGATGGGCGGCATCGCGTTCACCGCTATCGTCGCGTTGAGCTTGGCGATCGCTGATGATCGTCAGGCGGAAACCGCGCGATCGATTGTGAAAGAGCTCCGCGCGCAAAACCTGTTAGAGAACCCGCGGAATCACTACTTCGCCGAAGCGTACACGATGACGTATCTCGCAAAAGAAGGTTGGAAACCCGTGAGCAACGTCCATCAATTGCGCCCGGGGGACCGGATCCTTACCACCGAAGTTAGTTTGCCGCTCTTCTGGTTTTTTCGGGAGCGTGTTCCCATGCGGCTCATCGGGACCGTCCAGATGCCGTCGCGTTTCCCGGTTCGCGTAATGGATTCTCAATCGGCGGCCGGTTTCTATGCATCGGCCTGGGGACCCTTACCGTTCAGCTTTTCAAAAGGTCCTTGGGAGCAATTTGATTTGTTTGAGATAATCCCGGCACCATGATAGCGCTCACCTTTCTCTTCTATTGGGTCCCCGTCGTCCTTTGGGCGGGTTTGATTTTTTACCTCTCGAGTATTCCCAGTTTGAATTCCGGATTGGGCGTTTGGGATTTCGTTCTTCGCAAATGCGCGCACGTCTTTGAATACGCGGTGCTTTCCTTTCTTTTGGCCCGCGCCCTGGGACGCAGCTTCGGGATAACACGAAAAGTCCTCGCGTGGACGGCGATGCTCGCGCTTTTGTACGCAGCGTCTGACGAATATCATCAGACGTTTGTTCCGGGTCGCGGTCCTTCGGTTCATGATGTGGTGATCGATTCAATCGGAATCGCGCTCGCCGTGTGGATAAAATCGCGCGCATGAGAAATCGATTCGCTTTGACGTTGCTCGTTCTTTGCGCGTGCACGCCGAACCAACAATTTCATCGCGCTCAGAAACTTCAGAAAAAAGGAAACTATTATTCCGCGTGGCAAAAGTACCAGGAGTTTGCCGCGCGATATCCAAAAAACCCGCACGCGCCCGAAGCACTTTTCTATGCGGGTTGGATCGCGCAGCAACAGCGAAACGATTGTGGAATGGCCGGCGTGTTCTACGATCAAGTGGCCGAGCGTTATCCGCAGTCGGATCCGTGGGCACGGCTGGCCGCCCATGAAAAAAACAATTGTCCGGACTACTTTCCTTTGATGCCGGGGTTTAAGTGGGTCGAAGGCGATTCGGAAACGCAGGGCAAAAACGCACGCGTGGAAACGGTTTGCAAGTCCGCAGCGGGCGACGGTTCGTTGCCGTCCGAAGCTGGGATTTTGGAGCGCACTTATTTTGCTGGTACCGCAAAATTCAAATCAACGCAGTTGATTTACAAGAAAAGCGGAGATGAGCTGCAAGAGTTCACCTCCGAAGACGATCCGCGGTACAAAGTTATTCTCAAAATTCCATCGCAGATGGGCGCGCATTGGAAAACGAAATGGGCCGAACGGATTTTTAATTACGAGATTGTTGCCGACGATAAGACGGTGAAAGTGGCGGCTGGAGAATTTCGTTCGTGTATTTTGGTTAAATCCACCGTCGACGGAGTACCGGGTGCCACGCTTGAATATTACGCGCCTTCGGTGGGCCGCATTTTAACGGCTTTTGCAACGCCCAGCGGAGAGAAACGGAACACCGAGCTCTTGTCGTACAAACCCGCGGCAGCGGATATTGATTTTAAGGTGAAGACAAACAACCCATGAGCCAACTCACATTTGATGGTTTTATCGGCGGCGCGCCCAGCAAAACGGCGGCGGCGGTGCCCGGCGGCCGATCCGTTGATGAAATAACGAACGGTTCCTGGTACAAGGGGCGCGTGTTGTCTCACTCATCGATCGGAATGTATCGAGCGTGCCCGCAGCGTTGGAAGCTGCGTTACATCGATAAAGTACCTGAAAAGCCGAAATCTTTTTTCTCGTTTGGGAAAAGTGTGCATGCCGGATTGGAATTCTTGTTTGAAAAAATTGGGGAAGCTCTGCCAACGCTCGATGACGTGCTCTCCCATTATAAAACCAACTGGTTGCGCGAAGGCTACGAGACCGGCGCGCAAGAAAAGTGGTTTTATCAAGAAGGGGAACGTATCTTGCGCGGCTTCTACGCCAAGCACCAGGCTGATTTCAAAAAAGTATTCCAGGTTGAATTTAAATTCACAATCGGGATCGATGGCGTGCCGGTGACCGGATTTATCGACCGTATCGATAACGCCGTTAATGGTGGCCTAGCGATCGTGGACTACAAGACCGGAAAGGCTTTTGACAAGTCCCGTGTGCGGAACGATTCCCAAATGACGCTCTATCAGATTGCCTGTCGGGAAGTGTTTCAAAAACCCGTCGAAAGCGTGACGCTTTATCATTTGAATTCGCTCACGCCGTTGACGGTTCCTGCGCACTCGAAGAAAATGGAAGACGATTTGAAGACGATCGTTATCGAAACGGCGCGTGGGATTTCCGAACAGAAATTTGATCCAAAGCCCGATGAAAAAGGTCACTGTCAGTGGTGTGACTACGCGCAAATTTGCCCGGCGTTCTCGGGGAAGAAGTTCTCGGTTGGTTCCGCCGCGTTGCCGGTCGACGTGACCGATAACGTTGATCGGCTCGGTAAATTGGACGTCAAGATCACCGAACTTATGGCCGAGCGAGCGGAGGTGCAGCAAGACATTTCGACGGCGATGCGCGTCGCCGGAAAAGAAGAACTTTCTGGCCGTCACTTTGTCGCGCGCCAGGAAAAAACGGACGACGGTCCGGCCCGGCTTTCCACTTTTCCGAAAGAATGAAAATGTACACGGACGACTTGTGGCTTGAGGCAACGTCGCGCCCCATCCTCATCGGAGAACGAATTTGAACCGCAAGTTGGTCATCGGTGTCGTCGCAACCGCGGTTATCGGTGCGTTGATGCTGCGCCAATGCGGAAAGCGCCAACCGGCACAACCGCGCTCGGTTGAAGTGGCTGAGACGCCTCCCGCGACAGCGACAACAACGACCGCCGGCCTAAAGGCTCCCTCGGCCACGGCGCTGCCCTCGTTACCTCCAATTGTCTCGAAATCCAAGCCAACGCCCATCTCAAAACCGGCCCCGGTTGCGAAGGAAGGACCGGGCGCTGTTTCGACCCCGCCGCCCGTCAAGATTTTTCCAGAGTTGATTCCCAAAGACATTCGGATCGTGCGCGTGTATTACGCTTCGATGATCACCGGCCCAGCGAGCACGATTGAGTTTGATATCAACGGCTCGGGTTTCAACAAAGAGTTTGAAAAAATGATCACCGTCGAGTCCGGTCAACCGAACGCGTCGGTCAAAAATCTCGCTCTAATCACACCGAACCAAATTCACGGCACGCTCGACATCAATGATAAATCCGCAACGATGCTCGCGTTTCCGAAAGTTCTTATTCAAGGCAAAGTTGTGTTCCAGGCCCCGGAACCTTTCGCGGTCATTCGTCCGGGTGAAGTTCTCAATCTTGTCTTCACCGAAATGGGCGAGTCGGGTCGGTCCGGCCGATTCCGAGTGTTCACGAATCTCAATCAAGAAATGTTTAAGGATTTCAAAGTGACCGTGAGCACGCCATCAATTCGGGTGACCGATGTTTCACCGGCGTTCCCGTTTCTCGTCGACGGAACCATTATCATTGGACCCGCGGTGGGGGGCGATTACGACATCGCCATAACGTTGAAGGACAAAACATTATGGGAGCGCAAAGGCGTCATTCGTGTTGTTAAACCAAACGTTGGTCAATCGGGGCTTATTCAAAAAGTAATGACGCTGGATGGCTATCAACGTCCGGGTGACAAGGTGCGGTTCGCGATTCAGGGCAGTGGTTTTCAACCCGACGATGTGCATATTCTTCAGGCAAAAGTGCCCGATGTGCCGAATGTTGTTAGCAGCTTCACTTATGTCAGTCCGGGACGATTGGAATTGGTGCTCGACATACCGAAAGATATTCCGGTCAAGTCCTACGCCCTCACCATTAGCGCCGGCCCAGAGATTCTGCAGAGTTTGCCGGACGCGTTTCGCGTGGTGGGGGCCAATTGGCCCCGCGATTTGCGGCTCAATCCGGCGCTCGAGCCGGGAGAGAAGAGCGTGTTATCTTTGACCGGCCGCGACTTCGACAAAGATTTCGTTTCGAAATTAAAAGTAGAGTTTGACGAGCCTGGGCTGACATTGGGGCAGTTCTCTGTTGTTAGTCCGCTCGAGGCATCCGCGGCAATATCGGCCAGTGCGGATGTGAAGCCCGGCGATTATCTTCTTCGGATAACCTCGGACGGGAAAGCGGTATCTCCCGAGTTTGGCAGCCTGATTCGCGTATCTCCCCCCAAAAAATAATTCCCATTTCCTAGCAGGCGAATCGGAAAAGTGCTCGACCGCTCCGTCGTGTTGCACCAGCAACGTGAATTCAGCTCACAATTGTTACCTGTTGTTTACAGGAAATTCACGTAAATTTAATCCGCTTTCGATAGATTGGTTTTAGTTATTTGTTAGGAGATATTTTGCACTTGCCTCGTCTCATCCCTAAATCGCTGTCGGTACTTTTGACCGTAGTTTTGTTGCTAAATACGGTTCCTTCGCAATCAATTGAGCGGATCCCTCAAGCGCCAAAGTCTGTGTTTTATATTCGAGATATTCACAGAAATCTCGATGCGCAGAAGAACATCGCGCAAACAATTTCGCGGATGAGCGGTCAGACCGATCTCGTTGCTCTCGAGGGAGCGTTTGGTCCGCTCGATTTTGAACTATTTGATACGT
Organism: Elusimicrobiota bacterium; assembly: GCA_044221725.1. GTDB lineage: Bacteria > Elusimicrobiota > Elusimicrobia > F11 > F11 > JAJVIP01. The sequence continues at coordinate 311,308 of JBGAON010000001.1, forward strand.
ATCCTTATTCCGAATCGGTTCGCTCAGCAGCGTCCTCTATGTTGCTGAAGCTGTCTTTGAGCGGCCCCGTGTTTGCGGCGCTAACGCAGCCGAAGAAAGTTCCGTTCATCGGCGTTGATGACAAAGCGCTTTACCGAAAGAATCGCCTCGCTTACACGTCAGCGTTCCCTTACAAGCGCGCAAATCAAGCAGCTCTGCGGCGAATGCAAGATGCATTGAACTCTTCAAAGCAGATCGAATATTCGCGCAGGTTGTACGACTTCGATCAAGTCGTGCGGCAATTTCACTCCCATCGGTTGTCGCTTTTGGATTTTGTGTCCAAGCTGAATCGTTCGTCCGGATCGTTGGATGATCGGCGATTCCCGCAATTAACAAAGCTTTTACGCGCATCGCGGTTGGAACACTTTGTAGACGCAAAGAGATCCAAATTGTCGCAAGCATATTTGGCTCTTCTAAAAAATCTCGATGGAGAGATTCTGTACACGGAGATCGAGAACGCGGAAGCATCGATTTATGGAGAATTAATACGAACGGCCAGTGAAAAGACGTTGTTTGAAAAAGATCAGGCGCTTCAGTTGTGTGAAAAGCTTTTTTCATTTTCGCTTGGACCAAAGGACTGGGACCGTTACGTTGCGTCGAACGCCGGCGAACCAATTTCTCGATTTCCTGGAAAAATTTATTTTGAAGAGTTCTATCGCGCTGCGAAGGCGCGTGACATCGCAATGAGTCGGAATGTTGTTCGCGCCATTCGCCAAACGGGCGCACAACGCGTCGTGCTAGTAACCGGAGGGTTTCACTCGTCCGGTGTGGAAACCCAGCTCACGCAAGCAGATATTTCAGTGATCCCCTACGTCCCGCGAGTTTCCCATCTAAATGAGAATGATCTGAGCGGTTACCTTCGTGTGTTTGATCAAGAACAGGCTCCGTTGGAGAAGATTTTTGGTGATGTCGATTTATCGTTGGCCGAATTGGCGTGGTCGCATCGGCAACAGGCCAACCTGGCCACGGATATTGCCCACAACGAAGCTTTGCGACGACGATTGCCGTTCGCCTTGAAATGGTTTTTACCCCTCTTTTTCGTTCACGTTCCCTTCTTGTGGAAGATCGTTGAAAGTAACGTTGCCACGGTAAGGCTGGGCGAGCAATCGATCATGGTTCCGGGGCTTTTGGGATGGTTTTTTCTTATCGGTATGATAGGGCCATCAACCTTTTTCTCGATATTTCGTTCGTCGCGAAGTTTTGCTTCAACGCGACCGTACGGTCCCTTGGGTCGTTACGTTGAAGGTTGGTACTGGCTGCCCACATTAAAAATCCGAGAAAGAGACTTTCAGAATTCAAATGTTCCCGCTCAAATCAGGGAGAGACGTGTTGAGAAAGACGGTGCGGTGATTCGACAGCGGGCGCTGGAAATCCTGGACCGCGCGAAAAAGGAAAATATTTCTTTGGAAATTGAGTCGCCAACCCGCGGACTTGATGGGCCGGGTTCGGCGTTGGATTTGCGTGATTATCAACGTCGACTTCGCAAGCCGGGCCACCACAGAATTTCGGAAGTCCCGTCCACGATCACGATTTCTGCGCAGTTAACCTCGGTGATACGATTTGAGCGAATTCCTGAATCCGAACGAAAAACGGATGATGGAGCATTGGAAATCGAATATCTCTCGTTGCGCTACGGAAAAAAGAGCGCGCCGACCGACAAGTACGGGAAGATCCGATTTTATGGACCGGTGGACATCAACGGCAACGGCCAAACAAAGAAGGGTTACGAAGATATGGCGGGTTATATCTTTCAAAACCTTTTTGGCTTGGGCGGAGGCATTCGCATCATTGACGAGGCGAATTTGCCATCGGGTCTTGAGTCATCCAATATCACCGTGAAAGCGCTCATCGAAGCAGCGGCGATGTTAAGTGGCACCCAGCTATCAAAAGCCGACATCTGGGTGCTCGGAGAAGCGCTCGAAAATGACGTGTTCAAAGGTGTGACCGGCGGGCAAGGGGTGCTTTCGGCCTATACCGGCGGTGCGCATGAGCATCTGTGGTTTCTTGATGGTGACAGGCAAGATCAACGATCGGCGTTTTCAATCGAACTCGTTCCTCCGAACCAGTGGGAAGCGTTTGCCAGTCATTTCGTTCTGACACACCTTGGGGGGACGACCGAAGCCGGGAGTCCGATTTTGAAGCGTGCGGGTCCTCTTATCAACAAGATGTGGCTCGATATGTTGAAGCGCGACGAAAAATCCCAGCATCTTTTTGAAGAAATGGTTCCGTTGGCAAACACGTACGCACTGGCCATGCTGCACATGGATTTTAAGACGATCGCGCAATCGGTAAATCGGCTTTCGAATATTCGCGACCACCTTTTAAGGCGTTGGTTTGGGCTTATGCTCGATGCCAAATTAAACCACACCTATGTTCATGATGGCCCGTGGTGGTGGTTGAGGTTGGAGCCTGTGCCGGATTATGCACGAGCGTTTGCCGAGCGGATTGAAGACGAAGACAAATATCCGGAGTATAAGCCGTTGCAGAAACTGTTGGCGCGCTACGCCGGGCGTGGTCCGGCCTATCTTCGAACGCGCAGTTTGTACACATTGGATCCTATCGAAGGGTTCCTAAACCGAGTAAGACGTCGTGGCTTTGGCGCAATGCCAACCGGTGCGGGCGGTCCAGGTGCTATTATCGCAGTGGTTTCTCCGAATGGTAAAGCTGCGATTGAGGATCTCATTGCGATTGAGCATCTCGATAAAGACGAGTACGTTCGTCATTGGGTCGATGCGGGCTTGGAGATGAGACGGTATTTGGATGTGCGTATCGGATCGCGGGCTGAGATTCGAGGATTCGATAAATTCGTTGATGCGGGTGTCGTGCTTCCCCAAGAACCACTTCGAAAATTTTATGATCAAGAAACAGGAAGGATTTTGGACTCAAAACCGGAAGAATTGCCATCCGAGCAGCCGAAGCCGATCAATCGATTGATGACGTTTTTGTCTGTCGCGATGGCCGTTTTGTTGTATCCGATCAGCCTGTTGCCAGCGAAGGAAATGGGCGCTTTGGCGCAATCGCTTGAGGACTCCGATTCATCGCCAGAGCAACCGACCAAGATGGTGGTCGAGCACCAACAACAGATGCTGACTGGTTCTGTTACCGGAAAATTTCTTTTAAATCCCAAAAAACGGTTGAGTTTCGCGTAATGAGTGACAGCGGTTTTGTTAGCTTGAATTATGAAAAGATTCCCATGCGGGTGGGCGGCCTGTTTCAGGACGATGTCCAGAAACTAAGCAGCCAAAACGCGAATGCTCTTCTTCTGGATTTAAGAAAGAAGATTCGTCACGCGGAGAAAGAAAAGAACAAGCAGCTCGCCGCCAAAAGTTATCTGCAAATCGCCATGGTTTTTCGCGGTCAGCGCAGTTACGGCGCTGCGTTGTCGATGCTTCACAAGGCGCAGTCTCACATTGATCACGCTGTTGATCGCGAGCTGCTTGCAGCACTTTACGAAGAACTGGCGTGCGTAAACCGTGAGCTCAACCGCAACACGCTCGCGCTCGACTATTCTCAGAAGGCTGTGCATCTTTATCAAGAATTGAAAAAAAATCTCGAGCTTGGTTGGGCGTACGATAATATGTCCGTCATTTATCACAACATGGCGCGCCGCCACGAAAGTCTAATTTTCGCGAAGAAAGCGCGTGAGATCTTCCTCGAACACAACAACCCCAGTTGCCTAGCGTGGAATTCGTGCAACCTCGGTAATATAAATTTTGATTTGGGGTCTTATGCCGAAGCGAAGGCGTACTATTTGGGTGCGTTAAATATTTTCCAGGAATTGGGAATCAAACAAGGCATTTCTTGGACGTTGCTTTGGCTGGGAATGTCGGCGCGCGCGCAAACACAATTTAAAGAGGCCGAGGAGTTCCTTGAAAAAGCGATTGTTGAATTTCTTGCGCTGGGTATTCACGACCGCGCTGGATGGGCGGTTCTTAATCTCGCCGGAATTCGGTGGGCGCAGGGCCGCATGAACGATGCGCTGTCACTCAATCAAAAGGCGATTAAGATGTTTCGCTCGCTCAGCAACAACGATGGCCTCGCCTGGGGCACATTCCAAATTGCGCAAATTTTCCGCGAGCAGGGCCGGCTGACCAACGCGTGGCGTTTGTTGCGCCAGTCGCAGGATCTCTTCAATCACATCGCCAGTCAAAAAGGCTCGGGCTGGGTGGAATGTGAGTTGGCCGAAATCTATTTGGCGTTATCGGATCAAACGCATGCGTTTGAGTCATTAAAGAAATCAAAGATTATCGCCGACAAGCTTGCGTTCCTGCCGTTGAAAATGGAGATCGATAAAAACACCGCGTTGTGGCACATCAATCAAGGACAGCTGGACGAAGCGCTGGCGCTTTTGCGGTCGGCCGAAGAAACGACTTCGAAAAATCAAATTGTCGAAATTTACGCGGATATCTTGCTCGCGAAAACGAAGGCATTGCTGGCAAAAGGTGATTTGGACGGCGTGGCCGCCGCAACGAAATCGTTGGCGGAAATTATCGATACGCATCAGTTGGGGCGGCTTAAGCCGCATCTGGATTTGTATCAAGGCGAACACGCAATGCTCGTGGGAGACATCGCCAAAGCAGAGAATTTTTTCCAAAGCGCGCTGGACCGTTCGCAAAAACTCGAGCAGCTTCTGTGCTGGGCCGAGGCAAGCTTGGGTTTGCTGCAAACAGAGAGGATAACCAAGTCGCCGAAACAGCGGCTTCAGACGTTGGCGGGTATCGAAAAGAGAATTCGCACCGCGGGATGCCGATGTCTAAAGGCAAAAGTATTGGCTTTGGAAGCCATCCTGGATGCTGAAGCAAAGAACACGGTGGATCCCCATTTGGTTGGCCAATGTCTTCGAATCCTTGAAGAGACGAACCTGCATCTGCTACGGAAGGAATTGCTGGAATTTTTTGTTTGGCTAACCAAGCGAACGGGCCAGGCCGAAGAATCAGAAATTTACGCGTCGGAACTGAGAAGCCTCATCGACACTCACAATCTGGGCGAGATAGGCCCCCGGGAGAGATATTTCGAGATTTTTCCGGTATCGGTTATTTCGTAAGTTTACTAACGCTGCAAAATCGCTTCGAGGCCTTTGCGAATCATCATAACCCCAATCGCTGCCAGGAAGATGGCCACTACCTTGGCCAACATTTTCGCGAACGCCTGCCCTGTTTTTCGCACGATTACATCGGAATAGGTAAACAACAGCAAAGTCAGGACGAGGTTCGCGGTCATCGCGGCCAAGATTGTGATAAGGCTGTAGAGATCGTGCAAGATAAGAAGTGTTGTAATGAACGCCGGACCGGCGATCAGAGGAATCCCGATTGGAACGACCGCGATCATGTTGTCGTGATGCGTTGCGCCGGTTAATTTGGGACTCTCTCCAAACATTTCGCGGATCGAGAAAATCATTAGTAACAAGCCTCCGGCGATTTTGAAATCGGCCGGCGTGATTCCGAGAAACGTGAATATGTAGTGACCGATGAGCCCAAAAGATGTGCCCACAAAAAACGCCGTGAGCGTGGCGTGTAGCGCAAGACGCCGGCGTTCGCCGATCGAGTAGCCCTCTGTGAGACCCACGAACATTGGAAGTACGCCGACGGGATCGATGGCGACAAACAGTGGGATGAATGCGAGAAGAAAGGATTGCATGGGTTAGAGTTCCTGTCCCTGTCAGAAAAATAGCGCGGGGCGGGATCGAACCGCCGACCCTGGGCTTATGAGTCCCATGCTCTACCAACTGAGCTACCGCGCCGAAATTCGTGCGACAACCCGAATTTAGCATGTAGAATCACGTTCGCAAAACATTATGTTCCGTCTGAAAAACCTCGAAATAGCATCCCCGATTATCCAATCGCCAATGGCTGGCTGCACCGACCTTGCTTACCGGTTGGTGTCCCGGCGCCGCGGTTTGGCGTTTTGTTTCCTCGAAATGATTTCGGCAAACGGCTTTATGCACGAAAGTCGCAAGACCCGCGAACTTATGAAAACCGTGGGAGAGGACAGCCCGGTCGGTATCCAATTTATGGGTTGTGACCCCGATGTAATGGCAACGGCCGCTGCGCGTGCCGAAGAGATGGGATTCCATCTCGTTGATATGAATTTGGGCTGCCCCGTTCGCAAGGTCACCTCCACCGGTGCCGGCGCGGCAATGCTGAAAGATCCGAAAAATACCGAACAAGTCTTCAAAAAAGTCGTGAGCGCCGTGAAATCGATTCCGGTGACAATCAAAATGCGACTGGGTTATGAAGATGCCAGCGGCAACGAGGCTGTGGAAATCGCGAAGATTGCCGAAGCGAATGGGATTTCTGCCATCACCGTGCACGGTCGAACGCGCGCACAAGGATACACCGGCAAGGCGAATTGGGCTGCGATCGGTAAAGTAAAAGCGGCGGTGAAGATCCCGGTGCTGGGCAACGGCGACGTTGTCACGGCGGCGGATGCAAAGAAGCTCCAACAGGAAAGCGGTTGCGATGGCATCATGATCGGGCGCGGCGGCCTGGGGAACCCGTGGCTTTTTAAACAGATCCATGAGCAATTGTTCGAAAACAAAGAGCCTGCACCGCCCTCAACCGACGACCGCATGAACGCGGTGCTCGAACACATGGAGCTAGAGGTGAAGTACGAAGGAGAACAAAAAGCGGTTTTTCATATGCGCCGCATTGGTTCGTGGTACATTTCGGGTGTGACAAACGCAGCTCATTGGCGCTCCGAGCTCGTGCGGTGCCGCACAATCCCCGAGATTCGCAATGTGCTCATGAAGGCGTTAACCGAGTCCAAAGAGTTTAAGGTCGTGGCATCCACGATGACGGAAGGCCAGTGACGCGAACAGTTGTTCTGTGCGCGACAGCTCTGTTCGTGATGGCGTCCTTGCACGCCTCCGATCCAATGGACAACCTGATCGAGCAAGAGAAAAGAGCGCAAGAAGAGCTAAAGGCGAATGATGAAGATTTGCCGCCCGCGTATTTTTGGGGAGACAAGAGCGCTGTCGAAATAGTTTCTGGTTCGGCGCTCGCCGAAAAATCCAATGTTATTTGCGATCATCTCGAACTCGATGAATTAATTGAATTATCGCGCGGTAATCCGGCGGATCTTGAAACGGAACTCAACACCGATCTGCCACGTGTTGGTGCGATGCTCGGCCAGAGTTGTTTGATTCATTCGAACGACACATTGGTCGCCATCGGCAAAGGATGGCAGAAAAACGTTACGGTTGGCTCCTTTCTGGTTCGGAAATCCGGCGCGCTTTGTCAGTCTGATTCAGCCAATACGCTGTGGATGAAGTTAAAGGAATCGCTTGCCGATGAGCCGCTGTTTTTTTCGAGCGCCGAAGTGCCGACCGATATCGATAACCATTATTTCGAACTGAAGGAGCTCCCGTTATTCGACCGTGAAGCCGCCATTCGGAAGCGACTTGTAAAAAACGTCCCGGATCTAACAGAGTTTGGAGTGAAAAGCGTCGCGTTGCACGGCGCCAGCGCCACCGAGCTTTTCGTTTTGCGCCGGAAAACCGCAACGCTTGAGGACGACCAGCTACCAAACGAAATGCTCATCTGGGATGATGGTGTCGACCCGAAAACTTTGTGGATGGAGCGCGTGGACATCAACAAGGGGTCGGGTCACTTGAGGGTGGACGCGTCGTTGGATTTCAACCAAGACGGCATTTCCGATGTTATCGTGTCCGGAGACCATAATGGCTGCGTGTATCGCAAGGTCTTTCAAGGCACAAAAGATGGTTTTTCCATCACCTTGTTTTGAAATAGGGCATCTTGTAAGCTTTTAAAAATCCATGGAGATTTTTGTCCGCTTGTTATTCGGCCATCTGTTGGCCGATTTTACTTTCCAAACCAATTTCATTGCCGACTGGAAGCGTCGTGAGTTCTTGGGACTCATGGTCCATGTTCTTATTCATCCTCTCTGCTACATCGCTGCTACCTGGCCATTTATGAATGAGGTTTGGCGAATTTACGGTTCGGTATCCCTCACTGGCTGGACATGCGTGCTGCTCGCCTCGTTGGTCCACTTTTTTGAGGATTGGTTCCGCGTCACGGTTATCGCCCGTGGTTGGAATGATAATACGCTGTTTTATTTGTGGGACCAGGCCGTACACATTATCAGCCTATGGTTTCTCTCACCGGTCACCGGTTATCCCATTGTAAACGATTGGCCTTTGCTGGGCGTTTTGTTCGTGCTGGTCACTCATTGCGCTACGGTCACTATTTGGTTCATCGAAAAAGACATCTATGGAAGAGAATTTCCGGAAACCGAAGAGAAATATATTTCGATTCTGCAGCGGCTCGTGGTTTGGCTTGCGTTCTTTTTGCCACATCCGTGGTGGATTTTGGTTCTCGCGTTTGTGCTTTTTAGCTTTGGTCGCCACGTTTGGACCCGCCGCGTGGATTTCAGTTGGACCAGTGTGATCATGGGGAATTTCATTGCGGTTCTCTGTGGTGTTGTTTCACGTTTTGTTTTAAAGTTTCATTTCTAAAATTCCTCGTTTCACCTGTCAGCGATGAGCAAAAAGAAAAAAGTGGCCGTTCGCCGTACTTGGAAAATCAATCCCGCCACGCGAGTGGAAAAACCTGCGAAGGCTTACGACCGTAAGAAAGAAAAGGCTCGTCTTCGTTCGTTATTAAAGGAACTGCAATGAACCACCCCTCTTCATTTGCGCCGGAAATTTTAATGGTGGCGATAAGTCTTGGTGCCACGCTCCACATATTGCTTCGCAGGCGCAATCCCTACGCGGCGTTGTGGTGGATTTGTCTTGTGTGGTTGCTGCCATGTATAGGGGCGCTGCTCTATTATTTTTTCGGAATCAATCGCATCGAACGGCGTGCCACGTGGTTACGCCGGCATGTCATTTCAAGGTCGGAGGAATCTCCGCATTTAATCCTTACCGATTCCATCGACGAAAACGCGATTTCATTTGAAATGCGGCATCTCGTTTCGGTGTGCCGCGTGGTTGAGAACGTTGTCAAACTTCCTTTGACAAGGGGCAATCGCATTACGCCGCTGGTCGGCGGCGACGACGCGTTCACGGCGATGCTTGAAGCAATCGATGCGGCCGAAAAATCCATCGGCTTATCCACCTATATCTTCGAATATGACGCGATCGGCCAGAAATTTATCGCGGCATTATCGAAGGCGGTGGCGCGCGGTGTGCGTGTACGCGTTTTGATTGATGACGTCGGTTCGGGATGGCATTGGAAATCTGTGCATCACGAACTCGAGCGACAGAAAGTGCCGGTTTCGTATTTTATGCCCACGCTGGTTCCTTGGCGATTGGCCTATTTCAATCTGCGCAGCCACCGAAAGATTTTAACGATTGACGGCAAGGTCGCGTTCACCGGCGGCATGAATATCACCGCTTCCCACAGCGCGAAAAGTTTACCGAGCAACCCGGCCGAAGATGTGCATTTTCGACTCGAAGGACCGGTGGTCGCGCATGTGCAAGAAGCTTTTCGAGCGGATTGGCATTTTTCGACCGAGGAGATTTTGGGCGGCGAAGCGTGGTTCCCGAATCTCTATGAAGTGGGTCTTACCTACGCCCGCGGAATTGCGGACGGCCCCGATGAAGATTTTGAAAAGTGCAAGCTGACGATGTTGGGCGCGCTCGCGCACGCGAAGCGGTCTGTTCGTATCATGACGCCGTATCTCATTCCCGATGCGGCGATGATCTCGTCGATCAATTTGGCTGCGCTCAGCGGTGTGCAGGTTGATTTGGTGCTTCCCGATGAGAACGATATGGCGTTGGTTGGCTGGGCCACCCAGGCGTATCTGTGGGAATTTTTGCAGCGCGGTGTGCGTGTGTGGCGGACGCCGCCACCTTTTAATCATGCGAAATTGATGGTGGTGGACGGTGGTTGGACACTTTTTGGTTCAACCAATTGGGATCCGCGCAGTTTGCGGCTCAACTTTGAGTTCAATGTGGAATGTTACGGGCGCGAGCTCGCGCTTTCAATCGAGGAATTCATCGACAGCAAAATTCGCACCGCGCACAAGATTACGTTGGCCGAAATGGATTTCCGCCCGTTCCCTATAAAACTGCGGGACGGCGTAGCGCGACTGTTCTCGCCGATGCTGTAGATGTTTTGGTACACTCCGGCCCCGCCAAATTACTCACCCAATGTGGCCATAGCTCAGCGGAAGAGCACTTGCCTACGAAGCAAGGGGTCGCAGGTTCAAATCCTGCTGGCCACGGATTTCATGATTAAGTCCCGGTTCATCTTTGTTTGAATGTGTTCCGGGTGTTGAACCAGAACCTCGTCTAAAATCTTCAGTCCCTCCTCTTCTTTGCCGGTCTTCCAGAGCGCAAGCGCGAGAATATTTTGGGCTCCCGGATTATCCGGCCTCATTGCGAGAGATTGCCGTTCGAGCGATATGGCTTCGACATAGTTATGTTCCTGGTAATAAATGAGACCAAGATTCGCTCGAACAATGGACGACGTGGGGAATCTTAATGCCCATTGGTAAAGTTCCTTATCTGTTTTCCGGTGATAGATATTGAGCCATCCGAGAGAAACCCAAGCGACAACCACCGCGAAAATAGCGTAGGTGGAAATTAGCGGCTGGTTTTTTTCTTCGGCCAATTTAGCGACAATCCATGCCAGCCACACGCAGGCTCCAATGCCACTGACGTAAGCCCAGTGATCCAGCATCAACGAATTGGTGGCGAGGAGCGGAAGTTTTGGTAGGAAACCGATAAGAAACCATCCAAGCCCGAACAACAATTCCTTCGATTTTTTTTGGATTGCGAAGAGCACGAATAGTCCCCAAAGGATTGGGCTTACAAACATCCAAGGCGGATAAAAAACCATTCGTCTGTGAGAATGCAGATCGGTCGGAAAAAGAAACGTGCCCACGTAACTGGTAAAGATCGTTGGAAGATCCTGCCCCAAAAACAACAAGAGCGATTTTGGTTCAAATTTTGGTGCGGAGCTTGCGAGGGCATGACTGCGCAAAACCAGATACGTAACGCAGATAACGGCGTACCCGATGTAGCGTTTCCAATCTCTGCGAAAGGAGGGGAATAGCAATCCAATGAGTCCAATCCCGAGCGGCGCGACGACGCCGCTTTCTTTGCTAAAACACGCAAGCGCGTAGCATGCCAGTGAACCAAGATATGCATAATGGTGGCGCAACAAACTGAGCCAAATCGTCAAAAGCACGAACGCCAAAGACATTAATTCTGCGCGACCCGCTGTGACAAGGAACTGTTCAACCACGATGGGATTGACCGCGAATAACACAGCAGCGCTAAAAGCAGTGCGGGTATCTTCGAACAACAAATTGAGAAGGGAAAAAAGCGCGAGCGTGCTTAGTATATGGAACAGCAGATTTGTTAAGTGATAACCGAACGGATTAAGCTTCCATATCCGATAGTCGATCATATTGGCTAAGGTCTGAATGGGTCGATAATAATCATCCCCTTTCCCATCGAACACATCGCTGGAAAACGCCTGCTTTATGGCAAGGAGTGAAATTGTTCTAATTTTTTCGTTTTTCTCGACAGTCTCGTGGTCGTCCCAGAAGAATCCGAGTCGCAACGTCGGGCAAAATGCCAAGAATGCAAAAAAGATTAGAGACCAATAGTATCGCCGGGTTTGCGAAGCGTCGTTCATGTGCCGGCCGCAATCATAAATGAAACAATCCAAATTAAATAGTGAAAATCATATAGAAAGAATGTCGCGCGTTATGGCGTTGGCGGGTACCGCCGCCAAAAAAGGTGAAGTGCCGATCGCGGCTATGCTCGTTAAAGATCGGGAAGTCATCGCACGCGCCCACAACTTAACGCGGACTTGGCGCGATCCCACGGCGCACGCAGAGATCGTTGTCATTCAAAAGGCGATTGCGCGATTGAAAAACGAACGGTTTTTGAATACCACACTTTATGTTACGCTCGAACCATGTCCGATGTGTGCCGGAGCGATCGTTCAGGCGCGCATTCCGACGGTGGTTTATGGTGCCAACGATTTAAAAGCAGGGGCGTGCGGAACGGTTTTCAAGATTCTGCCGTCAAAGAAACTAAATCATCGGCCGCTCGTTGTAAGAGGAGTTCTGGCGGAAGAATCTGTTAAACTGCTGCAGAAGTTTTTTAAGGATAGAAGAAAGTCGAAATGAGCCTCCCTTCGCTGAAGCTAGCTACGGGGGGCGGCCTTCGCCTCTTATTAAAGTTGCGTTGGTTCGGAGCGAACACCCGGCTTGCCGGCCGTAGCTCCGAACGTCTGTGAGGAGCGAAGGCCGGGGGTGACCTGGTTTCGACGGTGGTTGTGTGAGTGATTGTTGCAGGTCGGGGTTGGTCGACGGCCCCGTTATCAAGTCGGCCAAACTAGTAACTGCCAACTCGCAAGAGATGGCTCTCGCAGCCTAATACGCTGTGACGTTCTGCCCGAAACGCCCGGTATCGGGACAGAACGCCATTACCGGGATCGGTTGGTTGGGCGCGTCTCGTCCCAATTGGCTTAAATCAAACGAGGCTGGCCGTGCCGCGGTTCTGTCTCGTGACAACGACGCGGCGAGATAAAAGACGAGGCTAAACCTGTAGCGACAACACAAATGCCCCATCGGACGCGGGTTCGATTCCCGCCACCTCCAGTCTTCGCACTACAACCTAATTAATTTAATAAGGATGTAGTGCTACGCCTGGCAGGCCAGTCGAGCATCGTTCGGAGCGAAGCGAAATTAATAAAGGCGAAGACTGTCCCGCGTAGCCAACGGCGAAGTGGGACAAATCATAAGGACTCCATGACAAGCGTTCTCAATAAACTCAAAAAACTCTTCCATTCCGAAATCCAAACCGGTGACATCGCGCCGGATTTTGAACTCTCGTCTCAGTCCGGATCAAAAGTCCGTTTGAGCGATTTCCGCGGAAAAAAGTCTGTCGTCCTTTATTTTTATCCGAAGGATGATACGTACGGCTGTATTGCGGAATCGTGCGAATTCAGAGATCAGTACGAGATTTTCAAAGAAAAGGGTGCCGAGGTGATCGGTGTCAGTTCGGATAATCCAGATTCACATGTTCGATTCGCTGCCAAATACCGTTTGCCGTTCACGCTTCTCAGCGATGAACAGAACAAAGTGCGAAAGTTATACGGTGTGCCAGCCACCATGGGTTTCATCCCGGGCCGCGTGACCTACATCATCGATCGGCAGGGAAAGGTGCGGCACGTTTTCAATTCGCAGTTCAGCCCCAAATCCCACGTGGATCAAGCTCTCGCGATCCTTCGTGAGTGCGACCGTTGTTAAACTCGCTCATCCACTTTGTGCAGTTGGCGCAAGCCAATTTCTGGTTATCCGTGGGCTACTACGTAATTTTTGTATTTGGCACGATGTTTCTGCCTATTACACCGTTTCCAATCGCCGGTGGTGTCCTGTTCCCGTTTTGGATTGCGCTTCCGCTAAATATACTGGCCGCAACGGCCGGAGCGTGGCTTTCGTTCATGGTAACACGCACCTTTGGCCACAAGGCGGTGCACCAATTTCTTGTGCGCAGATTTCCATCGTTTGACAAGGTGGCCGACATGGAAGGTTTTCGAACCGTTTTAATTCTTAGGTTGGTCGGCATACCACCGTTCATCGTGTCGAATTACGCTCTTGGCTTTTCTGAAGTGAGACACCGGGACTTTTTGTTCGGAACGATGGTTGGATTGTTGCCGTGGATGACGATCGTGAGTTTTCTGTCTCATTCTTTGTGGGATGCTATCCTCGTTGGCGGAGAAAAAGGCCTTACAAAAGCACTGGCTCACGCTTTGGGCCCATTGACGATTGTGTCGGTTCTTGTGGCAGCGATTTTCTTGGTTAAGTTTTTGATTAAGAAAAGAAAGTCGGCTATCTGAGTTACTCGAACTTGTAGCCAAAGCCTTCGATTGTGACCACGTGTTTCGCGCCTTCGGGTCCCAGTTTCTGCCGAAGACGTTTGATTGTGGCGTCTACCGTGCGGTCCGTCACCGGATAGTCGGTGCCCCAAACGGTTTCAACCAAATAACTGCGGCTTAGCACCTGTGGACTTTTCTTCATCAGCACATACAACAAATCGAACTCTTTTCTGGTAAGCCGTCCTTTGGCTACGCCGTCCACTTCCACCATGATCTGATCGACGAGAATACGCACGTTCGCACGTTCGAGAATTTTTTCGGCCGGATTTTCGTGTAACGTGCGACGTAGAATTGCGCGAATCCGGGCCACTAATTCCTTTGGTTCGAACGGCTTGGGCAGGTAATCGTCCGCGCCGAGTTCCAATCCTTTGACTTTGTCTTGGACGTTCGCTTGAGCGGTAAGCATGAGAATCGGGATGTGCCGAATCGCTGGGTCCTGCCGCATGACGCGGCATACTTCCATTCCCGGAATGTCTGGCAATCCAAGGTCTAGAATAATAAGGTCGGGTTTTTCATCGTGTGCCATAGTGATGCCGGTTCCGCCGCGCGGCGTGGAAACCACCGAAAATCCTTCTTTTGGCAGGATGCTGTCGAACAACATCAGAATTGCTTCGTCGTCATCGATGGCGAGTACTTTTGATTTAAGCGCGTCCATGTCCAACCTCCGAGCGGAACTGTTCCATAGGGCTACAGGAAATATATGCCTGGTCTACGTCGGAAAATCAACCGGATTATTTTGTCATCGATTTGCCTTCATTTTGCCACCCGTTTGTCACAGTCTTCCCGAATCTTGAGGTGTCCGCTGGAAGGCTGCTTTTCAGAGCTGTTAGAATGGCCGCACTGTGATTCGGTCAAAAGCTTTGGACATCCTGTTTAAATATGGCACGGCCTTTCTCTCGTGCGGTGTGGCGTATTTTTTTACGCAGGGCCTGCGGCCGTTGTTTGACACGCATTTCTTTGAATTCTTTCAGGCGGCTGTTGTCATCAGCGCATGGTACGGTGGGCGTGGGCCCGGTGTTGTGGCTGCAACTCTGTCATTTCTGCTGATTGATTATTTCTTCTTGCATCCGATCCTGGCTTTCACAATGAGTGGTACCGACTTTTGGCGTCTCGTGATATTCGAACTGGTCGCCCTGCTGACGAGCTCGCTTAGCGGGAAGTTGAAGCGGTCCAACGCTCAGCTTGAAGCGGCGCGTCACGATCTCGAATTGCGGGTTGAGCAACGCACCAAAGAGCTATACCTCGCGAACGAGGTCCTTACAAATGAAGTGGCGCATCGGTTGGAGGCCGAAAAAGCGCTCTTGGACATCAGCAACCGGGAGCAGCGGCGGCTTGGTCAAGATTTGCATGACGGTCTGGGGCAAATTCTCGCCGGAGTAAAATTTATGACACGCGCGTTGCGGGAATCGCTAACGCAGCAATCAATTCCCGACGCCGAGAGAGTTGCCACCATCGAATCTCAGCTGCGCGAGGCGTTGTCCTATGTGGACACTGTTTCGCGTGGGCTTTATCCGGTGGAGCTTGAGGCGCATGGTCTTACGGCCGCGCTCCATGAGTTGGCGGAGAGAACTTCGGCCGTGTATTCGGTCGTTTGTAGGTTCCTTCTTCTGAAACAAATTTCTTTCGACGACGGGGCGCTCACGAATCATTTGTATCGTATTGCCCAAGAAGCGGTTATGAACGCGCTCAAGAGTGGCCACGCTCGTCGAATTCATATTCGACTTTTCGAACGCGACAACAAGATCATGCTGAGTATCGCCGATAACGGAATTGGCATTGGAAACGTGGCGATGCGCAAAGGAATGGGTATAAAAATGATGGAATACCGCGCTCGCGTAATTCAAGGAAAAATAAAGTTTCGTTCACGGCCGAACGGTGGCACGCTCGTTGTGTGTGAAATCCCGAAAGGAGCCTTAAATGAAAGCAGGTGAGAAACCAAAACGCAGAATCTTTATCGTTGATGATCATGCGGTGGTTCGTGATGGTTTGCGATGGATCATTGAACGGGACAAAGAACTTGAGGTTTGCGGCGAGTCGGCCGATGCCGAATCGGCTATCGCAAAGGTAAAAGAGTTTAAGCCCGATCTCGTTATTGTGGATGTTGCGTTACCGGGAATGAGCGGTATTGATCTCACCAAGGAGTTGCGCGCTCAATTTCCAGAGATACGAATAATTGTGCTCTCCATGTTTAAAGAAAATCTTTACGCGGAGCGTGCGCTACGCGCCGGCGCGAACGGATACATCATGAAAAAGGATGGCGGCGATAATTTAATCGCCGCATTGCGGCGCGTCTTAAGTGGTCAAACATACGTGAGCGAAGAATTCAACGAATATTTGCTTCAGAAAATTGGCGCCGGCGGATCCTCGCCGGTGTCGTCTGTAGACGCACTGACGAACCGTGAGCTTGATGTGCTGCGGTTGATCGGCCAGGGACACAGTTCGAAGGAGATAGCCTCCCGTTTGGATATCAGTATGAAAACCGTCGAAGCGCATCGCGAGCATATTCGAGCGAAGTTAAAGATGAACACAAACTCGGAACTCGTGCAGCACGCGATTCACTGGGTCCACAGCGAGGGTGTGCCTCACTAGGCGATTTGCTTATTAAAAATAAGGGATTAATCATAATTACGTAACGCGTCTCCATTTCGCTATCTTGCCTCCCGTTTCAGACTGCATACAACGACGTATGCATCAAAAAATCGAACGAAGGCGTTCTCATAATCAAAACTTATGAGAGCGCCTTTTTTATTTCAGGGAGGACAAACAGATGTTTACGTCGAAGAAGTTGTTGTTAAGCACGTTGTTTGTCGGCGGTCTTTGGTTGCTCGGGACGCCGACGTTGCACGCCGAGGAAGCGGCGGCTGCGGCTGTCGTTGATACGGCCAGTCAGATCGCCGACTTACAGGCAAAAGTGGCCGACAACAAAGTTGTGATGGACACGCTTTGGGTGCTCATCACCGGTATGTTGGTGTTTTTCATGAATCTTGGTTTTGCGCTTGTTGAGTCCGGTTTCGCACGCGCGAAAAATTGCGTCAATATTCTTTCCAAGAACTTCATTGTGTTCGCTGCCTCGGCGCTCGCGTTTTGGGTGATCGGGTGGGGCTTTATGTTTGGTGATGGCACCGGTTTCATCGGACTGAAGGGACTTTGGTTGGCTTCCGGTGCGGATAACAGCCCGGCAGCCGGAGACCTTTATAAGGGTGTTTACAGTGCTATTTCCTGGACCACAGTTCCATTCTGGGCCAAGTTCTTCTTCCAGCTTGTGTTCGCAGGAACCGCCGCGACGATTGTTTCGGGTGCTGTTGCCGAACGAATCAAATACGGCGCTTTTATTCTATTCACACTGGTGCTTGTCGGCGTAATTTATCCGATTACGGGTCATTGGATATGGGGGGGGGGCTGGCTCGCGAAAATGGGATTTTGGGATTTCGCCGGCGATACTGCGGTTCACTCGGTCGGTGGATGGGCCGCCTTGGCGGGCGTCATTGTTCTCGGTCCCCGTTTTGGAAAATTTGGAAGCGACGGAAAGGTCAATGCCATTCCGGGCCACAACTTAACCTCCGGGGTCATTGGTGTTTTTGTGCTGTGGTTGGGCTGGTTCGGGTTTAATCCGGGTTCGACAATGGCGGCTGTCGCTGGTGACATTGCCCGAATTTGCGTCACCACAAACACGGCTGCTATTGCGGCGTTGCTCACGTCCACCATCACATCGTGGTTGTACCTTGGTAAGCCAGATCTCGGAATGTCAATCAATGGTTGTTTGGCCGGTCTCGTCGGAATTACGGCTTCCTGCGCTTATGTGAGCGTTGGAAGTTCGTTTGTGATCGGCGCAATCGCAGGAATCTTTGTGGTGTTCGCCGTCGTGTTTTTCGACAAGATTAAATGCGACGACCCGGTTGGCGCGCTTGCCGTGCATCTGGGTTGCGGTGTGTTGGGAACGATCTGCGTGGGACTCTTTGCGCAGGACCAGTTTATGCCCAACACAACCGGAAACGGACTTTTATTTGGTGGGGGAACGAAGCTTCTTATGGCGCAGTTGACCGGTGTCGTGGCTGTCGGTGCGTTCGTTTTCGTTACCTCATTAATTACGTTTCTTGCGATCAAATACACCTACGGCCTGCGCGTATCGCTCGAAGAAGAAATTGAAGGTTTGGATATCGGCGAGCACGGACAGGTGGCTTATCCGGAGTTTGTTTCAAAAAAGGCGTCTCATAGCGCCATTCCAGTTATGATGAGTGCTCAGACGAACGTTGCGCCATCACGTGTACGAGAAGGGAGTTTGTCATGAAAAAAATAGAAGCGGTAATTCGACCTGACAGTTTGGATGGTGTTATGTCGGCGCTCGAACAGAAAGGATATCCAGGAATCATGGTCACCGAAATCGAAGGTCACGGGAAACAAAAAGGTGTGAGCCAGCAGTGGCGCGGCCAAGAATACAAGGTGGACCTGCTACCAAAAGTGAAAATCGAGTTGGTGGTTGCGGACAAAGAAGCCGAAGACATCATCAGCACGATTATCAAGGTGACGAAAACCGGCAAGATTGGAGATGGAAAAATCTTTGTCACCAACTTAGCGGAAGCCGTTCGAATTCGAACGGGAGAGCGCGGAGACAGCGCTCTGAACTAAGTCGTTCTTCATCAGCCGTAAAATACCGGTCCTCTTGCGTATGCGGGAGGGCCGGTTTTTTTTAGGAAAATCTTCTGGTTGACATCAGCGTTTTGCTTATACTAGAGTCAGCGCGTACCCAACGGCGGGTACAAAAGATTTGCGCATACCGTGACGTGTGCATCGCAGTGTCGGAACGAAGGCGTTCTCAGCCATTAATTGGCGAGAACGCTTTTTTTTTGTCCAAACAAGGCAAAGGAGTTTAAAAATGAATGTAATTAAGAGATTCATCAAAGAAATGAAGAAGCCGGAGAAACGTAAGCTGTTTTATGCGTTTCTCGGCGCGAAACTAATTGCGGTCGCTTTGTTGTTCGGTATGTACAACTTGGTGAGACCGTATCAGGCCTCGAAAGTATGGGCAGAAGATAAGCCCGCCGTTACGGCTCCGGTCGCAGAGGCGCCGGCGATTCCGGCTCCCGCCGCAGCCACTCCGGAGACGCCAGCGTATATCAACCCGCTTAACACAATGTGGACGCTCATTACCGCCTTCCTTGTGTTTTTCATGCAAGCGGGCTTCATGATGTTGGAGGCCGGATTCGCGCGAAGCCGCGAGACGATCAATATATTATTGGAAGGTGTTATCGACACCTGCTTGTGCGGTATCCTTTTCTGGGCTTGGGGTTTTGCTTGGATGTTCGGTTCTGGAAACGGGTTTATTGGAAATCAATATTATTTCCTGCACGGTATTCCCGAAACGTATGGGACGACCGGCGTCGCTACATTGGCATTCTTCTTATTCCAATTTGCGTTTGCCGACTGTACGTCCACCATTACCTCGGGAGCGATGGTTGGAAGAACCGGATTTATTGGCGATTTGCTTTACAGCTTTATCGTCAGCGGATTCATTTATCCAATTCTCGGCCATTGGGCGTGGGGACCGGACGGATTTTTGGCCAGCATTCATCCTGTGGCGTTCCGCGATTTCGCAGGATCGACTGTGATTCACACGATCGGTGGAATGATCGCGTTGGCTGGAGCCATTGCCCTTGGTCCACGTCTTGGCCGCAAATTCAAGCGTGACGGTGGCGGCCCTATGCCGGGTCATGACATGACGATCGCAGCCGTGGGAACGGTCATCCTGTGGTTTGGATGGTACGGGTTCAATCCGGGAAGCACGCTTTCCGCAATGGATTACATTGGTATCGGTCGCGTTGCTTGCAACACCACGCTTGCCGCGGTCACCGGTGGAATTGTGGCGCTCTTCTATGTTTATCCACGCACGAAGATCTGGGATTGCGGCATGACCTGCAACGGTATTCTCGCGGGTCTCGTGGCGATCACTTGTCCTTGTTATTGGGTTTCTCCGGCCGGTTCAATTGTGATCGGCGCGGTGGCCGGTGTCCTCGTGGTAATTGGAACCGACGTTCTCGAGTATCTTCGCATTGACGATCCGGTCGGTGCGTTCCCTGTGCACGGTATCAATGGAATCTGGGGCACGCTCTCTCTTGGTCTCTTCGCGACGGGTCAATACGGTGTGCCGAGCGCGACGGGCCCGGATACGTCCGTTGTTATTAAAGGTCTGTTCTACGGCGGCGGTACCGATCAATTGGTGGCGCAGGTCATTGGTAATGGACTGATTGGCGGATCCGCTTTAATTCTGGGTCTGATTCTCATGTACGCCGTCAAATTGACGGGCACGCTCCGTGTGTCTAAAGAAGGAGAATTGCAAGGAATCGACATTCATGAGCATGGTGGGTCAGCGTACCCCGAGCTCACGATCGGCGCATAAGGAGATCCTATGAAAAGAATAGAAGCAGTCATTCGGCCGGAAGTGTTGGATCTTGTTCGCCAACAGTTAGAAAAAGTGGGATATCCAGGAATCATGGTGAGCGAAATTAAAGGCCATGGTAAGCAGCGTGGGGTCAGTCATCAGTTTCGAGGAACAGAATACAAAGAGTATTTCTTATCCAAGATTCGGATTGAACTCATCGTCCCGGACGCTCAAGTCAAGAAATTGACCGACACGATCTCGGAAGTGTGCCGAACCGGCGAAGTCGGAGACGGTAAAATCTTCGTGACCTCTGTCGATAATGCAATGCGTATCCGTACCGGCGAAGCCGGAGATTCAGCTCTCAACTAAAAGTTAACAATGGGAAAAGGACCCAAGGCAGAACGGTGCCTTGGGTCCTTCCATCCCAGCGCCTCCGCAGGGCCAATGACCGGCCATTCCAACCTGTAAAATTCCCATCAACTGATTTGTAGCGAACGGCGACCGATTCGCATTGAGCCATGTCCGTGAAATAAGCTATACGAATGTCTTCACATTAAGCCAACCTGGAACAATGTCGTTCCCTCAGTATTACACGGAGAAACCAAGGGCGGGTTCTCCGGTGGCAAAACTAAAAAGGAAGTGTCATTCGCTCATGGTCCAGTTATCTTCGAAAAAATTTTTGATTGGATGTGCGGTGCTCGCCGCTGTCATTTTGGCTTCACGAATCCCCGTTTCGCCCGCCTTCATTGGTGGAGAAGTTCTATTAACGATTGTTTGTCTATTCGTTTTTGGTTCGACGAAATACCAGCTCGACAAGAACGCGCTCACCTACGGCGCTATTATGGTTATCGCCGCGAGTTTTGCGACCGGCTGGTGGCCTTCTTCTGTTTTGCGGTCGGAGCTTCACGCGGAGGGTGCCACTGCCATATTTAAATTCATGCGTCACCATCTGTTCACTCTTCATGGTCTCGATGAACTGATTCACGCCGATACCATGCTTTTCATCCTCGGATTGACCTTTTTTGTTTGCGTCATCGCGCAAACTCGAATCTTGGAGTCCGTAAGCTTCGCGGTGCTCAGAAAAAATAAGGGAGCGGTGTTGCCGACCGTAGCGTTCCTCACGGCGCTCGTCTCGGTAGCGTCGGGGGTGTTGGACGGCGTTTCGATGATCGGGCTTATGATTCGGACTCTTGTGATCATTTTGTTTTTAGCGAAGGCTGAGGACGAAGGCGTTATTTTTGCGGTAATTATTTCGACCGTGATCACGACGGTCTGCGGCATGTGGCTTGCTTACGGCGAGCCGCCGAACTTGATCATGAAAGCGAATCTGGATCCGTTTCTTACCAATGGGTTTTTCATTCGCTACTGCCTGCCCGTGGCTGTTGGCACGTATGGAATTGTTTTCTGGAATCTGAGGAAGCGCTTGGCGAAGAAAAAAATCAACATGTCGATGGTTGATGAAGATATTGCCGATCGCCGGTTTTATCACGTGGCGCATTACGGTCAACTCGCGGACACGGCGCACGAAGAAAAAACGCAGGCGTCATCCGAATCTCCTGCATTTCTTGAAACCAAGCCGAAACGGATTCGAGCGCAGGCGATTGGTTACATTTCGTTCATTCCATTCGTGAGCCTTTTGATTGCGCATGGGATCAATCACGAAATTCCGCTTTTTTTGGCTTCGGTTTGCGGGTTTGCTGTCGCTTTCATCGGTATCGCCGGCGTTCCAAAAATGAGGAAATTGGCGATCCGCGAAGCGATCCACGAATACAAAGAATATTTGTTTCTTTTTCCTCTTTTCCTTTCAATTGCGTTGCTGCAAAAGTCTGGTTTTTTCAAAGAAATGTCAGTGTGGTTGCATAACGGAATAGAGTCTCTTGGGACGTGCGTGATGGCGTTTGTCCAATTCACTGCCGCGTGTTTGTTGTCCGCGCTTCTCGATAACAACGTTGTCGCCGATTTTGCGAGCCGTGCGTTACACGGATTGGACGTAACTGTGCTTCACCTGTTTTCGATGGCGCAGATCGCTGGTTATGCGGCGGGCGGATGTTGGACGCATATTGGGTCGGCTCAATCGGTTGTTGCTTACGCGTTTATTCTAAAGGAAGTAAATCCAGCGTACACTCCTTTCCAATGGATTCGCGCAATGACGCCGGTTATTCTTCAGATTTTTGCGTTAATGGTTGGTATTATCTATCTCGAAAGTTGCTTCCTAAATGTCCTGCAATAATTTTATGTTCGGCAGCGATTTTTCTACGAATTGAAAAAGGCGAATACAAAATTGCGTCCGTTCCGATATCAAAAGGCCCCTTTGTCGCATGCTGAAGGTTCGTGCATTGTCACCATGGGCGTCACGCAGGTTGTGTGCGTGGCGACCGTCGAAGACGGCGCGCCGAAGCACGCGGAAGAAAAGGGGACCGGTTGGATTACCGCCGAATACGCCATGCTCCCACGCGCCGGAGAGCGACGTAGCCCGCGCAGCAAAGTCACGAGCGGCGGGCGCGTGCAGGAAATTTCTCGTTTGATCGGTCGCTCGTTGCGCGCCGTCGTGGATCTCTCGAAACTCGGGCCCCGCACGATCACAATTGATTGCGATGTTTTACGAGCGGATGGGGGCACGCGAACCGCTTCAATTAACGGTGGTTTTATCGCGCTCGTTCAGGCGCTTCGGCATCTGGAAAGGAAAGGAGCTTTGCCCGCTTGGCCGTTGCGCGACTTTGTCGGAGCGGTTTCGGTCGGGATTTACAAAGGACGCCCCGTTTTGGATTTGTGCTACGAAGAGGATAAGGATGCCGAAGCCGATGTGAACGTGGTGATGACCGGCTCCGGCAAACTTATCGAAATCCAGGGCACCGCCGAAGGGCGTCCGTTTTCGCAAAATGATCTCCAAAATTTAATTCGGATCGCGCACCGCGGGATTCGCCGTATTGTGCAGCACCAAAAGAAAACACTCGGTTCTTTGTCCGCAAAACGTAAATGAATTCCTTCCCATTGGACGAACTTGTGTTGGCCACAAACAACAAACACAAGGTGACCGAGATCAGAGCCATTCTGCGCAAGGCGCGGATCAAAATAAAAGTGATGACGCTCGACGCGTTTCCGAAACGCCGGCCAACCGTAGAAGACAAAAACACGCTGCGAGGAAATGCGGGGAAGAAAGCGCGCGAAGTTGCAAAGCACACAAACCGATTGGCGTTGGCCGACGACACAGGGCTCTTCGTAAAGGCGCTGAGGGGAAAACCTGGGGTTTATTCCGCGCGATTCGCCGGACCGGGTTGCACATTTGACGACAACAACCGAAAAATTTTGAGGCTTATGAAAAAAGTGGCACCCAGCAGGCGCCAGGCCTCGTTTCGTTGCGTGGCCGCGCTCGCAACACCGAAAGGGGCCGTGGTCAGTGTGGAAGGACGGATTGAAGGAGCTATTGCAGTCGAGCCGCGGGGTATGCACGGTTTTGGTTATGACCCAATTTTCATGGTTCCGAAATACAGAAAAACTTTCGCTGAACTTGGCGCCTCCGTCAAAAACAAAATCAGCCACCGCGCCAAAGCATTTTCCGCTGTTCCATCTCTTCTGCGAAAAATCAAGAAATAGTGCGTCCCCGGCAGGAATCGAACCTGCGACCCACAGCTTAGAAGGCTGTTGCTCTTCCAACTGAGCTACGGGGACAAAACCGACGGCAAAATCTAGCATTAGCATTGGAAAATAGAAATTCGAGAGGGAATTTTTCCCCTTGAAAGGCCGAGACGTTGCTGTTAAGCAATGGCATGGCCGACATCAAGCAGAACCTCAAACAAACCGTCTCGCCAAACGTGATTCAACGAACCGTATTGGTGGGACGCGTCAAAATGGCACAGGCCATCAAGATGCCCGAATCCGAATGGGCGAAACTGGTTTCCGATATTGAACACGATACGCTTTTTCAAGAGTTGGTAAACGCTCGCGCCGAGGGCAAACGTATCATTAAATTTAAACGCTTCGCCCGCACCGGTCTTGCCGGGCAGTTCTATGACAGCCAAGACGTCGACGTTGCCGGAGGCGGTGGCCTTTCTCCTGAGGCATTGCTCGAGCAGAAAAAGCATTTGCTCACAATCATCGAAAAAATCGGGCAAGAGAATTTTGAGAAGCACTTCTTGTACCGCGAAGGAAGTGAAACGGCAGAAGATATTGCTGGAATTTGCGGTCTGACGATGGACGAGGCCAAACAAGTTCAGGAGTTCGTAGTCGATATGTCCGTTCAAGCCGAGTTTTATCATCCCTCGCATCTTCAGCCGTCGGAGCTCGCTCGCCCCACATTAATAGGACGAATCGTTCAAAACGAGGACCATACATTCTCGATCGCTTTTTTCTCTCCGCATCTGGCGCGTGGTATGTACGAGATCGATCGGGACGCTCTGCGGCGTTGGCAAAGATCAAAAAAATTGGACAGGGCCGCAGCGGCGCGTTTGCGAAAGTACGTGGGAATTTTGGAGCTTTCGAACATGAAGCAAGGGGCGTTTTGGCGCGTGATTGATTATCTGCTCAAGGCACAGAAAGAATATTTTGAGACCCAGGATCCCACGAAAATGAGCCCGGTATCGCTCCGAAAGGTCGCGGCCCATCTGCAGTTTGCGCCAAGCACGATCAGTCGCGTGCTGGCTTCAAAGAGCGTGTTGCTGCCGTGGGACCGAGAAGTGGCTTTATTGAATCTGATGCCAGGGCAGCGCCGAATAATTCTCGAAGTGATGAGCCGCATCGCCGGCGAAGGCAGCCCCCATGTAACCGATATGGCGTTGGCTCGCAAGATTGAAGAACGATTTAAACTGAAGATTTCTCGCCGTACCGTGACAGCCTGCCGGCACGTCCTTGAAAAACAACGCCGCGCCGAAGCCGCCTAATTACCAACCCACTTCATTGCCCGTGCTATAATCCCCGTCGTGTTTCGCACTGTCTTGTTGTCTTTCAATCGATGTTGTTTGATGCTCGTGCTCACCGGAGTTTTGCCGTTGTGTGCAGAAGAGGCTTTTAGCACCCCTGTCGATTCCAATCCGATAACGGAGCCATCCCACGCAGCGGTCCCCGCTGATGGGAAGGTGGCGTTTAAGGATCATCCGAAGGTCTTGGAAATTGAGAGTCTCTGGGATGCCGGAAACAAATCACGAGCAAACCGGGTTCTTAACTCTTGGATGAAACAAGAGAAGCATTCACCGTATCCGTGGGTTGAGTCCGCGGCGCTGCGGTTTCGCGAAAAGAAATATAAGAATGCGTTAGCGCTTTCGAAAGAGGCGTTGGAAAAATCGCCGCAATGCGCCGAAGCCTATTACTGGCGAGGCCGCAGCTACGAAGCGATGAACAAACCGCTCGATGCTGCCAACGAATACCGCGCGGCGTTGCTAGCGAAAGCGAAATACGAAGAAGCCCAAGAAGGTTTGGACCGCGTGTCCGCTGTTTTGGGATCGTAACAACAAAATTTTATGCGCAGGTGGTGGAACGGCAGACACGCCAGCCTCAGGAGCTGGTGGGCGAAAGCCCTTGCAGGTTCAAATCCTGTCCTGCGCAAAATTTCGATTGCTAGATGAAGAGAGACGAAGACAAAAAAGATTCCCGCAAAGTTGTTGCTTCCAACCGCCGGGCTTCCGCCAAATACGAGATCATTGAGACATTGGAAGCA
Source organism: Elusimicrobiota bacterium (assembly GCA_044221725.1). Classification (GTDB taxonomy): domain Bacteria; phylum Elusimicrobiota; class Elusimicrobia; order F11; family F11; genus JAJVIP01. Next base: position 337,232 of record JBGAON010000001.1, read on the forward strand.
GGAATGGTGTTGACGGGGCCCGAAGTGAAATCGCTGAGGGACGGAGGCGCGAGCCTTCAGGATGGATTCGCCCGCGTTGATGGGGAACAGGCCTTTCTGTGGAATGTTCACATTGCGCCCTACAACATGGGGTCGTTGCATGTAACTCAAGATCCGGTGCGGACGCGCAAGTTGTTGTTGCACCACAAAGAAATCCTGCGGTGGATGGGACGAACGATGGTCAAAGGTCTCACGATCGTGCCGCTAGAAATTTATTTCAACAAGCGTGGGAAAGCGAAAATTGTTCTCGCGCTCGCAAAAGGAAAGCGTGGGCCAGACCGTCGCGATGAAATCAAGCGCCGAACCGTTGACCGTGAGCTCCGCAAAGAATTCGCTGGTAAGCAGCGCATAAAATAATTTTGTACATCGTCCATGGTCCATATCTATAGGCCATAGACTGTGCGCCGTAAGCGTATTGGAGAGGTGCCTGAGTGGTTGAAAGGGCTCGCCTCGAAAGCGTGTAGGGTCGTAAGACTCTCGTGGGTTCGAATCCCACCCTCTCCGGGTCAGTCAAATGGTCTATGGTCCAGGACCTATCGTTTATGGACTCAACGACCCCGCGACTCTTACAATGAAAAAAAATATCGCAGCGATCATATTGGTATTCGCGACATTTGCCGTTGCCCGCATTTCATCCGCTGAGACAGAGATCAACACGCTTCAGCTGCGGGTGGACCCCGCCTATTTCTCCCCCGACGGTGACGGACTCCAAGACCAAACGTTTTTTTATCCGGTATTGAAATCGCAAGCCGAAGGTTCGCGTTGGACACTTGATATATCGGAAGCAAAACGTCATCGGCGCATAGTGAGGCTGAGCGGCGCTCGATGCCCGGCGCTGATTAAGTGGAGTGGCAACGATAAAAAAGATCAGATCGTCCCCGATGGTGCCTACGTTGCCAAGTTGACGGTGAGCGGAAAAAGATCCGAAGTTGTCGCCGAACAGACAGTGGTTGTGGACCGAAAACCACCCCAAGTAACGCTTTCCCTTTCAACCGCCGTTTTTGACAAGAGTTTTTTAGCCAACGGAGCGATCGCAATGACGCCTCGCGTATTCGACGATTCGCCGGTGGAGCGGTGGATCGTTCAGGTGCTGGATCAAACCGGGCGAACCGTAACCGTAATGTCGTCGAGCGGGCCGGTGCATGACGTTGCGTGGGATGGCACGGATCGCAACACGAGCGTGCTGGTTCCACAGGGACGCTATCGCGTGGCGTTTCAGGCGTGGGACAAGGCCGGTAATCAAAGTGCTCCGTACTTCGCCAATTTAACTGTTAATGTCAGCGCCCGCGAAATGCTCGAACACTCGCTGCACGAGATCCAAGTAAACGAGACGCCGATGGGACTGATTGTTCAGCTCGATTCAAAAAATTTGTTCGTTGCACGGAAAAATAAAATTGAGTTATCGGATCCTGGGAAGGATACGCTGCGCGAGGTGGCAATCTTGTTGAACGCTTATCCCGCGGCGACCGTGAAATTGGACGGATATTCGCATCAGAAGAAAACCGCTTCGCTTGACCAACAGCAAGCGAGCCTGTTTGCCTGGCGAATTTACAGTTACTTGAGCAAAGCCGGCAACGTAAAAGCGTCGCGTGTTACCGTTCGCGGCCGCGGTCGTTCGGCGATGTTCGATCGCCGATCGGTTTCGGTGCCGCTCACAAAAAATGGTGTCGAAGTGATTTTGGAAGGAAGCGGGCCGTGGTGATTGTGCCGCTCTCCCGGCGTTCCGAAAAATCTTCTACCATTCCTTTATGAAAATTATTACAGGAATGCATCGCTCGGGCACCTCCATGGTGGCCCGTTTGTTCCATGCGGTGGGTGCAAACCTTGGAAATGAGAAAACTTTTTACCGCCCTGATAAATGGAATCCGGATGGGTATTTTGAGCAGCCCGATATTCACGCTGTTAATTTTCCGCTAATCAACGGGCCATTCTGGAAATTCTCTTATCTTTTTCTGCCATCCGAAAAGACGATTTTAAGGCGAGCGCGGTCGATGTCGGACCGCATTCTCCAAACAGCAGAGAAGTATAAGAACGCGGTCATTAAAGAAACACGTTTTTGTTTAACGCTGCCGGCATGGAAAGAGGCGTCCGCTACCCCCGAAAAAATACTGGTATGTCTGCGCGAGCCGATTCAAGTGGCTTCATCATTGAAAAAACGGAATTGGATTAGTCTTCGCATGGGACTCGATTTATGGAAAGTCCACAATGTTCGACTTTTAAAATATATCGAAAACATTCCACATCGATTTGTGAGTTATCACAACGTGCTCGATCCGGCGATGTTTTCTCGCGAAGTGAAGCCCGCATTGGCGTTTTTTGGAAATCCAATTTCCGATGACAAATTCGAAGCTTTAAGAAACGAACACGTTAAGCCCGGCATGAACAACAATTCTTTTGTTTCAGAACGATATCCAGCGGACATTCAGGCGTTATGGGACCATCTGCAGAAATTGCACAGCAAACAGTAAAAAGTTCGGACGCGACGAGGAGAAGTCCTCCTCCCGCCGTTGCGTCGGTGTGCGTGTTGATACCGGTGCTTAACGCGGAGGTATCGATCGGGCCTTTAATTGAGACGCTCGTTGCCCAATACGGCAAGGTGTATTCGCAATTTGAAATTCTTTTGGTGAACGACGGCAGCACCGATGGCAGTCAGAAGATTATCGAGCAGAAAGTTCAGAAATTTCCTGGCCTGGTTAAAGGGGTCCGTCTCTCTAAAAACTTTGGCGAACATAATGCCGTGATGTGCGGGTTGAGTTTTGTGCGTGCCGACGCGGTTGTCATCATTGATGACGACTGGCAGAACCCGCCATCCGAAATTAAATTGCTGGTGGATAAATTGTCCGAAGGTTACGATGTGGTTTACTGCACCTACGACCAGATTCGGCAGTCGTTATTCCGGCGCCTTGGAAGTGCGTTCGCCAATTTGGTCGCAACGCGGCTTCTGGGCAAGCCAAAGTCACTTTACTTGTCCAGTTTCAAGGCAATGAACTCTTTCCTGGTGCGTTCGGTTCTCACATACAAAGGTCCATTCCCTTATTTGGATGGAATCATTCTCAGTCAGACGCAATCCATTGGGCAACAGCGGGTGACACATCAACTGCGCTATGCCGGTCGATCGAATTATGATCTCTCACGATTGTTTCGCCTTTGGCTTAACATGTTTACTGGGTTTTCGATTCTTCCGTTGCGGGCGGCTTCGCTCCTCGGTTTCGCTGTGTCGGTGGGCGCGTTTTTCCTGTCCCTGTTTTTTATTTACACGCATTTTCATGGCCCGGTGCTTATCAATAATGCGATTCCACCGGGTTGGGCCTCTTTGATTGTGGCGGTCACATTTCTTGGTGGCATGCAGCTCTGTGTGTTGGGTTTGGTTGGTGAATATCTTGGACGTCTGTTCCTAACAATCAATCAATTGCCTCAATATATTGTGAAAGAGACATTGGGTTTGAACTAATTTGCTCGACCAACTTTCAACGTCGGTTCCTCCGGATTATTACGACCACAATGATTCCGTGCAGAATTGTTTTTTGTGTGGCGCCCCATCGTATCAGGTCTATCAGAAGTCTCACGATTTCGGACTGCCGTTGGTTTTTCAACAGTGTCGGTGCGGCCTTATAAAACAAACGCCGCTTCCCAACGAACGTTTTTTTAACTGGTTTTTCAACGCCCCGGTATTTTACAGTGCGGCCCACGCACGCAATGCGAGGATTTGGGGCTATCAGGATTACTTTGGCGACGAGCGTAGTCGCATGGCAACGGCTCGCCTTCGCTACAAAAAGTTGAGCGTCTATTTCCCGCGCCAATCGGGCCTTCGTATTTTGAAGATCGGCCCTGCCACCGGAACCTTTCTTAAAGTGGCCAATGATCATGGTCATCACGCGATTGGTTGCGATATTTCTTCAGAATTTGTTGCCTTTGCGCGCTCGCGTTACGATGTGCGAATTGATCACGGAAGATTTGAGAAGATGCGTTACGAGTCCGAGCAGTTCGATATTGTTGTGTTGTTCAATGTCATCGAGAATATTCCGAATCAGGACGAGATTTGGAGCGAAATACAGCGTGTTCTTAAACCCAATGGGATTTTTATGTTCAACTATGTTGATATGCAATCGAACATCATTGCGAAGCTGCAAGGCTCGCGTTATTTTCTATTCCGTCCGCCGGTTTGTTACGCGTTTTCAGCCTCTCTCATTGAGCGACTCCTCGGGCGGTTCGGTTTTGAGCCCATCGTGACAAAACGCGACACGCGATACATGACACTTGAAAAAATTCTCACGTTGCTTCGACTGAATTATCTCGCTCGGCTGTTTCAAAGAATAGGAATCGCGAAACTTCCATTCCCAATTTTTGCGTACCCTTCTCGCATTGTCGTCGCGCGAAAACACACAGCGTAATGGAAGAAAATCGTTTCTGGAACAATCGCAGCCTGTTTGCCATTTTGCTGATTGTTCACCCGTTTGTGACGTTGCTGATCCATCCGAACATTATTTACATCGGGTTGCAGCAGGATCCGGCCCAGGCTCTTGGCGCGATTCTAAACTTCGACTTTCTGCACAACGTGCTCATGAACGACCGGCGATTGGACCGTCTTCCCATGATTTTCTTGAGTTATCCTTTCTACAAGGTCTTTCCGGCCATGGTGGCCCACCATCTTCTTTATTTCATTTCCTGCTTGGGTATTCTGACGTTGATGTTTTTCACCACGCGGCTCTTCGCCCCCGAGCCGAAGGCGATGCTCGCAACCCTTCTCTTCGCAACAAATTTCTGGATTTTGCCAACGTTTGGGGATGTCTATTTGAACCGGTACATGATTCTTTTCTTCCTGGCGGGTTTTTATTTTGTCGTTAAAGCTGCTCGGGCGGAGAACCAAATAGCGCGGCCCATGATAAGCGGTTTCTTCGCCGCATGCGCCTTTTTTTCACACTTCGCGGCGTTGCCACTTCTTTTCGTCGGTCCGCTTTATTTTTTTGTTGAGAAGATCGCACAAAAGAAGTTTTCCATGCGGGAAACTCTTAATTTCGTTAATTATTTTGCGGACGGTTTCGTGGTTTGCTTCTTGTGTTTCGGGTTGTTCAACTATTTGTTTTTGAACGGGCGTTTCCTCTTCTTCATTAATCAGTTTGCCATAAGCCAGGCTGATTACAGCGACCGTGCTTCGGGTTTTGCGGATGTGTTTCAACCGATTTCGAATTCTTTGTTGTTGATCACGTTTGTGGCGGCAATCGTAACGCTTCGTCAGCAGCGGGAGTCTTCTCGGCAAAGAATCGTCGCGTGGTGGTTTCTTTTTGCGGCGACGCTTTATTTGATGTTGTGTATCGCAAACGTCTGGTTGCTTCCAAAAAGTCCGATTTTTCCACGAATGTTGATTCGCGAGTTTTTCCGTTTGTGGCCAGTGCCTTTCGCGTTGCTAACGCTTTATTGTTGTCTTATTCCTGAAGATTTCAGGTTAACGCCGGTCCGATTGCTGTCTCTTTATGCCGCGCTTATGATCTCGATTTCTCCCGCTTCTTCGGCGTTCGTTTCACTAACGAAATTGGCGCCGTTGCTGGCGAGAAATACACTAACAATCGCGTTGATTGGGTTTGTCATTGTTGGGTTCGATCGTTATCCCGGAAACCGAAAATGGATGGCTGGATGCGCATTTGGACTCGCGCTGCTTATGCGGTCTGTGTTGTTTGCCGCGTATCCGGTAAATGCCGCAAACGGGTACGCCGACCGTTCTTATTATTCCCGCCTGTACCGCGCAAATGCCCTGCTTCAAACTCCATCCGCCTCTCGAAATTTTTATTGGTTAAACAAGAAGCCGGAGGACGTCACGCTGTGGGATGAATACAAGACCATTGGTATCTTCTGGCTCTGTGACTACAATCCGATGGTGTTGGGGGGAAATCCCTTCTTCGGGCCCGGCCCGGCAGGCGTGACCAATTATGTTGAAGAATCCATGAAAGAGAACAGTCGCATTATCCTCGTCGACGAAGATTTGGATGGCAACGCAATTGAACAGAAAAACCCCGCCTTATTTCCGTACGGTATGCGGCTCCGCGAAGAATCCCGCCAAAAGGTCAGCTCTGATGACAAGAAATACTATCTGATCCGATGCCGAGCGGATCCCTATTTGGATTTTGCTCATTGGGACAAATCGCTGTTAGCGGAGCACACCGGTCTTACGCACATTGCGAACGGAAATTTTAAAGAGGGCATGGCCGGCTGGGAGGGGGGCGATTCCAGCGCGTCGTGGCCCGGTAAGGCGCAGTACAAATTTGCGACCTCAAATTACACGTTGAGTCGCAATCCCGACGACCGGAGCTTGTTGATCGAAACATCGAATCATTTGATCAATATCAACACGCATGTAAAGAATCTGGAAGTGGGAAAGCTGTATTCTTTCTTGATCCGTTTCAAAATTGTTCGAACCGATTTGCTAGGAAACAAGCCGCAATCTCTCAAGGCGGAGGATTCCAAAATCAGCGACCTTATTTATTTTTATGACAGCAAAGGCGCCATTCCGATGATATCGCCGACGGGGAGTTCTGCCAAAGCCGAATGGCTCGAGGATGGTTTCGCATTTATCGCGCGGGAGGCCGAGTCCTCTTTGTGGATCTATTGTTCGTCGGATGGAACCTATAAGAATTCTTGTTTTATCGACGACGTCCAAGTAAAGCCGATTACCGCCAATTTGTCCGGTCCGTCCGAAAACTGATAGAAACAATACGTGCATGCAGATTTTGGAGAGGTGCGTGAGTGGTTGAAACGGCACGCCTGGAAAGTGTGTAGGGTCGCGAGATCCTCGCGGGTTCGAATCCCGCCCTCTCCGTCCTACACTGCTGTTGGTTCCCGGGACAGTTCCGTTTTGGCTTTTTTCAGGAATTCGTGTTGGATCAGTGATTGATCCGTGTCCGTTGCAGTTCGAAGTAACACGGTCGCTAGAATCGGCTCTCTCCCCGTCGTAAATCGCACGATCGCGCGTTTGTCTGGGTTGGGAACCGAAAAACGCCGGAATACCTCAGTGGCGGCATTCAATAGCCTTTGTTCGGCTTGCGCCAAATCTGTTTTTCCATCGAACTGAAATTCCACCGGAATTTGCAGCTCCCCTTTTTCGCGAAACGAGACAATGTACGATTGGGTGATAAACGAATTTGGAATTAGCACGATCTGCCCAGACAGAGTTTTCATTCGGCTCGAACGCCAACCCATATCCATGATGTATCCCTTGTGTGTGCCGTATCCGATGCCGCGTTCCAGTTCGAGATAGTCACCGATTTCCACCTGCCGTGAGGCGAGCAGATAAAATCCCGCAAACAAATTGCTGAGCGTGTCTTGCAGCGCGAGCCCGACGGCCAAAGAACCGACGCCAAGCGCCGTAAGGAAGGGACCGATCGCAATCCCAAAATTGGACAACAGAAGAAGCGCACCGAAAACGTAGACCACCACTTGGACGAGGTTTTGAGAAAGACTTGCTGCCGGGAGCGGAAAATTGAGCCGGCTCGCGATGCGCGGAATAACTTCTTTCGCAATGTGCGCGGCCACCGCGGTCAGAAGCAAAATGACGAGTGCCGCACTCAGTCGATCGGCCAAAATCTCGGCGCGCAGCGAAAGCGGAAAAACGCGCAGGGAGAAAGCGACACCAGCGACAACACTCCAAATCATCACATGGGTTTTTAAAATTTCGAGGATCGAAGTTAAAAGCGATCGTGCCCGCTGACGCTGCGCTAGCCGCGTCAGCATTGCCTGCAAAAGAAGCCCGATAACAATGCTTCCCACAATAATGCCGAGAGATACAAAGATCGGTTCCGGATGTTCGTGAAGCGCTCTGAGATAGTTCATGCTGAAGATACGAATGGACGCTGAAGAAAGTTGTGCGCGTAAGAAGTTGCGTTAATAGATTATAATCACGGCCCTTCCCCAAGACTTTGGGGGCTGTCCCGCTTGATTTTTTATGTAAGGATGGGGCTGCCCGGAACAACGGGGCTGTAGCTCAGCTGGGAGAGCGCATCGTTCGCAACGATGAGGTCGTCGGTTCGATCCCGATCAGCTCCACTTTTATTTCTAAATCATAGGCATCCACGCCCCGTGGTTAAAGACCGCTATTTAATCTCCACTATCTATCGAGTTTAACGCTTCTGCTGGTGTCTCAGAATAAATGAAAAGCCCCGCGGGTTGAACATCCGCGAGGCTTTTCGGTGTGAATTTTTGCTGAGACCGAATCAATGTCGCAAGTCGCGACTTGACCCCTTTTATGCTTTTATGAATCTCTTAAAGTCCCAAACTTTCGCACGCTTGAACTGTAACAATCATCTTGATTTGGTGGTCGTAAATGTCGAAAGGAACACCAAGATTGTCACTATCATAATTCCTTGCGTCCGCGATCTCTTGCTGGAGGAACACATCGCCGGATTTGATCGCATCGTTGATTGTTTGAAGTTCTTGGCGGAATCGATCACAGTCCGCCGCTACAACGCCGATAATTATTCCGCCTCCTGCTGCTCCGTGAGGGGGGAGCACTTCGGCGCCAGCAAATGCATGGCTCGACATGCCTAAGCTTGCGCCAATAAGCATCAGTGTTAGGAACTTTTTCATAAAACATCTCCTTGATTGTCCGTTAAAGACAAAACGGATTTGATTTTTTGTTGCCTGTCTTGACGCATCTTGCAACGCTCCGGCCTGCGGTTTCTCGTTTTCCGTCTTGAAAATGAAGCGGTTTTCGGGCACGCTTGTTTGGTGCGGAGAGGTCGGAAAATCCCCATAAAAATCGCGTTGTTTTTGGTTTTCTTTGGATCCATTTCTGTGTGGGCCGAAGTAAAACTGCGAATTTATTTGCAGGACGGTACTCTTCAGGCGGGAAATCTCGTTGCCGAAACAGAAAATTCGTTCGTGATCTTGAACAAAGAAGAACGGTTGGAAATTAAAAAAGACAAGATCATGTTCATTAACGGGAAGACGCTAAAACAGTGGCAAGAGCGGCCCGATAAACTTTTTCAAACCGAAATTATTCCTTCCGATATTCCGAACCCTGCTTATGTGAATGACAAGGCGCCGAACCCTCCGCCGCCGTCGCCTGCAACGCAGGCCGCCGCAAAATCAGCACCGGTTCCGGCGACGGAAAAATCTGTTGTGCCCGCCACAGGTAAAGCGGCTTCAGCATCTGCCGCAGCAGCATCCGCCACCGCAACAACCGCCGCTCCGCAATCCGCGCCCGTAATTGCTCCGGTAAAACCGTTATCCGAGGTCGCCGCCGCGAAGGCCACTCCAACACCAGCACCAACACCCGTGGCAGCGAACCCCACACCGGCACCAACGCCGGCCGCGGCAAAACGAACCCCGGCGCCAACCCCAGCGCCCGTCGTTAAGAGTGAAGAGCCCAAGGCTGCGCCCGTGGCAAAAAAAGAAGAACCAAAAGTTGAACCCGTGGTTGCTGCAGCGCCCGCTGCTCCTGTGGAAAAGCGTCGCAAGAAAAATCGGCACCATCGTTCGGATAAAACCGACGTGGCCGCAGTGCCGCCTGCAAAACCAGCGCCAGAAAAATCGCTCCCGGTTCCACCCGATCCAACGACGATCCCCACGGAAACAGCAAGTCTTTCTGCGGTTGCCGGGATCGCTCGTCCGTCAGGTTTTCAGCGGAAGGAGATGGGGGATTATCACTTCGCGCGCGCAGTCGCCTACGAAAAAGCCGGCGCGCGCGGGCAAGCGATTCAAGAACTCCACATTTCCACGTTGCTCGATCGACAAAATCCTGATTCCGTGTATATGCTCGGGAAACTTTATTTTGATGAAGGGCAGAAAGACCGCGCGGAGAAATATTTCAACCATCCGCTTGTGAAGAAGCGGCCGGAAATCGAGACGTTTACGAAGCAACTGGAGCAAGCGGAGAAAAAGCAGGAACAAAACAAAAATATTCTCTATGGACTGACGGCCGTTGGCGCTCTCGCTTGGATTCCCCTGTTGCTGATTGTGCGTCGGTTCCGGAAAAAGACAAAGCGAGTGATCACAGCAGAGTCAATTGAAGTTACGAAGAACATCATTGAAGACGTTATAGAGGAAGTGGCTGAAAAAGGTCCGGCGTTTAAACCGCAAATGCCATCACCGGTTCCGCCGCGCACGGCGCCACCGGTCGCCCCAGTGCTTCCTGAAAATTCCTTCGCCGGAAAGCCGGAGCCGGTCGTTCAGCAAAAACCGGTAACGCCTGCTGTTCCGCCCGCCCCTGTCGTGTCGCCGGTGCCCCTGTTGCCACCCGCTCCCGTAACGCCACCGGCGCCGATCGTGACCGGAATTCCAGCGCCAATTTCGTTGCCGCCAGCGGTGCCTCCCATTGTTCCTCCTATTATTACGCCACCCGTGGGAGCGCCCGAGCCAGCCCCCGAACCGGTGGCTGTGCCCGCGTTTTTCAAGAAAGTGGAAGGCCTCGATACCGAATCGGTGCTTCGACTTGCGAGCATGGTGGACCGCGCCGTCCGGAAAGGCAATGCCTACGCGATCGACAATCAGTACGATCTCGCACGTCGCGAGTATCGAACCGCGTTGGCACTGAACCCAGCATGCCTCGAAGCGTATCTGGGATTGGGATACTTATGTTTCACTCAGGGCCAATGGGATTTGGCGCTTGAGCACTATTCGAAAGCGATTGCGATTGATTCGAACTCGGCCGATGCGCATTACGGAATCGGTCGCGTTATGTTAGAAACGGAACACGTTGACGAGGCGGTTTATGAGTTTCAAAAAACGCTCGCCTTGGACACCATGTTTGACGACGCTCGGGAGACCCTAACCTCCCTCGGCGTCGTCGTTTAGCGCACCAAAAATTCGGTTTTTCCGTCGAATTGACACTTCCCACCGCTTTTTGTTAGCTTCCGGCCCAACAATTTCCTCCCCTCGTGGTCCAACGACGGACCCATCATCAACACATCAAAGGTGAAAGTTTTGCATCAGGGGTAACAATCAAGGAGACGTACTTCTTATGGCTACAAAAGATCGCGCCGTTGTCTGGATAGGTGGAGCTGCAGGTGAAGGTATTGCTTCCACCGGAGATATTTTCTGTAAGACCGCTTCCCGCATGGGTTTGTGGGTATTCGCCTACAATAGTTATCAGTCGGTAATTCGTGGCGGCCACGTCTATTACCAGGTTCAAATTGGTGGTGGAGACAAAGTTCTCTCGCAAGGCGACGAACCCGATGTGCTCGTAGCGCTGAACCAAGACACGATTGATCGGCACGCAGGAAAGGTTCTTGAAGGCGGCGCCATTATCTTTAATAAGGACAAGATCAAAGTTGAAGGCCTCAAAATCCGCAAGAACGTTCAAATTATCGCCATCCCCGTAGAAGAACTCACCAAAGAATTCGGTCGCAACCCTGTCATGCAAAACACCGTCGACTCCGGCGCGCTCGCGTATGTGTTGGGAATGGATTGGGCCACTTACGAAGGGGCGATCAAATCCATTTTCGGTTCGAAGAAAAGCGAAATTGCCGACCAGAACATCAAAGTGGCGCTCAAAGGCGCGGAATTCGCGAAAGCCAACTTCAAACCTCTCGATATTAAACTCAAAGGCGATAGCAAAAAGCGCGCCATTGCTACTGGCAACGCGATGATCGCGTTCGGCGCATTGACCGGCGGTTGCAAATTCTACAGCGCGTACCCAATGACGCCAGCGTCGTCGATCATGCATTGGCTCGCGCCGCGCGGTGCCAAGTACGGACTTGTTATGAAACAAATGGAAGACGAAATTGCTGCAATGGCTTCCACGGTTGGCGCTGGCCATGTCGGCTGCCGTTCAATGACCGGAACTTCGGGCGGCGGGTTCGCTTTGATGACCGAAGCCATTGGTCTTGCAGCAATGACCGAAACACCGTGTGTTGTTGCGCATGTCATGCGTGGTGGCCCGTCCACCGGTCTTCCGACCAAAACCGAACAAGCCGACCTCTTCCAAGATATCGGCGCTGGTCAAGGCGATTATCCGAAAGCCATTATCGCTCCCATTACCGTTGATGATTGCTATCACGCGACCATTGAAGCGTTGAACCTCTCCGAAAAATATCAAACCCCTGTCATTATCGCCTCCGACCTTTTCCTTTCCGAACACGCCGAAACCATTGACGACGGACTTGTTAACCCGAACATCAAAATTGAACGCGGCGAAATTGTGACCTCGTGGAAAGCGTCGGACCCGTCGAAAACAGACAAAGATGCCTGGTACGTTGAGAAAAACGCGGACGACTATTTGCGCTTCAAAGACACGCCGAGCGGTGTTTCGCCGCGCGCGTTGCCGGGCACGGAGAATACGCTCTTCGTTGCGGCGTCGGACGAACATGATGAAGAAGGGATCGTTATCTCGGACGTGTTCACGGACGAAAAGATCCGCATCAAAATGATGAACAAGCGCATGCGCAAAATGATCGGTATTGAGAAAGACACGAAAGGCCCGATCGTGACCGGCGCAAAGAACGCGGACGTGACGCTGGTGGGTTGGGGCTCCACGTTCCAGATCATCGAAGAAGTGCGCCTCGCGCTCGAGAAGAAAGGCAAATCCGTTAACCACATCCACTTCCGCACCGTGTGGCCAATTCATGCTGATGAAACCTCGAAGTTGCTCAATGCGGCCAAGAAAACCATCAACATCGAAGTGAATTTTACGAGCCAGATGGCAAAGATCATTCGCATGGAAACGGGTTATCAAATGCACCATTTCATCAATAAATATGACGGTGAGCCTTACACGTTGGAAGGGCTCTTGAAAGAAGTTGAGAATTGCATGAGCAGCAAAGCCACCAACAACAAAGTGGCCGAGCTTGCCGGCACAAGGTAAGGAGAATTTCTATGACCGAAGCGACAGCAACAGCAACAACGCCTCTCGCGGAATTCCGCTCGAAAGTGGCACCCGACTGGTGCCCAGGTTGCGGCGACTATGGCGTGCTCAGCGCACTGCAGAAAGCGGCATCCAATTGCAACATTCAGCCGAAAGATTTGATGGTTGTATCCGGGATCGGATGCTCGTCGAACTTGCCGGGATTCATTCGCTCCTACGGTTTCCATAGTCTTCATGGCCGCGGAGTCGCGGTGGCAACCGGAATGAAACTTGGAAATCCGGATCTCAACGTTGTCGCGACGGGCGGCGACGGTGACGGTTTCGGCATCGGCGTCGGACACTTCATCCACGCGATGCGCCGCAACGTGAACATCACCTACATCGTGATGAACAACCAAATCTATGGTTTGACCACGGGGCAAGCATCGCCGACCACGTCGCGCATGCACAAAACGAAATCCACACCAAACGGGAACCTTGAGTTTCCGTTCAACCCAGAAGGCGTCGCGCTTATGGCCGGTGCCTCGTTCGTGTCGCGCGGTTTCTCGGGTGACGGTGCGGGTCTCGCAAAAATTATGGAACGCGCCATCAAACACAAAGGTTTTTCGCTCGTTGTCGTGATGAGCCCGTGCGTAACGTACAACAAATTGAACACGTACTCCTGGTTCCGTGACAAGGTGTATAAACTCGAAGATGAAGGTCACGATGTGAACAACTTCGAATTGGCGCTGAAAAAATCGATGGAATGGGAAAATCGTATTCCGCTCGGCGTGTTTTACGAAACCGACAAGCCGGTCTACGAAGAATCCGAACCGGCGTACGAATTCGGCGCACCATCCAAACAAAAACTCGGACTCAAATCCGAAGACTGGAACGTCCTCTACGACAGCTTCCGGTAAATCAAACACTTAAAAACAGATGAAGACCCAGTTTCGCTAACACGGAGCTGGGTCTTTTCTTTTTATGGCGAAACATAAATATTTCCCTTCCGCTCTTAATGTGTGTGACAAAGAATGTCTCGTGATTGGTGACGACCGCGAAGCCAACGAAAAATCTCAGCGGTTGCGCGATGCGGGAGCGCGCGTGACCGTTGTGGCACCGAAGGATTTCAATCTGTCCCAAATCAAAGATCAATTTCTCGTGATCTTTTGCCCAAAGACCGATGCTGAGCTCACGAGAAAAGTGGCTGCGGCATGTCGCCAAAAGCGAGTGCTGCTGTGTGCGATTGACCAGCCCGCGTACTGCGATGTGGTAAATGTCTCTGTATTTGATAAAGGAAGACTGCGCGTCACGATTGGAACGGGCGGAGCCGCGCCGGCGGTGGCGCGGAAAATTCGTGAAGGGTTGGAAGCATCCCTCAAAGATGTGCCGCTTGAAGATTTTCTCGATGATTTGGCGGCGCTTCGCGAACGGTTGGAAAAAGAGATACCCAATCCTCCCGACCGAATTCCAAAATTACTAGAAGCAGCCGAGGGATTTGAATTTCGGGCCAGCGTGACGCTGCCCGCAAAATGGAGCAACAAATGACGAAGTCTCGCATCGGTTTTTGGTTGTGTTTGATGGTCGCCACCGTGGCACACGCCTCGAACATAGCGCTCGTATATGAAAACGAAGCGGCTGTTAAACAAGGGAAAGCGACGATCGGCACGGTCGTTTCGGACGGAGTGCTCACATCCGCCCAATTCGCGCTTTCGGCCAGCAAAACAATTTTGATCGCGCCAGCCGGGCAAGATTTGCGCCGCGGCGTTCTCGTGCGACTCGATAACGATCTTGATCTCGCGGTGCTCCGCCTCGGTGATCTTGTCACCGATCCTATTCTTCAAGAAGCGAATCGAAAAAAGTCGGAAGCGGTTCTTGCGTTCGCGCCGGCGGGTGTCGCGGCCGCCAACGCGGACGGGACCACATCGTCGCTCTTGCCCGTTGAGCCCTTGAAGGGCGAAGGCTGGGTTCTCAAAATCAACGACCAAGTGCCCGGCCGTGAACCGATTGAACTTAAGTCCGCGCTCAGCAAGTCGCAATTCAAAGTTGAGCTCGTCTATATGAGCACGACGCCCGTGTGGGGATTTTCTTTCAAGCTCATGTCCAGTCCAAAGCTTTCGTTCTGGAAACAAGGTCGGCAGACGACGCTGAACGAAGTGCCGAAACCTATTTTCATTTACGACCACCAAGCGCTGTTCAGCCCGCTTAAAGGCGGAAAGTCCGTTGTGTTGCCGATGGAAGCGCATTTCATCGACGAAAAGAAGGAATACAATTTGACGTTCGAAATCACGTCCAAAAAAGCCGAAAAATTCTCGCAGACCGTGCGAGTAATATTTAAATAAGGCCCGTTCGTTAACTTAGGGCGAGGAGTCTTCATGTCACGAAAGAAAGTAACTGTTGTTGGTGCTGGGAATGTCGGAGCGTCATTGGCGCAGGCCGTTGCGCTTACAAATTTGGCGGACGTTGTTCTTATCGATATTCCGGAGACCGGTGGTATGCCGGCCGGAAAAGGTTTGGACTTGCTTGAAGCGGGAACGGTGTATGGTTACAGCACTCACATTTCCGGCGGAACGGATTGGGCGCTTGTGAAAAATTCGGACATCGTGGTGGTCACGGCGGGCGTGCCACGCAAGCCCGGAATGTCACGCGATGATCTTTTAGCGATCAACGCGAAGATCGTTGGTGAAGTGGGAAAAAAGATTAAGGCAAACGCGCCAAACGCGCTCGTCATTGTGGTGTCAAATCCTCTGGATGCAATGTGCACGGTGTTGCAGCGCGCCACCGGTTTCCCACGCGAACGCGTGCTCGGAATGGCCGGTGTGCTCGATTCCGCTCGCATGAAGGCGTTTATTGCCGAAGAATTGGAAGTGTCCGTCGAGAATGTGGATGGCTTCGTGCTGGGGGGGCACGGTGACACAATGGTGCCACTGCCGCGTTTCACAACGGTGTCGGGAATCCCCTTGTCCGAGTTTCTTCCGAAGGAACGTGTGGACGCGATTATGCAGCGCACCCGCGATGGCGGTGCTGAGATTGTGAAGCTTCTTGAGAAAGGGTCGGCATTTTACGCACCGGCCGCATCCGTATGCGAAATGATCGAAGCCATTCTTCTCGATAAGAAAAAAATTCTCCCCTGCGCCGTTTTGTTAAACGGCGAGTACGGCGTGAAAGGGCTTTTTGTGGGTGTGCTGGCAAAGCTGGGCTCAAACGGTATGGAGGGTGTGATTAACCTCAAGCTTAACGCCGAAGAGGAAGCGGGTTTTCGTAAATCGGTCAAAGCCGTCGAGGAATTGGTGGCCGCGGTTGACAAGATGGCGCTCGTCTAGCCGAACTCAGCCCCGCCAGATTCGTAAAACGGATATGGCGAATGAAAATAAGGCTTTGGCCGCCAACGAGATCGGCAAGCGTTTGAAAGATTTGCCGCAGTGGAGCGAGGCGGAAGATTCGCTCGTGCGGGGACAGAAATTCAATTCCTACCGAGACGCACTGGACTTCGTATACGCGGTCGGGAAGGCCGCTGACAAGAACGATCACCACCCCGACATGCGTATCGATTACAAAACTGTCGAAGTGCGTTTCTCAACGCACTCGGCGGGCGGAATCACCGCGTTGGACTTCAAAATGGCCGCTGCGGTCGAAGCGTTGATCCCAAAATTTCTGAAGCGGTCGTAACAATTTTATTTCGGTGCTGTTACCGAAGGTTTACATCTTCTTAAGACCAACTTAAGCCGGTTGTCGTTTAATTGGCTATGAGACCACCCCTTCTCAAGGCCGTTGCCACGCCTCTCTCTGTTGTTGTTCTCGCCACAAATTGCCTGTTCGCGCACTCCGTCGAAGTAAATTTTTGGACCGAAAGGCGCACCACCTCGCCAACGTCGATTTCTGCACGTGGAGGTGAAATCCCCGCAAGACCTGGCCTCTGGGGGATTTCTCAATTTGGCACCGTCCGTAAGATCTTAAAACCAAGAGGCGTTTCGAAAGGAACGGTTCTGCACATCCAAGACATTCATCGAAATCGCGAAGCACAAACGGCTATTTCCAAAGCCGTTCAACAATTAATTAACAGCGACTCCATTGATCTCATCGCACTGGAGGGCGCTTTCGGCCCCATCGACCTTTCGTTGTTTCGAAAATTTCCCTCTAGAAATTCGGTGAAGATTGTTGCCGATTATTTGTTCCGCGAAAATCAAATCGCGGGCGCCATTTTTGCTGCCATCACGAGTGACCGCGGAGGGCCCGCGCTAATCGGTGTCGACGCGCCCTCCCCTTACGCAGCGAACGTGAATGCGTACAAGCAAGCAAAGCCTTTTGTTCGATCGCGAAAAGAAGAAATTGAGCGGTCCGCGGAGAAAATTGCGGTCGACAAGAAGCGTCTGTTTAACTCGAAACTGTCGACATTCGATGCGGATGTTCAGCGCTTTCGCAGCGGCGAATTATCGTGGGGCTACTACGTTCGGCATTTGTGCGCGTACTCCGGCGCCATCCCCGACGACGTTCAAGGTTTTTTGTCGGCGCTCAACATGGAATCTCAGATTGATTATGCGGGCATGGAATCGGAACGGACCGCGCTCTTAAACAAACTCGTCGGTCATCTCACCGACAAGCAAAAGGCGGAATTGCTGAACGCGAGCGCCGCCTATCGGGCGGGGCAGCTCGGCCATTCTGATTTTTATCTTTATCTAAAACGACTGTCTGTTAAGCGTGGGATTTCGTTGGCAGCGTACCCGGTCTTTAACCGTTACGTTCGTTACGCACGGCTGGCTGACAGCGTCGATGCCGAAAAGGTTCTCGAAGAAACGACCGCCATGGAAAAAGCGATTTATTCCCGGCTGGCGGTTACCGATGCGGAGAAACGGCTCGTTCAAAAATCGCGCGAGCTTTATTTGATCCGCAAACTTGTGGAATTTGCGCTGACGAAAAGGGAGTGGGAGGAACTAAAGCTGTCGCCCTGGAACGCCTTAATCCAGGGCCCACTTTCTTCCGCGAAAATGACGGATCTGCAGCCTTTCGCAGAATTTTACAAGCAAGCCGAGCTTCGCGATGAAGCAATGGCCAGCAATTTTTTAAATTGTCTCCGATGTACGAAGCACCCCGTACGAAGTGCCTTTGTCCTGATTACGGGTGGCTTCCACTCCACAGGCATTGACCAACGACTTGTTGATGCGGGTTACACGATCGTTGCCTTTGTTCCGAAAATTTCGAAGGTCGAATCCTCGGGTGGCACAAGTTATCTGACGGTATTCGCCCAAGAAAAAACGCCGCTCGAAAAATTGTTTGCGGGCGAAAAGCTTTTTGTGAGTCCTCCCGTGGTTCCGAAAAATCTTTTTCCCGCAAAGATAATGCTGGATCAGCATGTGTCTTTGTTGCGAACAAAGTGGGAAGGCAACGACGAGCGAACCGTGACCACGCGGGCCCGCGGCTTTGGTTTGACCACCACCTTCGCACGGAACAAAATTGTTTCCTCGAGAATCGTCTTGGCAAATGAGCCTGTGCCGGCCGGCACCGCGACCGGCCATGCGTTTGGAAATGCGGGCCGGTGGTACGGTCTCCGCGGCTTCTTGCTGGGGGGCTTTGTGAACGCGTTGTTTGCCTTCTTTGTGATGTATCCGTACGGGGATTTTTCAAACGTGTACGTGCGGGGGGGAATCGCCGCGGTGGCTCTTTTCGGCGGTGTTTATGGCGTCGTTGGTTTTCGGTCAATCTTTAATACCTACGGGAACGAACTTGTCGGTTACCATCTAATGGCGCGCACCCGAAAGATTGCGGTGGAAAAAGCAGCGCGCTTGGGTTTGTCACGACCGGAAAACGTTCTCTATATTCCGCTGCTCAAAACGCATATTTGGCTCAACCGAAAGTTTGATCGCAGTCGTGGAATTCAGCGTTGGATTGCGAATCCCATGATTCTTTCCCATGAGATATTCCCGTATCACACCTTCGGCATGATCGGCATGGTCTTCCTGCCCCTCACATTGTTGGTTCAAGCGATCTGGGTATGGAACAACGAATGGGTCACACATCCGCTCGAGCGGCAGAAACTTCTTGATCAAGAAATTCGGCATTTCGTGCGCATGACCGGAATCGCTGACGGAGATGCGAACGCCTTGATTCGCGATCTTCGCAAACGAACCATTGTGGTTCAGAGCCGAGGGGAAGCGTTTTGGCGAATGTTGGTATCAAACACCATTTTTTTTGTTCCGCTCGTCGGTGCGCTCACGACGGTACTAATTTTTTATCAACAACCGATCGAGATGGTGGTGTTCCCGGCTATGTTCGGAGCTCTAATGATTATCGTTTTATCGGCTTCCTCTGCGTTCGGAGAATTTCTTGGTGTTGCATTGCCGTTTTTGAACCTCATCTTGATTATGGATGAACAGATGCACAGCGATCACCTTCGTGGAGAAGTTATTTTTCACGAGTTGACGCACCATGTTTTCCCCGATTGGCGTACCGGCCGGGAATCGGTCGCGTATGCGGCTTCCTATATGGAAACGCTTCGGCGTGTGGAGCGGGGATACTCCGAGCAGACCGATACCGAGCTTGAGCGGATTCGTCGCGATATAAGTTCCGCGCCGCTGGACCAGTTGGTCAAGCGATACAAAAAAAAGGCCATTTTTACGGTCGCCCAAGATTCGCTCCGTGGCGATCATTTTGTTGAAGATACGATTGAACCTCGGTTCAGTTATCCCTTTGGAAAGGAACTCGCCTACGTAGCGCTTGAATTGTTAAAGAATGACCCTCACAAATTTCACCGAGCGTACGAGATTGGTGTTGAACTGGCGCAAGGCATTCCGCTTGATAGAGCGTTTCACAATCGAAAAGTAAAAATTTTGTTGGCCGATGAAATGCCCGAGGCAAAAATAAATGCGCTCGTCGCTGAATATGGCGGACTCGTCGAGTTGGTGTCCCAAAACGGAGTTCGAGCCAGCGAAGGAAGAACCGCGAAGCAGAATTTGCTCGAAATTATTCGGCGTAAAAAGCCGACGATAATGGTTGTTCGTTCCGGAACAAAACCGGACGGCGAAATTCTCGAAGAAGCGTTTCGACAAAACCCCGGTTTTGAAATTGTTCGAGCCGGAATGGGGCTTGATGGGGTTGATTTGCAGAAGGCCGATGAGTTGGGGGTTGCTGTTAAGCGGACAGGAGGAAGCGAAAACTCGGTCGCCAACTTGGCTCTGCGTTTTTTCTTGGCGGGACTTCGAAAGCAAGACCGGAATTCGACGCGACCCGCAACTGTCCAAGCGGCGCTCGACATCGCAAACGATGCGGAGTGGAAACAAAAATTGGGCTTAATCAATCTTTTGGAGTTTAGCGGAGCCGCCGAAAAATCCGCAGCGGACGGGCGCGGACGGCTTGCGGATGACGAGTTCCGCGCAATTTTCGAACCGATGTCCGTTGATCAAGTAAGAAGACTGGTTGAATCCCGTTTTTCTGGCAAGACGATTGGTCTGTATGGTTGGGGCGCCATTTCACAAGCTTTTGCGAGCAAGCTCAAAGCCCTGCGAGACCTGACCGGAGGGACGTTTAACATTGCGGCGTATTCACCGGCGCTCCGCAGAGGGCTTGTGGACGCTCGTGTGAAGGCCGAAGCGCTCGATGTCGAGAGTATGTCCGAGCACGAATTGCTGACGCAAGCGCACGTCATCTCGCTTCACATTCCTCTCGATGAATCAACACGCTGGAAATTCGTTCCGGATAGTTTTGTCGGTAATCCGAATATCGAAATGCTTATCAATACGGCGCGACCTTCTATTGTGCAAGCAGCGCTTGTGGATGCGGCAGTCCGCGATCGCCACGAAGGATTTTTTTACTTTGCAGACGGAAAATTCGCTGAGTTGGACGCCTTGCGTGGCAAATATCCGGCGAACGTTTTTATCACACCCCACATCGGCGCAAACACGAAAGACGGAATTGACGGCGTGGAAAAAAACACCGTGCGCACGTTGCGCGCCTCACTTCAGGAGCGCATTCGCCGTGGAAAGGGCGATATAACGCTCCTGATTATTCTCGTGGTAACTTTTGGAGCATGGGCTTCAAGGACGTCCTATTTTTTAATCCCTCTGTTGAGTGTGCTCGCTTTCGCGATTTGGCCACGGATGGCCGGAGGCGCCTTTTTGTTTCCTTCGCCGAACGGTGAAGAAAGTCCTCTGGAAAAAACGGCCGAACAGAAGCGGGAAGAGATGGGGAGTGGTTTTTCGAGTTCGTTGGGCGTTGATCCAACCGATCTGGAAGTCGGGTCGATTGTTGGCGAGGAATATGTTGCAAATGCTCCAACGCTCGAAAGCGAAAGCATTCTGCGGGCCGAGCGTTACATTTTCATCATCGCATTAACGGCCACGGCGCTATTGGGCGCCTTTCGAGTACCCATCGAAATGCTTTGGAAGATCAGCGTCATCTTGTTGCTGCTGCCCAACCTTGGCGTTGCGCTCTCCATTGTGGTGCAACATTGGCGTCGCGTCCTGATTAAAGTGGCCGATGTGCCTTTGTTGTATATGGTGAAGCGCGCCAAATGGAGCGATCGCCTAGCGATTGGCTTCGGTTCGATTTTCTTTAACTTCGTCCCGAGCTTGCTATTCCTGCTGCCATTGATTGCTTTGTTGTTCGTCTTTGCGCTATTCCCAAATTTCAAACCCGTCGAGCGGCGGGCGTGGGTGTTCCTGCCGTTGTTTTTCTTTGCGTCTTATTTTCTGGTTCCAAAGCTCGAGCACGTTATTTTGTCGATAAAGATTTATTTGCACACGAAATTTAATGTCTGGCGCGGCAAGAAGTCGCTAGCGACCGTGCCACCGTCAACGAATGGCATGGCCGACCAGCTCCCCGAGTCACGTTTGGTGGAAACTGTCAGCGCAGACTTACAGGCCCGCTTGGTTCGCGGGTTGGAAGATGCGGTGCCAAATCTTCCTTCATCCGTTGGTGGCGCAGAGGAATTGACGAATCAGCTTAAACATCATGCGATTCCGGCTGCGGTGCGGTCGGCGGCCGTAGGTTTGGATCAGGCTTTAAACCGGGCGTTCCAACCGAAAATCAACAATATTCAAATTTTCCACGTCGCTTCACCTGAAGACGTTCGTGATCTCGAGTCTGTTATTCTCCAAATGAAGAAAAACAACGCGCAGCGCGATGATGGGATCAGCTGCGTATGTGTCGTTCTTGCTCGGGGAGTGGATTCCGAAATTGATTGGAGTGTTCAAAAGTTGCGGCGAGCAACCGTTACCTGGGATTGGGTCGAAATCATTAAGGAGGAGCGGTTGATCGCGCCCGGCACGAATAAAATCGACTATAAATCACTGTTCAAAATTGCCCAAGAGGGGTTCCTCGCAAAACCGGAGCCGACGAAGCTCTTTCGTGAACTTTATGAGGGCAACTACGCGGATAAGCGCCTCGTCGTCTGGGGACATTCCAATATCCGCTACGAGGCCGACGAGAACCTGCTTCCAATTCTTACGCTTGTTGTTCGAGTGGCAGGCGAAATCTATGGTGTTCTCGATCTGCGGAATTGGCGCGAGCGGGCCACCGCCGCTTGAACCGCAAGCAAAAATTCCGGTTGCGGCGGTGGGGGGCGATGTGATATACACGCACCCTGATTCGAACACCTCCCCTTGTCGTCATCCCCTTGTAATGGCTTTGAGGTTCTG
Organism: Elusimicrobiota bacterium; assembly: GCA_044221725.1. Lineage (GTDB taxonomy): Bacteria > Elusimicrobiota > Elusimicrobia > F11 > F11 > JAJVIP01. The sequence continues at coordinate 359,669 of JBGAON010000001.1, forward strand.
GTGAATTATTTTTTTGGAGTTTATTGTCTATGGCAAAACCTTTAGCGGCGGAACGTTCATACGAGTGTCTTTTCGTGTGTCCCTCCGACACGCCACAGAAAAACATCGATCTTTTCATTGAGAAGATCAAAACAACCATTGCACCGACAAAAGGTGTTTTGCGCAGCGTCCAGATTTGGGGGCGCCGAAAGTTAACTTACTCAATCAAACACCAGAAAGACGGGCTTTATATCTTTATCGATTTCACCGGCGAACGCGGCACCGCCGAAGCGTTGCGCGGGCTTTTCCGCGTCACGGATTTCGTGATCCGCAACGTGATCACTGACAAAGTAAATTTGCGACCGCCCTACGTCCGTAAATTCCCGACGCCCACCGATGGTGCGGCCGAAGGAGCAGCAGCGGCACCGGCGGCGACCGCGACAGCAACTCCCTCGACAGAAACAACCAAGGTTACTCCCTCATAAATTAGGAGTCCCGAATGGCAAACTTGCGATTGCACAGTCTCAATGACGTAAAAATTGTCGGGCGGTTAACGCGCGATCCCGAACTTCGGTACACGCCTCAAGGAACAGCGGTGTGTCATTTTCGTGTGGCGGTCAGCCGCAGCTACAAAGCGCCGAACTCGAACGAATGGAAAGAAGAAGTGGCGTTCGTTCCGTGCACCGTGTGGCGAGAAACCGCGGAGCGTTGCGGTCAACGGCTTAAGAAAGGAAGTCCGGTTTTTGTTGAAGGTCGTTTGAAGTCACGCGAATGGCAAACGAAAGAAGGCCAGAAGCGGACCGATTTGGAAGTCGATATTCAACGCATTCAATTTTTGGAAATGATGGGCGATGGTGGTGGCAGTTCGAACGCGGAACCGTCCGGTGATGAATCCGGAGAATCCGCTTCTGTGGGTGCCGGCAGTTTTGGCTCATCTTCTCCTTCAGCACAATCACATAACGATGACGAGGTACCATTTTAATGGAAACATCTGACAAACCTTCGACACCGACCAGTTCGTACCGGCCGAAACCGGCTGGCGCGACCGGCGGATACACGCCACGGCCCGCGGGAGCTACGGGTTCCACCGGATACAAACCGGGAGGCCGCCCTCCAATGGGAGCCGGTGGTCCAGGAATGGGTCGCGGTGGTCGTCCACCAATTCGTCGTCGCGTGTGCCGTATTTGCATGGATCGTCAGGGCGGTGTGGATTGGAAGGCCGCCAATTTCCTGCGCAATTTCATCACCGAGCGCGGAAAAATTCTTTCGGGTCGTTCCACCGGAACCTGCGCACGATGCCAACGCCAACTTACACAAGCGATTAAACGCGCGCGCAACATTGCGCTGATTCCAACGTCGCCAGTTTAAACGCCCTTCGAACCGAGGTTATTACTATGCCACAGTCCGTTATTCTTCTTGCCGATGTCCCAGGTTTGGGGCAGCTCGGCGATCACTGCAAAGTTAAAGAAGGCTTTGCGCGCAACTATTTAATTCCCGAGCGTCTCGCTATGTACGCGACGACCGATGCGCTTAAGCGTTTCGAAAAACAGAAAGCGAAGCTCGTTCAAGAGCGCGAGAAGCAACTGGCGCGTTCGAAATCTCTTTCCGAAAAAATTGGCCAAGTCGGTCTCGTGTTTGATCGGCCGGTTGGTCAAGGCGGTCGTTTGTTCGGATCCGTCACACCGATGGATATCGCCGCTGAGCTCTCGAAACAAGGCGCTTCGGTGGAAAAGAAATCCATCCTCATGAATGGCCCGATCAAAACAATTGGGGATCATTCCATCCGTGTCCGCATTCATTCTCAAGTTGTTGTTGATGTTCCTGTGAAAGTGATCGGTCGCGAAGCCAAGAAAACCAGCGAACACGCGGAGCACGCGGACTCGCTTGTTGAAACGCCGTTCGGCGAGCCGGACGAAGATTATTAAAGCCGTCGTCCTGGCACGTCGTTAGCCAGGATCCGTTTTTCCTAGATTAACTTGGGCCCTGGATTGAGACGTTCCAGGGCGACGACTTGTTTCCGATGACGATCTCTTGCGGATCGCCCTTTTCTTCCCGAATAGTATAATCGTTCACCCCTTATGACCGAACAAAACGAAAGTTTACCCCCGCACAGTCTCGAAGCTGAGATGGCTGTTTTGGGCAGTATGCTCGTCGAGCGCGACGCGGTTGTGAAGGCCGCCGACATTCTTAAAGCCGACGACTTCTACAAAGAAAACCACCGTAAAATTTTTGCCGCGATCATGCGGCTTAGCCACTCGAATGTTGAAGCCGATATCATTACCGTTGGCGAGGCGCTAAAGAATGAAGTGGGCTTCGGAAGTTCGGGCGGCCCGGCGCTGCTCTTGGAATTGGCCGAACGCGTGCCGACCGCTCTGCACGTTGAACACTACGCAAAAATTGTCCACGAGAAGGCGCTGTTGCGGGCGCTCATCACGAACGCGCGCGATTTGATTCGCGACGCGCATTCCGACAAAATTCCGGCGAACGAGCTCGTCGATAAAGCGCAAGAACACTTCTTTACTGTGGGTCAACAAAAGGCGCGCCGCGATTTTTATAGCGCGGGCGATTTGATGCAAAGCGCTGTTGAATCGCTCGAGCAAATGGCGAACGCCGGAAAACTTGTGACCGGTGTGCCCACCGGTTATATTGAACTCGATACGATGATGGCGGGGCTTCAGCCGGCGAATATGATCATCGTCGCCGGTCGTCCGTCGATGGGGAAAACATCGCTCGTTATGAACATGGCGGAACATGTGGCGATCGATAACAAAACGCCGGTGGTTTTCTTCTCGCTGGAAATGAGTCAGCAGGAATTGGCGTTGCGGCTTCTGTGTTCGCGGGCTCTGTTGAACATGGGCGAAGTTCGTCGGGGATATCTTGCTCGCAAGAATTGGCCTCGTATCACCAGCACCGCGTCCGAAATTGCCGAAGCTCCGCTCTATTTTGATTTTTCCACTTCACCGACGGTTCTTGAAATTCGCTCCGCATCGCGGCGCTATGCGCACGAACTTCAGCGGAAAAATATGAAGCTGGGATTGATCATCATCGATTACTTGCAGCTCATGCGCGGGGACGGATCGATTGAAAGTCGCCAACAAGAAATTTCTGAAATCTCCCGAAGCTTGAAAGGTCTCGCGCGCGAACTGAATGTTCCCGTGATCGCGCTCTCTCAGCTAAACCGCAAACCCGAAGATCGCACGCGCGACGGTCGCCCGCAATTGTCCGACTTGCGTGAGTCGGGCGCTATCGAACAAGATGCCGACGTTGTTATGGCCATTTACCGCGAAGAAGTGTACAAACGGGATGACCCGGATCTTAAGGGCAAGGCGAAAATTTTTGTGTTGAAACAACGTAACGGTCCGATCGGTGATGTATCGCTGACGTTCCTGGATGAGTGCACGCGATTTGTTAACCCTGAGCGAGAGCTTGAACCCACCCCCGTCTAAGCCCGCACCCTCCGCGGACTCCTCGTCGTCGGTAAAAATGTACCGGCCGACGTGGGTGGAAATTTCCACACGCGCATTCTCCTCCAATCTTCGTCAATTAAAGCTGCTGGCGGGCCCCGGTGTAGCGGTCATGGCTGTTCTCAAGGCCGATGCTTACGGTCATGGTGGAAAACCATTGGCCAAGCGCGCCGTCGAGGACGGTGCATCGTTAATTGGGGTGTCGAGTCTCGAAGAAGGAATTGCGCTGCGCGAGTGCGGAATTGAAGCTCCCATCCTATTGCTCGGAGGAATATATCCGCTCGAAAATTTTGCCGTAGCGATTGAAAACAATCTGACGCCCACCGTCTCAAGTCTCGATGCGGTTAAGTCGCTCGGTGAAATAGCGAGCGCGCGCAAAATAAAAGTTTCGTTTCATTTGAAGGTGGACACCGGCATGGGCCGCATCGGCGTGTCGCCGATCGGAGCCAAAACAATCTTTTCGTGGCTTAGCGGCCAGCCGCAATTGAACTTGGCCGGCGTCTACAGTCACTTCGCATGCGCGGATTCGGATCCCACGGTGACGCAAGACCAATTGCGCGATTTCTTAAGCGTGCGTGAGCTTGCGACCGGTTTCGGATTTAAAAATACCAAGTTCCACATCGCCAATTCGGCCGCGGCCATTCGTTATCCCGAAAGTCGCCTTGATCTTATTCGTCCGGGCATCGCACTTTATGGCGTTCCAACCGTTTCAGTGGCAGAGGATATTCATTTGCAGCCGGTGCTTAGTTGGCATTCCCGAATTGTGTTTCTGAAAAAAGTCCCGAGCGGAACACCGATTAGTTATGGGGCATCGTTTCGCACGAAACGGGAATCGGTGATTGCGACGTTGCCCGTTGGGTACGCGGACGGAATTCCGCGTCTTGCGTCCAATAAAGGATTTGTTCTGATTAAAGGACGACGGTGTCCGATTGTCGGGCGTGTGACCATGGATCATATTATGGTGGACGTTACCGACATTCCGGTGGACATTGGAGAAATTGTCACGTTAATTGGTCGACAAAGCGATGCTGTGATCTCGGCTTCCGAATGGGGCGCGTGGGCCGATACAATTTCCTATGAGATTTTTTGCGGCATTTCGAAACGCGTGCCTCGGATCGTGACCCAATGACCTGGATTGCTTGGCTCGGTGCCGTCACATTGGACACAGCGGAGGCCCTGGGCCGCGTGGCCGCAATGGTTCGAAAATCTTTTTCGCTTATTTCCAAAGGCAAATGGGAGCCGGCGCTCTCGGTCACACAAATGAACGAGATTGGCGTGGCCTCTTTTCCGGTGGTTGGTCTCACTTCTCTTTTTACGGGCATGGTGCTGGCGTTTCAAAGTGGTTTCTCGTTTATGAAGGTTTTCAACGAGCCAATTTACGTCGGTTCCGTGGTCGGCCTGTCTCTGGTGAAGGAGCTGGGGCCTGTTTTGACATCGGTTGTTATCGCGGGGCGCGTCGGTGCCGCAATTACGGCCGAGCTCGGAACCATGAACGTGACGGAGCAGATCGACGCGTTGTACACGCTGGGAACAAGTCCGGTTCGCTATTTGGCCGTACCCCGTTACATTGCGATGATGATCATGGTGCCGATTCTCGCGGCGCTCGCAAACATTATCGGAATCATTGGTGGTTGGATTGTGGCCGTGTCGCAATTAAAAATTCCCGGCAGTGTGTATTGGGATGAAGTGCGAACGTTCGTGGAACTCAACGACGTTTCGCACGGCATAATAAAATCTTTTTTCTTCGGGCTTATCATTGTCACGACTTCCTGTTACATGGGATTCAATTGCTCGGGAGGCGCCGAAGGCGTGGGGCGAGCCACGACGCGCGGCGTCGTTATTTCGATGGTTCTCATTCTTGTTGGAGACTATTTTTTGAGCGCGCTCTTGGTGTCGGTGGGTATTGGCGGATGATCAAGATCGAAGGTGTCGAAAAGGCGTTCGGGCGCAACCGCGTGTTGCGCGGTGTCGATCTTGAAATCAAAGAGGGTGAAACGCTCACCATCATGGGTGGGTCCGGTACCGGAAAAAGTGTGCTCATCAAGCACATGGTGGGGCTGTTGAAGCCGGACCATGGACGTATATATGTCGACAACAAAGAAATCACAAATATGAACGAAGATCAGTTGTTTCAGATTCAGCGGCGCTTCGGGTATTTGTTTCAAGGCGCTGCGTTGTTCGATTCGTTAACGGTGGGAGAAAATATTTCGTTTGGAATTCAGAATCTTCGACCCGACGTGAAGAATTTAAAAGATGTGGTGGTGGAAAAACTTGCGCTCGTGGGACTGCGGCCAGAAGTAGCCAACCTTAAGCCGGCCGAGTTATCCGGAGGAATGAAAAAACGCGTTGGATTGGCGCGTGCGATCGCCTATGAGCCAGATTATATTTTGTACGATGAACCAACGACGGGATTGGATCCGATCATGTCCGATGTGATCAACGATTTGATTCTTGGACTGCAAAAAAAGTTGGGCGTGACGTCCGTGGTCGTCACGCACGACATGACATCGGCGTATAAGATCTCCAACCGCATGGCGATGCTGTATCAAGGGAAAATCGTGGCGATCGGCACGCCCGCGGAAATTCGGAACACGTCCAACCCGTTGGTGAAGCAATTCATCACCGGCTCCTCTCAAGGGCCGATCCAAATGCAAATAAGGGCGGTTGAATAGTTGAACACCGAAACAAAAGTCGGCCTGTTTTTGTTGGCGGCCTTGAGCGTGATACTGACGTCAATTCTCACGCTCGGTAATGTTCAATTTTTCAGTCGCAATCACCGCTACTACGTTGATTTTGCGAACGTCGAAGCGCTTCCCGCGAAAGCGTTGGTCAAAGTGGCCGGCGTCGAAATCGGAAAAGTACGCAAAGTGTCGCTCGTGGAAGGTCACGCCCGCGTTACGATTGATATTGATCCCGAAGTGGAGCTGCACGAAAACGCATCGGCGCGCGTGGAGTCAACCGGTATCATTGGAACAAAATTTATCGAGTTGCGTCCCGGCAGTTCCTCTCTTCCAATCCTTCCAAACAAATCCGCGATCCGTGGTGAAGAAGCCGCTGGTTTGAATCAGATGATCAACAAGCTCAGCACGCTGTTTGAAAGCGACGAGAAAAACGGCAACGCCGTCGATAATTTTAAAGAGACGATGGCCAACATCCGCAACATTACGCGCGCGTTGAATGTGGCGATGGGCAATCATGCTGGAGAAATGGAAGAGATCGTCATGAACGTTCGCGATTTGACCGCCAGCTTGAAAGTTTTCTCGGCGCATCTCGAAGAAATTTCCACCGAGAAGAAAGAGGATTTCAAAACAGCGATCACGAAGTTCAAGGACGTGGGTGACAAGTTGGACGCGCTGTTGGCCAAGGTGAGCCGCGGCGAGGGAACGATCGGTGCGCTGATGACCGACAAGCAGACGGAGCAAAATGTAAAAGAAGCGGTCGCGTCCATTAAAGACTCGGCCAATTCCGCAAAGAAGATTTTGGGTCGTTTCACGGCCGTGAATATTTATTGGGATTACCGGTATCGCTATGACATGACGGACAACGAGGGAAGGCACGATCTTGCGCTCAAGTTTGTGCCACGGCCCGGAAAATTTTATGCGCTCGGTGTGACGAACATGAGCGTGAACGATCAGTCGGATGAAGAACACACATTGTTTGAGCGTCGCAATCGCGTCCTGGCCGTCATGGGGAACGATCTTGGCCCATTTACCGGATACATTGGTGCGGTGCGATCACGCGGGGGCGGTGGCCTAAATTTCCGTCCGTTCTTCTTTAACCCGAAGTGGGATCGCCGCGTTGAATTGAACGCTGAGCTGTCCGACCCAATGCGGGACCGGCTGGTGCAGGGCCGTCATTTGGACACGCCGTGGGTCGGCGTTGGGGCGCACGTGGCGTTGAACAAATGGTTATGGATTGGCGCGCGCGCAGAAGATATTTTTGAGCGGGTTGCGTATCAAGCGTATATGAACATCAACTTCCGCGATCAAGATTTGGCGTATATGTTCGGTCTCGCCAGCGTGGCGAGATAAGGAGCAATAAAATGGCAGGAAAGGTAGTTCCAACCCGATTGTATTCGCTGTCTCAAGTCGGTGGACAGTGCGTAATGGTTCTCGAGGAAATTGACGGGCCGCGTTTGTTGCCCATTTGGATCGGCCTTTATGAAGGAGGCGCCATTGGCATGGCATTGTCCGGCCAGCAATTTCCCCGTCCGCTCACGCACGACCTGTTTATGATTGTCATGCAGCAGCTCGGCGGCAAAATGAAGCACATGGAAATTACCGAGCTCAAAGATTCAACCTTCTACGCCGAAATTTGTTTGACGAGTGGGCCCAACGATATCATCATTGATGCGCGTCCCAGTGACTCGGTGGCGCTGGCCGTGCGCGCCAACTGTCCGATTCTCGTGAACGAAAAAGTTTTCAAAGCGTGTCCCGAATTGTTGAAGCCCATTAGCGAAGACGAAGTGAACGATTTCAAAAAAAAGTTGGACACAATGACGCCGGAAGACTTTTTCAAAGATCTCAAGAAGAAAGACGAGCCTCCATCAGGAAAAGAACCGCCGCAAGAATAGTCGTCGACAAATAAGGAGACATTTCGAATGTTTCATGTGTTAAGAGGATTGCTGTTGCTCGTAGGGCCCATTATTGGTTATTCGGTTGGTAAAACCGCCGACGCCGCGCTTGTAGGATTGGGTGTGTCCGCATTCGTTGTAGCGATTGAACTGGTGATTGAGCGCATTCCATTGGACGTTTTAATTTTTGGTGCGATTGGAGCGTTTGGCGGTGTCATTATTGCGAAAGGAATTGACTGGCTTGTTTTCCGGCTCGACAATCCGGCGATCTATCAATTCATTTCAAACAAGTCGCTGCTAGTGAATCTTGTGTTCGCGTATCTCGGTTGCATGATCGCGGTTCGAAAAAAAGGCGAACTCGATCTCCTCGATAAAAATCTCGTTGTTAAGTCCACAAAATCCAAAGAAGTCAAAATTATCGACACGTCCGTTCTCATTGATGGACGACTCGCCGACGTCGTGGAAACCGGTTTTCTTTCGGGGAATCTTATCGTGCCACGATTCGTGTTGCATGAGCTCCAGGTCGTCGCCGACTCGTCGGACGGAACGAAACGTCAGCGTGGGCGTCGGGGGCTTGATATTTTAAAGCGGTTGCAAGACAGCCAAGAAGTAACGGTCAAAATTTACGACAAAGATTATCCGAACATAAAAGAAGTGGACTCGAAGCTCGTTGAACTCGCAAAAGAAATGGACGGCAAGGTTGCGACAACGGATTTCAACTTAAGCAAAGTGGCCGCGCTTCAAGGCGTGCCCGTGTTGAACGTGAACGATTTGGCCGGAGCGCTTAAGTCGGTGGTTCTTCCGGGCGATACGTTGATTCTTTATCTCGCGAAGGAAGGCAAAGAAAAACAGCAGGCTGTCGGATATCTCGACGATGGAACCATGGTTGTTGTGGATGACGGCCGCCGCTATTTGGGTAAGCGCGTGAGCGCTTACGTGAATTCAATTCTTCAAACGCCTGCCGGCCGTATGATTTTTGCTCGCGCGCAGGAAGTAAAAGAGATGCCCCACGTGGAAGAAAAGCATCCGCTGCCAGGATCTCCGTCCGCGTCGAACGAATCTCATCCACCCCATTCCTAATTGGTATGAAGTCGGGTGTGGTGTTGCTTGCGGCCGGATCCGGGCGACGGTTCGGTGGACGCCAACCCAAACAGTTTCTCTTTGTTAACGGCAAACCGCTTTTTTTTCTTCCGCTGAAAACTTTTTTGGAAAAGCCCTCGGTGAAAGAAGTCGTGATCGTGGGCGCGCCCGTGCATCGCGCCAAAATTTCACGCTGGGTCGCAGCGATGCGAACAAACAAGCCAATCGCCGTGGTCGACGGGGGCGCCATTCGAGGAGAATCGGTTCGAAATGGCGTACAAGCGTTATCGAACTCCGTCGATGTCGTGCTTGTGCACGATTCGGCGCGTCCGTTGGTATCGCGCGACATTATTGACCGGGTTGAAAAAGCGGCGAAGCGAACAGGGGCCGCGTTGGCCGCGTGGCCGCTGGCCGACACGTTGAAGTTGGCCACGCCGAGCTTGCTCGTTAAGAAAACCATTCCAAGGGAGAAGCTTTGGCTTGCGCAAACACCGCAGGGATTTCGACGGGATGTGGCTCAAAAATGTTTGATGGCGCCGTCCGCTGGTGCGACGGACGATGTGGAACTCGCGCAACGCAAAGGGTACAAGGTCGCAATTGTTGAGGGGAGCGCCACCAATTTTAAGGTCACGTATCCCACGGATTTAACGTTATGTCGATTACTTCAAAAATAAGTCGGACCGGATTCGGTTTCGATTCGCACCTGTTCTCGTCCAGCGGTACGTTGGTGCTGGGCGGAATCAAATTTAAAAACATGCCGATCCTCAAAGGGCATTCGGACGGCGATGCTGTTTTGCATGCGCTGATCGATGCGCTTTTGGGCGCCGCCTCGTTGGGCGACATTGGCGAGATGTTCCCGGATACGTCATCGGCGCTCAAGGGGATTGATAGTGCGTTGCTTTTGAAACGCGCCGTCGACCGCGTAAAAAAAGCCGGCTGGACGCCGGAACATGTGGACGTCACAATTCTTGCGGACGACCCGCGCCTATCGCCGGTCAAAGAAAAAATGAAGAAAGGGTTAGCGAAACTACTGGGTATGCATGCGAGCGACGTGAACGTAAAAGCCAAAACTCAAGAAGGGTTAGCGATATTCAAACAGCCCGGCGGAATTGCCGTTTGGGCCGTCGCCACACTGGGTGGTAGATGAGACCGTTGCATTTCCATAACACGTTGTCGGGCAAGAAAGAGGAACTCAAACCGCTCGTCGCCGGCAAAGTCGGACTTTACGTTTGCGGGATTACGCCGTACGACGAATCCCACATTGGGCACGCGCGCTGTTATGTCGTGTTCGATATATTGAAACGGGTGCTACTGGCAAACGGTTACCAAGTCAAACACGTTCAGAACTTCACCGATGTCGATGACAAAATTATCAAGCGCGCAAACGAAATGAACGTGCCGGCGGAATCTTATCCGAAGCCGTTCATGAAAGGTTTTCTGGATCACATGAAAAAGTTGAACGTGCTGCCCGCCGACACCTACCCGCTTGTAACGACGCACATGAACGAAATTGTTGCTCTCATTGAGAGGCTCATCGCTCGCGGATTCGCCTATGAGATAGGCGGTGACGTGTATTATTCCGTGCGAAAATTTGGAACGCGTTACGTGGAATTGTCGAAACGAAATCTTGAAGAGATGATCGCCGGTGCGCGTGTGGAAGTGGACGAACGGAAAAACGATCCGCTCGACTTCGCGTTATGGAAGAAATCGAAGGAGAACGAGCCGGCTTGGCCATCGCCGTGGGGAAACGGGCGGCCCGGTTGGCACATTGAATGTTCGGCGATGGCGATGAAATACCTGGGCGACGAATTTGACATTCATGGCGGCGGAATGGATTTGATTTTTCCACACCACACGAATGAAATCGCCCAGTCGGTGGGCGCCTCCGGCAAAGCGTTTGCAAAGATGTGGGTGCACAACGGGTTTGTCACGATCGACAATGAAAAGATGTCGAAGTCGCTCGGGAATTTTTTCACGATTAAAGAGGTGCTTGCCAAGTTTGATCCGATGACGCTTCGGTATTTTCTGCTTTCGCAGCATTACCGAAGCCCGCTCAATTTTTCGGACCACGCGCTCACCGTGGCCCAAACCACGTGGTTCCAACGAATCATCGGAGCTTATCGTATTGCAGAGGGCTGGGAGCATCGTCGTTCCCGCGAAGGCGGGAACCTAGACACCCCCGGTGGGGCGACAGAGAAGTTTCACGCCGCACTCGCTAACGACTTGAACACGCCCGAAGCGCTCGCGGAAATCAATCAATATTGTTCGCTTATTTACGAGCACGAGAAATCACAAGAGCCAATGCCGGAGGCGAAGTCGGTGTTGGATGCGATGTTCAATACGCTCGGGCTGGTTCCCGCGCAAGAGGAAAAGTGGTCCGATGAAATTCTCGCAATCGTCAAAGATCGGGAGACCGCGCGTAAAAACAAAGAGTGGAAGCGCTCCGACGAGCTGCGTGATTTGCTGAAGTCAAAAGGCGTGCTCGTTGAAGATTCGTCATCGGGCCAGCGTTTGAAAAAAATGGGAGACGGCGTTGGCGTGGCGAAATAAGTCGAATCGCTCCGACCGTGCGGAGGATTCCTCGGCGGACCTTGTGTACGGTCGCTGGCCCGTGCGCGAAGCATTGGCCGCCGGGCAAGTCGCCAAAATTTTTGTCGCGCGGGGAGTGAACGGCGGTCCCGTAGAAGAAATCTTACGAATCGCTCGCGATAAGAAAGTGCCCTTTCATTGGGTCGAGCGTCAGAAAATTGACGAGCTTGCCGGCGATGAAGCCGTTCATCAGGGCGTTGCCGCGTACGCGACGCCGATAAAATTTTCCGACGTGAACGAAATTATTGGATTGGCCAAAAATTTCCGAGACAAAAGACCTGCGGCGATTTTTCTCGATGGCGTTACCGACCCGCACAACCTCGGCTCCATTTTGCGCAGCGCCGTTTTTTTCGGAGTGCCCGCTGTTGTGATTCCGAAATGGCGCGCCGCAACGTTGACGGGAACCGTCGTGCGCTCCTCCGCAGGTGCGGCGCGGCTTATCTCCATTGCACAGGTACCGAACCTGGTCGGTGCAATGGAACTCGCTCGAAAAGCGGGCGTTTGGCTGGTGGGTGCCGATATGTCGGGCGATGACATTAAGCAAGTTGATCTCCCTCAACCGTATATATTGGTGATGGGAGGAGAGGGTGAAGGGCTCCACGAGTTGGTGAGAAAGAAGTGCGACATGTTGATTAGCCTTAAAGGGCATGCCAACAGGAAAGGAATCGATTCGTTAAACGTGGGCGCCGCCACCGCTGCTTTGCTTCACTCGGTTTCCTCTTAACTAGAACGGTTTTGAACACCGGTAACCGGTTTGCTAATCGAGCGTGTTTTTATACGATCGGTTCGCTGTTTGGACTCTGAACGCCGATGTAGCTCAATGGCAGAGCAACGGTTTTGTAAACCGTAGGTTGGGGGTTCGAGTCCCTTCATCGGCTTATAAAAGTTTTTCACTCTGTTAGCCCCCTCCCTAACGAGATTTCACCATCGATATTTCTGTACAAAGGAACTTACGACCAATGAAAAGAATGACCTGGCTTCTTGTTCTGACAGTTGTTGCATCACCGTTTTTATCTTCGTGCAAAGGTTCAAAGGCTTCCGGAAGTGAAGCGGTTGTTGTTTGGCACTGGATGACCGATCGCGATGAAGCATTTCAGCACTTGGCTCAGGAATACAAGAAGGAAACTGGCAAAGACGTGCAATTCCAGCTTTATGCTCCCTCGGACGTTTACTCTCAAAAAGTTCGAGTCGGTGCACAGACGAACAGCCTTCCCGATATCTTTGGCGTTTTGGGTGACGCCCGCGACCTGGCAAGCTTTATTGAAGCGGAGCACGTAGCGAACCTCACGAAGGAATTGGGCGATGGCCCAGGGTCGTGGAAATCACGTTTTTACGAGGAAGCATTGGCGACCACGTTCTACAAAGCAGGCAACAGCTTTCAGGTTCCCGAAGGCTATTACGGAATTCCAATTGATGTCACCACGATTCCGATGATTTACAACAAAAAACTTTTCCAGAAAGCGGGCCTGGATCCAAACAATCCGCCAAAAACCTGGGATGATTTTATTGCCGCGGGTGTCGCATTGAAGAAGAGCGGTGTGACCGGATTCGTCAGCGGTTGGGCCGAAACCTGGCTCATCTACTCGTTGGCCACCGATTTGGCTCACAATTTGATGGGCGAGGCGAAAGTGATGGACACGTTCGCGGGCAAGGTGCCTTACACGGATCCCGACTGGATTACAATCTTTACGGCATTTGAAAAATTGCAGAAAGCCGGATTCGCCGATCCGAGCCTTGTAACCTTGGGCAACAAAGCCGCCGAACAGGCCTTCTCGCAAGAGCGATCGGGTATGACGTTCAATGGTTCGTGGGCCGTCAATGTGTACGCGGGAATGAACCCGAAACTTGAATATGCACCGTTCCGTCCGTCAGCGCTTGGAAACAAATATCCTCAAACCGTTTGGGGAGGAGCGGGAACGGTTTTTCTTGTGAACGCGAAGTCAACAGCGAAAGACAACGCCGTGGCATTCCTCAAATGGTTATCGGACAAAAAGCAGGCCGGCTATTTGGTCTCCTCGACAAAGAACTTGCCGGCGGTGAACGATGCCGAAAGCGCCGATATTTCTCCGGTGCTCAAGCAGTTTGCCGATCTCATGAAAAATTCGATCCATCCGAACCGCTTCTCTGTTTCAGAGGATCCGAAGGTGCAAGAGGTGTTCACGAAGGGCATTCAATCGATTCTCATTGCGGAGAAGACGCCGCAACAAGTTGCGGCGGAAACGCAGAAAGCGAAGGAGAAGTCGAAAGTTCAATAGATATGAGCGAACCGTCGAGCGCAACAACGAAAACGCCGTCAAGATTTAGCTGGCACATGGCCAGCAACTATCTATTCGTTTTGCCGGCGCTGCTCATGTTTTTAACGTTCAACTTTTATCCTTACATTCAGGTTTTCTTCCTTTCGGTTTTTAAGTGGAACGGAATCTCTGTCCACAAAGTGTTCCTCGGATTAGCGAATTACAAGGACATCTTCGTGGACAATCCGGCGTGGTGGACTTCGATGAGAAACGCCGGATACGTAACCTTCTTGGCGCTCACGGTTCAAAATGGCGTGGCTTTGATGCTCGCGTGGCTCGTGGACCGCGATATTCGCGGCGGTCAAATTTATCGTTCCATTTTTTTCTTGCCGCCGATTCTGTCCGGGATCGTTGTTGGTTTGATCTGGAACTGGATTTACCAGGGCGATTATGGATTGCTCAACGCCTGGTTGGAAGAGCTGGGTCTGCATTCCTACAAGCACGCCTGGTTGGCCGAACCGCAGACGGCGCTCACGGCGCTGGCGGTGGTGCACATGTGGAAAGGCTTTGGTTGGGGCTTCATTATTTTGTTGGCGGGGCTTCAAGGAATTCCGCGTGAGTTATACGAGGCCGCGCGGGTGGACGGCGCCAGCGAGGCGCGTATTTTTTGGAAAATTACGGTTCCGCTCATGATCCCGGTGTTCATTCTCGTTAGTGTTCTCACGATTTTGGGTACCATGCAGATGTACGATCTTGTTATCACCACAACCCGCGGCGGACCGGGGCTTCACACCGAAGTGCCGATGAAGCGAATTCTCGATGAAATTACGCCTGGTTCGCGAGTGGGTTATGCGTCGGCCATGGGGGTTGTATTCGGAGCGGTATTGCTCGTTGTGTCCATGATCCAAATTCAGCTTTCAAAGTGGTTCAAGGCAGAATAATATGAATCGCACAATTCCCATGGAAGACCAGTTAATTAATCCCGTACGAAAGCGCTTTACGGCGGAGCGGATTCGACTGCGTGTGACGCGAGCGGTCAAAAACGTCATCAAGCACACGATTCTTATTTTGGTCGCCATCAGCTGCGTTTTCCCTCTTGTCTGGATGTTGTCTTCCGCATTAAAAACTCAAGCCACTGTTTTCACCGATCTCAGCCTTATCCCGTCCGACCCGCAATTTGTGAATTTTGCTGACGCGTGGACAAAAGGAAAATTCGCGGTTTATTTCTTTAACAGTGTGCTTTACACGGTGTCGTGTGTGTTTGGCGTGTTGCTAATTTCCTCATTGGCCGCTTTCGCCTTCGCGCGGCTTCAGTTCCCCGGCAAGAATGCTCTTTACTATCTTTTCTTGATTACCCTGATGATTCCCGTGCCCGGCGCCATTGTGGCGCTGTATGTTTTGCTCATCAAACTCGGCATCATTAATACGCGTATTGGTTACATGCTTCCACAGATTAATGGCGGGCTCGCGTTGGGCTTGTTTATCTTGCGCCCGTTCTTCGAGCGTATTCCAAAAGATCTTGAGGATGCGGCGCGCATTGATGGCTGCGGTCGGTTGGGAATCTATTGGAATGTGGCAATTCCGTTGGCAAAACCTGCGCTCGCGGTGGTCGCCTTATTCACGTCGCTTTCTGTTTGGAATGAATTCATGTTGGCTCAACTTGTGTTGCAGTCGCAGTCCCTCATGCCGCTGCAGTTGGGGCTCGTTAAATTTTGGGGAGGCACGCTCACCGAATATCCGCTGCTTATGGCCGGCATGGCCATTTCTGTCATACCTATTATTATCGCGTACATCTTTCTGCAGCGGCACATCATCGCCGGTGTTACAGCCGGCGCATTAAAAGGGTAAGCCTTCGCCAATTGAATTACGCCACCAACCAATGAAAAAAATCTTGGTTCTCTTGATGACGGTGGCGGGTCTCACTCCGATCTTCGCCGACGATTCCTATGTGGAGCCGGGATCGCTCCGCCTCTCTCACGAAATTGTAATTGAAAATGTGATGCACCGTTTGGATTCCGGTTGGCGCGCAACGAATAACAATCTCGATAAGACCTACACGAAAGACGGTTCCGGTAATCCACCGTGGAAATCCGAATGGGGGGAATCTCTTTTAACCGAAGCGGCGACGCGCATCACGCCGGATATATTTGGTCGCGTGCTTTTCGAAATGCAAGGCGATTACGCGGATCGGTTCTGGCGGCCGAACAACATCGAGCATGACATTGATAATAAGGACCGGTATGTTTTTCTAAGGCAAGCGGAGGCGCGTGTCGATAAAGATGAGTGGTTCGTGCATGGCTTCCAAGGGGTCGGTCACAACGACTGGTACGACAAAGGGGATTTCTTCCATTTGTATCCGGCGTCATACCCCGACGACGATTATCTTGGCCGCTCCGGTGCATTTGGAATTTATCCCGATCCGTTTAAACAAGATAACTTTCTCAATATTTCGAAACGACATGCGCCGCGCGGCGTCGAGGGCGGGGTAAACGCCTTCGGAATGGACTTCGGCGCTGCGCTCGGTAACGAGCTCAACTTCGGTTACAACGAAGCCGCGTATGGTCGCGTGTCTGCGCCGATCGGATCAACCCGACTCACGTTCGTTTACAAAAACGAGGATGTGCCTTACATGAAAGCGGTGGATCCTGATAATAATGAGCGCGACCGCGCGTACGCGTTGTCCTGGCGGGCTCCGTTTGAAGCCGGACATGTGTTCGAAGCCGGTGTAAAATACCGGCCGTTTCGCGTGGGCCAGAATTATTTAATGGCGAACGACGTTTCCGCAGGTTCAGGGCTGCAAGGCTCCTCGACGGAAATCACCGAGGGAAAGACCGGGACGAAGGACGCGTTTGCGGAACGCATTCGATACGAGCATCACGCGTCTCTCAAAGACCGGGTTGTTGTGTTGTCGGCGGATGTCACGCATGCGGGCCTTGTCGCTGGGAACAAAAATGAAATTGATTTGAGTGCGGCCACCGACATAGTTCCCGTGTTTCGCGGCATTCTTGATTACACGTATCGCAAGCCGCTGGAAGGACCAATTCCGCTGTTGTATGAGGGAACACCCGCAAATATGGGTGCCATTGCGGCGAATCCACGCAGCCCAGAAAGCCCGTTTACCGTCGATTGGGATAATCGCGAAGCTGTTTTTCTTACAGCGACATTCATTTTCGATCCTACTCCCGGAACGAGCATGCTCAAGTACAATCCGAGCAGTTTGCAAATGTGGAACGTAAATTCAGAAGAAAATGCACCGTTTAATGTCGCGTTCCAATACAAGATGAGCGATTATCGCACCGCCACCGACCGGCTTACGTACATCGATGCGGAAGGAAATTACGTTTTCGAACCGGCCGGCCACGAGGGCGCCTGGGCAACCGACCATCCGATTAGCGCGTACAGTCTAATGTTGCTTGGCCATCCTCATCGCTGGAGCTGGATGCTCGGTATTTCGGGCGGACAAATGCTCGCGTATCAGAGCTTGGCGTATACCACCGACACCAGTGTCAATAAACCCATCACCGATTTTTATTCGATCGAAGCAAAACTTGAACGTTGGCCGTATACATTGTGGGCGCATTACGGTTATGGTGTTTGGGGACCGGAAAATTATCAGGCGCAATTTGGTGAGGCGTTTGATCGATTGTGGGGTCTGGGTCTAAGTTATAAGATCACCGTCAATACAACCGTCGATGTAAGTTATTTGGCGGCGCGCCAAGACGACAACTTGTTTGTCGCCCCCGACCTTGGCTCGTACGACGAAATTCGCACGTTATTTTCTCATCGCTTTGGTTTTCAATTTCAATTTGTTGAAGCTGCGCGCAGCGGTTACCAAGCGCGATAGCGGATTGGATGAATAGTCTTAACACGGAGGAGTGTTCACATGAATAAGAATAAGACAGTGTTGTCGTTGCTCTTGGGAGCCGCATTGGTTGGTGCCGGTGTGCTTTCGGCAGCGACACCGGATAAGAAAAAAGCAGGCAAGACCGCAGGAGCGGCCGCTTCAGACGATGTGTTTTATATCTATACCGAGCGTGGATCCCGATTGAACCATTACGTTCCGTCCGGTTGGATGGGCGATTACGGCGACATCAAAATGAACCAAGGTTGGGTCAAAAATGCGCCAGCCAAAGATGCAAAAAAAGATTCAAAAGCTCCGTCCAAGGCGGAAGAGCCGAAACCAGGCGAAGACACCGTCATTCAGGTCAAATATTCGGCTGAGCGGAAGCAAGGCGCGGGATGGGCTGGAATTTATTGGCAGCATCCGGCCAACAACTGGGGCGACAAGCGCGGTGGCTTTGATTTGTCGTCCTATTCAAAACTGACGTTCATGGCGAAAGGTGAGCAGGGCGGCGAAGTCATCGATAAATTCTTCATTGGCGGCATTACCGGCCAAACGGAAGAAGGCGATTCCGATGAGGCTTCCTTGAGCCCGGTGACGCTCACAAAAGATTGGAAAAAATACGAAGTGTCGCTCAAAGGGCTTGATATGAGCCACATCATCGGTGGCTTTGGTTTCGCGGCGAACGCGGACGCCAACCCGAACGGCTTCACGATGTATCTCGACGACATCCGGTTGGAAAAATAAATCTTCGCTTTGCCCCGTTCCGTCGTTCGCCTTGGCGAGCGGCGGAACGGGACGGAGATTTGAGTGAATTGGCGAAGTCACTTAGCATCCCCTCTTTTTTGCGGTTTTCTTTTGATAACCGCGCTCTCCACTAACAACTCTCAGGAACGATTGGGCGAAGCGCCCAAATCAGACGGCACCCCAAAAACCGTCGACTACAATATCACGCGTGGTGAAGCGATTCCGGTCCCCGCAAAAAAGACCCGATTGCCGCTGGTGGTTTATGGCGACAGCAAAGGCGCCGTCGGCAGTTTCGCCCCAAGCGGATACATGGGCGATGTTGAATCGTTAAGAATCAAAGGCGCGGACTTTTCGGCACCGCTGACATCGTTGGGAGACGGAAGTTCGTGTTTGCGAGTTGAAGTGGTTCCTCGGGGTCGGCAAGGTTGGGCCGGACTCTATTGGCAAACGCCGGCCAACAATTGGGGAAAAATAAAAGGCGCGGGTTACGATCTTACGAAGGCGCAGCGGCTAACATTCTGGGCGCGCGGCGAAAAAGGCGGTGAGTTGATTGCGCAATTTTCGGTGGGAGGGCTTGTTGGTCCCTACCCCGATACCGATTCCGCGAAGCTTGGCCCCATTCGTCTCAACAAAGAGTGGACGCAGTATGTGATCGATCTCACAGCAAAAGATTTGCGCCACATTGTCGGAGGGTTTGAATTTATCGTGCGGCGAACAGACAATCCACGCGGCGCGGTTTTCTACTTGGATGAAATTATTTTTCAAGGAGATGTGACCGTCAGCGAAGCACCGCCGCAGCCGCTCCCACCGCACCACGATTTAACGACGCAGCAGTTTCCCGAACCGTTGCCAACGATGCCGAAGCTAACAAAATCCGTTTTGGTGGTTGTTCCTTTTGACTCAGCAAAAACGGCGTTCGGCAAGGAAGGAACGGATTTGCTGAATGAAATTGCTGCCGTTTCGCACAAATACGCGGACGCTGCCATTCTTATTGAGGGTCACACCGATAGCACGGGACCCGAAGCGGTCAATCAAAAACTATCCGAGATGCGTGCGAAAGCGGTGGCTGACTATTTGGTGACGAAAAACGTACCGCGCGAACGTATGACGATAAAAGGGCACGGATCGGAACGGCCGGTACGCGAAGGAGCCAATTTGACGCCGGAAGGCCGAATGAAAAACCGTCGCGTGGAAGTAACGCTGGTGGCCCAGTGAAAAACCGAAACTTTTTCTTTTTGCTCGGAACGCTCGCTCTCGTGCCGGCCTGCGAGAAAAATCCTGTCGACAAACTGACGAATCCGTTGCCGAACGGTAGCGTTCCCCGATCCAGCGGTATTTATCCGATTTATCATGACGAGCTGGAAACGGGGGGTGGGCTTGGATTCATTCCTGGTGGCGAAAACCAGGTGATCGATTTGTTTGATAATTCGAGCCCCCGTCAGACCGCGCGTCAAATCCGCTACACATGGAATGGCGGCGATGTATCGGATGCGGAACACAGCACCACCGCGCACACGTTTGCCGGTTTTTCGTTGTTGGTGACGCCAAACTTCTCCACCCTTTCGGCGGCGCCGGCAAAAGATCTTTCCACGGCCGGATACACAAAACTTACGCTTCTTCTCCGCGGTTCGTTGTCCACCGGCACCAAGCTGCGCGTTGAGGGGCCCAGCGACGGAACGGCAACCCCTGCTCGACAAGAGTTGGATGCCGCGCAAATATCTCAAGCCTGGCAACTCGTGACGGTGGCCGTTCCGCCGTCTGATTTCTCCAATATCAAAACCTTCGCGACCATTTCGATTCAATACACGCAGCCGCCTCGCACGACCAATCCAGGAGAAGGCGGAACAATTTACGTGACGCAGATTCAATATGAACGCTAGGGCCGCGCTGTCTTTTCTATTGGTGACCCAAATGGCGGTAGCGTCGTGGGCGGCGGATTCTTCAGCGAGCGCGGCGGCATCTTCCGAAAGAGGAAACTACATTGGCGAAGCGGCCGAGGCGACCGTGGGGCGCGTGTTTGGTGTTGAGGGAGACGCCGCCGAAATAAATTATCACGTGTTTGAACTCACCTCTCATTCTCCGGCGAACGCGGCCATTCGCTCCGGCATCATCCCGGGTTGGGGACAGTATTTCAATAACGAGCGCGTGAAGGGTTCGGTTTTGTTCTTGGCCACATTGGGCGCGGTCGTCGCGAGCGTGCATCTTCACAATTCTGCCGAGAAATCTTACGACGATTACCAGGCGCTCGGACAGAAAGACAGTTCGTTGTACGATGATTACGAACGGGCGTACACCGGTTCCATCGTTCTTGGAAGCGCCGCTGCCGTTTTGTGGTTGGTTGGAATTTGGGACGCGCACCACAATGCGTATCATCCGCTCTATTCGAAAAATGTCACGGTGGATGTGGCGTACGCGGACAACACCTCTCAAATTCGCGTAAAGAAAAGTTTCTAGAAAAATTTCTTGTGCGAGCGCACCTTGATTTAATATTTTGTGCGTGGAGAACCTATGTTTTTACCCACTTTATTCAACCGTTTGAATAAAATCTGGCCCTGCGCATTCGTGGCGGGCATGATCGCAACAACTCTTATGCTGCCTGGCTGCAAAAAGAAAGAACGGCTCACCGCTTCGACGTTTTCATTTTCGATTACGCCTCCCGCCTCCACTGTTTTGAAGACCGAATCGATCACGCTCATGGCAAAAGGTTCGTCGGCGAGCGGATCGGTGGACGTGAACCCCACGTGGAGCGTGTCGCCCACAACGCTGGGTTCTTTGAACACCACAATCGGACGCAGCGTCGTTTTTCAACCGACCGGTCTGGGAGACGTGGTGGTCACCGGCGTGTATGACGGCATTGCGGCGACATCACAAATTGCGATTGTGACCTACAAGCCCACCGCAAACACATTTGATATTTATAACGACAACGGACTTCCCGCCGGCAGCGACGTGGACAGCGATATTTTTACGTCGGGCGGGCTTTCTCTCACCGAGCTTTCGAGCGGGTACACACCGGAAGGTTCAAAGTACGAACACACCACCAATGCGATCACGAACAATTTTTGGGGCGTGACCGTTGATAAACTGAATACGGGGAAGCGAAAAGATCTTTCGGGATTTTCATCCGGCGCTCTGAAATTCTCGTTGCGCCTTGCGCGGTCGCTTTCCGTGACAGAAAGCATTCGAATCGATATTGTAGATTCGGCGCAAACGGTTTCGTACACGTTGAGCAGCGGTTCCGATAATTACAATCGACTGAGCACCGATTGGCAAGAAATTTCGTTGTCGTTGCCAGCACGATTTGCAACATTGGATAGCGCTCATGTAAAAGTACCGTTTGTAATTGTTCCGACGGCGCTGGGTGCGCCGTTGACCTTTGACGTTGATGCCGTTCGTTGGGAGCGGTAGCCGGCGAAGAAAATTTTTTGATCGAATTAAAGCGCTTGAATATGAATGGACATCGGAGAACAACAGTTGATTTAAATTTTTGGGTGATGCCGAATGCGGGTATCGCCACGCGGCATATTTTAAAAAGCTTTATCGATGAGTTTGAGCAGCTTCATCCGGAAGTTCGCGTCAATCTCGTAATCCACCCATGGTCGCTGGCGTGGAATCGGGTCATGGATGTGGTGAAAGGACGCAACACGCGCAGTGTTCCCGACGTCATGCAAATTGGAACTACCTGGGTTACCACTCTTGGTTATCTGGGAGCGCTCGAAGAAGTCCCCGACGTTCCGTTCGGGCCACGGGATCAACGCATTGCCACATCCATCGGAGATTCAAGTGCGTTTTGTATTCCGTGGTTTATCGACATTCGGGTGCTGTATTACCGAAAAGATATTTTTCAGGCGTTTCGAATTGACCCGGCACTTCTAAACGATTGGAAGGGGTTTGCGCGGGCGTGCGCGGAACTCAAAAAAAACCTTTCAAGCAAGTCCGGCAAATTCTCTCGGATCATTGCGCCCTTGGGGATTCCGGGGCAAAAGCCCGGCGTTTTGATGCACGACTTGGCCCCGTGGGTGTGGGAAGCGGGTGGCGACTTTTGCGCCGATGATTTGCGCGACACGAATTTAAATCAGGCGACGCTCATCGACGGATGCAAATTTTATTTTGACCTCATCGATCAAGGTTTTATGCCGGTGCCAAACAGCGCCTTGCCGGCCGGAAATTTTTTCACGGGACATTACGCCATGCAGTTTTCGGGCAGCTGGCCGATCGATTCTTATTTGAATCCGACGTGGACCTACGCTGATCCCGACGTTGCAGCAAACGCCGGAGTGATGCCACTTCCCGAAGGACCTCAGGGGCGATACACGTTTTTGGGCGGCAGCAATTTGGCGGTACCGTCCTCGGCTCGGCATCGTGAAATCGCCTGGGAATTTGTGAATTTTCTTGTCGACCCTGTCCGGATCGTCAAGCATGCTCGGGGCATTGGTGCGTTACCCGCACGGCTGTCCGGTATGGAAAACTTGTTTGAACGGTTCCCGGCGGCCAAAGAAGTGTTTTTTAGTTCGTTCGGTTACGCGCGGCGTTTGCCCCGACTTGTGGAGCTCGGATCCATCGAGCAGATTATCTACAAGATGGGCGGTCGTTTGCTGTCCGCCGTTCGCGAAGGCTCTTACAACCAGAAGCGACTCCAGCAAGAAATAAACACCGCGAACAATGAAATTCGCTCGTTGCTGTCGATACACCGGTATGGTACGCGAATTTCGCAGGTAACCGCATGAGCCAATTTCGTGCCCTCTTGGTATACGAAGAATTGTTGCGCTGTTTTCAGAACCACATGACGGCCTCGCACTTGGGAATGGAACAGGCCTTTGAGTCGGGTTTTGGCTATTTGGCTTCGCGTCTGCGCCTCGAGCATGTGAGTTTGTTTTGGTGGGACCCTCATCGGCACGCGTTTACCATGCAATATATTTTGCAAGACGGCGCGCTCATGGAAGGCGAGGATGAGATCGTCGTTGATGAGACAAGCGCGCTGCGTCCGTTGATTCAAGAGCGACGTCCGGTCGTTGTTTCCGAAAAGAAACCGTGGGCTGCGTTTCTACCGCTACAAATTGGAACGGAATTGTTGGGGGCGGTTCGACTGCAGCGGGCGCATCCGTTACCGAAAGGAAAAGTTTTGCTTCCGCTTTCACCGCTTATTACTCCGCTCGGTTCCCGAGCGAACGGGAATGGCAAACACTCGACAAAAGATCGGCTCATGCCGTTTCTCGAAGACCTTGGCGACATATTCTCGATCCGATTTCATCAGTTGATTCGTGATGAAAAACACAAAAAGAAGGCCCAGGTTCTTCAAGCCAGCTCCGAAGTTGCGACCGCTGTTTTTGAGCGGCCGCGCTTGCGCGATATGTTGGAAGCGGTTTCCCGCAGCATTGTGCGAAATCTCGGGTTTGATCGCGTGCGCGTGTTTCTTGTGGACGTTGAGCAAACAAAACTCGAAGGAATTCTCGGACTGCAAATTCCCGACATGCTATTGGACATGACGGGCGAAAGTTATCCGCTGAGACCCAACACGAATTCGTTGGTTGACATGGTTCTCTCAGCAAAAGGGGCGTCGCACGTTCATCTCGTGGGGGGCCGTGTGGTTTACGTGCCGCTGATTGTGAATAGCCAAGTGATTGGTTGTTTGGCGGCCGATAACTTGCTCAGTCAGCAATTGATAGACGAGGAGCAAATGGAAGCGCTTCGCACACTTACCGGCCAGATAGGCATGGCCGTGTTGAACGCGCGACTCTTCGAAGACATTGAACAGCAAGCGATCACGGACGGATTAACAAAGCTTTATGTGCACCGGTACTTCCAGCAGCGTCTCAAGGAAGAGATTGATCGCGCGGATCGCTACTCGTACAACATTGCTTTGATCATGATGGATGTCGATCACTTCAAGGCGCTGAACGACAGCCATGGGCATTTGATGGGCGACAAGGCGCTCGAGTATTTGTCGCAAGTGATTCGAAGCAACATTCGCCGAATCGATTTGGCCGCTCGGTATGGCGGGGACGAGGTGGTGCTCGTTCTGCCGGAAATCACCGAACAGGAAGCGCTGCTGATGGGGGAGCGTTTGCTAAACGCAGTAAAAAAGGGAGTTCTTATTTCGTCGGATGGGGCGAAGGTGCAAATGTCGGTTAGCATGGGTGCGGCGCTTTATTCGACGGACGCCCGCAACGCCCGGGACCTCATTGATGCGGCGGACAAAGCCCTGTTTTGGTCGAAGAAAAATGGGCGCGGCAACATCTGTTTCTACCGAACGATCCCCGCGCCGACCGAAAAAACAACGGCTTAAGAATTTCCTTCGAAACGGCGGTCAAAAGTGGTAGAAAGCCGCCGCTAAAAACAACATCCCCCTCCCTAACAAAACGCGTTGAAACGACGGGTTCTTTTGCGCCCAAAATGTTTGCAGCTTTTTAACGATTTCTTAAGGAGATCTTAAGGGAGGGTTGTCTAGAATCGAAGTAACCGATGTCGGACCTTCGGTGTCTTAGATGAGTTGGATTATGGGCATGAAACGCAACGGCGTGCATTTCTTGAAATTCCTTTTCCTCGGGCTGATGTTGAACGCGGGGATTTCGTGCACAGCATCCGCTGCTTTTCAAGAAGCTCTCTGGGGCGCTCGCCCCGCTTCTCTTGTTGGTGCCTACACCGCTCTTGCCGATGACTCAAATTCGCCCGCCTACAACCCCGCCGGAATCAGCATGCTCTCGCAGAATGAACTCACGTTTATGTACGCCCGGCTTTTCTCGGGTGTTAATTTTTATGCCGGGGAAGACACCTCGCGTTTGGGTCTCGGTTATTTCAGTTTCGCTCCAAACATTCGGGACAAGAAATACGGCAGTTACGCGATCAGTTGGAGCAATTTCGCCGCCACAAATCTTTACCGTGAAGACACTCTTACTTTTACCGCCGCCGATTCGTACCAGTTTGAATCGGTAAATTCCAAACCGATTTTATCGTATGGCGCGAATTTGAAATTCTTGCGCCGTTCGTTTTCGACCGATCAACGCACGGACCAAGATCCCGTGTTCAAAAACGGGCGGGATTCAACAGGGGTAACACTTGATGCCGGTCTTCAATTGCGCCCGAACTGGAACGTTTTGCCCGGTTTGCGTTTCGGTTTAACCGGACAAAATTTAACCGAACCCGACATTGGTTTGGCCGCTACCGATCGCGTCCCGCTCCGCGTGGCTTTTGGCGCCGCTTACCAAGATCCGAACCTTCCGCTTTTTGGCCCCGCTGTGGAAATTTCTCAGCGCTCGGGTCGCACGCTCGTTACGGGCGCCTGGGAAACGTGGGTCTCAAAAAACACGCTCGCGTTTCGCGCCGGTGCGAACGCCGATGAAATCGGCGGCGGCGTGGGATATCAATTTCGTCTGCTAAGCAAAATGATGATGCGTTTCGATTACGCGATTCTGTGGCCGCTGAACATTGACGGCACCAACGGAAGTCATCGCGTGTCGATCTCAGCATCGTTTTGATCAGCAGATGAATGTTGTTCAGGCTTTGTAGAAAAGTAATTGGCTCAAAGGAGAGCAAAAATGAAAAAGAAACTAGCAGTACTCGCGTTTGTCGCAACAGCGATCGGCGCATGGACGCCGTCGTGGGCGTTCCAGTTGGTTCAAATCGAAACAGTAACCGCGACGGCGGTGACAGGAGGAGCGAAGGTTGCGCGGTTTAACTTCGTTATTCGTGACGCTGCGAACGTAAACGGCCCGAACCGTCCGAACCTCGGATGGTCCGGTGTTGATCCTCTGTCAACCCAATGGAAAATGTCAGATCAGGTTATCGTGATGGCTTCCACGGTTACCGACGCTGCCGGTGGTATTCAGATCCACACCGACAACACGGCGGCCGATGCATCGCCGAAGTTTGTTGATCCGACCCCGGGCAACCTCATTAATCCAGATTCGAACGCTGCCGGTTTGTTGCAGGGCACCTCGGGAGTAACGTCAACGGTTTTGCCGATGGCGTGGAGCATTAAGGACTCGTCGCGTACCGTTGAAAGTGGAACCGTCAATACCGGAATCGGCGCCGCCGATCCAAACAACGGCCCAATCACGGCGGTCTACAACACGAAGTATCAGTGGCTGTTCGTGACCGATAAATTCAACGTGCAAGGTATCGACTACAGCGGTGATGGGCTCGTAACGCCTGGTCCAAATTCTCCGGACGCCGCTCCGTTCGTGAATGGCGCCAAGTACATCACGATGCGCAACTCGACCGGTATTCACTTCGGTCAAGCGGATGGTGAGTTTGCGTCGGTTCCTCAGGGACAAACGAACTATGTTTACTTCGAAGCCAACTTCTTGGGTTCGCAAGTGCAACAGACGTATCAAACAACGACTCTGCGTCTGGAAGCCTTCATCCAATAACGATTGTTCGGAGTTTCGATCATGATTAAAACGCCAGAGTGGTGGAACCGAAAGGTTCCGCCACTCGGCGGTTTTTTCACGTTGCTTCTTTTGGCGGGTGCGCCCCCTGCGGCGCGCGCGTTCGAAATTGCGCCGTCTTACCAGTTGTTAAAGGCGCAGCCCGGGAAATCCGTGGACTCGCAATTAACATTAACGAACACCGACCAGGAAGAAATCAGCGTTGAACCAGAAGCCAAGGATTGGCAATCGCTCGAGGTGAACCGTGGGATCAAGGTGGCTGATTGGTTGTCTGTGGATAAGAAAATGTTTTTCTTGAAGCCCGGCCAATCGCGAACCATTAAGTTCTCGGCGCGTGTGCCAAAAAATGCGCACGGCGAGCTTATGGGAATGCTTTCTTTTGCCACGAAAAAGGAATCGGCTCAATCCATCACGTTCAAACTGAGCTCAGCGGTTTATGTCGAAGTGGTTGGTACACAAAAGATCGACGCGCACGTGGACGCTATTACGATTCAATTGTCATCAAACACGCAGGTGGGATTGCTTGTGATCAATCGAGGGAACATCCATGTTCGTCCTCACTCCTACGTTCAGATTCTCAACGAAAAAAAGAGCCCGGTAGGCAACGTGGTCATTGCGCAGAATGAGCCTGTTTTCCCCGGAATACCAAAGCCAATTTTCGGAACCATTAGAAATTTTCGTTTGCCCGCGGGGACGTACACCGCACAGATTTCGATGCAAGACACGGACCACAACATGGAATTTCAGCCCGTGACAAAAAAGTTTTCGCTTTCGGAGAAAGGGGAGTTGACCGAAAAATAGCTTTGTATGAGAGACCGGAAACGTAAAAATAATTGGAGTGGCGGCTTCGCTCTGGTGCTTGGTTTGGCGCTGGCTGCTTTCTTGCGCCCTGTTTCTGCATTCCAGATTGTGCAGACCTCCAATGTTACGTGCCGCGTGGTGATTGGCGGAGTTCCTCCGGGCAAATTGAAGTTCCAGCATAATCCTCTTCAAAAGGTTTCCCCGGTGGACGATATGATCATTATCATGGGTCAGGCTGGTTCCGAAGTTTTACCGACCCAGCCCACGTACGAAGAGTCGCTTAAAACGAATTCGGATTTTGGGCCAGCAGAAGATCGGAAGATCCGCGTCGTTGTTCAATACCGATTTGTTCCCTCGCTCGATAATCAAGACTCCGTGCCGTTCGTAACGTCGAGCAATATCGAGGGTCCGGATCCTACACCGTTTGCTTTTCAAATTGATCCGGCGTCCGTTCAACCCGGTTTCTTCCAATATCGGTTTGTCGCAACCGGATTGAATTTCGTGAACGGGCAGCTTGTCCCGATTTCACAAACAACCGGAGAATTGTTTACGGTTGGTGTGCAGGCCAACGCAAGCCAGGTTTTCGGCCCGGCGGGCGGCACGTTTATTCTTGCGAACGGAAACCAAGCAGTCGGCCAAACATCGTTGGCAATTCCTTCCGGTGTGTTTCGGCAGCCAACAACGGTTTCAATCGATGAGATTCCCTCGAATAGCCCCAGTGTTCCTGCTGGACTTAACAATCCAATCAGCGTGTTTCATCTTGATTCCGACGGGCCGGCACGCGGAATTTTCCAGTTATCGCTTGTGTATCCGGACTTTGAATATCCGCGAGGTCGCGACGGGGTTGTTGATGGCACGAATATTCCGGTTCAAAACCTTTCAATCCAGTGGTGGGACGGGTTTGTGTGGCGCGGTGGCGGCGGGACAATCAACACAAAGACAAATACAATCTCGACGCGCATCAGCGCTTTGAGTTTCGTCGCAATAATGGCGGCGCCTGTGATGACGCCGGAGGATCGGCGACCGCTGGAACGCGTGATCACACCGAATAGCGACGGCATTAACGATGTGCTCAATTTTGCGTTTGGTGATTTGGCCGAAGATGTAAAAGTGGAGATTTTTGATGTCGGCGGTCACCGCGTGCGAACGCTTCATAGTTTGACAAACATGCAATGGGATGGTCGCGATGATGACGGCAAAGTGGTGGAAAGCGGTGTTTACATTTATCAATACGACGTCAACAGCAAACGC
The DNA here is from genome assembly GCA_044221725.1 of Elusimicrobiota bacterium. Taxonomy (GTDB): domain Bacteria; phylum Elusimicrobiota; class Elusimicrobia; order F11; family F11; genus JAJVIP01. The sequence goes on from JBGAON010000001.1 coordinate 388,615, forward strand.
ATCAGCGGCGTCGTCGCGGTGGCGAAATAATGGAAGCGAATAACTATTGTCGTCATTCCCGCGAAAGCGGGAATCTAGGTCTCAAGCAATTTTTTGAATTCAGGCTCAAAGCCTGGATTCCCGCTTTCGCGGGAATGACGTTATTGCTTTTGCCCGGACTGGTTCATTCCGAAGCGACGAAGGAATATACGCGCGACGCCGGAATTTATAGCGCGAACCCGTTCAGTATCTTCACGTTCTCGTTTAGCTCGATCAACGTTGATTTTGATTCCACGTCGGACCCGAACCCGCCAGAGGGATTAAAAGTCGCGAGCACAACCGTCGCGACCCAATGGGGAGGATGGGGAATATTCAATACGACCGCGATGGGCAACAACGTCGTTACCGATTTGAATTTTTCGGACTATGTGAACGGGCATTTGCGATTCTGGTTAAAAAGCCAAATTGCGCTTGATGTAAAGATCGAATATCAGCAGGGGTCGAATGCCGTGCAAGTTTCCAGCAGCGTGGCCAGCACAGGCAACGCGTGGAAAGAAATTGTAATTCCATTGCAGTCGGGTGGCTTTGGTCTAAACAACGGTCAGATGAACCGCATCCGTTCTCCATTTATTGTGGTGGCTCCGCAAACGACCGGCGTGCAAAAGCAATGGTTCATCGATCACGTGCGCTGGACAAAACCTGTCACGTCCATCGTTATGTATCCGCCGTCGACCACGGTTCAACAAGGTTTCCACCGCTTGTTTACCGCGGAAGGTCGCGATGCCGCGAACGAACGTGTCATTATTTACCCCACGTTCAGTGTTTCTCCGACGGTCGGAACATTTACTCCGGCTGACCCGACTCCGGTCACAGCGTCACGCTTGAACGCGACCGGCGCGAGCGGCGTTGCAAACGCGGTTTTTTCACCGCTATCGGCGTCCTCCGTGGTCACCATTACCGGATCTCACATTAATGACGAGCTTGGGTTGCTTAGTGAAACAATCCCGTCGTCGTTGATCCTTAATACTGACAGCGAGTTGGATGTGTCCTCGGGCGGCGGCGGGACGGATCCGGTGTTATTGGATGAATCGAGCAGTGATGTACGGGAGGGCGTGCGCCGTTTTAAAACGACCATCAGCGCGCAGCCGGCGAATGGCTTTAGCGGGTGGTTTATTCAATGGAGTACGAACGCCGCGAACACGGTGACACGCGACATGAGCAATTATTACGACGGATCGTTGCGGTTCTGGTTCAAAGGTCCGGCCGCTCTACAAAACGTACTCCAGATTTCTGTTCGGTCCGGAAATACCGAAGCGGGCACCGAACTATCAAAAGTGAATCTCAAGAACTACGTGACGTTCGATGACACGTGGCGACCGGTTGTCATTCCCATTTCCGATTTCACTGGTGCGCGGCCCAAAGCCGATTTGTCGCGCATGAAAATATTGTTCGGAGCTTTTGCGGTCGGTGCCGTTGGAAGCGTACAAACGTTCTATATCGATAATCTTCGCTGGGACACAAATATTCCCGGCGCGCTGGCATCGCTCACGGTGTCGCCAGCATCGGTGACGGTTCCGCTTTCAGCGAAACGCCAATTCGTCGCCAAAGGCTTCGACGCGAACGGCGTGTCCGTTGACATCTTCCCAACATGGACAATCACCGGTGGCATCGGTTCGGTAAACCCATCGCAGGGGGCCATCACGCAATTGACCGCCGCCAGCTCCGCGCAATCGGGAACTCTCAAAGCCAGTCAAGGAGCGGTATCAGCGACCGCGTCGGTAAACGTGGCCGATGTTCAATGGGTGCAGTCGTTCAACGTGTATTCGGACAATGGGTCTGGCGGATTTGTTGGAGTTGCTAAGGGAACGAACAACGGCACCGTGATGAATTTGAGCGAGCAAAATTTGGGCGCGGGCGTGGCGCCCGAAGGAAAATTTGTGCGCCAATCGAACTACACACTCGTTAACAATCCGAATCTTCAAGACGCGTTCGCGATTTGGTTCACCAACGCGGACGCGGGCACCGGCTCGCGCTTCATGCATTACTTTGATACGGGCTATCTTTATTTTTGGGTACGCACGACTCAGGACCTACAAATCTCGATTCGCTCCGCCAACATAACAGCGGGGAACGAGCGTTCGAAATTTCGATTGAGTGAGCTTGGTGTTCCGCTCGACAACAATTGGCAGAAAGTGGTGATCGCGCTTGCCGATTTCAAGAACCGCGAACCGCTTTTGGATTTTGACCAGATTCAAACGTATTTCGCTATCGGCGCCGTGTCGTCGCAGATTGGGCCTGTTACGAACCAAACGTTTGACGTCGATGATGTGAAATGGCTCACGAACAATCCGGGCCAGCCCGACGACAACAAGATTTACATTGGTCTCAAAGAGAAACAGGCCGCGGGGGGGCTTGTGCGGTCGTTCGATACGTTGCTCGATGCGTACACCTACGATCAGGCGCTTGCCGCTATGAATTACACGTACCGAAAGGACGTGGCGTTATCCAAAAAAGTTTTTGACGTTTATAAATATGTCCATGATAATTACGGCGGTACCTTCAGCGGTTTTCACGAGGATTACAACATCAATTCGGCGGTGGGCGGGTACACGGTGCTGAATAGCAGTCGCGTCGCCGGGCCAAACGCTTGGATTCTTCTCGCGATGATTCATTACCGGAATGTAACGGGTTCCACCGCGTACGACACGGTGATTAACGACGTGGCGGCGTGGTTGCGCGGATTGCAGGGGGCTGACGGTGCTGTGCAGTTTGGGCGTGTAAATTCGACATTGATCACTCTTAAATCCACCGAACACAATTTCGATGTGGTGGCCGCGTTTCGCGCGTACGCAAAAATGAGTGGCAACAGTGCGTACAACAGTTACGCGGACGCCGCGCGCAATTGGCTTCAGACACAAATGTACGTTCCCGCCCAGCAACGTTTTAACGTGGGCACGTACGCGAACGGAACCACAAACACGGATCGTGCGCTCGACGCTTATTCGTGGGCCCCTCTCGCCCTTTCCTCCTTCACGAACGTGTTGACGACCGCCGAGACCGATTTCAAGAACACAAAGGTGTGTGATTTGACGGGACTCAGTGTCACGGGATTTGATTTTTCGGGTCCACCCAACTTTGGCCCCGACTTGGACGCGGTGTGGTTGGAGGGAACAGGCCAAATGGCGCTTGCCTATTACCTTACCGACAATCTCGCGAAAGGCGATTTTTACCTGCAAGAGCTCGATAAAGCGATCGTGAACACGTCCGCCAACGGCCAGGGCATGGCGTACGCGACGAACAACGGCACCGCCTACGGTTTTAATATGAATTCGCTGAATCCAGCCATAAGTTCAATGGCGTGGTATCTGTTTGCAAAGCAGAAATTCAATCCGTTCAAGCCTTATCCGATTTATGAGTTAAAAATCATGGACACGGCGTCCGGGACCGAACGTTCGTCGGTTGGCTTTACGGTTTCGGTTCCCGCGGCATGGGTGCGAGCGGATCAATACATCAAGCTCGATGTGCAACCGAATTCGGTCGATCCGTGGGGCTTGCAAATTTTGACGGATAACACGCAGCCAACCGTGGTTCCTCGTTTTGTTGATCCCACGCCGGGAACAACGTCCAATTCGGACTCGAATCCAGCGGGACTCCTTTTGGAATTGACCGGTCAAACAACAACGCCGTACCAAATCAACATGGCGTGGAGCGTCAAGGATACGAGCGCAACCGCCACCATGCCAATCGCAACCGATCCAAATTCCGGCGCGCCAAACTCCTTTCAGTGGATTTTTATGAAAGACCGCGCGACTCCAGACATTCCTTCAATGAACACGGTCGCGTTTGCGAACGGGCAAGATGATGTGATTGTTCGAAAAGCCGTGAGCGGAAGTCATACGTCCCAGGGACCTGCCGGATACACCGCTTCCGTTTCGCCGGACTACTTATTTCTAGAAGCAAATTTTAATTCCGCTGCGGCCCAGGTCCGCTACTTAGCGCATATCACGTTCGAATTTTTCCTGCAATGATTCTCGATCCGTCGCCGATTTCTGCGTCCGATCGAAAGTTAAAACATCCTTCCGCAGAAAAGAAATCGGGGCGGCGCGAAAAGGTCGGATTTGCGTTGCTGATCCTGTTGGCGTTTGTCGGGTCTTTCGGCATCTGGAGATGGGAGCCGAAATGGGCCAAGCCATCCGTCCCGCCCGTTGAAAAGCCGCTGGTACGGCTTCCCGTGCCAGACACCATCGATGAGCGCCACCGCGAACACATTAAAAACGTTTTGTCGGTGATCGAATCCAACATCAATCCCGAAACCTACCTCGCCTACAGTTTCAGTGGAGACAAAAGACTCGAGTATTGGAGCGTTGTCTACGACAATTGCATTCGCGCGATCGTTCACTTGCAAACCGGACAGCCGGAGCTCGCCAAGAAAATAATCGACTACTTCATCGATAACACCGCGATCCAAAAAATCGGTTGGGTTCGGAAGAATCACCGGTTGGTGGCTCGGACGGGGTGGGTCATAAATATTGTCGATGCGTCGGAATCGCGTGCGGGCGGTCGTGGCATCGAACATATTGCGCATACCGGCCCCAACGCTTACCTCGGAATTGCAGCGCTCCATATTTTTGAAGTGACGGGGGAGCAAAAATATTTGCGGTTCGCCAAGAAACAGTGGGAATTATTAAAGGATTTGCAGAACGAAGATCCGCAAGATCCGAATTTCGGCGGAATTCGTATGGGGCCCATGGGCAATCCCGCCAATCCACGCGAGCAGCGCTTGGATTTTAAACCATCGAATCCGTCGTTCTATGAGTTTTATAACGGTGAGCATGCGGCGGATTTTAAAGCGTTTTCCGAACTCCTTTCGGTTTACGATCTCGAAAATCAAGAACGCTATGAAAAAGCAGTGGATCTCATTGAGACGTGGGATCACCGAATTTACGATGCCGAAAAACATTTGTTTTATATCGGTACCACCGAAAAGAAATTTTTTGATCCAAACATCGGGCAATGGATAAGCGTCGGGGTAATTCCGATGTATCCACTCGATACAAGCTCGTTAAAGATTTCCGCCTATGGAGTTGATGGATTGGAACAGTTTGAGAAGAACGCCGCGCAGAAAATTCGCAAAGCGATCGATGACAACTTCAAGGTGACCGTGAGGATCCCCGATGGCAGCGGAGGTTTCAAGTCCGTTTCCGGTTATGACTTTGTTTGCAATTCGGACCGAGCGCGACTGATTCGCTTCGTTGAAATGGGACACTACGGCGACCGAAAAATAAACGAAGGCATCGGACGCGAACCGCTGCTCAGTGACGAATGGTCGAATTGGGTAGCGCTCGCCGATCTTCGACTCACCGCTGACTTTGAAAAGAAAAACGACAACCGAAAGGCCACGATGTATTCAAACGCTTACTATGAAAACGCGCTCGTGAGCTCGATGAAAACGTCGATGTCGGTCGATGGGGGGCTTGCATATCCCTACGCGCAACCGCTGCCCGATTCGTTAAACAAGCCGGTCGGTTTCGGTTGGAACACACATCACGAGCCGTACGCGATCATTGGCGGTGCCGCGCGAATTCTGGGCATTTTGCGATTTGATCCGTTTCTCGCGCGTGGCGGGGATCGATCAACGACGGTCAATGTCGAGGTGAAGAAACTGGGCAGGCCCATCGGAGAAATGCGTGACAAGGCCGTACTTTACACCGAGGCCGAGCTGTATTTGCGCGATGCGTGGCGGGATTTGCGCGTGGCACAAATCAATGGACCGAAAGCGGAGTTGTACTGGAGCTGTGCTCGAGCCACGTGTGAGAGGATGCTTCGTGAACACCAAGATTGGGTTGATGTGGCGATGTCGCAGAACAACAGTTTAAGACTCTCGCGGCAGCCATTTCCTCTCACGGGGGTTGCGAATTTGACGGAACGAGATTTGGAGCCGGTTTATCGAAAATATTGGGCGCTTTATCATATCGGCACCGCGGAATTTATTTTGGTCGTTGCCAATGCGGGGCTGCGCGATATTTACCGCGAGCGCGGCGACGTTGGGCGTGCCGACGCATTGAATCTAAAAGCCATTGAAGCGGCAAAACGAATTAAAAAAGATTTTTGTTTTGCGCAGTCTTACGACGAGGGCGGTTGGTTATGGCAACCCGCGCAAGCCATTAACGAATACGTTGATCTCGCGGGGCCGATAAATCACTAATGCCCCGCTACTTCGGGTGGGGGAGCGGACGGAATTAATTTGTTCGCACGGCAGAACCAATAGACAAACAGAAAATCCGTCGATGGATAAATCTTCGCGCCGTCGCCTTTCAGGCGTCGCGGATTGCGTTGCCATAGGAAGGAATCTTTCGGTCGATGGGACACCGGAAGCGGTTCGCGAGAAAAGCCGCTCCATTCCCCGCCACCGATCGTGTCCGCCAGTTCACGATCGTGCGCATCCCAAAATTCTTTTCCATATCCGTGACGGTTTTCCGGGTAAAGTGAAAGATCGCGCAGCACCTGTTCCATGTCGCCCTGCTCCTTTTTGGACGCAAGGCAATTGAACGCCGTAACCATCGGATTGTCTTCGCCGCGGTACGAACTCCATTCCCGTTTCAGTAGGGAACGGTAACTCGCTTGAACCGTCGGATTTTTTTCCAACGAAATAAGATTCATGAGAGCCAGTGTTCCTAGGTAACCCCGGCGTTCCGAATTCGCGCGTGGATTGCCAGCGGTTAATTGCGTAAGTTCATCTTCAATCCCGTACCAATCGAGTGCCGTTTTCAGAAGTGCATCTTGCGAATAAAGATTCTCCCGATAGTAATCGCGAAATGTCGATTTCTCCGTGATCTCGGCCGCGGTTTTCACAATGTGAAGCGAAATTAACGCGTTGGACGCCAATATTTTTAGATCGGAGAATTCTCGTAGGCGTTGACCATCCTCTTTTTTCGGAAACCGTTTTAAAAGTGTCGTCAGCATGTCCGCCAATTTGATTCCGGGATACTCTTTGTTTGTGTAGCGTTTGGGGAACAAGTCCTGACGATATTGTTCGCGCAGCACATCACGAACGCGCTCACCCAGCAGAAACACTCCGTTCATCGTAGGCAATGTCAATTCGAAACACCGTTGCTCGTCTTCCGCTTCAAGCGCCTTAATCACTTCTTTCATTCCGGGCCATAGTTCGCCGAACGGTAGGTAGCGTCGCGACATTTTGAGATTCTTGACGAACTGGTGAACGTCTTTTTTGTCGTCCAATAGTTTGCGAATGCCCGAGCGAATTTCCGACTCTGAAAGGTACGGCGTGAGACTGAACAATGTTTTGCTGCCGCTTTTTACGGCCAGATCATCACGCAAAAACTTCGTCGCGATACGGTCCACGTCATCTCTCATTTGCTTTTTTAGCGCGGGGTTCGTGATCCGCGGATAGGCGACGGACATCGCGAGAAAGAACGAAGTGTAAACGTCCTTGCTTGGAATTTTTGAAAACGGGTTTCCATCGACGTCGACGTAACGTGTGATGATGGGTTCGTCAAATGTTCCTTTGATCGCGTTGTGCAAGGTCGCGAGCCCATTTTCGAGCGCCTGATAGGTAAGCGCATCGCCGGTGGCCGCGTACTTCCATGCGAGCGACGTGACATAGAATCCGGTGTAGGTGGTGGCGTCGCCTGTCTCATCGGGCGCTCCGTTCAACTCCCGGGAAACCACGAAGCCGTTTTCCAGATGATCATGCGCCAGCTTGTCGGCAAGGCGCGTTGCCTTCTGTTCAATCGCTGTTAGGGATACCTCAGAAAACCGCTCAAATTGGATCGAACTGATTTCACCGTTCGCGAGCCCAATCCAGTACACACGCGGTTCGATTGTGTGTCGCTCCCGGCTTTCCATCGAAAACTCCAACCAGCGCGGCTCGTAGCGGTTGGGCCCCGAAAAATCTGCAATCTGGAGCTCGCGCTGCGCGATGAGTTTGTCGGTGGTTGTATCCCAGAGCTCAATTCGGAAAAGCCCGTAAGATGAAAACAATAATCCTTTCTTCGGATAATGACCGCGTCGCATTTCGAACGTGGCGCGATAGAGTCCGGGTTCCAGGAACAGCGGATCCTTAAGTCCCGAGATGGCGTAACCCGGACGATCCCGCTTGTAGTCCAACTCCCATCCTCGAAATCCCGCTTTTCCGACGGAGTGGAGGGCTTCTGTTTTTACAACGATTTCTCGCACCATCGTGCGAGGAGGAGCGGTCACTTCGGCGGTCGCCGCGGCGGCCAGCAAAATTCCGACGAGAAAAGATGCTTTTTTCATTTCCCTTGAGGGTATCCCCAAGAGTCTTCGTTTTCGAGTCGGTTGCCCGTCGAAAACGAGCCGAAAAGACTAAGTGTTGCTTTGCTCGGTCTTTGATAGCATTATCGCGGTCCAAAAAAACAAGATAGGGAGGATGTATGAAGAAGCTCGTAGCAATTAGCGTAGCAGCGTTGACGATGGCGCCCTCGTTGGTTTTGGCAAAAGGCAACCATCCTATGGCAGGATGCGGACTCGGTTATGTGTTGTTGTCCAATAAAGACAATTCAAAAGTGACTCAGATTCTCGGCGCAACGACGAACGGCACCTCTGGAAACCAGACGTTCGGAATCAGCTCCGGAACCTCGGGTTGTACCGAAGACGGAGCCGTTAAAGTGGTGAAAGCGGCCGAAGTGTATGCCGAGGTAAACCTCGATAGTCTTCGCCATGATATGGCGGCGGGTGACGGCGAATTTGTTCGGACCTTTGCCTCGCTTCTTGGTGCCAGCGATGCAAATGTGCCGGCTCTCGTGAGCGTGTTTCACGCGAACTATGCGTCTCTTTTCCCGAGCGCAACAATCTCCACCGGTGACATGCTCGATCAGCTCAGCAGCGTGTTGTCCAGCCACAAAGATCTTTTGAGCTAATTTCCGTCCCCTCCTCAAATCGCCCCTCATCCGACCGAAGCTCCGTGCGACGGCGGATGAGGGGTTTTTTTTGACATGAAACGTTCCCGAAATCTTGTTGTCTTCATTCTTCTGTCCCTTGCTGGCGTTCCGTCGCACGCTTCGGTGGAGGAATTAATTTTGAAGGCCCACGAAAGAAATGTTGCGCAGGATTCCTATTGGTTGCGGCTGCTGCATTACAAACGTGGCGTGTTCGGTGGCATGAAAAGCGACATTGATGGGAATAACTTCTTTTTGTCCAAAGACGGGCGCCACGATCCCACGGCCGAACTGGACGCCACGCTTCGGGCGTTTTACGATCCGATTCCGGCGAGCAGCGATACGCAACATCCGCAATGCCGTTATCCGGCGCGATTTGCTTGGTTAAACGAGCGGCTCCAATTTGGCACCGATATGCCGCGCACGCGTTGCGAGCGTTTCGAATCGTGGGAGCAAAAAATGGAACCGGAGTCGCTGTCGATTGTTTTCGCTGGTTACTATTTGAACAATCCCGCGTCGATGTACGGACATACGTTTCTTCGGGTGGGGCGTGCGACGCATCGTGGTAGCGAGAAGCCACTGTTGGATTACACCATCAACTTTGCAGCGAACACGCCCACGCGAAACGGGATTGTTTTTGCGGCAATGGGGCTTGCTGGCGGCTATCCGGGCACGTTCACGGCTCTTCCTTATTATATGAAGGTCCAGCAGTACAACAATTTGGAGTCACGCGATTTGTGGGAATATCAGCTAAATTTTTCGTCCGCGTCCGTCCATCGGTTGCTTGCGCACGTGTGGGAACTGGGTCCCACGTCGATCTCCTATTACTTTCTCAACAAAAATTGCTCGTACCAACTTTTGCCGTTGCTGGAAGTTGCGGATCCAAAACTGAATCTTTCGGGCCAATTTCATTTTCGTGCAATTCCAATTGATACGCTGCGGACCGTGATTGAACAACCGCAAATCGTGTCAAAGCGCGTATTTCGGCCGTCGGCGTTGCGGCGAATGATTGCTTCTCGTGATGTGTTGACGCACGATGAGCGGGCGGTTGCTCAGAAATTTCCGGAATCGGATTTGTCTCGATATTCGGCTCCGGAGCAACGTCGTATTCTCGACGCGTCGTACGATTATCTGCGTTACAAATACGGTTACAAAAGAAATCAATCGAACGACATGCGCGAGCGCGAACAGAAGATTTTGCTTGCCATGAACAAACTTCCGAAAGATCCGGCGATCGCGCCTTCAATAAATATTGCGGAACCGGCTCCGCCGGAGTCTTCTCACCGAACGGGGCGGATCGGACTGGCGTTTGGTGCAACGCGCGACACGACGTTCGAAGAAATTTCGGCGCGAGGTGCGCTGCACGATTTTGAGTCAAGCCAAAACGGATTTGTGGAAGGCAGTCAGTTGGAAATGCTGTCGTTTCGTGCACGTTGGAATAATGAGAATGGTCACGCGACCGTGGAAGATTTTACGGCGATCAGTGTGTTGTCGATGACGCCGCGTGAAGAATGGGTTAAGAAACCATCGTGGCATTTAAAGATCAACTACGGACACGCGCATGACTTGGGAAAATCACCGGACGGCGACGGTTATGCCGGCGTGGGCGGTGGATCCGGTGCGTCCGTGCGTGTTCCGATTTTGCGAGGTGGCATTGCCTACGCCATGGTGGATGTGGACAGTGGCGTTGGCGGCGTTTTCCGGGATTATTATCGATTGGGCGCCGGTGGTTCGACGGGCGTGGTGCTTGGCGTAACGAAAATTTGGCGCGCGCACTTCATCGGTTCTTATATCCGCTATGGAATTGGCGACATCAGTTCGGCCAATCGGTTGCGGCTTGTTCAGGCCGTGGAACTGCCGAAGGATTTCGAATTGCGTCTGACACTAAATCGCGAAAACTATTACCGCGACGGAATTTTCTCCCTAAACCGCTATTTCTGAAGCGCGGCGGAGAAAAAGTCGGCAACCCGTTTTTCGTATTCCGCGCCTTTTTTTCTTTTGCATTCCAAGTGGCCCGCGCCGTCGATCACCCACAGCTCGTACGGCTTTTTGGCCTTTGTCGCGAGTTCGTCCGTCATCCAGCCAGGAACCACGTTGTCCGCTGTTCCATGAATGAAAAGTGTTGGGCGCGGTGAAATTTTTCCAACGAATTTCCAAGGGTCGTACGTCGTTCCAAGAAAAAGCGGATAGATCGGATAAAGAATCCACGTGAACACGGAACGCTTGAGAACATCGCGCGCGATCGAGCGGTACGAATAGAACGGAGACTCGAGGACGACGGCTTTCACCAGCGGCTCTTTCGCAGCGACCACCGTTGCGACCGAGGCTCCAAGAGATTGGCCGAGAAGTACCACTCCCGCTGCTCCAGGACGGCGATGCGCCTCGGCCCATCGAATCGCTGCAATACCATCGTCGATTGTATTCTTTGGAGAAACCCGTCCCTCGGACCCGCCGTAACCTTGATAGTCCACAACAAGCACATCGAATCCGTGCGTCGTCAGGTATTGGGATTGCATGTAATGACACGACACATTTCCAAAGTTACCGTGGAGATGAACGACGGTCCCTTTCGGCGGGCCTGGTGTCTTAAACAAGATGGCGCTTAGCGTTTTTCCGTTCAGGCTGGGGATTTCGAGCGTGTCGTACCAAATGCCTTGATTTTTCGGATCGGAATATAGGTGGCGGTTTGGCAGGTAAAAGAAGCGCGCGGGTGTGCAGGCCGAACAGAAGGCGAAAATTAAGGCCAAAATCGGGCGGAAACGCCAATTTGTGTGCATAGGATTTTTCGAAGTTGTGATATAATCCTCGGGCTTTGTCAACCCCATCTTTTGGCGGAACGCCTCCGCGTCCCTCGCTCCAAGATCGATATCGAGAGATCAACGAAAGAATAAGGAAGGCCGCGGAAAAATCCGGGCGGCCCGCCTCTTCCGTTTGTTTGGTGGCAGTGACGAAAACGGTATCAGCGAATCAAATCATCGAAGCGGCGGCGCTGAATATCAGTGATTTCGGGGAGAACAAAGTGCAAGAGGCTGCAGAGAAGCGACCTCAAATGGTGGCGATGCCAACCGGCGTTCGCTACCACATGATTGGTTCCTTGCAGACGAACAAAGCTCGAAAAGCGGTCGAACTTTTTGACGTGATCCAATCGGTGGATCGACCAAAGTTGGCACAGGCCTTGGACAGGATTGCTGGAGAACTTGGTAAGAAGCAGCGGTGCTTGATTGAAGTGAAAATTTCGAACGAGCCGACGAAAGGAGGCATCGCGTTGGACGATGCACCGAGATTCATCGATAGTTTTTCGTTGTACACAAATTTGGAATTGCAGGGTCTCATGACAATTGGCGAATTGGACGCATCCGCCGACCGCACGCGGGAGTCGTTTCGAAAAATGAAGGATCTGTTTGATCTGAAAAAGTCGCTTTTGGGCTCGGCTCCGGTTCTTTCGATGGGAATGTCCGACGATTTTGAAATGGCCGTTGAAGAGGGATCGACGATGGTCCGCATTGGACGCGCACTTTTTGGTGAGAGAGAAAGAAATTGATGATTGGTTTTATCGGATTCGGCCGAATGGGACGTGCGTTGGCGCAGGGCGCTGTGGCAGCAAATGTTGTTAAGCCGAAAGAAATTTGTGGTTTTGATCAAGAGGCCAAGGCGTTAGCGGTCCTCAAAAAGTTGGGTGGACTGGCTTTGAAAGATAACGCCACCGTTGTCGCTAAGTCCGATATCGTTTTCTTGTGCGTGAAGCCTCAGGGCATGAAAGAGGCGTTGGCTTCTATCCAGCGCCCCGGTACAAATTTGAAGTCCAAATGTTTTGTTTCAATCGCGGCCGGAATACCGATTTCTCGATTGGAAAACTGGATTGGAAAGGGCGTCGCGGTTTTTCGTGTGATGCCGAACACGCCGGCTCTGTTGAGCGCGGGAATGAGCGCGGTGAGCCGCGGAAAATTTGGTAGCGCCTCCCAGGAGAGGCAGATTCGCAAGATTTTGTCGTCCGTCGGCGATGTGGTGAATCTGCCAGAGAAGTTTATGGATGCGGTGACAGCGGTGTCCGGGTCGGGTCCCGCCTATGTTTTTTATTTGGCGGAGTCGATGATCGCGGGGGCCCGCCGGCTCGGAATGAGTGCGGATATCGCGCGACGGCTTGTGAACCAAACAATTTTTGGCAGTGGCAAAATGTTGATCCGTCGTCAGGAATCGGCGGAAGAGCTTCGTCGTCAAGTGACATCTCCTGGCGGAACAACCGCCGCAGCCATCGCGCACTTCGAATCGAAAGATTGGAAGAAAATCGTAGAAGACGCCGTGAAATGTGCGGCGCAGCGGTCAGCGCAACTAGCAAAAACGTAACAAAGGGATAGGAAAATGATTATTCGAGTGAGAGTTATTCCAAACGCCAAGCATTCGGAAGTAATGGGCCGCGTCGGTTCCATTGTTCGTGTGCGCGTGGCGGCTCGTGCCGTCGAAGGGGAAGCCAATGAAGAACTTCTTGAGTTCCTTGCAGAATTTTTCGGCGTAAAGAAAAACGGTGTTTCAATTCTTCGAGGTGAGAAGGGAAAAGAAAAAACGGTTCAGATCGAAGGCCGCCCCGAACACGAGCTCGAAGAGATAATGGAAGCAATTCCTTAAAAGGAGTTTCAAATGTCGAAAACCACAATAGACAAAAGCAAAGCCGATCTGCCCGTCGAAGCCCTCATGCTCGAGTGCGTAAAGGATCGTTACAAACTTTCTTACGCGGCGCTTCGTTGGGCGAAAGAAATTAAGCAGAAAGAAAATTTGCCAGACACTATTCCGGTGCTCGTGCTGCGAGCCATGCGCGATATTCTCGTCGGCAAAGTATCAGTAAAAGAAGTTGAAAAACTTCCTTATCTGACGAAGGTTCCGACGCCAGCGCCGGCGGCACCAACCACGCCAACGATCACATTAAACACGTCCGAAGAAACGAGCTCGAAAGCGGAATAATCCGTGTCAAATTCCGGTAAGCGAATACTTCTTGGCGTTACCGGAAGTATCGCGGCCGTGAAGACGCCCGAACTCGTTCGACTGCTCGTCGATAAAGGTTTCGATGTTCAGTGCGTGCTCACGAAAGAAGCGAAGGAATTCGTGGCGCCTCTCGCGCTGGCCACGTTCAGTGGAAAGCCGGCGGTATGGGAAATGTTTGGGCCCGACGCGTACAAGATGCCGCACATATCCTTTGCTGAAAAAGCCGATCTCATGCTCATTGCGCCCGCAAGTACGACCACGCTGGCGCGTTGCGCTCACGGTACAGCCGAAGATATGGTGAGCCTTTGCTACGTTACGACCGACGCGCCGGTTGTTGTGGCGCCGGCCATGCATCCGACCATGTGGGAGCACGCGGCAACGCAAACGAACGTAAAAACTTTACGCGACCGCGGTGTTAAGTTTGTTGGCCCTTATGTTGGTCCGTTGGCCGACAAAACGCGCGGCGAAGGCCGCATGAGCGAGCCGGAAGAAATTGTGCAGGTCGTGGCAAAGATTTTAAAAAAGTGAAACGTACGCCGTCGCGGCGGCTCAACGTTTTAATAACTGCCGGACCGACGCGCGAATGGATGGACCCGGTTCGATTCCTCTCCAATCCATCGACCGGGAAAATGGGACTTGTTCTTGCCGACGTTCTAGCGCAACGCGGCGCGGACGTGACGTTGGTTCTTGGTCCTACTCCGCTGCAACCTTCCCAAAAAATCAAAACAATCCGAGTCGAATCCGCGCTTCAAATGGCTCGGGCTGTCAAAAAAAACTCTCCCGGGATCGATGCGTTCATCGGAACCGCCGCGGTGGGGGATTGGCGATTTAAAGCAATTCGTTTTTCCAAAATAAAAAAAACAAAATCCGCCACACGAACGGTTGCGCTCGTTAAAAATCCCGACATTCTCGCTTCGGTCCGCGCTCCGATAAAAATCGGTTTCTCATTGGAAACAGCGGCGCTTCGCGCTCATGCCGAAGAAAAGCTCCGTAAGAAAAATTTGGATCTCATCATTGCGAATGAACCCGCTTCGTTTGGCCACGATTCAATCCGCGGATTGTGGATCGAGCGGGCGGGGCAAGCGAAGAAATTTCCGTCGATGACGAAGAAAACTCTGTCGCGAAAAATTGCACAATGGCTGGAGTTGCGATGGAAGAAGAAAATTTCGAAACATTTGTTGCTGATTTAAAACATCATCTCCGGGAAAATGACGGGGAGATTGTTTATTGGGGTGAACAGATTCAAATCGCCTCTCCCTTAAGGGAGAGATCGGACCGCGAAGCGGGCCGGGAGAGGGAAACCCCGGGATCTCCCGGGGCCCACCCCTTCGTCCCCTCCCTAAAGGGAGGCGAGAAAGCGCCTTCCTTAGAAATTCTCCGCAAAAATAGCATCGGTGACTGCCATCTCTGTCCGCTCGGCGATACGCGGATCAAACTTGTGTTTGGTACGGGGAACCCGGAAACGGACGTCATGTTTGTTGGCGAAGGCCCAGGTTACGACGAAGATCGCAAAGGCGAGCCCTTCGTCGGAAAAGCCGGGCAGTTGCTCGATAAAATTATGGGTGCGATTGGTCTTGATCGCACCAAGGTTTACATCGCGAATATTGTGAAGTGTCATCCGATGGTGGATGCGTCGCAACCCGAGAAACGCGGCAACGATCGCCCCCCGGCTCCCGAAGAGATAGAGAAGTGTCGTCCCTTCTTAATCGAACAAATCAAGATCATCCAACCGAAAATTATCGTGACGCTGGGCGGCACCGCAACAAAAGCGTTGCTGCGAACCAATCAGGGCATTACCGCGGCGCGCGGAAAACTTTTTGATTTGTCGGTTGATGAATCAACGCCACCAATTAAAGTGCTGCCAACATTTCACCCGGCGGCGCTGCTTCGCGATGAAACCCTGAAGAAGCCCGTGTGGGAAGACATGAAGCTTCTCAGAAATCTTTTAGAAAAATGATTTTTGAAGTTGCTCTGCCGGTCCCCGTTCCGAAAACGTTTGATTATCTCCCTCCGGATCACTTTGTAACCGACGATCCAATTGTGGGGCGACGCGTGAAAGTTCTGTTCGGCCCCCGCCCGCTCACGGGCGTGATTGTTTCCAGTAAAAAAGAATCCGCCGCCCCGGTTTCCCAGCTTAAGCACGCACTTTCGGTGCTTGATCATGATCCGGTGCTCGACGAAAATCTGCTTCGGCTCGGACAATGGCTTGCGCGGCGATACGTGTGTTCGCTTGGCGAAGCGCTCAACTTCTTGCTTCCACCCGCCGCCGGTTCCGACAAAAGGAACTCCACTAGCGATGACATCCACTTTTATGGGACGGATTTTCATGCGCCGATAGAGAAACCCGAATTTGTTTTAACGGGCGAACAAAATGCCGCTATTTCGACGATTCATGATTCGATTTACTCAACAGGCAACGACGCTTTCCTGTTGCGCGGCGTATCGGCGGCCGGCAAAACAGAAGTGTATATGGCGGCGATTAAAGATGTTCTTGCGCAGGGGAAATCCGCACTTTACCTGGCGCCCGAAATTGGGCTTGTCAACTTTATTGCGGAAATTCTCAAACAGAAATTTGGACACGAAAAAGTGTGTGTGTATCACAGCGGCCGAACAGCGGCCGAGCGTCGGGAAGATTGGTGGCGCATCAAACGCGGGGATATTCGCATTGTGGTGGGTGCCCGTGCCGCGGCCTTGTTGCCGATGAAAGATCTGGGCGTCATCGTTGTGGACGAAGAACACGAATCCGCTTGGAAAGAAGACCGGAAACCCCGTTTTCATGCACGCGATGTGGCGCTTGCGCGTAGCCGGATTGAAAACGCCACGGTTGTTTTTGGCAGCGCCACTCCAAGTTTGGAAATAATTCTCGAGGCCAAAGAAGGTCGCGTGCGCTTGCTGGAAATGAACGAACGCGCTGTGCGAACATCGACGCCAAGCGTGCGACTCATTGATATGAAAACCGCGAAAGGAAAGGGGATTTTATCGTACGAACTTGAGAAAGCGATCGGCGAGCGGTTGCAGCGCAAAGAACAAGTGGTTCTGTTTATTAACCGTCGCGGTTTTCATCGAACGTTGCGATGTCCGAATTGCGAGTGGACCGCGAAGTGCCCCGACTGTGGTGTGAGTTTGGTCGAACACAAAAACGATTCCGGAATGACGTTGCAATGCCACTACTGCTCAAAAAATTTCCCAATACCGAAAATGTGTCCGGAGTGCGGACATAAAAAACTTTCAGCGCGAGGGACAGGAACCGAGCGCGTCACCGATGAAATCAAGCAGCGTTTCCCATGGGCCAATGTCGCGCGTTGGGATCGCGATAGCGTTTCAAAGAAAGGCAGCCAAGAAAAAATTCTGCAGGATTTTAAAGACGAGAAAATTGATGTGCTCGTTGGCACGCAGCTTGTGGCGCAAGGTTTTCATTTTCCCAAAGTGACCTTGGTCGGCGTGGTCAACGCCGACACATCGTTGCACGTGCCCGATTTCCGTGCCGCTGAGCACACGTTCCAAATTTTGATGCAAGTGGCTGGTCGGGCCGGCCGCGATATGGTGGCCGGCGAAGTTCTCATTCAAACCCGGCATGCGGACCACGCGGCGATTCGCGCTGTCGCGACGCTGGATTTCCAGAAATTTTCAGAAGACGAATTAGGATTTCGACGCGATCTGCTTTATCCACCGTTCACGCATTTGGTCGAAGTTGAAGCGACCGCCAAAGACACTGCAAAAACAGAAAAACAAATGAATCAATTTATCGATTGGATCATGAATCGAACGGTGGACGAACCGATCGGTATTTTAGGTCCGGTGCCATCGCGGCGGAAGCGAAAAGGAATCAGCGGCCAACACGTTTTGTTGAAAGTTCCACTCGCTTCGTTCGACCAGTTTTTAACGGAGCTTCACTCTTTTCTCGTCGATAAATCCGCAAAATTCCGCGTCAACGTCGACCCAAATTAATTTTTTGTCGTCGATCAGCGAAGTTTGACAACCCCAATTTCAATTTGATCAGATGCCGTTCCGGCCGCACCTCCAGCGAGCCCGCCCCTTCATTGGAGCTTAAAATGCATAACGACCTGACAACCCTTCGCAAAGACGTAGAAACCATCAAATCAACCATGGTAACCAAAGACCATTTGGCCCATGAATTGAAGAGATTCGCAACCAAAGACGACCTGAAAAACTTCGCAACCAAAGACGACCTGAAAAACTTCGCAACAAAAAAGGATCTTAAAGGGTTCGCGACCAAAGAAGATGTTCAGCTCATCATTGAGCATATGGACAGTTTCTTTGTTCGTGGCAATCGCCTTCAAAGCATAGAAGGCAAAGTCTCTAATCATGAGGCGCGAATATTAGCGCTCGAACAGAGACAGCCTTGAGAGAGTGCGATGAAGAAAATCAAAAACTCCTCTATTAACAAAAAGCTGAAGTTGCTTCGCAAAAATATCGAATCGATGGGCCGGATATTGGCCACAAAAAAAGGTACCGCTTCCCTCAAGCGGGGCCTCGATATTACTCGCGAAGATATCGACCAAAAATTTCGACGGCTCGCTGTTGAAATTGTGAAAAATAGTTGTGACATTAAAGAGCTCAAAGCGCTGTATTCACCGCTCGAAGAAGTTCGTGAAAATGTTTGGTTAATGATGGGCCGCCTCGACGCGATGGCCGGAAAAATCGAGCAGCTTAACGAGTAGCAAAAGACAATCACGAAAATGCCATTCAAACGTTGAATCCGACTACGAAATCGAGTTGTTAAATCAAACCAAAATGGCCCCAAATTAAACTTAAAGTCAAATGTAACTTCTTATTGAAATAAGGGCTGCGGTACTTACATTTATTGTTATGCACGCCGCCCCTGCCACGAACCTGCGTTTTTCCTTCCCTCCTTTGGCATTCCTCGCCCTTCTTCTCTCGACCTTTTTTCTAGGAGGTCTGCGCAATGTCCAGGCGATCACTTGTATTTCGGCTAACACCGGCAATTGGAACAGTGCCACGACGTGGGGGACGTGCGGTGGCGCGACGCCCGGGTTGAGCGATACCGTCATCATCGGGACGCACACGGTAACACTGAACATCTCAACTGCGGTTGCCACTGTCGTTATACATTCGACCGGCGTGCTGACGATGGCGGCAGGCTCCACACTGACTGTTACTGGGAATTTTATTTTGAACCAACCGGGCGCCGACAATTTGACGAACGGATGGTTTATTAATAACGCCACCGCGGCCGTCAACGGAATTCTTCATTCGACGGGAGCCGCAGCGACGAGTCGAACATCCACGGTCACATTTGTGAGTGGAATGTTGACGGTGTCTACGCTTTCTTTCGTATCGAGCGTAGCAACAAATAAAATTATCAATATGACCGGTGGTGCTGGCACGCTGAATATCACCAACACCTTAAAGTTTTCAACCAGCGTAACGTTGAATGCCGGTACGCAAAGCGTCATAACCTTCAATGGTGGCGTGAACCAGGTTATTCCGAGTACGTGGGGGGTGGGTGGATACAATCATCTTTGGATAAAGCCCACTGTAAACGCGACGGTAAAAACCTTGCTGGGCGGTCACTTAAGGATGGCCGATTGGGTTATGGGCAATGGTGTGAATTCCGTAACCATAACGGCCGCAACCAACAAACCCATCATTTTTTCTTCCGGTAACGTAACGATCAATAATTCCGTCACCTATACGAAAGGAACCAGTTCAACAACATTTCAACCCACTGGCACCGTGACGTGGACGGACAATAATGCCACCAAGCAAGACATGGGCGTGGTGCGAATAGAAGCTGGGCAAACAACCCCCACGGTGAATCTGGGGTCCGGCGTCAAGGTTTCTACGATGGTGATTTCGGCGGGTCACGGATTGAGTGCGAACGGCGCGAATATGATCGAGCTCACCGCCAACGGTACACCGTTCACGAACAACGGAACGTTCACGTATTCGACCGGAATCGTCCGTTATTCGGGCAATAACACAACAAATATTGCCGCTCTCCCTGGGACCGCTGGTACGAACGGCTATTACGATTTGGAGGTGAAACCTTCGGGTACCACAGCGCATACGCTCGGTACCGCCGCGTCCCAGACAATAGCAGTAAACAATGTGTTAACTGTTGGAGACGGTACCAATGCGGGAGCTTCTGGAGCAACGAATAGTCCGGTGATATTGGTATCAAGCAGCGTTGTAATTAACCCGGCAGCAACTTTTACCGCGGGGAATAGTTCGATGACGGTGGGCGGCAACTGGGTGAACAACAGCACCTTCACTGCCAATTCGTCCACGGTTATTTTTAATGGGGCCGGGCTTCAGCAATTGTCTCGCTCGACTACCTTTTTCTGTTTGTCCGCGATTACGAGCGGCGCCACTCTGCAAATGACCGCGGGCACGACGATTTTTGCAACAAACATTTTAGAGTTACGGAATATTAGTTTGAAGTCGCCGGTCAGTGGCGCCACGTGGTATTTCACATTCACTGGGTCCAGCCAGACATTGACCAACTTGAGCGTACGAGATTCCAACGCGAATTTGGGAACAACATTATTCCCCGACACGGCGAGTATCGATTCCGGCAACAACAGGAACTGGGCGTTTGGCGATCGTCGTTACTGGGTGGCCAGCGGTGCCTCGAGCTGGAGTTCGATCAACGGCTGGTCCTATTCGAGCGGCGGAAAAGTGGGCGCACCGGTTCCAACCGCGACGCACACGGTCGTGTTTGACGGAAGTAGTCTTAGCACGTGCACGATAAACACAAATATCACGATCTCCAGTTTTACAATGGCAGGGTTTTCCGCCCGGTTGAACACCAGTGGATACGACTTTGTTGTGTCGAGCAACGTGACGCAGACAAGCGGGGCAATAGCTTTAAGCACGTCACAAGTGACGCTGCAGGGGGATTTGTTGCGGGTTGGCGGAATTTGGGATGCCGGTATCTCGACGATTACTTTCTCCGGTTCTCAGAACCAAACGTTAACTCCGAATGCCACCGGCTTTGCTCATCTCGTTTCCAGTAAAACTGCGGGGGCTGTATTGACGTTGGGAGGAAACCTGATCGTTGGCGGAAACTTTCTCGTTGGCAATGGCACGTTCTCAACCAGCGGCAGTAATTTTTGGATGAGTGTAGCGGGTGATGTTTCTATCAGTGGTGGCACGCTAAGGCTCAATGCTTCGACGGTTAGCGTAGCGGGAAATTGGAGTCGGACCAGCGGAACCCTTGACGCCGGCGTTTCAACTGTCAGTTTCAATGGTACTGGAGCGCTTAAAATAACATCGGGCGGGCAATTGTTTAGGTTTGTGGAATTTATTGGGCCCAGCGGTATTTGGACATTACAAGACAATTTCAATCTATACAGCTTAACGATCACGACTGGAAGCTTAGATACAAACGGTTCGTTTAATTACGCTGTAAATATAGCGAGCGATGTAATTTTTACGGATGGTACGTGGGCGGCTAATTTGTCTCAAATGACGGTGGGGGGAAATTGGACTAAAACAACAGGCACGTTCACTGGAACACTATCCACAGTCACCTTTACGGCAAATGATGCGAGAAGTATTGATGCTGGATTTTACGCTGGCGACCAGTTCGGGTATGTGGATTTTAATGGTACCGATGGTGTATGGACAATTCAGCCGGATCCCCTTTACGCTGTGAGATGTCTCAAAATAACAACTGGTACCGTGAATGTGGCAACTTATGTGGTGGCACGCGATTCCCTTATCCAAACGGGGGGTACTCTTGAGCTCAATACGTCAGATTCGAGTTATACGTCAGGCCCTTTCACCATTACGGGAGGCTCGTTTAATGCCTCTCGATCAACGTTCACGGTGTTCCCTACGGGTTCCAACGTAGGTCTTGACTCCAATGGGCGTTTGTTTGGGACATTGCTCATAAGTCAAGTTGGAGGCCGAACAATCACTCTTCGAAGTCCGTTAAGAGTAAAAGATCTTTTGTCTATCCAGGATTCCGCAACCTTGGATACGGGCGTATCAGGAAATTATGGCGTGTTTGTTACTTCGAATGTGAATATCCAATCGGGTGGTATATTCACAGCGCGGGGATCTTCAATTGCAGTTGGAGGAAACTGGTACAACTCCGCGACATTCAACGCCAATACCTCTACGGTCATTTTCACTGGTTTGTCCGGTATTCAAACCATTTCTGATTCAACAACCTTTTACGGGTTAAGAGCTATTACTCCCGGGGCCACGATTGCTTTTACGCCTGGCAGCACGCAATACGTAACAAACATGGTGGAATTTCGCAACGTTGGATTGCTTTCCTCTGGTGCCAGCGGATCCACGTGGTATTTCACTTATCATGGGTCAAGCCAGACACTAAGCAATTTGCGCGTGCGCGATTCAGACGCGAGCGCGAGCGCGGGTGGAATCATGAATGCAAACGACGGAACCAGCGTCAACATCTCTAACAACACCAACTGGAACTTCACCAATACCACGGATAATGGAATTCGCTATTGGATTGGATCGGGCGCCGGTAAAGTGTGGAATGACGCGAACAATTGGTCTATTGGCTCCGGCGGTTCATCGTCGGGTGGTGTCCCAATGGCAACGCATACCGTTGTGTTCGACGGAGCAAGTCTTAGCACGTGTACCGTAAACACGAACGTTACGATTTCCAGTTTAACGATAGCTGGATTCTCCGCGCAGTTAAATGATGTTGGCTACAACTTCACGGTATCAAGCAATGTGACCCAAACGAGCGGGTCGATAGTGTGGAGCACCTCACAAGTGACGCTTCAAGGAGATTTGATTCGCGCTGGCGGAAGTTGGGATGCCGGTAGCTCAACCATCACAATTTCAGGAACCCAAAACCAGACATTGACGCCAAACGCGACGAACTTTGCTTATGTTCTTATTAACAAAGGCGGTGGCACTCTGTCGTTATCCGGCCAATTGTTCGTAACAATGGATTGGAACAACTCGACCACACCGAATATCGGCACGGGCAGCACGGTGACATTCTCCGGCACAACCGTTCAAAAACTATCAGGGAATACGACGTTCTATGCGATTCGAGCTATCACCACAAACGCAACCGTTCAGTTCGCGGCGGGCAGCACGCAGTACGCGCTGAGCATGGTGGAATTCCGCAACGTGAGTCTGTTGTCGCCCACGAATGGAGCGACCTGGTACTTCAGTTTCCAAGGTTCAAGCCAAACTTTAAGAGGAATCCGCGTGCGCGATTCCATTGCCTCCGTTAGCAATGGTCTCGTGTTGTACGCAAACGACGGCACGAGTGTGGACATGGGAGACAATACCGCTTGGAATTTTGGTTCGTCGATCACGGCCGTGAGAAATGGAAACTGGTACAGCCGTGTTGCAGGGGCGCCCTGGTCCAACGGGTTGGTTCCACTGTCCATTGATACGGTCACTATCCAAGGTGGCGTTGTTGTAACGGCGACGGGGTCTGTGGTTGTGACGTCGGTAACCGTAGCTTCCACCGGAGAATTGGATTTGGACGGCACGAACAGTGCGGTGATATTCACGATAAAAAACAACGGTCGAATAAATAATAACGGCGTTGTAAAAGTCGCGAACACATCGAATAGCGTGACGCTGCAAGGAGAAAGCGGGGGATTCTTTACATTTTCCGGAAACAACATCAATTTCAATGGAAAAACGTTGAACATGGGAAATGTGTACTACAGCACGAACGCGGCGTTGGCCTCCGGGGAAACAATTTCGTTGGTTGGAACCTCAACATTCACACAAATTACCGCCGCGAGCGGATCCTCTTTTATTCAAGGAACCAATTGTGATCTTATTTTGAAAAGCAGTGCTTCTTTTGCGGCGGGCACTTTCACGCGCGGAACCGGAACCGGTCGATTGCTTTTGTATGGAGATTTGTCACTCAATTCTTCAAACCAAAACATGGGTGCTGTTATCGTCGGAGCCAGCCCCGACACGACGCGTCTGACATCCGATTTTTCGGCGGCGAGCCTCACCGTGTCCGCCGGCGACATTTTCCAAACAGCGGGTTATGAAGTAACCGTAACGACCGATATTGTTATCAACGGAACTCTTGACGCTACCGACAGCGCCCCCAGCAACGAAGGCGATGGTTCGTTGCTCACGTTGGGTGGGCAGTGGAACCAGGCGATCTCGAGCACCTATACGTTTGCAACCTCCACGGTGTCCTTTAATACCGTGACTGTTTCGACAATTTCGGGTCCGGCCACATTCTATGCGTTGCGAGCCATAAACAGTGGAACGACACTTTATTTCTTGGCCGGTTCCACGAATTACGTGACCAATTCCGTCGAGTTTCGGAGGGTCGGATTGCTTTCCCCCACCTCGGGTGCCACGTGGTATTTCAGTTACACCGGCTCCAGCCAAACGCTTTCAGGGGTGCGTGTGCGCGATTCCAATGCGTCTGTTAATTCGGGTGCTACCATGAACGCGACGGACGGAACAAGCACAAATCTCGGAAACAACACGAATTGGAATTTCAACCCAAATGACAATGGAATTCGTTACTGGATCGCGAGCGGGGCGAGCAATTGGAGCAATGTGAACAATTGGTCCACAACGAGCGGCGGATCCATTTCGGGCGGCGTACCGCTCGCCACGCACACCGTTGTATTCGACGGCGCGAGCGTGAGCAGTTGTACGGTGGACACAAACATCACCGTATCGTCGCTTACCATCGCCGGATATTCGGCACGTTTGAATATTAATGGATACAACTTTACGGTTTCGAGCAATGTGACTCAGACGAGCGGCAACGTTGTGTTGACGACCGCGCAAGTCACTTTAAGTGGCGACTTCCTGAAAGCCGGTGGGGCGTTCGACGCGGGCCAGTCGACGATTCAATTCACCGGTGGCCAAACGCAAACATTAACGCAAGGCGGCACCAATTTCTACAACGTGCGCGTGAACAAAACGGCCGGTACAACGCTGACATTGGGCGGCGCCATGATTTCCTCCGGTGTGTTCATGGTGAGCGGTGGAACGCTGACAACCAGCGGAAGCAACTACGCGATCACCGTGGCAACGTCGGTGATTATGAACGGCGGAACATTAAAACTGAATTCGTCTCAAATGAATGTTGCGGGAGATTGGACCGGTAGTTCCGGAATGCTTGATGCGGGTCAGTCAACGGTCACGTTCAACGGGCGCGCCACGCAATCGCTGCTCACCGCGGGTGTTACTTTCTATAACACGCAATTTAGTTTGGTGGGAAGCACCAAATCCATTGCGGACGCGTTGTTCGTCGGAAATATCCTCACGCAGAATTTTTCGACCCGATTCAATTCCAATAACTACGCCATCACCATCGGCAGCTCGGTAAAATTAAATGGAGATTTCCAGGCCGGAAATTCGACGATAACCGTGGCCGCGAACTTTGATATGTCGGTTGGTACGTTTACGCCTTCCTATTCGCGTGTGATTATGAGCGGCGATGGAACCATTACGTTCCGGCCCAGCGCCAATTTTTTTAATCTCGAAGTGGCTGCTGTCGGGAAAAAAACGGCGGTCGTTCCTAATCCGGCCACCGGGCCATCGCTGTTAGTTAATGGTTCGCTAAAAATAAATGGTGGTAGCCTGGATTCAACGCAAGCCTATTCAAATGCCATCATCGTGAATTCTTATGACTCAAACGCATTGGTTCTCACGCCCGGATGGACGCACATTTACCCAAGCCGGATAACTGTGGATATGAATGTCTTTTACTCTCTGCCGGGATCGAATGCTTATAGCTACATCGACTTAATTTCCGCTTCGAATTCAACGGCTACCTTGTCCGGCAATGTTACAGCTCAAGCATTTGGAGCGGCGGGAGTATTCGATCAAATGGGCAATGACATCACCGTGACAGAAACAAACCATACTCCTTACTATACCGGAAATGGGGACGGCGTAACTTGGTACACCCACGGCGGGCGGTTAACGTTCCCGGCGGCCGGAGCCGGATATTTGAATTGGAATTGGAGCGGCACAGACTTGGTGGCCCTGTACGCGTCGAGCTCGAGCGTAACAACGCTGGGTTCGTTTACGATGGGATCGGCTTCCGTATCAACGAATACCGTGATTCATGCAGAAACATCCACATGGCAAGTGAATGGGGATTTGGCGTTAACGGTTGGGCAATTTTTCGCTGAGCAATCGACAGTTACAATTGCTGGAAACCTCATCGGTGGCGCGCGCGGGTCCGGATCGTTTATCGCCGGGAATTCGACGGTGATTCTCGCAACCGGTTCGGCGGGCCAATCCTTGACGGGCGCCGGCTTCACATTTTCAACCATTGTTGCATCGAACACCTCGTCGAGCGGTGCAACCTTCACGTCGAGCTTTACCGCCACGCGCTTCCGCTTGCGTCCCGCCGATCTTACGGCGTCCGCCACCGCGTATTTCGCGGGTATGTCCACGTACACCATTGGCAACTTCGATGTGGCCGGAACCGCATCCAAATACGCGGTGCTCAAATCCACCACGTCGGGAACGCCGTGGTATCTCAACAACACGAGCACAAATTCGGTCCAATACGCGTACGTGAAAGACTCAAACGCGTCGGCGGGCCAGACAATTTACTGTTATCCGGGCTGCGTGGACGGAGGAAACAACACGAATTGGGTTTTTGGTCGCGGTGCCATTTGGACGGGCGCTGGATCCGATAATAATTGGAGCAACGCCGCCAACTGGTCTGCCGGATTTGTGCCGAGCGGAACCGACCAAGCGCTGTTCAACGGAACCAGCAACAAGTCATGCACCATTGACATTTCCACAACCGTTGGTTCAATCGCGGTTATCGCGCCATCGACGGTGACAATTACATTGGCGTCGGGCAGCAACCTGACACTCACCAGCGAGATGAATCTCTCGACGGGCATATTCAATGCCGGTGGAAACCTTGTCACCGTCGCTGGTAATTGGACGAAAGGTGCGTCTACTACGTTTAATGCACAGACTTCCACGGTAGTTTTCAATGGAACGAGCGTAACCACTCTAACGGGGGCAACGACGTTTTACGGATTGGTTTCTACAACAACTTCCAGCACGTTGAAATTTGCGGCAGGTTCGACAACGACCGTAACGAATAAACTAGACATTGAAAATATTTCGTTGCGCTCAACGATTGACGGTTCAGCGTGGAATTTCAGAGTTACCGCGAGCAACGTTACGGCTTTGGTGGTGAACGTTAAAGATTCGAATGCCTCGAGCGGCAACCCAATCACGGCTTTGCTTTCTGTTAATTCTGGAAATAACACCAATTGGAATTTCGCTGGCAGCAACGCCGTGCCCGACGCGTATTGGAAGTTTGACGAAGCGAGCGGATCTTTAACGGACTCAGGTCCGCTCGCCGACTCCGCGACGCCGTCTGGTTCGCCAACGTACGGTATAGCGGGCGTGAACGGCTCGGCCGTTCGTTTCAACGGGTCCGATTATTTCAACGTTGGAGCAGCGACCAGCGGAACCGTTTTTTCGTTTGCTGTTTGGGCCAACGTTAACGGATCCGATATTTCTGTTTATAACGAATGCGGAGGCGCCTACAACGAATTCTGGATTTTCCCCGACCGAAAAATAGCTTTTTACCCTCCGGGCACCGAGCCGAACACGGCGTTTCCAATGAACGAGTGGCATCACTTTGCTGCAACGTACGACGGTAACACAATGCAGTATTACTACGACGGCCAACCGGATGGAAGTTATGTCCACGGTGCGGGGGCGCTTTTGCCTCTGCCTCTTTCGCCGCCCGTGCAAATTGGAGCGGAGTGTAATGTTGGTGCATTCCTTGGCCTTATGGACGAAATGCGCATGTATCACGTGACGCTCAGCTCGGCGCAGATTCTCG
Source organism: Elusimicrobiota bacterium (assembly GCA_044221725.1). Lineage (GTDB taxonomy): Bacteria > Elusimicrobiota > Elusimicrobia > F11 > F11 > JAJVIP01. Next base: position 416,293 of record JBGAON010000001.1, read on the forward strand.
CCTTGCGGACCAACAAATGGAGCGGTTTATTAAGCACCGACTTCAGCACGGCCAGCAATTGGGGCGGCGACAATTATCCGGATAACTATCGCGTGGCGCCGGGCCGTTGGGCCGACGTGTGGATTGCGACGGCGACCAACATTCCTCAACTGAGTTCGGCTACCACAAATCGTGGATTAATTATCGAACGCAACGCGGAATTGAAATTGAACGGTTACAACATTACGATCAGTAGCCAAGTGGTGAGCAGCGGAACACTCACATTAAACGGCAACGAAACCGTAACTTTCCCGTCGAACGCCAACTACACAAGCTCCGGCACATGGCAGTACGTTGGAGGAGCGTCTTACACGGTGAAGGATTGGGGAGTGAACGACTACTACAAACTCGTGTTTAATGGCACCGGCACCTTCACGCTCGGCGGAAACTTAACCGTGTTGAACAACCTTGTCATTACGCAAGGTACGCTGGACTTAAACGGATTTAATCTCACGGTGAACGGGAATTTCTCGAACAGCGGAAATCTGAAATTGAAAGGGCATGAGACAGTAACGATCGGCGGCAGCACGACCAGTGTCAGCGGATCAAGCGTCACCTACACGGGCGGTTCGGCGGTGACCTTGAAACGATGGCCGTATCAGTCTCTCGTCATTAGCGGAACCGGAACATTCAACCAAGGCGAAGTAAAAACCATTTATGAAAACTTCCAAATTTCGACCGGTATCTACAAAACACAAAGTTTTGATCTAACGATCTCGACGGGTCTCGTGCAGTCAAACGGTTTAATTCAATTCGGCACGTCGGTGGTCACGCTCGGCGGCGATTTGTCGATCAGCGGAGGAACATTCGATTCCGGCTTCTCAACGATGCAATTCACAAGCGGGCTCGCGCAAAATCTGTCGCCGAACGCGACGAACTTCTACAACATCCTTATTAATAAGACGGGTGGCAGTGTTTCGCTGAACAGCGCTCTCGATATTACGGGGAACTGGACCAACACCAGTAACACATCGTTTGCGTCCGGCAATTCCACGATCACGTTCCGCAACTCCGGAGTTCAAAAAATAAGCGGTAACACCACCTTCTACGCGATGCGCGCGATAACAGCGAACGCAACCGTTCAATTCGCCGCCGGCTCGACACAATACGCGTTGAACATGGTGGAATTTCGAAATGTGGGACTACTGTCGCCAACCAACGGCGCGACGTGGTATTTCAGCTACAAAGGATCGAGCCAAACACTGACGAGTTTGCGCGTGCGTGATTCCAACGCGACGATCAACAACGGTACCACGATGTACGCGAACGATGGCACTTCCATTGATCTTGGAAATAATACGAATTGGGTTTTTACCGATATCACACCCCCCAGTGCCGTAAGCGATCTTGTCGGCGTTGCCGGTGTTGGAAACGATGTGCAGCTCCGCTGGTCCGCGCCCGGGGATGATGCCAATTCGGGAGCGTTGAGCCCGGGCACGTTCCGCATCTTTTATTCGTCGGTGTCGGGTGACTTGTCCGGCTTAACCGTGAATTCGTCAACCACGGCGACGCGCAGCAAACTCGATATTTCAACCACGAGCGTGAACCCGGGTTCGGTGCAAACACGGACGATCACCGGGTTATTGAATCTCACGAGCTATTACTTCGCGATTTTCACGGCCGACGAAATACCGAATTGGTCGGGTGTTTCGGCCGCCGCCACGTCCTACACCGAAACATGGTTCGATTCGTCCCCGCTTGAAATCGACGGCGCGAACGGCGGCCTCGTGCAGGGGCGCGTGGCGTTCGGCGATTACGACAACGACGGCGACCTGGATATTCTCGTGAACGGAAAAGATTCGAGCAACAACCCGCAGCTGCGGATTTATAAGAACAATGGCAACGGCACCTATGACACCACGCAAATAGAAGTGGATAGCGCCTCGGGCGGCTCTTATCTCGGAGATATCGCTTGGGGAGACGCCGACAACGACGGCGACTTGGACATTTTTGAAACCGGCACGAGCACCGATTCCACGTTTGTGTTGCGTGTGTACAAAAACAACGGCGACGGCTCGTACAACCCCACGCAAATCGAAGTAGGGCCCGCGGTAAATTACGGACTCCGAAACGGTGGACTCTCTCTTGGAGACTTTGATAACGACGGATATCTCGACATTCTCGTGAACGGCGACAATTACACAGTTATCGGTCAATTAAAAGTTTACAAAAACAATGGGGACGGAACCTTCAGCTCCACGGCGATCGAGGCTCCTGGAAGCGCCGGCTTGGGGCTCACCTACGGACGTGTGCAGTGGGGCGACTACAACAACGATGGTTTCCTCGACATTTTGGTTTCGGGCTATGACGCGGGATTCGCTAAACAATTGCGTGTGTACAAAAACAACGGAGATGGCACGTTTGCTTCCGCGATTGATATCGATGGTTCGGGTGGCGGACTTTATAACAGCGATGTCGCGTGGGGCGATTTTGATAACGACGGCGATCTCGACATTCTCTCAAGCGGATACGACAGTTCGAATCAAAAACAAATTCGTGTTTATAAAAACAACGGGAACGGCACGTTTGATTCCTCGCAAATCGAAGTGGCGGGCGCCAACAATGGAATCGCAAGCTCGGTGGCCTGGGGTGACTTTGACAACGATGGTTACCTTGATGTTCTCGTGAGCGGCTCGGACGGCACGAACAATCAGTTGCGGGCGTATCGCAACAATGGCGACGGGACATTTAACTCGACGGCCTTGGAAATCGCCGGTATTAACAACGGGGTCAGCAGCGGCAGCGCCGTGTTCGGCGACTATGACAACGATGGCGACCTCGATATTCTTGCGAGCGGTGTGACCACCGGAACAAATTATCAACTGCGAATTTATAAAAACCGGTTGGGTTCTGTTTTGCCGAATGTCGCACCAACGGCGCCCACCTCGCTCGTGGTTTCTTCGGGCACGGCCGGCTACCAATTCAAGTGGGCGGCCGGCACCGACCAAAGCTTTAGCGCGAACAGTTTGACGTACAACCTTCGTGTCAGCACGATGTCGCAATCGTCGAGCACCGTGAGCGGTGTGTACGCGTCGCCGCTTCTCGGAAATTATTATCGACCGATGTTGTCGTCTTCGCAGCTCGGTATGAGCCTGCGCTTGGCGGCGAACACAACTTATTACTGGAGCGTGCAAACAATTGATGCGCAGCTCGGAAAGAGCGCGTACGCCACCGAAGTTTCAACTTTCATCGCGGTGACATTGCCCAATGTGATCACAGACCTGATGGCCACTTCCGGAAGCCAAGTCACACTGACCTGGTCCACGCCGTTCCCATTGCCCAATTCCTACCTCATTCGCTACTCCACGACGGGCCCTATTGTGTCGAGCACGGACTTTTCAACGGCCACCGCGCTCGGAGCGAATGGAATCACTCCGGTTCCCGCTCCGCAGCCCTATGGACTTCACACGCTCGTGGTAACCGGTCTTATTCCCGACACAACGTATTGGTGGGTAATCAAATCATCGAACGCGGCGGGCACAACCGCTGTGGACACATCATCGCCGCGCCCGTTCGCGATCGCGGGACCGTTCAGCGGTTATCAGATCGAAGTGGATGGTTTGAATGGTGGGCTATCGAGCGCTCGAATGACGTGGGGCGATATCGACAACGATGGCGATTTGGACCTTGTAGCAATGGGCTATGGCTCAACCAGCCCCCAACTTCGGGTGTACAAAAACAACGGAAACGGCACGTTTGATTCGAGTCAAATTGAAGTCGATGGGCTGGGCGGCGGACTCCAAGCTGGCAGCGTCACCTTGGGCGACTTTGACAACGATGGCGATCTCGATATCTTGGCCACCGGTGCGGATGCCAATGGGAAGGGCCAAACCCGCGTTTACAAAAACAATGGCGACGGCACGTTTGACACAAGCCAAATTGAGGTTCAGGGAATTGATGCTGGTCTGTATAACGGATCCGTCCAATGGGGCGATTTCGACAACGATGGTGACCTTGATATCTTGGCGGTTGGCGTGAGCACATCGTCGGTGCGACAATTGCGCGTGTTTAAGAACAATGGGGATGGTTCGATCAATTCCGTGGGTATCGACTTGGCCAACGCGAATGATAGTTTGTCCCTCGCCGATGCAAAATGGGCCGATGTTGATAGCGATGGCGATTTGGATGTCATTGCCACGGGCATAGATAAATCGTCGCAATTTCGGTTTCGTGTGTATTGGAATAATGGCGACGGAACATTTAACGCAACGCCAACTGACATTGAGAGTGGCGCAAATTCTGGTTACTACCAGGGTCAGCTCGAGATTGCTGATGTGGACAATGACGGAGATCTCGATATTTTGGTCGTGGGAAACAACCAATGGGCTCAACCATCGCTAAGCCTTTACAAAAACAATGGCGACGGAACATTTGATACAAACCAAATTGACATCGATGGCGTTAGCGGCGGGCTCACGATCAGTTCGGTCGCCTTGGGAGATTTCGACAACGATGGCGACTTGGATATTCTCGAAACGGGCTATTACGCGACTACGTATCAGTTCCGTGTTTACAAAAACAACGGCAACGGCACGTTTGACCCAACGCAAATTGAAATTGATGGATTAAACAACGGCCTGTACAACGGAGGCGTGGCTTGGGCAGATTTTGACAACGACGGAGATTTGGATATTGGAATGGTCGGACAAGGCGGGTACGGATATGGTCAGTTGCGGGTTTATTCAAATCTCGAAAACCTAAAGGCCAACACGAACACGGCTCCGTCGGCGCCGAGCGGCCTGGCTTCCACGTTCCAATACGGCGTTTCGCGCAGCACGCTGACGTTCAATTGGGCGAGCAACACCGCCTACGACACCGGAATGTCGTCAAACAGCGTGTACTTCAATGTCTGGATGGGCACGAACACGTTGGCGGCATCGCCGCCGGCGGGCTACGACAAAACCATCATTGCGCCGCGACAAGGATCGCCGTTCTTTGGAAATTATTTGCGCGCGGCCAACAAAGTGTGGCCCGGAAGCGGGTCCCGCCAATACGGTGTGTATTACACGACCACGCCGAACATCAGTTCAAACGCTTTAAAAACGGACACCTCTTATTATTGGCGTGTTCAAACAATCGATGCGGGTCTAAAAGAATCCGCGTGGACGAGCCAGCAAACGCTGCGCACCGATGTGGCACCGAACGCGGTGACCGACTTGGCCGCGTTACTAACGGGAACCACGTATTCCATAAATCTCACGTGGTCGGCGCCGGGCGATGATCAAGACCAAGGTACATTGAATTCGGCCGCGTTCCGAATTTTCTATTCCACGGTCGTGACCGATATGGCCGGCTTAACGGCCACGTCGGCCGCCACAGCCACGCTCGCGCGAATTTCGGTTTCAACGTCGAGTGTCAATCCTGGATCCTCGCAAGCGTACGCGCTCACCGGTCTTGCCGCTGGGTCGCAATATTACATTCGCGTTTTCACGGGCGACGAAGTGCCGAACTGGGCGTCGATTTCGAACGGTGCCACGCAATACACAGGGACACCGATCACTGGAGACCGGTATTGGATCGGAAGTGCGGCCGGCAATTGGAGTGATGCGACGCGCTGGTCGACGTCCTCGGGGGGCGCCGCCTCCGGCGGTGTTCCGTTGTCGACGCATTCCGTTGTGTTCGACGGCGTGAACAACAGCACCGGCAATTGCACGATTGATTTGGCGGTGTCCGTTTCCACACTTTCGATAAGTGGATATTCGGGCACCGTGAACGCCGGCACCAACACGGTGACGGTTACAAATCTCTTTGCGCTGGACACCGGAGCGTTTACGGCCCCATCAAATTCTTTGCAGGTCGGACAGTTCTCCCACACGGGCGGCACGTTTGCCGCCAACAATGGAACGGTCATGCTGGCCGGCTCCGCGCAAGCTTCGCTTGTTACTTCCGGTGGTACGTCGTTCAACAATCTTACGATCAACAACGGTATCACCGGTTCGACGCAGACTCTTATGGGAAACCTTGATGTGAACGGTGATTTGGTTATTAACTCCGGCGTGTTGGACCCGGCCGGCTACACGATCAATGTTGCTTCCAGTTTCTATAACAATGGAGGAAGATTCGTTAATTCCGGTTCGATTGTGTTTGATGGAACATCCGGTGCACAAACCATTCTTTCGGCGCAACAACCGTTCAATAACCTTACGATCAACGGCAGCGGCGCCACGTGGAGCTTGGGCGACAATTTGTATTCAAGCGGAACCATCACGCTCACCGCCGGAACATTGGATGTTGGGCAGAGCACCTGGAATATCAACGCGGTAAGTTGGACCGACACCGGTTCCGCTTCGTTCACGCGCCGCACGAGCACCGTGACCGTCACCGGTAGTGGTACCATCAATTCGAACGATGCGTTTCACAACGTCGTCATTAATTCCGCCGGCACGCCGACGATTTCGAATTTGCTGACGGTCAGTGGGGACTGGAACAAAATGTCCGCTACGTTAACCACCACCGGAAGCACGGTTGTGTTCACCGGGAGTGGTGTTCAAAAACTCACGGGCGACACCACGTTCTACGGTTTGCGTGCGCTGACATCCAACGCAACGCTGCAATTCACGGTGGGCAGCACGCAATACGTAACGAACATGCTCGAGTGGCGCAATGTGGGCTTGCTATCGACGGGTGCCAGCGGAACCACATGGTATTTCAGTTACAGAGGGTCGAGCCAGACGCTCACGAATTTGCGCGTGCGCGATTCGAACGCAGGGGCGAGCGGCGGCAGCATCATGTACGCCGGTGATGGTTCGAGCACAAATCTTGGCAACAACACGAATTGGTCGTTTATTCCCCTGATTTCTGGAGATCGGTATTGGATCGCGGCCGGTGCGGGCAATTGGTCGGATCCGAACAATTGGTCGACCACGTCCGGGGGCGCCGCGAGTGGTGGGGTTCCGATCGCAACGCACTCGGTGGTGTTCGATGGGGGAAGCGGATCGAAAAACGGCGCTTGCACGATTGATTTGGCGGTCAGCGTGGCGAGCGTCACCATCTACGGATACACAAACACTGTTAACGCCGGCACAAACACCATTACGTTGTCAGGGAACTTTAATTTGTTGAGCGGCGCGTTTACGGCCCCTTCGACATTATTGAAAGTCGCGAGAGATTTTACCCACACGGCTGGCACGTTTAACCACAACAATGGAGTCGTGATGCTGTCGAGCGCCGGGGTTCAGCGGACACTCAATGTTTCGGGCGGTACGGTATTCAATAATTTAACGCTGAACGATTCGTTGGTTGGTTACTGGAAATTGGATGAAACGTCCGGATCCACAGCGTACGATTCGTCCGGATACCAAAGCGCGGGAAGTTATGTTAGCAGTCCCGTCGCCTCCACGACGACGGCAACAACAAGCGCACGATTCACGAGCGAACGAAGTGTGGACTTCTCGGGCGGGAGCGCGTACATAGACCTTGGCCATCCATCCGCATTGAATCTCACCTCTGCGTTTACTCTTTCGGCGTGGGTTTATGCGTACTCATCTCCGGCCGGCGTGGGCATTATTTCAGAATATTACTCCGGAGACCCGGTGCAATACGAATTGGGAGTCGGAATGGATGAAGGCGGTGGTGGAAGCGCCAAACTGAAAGTTGGATTTTACACCGGCGCTACGTGGGCTTTGGCCGCTGATACTGTCGATATTGCCGTGGGTCAGTGGGTCCACGCGGCGGGTACGTGGGACGGCACAACCTTGCGTATATATAAGAACGGTACGGAAGTAGGGAATGGCACTCCGGGTTTGTCGCCGGTGGCCGACGGGGACCCCATATTTATTGGTCGCCGCCATGATGTTGCGGGGAGTGTTAATTATTTCCCCGGGCTCATTGATGAGGTGAGAATTTACAATCGAGCGCTCTCTGCAACAGAAGTAGGGGCGTTGACATTGAATCGGCCTGCGGTCATGACGTCCACCACCACGTTGAGCGGCAACTTGGATGTTAACGGGAATCTCACTCTTTATTCCGGTACGCTCGATGTGAGCGGATCCAACTACCAAGTGAATGTGGCGTCGAACTTTTATAACTCGGGAGGGAATTTTGTGCCTCAAGCGGGCACCATTGTTTTTGATGGAACATCCGGAACCCAAAATATCCTGACGGCGCAGCGACCGTTCAACAATGTCACGGTAACTGGAAATGGTGCTACGTATCAACTATACGATCCGTTCTATTCCAGCGGGACTGTTACGCTTTCGGCAGGAACTTTGGATGTTTCCACACGCACCTGGCCGTTGAACGTGACATCGTGGACGGACACGGGTTCCGCTTCGTTCACACGACGCACGAGCACCGTGACCGTGACCGGGAGCGGCACCATCAATTCAAACGATGCGTTCCACAACGTCATCATCAATTCGGCCGGAACACCGACGATTTCAAACACGCTAACGGTGTCCGGTGATTGGACAAATACATCGTCAGCAATTACCACCACCGGAAGCACCGTCACATTCAACGCGAGCGGTGTGCAAAAAATATCGGGCAGCACCACGTTCTACGCGATTCGCGCCATCACACCCAACGCGACGGTTCAGTTCGCGGTGGGAAGCACGCAGTACATCACGAACGCTGTCGAGTTCCGGAACGTCGGATTGCAATCGCCGACGAACGGTGCAACATGGTACTTCACGTATCACGGTTCGAGCCAAACGCTCACGAACCTGCGCGTGCGCGATTCAAACGCGAGCCCGAACCAAGGGACAGCGATGAACGCGTACGATGGCACCTCGACGAATTTGGGCAATAACACGAATTGGAACTTTACTCCGCTGGACACTGGTTTCCGCTATTGGATTCCCTCCGCCGCTGGGAATTGGAGCGCGGCGAGCAATTGGTCAACCGTGTCTGGTGGTGTTGCTTACGGGGGCGTGCCGCTTTCTACTCACACGGTGGTGTTCGATGGCGTGAACAACAGCACCGGCAATTGCACCATTAATTTGGTTGTTTCTGTGGCGAGTATGACCATCAATGGTTATTCGGGAACCGTGAACGCTGGAACAAACACCGTAACGGTCGCCAATGCGTTCACGCTGGCGTCGGGCGTGTTCACGGCGCCATCAACGTGGTTAAGAGTGGGCGGAAACTTCTCCCACACCGGGGGTACGTTCAATTCCAGCAATGGGAATGTCATTTTCAATGGGGCCGGCGCTGGGGCAATCGATGCATCGGCTGGAACGTCATTCAACAACGTCACCATCAACGATGGTTTGGTGGGATACTGGAAGCTGGATGAAACGAGCGGGACAACCGCATCCGATTCGTCCGGCTATGGCGTTGACGGAACGTATGGGGGAAGTCCGGCAAGTTCAACGACGGTGCCCACAGTGTTTTTTAGTAATCCCCGGAGTGTTTCTTTTGATGGTGCCAGCACGATCGACGTGCCCAAGGTGGCTGCCAAGGTAGCGAGCGGAAGCGTGTCCATTAGTGCGTGGATTTTGTTGCGATCCGCTTATACCGCTGGCGGTGGAGACCGCGTTATCTTTTCGGTCTCCGACGCGACATCAAGCAACGACCTGTTGCTTGGGTTTGCAAACGGGACCGGTCGATTGACGTATAACGTGTACGATGGAGGGAGTTATCAAACGGCGGCCAGTGACGGTACCACGAGTTGGTCGGCCGGAATTTGGTTTCACGTGGTGGGTGTCTACAACGCCGCTTCGGGCCTTGTCACCCTGTATTTGAATGGAACGCCATACGCAACGACGGGCAGCTGCCCCTCGCGCGGAACAACCGCTTCGCTCGATGCCGATATTGGAAGCCAGCAAAATTCATTTGGGCTCTTTAACGGATTGATCGATGATGTGCGCGTGTATGACCGCGTTCTTGCGCCGTCCGAGATCACTGCGCTGGCGGCCGGCCGGCAACCGGCCACGTTTGTCTCGACGAAAACGTTAACCACCGCGCTGGATGTCAACGGAGACCTTGCATTAAACGCTGGGAATCTCGATGTTGGCTCCAGCTATCAAATTAACGTGGCATCCTCGTGGTACAACAACGGCGGTGTGTTCACGCCACGCAGCGGCGGCGTCGTGTTCGATGGCACAAGCGGTAATCAGAACATTCTTTCCGGCCAACAGCCCTTCAATGATGTGACGATCAACGGAAGCGCAGCGACGTGGAGCCTGAACGATGCTCTCTATTCGAGCGGCACCGTCACGCTCACCGCCGGAACGTTCGACGTCTCAACGAGCACGTGGCCGTTGGCCGTGACAAGTTGGACCGATACGGGATCCGCAACGTTCACGCGCCGCACGAGTACGATCACGTTCGCCGGTGCGGGTACAATTAATTCGAACGATGCGTTCCACAACGTGATCATCAATTCGGCCGGAACCCCGACGATTTCAAACACGTTAACGGTGTCCGGCGATTGGACAAAAACATCGGCAGCGCTTACCACCACCGGAAGCACCATCACATTCAACGCAAGCGGTGTGCAGAAAATATCGGGGAACACCACGTTCTATGCGCTTCGCGCCATCACACCGAATGCGACGGTTCAGTTCGCGGTTGGAAGCACGCAGTACATTACGAACGCCGTCGAGTTCCGAAACGTCGGATTGCAATCGCCGACGAACGGTGCAACGTGGTACTTCACGTATCACGGTTCGAGTCAAACACTCGTCAATTTGCGCGTGCGCGATTCGAATGCAAGCCTGAGCCAGGGCACACAGATGGATGCGAGCGATGGCACGAGCACGGACCTTGGCAATAACACGAACTGGAATTTCGCAAACGCGCCGACGAACCATCAGTTCGTTTCTGTTTATGTTTCCAGTATCACGACGCAGTGGACACTGGCTTCTGGTGCCCAAGGATACGAACTCGATGCGTCCACCGGATCGTTCCCCAACTCGTTCGCCGGCAACAAGAGTTCGTCGACGGTCGGATCCGTTAATTCATTGGCCGTATTAAGTCTGTCGGCGAACACCACGTACTTTTTGCAAGTGGGTTCCGTGTTCTTCGGTACAACCTATTATGGAGCGACACAAATTTCGACGGCGACGCTTGCCAGCATTCCGGCGACGGCGGCGAGCACGTGGACCGCGGTCAATTACACGTCGATCACCGTGACATGGACGCAAGGACTCAATCCGTCATCCATCACCCAATACTTCGTGCAGTTGTCGACGGTCAGCAGTTTCACGGGCGCGAACGACAAATCGGCGTACACCTACAGTTTGAGCAACGCGTTTACGGGGCTTGTTCCGAACACGGCTTACTTTGCGCAAGTGCGTGCCATCAATCATTACGGCATCGCGACGAGCGTATTGAGCTTGGGCAGCACGACGACAATCTCCGTACCAGCGCCGGCGGGACTTGCATTCTCAACGGCATCAGCGACCACGCTAACGGGAACTTGGACGCCGCTGTCGTTCACGGCCGACTTCTATAACTTGCGCGTGAGCACCGATTCTGGATTCACGGGAACAATCACGAGTTCCGCTACTGTATTTCCGCCGACCAGTGTGACGACGCCAGCTCTCAGTGTGAACACCACTTATTACGGACAAGTGAATGCGGTCGTGAATGGGTCCACAGGAGCCTGGAGCGCGAACGTGACGACCGCCACGCTCGCCAGCATTCCAGCAACAGCCGCTTCGACTTGGACGGCGGTCAATTACACGTCCATCACCGTGACGTGGACACAAGGACTTAACCCGTCGTCCATCACGGAATATTATGTGCAGTTGTCGACGGTGAGCAGCTTCACGGGAGCGAGTGATATGTCTGCCTACACGTACAGCTTGAGCAACGCGTTCACCGGTCTTGTTCCGAACACCGCGTACTACGCGCAAGTGCGCGCGATCAACCATTACGGCATCGCTACAAACGTATTGAGCTTGGGAAGCACGACGACAATTTCCGTGCCCGCGCCAACCGGTCTCACGTTCTCGACGGCGTCCGCAACGACGCTCACCGGAACCTGGACGCCGCTGTCGTTCACGGCCGACTTCTACAACTTGCGCGTGAGCACCGATTCTGGATTCACGGGAACGATCACGAGCTCCGCCACTGTGTTGCCACCCACGAGCGCGACGACACCAGCGCTCAGTGTGAACACAACGTACTACGGGCAAGTAAATGCGGTAGTGAACGGATCGACGGGTGCGTGGAGCACGAACGTGACCACGGCCACGCTCGCGAGTATTCCAGTGACCGCCGCGAGTACTTGGTCGGCGGTGAACTTTACATCGTTCACCGTGACGTGGACGCAAGGGCTCAACCCAAGCAGCGTCACGAAGTATGTGATCCAGATTTCAACTGTGGGCAGTTTCACCGGCGTGAACGATCAATCGATCGCGACATACAGCTTGAACCAAGTTTTCACGGGTCTCATCCCGAACACCCAATACTTCGCGCAGGTGAAGGCGGTGAACCATTATGGAATTCCGACAAACTATCAGAGCCTCGGTAGCACGACGACGCTGGGCACGCCGGCTCCGACGGGCCTCATGTTCTCTACAGCCTCTGCAACAACACTCACCGGAACGTGGACACCGCTTGGGTCCGGAGCCGACTTCTATAACTTACGCGTGAGCACCGACTCGAACTTCACTGGCACGGTCTCGAGTTCCGCGACGGTGTTACCGCCGACGAGCGTGACGACGCCGGCGCTCAGTGTGAACACGACTTATTATGGACAAGTGAACGCGGTCGTGAATGGGTCCACAGGAGCCTGGAGCGCGAACGTGACGACCGCAACGCTTGCGAGTATCCCTGCGACCGCAGCCTCGACGTGGACCGCGGTCAATTACACTTCGATCACTGTTGCCTGGACGCAGGGCCTCAATCCATCGTCGGTGACCGAATACCAGGTGCAACTCTCGACGGTCAGCAGCTTCACCGGCGCGAACGACCAAAACATTTATACCTATGGCTTAAGCGGCGCGTTCACCGGTCTCATTCCGAACACCGCGTACTTCGCGCAAGTCCGCGCAATCAATCATTACGGAATACCGACGAACTACTTGAGCTTGGGCAGCACGAGCACGTTGAGCACGCTGACGCCCACGGGGCTAACTTTCTCGACGGCGTCCGCAACAACGCTCACCGGAACATGGACTCCGATTACTCCGGCCGCCGATTTCTACACGCTGCGCGTGAGCACCGCGTCGAACTTTACCGGTGTGATCACAAGCTCAGCGTCGGTGCTGCCTCCAACGACCGCGTCGCTGCCGGCGCTGAGCGTCAACACGACGTATTACGGGCAGGTGAATGCCGTGCTGAATGGCTCGACGGGTTCCTGGAGCACGAACGTGACGACGGCCACGCTCGCGAACCAACCGGCCACGGCGACGAACAGCTGGACAATGATTGCATTAACATCGGTAACGGTGACGTGGACCGAAAATGGAAACCCGGTCAACGTGACCGAATACGAAATCGAATTGTCCACGGTGTCGACATTCATTGGTGCGAGCGACATCACACACTTTGTTTATTCGACGACCGATACGTTTACGAGTTTGAATCCGACGTCAACGTACTACGCCCAGGTTCGTGCCATTAACCACTATGGAATTGCGACGAACTTCACCGATCTTGGCAGCACGATGACATTGGTCGCACCGATACCGACGAATCTCGCTATATCATCGGCGGCCATTAACAGTTTGACGGCGACATGGAGCGCGTCGAATCCGCCCGCCGAAACGTATCTGCTTGAAATGAGCACATCGAGCACTGACTTTGCGAACAAGAGCAGCTCCGCTACCGTCGGGGTCACGGCGACGATTGGTTCGCTCGGTGTGAACACGACGTACTACGCGCGGGTCGCGTCGGTGATTGCGGGTTCAACTTATCCGTATAGCCCGTTCATTAGTTCCGCAACCTTGGCGAGTATTCCGGTGACGGCCGCATCCACATGGACCGCCGTGAATTACACGTCGATTACGGTGACGTGGACGCAAGGCCTTAATCCTTCGTCGATGACCGAATACGTTGTGCAGCTCTCGACGACCAACAACTTTAGCGGCGCGAACGACCAAACGGTCGTGACCTACGGATTGAGCAACGCGTTCACCGGTCTCGTGCCGAACACCGCGTATTACGCGCAAGTGAAAGCGGTGAACCACAGCGGTATCGCGACACTGTTCTTAAATCTCGGCAGCACAACCACGCTGGCGACGCCGGTTCCAACCGGTCTCACGTTCTCGACCGCGTCGGCCACCACGCTGACCGGCACTTGGACGCCGATTGCGGTCACCGCAGACTTCTACACGTTGCAAGTGTCGACGGACACGAACTTCACGGGCGCCATCACAAGTTCGTCGACCGTCTTGCCGCCGACCACAGCGGCGACACCGGCGCTTAATGTTAACACCACGTATTATGGCCGAGTGAACGCGGTCGTGAATGGTTCCACAGGTTCGTGGACCACGAACGTGACGACCGCAACGCTGGCGAGTATTCCGGCGACGGCGGCATCCACGTGGACCGCAGTGAACTTTACCTCGATCACTGTCACGTGGACGCAGGGCCTCAATCCGTCGGCGGTGACCGAATACCAGGTACAACTCTCGACGGTCAGCAGTTTCACCGGCGCGAACGATCGAGCGACTTACACCTACAGTCTGAGCGCCGCGTTCACGAGCCTTGTCCCGAACACCGCGTACTACGTGCAAGTGCGTGCGATCAACCATTACGGAATCGCGACCAGTGTTCTTAGTTTGGGAAGCACGACCACAATTTCGGTTCCGGCGCCGGCGGGACTTACATTCTCTACAGCATCGGCGACAACGCTCACAGGAACATGGACACCGCTCTCGTTCACCGCCGACTTCTACAACCTGCGTGTCAGCACGGATGCAGGCTTCACAGGAACGATTACGAGCTCCGCCGCCGTGTTGCCACCAACGAGCGTGACGACACCGGCACTAAGCGTGAACACAACCTATTACGGCCAAGTGAATGCGGTGGTAAACGGATCGACGGGGGCATGGAGCACGAACGTCACGACCGCAACGCTGGCGAGTATTCCGGCGACGGCGGCGTCAACGTGGACCGCGGTGAACTTTACCTCGATCACTGTCACGTGGACGCAGGGCCTCAATCCGTCGGCGGTGACCGAATACCAGGTACAACTCTCGACGGTCAGCAGTTTCACCGGCGCGGACGATCGAGCGGCTTACACCTACAGTTTGAGCAACGCGTTCACGGGCCTTGTCCCGAACACCGCGTACTACGCGCAAGTCCGCGCGATCAACCACTCTGGCATTCAGACGAACTTCACCAATCTCGGCAGCACCACCACGAAAGCGACACCGGTGCCGACCAACCTCGCATTCTCAACGGCCTCGGCCACAACGCTAACCGCCACATGGAATGCAATTTCGCCGACGGCCGACTTCTACAACCTGCGTGTTAGCACGGATTCTGGATTCACGGGAACAATCACAAGTTCCGCGACGGTGTTGCCACCGACGAGCGCAACGACACCGGCGCTTTTTGTCAACACAACCTACTACGCACAAGTGAATGCCGTTGTGAGTGGTTCCACGAGTGCGTGGAGTGCGAACGTGACGACGGCCACGCTCGCGAATCAACCGGCGAGCGCGGTGTCGACGTTTACGTCGATCAACATTACATCCATCACCGTGACCTGGATTGAAAACGGAAACCCGGTGACCGTGACGGAATACGAGATTCGGCTGTCGACGGATTCCGGTTTTGGTGGCGCGAGCGACATCACGCACTTCGTTTATTCCACGACGGACACGTTCACGAATCTCATTCCGTTCACGAACTACTACGCGCAGGTGCGCGCGATCAACCATTACGGAATTCCGACGAACTTTGCAGCGCTGGGGAGCACGACAACAAAGGCGTCCCCGGTACCAACCAATCTTTCGTTCTCCACAGCCTCGGCAACCACATTGACCGGTACCTGGACCGCCGTGTCGCCAGCGGCCGATTTCTACAACCTGCAAGTTTCGACCGATTCGAATTTCACGGGTTCCATCACGAGTTCGGCGACGGTGTTGCCGCCAACGACGGCCACCACGCCGGCGCTCAACGTGAACACAACATATTATGGGAGAGTGAACGCGGTTGTGAACGGTTCCACCGGTGCATGGAGTGCGAACGTGACCACGGCAACGCTCGCGAGTATTCCCGTAACGGCGGCTTCTACGTGGACCGCCGTGAACTACACATCGGTCACTGTTGCGTGGACACAAGGCCTTAACCCGAACAGCGTCACCGAATATGTGGTGCAACTGTCGACGGTGAGCAGCTTCACCGGAGCGAACGACCAATCGGTTCACACGTATGGCTTGAGCAACGCGTTTACGGGTCTCGTTCCAAACACCGCTTACTACGCTCGCGTGAAAGCGGTCAACCATTCTGGGACCCCGACAAACTATCTGAGTTTGGGTACCACGACGACACTCGCCGTTCCAATCCCCACGGGCCTCGTGTTCTCGACAGCATCCATCACGACGCTCACCGGCACATGGGCACCGGTCGCGGTGACCGCGGACTTCTACATGTTGCAAGTGTCGACGGATACGAATTTCACCGGCACCATAACGAGCTCCGTGACCGTATTGCCGCCCACGACGGCCACCACCCCGGCCCTGAGTGTGAACACCACCTATTATGGACGCGTAAACGCGGTGGTGAGTGGATCCACAGGTTCGTGGAGCACGAACGTGACGACCGCAACGCTTGCGAGTGTTCCGGCGACGGCGGCTTCCACGTGGACGGCGGTTAATACCACATCGATCACGGTCACGTGGACGCAGGGGCTCAATCCTTCCGCTGTGACCGAATATCTTGTGCAACTATCAACGGTGAACAGTTTCACCGGTGTGAACGATCAAGCAGCCTACACCTATAGTTTGAGCAACGCATTTACGGCTCTTGTCCCGAACACCGCGTATTACGTGCAGGTGCGCGCGATCAACCATTATGGTGTCGAATCGAGTGTTCTTAGTTTGGGAAGCACAACCACAATTTCGGTGCCGGCGCCAACGGGCCTTACATTCTCGACCGCTTCAGCGACAACGCTCACCGGGACCTGGACTCCGTTGCCTTTTGCCGCCGACGTCTACAATTTGCGCGTGAGCACCGACGCTGGATTTGGGGGAACCGTCACAAGCTCGGCGACGGTGTTGCCACCAACGAACATAACGACACCGCCACTCAGCGTAAATACAACGTACTACGGGCAAGTGAACGCGGTGGTCAATGGATCAACAGGACCGTGGAGCACGAACGTGACCACAGCGACGCTGGCGAACCAACCGGCGAGTGCCGTGTCGACGTTTACGTCGATCAACATCACATCGATCACGGTAACGTGGCTCGAGAACGGAAATCCGGTGAACGTGACCAAGTACGAAATTGAATTGTCCACGGCGTCGAACTTCACCGGCGCGTCCGACATTGCGCACGTCGTTTACTCAACGACCGACACCTTCACGAGTCTGATTCCGTTCACGAATTATTACGCGCAGGTGCGCGCGATTAACCATTACGGGATCGAAACGAACTTCACGAATTTGGGCAGCACCACAACGAAAGCGGCGCCGGTACCGACGAATCTTGTGTTCTCCACCGCGTCCGCAACAACATTAACCGGCACCTGGACCGCGATTTCACCGGACGCCGATTTCTACACGCTTCAAGTCTCCACGGCATTGAACTTTACTGGAGCGATCACGAGCTCGATCACTGTCCTTCCGCCGACGACAGCAGCAACGCCGGCGCTCAGCGTCAACACGACCTATTATGGAAGAGTGAACGCGGTGGTGAACGGTTCCACCGGGGCGTGGAGTACGAACGTAACCACGGCGACGCTAGCGAATCAACCAGCAACGGCGGCGAGCACGTGGACGGCCATCAACATCACATCGATAACCGTGACGTGGACCGAGAACGGCAACCCGATCAACGTGACGCGTTACGAGGTTGAACTCTCGACAGCGTCCAATTTCACGGGCGCAAACGACGTCACGCATTTTGTTTATTCGACGACCGACACGTTCACGAATCTCATTCCGTTCACGAACTATTACGCGCAAGCGCGTGCGATCAACCACTACGGGATCGAAACGAACTTCACGAATCTCGGAAGCACCACGACAAGCGCGACACCGGTGCCAACGAACCTGACATTCTCAACCGCGTCGGCCACGACACTGACCGGAACCTGGACGGCGATTTCACCGGCGGCCGATTTCTATACGTTGCAGGTGTCGACCGCCGCGAACTTCACCGGCGCGATAACGAGCTCGAGCACGGTTCTTCCACCGACGACGGTGAACGCGCCGGCGCTCAGCGTGAACACAACCTATTATGGAAGAGTCAACGCGGTCGTGAACGGTTCGACGGGCGCCTGGAGCGCGAACGTGACCACCGCGACATTGGCCAGCCAACCGCTGGTCGCGCCGAGCTCGTGGCTTAGCGTCAATGTCACTTCGGTAACGGTCACGTGGCTGGAAAATGGAAACCCGGCGGGTGTGACGCGTTACGAAATCGAATTGTCCACCGACACCGCATTCGGCGGATCAAACGATACCACGCACTTCGTGTACGCGACGACGGACACATTCGTCAGCTTGGATCCGGCCGCCACGTATTACGCGCACGTGCGCGCCATTAACCATTACGGAATTCCGACAAACTTCACGAATTTGGGTTCGACGGTCATGTTAACAGCGCCGGTCCCGTACAATCTTGTGTTCACGAGCGCGAGCATCAACAGCCTCACCGCCCAGTGGATTGATTCCACGCCGGCCGGCGAGAATTATTTGCTGGAGGTGAGCACATCGAGTTCCGACTTTGCGAACAAGAGCAGTGCGGTCACCGCCGGTGCGACCGGTACCATCGGATCTCTGAACGTGAACACCACGTATTACGGACGTGTCGCGACGATCATTGCTGGTTCCACTTATCCTTATAGTTCATTGGCGAGCACCGCAACGTTGGCCAACATTCCGGTGACGGCGGTTTCCACGTGGACCGCTGTGAATTACACCTCCATTACGGTTGCATGGACGCAGGGAATAAATCCTTCGGCCATCACCGAATATGTCGTTCGGTTATCGACGGTCAGCAACTTCTCCGGCGCGAACGACCAGACAGCGTCCACTTACGGATTGAGCAATTCGTTTACAAATCTGATTCCGAACACGTCGTACTACGCCCAAGTGAAAGCCGTGAACCACGCGGGCATTTCCACCTTCTTCTTGAACTTGGGAAGCACCGCGACGTTGGCCACACCGGTACCGACAAACCTCGCGTTTTCGTCGGCCGCGCTCACGACGTTGACCGGAACGTGGACACCAATTTCTCCAGCGGCAGACTTCTATAATCTGCAAGTTTCAACCGACGCGAACTTCACGGGCACCGTCACCAGTTCCTCGACGGTGCTGCCACCGGCGACCGCAACGACACCGGCGCTCAGCGTGAACACGACTTACTATGGACGTGTGAACGCGGTGCTGAGCGGATCCACGAGCACGTGGAGCGCGAACGTTACCACCGCGACATTGGCGAGCGTTCCTGTTTCCGCGGCAAGCACGTGGACCGCGGTGAACGTCACGTCAATCACTGTCGCGTGGATGCAGGGACTCAATCCTTCAGCGATCACCGCGTACGTGGTACAGCTCTCGACCGCGAGTGATTTCTCCGGTGCCAACGATGACACGGCGTCCACCTACGCACTGAATTATTCCTTTACGGGCCTCGTGCCGGCGACGACGTATTACGCGCAAGTGAAAGCCGTGAACCATTACGGAATTCCGACGAGCTATTTGAATTTGGGGAGCACCGTCACTCAAACGGCGTCGTTCCCGACGAATCTCGTGTTCTCGAGCGCGTCATTAACAACGTTGACCGCTACCTGGGACACCATTTCGCCGGCGGCCGATTTCTACAACTTGGAAGTTTCGACCGATGCCAACTTCAATGGAACGGTCACGAGCTCCGCCACCGTTTTGCCGCCGACCACGGGGACCGCGCCGGCGCTCAGCGTGAACACCACTTACTATGGCCACGTGAACGCGGTTGTGAACGGGTCGACAGGACCGTGGAGCGCGTACGTAACAACCGCCACGCTCGCGAGTATCCCTGCCTCAGTGGCGAGCACGTGGACGGCGGTCAACATCACATCGCTCACGGTCGTGTGGACGCAAGGACTCAATCCGTCGGCCGTCACCCAATACGTGGTGCAATTGTCGACGGCGGCGGACTTCAGCGGTGCGAACGATCAGAGCGCGCGCACTTACGGTTTGAATAGTTCGTTCACCGGTCTTGTCCCGAACACCGCTTACTACGCGCAAGTGAAAGCGGTGAACCATTACGGAATCGAAACCAACTATTTGAGCTTGGGCAGCACAACCACGCAGACGACGCCGGTGCCAACGGGCCTCGCGTTCTCAACCGCATCGGCCACAACGCTCACCGGAACATGGACGGCAATTTCACCGGCGGCGGACTTCTACACGTTGCAAGTGTCGACCGACATAAACTTTACGGGCGCCATCACAAGTTCGGCGACCGTGCTGCCCCCGACAACCGTCACCACACCGGCGCTGAGCGTGAACACCACCTATTACGGACGCGTAAACGCTGTGCTGAGCGGATCGACGGGACCGTGGAGCGCAAACGTAACAACGGCGACGCTTGCGAGCATTCCCGCGTCGGCCGCGAGCACGTGGACCGCGGTCAACATCACATCGCTCACGGTCGCGTGGACGCAAGGACTCAATCCGTCGGCCGTCACCCAATACGTGGTGCAATTGTCGACGGCGGTGGACTTCAGCGGTGCGAACGATCAGACGGCGCGCACTTATGGATTGAATAACTCGTTCGCCGGCCTTGTCCCGAACACCGCTTACTACGCGCAAGTGAAAGCGGTGAACCATTATGGAATCGAAACCAACTATTTGAACCTGGGCAGCACGATCACGCAGACGACGCCGGTGCCAACGGGTCTCGCGTTCTCGACAGCCTCGGCAACAACGCTCACCGGAACATGGACGGCGATTTCACCGGCGGCGGACTTCTACACGTTGCAAGTCTCGACCGATGTGAACTTCACCGGAACAATTTCAAGCTCGAGCACGGTGTTGCCGCCGACCACCATCACAACGCCAGCGCTCAGTGTGAACACCACTTATTATGGACGCGTGAACGCGGTGGTCAGCGGATCGACGGGACCGTGGAGTGCGAACGTAACGACGGCAACGCTCGCGAATCAACCGGCGGCACCATCGAACGCGTGGTTGGAGGTCCAACTTACTTCGGTGACGGTCACGTGGTTTGAAAACAATAATCCGTTGAACGTGACCGAGTACGAAATCGTGGTATCGACTGATTCGAGCTTCACAGGCACCGGTGACATTCACCACCGCGTGTATCAAACCACGAATACGTTCACGGGTCTCGCGACGGATACCACGTATTACGCTCAGGTGCGAGCGATCAACCATTACGGAATCCCGACGAACTTTACGAACTTGGGTAGCACGTTCACGCTTGCCTCGCCGAGCCCGACCGCGCTTCGCGTAACGACCGCAAGTGTTACGAGCTTGACCACCCAATGGAACGCCTCGACACCACCGGGACAGATGTACATTCTTGAATACAGCACATCGAGCTTGGATTTTGCAAACAAAGTCAGCTCCGTTACCGCGGCGCTGTTCGCGACGATCGACTCATTGGAAGTGAACACCACTTATTATGTGCGCGCCGCGAGCGTCATTGACGGTTCGACATACGCGTACAGTTCCACGATCAGTTCTGCCACGCTGGCGGACACGCCGCAAACGCTGGCTTCGACTTGGACGGCGGTGGAATTCACATCGATCACCGTGAGCTGGTCGCAAGGATTAAACCCGAACGCCGTCACTCTTTACGTCGTGCAACTTTCGACGTCGGTTAACTTCACCGGTTCAAGCGATCAACAGTCCGCAACATACGCGACAAGCGCGGACTTTGCTGGATTGGCTCCTAACACGACGTACTACGCGCAAGTTAAGGCGGTGAACCATTCGGGTATCTCGAGCAATTATCTTGTGTTGGGTTCGACGCTCACCAAGGCGACGCCGATTCCACAAAACCTTCGTGTGACCGGAACCACGATCAACTCGATTGCGGCGGCATGGGATGCTACGTTGCCGCCCGCGGATTCGTACACGCTGCAAATTGCCACATCAACCGATTTCACGACGATCACGGACAGTTCGATCACGGCGAATTCCTTTGCAACGATTGGAAGTTTGAACGTGAACAGCACCTACTACGCGCGCGTGAACGCGACTATAAACACGACCGCAAGCGCGTGGAGCGCATCCGTGACAACCGCGACATTGGCGAGCATTCCGGCAACGGTCGCGTCAACGTGGACCGCGGTCGAATACACGTCGATGACGGTGAATTGGTCGCGCGGATTGAATCCGGCGGCGATCACGAAATATGTTGTGCAACTATCGACAGCCAATGACTTCAGCGGCTCGTCGGATCAAGTTGCCGCTACGTACAGCGTCTCGTTTAACTTCACGGGTCTTGTGCCGGCGACGACGTATTATGCGCAAGTGGAAGCGATCAACCATTATGGAATTCCGACCGCGTTCCTGAATCTTGGTTCCACGGTTACGAAGACGACACCGCGGCCGACGAACCTTGTGTTCACCGCCGCATCGATCACGACGTTAACGGGCGATTGGACGCCGACGTTGCCGAACGCCGACAGTTACACGTTGCAGGTGAGCACGGATTCGAATTTCGACGGTATCGTGACAAGTTCAACAACCGAAATTCCGCCGGCGACGGTGGGGCTCGTAGCACCGCTGTCGGTGAACACAACGTATTACGGGCGCGTGAACGGCACAATCAATGGTCAACCGGGAGCGTGGTCGATCTTTGCGACGACCGCGACACTCGCTGATATTCCGGCCACGGTTGCCTCCACCTGGACCGCGGTTGCGTACACGTCAATGACAGTGAACTGGTCGCGCGGATTGAACCCGGTTTCCATTACCGAATACATCGTTCAGTTGTCGACGGCCAACGATTTCACGGGCGCGAATGATCAGGCCGTTGCGACTTATAGCGTGTTCGCGAACTTTGCTGGCCTTGTTCCGGGCACAACATACTATTCCCAAGTGAAAGCCGTGAACCATTCGGGAATACCAACGAACTACCTTGTGCTCGGCTCGACGGCAACGAAAGGCACTCCCACGCCACAGAATTTGCGAGTGACCGGAGCCACCCTTAACTCTATTGATGCCGCGTGGAATACGACGTCGCCGATTGCGGATTCGTACACGCTGCAGATCGCGACATCAACCGATTTCACGACGATCACGGACAGTTCGATCACGGCGAATTCCTTTGCAACGGTTGGAAGTTTGAACGTTAACAACACCTACTACGCGCGCGTGAACGCGACAATTAATAATGGACCAAGCGCGTGGAGCACGACGGTAACGACGGCAACGTTGGCGAGCATTCCTGTGACGGTGGCATCCACCTGGACCGCGGTGGAGTACACGTCGGTGACGATTAATTGGGCGCGTGGATTGAATCCGTCATCGATCACGGAATATGTTGTGCAACTTTCGACGGATAGCAGCTTCACGGGAACAAATGATCAGACGCAAGTCACTTACAATCTGTTCGCGGACTTCACGGGTCTTGTTCCGGCGACGACGTATTACGCTCAAGTGCGAGCGATCAATCACTACGGGATCCCGACATCCTTCTTGAATCTCGGATCCACGGTCACAAAGACAACGCCGATACCGACGAATCTTGTGTTCACGACGGCCTCGATCACAACGTTGACCGCGGACTGGTCGACCACGTTGCCGGCCGCCGATGTTTACACGGTGCACGTGAGCACGGACCAAAACTTTACGGGCACAATCACGAGTTCGACGTCGGTGGTGCCGCCGGTGACACTCGGAATGGCGGTGCCGCTATCGGTAAACACGACGTATTACGGTCGCGTGAACGGAACGATTAGCGGGCGCGCCGGTGCGTGGACCACAAACGTGACGACGGCCACTTTGGCGGACACGCCCGGTTCTGTTGTTTCCACATGGACAGCGGTGAACGCCACGTTGATCACTGTTAATTGGGATCGCGGCTTGAACCCGGTCGGTGTGACGCTCTACAACGTTTATATGTCGACCGCGAGCGACTTCACGGGAACAAGCGACAAAGTGCAATCGACGCGCAATCTTTCGACCACGTTCTCAGCGCTCGTGCCAAACACAACGTACTTTGCTCAGGTGCAAGCCGTAAACCACAGCGGAATTCCGACGGCGTTCTTAAGCCTTGGTTCAACGGTAACCGCGGGGGCCGATGCGCCGGCCAATCTCCGTATCACGAATGCGTCGATCGCATCGTTAACGGCGACGTGGGACCAAAATTCTCCTGTCGCTGAAAATTACACACTCGAAGTTTCGACCGCCATCGACTTTACTGGAACAATCACGAGCTCGCGTACGGTGTTGCCGCCGGCGACAGCGCTTGCGCCGGCTCTCAGTGTGAACACGACTTATTATGGTCGCGTGAACGCTGTTGTCCTCGGGAGCACAAGTCCGTGGAGCACGACGGTCACGACGGCAACGTTGGCGAGCATTCCTGTGACGGTGGCATCCACCTGGACCGCGGTGGAGTACACGTCGGTGACGGTGAATTGGTCGCGTGGATTGAATCCGGCGTCGATCACCGAATATGTTGTGCAACTTTCGACGGATAGCAGCTTCACAGGGACGAATGATCAGACGCAAGTCACTTACAATGTATTCGCGGACTTCACGGGTCTTGTTCCAGCAACAACCTATTACGCTCAAGTGCAGGCGATCAATCATTACGGGATCCCGACATCCTTCTTGAACCTTGGTTCCACGGCCACAAAGACAACGCCGATGCCGACGAATCTTGTGTTCACGACGGCTTCGATCACAACGTTGACCGCGGACTGGTCGACCACGTTGCCGGCGGCCGATCTTTACACGGTGCACGTGAGCACGGATCAAAACTTTACGGGCACGATCACGAGTTCGGCGTCGGTGTTGCCGCCGGTGACACTCGGACTCGCGGTGCCGCTGTCGGTGAACACGACGTATTACGGACGCGTGAACGGCACAATTGGCGGACACGCCAGTGCGTGGACCGCGAACGTCACGACCGCCACGTTAGCGGACGCGCCAGTGAGTGTAGCTTCCACGTGGACCGCGGTCGAATACACCTCAATGACAGTGAACTGGTCGCGCGGATTGAACCCGGTTTCCATTACCGAATACATCGTTCAGTTGTCGACGGCCAACGATTTCACGGGCGCGAATGATCAGGCCGTTGCGACTTATAGCGTGTTCGCGAACTTTGCTGGCCTTGTTCCGGGCACAACATACTATTCCCAAGTGAAAGCCGTGAACCATTCGGGAATACCAACGAACTACCTTGTGCTCGGCTCGACGGCAACGAAAGGCACTCCCACGCCACAGAATTTGCGAGTGACCGGAGCCACCCTTAACTCTATTGATGCCGCGTGGAATACGACGTCGCCGATTGCGGATTCGTACACGCTGCAGATCGCGACATCAACCGATTTCACGACGATCACGGACAGTTCGATCACGGCGAATTCCTTTGCAACGGTTGGAAGTTTGAACGTTAACAACACCTACTACGCGCGCGTGAACGCGACAATTAATAATGGACCAAGCGCGTGGAGCACGACGGTAACGACGGCAACGTTGGCGAGCATTCCTGTGACGGTGGCATCCACCTGGACCGCGGTGGAGTACACGTCGGTGACGATTAATTGGGCGCGTGGATTGAATCCGTCATCGATCACGGAATATGTTGTGCAACTTTCGACGGATAGCAGCTTCACGGGAACAAATGATCAGACGCAAGTCACTTACAATCTGTTCGCGGACTTCACGGGTCTTGTTCCGGCGACGACGTATTACGCTCAAGTGCGAGCGATCAATCACTACGGGATCCCGACATCCTTCTTGAATCTCGGATCCACGGTCACAAAGACAACGCCGATACCGACGAATCTTGTGTTCACGACGGCCTCGATCACAACGTTGACCGCGGACTGGTCGACCACGTTGCCGGCCGCCGATGTTTACACGGTGCACGTGAGCACGGACCAAAACTTTACGGGCACAATCACGAGTTCGACGTCGGTGGTGCCGCCGGTGACACTCGGAATGGCGGTGCCGCTATCGGTAAACACGACGTATTACGGACGCGTGAACGGAACGATTAGCGGGCGCGCCGGTGCGTGGACCGCGAACGTGACCACCGCCACGCTGGCGAGCATGCCGGTCACCGCGGTGTCGACATGGACCGCCGTGGACTTTACGTCCATTACGGTGGCGTGGACTCAGGGACTTAACCCGTCCAGCGTGACGCGATACGTGGTGCAATTGTCGACCGTGAGTTCGTTCACGGGATCAGCGGATCAAACGATCGGCACCAATGGTTTGTCGGCTTCGTTTACGGGACTTGTTCCGTTTACGACATACTTCGCGCAAGTCGAGGCGATAAACCATTCTGGAATACCCACGTCGTTCTTGAGTTTGGGTTCGACGGTCACCAAGGTTACATCGACGCCCACAAATCTTGTCTTCTCAGCGGCCGCGACGACAAATCTCACCGCATCGTGGAATACAATTTCACCGGCAGCGGACAATTACACATTGGAAGTAAGCACCGATCCGAACTTCACGGGCATCGTTACGAGTTCGAGTTCCGTCTTGCCGCCCGCGATGGCGGGAACAATTCTTCCGTTGTCGGTGAACACCACGTATTACGGTCGCGTGAACGCTACGCTGTATGGTGTCGACAGTTTCTGGAGTGCGAACGTGACAACGGCAACGCTTGCGAGCGTGCCGGTGTCAGCGGCTTCAACCTGGACGGCGGTGGCGATGACATCGTTCACGGTGGCGTGGTCCAACGGATTGAATCCATCATCGATCACAAAATATCTGATCCAGTTGTCGACGGCGAGCGATTTCTCTGGAGCGAATGACAAGAGCTCGGTCACGTACAATTTGTTTGCGGGCTTCACCGGCCTCGTTCCGGACACCACGTATTACGCGCAAGCGAAAGCGATCAACCATTACGGAATCTCGACGTTGTACGCGGTGCTCGGGTCGACGAAGACGAACGCCGTGGACGCTCCGACGAATTTGGTGTTTTCGAGCGCGGCGACAACAAGTTTGAAAGCGACCTGGAACACGGTGAACCCGGCGGCCGACTTCTATCGGTTGCAAGTTTCAACGGCAAGCGACTTCACTGGAACGATCATGAGTTCGGTGACGGTCTTGCCGCCGACGGCAGCCACCACGCCCGCGTTAACACCCAACACCACGTATTATGGTCGCGTGAACGCGGACGTGGCCGGTTCGACGACGGCGTGGTCTGTTGCAGCCACGACGGCCACGTTGGCCAATCCGCCGCTCAGTGTGGTGTCCACGTGGACAGCGGTGCTTTACACTTCCGCGACCGTCCAATGGAGCGCCAACAACAATCCTTCGTCCGTCACGTTGTACGAAGTTCAACTCGGCACCGTTTCGAATTTTAGTGGAGTGCCGCAGAGCACGTTCACGTACAACACAAGCACCAGTTTCTCGGGCTTGCTCCCCGGTTCAACGTACTTCGCGCAAGTGCGCGCCATCAATCATTCAGGAATTCCGACGTTCTGGACAAATCTCGGAAGCACAACCACGTTGATCGCGGTCGGTTTCACTCGCACATGGCTTGGCACGTCCCCGGATTGGTACGTGGCAACCAATTGGAGTCCCACCGGCTATCCGCAGCCGCTCGATAGCATCGTTATTCCGGTAACCGCGAACGATCCGGTGCTCTCCGGTACGTCCAGCGTGGTCAATGTGACCATGAACAGTGGTTCCTCCTTATATATATATGGGGCAACCTTCACGGTGACAGGAAGCGTCAATTCGAATGGTACGTTGGTGTTGTCATCCACCGAGGTGCTGACGTTGCCCGGCAACGTTTGGGATGTGAACTCCGGTACGATTTCGTACGAAGGATCGGGCGCGTTCACCGGGTTGACCGCCGGCAACACGTACAACAATCTCCGGTTCAACAATGCGGGTGGAACCTGGACATTGAACAACAATCTCACCGTTAACAATGATTTGTTGATTGATGCGGGCGATCTGAACGCATCGACCATCGCGGTCCAAGTCACGCGCAACATGACGCGCACGGGCGGAAGCTTCACGGCCGGTACCTCCACGGTAACGCTCGCGGGCAACGGATCGGTGAACGGATTCACGGTGGCGAGCGCGTTCGCAAATCTTGACCTCGCGCCGGCGGCGCTTACAACGACACTCGCTTCAGATATTGATGTCACCGGACGCCTCACATTTAGCGGCGGATTCGTGAGTCAGTCCGGAGCGCGTGAACTCGCGCTGACCTCAGGCTTGGCGAATCCAATATCGATTGCGCCCAACACCGTGATGAACTTCTCGACGCTCTCGTGGACGACCTCCAACACGGCGGTCAGCTTGCCATCGTTTAGCGGTTATCCCGCGCTCAACTTAAAGTCCGACGTGGTGGGGCAGGCCTCGCTGTTCACGCTGGCCGGCAACGTGACCGCGTCGACGATCACCATTTTCAGCGTGGCGGGCGCAACGCAGACGACCGTGGACGTGGCCGGCTATCAACTGGCGATGGCGCGCCTGCAGTTGGGACTTTCGACCACCACAATGAGCGCTGGAATGTTGGCGGTCGGTAACGGCAATTTGGCGACGACCGGTGATGTGTTCTTCGCCAACGGCGCATCGATTCTCGATTTGGGAACGTCGACCGGTACGCGCATCGGTGGTGATTTCCTGTACACCGGTTCGACCGGAACATTCCGCGCGGGCGCATCGACGATGACGTTCTCGGGGACGGCCAACCAACGAGTCGACTCGAAAGGATTTAACTTCGCGACGCTTTACTCGCAGAATATTTCGTCGTCGGGTGTTACGTTTGTGAGCTCGTTCAACGCCGTGAACTTCGGTGTGACGGGGCTCTCGTCATCGGCGACCGTATACTTCACTTCGCTCACAACCGCCACGATCACGGGTCGCATGAACGTGAGCGGGTCGGCTGGAAAATACGTCGTGCTACGCTCGACGGCAGCGGGTGTTCAATCCCATCTCGTCGTGTCGACGAACGCGTTCTCGGTTTCGTTTGTCGACGTGAAAGATTCGAACGCGAGCGGTGGCGCGCAAATTGTTGCGTACAACTCCGTGGATTCTGGCAACAACACGAATTGGGATTTCGCAGCGCCGGCCGTTTCCACGTTGACGGCAACCGCTGGACCCGCCGTGCGCGCCGTGACGTTGACGTGGGCCGCGCCGGCCGACGACGGTGCGACGGGTCAGCCGCTCAACGGTGCCTATTACATTCAATATTCAACGAACGCGTCCGTCACCTGGTCCACTGCCGCTGCGCAGATCGTTATTGCGACGAGCGGCGTAACGCCCGGTGTCACCGTCAGCACAACCGTATCTCAACTGCTGCTGGGTGTGACCTATTACTTCCGCTGGAACTCGGTCGATGACGTAAGCCGCTGGTCCGGATATTCGAATATCGCTCAAATCAAGCTGAACGATACTTATTCGCCGAACGCCATCACCGATCTCGTTGCGTCGAGCACAACAACCGAAGGACAAATTCAACTTTCGTGGACCGCGCCGGATTCTGATTCCGGTGCCGAAATCGGAGTTGCCGCGACGACGTATCAAATCCGTTATTCAACGACCGGTATTGCAAATCTCGCAAACGACACGACCGCGTGGTGGAATCAGGCGGTGCCCGTCGCCGGTCCGACGCCGTCCAACCCGGGCTCGGCCGAAACACTGTTGCTGGCAATGCCGGATTACGGCGTCACGTACTACGTTGCAATTAAGAGCGTGGATTTCTCAGCGAACGTGTCGCCGATTGACGTGAAAGCGAACACGGGTCAGCAGGCGAACGCTGTTCCGTTGGATGCGGTGCCGCTGGCTGTTACGAATTTGCAAGCGGTGCCCGCCGCCACACAAGTAACACTCACATGGAACGCTATCGCGATTTCGGACTTCTGGAAATATCAGTTGTACCGTTCGTCCATTTCGGCGGGTACGCTGACGCTGTTGACGGAATTCAACGCGTCGACGTTCACCTCGTATCTCGACGTCGGTTTGGATAACTCCGTTACGTATTACTACCAAATGGTCACGGTCGATAAAGGCGCGCCGACGTATCTCGGTGTGGCGCTAACGTCGGCCACCGCGGTGGTTCCTGCTTACACGAATCAGTTGGCGCCGAACGCACCGGTCATTTCGACGGATACGGTGGCACTCAACACGTTCTCAATTCGTTGGGCATGGACGGAAGTCACGCCACCGAGCGTCAACGGTTTCCGTCTCTATGTTTCGAGCGTCGACATCTCAGGGCCCATTTCGCCGACGGCCACAACGTACACGGAGATTGGCTTGCTGCCGAACCAAGGCGTGACCGCGAACGTGGGCGCGTATAACAACACCGGCACGACGATTTCGAACCCGTTTACGCGCTACACGCTGGCCAATCAGCCACTAAATTCGGTTGTCACGGGCGTCAACGATTTTGCGATCAACGTTGATTGGACCGAAAACGGAAATACGGGGACGCCGATCTATCAGATCGAATATGCGCTCGCGAACACGTTCGCCAATTCAACGACGGTTCAAGCGACGATTAGTGCGGCGACATTGTCGAATTTGGTGCCCGATACGCAATACTATATTCGCATCCGCGCATTGAATGGCGATGGGATCGCGACGGCGTTTGACGTAACGTTATCGACGCGCACGGACAAGCGATACGATCGTCTTGCGCCCGCGCCGCCGGGCGGCGTGTGGGCAACGGTGCAGTCGGGTGCGGGTGCCACAACGAACGTTATGTTCACGTGGGATCCCGTGACCAACAATTCCGACGGCAGTCGTACCACGGACTTGGCGGGTTATATCGTGTACACATACAACTCGGTCGCGATGCCGGAGGACGATTGGAACGGAACGATCATCACGTCCTCGTTCACGACGCTGGCCGTGCCGACGAATTCAAAGACCTATGTGGCCGTGCGCGCCGTTGAT
Organism: Elusimicrobiota bacterium; assembly: GCA_044221725.1. Taxonomy (GTDB): domain Bacteria; phylum Elusimicrobiota; class Elusimicrobia; order F11; family F11; genus JAJVIP01. The sequence goes on from JBGAON010000001.1 coordinate 447,453, forward strand.
ACATCGGGGAATCAATCGGTTACCTCGAACATCATTTCAGTGCCGGACCTGAAATATATTTCGCTTGCTGACGACCGCGTGAGCTGGTACGAATACTCACCGTCGATGGCCAGAGAAATGCGCGCCCAGTGGACCGCCAACAAAGGCGTGTCCTACGTGATCTTGGGTCATGAAATAATCGAGAACTACGCGAATGGCAAAGTGGTGAAGTCGGTCCGATTCCGCGCTTACCGTGGCGACACGGTTACATCGGTGACCGATCGTGTCTTCGAAGAGGCCAACGGGTCCGTGAATCTTGTGTACACGGTTGCCAATGGCGAGGTTCTGCAAGGAAGTCCGGAGCGGAAGTCTTACTTTGAAAGCGTGTTGGGGGGCAGTGGCTCAAGAATGCGAAGTGCGAGCGTGACGTCGAGCGGCCTGACGCGCAAATCGGAAATCGTGAACACGTCGGGCGTTCTTGACCGCATCGGCACCGCCGTGTTGCCAAACACGAACCTCGATAAGAAATTGTCGATCTTCTGGAACAACGGCGCCGCGTGGGTGAAGACCGGCGGCCGCGTCGACTCTGGAAACCAAGTGGTCACCATCCAAACCGCACGTCTCGGCTCGTATCAATTGCGTCAAGCGTCGCAGCTCGGTGATGTGTCGCTCGTGCAAGTGTATCCGCGAATCATTACGCCGAACGGTGATGGTGCGAACGATGTGGTGATCTTCCAGTTCGGTGAAGCGAACATGACGGGCAAAACGATCACCGGCGAAATATTTGATTTGAGCAGCGCGAAAGTTGGCCATTTGTCGCCCGGTCCGGATCCGGCGAACACGCTTATGTGGGATGGCAAATCCGAAAGTGGCGACGTTGTGCCGGCTGGAATTTATATTTATCAAATCACTGTTGACGGAACGACCATCAACGGTACGGTTGTCGTCGCGCGCTAATTTCCGTCGCTAGAGTTCAATAATCCAGTGCACCAGTTTGACAGTAAGCTTCGGTAGGAGTTTTAAAGTTCAAACATCGGCGTGGACGAGTGTTGAGCCAATGCTGGAGACGTGAAAGCGTCTTGGTGGGGATGGTATCCAAGTCTGTTTTCTTTGGCAAGAAACGACGGATGAGGCCGTTAGCATTTTCAACAGAGCCTTTCTCCCACGAGTGATAGGGCAAGCAGAAATAAGACTGCATCTTAAAGCGCTCATTGAGATGAGAGTGGAGAGCGTTTTCTGGGCCGTTGTCATACGTGATGGTCTTGCGGTGACGCTCATCAATTCCGGAAAAAATATCTGAGAGAGCTTCATAGGATGCTTGAGCAGTTTTATTTCGAATTTTCCGAATCTGTATGAAGCGGGATTTTCTTTCAATCAGAACCTGAAGGGCCGAAGATCCTTTGCCCCAAACAGTGTCCGTTTCCCAATGGCCGACGGTTTGACGTTTATTGGCTTCTTCGGGACGCTCTCCGATGAAAACACGATGAGAAATCAAGCGTTTTGGCCATGGGCGAAGATGTCGAGGGCGGCGTCGGGGCCGCGAGTGAAGCAAGTAGGGGATCAGATGCTTAGCTTGAGAATAGATCCACTGATAGATCGCTTCATGACTGATGTGAGCACGTCCAGTTTTGTGTCTGAGGCGTCCTGCAATAATTTCCGGTGACCACCCCTTCTTTAGTTGGCCAATGACTTTTTTTGCAGGGATAGGTTACAGTGAAGCTTCCTTACGTTGTGGTGTTCAAGGTGGAGTCGTTGATGCGCTTTTTGCTGGGCTGTTAACGGATAATACTTGTGTCGATGCGAGTTTCGTTTTAGCTCACGTGAAAGTGAGCTATGTGATCTTCCTAACCAAAATGCGATTTTCCTAAGCGACCACCCACGATTTCTGAAGGCTGCGATTTCTTCTCTCTCATTTCCGGTTAAACGACGATAAGTTTTCATGGCGCCTCATTTTAGCCTCCACTTACCGTCGATCTGGTGCATTAGACCCTTGAATTCAGCTCGAAAAAGTTACAGCTTGTTTACGGATTCTTAATAAAATTTTAATCCTGCCTTTATAACGTGGTTTCCTCATTGCCTAGCCATTTCTCAGTGATCAGGGGGAAACTTGACGCCACGACGCTTTAGAGTTGCTCGCCGCTCCATCGGTTTTCTCACAACGGTAGCCTATTTCATTACGAACGTTTTTGTCGTCCCCGGCATGGCCGGGACGAATAGCGTCGATTTCTGGCGTGGCCGCGCCGCTCAGCAAAAAAATCTCGCCTTCACCGACCTTCGACTCAATTCCGATCCAAACGGCAATTCTTTAAGCCTTCCGTTTGCATCACGCTCGTTCCCGATTTTTGATTCGCTGTTGAAGCGCTTATCGTTGACGATGCGTGTCCAATCTGTTCGGGTCGGAGCGAAAAATGCCCCAACCGTTTTTTTAATCCAAGACATCCATCGAAATAACGAGGCGCAAAAAAACATTGCGCAGGCGTTGTCGGTGATTGACTCTCAGTTGTCGCAGGCCGGCCCCATCCTGGTTGCCGCCGAAGCAGCGCATGGCCCGCTTAACTTTCAGCCGTACCGAGCGGCGCCGACGATATCAACACGCAAGGCGATCGCCGACTACCTTCTTCGTGAAAAATATATTTCCGCCGTCGCTTGGTTTGGCCTCTGGCCCGACGCTTCGAGCAAAATTGTCGGCGTGGACGATGATGGCCTGTATGGTGCGAACGTTGCTGCGGTTCGGGCGGCCGTGAAACACCAGCCTGGCATGGTTGCGGAAATTCAAAAACTGTCCGCGGATCTTTCGAAACAGAGGGTGAGAGCTCTTTCAAAAAAGCTCGATGAATTGTCGGGCGCGTTAATCGCCTATCACCACGGGCAGATGCCCATTGTTCAATACGTGCGCCTTCTCGGAAATTACGCGGATCTAACGCATTATCCGATGGTTGAAAAATTGGTTCGTGCGACCAACATCGAAACGAAAATCGACTCGGTTCAAGTAAAACAAGAGCGCGACACATTGTTTCGGAAAGTGGCCTCGCGCAAAAGAATTTCCGATTGGCTCGCTCAGGCGACGTATGAGTTGAACGCCGGTGCCATCGATTCAAACACGTTCCATCTCGCGTTTAAAAAATTGTTGGCGACAGAGGGTGTCGATCTCTCTTCCACACCCCACTTCGAGAAATATCTTGAATACGTGGCGCTCGCCGACAGCATTCAGCACGAGGCGCTATTCAAAGAAATTTCCGATGTAACGAAAGAAGCGATTGGAAAAGCCGCCGCCACGCCAACCGAGCGCAAATTGCTCGAGCGCACGGTGCAGCTGTGTTTGGCGCAAAAACTTGTGAATTTCGAGCTGACGCCGGCGGAATGGGGGGAATACAAAAAAGGACGCAGTCCCTTTTTGCCATTCGAAGACTTTTACCGCCTCGCCGAGGCGCGCAGCGAAAAGATGGCGGGAAACATTCTGAAAAGTACCCAACGGAACGCTGTCCTTGTTGCTGGCGGGTTCCATACGCCGGACATTGCACGAATCCTCGAAGCGCGCGGATTTTCCACGATTACGCTTGCTCCGATCATTAGAGACGCGGCCAACATCAAAGGTTCGGACTATCTGAGCGCCTTCTTGCGCGAGCGTAGCCCTCTCGCGAAATTGTTTGAAGGGGAAAAACTCACGCTTGCGGATTCTGCGCAGTTGCTCGCTGTTCCATCCGCCGAGGCGGCCCAGAATGCCGCGCGCATTCTCAATGGTGTGGCTCAAGCGGCCGCCAAAAATGCCAAAAACCCGGTTGCCATCATTTCTCATAACGGCGCCACGGTGGAAGCCGGTCCCGGCGTCCGTGGCGATGAGAATCATCGCTTTGAAAACGTGCTCGGTTATAAACGGATTGGATTTCGCGAAAAAGAACGGGATTTCAGATTTTCGCGCAAATCGCCCCGGTCTATTTTTCTCGCGAGCATTTTGTCGTTTTCCATCGCGCATTTTTCCGATGGTGAATTTGCGTTTCAGTTCTTTTTCGTCAGCGGTTTCGTGTTGCTCGCGTGGACCGTTTTTGAGGTGGCCCGTTTTGGCTGGGGCCTGTATCGCGGTGCGGAATTAAAAGCTCCCGATTTTTATCGCGCGCTGCGCGAAGCGGCCGAACACGGGCTGATACCGGAAAGCGCAGTTCCATTGGTTCGGCACGCCGATGGGACTTGGTTTGGTTCGTATCAATCGGGCGCGCACGTTTACGATTCGGTAACGAAATCGCATGTCATTTTTGTTCGCACAGAGTTTGCCTACAACACGAAAGAGTTGGCCCGGATTATCCGCCATGAACTTTTTCACAAGAACCATCAGTCTCAGGCGCCGCCGACAGGTTTTGACGGAAAGGCGGTTCGACCGCAAACCACGCGGGTCGCCCGGTTTGATTCGTTGATTCGCGCGGTCGCATTGAATCCATTCCTCGATTTCCTTTATGAGTTGGCCGCCCACGTTGTCGAATGGACGTTTGAACCGACAGAGGAAAAAGCCGTCAATCTTGAGACCCATTCGTTGGATTTTAATGCCGACCTTAATAATCCCGAATTCTTGCACCGGTTTCACGCCGAGCTGTTAAAAGAGATCGAGACCCTCGGTTCGGGCAAGCTGCGCAAGATTGTGGTGGTTTCCGATCAGCATGGCACGATCGATAAATTTGATGTGTTGCTGGTTGACGCGATACGTCAGGTCGAGAACCGAATCCCCGATGGATTTGTGCTCGATCCGGACAAAACAATGAACGAGCAATTTGCACCGTTCGGTTTTCAATTGGAAGACCTGAAGGATCGCATTTTCTTTCACAATCTCGGGGACTTGATGGATCGCGGGCCGTACGGCGTGAAAGTCTATTGGCGTTCGAAAGAATTGTTGGAAGCGGGAATCAGCGATTTCGTAATGGGCAACCACGATTTGTGGATGCTTATGAATCTGATGGCGTACCACCTACCGTGGGGCCCGCATTTTGACTTTAAAGCTGGGACCGACACGGAATATTCCGATAAATACGATGACGATTACGGTACCGTTCGCGAAGCGGTCGAACATCACAACCACGCTTGGCGCGACGGCGACGAATCGCTCATCGCGTGGTGGGCGGAGCGGCTCGCGGAATTTACGAACGAGCAACGCGATATTCAAAAAAAGAAATGGTCGGCGCTCGAGCAAAAGGTGAACGGAGCGTTTGAAGAGGATGGGAAAACGCGGCGCAAGGGCACGGGCCTGTATGACAAAGTGTCGGCGAGCATTGAGGCGAACGAGAAGCACAAAAAATTGTGGGATCAGTTTCGGGGATATTACCTGGTGGACATCTACCGCGGCGTGCGTGCGGTGGGGGAAATGTCGCTTCCCTGGTGGGAAAATTTGCTGCAGTCGTTTCAGGAAGCGTACGAGTTGGAAGTAAAGTCGTCGGCCGAATACAATCCTTCCGAGCTCCGTCCGTCCGATGAAGCATGGGAAGAAGCAATCAAGATGATGCATTCGATCATCAAAGATTTAACCGCCGAACTCGATCAGCACATGGCGCAAAACAAATGGTGGGTCCGCGCGTTTCATGCGCTGAACCGTGGCAATTACACGACGATGGAATGGTGGGCGAAAGACTGGATTTTTCATGAAGGATGGGGACCTTCGGTCATCAAAGAGTTGAACGAAATTGCCAGAAAACGAGCCCCCGATTCCTTGGAATCGTTAATCCCAACGACGAACGCGAATTATTTGGGCAACCCCATCATGATGGAAGTGCGCGATTGGATGAAGCAGAACTTCAATCTGTTTGTTACCGACGAATATCTGACCACCGGCATGCACGCGTTTTTGCCGGTGGATAAAGCCGGACGGTTCTCGTTCCGTTACAATGGCAACGATTACATGGGAAAAGGTGGTATCGGCCAGCGATCGGTGTGGGAAGGCCTTTCCGCGATTTCAAACAGAGTGAAAACCGGAACCGACCTGCTCGGCATGAAGCATGCATTCGATGTCATCAACAATATCTACGCCGATAACACAACCAAAGTGAAACCGCCGGATGTCGCTCACGCGATCAATACGATCGGCCCCCGTTTGCTGAGCCGAAACAACGGTTACAACCGTTTGTCAACCGGTCACATTCCGTTCCACGAGTTCTACAAGCTCATGAAAGACGATCGACTTGGATTGATAGATGGATTCCAAATTGATGACTCGGTGATGTTCTCGGATCATGGAATGGGAAAGCGGTTTGACGGACGTGGTGGTTACATTTTTATTTCGCCGGACGGTGTGCGCTTGCGTGGTTTCGAACACGATGGCGACAAAGAGATCAAATGGAATTCGCGCACCGTAAAAAAAGCTGGCACCGATGAGCAGGTGCTTTTCAAAAACGCCGGCATTCCAAAAAGCCGTTTTCTTCCTCAGTTGGAGCGCGAGTACGGAAAACGCATCTCGCAGATTTCGGGTGCGGGCCGGCTCGGGCCGGCCATGATCTTCTATTACCTTACGGAGTCGCGGTGGTGGGGAACAGTTTTGCTCGTGGGTTTTGAGATTCCGGTCATCGTAGCGCTTCGGTATTACGCGGGGCCCGTCGTAGCGGCTAATGTATTGCTTTTCTTTGCGGCGCTTCACGCTCCGCTTTCGGAATCACGCCCCGCGCTTTTTGGCGCACGTTATCAGGGACTGTCGTTCGCGCTGCGCGTGTTCGTTTTTTCGGCATATGTGTTGGCGCCCATCAATACGTTTGTGGGGTGGGCACTTTTGCCCGCCGCGCTTCAAATCCTCGTCGACCTGTTGCTGGTGTTTCCCGGAGCAATCGAAAAACCGGAAACGAAAAGAGAAACCGAGAAACCTGCTGTTCCGGAAGTGATTGTTTCTGTTGTGCCGCGGTCGCTCACGACATTGGAGCTCGAAACGTATTTGACGACGGTGTTAAACCCCGACGGTATGCGGAAGACCGAACGCACCCGCGCGTTTCAAGAAATTATTGATCATGCGGATAAGAACACGCTCGCCATTGTGCACGAGAAATTGCGTCAAACACCCAGCCACAAAGCGTTGGCCACAACGTACAACGGACACGGTTACACGGTGGTGACCGAGCGCGTTGAGAACCCCGAAGTAAAAGTGCTGGAGTTGTTGTTGGCTCGGCTGCGCGAGAAGTTGAGTGTGAAAATTAAAATGCCGGGCGCGCCGGCTTACACCAATATCGACGACATTCCCTATCTCTCGTTGCGACGGAGCGTGAGCAACGACAATGAATATCTGTATCCGGTCAAACCGATCGCGACGCAACTTATCGATAAAGCGATTTCGTCGAACAAGATCGGTTTAACCGATGTCGCCGATGAACGTTTTCGAAATTTCTTGCTCGCCATTAAGAATCATGTTGCTGCGCACCCGGACTCGATGTTGCGTTATGTGGTCGTCATGGGCGGGGCGGCCGGCAAAGGAATCTTTTTCCAGGATTCGGTGAACGATCTGGATTTGACCGTGCGCCTTGAACTCACCGAAGCGGAGTTTCGACTGTTGCAGGATTCTCATTCGGCCGGGGTGTTGAACTTCAATAAGCAAGAGAAGCGTTTGCTTGCGCGGAAAATACATGATCATGTTGACCGCGTGTTAACCGAGCTTGCACAATTTGTTGGGGCCGAAAAGGACAAATTGCTCGATCCAGCAAACCTTGTGCCGATCCGTACGGCGGACGGGCTCGAGCTGCAATTTTTTGGTCCTATTTTGGGGCGGGATACGAACAATCTTGAGGTCCTCATGCTGCGCACCGCGGCAGCAACGGTCACGCTCGACGGCGAAGAAAAAATCAACGGTATGATGAATTTCTATGTGACCGCCTCGTTGTTGCATCTCGCGATCGATGCCGAAGGAAGGATTTATCCACGTCTTTTAACGGCCGCCGAGTCAGAAAAGCCGGCTGTTTCTTGGGATGCGTTGGAAAAATTAAGGAAAGGTGTTATCGAAATTGTGATCGATGCCTTTGAGTGGAATCCGGGGACTTTGCTGCGGGTCGCGGCGATCGAGCTTCGCTACGCGCTTCAAGTGGAAAGCCGACACTGGGATTTCAATACGCTTATCCGTCGTTCGATCGGTGATTTCATCTTAAGGCCGAAACCCGCGGGAGCGGTGCGAAAATGCGTCACATCGCTCAAGGTTTTGCTGCAGAGGGCCATCGATGGATCGGTGGTTCCGAACGCGGCTCACACGCGGCTGCGCGAAGCGGGCATTTATCAATTCGTCGAAAAATTGATTTCTCCAAGAGAAAATCGTTGGCACCTGTTGCACGAAGGCGGCATTCGGTTCGGAAAACACGAGGTGCAAAGCATTCAGGTGAAGCTTCCGGCCGGTGAAAGCCGTGCCGATGCAAAAAAAATGGAGATTGAAGTTGAGGTTCGGCTCGGTCAGGCCGTGGACATGCGCGTTCATGCGATGGGCCCGCAATTTGACGGAGATGTTGTGCATTTGCTGGGAATGCCACCCGAAAAGCTCGTGGCGCTTGATGTCACGGTGCTCGATGCCAGCGGAAACCTCGAAAACCGTTTCACAACGCCGGTAAGGTTAACCAATCCGACGGCGGAGCATTACGGGGGCTATGTGTTTCGGGTTCCGTTCGAATTCAAGAATGCCGGCCCGCACAGAATCGAATTCCGTGTTTTTAATCCGTTCGAGCCCGAGGTGTTCGCCGACAAAGTGGAGACGACTCTTTTGCCAGATTCGATGGGAATCCCGGTGGGGGCGGAGGAATATATTTTTCGTGTGTTCGGCTTAATGATTTTGCCGTTAATTCTTTTCTTATTGGTGCCCGTCTTCGCGCCCGGTGATTTCAGGTTCGGTTCCTGGCTCGGATTTTTTGTGTTGGTGGGAATTCCCGCCGCTGCGTTTACCTTTAGTGTGATTGGAAATGCGTTGGCCCATTTTCCCGTGGACGGATTGTCCGCTTTTGAGAACTTTCCGCTCCGCGTCGTTCGGGCGTTTCATTACACGGCTTTGTTCTGCGAAATGTTCATTGCCGAAGGACCCTGGGTCGCAATTGTCGGTGTCATCGACGAGCACAAGCGATACAACGAAAAAATGGACGCGACCGGCGGAATTCCAGATTCGCTAACGAATGGCGCGAATGGCAGGTCGCTCACCCGAAGGCCCATTCACTTGCGATCTTCTATTCGAACGTATGGGTTGGCGGAATGGAAGAACTTTTCTCCATCGCAATTGGACTCCGAGGATGTCATTCATGTGAGCTTGGCCGAGTTTGAGCACACGAACGAGCTAATGCGGAAGTCCCGGGCGTTTCATGCGCTTCTGGAACGAATTTTCGATCATGCCGTGGCGTCTCGCCTGGTGGTTACGTATCCAAGCGCAATGACAATCGATGAAGCGAAAACGCGCTTTCAGGAATTGCTCTATGAGCATCACCTATCCATTCCAATGAGCGTGATTTCTCGCAATGTGATCTTTAATCAACGAGATCGAGCAAATCCTGTTTCTGTGACGCAGCAATACAAAGAAGTGTTTGGCGGTCGCGTGTTGCATGCGCTGTCACTGACCAGAAGCGGACAGTATTGGGATTTTAATGATGTTTCATTGAATTCTGATCTGCCATCGTTGGTGATTGAAGTTATCGATTTGCTCCGCGGGCGATCGATGTTCTTGTCGAAAGAGACGATCCAAGAAATCTTGGCGCACAAACACGCGAATCAAAGTGCCTAAGCGAAAATTTTTGCGCTGAATTGATACACTCGGCGCGTGAAACGTTCGTTTCTTTCTTCGCAAAGCGTGGTTCTTTCGGATCGGCCGCTTGTCGTCGGTACGTTGACCAGCGCGTTGCCTGTTTCCTCGCAATTAAAAACAGCAAAATCGGCCGACGTTGATCTCATCGAACTGCGTCTGGACGGGTTTCTAAAAAAGCAAGGACCGTTCCAGCGCATTCAAGATTCCGCGCGGAACATTCTTCGCGAAATAAAAACGAACACGCGATTTCCAATTCTTCTCACGCTGCGGGCCGCCGACGAATCCGGCGTGCCAAAAAAATCCGCGATGAACGATGCGAAGCGCGCCGAAATTCTTGCGCGGCTTCTGCCGGCGGTCCAAATGGTCGATGTGGAAATATCGCACGCCGAATTCGCGCGCCGTATGACGGTCATCGCCCACATCCACAACGTTGATGTGATCCATTCGGCTCACGATTTCTCCGGCCGCTTGCCGCTCGATCGTTTTTCGAAATTTTCGAAACAATCGATAAAATTTAAAGGCGACGTTTTCAAAGTGGCGGTGACACCGAAAACAAACGATGATCTCGAAAAATTTTTGTGGTGGGGGAAAGACCTTCGGAATCGGAACAAGGTCTTGATTGGCATGGGGCCCGTTGGGTTAATTTCGCGCGTTGTTGCGTTCAGTTTCGGTTCGATCCTGACCTATGGCCATTTGGGTCGCTCCGCCGCGCCGGGTCAAATGCCGGTTAATGATCTCGTGAAATCAATTAGGAATTCGTATCCCCCTCTCCCTTTAGGGAGAGGGTAGCGTGAGGGAAGTCACGCGGGTAGCCCGTCCCCTAACCCCTTCCCAGCTTGATTATGTTGTCGTCGACACCGAGACGACCGGTGGAAGTGCGCCGCACAACCGCATCATCGATATTGCTGCCTACCATGTTTCCGATGGCATTATCCTCGGTAAGTATCAAACGCTGATCAATCCCGGTCGCCCGATTCCTCCGTGGATTACCGCGCTGACCGGCATTGATGACGACATGGTCAAGCACGCGCCGCGTTTCGGGGATATTGCGGCTGAACTCCGTAATTTCTTGAACAAAGGTGTGTTTGTTGCGCACAACGCGGCTTTTGATTATCGGTTTATTCAATGCGAGTTTGCTCGGCTCGAGCAAGAGTGGGAACGTTCAAAGCTTTGCACGGTGCGGCTCGCCCGCAAACTGTATCCCGAGCTGCCGTCGCGCAGTCTCGGTAATCTGTGCGCGTACTTAATGATCGATATCACGGATCGTCACCGCGCCGCGGGCGATGCGGAGGCGACCGTGTATGTTCTCAAGCATTTGCTTAAGAAGCTTGCTATGGAACATCAGCTTGAAACATTCGGGCACGTTGAGAAATTTCTGAAAGCAACAAAAAAGAAGAAGTCGAAAGAAAGGTCGCTGCCCGCTCCTCTCTAAAAGGCGGATGAGGCCAATTAATACCCCACCCTACCCTCCCCACTGAAACGACGTGGGGAGTCCTCCTCAAGATATAAGGCGTTCAGCGCCAGTTGGTGCTTCCTCCCCATGTCTCGTCAATGGGGAGGGTAGGGTGGGGTATAAAATCCCTTTCCATATATACGGTTGTATTGCCAAAGATCGTGAGCGTGGTGTCGGTGAACACGCGCTGCGCCGTTTGCGCGTAAGGATCGGTGAAGAGCAATGGAAAGCATTGCTGCGCCGGATTGAGAAACATCAATTTGTAAGGAATGCGAGCGAAAATGAAAGCGTCTGAGGTGAAATCTTTTTTCGAAAGGGTGGACCAGGAAATAGATTTTCCGATGGACGTGTTGCTAATGGGCGGTGCGGCTGGCATTGCCATAGGCGCTCGGAAAGAGCCCGATCTCCCAAGCGCAACCAATATTTAAGCGACACGTCGAAGAGTTCTTTCGAAAAAACGCTCAAGTGCTCTGGGGAAAAAATACGCATCCGGAAAAACTTATCGAGATTTTCTTGAGCAAAGCTCGAAAATACCGTTCGTGAGAGTTACCACTCCAATTTCGTAAGCAGTCCTTTGTTGAGCGCGATCTTCATAACGCGATTAAAAATAAGAGCGCCCGCCGTCAGATAGACTCCGTTTAACACCAGCGAATAAACGAACGCGCGCCACGGATAAGTGTGGTTCGCGAGCACGGCGCGCATGCCTTCGAAAATCCAGGTGGCCGGGAAACATTTCGCGAGCGGTTGGGCCCACGTGGGCAGTGCCGACACCGGATAGAACACGCAGGCGAACGGTTGCAGCACGAAGACAATGATCCACGAGAGCGCTACAAGCCCACGTCCGAAATAAATGATCAGCGCGTTGACCACGAGTCCGATGGCCCATCCGGTCAGCAACAGGCCCAGAGCGAAAGGAACAATCGAGAGGCCGAGCACGAGCACGTTAAAGTGGAAAAGGGCCGCGAGCAGAAAGCCCATGAGCGCTAGCTCAATAACGAGTTTCAGCATTCCGAACACAATGGACGCGGAGAAATACTCGGCCATTGTCACCGGCGTCATCAGTATGTTTTGAAGATTGCGGCTCCACGCTTCTTCCATGAAGCTGAACGTGATTTCGTGTTGGCCGCGCCGCAGCACCGCAAACAAAACGACTCCACCTAAAAAGAACGACATGAGCGGAGCCATTTCGGCGCGCGCTGTGGAAAAGTAATGCGTGATGAAACCCCAGATTAGCACGTCCACCACCGGTTGCCAGAAAGTGTCGAAAAAATACTCGGGGTTGCGCGCCCACAGATAAAAATGCCGACGGAACACGCCGCGCATGCGTTGCAGTGAAGCGAACATTATTCGTCTCCGCTGGTTTGTCGCGCCGAACGCACAAAGAATTCTTCGAGTGTGGGTTCGTGCACCGATAGGGATTCGATGTCTGTGCCCGATCGGACAAGTTTTGTTACGTGCGGGCCCACGTCGTTCGAATCCATTTCGGAGGAAATTCCATTGATTGTCACGCGCCATCGTCGCGCGCGCTGCGCCAATTCTTTTGGAGTTCCCTCGGCCTGAATCTTACCGTCGTTCAAAAACAAAACACGCGAACACACCTTTTCCACTTCGAGCATGTTGTGCGACGTTAAAAATACGGTGGTGCCTTCTTCGCGCACGACGTTCAATAAAAATTCGCGCACGCGGTCCGCCACGTCGGGATCGAGCGATGCCGTCGGTTCATCCAAAAGCAGAAGTTTCGGTTGATTTAAAAATGCTTTGGCGAGAGCGACGCGGACTTGCTGACCGGTGGACAGCGAATACAACGATCTATTTTGGAGTTCGTTAAGATCAAATTTGCGCAGCAGCGCCTCAATACGGTCGGTCGGACGGGGAATTCCGTACATGTCGGCAAACACGCGTAGATTTTCCGCCACCGTCAATTTGCCGGGCAGCGTCAATGATCCGCTGGAGGCGTTCATTTGGCTCAAGATTTTCACGCGGGTATGCTTATAATTGTGGCCGAACAAGGTGAGTTCTCCGCTCGTCGGGTTCAAAATGTTCATGAGCATTCGGATCGTCGTTGTTTTGCCGGCTCCATTCGGGCCCAGAAAACCCACAATTTCGCCGGGCCAGATATCGAAGTCGATACGATCAACAGCGGTTTGGGAATCGAATTTTTTTGTGAGCGCGCGGGCGCGAACAAGAGGTGTTTGTGTTTCGTATCGTGTCATAACGTCGGATAAGTTACAATTTTCGTAATTTTTAGAATGAAAGCGTCCCACAATTTATCGAACGAGGAGTTCTGCGAATGAAGAAAATGACGTTAATGATGGCAATGCTGTTGAGCGTATGGATGCCGGTTCACGCTTTTGACCCCGATGCGTTGGCGCTTCATTTGCGCAAAGCGCTCAGTTTGGACACGCGAACCGATATAAAAATTACCGGAACACCTCAGCCCTCGGGGATCGGCGACATGCTCGTCGTGAACGCCGTGGTGGGCGGCCAGCCGTATCCGGTTTATCTCACTCCCGATCAGAAAAAATACATTTGGGGTTTTGTCGTGGACGCCACCGTGGATCCCGACGAAGCGCACGTGAAAGGAATCGGACTCAAAAACGTGCACGCGATGGGTTTGGCGTCGGCACCGATTACAATCGTGGAATATTCGGATTTGCAGTGCTCGCACTGCAAATTTGCGCACGAAACCATCAAGAAGGAACTTTATAAAACCTTTACAGAGGCGCAGGTTCGATTCGTTTCAAAATACTTTCCCTTGAACGGGCACGATTGGGCGGAGTCGGCCGCGGTCGCTGTGGAATGCGCGTCAAAGCAAAAAGAATCCAACTACTGGGACATGGTTAATTATTTCTTCGCAAACCAAGAAAAAATCACAAAAGAGACTGTTTCGCAGAAAATCGATGAGGTCGCGGCGCAGCTGAAACTTAATTCGGCCAATCTTAAAGCGTGCATGAACGCCGGGCCGGCGCTCGAGCGTGTTCGTGCCGATAAGAAAGAAGGGATGGCCGTTGGCGTTAATTCAACGCCGGCTTTCTTCATTAACGGCCGGGCCCGGCGCGGATTTGGAAACTTCGACGATATTAAAGTGGTGGTTCAAGAAAAAATGCAGGCTTTGAAAAATAAATGACGACGCCGCTGCCCGCGTTAAAAGCGGCCATCGAAGCCATTCAGATCGAACACGAAGGAAAACCGATGGTCGTTCTGCGCGATCAAGAAAGTCTTAATTTGCATCCCATCGCCGTTTCCCTGCCGGGTTTTCTCGTTGCGATGTTGTTGAACGGAGAAAATTCCGTGTCCGATGTTCAGGCGGCTTTCTCGAAAAACACCGGCCAATTGATTCAGCCGGCCGAAATTGAATCGATGGTGGCACAGCTCGACAAAGCGTTTCTCTTAGAGACGCCAGCGCTACGCGAAAAACGCAAAGAGGTGTTGACTGGGTTTTTAAACAACCCGGTTCGACCAATGACGCATGTGAAAGGCGTGTATCCGGATAACACGCTCGAACTCGCCACGATGCTCGGGAAATATTTTCAAGATCCGAAAGGTCCGGGCAAACAAATGGCGTCGAATTCGACGCGGCAAACGCCGCTCGCGCTGTTCGCGCCCCACATTGATTTTGCGCGCGGCGGGCCCGGCTATGCGTGGGCGTATCAGGCGCTCAGCGAGTGTGAACCGCCCGACCTCATTGTCGCACTGGGGGTCGCGCACATGTCGCCCAATTCTCCATGGGTGCTGACCAAAAAAAATTACGAAACGCCGTACGGCCCGGTCGCGCTCAGCGAAGAACTTTTCAACGATTTTAAAGATTCGCTGTGGTACGACGTCACGGTCGACCAATGGACGCATCGTACCGAGCATTCGCTTGAATTTCAGGCGCTGTGGCTCAAATATTTGTGGCGCGACAAAACGCCGTCGTGGCTTCCGGTGTTGTGTTCGTCGTTCGATCGCTTTTGTTCCGATCGTGCTCCGTCAAGCATTGAGACGATGGAACACGGTATTTTGAAGATTGCCGAGAAACTAAAAGCGCGGCAGAAGGCGGGTCAAAAAATAATGCTGCTCGCTGGGGTCGATTTGTCGCACGTGGGCCCGCGTTTTGGCGACGAAGAAAAACTGGGACCAGAACTCGAGAAAAAAGTTGAGCAGGCGGATCTAAAATCACTCGATCTCGCTCTGCAGGGGAAACCCGACGAGTTTTATCTTTCGGTCGTCGAAAACGGGCATTGGCGAAAATGGTGTGGACTGTCGGCGATATACACGACGTTGCGACTCGCCAAAGAACTTTCCGATAAGCCGCTCAGCGGGCGGCGGCTTGCCTACCAGCAGTCGCCGGATCCTATGGGTGGATTGGTTTCGTATACGAGCGTCATTTTCGACCGCTGATGGAAACGCGAACGAACACATCGTTGTTCCGTCAAGCCATTCAGTCGTGGCACAAAAATCGGCCGATCATGACGGCGGCCAGTCTTTCCTACTTCACGTTGTTTTCGCTTATTCCCACGATGGTCATTGTTCTTAAGCTTGTAGGGGAAGTGTTTGAAACGATGGTTGCGAAAACAAAATTGCTCGAGGATATTGCGAGTTGGTTCAATCCGCAGGTGGCCACCACCGTTCAAACGCTTTTGTTTGCAGCCGAGAAGGCGTCTGCGAAAGCAACCACATTTACGCTGCTCCTATTATTATGGTCGGCGATACGGATGTTTACGCAGATTCAGGATGCACTGAACGTGATATGGAAAGCCAATTTGCCCAAGGGGCCGCGGCGCTGGCTTTGGAGTCGTTTTCGTGCTGTTTTGATGATTGCGGTCTTCAGTATCGTTGTGTTTGCGTTCCTCGCGCTGGATATCACGTTCGCACTTTTAAAAAAGCAATTGGTAATTTTTTTCCCGGCGGTAATTATTAAGGGCGTGATTCCGATAACCGGATCGATTCTTGCGTTTGGATTATTTACCGTGTTGTTCGCGATGCTGTTCAAGCTGCTGCCCGACAAGCGCATACCATGGAAAAATGTGTGGGTGGGCGCGATGGGAAGCTCCTTGTTGTTTGGGTTCGCACGATATGTTCTCACGTTTTATTTCTTGCACAGCCCCATCGTTTCGTTGTACGGGGCCGCGGGTTCGGTGATTGTGCTTTTAATTTGGATCTATTTTTCGATGCAGATATTTTTGCTTGGCGCTGAATTTACACACGCTTATGCCGAGATCAGTATGTCGCGCCGACGTGGAGAGCCGCTGATTTAGGCCGACGCCGTTGCCATTTCGATGGAAGCGGATTGCGTCTGCGGGAGGCGAATAAAAAAAGTCGCTCCCTTGTCCACCTCTGATTCCACCCAAATCTTACCGTGGTGTTTTTCGACAATCCTTTTGCAGATGGCCAGCCCAAGACCGGCGCCCGGAACTTGGCTTTGGGAGTGAAGGCGTTGAAACACTTGAAAAATCCGATCGCTGAATTCCTTAGCGATACCGATTCCGTTGTCTTTCACGCTGAGCACGACACAGCCGTCTTTTTCTTGGCTTGCGATATGAATTCGGGGCGGCTTGTTGCCGTTGTATTTCAGTGCGTTCACCAATAAATTTTGTAGCAATTGATTCATCTGAAGCCGGTTTGCCTGAATGGTGGGCAACGTATCGTGCGTGACCACAGCCAATTTTTCCTGAATCAGCGGTTCCAAATCCTGAAGAACTTGCGCAACGATCTGATTCAAATTCAGATTTTCGTATTCGAATTTGTGCTTTTTTAGTCCCGAGTAAACCAAAAGACCATCGACGAGCGTTCTCATTCGGTCCACGCCGTTCATAATGGCGCGCAAAAACCGATCGCCTTCTTGATCCAGTTTCCCTGCGTATTTCGAATGCAGCATTTCGCTGTAGATCGAAACCGTGCGCAATGGTTCCTTTAAATCGTGAGAGCTTGCGTAGGCGAATTGTTCGAGCTCTTTGTTCGATTCCCAGAGCGCGGCCGCTTGTTCCGTTAGTTTGTGTTCGACATTTTTGCGCTGCGTAATGTCTGCTCCCATGCCGATCACGCGTTGAGCCATCCCGTTCTTGTCTTTTACCACATGACCGCGCTTCACGATCCAATGCGTGCTACCGTTGGGCCAAATCACGCGGAAGTCCACTTCGTGATCCACGCCGCGCATTACCGCTTGCTCGATAACATGTTCGACATGCGCGCGATCTTCCGGATGAATAAGGTTTAAAAACGCCTGGAAGGTTCCGCCAAACTCGTTCGGATTTAAACCAAATAACGCTTCGGCACCGCGGGACAAATAAAGGTAGCCGCTTCCGATTTCGTGATCCCACATTCCCATGCGGCTCGTTTCCAACGCGAGATACAGTCGGTCCTTTTGATCTTGCAGCTCTTTTTCATTTAGTCGGCGTTCTTGTGTGCCACTCGCAATGACAAGCGACATAATCGTGGTGACCGACACAAACGATTGCAAAAGAATGAACGACTTATTCCGGTCGGCTGACGAAAATGGCCCGAACCCAAAATAAGTGCCGTGAATCGCGAGCGCCAATAACAGCAGTGTTGCCAATGCGGAGCCGCGCGGACCAAAACGAAACGCGGCCCATAACAACGGAGGGATATACAGAAAAGCGAGAGGGTCGTTATTTATGCTTGATGGCGTCCATCCGCCAAAAATTAATTGGCCGACAACTAACGAGCCAGCCGCCACCAATGTTCCTTCAACAATGCGTTTGATATTCCACGGTGGTATGGAAACGTGGGACCACATTACAAGAAATGGCGTTAATACAATCATGCTCGCCAGATCGCCAAGCCACCAGGTCAGGAAAAAAAGTTTGAACTGAAAGACGTGCGCTGTTCCGGCAAGAGTTATTGAACTAACGCCAATAATCGCGCTGACAAACGACGCGAATGAGACAATAGAAAAGTATTTGAAGATGTCCGGCGACTGATAGAAAACGCGGGATCCGTGGGCGTATTTTTTGATCAATGCATAGGCAATGAGGGCTTCAGCGGTGTTTCCAACGGCTATAAATGGGGCAACGCCCGCGGATCCGGGCACCAACAAATTAACGGCAAGGGCTCCCAGAAAAATCGATGGGGTAACTTCGATGCCACCAAGCAGCAGCGCCGTCAGCGCAATTCCGCTCGGCGGCCAAACCGCTGTGGCATTGGAATTAAGGAACGCCAGCGACAGGCCCCATTTCCCGGACAACACATACAGCACGAACGTAACAGCGTTGAACGCAAAAATTGGAAAAAGATTGCTCTGTTGACGGCGAAAACGCATGAGAAAAATATTTTATCGTTTCTTTGAAATTCGGGGAAATTTTCTTTGCTGGCGGACCGGTCGCGTATTTCGACGGTGGGCGGAATTTGCTATAGCACGATTCCTCGGGTCGGTGGCAGAGCGGTCAAATGCACCAGACTGTAAATCTGGCGGGCTACGCCCTACGAAGGTTCGAATCCTTCCCGGCCCAGCATCCTTAATTCTCATAATAAAAAGCTGTGGCAGTCCTCACGCGCCGTTGGCGTGAGTGCGGCCCAACCTTCCTCAAAATGTCCTCGGATTGTCACAAAATTGCCCTTAGAAACCCGTACGTTTTCTTCATGGGTTATATCAGGCCAACTCTTTTTTGCTTGCTGCTGGTCGCAGGGTTTCTTGAGGCCAACCAGTTCGTTGGCCAGCCAAAAATGGTTCTCACCAACAAAGTGAACGGTCTCGAACCGGTCGCCGAATTTTCGTGTTCCGAAAAGATCCATGGATATCTCACGTTGCCCGAAAAAGCCATTGGCTCGCACACATTGGAAGGGGTGTGGATTGCGCCTAGCGGAGCCGAACAGGAACATTCCACAAATCACCTTGATTTTGCGCCGCCGGGCCGACAAACTGCGTATGTTTGGCTTGAATTTCCGGATCTTTCGGGTGGTTCTCTTGGGGATTTTCGGGAACGCGATTCCGGCAGCCAAGAAAAAAATCAGTTCGCAGGATTGTGGCAGGTCAAAGTTTATTGGGATGGTCAGCCGCTGGTTGAATCAAAATTTCGAGTGAAGTGTTCCGGCTAGGAGGAGGTCAAATATGCAGAGAAAAGCCCGTTGGTTTTCCGGAGTCCTTTTGATGGCGTTGGTAGCAGCGGTAATGTCCGGCTGCAAGAAAAAGAAAGACGCTTCGTTGACGCAATCCGGAGGAGGCGTTTCTTCTCAGAGCGTCGTCACGCTCAAGGGAGCTGCGTCATGAGAATCGCTAATTTTTCTGGGGTTCGCGCTTTTGTCGCCGTTTCGATGGTTCTATTTGGCGCCACGTCTGGGTTCGCGACAAATGTCGGATCACCGGAGTCTGTGAAGATCAAGTTTTACGAGTTCTGGGTTTCGCCGAACACCGATTGCACGGGCCTAACGCGCGTTTTTAACGACGCGAGTCCCTCGTATCAGGATGTGGTCGGGAGTATTTCGTTCGGTCAGATGACGATTCCGAATGGAACCTATCAGTGCGTCGCGTTCAAAATAAGCGACGTCGTGAAGTTGACTCCCAACTACAACTCCGATTTCGGGCATTGCGTTCAAGGCACCGAAATCACACGCGACCTTTTTCGAACCGGTGACACCTCGCAGTCTCCGGATGGAACGGTCATCACTGGAAGTGGAACGAACCCCACTGGCCAAATAGAGAACGGTATGTATATCTATCTCTCGACGAACGGCGACACGGTTAACAATTCCGGAAATGTGCCATCGTCGCCAGCGAAGCTCGATAACGCGTACGTTGTCAGCGGCGACAACAATGCGATTGCGGTTTTTGATTTTACGAACGGAATCGAGGATACCGGTGCAGGTTCGGGAGGATCGTGTAGTCCGGAAGAAGTGACGTTTCGGTTCCGATATCAATAATATTTTCTGAAGGGGGAATGTAATGAAAACGCTCGGTAAGGTCGCTGGCTGTTTTGTCGGTCTTGTCGTCTGTGCCTTGAATCTTCGTGCTGCTGAAGTCGGATCCAATCAAATCAGTGTCCGGTTGGGTGCCGCGTTTCCTACCTCCGCGAATAATTTCAGTGATTCCGCCAAAACTGGGTTTGCCGGCGGAGTCCAGTACTTGCGGCATCTTTCGCCGAAGATCGGCGTCGGCGTTCAAACCGATTATTTTTCGTTTGCCGGAAAAGATCGGTCGATCGTTTTGCCAACCGGAACCTTGGACGCGAATTCAGATTCCGATTCGATGACCGCAGAATTGGTGGGGCGTTATAGTTTTCGGGCAGAGAAGAAGCTTTGTCCTTATCTGCTGGCGGGCGTCGGTGTCGCGCATTTTTCGCAGAAAACCATGGCGACTCCGAAGAATGGAACAACGTGGACGGACACTGGCACCCGCGAAGAACGCACGGTTGCCGATGATTCGTCTACGAGTTACGCGTTGTCGTTTGGTGCCGGTGTTGAAACCAAGCTGACCGAAAGATTTACCGGAGCTCTCGAAACCAATTGGCACATTTTTGGCGTTGATAGCGACAAATTTGGGGCCGACGCCATCAACGTGCCCAGCCTGTTCGCTCGATTGGGTTGGTTGTTCTGATCCAAAATCGCATGAGGCCAATTAATCGCTTGCATTCTTGGTTAACGACGCGCATCCTTACTGCATGAGAGCTGCTTCGCCTCGTAAACTGACGCGTTTCTACATCATTAATCCTGTTGGTGATCGCCGGCTTGAACAGCGATTCGAATCCAAAGAAGATATCGTCCTGCGAATTCCTCAATCCGGGAAAATGGGTCCCGCTGTTGCGTACGACGTTGGTCGGCATGGAATGCGACTGGAATGCGAATGGAATATCCAGCCCGGAACGGATATCGAAGCGGTATTTCCAAATACGTCGGACCACATGCGTTGCTTCGGGCATGTTGTTTGGGTCCGGGAACGCGCATTTGGAAAATTCTACGATTGCGGTGTTTCCATTGATGTGTGGCACGGCATCGTCAGTGGAGAGAGTTCCTGGACCGTCGTTAAAGGCAGTACCCCGAAATCCGAACGCCGTAAAAAATCCCGCTAGTTTCGTTTATAATCTCCCTCTCAATGGAAACAGAGAAGATACGTAGCTTTCTATCCAATGTCGACCCGTTTAAAGGCTTGCCGGCAGCCGAAATGGACCGTCTTGTTTCATCAATGCAGGAAATTCGCAGCACAAAAGGGGAGATTGTTTTTACCGAAGGTGACGAAGCCGCCAGTGTTTGGGTGCTGTTCGATGGACGTCTCGAAATCTTCAAGTACACGAGCGACGGAAAACCACGAGCGATCGAAATAATCCAACCCAGAGAATTGTATGGAACGCTCTGTCGACTCGGATCAAACGGCCGTGCCTATCCATGCACCGCGGTCGCATCGGTCGATTCTTTGTCGTTCCGAATTCCAGATTCGATCTTCCTCGACGTGTTTCAGCGCAATCCTTCGATGGTTACCGGCGTTTGTGCGTTGTGCAGCAACCGGCTCAACATGATGCAAGAACTTACTTGTTCGACTCAGGAGCCGGTAGAAAAACGGATCCTTCGAACGCTGTTTCAGCTGTCAATAAAACATGGGAACGTGCTGCCTTACACGAAAAAGCAGATTGGTGAGCTCTCCGCGACCACCGTCGAGACAGCAATTCGTACATTGAGCAAATTCCAAAAGAAGAACTGGATTGCTTCGGCGCGCGGCAAAATAACGCTGAAAGACAGCACGAAGCTGGAAGCCCTCCTTCAAAGTTAAATTCTTCCTTTTATGATCCGAATCATAAAAGGTTTTTCCCAAATCCGGTAAATAAGACCAGTCCCAAGCGCTCAAAGGGAGGATCTCATGAAAGGAAATTTACCGCGGCAGGTGATGGCCTGCGAAATTATGACGAAGCCCGTGGAAACGGTTCAATTAAAAGATTCGTTGCGTGATGTTGCGCGTCTTTTTACGGAAAATCATATCGGCGCGGCCGCCGTTGTTGACGCAGAAGGCAAGCCCGTCGGCGTTATTACGAAGACCGACATCGTCCGGTTTGAGGACGACCGCGTCAGCGCGAGTCTTATGGAAAAGAAAGAGCTCCAGGGGCTGCGGCGAGAACCGGCACGTTCCGGTTATCACCTGGTGGAAGACGATGCCGTGGTGTCCGAATGGATGACACCGGTCATTTTTAGCGTCGGTCTTGAGACGCCGCTCAAAGAAATTGCGTTGCGCATGGTACGGTATGGCATTCATCACATCTTTGTACGCGCAAAGGATGACGGTGTGATCGCCGGAATTGTGAGCAGTTTCGACGTGCTTCGACAGGTCGCTCATGAGTAGTTCGCCTTCGGATTTGGCTGTGTTTGATCGGTTGGTCGGTCGCATCGCCGGCGCCATCTACAGCGACGTTAGTCACGTTTTTCCTCAGCCGCCCCTGTTGTTGGTTCCGGCGATTACGTTTAAAGTTCGACGTGTGCTTGAGAGCGTCACGGACCTCAAATATCTTACGTCCGCTCAGAAAAAGATATTGGCCAACGATTTGAGAGTTTCTATTGTGCCGATGCTTTTTTCGTACGAGATTGAACCGGAAACAATTGAGGAACTTGCCCCGATTATTGAAACAGCCGCTTTTAAAGGGCTGTCCACCGAAGGAGATCATCATGAAAAGGTCTAGAGGAATACTTGCAGCGACTCTCGTCTTTCTTAGTTTGCACCAAGGAACCCTTCGTTCCGAAATCGCGACGGGTGCGGTGGCGCCGCGGTTGGCGGTTGGCAGCAAAGTGTGGCTGGTTGGCGATTCCACGCTGCATGAATTTACGAGCACCACTGAGAAATTCGATGTTGATATGGCTTTGCGCCCGGCCGCCGGGGCCACGTTGTTCGAAAAACTCGCCAACGGGGGAATTGAAAAATTGGAAGTAAAGATTCCGATTGTGGAATTAAAATCTCACAAAAGCGGGCTTGATAAAAACATGCAGAAGTCGTTAAAAGCCGAAGAGTTCCCCGTGATTCTGTTCCACGGAAACAACTGCTCTATCGTTTCCAAGGACCTTGAGAAAAAAATTCTAAAGATTTCCGCCTCTGGTAACCTCGAAGTTGCCGGCGTAAAAAAAGAGGAAGTGTTGGACGCAACGGTGACGGCGGCGGATGGTGGAATACGAATTGAGGGAACGAAAGATTTATTGATGACAGATTTCGGAATTAAACCACCAAAGATGATGATGATCAAAACTGAAAACCGCGTCGTTATTCACTTCGATTTGTCGTACGCCAATTAAAGGTTGGCGGCGTCGAGAGCGAGAATGTCGTTTATGTGAAACGAACGGCTGCCATCGGATTTCATGCGCAGCCGTTTCACGTTGTACTCCTCAAATTGCCCGGTGAATTGCTGTCCGGTTTTTAAGTACACCGTTATTTTCATTCCTTTCGTTAAGTGATTCAGAGCATTGTCGAGCTTGTCCCCGCTATAAACGGTGGGTCCCGTCGGTAGAACAACGGTTTCTCGAATTGCCTCCTCGGCACGCACGTCATTTCGGAGTTTGAGAACCGCGTCGGCGAAATCCATGATGTTGGGAAATTTCTTCGCCAGTACTTTGATGTCGTCCAATGCCTTCTTCGTGTCGTCGGCGCCGATGTTCAATAGATCCATCAGCGTGCGCACATACGGTCCTTCCGTCGAGCGTAGCTCCATTTGAAGACCTTGATAACCC
Organism: Elusimicrobiota bacterium; assembly: GCA_044221725.1. GTDB lineage: Bacteria > Elusimicrobiota > Elusimicrobia > F11 > F11 > JAJVIP01. Next base: position 471,233 of record JBGAON010000001.1, read on the forward strand.
ATTACGAGAAACTCTTTTGTCCGCAAATCGTCAGCAGCCCAGGTGGCTGACGTCAGTGTTGATACAATTAGAGTGAGGAATAGAAGTGTTCGTTTGTGATTTAATTTGTTCATTGATGTTTTTTGATATTACAAATTCACTTCGTTATATGAGCCAAATCATAGTGCTATTCGGTCTGGCGTGTTATTTTTAGATCAATCAAATTCTAATAAGGAGCTTATATGAAGAGCATAAAAACCATGTGGATGTCGGGGATGCTGACACTGGGTATAGCGGCATCGGCTTTTGCAATGGGTCATGAGATTGCAAACACCGATAACTTCACAATGAACATTGGAGGCCGTATCCAAGAAGTAGCCTATGGTCAGCTTGTGCACGATCCGGTGCCAAGCAAAGACAATGCGCGGGTGTACCTGTTTCTTAAGCAGGCACGCTTGAACATCAATGGCCAAGTGGAAGGCATAAAGTACAACACAGAATGGGTCGGTGCAGCGGAAGATATCAACGGATCGAACAATGGTCTGACGTTGCTCGACTTTTGGTTTGATGTGCCGGTGTATAAAACCCAATCCACATGGTTTCGAGTGGGACAATTCAAAGTGCCTTACGGCCGTGAAAGCTTGAACGATGAAGCGCAGTTTCAAATGGTCGACACCTCCATTGATTACAAATCGTTCAATTTGGGCCGCGACGTGGGTGCTGCTCTCCATTCTTACTTTGGGAAATTCGGTGGAACCGCGGGCGTGTTCACGGGCGGTGCGCGCGACGTGCCTCTGCGCTTCTTGCCCGAGCATTTGGGTGTGCCCATGTTCGTTGGCCGTGTCGGTTACAACGACGGCTTGGATAAAGATGTGTACACGGTTGCGCAGAACGATCTTCATCCGGTCCGTTTTGTAAAAGCGACCCACATCAACGGCATGTACATGAAAGACACGCGCATTGGTCATTCGACGGTTCTAAACACGAGAACTTCTGAGAAAACATTCATGTTGAACACGAACTGGAATCCTTATCTGGCGCGCACGCCGTACGATCGCGGTTCTTTCTGGCAGGGCGGTTGGGACGGTGCAATGCGTGGGCCGATTGGAAAAGATTCCGCGTGGACGGCCGAAGCGCAAGCCGATTATTCTTCTTACTCGAACAAATACGGCGCGCTGCGCACCTGGGGTCTGCGCACACAAGCGGGCGTGTTAAAAGGAAAATTCGAAGCGGCGCTCAGATACGCGTTGCTGATTCCCGACAACAACTTCACGAACGGTGGCGTGAAAATTACTGGCACCGAGAAAATGCAAGAAGTAACGCCCGCGTTCAGCTATTACATGCGCGGTCACGATCACAAGGTCGTGCTGGACTTCCCAATCCTGATCAATGTCCCGGTCTTTATTGAGAACGCGGCGGGATTGTACGTGTCCACCGAGCAACCCGATCAGGCATCTGTCATTAAGCCGGCGACCGGAGGTGTCGCACGCCAAACGGTACCCGAAGCACGAATCATGTACCAATTGGCTTTCTGATGCCGAAAAAGGTCAAACGGGCGATTAGGTTAGGAATGCTCTCCATCGCTCTTGCAGGGAGACTGGGGGCCGAACAGGCCTCCGTCTCCTTGCAAGAGAAAGACGGAGGGTACACGTTGGAAGGTACGTTCTTCTTGCAAGCGCCCCGTGTTGTGGTATGGAACGTGTTAACGGACTATGATCACATCGCCAACTTTGTCTCGTCGATGAAGCACAGCAAGATCCGGGAACAAACGCTCGATGGTTATGTCGTGGACCAGAAGATGCGCGGGGAATTTCTGTTTTTTAAGCGCACGGTGCACGTGGCGCTCGAGACGAAGGAACAAGAGGATGGCGTGATTACGTTCAAGGACATCTCGCACGAAGATTTTGATCGGTACGAGGGATCGTGGAAAGTGGAGCCAACGGTCGCTGGAACAGTTGTGATTTACAAACTGGATGTGAAAAGTAATTTCCCCGCACCAGGATTTGTCAAACGAAACGTCGTCAAAAACAATGTGTCTGCGTTGCTCGAGGAGTTGAAAGCAGAAATGTTGCAGCGCAGCGAAAAAGAAAATCTCACCGCAAAACCGGCCGCTTCGCGATCAGGATCGTAACGCTTCGGTCAGTCTTACCGCTTCGCGCGTTGCGCGAACGTCGTGAGTTCGAATAATTGCAGCACCATTCAAAACCGCTGCCGCCGTCGCCGCCAACGAACCCGCCAGCCTGTCTTCCGGCTTTTTAATCTTAAGAAATTCTCCTATGAAGGATTTTCGGGATACTCCGACGAGAATGGGTTTCTTCAAATCGCACAGATTGCCGAGGTGCTTCAAAACCGCGAGATCCCATTGCCACCATTTCATCGGTTGATCGCGAAAAAATCCAATGCCCGGATCAATAGCCACGCGGGATTCGCTAACGCCGCTCTTCAAAGCAATCTTTACCGAATTCGATAAAAGGTTCTTAACGCTGCTTATGGGATTGCCGCTTCTCTGTCTTAGTCCCGCTGGGTTCGCCATCACAATCACACCACGAAACTTTTTCGCTAGGGCCAGAATTTTTGGATCCGCTCGGAGCCCCGAGATGTCATTTAGGACGTCCGCGCCCGCGTCCAACGCGGCTCGGGCCGGCGCGTAGCGACTCGTATCCGCGCAGACGGGCACGCGGCACATTTTCTTAATCGAACGAATCGCAATTTTTAATCGGTAGGCTTCTTCCTCTTCGGTGATCCTCGTGTTTAAGTAGGGCGCAGTCGACATCGCGCCAACGTCAATGAAGTCGGCGCCTTCCACTTCCATCTTTCGCGCCGCGAGGCCAATCGACGCTTCATCCTTGTATATGGAGTCCTTATAAAAGGATTCGGGGCTTACGTTGATCACGCCCATAACGCGAACCGGTTGCGACGGGCCGACGCACACGCCCGCAAGATTATTTTGCATGGAGCAAGATTACACGTTTGTGTTACCATCGGGCCATGAAAACGACTCTGAAAACGGCGAAGGATTTTTCGACGGGCGGGCTCGTGTGGGATCCAAAAAAGAAGAAGCTGCTTTTGATTCGCGTGGAGAATTTGTCCGGAGAAAAAGTATGGACCTTTCCCAAGGGCCACCCCGAGAAAGAAGAAACTCCAGAGGAAGCGGCCGTGCGCGAAGTGGTGGAAGAGACGGGTTGGCAGTGCAGTGTCCTAGCACCGGTCACCGAGGTTCGGTACTTTTATGTGCACAATCGCACGCGTTTCGACAAGACCGTTCGATGGTTTCTTATGGAGCCCATTTCCCAGGTCGGAGAGTTTGATCCGGAAGAAGTGCTCGAAGTGCGTTGGGTTTCCCGCGCCGACGCCGAGAAACTAATTTCCTACAAGTCCGATAAAGATCTGTTAAAGCAAACCGCGCTTCTCCTATAATTCCGTCCATGTCCACGATTACAACCTCGTCTACAACTTACGAACCGGTCATTGGTCTCGAAGTTCATGTTCAGATCAAAACAAACTCAAAACTGTTTTGCTCGTGCGAAACAAATTTTGGTGCGGCACCCAATTCCCACGTTTGCCCGGTGTGCACGGGCCAGCCCGGCGTTCTTCCGGTGTTGAACAGAAAAGCCGTTGAAGGAATCGTTAAAGTCGGCCTTGCGTTCGACTGCACGATCAATGAAGATTCCTTTTTTGCGCGCAAACAATATTTTTATCCGGATTTGCCGAAGGCGTATCAAATCTCGCAGTCGGATAAACCGGTTTGCAGCGATGGGAAAATCGTGATCACCGTTGATGGAAAATCGAAAGTGATCCGTATCCAACGAATTCATTTGGAAGAAGATGCCGGCAAGCTCGTCCATTCGATTGGTTCGATGGAGCTTCCTTATTCGCTGGTTGACTTGAACCGCTCGAGCATTCCGCTCATGGAAATTGTTTCTCATCCGGATCTTCGCAGCGCCGACGAGGCCCACGATTATCTTTCGGCGCTCAAAGCAGCGGTGCAATACGTGGGCGTGTCCGATTGCGATATGGAGAAAGGATCTCTGCGCTGCGACGCGAACATTTCGGTGCGGCCGGTCGGCGAGACGAAATTCGGTACGCGCGTCGAAGTAAAGAACATGAACAGTTTCCGCGCTGTAAAAGACGCCATCTTGCACGAGATTGATCGGCAGGTGCGGTTAATCGAGGGTGGCGAGAAAGTCGTTCAGGAAACACGGCTTTGGAATGAATCCAAAGCGGCAACGTTCTCGATGCGCTCGAAAGAAGAAGCGCACGATTACCGCTATTTCCCCGAGCCGGATTTGTTGCCGCTCAAACTCACTTCCGATTGGATTGAATCCATTCGAAAGGCACTTCCCGAGCTGCCGGGCGCGCGGAAAGCGCGTCTCATAAAAAATTTAAATCTCAGCGATTACGACGCCGGTGTGCTCGTGGCCGATCAAGCGCTTGTGAATTATTTTGAAGAGGGCCTCAATCATTTGCCCGAAGGAATTCGTTCGAACGCGGCGAAACCGCTTGTGAACTGGACGACCACCGAGCTTCTCGGTCGGCTGAATCAAGATAAGAAGACGATCGAAGAGTCGCCGGTGTCAGCGAAATCGCTCGCGGAGCTCGTTGAGCTGATCAGCGGCGGAACGTTGTCGGGGAAAATGGCGAAGGATGTTTTTGGCGAGGTGTATGCGTCGGGTGGATCGCCGAAAGAAATCGTCGCGAAAAAAGGTTTGGCGCAAGTGAGCAACGAAGGCGAGTTGCTGAAATTTATTGAAGAAGTGATCGCCGAAAATCCAAAAGTGGTGGACGACGTGAAGTCCGGGAAAGAGCGCGCGCTGGGTTCCCTCGTGGGCGCGCTTATGAAAAAGACGAAAGGCCGCGCCAACCCCCAGCTCGCCAACGAACTTTTGAAAAAGAAAATTCTTTCGTGAGGACGATATTATTTAGATCTCGTCATCCCGGAATGTCTCTCTCCAGGATCCAAGTTAAATGGGCCCTGGATTGAGAATTCCCAGGGCGACGCGCTCGCAATGACACCTTCCATTGGGATCGATATCGAAGAGGTCAGCCGCTTCCGGCGGCTCGTTCGCAACGATCGGTTCATGGCGCGCGTCTACACGGCGCGCGAAATCGCTTACTGCAAAGAAAAGAAGAACAAGCTCGAACACTTCGCGGTGCGATTTGCGGCGAAGGAAGCGGTCTGGAAAGCGCTCAGCACGAGTTTAAAGCAACGGAAAACTTCGCTGGCGCATCACGACATTGGTGTTCGCAACGATTCCGAGGGGAAACCTCACGTGATGTTGCCGCGCGCTTTGGCATCGCTGGAAAAAAATATTTCGTTGTCTCTTTCGCACACGCGATCGACCGTGGTGGCGGTCGCCATCGTTCAACGCTGATATGCCCGAGCGCGTGACTTTTGCCAAAGCACGCGCGTGGCTAAAGCGTCGTCCCAAAAACGCCCACAAAGGAACCAGCGGTCGCGTTCTTATCCTTGCGGGCTCGCGCGGCATGGTGGGCGCCGGCATTTTAAGTGCGTACGGCGCCGTTCGTTCGGGTGCCGGACTTGTAAAACTCGCGACCGTGAAAAGCCAGCAGATGGTTGCCGCTAAACGCGGACCGCTCGAAGCCACCACGTTCGCGCTGCCTGAAGACACCAACGGCCGGATCAATGCGAAGGCAATTGCGGTCGTAAAAAGATTGATTCGCGATTGGCGGCCCGACGTGATCGCGTGCGGTCCAGGCTTGGGTCAAGGCCCGGGTGTTCGCGCATTGATTTCCGCGCTTCTTCAAACGAAAAATGGTCGGCTTGTGTTTGATGCCGATGCGTTGAACGTCTTCTCCAAACTCGGGACCGGTAAAAACAGAAGTACGCTCGTAATAACGCCGCACGTGGGCGAATTGGCGCGGTTGCTACACGTTTCGCCGCATCACGTGGGCGCCCATCGCGAAGAATCCGCAAAGAAGGCGGCGACCAAATTTCACGCGATTTGTTTGCTAAAAGGTCCGGGAACCATCGTGACAGACGGTAAGAAAGTGCTCGTGAACACGACCGGCAACCCAGCGATGGCGACGGGTGGAATGGGCGACGTTTTGACGGGAATTGTTGCGGCGACGTGGGCGCAAGGAATTGCGTCGCCTCTCGAAGCCACAGCGCTCGCCGCTTACGTGCATGGACTCGCCGCGGATCTTGCAGCAAAGAAATTTCCCGAGCGGTCGATGATCGCCTCGGACGTTGCTAACTGTTTGCCGTTCGCATTTCGAAAACTTTGGAGGAACATATGACAGCGGTACTGTTGGGTATTGTTTTTGTTATTTTGGGCGCGTTGGGGCTTATGCATTGGTTCCATTATTTTTGCGTTGTTGTGTGCGGAATTTTTCCGATTTCTATCCTGATCGGTGGCGTCGTCGCCATCATGAGCGGGGTGACATCGTTACGGTCCGCTCGTCCGCATGACCGTAAGCAATAAATCGAAACTCAAATCGGTTCGCCTCGGACATCTGGGGGAGCGCGGTTTCCTTCGAACTCTTCTTCCGCGCCTTTCAAAAAATGTCGGCGCTCCTTTCCTTGTTGCACCCGGCGACGACGCGGTGGTATTAAAAACAAAATCCCGCCCGGTGCTTTCGATTGATGGACTAACGGACGGTACGCATTTTCTCTCGCGTTGGGAAAAGAATTGCAAACAGATTGCCGGGTTTCCGTTGGCGCGCGGTCTCGGCTGGAAACTCATGGGCGCCAGCTTGTCCGATTTGGCTGCGATGGGCAAAACAAAAAACCGCTGGGCGATGATTTATTTGGGCGCGCCCGCCTCCATTTCGCTTGCGACGTTGCACGAGATTCAACGCGGTGTGAACGAGGCCGCTAAAAAATTCGATTGCGCGTTGGCCGGTGGTGACACCGTGCGCGCGAATGAGCTTTCGCTCGTGGCCGCGGTTGGCGGCGAACTCGTCGGTGCGCGTGCGCTTCAGCGCTCGGGCGCAAGGCCCGGAGAATTGATTTGCATCGCTGGGACCGTGGGCGACGCAGCGAGAGGCTTGGAAGTTCTTCAGAATAAAGCGCGCCGCGTGAAAGAAGCGGCCGCCGGCTATTTTGTGCGACGTTTTTTCGAGCATCGCCCGATGTTTGATGCCGGCGCCATCCTTTCCGACACGCCGGCGGTAACGTCTCTTATCGATTTGTCCGATGCCGTTAAAGACACCGTTGAAATTGTTTGTGAGGCATCGCGCGTGGGAGCGGCGATCAATGTGAACAAAATCCCGGTCTCGGCACCGTACCGCATAAATTTTTCGATCGATGAACAATTGTTGTTGGGCGGCGAGGATTACGCGCTCATGTTCACGCTAAAACCGAACGCGTTGCGATGGCTGCGGCGCCGATTGACCTTCTCGGTGATCGGCTGGACGCGGCCCGCTTCCAAATCAATTTCTTATTTTCTTAACGGCCGAGAATCTCAGCCGCGGACCTCGTTCCAACATTTCCATGGCCGCCCATAAATCCTTCGTGTTTGTGACCCGTTCCGCCGATGAAACGCGTGCGATTGGTGCGACGGTGGCCAATGCTGTCGAAGCGGGAGACGTTATTTTGTTTCTCGCCGATCTCGGTGCTGGAAAGACCACATTTGTGCAGGGCCTCGTGAAAGCGCTCGGCGTGAATATGGCCGCGCTCAGCCCAACGTTTGTGATCGCGCAGACATACGACGGGCGAATCCCCATTCACCACTTGGATTTTTATCGGCTTTCAGCGAAAGAGATTTTGGAAATGGGCGCGCAAGATTATCTCGTCGGTGGCGGCGAGATTGCGCGCGGGCTCGTGCTCATTGAGTGGGCCGAGCGCTGCCGCGAGTTGTGGCCGAAAGAGCGGTTAGAAATTTCAATCCGAATCATTCCAAAAACAAATCACCGCGAGATTAAAATTCGCGGTATGGGAAAAAAGTTTGCGAATTTGTCTATCAATTGAAACGAGCGGAAAAATGTTGGGCTTGGGCCTTCACGCGTTCGACGTGGGAGCACGTTTGATAACGCTTGGCCGAACGCGCGATGAAGCGCCGGCCAAACAATCGGATCTTGTTATTCCGACGCTGGACCGCATGATGAAGAACGCGAAGATCCGTTTTGCCGATGTCGCACTTATCGCCGTGGACATCGGCCCCGGAAGTTTCACCGGTGTGCGTGTCGGCCTGGCGGTGGCGCGCACGCTGGCCCAAGCGTTGAATGTGCCGCTTGTCGGCGTGAGCAGCCTTGAGGCGATGGCGTTCAGCGAACGAAGAAAATTTCCGAGTCGTACGATTGTGCCGATCATCCCGGCTCTTTCGGGCGAAGTTTACTTTGCGGCGTATCGCGGCGACAAAACAGTTCTCTCTCCGCGCTGGCGTCCGGAGGCCGAACTCCAAAAAGCAATTGGGCGCGAAAAAGCGGCCGTGCAAGTAACGACGCTTGCCGATGAAGACGCGCTGGCCAAAGCGGCCGTGCAGCGGTTTCTTGCAAAGCCAGCGTCTTCCGAATTTCATTTTGAGAATGTGAATCCACTTTATCTGCAGCCTTCATGGGCCGAGCGAACGAAACGTCAGAAGCGCTAAGACCAATTAAAGAAGGCGAAGCGCTTTTGTTTGCTGCGTGGGAAGCAGCGGAGCGGTCGTATCCGTGGAGCACCGCGCAATTTGAGGAAACGCGGCAGCTTGGCGCCGTGTCACGGACGTTCGTTTTCGAGAGCGAAGAGGAAGTTCTCGGTTACGCGGTGATGAGCGTGGCGGAAGACGAAGTGTATTTGTCAAACATCATGGTGACGCCGCGTCGGCGGCGGGCGGGCATCGGAGCGAAAATTCTCCAAAAAGTTATCATGTGGGCCGCCGAAAAACGCGCACGCGTTATCGCGCTTGATGTGGACACTGCGAACGAAGCGGCCGTGCGGCTTTACACGAAATTAGGGTTTGAAATTGTGCAGCGCCGAAAATCGTCGTATCCCAAAGGAGAAGACGCGTTTGTGATGAGGAAAAAAATATGAGGTCGTTCAAGGAAACGTCATTCCCGCGAAAGCGGGAATCCAGTTTTCAAAGCTTTTTCAAAAGATTGTTTACGGCCTGGATTCCCACTTTCGCGGGAATGACGTTCGTTACACTTTGCGCTATTCACTGCAGTTCGGCAACGGTTTTTGGGGCGCAGACGGGCCAGTCGGGTGCCGCGTACCAATCTTATTTGAAAGCGTTGTTGCTCGAGAGCCAGGGGAATTTTGCGGCGGCGAATTCTGAAATTGAAAAAGCTCTGACCGTCGCGCCCGAAAGCGCGTTCTTGCACCGAACGGCGGCCGAACTCGCATTGCGGCTTGGCCAAGTGAACCGCGCGAGCGACGAAATTGAGCGAGCGATCGAACTGGATCCGAAAGACGTTCGTGCGCTGATTGTTGCGGGTCAAATTCAATGGGCGCTTGGAGATTCCGAAAAGGCCGAGGCACGCCTGCGCCGTGCGCTGGCGATCAACCCCGATGAGTCCGAGGCGCTGATCAGCTTGGCCGGCACCATCACACCGAAAAATCCGAAAGAAGCGATTAAGCTTTACAAAGATTTCCTTGTGCGTCATCCGAACGAAGCCGAAATTCAAGAACGGCTCGCGCAGCTTTACCAGGCCACGAACGATTTCAGCAACGCGAAGAAAACATGGGAAGAGGTGCTCGAGAACAATCCGAGTTCGGTGCGCGCGCATTTGGCGTTGGCACAGCTCGCTGAAATAAATTTCGATACCGCCACCGCCATTTCTCATTACGAAGGGGTGTTGGTTCAAGATCCGACGAACTTGCCATTGTTGTTGCGTGTCGGAGAATTGCGTTACCGGAACAACGATATGGCAAAGGCAAGCGAGGCGTTCACGAAAGCGCAAACGGTTTCGCCGTCGAGTCCCGCCGCCAATTTCTGGCTCGCGCTTCTTGCTGAAAATCGTGGTGATTGGCCCGAAGCCATTCGGTTATTAAAGAATGTTCCGGAAGGCACGCGCGAGACCGGCGTGATGCTGCGGCTGTCTTATTATTATTCGCAAAACGGCCAATACAAAGAAGCGGTGAACGTTCTCAAGCGTTTGTCCGATAGCGATCCGTCCAATATCGATTTCCTAAATTATTTGGCGATTGCGTACGAGCAAGACAAACAGTTATCGAACGCCGAGGTTACGCTTAAAAAAATCATCGCTCTCGACCCGAACGATCCCGAAGCGCACTTTCATTTGGGTACGTTGTACGACCGCACAAACCGTTTCTCGAAAGCCGAGGAAGAATTGAAGACCGCAATTCGACTGAAGCCCGATTTTCATATGGCGCTTAATTACCTTGGTTACAGCTACGGGGATCGCAATGTTCATTTGGACGAGGCCGAGAAACTTGTGAATGACGCGATTGCATTCGATCCACACAACCCCGCGTATCTGGATTCGATGGGATGGATTTATTTCCGACAAGGCAAGTTGGACAAAGCGAAAGATTTCCTTCACGAAGCGTCGAGCCAAGTGAACGACTCGGTGATATGGGACCACTTCGGCGATTTGCAGATGGCGAGCGGTCAGCCCGTGGATGCCGTAATGTCGTGGGACGAGGCGCTGAGACTCAATCCCAAAGAAAAGGCGATTCAAGCGAAGATGGAAAAAGCAATGGCCCGAATCTCGAAAGCGGACAAGGTGGATTTGTTCGTTCGTCGCTCGCTCGCGAACTACGGAGATTTGGAGTCGATTCAGGGGCTATCGGAAATAACGGTTTGCCAGTCGAAGCCATGCTTTCGATCGAAAGCACAATTCGGCTACGAGCGCGGTGCCGATATCAAACTCGAAATTCCGGGTCCGCTGTCGGGTCCCGTGCTGTTGCTCACGAAAAAACACGGTCAAGCCGCAAAATACGGAGCGCTTCATCCGCAATTCCAAACGGTCGAGAAGGATGTGGTGCGCGCGTTTGACCGCCTCGAAAGTTTGCTTTCGGCCGAAGTGTTTAAGCAATACGATTTGAAAGAACTCGAACAGAATTCCGTTTTGAAGGGCAACGAGCTGTCGGCGTCGGCGAAAAATTTTCGTATCACATTCAATGCAAAAACCGGTGTCGTAAAAACGCTGGAATGGAACGACGATGATGGCCAGGAAACGCTTTCGATCGGAGCGGGCACAACGCCGCAATCGGCCTCGCTCGCAAAGACGATGGAATGGAAACGTGCGGCCACAAATTTTTTGATTCGAATTGAATTCCTGAATCCCGTTGTTGCGACGAGCACCGCTTCCGACGAAACCGCCTCTTCGCGTCCTTGATTCTTCGCGCGCACGCCAAAGTTAACCTTCATTTGGATATCGGCCCGCGCCGTACGGACGGATATCACGACTTGGAAACCGTTTTCCAGGAAATATCGCTGCACGACACGCTGCGGTTTTCCGCTCATCCAAGCGAAATAATTTTGAGTTTGTCTCGAAACGCATCCGCACTTCCCACCACTTCCGATAATCTTGTTGTCCGCGCGCTCGAGATGCTCCGCAGAAAGCTCCGCGTGAAACGCGGCATACGCGTGCATCTCACGAAGGAAATTCCAATGGGCGCCGGTTTGGGAGGGGGTTCGTCGGACGCGGCCGCCGCTTTGTGGGGCGGTTGGCTGCTTTGGAACGCGCGCTCGGCAAAACGGCCGAGCAAAGTCCCCGCGGTTCTATTGTCGTGCGCTAAAAAACTGGGCGCCGATGTTCCATTCTTTTTGCAGGGCGGACTCGCTTACGCCACCGGCATTGGAGAAAAGCTGACGCCGCTCGCACCGCAGCCGAAGCGGTGGATGGTCCTCGTCTACCCGCGGGTGCACGTGGCCACGCCACTCGCCTACAAGTTACTGGATGAATCCCGGGCGGGCCCTCGCCCTAACCCTCTCCCTAAAGGGAGAGGGAATAAGATCACCTCTCCCTTTAGGGAGAGGTCGGCCGAAGGCCGGGTGAGGGAATTCAACTCCTTCGAACCCACCATCCTCAAAAAATTCCCCGAAATCGCGCGCGCCAAGAACGCATTGCTCAATGCCGGCTGCACCGGCGTGATGATGTCCGGCTCCGGATCCACGGTCTTCGGGTTTGCGAAATCCAAATCCGCCGCGCAAAAGGTTGTTGCACGACTCCGTCGTAAACCGTGGGATTCGTTCGTGGTTCATACTCGTTAGTTTTTGTAGGATCCGTCCCTCATTGGGGCGTCGCCAAGCGGTAAGGCACGGGCCTTTGGAGCCCGCATTCGAAGGTTCGAATCCTTCCGCCCCAGTTTCGTGGTTTATATCTGGCAGATGCTTTACGGTTCATACCGCGCGAGCGCAGTTTTTGTGAATTAATGTAAGATCGCAACTCGATTTGTTTAATCCTGCTCTTATGAAATCCATTTCCGTCCTCATTCTCGCCGCTGGCAAAGGCACGCGTATGAAATCGGACCTTCCCAAAGTTTTGCACAAAGTGGGAGGCGTGCCGATGGTGGAACGCGTGGTTCGCACCGTTCAGGCGTTTCGTCCCAGCAGTGTCTGCGTTGTGGTGGGACACGGCGGCGAGCGCGTAAAAGAGTCGCTTTTAAAAAATTTCCCGAACGTGAAGTTTGCTCAGCAGAAGGTGCAAGACGGCTCGGGCGGTGCGGTTCGTCAGGCTCTGGCGTGGCTTCGCTCGCAAAACGGACACGTCATTGTCGCCTGCGGAGACGCGCCACTCATCACCGCGCAAAGTTTCAAAGAGCTGATTGCCACGCACTCGAAGGAAAAAAACCTCGCCACGGTGCTCACCACAAAAATGCTCAATCCCTACGGATACGGGCGCATCGTGCGGGCTCGCGACGGTTCCGTCATGAAGATTGTCGAGCATTTGGACGCAACGCCGCAGGAGCTTGAGATTAACGAGATTAATACCGGAACCTATTGCTTCGATGCGAAGGCGTTAGCGAATGTTCTTCCGAAACTCACGAATGCGAATTCCAAAAAAGAATATTACCTGACCGACACTCTGGAGCTTTTGCGAATCCGCGGCGGTCGTATCGGCGGACTCATTTGCGTGGATCCGGACGAAACGATGGGCATTAATAGTCGCGTCGAGCTCTCGAAAGCGAACGCGGCGCTTTACCGTCAGAAAGCGGAGTCGCTCATGGCCTCGGGTGTGACCATTATTGATCCGGCCACCACCTATATCGCGGATTCGGTCAAAATCGGGGCGGACACCGTGATCTGGCCGCAAACCTTTTTGCTGGGAGACACGAAGATCGGGTCTCGTTGCAAGATCGGTCCATGGGCGTATCTGCAAGATACAGTCATTGAAAATGACGTGATTTTTCAAGCCAGTTTTTCCGAGAAGTCGGTTATCCGCTCGGGCGCGCGCGTCGGGCCGTACTCGCGCGTTCGGCCGAACAGCGAAATCGGCAAAAATGCTCATCTCGGCAATTTTTCCGAGGTCAAGAACACCAAAATGGGCGAGGGGGCGAAGGCCAACCACCTCAGTTATTTGGGGGATGCCAAAATTGGAAAAAATGTTAATATCGGCGCCGGTTCAATTACCTGCAACTACGACGGCGTCCACAAGCATCCCACCCTGATTCAGGATAACGCCTTCATCGGTTCCAATGTGAATTTAATTGCTCCCGTGCGCGTTGGTGCGCACGCGGTTATCGGAGCGGGCTCGAGCATCTCACAAGATGTTCCGGCTTGGTCATTGGCGGTGGAACGTTCGGCGCGCGTGGTAAAGAAAGATTGGGCCAAAAGCCGGATGAAGAAAGGAAAGAAATAAGTGACACCAATGAAACTTTTTGCGGGGAACGCAAACCCCGCGCTGGCCCGGGCCGTAGCGAAACAGTTGAAGATTCCATTGGGAAAAGCGCACGTGGGGCGTTTCCCGGATGCGGAAATTGAAATAAAGATTTTGGAAAACGTTCGTGGTACCGATTGCTTCATTTTGCAGCCCACGAGCGAGCCGGCCAACGACAATTTGATGGAGCTCCTCCTTATTATGGATGCGCTCAAGCGTGCCAGTGCGAACCGTATCACGCCGGTCATTCCGTATTTTGGATACGGTCGGCAGGACAGAAAGGCGCAGCCGCGCGTACCGATTTCGTCGAAGCTCGTTTCCAATTTGATTGTAACGGCCGGTGCCGACCGCGTTTTGACCATGGATTTGCACGCGGGGCAGATTCAAGGGTTTTTCGATATTCCGGTGGATCACATTTACACGAACCCGGTGTTCATTAATTACTTTAAGCACAAAAGAATGAAGGACGTGGTTGTTGTTTCACCCGATGCTGGTGGTGTGGAACGCGCAAGAGCGTTTGCGAAACGGCTGGAATACGATTTGGCGATCATCGACAAACGTCGCACCTCGCCCACCGATGCCGACATATTACATGTGGTCGGTGACGTGCGCGGCAAAGTGGCGCTCATCGTCGACGATTTGGTGGACACGGCCGGCACGTTGGCCAAAGCAGCAAAGGCGCTTATTAGTTCGGGTGCCACAAAAGTTTACGCGGCGTGTGCGCATGGCGTGCTCGCTGGTCCGGCGCTTGAGCGTTTGGAAAATGCGCCGCTCGAAGAATTGGTGATCACGGACACGATCGCGCTGAACGGAAAGAAGCTTAGCAAGATCAAAGTTTTAACGGTGGCTCCGCTGTTGGCGGAAGCGATCAAAAGAATACACGAAGAGCGCACGGTCAGTGCGTTGTTTGTCTAGAGAGGGAGAATGTCATGCAGAGAGTTGAATTAGAAGTAAAGCCCCGCAATTTGGGCGATAACAAGAAACGGAACTTGAACCAACTTCGGGCCGAAGGCTGGGTGCCGGGGACCCTCTATGGAAACGGAAAGCCGGAGGAAATTGCGGTGGACAGCCGCATTTTCTCGAAAGCCATTCATACGAAAGCCGGAATGAACGCGCTCTTTAACGTGAAGTTTGGTTCGGAAACAAGCTTGGCCGTCGTGAAAGAAGTTCAGCGCCACATCTTGAAACACAATCCGATTCATGTGGACTTCAAGCGCATCAACATGAAGGAAAAATTGTCGGTGAACGTTCCGACGCACACGGTCGGCGAAGCCCCCGGCGTTAAGAATTCCGGCGGTATTCTCGAACACATCACGCGCGAAATTCGCGTTAAGTGCTTGCCGGACGATATTCCGGTGTCAATCGATATCGATGTGACGAAGCTCGAACTTGGCCATGGCGTGAAAGTGAAAGACTTGCCGGTCTTGAACGGTGTTGAATTTTTGACGAACGCGGAAACGATTATCGTGAACGTTGTTGCTCCGAAGGTTGAAGAAGAGAAGGCGCCGGCGGCGGACGCAGCGGCAGCAGCGGGAGCGCAGCCCGAAGTTATCGCGAAGGGCAAGAAAGAGGAAGAAGGTGCGGCTCCGGCAGCGGGTGCGGCGAAACCGGCGGCGGGTGCTCCAGCAGCGAAAGCAGCGGCTCCAGCGAAAGAGGAAAAGAAAAAATAATGTTTTGTCGTCATCCTGGAATGTCTCAATCCAGGGCCCATTTGAAAATGGATCCTGGCTTAAAGCATGCCAGGATGACGAATTAGACGAATTGAAATGCTTCGCCTTGTCGTTGGGCTCGGGAATCCAACTCCAGCCTACAACCACACGCGGCACAATGTGGGTCGGGAGTTCATAGAGTTTCTCGCGGAAGAAGCCAAAGAAAGTTTCAAAAAAAGTCGGCAGGCGGAAACATTCCGTCTGCCGATTTTTGTTGGTGCGAAGCTTTTGTGCTTCATGAACGAATCCGGCGGGCCGATCAAGAAACTCATGGAAACCGAACAAGCAAAGCCCGACGAGATCCTCGTGGTCGTGGACGATTTCATGATTCCGTTCGGAACGTTGCGGTTGCGGCCCGGTGGTTCCTCGGGCGGTCACAACGGGCTCAATTCGACGATTGATCATTTGGGTACGGACCAATTTCCGCGGTTGCGCGTTGGCGTGGGCCCGGTCCCCGCGGGACAAGACCCGGCCGATTTTGTTTTAAGGAAGTTCACACGCGATGAGCAAACACAATTGCCCAAAATCTACGCGGCCGCCAAACAGGGAATCGATGTGCTCGTGACGGACGGCGTTCAAAAAGCTATGAACGCAATGAACAAATCTTACGTATGACGACGAAAACAGCGCCCTTTGTCCATTTGCACAACCACTCCGAGTACAGTTTGCTCGATGGCGCCGCGCGTCTCACCGACGACAAAGGAAAACCTTCCGAATTTATTCAAACGATGGCCAAGATGGGCTACACGGCGCTCGCGCTCACCGATCATGGCAATCTTTTCGGTGCAATTGAGTTCTACAAGGTCTGCAAAGAAGTTGGCATCAAACCGATCATCGGGATGGAAGCCTATTTGGCTCCGAGTTCGCGGTTCGACAAAGAAGCGCGTCTTGGCGAGGCGGCGTATCATTTGACGTTGCTCGCGTACACGCGCGAAGGCTACGAGAATCTCATGAAGCTTTCGTCGACGGCCTATCTCGAGGGATTCCACTACAAGCCGCGCGTCGACAAAGACATCTTGGCCAAGCACGCGAAAGGCATTATGGGTTTCTCCGGTTGTTTGAAAGGCGAAATTCCCGTCGCGCTTCGCGCTGGAAACTTTGAAGCCGCCAAAAGTTTGGTGGAGCAATACAAAGGGATTTTTGGTCCGGCGCATTTCTATTTGGAAGTCATGGATCACGGACTCGAGATGCAGAAAGAACTTCTGCCGAAACTCATGGAGCTCAGCAAGGCCACCGGTACGCCGCTCGTGGCCACGAACGATTGTCATTATTTCAAACGCGATGACCATGTCGCGCACGACGTTGTGCTTTGTATTGGCACCGGGAAGAAAATCACCGACGAGAAACGCATGAAGTACGGCGCGCCCGAGTTTTATTACAAGCCGCCCGAGGACATGATGAAGAAGTTTAAAGATCTTCCGGACGCTCTCTCCGCCACGCTCGCCATTGCCGAGCAGTGCGAAATGAAAATTGATTTCGATCAGCTGCTTCTTCCGCGTTACGAGGTTCCGGTCGGTGACACGCCCGAATCTTATTTGAAGCGGCTCTGCTTGGAAGGGCTCACCCGTCGCAAGGGTCATATTCCGGACAATTATCGTCAGCGGCTCGAAATGGAACTCGGTGTCATTAACAAGATGGGTTTCGCGCCGTACTTTTTAATTGTGTGGGATTTCATTCACTTCGCGCGCCAAAACGGTATCCCGGTTGGTCCAGGCCGTGGCAGCGGCGCCGGAAGTCTGGTGGCCTACAGCCTGGCGATCACGTCGATTGATCCGATTGAAAATGGACTTCTTTTCGAACGGTTCTTGAACCCGGACCGTCGCTCGATGCCCGACCTTGATATCGATTTCTCCGACGATGGTCGCGACCAAGTGATTCAGTACGTGCGCAAAAAATACGGTGAAAATTGCGTGGCGCAAATTATTACGTTCGGTTCCATGCTCGCGCGCGGTGTTGTGCGTGATGTGGGTCGCGTGCTCGAGATGCCGCTTCCAGAGGTGGACAAAATCGCCGGGCTCATTCCGCGCGAGCTCGGTATCACCATTGACGCAGCGATGCAAAGCGTCCCCGAGCTGAAACAGCTTTACAAAACGAACGCCGAGGTGACGCGGCTCATCGATCTCGCAAAAAAACTTGAAGGGCTGAAGCGCCATACCGGCGTGCACGCGGCCGGCACCGTGATATCACCGACGGACATCACGGCCTTCACTCCGCTCTCGAAAAACAACAAAGACATCGTGACGACGCAATTCGACGGTGAAACGCTCGGTAAGCTTGGTCTTCTTAAAGTTGACTTTCTCGGTTTGCGCACGCTGACCGTCATTCGCGATGCGCTGAACTTGATTCACAAACGCCACGGGCCGGCGTTTGATCTTGACAAAATTCCTGTTGATGACAAGGCAACCTACAGTTTGTTGTGCCGGGCCGACGTGTCGGGTGTGTTCCAGTTGGAATCGGGCGGAATGCGGGATTTGTTGCGGAAACTAAAGCCCGCGAGCTTGTCGGATATCACGGCGCTCATCTCGCTCTTCCGACCGGGCCCGATGGGTTCTGGTATGTTGGACGAATTCGTTGCGCGCAAAAACGATCCGTCGAAAATCAAATTCGACCATCCGCTCATGAAGCCGATCTTGGAAGAAACGTACGGTATCATGGTTTATCAGGAGCAAGTCATGCGCATATCGCAAGCGCTCGCCGGTTTCACGCCCGGCGAAGCTGACGGTTTGCGCAAAGCGATGGGAAAAAAGATCAAAGAAGAACTCGAGAAGCAGCGCGGCAAATTTATTGATGGTGCGGCGAAGAACAACATCAAAGAGAAACTCGCGAACGATATTTTTGACCTGATGGTGCACTTCGGAGGTTACGGCTTCAACAAAAGCCACGCGTCCGCCTACGGCCTCATTTCGTATCAGACCGCGTACTTGAAAGCGAATTTCCCAGTCGAATACATGGCGGCGTTGTGCACGAACGAAATTGGGCGTTCCACAATGGCGTCCAAGGAAGAAGAGTCCAAGCTGGTTGGATATTTAAGCGATTGCCGCGATATGAACATCGAAGTGTTGCCGCCCGATGTGCAAATTTCCGAAGCCACATTCACCGTTGAAAGTGCTGTGAACGCAACAAAGCCGCTGCTTCGATTTGGTTTGCTTGCGATTAAAAACGTCGGCACGGGCGCTGTTGAATCGATTGTGAAAGCGCGCGGCGACGGGCGTTTCGAATCGCTGCAAGATTTTTGTTCGCGCATCGACACGCGGCTCGCGAACAAGCGCGTTGTGGAATCGCTGATCAAAGCCGGCGCGGTCGACCATATGTTGAATCTTCCGCCACGCCAAGCGAGGCCACGTCTCATCGAAGGGGTCGATGCCGCTCTTTCCGCAAGCGCGAAGCTGAAACAAGATGCTGACTTTGCCGAGCAATCGTTGTTCGGCGAAATCGAAATTAAATCGATGACAAAAGTGCCATCGATTCAAATGAACTCCACGGCCGAATGGACCCAGGAAGCGCTGCTGCAAAATGAGAAAGAAGTGTTGGGGCTTTATTTGTCGGGGCATCCTCTCACTCGTTTTCGTGATGAAATGGCCAGTTACACGACCTGTACCATGGGCAAATTGCCGGATTCGGGAACCGTTCGCGTCGCCGGCCACGTTCTCTCCGTGCGCCGCATGACGACCAAAAAAGGGCACTTGATGGCGCGCTTTGTGCTTGAGGACTTGGAGGGCGAGTTGGAAATAACGATTTTCCCGAAAGGACTTACGCCAGAGGTAAACGCGCTGTTGGCGCCAGGCGCCATGCTCGTCGTGAAAGGACAGGTGGAGACGCGCGAGGGGGGTGACACCGGTGGCGGTCGTCAGCTGTTGGCCGAGGAAGTAATTTCGTTTTTGTCGGCACGCGACCGGTTCGTTCGATTGCTAAACGTCACGGTGAAAGAAGATGCCGACGACGCGTTGTTTAACCAGCTGAAAGAACTTTTTGGTAAATATCCGGGACTTTGCCGCGTGAACATTGTTATGCCGTCATCGGAAGGCGACACGGTCATCGAAACACGCACCGGCATCAAACCGTCCGATGCGTTTATTGCGGAATTGGAAAAGATCGTTGGGCCCGATTGCTGGTCCTTCGGGAAAAAGGTAGGAAGCGCTCCGGCGCCCGATAAAAGATCATCCTCGCGGAACGTCAAAGAACTTTCTGGTGCTTCCGCCTAAAAAAGGAGAATTCGTGGCCGATATTTTGGTTGCTGACGACGAAGAAGTGCTTCTCGAGTTGATCCGTTTTAGTTTGGCTTCGGCTGGACACAGCGTGACCGCCGTGAAGAACGGGAAAATGGCAGTGGATGAATCGCGCAAGAAGAAGTTCGATCTTATTGTGATGGATGTGATGATGCCGGTGTTGGACGGATATCATGCGGCGTCCGAAATAAATCAAGATCCGAAGGCACCGCCGATTTTGCTTTTAACGTCGCGCGACTACGATCAAGACCAAGCTGCTATCAAAGGCTCCGGCGTATCGGCGTTTCTGTCGAAGCCGTTCGAGGTCAATGAACTTTTGGAGACGATCGCTACACTGGTAAAAAAATGAAGTTTTTAAAGCAATTTTCATTTGTCGCTGCACTTTCCCTCGGTGGTTCGATTATCCATGGCCGCGAAGCGGTAAAGACGAGCGAGAGCACATCGGTCGAGTTGATTGATACACCGACGCCCGATGCGGTTGACCATTACGGATATTATGTGTCGTTTCGTTTCGGGAAGGACGGTAATCTCCAGAACAAAACGATTTTTGGCGTTTTCCCGCGCCTGAATCTCGGTTTTGGTTTGGATGGTGAGCGCATTTTGGGCACCGGCGACGCGCGTTTGAACAAGCCCACGATCAATTTGAAATTGCGCGCGTTCGATGGAAAAGGCCTCCTCCCCGCGGTGGCATTGGGGTACGATGGCCAGGGCTATCATTACAACAAGACCGAAGACGAATATGAGCAGCGCCAAAAAGGTTTTTATTTGGTCGGCGGCTGGCATCCGTTTACACCCGATTTGAGCTGGACGCTCGGCATGGACGTGTTTGATTTCGACACCGGAAATTCGGTCCGCGGTTTTACCGGATTGACCTACACGTACCAGAAATTAGTTGGTTTTATGTTTGAATACGACAACTTTGATGATTATAAGGATCGACGCTTAAATTTTGGAGCAAAGGTATACATAACGCCGGTATTTACGGTAGATTTGGTCGGTCGCGACGTTCCTAAGACATTTCGAAGCGACGAACGCGAAACCGAGCGCGTTATTCGACTGACCTATACCGGATCGTTTTAAATTGTGACAATGGCCCTCTTAATGGAAGAAAAGCCTCAAACATCTCAAACCTCTCCACTGCTCACGCCGTGGCAACGGGTTCAGCTCGCGCGCAACCCAAAGCGTCCCTATTTTGGCGACTACATCCCACGGCTGTTTGACGATTTTATGGAGCTTCATGGCGACCGCGCGTTTGCGGACGACGCTGCGCTCATGGGCGGTCTCGCGAAAATCGATGGGCAGTCCGTTGTGGTTATTGGCCATAAGAAAGGCCGCACGCTGCAAGAATCGCTCGAACAAAATTTCGGAATGCCGCACCCCGAAGGGTATCGAAAGGCGTTGCGGCTCATGAAACTTGCCGAGCAATTTCATTTGCCGGTTTTGGCGTTCGTCGACACGTCGGGTGCTTATCCCGGAATTGGCGCCGAGGAGCGCGGACAAGCCGAAGCAATTGCCCGCAACTTGCGGGAAATGGCGGCGCTTAAAGTGCCGATCATCGTGACAGTGATTGGAGAAGGCGGATCGGGCGGGGCGCTCGCTATTGCTGTTGGCGACACGATTTTGATGCTCGAGAACGCGTGGTATTCGGTGATCTCTCCCGAAGGCTGTGCGGCCATTCTTTTTCATGACGCGTCCAAAGCCGAAGTGGCGGCCAAGGCGCTTAAAATTACCGCCGAAGACTTGAAGAAGCTCGGCGTCATCGACGAGATTATTACCGAGCCGGCCGGTGGCGCGCACAACGATCCCGATGGCACCGCCGCGAACCTTAAACAAGCAATTCTTAAGTCGTTGAAGTCACTTTGTAATGTTCCTACCGAAAAACTTCTGAAAGACAGATTCGAAAAATTTCGTAAGATCGGCGCCTGGCAAGAGAGCAAAGCCGCTTCAACCGCGGTACCTTCCTCACCCCGCCAAACAAAAAAGAAAAAAACCTGAAGTAATTCAGAATCGTCTCCCCCGCGTAGGCGAGGGTCCAGACACACAAATACTTCATTACATATTAAGGAGAAAGATAATGTCGTTAGATATTGAAGCGCTATTGGGAAAAGAAGCCAAATCGCTGTTGGAACACAAAGCGAAGATCCCAAAAGAATCCTTGCACCTGCCGACGCCCGATTACGTAAGCCAGATGTATGGCTTGTCCGACCGTCCGACGCCGGTTCTAAAGAACCTCCAAGCGCTTTTTGATAATGGGCGCCTTCGTGGCACCGGATATCTTTCGATCTTGCCTGTCGATCAAGGCATCGAACACTCTGCGGCCGCGTCGTTTGCTCCAAATCCGATGTACTTCGATCCAGAAAATATCGTGAAGCTCGCCATCGAAGGCGGTGCGAACGCGGTGGCATCGACGCTGGGCGTGCTTGGTTCCGTTGCCCGCAAATACGCGCACAAAATTCCGTTTATCTTAAAAATCAATCACAACGAAATCCTGTCGTATCCGAACACATTCGACCAAACAATGTACGGTAGCGTGAAGCAGGCGTACGATATGGGCGCGGTTGCGATTGGCGCCACGATTTATTTTGGTTCCGCCGAATCCCGTCGTCAAATTTGGGAAGTGAGCCAAGCGTTTCAACACGCGCACGAGCTCGGTATGACAACAATCCTTTGGTGCTACACGCGCAACAACGCGTTCAAAACCAAAGAGAAAGACTATCACGTGTCGGCGGATTTGACGGGCCAAGCGAATCATCTCGGTGTCACCATCGAAGCCGATATCATCAAGCAGAAACTTCCGGAGAACAACGGCGGCTACACAGCGCTCAACTTCGGAAAAACGCACAAAAAAGTTTACACCGATCTCACAACCGATCACCCGATCGATCTTACGCGTTATCAGGTGCTCAATTGCTATTCGGGCCGAGCGGGTCTTATTAACTCGGGCGGTGCTTCGGGCGACAACGATTTCGCCGAAGCCGTGAAAACCGCGATCATCAACAAGCGTGCGGGCGGCATGGGTCTCATCTCGGGCCGCAAAGCGTTCCAGCGTCCGATGGCCGAAGGTGTGAAGCTCTTGAACACGATCCAGGACGTTTATCTGTCGAAGCAAGTTACCATCGCTTAACATGGCACAGAAAATCGGAATTCTCACAGGCGGCGGAGACTGCCCGGGTTTAAACCCAGCAATTCGCGGTGCCGTGATGCGTGGTTTGGATCACGGTTTTGAGTTCGTTGGTCTTCTTGAAGGTTGGAGAGGCTTGGTCGAAGGAAATTCGCGGCCATTGTCACTCGAAGACGTTCAAGATATTGCGAAGTTGGGCGGAACCATTCTTAAAACATCGCGCACAAACCCGTTCAAGAAAGAAGGCGCCGTTGAAAAGTGCCTCGCGAATTTCAAGAAATTGAAGTTGGATGCGCTGATCGCGATGGGGGGCGAAGACACGCTCGGTGTGGCCACAAAACTTTTCGAACAGCACAAGGTAAATGTCGTCGGTGTTCCAAAAACGATGGACAATGATTTGTCGTCGACCGACTTTACGTTTGGTTTTGATACGGCCACCGCGATTGCCGTTGATGCGGCCGAGCGACTGAAGGACACCGGAGCGAGCCACTCGCGCATTATGGTCCTTGAAGTGATGGGGCGTCACGCCGGTTGGGTGGCGCTTTACACGGGTCTTGCATCCGCTGCCGATTGGATTTTGTTACCCGAAGAAGAACCGCAGATCGACAGGATGTGCGAGCATTTGAAGAAAGCGCACGCGCGCAAAGGCGTGGCGCTCGTGGTCGCTTCCGAAGGAACCGAACTTCCGCAGTACAAGAATGTAAAACAACAGCTCGATCAGTTCGGTCACATGTTGCTTAAAGATCGTGGCGTGGGAGACGACCTCGCGAAATTGATTGAAGAGAAAACAAAGATTGAAACTCGTTCGGCGACCATTGGTCACATTCAACGGGGAGGAGCGCCGTCGCTCTTCGATCGAATTCTTGGTCTTCGCGTCGGAGCGGCCGCCGCTGACCTGATTGCGAAGAAAGATTTTGGAAAGATGGTGGCGTTGCGCGGCACCGACGTTGTACCCGTTCCGCTTAAAGAAGCCACGGGCACGCTGAAAGTTGTGACATCCGAGTGGCTCAAGCTTGCTGAGGTCTTTTGGAAATAGGAGTATCTTTGCATGGGTGAACCCATTCGCCATCCCGATCAAGAGAGAGTTAAAAACCTCGTAGAAAAAATTCTTAAGAATCGAAGGAAAACGGCCGATTGGAGCGTGCAGATGATGGAGTACGAATTCTTGCGCGGCATGTATCGTGTTCGCCTTTCGCTTGAAGAGAATACCGTTGTTGCGAATCTTCCCGCCGAACTTATCGATGAAACCGTTCATGGGGACAATCAATCGCGGCGTCGAATCCAGCACGCGCTGCGTGATGCGGTGAAAAGTTTCTATGACCTCCAAGACGAGGATTAAGTGGCTGTTTCCCATGAATTTGAATTCCGCATTGCTTACGCCGATACCGATCGGATGGGCGTCGTTTATTACGCGAATTATCTGACGCTGTTTGAGCGCGGTCGAACCGAACTCATGCGCAACATGGGATTTCGCTACCGTGACCTCGAAGACAAATTGAAAGTGTTCCTGCCGGTCTCCGAAGCCAATTGCCGCTATCTTCACCCCGCGAAATACGATGATCTCATTCGTGTGATTACGCGCGTGGAAAAAATGGGTGGCGCATCGATTGATTTCACGTACGAAATCATCGATGTTGAAACGAAAACAAAAATTGCCGAAGGATTTACGCGGCACCCGTTTGTGAATGAAAAATGGAAACCGGTGCGCGTTCCAGCCGATATAAGGTCCAAGTTCTCGCCAGTCAATTAACGGCGTCTTTGTGAGCCCGCAGAAAGCCAAATCCGTCTCGGAAGGTTCTCCATCTTTTAACGCCTGGGACGTTGCGATCGGTCTTATCGCGTGTGCAATTGTTTTTGTTTTTCCTCTGTTCCCCGATGAAAAGTTGGTTCGATTAAAACTCGAGGCGCTTGAAATCGGTATTTTTATTTTTGCGCTCGTCGTTGGACTCAGGACGATCGTTGAATCTCTTCCCTCGATCAAAACATGGCCCGCTACGATTTACGCCATCCTCTCGTGGGTTCTCGTGACGGCGATTTTCGTGAGCACCGCAAAAGAAAAATCACAAGCGATCGTCGAGTGGCGTCGCGTGTTGTTGGCCGCCACCGCGTTTATAAGTTTTTCGTTCGCCGCGCTTTCCGCTGATTGGAAGAGACGATTTCTGCTCACGTGGATTTTTTCCGGAACGCTCGCCGCCGTTTACGGGTTGCTGCAATTTACTGGCGGTGTTGGACCCATCGGTGTTCCTCAAATGGCACGAATTATGAGCACGTTTGGAAATTCGATTTTCTTCGCGGCTTTCTTGTCGCTCACTATTTTCGTTGTGTTCGCGGCAATATCGAGCGAGCGTGTCGACGAGGTTCGCTGGCTTCTGTGCGGGACCGTGATGATTCTCGTTGTGGCTTTTTATCACGCTCAGTCGCGGGCCGGCTGGCTTGCTTTCGGTGTTGCATTTCTCGTTGGAATTCTCGCGAAGTTCGGGCGGCGAAAAATACCACCGGCTGTTTGGCTTGTGGTTTTTTTTACGATGGGCGTGTTTTATTTTAAAACGGAAAAAATTTGGAAGCGGGATCAAGCGCATTTGCTGATTTGGCGGGACACGGTGCGGATGTGGAAAGATCATCCGGTGGCCGGCGTGGGGCTGGGCGCGTTTCACACCAATTTCCCGAAATACGCGCAGTCGGATCTGGTATCAAAATGGCCGCCCGGTCAATTTATCGTAAACGAAGCGCACAACGAATACCTGCAAACATTAGCGGAGGCCGGAATTATCGGACTTTGTGCGTTTCTTATTATTCCGATTTTGTTTTTTATTTCTGAGCGGCCGTGGAATTGGCTCACCATTGGCGTGCTCGGATCTTTCTTACAGAACTTCTTTTCGGTTGACATGCGGTTCGGCGTGTCGCTTGCAAACACATTTATGTTGATGGGGTTGGTGTCCTCGCAAGAACCGGAACAGCGAGCGGCGTCGAAGAAATTAAATTTATCAATCCCGCGCGTCCTGCTCGCCGCGGCTTGGATAGTTTTCCTGGTCGGGGTTGTCTGGCCGCGCCTTATGCGTCCGTATCGCGCGCAGAAAGAAGTCGCTGCCTCATCGGATTTTTTCGATCAGCGGTTGCTCGATCCAACAAAAACCGTGGAGGATTTGGAACGTCTCGCGGAAACGTACCCGAACGAACCGGCGGTGTTCGAACGTTTGGCGTATGTGTATGCGAAGCAAATAAAAATGCCCGACAATCGAATCGATTTACCGATGACCACAAAAGCGATCGCAACATACGAGCGACTCATCGAACTCGATCCGCGTCGTATGGGGGCGTACAACAACCTCGCAAACATTTATTACACAATCGGTCGCGTTCCGAACGCGATCCAAACGTGGCAACGCGCGCTCGCAGTGAATCCGGATTTCACGGATATTCATTTGAATTTGGGGAAGGTTTTGTTCGTGCAGGGAAAACTCAAAGAGGCGGCGGAGCATTTCGAGAGCGTGCTTAAGAAGGATCCCTCCAATGCGGAGGCAATCGTATATATGAAGAGGATGGTCGAGTGAGTGTTTTGACTTTGAAATCGTCGCTCCCGCGCAGGCGGGAACCCGGGTACAGTTAGACGATGCAATTCACGGTGTCTGGGCCCGCGCCTGCGCGGGAACGACGATTGCCCTTGTGTCCCCACTTCGGGTTTTGCGGTGGGTGTTCGAAGCAAAATCTTCCGTATGAGGAGCAACTGCAAGCGAAGGAGCAGTCCGTTCGGAAATTGCTCGCGGGACTGGCCGTGCAGAATTTTCATTCGATTCTTGCTTCTCCGGATATTTATTTTTATCGGAACAAGATGGAATTCTCGTTTGGGAATGAGAAGGATCTCGCGATTCTCGGACGGGACCCTCACCCTGAGAGCCGCGTGCATCTTGGTCTCCATCCCAAAGGGCGGTTTGCGCTTGTGACGCCGACGCCGGAGTGTCAGTTGTTATCGGAGAGAAGTCAGCTGATATGCCGTGCGGTTGAAGAATGGGCGAGCGATCATCAAGTTTCTGTTTATGTTCGAAAGAATGGAAAGGGCGATTTGCGGCATCTCGTGATCCGAGAAGGAAAAAATACCGGCGATTGTTTGGTGAACCTCGTATCGAAATCCACCACGCCGCATGTCGATGCCCTTGCCGAAAGATTGCGAGCCCTTCCTATTTCCACTTTCATTTGGACCGCTTACGATGGATTGTCGGACGTCGCGGGTGGTGAAGGCGGCAAGGTTTATTGGGGCAACGGTGTCATCCACGAAAAGATTGGTGGGACGTTGTTTCGTGTCAACGCAAACTCGTTCATGCAAACGAACACGCGTGCCGCTGAGATATTGGTTCAATTGTTGAGGTTGTGGGTTTCGTCATCCCGGCACGCTTTTGGCCGGGATCCAGGTGTTTCTGAGGAAAACCTGGGCCCCGTACCGTTGAATCGGGACGGCCAAAAGATTGCCGGGGCGACACTATTGGATCTCTACTGCGGCGCCGGAACGATTGGTTTGAGCTTGGCGAATTTGTTTGAGCGCGTAATAGGGATTGAAATAAATCGCCAGGCTATTCACGACGCGAACGAAAACCTGCGCGCCAACAATGTTGGAGACGTGAAGTTTCTAGAGGGGAAAGCGGAGGACGCGGCTGCCTTTTTGTCTGCCGACGAGATTCGCTCGGCGACCATTGTGGTGGATCCGCCGCGGCCGGGTCTCCATCCGAAACTTGTCGACACGTTGCTTCTGTGGAAAGCGCAGCGACTCTTTTATGTGTCGTGCAATCCGGAATCGTTGGCACGCGATTTGCAGCGGTTGAGCGCGGCTTATGAGGTTGCGCACGTGCAGCCGCTCGATTTTTTTCCGCATACCGATCACGTTGAAACGGCCGTTCAGCTTCGTTTAAAGGCCTGAACCGGAGATATGTTATTCTCGACGAAAATTCCTCTATGACACTGCCCGTTCTCGACACTCTCAACCAACCGCAACGCGAAGCCGCCGAACATATTGATGGTCCGCTGTTAATTCTCGCGGGCGCCGGTTCTGGCAAAACGCGCGTGATTGTGTGCCGCGTCGCCAATCTCATTTATCACGGTGTTGCGCCCTGGAATATTCTCGCGGTGACGTTCACAAACAAAGCCGCGGCCGAGATGCGCCAACGCGTTAACACAATTGTTCCGGGTCAAGGCGCTGCTGTGTGGGTTTCGACCTTTCATGCGTTTTGTGCGAAATTTTTGCGCATTGAAGCGAAACATATCGGACTCGACCCGAATTTCGTTATTTACGACGACAACGATCAAATGGCGATCATCAAAGAGATTCTTAAAGAGATGATGCTCACCGAAAAAGAATGCGCCCCCCGCCAAGTCTTGTCGGCCATCTCGCGCGCGAAAGACGACATGTTGGATGCTGGTTCTTACATGATCCACGCGCAAACGCACGGGGATCCGTTCCGCGAACGCGTCGCGCGCATCTATGAGGTTTATTCCCGCAAACTGAAAGAGTCGATGGCGCTCGACTTCGGTGATCTGGTCATGAAAACCGTCGAAGCGTTTCGCGATGTGGAAGTCATTCGAGCGAAATACCAGACGCGGTTTCGCTACATTATGGTGGACGAATACCAAGACACAAATCACGCGCAGTACTTGCTCACGAAATATCTGGCCGGGTCCACGAAAAATATTTGCGTCGTGGGCGACGATGATCAATCCATTTATTCGTGGCGCGGCGCTACGATTCGGAACATTTTGGAGTTTGAACGCGATTATCCCGGAGCGAAAGTCGTCAAGCTTGAGCAGAACTATCGTTCATCGTCGAAGATTATCGATGTGGCCACGCGGCTCATTCAGAACAACAAACGCCGGAAATCGAAAACCATGTGGACCGACAACGAGCCCGGCGAGGATGTGAGCTTTGTTGAAATGGCGAACGAGCAGGAAGAAGCGCGTTACGTGATGGATGAAGTGTCACTGTTGCGCGCGAAAGGGATGGAGCTTAAAGACATGGCTGTGTTCTATCGCACGAACGCACAGTCGCGTGTGTTTGAAGATGCGTTGCGGCGTCTCGCGGTGCCGTACACGATTGTCGGTGCGCTGCGGTTCTATGAACGCGCCGAAATCAAAGACGCGCTCGCGTATTTGCGCGTCGTTGTGAATCCGAAAGATTCGTTGAGCGCCAAGCGCGTTGTGAATCTGCCGGCGCGCGGCCTCGGGAAGAATTCGCTGGGTCTTTTGGAACAATACGCGGCATCGCAAGGAATTTCGCTGTGGGAATCTTTCCAGCGGTCCCACGCGGTGTCTGGTATTTCGCCGTCGGCGCGCAACGGCGTCAAAAGTTTTGTGGAGCTAATTGAAAAGTTTCAAGCAATGGCCAAGGACGCGTCAGCATCGACGATTGTGCGGCGTATGCTAGAGGAATCCGGCTATTGGGACAAATGGGCCAGCGAATCGGATGACGACCCCGAAGCCGCCGAGCGCCTCGATAACTTGCAGGAACTCATCAACGCCGCCAAAGATTTCGAAGAACGCGTGAAGGGCGGAGCGGGGGAGAATGAGTCCGAGTTTGCGAAAGATAACGGTACCTCCCCCAGCGAGGAGGGGAATGTCGCTTTGGATCTTTCGCTGGCGCGCTTCCTCCAAGAAGTTTCCTTGATGACCGATTTGGACGACTGGCAGCAGCAGGGCGGTTCGCTGACGCTAATGACGGTTCACTTGGCAAAAGGTCTCGAATTCCCGGCGGTGTTTGTGACGGGACTCGAAGAAGGTTTGTTTCCCATCGGCGACGCCGCGTTTGACCAAGACGAGCTCGAGGAAGAGCGGCGGCTCGCTTACGTCGCGATGACACGCGCGCGCAAAAAACTTTTTCTCACATCGGCGGCGAGCCGGAGAATTTTTGGAACACCACGGATGAATATTCCTTCACGCTTCATTGAGGAAGCCGGGGTGGCGTCTGTTCGGCCGAAGCGCCAAAGCTTCTCGTTTGAATCGCAAGCGCCGTCGATGAGCGATGAGGATTACAATCAATCGCATCCGTCGTCGGACGATATGAATCAAGAGGTTCCCGTCACGACGCCACCGACCCCCGTTCGGCGTATGCCAAAGATCGGGCAGCGCGTCGGGCATCCGGATTTTGGACAAGGGAAAGTTGTGGACGTAGAGGGTTCCGGTGATCATGCGAAAGCCACCATTTTGTTCAACAGCGGGATGAAGAAAAAACTTTTGTTAAAGTACGCACCGCTCAACTATTGATATCAAAACATAATGAATCTGGGCGCGCCGCTCGAATTTTAACGTCGCCCTGCCAGGATGACGACGAATAACTATGACCGATTCCAACATTACCATCAAAGACGTTCAACACGTGGCCACGCTGGCGCGGCTCGCGATGTCCGAAGAGGAGCTCGCGAAATATCAGAGCCAGCTCGAGCGCATTCTTGGGCATATTGCGCAATTGAAAGGTATTAACACCGATGGCGTTCCACCGACCGCGCATCCCTATGAAACCACAACCGTGTGGCGCGAGGATATCGCGAAACCGTTTGCCGATTTGGAAGCGCTGTTCAAAAACGCGCCCGAGATGGAAGAGACGTTCTACCGAGTGAAGAAGGTCATTGAGTAAATGGAACTCCAAGCACTTTCCGCAACAGAAATTTCTGCCGGCGTCTCGTCAAAAAAGTTTTCCGCCACCGATGTGGTTAATGCCTCGTTGGCGGCTATCAAAAAGTCCAACGGTGAATTGAACGCGTATTTGAGCGTCGCGGAGTCCGCCGCGCTTGAAGCCGCCAACGCCGTCGACGAGAAAGTGAAATCCGGGAAGCCCGCCGGCCGTTTGGCGGGCGTGCCGATCGCCATCAAAGACAACATGATGGTGAAAGGCCAGCCAGTTACCTGCGCATCAAAAATTCTTGGAAATTACGTGGCACCGTACAACGCGCACGTGATCGAGCGTTTGGTTGCCGAAGGCGCGATCATGATTGGCAAAACAAATTTGGACGAGTTCGCGATGGGATCATCAACCGAAAACTCGGCGTTTGGTCCATCGCGCAATCCGTGGGACACCTCCCGCATTCCCGGCGGTTCCTCCGGCGGAAGTGCGGTGGCCGTGGCGACGCGGACCGTGCCGATCGCGCTTGGAAGTGACACCGGAGGATCGATTCGTCAGCCCGCGTCCTTGTGTGGAATTCTTGGAATGAAACCCACGTACGGCCGGGTGTCGCGTTACGGCGTGGTTGCATTTGCGTCGTCGCTCGATCAGATTGGACCTTTCACGCATACGCCCGACGATATGGCGCTCACGATGTCAATCATCAGCGGCAAGGACGAGCGAGATTCAACGTCGGTGGACAAAGCCGTGCCCGATTTTTCTGCAGAGATGAAAAAACCGATTCATGGTTTGCGCGTTGGAATCCCAAGAGAATATTTCGTCGAAGGAATGGACGCCGACGTAAAGAAAGCCGTTCTCGAAGCGGCCCAAGTTTTAAGGAAGCTCGGCGCCGACGTAAAAGATATTTCGCTGCCAAACTCCGACCACGCGCTCGCGGTCTATTACATTCTTGCGCCGAGCGAAGCGAGCTCGAACCTCGCGCGCTTCGACGGTATGCGTTACGGATTCCGAAACCCAAACGCGGCGAATCTTATCGAGCAATACGGGCTTAATCGGCACGATGGTTTTGGTGCGGAGGTGAAGCGCCGCATCATGATCGGAACCTACGCACTCTCCTCTGGATACTACGATGCGTTCTACGCAAAGGCACAAAAAGTGCGCACGCTCATCAAACGCGATTTCGATCAAGCGTTCGCGAACGTCGACGTGATTCTTACTCCCGTTTCGCCAACCCCGGCCTTTAAGATTGGCGAGAAATCCGACGATCCGCTCACCATGTATTTGTCGGACATTTGCACAATCCCGTGCAACCTGGCCGGCATTCCCGGTATCTCAGTTCCGTGCGGTTTTACGAGCGGAAATCTACCGATCGGCGTACAGTTCTACGCAAATCTTTTCCAAGACAGTCTGCTGCTACAAGTTACGAACGCCTACCTCTGCGAAACCCTCTGGCATAAAAAAGCCCCAAAAAATTAATCCGTTCACAACTCCGTTACGTAATTTTAACGGGAGCTTAATGCCGATTTGATTGAATCTTCGACGATAAACGTCGTCAGGAATTCGATTGAAAAACCGGCTAGCCCCTCAGAAAATCATCGCGCTATTTTTGTGTACCGTGCTGTTTGCGACGCACGTGGCGTTCGCCCACTTGCCCGAGACGTCTTTGTGGTCCGAACGACGCACCGGGTCGTCGCCCTGGAATGCCGCTATTGAGGGCCCACGTTCCGTTGGGACCCTATGTCCTGACGTGAGCCGTTCCCGAATGAATGGTTTGTTCGTGGGCGCGATGGATTTATCGTCGCTCAATCCCTTTGTTACGGTTCGCAAAGTACTCAAACCCGCCGGCCACTCGAAATCGGTTGTGTTGCACATTCAAGATATTCACGGGAACCAAGAAGCCCAACTCAATATCAGCAGAGCGCTCCAGAAACTAAACGAACAGAAAAAGATTGATATGGTCGCGCTCGAAGGTGCCTACCGAATATTTGATTTGTCGGTATTCCGTCAGTTCCCACGTCCGAACACCATTCGGGCGGTGGCAAATTACCTTTTGCGCGAAAAAAGAATATCCGGGCCCATTCACGCGATGATGACGTCTCCGGTCGTCGGCGTTTCTGTTATTGGCGTCGATGACGCAAACCACTACGCCGCCAATGTTCAAGCCGTGCGCGATGCGAGTTCACAGAAAGACAATGTTCAGCACGTTCAATCCGTGCAACGCATCAAACTTGATTCCGAGAAGCGCAAATTGTTCAACGCGGCACTTTTGGATTTCGATCGCGCCGTCGAAGCGTATCGTTCGGAAAAACTGCCGTTCGCCTCGTATGTGAAGTTGTTGGCCACGGGCCGATCGGACGTGTCGCCGGCGGTTCGTGATTATCTTGAGGTTCTGCGCATCGAAGCGAATATCAATTTTTCACAAGTCGAAATAGAAAGAGATCTTTTGGTTGCGCAGATTGTTTCTCGGAATCGCGTGATCGCGGAACAGCTTCACAAAATGGCGTTCGCGTTTCGTGCGCAACAGATCGATCACGAGGCTTTTTATCTTTGGTTGAGAGACGCGGCCCGAAAATCCCACGTTCCAATCGAGAACTTTTTGGTCTTTAAAGAATATCTGCGCTACGTTCTATTGTCCGATCGCATTGACGTGGAAGCGGTTTTAGCGGAGGCGCGTCAACTCGAGCAACAGAGATTCCGCTGGCTCGTAAAAACAGCGGATGAACGAAGGTTGGTCGACGCGTCGAAAAGATTGTACTTGGAGTCTAAGCTCGTCGATTTTTCTTTAACCAAAAGAGAGTGGGAAGAGTACGAGGAATTAATACCCCACCCTGCCCTCCCCACTGATAAGGCGTGGGGAGGAAAACTTTTTTTCACTAACCCTAAAACCTCGGGGGGGGTGCTCCCTCTCCATGTCTCCTCAATGGGGAGGGTAGGGTGGGGTATAGACGCTGTAAACCTTTCCCCTTTCGAACAGTTTTATCGGCAAGCGGAGCTCCGTGATGGGGCGATGGCGAATAATTTTTTGAACGCCCAACGTTCAATAAACAATCTTCCACGAACAACGAGCGTTCTTATCACTGGCGGTTTTCATTCCTCCGGTATCGATGACGCGCTTACAAAGGCAGGTTGCACCGTTGTCTCGATCGTTCCTCGCGTCACAAGCGCGGATGCGTCAAAAGCCTCGGCCTACTTAAGCGTTTTTGCTCAAGAAAAATCTCCGCTTGAAAAACTTTTTGAGGGACAAAAATTATTTCTCGCCAACGATCCGATGGCGCCTCTGATCCAATTTGTAGAAGCGCCGGTCGAGGTTGCCCTTTTTGAGGCGGCCAATGCGTTGTCAGCCGGGACCGAGACGATGTTGCCTTTGCCCGCTGATGCAACATTGAAAATTGATCGCGCCGGTGTGGGCTCGGCTCAGGGGGTGCTGACGCGTGGCGTAAGTGTGGTTCCGGTTGAGCTACGCGCCAACCCAAATGAAATTCTCGAAATGACCGACCGGTCCGTTAGCCCTTCGGTCGCGCGGCGGGCGATTGGTGGCGTGCGACGATTTTTTCACTGGTTGTTACGGAAATGCGGATTCGTTTATGCCGATGAAAACGCCGAGTGGACCTCGAATCTCCATCTCTACGAGGCGGGTCAATTGCTGCTTCAAAGGGGTGCCGTCGGCGATGTAAGAGGTTCTTCAAACAATGTCGGTTTTGTTGGAATGATGCCATTCAATCCGTTTGCGGTGTGGTACGAGGAGGCCTCGGAGCGTGCGGAGCAGGGCCATAGAGTGTGGCTTCCGTACGTAATCGCCGCGATGGGCGGCGTGTTCGAAGAATTGGTGATCCGAAATCTTCTTCAATTCGGAATTCTTGAAGCGTGTTTCGGCATGAGTGCGTGGTGGTCTGCGTTCGTTTACGCATCGCTCTTTGCGACGGTTCTGCATTCGAAAATATACACAGCGGAAAGCCCCACGGCCGTTGGTGTAAATTATCTTCTCGGGTGGCAGCGTTGGATTTTGTTCGCGCTCGCGGTCGGATTGGGTTCGACCGGAGACCTTGAGGTCATCACCTTGGGTCACGCATTTTTTAATCCTCTCATGAGGTACATCGGTGGTCCGCTCGGCATGATGACAGAGCCGAACAATAAGAAAAGAGCAAAACCGTTTGATCCAGATGCATCAATTCTTTACACGATGCATCTGTTCAACCATTTGGACTCCGAATATCGAAAGCTCTGGAACGCGCCGGAGCCGGAGATGAAAAATCCGATGTACGCCCGTCCGGGCCAAAGACTTTTTGTGAAAGAAAATCTTTCCGTGGCCGAACGAACACAAATCGACGATCTTGTCGACACGCTAATGAAAGGTCAGCGCGGAGTGCCGGGTGCGAAACCTTTCCGCTACATGACGACGGCCGAGCACCTTTTGATTGGCAAAGCTTTGCGCTCGAATTTGCGGGGGGAAGGCGCTGCAAGCAACAACCTCACCGAACCGCAACGGGAATTTTTGAGAAATTTGCTGGTGATGTGGAATATGGCGAATTTCTGGACGTTAACCCGGAAAATTCCCGCGAGGTCACGCAACGAAGTATTTCAAAACGTGCTCCTCTATGTGTTGAGACGCATTATTTACAAATACGACTATCACAAGGGCCTCAATTTCAATACGTTGGCGGGCTGGGCGGCGACGCAAGAAGTGTCGGTCCATTACCGCGAGAAGCACAAACTGGCGGTTACAAAGCGTGTCACCGCCAAAGACCCCGACGCATTTTGGGAAATGCAGCCTGAAAGGGAAAAACGCAGCGATGATGGTCTTATCGAAAAGTTGCTCAAGGTTTTGGGCCGCCTCTCTCCCAAAGAAGAGAAAGCTCTGCGGTTGCGTTACGGGTTGATGAACACCAAGAAGGGTAAAAGTTTCGCTGAGCTCGCCGCCACGCTGAACATGACCGTGTGGGCCGTTCAAGATTTCGTTGATGTGGCCTACGCGCATTTGGAACGCGAATTTGCGCGTTTGGAAGATTTCCGTTTTCGACACACGGATGAAAATATTGTGCGCGATTTATCGCCGCTCGAGCACCGTGTGCTGAAATTGGCCTATCAAAGCCATGCTGTCTTTGACGATGCGGATATCGCCACTCTCCTCAATTCAAAAATCAGATCCAATCGGCCGAAGCTCACGCCCCTGCAAGTCAAAAAAATTCGAAAACGGGTGGAGTATCGTATTCTGCACGGAAGGTTTCCTCCAAATCCTTTCGGCCCACCGCATTCGGTGTTTCACAACATGATGATGTTGCTTGGGGTGCCGTCGTCGCATATGTTGAAGATTGTTGCGTTGTTTTCAATTCCACTGGAATCCGGGATCATTTTTCTGGGTTTGTTCGCGTTCGAGCATTCCTTTTGGTTGCAGCTGTTGTACATGATCGGCGCGGGTGTGCTTGATTTTTGCATCGGATATCTTGGATACAAAACCAGTGGTTCTTCTCTGCCAATAACGAGGCTGTTAATTGCGCATCATTTTTTTGTGATCGCGATGTATCTCTGTGGTTGGCGATTGTTGGCAAGGTCGGAACACGACGTTCTCATTTTTACCGTGATTGCGTCGATTCACATGCTGATTGATGCGGTAATTCTTTGGTGGCAGAACATCAGAAACTGGTTTTCGAGCGAGCCACGGCTTACGGATGATCCGGGTACCGCTGAGTTTCATATGGACGCGATGCGCGACCGGGATCGCGTCGTCATCAATGGTCTGCCCGACAACCATCCGGTTGTAAGGAACCAGAGGAACTACGAAGGCAAGGAATTCATTTCCGAGCATAGAATGAATCAGAACGTGGAATCGTTGCCGGAAGGGGACCTGGAGAAGCAAGAATGGTTGACCGCCAAAATTCCGCTGCAGAAACAAGCGGCAGCACAGTTTAAAAAGGTAGTGGATGCGATTCCCTCGGTTGTACCGATTGTCTATTCCGAATTGGCTCGAAATTTCAGTGAAGCGCGCGCGACGGAAGCGTTTGCCCGGAAGGCCGCGGAAATCCAAAAGCGGTTGTTGGAAGATGTGGCGGTCGTGGGTGTTTTCACGGAGCGGCGGCTGATGATTCCGCAGCTTTATCCATCGCGCTACCGGTTTGGGCGGTTGCGCATGAGCCGTGATCAGAGCGTGCTGTATGTTCCCATGCAGCTGTTTGCGGAAATGCGCTCGCCCGTTGAGATCGAACATTTTGCGTTTAGTTTTATTTTCGGACTCGAATGGCTGGACAAATACAAACGTGTCAAAGCGGAGGGCAAGGAC
Source organism: Elusimicrobiota bacterium (assembly GCA_044221725.1). GTDB lineage: Bacteria > Elusimicrobiota > Elusimicrobia > F11 > F11 > JAJVIP01. The sequence continues at coordinate 507,867 of JBGAON010000001.1, forward strand.
AGTCGGCGGATCCATCTCGCGATGCACAAGCTCGAGGAAAGATGGAACGCCAAAGAAAAGAATTTCGTGAACATCCGTTTTCGGCTTCGGCATTTCGTGGACTATCTGAATTATCAATTCGATTATGTCCGTTCCTATTTCAAGATTGGAGCCGAATTCCGGCAACTCGAAGCGAAATACGCCGATATCACAAAAGAGCTCGAACAGGTGGTGTCGAGGAAAAAATTCCGTACGGTTGCTCATGGGGGAATGGACATCAATCGTGATTTAACAGCGGTTCGATTCTTCGAAAATCGGTCCACGATCTCCCGGGCTCAAAGTGACGTCGAACGGCTTGTTGATAAAGCCGAGCTGGTGGGCCTATTCGAAATTGCGCGTAAGATGATCTTGTTCGGCAACTATCTGTACATTTGTGAGACCGGAATTAATCCCGCTTTGCGAACTGTCCCGAACATTCGTTTGCTCGCACGAACACGAGGATACCGGCAGCTTATTCGCCTGCTGCGCGCTCTGAAGGACCGGCATATTCCGTTCGAATTGGGACATCGCGGTTGGCTTTCTTTTGTTTTGCCGGGCCCTCGTGACATAACGTACGTGCCAATCGGCTGGGGTGAAGTTGAAATGCTTTTGGCAAGCACCGAGAAACTTTTGAAATCCATTTTCGAACGTCAAATGGAAATTATTCACAAGCGCAGCAACTACGACATTATTGCGGCGAACTGGGAAATTGTTCAAGCGGCGCTCAAAGAGGTCCGTGAGATGTGCAAACAAGCCATCGAGGCGCACGATGCGCTTGAGGCGAATTTGCACCGCGTTGCGAATGCGCTTCTATGGATCGCGGGTCAACTTAAGCCCAACGAGACGCCGCGAATCAGCGATCTGAAACGTCTTCGGCTGAGCGTGGACAACGTTGCGTTGGATATTCCGCTGAAAGATTGGTTTCCGTTTCTTACGGAAAAGGAGTTTGTTTCGGTATTAAGGGACGAAAAAGCGCGCACAAATTTTCGGTTGCCTTCCGAAAAACAGGTCAAAGAACTGATCCGCCTGTTTCGCTTTCTTGGTACGCCCAATCTCGAGCTTAAGAACCTGATCGGAGACGTGGTGCTGGTGGTGAAAGACGAGCGCGACGTGCAGACCGTGATCGACAACTTCGATGATCTGAACAGCGCACAACTGGATTCTCTGACGATCATTGCACGGAACAAGAAAGTTAAAAATTTATTGGAGCGGCGTTTTCTTGAAACCGGGATTCGTGATCAAGAAATTATTCAAGCGGATCCATCTCTTTTCTCAATCCAGAGTCCGAGCCCCGAAGAACGGATTAATATTGCGCTGGTTCCGAAATATTTTGAAGGCACGCCGGTGAACATTAATCGTATGACGCTCGTGTTTTTCTCCAGTACAAAAATGCGCTTCGCCGAAATTTCCGATAAGGACGAATTGAACTTCGCACGCATGGCCATGTTTTTTCCTGCTGCCGATTCTGAGCGTTTGGGGCAACGGGATCACGGGCCGTTTTTTAAGGTGATGGAAATTTCGCAAGAAAGAGCGCTGCAACAAGTGGTGCAAATCATCAGCAAGCCAAAAACGAAGGAACACCCGCGACTGGGTCTCATGTGGTTCATGCCGTCGACGTGGGGGTATGCGATCGCATCGCACGAAGCGAGAGCCGGAAGAATGCCCGTGGCGATTTCCTACGCTTTTGCCGCGTTCGGTGGTCTCATGGAAGAAATTTTAATTCGGCGAACCGTTCAGACGCTCGTTTTTCATGTTCCTTTTGGAACGCCGGATGTTTTTGTGTTCGCTGTTGTCTACGCGCTTCTTTTTGCGGTTGTTTTTCATCAATGGGTTGTTGATGAACAAACCGGCCAATTTCGGCGCGCCACCTTCGAGGAAAAGTCTTACTTTTTTCTCTTGGCGCTTACGATTGGGCTCTTCGGCGGGGCTGCCAGCAGTTTTGAAGCAATGGGATGGCTGCACGCGTTGATTAACGCGCTGATTGCCTCTTCGTCCCCGTCACGCAACACCGAATTAACCGGTACGCCACTCAACCTTGGTGTCAAATATATTGACGCACGTCATCCGACGCCGCAGCCGCCGTTCGATCGCGCGCAGCGCGAGAGGGAAATTGCGCGCCGTGCGTTTGTCCCTGAATCACGCCGATATTTTCAGAATTATCGTCCGCGGCTCGCAGCCCTGCGCTCAAGCTAAATCGGGCCAATTTTCATCCGCCTCTGGCGATCGTGTGCAATTCAGCGCATCATTGATTCATGAATTGCCCGTCCTGTCAGTTCAACAACGTCGACGACGTCCGCTATTGTGGCCATTGCCGCATGAGTTTCTCGTCACTCAATATTGCGTTCTCCCATGTGAAAGGTCATCTCGCTTGGATTTTTCGCCGCGCGAACGCCGGTTTTCTTTCGGGGATGGTGGCCTGGTTTTTTATTCCGGCGCTCAGTCGTGTGATCTCAAAGGAGGCAACGACCGCACTTCACTTCGGGATACAAGGTCTGCTCGGCGGTGCGTTTTTTGGAACCGTGGACGGAATGGTGGAGGAATCCTCGCCAAAAACATTTCGGGGGGGACTTTTGGGCGCGGTTGGGGGCGCCATCGGTGGAATTGTGTTTGGTTACTACAGTCCGCGCATGACGCCCGAACAAACCGGCTGGGGACTTTTTGCGTTCTGGGCCACGGCGGGCCTGGCCATTGGAATGGTAAGCGCTTTGTGGGAACGAAGTTTCAAAAAGATTTCCGCGGGCGCTTTGAGCGGGCTCGTGGGCGGTGGCGTGGGCGGTGCGCTCGGATACGCCGTGTACGCGTATCTGATTCAAGAATTTAATCCGGAAGGCTGGCTGATTCGCCGACTTTGTGAAGGTTTTTCGGGCGGAATCATCGGCGTCACCATGTGGTTCTCGATTGCTGTGGCCGAGCGTTTTGTGATTTTCAAACGGCGCATTATCGAAGGAAAAAGCCACAAGCATTGCGATCACTGCGAGGCGCAGAACCCGCTCAATACGTGGTACTGCGGAAAATGTGGCAGCGTGCTGCAGCAATCGGCGCCGCCCGCGGCGCTCAACCTTTCACCGTTTCAAACGTTGGACCGCCTGCGTGGATTTTTCCGTTTCATGACCCGGCTTGCCGCAACGACAAGCGTCATCGCGGGGCTGGTCGTGTTCGTGGTCTTCCTGCCGGTCAACAAGATGCTCGCGTTTGTGGCGCTTGTTTTGGTCGTAATGGCTTGCTTCTCGCTGTTGTTAACCTTCTCAGCGATCGCGGAAGGGATTCAGATATACATTAAGAAATAGCCCGGCCGTCATGGCGACGAATTAGAGCTTGAGTTTCTTCAGGTTTTCTTCGGTCGGTTCGAACGGTTTGTTGAGGCACTTCTTCGCGGAATCCCACGATCCCCAGCGGCGCAGCTGCTTCAAGACGCTGTTGTAGTTCTTCACGGCATCGTCGCGTTTACCGAGCGCATCGTAACAATAGCCGCGATACAAATGCGACCACGTGAAGAACGGATCTTTCACCGTGCCGGCCGCGATTCCCGTATCAAATTGTTTAATGGCCGCATCCCAATTTTTTGATTTGAATTCCGTGACGCCGAGCGCAAAGCGGGACTGAACCGCAAATTCCTTTTTGTACGTCCCGTTGTCCACCTTCGCCTGCAAATCCGTGGCTTCGGCGCGAATTTTTCCCACGTCTTGGTGGTTGTACAGCGCAATGAAATGCATCATGTGGATAAACGGACTCAGCGGGAATTCATTGCGAAGTTCGAGCAGAATCTCGAGCGCTTTATCCGGTTTGTTCTCTGGATTCGAATATATTTCCGCCAAAAAAAGTTTCGATGGAGTGCGTGAATAGGTGCCTTCGTACGCCGCCGTGGTGAGTTCTTTGAGGCCCACTTGCTTGTCGTTATTGGAACCGAGAAACGCCAGCACACGAACGACCGCCGGCAACGTTGCAACATAGTAGTCGAATATTCCGAGTCCCATGTTCGCGTCGGTCATTTGTGGATTTATCTTCAGCGCTTTGCGCAAATACTTGATCGCCTTTTTCCCGGTGAAATAGGCAGACATCCATTCCTGATTTGTCGCCTGCCAGCGTCCGAGCAAACCGCTCACGCCGCCCAATGTCAAATATCCTTCGCCGGTTGGGTCGCCTTTATCGATCTTTTCTTTCGAGAGCCGAATGCATTCGTTGCCAGCGTCCAGGAATGCTTTGCTTTCTTGGGGATCCGTCTCGAGAACGTAAACGGACAATCGCCACCAGTGCACAGATGCTTTTCCGAAAGCAACCATCGGGTGTTCGGCCGCGTACGGCTTTAGCGTGTCAAAAATTTTGTCGGCTTCTTCGAATTCCAGGTTGTAAAGATGTTTCAGGCCGTCTTGGATGGATTTGTCCAATTCATCGGACGTCTTGAAAGGATTGGCGGCATAAACCGACGTGTTGGAGAAGAAAAGCGTGAATCCGAGAAGCAGTGCAAATATTTTTTTCATTCGTAATTATTTTATGACAAGCCAGCCGACGATAAAAGCGGCAAGCGCAAGTCGATAGACGACAAACGGCGTAAAAGATTTTTTTCGCACATAAGTTAATAGAACGTGAATGGCTGCAAGCCCGGACAAAAGTGACAGCAGCATTGCTGTAAGAATAGCGGGATCACTGATATTGTGCACGAGGTATTTACTTTTTAATAATCCGGCGCCGAACGTGATGGGAATCGCCAGAAAAAATGAGAACCGCACGGCCGCCTCGCGTTCGAGTCCGAACAAAAGCCCCATCGTGATGGTGACGCCCGATCGGGATACGCCCGGAATAATGGCAAACCCTTGCGCGACTCCGATGGCAAGCGCTTTGCCCCAAGACAAGTTTCCAAGGGAGGTGTCTTTCTTGCCCCACCGATCGGCCGCCCATAAACAGAGTCCCATCGCCGACAACGTGATGACCAGCAACTTTGGCGACCGGAAAATCGTTTCGGCCTGTTTCTCGAATAAAAATCCGAAAATCGCGCCCGGAATTGTGGCCAGCGCGATCTTCCAGGGCAGCAGGTGTTCGCAGGTGCGTGCGCCTTGCAGCGACTCCATGAATTTCTGGATCAGCGAAATGACGTCTGCGCGAAAATAAATGACGACGGCCAACAGCGTTCCCCAGTGCAACGCCACGTCAAAAGCGAGTCCTGGATCGTCCCAGCCCGTAAAGAAAGGAAGAAGCGTTAGATGCGCTGAGCTGGAAACCGGAAGATATTCCGTGAGACCTTGAATTAGACCGTACACCGCTGCTTGGAGGAGGTTCATGGACGGATACTAGTACAAAACAGAAAATGCATCTTGTTGGCGCTGCGATTCGCTGTTAAGCTGGTGACGAAAAATGAATCTTTCAAAGAAAGTAATTTCGAGCGTCGAAAAAGTTTTGTTGGGAAAACCCGAAGCGGTTCGACTTGCGGTCGCGTGTTTCTTGGCCGAAGGGCATTTGTTGATCGATGACATTCCTGGCGTTGGAAAAACAACTCTCGCGCTGGCGCTCGCGAAATCCGTCGGCTGTTCGTTTCAACGCATCCAATTCACGAGCGACATGTTGCCGTCGGACCTTATGGGTGTGTCGATTTTCAATCAGCAAAACCAAAGTTTTGATTTTAAGCCGGGCCCGCTGTTTCACCACGTTGTTCTCGCCGACGAAATAAATCGGGCTTCTCCGAAGACGCAAAGCGCGCTGCTCGAATCGATGCAAGAGCGCCAAGTTTCCATCGATCGAGAGACGTACAATTTGCCACGACCGTTTTTTGTGGTGGCGACCCAAAATCCGCACGAGCATCACGGCACGTTCCCACTGCCGGAATCGCAACTCGATCGTTTCATGATGCGGCTCAATCTGGGTTACCCGAGCGAAGCCTCGGAAACGGCGATTTTGCGCGGCGATAGCATTGTGCCGCATGTGAGTTTGCTCGAATCGGTTACCGATGCGGCCAGTGTCGTTGCCGAGGTCGATCGCGTGCGCAAAGTTACCGTCGATGAAAGTTTGGATCGTTACATGGTTCAGGTGGCCCAAGCAACACGAAGTTCGTCCGCCATTGAACTCGCGCTAAGCCCGCGGGGCACGCTCGCGCTCAGACGCTGCGCCCAAGCGCTCGCGGTGACGGACAACCGCACCTACGTCATTCCCGACGACATTAAACTCGCGAGTGTTCCGGTCATTTCCCACCGGCTGCGGCTTCGCGGCGGAAATTTTAACGGCAGCACCTCGGTTGCCGCTCAGCACGTGGTCAAAGAAATTGTGGACCATGTTCCAATTCCTATCTAAGTTCCAATCCAAACGCCCCTTTAAACTCACCGGCGCCGGTTGGGTTTTCATTCTCTACACAATTGGTGTCGGTGCGGGCGCCATCAACACCGGTAACAATCTGTTGTATCTGGTGTTCGGTGTTTTTTTGGGCCTTATGTTGGCGTCCGGATTTTTATCGGACTTAAGTCTCTGGGCCGTGGACGTCTCTTACACGCTTCCGCACGCGGCCGCGGCCGGCGAACCCATGTCGATATTGCTGGCGGTTGAAAACACGAAGCGACGCGTCCCATCCATCTCGGTGATCGTGACGATCGAAGGGAAGCTGCGCGGAAAGATTGTGCGGCTGCGGCGTTACGTTCCTTATATTGCCGCGCGTGGTCTCGTGCAGACGCGCTTTGAATGGAGTCCGCCGGAGCGCGGACAATTTGAATTGCATCAGGTGCGTTTGTCCACACGGTATCCGTTCGGACTTCTCGAGAAATGGTGGCGACTTCGCATGGAATACCACGGCGAAGAACGGGTGTTTGTGACGCCGAATATTTTCCCGGTAAATATTGCGCAACTCCCGATTCGATCCTCTGGAAACGAGCGTGAAGATGAAACTCGGATGCGCGGAGAGAGCGCCACGCTGCTTGGACTACGTTCGTACGCGCACGGCGATAATCCCCGGCGCATTCACTGGCGAGCCACCGCGAAACGGGCGCCCACGTCGGTGGCAGGTTCCGAATGGTTGGTTCGTGAAATGGGTCAGGAGCAAAAAGAGGAAATTGTGTTTCGCTCGCCGGAATTGCACCAGGTGAGGAACGTGGCCGATGAAGCGGTGGAGCGCTTTGTTGCGTTTTTTGCGTCGGCCGTACGGGCGTCGCGCGCGGCCGGTTACGACGTGGCGATTGCGCTTGGTGGGCACCGCGTGCTGGACGAGGCGCAATTTTTCGCCACGTGGAACCCGCGTCAGAAAGCCGATGCTCAAAAAATTCTTGTCGAAGCGGAACTCTTACGATCCGGTGCGCGGGCCGTCGATGTTTGGGAGGCGTATCACGTCCAAAACGCTCGTTAGATCCGTTTGGTTGCTTGCGCTTATCAGTGTGCTGTCTGTTGTTGTGACGCGCGAATGTCAACCGCTTTTCATTGGCGTTTTCACCGTATTTTTTGTGATTGGTGTGAAAATCGAAAAGTTCTCGCGGCTCGCGAACATGTTTGGCACGCTGCAACCGTATCTCGCTGCGGTGTTCTTTGCGGTGAGCGTCGTGGATTTCTTTTTCTTATCCAATTCGTTTCTTTTAACGGTGGCGCATTTTTTGCTGAGCATCCAGGGGCTGCGATTGCTGGCGCTCCGAACGAACCGTGAATGCCTTGGAAGTTTGCTGTTGTCGTCGCTCACAATGTTGTCCGCGTCGACGCTATCGGTCGAATGGACTTTTTTCGTTTTCTTGTTCGGTTTCCTGCTTGTCCTAATTTGGACGTTGATACTTTTGACGGTAATCGAGGAAAGCAAAGCCGATGACTCGATGAACGGTGCTGGCCTGGTTGAAGAAACGTTTGTTTGGCGCCAGGTGACGCCCGTGTTGCGGGCGGCTTCGCTGTGCGCGTTCCTGCTCGCCATGCTGTGCTGCAGCGTCGTGTTTTTGGTTTTTCCCCGCTTTAATTTCCAAGGATTCCGCGGGCAATTTTTGCAGCCGGTCCACAAAACCGGGTTCTCCTCGCAAGTTGATCTCGCTGGATCGGGCCGCATTTTTTCCGACGAATCGGTCGTGATGCGCGTTGAGATTGATCGCAAAGACCAGCCGCTCTGGACCGGCTATTTGCGCGGACGTACGCTCGACACGTACGCAAGTCCGCTGTGGAAGAAGAGTCCGGACACGTCGCGCCGCATCTATCGCGCGGCGCGAAACGCGATTGCGTTGTCCGTTCGCAACACGGTTTTTCCAAACGTGCTGCATCAGCGGATTTACCTGGAGTCGATGGATTCGTCGCTTCTTTTTATGCACGCGGCTCCCGCCTCTGTTTCGATCGAGCGTCCCTTTCTCGAGGAATTTCCCGATGGTTCCGTTCAGAGAAACACCGGTGATACATGGCGCGTCAAGTACGAAGCGAACTCCATCGTCTCTTTGCTGGATCCGCTGACATTCGAGGCCGACGCCGCGAAGGTGACGCGGTCGGCGCGTGGTTTCGATTCGGAAGAGATTTCGCGAAATCTCATGGAAGTTCCGAGCGATCAAAAAGGGCGCCTGCGTTCGCTTGCGAACAGAATAATTGGGAACACGGTATTAGCGCTGGGCCGTGCTCGAAAAATCAACGCGTATCTGCGCACGCGTTACGCGTACACGCTCGACATTCCTGCGAAGGATCCAAAAAAAGATCCGGTCGCGACGTTCTTGTTTGAGACAAAGAAGGGGAACTGCGAATATTTTGCGTCGGCCATGTGTCTTCTGTTGCGGGCCGAAAAGATTCCGGCGCGCATGGTGACCGGTTTTCTGTCGCGCGAATGGAACGCCCACGGTTCCTATTACGTGGTTCGTTCGAAACACGCGCACGCCTGGGTGGAAGCGTATATTGAACCGTACGGGTGGGTGGGTTTTGATCCGTCACCGAGGGTGACGGAGACTCTGTCGCCGGGCAGCGCGCTTATCCGGCGATGGAGCGAATGGACCGACGAAATGAATTTGAAATGGAACCGCTATATTCTCAGTTATGACTTCGAGCGCCAGGTGGAAATTGTAAAAAGCGTTTCGAACGAGTCGGGAAAAATTTCCTTTCAGCTGAGCGGTTTCGCTGCGGTCTTCCGCAACATGTCTCACTTGTTTCGGCCCGGTTCCACGAAAGGCCGCTTCGCAAACGGCAGCGCCGTCGCCACTGGGTACGCCGCAACAATTTTGGTTTTGGCGATCGGCATGTTTGTTGTTTCGGTCATCGCGTTTTTCCGGCGTCGTTCGGACGAGCATGTGTGGTTTTATCGTGCGTTTCTGCGGCGGTTGGAAACCCGCATCGGAAAGAAGTCCGACACACAAACACTTCAAGAATTTGTGTTGGCCGGTCGGGAAAAACTGGGATTGGCCGAGGGAAGTGCGTTTTTCTTAATGAACGAGTACCACCGGCTTCGCTTTGGCGGTGGTGCCGGCTCCCAGCCTATCGACCGCCGCGTATTGCGCGAAAAACTGCGCGAAATTTAGCCGAGGTGCTCTAGCCGGGTTTTTTCTTATGTATGTATGTGTATGTTTGTATGTTGTATGGGGTCAAGTCGCGACATCCGACATTTAAAATATATCGGCCCTCAGGCTTGCCATGTTTTGCAAATGTCGTGTGTATCGGCCCTCAGGCTTGCCATGTTTTGCAAATGTCGTGTGTATGGGGTCAAGTCGCGACATCCGACATTTAAAATATATCGGCACTCAGGCTTGCCATGTTTTGCAAATGTCGGATGTCGCGACTTGGCCCCTTTTTCTTGACCCCTTTTTCTTTTTATTGACACTCATCGATGACGCTATTCAATTCGATAATTGTTTGACCGAGTTCGGTTTGATCGCCACGGAATTGGAAAGAAAGTTTGTTTCCTTTCTCGATGTTGTCGATGGCTTCTCCTTTAGCGGAATAATGGCCATGACCGTCCATTTCAACTTTCAATTGGATTTGTCTTTCCATAATCTGAGAAAGCTCGGCCGTTCCTTTTAGATCTCGATGTATGGCCACAAGTTGTTCTCGAAATTGAATGAGATCTTCAAACGGTATAGCGGTACGATAATCACCGACAAACCCACCGATCGCAATGTGAATATTTGCCTCGACGGATTTGTACGCAAAGTTCTTGTCCTTTTTTGGAAAGGACAACACGGTAACCGTTAACTGCTCGTTGGGACTGCTGCCAATTGACCATGCTTTCATTCGAGTTTGTCTCCTATCGAAACGCTAACAAATCTTTTGCCATAGAACATTGTTAGAAATCCTAGTCGCCCACAACAGGATGGCCGGAGAGCGCCAGATATTCAACATGGGAATGGAAAAACGGCGCGGGGCCTGCGGCTTCCCTGGTCCGTCGACGGTGTGCTAAGCTCGGCCACCCCTCATGAATCTGCTTAATCGGCTGGAACGATCCTTCGGTTGGATGGCCATTGGTCACCTTCCTATTTATATAGTAACCGCGCAGGCGCTGTTGTACGTTTGGGCCACGCTCAATCCCGAAGCAACCCACCTATTGATGCTCGATCCTTATGCGGTTCGAAACGGCGAAATTTGGCGGCTGTTGACGTTTTTGTTCATGATTCCGTTTCAGAACGTGATCTTCACGTTCTTCTATCTGTATTTCCAATATTTGTGCGGCACGGCGCTCGAAGAAGAATGGGGAAGTTTCCCGCTCACCATTTTTTATCTCGTCGGCGCTCTGGGCGCGATTGCCGCGTCATTTTTGGTTGGGGGGAACACGCAAGGCGCTTTTTACTTCAACGAAACCATTTTCCTCGCGTTTGCGGCGCTTTATCCGAACTTTACGATTCTGCTTTTCTTCTTCATACCGCTCAAAGTGAAATGGATTGCGTGGTTCACGTGGATCCATATATTGTTTGGGCTGTACGGAGCGCCTCTTGTCTGGAAGCTCGCGGTGTTTATTTCGCTTGCCAACTATTTCCTGTTCTTCTCGAAGAGACATTTTAACCAGGTCCGTGATGTGATTCAGCGTTATCGGCACCGCCAGCGCTACAAGGATTTTAATAACTGATGGAAACCTCAACGGTCCCTTCCTCCCCAGCCGCTCCAAGCGCCAAAGCGGCGACGCCGGTGATGCAGCAGTACCTTTCTATTAAGCAGCGCTACGCGGATGAGATTGTGTTTTTCCGGCTCGGCGATTTTTACGAGATGTTTTTTGAGGATGCCGTGAAGGCCGCGCCCATTTTGGAAGTGGCGCTCACGCAGCGGCAAACGGTTCCCATGTGCGGTATTCCGCACCACGCGATGACGAGTTATCTTTCGAAGTTGATCAAGGCCGGCATCAGCGTGGCGATTGCCGAGCAGCTTCAGGATCCGAAGCAAACGAAGGGCATGGTCAAGCGCGATGTGGTGCGTGTGGTGACCCCCGGCACGCTGGTCGAAGATGAACTGTTGCCGTCGCGCGCGAACAATTTTTTGTTGGCGATCACGGTTTCTCCATCCGGAAAAAACACGTGGGCGCTGGCGGCCGCCGATGTTTCGACGGGCCGCCAATGGGTGGGGGAACTCGACAACGATTTTCATTGGAACACGCTCAAGGCGCACGTGGCGTCTCTGAACCCCAGCGAGATTCTTCTCATCGGTGACGCTAATAAATTGCCGTCTTATTTCGCGGGGAATGCCGTTGTTCGCTATCAACCAACGCCGCTCGCCGAACCGTCGCTCAAGGGCCAAGTTCTCTCGGCCATCCGAAATTATTTGGAGCGGGATCATTCCGAAGCTGTCAAAAGTTTGCGAGCCGCCGAACCTTTGCCGATGTCGGCCGGACAAACGCTGTTCTTGGATGAAACCGCGATTCGTCATTTGGAGCTCGTTCAATCGGCCGATCCGGGCGCCGTGATTTCCGGAAAAGCGGGGCCGACCCTCATCTCCGTGCTTGATCAATGCGCTACGCCGCTTGGAAGTCGGCTGCTGCGCTGGTGGCTGCTGCATCCGTCGCTCGATAAAAGAGTAATTCGGGACCGGCATGATCAGGTCGAAGACCTGGTGGAAGACTCGCTGCTAAGGACCGATGTTCGGAATTTGTTGACCGGTGTCGCCGATCTCGAACGTATTTCCGTTCGCACGCAAGCGGGCACCGTGTCGCCGCGCGATTTGGAAGCGCTGCGTCAAAGTTTGGCGCGTGCGCCGCAACTGGTCGCTGCGCTTTCTAAGATTCCGGCGTTTGATTCGTTTGCGGCGCAGCTCTTGGTTCCGTCGGAACTCACGGAAATTCTTTCGATGCAACTCGCGGAGAGCCCCTCGGCGAAACTCGTGGATGGCGGAGTGATTCGCGAAGGTTTTAACGCCGAGCTTGATGAGCTGCGGGGCCTTCGGCGCAGCGGGAAAAAGTGGATCGCAGAGATGGAAGCGGCCGAGCGCGAAAAAACCGGCATCGGATCGCTTAAAGTCGGATACAACGACATCTTTGGCTATTTCATCGAAGTGTCGAAATCGAATTTGTCGAAAGTGCCCGCCGATTGGATTCGCAAGCAGACCATGGCGAACGGCGAACGTTACATCACGCCCGCGCTCAAAGAACAGGAAGAGAAAATTTTGGGAGCCGAAGAAAAGATTCGCGTGCTCGAAACAAATCTGTACGCGGAACTTGTGCATCAGGTCGGCGCGTTCGGTCCCACGCTGGCGACATTGTCGGAAGCGATCGCGCACATCGATGCCGTTCTCTCGCTCGCTGATGTGGCGGTCGCGCACAATTTTGTTCGACCGAAAATTTCTGACGCAAACGAACTCGTCATCAAAAACGGCGAACACCCGATCATCGCGAAGCAAATTGGTCGCGACCGTTTTATTCCGAACGATTTGTCGCTGTCCGCCGATTCCAATCGAATCGCGGTGATCACCGGCCCAAACATGGCCGGTAAGTCCACCTATCTTCGGCAGAATGCTCTTATCGTGATTCTCGCACAGATGGGATCGTTCGTTCCGGCCAAGAGCGCCGAGATAGGTTTGGTTGACAAAATTTTTACGCGCATCGGCGCGTCGGATCGGCTCACGCAAGGACAATCGACGTTCATGGTGGAGATGCAAGAAGTCGCAACGCTGCTCCGCAACGCGACGGACCGGAGTTTGCTGATCCTCGACGAAGTCGGTCGCGGCACGTCGACGTACGACGGCGTCTCGATCGCGTGGGCGGTGATTGAATTCCTTTCCCGTTCCGGCCCGCGAACGTTGTTCGCCACGCACTATTTCGAACTCACACAACTGGAAGGAAGATTGCCCGGTGTCTTCAACGCGCACGCGACGGCCAAGGAATGGCCTGGCCCGGACGGTCGCAAGCAAGTGGTTTTCCTGTACCAGATTCTTTCCGGCGCGGCCGACCGCTCCTACGGAATTCATGTGGCCGAAATGGCGGGGCTGCCGGACGATTGCATTCGGCGCTCGCGCGAAATTCTTAAACAACTTGAATCGGGCGATCACAAACTTCAAAACAAACCGGTGGCGGCCTCGAGTCAGCTCGAGTTGTTTGACTCGCATCCGGTCGTCGAGGAATTGCGGGCGTTACGTGTGGACACCATGACACCGCTTGAAGCTCTCAATACATTGAATCGTCTGAAGGGGAAACTATGATTCGTCGTTCCCGCGGAAGCGAGAATCTAGGCACCTATGGTGGCTGGGCCCCCGTCTTCGCGGGGCGACGCTGAAGCAATTTTATGGCGCCACAAGTTAAGCAACTATCCGAGGATTTGATCGCGCGCATCGCGGCCGGTGAAGTGGTGGAGCGGCCGGCTTCGGTCATCAAAGAGCTTGTCGAAAACAGTTTGGACGCGGGCTCCACGCACATCGCGGTTGTGATTGAAGGCGCGGGCCGAACGTTGATTCACGTGTCCGATAACGGCTGCGGAATGTCGAAGGAAGATGCGTTGCTCGCGTTGCGGCGGCACGCGACATCAAAAATCTCGAAGTTCGAAGATTTGGAAGCGCTCAATACCTTTGGGTTTCGGGGCGAAGCGTTGCCGAGCATTGCGGCGGTATCGAAGCTCACGCTCACCACGCGCACCGCCGATGCGTCATCGGGTTGGGAATTCGTGATTGAAGGGGGAAAGCTCATCAGCGAAAAGCCGATCGCGCGCGAGCCGGGCACGACGATCGATGTGCGCGACATCTTCTTTAATACACCAGCGCGATTTAAATTTTTGAAATCCGATCCGACCGAGCGCGCCCAATGTTTGCGCGTCATGGAAGAAATGATTTTCTCGAGCACACACGTTACGTTCGAGTTGCAAACGGAGAAAGAAAAGCCGATTGTCTTCCGGGCGAACAAGGAAAACGACGAGCGCCAGAAACCCGACGTCGTTAAGACGCGGCTTACCGAGGCCTGGGGGGCGCGGTGGGCCCGCAGTCTTCTGCCGGTCTTCAAGGCGGACAATCATTTCCGCGTGGCGGGTGTGGTCAGCAATCAAAGCGCGCATCAAACAACAACGCGGTATCAATTTCTCTACATCAATGGTCGCCCGGTTCAGAACCGCCGGCTTTCGCGCGCGATCTATGATGCGTACCAAGGTCAATTGCCGTCGTTGCGTCATCCTGCGTGGGCCTTGTTTCTGGACCTTGATCCCGCAACAATCGATGTGAATGTTCATCCATCCAAGCGGGAAGTAAAAATTACGCACGAGTCCGAACTGTATGGATTTTTAAATTCGGCAATCAAAGCCGCGTTGCGAGGGGAATCCGCGCCAATGATTGAGCGCCGTGTCGCAAGTTTTCTTGCAGCGCCCGCGCCGAGTGTGCCCCTGGAACGACGTGCACCGCCTTCTTCGACGCCATGGAACGTGGTCGTTCAGTCAAACACAAACCAGGTGTATAAGCCGCTTTCGTCGGTCGGGTCGTCGGCCGAGTCCGTCGATCCTTTGCCGGGGCTCGGAACATCGGAACCGCACGCCGATATTTCGGATTTGCGCGACCCGGAGCTCGTTGTTCTCGGACAAATTCGCAAAACGTATATCGTGGCTCAAACGCGCAACGGACTTTTAATTGTGGATCAGCACGCGGCCGCAGAATGCGCCGCGTACGAACGATTGATGTTTAATCTCAAAGCCGAAAAGCGCCCCGTACAAATGTTGCTTGTGCCGTTCACGTGGGAAGTGGCCATGTCTCTTTTGCCGCAGGTGCAAGAAAATTTGGACGTGCTCGCGCGCATGGGTTTTGTGATTGAACCGTTTGGTGGTTCCACGTTTGTAATTAAAGGTGTGCCCGCACAGCTCCGCGAGAAATTTGATGTGCATTCGCTGATGGACGGTTTGAGCGATGAATTGGAGTCGCACCACCGCGCGCGCGATTTGGATCATCGCCTTGCGGCGATGGCCGCGTGCAAAAGCTCGGTCAAAGCCGGTGACCCGCTCGACAATCAAGCGTGCGCCGCGATCATCAATCAACTCACTGTCTGCAATTCCCCGTTCACGTGCCCGCACGGACGTCCGACCGTGATCCGCACACCCTACACCGAACTCGACCGCCGCTTCCGCCGCGCCTAAATATTAGTTGGACCAATGATCCGGCCTAATGCTGGGCCAGCGCTGCTTCCCACCCGTCCACAACGTAGTCGATTATCGATTTCTTTTGAATTAGTTCGTTGATGTCCAATTCCGGATAACAATGTTGAATCCATTGCCGTTGGCGTTCGTTTGCGGAACCGAGGATGTTTGAATGGTCCACAAAAAAGGTTTCGATGTCTTGTTTGCTTAAACGGTACGGCTCTTTAAAAAACGTTGGGGCGGGGAGCTCGAGCGTGAAGAGACGATGGGATGTGTTTTTCGGTCCGTCGCTTAGTACCGTCGGCCAATGAATGTATCGCGCGATCGCTGGATTTCCCTGCACGCTTCGATTAAACGAG
The DNA here is from genome assembly GCA_044221725.1 of Elusimicrobiota bacterium. Lineage (GTDB taxonomy): Bacteria > Elusimicrobiota > Elusimicrobia > F11 > F11 > JAJVIP01. The sequence goes on from JBGAON010000001.1 coordinate 523,672, forward strand.
AGCTGTCCCATCGGCTGAAATTCCAATAACTTATAGAAACCGTCGTGCTTCGGGTGGCAACATTCGACGACCAAATCTTTGTCGGTATTTAAACGAATGTAGTCCACCATTACGCGAATCAAGTGCAGATTCATAATCAAACGTTCCGATTGTGACATCATTAATTCTCTCGACGTGACCTTTTCGCGATCGGTGGCAAACATCGACATTTCGACAGGTTTATGTCCTTTGTACCTTAGCTCATCGAGATCGAATCGAAACATGGAATCCATCGGCAACCCCAAGGGGCTGTCTTGAACGAGCGTCATTGTGGCAAGAACTCCGAAACGGCGGTGAAACGCGATAAAAGTGATCGTCGTCGGAAGAATTTGGAACAGTGAGAGTTTCCATCGATTGGCGTTCCGTTTAATATAGCCCGATTCCAAATACTCCTGATAGACAAGTTCCGATGCCTGCAGCAATTCTTCTCGCGTTTGGACGGGACGAAATTCTATCTCGGGAAAATAGGTCGCGGCCGAGTTTGCAACCGAGCCGGGTATCTCGGGCCCATGTTTTAGATACCGCTTTGCATCAAACCGCCTGCCGATGAGAAATTTTTCGATCACTGGAGAAACCTCGCTTTTGGATTCATTCTTCTCTAAAGGGTTGCCTTGGATGGCTGACGTGCGCGTCCAGATATGTCTCAAAATCGTCGCAAATACGGAATCCCGCAGAGGAAACGCATTGACAAAACAACGCATTTTCATCATCGATGACGAATCGGCGCTGTTAAAAGCCGTCGTTAAATCGCTCGAAAATGATGGTTTTATTGCTCTGATGGATCTGAGCCCCATCCGTGCCCTTCAGCGAATCAAGGCGGACCCGCCGGACCTCGTAGTCCTGGATATTTGCATGGACGAAATGAATGGACTCGACGTCTGTCGCGATCTGAAAAATGATCCGCGGACAAACGATTTGCCGATCATTATGGCCAGCGTAAAGTCGGAAGAAGCCGATATTGTCCTCGGCCTTGAGATGGGGGCCGACGACTACATCCGTAAACCGCTTTTGGGGCGTGAGCTCGCTTCCCGCATTAAAGCGGTTCTTCGCCGAAAAAGTCCCCTGCTGGCCAGCCAAGAAATCAAAGCGGGGCCCTTGCGAATCGATCATCGCGCATACAAAGCCTTTATCGATGGCAAAGAGCTTTCGCTAACACCGAAGCAATTCGAGGTTTTGGCGTTTCTCGTGAGAAACGAAGGCCGTGTTTTGACGCGGGGAACCATTTCGAGCAACGTGTGGGGAGTGGACTTGTCGGGCACGTCGCGGGCGGTTGATAACGCGGTTGATCAAGTGCGGCGAAAATTGGGTCCCTATCGCGTTTGGATCAAGGGTTTAAAAGGTGTGGGTTACCGCTTTGAAACGGAAGCCTAAGCGACCAGAGGGAACCGAATTCGAAAAATAGATCCGCCGCCCGGATTGTCTTCGATCCAAATGTTTCCGTTCTGACTTTCCATCAGTTCCTTCGAGATAAACAAACCAAGCCCGGTTCCTTTAACCGCCTTCGAGTTTGATTGGCTTCGGAAATATTTTTTGAAAACCTTTTCTTTATCCTCGTCAATGATTCCGGGGCCCGTGTCGCGCACGATCACTTCCGCTGCTGTTTTATTTTTACTCACCTCGATCGAGACACTGCCCTTTTGGGTGTATTTCAATGCGTTTGAAATGAGATTAACGAGAACGTGCAAAACTTTTTCTCGGTCCGCCCACGCAACAACGCTCGGTTCGGCCGCTTTCAATATCGCGGGGACGCCTTTTTCCTGACCGATCGGAGCGCAAATGTTGCGCGCTTCTTCGCAACACTCAACAAGATCCACTTCCGAGAAATCAAATTCTTCTTTGTGGGCCTCCAATTTCGATGCCGTTAAAAGGTCATCAATCAGACGCTCGAGTCGTCCAGAATTGTTTTGCGCGGCGATGAGCGGTTCCATTTGGGTCGCGGAGAGGGCGCCGTACAAGCCGTTCATGAGCACCGTGTGCATGCTTCGAATTCCCGCCAAAGGAGACCGAAGTTCATGCGTGATTCTCGAGAAGAACGATCGTTTCATTTCATCGAGCTCGCGCAGCTTCGCTATGGTGTCGTTCAATTGAACAGCGAGCTGGCCAATTTCGTCGCTTCTGGGTTCCGCGGGGATTGGGTCGAGTTTCCCGGAGGAAACACGCTTCATTCCTTGAACGATGGCATCAATCGGGCGCGCGAGGCTCTTCGCGAGCAGGTGAGCGCCGATGAGACCGACAAGCATAACGATCAGCGCCACCAGCGCGGCGCGCTTCATCGCGTTTCTCGCCTCGTGCCACAGGAATTGATTGACCTCTGTTGGTCGGAACAAAAGATGAGACTTTCCGATGATTTGTTGCCCCACGCGAACATCTTCCTGGAGGTCGAGGGTGGACGTGTTGGCCGTCCATTGTTTGTTGATCCGTGACGGTGACGAATCGAGCCGAATGATGCCGCCGTTATCAACGAACGACGCGCTTTCAAATCCTCGTTCTTGTTTCAAAGTGGAAACAAAATTCAGAAAAATGAGATCGCTTTGGTACAGCGCTTCTTCGGAAGCCCGCGCCAATCGAATCGATAAGTTTCGCTGCGATTGGTGAAGTTCGGCCCGAAGCGTGCGGATTTCGATGAAAGTCATAAACGAGCTTACGGTCAAAATTCCGATAAGAAGAAGAGAGCTAATCCAGATGAAAAATCGGGTCCTTAATTTCATCGTTCTATGAACACCTTCTTCTTGAAGGTCTGGGTGCCGCTTGTAGTGGTGATTTTGATAAGCGCATAGTAAACGCCGGGTGTTACGCCTCTCGCATCCCATTCCGAAAATTGTTGCAGGCCCGCGGCCTTGTCCTCGCTCAATTCCTTTGTTAGTTGCCCAATTTCATCGATAATTCGGATGTCGATTGTCCCTGCGTTGTCCATGTCATACATGAACCGCACAGTGTCTTTCGCTGGTTGCGGGTAAATGAGCAGTCCGTCGGCGGTTGAATCGGTTGAACTGAAAGTTTGCGATTGCGTATTTCTGACCGAAACGCCCAAATCGAGTGTCTGTGAAACATCCCATGTCACATCGTCTTGCGTCAAAGCAAATTGGCATGTCGCGCTCGTGCGAGGATGCTTGGATGCCGTGATGCAGACGATATACCTGTCTCCGTCTCTGACATCGAGAACATATCCCGTTGGAGTGCTCCAATAAATGCCGTCCTCGGATGGCACGAGATCCGTGAGCTTTGCGAGGGGCTGCAACAATCGGGAATCGTAGAGAAACAATGTTGCGGACGCGATGTCCGTTCTGTTTTGGGCGGACCCGAGATTGCGAAATCGTAAATTCCGAGCGCGTTCCTGGTCGTTGACCTCAACCGAGAAATCGAGGACCGGCTGATTTGCTTCACCAGGATTTAATTTGGCGTTAAGGGGGCCATTGGTGGTGGCGCTTATTATGCCTTCCTTCAAGATCAATAAGCGTCCCGAAACCACAATCGAGAGATCCTTGAACGTGATATACGACCCCGGCGAGGCCTGGAACCGATTTGCGTCCGGAAGGTTGAGATCGGCTACGGCCCAACTCTGCGAACCGTTAACGGTTGTGGGCGGCGTTGTTTGAGCGCACGGGAGGGCCGTTGGTGAGAAGGCATACAACCGATTGTTCAAAGTGGCGAGTTGTGGAATGGGCAGCGCATTGCCGCCACTCGGAACAATCGAAAAAGAAAATGCGCTTGTGCCGTCGGTGATCATGGACCCCCCAACGCTGCTCCAATAGAGCCATCCGTTCGACTCTGCCAGGTTCATGTATCCGGCACGAAAGGATGTATTTTGCAGGTTCTGATCGGTGGCTATGATTTTTGTCCAATTAACGAGGTCCGGTGATTTCCAAACTCCGAACCGTTGAACGAGAGGTGCTGTCGAGATTGTTTGCGCTGTCATCAGATAAAGATCGGATTTGTACGCGCGAAACCGAGGCGATTCAAGCGGATTGCCCGGGATGTTTATCGAAACCGAGGTCCAGTGAGGCGTCGCTGTTTCATCGAATCTCCATAGGTCGCCGCGATACCCCACAGCGTACAGCGAGTCGTTGAATGAAAACACATCTCTCCAGCTGTCGGTCAGTCCACCCACTGTTAACGGAAATTCTGAGCTGTCCATGCGCGTCCATTGATTTCCGTCTGATGTTCGGTACACCCGGCGATCGTTGTTCGGCGGAGTGCTGGAATCGTCAATGAACGCGTAAAGGAATCCACCAAAGGCTTTCAACATGGTTGGATTACCGGCTTGTTGCGCAACCACAACGGTTGTCCAGGTAACCCCATCGATGGATTTTTTTACTGTGGTTCGGGTCAGCGAATCGGGCGATGAGATGCCAGCGTAGATGGCGTTCGAAAAGGTTTCTATTGTCGTTGGATAACCATCCGGATAGCCAAAGTCTTTGGTCGTCCAGTGAGTTGCAGCGCCTGCCTTCAAAGACATTCCAACGCAGAGCGTCGCTAATAATATTCGCCGAAACTTTAAGAGCGCACTCATTTGGACTTGTCTCCCTGCCCGGCCATTTCCGCTTCGACCCGTTTCAAATTGTTCTGAATTCGAATATTGCTGGGGTCCAGTCGCGCAGCTTCCTTCCACAGTTCCCATGCACGTGAGAGTTGCCCCACGATGTAAGCGTTTAAGGCGTCGGCATTCAGTTCATCCACCTTTTGAAGTGTGGCGGAATCGGCCGTTTTTGTTAGGTGTTGTTTTTCTTTTGCGGCGCGGAGCCCAGCAATCGCATCGCTGTTGCCGGCGTCCAGTTGAAGAATTTTCTCCCAGGTGCGGATGGCTCGATCAATTTCACCCATCGCGTAAAGCGTGTAAGCCTGTTGCTGCAGTTGATCGAGGCGACCGATTTCATGGTTCTTATCTTTGCGTTTGGAAACATTCGTCTGCGCTTCCTTTTGTGATTGGCGCCGAAGTTTGTCCGCGATCGCGTGGCGGGTTTCGTTCATTTTTTTCTGGCACTCGTCGCATGCGGGGTCCCATGCGGCAGCGGAGGTGAAATACTGTTCCGCCGTTTCCAGATGATTGTTTTTCAGCTCCTGTTGGCCCCGCTGGAAATTTTCCGAGGCTTTGGCTTTCATTCGGTCGTTTATCGTCGCATCGAGATTTCTCGCGGCATTTTCTCGTTCCTGATGGGTTAATCCAAACGACGTTGTTAAAGCAAAGCGATGTTCATCTCCAAAATCGCCGAGAGGTATCCATGCGTAATCAATTTTCCAGCCTTTCACCTTAACACCGGCGCCGAAGGAAAAACCGGCGATGACATCGTGGCGGTCTTTGCTTGAGTCAAAGCCGCCGCGCAGGTGAAATGAGGATTGGGTCCATTCGAGTCCTGTTCGGGAAGCAAGCGCTGATTTTGAGGATTTTTCCAACTCCGAATAGAGCGCGAGAGAACTGCGCGCTTTCGCTAAAAGATTTAGGCCCACTCCAATGACGCCGGAGACCGGTAACGGGCCGTTGTCGGATGATGGGCCAAGGTTCCGAATCGCGATGCCAATATTTGTTTTAGGAAGTATGTCACGCAGAAGAATGCCGCCATCGGCGGCAAAGCTCGTGGTAGTTCTTTCGTATCGTTGGTTGGTCCAAGACTTAAGAGAAAATCCCACGCCCGTGTGGTTGATTTGTCGTGACCATCCGATATCCGTACGAAATGTGCGGTACTGAAAATTGCCGAGACCGGTCACCGGGTCTCCCGCATCGTCGATGCCAGTCCGTTTTCCGGTTCCGTAATCAATGAATTGAAACGAACCGAACAATTTGTCTTCACCGGAGCGAATACCGCCGCCGATCGAAGTTCGTTTTGTGTCGAACAGCGCCTGATCGTATGAAAGAGCAAGTTCCGGAATTTCGAGACCGCTCGTTGCAGCGGGGTTTGAAAAAAGCGAAGAAACTCCTCCTTCTTTTGCTGCTTGAGAGCCACCCAGCGCAGCCATTTCCACCGACGGGGATCGTTTCAAAAACACATTCGCTTCGCGGCCTCCATTCGCGGACGCGCGTGCCGTGAAAATCAGAACGAAACACAAAACGTAATTGATGAGCTCGGAATTTCGCATGGTTGTTGGCAACGATGGCTATAGGAAGCGTAATCCCGCTCGGAACAGCGATCAACGCTTTATTTAAGAAATGGTTATTGATTTAATTCAAAAATCGCATTGAATATTCTTCCGGAACTCGTCAAGTAACAGAATCGTTCAAAAACTGTCGTCGGGAGGGAAAATGGCCAAGCAAAGCAGTGCTGAGTCTGTTTCATCCGATGTGTATTCGGCCGATTATTATTTGCAACGGTGTGGGGGCGTCGAATTCTTCCACCTGTACAAAGATGAGATTTTAAAGCCCGCTATTCAGTTGGCGGTGAAACGCGCGGAATTGGAAGTCGGCATGAAAATACTTGATGTCGGCTGCGGGCGTGGTGAGTTGGTGGCGCATCTTTCGAAACGTGGGTTTGATGCGATGGGCGTCGATTATTCGGCGGACGCTATACGCCTCGCGAACGAATATTTTCCCGGAGCGCGGTTTCTGTGTGGGGATCTTCGTGAGCTGAACTTCGACGATGCTTCGTTTGACAGAATCTTTTTCCTCGGCGTTATCGAGCACTTAACCGATGAGCAGATTGCACAAGCGCTGAATGAGTTTCGCCGATTGTTAAAACCAGGCGGCATGGTGATCATGACCACCTGCACAAATTCCCTTTATTACAAGACGTGGACGTACGACTTACGGCGAGGGTTCGTAAAATTTGCCGAGCGGATAGGCATTCGGCTCAAACCGCCATCGCCACCGCGAACGGAAGAAGACGTCGCGATGCACGTGAACGAAAAAAATGTTTTTTCATTAAAGCGTCATTTCACGGAAGACGCTTGGTTCGTAAACGTGGAACCGCGTTTGAATTCCAAGCTTTGCTACGACGAAATATACGGCGACGTTTCGCGGGCAAATTTTCCGCTGAAGCGTGCTTCTGTTGCGCGGCAATTTTTGTACAAAGCGATGATGATTGTTCCTTTGCTTGGACTTCTCATTACACGATTCAATATGGTTATTCTGCGATTGAGGTAAACTAAAAATGGGATCTTCGACAGGTGTCGCGACGGATATCGTCGAGCGAGTTAAATCAAAATAAGTGATTTCCAAATTACCGCGGTGGGTGTGGATTGGTGCCGGCGTTCTCGCGTTCATTGCCGGTCTTATTAATGTGGTCGGACTCCTCGGGTTCGAACACGAAACCGTCACGCATCTCACCGGAAATACTTCTCGACTCGCCGAGGCCATTGCAAATTTGAACATTGGAGCCATCCATCATCTTTTCTGTTTGATTGGCGCGTTTGTGGCGGGCACCGTGATCAGTGGATTTGTGATCAAAGACAGTGCGTTGCAGCTCGATCACAATTACAGCGTGGTGTTGATGCTGGAATCATTGTTTCTGTTTGTTTCGGTGCCGCTCATGCGGCATTCCTACGCGTTTGGCATGTACACAGCCGCGTGCGCGTGCGGTCTGCAAAACGCGATGATGACCACCTACAGCGGCGCCGTCGTGCGCACGACGCACGTGTCCGGCATGTTCACCGATCTTGGAATTTCGTTGGGCCATTTGATGCGTGGTTTGCCGATCAATCGACGGCGGCTGGCGTTGTGCTTGGTCGTCATCGCGGGTTTTTTAGCGGGCGGAATTTTTGGAACGTTGATTTTTCACAAGTACGATTACGGAGCGCTTTATTTCCCAGCGGTTCTCACCATCGTTATTTCGTTGACCTATCAGCTGTACCGACGCCGACAAAGCGCCGCATAAAAAAGCCATCCGCCGCGTCTACCCCATTACTTTGTTTAAGCAGTCGCTGTACCGGCTTCCAACATTTTTTATTCTTTCCGACAACAACAGAATCTGTTCTTCGATATCGGGAATAACATCCGTGGCACCAATTTCTATGAGATAGGAGCGCTGCTCTTGTAATTTGCTTAGTTCGCCTTTAAGCCGCCAGTAAAGGTCGCGCAAATTGTCGCAATCGCCGTTGGGTGCCGGAGGTGTTGCCGGAGGAGGCGGCGCGGGTGGTGCGGGTGGCCAGTTGCCGGGAGCGATGTTTAAATCTGGTGCGATTCTTTGAGTTCCGTCTACTTCGGTCATTTCTGCTTTTGACACTGAAGCTCCGGCGATAAGCGCCACTGCCATCAAAACCATGCTGTATTTTTTCTTCATATCTATCTCCAATTGATCGTTATTGCCGGATTTCGAGAGGGAAATATTTGAGCGGCAACCATCCATAGATATGCAACGACTCGGCCGGGTTAGGGTGGGGTAATAATAGGAAGGACGGCTAGATAACTGCGGTTACGCCGCTTTCTTCCATTCGTAGGTGTCGTCGTCGGCGTCGTATTGACGGCAGACCTTTTTCACAAATTGCGGGTCGATACCGAAGGCTTTTTGGATTTTTGTTAGCAGGAAAGCTTCTTCTTGGCCCAGTCCGTCCGAGCAGGCCAACGCGGCAACCAGCTGAAAGCATTGTTTTTGTAAGTTTGCGTTTAGCGTTTTCTTTGCGACCGCCAAAAGTGATTGAACGCCCTGTTCGGTTAGCATTCCATTTTCGCAGGGGAGAGTGTCGTACATTCGCTCGGTAACGTTCCCAAGCACGCGATTGAATTTCGTGGCGTCATACGTCTTGAACACATCGAGCTTTTTCGCTTCCGTGAGAAGGAAATCATGCTCGGAAAAATTTCCGACACTGTCAGCAGCGATCATTACCGATGCAAGCGCGCAAATGGCTTCCGCTGGTTCTTTGAATTCTATGGACATGATTCCTCCCGGGGGGCTGGTTAATATTCCTATGTTTAACCAGAATCCCATCCCGTTTCCATAGATTCCTCTCGTTTGCGCACGAATTTCTTCGTGCGCTGCAACCGAACCGTTATTTCGATTCGATTCGTTGTGTAGGTTTGGATTAACGTCCGCGACCGCGCAAAGAGTGGTCGTACACCGTAACTTGAGCTTCTTGAACAACCGGGTCCGCACCGCGCGTCAATTTCTTCATTTGAGCGTCCGCGGACTTGGCCGGTTTCTCATTCTTGGCGCGTTCCAAGAACGCGTGATCGGTGACGCCACGATACGCTTCGGGAATACGCTCTCTTTCTTTCAAATAGTTTTCAGTGATGTTCACCATGCGCGTGTTGTATTCGAGCATGATCGCGATTTTGTCCGCTTCTCCGACGTTCGCATTTGTTTCTTCGGCGTGAAGCGCCGTGGCGGCGATTAAGGGCAAGGCGGAAGCGACGAGCGTGCGCAGGAATTTCTTGTTCATAAGTCCTCCTCTGGTGATTTTCGAGCGTTGATTCCGCATGTTCCATGCAACGCCATCGCCCGGGCAGGAACGGTGCATAACCAAAGCGATGGTCCAGAGAATTGTGAACAACATCAATGGATTCGTTTTTCAGTACAAGCTACTTTCGGTGTTCGTTTCGATGGTGGCATTGTTTGATTTGAGCTTGGGTTTGAAACCGGTTCGTACCCAACTCATCGAATATTTTTTGCCACCCGTAGAATACGCCACGGTCCCAAGCGAGATCGAAACAACCATTCGCATTCCAAAACCCGAAGCCGTTCTGCCCCGTGTGCCGAAGGTCCCATCGGTCGTTAAACCGGTTGTTGCTACCGTGGTTGCTCCAAAAGAAACTTTTGCGCGAACGCCCGCAAAGGGGATTTCAAAACGGATTCATCACACAGTGCTAAAACCAGCGCCGAAGGCCAACTCACCGGTGGTGCCAATAAAAGAAGAGACCGTTTCCAGTGTTTTGCCGGCGCCAAAAGATTTATCGCGAACCGATTTTGCGGAACCCGCCCGCGTTCGGGTTTCTTCTAAAAACCTGCCGCCCGGCGTGAAGGTTAAGCAGCTGGAATTTTTGACGCGGGTCGTGTCACCAGGGGAAAAAATTTCCTTTAACTTTAAAGGGACCGGTTTCGATGTTCCGTTCCTACAAATGTTGCGGATATCGACAAGCAACGATGGCGTCGCGTTGAAAGATCTCACTTTGCTGAGTCCGACGGAAGCATCGGGCACCCTCACCGTGACGGCCGATGCGGCCAACGGAGTGTTCTATCCCGTGTTGGCCGTGCTGGGAACACCGGTATTTCAGTCGAAGGAGCCCTACGTCGTGCTCAAATCGGGCAAAGTGTTGTCCGCGACCGTGATTGATTCGTCAAAAAAGAACGCCGGTAAGATTCGCATCGTTACAAATATTTCCGACGATATGTTGAAGCGTTTATCCGTGTTCCAGGTTTGCGACGGAAAAGAAACGAAACTCAAGCTTTCGGCAAAACTTCCCAATATTGTTGAAGCGCCGCTTCGACCGGAAACAATTAAGAGGCCGTATTATTTTTACGTAACCATCGATTCGCACGTCATCTGGAAGCTTCCTTCGCAATCGTAACGCACTTCTTGTTCCGTTGAGATTCCACCTTATACTTGGAGCATGCCAGACGCCTCGACCAAATCAGCCTCAACGAAACTGTTGCTGGTTTCAGACAACGCGAAAGACAGTCTCACGTTGCGGATGATGCTCGCCGACATCAAAGGGAAACCCTACGACATTGTTGAAACAAAGACCGTGAAAGACGGGCTTCAGCTTTTGTCTTCTGTCGGTTTCGGCGCGGTGTTGTTGGACCTCACTATCAAAGGGAACAAAGGGGGCTTGGCCGCACTGGTGGAGATTGAGAAAGAGAATTCGGCGGTGCCGATTATTATTCTCGCGGGCCGTGAAGATCAAGCTGCCGCGATGGAAGCGGTCACGCGCGGCGCGCAAGACTATTTGATCAAGGGCCGCTTGGACGCGAACGTGCTGGCGCGCGTGATTCATTACGCGATGGAACGTCACCGCGTCATGCGTGAAATGAAACAAAAGAATCAAGAGCTTGCGCGACTGAACGCACTCAAATCCGAATTTGTATCCACCGTGTCGCACGAACTGCGCACGCCGCTCACGGTCATCCTTTCGTCGTCGAATAACCTGCTCGACGGAGCCGTCGGCGCGTTAAGCGATGACCAAAAGAAATGGGTGAAAAAAATAAATGGCCACGCTCTCCGGCTCCACGAAATGATAAATGACATTCTCAATCTTTCGAAGTTGCAGTCCGGAAAGGCCGAAATGAATTGTTCCGCTCTCGATGTTGCGGAATTCGTTCGCGAAAAAGTAGATGGGCTTCTGACGCTTGCGCACGAACGGTCTCTGCGTTTGGGCGTATCGGTGCCGACGACATTGCGATTGCTTTGGGTCGACGCGGCTCGCCTCGAACAGGTGCTCACGAATTTGATTGGAAACGCGATCAAGTACACTCCCACCGGAGGCAAGATTACCGTGTCCGTGACAGAAAATTCGGACGCCATGGAGTTCGCGGTTCAAGACACCGGTCCCGGCGTTGCGCCGGAGCATCGCAATATGATCTTCGAGCGATTTCGACAAATTCGGCAGAAAGATGACCCGGAAAAAGCCACGCAAGGCATCGGCTTGGGTCTCGCTATCAGCAAAGAGATCGTCAACCATCACGGAGGAAAAATCTGGGTGGAGAGCGAACCGGGTCAAGGCAGTCGGTTTGTGTTCACAATCCCGTTTCGGCCGGACGAAGCTCGACCGGCGAAGGCGGCGTAACGTGGGACTGTTCAAAGAATCAAAAAAGAGAATTCTCGTTGTGGAAGACGAGCCGGATATTTCCGATAGCATTCAATTGCGATTGGACATGGCGGGATTCGAGGTATGTCAGGCAAAGGATGGCCAGGAGGCTCTGCGAGTCGCAAAGTCCGAAAAACCGGACTTAATTCTGCTCGATATTATGATGCCGAAGATGGATGGTTACGAAGTCTGCCGCGTGCTGCGCAGTTCTGAAACAACCAAGCGCATACCCATTTTGATTTTGACAGCGCTTCAAATGGTCGGCGATGTCGACAAAGCCTTTGAAGTCGGCGCCAACGATTACTTAGGCAAGCCGTTCACGAACGAGCGCTTGCTCGCAAAAGTTCAGAAACTGTTGTTCCCTTCGCTCTGATATAATTCCGGCCTCATGCTCATCCTTTTTAAATTTTTCGGCGGTATTATTTCCACGCTCAACAGCGACGATTCTCCAAAACAACTCGGATGCGGTTTCGCGTATGGCGCATTGATCGGTCTTATCCCGCTCAAAGGGCTTTTGCCCCCGGTTCTCGGTTTTTTGTCCTTCCTTATTAATATCAATCTCGGGTTTGTGGCGCTGGCTGGCATGATCTTTAAGTTGCTTGGATTTCTTGTTGACCCGATTGCGAATCAAATCGGTTTTGTTTTGCTGACGAAGGTGCCGGCGCTGCACCCGTTCTGGACAAAGCTTTACAACATGCCGATCGTTCCTTACACGCGGTTCAATAACACGATTGTGCTGGGAAGTGTGGTGCTGGGTCTGGTTCTATTGGTGCCCAACTATTTCCTTGGAAAACGTCTCGTCGGTTTGTACCGCGCACATTTCCGCGACAAAGTTGAACAATTCCGCATCATGAAGCTCATTAAGGCGAGCAAGTTTTATCAGTATTACGAAACGTACCGAGGAATCCGAGGCGGATGAAACAAGTGTTTTCGTGGATTCGTTGGAAATACGTGGTTCCGCTTACAATTGCGCTGGCGGCCATTATTGTTTTCTTTGTGATATTTTTTGATCCGCTGCTCGCGCGTGGCATCGAAAAATTTGGCAGTCAAGCAAACGGCGCCAAAATCGATGTCACCGGACTAAAAACAAAATTGTTTGCGGGTCGCATCGCTATCGCGAACGTGCAGGTCGCGAACCCCGATCGCCCGATGGAAAATCGCGTCGAAGCGGGGCCTCTCGCCTTTCAAATCGATTTGTCGGAACTGATCGGCCGCCGCGTGATCATTAACGATGCCACGTTAAAGGGTTTGACGTTCGACACAAAACGGAAGACGTCCGGCGCGTTACCAAAGCGTCTCGCGAACGCAGCCAACAAACAGGAAGAGCCGAGCGCCGCTCAAAAGCTCGCCGAAAAATACAAAGACCGATTCAAGCTCAATCTCGAAGGAATAAAGGACACTGCCAAAGAGCGCGTTGATTTTGATGCGAAGGATTTGGCGATCACCAAGCAATCCGACGCGCTGAAGACGCGCGTGCAAACGTTGCCCGCCGAATGGCAGAAGCGCACGCAAGATTTGAACGTGGACGCGCGTCTTAAAAAGGCCGAAGACGATCTGAAATCGATTCGTGAAACACCAACAAAAGGATCCGAAGCAATTACGGCCATCCCGGCGTCGCTAAAGAAACTGGAAGGCGTAAAAAAAGATTTGGACGCGTTGAAGCACGATGTTGACGCCGCGAAAAACGACGTGCAGAACCAGTCGAAGGAATTGAAAGCGGGTGTTGCCGGTCTTGCCGATGCAAAAAAGAAAGACATGGACGACTTGATGGCGCGCTTCAATCTTGATTTTGCGAGCCCCGAGCGGATGGTGGAGGGAATTATTGGGCCGATGGTTCTCGAGCGGTTCCGAACCGTTTTTCATTATGTTCAACTCGCGCGAAAATACATGCCGTCGAAAAAGGTCAAAGAAGTGTTGCCGCCAAAGCCGCGCGCTTCCGGAATGGACATCGAATTCCCACATGCCGCTACGCCGCCGACCTTTTGGCTGCAGCAGGCGGCGCTCGAGGGGGCTTACGAGTCGGTTGCCGCATCGGGGGGAATGTCGAATTTGAGCACGGATCAGGCGCGCGTCGGCAAGCCATTCAAATTAAACTTCTCCGGGCAGCAAAATGCGCAGAAATACAGCGCGCAAGCGACGTTTGACCACGTGACCGACGTGAACAAAGACAGCGTCGTTTTGGAAGCGACCGGACTTGATATAAAGAAATTGGTTCCGTTAACGGACAATGCTGGCGTCGATTTTTCGAACGGAGCGGCCCATGCCGATTTGGCGATAAATTTAATCGGCGACCAAAACATCGGTGGGCAACTCAACCTTGCGTTCACGGGCATCACGTTCGATCGGGCTTCGTTGCTTCAAAAAGTTGGTGTGACCGATGCGCCGAATCTCACTGGCGGAGATAAACTAAAAGCGGATTTCATGCGAAACGTCGCGACCGCCGTGGAAGCGATGAAAAGCGTTTCTGTCACCGGGCAAATTACGGGCACCTGGAGCGATCCGAACTTGAAAATTACCTCGAACATGGGGCCGGCGATTGCAGGGGCATTAAAAAATTCGGTTGGAAGTCTCGTCGCTGTTCAACGCCAACAACTCGAGGCAAAACTAAGCTCTGTTCTGGCCGAGCAACAGAAAAGTTTGAGCGCGAAAATTTCCGGCATCGACGCCGGGGCGAACGGCCAGCTCTCCGGTTATCAAAAGCAAATTGAACAAAAAATTGCGGAAGCGACCGGCATCAACCTTTCCGGCGGTAACGCCAGTCCTGTGCCGGGGGTAAAAGTGCCGGGCCTCGACAAACTGTTTAAAAAGTAAACCTCCCTGGTAACACCATGCTAAGGCCGGTATCCTTAGCTCTATGGAAAAAGCAGCAGCGCCCGCCACCTTTCGTTCAAGCAGTTTGCCTCCCGCGCTTGCAAAGTTGCTTGAGAACGCGGTCATTAACCGAGCGGTGGAAGTGCTCATTGAACGTGAAGTAACGCACGCGCGCATTCGTCAGCGCATCCGCGGCGTGCTCATTACCGATAATCGCAATGCTTTGAGCGCGCTCGACATGAACGAGATTTTTGAGTTTGTCGCGAAACTGGGAGAGCAAAAATCGGAAGACGGGCTTCGCTGGGCCGCTGGTCAGTTGACGCTATCGATTGCGAAAGACGAGTATTCGTGTCGCTTTTTGCTGAGCGAAACAAAGAACTTTGGTCTGTTAACCATCCATCTCACAAAGAACTCCGAAAAGGCATTTAATCCGACCGCGTGGGGAATGGGGCCCAATCAGGCAACGATTCTCGAGAATTTTCTCGCTCGTGCGCACGGATTGGTTCTTTTTTGTGGTACCGAAACCGACGATTTGGCATCGACACTGCAGGCGGTAACCAAACAACTGCTGACGCCCGATCGCCACGTGATAAATGTATCGGCACGCTCGCAGGCGTGGTTGTCGGCGGTTGAACAACTGGTATCCAATAACAACACCGATTCGTTTACCCGATATTTGAAATTGGCTTTTCGACATGAACCGGATCTCGTCATTGCAAATCCGGTGGAGACAAAAGCACACGTGGACATCTGTTTGTCCGAAGCGGTTCGAGGCCGGTTGGTTTTCGCGCAACTCTTTGCCACGGACGCCGCCGACGCGTTGTTGCAATTTCTCGGCATGGGCGTTGAACCCTATCTCGTTGGTGCGGGCTTGCTTGGAATTGTGGCCCAGCGAACGCTGCGGCTCAACTGCCAATCGTGCCAAGACAAAGAGGTCGTTCCGCGAGACCGATTGAAAGAACTTAATATTCCGATTGGCATGCAGCCCGCCGCGTTTTTTCACGGAAAGGGCTGCGAAGCGTGCTTTAAAACCGGTTTCGATCGCGAGACGAGTATTTTTGAAGTGCTCGAGATGTCCGACGAGCTTCGGAACAAATTGCAGCGCGACATGAAATCGGAAGCGCTGCGGCAAATCATCAAATCAAACGGTCTCATGACCCTTCGTCAAATGGCGCTTCACAAAGCTATTAACGGACAGACTTCGCTTAGCGAAGTGCTTCGCGTTACCACTTAGCGGATATCCTTTATGATCCCGCCCTCCTCTCCCGACTGTACGATGTGGGAGGAAAATGGAAGAATCGGCGTGTGCTTAAAAACAAGCAACTGACGTTTTTCTTGCTGTTTTCTGCTGTCTTTCTCTCCGTTGGCACTCGCGCGAGTGCCGCCCCCTATTTTTCAAAAGAATCCGGAGTCCGCATCGCGAGCGGCACGCCGCAGGCAATTGTTTTTTCAACCGCGGGCGCGTACCGAATGTATGTGGTTCGTGATTTTCAAGTTCACACCGCGACGAGTTCCGATGGGCTTGTGTGGGGCGAAGAATCCGGAATTCGGTTGTCTTCAAATACGAATCCTTCGCTGGGCGTAAGCTCCATCACCGCTTTCTCGGTTCTGCCGCTCGCCTCCGGAGGCTTTCGATCGATCTATACCGCGCAAGATTCCTCCGGATCTTACCGCGTTTGTTCGGCCACGTCCTCGGATGGAATGTCGTGGGCGAACGAACTGAGCACGCCGATTGTTGCCGGTTCGACCGGTGTGTTTATGGGTTCGCCGCGACTCCTCACGGTTCCGGGCGGCGACTGGCGACTGTATCTTGCGAGAAATACCGACGGTGGTTCAAATCCGATGAATCGCCAGGTGTACACGAGTTTATCGACGGACGAAGGCGTCACGTGGTCATCGCCGACCGTGGTTCTTGCGTCACAGGTGGGCGAGATTTGTGTCAGCACATTGACGAACGCAAAGGTGCGGATATTTTATTCGGCGCCGCTGACGTCGGACACCACGTACTCGCAGGTGTTGAGCGGATTATCGTCCAATAGCAGCGGCGATAGTTTTTCGGCGGAGTCCGGCGTGCGGCTTGCCACGGCTGCCGCGAGCGGCAGCATTTCTTTTCCGCTGGTCGTTCGTTCAACGGAAGCGTTCCGTTGGCGCATGTATTACGCATTCACGGCCGCTGGTTCGTCGACGCCACAGATTTTTAGCGCCCTCACGACCACCTGCGACGTGCAATCGTTAACACCCAACGCCGTTAATCGAACGGATCCGGTCGCCGCCTTTACGATTAAGGGGGAAGTGTTTTCTCCGAACGCCACGGTCAAACTCATTCGCACGGGCCAGAGCGACATTGTCGGAACGTCCGTTTCGCGCACGGACGATCAGACCATTACCGCGACCTTTAACACGATGAATCAGGATCTCGGTGCGTGGGCGCTTGTCGTGACAAACGAAGATGGCCTTGGCTCAACGCTCACGAACGCTTTGATAGTGACGTTTGCTGGAGGCGAAGTTGTGCTCACGGACAATTTGCTTCGCCCGCTTTCGAACGCGCGCACGCGGATCGATATGAATATTTTTGAGATAGGCCGGTTGCACGTGGCTGTGTACACGTTGCAGGGGCGGTTGATTCGCACCGTTTTCGATCAAGACGGCACGATTGGAACGAACACAGCGTACTGGGACGGTCGCACCGATGACGGAGCGATTGTGGCCAGTGGTGTGTATGTTCTGAAAATTTCCGGACCAAAGCTTGATCAGATGGAAAAAGTGGTGGTGATTAAGTGAGGCGCGTGTTTCTTGTAGCGGTGGGATCCTGCTTCGCTGCGTCCCACGTGTGGGCTGCCGCCGGGCTCACGTCCGGCGAAATTTTGCGTCGCACGCTGCCAGCGAAACCGGCGGGGTTTGGGGAAGCCTATGTCGGAATGTCGGGAGACATCGACAGCATTCAATTTAATCCGGGGGCCATGGCACGGCTTGAACATCCGTCCATTTCAACGACGTATCAGCATGGATTTGTCGAGGACAATTTCGGTTCACTTGAATATGCGCATCCGCTGCCGTTTGGAAGCGTGTACATGGGTGGCAGCTATTTCGATGCGGGCACGATCGACATCAATCAATCCGATGGAACTCAAGGAACGCGCCGCGCGGAGCAAGATATGCTGGGCGTGATTGGTGTGGCGGTTGGCAAAAATTTCCCGGTGTCGGCGGGGATTAATGGGAAATTTTTTCGCTCGGATCTGGCGGAGACGGCGCAAGCAACCGGTTCGGCCTTGGACGCTGGTGTGCACTGGAGAACGCCTGTTTATGGTCTTGGTTTTGGTGCGGCCGTCCAGAATGTTGGTTCCGATCTACAATACGAGAACGCAGGAGATCCGCTTCCGCGAACATTCCGGTTTGGGATTTCGTATGTGATGGACTTGCAAGAAATGAAAGTTCTTAAAACGTTCCCCTACACGTTTCATGTGCTCGTTGATGGTGTGAATACGAAGGACGAGCAAACCGGTGTTCATGCGGGATTGGAAGTGGCGCGACGGCTCGCGATGTTTGACACCGAAGGCAGCGCGGCGTTGCGCGGCGGTTACCGGTCCGACGCGAAAAGCGGCGACGTGGGAATCGGCTTTGTTATCGGAAACTTCAGCATCGATTACGCTATTCACCTGATCAACGATTTGGATCCATCTCACCGTGTGACGCTCGGTTACCGGTTCCTGCCCAAAGCAAAAAAATCCTTGGAATCAAAAAGTTTAGGCGGCTTTTAGCGCCGCCGTCTGCGATCGGAAGGATTTGCGGACTGTCGGTAAAATGTCCTGCGGATTTGCCAAAAATTCGGTGATATCTTCTTTCGTCGGCACGTGCTGTTCAATATCCCAATCGTTCCATTCAAACCTGTAATTTTCATAGAGCAGATTCTTTCGAGCCATGCTGGATTTGGGCGTTATTTTCGGATCCGTGCTTGGTTCAAAATATTCCCACAGCCAGTAGTAAATGGAATCTTCAATAGAAACGTCGTTCTCCCATTGCTGAAGAGATCGATATCCGGCTTTCAGCATTCCTAAAGGATCAAGCCCGGGCGCCGCGATCTCAAGAATGTGGTGAATCGCCCGAGCCGCCTCATGAGACTCGATGGATACATGGTTGTTGTATTGAACGGTGTGGTGGTGTTCCGCCGAGCGAACGGTTTGAAGAAAGGGCCCGACTTTAATCCCCAATAGGCGAGAGAGCCAGATGGTAAGCAAATCGGCCATTCGTTCGTGCAAGATTTCGAGAAGAAAAAGATCACTGGACAGACCAAAATAATAAAGAAAATTGTGGCCCATCTCATGAGCAATGGTTTGCAGGAACAGAGTCCCAGGGTTGGGATCTTCTTCAAAGAACAATATTCCAAAATGAAAATTGGACATCGCCATTCTCGAATTCGGGAAAATGCGCATCGTTTCTATACGTTTAAATATTGTGCGAATCAAAGCAGCGTCGTTCGCTCCCTGGTACGGTACCAACAAAATAAAAACGGCGGTCACTATCATCTTTGCTTCTTCATCAATGAGCAGCATATCGCCAAAAAAGTTTTCCGCCCACGTTGGGTCCTCGATTATTTTTCGTAGCTGCCGAAACGCTGGTTTTCGCAGCATCGTCAAGATTGGCCCATACTTTGCTTCGTCAAAATGAAATCGCACATAGATGAAAAACGCGTAAAGGCGCAGCGCATCCTCGTGTTGGCCATTCGAAAGTATTTTGAGAATGTGTTTCTCGTCGATTGAAGCGTCCCGCACAAACGCCAACGATCTCCTGAGCCGTACACTTTCATCGTCCCCGGCCAAATCCACAATGTGTTTTAAATTTCCCACGAGCCCCCATTCGAGGAAGACGGCCAGCGTCGCCCATGTTTCAAACTTTATTTCGGCGGGCGTGTCGGATTGATCTGAAAGTTCGATCAAGTGGCTTGATATCCGCACGGCTACCGGACGAAGGTTGTCGTCGTTTGTCTCCATTACCCGCCGAGCAAGTTTGCGCAAAACTGACAAATAGTACTGAAACAGTTCGAGTGGTGTGTTGGGTGTTGATTTGCTGAGCAACCACTGCGCAAATGGCCCAATGAGTTCCGGCCAATGTTCGGCTCGCGCTAAATTCGATATTCGCTCGACGGCCTCTCCGACGGCTTCGATCGTTGTCGAAGGGCTTTCGACATGATCCAGGATGTCGACGACCTCGCTTGGCGTCACCCCTTTGGCGATCGAACTCGCATCGGGCGTAGCGACCAGTGCTTGCGTCAAAGCCGTCCGAACATAATGATTCTTCGGTTTCTTGGATTTGTAGTTATCCACAATTCTGCGTGCCACCGCACCCGTACGGTCAGCCTTTGCAAGAAACGCAAGTGCATTGAGGGGCCGTTCTCGTTCAAACAGCGCTTCGTTGTAAAGTCGAAGCAGAATTTTCTTTGTTGATACCGATGCCGCTCGCGTTCGCTCAAGGTGCTTTGGGAAATTTTTTTGGAAGTAAAGCCGATTCGGGCGATTTCTCATTCTGTACAAGCCAGGAATCGCATCAAGATCTCTGATCTTTTCCGCCTCAATGTATATAGGGTCCGCCGATTGTTTCCGAATTTCCGTAAGAATCGTGTCGACGATTCTTACGGTTTCTTCGGGCGGAAACTCTTTGGCGACATGCGCAATTCTTTCGAGAGCGACCAACAGGTCCAATTTGGAATTGTAGGAGAGAACTGTTGGAATGCCGGTATAAACCTGGTCAAACAGAGACACGAGTATTCGTCTATTAAAAACGCCGAGCGAACCAAGGACGAGCTCGCTCTCGTTTGGTTTTCCGTGGTTCGATTGTTCACCCAGCAAACAGTTGGACAGCATTTTTGCGACGATCGTTGGTGCGTAATTGTTAAGTGTTTCGAAATACCGATTTGCGGCCTCGCGCCGTTGAGAGGGACTTCCAATCGCCGTTCGATAAGCAGAAAACCCGTGAGATATTGCTTCTTTTATGGCGTGTTCAACCGTTACCGGTGGATTGTGCTTTTGTTTGACCTTTAGGTGATACAGGCGAATTCGTTTTCCGGTTAAAGTGGGAGCTGAACGAACGAGCTCGCGCGGCGATCGCGTGCCCAACGAAGGAAGACGGAATTCTCCTTCGGTGTCCACGGCGAGAACAATTTCACCGGCGGGCGTTCGTGGGAACAATGGGTTTGGTCCCGCGCCTTCCTCGATCAGCGTGGCGGCGAGTTGCGCCGCTGTCGCTGTATTTTCAACCGATGCTTTAAACGAACATAAAAAATCGCGCGGCTCAACGAAGGCACGCAAATAGGACGCGCGGACCCGTCGTGCTTTCGTGGCAATCCTGGGAGCAACAATGGCGTAGGAAATTCTCTTCAGGCGCAGCTTTGAGGCAATAGCCGGTGTGTGAAAACCGCCGGCAATTAAGACGGCGTTGCCATGCACTCTTCTCAAGAGGTTTTCAACCATCTTCTCGCTGCGCGCGTCCGCTTCACGGTAGAAGTTTTCGAACGGTGCGAGGTTAGAAAGGCGGGGGTGTGAGTTCGCTAATTTGCGGTCTTGGTATTCACGCCAATCTTTCGGCGTCAGTATGAAGTTTACGAGTTTGAAAGTGAGACGGTCCGACATCGGAAAAGAAATCGTCGGTAGTTGTTTGCGGGCGGCCAGAAGCGCGTGCACGTTAGCGACATAATGAGCGGCATCATCAACACCGATGAGCGGGGGCGGCGGATTGTCGGAGGCAATCACCGCAACGGACGGAGCTGACAACAAATCGTGTTCAAGGTAATAGTCCAAGACCTTTTTTATGACGGGTTTGTTCGGAAACGCGCGGAAGCGTTGAACGTCGACCGGACCGAACGCCCCTTCAATGGCGATGCCGTTCACTTGGCGCGTTCGAATCAATTCGAAAAGAATCGAACGAATATTCTTTTGTGCGGAGAGATTTTCATGCGTATCTTTAATTAACACAACGGCAGGGGTTTTCGCGCCCGCGTCATAAACTTCACGAACAAAGGCGTTCTCGCGCGGAATGGCTGAAACAAGTTTCTCGAGGCGAGCAGGAACTGCATTTGCGCCGGTCTTGTTGATTTGTGCGGAAGGATGAGGACCGAGCGCGGCGATACCAGAATTGCTAATAAAGAACGCAAAGATTGTTAGCAGCGCAACGTGTTTCGTAAGCCGGTGGTTCATTTTGGCCATAATAATAAGGAGCAATTAAGAAACTATTAAGGCCCGGTAACTTTTCTGTAACAAAAACTGCTACACTCCGCGCACTCTAACCCTCGTTTCCCCTCGGAAAATGGCACAAGTAACCTTAAAAAATATTTGGAAGAAGTACGGTGATTTGGCGGTGGTAAAAGACGTGAGTCTTGTTATCCCCGACAAATCGTTCTACGTATTGGTTGGTCCCTCCGGTTGCGGCAAGTCCACGACGCTGCGCATGATTGCCGGTCTCGAAGACATCAGTGACGGCGAAATTTACATTGATGATCGTCTCGTGAACGGAGTGCCGCCGAAAAATCGCGACATCGCGATGGTGTTTCAAAACTACGCGCTCTATCCGCACATGACCGTTTACGAAAACATGGCTTTCGGTTTGAAATTGCGGCGCATGCCAAAAAGCGAAATCGATGTGCGCGTGAAAGAAGCGGCGGAAATTTTGGGGATTTCTCATTTGTTGGATCGTCGACCGAAGGCGCTTTCTGGCGGTCAGCGCCAACGCGTGGCCGTTGGTCGCGCGATCGTGCGCAAACCAAAAGTTTTCTTGTTCGATGAACCGCTCTCGAACCTCGACGCAAAGATGCGCGTGCACATGCGGCTTGAGATCGCAAAGCTTCACAAACGTTTGCAGACAACGATCATTTACGTGACACACGATCAATTGGAAGCCATGACACTCGCCACATCCGTTGCTCTCATGAAAGATGGGACCGTGCAACAAGTGGCGCCGCCACTCGAGATTTACAACCAACCGAAGAACAAATTTGTGGCGGGTTTCATTGGAAATCCTCCGATGAATTTCTTTGACGTCGATGTTCAAAAGTCTGGAGACGCGCTTCATTTGGCCATCGGAAAGAACGGATCGTCCGGATTTTTGGAAGTAACGAACGGAATTAAAAAATCGCTCGATCGATATGCGGGCAAGACGATCGTCATGGGAATTCGCTCGGAAGATATTTACGATAAGGTTTATTACCAAGGTAGCGGCAAGGGCCGCACCGTTTCTTCGACGGTCGAAGTGGTGGAACCGATGGGCGCGGAAAAATATCTTTATTTGTCGGCGCTCGGAAATTCGGTCGTTATTCGTGTGAGCCCGGACAACCAAGCCTACGTAAACCAGAATATCAACGTCGTTTTCCATTTGGAAAACGCGAAATTTTTCGACAAAGAAACAGATTCGGTAATTCAGTAAACCAAGGAGACTTCATGATCATTCGCGTGCGCGTCATCCCCAAATCAACCACCTGGACGGAAATTGCCGGCCGCATCGGATCCACGGTTCGCGTGAAACTTACTTGCGACGACATTGGCGGACACGCCAACGACGAGTTGAAAGATTTTTTGTCCGAGTTCTTCGATGTGAAAGGCAACTTCGTAAAAATTCTGCGCGGTGAAAAAGGAAAAGAGAAGACGGTTGAGATTGAAGGCCGTCCCGAAGAAGAGCTTGAAGAAATCATGGAGTCGATTCCCTGAAGGTAACGGACTACTCGAAAACCGTTAACTTACTCCAAACAGACTTTCCGATGAAAGCGGACCTCCCGGTCCGTGAACCGCAGATGTTGAAGAGTTGGGAAGAAACGCGGCTTTACGAGCGCCTTCAAGACCAACACAAAAAAGATCCCACCTTTTTGCTGCACGATGGCCCGCCGTACGCGAACGGCGACATCCACATGGGCCACGCGCTAAACAAAGTTCTTAAAGACTTTGTTGTGAAATACAAAACGTTGGCGGGTTTTCGCTCGCCGTACAAACCCGGTTGGGATTGTCACGGTCTACCCATCGAACACCAATTGTTCAAGCAGCTCGGCAAAAACAAACACCAAGTGACGCGCACCGAACTTCGCGCAAAAGCCACCGATTACGCAATGAACTGGGTGAACAAACAACGAGCCGATTTTATTCGCCTGGGCGTGCTCGGCGACTGGCAAAACCCGTATCTCACGCTCAAAAAAGATTACGAAGCGGCGATTGTCGAAACGTTTTTCGAATTGCAGAAGAAAGGTTTCATTTATCGGGGACTCAAGCCCGGATATTGGTGCGCGTTTGATGAAACCGCGCTCGCCGAAGCCGAAGTGGAATACGCCGAGAAAAAATCCGATTCGGTGTACGTTCGGTTCAAATTTCAGGATTCGGCGAATCAATACGTCCTTATCTGGACGACCACGCCTTGGACATTGCCCGCGAATACAGGGCTCGCATTTCATCCGGAAGAAACTTACATCGCCGTAGATGCCGGAGGCGGAGAATACATCGTTGCGGAAAAATTAAAAGACAAAGCGATGAAACTTCTTGAAAAGAAATTTGGGTCCGCTGCTGTAAATCCCTCGATAAAGAAAAAGGGAGAAGATTTTTTAGGAAAAACGGCAACCAATCCGTTGCACGGGCGAACTTCACGCATTGTGAACGCGACGTACGTCACGATGGAAGATGGGACCGGCATTGTGCACATCGCGCCGGGTCATGGTATGGAAGACTTCGCGGTCGGCCAGGAGTACAAGCTTGACGTTCTTTCTCCGGTGGACGAGCGCGGGCAGTTTGACAACACCGTGGGTCGCGAAGAGCTCGTCGGCAAGCACGTGCTTAAAGATGCAAACCAAGCGGTGATGGAGTTGCTTGGCGATAATTTGATCGCGCATCACGCGTTCACGCATTCGTACCCGCATTGCTGGCGTTGCAAAAACCCCATCATCTTTCGTGCCACCGAGCAGTGGTTTTTGGAAGTGAGCGAAAATTTCCGCAAGCAATTGTTGTCCGAGATTGATCGCGTGCGGTGGGAACCCGCGTATGGCGTGCACCGCATCAAAGGCATGGTCGAGACGCGTCCGGACTGGTGTTTGTCGCGTCAGCGGCATTGGGGCGCGCCGATTGCGGTTGTTACCTGCAAGAAGTGCAAAAGATCGGTTAACGAAAACAAATTGAATGCGGCCATCGTGGAGCTCATTCGCGAGAAAGGCACGAACGCGTGGTACGAAACGCCGGTTGAAGAATTTTTGAAATCCCAGAACTTTTTGAAATGCCCGCACTGCAGCGCTGCGGAATTCGAAAAAGAAATGGACATTTTGGACGTGTGGTTTGACTCCGGCGTGTCGTGGCACGCTGTTATCGAAAAGGATTTTGCGGAACCCAAACCACAAACGGTGATGTATCTCGAAGGCTCGGACCAGCATCGCGGTTGGTTTCAAACGTCGCTGATACCATCGGTGGCGCTGCGCAACAAGGCGCCGTACGATGTGGTGCTGACGCACGGCTTTGTCGTGGATGGCAAAGGTCACAAGATGTCGAAATCGCTCGGCAACGTGATCGCGCCACAAGAAATTATTGAGAAATACGGTGCCGATATTTTGAGACTGTGGGTGGCGATGAGCGATTACCGCGAAGACGTGCGGTTGTCGCAGGATATTGTGAAACACATGATCGATGTGTACCGCCGTTTCCGAAACACGTTCCGATTCCTTCTTCAGAACACCGCCGATTTTCGTCTTGCGGAGCATCGCGTGCCGTTCGACAAAATGGAAGAAGTCGACCGTTGGATTCTCTCCCACTTTGAAGAAATGAAAGAGCGCGTGATGAAGGCGTACGACGCCCACGAATTCCATGTCGTGCTGAGCGAGTTGAATCGTTTTGCGGCGGTGCCGTTGTCGGGATTTTATTTGGATGCGCTAAAAGATCGCCTTTACTGCGAAAGTCCAAACTCGCCGTTGCGCCGAAGCGTGCAAACGGCGCTCTGCCAGTTGGCGCGTGGACTCTCGGTGTTGTTGGCGCCGCTGTTGTCATTCACATCCGAGGAAGCCTATTTGTCTTTACGAAAAACGTCTGACGCGTCGTTGGCCGATAGCGTTTTCTTGGACCAAATCAAAAACTTGCCACCGATAAAAATAGATACTGCGTTAAACGAGAAGTGGCAGCGGGTGTTCGAAGTGCGCGGGCTTATCAACGATGAGCTGGACAAGCAACGAAAGGCCAATGTGCTCAAGTCTTCGCAGGAAGCGTCCGTAAAATTAAATACGGCGAAGTTATCCGATGCTCAGAAGGTCGTTGTGAAATCGATTTCCGATTGGCCTTTCGTGTTGCAAATGGCGGAGTTTCATGCGACGGACGGGGGCCACGAGGCGGTTTCTGTTACCGCTTCATCGTTCGCGAAATGCGAGCGGTGCTGGCGACATCGATCGGACATTGGGCAAAACGGCGAGCATCCGACCTTGTGCGGCCGCTGCGTGGACGCGGTCGGCGCTTTGACCGTGAAGTAATCGCCGGTGGCTCCTTTTTTTTCGATCCTGCTCGCCGTCTTTGGCCTTGATCTTCTAACGAAGAATTTTATTCGCACAAAACTTCCGCTTGGCGCCGAGATTCCCGTGCTTCCTGTTTTTTCCATTGTGCACGTGCAGAACACGGGCATCGCGTTCGGTCTTTTCCAAGGATGGAATTACGTTCTCATTGGACTTGGCTTCGTTGTTCTCGGGTTCTTTCTCTATTACGCGTTGCGTCTTCTCAAAGAAGACCGATTTACCGCGTTCGTGCTTGCAATGGTGCTCGGCGGTGCGAGCGGGAATCTCATTGATCGCGTCGTTCGAGGGCAAGTGACGGATTTCCTTGATTTTTATATTGGCGCGCATCATTGGCCTGCGTTCAACGTGGCCGATTCGTCCATCTGCGTGGGCGCGGCGTTGCTTTTGTGGCGCGCCTACCGACAAAAACATGTGTCCAATCCTGTTTAATATCGGCCCCATCACACTTCACACGTACGGCCTCATGGTCGCGCTAGGATTTTTGGCAGGGCTTGCCGTTTCAAAAATCCAATTTGAACGTTTGAGAATTCCGGTGTCGCTTTTGGATCCGTTGGTATTCCGCCTCATGGTGTTTGGAATTCTTGGCGCACGTATCGTGTATTTTGCGGTGGACAATTTTGCAGACCTGCGTGCCGACCCATATTCCTTTTTCCGAATTTGGGAAGGTGGTTTGGTTTTTTACGGCGGAGTGTTGGCCGGAATTGCCACGCTTGTCATCTTTTCGCGTCGGCACCGTGTACCGCTTTTGTTGCTGACGGACGCGTTTGCAGCACCGCTCTTGTTGTCCCACGCGATCGGACGTCTCGGGTGTCTGGCCGCCGGTTGTTGCTACGGCAAAGAAACGACGTTGCCCTGGGCCCTTACATTTACAAACCCAGCGTCGTTGGCGCCGCGCTTTCTTGCGCTTCACCCGACGCAACTATATGAATCGATCGGAAACTTTGTTCTTTTTCTCGGATTGTTCGCGCTGAGCAAGCGACCGCTCAAGAGAGGAACGCTGACGTCGTTGTACCTCGTTTCGTACGGCGTGTTTCGCTTCTTCATGGAATTTCTACGCGGCGACGATCGTGGGCTTTATCGGCTTGGTGTTTCGCCGAGCCAGCTTGTGGCTATTTTATTAACGGTCGGCGGCGTTTGGTTGTTTGTTCATGCACAAAAAAAAGAATCCTTCTAACGTCACGATAAAAATCGGCATTGAGGACGAAGGCCGACTCGATCGGTTCCTCGCCGCGAAGTTCTCTAACTGGTCTCGCACGGCGCTCCAAAAGCTCATCAATAAACGGTTCGTCACGGTGGACACGCACCCGGTGTCTCCGCATCATCAATTAAAGCGCGGACAAACGGTCGTGGTAACGTGGCCGAAACAAGAAAAAGCGACGCTTCCAAAAGCCGATATTCCGATTCCGTTCCCAATTTTGTTTGAAGACGATGAGATGATCGTTATCAACAAGCCGGCTGGCATTGTGGTTCATCCCGCGGCCGGTCATTTGGATGGAAACACGCTCGTCGAAATTTTGCGGCCAAAATTTCAGCAAGGGCCGTGGCCCGAAGAAAGCCGCGCCGGCCTCGTGCACCGGTTGGATCGCGATACGAGCGGCGTTATTGTGCTCGCGAAAAATCCGGAAGCGCATTCGAAACTTTCCAAACAATTCGCGAACCGTTCGACCAAAAAGACCTATTTGGCGCTCGTGCGCGGTGCCATGCCGGTGGATGAGGGAACAATTGAATCTCATTTGGCCCGGCATCCGGGAAAGCGGCAGCGCTTCGCTGTATCCTCCGATCGAGGACGGTGGGCCAGCACGAAATTTTTCGTGCGCGAGCGGTTTGGAAAAACGGCAACGCTCGTGGAGTTGCAGCCGCTAACGGGTCGGACACACCAAATTCGCGTGCATCTCGAAAGTTACGGCCATCCCATTCTTGGGGATCACGTGTACGGCCAAAAAGATTCCAATTTCGATTTCATCACGCGACATTTATTGCACGCAGCGAAACTAGAGATCCATCATCCGGAAACAAACGCCGCCATGAAATTCGAAGCGCCGTTGCCGGATGATTTTCAGCACGCACTAAAATTCATACGATCCGAAAATGCATAAGGGCATTCCCGTCGTTATCTCCGCGCCGTCCGGCGCCGGCAAATCCACGATTGCTGCGGAGGTCGTAAAATCCAATCCACAAACCGTGCTATCCGTTTCGTGCACCACGCGCGCGCCACGAGCCGGTGAAATAAATGGAAAAGACTATTTCTTCTGTACCGTTGATGAATTTAAAAAAAAGATCGAGCAAGGCGACTTTCTCGAATGGGCCGAAGTGCACGGATACCGCTATGGAACTCCATTGTCCGCGCTTGAACAGAAATTATCGGAAGGCAAACACGTCATCCTTACGATCGATCCTCAGGGCGCTCTCTCTGTCAAAGGAATTTATCCGAACGGTATTTTTGTTTTCGTGGTACCGCCGACCTGGGAAGCGTTAGTCAACCGCTTGACGAAGCGGGCCACGGACGACCAAGCGACGCGCGACAGACGCATTGCGAACGCGCGCAAGGAACTCACGTACTTATCTCATTACGACTACTTGGTTGTGAACGACGATTTGGAAGCGGCGGTGAAGAACGTTTCGGCCATCATCCAGGCCGAGCAGCTCCGTTTGGCGCGCATCGACAAGAATGCGATCCCGATCTTTAAACATGGTTAAGTTTGTGTCGGATAAGGAGGCTCTATGACCCGTTCTCCATCCCCAAATCGGAGTCGCGTGCGCATGCGGGACGTCGCCGCTCGCTGCGGCGTTTCTATCTCGACTGTTTCCCTTGTTTTATCCGGCGACGCGCGCATTCCCGAGGATACCGCACGCCAAGTTCTCCAGGCCGTTAAAGCGATGGAATATCGCCCAAGCGTGCTTGCGCGCAGTTTGGCGCGTCGCACCTCACGAACGATTGCCGTGATACTTCCGGAATTCGCGTTTGAGAAAAACAAACCTTTTTATTACCAAGCGCTGCAGGGAATCCATTCCCAAACACAACCGGCCGGTTACAAGATGATTGTCGAAGCCGCGAACCGAGTGTTCCTCGCTCGTCGTTATTATCTGCGAATGCTGCGCGAGCAAAGCGCCGATGGAATGCTGTATGTGGCCGCCTCCGTCAACGATAAATTTTTATCGGAAGTGGAAAAGGAGCCGTATCCCTTTGTGTTGGTGGGGGCTACCGCCGATGGTGTGGATTTGCCGGTGGCGAAAGCCAACGATGTCGCCGGCGCCAAGATGGCGGTTGAGCACTTGCTGAAATTGGGTCACAAGAAAATTGGCCATATTTCCGGTTCCCCGGAAATTTCACACGGCCGGGACCGCGCGCGGGGATACAACGATGCGATGAAAGAAGCAGGCATCGCAATCGACCAAAATTGGATTGTGCAAGGTGATTTCAGTTCCGAGCAAGCCGAAAAGGTGACGGCCAATCTTGTGGATGCCGGGGTCACCGCCATTTTTGCCGGGAGCGATGTGATGGCCTACGGAGTTCTACGGGCGTTGAAGGCGCTAAAGAAAAACGTGCCGAGCGATGTGGCGGTTGTCGGTATGGATGATTTGGAAACCTCAGACTGGACGAACCCAACACTAACGACCGTCAGATACGATATCAAGACGATGGCCGAGCTTGGAACCAAGTATGTCATTCGCCGAGCGCAGAGTCCGATTATGCCCAAAAGCATTCTTGACGAAGTGCCGCCGCCCGAACTGATCATAAGGGAATCCTGTGGCGCAAAAAAATAACTGGGCGGGAATCGCTCTTTTGTTGGCGACAGCGGGATCCGTTTTCGCCGCGGGTCCGTCTTTTCCGCTTCCCGATCAAGGCACCGAATTTCCGGTGGACTACAAAAAGTACGGCACGTTTTCCGGCGAAGGCACGAAAGACTTTAGGTACAAGATTACGGATCGTCCCGGTCTGGGGCGGGCAATGGGAGAAGGTTTGTACCCGAATGGTAACGGTTTGTCGAAGGATCAAAACTTTCTCAAATGGAAAAAGAAAAATCCCGGGGACTACAACCAGTGGGATTACGTGAATTCCGGCAATCCGCAGAACGATTTTTATATTTGGGCGACCGCGCGCGAAGTGGGACCGGGTACCAAGCTTCTTTTTTCCGGCAAAGCATTGGCCGAAGCCGGGCATACCAAGCAGGCGCTTAAAGCGTTTTACGCGGTGCTCATTAATTTCCCGAAAGAACCGTGCTGGTCAGCGGATCACACGTTTGTTTGGTACGTGGCCAACGAAGCGTTAAACCAAATTGAATTGGTCACGCAGCGGCATCCTGAGGTTGGGGTCCGACTTGTGGGGGCGCGGTTCAAAGTGAAGAACGGCAACGATACCAATCTCCAGAACGACGAATTTATTATCGCGCCGGGTCGCTGGGAAAAACCGGTGGTCGGAAAGCCGGTCGATCTAACGGGCCTTAAAGTGATCAATCAGCGCGGCTATGGTAACGTGCATCTCGTTCAATACGAAAACCAGCATTGGCAACTGATCGTCGACGGAAAACCGTTCATGATCCATGGCGTTACCTACATGCCGACGCCGATCGGCAAACATCTCTCTGGCTACGGTCTTAAATGGATGTTTGAAGACGCCGACGAAGACGGCAGTCCCGACGCGCCGTATCAGTCGTGGGTCGACGCCAACAAAAACAATCGACAGGATTCCAATGAACCGGAAGTCGGAGATTTTGAACTTCTGCGTCGCATGGGCGCGAACGCAATTCGCATTTACCGCGCCTCCGAAGGAACCGAATACGATGCCGGCGAATTTAACAAGAAACTTTTGCGTGATCTGCATGATAAGTACGGGATTTCGGTCATCATGGGAGATTTCTTGGGCGCTTACACCATTGGCTCCGGTGCGAACTGGGAGACCGGGACCGACTACACCGATCCCGTTCAGTTGGAGCGCATGCGAAACATCATCACCGAGTACGTGAAAGATCATCGGAGCGAGCCGTACGTTCTGATGTGGCTGCTCGGAAACGAAAACATGATGCCGTCCGATTACAGCGGTGTGAACGCCACGCGCACAAAGGCGAGCACGCAGGTTCAGGCGTATCTCACGTTCGTGAACGAAATGGCCGAATTAATTCACCGCTTGGATCCGGAACATCCGGTGGGCGTGGGAAATTTGGAATTGATCAATCTCGACGAGCACAAGAAATACGCGCCCGCCGTCGATATTTACGGCGCCAATCTTTACCGTGGCCCACAGGGTTTTGGGACCGTGTGGACGACCGTTCAAGAATCTTATGACCGGCCCGTTTTGATCACCGAATACGGTGTGGACGCTTGGGACTCCCGCAAAGAAAAAGAAGACCAGAAGGCGCAAGCCGAATATCATCAGGGAAACTGGGAAGATATCGAGTTCCACCGTGCCGGTGGCCGTGCGGAGGGCAACGCGATTGGCGGCGTCATCTTCGAGTATTCGGACGAGTGGTGGAAAAGCAACAACGGCGGCTGGGACGAACACAGCACCGAGCGAGATTTCCCCATGGCATTTCAGGATGGCTGGGCCAGCGAAGAGTGGTACGGCTTGATGAGCTTGGGGGACGGCAGCGGCGCACCGCTCATTCGCCAACCGCGGCAGGTTTATAATTTGTACCGCGACAAACTTTGGAAGCGCTAGCGAAACTGAATTGCGGTGCCCGAGCTATCGAGCACGAGAAACGGAAGTCCCCATTGCGATTTTTCACTCATTGACCATTCGCTGGTTTCATCGGGGCGTCGAAAGCGCAGTCCCCAGTTTCCGCCGAAAACAAGCCAGGCCGTGCCGTCGCTCGAATCGTCCATACGTTGCGCATACGCGGGCGCGAATGTTCCCGGGTCATCCACGGCTATCACGTCGCACCAGCTCGGATTGCCACCCGAACGGTCGTTAATGTTCACTTTTGCTACTTCGCGCTTGTCGCCACGGGTTGGAAATACGCGCTCGTCGGCGCCGCAATTTGGATTTTCTTCGACGAAAACATACATAGTTGCTACAATCTACACCATTCAATCTCCCATGGAAATGAATTGATTTTGCCGCAAAATTTATTTGTCGGACGCAGGTCCCTACGAAATCTACGAGTGAGGAAATCCTTTGAAAAATAACATTAAGCAATTTTTAAGTCGGATCGATTGGATGAACACAACCTTTTTGGTTGTAACGCCGCTGGTGGGTGTTGTGGCCACCATTCTTTGGTTTGCAAACGATTACTTTAACTGGGGCACATTCGCAGTCTTCCTCTTCATGACGGCCGCCACCGGTCTCGCGATCACAGCTGGCTACCATCGGCTCTTTTCACACAAAAGTTACGACGCGAATCCCGCCTACAAACTTTTCATGTTGCTTTTTGGCGCCGCCGCTTTTGAAAACACCGCGCTCCGTTGGGCGTCGGATCATCGCAACCATCACAAGTTTGTGGATACCGATAAAGATCCGTACAACATCAAACGGGGTTTCTGGTACGCGCATATGGGATGGGTGATGCTTAAGTACGACGCCGATCATGTGTACGACAATGTCGGCGACCTTGAGAAAGATCCTCTCGTGATGTTTCAACACCGAAACGGTATTTCGCTGGGCATCCTGGTCGGACTTGTTTTTCCAACGATTCTGTGTTCGTTGTGGGGCGACTGGTTCGGCGGTTTGTTTGTCGCCGGCGTGTTCCGCACGGTCATGAATCAGCACTTCACGTTTTCGATTAACTCGTTCGCGCATTTATTCGGGAAACGGCCGTACTCCGACCAAAACACGTCGCGCGACAGTTGGTTTTTGGCCCTTGTTACGTATGGAGAAGGCTATCACAACTATCACCATAAATTTCCGTCCGATTATCGCAACGGCATTCAGGCTTACCATTGGGATCCGACCAAATGGCTTATTAAATTGTTGGAGAAATCGGGTACCACGTACAATTTGAGAAAGATTCCGAACGAAACGATTCTGCGCACAAAATTGAAAATGGACGAAAAGCGCATGCTTAAGAAATTGGAAGCGGAGGCAGTCCGAGAGCGCCATGTTCCCCATGAATTGGTGGTCGCCGGTCGGATGAAAATTGAAGAAGCTTATGCGCATCTATTGACGTTGAAGGTCGAATACCAGCGGCTCAAAGCGGAAAAGTTATCCGCTTTTAACTCGCAAATGCACGCGCGCCTTCAGGTAATGAAAGACGAATTGGCGCACGCGCGCGCACGGCTGCACAAGGCGTCGGAAGAGTGGAGTCAGTTGTGCGGGACGCTCGGCGTTTCCTCCTCTCGCCTGATGTTCACGAACTAACCCCAAAGGCAGGCGTACATAGGGACGGAGTCCCTGCTCCGCCCCGTAACATCTATGACATCCGAAAAAGACGTATTGGCGGCGCTTCGCCAAATCGAAGACCCTGATTTGCACCGTGACATTGTGAGTCTGGGTTTCATCAAAAATCTAACAATCTCCGGTGGCAATGTTGGGTTTGAGATCAATTTGACCACGCCCGCTTGTCCGGTGCGGGACGACATGCAGGTGGAGGCGAAACGTGTGGTTCAAGAATTGCCCGGCGTTAAATCGGTGGACGTGAAAATGACGGCCGAGGTGCGCAAGAGCCTGGGTGAAGACAAGTCGGCCATTCAAGGCGTGAAGAATTTTATTGTTGTAGCGAGCGGCAAGGGGGGCGTCGGAAAATCAACGGTGGCCGTTAATCTCGCCGCCGCGATGGCGCAAACGGGCGCAAAAGTGGGCCTGTTGGATGCCGATATTTATGGACCAACGGTTCCCATTATGATGGGCCCCGATGCCGGTATCGAGGTCGGACCGAACAACGAAGTGGTTCCGGCGTTCGCGCACAACGTGAAGTATATGTCGATGGGCTTTATGGCTCCCGGAGACAAGCCGCTCATTTGGCGCGGTCCCATGGCGCACCACGCGCTGCAGCAGGCGCTGTTTCATACGAAGTGGGGGGAGCTCGATTATCTTTTCGTCGATCTTCCGCCAGGCACCGGAGACGTTCATTTAACGCTGGTCCAGTCGACGCCGATTACCGGCGCTGTGCTTGTGTCCACGCCACAGGATTTGGGCCTCACAATTTCATTAAAAACATTTCGAATGTTTGAGACCACGAATGTGCGCATCTTGGGAATCGTCGAGAATATGAGCTTCCATATTTGCTCGCATTGCGGTGAACGGGAAGATATTTTTGGAAATGGCGGTGTGGAACAAGCGGCGAAGCGGCTCCAAATTCCGCTGCTCGGAAAAATTCCGCTCGATCAGTCGGTGCGCGAGCAAGCGGATCGCGGCGTGCCAGTGGTGGTTGCGGCTCCCGACTCTTCGGTCGCAAAGGTTTACAAAGACATTGTGAAGAAATTGGCCGCGCAAGTGAGCATCGCGAGTTTCTCAAAGAGCAACGCCCAAGTCGAAAAATTTGAACTCGGCGACGGCGGAAAAAACATAAAGCTTCACTGGAAGGATGGATCGATCACCGAACACGCGGCGCGCGATTTGCGGCTCGCGTGCCGCTGTGCCGCATGCCAACACGAATTTACCGGAGAACGGATATTGAAGCCCGAAGCCGTTCCGTCCGACATCAAAATTCTCGACGCGCAGGTGGTCGGTCAGTACGCATTGGGGTTCCGCTTCAGCGACGGACATTCCAGTGGGATTTATACGTTTCAGGCGCTCGCCGACCTGCCAAGAAACGGACAGCCTTCGCTGGCGTAGCCGTCATCCTGGCGTGTCTTAAGCCAAGATCCATTTCCATCGTTCGGTTTAAATGGGCGCTGGACAAAGACATTCCAGCGCGACCTTTTAGTGCGGGTGGGTGCTCTTGAAGTACTCTTCCAAAATATTATCGTTAACCTGAAATCCGGCGCTGCGCAGTTTTTGCTCCATGTCTTCTTTTTCGGTGGCTTTTGTGTACGCCTCGAGCGGATGAATAAGATTTTTTTTCACCAACCGAATAAGCGCTTCGTTTAACGTTCGCATGCCTTGCGCACCGCTCGATTGAATGGTGGATTGAATCTGATACGTTTTCCCTTCTCGGATCAGGCTCGAGATCGCAGGGCTCGACAAAAGTATTTCGAATGCGGCGACGCGACCTTCCGGTTGTTTTTGGCAAATCACTTGCGAGACAACCCCCAGCAGGGTTGTCGACAACAGCGAACGAATTTGAGCTTGGCGATCGGCCGGAAACATGTCGAGGATGCGGTCAACGGTTGAGGCCGCCGTGTTTGTGTGCAACGTGGCAAAAACCAAATGTCCCGTCTCGGCGGTTTCGATGGCGGTTTCAATTGTCTCGGCATCTCGCATTTCGCCGATCAAAACGACATCGGGGTCTTCGCGGAGCGCTGCGCGCAAGGCAACTTTAAAATCTTTCGTGTGTTGCCGCACTTCGCGTTGATTGATTAGACAGTTTTTCATCGGATAAACGAATTCGATGGGATCCTCGATCGTGATGATGTGTTCCGTGCGGACCGTATTGATGTGATTGATAATCGCCGCCAACGTCGTGGATTTTCCGCTGCCGGTCGGCCCGGTTACGATCACGAGGCCTTTCGTGAGATAGCAGAACTTTTTGATGACTTTTGGCAGTCCCAATTGATCAAGCGTCATGATTTTGGGCGGAACCAACCGAAAGACGGCTCCGATGCCTTTGTTGTCGATAAAGTAGTTGCAACGGAAGCGGGCCGCGCCAGCCAATTCGTACGCAAAATCAATGTCGCCGGCCTGCGTAAACAATTCCCAGCGCGATTTGGGCGCCACTTCCATGAGATAGGTTTTCATCATTTCACTTGTGAGAACCGGTTCGTCGAGGGATTTCATTTGGCCCCGCACCCGCACCATCGGTGGGCGGCCGGTGCTGAGATGAAGGTCAGAGCCTTCCATCGCGCACAATTGTTTGAAGTATTTGTCCAATTCGGCCATATTTTTCTACCTGTTTAATCTAACGGTCCGTCGTCAAATTTCAAGGATAAATTGAAGGAACGTCAGCGGTTTGCATACAATCGGCTTGATGAAAAAAATTTTTTTAACCTCGTTTGTGCTGGCCGCACTTTCGTTTGGGATCGTACACGCGGATACGCTTGCGCAAATACGCGCGAGCCGCACGCTGACGTGGGGCGGCGACATTCAGGGCGGCGAGCCGTACGTGTTTGAAAATCCGGAGAACCCAAAAGAATTAATTGGTTTTGAAGCCGATATCATGAACGAGATCGGCAAACGGCTGGGCGTGACCCCGGTGTTTAAGCAGAACGCGTGGTCCAATCTTGTGCCGGCGCTCGAGCGTGGCGATTTCGACGTCGCGATGAACGGGCTTGAAGCCACCACCGACCGCCAAGAACGCGTGCTGATGTCGCGACCGTATTTTATTTACGTGGAAAAACTCGCGGTTCGGAAAAACGCACCGTTCCGATCGTTAACCGATATGAAAGGAAAGCGTATCGGCACTTTGAATCAAACGTTCGCGTACGATCTGCTTGTGGCAAACGGATTCGATCCCGCCAGTTACGGCGGAATTTACGAAGGCGTGCAAGAACCATACTTGGACGTGGCCAACGGAAAGTTGGACGGCGTTTTGCTTGAGAGCATCATTGCCGACCGCTACGGATGTCCGCTGCCGCAAATTCGGTGTTTGCCCGATGAGGTTGCCCGCGGCGTCTACGTGATCCTTATGAGAAAAGGAGATGTGGCTTTAAAAGCTGAAATCGACGGTGCGCTGGAGGCCATGCTCAAAGACGGCAAAATGAAATCGATTCTCACGAAATGGAATTTGTGGGATGAAAAGCAGTTGGAGCCGCTGCCGGAAATCTCGAAGGTGAACCGCCATCGCACGCTCGATTGGGATCAGTTTTCGCTTTTTCTTGCAGGAGCGCTGACCACGCTGCAACTTTCGTTTGCGTCTTTTGGATTGGCGGTACCGCTCGGTTTTGCGCTGGCCGCCACGCGCGTGTACGGACGCCAGCCGTTTCGGTTTCTCGCCGCATCGTATGTGGAAGTTTTTCGGGGGACGCCGGTGTTGTTGCAGCTATATGTGCTCTATTTTGGAATTGCTCCCTACATAAAGCTTGGAGCGTTGCAGGCGTGCGTTTTGGGTCTTGGACTTAACTACGCCTCGTACGAATCCGAAATCTATCGAGGGGCGATGTTGGCCATTCCGCGCGGTCAGTCGGAGGCCGCGCATTCGTTGGGTCTCAGCACCTGGCAAACCTTACGTCACGTTATTATGCCGCAGGCTTTTCGTATCGCGCTTCCTCCAATGACAAACGATTTCATTGCGTTGCTGAAAGACTCGTCGCTGGTGGGCGTTATTGCGGTGGTGGAACTCACGAAACGCATGACGATCGCGGCCGTCGATATGCGCGGTTGGCTTATTCCGGGCGTGCTGTGCGCGGCGCTTTACTTCGTGATGAGTTTTCCGTTGGCCATGATGGCTCGCAACCTAGAAAAGCGACTTCAATATGATCACCATTCGCGGACTCGTTAAAAAATTTGGCTCTCTTGAGGTGCTTGCGGGCGTGGACGCGTCCGTGAATGCCGGAGAGGTTGTCGCGGTGACGGGACCGTCCGGTGTGGGCAAAAGCACGTTGTTGCGTTGTTTGAATTATCTCGAATCGTTTGATGAGGGGAATATCGAGATTGCCGGGCATGAGCTGGTTCCGGGCATGAACCACGGCCGCGCAGGGGCGCTGCGCGATTTGCGAGCGTCCGTTGGCATGGTGTTTCAACAGTTCAATTTGTTCCCGCATTTAACCGCGCTCGAGAATATTGTGCTCGCACCGCAGGTGGTCGCGGGTGTGCCAAAGGAAGAGGCGGCCGCCCACGCAAAAGAGTTGCTCGAGCGTGTGCACTTAAGTAGCAAAGCGCACAATTATCCGTCACAGCTCTCGGGCGGTCAGCAGCAACGCGTGGCGATCGCGCGTGCGCTCGCACAAAAACCAAAAGTACTTTTGTTTGACGAACCCACAAGTGCGCTCGACCCCGCCATGAAGCAAGAGGTGTTGGACGTAATGAAGGAACTGGCGCGCGCCGGCATGACGATGCTGGTCGTCACGCACGAGCTTAACTTTGTATCGTCCATCGCAACCCGCGTATGGGAAATGCAGGCAGGAAAAATAGTGAGGGATCATGTCCAAAGCAACCGATGATTTGTTGAAGGATCACAAAATGATTCGAAAGATTTTAACCGAATGGAAAACAGGCAACCCTCGTTTTTCGCATGTTCATAACACGCTGACGCGCGTGGTGATTGGTCACGCCTGGTTTGAAGACCAAGTTTTCTTTCCGGTCATGGAAGCGGAACCCGTATTTGCAAAGCGCTTCTTGGACGAGCTGTATCAAGAGCACAAAGATATCGACGCGCTGCTAAAATTGGTAAGTAAGACTCCGACGGAAAAGCAGCCGCTTCTCGATTATTATGCGACGCAACTGAAGGTTGTGTTGGACACCCATTTCGCTAAAGAAGAAGATGCGCTGTTTCCCATCGTCGAGAAGATTTTTGATGCGGAAGGCCTCGAGAATTTAAGCGCGGAAATGCGGCGCCGCCAACACGAGAAAACGGAGTGAGCATCATCCTGGATTAAAGATTTCCAGACGACAAGAATTTATGAAACAGTATCTTGACCTATTAAAAGACGTTCTCGAAAACGGAGAGAAACGGGCCGACCGCACGGGCACGGGCACGCTCAGCTTGTTCGGTGCGCAGCTGCGGTTTCATTTGTCCGAAGGATTTCCTGTGCTCACGACGAAAAAACTTCATCTGCGTTCAATTGTTCACGAGCTTCTGTGGTTTTTGAAAGGCGAAACAAACATTAAGT
The DNA here is from genome assembly GCA_044221725.1 of Elusimicrobiota bacterium. GTDB lineage: Bacteria > Elusimicrobiota > Elusimicrobia > F11 > F11 > JAJVIP01. The sequence goes on from JBGAON010000001.1 coordinate 562,488, forward strand.
ATCTGCGCGACAACAACGTCACCATTTGGGACGAATGGGCCGACAACGATGGAAATTTGGGTCCGGTCTACGGGTCGCAGTGGCGCAACTGGGGTGGCACCGGCATCGACCAGATTGCGGAACTTGTCGAACAAATTAAGAAAAATCCGCACTCGCGTCGCCACATTGTGAGCGCTTGGAATGTGTCCGACATCAAGAAAATGGCGTTGCCGCCCTGTCATGCGCTCTTTCAGTTTTATGTTCATACCGATGGGCGATTGTCTTGTCAGTTGTACCAGCGCAGCGCCGATGTGTTTCTCGGCGTGCCATTTAATATCGCCAGCTACGCGTTGTTGACGATGATGGTTGCCCACGTGACGGGCCTGGCGCCCGGAGATTTCGTGCATACCTTTGGCGACGTGCATTTGTATTTGAATCACATTGATCAAGCAAAAGAACAATTGTCTCGCACGCCGCGGGCGTTGCCGACAATGAGAATTAATCCAGCGATCAAATCCATCTTTGATTTTAAGTTCGACGATTTTACTCTCGAAAACTACGATCCCCACCCCGCTATAAAAGCTCCAATCGCCGTATGACGCTCTCTATCATTGTCGCGATGACCGAAGATCGCGTCATCGGCCGCAACAACACGTTGCCGTGGCATTTGTCTGAAGATCTTGTTCGCTTCAAAAAAATTACGATGGGTCACCCGATTATTATGGGACGAAGAACGTACGATTCCATCGGGAAACCCTTGCCGGGACGAACCAATGTCGTGGTCACTCGCAATCGCGCTCTTAATATTGATGGAGTCCTGCTCTGCGGAAGTTTGGCGGATGCGGTCGCCTCCCAAAAAGGCAGCGATGAGATTTTTGTGATTGGAGGGGCGTCGTTGTTTGACGCGGCGCTGCCGATCGCCGATAAGCTCTATCTGACGTTGATTCACGAAACGATCTCGGGGGATACGTATTTTCCGATGATTGATTTAAAAAAGGATTTCATAATCACGGAATCAACGGATGATGTCGGCGTGAAAGCCGACAAGTTGAAATTTTCGTTTATCACTGCCGTACGTAAAAAGTAATAAACGAAATAGGAATTCCGGCTGATTTGTCGATCGGAATCTATTTGTCTTATTTTCTTCATAACCTGGCGCGCCGAACGCCCTTCCTTAATACTTATTCCATCATGAAAACCCACCTCTGCCTAACACTGGCGTTGGCATTTTGTCTTGGATGCATGCCAAAGAAAATGATGCTCAATACCACGATGAGTCCCGAATTGTCGCTGCCGGATCGCCCGCGTATTGCTGTTCTTCCTATGGAGTTGGCCGGTTACGCCGACGAAGATTTGACGGTTGTTCGGCAGAATTGGCGCAACATGGTGGAGTCGGGTTTCCTTGAAAACACGTTTCGGGTCGTGGACCGAGATGTTGTCGACAACATTCTGCGTGAGCAACATTTCCAGAAATCGGGTGTTGTCAGCAGCGCCACCTCGGTTGAAGTCGGAAAAATTTTGGGTATTAATTTGGTCTTGACCGGAACCGTGCGCGTCATGGCGTCGGATGGCAGCAAGTTTCATGTGGAACTTCGCATTATCAACGTGCAGAGCGCCGAACTCATGGCAACCACGTTCGCGACTGGCGGACCCAGTGTTGGCTACCAGGCGGCGTACGATCTTGCGAAGAAGCTAAAAGCGCATTTCGAGCCGACGCAAAAGGCCACATGAAGAAATTTTTTTTTACGTTTCCTGTCTTGTTGGTCTTCTCCCGAATCTTCATGCGGTAGATATTTCGGGGCACATTCGTGACCTCGACGGTAATCCCCTCGCAAATGTTTTCCTTGTCTTAAGCGGCACATTCTCGTCGACGACGGCCACCGATGCGGCGGGGGCTTATTCATTTTTGGGCCTCGCCGCGAACGGCAATTTCCTCGTTGTCCCAACATTGGCCAACTACGCGTTCACTCCGTTGGTTCGTTCCTACACCGATGTCACGTCCGATCAAGCCAACCAAGACTTCACGTTCGGAAAACTGTGGACCGGTGGAGGGTCCGATGCGTTGGCGTCAAATCCGAACAATTGGTCGGGGCTGACGGTGCCGGTCAGCAGCGACGTGGTTCGTTTCGACGTGACAAATTCAACGAAGGGTTGCGTGTGGGACCTCACAACGCAAATGAGTTCGTTCGAAATGAAAGTGGGATTTTCCAGCAGTGTCGTGGCCGTGAGCGACATGATTGTGGGCACTGTCACGATTGAGGCCGGAGAATTCCTGATGGGCTCGCACGAGGTGCAAGTTTTTAGAAATTGGAATCACTCCGGCGGCCGCTTCCGAGCCACGACCGGAGGCACCGTGCGGTGGATGGGCTCGACGCTGCAGACGGTTACCATGGTCAAAACAAGTTTGGGGTCCGGACTTTTCGATAGCTACTTTGAACATTTTCGCGTGCAGTCCTCGAGTACCGTGCGCGCGGTGTCCGACCTTGTTCTCGATGGGACGTTCAATATCAGCACCGGTCGTTTCGAAGCGATGAGGTCCACTCACACATTGACGGGCGGAACCCAAACCGGAGCGGGGGGGACTTTCAATTGGGATGATTCGTTTGGAACGTTTGTCGCGGGGTCGGGCCAAATCGATTTTGCCAGTGAAATTGGTGGGATTTACCAGATTCGCCAGGGCGGATCGACATCGTTCAACAATGTTTCTGGTTCCGGTGCCACCGGCGTGACCGCCGTGACGAACTTATCAATTGCAGGAAACTTATCTCTCGGTGGCACCGCAAGCACCGTGCACATGAACGGCGGAAATGGCTTTGCCCTTTCGGTTGCGGGCACGACGTCCATTGGCCCCGCCTCCACATCGGGGTCGCCAACATTTTCAATCGGAACAAGCAGCGTGACGTTTCTGGGGCCGGTCGTTGTGGGCACAGCCGTGTTCGCTGTGCAAGGCGGGCAAGTGAATGTGCAAGGCGGAACATTCACTCTGACGGCACAGGGACAATTTCAAGTTCCAGCCTTGGCCACGAGCCGCATGGTTCTTTCGAGCAACTCTCTGTTTCGATCAAATGCCGGAACACTGCTCATCCAAGGGTCCGCGGTCTTCACGAGCTCGGCTCCCGGCGTCACGCGCTACGCGGTCGACATGAATGGCACGGTGAACATTCAAAACTCCGCGGTTTTTTCATCAATGGACGCAAACGGATTTCGGATGCGCTCAAATTCGAATCCGGTCAATCTCAAAGGCTTGGATTTCCGAGACGGAATTGCCGGTGGGGCCGGGCTTAACTTTGATCCGGTCACGTTGACGAACGTAACGGTCGATTCCCCGATCTTCGACGTGTCCATTAGCACAAATATCCGCGCGATATTGGACACGCTCGTCGTGCCAACGTCCGATATCGATGTGATCGATTCGACCGGCGCCCACACGGGACCTTCCTTTGAAAACGACCCGAGCGGCATTGTGAATTGGGGGACGATTGGTACGCCATCGAATTTTTCCGGTTTATCGCTGGGCGTCTCGAGCATCACGTGGTCGTGGACAAAAGTGAATCACCCAACCGGATTTATTGTCGAATCTTCGACGGGCGGCGCGCTGTCGTCCCAATTAAATCAAGCCGCGACATCGTGGATCGAAGTGGGGTTATCAACGAACTCCGTCTACACGCGGCTTGTGCGTGCTGTGACCGACGTCGGCCAAGCGGATTCTGCGACGGCGTCTCGTTATACCGATGCCACGTCGGCCTCGAATCTTGGTTTCACTGACGTGGCCGTCACCTCCCTTACAGTAACCTGGGCGCTCAACACAAATCCGGTCGGCACCACATTTGTACTGGAGCGGTCCACCAACGATGCGGTGTACGTTTCGCTGGCCACGAACACGCTCGCGGCGCTTGTCCCTTATGCGGACACCGGCCTCACGCCCGACAAACTGTATTACTACCGAGTGAAAGCGGTGAACGGTGACGGGAAGATCGTTTCGACGATCGTCAAAGTTAGCACGCAGACGTTGCCGATCCCCCCGCCGTCTGTTTTCACAATTGCTCCGTCCACCGTCAACAACTTGGGTGTGAAAAGTTTTTCTCTTACAGGTGCGAACATCCAAGCCGGCGCCGTTGCGCGCCTAAAGCGTAGCTCTACGATTGTTATCCCCGCGCTTACGTCGAATGTTGTGAGTCAGAGCGCCATGACGGCGTCGTTTGATCTCACCGGCGCTTGGGCTCTCCCATGGGACGTTGAAATAGAAAATACCGACGGTCGGTACTCCATTACGAGTGGTTTCAACCTGCTCACCGTGCAAGACGCGACGTCCACGGGGGCCGTCACAATTAGAAATTACACGGCGTCCGTGTCCCTCAATTTTGCGACGGGTGGAGGAGAGACCTCCGTGTTTTTTCCGGCCAATGCCATTCCGTCGGACGCCCGGATCTACGTATCGGTTGACCCGGTCGGAACACCGCTCAAAGTCGATCCGGCAACCATCGCGAGTGCCGCGGGAACGCTCGCCGGGCTAACGCTTGTGCCAAACACAATTCGCGAGTTTGCGGCGTACACATCCCAAGGTACTTACACCGCAAGTTTTGGTGGTGCACCGTCGATCGCAATAAACTATCCCGACACCAATTCGGACGGCATCATTGATTCGCTGTCTTTCCGAGCCGCAAATCTTCATCTCGCAACTCTGAACGAAACCAGCCAAACGTGGCAATTGGTCCAAGGCGCGCGCATTGATACCGCTAACAAGCGCGTCACAAGCACCGTTAATCATTTCTCGGTTTACGCCTTGTTCGCATCGCCGGCGTCGGCATCGCTTGCCGAAGCCAAGGTTTATCCGAGCCCTTGGAAAATTGGGTCGTCGACACGGTTTGACGCGGCCTCGTTAATGATCACCAATCTGACCGAGTCCGGCACGATTCGCATTTACACGCTCGGCATGCATCTTGTGAAGGAATTGACGTACGGAATTTCCGACGCGGGATCGCTAAGCTGGGATGGACGGAGTTCCGAGGGAGAACAAGTAAAAAGCGGCGTCTATTTGATCAACATCGAGAGTTCCTCCGGCGAAAGCAAAACCATCAAACTGGGAATTGAGCGATGAGAAGCAAATCGCGGCGGAAAATTTCCGTTTTCGTTTTTCAGTTTTTGTTGTTGCTTCATGCGATGGCGGACGACGCCGTTCTGACGCTTCCTGGAGAAGCGAAAGGCGCTGCGCTCGGTGAGGCGTACAGCGCCGCCGCTTCCGGGGCGGACGGCCTCTGGTACAACCCGGCCACGCTGTCGCGATCGGATGTTCCAACCGTTTCCGTCATGCACACAACCTACATCGAGCGCATCACTTTCAATACGCTTGGCGCCGTTTACCCGTTTGGAAACAGAAACGCGGTTGGCGCCGGAATTTCCTATCTCAATGCCGGCTCGGTGCCGTCCTACGACAACACGGGCGCTCCGGCATCGTCCTATTCGCCGAACGATCTGGTGGGGCGTGTCGGCGTATCAAAATCAATCGCCGGAACGAGTTTCGGGCTTTCCACCTTCTTTTTGCGATCCACGATCGCCGACTCGGCGGCGACGTTTGGATTCAATGCGGGGCTGCATCAAGTGTTGGGTCCTTTTTCTTTGGCGTTTGTGGCGGAAAATTACGGTGGCAAGTTGACGTACCAGTCCGTTGAGGAATCTTTGCCTTCACGGCTGCGCACGGGTTTTGCGGTGCGCCTGTTGCCCAGCCTTAATTGGAATACCGATATCGTAAAGCCAACAGATGGTTCGCCGTGGCTCGGAACGGGCGCAGAGACAACGTTTGATGTGGGGCGATCGTTCGAAGTCGCACTTCGCGCTGGATTTAACACGCGTTCTCAAAACGACGTGAAGGGTCTGCATGGAATATCTGCGGGCGCCGGGTTCGGCTGGTCGGGATCATCGCTGAATTATGCGTGGATTCCGTTTGGAGATCTCGGGCAGACGCACCGCCTATCCCTCGATATCGAGGTTGGGAACGTTTCTTCTCCGAGCGAGTATTCGAAACAGGAATTGCGTCAAAAGACGCTCATTAAACGTGAATCTGTCGCCTCTCCAACCGCGAAGGGTGCGCCGGTAAACGCGGCGGCGTTGCCCATTTATCCGTGGAAAACCAACAAAGGTATTTGGCGTTCGTCGAAGGAAAAATTGATGGATATTTTAGCGCGCGACGCGCTGTGCTCGCGCGTTGGCGCCCGAGCGCTTGTAACGAACACGCGTGGAACGGTGTCCTCTGCGTCGCAGAGAGATCTTTCAAAATGGACACGTATGTGGGCCGGAAAATATTTGTTTGAAGGAGACATGCTGCGAACATCGGAGCTCAGCTACGCGCAGATGGTGTACGCGAACGGCGTGAAAGCCGAGGTGCATCCGAATTCGCAAATCAAAATAAAAATAGACGTGGAAAGTTGTGACCGCGCCGTCACTTCGCTGGAGAAAGGGACATTGGCCGCCGTGTCAGAGGAAGGGCACGAACTGCGTGTTGAAACACCGCTCGGCGCGGCCACCGTAAAAAATGCGGAAGCGCAGGTGGGATTTGATGGGAAGCAAATGTCCGTGCGCATGAGGTCCGGTACCGGTGTGGTGTCCGCCGATGGCGTAGAGACGCCGATCAAGCCGCATTCTGTTTTCACGAAGTCGTTCGATGGCAAGACGCAAATGACCGCTGATACATCGCCGGATCCTGTTATTAGCTCGCCGATCACCGTTCCCGAGAGTCGGCGCATTCCTGGACGTTGGGATGACGCATTTGCGAAAAAATTCAAATTTGAAGTGATGCGGTTGGATTCTATTCCGGGTCTCACCGTGAACGAGTATGTGCGAGATACAACGGTGCGCAAGGAATTAAGTCGGCAACTGTTAAATCAGGTCGACTTGCAGAAGGAATTGCGCAACCAAGAGGATGGGTATCAAAAAGATGTATCCGATTTTGAGGCGCTGGCCACTAACTTGAAAAAAACTGTATCGAACGAAGATCGCGCGGCCGCCAACGAGCGTCGCGCCAATCTCAAGAAGGCAAACTTCGCGCTAAGCAACGCGCGAAAGTCGCTTCAGTCCATTCATGACGAACTCGTCCGCTCGTTACGCGTGATGAGAAAGAACCAAGAATTTCTGGCGACGATTCCGATTGTGCGCATGTTGAACATAACGGCTCAAGAATCAACCATTCCGTTCGCGACCGGCCGGGCCATGGTGCCCGAAGAATCAACGGCGACACTCGACATGATTGCCGACTCCATCACGCAAATGAAACCGTTCCGAATTGTGGTTCAAGGTCACACGGATCGCACAGGTTCCGATGCCGCGAATCGACGTTTATCGAAACAACGCGCGGATGCGGTCGCTCTGTATTTGAGAAGGAAAACAGGATTCCCTGGCCGCCAGTTCACCACGCAAGGGAAAGGATCGGCAATGCCGCTCGTGGTGGAAGACACACCCGAGGCGATGGCAAAAAACCGCCGGGTCGAGATTTGGTTTGAGCTTAGGGGACTTTAATTTCTTTTAGAAGTTGAAGGCGAGATAAAAAATAGAAGGATTCCATTTAAAATCGCGAAAAATATCGGCCTTCTGAAACTGCGGAAACCGGGCGAGTTTGTAACCCAGTTCGAGATCAAACGATTTTATCGTAAACAAGAAACTCGCCGATCCTTCCCATGTGGCATCAAACCAGTTCTTGTCGGCATTGCCACTAGCGAACGAAAATTGGGAGATGGTGAGTGTCTGCCGTGTACCAATGTGGCCCGAGGCACCTCCCACGCCGCCACCGATGCGAAGCGCCATTTTCGTTGTCAGCGGCACTTTCCGATACGCTTCAACCATCAATCGGATAAAACGCGTTTGAAAATTTCCGTTAAGGCCAAACAAATTGGAGCTGCCGGGCGCCGGTTGAATTGAATACGTAAGACTTGGGCCTTCAATGTATCCGATGCTGGCTCCGTATTGCCAGAGTGACTTGTCGCCGTAGGGAAACAGAGCGCCAAGTCGAAATCCATACGGTTGCGGGGCATTGTGAGAGGTGGAATACCCAAACGGTTGCAGACTATCAACATCCTTGGCCCACTCGTCCGCCGCTCCGCTCAACGTCAGGTATTCGAAATTCGTAAGAAACGTGACGCCATTTTTTTCTTTTCCCGTGCCTCCCGAATTTATGATGCGATCCCGATCTTTTATTTTGTCATGACCGAGTGTCTTCGCGTAAAGGAAGGAGGGGGCGCCGTGCGAACAGGCGAACAAGCAAACAAGGGCAACAAAAGTCCGGTGTGATTTTCGCATGACCAAGTATGGTCACGCTTCTCAGAACTCACCAGTCCTAATCGTATTTTTCGTAGTGGATTTGTTCTTTTGGTACGCCGAGCGACAAAAGCTTGTCTTGCACGTCGTTGATCATTTTCGACAAACCACAGATGTAAAAATCCTTGCTCTTCGGATCGGGAACAAATTCGGCGATTTTTTCTTGAACGTAGCCTTTGCTCCCTTTCCATTGGTCCGATGGACGGCTCAAAGTAAAAAACACCTTAAAGGTCGGATTTTGTTTCGCGAGTTCTTCCCAGTCTTTCTGGTAGATAATGTCGTCATCAAACCGGTTGCCGAACAACAGGTACATTTTGCGTGAGGTCTTTCGATGAATCTCGTCGTAAATCATGCTGCGCATCGGCGCGATTCCGGAGCCGGTCGCAATGTAAACCACATCGCGTGGCAGTGGCTCGGGTTGTGTGAATTTTCCAAGCGGCCCCATCGCGGTCACTTTGTCGCCGACCTTAAGGTGATGCAAGAACGTGGACGATTTCCCGCCTTCGACGTGCGTCACGCAGAGTTCAAAATAATCCGGATGTTGCGGCGAGGACGCGATCGAATACGACGTGCGGCGCGGTTTGTCGGGTTGGGGAACAAAGATCTGCACGAATTGACCGGCTTTGAAATGCATCTCTTTGCCCTTGGGTAATTGGAAACGCAAATGGATGTTCCGCGGCGTCACGATTTTTGATTCAACAACGGTGGTTTCGTAAGTGTCGAATGCTCGTGCGTGTGTTTCTTCAGTCACAATTTCCTCCGAAATAGTTTTTCAATTTCTATCATAAAACAAATGTCGCAACGGAAAGCTCTCGGATTAATTCTACCGCTGATTTGTTGCGCGGCAATGCTTTTTGCAAAGGAGTCTCCGCTCACCGAAAGCGAACGTGCCGCCGTTGCTACCGCGAAGCGGTTTATCTACTTAATCGACCATCCCGACAAAAAGGTTCCCAATCCGCGGAGGCGTTTGCGAGAAATGATGCCGCTGCCTCTCGTCACGGTGTCGGCACTCTCAAGCGACGAGCGCCGAAGCGTGATGGCGTTCGCGAGCGGGTCCTTGCAAAAGTTTTCGTCCTCCGTTTATGCGAGCGCGCGCGATTTCGATGCGGCCACCGCCAATCTCGCTCTGGATGCGGGTTCGACGTTCCACTCGTCGCTCATCAGCGAAGGATTCAATCGGCTCGGTAACCTCGGCTCCAATGTTCGGATAAACAAACAAGAAGTGGAGTTAATTGACGCCAAAGACCGGTTGAACGACGTGTTGCATCTTTGGGGCCTGCATCTCGTGTTGGACGTCGAAAAATTAAACACAGGCCGATTGAACTTGTCAGCGTACACCATTGAAAAGAAACACGGTTACGACGTGCTTGGAAGCACCTTCGTGATGTATGAGGTGCAACCGATAGTGGAGAACGAATTCCATCCGGCCCTCGGTCATGCTGAAGTTGAGCAGGGGTATTTGCTGTTGTTTGGTCAAACTGTTGACTCCGAAGTGGCAATGGCCACGCGGTATCTGGAAACCGAATCGGTAAGTTTCTTAGCTCCGGGTGTGAGTTTCAGCTCGGGCACGGTGCGCGCGCTTGATGCGCTCACGCGTGACGCGATTGCTGATACAAAAGATTTGCGCGCGCGATTTATCGACACGGTCGGCCATCACGAAGGATTTCACAAATACATAGAGCCCACACTGGCGATGGCCGTGAAACGCGGATTTCTAACGGAAACCGAAAAAATGGCTTGGCACGAAACCGGAGCGTATCTCTATCAACTCGAAAGCTCAGACGAGCGGTTCACGCTGATTGATCTCATGGTAATCTTGGCCACTGCCCGCAGCGATAATAAAGGGTTTTACGCGAACAAGCAGGGCGCGCGGCAAATGTTTGCGGCGTTGCAAAGGCAAATGATGGGCGTTCGGTTCGTGGGCGTTGCGAACAATTTTAGCGAGCCCGGGTTGATCGATCTGTTCACAAAATCGTCGGCGGAGATCAAACAAGCGGCGTTTGCTGCGCGACAGCATTATGAAATCGAAATGAGAAACGGTTTGAAAGAATAAAAGGGGGGAATGTGAAGAAGGCATTTTTTATCGTTTTTGGTTTGCTCTCAGTTTCCATCGAAGCTGCGGCCGTTGATGTCACGGTTTACAACCAGGATCTCGGCCTCATTAAAGAGACTCGTAAGTTCAAGCTCGCCAACGGAATTACCGATGTAACGGTTGCGGATGTGCCGTCACAAATTGATGCCACGAGCGTGCATTTTAAATCGCTGTCCGATCCGGATGCCGTGGCCGTCATCGAGCAAAATTTTCAGTACGACCTAATTAACCAGGAAAAATTGCTTGATCGTTACTTGGGCAAAGAAGTGGAGCTGGAGCGTTTCTCTGGTCCGAATGGCGAAAAAAAGGAAACTATCAAAGGCATTGTGCTGACCAGCAACGGCAACCGCGTGATTCAAGTCGGCAAGAAAATTTATTTGAACCCGCCCGGCAGTTTGGTGCTTCCAGAGTTGCCCGAAGGATTGTTAACGAGGCCAACGTTGCTATGGAAAGTCTCGTCGAAAAAATCCGGGGAACAAAATTGCGAAATTAGTTATCTCACCTCCGGCATGAGTTGGAATGCTGACTATCTGCTCGTCACGTCGCCGAAAGACGACAAGCTGGATTTGAACGCATGGGTCACCATCCAAAACAATTCGGGGGCGTCGTTCGCTGATGCGAAGTTGAAACTTGTGGCCGGTGACGTAAATCGCGTCCCGGCGCCGTCGGCGCCGCGCGCGATGGGAATGAGGTACGAGATGGCGAAAGACATGGCGGCCGCGTCCCAGTTTCAGGAGAAAGGTTTTTTCGAATATCACTTGTACACGCTGCAACGGCCAACGACGCTGAAAAACAACGAGACGAAACAAATTGAGATGGCGTCGGCGTCGGACGTGCCGGTGAAGAAGTTGTTTATCTACGACGGTGCTCAAAACATTTATATGCAAGATTGGAACGAGTACACGCGCACCGACGCAAGTTACGGCACGCAGGGTCAAAAGAAAGTGTGGGTGATGCTCGAGTTTGTGAACTCAAAGGACAACAACCTAGGAATCCCATTGCCAAAAGGCCGCATCCGCGTTTATAAAAAGGATACGGACGGCGCGCTGGAGTTTATTGGCGAGGATTCCATCGATCACACGCCGAAAGACGAAAAGGTTCGCGTGAAGATGGGAGATGCGTTCGATGTGGTGGGCGAACGCACGCGAACCAATTTTCTATCAGACAAACGTTCGTTTCAGGAAACGTTTGAAATCAAGCTTCGCAACCACAAAGACGATGCAGCGACGGTTCGCGTAGTCGAGCATCTTTACCGCTGGAACAATTGGAAAGTTCTCGAGTCCTCTCAAAAATTCACAAAGAAAGACGCGCAGACCATCGAATTCGAAGTGCCCGTGCCAAAAGACGGTGAATCCGTTGTTGCCTACACCGTGAAGTATTCATGGTAACAGCAGCAACGGATCAATGAAATAACCGTCGGGCGTAATAATTTCGAAATGCAAATGCGGCGTGGACGCGCGCCCCGTCGCCCCTACCGTTCCGACCGGTTCGTGAGCGGCCACTTTCTGGCCCAGTTTCACCTTCACGGTTTTTAAATGCGCGTAACGCGTTTGGTATCCGTCCGCGTGGTCCAGTCGAATTTGGTTTCCGTACCCTTTGATCCATCCGACCGACATCACACGCCCCGCACGCGCTGACAAGACGGTTTCACCCCCTTTTCTACTTTTCTGCAAATCAACACCGGTATGAAAGCTGCCACCGCGCTCGCCGAAACGCGATAATACTTTTGCGTTCGGAAGCGGATGTTGAAACGCTTCGCTTGGCTTTCTATCAACATGCCGCTGCACACGCACATGTTTTGTGATGGTGGGGCCGCACGCCGTTGAGAAAAGGACAATCAAAAGAGCAGCGCGTCTTATGTTCATGCGCTTATTTGATAAATTCCCGCCGACGTTAGCTATGCAGATAGGTGCCGCGCTGCGGCACTCTTTGGAAATCGGGCATGTGGCGGAATGGCAGACGCAACGGACTTAAAATCCGTTTCTCTTCGGAGAGTGTGGGTTCGACTCCCTCCATGCCCATTTTGGAATATGTGATTCCTTCTATCTAGCTGCCAAATTCCTATTGAAATAAATTTGGTGGTGGATAAGCTCAACTGGTGTCTTATCAGGAGGAATTCAATATGAAAAAAATAGTTCCTTTGTTTATTCTGCTTTTTTTAGCGTCCGGCATAGTGAAAGCTGGTGGCCCACCGCCACCACCGAAACTAAGAACCCTTAAAGGAAATATTCACTTGATTTGGGGCGATCCAAAAAGGGGCAACCAAATTCCTGTTGGAAACGTTCCAGGAAGTCCGGCAACGAGAAACCCGTTGGTAGTTTCTGCCGTCATTGAAGGAACTTTCGTTGCTATTGCATTTGGTGAAACAAGTGATCCGGGAGGAATCTTGCCTTTCAACAAAGAAGTTATGGACGGTACGGGGATACTCACATTTAGTGCGACGAGAGTTGTTTCAAATACGACGTATTCATGCAAAGCGGATCTGCCGGTTGCAGAAGGTGATCAAGATTATGGCGAAGTTGAATGCGTTCTTGATCGACACACAAAGGTCAGGAGAGGAACAACCCCACAAGAAGAGTAAAAAATATAGAGTCAATCCATCGCGATAAATCAGAGAGGGGCGGGGACCTAGATAAATCCAGGTCTTCGCCCCTTTCTAATTTTCTAGGGCATAATTCCCTCATTAAGGAATAATTATTTTCATTCCTTGCTTGAGGTCGGTCGGGTCTTCCATTAAATGTTTGTTCGCTGCGTAGATGGCGTGCCAGCGGCTTTTATCGCCGAGTTCGTTTTTTGCAATCGATCCGAGGTTGTCCCCTTCTTTGACCACGTAAACACGACTCTGTGCCGTGCGAACGGGCAAGGTAATTGTGGGCTTGTTCGCGATGGCAACATTGGCATCCTGTTTGGCTGATGAAAGAGATGTGTTTGGTTCTTTTTGCACAAAGCTTTCAGCTTTTGACCGGGCCCCGAATTGCATTCCGACGCTCACCGTGTGGCGGCCGCTTAATTCATTTAGCATGCCGAACGAATAATCGAGAGAGAAACGGTCCAGCGCGAAACCGGCACCGAGAGTCATTTCTTTTACGTTGCTTCCCGAACGATACCCGCCTCGTAACGCGAGCGGACCAACAAGTGTTTCGAGACCCAGCGATGGGACCAACTTTTTTTCGTTAACCATATAAGGGGCATCAAGCAGGAGCGTGGTGGGAGCCTTTCCCGAAAAGAGCGAAATGGCGGATCCGGCACGAAGCGTGCGCGGTAAGTTGTCGCCTTTGCTCGCGTATTTCAATTGCGATCCATAATTCAGGGCCGCCGCGCCCACGCGCACGCGTGACGACAATTTCATTTGCAATCCGAGATCAACGGCGGCCGCTTGGGCGGTGAATTGTTCAACGAGCGTGGAACGTAAATATTTTCCTGATATTCCCAATGACGAGCGGCCTATGTTCCGTGAATAACCAAGTCCGAAAGAATAATCTTGCTGGGCGCTTACGGAGCGGGTGCCCGAATCGTCAGATAATTCAATCGAGCCACCGTTATACGCGCCGAACATGAGGCCCCACGAAGATTTTCGAGACATGGGTCTGCCAATCATTAACTGGCCGCGGGATTCGTCGATGAGGCCTTGTTGATAGAGAAACGACGCGCGACCGGAGCTCAACGTGCCGAGCGAAGCGGGATTGTAAACGAACGCAGAGATATCATCCGAACCGGCCGAATAAGCTTTGGCGAGCGATGTCGGTCGCGCACCTCCATCGCTGAGTAGTGACAATCCACCGGACGCGGTCCCGCCAAGCGCCACCGCGGAGAAAAACAGCGGATAAGCCGCCAAGAAAATTCCGCAGAGGGCTATTTTTCGACGTTTATTTTTTAGTCGTCGCATAGAAATCCTAATTTATGAGCGCCATTTTTCTCGTTTCGACGCCGTCGCCTTTGTGGATATGAATCACATAAATCCCGCTCGATAGCTCGCTACGATTCACGGGTACCTGGTTCGATCCTCTTTGGCCGTCATGGTCCCTCTCGGATACCAAATCCCCGTTGCTGTCAAAGATCTTGATTTCCACACGCGTTGGTTGGTCAAGCTCGTAAGTAACGTAGGCCTGCGCGCCCGGAGGAAACAACGTCTTGCCTTTGCCGGGGGCACTTATATCTTTAGACCCACCTCCGCCGTCTGGTCCGACGAACACCTGCATCTCGTCTTCCGCTTGCAGTTGAGAATCGCTTGCGCGTAAACGCAGGCGATATTTTCCTGAAAGCGGGAAGAACGCCGATGTTGTTAATGAATGGGGATCCGTGAACTGAATGGCCGTCGGACCATCAACAAAAATCCATTTGAACGACAGTTGGTCGCTCGGCAATCCATCATCGGTGACTGTTCCGGCCAAGTCTGTATTCCCTGGTCGCGGCAATTTCTTATCCTGGCCTGCATCGACGACGGGCGGAGTGTTTTCGGGACCAGCCGGGGGCTCAGGGACTGTGATCTGAACTTGATCCGATCCTTTCTTTAAAGAATCGTCCGCTTCCAATTCCAGCACGTAAACGCCAGGGCCCGAGAACTGCGCGAAGGTTTCCAATTTTTGATCATCGGTGAACGATACCGACCCAGGGCCGCTGATTTTTTTCCATTTGGTTGTTAACAGAGCTGGGTCCGGCCGGTTGTCGTCTCTGACGGTGCCCTTAATGTAAGCATAGGACTGCCACGGGGAAACAGTTTGATCCGGGCCAGCATCGACGATGGGTGCTTGGTTTTCATCAACAACCACTTCCATGTCGTCGAATCCGCTTTGGTCGTCGTGACGCGCCGTTAGGCGAAGCACGTAGCGTCCCAACTCTGGGAATGTCGCTGTTGTGACGGCTTGACGCGGATCGCCAAACGCAACATCGCCAGGTCCACTTACTTTCGTCCATTCGTACGAGAGTTGTGGCGGGAATTGACCGTCCACGGCCGATCCGTCCAACGTCACCGTACCATTCACCATGGTGTTCTTATCGGGACCCGCGTTCACACGCGGTGGCCAGAGAAACGTGATCGTGACTTCGCTCGAAGCGGATCGAGCCGAGTCGTCTCCGGTCAGTCGAAAACGATAAGTTCCTCCGGTGACGATCGTGACTTTTGCGTGAAGCTTATGAGGATCATCAAACGTCACCGTCGCCGGGCCGCTGACGAGGGACCAGGTTACGCTGCAGGCCGCCGGAGGATTCGGATTGCCATCGTCCGTGACTGTGGCACTTTCCATTGTTGCTGTCCAAGGATAGTCGTTCCAATCAAAAACTATTGAACGATCGGGGCCCGCATAAACAACGGGTGCTTCGTTTGGCGGTTGCGGAACGCCATTGATGGTATAGAAGGCCTGATCTGTTACTTCCAATTCGCCGTCAGAGGCAACGGCTTCTAGAAGATAGGTATCGGGCGCTGAAAACACAGCGGTATCGGAATTAAGGAATTCGACGGTGCCTCCCCCTTGAATTTTTCTCCAAGTGAGCGTGACTCTCCCGGGAGGGGTGGGCAATCCATCATCAAAAAGCGTATAGGCAAGGCGGACTGGAACCCCGGCCGTTCCGGTCTGGTTCGGAATCGCCCTTAGTTGAGGGGCTTGATTGGCGCGAACGACGGTGATTTGTATGTCGTCGGAAGCGGTTGCGGCGCCATCGTTTCCTACAAGTCGTAACGTGAACACACCCTGATCCGGGAATGAAACGGTGGTATCAAGCGAGCGAGGATTGGCGATCCTTGGATACCCTGGTCCGCTAACATAAACCCACGTCGTCGTAAGCGTACCGGGATCGGTAGGCAAACCATCGTCGGTGGCAGTGCCGTGCAATGTTGCCACGCCAGGCAACTGCAGAGTTTGATCCTCCCCTGCATTCACAACGGGCGGTTCATTGACAGGTCCGGGATTGACGGTAATCGTAATGTCGTCGCTGACTGTCGCTGTTCTATTTCGTGCAGTTAATCTCAAAACATAAACGCCGGGAGCGTTAATTCTCGCCGTGTTGTCGAGCGGTCGGGGGTCGTAAAAGCGCACGTCTCCCGGTCCACTAACTTTCGACCATTCGTGCGTATCCGCCCATTCGGCGGTGCCGTGAAGATTCGCGGCCGCGGGCAACGCAATTGTTTGGTCCGGTCCCGCGTTCACCACGGGTGCTGGTGGCATAACCGAGACAATTAAATTTTTCGTTGTTCGTAGTTGGCCGTCGTCGGCGATCAATTGCACGGTGTAATCATCCGGCATTGAGAACGTGGCGGAGGCTTGCCCATTGAATTGGTCCGTGAATTGCACGTCACCCCGACCGCTCAATTTCGTCCAAGAATGTGTCGTCATGCCCGGAATTGCCGGTTTCCCGTCGTCGGTAATGGTGTAAGTGAAAGTCGCAGCGTCGCCAAAATTCACTGTTTGTAGCGCTGGCGAAGCGCTAACAACCGGAGCACGATTCGCAGGTTCGTACAATTCAACAGTAAGCGAGGATCTCCCCGTAAGCAATCCGTCGGAGACTTCGAGCTCTATTCGATAGATACCGGGTTGATCGGCATCTACCTGTGTCGAAAGCGCGTGCGCGTCACGGAACGTGAGATTGCCGAGGCCGCTTGATTTTCTCCATGTGATCGTTAACGGACCCGGAACTCCATCATCGGTAGCTGAGCCAACAAGGATGACCGTTGACGGGTAAGCGACACGTTGATTCGGGCCGGCGTTTGCCACCGGTGCTTGGTTTGGTGAAACGGTTGCCGTCATTCTATCCGTTAGAAGTTGATTGCTTATCGGATCCAACCCACGAATTTCGAGCACGTAGGTCCCTGGGGCCGAAAAGCTGGCTGTCGTATCAATCGCCCGCGGATTTGACAACGTGACGGTGCCAGGACCGCTTATTTTTGACCACAGGATCGCAGTAAGGCGCGGCGTAGCTGTACCGTCCAACGAGATATTTTGTGGATAGATAACCGACTGATCGGGGCCGGCGCTAATTGTTGCGGGTTCCACTACTTCAATTGTCACTTGGGAATTAGCGGTTCGCTCGGAATCGTCGGCCATTAAATCAAGCACATGGGTTCCCAAAGCTGAGAAAGAAGCGGTTGTGCGAAGTGCCGTGGGATTCGAAAACGTAACTTCACCAGGTCCGCTTTGTTTTGTCCACGAAAAAGTCAAAGTGGCCGGTGGGTTCGGATTTCCGTCATCCGATGCGCTTCCGTTTAAGGATGCTAGCGTCCCAAGTATGATTGTTTGATTGGCGCCGGCGTTTACGGTTGGAGCGTCGTTCCTCGGAAGAATACGAATCGTCACGTCGGCCGAGGAGCTCAATTGCGAATCGTTCGCCGTGAATCGCATCACGTAAGTTCCCTCAGAAGAAAATTGAGCGTTGGTTTGTAACGCGTTTTCGTTAGAAAGCGATACAGATCCCGGACCTGAAACTTTTGTCCACTGAAACGTCATTTGTCCGGGGGGGGTGGGCTTTCCATCGTCGAAAGCCATTCCTATTAATGTTGTCGAGAGCGTAGGAAGATGCAACGTCGCCGGATTGGCACGTGCGCCGACCGCGGGTGGTTGGTTGGGTTCTGGCCAATCGTCGACAATACATGGGGCTTCATGGGGACGATATCCGCGTTCAAGCATTTCTTCGTGCGCAAGCGTGGTGGGGGCGGCCGGAATGGTTTTCCAGACATAGCCCCCGATGATGATTCTCGGGTAGTCCGGAATACTGTTATCAACATAACAGTGGGGAATTTTGTAGTTGCGCGCGCTCGTGGTGAATTGGAAGGTGACGGGTGTTCGCGCTTGATCTAAGGTCGTTCCATTATATGTATGGGTTTGAGAG
The DNA here is from genome assembly GCA_044221725.1 of Elusimicrobiota bacterium. Taxonomy (GTDB): domain Bacteria; phylum Elusimicrobiota; class Elusimicrobia; order F11; family F11; genus JAJVIP01. The sequence continues at coordinate 580,681 of JBGAON010000001.1, forward strand.
ATATCCCGCACTTGAGCATATACCTCGTATTGCGTGCATAGCAGGTAGGCCGCGGAATCATCCGGAGCGTCAGGAGAATCTGAAAACGGGCCGTATTGAATTTCCGAGCTGAACAGTCTTCCGCAATCGTAGGGCGAAGCGGTATTCTCCCATTCAGCTTGGACGGTCGAAGCGATCGAGAAAAATAAAGTTGCCAGAGCGATAGCCCCGGTTTTGCCACCATTTGTAACGCCAAATTTTCCAAGCCCCATGTTCTCCTCCGTTTCGACGGTGTAAACGTCTTGTAACAGAGTAGCTTGGAGACGCGTAAGAACGCATTAAGGGCGGGTTAAAAATCGACGAAGATTGTGACACAAATCCCTTGTAAAGAATGGTGTTTGGGTTCACATTGATCGGGTCGTTGTGTTGCGTGATATTTTCTTTCGCTATGAATAGATCTAGGAATACGAATGGGCTACTTTCGGCTTGTTTTTTCGAATCATTTTTCGCGTATGAATGTTAAGAGAATACTTTCCTTATCATTGGCCTGCCTCTTTTTTTCTTCTGCTGTGCGCGCAGACCTTTTGATTGAAACCGTCAACGCGCTTTTCGGCGATGGCGGCCTCGCAACGTACTCCAAACTTAACAATCCTTATGGAATCGCGGCCGACAGCTTGGGTAACGTATTCATTGCGGAATATGCGGGCCATCGAATCCGAAAAATTAGGGCCGATGGGGTAATTACAACCATCGCGGGAACCGGTTCCCCCGGCTTCTCAGGAGATGGTGGGCCCGCTTTGTCGGCCCAATTCAACCGGCCTCGCTCCATTGCGGTTGATCCCAATGGGAATGTGTATGTCGCCGATACCGTTAATTACCGGATCCGAAAAATAACCCCCGCTGGAATCATCACCACATTCGCAGGAAACGGCAGTGCCACCTATTCCGGAGATGGAGGGCCGGCAACGTCGGCAGGTTTCCCCAGTGTCTTTGCGATGGCGGCCGATACTTCCGAAAACATATATGTCGCCGATGATGACCGTGTCCGTAAAATAAATGCAGCCGGCATCGTTACCACGATTGCCGGAGGAGGTTCCATTTCCGCGCTTGATGCTCCGGCGCTATCCTGCGCCATTTCCCCTAGAGGATTGGTTTACAGAGACGGCCATCTTTATCTTTCTTCCACGTACAGCGCCCTCATCGGAGATTTAAATCTTTCCAATGGTTTTCTCGCACGCCACGCCGGCCGCTACGGAGCAGAAGGCTTCGGCGGTGACGGAGGGCCTGCGCTGAATGCTCAATTCTATTTTCCCTATACGCTCTGCTTCAGCCCCGCTGGAGAATTGTTCATCAGCGACTATGGAAATCTTCGCGTCAGAAAAATTTCTACCGCTGGGATCATTACCACTGTTGCCGGCAACGGTTTGAGAGGACTGCCCACCGAAGGAACTCCCGCCGCATCCGGCCGCATTGGATATCCCGAACATATCGCTTTCGGAGGCCCTCTCAATGAAGTGCTTATCATGGATATCGACAACGACAAGGGTCATCGTGTGGATGCCAGTGGCCTTATCTGGACATTTTGTGGCAAAGGCGCTGATCCATGGAGCTTGGCCAGCAACGGCCCAGGACTTATAACGATTACCAGCCGTAATCAACATACGCTCTGGCGACTTGGCATTGATACAGGGGTTAGATCGGTGGCAGGAGATCAAACAGCCGGGTTTTCCGGTGATGGAGGGCCAGCGGCTGGAGCAAGACTCAATATTCCCGATGTGGTCACGGTTGATGTCAACGGAAACACATTTTTTTCCGATCAAAACGCCTCACGCGTCCGCAAAGTGGACTCGGACGGTATCATCACCACTGTCGCGGGAAATGGGACAGCCGGTTATTCCGGTGACGGAGGCCCGGCCACAGCGGCCAGCATTACTGTTGCGGGACTTGCGACGGACACAGTCGGAAATCTTTATATTTCCGGAGTAGGTTACATCCGACGGGTTAACACGCTTGGAATTATTGAAACCATCGCCGGTGGCGGAACGGATTATGATTTCGACGCACCGGCTACAAGTTGCGGACTTCTGGAAGTCGATGGTTTGGCCTGTTTTAATCGTGTTTTATACGTCTGTTCAGCACGAACCATTGTTGGAGCACTAAATCTTGACACCGGCTATATGGCGCGATACGCGGGCATGTTTGCCCAACAAGGCTACAGTGGCGATGGCGGGCCAGCGACGTCGGCCAAACTAAATTCTCCCACAGATTTGGCAGTGGACCTTAGCGGGAACCTCTATATTGCCGATTACACCAACTTTGCAATAAGAAAGGTGACACCCGCCGGAATTATTTCAACGATCGCCGGTGATGGAATAAACGGATATACCGGTGATGGCGGACCCGCGCATGCGGCTCGACTTTCCTTTATCGGTGGGTTAACGGTTGATCCTGTGGGCAATATTTTCTTGTCGGATCGCCAAAATCATCTTGTGCGCCGTATTTATCACTCCGAAGGCGGAGACGTTACGCCGCCCTCCATATCTGGAGTGGCCGCTGGCAGTGTCACACGCACCGCCGCAACGATCACATGGACCACTGATGAGCCGTCCGATTCGCAAGTGGAATATGGCTTAACCACCGCTTACGGCACGTCGACTCCTATTAATGGCTCCCTGGTCACAAGCCATTCGATGTCTTTGAGCGGACTTTCCGCCGGTACGCTGTATCATTACCGTGTGAAATCTCGCGACGCCGCTGGCAACTTGGCTGTTTCCGGTGATTTTACTTTCACAACAGTTTCACCCGACGTAACTCCACCGGTTATCTCTGGCGTTGGATCACGAGACGCCACCGCACGCAGCGCGCGCATTTTCTGGACCACCAACGAACCCGCCACCACTCAAGTTCGTTATGGGCTCACCACCGCTTATGGCGCTACATCTCCTTTTGAAGCTGCCCTTGTCACCACTCACAACGTTGATTTGGTGGGGCTTACCCCGAACACGCTTTATCATTACCAAGTCGTTTCACAAGATGCCGACTCGAATGTTGCCGCTGCACACGCACATGTTTTGTGATGGTGGGGCCGCACGCCGTTGAGAAAAGGACAATCAAAAGAGCAGCGCGTCTTATGTTCATGCGCTTATTTGATAAATTCCCGCCGACGTTAGCTATGCAGATAGGTGCCGCGCTGCGGCACTCTTTGGAAATCGGGCATGTGGCGGAATGGCAGACGCAACGGACTTAAAATCCGTTTCTCTTCGGAGAGTGTGGGTTCGACTCCCTCCATGCCCAAAAAAAATCGGAAAGTTTTTCAAGAGGAGGGGCGACTCCCTCCATGCCCAGTATCTTTAGTTTGGAATGATAATTTTCATCCCTTTCTTTAAATCGGTGGGGTCTTCCATTAAATGTTTGTTCGCTGCGTAGATCGCGTGCCAGCGGCTTTTGTCGCCGAGTTCGTTTTGCGCAATGGAACCGAGATTGTCGCCTTCCTTTACCACGTAAACCCGCGTTTCGTTCGTGCGCATCGGCATTGTGATCGTTGTGTTCTTCGCCAAAGGTACGCTGGGCTCCGGAGTTTTTGACGCGAGGGGGGAATTCGGCTTTGCGTGCGCGAAATTATCGGTTTTAAGGGCGGATCCAAACTTCATGCCAACGCTCACCGTGTGTCGTCCGCTCAGTTCGTTCAGCATCCCGAACGAATAGTCGAGCGAAAACCGATCCAACGCGAAACCGGCTCCGAAAGTAATTTCTTTCGTGTTGCTTCCCGCGCGGTATCCTCCCCGCAGTGCCAACGGTCCAATGAAAGTTTCCAATCCCAACGACGGAATGAGTTGTTTCTCGTTCACCATGTACGGCGCGTCGAGCAGGAGTGTCGTCGGGGCTTTGCCCGAGAAGAGCGAAATTGCTGTTCCGGCGCGGAGCATGCGGGGGAGATTATCTCCGGTGGTGGCGTATTTGAGTTGCGATCCGTAATTGAGAGCGGCCGCGCCCACGCGAACGCGCGATGACAATTTCATTTGCAATCCGAGATCCACGGCGGCTGCTTGCGCCGAATATTGTTCGACGAGCGTCGAGCGCAAATATTTTCCGGCGATTCCAAACGACAGCGGGCCCATATTGCGGGAATATCCGAGGCCGAGCGTGTAATCTTGTTGCGCTTTCACGGAGTGTGTGGCTCCTGAATCTTCGGTTAAATCAAGGTTGCCGCCGCTGTACGCGCCGAACATAAATCCCAGCGAGGATTTTTTCGACATTGGTTTGCCAACCATCAGTTGGCCTCGCGATTCGTCGATGAGGCCTTGTTGGTAGAGGAACGACGCGCGGCCGGAGCTTAATGTGCCGAGCGAAGCCGGATTGTAAACAAACGCCGAAATGTCATCGGAGCCAGCCGAGTAGGCTTTGGCCAGCGAGGTGGGGCGTGCGCCGCCGTCGCTCAACAGCGACAATCCGCCGGACGCCGTTGCCCCAAGCGCGACGGCGGATAAAAGCAGCGGATAAGCCGCTAAGCCGACTTTGACCAACATTTTTTTTCGACGTTTCATTTTTTAAGGTGCGACGTGTGACTTAATTTACGATCACAAATTTCTTTTTGGTGACCGGCGAGCCATCTCCGAGATCCATCGTCGCGACGTACACGCCACTGGAATACGCGCTGCGGTCCAACTGTTCCGTGTTCGGTCCGCTCGGGCGATCGCCTCGGACCTCACTGATCATGACACCGTCGCTGTTATAGATTCGGATATGCACGTTTGATGGCTGCCGAAGTTCGTAGCTGATTTTAGGTGCGTCACCGGGCGCAAACAGTGTCTTGCCGCCCCCCGGGGCTCTTATCTCTTTCGGGCCTCCAGCTCCTGCGCGACCGACGGAAATTTCCACATCGTCCTGGCCCTGCAAAGAGCCATCCGAGGCGCTCAAGCGCAGTCGGTAAAGTCCTTCGCGGCCCAAATACACCGAGGTGTTCAACAAATGGGAATCGGTGAACTGAACGGGTGTCGGTCCACTGATAAAACTCCACTCGTAGGTCAGTTGTCCGTTCGGCAGTCCGTCGTCGGTCACCGTGCCCGCCAAGGTTGCGTATCCGGGTCCCGGAAGGTGTTGGTCCGGCCCCGCGTCGACGATCGGCGCACTGTTCGTTTTGGGAGTCGGCGCGGCTACGACGGTAACGATGATGTCGTCCGAACCGGTAAGTGCTCCATCCGTGTAAGTGGCACGCAGTTTGTAGACGCCTGGTTCGGTGAACGAGGCGTTTTTACCGTCTTCGCTGAATTGAACTTTCGAGGCATCGCCCATCACGACACTCCATCCAACCCAACTCACTTGGTGCGGCGGATTGGGGAAGCCGTCGTCGGTAACATCCTTAACGACGAGATACGCTTGTGCGGGCAATTCAACAGTTTGTTCGTGCGTGGCGAGCGTGACAACCGGCGGCTGATTTGTATGCGCCGCTGGATTGACAATGACAAACACCTCATCCATGGTCGCACTGTTCGTTGGATCGGTGTCAAGGTCCGTTGCGTACAGCCGGAAATGATATTCGCCCGTTGTAAGATTCGTTATCGACGGATGAAGAACAGTCGGGTCGCTAATCGTCGCTTTTTGTGTCCCCACGGTTTGAATCCATCGCAGCGCCATGCGCCCCGGAGGATTCGGCAATCCGTCGTCTTCGGCGGTGGAATCGCTAAACTGAAGGGGATCTCCGAGTGTAATGGTCTTATCCGCGCCAGCGTAAATGCGGGGGGCGTGATTAATATCGCGCACGGTCACGTTCGTGTCCGCGGACGCGGAAAGGTCGGAATCGGTGCACGTCAATCGCAGCACGTAATTTCCGATTTCGGAAAATGTCGCTGATATCTTTTGGAATTCGCCAGACTGAGGGTCTGTCAACGTGACATTGCCGGGTCCGCTTTGTTTTGCCCACGTGCACGTAACTCGCGCCGGGGGATTCGGTAAGCCGTCGTCTTGCGCATAACCGGAAATCATTTCGAGCTGGTGAACCGTCGCAATCACCGGCTGGCTGCCATAGACGTGAGGCGGTTGATTGTCAACCGGCGCCGGTGGAGGAAGTTCAACGTCGACCACGAGCATGGCATTGTTTACGAGTTGGGAATCGTTACCGGTCAAGAACAACGTGTAACGACCACCGACCGGGAATTTTGCGCGTGTTCTCGGATCATCGGCATTTTCAAAGATTGTTTGTGCCGGCCCGTCGTTTTGACGCCAGTGTGCGGTGACGACACCCGGAGGGTTTGGCAAGCCGTCATCCGTTACGGACCCTTGCAGTTGCGTCCACTCGTCTCTGTGGGTGCGAATTGCTGGACCCGCATTTACAACGGGAGGTTGATTTGCCGGAGGAATTGGTCCTTGTGGCTCGACGGTAACGGTGACATCGTCTGTGGCGGTGCCGGTTCTGTTTGTTGCCGCGAGGCGTATCGTGTACGTGCCAGGCGTTGTGAACCGTGCGGTTGTCTGAAGCGCGTAATAGTCGCCGAAAGTAATTTCTCCCGGACCGTTTACTTTGGACCAATATTGACTGCTTGCGTTCGTTGCTTGTCCGTTTAGATTCGCTTGTTGGGGAAGCGTAATCGATTGGTCGGGCCCCGCATTGACCGTGGGGGCTGGGGGCAGAACTTCGACGGTGACATTTTTGTAAGAGGTCAATTCGCCATCGTAGCCCATTAACTGAAGCACGTAATTTCCGGCGGCTGAAAAAGTTGCTTGGGTTTGTCCTTCCGTTGGATCAAAAAACACGACATTGCCCGGCCCATCTTGCTTGGACCAACTCCAGGAAGGCTTTCCAGGGACAACAGGGATTCCGTCGTCAGCCACTGTATAGGCAATCACGGCCGGGCTATTGAAAGCCACTGTTTGAACAGCGGGAGAAGCCGTTATTTGAGGAGCGCGGTTGTTCGGAGATGAAAAAGTTACCTCAACATCGTCCGTGGTGGTCAGTAATCCGTCGGTGGCTGTGAGACGTAAAACATAAACGCCCGCGTTATCGGAATCAATGAGCGTCGATAGCGAATTCGCATTTCGAATTGTGACACGACCGGGCCCACTTATTTTGGTCCATGTGATTGTTAAGGGCCCAGGAATTCCATCGTCGGTTGCTGTCCCTTCAAGCTGAACTGTTGTGGGGTACGTAACATTCCGATCCGGGCCTGCGTTTACGACGGGCGCCTTGTTTGGCGAAACCGTCACCGCGACGTTATCGGTTACGAGACGGTTCCCGACGGGATCCCATCCGCGGATCTCGAGCATATACGTTCCTTCCATCGAAAAGGTCGCGGTTGTATCGAGCGCCTGACTATTGGCCCAACTGACGGAGCCTGGCCCGCTTGTTTTGTACCAACCAACGTTCGAAATCCGACCCGCTGCGGTTGCGTGCAGAGATGCGTTTGTCGGGTAGATAATGGATAGGTCCGGGCCTGCGTCGATCATACTTTTGATGGTGACCGTCGTGTCATCGGATGCGGTTGCCGCGCCATCGTCAGCGGTAAGACGCAATTGATAGGTTCCGACAACAGGAAAAGAGGCGGCGGTGTCGACCGCGTTCGCGTTCGTGAACGAAACCGCTGCGGGCCCGCTCACCTGTGTCCACGTTGTTGTAACCGCTCCCGGCGGGCTGGGGAATCCATCATCGGTGACGGTTCCATTTAAATTGAGCCGGTCGTTTGGAAAGCCCGTCTGATCGGGACCAGCATCGACGGACGGTGGGGCGTTGGCCGAAATCATCACCGTGTCTTCGCTCGAAACCAAGCCGTCGCTTGCGGTGAGTTTTAACCAATACGTGCCACCGACCGTGAAATGGACGGACGTTGCAGCCGAGTGCGGATCATCAAATGTGACGGATCCCGAAAGAGGTCCGCTGAGTTTGCTCCACGTCACTGTCAACGTCGGTGGGAGCGGCAATCCGTCATCCGTCGCGGTTCCGTTTAATACGGCGGCGCCCGGCATGTTGATCTTCTGATCTTCGCCTGCGTTGACAACCGGGTACGAATTGCTTCGGATGAGCAGGTCATCGGTCCCGCTAAGTTGTCCGTCGTTTGCATCCAGCATCAACCTATAGGTTCCTGGAAACGAAAACGTCACTGTGGTGCGCGCCGAATGCGGGTCCGCAAATGTTGCCACGCCCGGTCCTTCAAGTTGGATCCACGTATAAGTCAATTTGCCAGGCACCGCGGGTTCTCCATCATCGGTGGCGGAGCCCGTTAACGTCACCGCATCACGATAATTGTTGATCATTTGATCGGCACCCGCATTCACGAGCGGGCGACGGTTCTCTTCGGGCGGATAGTTCACGTCAAAATTTACGGTGTCTGACACTGTGGAAATTTGGTCGGTTGCGGTGAGTTTCAAAACGTAATGGCCGTTGCCGGAGAACGCCACGTTGGTCTCAACATCTTGTGCATTCGCAAATGCAACGTCCCCTGGTCCACTTTCGAGAGACCAACTCCAGCTGAACGACGGGTTCGGAATGATTTCATCAAACACCGATCCCTGCAGCCGAGCATGATCGGAAGAGATGGATTGGTCGGGACCAGCGTCCACAAATGGCGGCTTGTTTACGAGTGGGACCTCCCAATAGGTTTGAACTCCCGACTCGGTGAGGTGGCCTTGGGCATCCCTTGATTTGACGATATACGAGCCAGATGCCCAGCGTTGAACAATAGTGGCAGGAATTATGTCCCCGTGGTGATAAGCCATTTGGGGCTTGAGTGGCGTATTTAGCCAGCCATTATAAAAAGTAAGGTAGCTGCTTTGCGAATCGGCAGGAACATTGGTGTCCCACCACAGGTAAACCGCGTCCATCCCATAATATTTTCCGACTTCGTAATGAACATTTGAAATTATAGGTCCGTCGGCGTGCGCGAGAGTTAGCGAAAAAATGGAAGTCGCAATCAAGCCCCATAATTTGCCGCGATTTCTCAGCGTAGATTTTCCAGTATTCATCGGTTCCCCCGGTCACAATCTGTAAACGTCTTGTAACAGAGTAGCTTCTGCGCAGAGAAGATCGCATTAAGGGCGGATTAAAAATCGACGAAGTTTAAGGTTTACGACGGGAGAGTGTCGTCTGTGCTTCGACTGGGTAGACCGTAAAACTGCTTGGATAGATGTAAAAAATGCGGCATTATTTGCATCTATGTTGACACGTCAACTCGCTATTCCGAAAGACTCCTTCTTTTTGTTGGGTCCACGGGGAACCGGTAAGAGCACATTATTAAGACATTGGTTTCCCAATGCGCTTTGGTTTGATCTGTTGAGCCAGCAAGAAGTTTTTAATTTGCTTCGGTCTCCTTCCTACTTCTCCGATGCTGTGCAGGCACAACCAAAAGGAACGTGGATCGTGGTTGATGAGATTCAGAAAATTCCTTCGTTATTGGACGAAGTCCACCGTCTTATCGAAACCAAACGCTACCGGTTTGCTCTTTCGGGATCGAGCGCTCGTAAATTGAAAAGAGGTGGGGCCAATATGCTGGCAGGGCGAGCGTTGGTTTACCACTTGCATCCTCTGACGTGGACCGAACTAAACGGAGGATCGACTATTTCCAATGTGCTGCAATATGGGACGTTGCCGCGAATAATTCTCGAAAAAGATTACTCGCTAAGACACGAACGGTTGCGCGCTTATGTCGGAACCTATTTGTCCGAGGAAATAAAAGCCGAAGCTGTCACACGCAACCTCGAATCGTTCCACCGTTTTCTCTCGGTTGCCTCATTAGCAAACGGGCAGGTAACGAACTTATCGAACATTTCGAGAGACGCTGGAATTTCCAGATCGACGATCACTTCCTACTTCAGCATTCTTGAGGATACGCTGCTCGGCTCTTTCCTGCCCTCGTGGCAACCGCGCATGCGAATGAAGGAGGTCAACCATCCGAAATTTTATCTCTTCGATTGCGGCATTTTTCGAGCGTTAACGGATCGCGTGGATGAAAAGCCGACGCCCGAGGAAAGAGGCGTCTTGCTTGAGACACTCGTTTTTCACGAACTGAAGGCCCGCCTGGATTATGGCCGGGGCGGCGGAAGCCTGCATTACTGGCGTACACACGACGGAGTGGAAGTTGATTTTGTCTGGAAGAAAGGCAACAAACTTGTCGCCATTGAAGTGAAAGCGGCCGACGTGTGGAAGCCGGGTTTTGGAAAGGGGCTCTTAACGTTTCGGGAAAACAACAAGGCAACCACGTGTGTGGGCGTTTATCTTGGAACGAAAAAACTGGCACAGAAATTTGGTGTGGTTTACCCTTTCGAGCAATTTGCTTCGCACCTTCGCTCGGGCACGCTTATTAAATAGATCGATTTTACGATCGGGTTGTTTCGTGGCCTGACGCGTCGATGACGGGGGTGCCTTCCAATGAGGCGGCCGACTTTGATTTGTCGACGTATTTGAGAGGATCGTTTATGAAAGCTTGCTGACAAACATCGCTGCAGAAATAAAAATCGCGGTCGCCATAGGTGGCTTTCAGCGCGTTATTTGGATTGACGCTCATGCCGCAAACGGGATCTTTTACGTTTTCCATTTTTCTACTTTTTGTTGTGCAAGCTGGTGGTTCCGGAGCTGTAGCCCGGAGACTGGTCGAGATAACGGAACGGATTTGCGAAAAAGCGTTCTTGGCAGATCTCGCAACAAAACGAATACATTCGGTCTCCGTATTGTCGGCTTATTACCTTCTTATTATTTAGTTCGTTTCTGCACACCAGATCGTAAACCATATTTCTTCCCTTTTCGTTAAGTTTTGCGGCGAGCTATATTTCATACGCGCAAGTTCCGAAAAAGTGCGAGCGTCGATCGCCGTCGAGGAATTTTGTAGATTGCCGCTATGGATTCTTACCGATCGAAATCATTATTGAATTTGAAAAATCAAGCCGTTTCGTTTTTTGACTTAAACGCGCTCAAACGGGCCAACGTTGGCCACATCGAAAAACTTCCGTTCACGATAAAAATTCTGCTCGAGAATCTTTTGCGGCAAGAAGACGGCGCGAATGTCACCAAAGACGATATTGCGGCGGTCGCATCGTGGGATCCCGCCAAAGCGAGCGACAAAGAAATTTCGTTTATGCCGGCGCGCGTGATCCTTCAAGACTTTACCGGCGTTCCGTGCGTTGTGGACATGGCGTCCATGCGCGATGCGGTCAAGCAGATGGGCGGTGACCCAGAGAAAATAAATCCTTTGCAGCAAGTGGATCTGGTGATCGATCACTCGGTGCAAGTGGACCGGTTTGGAAGCGCGAATGCGTTCGATGAGAACGTGAAGATTGAATATCAGCGCAATAGCGAGCGCTATTCGTTCCTTAAGTGGGGGCAGAAGTCGCTGAAGAATTTCCGCGTGGTTCCTCCGGGCACGGGTATCGTGCATCAGGTGAATTTGGAATATCTCGGTCAAGTGGTTTACTCGCGCGCGGAGAACGGTGCGTCGGTTGTTTTTCCGGATACGGTCATAGGCACCGACTCGCATACCACGATGATTAATGGCCTCGGGATTGTGGGTTGGGGTGTCGGTGGAATCGAAGCCGAGGCCGCGATGCTTGGCCAGCCAGTGTCGATGCTTATTCCTGAAGTTGTTGGATTTAAATTGCATGGTCGTTTGCCCGAAGGGGCGACCGCCACGGATCTCGTGCTCGTTGTGACGCAAATGCTGCGCAAAAAAGGGGTTGTTGGAAAATTTGTGGAGTTTTACGGCAAAGGCCTTTCGAACCTTTCTTTGCCGGACCGCGCCACGCTCGCGAACATGGCGCCGGAATACGGAGCGACCGTTGGCTTTTTCCCAGTGGATGAAGAAACACTCTCGTATTTGAAACTCACAGGCCGTTCGGAAGAATCGATCGAGCTTGTGCGCGCATACACAAACGTGCAGGGTCTTTTCCGTACCGATGCTACGCCCGATCCTATTTATTCGGACACGCTCGAGCTTGATCTTTCGTCGGTAAAGCCCAGCGTCGCTGGCCCGAAGCGTCCGCAGGATCGTGTGAATTTGTCGGATGCAAAGAAATCTTTTGAAGATGCGTTGCCGACTCTGTCGAAGAAGGGCCCTCGCCCTAACCCTCCCCCTGAAGGGAGAGGGAATCCTGTTTCTGAAGAAGGTCATCCCCTCTCCCTTCAGGGAGAGGGTGCCCCGCGAAGCGGGGCGGGAGAGGGGTTATCCGACGGATCTGTGGTCATTGCTGCGATCACGAGTTGCACGAATACTTCGAACCCCAGCGTTTTGGTTCAAGCGGGACTGCTTGCAAAAAAAGCGTCGGACCTCGGGCTCAAAACCAAGCCGTGGGTGAAAACAAGTCTCGCGCCGGGCTCGAAAGTTGTGATCGATTATTTGCAGGAAGCAAAATTGCTCGAGCCGCTGGAGAAATTGGGATTTTATTGTGTCGGGTACGGATGCACCACGTGCATCGGAAATTCCGGGCCGCTGCCGGATGCCGTTGAGAAACCAATCAAAGAGAACGACTTGGTTGTTTCGTCCGTGCTGTCGGGCAATCGAAATTTTGAGGGCCGCATTCATCCGTCGGTGCGCGCGAATTATTTGATGAGTCCGCCGCTCGTGGTGGCGTACGCGCTGGCCGGCAGTATGAAGATCGATATCACGACCGAGGCCATCGGCCAAAGCAAAGAGGGGAAGCCCGTCTATTTGAAAGATATTTGGCCCACGCAGCAGGAAGTTCAGCAAGCGGTGCGCGGTTCCGTGAAGAAAGATTTGTTCGATAAAGAATACGCGAAGGTTTTTGACGGCGACAAATCGTGGCAAGGCGTGCCGGCTCCGCAGGGAAATCGTTTCGCTTGGGAAGAGAATTCCACGTACGTTCGCCGCGCGGCATTTCTCGAGAACATCCCAAAGACACCAGCGCCCGTGAAGGACATTAAAGGCGCGCGGGTGTTGGCCTATCTTGGCGACTCGGTCACGACCGATCACATTTCGCCGGCCGGTTCCATTGCCGTCGACAGCCCGGCCGGCAAATATTTAATTGCCAAGGGCGTTCAGAAGCCGGACTTTAATTCGTACGGCGCCCGTCGCGGTAATCACGAAATAATGATTCGCGGCACGTTCGCGAACGGCCGAATAAAGAATCAGCTCGTGCCAGGCGTTGAGGGGGGCATCAGCAAGAGATTTCCCGAAGGAACTGTTGCTCCTATTTATGACGTGGCGATGGCGTACGCGAAAGAGCACACGCCGCTCGTTGTTTTGGCCGGAAAAGAATACGGCTCCGGCTCATCGCGTGATTGGGCCGCAAAAGGAACGATGATGCTCGGAGTAAAAGCGGTTATCGCGGAGAGCTATGAGCGTATTCACCGTAGCAACCTCGTAATGATGGGCGTTCTGCCGCTGCAATTGCCAGACGGAAAAAACGCAGCGTTCTTTGGGCTCACGGGAGAAGAAACATTTGATATTTCGGGTGTCGAGTCGAACTTAACACCGCTAAAGGTGTTGAAAGTCAAAGCCACAGCGCCGGACAAGTCGGTGAAAGAGTTCAACGTCGTCATGCGCATCGATACGCCCAAAGAAATCGAATACTACCAGCACGGCGGCATTTTGCCGTATGTGCTTAGGCAAATTTTGAAGTAATAAAGCAGAACCCCTCCTCTGATTGTATTCCCTCTCCCTTTAGGGAGAGGGTTAGGGAGAGGGAAAGATGCGGCAATTCGCAAAGAATCTGCGGAAGGATCAAACCGATGCAGAAAATCGACTTTGGTTTTTCCTGCGAAACAAGAGATTGGGCGGACACAAGTTTTATCGCCAGTTTGTTTTTGGTCCTTATATCGCTGATTTTTGTTGTCGGAGAAAAGGGTTGATCATTGAGCTCGATGGAGGGCACCATGCGGAAGCGAAACTCAAAGATGCGATTCGAACAGAATATCTGCGAAGGCGGGGATTTAAGGTTCTCCGGTTTTGGAATAACGAAGTGATGAAGAATGTGGAACTGGTTTTGGAAGTGATTCTGAAAAATCTTGGTGCTGGGGACTCTTTCCCTCACCCTAACCCTCTCCCTAAAGGGAGAGGGGATACATTTTATTATGAAGACTGACACGACTCCTCAAGACTCACTCGTTCGCGACGTCACCGCGCTTGGAACGCAAGCGCGGGTGGCGGCGCGCGTGCTGGCAATGCTTGAGGTCGATGTGAAAAATAAGGCGCTGGGCGCGATGGCGCAGGCCATTGTTGATGCAAAGAAGTCCATTGTCCAAGCAAACATGAAAGACGTGGAAGCCGCCACAAAAGCGGGGCAGAGCAAAGCGCTGATTGATCGATTGACGTTGAACGACGAACGTGTCGAAGGAATGGCCCAAGGGTTGCGCGAGATGGAGCAGCTGAACGATCCGACCGGCGAAGTCCTTCGCGAGTGGACGCGCCCCAACGGTATGCGGATTCGGCAGATTCGCGTTCCGCTTGGTGTGATCGGAATGATTTACGAAGCGCGCCCGAACGTAACAGCCGAAGCGGCCGGTTTGTGTTTGAAATCGGGCAACGCTGTTATCCTGCGCGGCGGCTCGGAGGCATACCACTCCAACAAGATTCTTATTGATCTGATTTCCGATGCTGCGTCAAAAGCCGGTGTGCCCGCGCACGCGATTCAGATGTTGCCGCCACAAGATCGGCGCAGCACAAGGATATTGTCGCAGTTGAACGGGCTCGTTGACTTGATTATCGCCCGCGGCAGCGAAGAGATGATCAAAGACGTGTCGGCCAACGCGACGGTGCCGGTTCTCGGTCACGGGAAGGGCGTGTGTCACGTTTACGTCGACAAGGCAGCCGATATGGACAAGGCCGTGAGCATCGCTTTCAACGCAAAGGTGCAACGCCCGGGCGTTTGCAACGCGATGGAATCATTGCTCGTGCACGAGCATATGATGTGGGACATCCTGCCCAAAATTTCTGGCAAGTACATTAAGGCGGGCGTGGAGATGCGCGGCGACGATCGCGTGGTGGGCCTTATTCCGCAGGCGAAGCCGGCGGGGGAGCGCGATTGGGGCACCGAGTATCACGACAAAATTGTTTCGATTAAGATTGTTGATAGCTTGGACGACGCAATTGAGCACATCAACAAATACGGATCGGGCCACACGGACAGCATCATCACCGAAGACAAAAAGGCGGCCGCAAAATTTGAAAAGGCCGTCGATTCGTCCTGCGTAATGGTGAACGCGTCCACGCGTCTGCACGATGGTGGCGTGTTCGGGTTCGGATCCGAGATCGGAATTTCGACACAGAAGTTGCACGCGCGCGGCACGATGGGCCTGCGCGAACTCACCACCACGAAGTACATCGTCGAAGGCACCGGACAAATTCGCGAATAAATGAGAATCGGATTCCTCGGCGGGACGTTCGATCCGGTTCACTACGGTCATTTGCAGTTAGCGAAAGCGGCGCTCGACCAATTAAACCTCGACCACGTTTATTTTGTGCTGTCGCCGTTATCCCCGTTTAAGAAAGCTAAGAAGATTACCGCTGTGTCGGAACGCCTCGACATGTTGCGACTCGCGATTGATCGACACGATGAATTTAAAATTGGCGAATGGGAATTGAAGCGACGCGGTCCCTCGTACACCGTGACGACGCTCGCCGATTACAAGAAAGATCATCCGAAGCATCAGCTTTTTCTTATCGTCGGATCGGACAATCTGTCGCGATTCAACGAGTGGAAAGATCACGACAAAATTTTAAAATTGTCCACGTTGGTGGTGGGCCGACGGCCCGGAATGCCACTCGAAATCAGCAACGTGGATGGCCAAATGATGTTTTTAAAAGGTGTTTTTCCTCTCATCTCTTCGACTGAAATTCGAACCATGTTTTCAAAAGGTCAGGAACCCTCGGGATTGCCGCTCTCGGTCAAGCGTTACGTGCGAAAGAACCATTTGTATGGATCCTAAGAAGCTTTACAAAGTGCTTCGTGAGAAATTGAAAGAAGAACAATCGCGCAACCGGTTTGAACATTCGGTGAGTGTCGGGGACTTGGCGGCCAAGCTTGGGGCGAAGTACGGCTGGAATCCGGATCGCGCGCGGCTGACCGGTCTTCTTCACGATTGCGTAAAAGAATGGAAACCGAAGAAACTCAAACGTTACGCGCGCAAGAATAAATTGCGTATCCCGGCGAAGAATGTCTTGCTTCAAATATCTCCGAACATGTTGCACGCGTATGTGGGCGCGGACTTCGTGAAGAAGCAGGGTTGGATTCGAAACAGCCGCGACCTGCGGGCGATTTCGTCTCACACGTTGGGTCGACCAGGAATGACCATTGAAGAAAAAATACTGTTTGTCTCGGATTTTTCCGAGCCGAAGCGCCGCTACAAAACTGCCGATGATATTCGGAAAATCGCAATGAAAGACCTCGATAAAGCATTTCGCGAAACGCTGGCCGCGAAGATTGCGCGGCAGCTGAAAAACGCTAAGCCAATTCACCCGTTGCCGGTCGTTACATGGAACAAAATGATTTGTCGCGTGCACGCGTGAAAACGCAACGCGCGGTTGCGCTTTTCTTTCTTGTTCTAATTTTGGTCTCGATGGTCGGCGCCCAGCGTTCGCCCGTTGCGCTGGCCATCGACCGCGGCGAGCGCATCCCCATGATTTTGTTCGGTGTCGACGCCGCCGATGCGTCGCGGCACACCGATACGCTGATGATCGGTGTTTTTGATCCGGTGCGGAATTATTTGAGCGTGCTCTCGATTCCGCGTGACACGCGGATCGATCTCCCCGGTTATCGCTTTAATCGCGTGAACGAGATTTACGGGTACACGCTGCGGAAGACCAGCGACATGGTCGAAGCGTCACAGAAAGTTATTGACGGCGTTACCTACTTGTTGTCGAGCGACACGTTTCAGCCCACGATCAAATATTTTGTGCAGATCGATTTCGCGGGGTTTCGTCGCATGATTGACTTGTTGGGCGGTGTGTGGATTGTGGTGAAACAGCCGATGCATTACGACGATAATGCGGGCAACACCCACATCCATTTTGAACCCGGGCGCTATTTGCTGAAAGGCGACGATGCGCTGCGCTACGTGCGGTTCCGAGGTCCAACGGGCGATCGAGGTCGGATTTTTCGCCAACAAGAATTTGTTCGGAGTCTGCTGCGCTCGGCCGCCAACCCGCTCACGGTTTTGCGCTTCCCGGAGTTTGTCGCGGCGCTCGATACGGCAATCAATTCAAATATGTCCGTCTGGGACATGGTTTACTTTGTCGCCGGAGCACGCCGACTCCGTTCCGCCGATATTGGCTTTTACATTCTTCCCGGGCAGATGTCGGGCGTTTATTGGTCTCCGAAAAGAGAAATGGTTCAACAAATGGCCGCCGTTTTGTTTTTGGGAAAGACGCCGGTGCTGGAAGGCGCGGCGCCAATTGCTCCGCAAGCCAATAAAATTACGATCAAAGTGTGGAACGCTTCCGGCAAGACGGGATTTGGGTACGACGTCACAAAATTTCTCCGCAAAAGCGGATACGATGTTCTCGATTGGGGAAACTATTCCGCCGAGCAGTTGCAAACGCGCGTGATAGATCGGAGGGGGAGCATGGAAAACGCGCGCGCGGTGGCCGGAAGTTTGGGCGTTGAGAATTTTCATTCGGAACCGAACCCCAAAGCGTTGGTTGATGTGGAAGTGGTAATCGGGCAGAATTACACCGGCGTTTCAGAGGAGAAAAAATAATCACGATTCAAAAAGGGAGCGTGAATGGGAATTGATTTCGTAGGAATCCTCAAGTCCGCAGTTCAAAAAGGAGCGTCGGACATCCACATTGTGGTCGGCAAGCCCCCCATGCTCCGCATCCTCGGCGAGATTCAACCGCTCGAAGGTGCTCCGGTTTTGAAACCAGAAGATACCCAGCCGCTTATTTACTCCATTTTGTTCGATCAGCAGCGCAAACGATTTGAAGAGAAGCAAGAGCTTGATAGTTCGTTCACGCTGCCCGGGGTATCACGGTTTCGCGTGAATGTATTGATGGGGCGAAACGGAATTGAAGCCGTGTTGCGCGTGATCAACTCGACCATTCCAAAGGCCGCGGATCTGGGCTTTTCGCAAGTAATGGAAGATTTGGCGAAATTGCCTCGCGGTTTGGTGCTGGTAACGGGTCCTACCGGTTCGGGCAAGACAACGACGCTGGCGGCTTTGATTGACCTTGTAAATTCTTCTCGTAAAGATCACATTCTCACAATCGAAGATCCGATCGAATTCGTTTACGAATCGAAGCAATGCATTGTGCGTCAGCGTGAAGTGGGAACGACAACGCAGTCGTTTGGCAATGCTTTAAAGGCCGCGCTTCGTGAAGATCCCGATGTGATTCTTGTTGGGGAACTTCGGGATTTGGAAACGATTTCGCTCGCAATTACCGCATCGGAAACCGGGCATCTTGTGTTTGCGACACTTCATACGACGGATGCCCCGCAAACCATTGACCGCGTCATCGACGTTTTCCCGCCGCACCAGCAGCAGCAAGTTCGCGTTCAACTGGCGACCGTATTGTCGGCTGTTATCTGCCAAACGTTGATCCCCACGGCCGATGGAAAAGGACGGGTCGCCGCGCGAGAGATCATGATTGTAACACCAGCAATCTCAAACCTTATTCGGGAAGGGAAGACGCACATGATCTATAACGCGATCGAAACGGGCGCCAAGTTCGGCATGATGTCTCTCGACAAATCGCTCGAGGATTTGGTGAAGGCCAAGAAGATTCGAATCGATGATGCGCTCGTAAAGGCGAAAGATCCGGCGAAAGTTCGACAGGCTGCCACCGGCGGAGCCTATTGATGGTCGAAATCGACCGTCTTAAGCGGTTCAAAATATTTGAAGGCGCGCCAGCGTCGTTGCTGGAAAAATTGAGCGCCACGCTCACCGAGAAAAAATTCACGAGCGGTGCCGTCATTTGCAAAGAAGGCGATGCCGGCGGTGCGCTGTATGTCATTGAAAGTGGAAAAGTGGCTGTCGAGAAAAAAGCTTTCCATGGCGAGGCCGCATCAAAAATCATTGCGCGACTCGAGTCCGGAGAATTTTTTGGTGAAATGGCCTTTCTGCAGGGGCTGCCGCACTCGGCGACGGTTA
Source organism: Elusimicrobiota bacterium (assembly GCA_044221725.1). Lineage (GTDB taxonomy): Bacteria > Elusimicrobiota > Elusimicrobia > F11 > F11 > JAJVIP01. The sequence continues at coordinate 599,678 of JBGAON010000001.1, forward strand.
CCGCGCAAGACAACACGACACTTTTTCTTCTAACGCGTTCGTCGTTGGATGATCTGGCGAAGAAAGATGCGGCGTCGGCGCTTGATCAGGTGCTCACGGTCGCGATGGGGCTCAGCAATCGGCTGCGGTCCACCACACGCGAACTCGTAACGGTTTTTGAAGTGGCGCGGTCCGTGGCGGAAGCAAAGACCATCGACGATTTGGCCGCGAACGTGGTTGGTCAGCTTCAGCTGGATTTGGGGGCCTCTACGTCGGTAGCTTTTTATCGATGGAACATGTTTAATGACGAATATTCCCTTCTCGTATTTCGAGGTCAGAAGGGCGACCCATTCCCGAATGTTTTGTCCTCCTCGTTGGACCCACTTCCATTTGAAAAAGGAAAATACATCTTGTCTCGAATCGATATGTTGAACGATCGCCAAGGTTTGCTCGTGTATCTGGCCGAGCAACCAAACTCATTTGATGCTGGTGAGCGTCAAATGATGGACACGGTTGCCGCCGTTCTCGCGCCGGCGTTGGCATCCGCGCGTCACCGCGAGGAAGAAGAGTCGCGCGAGCGTTTGATCCGCAGCAAACAATCGGGGTATACGCTTTGAGCCCGGTGGACGCGTTTAAATACGCGCGCGTTGCCGCGCGCGCGGCCGACGAAAGGCTTGGCGAAGATATTTTGGTTTTTGATGTGCGCCGCGAATCGAGTCTGGCCGATTGTTATTTGCTCGTGACCGGAACGTCGCATCTGCACATTCGCGCGCTCGAAGATGCCGTGCGCGAGGCGCTGCGAGAGGCCGGTGCCGAACTTCGCCGCACCGATGGTCAGCGCGGTCACTTGTGGCGTGCGCTCGATTACGGGCAGCTGATCATCCATTTGATGGACCAAAAAACGCGGGAATTTTACGCGATGGAAAAACTCTGGGAACGCGGCAAGAAAGTGGAGTGGAGCAAAAAAGAGCCGGCGGCCACGAAGAGGTCCGCTCCCAAACGAAAAATCTCCCCGAAAAAACGCGCTCGAAAGAAACGGTAACTTTTTTTCGATGATTCTTTCCGAACTTAAACAATTAATTTCCGAAGCCACGTCGCACGCGCTCGCGTCCAAAGGCAAATCCGTCCCGGTTCCTGGTTTTGATATCTCGACGCCGCCGCCGCGCGTGCCGGGCGACGTCGCATCCAACTTGCCTTTGATGTTGGCCAAGCAGGTGGGGGAATCTCCGAAGAAGATCGCTGAAGACATCATTAAAATTTTTCCGAAGAATGCAGCGATCGAAAAGGTGGAAGTGGCGGGCGCCGGATTCCTTAATTTCTGGCTTACCGATGCCGGATTCCAATCGGAGCTCGCAGACTTGCTGGGATCAAACGGATCCGCTGCGCGCCACGGCACAACCGAGGCTCCGCGCGTAAAGACGCTCATTGAATTTGTATCAGCGAATCCGACCGGGCCGCTCCATGTCGGGCACGGTCGCGGTGCGGCGCTCGGCGATTCCCTCGTTCGAATTTTGCGTTATCTCGGTCACGATGTTTCTGCCGAGTTTTATATCAACGATGCCGGTGGTCAGATTCGCAATTTGGGTTTGTCTGTCGAGGCGCGCATCAAAGAGTTGAAAGGCGAGCCGTTCCAGTTTCCCGAAGACGGGTACAAAGGCGAATACGTGGTGGACATCGCCAAAGAAGCGATGGCATTAAAGAAGGTGTTTGCTCCCATCACGCCGACGCAAATGATCTTCACGGAATCGGATGCCGCCGGTTATGCCAGCGCGAAGAATCTTCTCGTTATCAAGAAGACGCTCGCCGATTTTGGCGTCAATTTCGATCAGTGGTACAGCGAAACATCGCTGCACGCGAAAAATCGTGTGCAGAAACTCATCGATGAATTGCGAAAGAAGAATTTGGTTTACGATCAGGACGGCGCCGCGTGGTTCCGGGCGTCGGATTTCGGCGATGAGAAAGACCGCGTGTTGCAAAAAGCCAACGAAGCTCCGACTTATTTTGCATCGGACTTGACGTATCACTTGGACAAATACTCTCGCGGTTTCGGCCGCATTATCAATATTTGGGGGGCCGATCATCACGGGTACGCCCAGCGTCTGAAAGGCGCGTTGCAGGCGATGGGTCTCGATGCGACGAAACTGGAAATTATTTTCAACCAAATGATTTCGATCAAAGGCGGCCGGATGTCGAAGCGTGCGGGGAACGTGGTCACGCTTCAGGAAGTGGTGGACGACGTCGGACGCGACGCCACGCGCTTTTTCTTCGCGCTGCGCAGCCCCGGTGCGCATTTCGAATTTGATTTGGATCTCGCAAAGAAACAAGCGAACGATAACCCCGTCTTCTATGTGCAATACGTGCACGCGCGTTGCTGTTCGATTTTTCGTGAAGCGGAGAAGCGAGGGTTTGCTGCGAAGGTCGAACATTGGGAAGCACGGAAACTGAAAGAACCTTTGTCGTCCATCGAAAAAGAAACGTTAATCCATTTGGCCAGTTTTGATCGCACCGTTGAGAATTGCGCAAAGGACAACTCCAATCATCACTTGACCGGTTATTTGCAGGAGCTCGCCGGAAAATTTCACAGCTTCTATGAGAAATGCCACGTGTTGGTGGACGACGAGTCCACGCGTTTGTTTCGCTTGGGGCTTGTTGACGCGATTCGTCGCCGCGTCGCGAAAGGTTTGGATCTGCTCGGCGTTAGCGCGCCAGAACAGCTGTAGTGCCGTCACGAATTGGAGAATAAACTTATGAACAATTGGAAAGAACTAACCAACAAAGCGCTAAAGAATGAACCTATTCTGCCGGAGGAAGCGTTGGGCATTTTGCAGTCGCCGGATTCGGAGATTATGTCCGTCGTTGCTGCGGCCGGCGAGGTTCGGCAGAAATATTTTGGCAAGCGCATGAAGCTCAATTATCTTGTGAACGTGAAAAGCGGACTTTGTCCCGAAGATTGTCAGTATTGTTCGCAATCAAAAGTTTCTGACGCGCCGATCGCGAAATATCCGCTCATGTCGCACGACGACATTATTGCGCAAGCCGAACGCGGCATGGCTGTGGGGGCGAAGCGCGCGTGTCTCGTGGCCAGCGGTCGCGGCCCGAGCAATCGCGAATTATCCGAATTTTGTTCGTCGGTAGAGGTGCTGAAGAAAAAGCATCCAAATCTGGAAGTTTGCGCGTGCCTGGGGCTTTTATCCGAAGGACAAGCCGATAAGCTCAAAGAGAGCGGTGTGCACGCCTACAATCACAACATCAACACCAGTGAATCCCACTACGAGCGCATTTGCGCCACGCACACGTTTAAGGATCGCGTGGAGACCGTCGAGAAAGCGCAGTGCGCCGGTCTTTCGTCGTGTTCGGGCGTGCTGGCCGGAATGGGGGAAACCGATCAAGATCTTGTCGATCTTGCGTTTACGCTGCGTGGAAAGAACGTGGACTCGATTCCTGTGAATTTTCTTGTTTCTGTCGATAAAACGCCGCTCGCGGGTGTGAACAATTTGACGCCGCTCCGCTGTTTAAAGATTCTCGCTATGTTTCGTTTCGTGAATCCGACCCCCGAAATTCGTATCTCGGGTGGCCGGGAAGTTCATTTGCGCCATCTTCAGCCGCTCGGGTTCGCAATTGCGAACTCTATTTTCATTGGTGATTACCTCACTACCCAAGGTCAATCTCCGACGGCTGATCTCGAAATGATTCGGGATCTCGGTTACACCGTTGAAGGTCAACCCGACGATTTCTTGGCCCATGTTCTCGGCCGCCCGCGTTCGGACGCCGATCTCAAACAAAAAGAGGCGGTTCCCTCCGTTTCAAAGTAGAGAGGAGATGCTGCGTTGACGCCATCCAAAGTTGTTCTTGTTACCGGCGCCAGTCGCGGACTGGGTCGCGCGATCGCTGTTGCGTTTGGTGCGGCGGGCTATGCCGTTGCCGTTAATTATTCTTCAAACAAGGTTGAAGCCGAAAAAACCACGCAGCAAATCCGTGGTGCGAATGGAACTGCCGAAATTTTTCAAGCCGACGTTCGTTCCTCGAATCAAGTAAACGCGATGGTCGTCGCGGTTGAGAAGAAATGGGGCCGAATTGATGTTCTCGTTAACAATGCCGGCAACGTGCACAACCGCACCGTCGCCAAGATGTCGGACAATGAATGGCGCGATGTGATGGCCGTGAATTTGGACGGCCCCTTTTATTGCATGCGCGCGGCAATCCCAATCTTTCGCAAACACAAATCCGGAAGCATCGTAAATATCACGTCTTACATTGCGGTACGCGGTGCGCGCGGCGGCGCAAATTATGCGGCGTCCAAGGCGGCGCTCATCAATCTCACGAAATCGGTCGCGACCGAAGAGGGCCGAAACAACATTCGGGCGAACGCGGTCATGCCGGGGTTCCATGTGACCGATTTGAACACCGATACCTGGGCGAAACTTGAACGAGAGATTCGCGAGCAACATTTGCTCAGCGAAATGCCCAACCGTAACGAGATGGCGAAATTTGTCGTCACCGTGGCGGAACTTCGCACGGTGACCGGCCAAGTTTTTTCCTTCGAGTCCCGGCTCGTATGAAGATCGGTGTTTCCGGAATCGGTCTCGTCACGCCTCTCGGTTCGTCGCGCGAAAAAACGTGGCGCGCGCTCATCGACGGAAAAAGTGCCATTCAAAAAACGGCCGATGGCTACGAAGCCCGTATCTACGATTTCTCACCCAACGGTGCTCGCTCGCGCATGGGAGATTTTGCCATCCTCGCGGCCGCCGAAGCGCTCCGTCACGCGGGCATAGACCCAGAAGATATTCGCGGCTCGAACATCGGTTGCGCGGTGAGCCAGAGCAAACCGATCATCCATATTCCTGCATTTGAAAAAACGGTTCCCCTCCCCGTAAGGGGAACTGTCGGTTTGGACGCTTCACTCGTTCTTTCGTCCTTTTTCGGTTGGTCCTCGGAATCTGTTGTCGCGCGGGAGTTTGGTCTTGAAGGGCCGTCATCGAACGTGATTGCGGCGTGTGCGACCGGTGTTGCATCGATTCAATTGGGTGTTAATTGGATAACGAGCGGACAATGCGACATTGCGCTCGTTGGGGCGGCCGAATCAAGTTTGAATTCGTTTTATCGCGCGGGTTTCCGTCAGATGGGTGTGCTGACGGATAAATTGCCGAAGCCGTTTGACCGAGACCGCAGTGGATTCGTCATGGGCGAGGGCGCGGCCGTGCTCGTGCTTGAGAGCGAAGCGTCGCTTAAAAAACGCGCTCATACTCCGGTCGCCTATGTTTTGAACACGGTGCTGCGGCAGTCGACGGCGGACATCTTGCGTTTTGATCCGAGCGGCGATTCGGTGGCCGAACTCATCAGACAGTGCGTGAGAAGATCTGAAATTCCTGATTACATTAACGCGCATGGAACTGGCACCGTGTTTAACGATCTCGTTGAGACGCGCGGCATAAAGAAAGCGTTTGGTGCGGGCGCGACGAACATCGCCGTCAGTTCGACAAAAGCCGCAACGGGACATTTGTTGGGCGCGGCCGGCGCGGCCGAAGCGGCGATTGCGGTGCTCGCCGTTCGTGACCACGTGGTGCCGCCAACGCTCAATTGGACGAACGCTGATCCGGAATGCGACTTGCACTACGTCCCTCAGCATTCGAAAAAACAGAAAGTGGCGGCCGCCATGTCCTTGTCCTATGGATTCGGGGGGCAAATGGGCGCCGTTCTTTTCGAGAACGTATGATCAACGATGAGCTTGAAAGTGAATTGAATGAATTTCGGGCGAAAGGTCTCGCGCGTCGGTTGCGCGTGCGCGACACATCGTCACTCATCAATTTCTCATCCAACGATTATCTCGGATTGGCGAGCGATGCACGGGTGACCGAGGCCGCCGCGCAGGCGCTTTCAAAATTTGGCGTTGGCGGCACGGCCTCGCGTCTCATCGCTGGCACCGTTTCTGTCCACGACGAGTTCGAGAAAGCCATCGCAAGATTTTTAGCGAAACAAGCAGCGCTTTTGTTTCCGTCGGGTTATCACGTCAACACGGGCGTGATCCCGGCTCTCGTGTCAGTCAAAGATGTTGTGTTCTTCGATCGACTTTCGCACGCGTCAATTATTGATGGCGTCCGACTTTCCGGAGCTCATTTCTTCGCGTTCGATCACAACAATACCGCGGACCTTGAAGCACGATTGAAGAAGCAACGCGCAAAAGGCCGACGGGCGCTTATTGTTACCGAAGGAATCTTCTCGATGGATGGCGACGAATCTCCGATACATCAAATCGTTGATCTCGCACACCGGTTCGATACGTGGACATATCTGGATGAGGCGCATTCGATCGGAGTGGTGGGCCCGTCGGGCTGCGGACTCGCCGCGAACCAGCACGTGCTTGATTCGATTGATGTGCACGTCGGAACGTTGTCAAAAACATTGGGCTCCCAAGGTGGATTTGTCGCGGGCTCGCAAACTCTGATCGACTTTTTGGTCACGCGCTGCCGTTCGTTCGCGTACACAACGGCGCTTGCCCCCGCCATGGCCGCAGCGGGACTGGCCGCGCTGGAACGATTGCCGAGTCTCGATGACGAACGCCGCGAGCTTCTTTCTCATTCCGAAAGAATTCGACGTGAATTGTCTGCGGCCGGGTTTGTCTGCGGAAACAGCCGCTCGCAAATTATTCCTGTGCTGACGCGTTCGCTCGAAGCGACGACAGCGCTTTCGGAATATTTATTGTCGAAAGGTTTTTTTGTACCGTCCATTCGTCCTCCCACCGTTCCGGTGGGGGAAGCTCGGGTTCGGCTTTCGATTTCGTTGCCCGTGCTCAAGCACACAGACGCTTTGATCAAGGCCTTCAAAGGAGGACCTGTTGTCGCACGAAGTTAACGGCGTGTTCGTTACTGGCACGGACACCGATTGCGGAAAAACCATCATTGCCGGCGGAATTGCGCGCGCGCTTTTGCACAAAGGGTACAACGTCGGTGTGATGAAGCCGGTGGCGACCTGGGGCGACCCGCGACGCGAGCCGGGCGGGCGTCAACGCTGGATATCCGACGACGCTCTTCACTTGCGCCAAGCGGCGGCCACAAGCGATTCGCTCGACCTCATTAATCCCATTTGTTTCAAAGCGGCTATGGCACCGTGGCCCGCTGCACGCCTCGAGAAGAAAGTCATCGATCTTAATCGCGTGACGAATGCCTATAAAGAGTTGTGCCGACGGCACACGTTTCTCGTCGTCGAAGGGGTGGGCGGCCTCATGGTTCCGCTGAAACGCGATTTTTTTGTTCTCGACTTAATCCAGCGCATGAAGCTTGCGGCGGTCGTCGTTGCGAACCCGGATCTTGGAACGTTGAATCACACATTGCTCACGGTAAACGCGCTTAAGCGCGCCGGTATCCCATTGTCGGGCGTTATCATTAATAACTATCAAGGAAAAACGCGCGCCGAACAAACGAATCCGCATGTGCTGCGAAAAATTTTGGATCGCAAGGTCATGGTGGTGCCTCACAACCCAAGTTTTACGAAAGAGTTTGATTCGCTCGCACGTCTGTTGGCGAAACAAGGATTGTTCAACTGGCCGCACCTGCCGTAATGCTCACGCGCTTTCTTTCGCCGCGCCGCTCCCTCGTTTCGGTCGCCTCAGTTTTCTTTTTTGGGCCGTTGCTGCTCGCCGCACCCAAGCAAGTTTCCTTTAAGACGCCCGATGGCACGTCGCTCGTGGCAATTTATTCCGCGCCGTCCGCGGGGAAGGGCACAATAGTTCTTCTGCACGGTCTTGCTTCGGGAAAAGGAGAATGGACTCCGCTAATCGATGTGCTAGCCAAAAACGGTTTTGGCGCGCTGGCATACGATATGCGGGCGCCCGGAACGCCCTGGCAGAAGTTGGTGGACGATGTCGGTGCGGCCGTGCGGTATCTTGAAGAGAAACAACATCTGAAGCGGCAGGACATTTTTGTTGGAGGAGCGAGTCTCGGCGCTAACGTAAGTTTGCGGTATGCCACACTCACCGGCGTGGGGAAAGCCGTTTTGTTGTTATCGCCGGGTATAAATTATCAAGGCCTCACCACCGAAGACGCCGTTGTGCGCGCGACGCAGCCCGTGCTCATCGTGGCGAGCGAAAGCGACACGTATGCATATACGAGTTCCGTCCGTTTGGCATCGCTTTCACCGAAAGTTGTTTATTGGACGAGCAGAAAGGCCGGGCATGGTGTGCAAATGTTCGATGACGATTTGCTGGCCCGAATCACTCAGTGGCTTACCGCGCAAAAGTAAACCGGCAATTCCAACGCTGGGACAAAAGATACCTGTGGCACCCATTCACGCAGCAATACGAATGGGAGAAAGATAATCCGATCGTCGTTGCGTCCGGGAGCGGCTCTTATTTCCGCGATGTTGCCGGAAAGAAATATCTCGACGGTGTCTCCTCTTTGTGGGTGAATCTTCACGGCCACCGCGTTCCGGCGCTTGACCGCGCGCTCAAGCAGCAAATCGCGCGAATCTCTCATTCCACGTTCCTCGGCCTTTCGCACGCGCCGGCCATACAATTGGCGCGCGAGTTGGCCGCCGCAGCGCCCCGTGGGCTCGTGCGCACGTTCTATTCGGACAATGGGGCCACCGCTGTCGAGGTTGCACTCAAGATGGCCTATCAATATTGGATCGAAAAGGATGGCAACGCGCGGCCAGAATTCTTGGCCGTCGAAGGATCGTATCACGGCGACACGATCGGCGCGGTATCGGTCGGCGGCATCGGTGCGTTCCATTCGAAATTCAAGCCGCTGTTGTTCAAAACAAATTTCGCGATGGCGCCCGCTTGCGTGCGTTGTCCATTTAATAAGACCGGTGTGCGTCAGCGCGCGCGCTGCGGCGAGATAACGAAATTGGTTCCGAAACCGGGGCAGTTTCGCGCGGAAACCGGTTGTCGTTGGGAATGCTTGAAAAGCATCGAAACAATTTTGATATCGAAAAAGAATCGCATCGCGGGGGGAATCGTTGAGCCCGTGATGCAAGGCGCCGGTGGAATGAACGTTCTTCCGCCCGGGTATGTGGCCGGGTTCCGGCGTCTCCTAACGCGGCACAGCGTGCTCATGATCGCCGACGAAGTCGCCACCGGTTTCGGTCGCACGGGCACTCTATTTGCGTCCGAGCAGGAACGCGTTTCTCCGGACATGCTGTGCGTGGCCAAAGCGCTCACCGGCGGTTATACGCCGCTTGCCGCTACATTAACCACCGAAAAAGTCTACCGAGCGTTCCGCGCGCCCTATGAAAAATTCAAAACTTTTTTCCACGGACACAGTTATACAGCGCACCCGCTTGGATGTGCGGTGGCCCGTGCCAATTTGCGGCTGATTGAATCGACGAAACTCCTTGAAAAAACACGTCGGAAAGCCCATCTTTTGAAGGATGAACTCGAACGTCTGTCCACTCTTGACCACGTCGGAAGTATCCGCCAAGCGGGCCTCATGATTGGTGTGGAATTGGTGGCCGAAAAGCCAACCATGAAACCTTATGCTTCCGCGTTGCGCATGGGCACCCGTGTTTGCAAGAGGCTGCTGGCCGACGGCATATGGCTTCGGCCTCTGGGCAATGTGGTGGTCATTATGCCGCCGGCGGTTACGAGCGATGCGGATCTGCGTCGCATCGTGCGCGCGCTTAAGGGCGCAATCCTTCATGAGTGCGGCTCAACTTAACCAACTGTTCGTCATCCTCGCTGTTGCGATGACGATTGTGGGTTTCGCGGTCGTCGGAATGCTGCACGGCAAACTCACCGCGCTCACCGTTCGACGGAACGTGCAACAAGACGACGTTGCCAAGCAGAGCCGTTTGTTGCAGCAAGAAATTGCGTTTTACGAGGACCGTAAAACCGTCCTCGCGAAGCACGCGTCCCAGCGGCGCGTATTGTCGGAAGCCGCGCGCGGTTTTGGTGCGCTGCTCGATCCCTCGGCGATTCAAGAGAAGCTCATTCAAATATCTCGCATATTGTTTCCTTCTCAGCCGGTCATGATCTCCTACGGCCAAAAACCCGATGCGGCCGATGCGTACGTGGTGGAGCGGCGCCAACCTTTGATGGTTCCGAGCGATGCCATGAAGGGCGTACCGATGTTGGCGGTGCCGGTGTCGGCGCAGCAATCGGTGGTTGGAATCTTGCGGGTTGGGGGCGACGGTCAGGCACCGAATGGGGGATACAGTCGCGACGACCTACGGCTATTGGAAATTCTTGCGAACTTGGCGTCGCTTGCGATGGACAACTGCGTACTCTTTCATCAAGTGCAGCAAACGGCGCTGCGCGATAATCTGACGGGACTCCTCACCAACCGTGCGTTCCAGGCGGAGCTCGAGCAGGCGGTGTTGGAGGCCAGCCGTTACGGCCAGCCGCTGTCGCTGATCTTGGCCGACGTGGACCATTTCAAATTGGTGAATGACACGCACGGACATCAGGCCGGCGATCAAATTCTTCAAGGCGTCGCGCACGTCTTGGATCAAAACGCGCGGCCCGTGGACATCATTGCGCGCTATGGCGGCGAAGAATTTGCGATTTTGCTTTTGCAAACCCCGCACCGCGAAGCGGTTCAGATGGCCGAACAGATTCGGCGCGAAATTGGCCAGCAAGTTTTTGATCTCGGAGGTCAGCGAACGTTGTCGATCACGAGCAGTTTCGGGGTCGCCACGTTTCCCGAGGATGCTACGAGCGGTCAGCAGTTGTTTCGCCAAGCCGATCAGCGCCTCTACAAGGCGAAAGCCGGTGGGCGTAACCAAGTGCAAGCGCGGCCGGAACGATGAGCGGAATTTTTTTGCCAGCCTACGTCGGAATCGTGACGGTTGCGATTCTCGTCTATGTGATTGTGATTCGAATCAAAATGAGCCGCCTGCAACAAGCGCTCGCTGGCGGTGACCGAGCACACTTCGATGAGTTGAAGAAAAGGCACATGGTCTTAAAAGACTCCGTGGCGATCGCGGAGCGCGAGGAACAGCGTTCGCTCCAAATTTACGGGGTCGCAAAATCACTGGCCGAATCGCTCTCTTGGAAGGATATGGCACCGCGGTTGTCGCAGGGAATTCAGAAGATCTTCGGTGCCTATGAATTTTTGTTGTACGCGCGGGAGGAATCCGGACACTGGACACAGCTGCAGCGACGCGGCAATTGGAGCAAAGAACCTCCCGTATCCGATATCGATCGGGCGCTGCCCGGTTTCCTGCACGCGCCACAGGTACAAGAAATTGTGCCAATTCAGCTCGTGCCCGTTTATTCGGACGTGGGCGGGACGCGGCGACAAACCGGAGCGCTCTTTTTGAAATCCGATAAGAACGCTTCGCAGGAAAACTTGGACGCGGCCGAGGAATTCGGCGCGCAGTTGGGCGTGGCGTTGTCGAAGGCGCTTCTGTTCAATCAAATGGAAATGCATTCGCGCCAAGACGGATTGACAGGGACATTGCGACGTCAGGCGTTCATGGACCGGCTGAACGAAGAATTGAAACGCGCCGCTGCGTTTCGAACACCGTTCAGCTTGCTGATGGTCGACATTGACCATTTTAAAGCCGTGAACGATGGGCACGGTCACGCGGCCGGCGACGCCGTGCTAGCGCGCGTTGGCGAAATATTAAAGGAATCGTTCTATGAGACCGATGTGGTGGGTCGCTACGGTGGAGAAGAGTTTATTGTTCTTTTGCCTCGCGCCGATGCGATCGGCGTCGTTCGCAAAGCCGAAGCGCTGCGGCAACGTTTTGAATCGGAGATTATTCCATCAGGATTTGAAAATTTGAAGATCACCGTGAGCATCGGGCTCGCTCATTTCTCGAAGGATGGGAAAACCGGGGAAGACCTTATTGCATCCGCCGACCGTGCTTTGTACCGAGCCAAACAAACCGGCCGCAACCGCGTTGTAGCGGCTTAACGTTCCTCGTCAAACTTACCGAAGAAATTCTGAAAACCCGCGAGCACCGCTTTTGTTGCGATAGGAAAAACTTGCTTAATAATGAGAGCACCGACCAAACCCATGATACGACCGGTCCAACCGCCCTTTTTCTTGCTCGAGGTCACAGCGCCGAAAATTTGCCGGCCGAACTTGAATGCCGCGATGCCGGAGAATATACCGCCAAGAATCCAACCCGGGTGTTTGAGAAAATTCATTGGTGATACGTGTGAAAGCGCTGCATCGCGTAGACCAGCGGTGCTGTCGTGCAGACGTTTCTTTTTGATTTCGGTGTCGGATTTAAGTTCGGAGATTCGGATTGGGGGGAAGATCATGACGAGAGTCGGCTTAGCCAGCGTGCCACATACCCGCCCAAGCCGAGACTAATCACCCCATAGACCGCCCCGATAATAAGGAGGGACCACGCGGCGGAACCGGTCACGTGCGAAAGCCAGATGCCAAAAGCAATGCTCACCAACACAAATGCGGTAAGGCCCGACACGATCGCGAAGAAAATCATCAGCACGAACATAAGGCTCGATAGCGCCATCGCTGTCATCTGGGCTTGCAGCAAGCGTAACACGCTGGCCGCGTAATCGATCGCGTCGCGCACGACGCGGCGTAGTTGATCGATCAGTGAACCCGTTTGGTTGGAGGACTCTTCCTTCATATTCCTGTGTATAGTATAGCTTTGGAAAATCAGATAACATGATTTTTCTTCAGAACAAAATCCCGAGAAAAGGACACGAACATGAAAAAGTTTCCGCTTTTGATGTTGGCCTCAGCGTTGGTGGTTTCAATTCCATTTTCTTCCTTTGCCGAATCAAAAAAGGAGAAAACTCCCGCCATGACAAAGACGTCGCAGAACCCAACCGCCGTATTTGAAACGAGCCTTGGTAATTTTACCGTCGAACTGTTCCAGCAAGATGCGCCGAAGACCGTCGAGAACTTCGTTGGTCTAGCGAAGGGAACAAAAGAGTTCACGGACCCTAAAACCGGCTTGAAAGTGAAACGCCCGTTGTACAACGGACTTGTTTTTCACCGCGTCATTCCGGACTTCATGATCCAAGGTGGCGATCCTCTCGGCAATGGCACCGGCGGTCCGGGCTATCAGTTCGAAGATGAATTTAATTCGCCGCGCACGTTCGACAAACCCGGAATTTTGGCCATGGCCAATGCAGGACCAAACACCAATGGCAGCCAATTCTTCATTACCGTTGCCGCAACGCCGTGGCTGAACAAGCATCACACAATTTTTGGTCAGGTTACACAGGGCTATGACGTCGTCGAAAAAATCAGCAAAGTTCAACGCGACGGGAACGATCGGCCGCTGACGCCGGTTACAATCACGAAAGTCACCATTAAATAAGGAGAGTTTTATGAGCTTAGTTCAAAAATCAGCACCAGAATTCAAAGGGAAAGCCGTGGTTGGTCACGAATTCCGTGATATCTCGCTTTCGCAATACAAAGGGAAATGGGCCATTCTTTTTTTCTATCCGCTCGATTTCACGTTTGTTTGTCCGACCGAAATTGTCGACTTTTCCGACAAAGTAGAGGAATTTAAGAAGTTAAATGCCGAAATAATCGGTTGTTCCGTCGATAGCCATTACACCCACCTTGCCTGGATTAACACGCCTAGAAAAGAAGGCGGCTTGGGCGAAATCAAATATCCGCTGCTTTCCGACCTGAATAAAGATATCGCCCGTGATTATGGCGTTCTTGCGGACGGTGGTCTCGCACTGCGCGGTCTTTTCATCATTAATCCGAAGGGTCAAATCGTATATGAAGTGGTACACGACCTCGCCGTCGGTCGGAATCCGGATGAAACTTTAAGGGTACTCGCTGCGTTCCAACAGGTGGAGAAAACAGGCGAAGTTTGCCCTTCCAGCTGGAAACCAGGCGCGAAAACAATGAAGGCTGACCCCGTCGGAGCGAAAGAATACTTCGCGGGCGTGAAATAGATTAAGCATTAAAATTTTTTAGGAGGTGCATTATGGGTCCGAAAAGTCCTTGCGGGTGCTAAACCCCCAATAGAATTACCACCGAAACGGCCTTCTCGCTGAATGATTGGCGAGAGGGCCGTTTCTTTTTGTTCTAACACCGAGTAAGATCACGTTTTATGAGGATTCCCGCATTTGTCGTTTGTTCCGCGCTGCTTTTGACCTCCGTTGCGCTCGCGGCCAGCGAGCAAATTCCTCCGTTGCCTGGGTATGTGGTTCATTTCGATTTTTTTGAAAACGAGCAGGAAGGAAAAGATCTCATCCATTTCGCGAAGAGTGCCGGCGCTAAGGTCATAAACCTCGTCCCGCCGGCTCACGTCTGGGAACGCCCCGACGTTTTGTCCGTGTTGGACAACCTTGTTCAATACATTGCGGATTCGGATCTCAAGTTGGTTATCACACGCATTGACGCTTCGTACCTTCCCGACCGCCACGGTCGACGCGAAAACTACCTTTACAAGAATATTTTGAATCGGCCCGGCGTCCTTTCCGATGGGCGAGCGACAAACAGTTGGTTTCTCTCGACGGTGGGCGTTCAATCCTACGATCAATGGATGGAAGACGAAACCCGGTTCTATGCGAAGCGCTACAGTTACTTGTTGAATTTGATTGGGTTTAATCTCGGACCGTTTAGCGAACCGTTTGTTTCCCAGCGCGGAGGATTTCTTCAGTACGACGCAACAACAGGGTTCTATGAATTAACACAATACACCGCCGAGGCCAAAGCGTTGTGCGGAACGTCGTCGCCGACGCGGCAGCAATTGGCGCGGACAATAAATGATTGGTTCGTCGGGCGATACGAAGCCTGCCGGAAAATCTGGAAAACAGAATCCGACCGCAAAGATGTTCCGTTTATCCTGCAATTTAGCGGGTTTGATGAAGAGAAATTTAAGCTGGGCTATCCGGAATACGCGGCATTTAACCGGATGGATTGGGTGTCGCGCGCGGACGCGATCGGGCTATCAATTTACCTTAACGGAGGATACGCTGATTTGGGGCGGTCGTCGATTGAGGCGATGGTCCGCCATCTGCAGACGGATTATAATTTTCGTAAGCGCGTTTTTGTTCTGGAAGGCGGCGTCGAAAATCCAACACCGGTTTTTGACAAGGAAAATATCTCGTATTTCGCTACCATTGCGCTACCCCTAAAACCTGTCACTTATATTTACGAATTCTTAAAGGATCCTTTTTATGCAGATAACGAACCGAATTCCGGCCGCCTTCTCAAAAGCGATGGTACGCCACGCGCTGACCTTGTTCGTTTCCTAAAGAAAAAGATGAAAGATGTCCGCAAACGTGCAACGCCTACGTAAACACCTCTCTGTTACTTTTCTTTCGATCCTATTTACGACCGCCGCGTTCGGTGCACCGACCTGGCTCGATTCGGTCTCGAAAGGACCATCGGTTCTCGTTCTGTACGACGGTCCGGATATCGAAAGCAACCCCGGTCGTCTCGACGCAAATTATCTCGCCAATCTGCTCGGTCATTTCACAGCGCATCGATCGGTAAGGTCGCTCGACGCTTATACGCCGGGGGAACTTAAGGCGTTTGATGTCGTCTTCACAATCGTCTATCAGAAGAAATACCGCGTCCCACAAAATTTTCTCAATGATGTGGCCACCGGCGGAAAGCCTTTTTGTTGGCTCGGCAACCAAGTGGGGCAGCTGAACCGCGTTGGAATGCTTGAACGTCACGGACTGAGATTTGATCGATTCTTTGAAAATTCTCCGGCGCGGAACGTTATCTATAAAAGCCGCACGCTCGTTAAAGGTGATCCGGATATCAATCTGTTGAAGATCGTCGATTCGGCAAAGGTGAATGTTCTTGCGAATGCCACCGGCGCGAATGGGTGGACCGCGCCCTATATTTTGCGCGACCGAGATTTCTGGATTGTGACCGATTCACCGTTCTCTTATTCGAGCGAGAACGATCGGTATCTCGCGTTCGCCGACGTGTTGCATGACATTCTTGGTGTTAACCATCCAGAAGGCCATTCGGCGTTGCTTCGGCTTGAGGATCTGAATCCAATGTCGGACCCGGAGCAGCTGAACGCCATGTTGCGTGTCATTCGCTCGAATCGAATTCCGTTTTCGTTTGGCATGGTTCCTTTTTATGTGAATCCGGCGCAGCATCTGTTTGAACCGATGGGCGAACGTCCTCTTGTCGTGCAAGCATTAAAAGACATGGTTGATGCCGGCGGTTCGCCAGTGTTGCATGGCGACACGCATCAATACCGCGGCGTGACGACAGACGACTACGAGTTTTGGGACAACATCGCCGATCGCGCGGTCAAGCGAGATTCCGATCCGTACGTCGTGCGAAAACTTGAAGACGCGCTTAAAGAATGCGTGCTCACGGAGCTTTACCCGGTCACCTGGGAAACCCCGCATTATGCTGCATCGGCTCTCGACTACCACGTGTTCAAGCGATTTTTTGGCACCACGTACGAGCGTCGACTCACGTCCAATCGGTTGGGATCGGACCAGTTTTTCCCCTATCCCGTCATCGACATGACCGGCCAATTCGTGATTCCCGAAAGTCTTGGATATGTCCAAATCGAAAATCCGCGCGTGGAACCGCTGTTGGCGAACGCCGAAGCGGCGCTGGTTGTGCGCGACGGGTACGCAAGTTTTTTCTTCCATCCATTCCTTAAGCCACAGTTGCTAAACACGCTGATCAACGGCATTGAGAACATGGGTTACAAGTTCGTGAGCTTGGCCGAATTTCCGAACCGTGTGCAACACAAAGGCTATCTGACGACGAATGTGAACGGCGACTACACGCTGGGCGGAGATGGTCGGTACGTAACCGAAATCGTTCGGAGCAAAAAAGGAGGTGTCCTCAGCCAAAAAACGAAGGAAGTGTCACCCAAAGACCGTGTGCAACTGAAAGTGGTCCTACGGCCTGGCGAGACTTATGTGGCCTACCGGCACGCGGTTCGAGCGCCAAATTTGGTGGAGCGATTGTTCCGCTTGGCGAAAGGCGATCTGAGCGTGATCAATCAGCGTTGGGAAAATCTTTTTGCGTCCGAAGAGTTTCCCGAAGATCGCACGGTTGCGCTGTTCTGGAACGATGCGGCCAAAGGCGACGAGGCGATTGATCAAAAAAGTTTTGACACGATGCTTCAGGTTGTTGGTTACGAGGTGAACCGGGTATCAATTCGCTCCATTCAGGATCAGGAAATTGGCAAGTTCTCACTGCTTGTGATACCGGCGGCATCCGCACGCCATCTGGGAGCGAAAGATGTGGAAGCGATCTACCGAGCGGTCGAGGCGGGGATTGTGCTTGTCACCGATGGGGAATCGGCATTGTCCAAAGCGCTTGGTTTCGAAATGGGCCACGACATTCGCGTAAATTTCGTCCAAAACCATTTGTTTCCCACGCAGGAACTGCGCTGGCCCGACACTCCGTCCGTGCCATGGATTGCTCACGTTTCCGATGAGAACGATGTCGTTTTGTTCTCGGAACGGGAGGATCAGAGGCCGCTCGTTGTAAATCGTTCGCTCGGCGAAGGCCGTGTGCTCTTTTTCGCGCCGTACTTTGATGCCTTGTCGGGTGAGGGATACAGTCGTTTTCCGGATGTGCCGTATCTGCTCGTAAACGAGTTTCGCGTGCGGCCCATTTTGCGACGCGCCGCGGCCGAGGCCTATTTTGATCCAGGATATCGGCAAAATATCAGTGTTGAACAGCTCGGGCGCTATTGGCGCAAGTACGGAATTCGGGTCATTCACGTGGCGGCGTGGCATTTTTACGACAAGTATTCGTACGATTACGAACGACTGATTCGTGTCGCCCATCAAAACGGAATTCTCGTGTACGCGTGGTTCGAGTGGCCGCACGTGAGCCAAAAATTTTGGAATCAGCACCCGGAGTGGCGCGAAAAGAACGCGCTGTTGGCCGACGCGCACCTGGATTGGCGTTACTTAATGAATTTTCAGAACCCAAAATGCTTTGAGGCCGTGGTCGGCGATGCGAAACTATTGCTTTCAAAGCTCGATTGGGACGGCGTAAACCTCGCGGAGTTTCATTTTGAGGCGGGTTCTTCACCGCAGGATGCCAGCAAATTTACGCCGCTTAACAACGAATCGCGTGCATTGTTCGAAAAAGAATACGGTTTTGATCCACTCGAGCTTTGGAAAAATGGATCGCCAAATTCTTTGACGACAAACGACGCTGCGTTGCAAAAATTTTACGCGTTCCGCAAAGATCAAAATCACATTTTATTTCGCAAGATTGCCAGGGAACTGCAGCAGGTTCGGAACGATAAATCAAAATCGCTCGAGTTTGTCGTAACAATGTTTGATGTGTTTGGTCATCCACAGTTGTCGAATCGCTTGGCAATCGACGGGCCGCGCACGCTCGATGTGATCAACACTATGCACGCGACGCTGCAAGTGGAAGATCCGGCCGTTGAATGGTCAAAAACGCCGGACCGTTACGCGCGGCTTGGCGAACGCTACCGCGCAATGAATCTAAAAAACCCGTTCATGATCGACATCAATGTGTTGGACGTTCATCCCTCCAATCAACCGGGTTTTGCGACGGCCGTACAGTCGGGCACCGAGCTTTTGCAACTGTGGCAAGCGGCGTCGAAATACGCGCGTCGTGTCTGCCTTTATTCCGAATCCACGATCAGCGAATCCGACTGGGAGCTTTTGCCCTACACAATGGCCGCTGACGCGTCGGTCAATCGCGACGGAGACAATTGGATCGTGAACAGCGAGGATTCGGTCATTCTGGAACTTACGCGTCCTTTTAAACGCGTGTTTGTCGATGATCGCCCGTGGTTTTGCGTCACCGGCCAATCGATTTTGCTGCCCGCCGGCGAGCATCGTGTTTCGCTTCAACCGAACCTGCGTTCATGGCTCGATACGACGCAGTTGGAGACGCGACTTCTTTCTTTATCGGGCGAATTGCTAGGAAGTGAACCGCGCAAGCACGGACTTGAAGTGGAATACCGTTCAACGGGGCGCGCCGCGTTGCTTTTTAACAAACAGCCGTTGTTTACCTATGTGGATGACGAATCCATAAAACTGCCCACGATTAAAGGTCAAGACGGGTTTGTTGTTTTGGCGCCCGCCGGTCAGCACCGTTTGCGGATTGTGACGGAATCAAACTTTCTATTCTTTTTGAACTACACAAGCATGGTATCGGCGTCGTTAATTGTCATTTTTGGCGTGGCGTCTTCCGGGCTTTTGTTGCTGGCATTTGTTGCTATTAAAATTAGTCGCAAGACGCGGCCGATGCGTCGGAAGTTTCGACAAACGTTGTCCAAGGGGCCTATTAAAAAATCATGATCTCGTCGGTGGTTATAGAAATATTGTTCATTGTGAGTGTTATCTTCATTTGGCTCATGCTGGTGTACCAGTTTGTTTTGTGTACCGCTGGCTTCCTATACAGTCAAGATGCGGCCCGGGAGAAACGGCGGTTGGATGCGCGTCCGCTGAACGTCGACGGCGTGTCAATCTTAATTCCAGCGCACAACGAAGAAATCGTTATTGAAGAAACCGTAAAAAGTTTGTTTGCGCTCGATTATCCGAAGGGCAAGCTGGAAGTGTTCGTGATTGACGATGCATCAACCGACCGTACACCGGAAATTTTGGACGAACTCACGAAAAAATTCAGCGGTCTTCGCGTGCTGCACATTCCGAAAGGCGAAGGGGGAAAAGGAAAGGCGGCCGCACTGAATCGCGCGATTCCGCTGACCAAGTACGAGCTCATTGCGATCTTTGATGCGGACAACCAACCGGAACCGCGATCGCTCAAGTATCTTGCGGCGCAATTCGTGCTCGATCCAACGTTGGGCGCGGCGCTCGGAAAATTTCGGACGTTAAACAAAAATAAGAACATTCTCACGAGGTTCATCAACATCGAAGGTTTAAGTTTTCAATGGATTGTTCAGGCGGGTCGCTGGAAGTTGCTAAAGATCGCCACGCTTTCGGGAACAAACTTTATTATTCGTAAAAAAGTGCTCGAAGATGTGGGCGGATGGGACATGGAAGCGTTAACCGAAGACGCTGAAATTTCGCTGCGCATTCTCGAAGAGGGGTATCACATAAAATTTGTTCCATACGCGGTCACGTGGGAACAAGAGCCGGAGAATCTGAGCACGTGGTTTCGCCAGCGCGTTCGCTGGGCCCGTGGCAACTTTTATTTGATGAGGAAATTTCTGTCCAGCATTGGCCGGGCGAAAAACAAGGCGCTCGCGACCGAGATGATTTACTTTTTGGCGCTTTATTACGTATTTGTTGGGGCGCTGATGATTTCCACGTTGCTATTTTTGTTGGGCCTGTTTAGTGTGATTTTTATTCAGGTTCCGGGCCCGTATCTTGAAGTCTGGTTATTGGCTTACTCGCTGTTCGTTTCTGAGATCATGATTATGTTATCGCGCGAGGAGCACGAAGATTCGATTTCGAATATTTTCTTTACGATGGCCACGTACTTTACGTATTCGCAGTTATGGCCTTTTGTTGTGGCGCGCGCGTTCTATCTCGAATACATTAAGAAAACGGAACGCAAGTGGGACAAAACGCGTCGCTTCGCGCAGTCGTAGCTTAGAAGTCGACTCCCAGTTCCTTCGCAAGCGTTGGGGCAATAATTTCGTTTGTGGTTGGTTTTTCGTTGAGCGTTGCACCAAAACCTTTTCCGTAGAAAAAAAGTGGTACCGCAGCATCGTAATCGTAGGTCGATCCGTGGCTCGTGCCCGAAACCTTTTCTGTGACGAGAACGCCTTCCTTCATGCGGAAAGTTAAGTCGCCCGATCGTCCGGGGCAGTTGCTACGCTGAAATGTGTTGCTGAACTTGTCTTGTTGGATAAGCGGATTGTTTAAATACACCATCTCAACGTCGGGCAACGTTTTCATTTCGGTCTGAATTCGCAGCAAGAAACTTCCCCAGTCCAATTTCTTTTGTTGAACCAATTCTTTGTTGAAATAAATATCCGGGAATGAAACCCGCATGATCCATTTTGTACCGGGGGCGGGATAAATACTTTGGCACAACGTTTCGAGTCTGCGCGAAAATTCGGCCACGAGGATGCGTTTGGCTCCCATGCGGCGACCCTCGATACTTTCGGGAATCGGTAGAACGCCGTGATCGGACGTGAGCGCCAACACAAAATTGCCGGCCGTCTTCTTCGAAATTACTGCGATCAGCTCGTTCAGCATCTGGTCGAGTGCCAATATTTGCTCGCGCATCTGTCCGCCGTTCGGCCCGTACAAATGGCCAATGTAATCGGTCGCCGAAAAACTGACCGCGAGAAGATCGGAATGATCGTCTTCTCCGAGATGTTTTTCTTCAAGCGCATTTTTCGCTAGTTCGAACGTGGCACGGTCGGTGGAAAATGAAGCGGGATTGAGCGGAAGGGGATGGTTGGCATTAAATTTATCAAGCCAGGCCGAAACACTTGGGTACGCTTTTGACGACACAAATCCTTTCGCTTTCTTGTTGTACCACACCACGGCGTCCGCTTTCTTCCCGCCCAGCATGATAGCCGCCCGATCTTTATAAGAAATCGCAACGACCGTGGCGCTGGAGTCTGTTGTCTTTAACGCGTCCCCCAACGTCAACCCGCGTAACTGACCTGGACCCATTTCGAAATCTGGGTCGTCAATTGAGAGCACCGTTTTTCCGGTCGATCGATCGAACCAATCATTTCCAATAATGCCGTGCACGCTCGGTGGTTGGCCGGTGATAATCGTCGCGTGGCCGGGCGCGGTTTCGGTCGGGACGTGATTCAGTTTCGCGTGCGTGTATTGCGTGCCTCTTGTCCCCAGCGCGCGAAAGCCGCCGGTGAAATCTTTCGCGTAGCGGTCGAGATAATCGGCCCGGAATTGGTCGATGACGACGATCACGGCGAGGCGGGGGGCGGCGTGGAGCGTCGAGCAGAAGAATAAAAAGAAGGCGAACAACCGTATTCCCTCTCCCTTTAGGGAGAGGGGGCCCGAAGGGCGGGTGAGGGAAGGCGGTAAAGAAAAGGAAAGTTTGTTGGTCATCTTTCCCTCACCCTGCCCTCTCCCTAAAGGGAGAGGGGATATAAATTGAGAACCGTTTAATATTTGACCGAGCAGCCGTAGGATTGCGTGATCGGTGTTGAAACTTTCTTGCCGCTGGTGATTTCTGTGAGCGCAGCGTCGACGTAGTTCTTTGCGCCTTTTATGTCGGCGACTTTGGTGCTGCGTTTGTCGTCGATCGCACCTTTGTAGACGAGGTTTCCGCTCGCGTCGATCACGAACATGTGTGGCGTGGTTTTTGCGTCGTAGGATTTACCGGTGGTTCCGTTCTCGTCGATGAGAAACGCCGTGGGCGCCGCCTTTTCGCTGGCAATCGCTTTGTTCCATTCGGCCGGTGTCACGTTGCCTTCTTTTCCTTTGGCCGATGAATTGATCGAGAGCCACACAACTCCTTTGTCGGTCCATTTCTTCTGGAGCGCCTGCATGTTGCCGCTGTCGTAATGTTTCCGCACGAACGGGCAACTGAAATTCGTCCACTCGAGCACGACGGTTTTGCCTCTGTATTCGGAAAGAGAATGCGGTTTGCCATTCGTGTCGATCAGAGTAAAGTCCGGTGCTTTTGCGCCAATTTCGGGAACCTCGGCGCGAACGCCGGCGGCGAACAACACGGACGACATTAAAAACATAGACATGGTTTGTTTCATTTTGCGCATGGGAAAAACTCCTTATTTGATTTTCGAAATAGCATCCAAAACAATTTGCTGTGTGAGCACATCCGGAAGCGGGGAAGGCGCGCTGCTTGGATCCGACGGATAGAACACATAAAAGGGTACGCCGTTTCTTCCGAATTGTTCGAGCGCCTTCGTAATTTTCTCGTCGTGCGACGTCCAGTCGCCTTTTAAAAGCGTTACATTTTTTTCGCGAAACGCCTTTTGCACGTTGTCGGTGTTGAGAATAAGTCTTTCGTTCACTTGGCACGTGAGGCACCACGCGGCAGAAAAATCCACGAACACAGGGCGTCCATGGGCGCGCTCGTCTTGAATGCGTTCTTCCGAATAAACCTGCCATTGTTCGGACGCGGTCGATTTGTGGCTCAGTTGCAGTGACAGCACCCACGCGAGCCACGCGGCCGTGCCCAAAAGCAGAATACCCATGATTCTTTTTAATTTGATCATCCACGGGCCCGGCTTTGGAACAAACTTCAAAAACACCGGGAACGCCGAAAGAACAATGTAGGGGAAGGCCATGCCAACGCCAAGCGACGTAAAGATTGCTATCGCTGCGGGCCAACTCTGTGTCAGCGCGAAGCCGAGCGCCGACCCCATGAAAGGGGCCGTGCACGGTGTCGCCACAATTGTCGCGAGCACACCGTTTAGATAGGACCCGAAATAACCGGTGGCGGAATTTGTGTCGGCTAGTCTTAAAAAAGAGGTGCCCACCTCGAACAATCCCATCATGTTGAGGCCGAGAAAAACAAAAAGCATCGCTAGCCCGCCCACAATGTACGGATTTTGAAGTTGAAAGCCCCAGCCAAGTTGGGCCCCGCCCGCACGGAAGAGCAACAGTGCGCCGGACAAAAGCCAGAACATATTGACGATTCCGAGAGAGAACACAAGCGCGTGCAGCAGCGCGTGACGCGAGCCGCTTTTCGCGTGCGACACAAAGCCGAGCACCTTGATGGAGAGTACCGGCAACACGCACGGCATGAGATTGAGAATGAGGCCACCAACGAACGAGAACACCAGCGCGAAGAGAAACGAAATGTTGGTCGTGGGAGCGCTCAGCGGTTTCGGGGCCACGACTGGCACGTCAATGGCCAAAGCGGTTTCCGTGGGCACACCGCGCCACCCGGAAGTATTGATGAGCACACCGCGCAACTGTTTGGCGGTTTCGGTCGACGCTTCCGACTTCACGAGTTCAAGCGCGTACGCGCTGTCCGATTTTTCGAAGGTTTGCGGTGCGGCGTACGCGATCACGTCGGGATCCTCGGCAAAAAATGAAAGGTCGCTAGCGGCGAGTTTTGAGTTGGCCGGCGGTGTGACGAGAACGCGGTAGCCTTTGGACATCGCTTTGGCGGTGATGGACCATTCTGAATTCTCGAGTGGCCACTGGGCTCGCGTATCGTTGAAGCGGGGCCCCCAGGTTTTGTCTTTCTTTGCGGGTTCAATTTTTATCGGAAGGGTTAATGCCACGTCTCCTTCGCCCGGAATACATTCCACTTCGCATTCGAGCCAATTGACGTGAGCGTTCAGCGTCACCGGTTTTGAATTGGTGACGACGCTGGGGGGCGTGATCGGAACCATCAGCAAAACGTCTTCTTCGTAGCCGTACACCACGACCGGCGGGACCATAAACTTTTTGGGGACCGGCCAACGAATTTCGCCCGCTTTGTATCCGTCGGGCAGTTTCCACTGAATCTGAGTGGCTTCGCCGGATTCGCCCGGATTTTTCCAGTACGTGTGCCAATGAGGCGCCATTTCGAGCCGGACGGCCACCCAGAATGGGGTGCCGGGTTGAATTGCGGTGTCCTCCGAAACGAGTGTCGCCTTTACGTGCCCTCCTATTTTCAGCGCGTGCGAAGACGGAACGCCGAGCAGCAGGATCAGCAGCAAAAATGAAAATTTTTTCATGAAAAGGTTTTTAGCTTTTTTTGAACTTCGCCCAGACGTTTTGTGAGATCACTGACCTTGGAAACGTCTTGGTGCGTTTCCGGGTTTCCGAGAGCTTCCATTATTTGTGTTTCTTCCTTGGTCAATTCGTCTTTCTCGCTCAGCAGTGACTTGCCTTCGCGTTGCGCTCGGTAACGGGCGTTGCGTTCCTCGGCTTCTTTTCGCTTTTGTTCTTTTGATTTGCGTCCACCGCTGGACGGCGCGGAGCTCGTCCCGGCTAGATCGTCAGTCTTTTTGACGGGCGCAGCAGGATGATGCGCCGCCTCTATTCTCTCTTCGCTCCGAAACAGTTCCGCCTCTTCGCCCTCTTCGAGCGACTTCTTGTGCAGGAAATAATCGTATCCGCCCGGATACAATGTCACCTTGCCTTGATTCACATGCAACACGTTGTCAACGAGTTGCCTCAAGAAATAGACGTCGTGGCTGATCACGCACAGCGTTCCTTCGTACGCTTTCAGCGCTTCAATTAGTCGCTCAACGCTGGCGATATCCAAGTGCGTGGTTGGTTCGTCCATTAGTAACAGATTCGGAGGGTCAAGCAACAATTTCGCGAGGCCGAGGCGACTTTTTTCTCCGCCGCTCAGTACCTCCACTTTCTTGAATGCCATGTCACCATGGAAAAGAAAACTTCCAAGCACGGTGCGGATCGTTGTTTCCGAATGCGCCCGGCGCGTGTCGCAACCTTCTTGAAAAACGGTGCGGCCTTCTTTGAACATTTCGGCGCGGTGTTGCGAGAAATAGCCGACCTCCACATCAAAGCCGAGTTTTCGTTCCCCAGACTGGAATGGAATTTGCCCGGCCAAAAGTTTTAACAGCGTGGATTTCCCGGCGCCGTTCGGACCCACGAACGCGATTTTTTGCCCGCGCTCGAGTGTGAGATCAAGTCCGTCGTAGACGAAGCGTTTGCCGTCGTACGATTGCCGAATGTTTTTCAGAACGAGCACGTTGTGTCCGCTGCGCTTTGGTTGGGGGAACGAAAAGCCCACGGTTTTCTGTTCGTCGGGCAACACGATCCGCTCCATGCGCTCCAAATATTTGATTTTGCTTTGAACGCTCGCGGCCAATGACGCTTTTGCTCGGAACCGGCTGATAAAGATTTCGAGATCTTCAATTTCTTTCTGCTGGCGCTTCCAAGCATTTAAGAGATCTTCTTCTTCCTTTTTGCGCTGGGCGAGATAGTCTTCGAACGAGCCGTGGTAGGTTTTTAGTTTCGCTTCGCGTACTTCGACGATGCGGTTCGTAACCGAATTAATGAATTCCCGGTCGTGGGATATGAGAAACAGCGCACCGCGATACGATTGCAAATGGTTTTGGAACCACAACAGCGACTCGAGGTCCAGGTGGTTCGTTGGCTCATCCAGCATCAGCAGGTCCGGTTCATCAAGCAATAGCCGCGCGATCATTACACGCATTTGCCATCCGCCCGAAAGTTCGGAGACGGGGCGTTGAAAATCCGTTACCTTGAAACCCAATCCCATAAGGATTTTTTTTGCCTGCGCTTCACGGCGGTTGTCGGCAACATCGTCTCCGATCGTCTCTTCAACGACACTTTTGCCGGAATGATTTGGTGTTTCTTGTGGCAGGTAACCGAAGCGCACGCCGGACCTGAGCGCCACTTCACCGTTGTCGGGTTGTTCGGCGCCCATGATGATTTTAAAAAGTGTGGACTTGCCGGCGCCGTTCGGCCCCACGAGCGCAAAACGGTCTCCGGTGTTGATTTGAAGCGAAATATCTTCAAACAGGGTTTGTGCGCCAAACGATTTGCTGATGTTGCGGAGCGTGATCATGAGCGGATTTATTTCGTACGGGATTTAACGGCCGCGTTCGCGAGCGAGGTGAGCTTCCCGATCGCTTCATCCACTGTGCGGGTTTTAAGTCCCGCATCGGTGGAGAGCCAGATGCGATGGGCCGGCAAAACTTTTCGGACCTGTTTCACATGGGCCAGGATATCTTTCGGTGTTTCGATTGCGTGGTTGTGCGAATTCACCACGCCGACCGTCAGGTCTTTGTCTGTGGGGAATTTGCGAAGCGTTGGCAACGCACGGAAATTTGAATTGATCATTTCGATATGAAAATTCTGAACCGGCAGCTTTCGAAGTTGCGGCCAACAAAGGCTCATGTCGCCGACGCCGAGTCGCAAAATATAATACGCCCGACCCTTCTTTAATAGTTCCTTGAGAGCGTCCATCGCCAGCGACAGCTCAGTCGCGTTGCCGGGAATGGCGAGTTCGTCGATTTGAATGATCTTTGCTCCGGCTTCAATTAGGTAGCCGCTTTCTTTGGTCAATACGTGTGTAAGGTCGCGGCACAATGTTTCGCGCGACTCGTAGTATTCGTTGAAGGTCCAACTCATTAGTGTGTAGGGGCCTGTCAGGACCGCCTTCACCGGTTTGTGCGTCAGGCGTTGCGCGTATTTCCAATGGTCCAAAATGAGTTGGCCTTTCCATTCTATTTTGGATTTGATGATGGGCTTGTGCGTGAAACGATTTCCGTAGCTGCGCACGATGCCGCCATCGCTAAAGCCGTCGATCCGCTTAGCGAAATAGTTAATGAGGTCGCTGCGGTACATCTCACCATCAACGAGCACATCCAATCCCATTCGTTCTTGCTGGCGGACCCAAATCTCGGTCGAAAGTTTCTCTTTTCGCTCGAGTTCGGCCGCTTGTTGGATTCCTTTCGATACGCGGTAGCGCATTTCAACAAGTTCCGTTTGTTTGGGCAGCGAACTGGCGGCGCACGCCGGAAACAACGGAAGGTTCAGTAACGATTTCTTAGTGGGTGCCGATGGTTTCATGGGAAGAGAGCACTTCGTCACGGACGTCTCGTAAAATTTGAAGTTTTCGGAGCGCCTTTGGCCGCGGCACGAATTCAAGACCGGTGGAGGGCGTGAGGAAAATTCGGGAAGCGGTTGTTTTTTCCCGCCAGCGCGAGACCGCGGTTGAAAGTTTATGCGCTTGCTCCTCAAGCGTGTTTCGGGAATTCACGATGCCCAGCCCGATTTCTTTCGTGCCGGGCTTGTTCAGCATCTGTGCAAACAAGGCGTCACCGTCCCAAGTGAAGTCGAGCACGATTTGCTGCACGGGCAATTCATCAAGCAAGCGCCAAAGCTTGGCAAGCGGCCCGAACCCCAGCGATACGGCAAACGTTACGGCGGGACCCTTCGGTATCATTTTTTCGAAATTCTTCTTCGCCCAGGCGAAAGTGTCGGGGTTCGTAACGAGTGACGGCTCGTCAATCTGGATTGTTTTTGCTCCGACTTTAACCAGCGCCGCAATTTCTTCGCGGATCACATCGACAAAAAAATCGTTCCGCTTGATCGTTGCCCCATAGTTTTTCGCTGTCGCGTCCGTGTGCAACGCGAGGGTCATCGGACCGGTCACAACGGCGCGCACCGGTTTGCTTGAAATGCTTTGGGCGTATTGGTACTCGGCGGCGATGACGGGGCCTTTGAATCGCGGCGTCGACGTGAACCTCGGCTGTCGATAATAAAAGTTGGAATTGAAGTACGGCATGAGTCCGCCGCGTTCAATGCCGGCGACGTTTTTGCAGAAGTGCGAAATCGGGTCCTGCCAGCTGACGAGTCCATCCGTTACTTCGTCGATTTGGGCGTTGATTTGTTCGTGAACAATCTCTTGGATCACCGATTGCTCAACGTCACGAAACGCGTGCGCCGAAATTTGTTTCGATTCAAAATGCGCGTGCCCCCGGCGATAGCGCTGTTGATCTTTCTCCTCGCCGATACGCGGGTAACTTCCAATATTCGCGACCAAAATATCCGTCATTGCCGACGGAGATTAGTAGAAATGGATTCGCGGGGCGAGTATAATTCTTCGCTATGAAAACAATTGATTTTGATGTGAATGGAAAAAAGGCCAATGGTGTTGAAATTCCGCTGCCCAAGGCGCCGCTGGTTTTGGCGTCGGGGCCCGGCGGGTTCGTGATGTGCGGTTATTTGAACGTTGAAGTGGCCGAGAAGCTGGAGGTCGCGGCGGCTATGGTGCGCGGCGTTTCCACGGTGGACGATTTGCTCAAGGCAAATGTTGTGAGTTGCACAAAAGCGGCCGCGGCCAAAGGCGTGACGGCCGGAATGACCGGCAAAGAAGCACTCGCGAAACTTTTGTGACGGAAATTCGCATCGATCGGCTCGCGCTCGATGGCGATGGGATTGGGCGGCTGGCCAACGGCCAGGCCGCGTTCGTCCCATACGGTTTGCCGAATGAAACTGTCCAAGCTTCTGTTCTGATTCAGAAGAAGAACCACTCCCGCTGGCTCCCGAAGAAAATCGTAACGCCATCGCCCGATCGTATTGCTCCCAAGTGCCCGTATCACTTTGATGTCGGTCGCAACGCGCTCGCGTGCGGCGGCTGTGATTGGCAACACATGCCCACCGCGGTGCAGGTGAGAAACAAGCGTCAGCTCGTGGTTGAAACTTTTGAGCGTTTGGGTGGCGTGAAAAATCCGCCCGTCAAAGAAATGATTTCGTCGCCTCAGGAATGGCGTTACCGCAACAAAGTGCAAGTGCCGTTCGGTCGCGACGGCAAACATGTTATCGCCGGCTTTTTTGCGCCGGGCAGCCACACAATCGTCGACTTTGATGATTGCCTGATTCAACCCGAATTTTCTGTCGACATCGTTCGGTTTGTGAAGATGTGGGCCAACGCGAGCCCGTGGGCGCCGTACAATGAAGACAAACGCGTGGGTTGGATTCGTCATTTGCTGGTGCGCACAAACGAGCGCGGCCAAGCCCTTGTGACGCTCGTGACCGCGTCGGAATTTTTTCGGGATCGGGATGCGTTCGTGTCCGCGCTACGAAAAAAATTTCCAAACGTGGTCGGAATTCACCAGAACATTCAGAAAGCGCCGACCCACGTGATCTTGGGGCCCAAGTGGATACGGCTTTGGGGCGCCGACACGATTGATGAAACGATGCTCGGAATTCGACTGGCCTGTTCGGCCGGCTCGTTTTTCCAGGTGAACAAATTTGCGGCAGAGCTTTTGTACAAGAAGGCGATCGAGGAAACGGCGATTACGAAGGATTCTCATGTTCTGGATATTTACTGCGGCGGCGGAGCGTTGACGCTGGCGGCCGCGCGATTGGCTCGGCATGCGACCGGCGTGGAAGCGGTGCCTTCCGCCATTCGCGATGCCAAACGAAACGCGGTGCAAAACAATATTCGAAATGTTGATTTTATGGAGGGGGATGCGGCGTGGGTAATGCAGGACATTGCCAAAAACCGTCAATTTAGAAGTGGGCCCTGGATAAAAGATTTCCAGGGCGACGGCCTGTTGGTGCTTCTTGATCCTCCCCGCTCGGGGTGTGAGCCGCGCGTGTTGGATGCGCTTTTGCGTTTAAATCCGTTGCGCATCGTTTATGTCTCATGTCATCCGGCCACACTCGCTCGCGACGTGAAGCATTTATCACGCCAATATAAGCCGACATCCATCACGCCCGTCGATTTGTTTCCGCAAACCTCGCACATCGAAACCGTATGCCGACTGGAACGTCAGTAAAAATTTCCGGAATGCCGCGCGGTGCGCTGGCGTGGTGGCTCCTTCAGAACAAAAGCGATAAGAAAAGGCTCGTCGTGCTGCCCGCCGAAGAAGAGGTGATGAGCCTCGTCGACGATATGCGCGCGCTTTTTAAAATTCCCGACGCGGGCCTGCCGAAGCCGTTCCTTATCGAAGGGTACACGAGCGACGATGAGCCGGAGCGACTGACGGCTCTTTACCAGTGGACATTTGGCAAAGCGATGTTGCTCGTCGCGTCAAAAGAAGGATTAGCGCTTCCGGTCGATCGACCGGACGACCTGCGGCGACGCACATTCAAACTAAAACCCGGCATGACGATTGGCCGATCGGCGTTCGAAGAAATGCTTTCGAGCGCTGGCTACACGCGCAACGAACGAACCGAGCAGGTGGGCGAATATTCGATTCGCGGTGATGTGGTCGACATTTGGCCGACGCGCTTGGGCGCGATTCGGCTCACTTGGAATTTCGACACGCTCGAAGCGATTCGCACGATCGACATGCACACGCTGCGGTCGGAGGAATTTCTTGGCGAAGCCACGCTTTATCCGATAACGGCCGGAACCGGCGCAACCCTTGAGGACTACAGTCCCTCTCCCCAACGGGAAGGGGGCCGGGTGAGGGACGGCGCTGAGGATGACGGAGAGATTGTCTTTGTCGAACCCGGCGAAAACAGTCACCCAGAATTTCAACCGCTGCCCGCCATCGGCGGTAGCATGGACCGCCTCCGCGATCAACTCACAAATTGGCACGACGACGATTGGAAGGTCACCCTTTTCTGTCACAACCGCGGCGAACGGGAGCGTCTTGAAGAATTGCTGATCGATCCCCTCACCGCTGCTCGGGGCGCGCGGCCACCCTGGCTTCCTCCTATTATTATAGGGGAGCTTGAACACGGGTTTGCAAGCGACCAATTGCGCTTGGCCGTGCTGCCGAACAGCGAGATCTTCGGCCGCTTCCGCAAGCGTGTGCGATTACCGAAGTTTGAGGGCGGCGGAGCTTTGGGTTCCGCGCTCGATGTTCGGCCGAACGATTATCTCGTGCATGAGAAACACGGCATTGGGCGGTATCAGGGGCTGCGGTCGCTCAAAGTCGGAAAAGTGACCTCGGAGTTCCTCGCGATCGAATACAAAGGCGGCGACAAACTTTACGTTCCTATTTTTGAGATTCAGCAGGTGCAAAAATACTTGGGCGCGGAAGGAAAGCGCCCGGCGCTCTCAAGTTTGGACACGGCCGCCTGGGAACGCATCAAGTCCAAGGTTAAAGAAGACGTCGCGAAATTGGCCGCGGATCTGTTGCGCAAAGCAGCAAAACGCTCCGTGCGGCCCGGTTATGCGTTTCCGCCGCGCACGCATTTGGAAGACGAATTTTCGGCGAGCTTTATGTACGAGCTCACGCCCGATCAGAAGAAAACACTCGATGAAGTGGAACAAGACATGATGGCGCCCAAGGCGATGGATCGCTTGATATGTGGCGACGTGGGTTACGGAAAAACCGAAATTGCGATGCGCGCGGCGCTGAAGGCGGCGCTCGCCGGCAAGCAAGTCTGTCTTTTGTGTCCGACGACGATTCTTGCCGAACAGCACGCGCGAAATTTTGCCGAACGCATGGCCGATTACCCGGTGACCGTGAAATTTATTTCGCGGTTTCAAGAAAAGTCGGAACAAAAGAAAATTCTCGAGCTGGTCGCCAAAGGAGGCGTCGATATCATTATAGGTACGCACCGGCTTTTGTCGGCCGATGTGACGTTCGCCAACGTCGGACTTTTGATTATCGACGAGGAACACCGATTTGGCGTGAAGCAAAAGAACAAACTGCTCGCGCTGCGCGAAACCGTGGATGTGTTGTCGTTGACCGCGACGCCGATTCCGCGAACGCTCGCATCTTCGCTGGCCGGCATCAAAGATTTGTCGGTGATCGAAACGCCGCCCGAAGGCCGGTTGCCGATCTCGACCCATGTCGGACTTTTTGATGAAGATCTCATGGCGAAAGCCGTGCAACAAGAATTGGACCGCGGCGGACAAGTTTTTTACGTGCACAATCGTGTGAAGACGCTGCAAGCCCGAAAAACGTGGCTCGAGGGAATTTTGCCATCCATCCGCATTTCCATGGCCCACGGGCAGATGAAAGAAGACGAACTTGAATCCGCCATGCACGATTTCTTGCACAAAAAAGTCGACGTGCTCTTAGCCACCACGATTATTGAATCGGGATTGGATATACCATCGGTCAACACGCTGATCGTCGAAGAAGCGGAAGAATTGGGGCTCGCCCAGCTCTATCAATTGCGTGGCCGCGTCGGTCGTTCGAAAATGCGTGCGTATTGCTATTTGTTTTATGCAACGGGTGGACTTACAACCGATGCGAAAAAACGATTGGAAGCGCTGAAAGAATTCACGGCGCTTGGAAGCGGTCTGCGTCTTGCAATGCGGGATATGGAAATTCGTGGCGCCGGAAACTTGCTCGGACCACAGCAGCACGGCAACATGGCCGCGGTCGGTATCGAAACCTACAGCAAGCTGCTAAACGAAGAGATCCACAAAATTCAAGGCGAAGCGCCCGAAGAAGCGGCCGGCGGACCGCTGTTTGAACTGTCCCTTTCGGCTTACATTCCCGACGACTATATGCCGGCGGAGTCCGAGCGTGTGCACATGTACAAACGAATTTTGTCGGCGAACGCCGTTGATCTTCAAAAAATTAAAGAAGAACTGGTGGACCGGTGCGGGCCGCTCGTTCCGCCAGTAAAACTTTTGTTTGATACAGCAGCGCTGCGGCTCATCGCACACGACAAGGGCGTGAGCGAGGTGCATGAAGAGTCCGACGGCATCCTCATTTATTTCCGTCCAAACTTTAAATTGCCCGAGGCTTCGTTCAATCGGTTGTTTTCAGCAAAACCGACCGAGCTTACGTTGATTCCCGGGCCGCCCACCGGCGTGCGCGTGTTATTTCAGCCGGAGGAGGACGGACTGGATGCGCTGGGCCGGTTTCTGAGATTCGTTTTTCCGGCTGAAGACGTTTCGAAGAAATCCGGAGCCCGGCCGTAATTTCGTCAAGTCGGAGCGCCGAATTGAAAACTTTTTTCAAATTGTTTCTAATCGTTGACGCATGATTAACGTTTCCAACCTAACCAAACGGTTTGGTGCCACGCTGGCCGTGGACGGAATTAGTTTTGAAATTCCGCAAGGTCAGGTGGTCGGTTTCCTTGGTCCGAACGGCGCTGGG
Organism: Elusimicrobiota bacterium; assembly: GCA_044221725.1. Taxonomy (GTDB): domain Bacteria; phylum Elusimicrobiota; class Elusimicrobia; order F11; family F11; genus JAJVIP01. Next base: position 632,897 of record JBGAON010000001.1, read on the forward strand.
AAAACCACCACCATGCGGCTTCTGACCGGTTATCTTCCTCCGGACGAAGGTTCGGCTCAGCTGATGGGTTTGGATGCTCTCACGCAATCGCTCAACATTCGCCGCCATTTGGGTTACCTGCCCGAAAACAATCCGCTTCCCGATGACATTGAAGTAACCGATTACCTGCACTTTGTTGGACGCTTGCGCGGCTTGCACGACGACAACGCACGGCTCGCGCGCGTGAAAGCGGTTCTTAAATTGGCTTCGCTGCACGCTGTCGTCGGAAAAAAGCTCGGCGAACTTTCGAAAGGCTATCGTCAGCGCGTCGGCTTGGCGCAAGCGATGATTCACGATCCCGACATTTTGATTTTGGACGAACCCACCTCGGGCTTGGACCCGAATCAGGTGCAAGAGGTGCGCGGCCTCATCGCGGATTTGAAAAAACAGAAAACCGTTATTCTCTCCACGCACATTCTCAGTGAAGTGCAACACACGTGTGACCGCGTCCTTATTATTAGCAAAGGGAAAGTGGCGGCCGATGGCACGCCGACGGACCTGGCTGGGTCGCTGCAAAACGTGAACCGACTGTACGTGTCTCTCCGGGGGCCACAAGAAGATGTGGCGCGCGAGTTGCAAAATTTGTCCGGCGTCAAACGGTTTGTTCCACAAGTGGCGGATCCTGAAGCGGCCGCCGAATTTCTGTTGGAGTCGGACGCCACTCACGATCTTCGCGAAGACGTGTTCAATTTGGCCGTGAAAAATCGCTGGCCGATCCTCGGCCTGCAGCAGAAACGTCTGAGCCTCGAAGAGGTTTTTCGCGCGCTCACGCAGGCGGAGGCCCCTCGTGCTTGATAAACGCGTCATTTTCGCGATGGCGAAGCGCACGTTTCGCCAAGCGGTGGAATCGCCGATTGCCTACGTGGTGGCCATGCTGTTCTACGGATTCATCGGGAGTTTTTTTGGTCTCAACTACTTTTTGAACAACCAGGGTTCCATCGAGGGCGTGGCACAGATTGCGCCATGGATTCTGTGGTTCGTAATCCCAGCGCTCACGATGGGGCTTATCTCTGAGGAGTTTCGACTTGGCACGTTTGAGCAGTTGGCCACGCTTCCGCTGCGCGATTGGGAAATTGTTCTTGGAAAGTTTCTGGGTTTTGCAGGGTTGGTCGTTGCTCTGATTGCGGGTCTTTGTTTTTATTTGTGTGTTGTTGTTTTGACGGTTCAGAAAACTCCCGGCATCGACTGGGGAGCGACCTTCGGGGTCCTAATCGGTCTTTTGCTCGTGTGTTTGTCGTTTGGAGCCATGGGCATTTTCGCGTCATCGCTCACCAAGAATCAAGTGGTCGCGCTCATTCTCGGAATGATTTTTTGCACAACGATCTTTATGCTGGGACAACTCTCGGGCGCTTTGCCGGGTCCCTTATCGCGGCTTGCTGATTTTGTTGGGGTGCTCTCGCATCTCGAAACAGTGGCGCGCGGCGTGTTCGATTTTCGTGACCTGTTTTATTTCGTGTCGCTGATCTTTGTGTTCCTGTATTTCACGGTTCAGCGGCTCGCAACGAGGAGATTTTAATCGTGGCCGAATCTCACGTTCAGCAGAAGCGGCGCGAATTCAAAGTTTTCTCGTGGGCCGGGGCTGCGCTTGTTGCTGCAATTTTTATCGGTCTCAACTACATTGTGAGCTTTCTGCCGTTGCGACTCGATCTCTCTGCGGGCGGTGCCTATTCGATCTCGCGAGGTTCCAAAGAAATCCTCAGGAAATTGGACGACACACTCACGGTCAAAGTGATGTTTTCGGAGCAGCTGCCACCCGTCTACAAGCTGAATGAGAAATATCTCACCGATTTGCTCTTTGAATATCGCCGCGCGTCCGGTGGAAAGATCCATATCGAGTATATGGATCCAAGCCGATCCCAGAAAGACAAGAGCGAAGCTCTGTCGAGCGGAGTGGCGCCGGTGCAACTGGATGTGCGCGAGCGGGATAGGCGTGAAGTAAAGGAATGCTTCATGGGCGTCGCGTTCTATTACGGCGACAAGCGCGAAGCGATTTCCGTTGTGCAGGATACCGACAATCTCGAATACGAAATTTCCGTGCGCATTAAGCGGCTTATTGATCCAACGAAATTATCGATTGGCGTGGTCACGAACGGCGAGGCGGAAACAATGGCCAGCAAATCGCTGGAATCGTTGGCGTCGCCGCTGCGTGAACTTTACGACATTCAAGAAATTGACCTAACACAGCCGCGACCGCTGCCCGTCAAAGCGCTGTGGATTATCGGTCCAGCAAAGCCGTTCGATGCACCGGCGATGGCGAATCTGCGGGCGTTCCTGAGCTCGGGCGGCGTGGTCGGCATCATGCTGAATCGGCAGTCGACGCCGATCGGACAATTTCGCGCGTCGCCGCTCGATCCTGGTTTTAACGACTTCCTGGCCGAGTGGGGGCTTTCGCAACGCGCGGGACTTGTCGTTGATCCACGCTGTGACCGGATTCAGATTCAGGCCACCCAAGGCGCTTTCCGAATGATCAATATTGTGGATTATCCGTATTTCCCGTGGGTTTCCGATTTGGACCGGAAACATCCGGCGACGAAAGGCTTGGACGGCGTATCGCTGCCGTTCGTATCACCGATCGATATAAACGCGAAAGCAGGAATAACTTACACGGCGCTGGCGCGCACATCGAACTTGAGTTACCTGGACGAGCGGCCGATGGACTTAAATCCACTGCAGACGCGGGTTCCGCCGCTGGGGGCGCCCGGCGGCCCGTTCAATGCGGCCGTGTTGGCAGAAAAGGGAACTTCACGCTTGATTGTGATTGGCACGTCCCACTTTATTGAGTCCGATTATCCGGCGCGTCCGACCAATTACAGTATGTTCGTTAATTTGTTGGATTGGTCCGTGCAGGATGAAGCGTTGATTCAGATTCGCTCGAAAGGCTTTGCGCGGCGTCCGCTTCGCGAGCTGCCGCCGGGGCTGCACCTGGTGCTCAAATATTTGATGTTGTTTTTCCTGCCCATTGCGTCCGTGGTGATTGGACTTATTGTTTGGCAGCGTCAGAAAACTCGCCGTAGACTTTTACCGCTCGACTACCAGGAGAGTTAAATGGCCAAAAAATTCACAATCCTTGCGGGAATTCTGTTTGTGGTCGTTGCCGCTGCCGTGTATCTCAGGTTTTTTGGTCGAACAATGTCCAAATCCGAAAATCCTCTCGCGAAATACAAAGTCGAAAAGATCAACCGGTTTTCGCTTGAATTTGCGGGGAATAGTTTTGAGTTTGAGAAAACCCCCGCCGGCTGGTTTGTGACGAAGCCATTGCGCGACAATGCGGATGAAAAATATGTCGATGAGATTACGACAGCCATGCAGAGCGTGACCATTGGGAATCCCATCTCGGAGAATCCTTCGAAGCACGAGCAGTTTGAAGTAAACAAGGAACGAGGGGTTCATATGCAGGTGTTTGTTGAAGGCGAGACAAAGCCGGCGCTGGACGCTATCATCGGGAAAATGGCGGACACGTACGGGAAATCCTATTTTCGATTCGAAGGCAAGACGCCTGTTTTCATTGCCAACGGTATTGCTGATTTTTATCTGCGTCGCGAACTTAAGGGAATGCGCAGCAAGAAAATGTTGCCCAATTTAGCGGATGTCGAATCGTTAATGATTTCACACGAAAAAACCAATCTCGACTTGGTACGTTCCAGTGCGACTTGGACGCGTCGGAATAGCTCCAATGTTATTGCTGCCAGCGTTATGCAGGGGTTGATTGAAAAACTCGATGGCCTGAGCGCCGTCGATTTTGTGAAGCCCGAGGGGCCAACGGAAACGGATGGATATGGATTCGCAAAGCCTTTTCTGCACGTTACGGCCGTGATCTCGGGCCGAACTGCTTCTTTTGTGGTGGGAACAAAATCTCCAAGAAAGAACCCGGAAGACGAGGCCGCCGTTTATCGATTTGCGAAGATTGATGGGCGGGACGCAATCCTCATTGTGCGGGAAGATTCGGTCACAGAGATCATAAAGGACCTAAAGACGCTCGCCAAATAGTCCGAGGTTGGGGTGACCAACGGGACTTGAACCCGCAGCCTCGAGGTCCACAACCTCGCGCTCTAACCAATTGAGCTATGGCCACCAAATAAAAGCGCCGGTGAAAGCCAGGCTTTTCACCGGCGACGTGGCAGAGTGTAGCAAAACTTCCGCCGGGCAGAACGCGGTGAAGAGCGGTGGGCGCTAGTACCTTCAAAGATTTGGTGATTCGAATGTTGCTCAAAACCTCCTCAATTAACAGGTCGTTTTTTATAGGAGCCTTGGACCTTGACAATATAACTATATAGTAATATGCTCAGTTGGTAATTATGGCGATTCCTCTGGCTTGGATAAGAGCTTGTGCTAAAAATGAAGATTATGAAGTTTCTTCACATGCAGACGATGAGGCTCAAGATGAGAACATTTCTATCGATGATATCGAGGCTGTATTAATGAACGGAGAAATTTTAGAACAGTATCAACCTGGGGGAAGGAGAAAAGATCCGTGCTGCTTATTGAGCGGAACTGGATTAGATAACCGGCCCATACACGTTGTTATTGCACAAACAAAGTATGGTATGAGAATTGTTACAACGTATCTCCCAAAGCCACCACAGTTCATTGATCCAAAAACTAGGAGTAAAAAATGATTAAGAAATCCTACGCTGACTGCCATGTTTGTGGCGGAAAAGTAAAAGAGCAACACGTTGATAAAATTTGCCGACGTGGTGGCCAAATCATCGAAATTATTCAGAACGTTCCAGCAGGTGTTTGTGAGCAGTGTGGAGAGCGTTATTATTCGGTTAAAGTATTGAAAGCCATTGATGCCTTAATTAGCTCGCATAAGATTTCTAAGCGTCGTATTGAAGTGCCTATCGTTGAATATGCCTGAGAGTCTTAAAAAGAAAACCCAGATGCCATTGTCCTCTTCGGTCCTGGATGCACTGATTGAGTTGCCGTTGTCTTCTCAGTTAGCTACTTTAAGGAAATTAAAGGGAATTTCTCAGGAAAAAATGGCCTCGGATCTGAAGGTGAAACAAGGGTACTTGTCTAGACTCGAGAATGGACTTTCGGATCATCGCTTAAGCAGTTACCAAAAAGAAGCAAAGTATTTAGGCGTCAGAATTATTGCCTTGCCGTTTGGGGCTAAAATAGTTTCCAGATAATTTTCACCCGTCACTCAACCGTCACTGAAAAAGTGACCGGAAAATCTAGAGTGAAAATGACTGATAATCAGAACGGGTCGCTAGCTCAACTGGCAGAGCAGGTCCCTCTTAAGGACAAGGTTGGGAGTTCGATTCTCCCGCGGCCCAAGCTTCATTTTTACATGAAAAACCAGGTGGCACCCAATACCGCGCCACCTGGTTAGGTTTGACTATCGATTCGTTGCCGTAAAGTCGAAGTCCTCTATTTCTTTGTTCTTCGAGGAACTCCGTTTTTTGTTCGATTTTTTGTTGCCACCGCTCATTCGTTTCTTCGAACGGTGGGACGATTGATTCTTTCGCATAGATCCTCCTTCGATTTTTTTTGACGCTCCTTTTTGTTACGTGATCGTATATGGATAGTTCAGAGCCTGAGAATAGTTGTAACCGAGTGTTTCGCTCATCCATCTAACCGGTATGGATGGAATTGTTCCCTATGAGTGAACTTTTGTTTGAAACATTGCAAAAGGACATTCGCACGCGGCAACAGCGCATCGAAAAGCTGGATACGAAGGTTCTCAAGTTCACGCGCGGCTTAATCCGAGACGAGACGAAGAATTACGAATCGTTGGTTGATAATGAGTACTTTTTAAAAATTAGCCAACCCGGTTTTACGGAGCTTTCGACGCTTGATCAGCTGATGTATTTGGCGTTGTGGTTTTGTGAACGCAGTCGCAGCGCTTCAGATAATCGGTTCTCGTTCGAATGCCAAAAAGAAGTGAACGGACAGGTGGTGACATTCCTTGTGTCGTTGCAGATTGGGGAACAGAAATTTAACGTAGCTCTGGAATACGGCGCAAAAAAAGAAAAGCAAGAAACACTCGAAAAATCCGGTCTTCCTGTGCTGAACTACACGCCGATGGAATTGTGGCGCCGTCCACTGGAAATCGCCGAAGAGGTGTTTGATTTCTTGGATAAACTGGCGGAGTCCATATCTCCATCCTAGGACCCTATGCCTGCCCATTTTTTTCTGATCGAAGACCTCGGGTTGTTTATTTCGAATCTCGAGTTGCGCGGTTATACGCGCGTGCGGTCGGATTCGTTGATCGAATATCATAAGACGATCTCGGGTGTATTGACGAAGTACTACGCGTATTCGTCGGTTGCCAGTCCGGACGCGCCCATCCAAGTTCGCGTGACGTACAAATTATTGGGCGATGGCAAGGCGCTTCAAAAGCTGGCCAAGAAGCTCAAGGAATTAAACTACCGGTACCGCAAGACGTTGCCGGGCTGGAAAACAAAACGTGAACCATCCAAAAGGCGCCGAGATTTCCATTGGCACAATCTTGAATCCTTTTTGAATCATCACAGCGAACTGATCGCGTGTTTTAAGTACGAAGGCGACAATCGCCTCACCGAGGGAAATTATTCGTTTAATTTGCAGGTGGCGAGCACGCCCAAAGAGCAAGCGATTTGTCTCGACTTTATTCGCGCTATCGCCGAGGCGCACGCGCCGTACGGAATTGTTCGCCGACGCCGAGAGGCGGATCGCCCCATACAACAACGGAATGGCTGGATTCGCCGTTACGCGCAGTTGCACAAAAAGCGCGGCTGGGGCCCGCTTGAAATCGCGCGCGAGATTCAAAAGGAACTGCGCAACGGGACCTGGAACGAGCGCACGCGGTTTCAATTCAATATCGCGAACAACACGATCTGCAAAATTGCCGGACTAAAAATTCCTCGACAGCACTCCCACTTCAACTGACGAAGGCGACGAAATAGCGTTTTCGTTATTCGGTGGAAAATCAGCGACTAAACTGGTCGCATGAAAAACCATCGAATGCTCTTCTCCCTGATTCTCATAAGTGCCATCGGTTCGGTTCGAGCCGAAGATCTGCTCGTGGATAACTTCAATTATCCCGACGGCCTTATAACCAACGAATATGCGTTTTGGAATCCGGAGGATCCAAACTCAGTGAAAAATCCCATTTGGGAAATGGACAGCGGATCGTTCTTCGCAAGTGGTGGTGCCGGTTGGAGCGGCGTCCCGAACGATCGCGCGCCAAACGCACGATCAACGAACGGCAACAATTCAGCGGTTTTCCGGTTGAACACCAAGAGATCCGACTTCGGCGATGTCGCTGTTTCTTTTTCCTTGCTAAATCAGGGGTTGACCCCTTCGCCGTCGACGCCGCCCGTCGACTGGGACGGTCTTCACATCTGGCTCCATTATCAATCCGAGTACTACTTGTATTACGCGAGCATCAACCGTCGCGACAACACGGTCGTGATCAAGAAAAAGGTGCCGGGGGGGCCATCGAACGGCGGCACGTACTACGAGCTGAGTGACTACGTTCCCCATACGGTTCCGTACAACACGTGGCAACAGATAAAAGCCACGGTTCAAAACAACCTCGACGGGAGCGTCACAATTAAGCTTTTCGAGAACGACGTTCTGTTGGTCAGCGCCACGGACAACGGCACGATCGCCGGCCCCCCGATTCGGGGCCTGGGGAAAGTGGGGTTGCGTGGTGACAATGCGAACCTGAAATTTAAGAACTTCGTCGTGTCCACGCTGTCGGGTTCGACCCCCGCGACAATTCCGAACGCGCCGACGGGCTTAAGCGCGAGTTCCGGCGATCGCCGAGCCACCGTTCAATGGAGCGCGGTCGGAGGAGCGACCTCTTACAATATGTATTGGAGCACGAGTCGCGGTGTAAACAAAAGCAACGGCACTCGAATTTCCGGTGTGACGTCTCCACGAACGTTGAGCAACCTTACAAACGGCACCACGTGCTACGCTGTGGTGACGGCCGTCAATTCCATGGGAGAAAGCGCGGAATCGGTACAGGTCCAATTTACGCCGGCGCCCGTACCGACGGGCGTATTGCCGGCGCCGCGCGGCGTTTCGGCGTCTTCGGCAGAATCCAAGATCACAATCTCTTGGAATCCGGTGCCTGGGGCGACGTCGTACAACCTTTACCGAAATCGGGTGACCGGTGTTTCAAAAGCGAACGGTTACAAAATCGCGAATGTTACCGCGCCTTATGTAAACAAAGGTCTCGTGAATGGGCAGGCGTATTACTTGGTGGTAACCGCGGTGAATCAGGCCGGGGAAAGTTTGGAATCCGCGGAAGTAGCGGCGACCCCGGGCTCGACCAGCGCGCCCGTCCCTCCGACGAACATTCGCACAATTCCGGGCGACGGCCAAATTGTTATCAAGTGGGACCCGGTTCCGGGAGCCACCTCTTACAATCTCTACCGATCGCGCGCATCGAACGTCAACAAACAGACCGGATATCAAATCGAAAATGTCACGAATCCGTCGCTAAACACCGGATTCGCGAACGGTAAACCGATTTACATGGTCGTTACGGCCGTGAACGAGATGGGCGAAAGCGACGAATCCGTGATGGTTTCCGCGATTCCGTACGCCGGCGGTCCGCGTGGACTCGGAATAAACGGTCCCGGGTCTCTCGGCGCGTCGACGAGTTTGGAGACCCGTCGCATTTTCCCGAACCCTTGGCGCAACGATAAGAATGCCGGGAATCCGGTGACGTTCGATCAATTAACACCCGGCACATCCATCAGAATCTTTACGCTCGCGGGCCAGTGGGTGAACACGCTCGAAGCCGAAAGCGCCACCACGTGGGATCTTCGCAACCACGAGGGCGAAAAAGTGGCGTCGGGCGTCTACGTGTGTCTGTTCACAAACAACAATGGAGAAAAGAAACGCAGTCTTTTAACGGTGATCCAATGAAAAAAATACTTTCGATATTCATTACTTTTTCGTTCTTCGGAATCGCAGGTGTCGGGTTTGCCGATCCTGGAACCGAAGGGGCAAGCTTTTTAAACATCCCGGTTGGCGCGGAACCCGCCGCTCTTGGCAGCGCGTACAGCAGCCTCGCGGAAAACGCATACGCGCCGGTGTGGAACGCGGCCGGTTTGGGGCGCGTCGAACAAATGCAGCTCGCAGCGCAACACCTGGCGTATTTGGAATCGATTCATTACGAGTTCGCCAGTTTTGTCATGCCGCTAAGAAACAAAAGTGCGTTCGGCGTGAGCATTCAGTATCTCGGAACCGGCGATATCGCCGCGACGGACGCCAACGGAAATTCGATCGGTGCAACCACGAACCAATACGGCGCTTACAGCGTCGCCTATGGCCGTTCGTTGTCGGACCGGCTGTCGCTCGGATTGACGGGAAAATTTATTTCCGGGCATCTCGATAATGTCGGCGCGAGCGCTTACGCGCTTGATTTCGGCAGCATGTACCGCGTTTCGGAGCGATTAAATTTGGCCGCGACAATTCAAAACGTTGGGTCGCGACTGAAGTTCATAAGTCAAAGCGATCCACTTCCGCTGGCGGCGCATGTGGGTGGCACGTACGCGTTTTTAAAGAATGTGTCGGCCTCGGCGGAAGCGGTTATTCCGCAGACGAAGCTTGTGTCGTTTCGTGGCGGCCTCGAATGGAAACCGGCAAATGAGTTGGCGCTGCGCATTGGATATCGCACGGACACGATCAAACAGTTGGGGCCGATCGCCGGACTAACCATGGGCGTCGGATTCAATCTGCTCGGACAAGAATTGTCGTATGCCTGGGTTCCGCTCGACGAGCTCGGCAATACGCACTATTTCTCTCTATTAATGCGGTTTAACGACCACAAAAACCGTTAATCATTCGTCGTCCAGGGATGACGACTCAAGTGTAACCTTCCGTGCCCCTCAATCGTCGTAAGTAATGGACTTCATTACTTTTGATTCGGAGGGGCACTATGACAGCAGCAACCGTAGCATCAGACAACATCGTTCTTCAAAATAAGATTGAAACCCGCCAAGCACGCATCGGCGTTTTGGGACTTGGATACGTGGGTTTGCCTTTGGCGGTAGAGTTTGCAAAAACCGGTTTCTCCGTTTCCGGTTTCGAAGTTGATCCGGCCAGGATTCGTACGTTGCTCGCCGGAGAATCCTATATCGCCGATGTTCCGAGCGAGGATGTTCGCTCGCTCGTCGAGAAAAAGCGATTTGTCGCGACGACCAATTTCACGCAATTGAATGCGATGGACATCATCATCATTTGCGTGCCGACGCCGCTCAGCAAAGCGAAAGAACCGGACATTTCTTACATCGCGAAAGCCACCGAAGCCGTCGCGAACGGACTGCACCGCCAACAACTGATCGTTTTGGAAAGCACCACGTATCCGGGCACAACGCGCGACTTCATGCTGCCGCTGCTCGAGAAGAAAGGTTTTAAGGTGGGCCGCGACTTCTTCCTCGCATTTTCTCCGGAAAGAATCGACCCGGGAAATCCGCAATTTCATCTCACGAACACGCCAAAAGTGGTGGGCGGCATTACGCCGGCGTGTGGGGAATTGACCGCTCTTCTGTACCGCCAAGTCGTTGACACCGTTGTTCCCGTCTCATCGTCGGAAGCGGCGGAGATGGTGAAACTTCTTGAAAACACGTTCCGCGCGGTGAACATCGGACTCGTGAACGAGCTCGCGCTCATTTGTGACAAACTGAAACTAAACGTTTGGGAAGTTATTTCTGCGGCGTCGACGAAACCCTACGGTTTCATGCCGTTTTATCCGGGCCCCGGGCTCGGCGGGCACTGCATCCCGATCGATCCGCTTTATTTGTCGTGGAAGATGAAGGTGCTAAATTTCTCAGCGCGCTTTATTGAGCTTGCAGACGAAGTGAATTCGCACATGCCCGACTTCGTTATTCAGAAAACCGCGCTCGCATTGAATCAGCGAAAAAAAATCGGTGAACGGTTCAAAGATTCTCGTGCTCGGTGTTGCCTACAAAGCGAACGTGAGCGATGTTCGGGAATCTCCGTCGCTCGATGTGATTCATTTGCTGCAGAATCTCGGAGCCGACGTTTCGTTCCATGACCCGTATGCCAAGTCCATTGAAGTGGGTGGCAAGCAGCTCACCGGTCGCGCGCTTTCGCCTTCGTTGCTTGAATCGATGGATGCGGTGATTGTTGCGACAGCGCACAGCGCTTTCGATGCGAAAGAAATCGTGCGGCACTCCTCTCTGGTGATCGATACGCGTAACGTGACGAAAGGAATGCGGAACGCGAATATCGTCCGGTTATAAGCCATGTCGCCGGTTATTACCTCAACACCTCGTCGCCGTCGCCACTTTCGGTTTCGCTACGTTGACGACGCAACGGTAAAAGTTGGCCATTCGCGCATGCACACGCGTCTGGTGGACGCGAGCGAATCCGGTGCGTGCGTCGAAGTGGACAAAAACAGGCGTCTCCTTCCCGGGGCGGAAGTGACACTGGAATTGCCTGTTCCTCCCGGAATGAACGGCACGTCGGCCGATCACTTCTGCAAAATTGCTGGCACGGTTGTGCGCGTCGGGCATTCAACCGATGCGTCGCAGCGTTACGTGATCAAATTTAAACGATTGGTTCACGATCAGCTTGTGCTAAATCGCACACGCACACACAAGTTGGTTGTTGGCTTTGCGGCCACCGCGTTGGCAGCGGTCATTTGTTTGTTAAAGGTGAACAACCTTATTTACTTCTGGTACGACCCGTGGTTGCAGTTCTACAGCGTGGGGGCGGCTGCGTTTGTGGTTTCGCGCGTGGTTCTATCTTTGTCCTATCAGGAGCCGCTCGATCACGGATATTTCCCGAAAATTTCGATTGTGATCGCCGCGAAAAACGAACAAGCGCATATTGCCGAGACCATCGAGCATTGTTTCCGTTCGCACTATCCGCCCGATCTTTTTGAAGTGTTGGCCGTCGACGACGGTTCCACCGATCTCACGTGGGACATTATGCAATCGCTTGTGAAGAAGTATCCGCGGTTGTCGGTCATTCATTTCGAAAAGAACAAAGGAAAAAGACACGCCATGGCGATCGGTGCTGAGAAGGCCACCGGCGATGTTCTCGTCTACGTGGATTCTGATAGCTACATTGACCCGGAGAGCTTGTACCGAATCGTGCAGCCATTTGCGCGGCGCAACGTCGGTGCGGTGTCGGGGCATGTGCTGGCCGCCATCGAGTCGGATAACTTTATTTCAAAAATGGAAGCGGTCCGTTATTACATTTCCCATCGCGTGATGAAGGCGGCCGAAAGTATTTTCGGTGTGGTAACCTGTTGCCCCGGTGCGTTTTCGGCGTACCGAAGATCCGTTGTGCTCGACATTATTCCTGAGTGGTTGAACCAGAGGTTTTGGGGCACGCCCGCAACGTTCGGAGACGACCGCAGTCTTACGAATTATATTTTGCGCGAACACGAAGTGATTTACCACGCCGGGGCCTTGTGCTTGACCTACGTGCCTCGCACGTTGATGCAGTTTCTTCGTCAGCAATTGCGATGGAAGAAATCGTGGTCACGGGAAACAACGGTGGCCGTTCGAATTATGTGGAAAAAGCACCCGGTCGCCGCGCTGTTCTATTACCTTGGGATTGTGCTCACCTTGGTCTCTCCGCTGGTGGCGATGCGGGCTTTGTTTTATCTGCCGTTTGTTAGTGCGACGAGTTTCATTCCGTACATCAGCGGCGTTTTCCTCGTGTGTTTGTTCCTGTGTCTGATCTACCTTTATTTCACGCGCTCACGATATTGGTATTTCGGCCTGCTGTTTGCGGCGCTCTATTTGGTCGTGCTGTCGTTCCAGAACTACTACGCGATTCTCACGATGAACAAGAACCACTGGGGGACCCGATGATGACACAAACGTTCCCTGTTCGTCGTCCCTACCCATGGAAGTGGCTTGTGCTGTTTGCTGCCATCGGAGCGCTTTTCGTTTACGGAATGTTTTTTTCTCCGCAGATTCCTCAGTTTGATTCGCGCGAACGATCGGCGTTGTTTGGCGGCCGGCAGACGTATTACTTGATTCATATGCCGGCGGTGCCGAACGGCCAAGATTTTATGGTATCGAAGGCCGAAGCATGGCTCGTCGGCATGGCCACAAAAGGTTTTCATCCTTTGTTGCTGTCGGAAGTGCATCGTCGGTTGCAAGCAAACGAAGGGCTGCCGGGGAAAACGGTGGTGCTCATGTTTGATCCGGGAACCACCTACACATTTGAAGTCATGGCGCCGCTATTGGCGAAATACAAATACCCGGCTGTTTGGGTCACCAACGTGAATGCCATGAGCCGCCATGACCGGCAGTACGTGAGTTATCACGTGATGCACGCGATGGAAAAATCAGGAATTTGGGACGTTGCGCATTACGAGGGATCGCGGCTGGTGATCCATTCACCGAAGGCGAAAGACATCGTTATTGGTCAATCGAAAGGCACGTGGCGTGAGAATTCGGGTCGGCGCGCGCTTAACCGTGGCGTTCCGGAAGACCGTCTAAACCGGTTGCATGTGAATTGGAACTGGACCGAGCAGCAGATGGTGGACCGGCTACAAGCCGAAGAGCCGTTACAGATCAACGGTTTCTTAACACTAAAAAATATTTCCGGTCACAATTGGGGAATTATTATGCCGGTTACCTCGGCCGCGAACCCCGGGTTTAGTTTGAAGGCCCCGATGGAAGGTCGCACCGCGAATCTTAGCTGGCTGGGGACGCGTGGAATAAAAGACGCTCAGTTTCGGCTGAACGTGCAATCGTTGAGCGGCGAAATGTGGCTCATGATGCGTTCCGACGAAGAAGTCGGCGAGAGCGTCGGCGTTTGTTTCGGCAATGGCGTGCTCACGGTCGGTCAAGCGCGCGATCATCAGTTCCGGCCGATCGCGACCTATCCAATCGAATCGTTGCGGCAGCCCACCAGCTTTTTGGCGCGTATTTCTTTAAACGGGCCAAACCTTGTTGTCACTGTGAACGGCGTTCAAGCCGCTCGCCTAAATTCATTGACGCCACCGCAGTCCGACGAGGGGATTGTCCGTATGCTGGTTTACGACAAAATCATGGGCGGCGCGCAAGTGGAGTCCGTGAAACTGGAGATGGAACGACAGGGAAATATTATTAGTGGAGAACGTCCATGAAACGCAACAATCGTAGTTGTTTGTTTTCTGCCGCAGCGCTTTTTATCTTAATGGCCTCGCAGGTTCGCGCCGAAGATTTGGGCCTTTTGAGGTCCCAAGCGCTCGCGCGTTATCACGAGGGTCGGTACGAGGAGGCCGCGCAACTTTATCGGAAAATAATTGCTCTTCGACCCGGAGACGTTGAGATGTTGCGCAATCTCATGTGGGTTTTATGGAAAGACGAACGTTTCAATGACGCGAAGCGTATAGCAACGCAGCTCTTGGCAATTGATAAGAACGATGCCGAAGCCACAACCATTGTTCGCAAAGCACCGACATTGGCATTGCGCGCCGAAGCGAACGCGAATTTTCACGCGGGACGCTTTACGCAAGCGAACAAGCTTTACAAAGATTTGGCCGCGCTTGAGCCCGACAATCCGTCGGTGTTGCGGGATTATATGTGGTCGTTGTGGGAAACCGGAAATTACGATGAGGCTCGTGATACGGCGAAGAAAATTCTCACGTTGAATAAAAGCGACCAGGAAGCCAAAGACATGCTCACGAAAGCACCGCTTGCCTCGCTTCGGGCGCGTGCGATTCAAAGTTACAAGGCAAAGCGCTACCAAGATGCAATCGATGCGTATCAAAAACTTCTCGCGCACTCACCAAACAGCGCCAGCATTCTCAAGGATATCTACTGGTGCCAGTGGCAGCTCGGTCACTACAAAGATGTAACGGACATCGCTACAAATCTCACAGAGCTTTATCCGAACGATCCGGAAGTGTGGAACCTGCTTGGGCGGGCGCACGTGGCGAACGACAAATTGGAAGAGGGGCTTCGGGCCTACAACCGAAGCTTGGAGCTGAAACCGAGCCAGCCCGACACGCAGCGTGTGGTGGGTCGGCTGCACGTTGATTTGCGCGAATTCGATAATGCGATTGGCGTGTTGAGCGAACTTGAAGCCAAAGACCCCAGCATCCGCACAATCTATCCGCAGCTCGCAAAAGCGCAGTTTTTTAAAGGTTTTTACTCGGAATCCGCGAAGAACTGGGCCAAAGCGGCGCAGCTTTATCCGGAAAACGATAACTACAAACTGCACGAGGCGCGCGCTCTCTATTACAACGGGCAAATCCCCGAGGCGATGACCAAGCTCGAAAAGCTGGCCAACGGCAACGGTCCCATGAAATGGATGGCCATTGATTTCATTGTGGACGATGCGTTGTCTCATCGCGACATCAAGACGGCGATCCGCATGCTTGAGACAAATCTCAAAGGCAATGTGGAGCCCGCGCAAGAATCACGGCTTTTAAAACTTGGGACGATCTATCTTGATAATCACCAATCGCGCAAAGCGTTGCAGACGTTGAATCGGTTTTTGAAATTGAATCCCGGAAACATTCCGGGCTTGTTGATCAAAGCGGATACACTATACGACTTGGGTCACAATGGTGCGGCGGCCCGCATCTATAAGCAGGTTCAGAAGTTGAATCCTTACTCGATCAATGCGCAGGAAGGGTTGGCCAACGCCGAGTTTGCGGCCGGAAATTTCCATAACGCGTTAACCGCGTTTGATAAAGCGTACGCGCTCGATCCGACCGATCCTTACTTGATGATTCTCGAAGCTCACTACATGAACGAAAGTGGTTTGTATAAGAAGGGCCGGAACGTTCTTTTGCGGTGGTTAAACGAAAATAAAAATCATCAAGTGGTGCCGGTGCTGTTGTATCACGGCCTCACGCCGTTCAATCGCGATCCCATGTTGGCTTACCCGGTTCACGTCCGAGTCTCCGTCTTTGAAGACCATATTCGCGCGCTGAAATCCGCTGGTTACACGCCGATCACATCCGAACAATTGGCAGCGTGGTACAAGAAAAAAGGCGATTTGCCGAAGAAACCCATCTTGCTCACGTTCGATGACGGCCGCTTGGACAGTTTCAAATATGCGGATCCGATCCTTCAAAAGTATGGATTCAAGGCCACGATGTTCGTGCCGATCGCGAACATTGAAGGACACATGCCGCCGTCCTATGTGTCGTGGAGTCAGATTCTTCAGTACCAGAAGTCGGGGCGATGGGAATTTCAATCGCACGCGGATATGGGACACGGCCGCATCGATATCGATGCGAAGGGTCGCCAGGGACTGTTTCTTGTGAACCGCCAGTGGTTGGAGAAAGAGAATCGTTTGGAGACCGTCAAAGAATGGGAAGAACGCGTGCTGAACGATCACATCAATGCGAAGAAAAAAATTGCACAAATGCTTGGAAAAACACCGGTGGCTTACGCGTATCCGGAAGGAACTTACGGGCAGATCGATATTGTGAATTCGCCCGAGGCGGTGCCGGTCAATATTGCGGCGATGAAAAAAGAATATCAACTCGCGTTTCATCAAGACCGGTTTGGGCTGAACGTTCGTACGCGCGATCCAATGTATCTTACGCGGCTTGAGCCAAATCCGGCATGGACGGGCGAGGAGCTGGTGCGTTATCTGCAAGACAAAAGTCCTTACGTGGTGATTCCACGGCAACTGCTTTGGCTTGCCTTATGGAATGAAAAGCCGCGACAAGCGGATGGCTATTTGAAAGATTTGCGCAATGCCGGCGCCTCGCAAGTCGTATTGCTTGGGGAAGAAGGGCGTATTCGTTCGGCGTTGGGCGATGTTCCGGGGGCGCGCCAGTCCATTAACGCGGCGCGCGCGCACGGAGCGGACGCCGACAACGACAAGTTATTCGCTTCGATCGACGTGCAGGGCGGTCGGTTGTGGAGCCCCGCGTACACGTTTACGGAAGACAACCGACGCCGACGCAATTCAATCTTCGAGCAGACACTTCGCCCTTTCAAAGTATCGAAGTTCAATGTCGGCATCGACTATATGTACGGGTCTTACCGTGAAGTGGGTGTGTCCACGATCACGCAGAACGGCGCGGGCCTTAGTTTCTACACGAATCCCTCGTTGTTCCATACGTTGAGTGGAAGAGCCATGTGGCACTGGTTCCCAAAAAGTTTCGGTGTGACGGATACGTACACGGCGTCTTTGGCTCTCGACTCCCGTTGGTCGGACTCGTTTGAAACGGAAGTTACCGGCGGGCGCGCGTTGTACGACACCGCTTCGGCCATCCAACACAACGTGACGGAAGACTACGGAAATCTCTATCTCGCGTTTAAACCAGAACTGTGGAGAATATCGTTGAAAGCGTCGGGCGGGAATCTTTCCGACGACAATCAACGTTACGGAGGGCAGGCCGGAATTTCACGCGACATAGCGTTCGGTTTCCGTGGCGTTTACCGTTACACGTACGACAATATGAAAGAAATCAGCCCGCTTTATTACAGCCCGCAACAATTGCATCAGCATCAATTGGGTTTGCAATTTAAGCCGGCGTTCCGTGTGATCGAACCATCGCTCACGTACATGCCGGGTATCGGTAAGGAGCGGAACACAAACCAAACATTCGTGCAAGACATCGAAGCGGCGGTGCTCTTCCACATCGGTCGTCGCACGACACTAATGCCGTTCTACGGTCTCACCAAAACTCCAACCTACACGCGCGACACGTACAACGTGCAGTTAACCATCCACTTTTAAAAGCTGCGACTGCGGTGCCCCTCACCTCATCCCTCTCCTCGCCACCGCGAGGAGAGGGAACGCAGCTTTGTTGCATACATTTCTCATACCCATGGCTAAAGAAATCTTACATGGGAGTCAGAAATGGAGAAATATCATGAAAAATCAAACAGTTTCGCTGTTCCTTTTAACCGTGGTGTTTTCAAATTTCAGTTTTGCCGATGTTCCCTACCCCGGTCCAGACAACCCGCCGCCCACGGCTCCGACCCCTGGTAGTGGATATCGGTCTCCCGAATCCTATTATCCAAAGGAGAATCCGTTTGAAGGTATCGGTCAGCGCGCCGGGGTGGGGACCAGTCCGTGCGACAGCCTCTGGGAACAGATCCGTCGTATTCAATCCGACTTAATTTATTTGCACGCTCAGCGAAATCACCTTCTTGCAAATGGGAGCAACGAAGGCGACGACTGCATTCAGGGCATTGATAGGCAAATTGCCTCCGATACAACTCGGTTGGATGCACTTGAGGCGCAATTCACTGCGCTTAATTGCCAATAGAGACTGAGCTCCGGCTTCCGGCTTATTCCACCGTCACGCTTTTTGCGAGGTTGCGGGGTTGGTCGACGTCGCAGCCGCGTAGCACCGCGATGTGGTACGCGAGCATTTGCAACGGAATAATTGTCAGTAGTGGCGACAGAAATTCGTGGGTGCGCGGTACCGCGATCACGTGATCCGCTTTGTCGCTAACTTCGGTGTCTATTTCGTTCGTGATAGCGATCACGCGCCCACCGCGCGCTTTTACTTCCTGAATATTCGAAATCATTTTTTCTTTAATCGATGAATCGGTGGCGATGGCGACCACCGGCAAGCCTTCTTCGATAAGCGCAATCGGCCCGTGTTTCATTTCGCCGGCCGGATATCCTTCCGCATGGATGTACGAAATTTCCTTTAATTTCAAGGCCCCTTCCAACGCCACGGGATAATTCAAGTGGCGTCCCAAGAAAAGAAAATCTTTCGCGCGATAATATTCGCGCGCCACGTCCTCAACGATGCCGCTTTTGTCGAGAAATACTTGAAGCATGTGCGGTAGATAGTCCAGTTCTTTGAGAATCAATCGTTGCTGCGACAACGGAATCGTGTTTCGGCATTCGGCGATGTAAAGTGACAACAGAAGAAGCGCCGTCAATTGCCCGGTGAACGCTTTCGTGGAAGCCACGCCGATTTCGGGACCACAGTGCGTGTACAGCGTGTTGTCCGCGTCGCGCGTAACCGTTGAGCCGAGCACGTTGCAAACGGACAACGTCGGAAAACCTTTTCGTTTGCAGTCGCGCAGCGCCGCCAGCGTGTCGGCCGTTTCGCCGGATTGCGAAATCGCCGTGATGAGGGTTCCTGGCTCCTTGCTGGCTTTCATGTAGCGAAATTCGCTGGCGATTTCGACGTCGCACGGTATCTTTGCTAACTCTTCCATCCAAAATCGCGCGACGAGCCCCGCGTGATAAGACGTTCCGCATCCAACCAAGCAAATTTTTGGAATTTCTTCGGCAAGTTTACGAGGGAGTGCTTCTTCGAGTTTTACCGACGCTTTGTTGAGATCAATCCGACCGCGAAATGTGTTTTGAATCGTCTCGGCCTGCTCGTGGATTTCTTTGAGCATAAAATGCTTGCGGCCATTTTTCTGGGCCATCTTCGCGTCCCACTTGATTTCTTTGACGGGGCGATTCACGAGGGTTCCTTTTCGGTCGTAAATTTGGAGGCGTTGCTGCCGAATTTCGGCCATATCGCCATCCTCGAGGAAAATAACGTTGCGCGTGTGATTGAGCAGCGCCGGCACGTCGGAAGCGATCATCATCTCTTTGTTGCCGACGCCGATGACGAGAGGCGAATCTTTTCGTACCGCAATGAAGCGATCTCTTTCATCGGCCGAAACCACGCCCAACGCATACGAACCTTTTACGTTCTCAAGCGCCCTTTTGACAGCTTCAAGAATGTCGCCGTTGTAGAACTCTTCGATGATGTGCGCGAGAACCTCGGTGTCGGTTTGTGACTTGAAGATATGTCCTTTGCCCGTGAGATCGTGTTTCAAAACGTCATAGTTCTCGATGATGCCGTTATGAACAACGAAAATTTTGCTCTTGCAGCAGGAGTGGGGGTGAGCGTTTTCTTTGGTCGGGCGTCCATGGGTGGCCCAGCGCGTGTGACCAAGCCCCAACGACCCGTGCAGCGGGCGTTCTTTGATCAGGTTTTCGAGCGCGGCCAATTTTCCAATGCTTCTCACCAATTGGACTTCGCCACCATTCAAAATCGCCAAGCCGGCCGAATCGTATCCCCGGTATTCCAAACTTTTAAGCCCTTGAACGAGCACATCCGACGCTTCTTTATCTCCAATATAACCCACAATTCCGCACATAGACGTTCCTCCTTATATATATAAGGATTGGACAATCCAGCCCGCCGGGGGGTTACATTTAGGCTAAGAGAGAGGACTTGTTTTCGGACGCTTCGATCGAGTCAAAAAATACGGTGTCCGGCGTTGTGTTGTCAGGTTTGTAAACGGGCAGGCGAAAACGAAATGTGGATCCTTTGCCGAGCTCAGAGTCCACCCAAATGCTGCCGTTATGACCTTCGACAATCTTTTTAACAATGGCGAGACCCATTCCGGTGCCCGGGTATTTGTGCCACGTGTGAAGGCGTTGGAAAATTCCAAAAATTCTCTCGAAGTGGCTTGGATCAATTCCGATGCCGTTGTCGCGGACCGAAAAACTCCATTCGTCTCCGTCCCGTTCGGCGTCGATGCGAATCTGCGGGGCGCATTCACTTCGAAACTTGATCGCGTTGCTGATTAAATTTTGAAACAACTGGCTCATCGAAACGCGGCTCGCAAAAACTGTCGGAAGAGAGCCCACGGACACTTCGGCGTTCGCGGTCTTGATCTGCAATTCAAGATTGAGCAACGCGTTTTTTACGGTTCGATTAAGATCGACCGGTTCAAACGCTTTTTCCTTCGTCACGATGCGCGAGTATCGAAGCAGATTGTCAATCAGTTCGCTCATGCGCGAGGCGGCTCCTTGAATGCGCGTGAGATATTCCCGTCCCTTATCTGAAATTCCGGTGCCTTCGGATTTGAGCAGGTCGCCAAAATTAAGAATTTTTCGCAGTGGTTCTTGAAGATCATGCGAGGCCGAAAACGCAAATTGCTCCAGTTCCTTGTTGGAGCGGAGCAATTCTTTCGCTTGTCGTTCCAGTTCTTCGGTCGCTTGTTTACGACCATGAATATCGGTGCACGTCACAATCCAGCCGGCGGGCCGAAATTCCGAGTCTCTTTGCAGCACGCCCCGGATCAAATGCCAGCGTTCCGGTTCATCGTCTCTTCCGTTGCGAATGCGGCCTTCGCCCTCAAAATTTTCGTTTCGCTCTTGTGCTTTGTCCCATATCGACAAGATCAGTGCGAGATCGCTCGCGTTAAACGCTTTTTGCCAGCCGTGCCCCATCGATTTATCGGATGCAAAGCCAGTGTATTCAAACCAAATGCGATTGAAGTAGTCGGCCGATCGGTTCACCCCGGTGCGCCAGACGATATGAGGAACGGAATTCGCCAAGTCTTGATATTGGCGCAGGTTCTTTAATTCCATTTCGGCCAACTGGCGGGATCGCTCGCGTTGTTCGGCCTCAACCAGCAATCGCGCCTGTCGTTTTATTTTTTTGTTTTTATCGTAGAGCTCGACGAGCACCGCTACTTTGGACTTTAGAATCAGCGGGTCGAACGGTTTGAAGATGTAATCAACGGCGCCGCAGTCGTAGCCACGATAAACATGCGCTTCTTCTTTGTTGATCGCCGTAATGAAAATAATCGACGTGTTTTTCGCACTTTCGATTTCGTTTATGCAACGGGCCGTCTCAAAACCGTCCATGCCGGGCATCTGCACGTCGAGCAAAATCACGGCGAAGTCGCGTTCGGTGACCATCTTGATGGCCTCAATGCCCGAGGCCGCTTGATAGCACGTGTATCCGAGGCCATCGAGAACCGCCTCGAGCGTCAGTCGCCCTTCGGGGCGGTCGTCGACGATGAGAATATCGATCTTGTCGTCTTCGTCCGCTTTCGCGGACATTATTGCTTCGACACTTTTGTTAACCATATATGGATTAGCGACAACAGTTTCTCAGGATCAACCGGCTTCGTGATGTAGTCCGATAGCCCTGCCTGCAAACATCGTTCCTGATCTTCTTTCATTGCTTTGGCCGTGAGCGCCACGACCGGCGTTGTTTTGAACAGCGGATTTTTTCGAATTATCCGTGTGGCTTCCAAGCCGTCCATGCCGGGCATCATGATGTCCATGAGCACGACGTTAACGGCCGGATTCTCCTCGAGCCGCTTAATTCCGTCTTGCGCATTTTCGGCGGCCAATACCTTGATCCCGCGGTCTTCCAATGCCGTCTTCACGGCGAAGATATTTCGGTTGTCATCATCGATCAACAGCACTTGGCAGCCGTCGAATTTGAACCCTTCTGGCAATGGCGGCAACGTGGGAATCGCTGCCGGTGTGCTCGGCGCCGCGGATTCCACGATTCCCGAGTACTGTTCCGGTAAATAGAGCGTAAATACGCTGCCCTCCCCCGGACTGCTTTCCACTTCGAGAATTCCACCGAGTAGGCGCGCGATTTCGCGACTGATGGTGAGGCCGAGGCCCGTGCCGCCGAAGCGACGGCTGGTTGTTCCGTCGGCCTGTTGGAACGCCTCGAAGATGATCTTTTGCTTTTCTTTAGGAATTCCGATACCCGTGTCCGCCACCGAGAACGCGATCACGTTGCGAGCTTGATTCAGGGCTTCGACCATGAATTTTTGATTCTTCGGAGCGCGATGAATTTTGAGTGACACCGTGCCTTTCTCTGTAAACTTAAACGCATTGGACAAAAGGTTTTTAAGAATCTGCTGCAGACGGTTTGGGTCGGTGTGGATTTCTTCGGGACGGCTTGTCGCATTCGCGAACGAAAACCGCAGCCCTTTGTGATCCGCGACGGGCCGGAAGCTCTGCTCGAGATATTCTTGCACCTCGGAGATTGGCACGTTGCGCGGTTCGATCGGCATTTTGCCCGCTTCGACCTTCGACAGATCCAAAATCTCGTTGATCAATGACAGCAAGTCGCAGCCAGAGGAGTGAATCGTCTGTGCGTACTTCACTTGTTCCGGCGTCAGATTATGGTTTTTGTTTTCGGTCAGCATTTTCGACAGGATCAGCAAGATGTTGAGCGGCGTTCGCAGTTCGTGTGACATGTTCGCTAAGAACTCAGACTTATATTTCGAGATCAGCGAGAGCTGCTCGGCTTTTTCTTCGAGAGACAGGCTGGCGAGCTCGATTTCTTGGTTTTTAAGTTCAAGCAGTTTTGCTTTCTCTTCGAGTTCCTTGGCCTGCATTTCGAGTTCGGCGTTTGACTTCTGAAGTTGTTTCAGAAGCTCTTCTGTTCGCATGTTC
Source organism: Elusimicrobiota bacterium (assembly GCA_044221725.1). GTDB lineage: Bacteria > Elusimicrobiota > Elusimicrobia > F11 > F11 > JAJVIP01. The sequence continues at coordinate 656,006 of JBGAON010000001.1, forward strand.
GACTCAATGATGTTCATGATGACGCCGATGTTGTCCATCAATTGATCAAGGAAGATGAGGTCGTTTGCCGAGAAACGTCGGAAGGACGCCAGTTCGATCACCGCTTTTAGTTCGCCTTCGAAAAGCACCGGCAGTATGACGATATGGTTTGGTGCGGCTCCGCCAAGACTCGAGCTGATTTTCAAATAGCCTTCGGGTGGCGCATTTAGAATGATGCGCTTCTTTTCGAATCCGCATTGTCCCACGAGTCCTTCGTGCATCCGCACCTCGAGAGGCACATTGTCATCCTGCTTCACACCATACGACGCTATCATCCGAAGAATTGTTTGCGGTGCCGCCATGTCATAAATGAAAAACGTACCGTAATGCGCTTCGATAAGCGGCGTAAGTTCGGACATGATGAGTTGCGCGACAGCCTTGATACTTCGTTGGCCCTGCATCATTTCGGTGAATTTCGCGATGTTCGTTTTCAACCAGTCCTGTTCGCGATTTTTTTGCGTTGTGTCTTTAAGGTTCGCGATCATCTGATTGATGTTGTCCTTGAGCGCGGCCACTTCTCCCTGCGCTTTCACGGCAATGGAGCGCGTTAAGTCTCCTTTTGTCACGGCGGTGGAAACTTCAGCGATTGCGCGCACTTGCGTGGTCAAATTTCCGGCCAGCTGATTTACGTTTTCGGTTAAGTCCTTCCAAATACCGGCAGCGCCCGGCACTTTCGCTTGGCCGCCCAGCTTTCCTTCAATACCCACTTCGCGCGCCACGCTCGTCACCTGATCGGCGAACGTGCGCAGAGTGTCGGTCATGCTGTTGATCGTTTCGGCGAGCGCGGCCACCTCGCCCTGCGCTTCGAGCACAAATTTTTGGCTCAAGTCGCCGTTCGCCACCGCCGTTACCGTTTCCACGATGCCGCGCACTTGCTTCGTAAGATTCGCGGCCATAACGTTCACGTTTTCGGTTAAGTCTTTCCAAATACCGGCAGCGCCCGGCACTTTCGCTTGACCGCCCAGCTTTCCTTCAATGCCCACTTCGCGCGCCACGCTTGTCACCTGATCGGCGAACGTGCGCAGAGTGTCGGTCATGCTGTTGATCGTTTCGGCGAGCGCGGCCACCTCGCCCTGCGCTTCGAGCACAAATTTTTGGCTCAAGTCACCGTTGGCGACGGCGGTCACGACTTTCACAATACCGCGCACTTGCTTCGTGAGATTCGACGCCATGATATTCACGTTATCGGTCAAATCTTTCCAAGTTCCCGATACACCGATAACGGCCGCTTGGCCGCCCAATTTTCCTTCGGTGCCCACTTCTTTCGCAACGCGCGTCACTTCGGCGGCAAACGATCGCAGCTGGTCCACCATGGTGTTGATCGTTTCTTTGAGTTCCAAAATTTCGCCGCGAGCATCGACCGTGATTTTTTGCGACAAGTCGCCGCGCGCAACGGCGGTCGTCACTTTCGCGATGTTGCGCACTTGGTCCGTTAGGTTTTTCGCGAGACCGTTCACGTTATCGGTTAAGTCTTTCCAAGTTCCCGACACCCCTCGCACGTCCGCTTGACCACCCAAAATTCCGTCCGTGCCCACCTCTTTGGCCATACGCGTTACTTCGGCGGCAAACGAGTTTAGTTGGTCCACCATTGTGTTGATCGTGGTCTTTAGTTCAAAAATTTCGCCCTTCGCGCCGACCGTGATTTTCTGAGACAAGTCGCCGCGCGCCACGGCGGTGGTCACTTTCGCAATGTTGCGCACTTGGTCCGTTAGGTTTTTCGCGAGACCGTTCACGTTGTCGGTTAAGTCTTTCCAGGTTCCGGACACCCCTTTCACGTCGGCTTGTCCGCCCAATTTTCCTTCGGTTCCCACTTCTTTCGCAACGCGCGTCACTTCGGCGGCAAACGATCGCAGCTGGTCCACCATGGTGTTGATCGTTTCTTTGAGTTCCAAAATTTCGCCGCGAGCGTCGACCGTGATTTTCTGCGACAAGTCGCCGCGCGCAACGGCGGTCGTCACTTTCGCGATGTTGCGCACTTGGTCCGTTAGGTTTTTCGCGAGACCGTTCACGTTATCGGTTAAGTCTTTCCAGGTTCCCGAGACACCTTTCACGTTTGCTTGGCCTCCGAGTTTTCCTTCGGTTCCTACTTCTTTGGCCATACGCGTTACTTCGGCCGCGAAAGAACGAAGTTGATCCACCATCGTGTTGATGGTTTCTTTGAGTTCCAAAATTTCGCCTTTCGCGTCGACCGTGATTTTTTGCGACAGGTCGCCGCGCGCAACGGCGGTCGTCACTTTCGCGATGTTACGTACTTGGTTGGTGAGATTGCCGGCAAGACCGTTCACGTTGTCGGTTAAGTCCTTCCAAGTTCCCGAGACCCCTTTCACGATGGCCTGGCCTCCGAGTTTCCCTTCGGTTCCCACTTCTTTCGCCATTCTCGTCACTTCGGCCGCGAACGAATTGAGCTGGTCCACCATTGTGTTAATCGTGGTCTTTAGCTCAAAGATTTCGCCTTTGGCGTCGACCGTGATTTTCTGCGACAAGTCGCCCCGAGCAACAGCGGTTGTCACCTTCGCGATGTTGCGCACCTGGTCGGTAAGATTTCCGGCCAGATTGTTCACGTTATCGGTTAAATCTTTCCAAATGCCCGACACGCCTTTCACATTCGCTTGTCCACCCAATTTTCCTTCGGTACCCACTTCTTTCGCAACACGCGTCACTTCCGATGCGAATGAGTTCAGCTGGTCCACCATTTCGTTCACGGTGATACCGATGCGCGCGAATTCTCCTTTCAATGGTCGCCCGCGGATTTGCATGGATGTTTTCTGAGAAAGGTCTCCTTTTGCGACGGATGTGATTACGCGCGCCACTTCGTTAGCGGATTGAACGAGGTCGTTAATGACAGCACTCACCGACTCGATACCGGCGGTCCACGCTCCGCGCGCGGGGCCGAGTGTGCCACGCTCCGGCATTTTTCCTTCTTTGGCAACGGTCTCGCTGACGCGCATTAATTGGAACGAGAAATTCTGATTGATCTCAATGATTTCATTCAATATATCGCCGGCTTCAGCGAGGGGGCCTTCCTCGGCGACAGGAAATCGAACAGTAAAGTCTCCTCGCCGTATCGCTTTCAGCGTGCTCACCAACGACTTTAATTCGGTTCGACTAATAAGGTAGCGGAAATCCGATGGCGATCCGTGGGAATTTGCGGCATTGGCGACAGCCTTTCTTTTTTTTGGTTCCTTGTGGCTGGGCACCGAGAGCACCGCGGAATTAGTTGATTGATCCATTGAAGCCTCCAGAATTTACTTGCGAATTTAAATTGTTAGAATAATTTTCGAGGTGCGATGAATTATGGAAAGCAAAGTGATTGAAGTGTTGCTTGTGGAGGACGATCTCGATAGCGTTTACCTGACGGTAACCGCTGCCGAGATGGGGAAAACCGCGTTTCATGTTAACTTAGCCTTCGATGGCGTTGAAGCCATGGACTATCTTTACCGGAGGGGGAAATACACCGCGGTGCCTCGACCCGATTTGATTTTGCTCGATCTGAATATGCCACGCATGAACGGGCAGGAAGTTTTGCATGAAATTAAAAAGGATCCGAATTTGAGCACGATCCCCGTGGTGATCCTGACGACCAGCGACCAACATCCCGATTTGAAGACGACGTACGGTCTTTCCGAAGACAGCTACCACATTAAGCCCAGCCGATTTAACGACTACATTGATCTGATGAAGTTTGTGGCGGAAGCGTACAAGAAAGGCCGATTGAATTACGCGCATTAGTTTTACTTTTCTGATCTGACCCACCGAAGCCCCCCGCTTACAAGACGACAAACAGCCGCTTGACGCCCCTGTCCTCAAGTTAGTTCCCCGTATATACGAACCGGTTTTGAAAAAGTTCACACAACTTTTTGGGACGATTTTCGTAAGTGAGGTAAGTTAAACAAGGAGACATCATGGTCGCAGTCACAACGGTTGGAAGTTTTGCAGGCAGTGTTATCGTTGCGGAATTGGAAAACGTCTCGACGGTGCCGCCTCCCATCGGAAGTGACGAGGCGTACATAAAGGAAATATTGAAAGGGAACGCGGATGCGTTCTCTGTTTTATTTAATAAATATCACCCGCGTTTTTTGGGCATGGCGATGCGGATTCTCCGCAATCAGGCCGAAGCCGAGGACGCTGTCGATGAAGCCTTCGTTGACGCTTATCGTCACCTGTCCGATTTTCAGAACAAAGCAAAGTTTTCCACATGGTTATACTCCATTGTGATTAACCATATTCGTAACCGAATGCGGCACAATCGCGTGATTCGCTGGACGTCTCTCGACGGCACCGAAACGGTTCGGGAAAGCGGGGAGCATCGCCCGCTCGATGTGGCCGAGGCGGCCCCCGGGATTGATAGTGTTGTTGACGGAAAAATTCAGATGGAAACGCTCTACGAGATGGTTCTCCAACTTCCCCAGCCGTACCGAACGATTTTCTCAATGCACTATTTTAAAGGCCAACTGTTGCAAGAAATCGCGCACGAGTTGCATCGGCCCATTGGTACCGTCAAAGCCTACCTTCATCGCGCTCGCAAGACGATTGAGCGCCGCCTAAAAGTTAACCACCCATCCATGTTGGTGAGCTAAAAAAAACCGGCTCACAAGGAGCCGGTTTTTTTGTGCCCGAACGAGCGGCGTTTATTGTGGATTGTTTACTTCAACCCGCGTAACGAGCATGCTTGTGGGATCATATTCGAATGTTACGGAGTCGCCGGCGTTCACGTTCGTAACGCTGGACGTCTTGCCGCTTTTCATATACGCGGTTTGATCGCTCAGTGTGTACTCGGTGGTTTGACCTTGGCTCTCGATGCGGACGCGATTCCCGCTGCGGTCGATTGATTTTACGGTGCCGGTGGCCATCGATTTCGTTGATGAGTTTGACGAATTCGATGTGTCGGATGCGTTTGAGGTGCCGTCCGATCCGGTTGGTGAAACGGTGGTGCTAGGGGATGTGGTGTCCATCGCGGCCCAGACGAAACTGCTCAAGGCGAGACTCACAACAAATCCTCGGATGATGTTTTTCATTTTTCTCCTCCTGTGATTTTGAATACGGTTCGACTGCGAACCGCATAATTTTTACGGGGGGCTCACCACAAAAGTTCAAACGGGCGGCGCTGGATTTAAGGACAGATACGAACGCAAAACCTCAGCGACGGACCACGCTTGCGCGATGCAGCCGCGCGGCATGAAAGGTTCATCGCCGTCAAAAATTTCGCTGACCGATCCCATGCCCGCTTCGGCCAAGTGCGCTTCGAAATCGGCCAGGCAATGCGCGAGATCTTTCGGATCCCGGTAAATTTTTCGCCCCGCATCAATATAGGGGCCTATTAGCCAAGCCCAAACCATTCCTTGGTGATAAGCGGAGTCGCGCGCGTGCCGATCCCCTTGGTACCGCGAATGATAATTTTTGTCCGTCGGTGCCAGTGACCGCAGTCCGAACGGCGTCAACAAGTGCTTGGTCACGACATTGAACATGGGTTCCCATTGGGCGGGGTTCAACACCGGAAAGCGCAGCGACAACGAGAACAGTTGGTTTGGTCGCAGAGAAGCGTCGGCGGGGAAGTCGCCATCGATCACGTCGTAAAGATAACCGCCATCGCTGTACCAGAAGCGTTGATTGAACGACGCGTATGTGCGGTCGGCCATCGCAACATATTGCTTGCTCGGTTGCCCCAGTTTTTCCGACCACTCGTTCATGAGCCGCAACGCGTTAAACCACAAGGCTTGGATTTCAATGGGTTTTCCGCGGCGCGGCGTCACAACCCAATCGTCTGCTTTTGCGTCCATCCATGTGAGCGCCACGCCTTCCTGGCCACCTTTGAGCAATCCATCGTTCGGATCGACACCAATGTCAAAGTGGGTTCCTTTTTTGTGCCATTCAATAATGGATTCCAGAGTCGGATAAAGCGCGTGCAAGATCTCTTCGTCTTTCGTGATATGGATGTACCGATCGATCGCGTGGAAATACCACAATGTCGCGTCCATCGTGTTGTAAAGAGCGGTGCGTTGGCCTTCGGGAAACAAATTCGGAATCAGACCGTCTTTCACGTATCTCGCGAACGTTTGAAGGATGGCTTTTGCTTCTTCGAAACGACCGGTGCACAGCGTCAATCCTTCCAAGCTGATCATCGTATCGCGGCCCCAATCGGTAAACCAATGATAACCGGCAATTATGGTTCTAAGCGGTTCGCCGGCCGCATCGGCGATGGACCGTTCGTGCGGGCGGGTTGCCGGGAAAACAATGAATTGATTGGCGGCCAACACGAGCTGAGCTGGAAATCCCTCTCGCGCCGCGGCCGGGGCGATGTTAATCAGATGCTTCAAGCGGTGCTCTTCCGATTCAAAGATCGTTTTTGCATCCCACTCGAACGAGTCCCACGTTTCGACGCTCGCAACGAAAGCGACGGATTCGTGTTCGGCCAGTTCGGCAAAGAAGAAACCGGGACTTAAATTATGATCCTCGCATTCCAGCCCGCGTTCTTTTTCAACGCGGTAATAAATTTTTTCTGCTTCCACGAAATCGGATACAAAGAGCCCTTTGGGTTCCTTGAGGGCCATGCGCAGCGGAGCAATGTTATCGGACGGATGAACTTCGCACAGTCCTTTTTTCAACATCACCGTAAACGGCCAGTTGGTGGGGTGCCCGAGAGGGCCATCGTGCCCGCGGAATCCCACGTAAGGTCGAACGAAAAGTCGAACACTTGATCCCTTTATAAGCTTGTATTCGACATAGATTGTGTTTTGTGCCCACGGCATCGCGATCTTTTTTTGAAACGTGCGTCCTTCGATTTCAAACGTCCACACCGGCATTTGCCATGCGAGCTTGAATTCATTCAGGTATTGGTGCGTTTGGCCGACGATGTCGCCCGCGTAGCGTTCGGCGCCGCTCAGTTGAATCATACGGTGATCAATCTGCAGTGTTTCATCGATCCGGGGAATGAGCACCGTTCGTCCCCATGGTGCGGGAAGATTCGGAATAAAAAGACCGTGGTAGCGGCGTGTCGGAATGTTGCGCACGGTGCTCGACCCATAGCCGCCAAGCCCGTTCGTGACCAACCATTCTTGGCTCAACAAATAATCGGGGTCTTCGCCGCGGCGCCACTTCGAGACGACGGACACATCTTCTAAGGCATGGGTCGTCGTGTTCATGACAGAGACCTCGGAACAAGATTGAGAATGCAGGTCTGGCTTCGTGGAATACGAACGCCTTGCGACGTGTCAATCTTTGGGCGGGGGGCTTGATCGAAGGCGCTCGTCCACAGCAAATTCCAATCGCTGTTTTCGGGGGGAGCCAGAAGCGGCTCCGACACCGGAGAAAAATCGAAGGCGGATCCCAAATTGACAATCATTAATCGGTCGCCGTGGGTCGCGTCAAAGTAACGGAGCGCAAAACTTTTTGAGTGCAAAACGGCACCGTCGATGTGGGGTTCGGACTGGGCCAAAACCGGATCGGTACGTCGCAGAGAAAGCAGCTCTTTAACGAACGCGCTGGCGCTCAGCGCGCGTTCTGTTCGCGGCGAACCGATTTTCGATTGGCTGAAAACGACTTCGTCGTTGGGATTAAGCATTGCGGCGAGCGCGGGCGAGTCTCGGTACGTCGGGAATTGCGACAGAAATTCGCGGCGCCCAGCGTCCACCGCTTTCGCCAGCTCCTTATTATGATCGGTAAAAAAATGAAACGGGCGGGGGGACTCAAACTCCTGGCCCATGAAAAGCATCGGCGTGCCGGGCGCGAGCAGCGCAAACCCGAGAAGCGCGCGGTATGTTTGTTGATCCGTAATCTCGTGCAAGCGTTTGCCATCAGGATGGTTCGCCACTTGATCGTGGTTCTGTGTGTAGGTCACAAAAGAACATTTCGGAACATGGAGCGTCGGCGTTCCGCGGTTTTTCTTTTGCCAGCCGTAATATTGTCCTTGAAATAGAAACCCGTGCTTCGCGAGCGCGACAAACTCGCTTGCGTTTCCTGTGTAATCGGTGAAATAAGCTTCGCTGAATCCGGTTATGGCGACACGACTCGCATGATGAAAGTCGTCGTTCCACATTGCATCAAGACCAAATCCGCCCTCATCTATGGATTGCACGCAGCGCACATTTTGCGGTTCGTTTTCGGCAATCAAAATGATGGCGCGGTCTCCGGCCGCCGCACGCGCGTTCGCCGAAATTTCCGCCAATATGTGACGGCGACTGTTGTCGAAAATACTTTGGGTCGCATCCAGACGGAGGCCATCCAAATGAAACTCCGAAATCCAATAACACGCATTTTGGATGAAGAAGTGGCGTACGGCTTCGCAATTGGGACCGTCGAAATTGATTGCCTCGCCCCATTCCGTATCTTGCTTACTGAAATAATTGTCGCTGAACTGCGTGAGATAATTTCCGTCCGGCCCGAAGTGATTGTAAACGACGTCAAGAACAACCGCCATCCGCAGGGCGTGCGCGGAATCAACAAACCGTTTTAGTGCATCGGGCGGTCCGTACACGTGATAGGGCGCGAACAGATCAACCCCATCGTAGCCCCAGTTCCACCGGCCCGCGCACTCGTTGAGCGGCATAAGCTCGATGACCGTTACTCCAATGTCCTTTAAGCGGTCGAGTTCGCGCGCCGCAGCGTCGAGCGTGCCTTCCTCCGTAAACGTTCCGACGTGGAGTTCGTAAATAACTTGGCCCGCCATTTGGATTCCTTTCCAGTTGTGGTCGGTCCACGGAAATTCCTGTGGGTCGATGATCTGCGACGGGCCGTGCGGTCCTTGAGGCTGGTAGCGGGAGCATGGATCGGGAAAACGCGCGCCGTCGTCCAATTGGAATTTGTAAAGCGCGTTTTTCTTTATCTCGGGAAATTGGCCCGTGAAATAACCGGATTCGTGTTTCGACAGAACGAACGTTTCATGATTGCTGAGCTCGACGGCCACGTTGTTCCGCTCGGGAGCCCACACCCGGAACGTCGTCCCTTCTTCGGTGACGTTCGCACCAAGGTCAAGACGCCATTTAGGGGAGTTGGGAAAAAGAAAGCTGTCCACGATCAGAGGGGGACCGATCCGGACAGCTTTTCGCACGCGCATCACCGTGTCTTTTTGAACGGTCATACACCATGAGATCTATGGAATGTTCCATTGCGAGGTAACTTTAATGGCACTAATTAGTCCGCTGGATTGCTTGAGCACCTCGAATTGCTCGCGAACTTCGTTGAGGCTTTCACCGGCCAGTCCTTCTCCCAGGGCTTCGTCATAGGCTTTTCGAATGGACTCTTCCGCGCGGTCGCACACCTCAATAATCGCCGTGTCGTCTTTTGCGGTAATAATCTCCTTAATATTGTCCCAGCGATTTTTAAAAAAGGGAAACGCGAGGTCAGACTCGGAAAGTCCGCCGAGGCGGTTGATGTGGGCCTCCAAGTTCAGGGCGAAAAGGGCCCTCTGATCCATAAAACTCTTAAAGATCTTCTTTAAGTCGCGATTATTGGTGAGCGCGTACGCGATTCGGTACCCGCTTTCGCTCAAGCGACAACACTCGAGCAGGTTATTCAGGATGGAAACGGCACTTCGGTATGTGGTGAACATAGCCTTGTTACGTGCCGCGGATAAAAAAAGTTCAACACACCGAACTATTTTCGCTTCCTTCCGTACGAGGAGATGCATACCAATAATGAGGGAGGAGCAATGAATTACAAACTGTCAGAGATTCTTGGGTCCATCGATTTTTATGGCTCGACGCTTGGTAAAACCGCCTGGTACCAAAACACTGCTCCCGGAAAACGCGGTCGGCCGCCCAAAGACAAAGAAGCGCACAAACCCATCAACAAAAAACCAAAATCTCCAAAATAGAAAGCACCGTCATTGCAATTCGTTTTACTCCAGAGGATTACCGTCAGAAATCCTCTGGAGTGCGCTGTTTCATTTTGCTAGGCTCCTTCGCGTCGCCCGGCAAGCTGGAAGTTTGTCCTGCCCTGCTATTTCCCGACGCTTCAGGCCTCTCCGTGGCACACAACAAATGGACCAATTTGAGCGAGAGGTTCAATCAGGAGACCGGTTCACATTCGGTAAGAACTGGAGCCGGTTTCTATTAACTCTAACCGATGCACGAATTCTCGAAGCGGAAAAGTCGCTTCGTGAAATGCTCGGAGTTTCGGATCTTCAGGGACTAAAATTTTTGGACGTCGGTTCGGGCAGCGGTTTGTTTTCGTTGGCCGCAAAACGATTGGGCGCGCAGGTGCGCTCGTTCGATTACGATCCGCAATCGGTCGCCTGCGGCATGCGGCTGAAGCAACAATTTTTTCCGAACGAGAATCATTGGACGGTCGAACGCGGATCCGCGTTGGATCCCAAGTTTGTAGAAGCGGTCGGTGAGTTTGATGTGGTTTATTCCTGGGGTGTTTTGCATCACACCGGAGCCATGTGGACGGCGCTGGATTTGGTCTCGAAGCCCGTTAAGCGCGGCGGGAAACTTTATATCGCTCTCTACAACGATCAGGGGTGGCGTTCCACGTTTTGGTGGCAGGTGAAACGAATTTACTGTTCCGGGTTGGTGGGGCGGTGGCTTATGAGCGCAATTTTCATTCCGTACATGGCGTTTCGCGCGCTTTGCAAATCAATTCTCACTGGAACGAATGTTTTTAAGGAATACAAGCAATACCGTGGAATGTCTATCTGGCACGACTGGGTGGATTGGTTGGGCGGATTTCCGTTCGAGGTAGCGTCCCCGGATCAAGTTACTGATTTTTTTAAAAAGAGAGGGTTCGCTCTTTTTAAGATAAAGACAACACAATCGCTCGGAAATAACGAGTTTGTGTTTGTGAGAAACGTATGAGCGCCCGTAGCTCAGCTGGAAGAGCGTCTGGCTTCGAACCAGCAGGTCGCAGGTTCGAGTCCTGCCGGGCGCGCCCTCCTTCGCCGAAGCTCCGAAGGAGCGAAGGAGGATGGGCAGGAAGGGAGTTGAACCCATAAGCCCTTGCGGGCACGAGGTCCTAAGCCTCGCGCGTCTGCCAGTTCCGCCACCTGCCCGTGACGGCGTGGAATATACAAAGATTCGAAAATCGAGATTTGAAAATAGAATTAGAAAGGTGAGGTTGAGAGCATATGTTGGGTCTAACAAGTGAAATGAAAGTAAAAGTGGTTTCCGAGGAAGGTTGCTTGCAAACATTTTCGGTGGAGCTTCCGGTCGCAAAAGTAAAAGAGAAAATTGAGGAAGCGTTTAAGAACGTGCAGAATCAGGCGAAGTTGCCGGGTTTCCGGCCGGGCAAAGCACCGCTCGACATGGTACGCGAAAATTTCAAAATGGCTGCCTACGAGCGCGCGCAGGACCTGTTGATGCGTGAGGGTGTCAGCGAAGTGCTGAAGTCAAAAAAAATTAATCCGGTGCAAACGCCTGTTGTGCAAGATGCGAAATTCCTTCCGGAAAAGCCTTTCCAATTTCAATTCCAAGTGGAAATTGCTCCGCAAATCAAGCCAACCAACTACAAGGGACTTAAGCTGACGCGCAAAGCGGTTGCCGTCGGCGACGCCGAGCTTGCGAAATCGCTTGCCAATCTGGCCGACATGAACGCGCGGCTTGTGGAATCAAAAGACGACACGCTTAAGCCCACGCATTACGCCGTCGTTAATTACGAAGGCTTCCTCGACGGGAAAGCGATCGATGGAGCGAAAGCCGAAAACTTTTTGCTCGATATGTCGGCGCCGCAAGCCATCGCGGGCTTGGCCGAAGGTCTGGTGGGCAGCAAAGTGTCGGAAGAGCGCGACGTCAAAGTGCAATTCCCGGCCGATTCTCCGGCCAAGGAACTTGCCGGTAAAGAAGCCGTTTTCAAAGTCACACTGATCGGAATTAAAGAGAAAAACGTGCCCGTGTTGGATGACGAGTTCGCGAAAGATTTGGGCCTTGATTCGCTCGCGACGTTGAAAACAAAGTTGCGGGAAAATTTGGAGCGCGAACAAAAACAAGCGTCCCAAGCCGATGTCGAGAAGCAAATCATTGAAAAACTTTTAGAGGAACACCAATTCGCTGTACCCCCGAGCCTCGCGAAAGGACAGCTGCAAAGCCTCGTTCAGCGTCAGTCGAGCCGTCTCCTGCAGCAAGGTGTGCCGCAAGCGGAGGTCGACAAGGCGCTAGCGAAGGCCACGCCAGAATTGCAGAAACAGGCGGAAAAAGACATTCGTTTGGCCTATATTTTAAATGCGATTGCGAACGAAGAATCAATTGACGTGTCGGACGAAGAAATAAGTGCGAAAATTAACGACATCGTCAGCAAATCGGAAGAAAAGCAACGCGGATCGCTCGAAAAAGCCCTGCGGGCAAAGTACAACGATCAGCTTCGTTCCGAAATTCGGGAATCGAAAATTTTTGTTTGGATCATTGAACACGCTAAAATTAAAGAGGCTTAATTCACGAGGAGGTCGTTGATGCTCATTCCATCCATCATTGAGAGGTGGAATCAAGGTGCGGTCGTCGGTTACGACATTTATTCGCGGTTGTTGCGTGATCGCATTATTTTTGTAGGTGGTTTCGGCGGAGCGGTAACAACGGACTCGGCTAACCTTATTATTGCGCAGCTTCTTTTCCTTGAAGCGGAAGATCCGGAAAAACAAATCAATCTTTACATTAACTCGCCGGGCGGCATGGTGACCGCGGGTTTGGCTGTGTACGACACGATGCAGTACATTAAATCGCCGATCACAACGATATGCATGGGAATGGCGATGTCGTTTGGCGCCGTGTTGTTAACCGCCGGTACAAAGGGTCAACGTTTTGCGTTGCCCAATTCGCGCGTGATGATTCACCAACCTCTGCTTTCGGGGGGGGGGCTTTCCGGTCAGGCGACCGATATCAAAATTGAGGCGACCGAACTGGTAAAGACGAAACAACGGCTTTGTGAGATCATGTCGAAGCACACCGGCCAAAGCATTAAGAAAATTACCGATGACATGGAACGTAATTTTTATATGTCGGCCGAGCAGGCAAAAGAGTACGGCATTATTGACGAAGTGATTAATCCGCGGAAGCTTCTGGATTTGAAGAAAAAGTGAGGTAATTTGTGATCGACTCGAATTTTGGAATGGGCGATTCTCCGCAATGCGTGTTTTGCACGAAGGGGAAAGTCGACGGTCTTAAACTGATCGGCGGTCAAGGAACGTACGTTTGCGAAGAATGCATTCGTAATTCCTACGCACTGCTCCAGAAGATATCCGAGGAAGAACAACGCCACGCGATTCGTACGCTGCCGCCTCCAACACAAATCAAGTCCGCGCTTGATGAATATGTCATTGGCCAAGAAAAAGCAAAACGCATTTTGTCGGTGGCCGTGTACAACCATTACCGTCGCGTGGAACTCGCCGAGAAGGCCGCCAAGACTGGCACGAAGAACGATGTGGAATTGTCGAAGTCGAACATTTTGTTGGTTGGTCCCACCGGAACCGGGAAAACGCTGCTCGCGCAAACGCTCGCACGTTTGCTCAAAGTTCCCTTTGCGATGGCCGACGCCACGGTGCTCACCGAAGCCGGGTACGTTGGAGAGGACGTGGAGAATATAATTTTGCGCTTGCTCCAAGCATCCTCGTACGATGTGAAGCGTGCCGAAAAAGGCATTGTGTACATCGACGAGATCGACAAAATCTCCCGCAAATCGGATTCGCCCTCCATTACGCGCGACGTTTCGGGCGAAGGTGTTCAGCAAGCGCTTCTGAAAATTCTTGAAGGGACCGTCGCGTCGGTGCCCCCTCAGGGCGGTCGCAAACATCCGCAGCAGGAATATATTCAGGTGAACACAACGAACATTTTGTTTATCTGCGGTGGTGCGTTCGAAGGAATGGATGACATTATTCGCCATCGCATGGGGCGCCAGGGATTGGGTTTCGGCGCCGATGTTCAACCCACAAAGAAGGTGCCGCACGGCGAAATGATGAAACATCTGACGCCCGAAGATTTAAATTCGTTCGGCTTGATTCCCGAGCTTGTTGGTCGTTTGCCGGTCGTGACCACGCTCGAGCCGCTTGGTCAAGGCGCGCTCGTTGACATTCTTACGCGCCCGAAAAATGCGCTCGTCAAGCAATTCACAAAGATGTTCAAACTTGAAGGTGTGGATTTGGAATTCACCGATCAGGCGCTCAAAGAAATTGCGGCGATTGCGCTCAAGCGCGGATCGGGCGCTCGTGGGCTTCGTTCGATCATCGAAGAGCTGACGCTCGACCTTATGTACGAATTGCCGGAACAAACCAATTTGCGCAAAGTTGTGATCGACGACTCTGTTGTGCGCAAAGAAAAATTGCCGGTTCGTTTGTACGGCGACGCCGAACGCCAATCCGCCTAAGTTTCGAATGAGCAACGCATCCCCATTTCCACCACGAATGCCCGTATTGCCGGTCCGCGACCGCGTGCTGTTTCCGAACGTGTACGTGCCGCTCGTGGTCGGCCGCGCGCGTTCAATTCAAGCGATCGAAGCCGCGATGGCCGGCGATCGATTGATTTTCGTGGCCACGCAGCGTCATCTGAAAGTCGAAGAACCGACGCGCGACGATTTGTTCGAACACGGCACGATCGCTGAAATTTTGCAAACCATTAATATGCCGGACGGAACCGTTCGAATTCGTGTTCTCGGCCGCTCACGCGCGAAAATGGTGGATGTGTCTTTGGGTAGCAATATGATTATGGGCGACATCCATCCGATTGAAACGCCCACGGTTCCCACGGAAGACAACACGCAAATGGAAGCGATGCGCCGCATGGTCGCCCGGAAATTCGATGAATACGTCCGCAAAAACGGCCGCATCCCGGTCGACACGGTGGCGTCGGTGAATCAAATTACGGCGCTCGATAAGTTGGCGGACACCGTGTCGGACGCGCTTCTGATTGGCATTGAAGAGAAACAAGACTTGATCGAAATGGTCGAGATTCCGAAACGGCTCGCGCGTCTCGTGGAAATCCTCGATTCTGAAATTGAAATTCTCAACATCGAACGCAAAATTCAAACACGCGTGCATCATCAGATCGAGAAAAATCAGAAGGAATACTATCTGAACGAACAGATGCGCGCGATTCAGAAGGAATTGAAACAGAAAGACGATCACGGTCGCGAAGCCGATGATTTGCGCGCAAAAATAAAGGAATTGAAGCTGGCGGCGGCCACCGAAGAAGTGGCGCTAAAAGAATTGGCGCGGCTCGAAAAAATGTCGCCGTTCTCGCCGGAAGCGACGGTCGTCCGCAGTTATCTCGAATGGATTATCGCGTTGCCGTGGAACACGTCGACCAATGACGACGCCGATGTTCAGCACGCGCGGAAAATTTTGAAAGAAGATCACTTCGGACTTGAGAAACCGAAAGAGCGTTTGCTCGAATATTTGGCGGTTTTAAAACTCACGAAACAAATCAAAGGTCCGGTTCTTTGTTTTGTTGGCCCGCCTGGCGTGGGAAAAACCTCGGTGGGCAAATCATTGGCGCGCGCGCTCGGACGGCAATTCGTTCGCATTTCATTGGGCGGCGTGCACGATGAGTCGGACATTCGCGGTCATCGCCGCACCTACATCGGTTCGATGCCAGGCCGCATTATCCAGGCTCTGCGCAAGGTAAAAACAAAAAATCCGGTTATTTTGCTCGATGAAATCGACAAGATGGGGTCCGACTGGCGCGGAGATCCCGCGGCGGCGTTGCTCGAAGTGTTGGACCCCGAGCAAAACAAAACGTTCGTCGATCACTATCTCGACGTCGAGTTCGATCTTTCCCAGATTATTTTTATTGCGACCGCGAATTCGCTTTACAGCATTCCAGCCACGTTGCTCGATCGCTTGGAAGTGATTCGGTTTTCTTCGTACACGACCGACGAAAAAGTTCAGATCGCAAATCGGTTTTTGATTCCAAAAGCAGTGACGGAACACGGTTTGTCGGCCGATGCGGTTAAGATTGATGACGAAGCACTGCGCAAAATTGTTCACACCTACACGCAGGAAGCGGGTGTTCGCGATTTGGGACGTAAGATCGCACAAATTTGCCGCAAGGTCGCGGTTGAGATGGTTGAGAACGCGAAAGGAAAGAAGAGCAAACACGCTTCCATCACACTGAAAGATTTAAGCCACTATCTTGGCGCGCCCGAGTTTATCCGTGAAAAAATCACGGTCAACTCCGTTGGTATTTCAACGGGACTCGCGTGGACCGATCACGGCGGCGAAACGCTGACGATTGAGGTCACCACGATGCCGGGCCAAGGGAAAGTGATGCTGACCGGTAAACTCGGCAACGTGATGCAAGAATCGGCACAAGCGGCATTGTCTTTGGTGAAATCCCGCTCCGAAAAGTTGGGTCTGCGCACAAAGTCTTTCAACAAAACAGATTTGCACGTGCACATTCCCGAGGGGGCGGTTCCAAAAGATGGACCGTCGGCCGGTATTGCCATGGCAACGGCGATTGTCTCCGCGCTGAGCGGTCGCGCGGTTCGTAAAGATCTGGCGATGACGGGAGAAGTGACGTTGCGCGGTCGCGTCCTGCCGATCGGTGGCCTCAAAGACAAGGTTCTCGCCGCGTATCGCGAAGGAATCAAAGAGGTGTTGTACCCGGTTGGAAACGAAAAAGATTTGCCTGAGATTCCCGAAAACGTTCGTTCCGGAATTAAGTTGGTCCCGGTCGAAACGATTGATGATGTTTTTGCTCGGGCACTGCAAGCAGTCCCACCCAAAACTGTTCTATCATCCAGAAAACCTGCGCAAATCGCGGGAACCAACTAAGCCCACAATAATAAGGAGAAGAGAGAGCCCATCATGAAGAAATATTATTTGCTTACCCCCGGCCCAACACCCGTTCCGCCCCGCGTGGCCGCGAAATCCGCCGAACCCATTTTGCATCACCGCACCAAAGAATTTCAGAACGTGTTCGCAGCGGTTCAAGAAGGCCTCAAGTATGTTTTCCGCACGAAGAACGACATTCTCATGATCAATGGCTCGGGCACGGGCGCCATGGAAGCCGCGGTGCAGAACACGCTTTCTCCGGGCGATGAAGTCATCGTGGCTTCGGTTGGCTCGTTCGGCGAACGTTGGATTAAAATTTGCGAAGCATTCGGTATCAAAGTTCACGCGGTGCGCGAAGAATGGGGCAAGCCGGTTGATCCGGCGAAAGTGGAAGCGGCGCTCAAAGAATTTCCAAAAGCGAAAGCGGTGTTTACGCAACACACCGAAACGTCCGCGGGCACGGTGAACGATTTGCCGGCCATTGCGAAAATTGTTGCGAAGACACCAGCGATTTTTGTGGTGGACGCGATTTCCGGACTCGGCGGCGAAGAACTTCACATGGACGACTGGGGCTTGGACGTGGTGGTGTCTGGCTCTCAGAAAGGTCTTATGACGGCGCCGGGCCTCGCAATGGCGTCTCTCTCCGAGAAGGCATGGAAGCATGTTGAAGCATCGAAGTGCCCGAAATTTTATTCCGATTTCAAAACGATCCGGAAATCCATCAAAGAAAACGAAACACCGTGGACGCCGGCCGTGTCGCTTTTCTGTGGCATGAACGAAGCGATCAAAATGATTCAAGAAGAAACGATTGAGAAAGTGTGGGAGCGCCACAAGAAACTCATGCGCGTCACGCAAGCGGGTATTAGAGCGCTTGGCTTTCCGTTGTTCTCCTCTCGTCCGTGCGCCGTCCTCACCTCCGCCAAGTTGCCAGAGGGTTTCGACGGTAATCTTTTGATAAAGAAAATGCTTTCCGATCAAGGTGTCTCGATTGCGGGTGGCCAAGACCATCTCAAAGGAAAAATTTTCCGTCTCGCGCACATGGGTTATATGGACAGCTTCGACACGATCATCGGTCTCACGGCGCTCGAGAACACATTGACAGATATGGGTTACAAAGTGCCCGAGCCAGGGAAAGCCGCGAAAGCCGCCGAAGCGGCGTTGGTGTAACGGCCATGGTTAAAGTTCTCGTTTCTGATCCAATCGAAAAAGAAGGGCTTTCGCCCCTTTTGTCGAATGCAAAGTTCGAGGTTGTGATAAAGACAGGTCTTAAGCCCGAAG
Source organism: Elusimicrobiota bacterium (assembly GCA_044221725.1). Lineage (GTDB taxonomy): Bacteria > Elusimicrobiota > Elusimicrobia > F11 > F11 > JAJVIP01. The sequence goes on from JBGAON010000001.1 coordinate 674,007, forward strand.
AATTGTTGCGCGAAGTGGGAAGCGCCGACGTTTTGCTCGTGCGCTCCGAAACAAAAGTGACGCCCACCGTTCTTGAGTCGGGAAAACATCTCAAACTCGTTGGTCGTGCCGGTGTTGGCGTCGATAACATCGATTTGGCCGCGGCGTCCAAGCAGGGCGTGATCGTGATGAACGTGCCCGGCGGAAACACGGTTTCGGCCGCTGAGCACACGGTGAGCTTGCTGATGGCGCTTGCGCACAACATCGCGCCGGCCGATGCGAGCATGAAAGCCGGAAAATGGGACCGCAAAAAGTTTATGGGATCCGAACTCGTTGGCAAAAAGCTGGGACTTATTGGACTCGGCCGCGTGGGTCGCGAAGTGGCGACACGCGCGATTGGTCTTGAAATGCAAGTGATTGCTCACGACCCCATGGCCGACCCAGAATGGTGCCGGCTCGTCGGTATTCGTCTTTGCTCGGTTGATGAAGTGATTCGAGAGTCGGATTTTATTTCGACGCATGTTCCGCTTACCGATGCCACGAAACACATGATCAATGCCGACACCATTGCGAAAATGAAACAAGGCGTCCGTATCATTAATTGCGCGCGCGGTGGGGTGATCGACGAAAAAGCGTTGTTGAACGCGCTTAATTCCGGCCATGTGAAAGGTGCAGCGCTCGACGTTTTTGAGTCCGAACCGCCAACCTATTGGGATATTGCGAAACATCCGAACGTGATTGCGACACCCCATTTGGGCGCCTCCACCGAAGAGGCACAATCCAAAGTGGCCGTGCAGTTGGCGGAAGCGGTCGTCGAATATTTTGAGAAAGGCACACCAAGAAATGCGCTCAATTTGCCTGCGGGTCTTCCGCCGGAAGTGAAGCCGTATTCGGTTCTCGCGAACCGGCTTGGTCGCTTCATCGCGCAGATTGTCGATGGGCCCATCAAGAAGGTGACGATCACGGGCGCCGGAACACTTTCTCGCATCAACCTTTCGCCGCTCACATCCGAAGCGGTGGCTGGAATTCTTTCGGCGCGTACCTCGGGAATTTCCCCGGTAAACGCGCTGGCCAAAGCGAAAGATTTCAATTTGGCGATCGCTGAAGTGGCGCAACCGGATTCGAAAGAATACACGGGACTGCTCACGCTCGAGATTGAAACAGGTCGCACGCGTCGCCGGGTGGCGGGCTCGATTTTCCGCACGGATCAACCGCATCTTGTTGAAATCGATGATCTCACGCTCGATATTGTGCCCGAAGGTCACATGATTGTACTGACCAACGTGGACCGTCCGGGTGTTGTTGGATTCATCGGGACGATTCTCGGTGCATCGAACATCAACATCGCGGGTTACGAAGTGGGGCGACGCGCGGCCGGTGGGGAAGCGGTGAGTATTCTTACCGTCGACACACACGTGCCCGAAAATGTGCTCGAAGCCATTCGCACGAACGCATCGATCCTCGATGTACGGCTCGTAAAAATCTAAAAAAGTTCTCTCCTTATTATTAACGCCGGCGAAGAAAAGTCTTCGCCGGCGTTTTTTTTCGCTTCGAACTTCATCGTTCAAACGTCGTATCTCAAGTAAGTCAAGACAGAGAAAGGATTTTTGAGCGATGTTGCTCGTTCGCTATGTTCAGTTTTCGTGGTTCCATCTTACCGACGCATCGAATTAAGTCCGTCGCCATTTTTCGGGCGCTCCAGCTGGGTGATATGTTGTGTGCGGTTCCTGCTATTCGCGCTTTCCGCAACGCAATTCCCGACGGCACATTTACGCTTGTGGGTTTGCCATGGGCACGCGAATTCGTGCGACGTTTTCCCAATTTGTTCGACGCGTTTGTGGAATTTCCAGGTTATCCGGGTTTGCCCGAGCGCGTGGCCGACACGAAAGTGTTTCCAGATTTTGTCTCCGACATGAAAAGCCGTCGCTTTGATTTGGCTGTGCAACTTCATGGCAGCGGTCCGATTGTAAATCCGATCGTTTCAGCGTTTGAGGCACGTTACGTTGCTGGATTTTTTCGCGACCAATGCGACAAGCCATCCACCGGAGCGTTTGTGCGGTTTCCCGAGACGGGACACGAGATCGAGCGATTGCTCCATCTGCCCACCGAGCTCGGGTTGTTGTCGGATGGCACCGACCTGGAGTTCCCCGTCGGCACCCAAGACCGCGAAGAAGCCGCCCGGTTAATGAACGAAAATGATTTGAAAACGAAACGCTTTGTTTGTGTGCACGCCGGTGCCCGCCTTCGGTCGCGGCGTTGGTCGGCGAAAAATTTTGCACAGGTGGCCGACCGTATCCGCCAGATGGGCTTGTCCATCGCTCTCACCGGCTCCGCAGCGGAATGCGATGTTGTCGATGCGGTACAAAATCAAATGAGCACCGACGCGATAAATTTGTGCGGAGAAACGTCCGTTGGTGCGTTGGCCGTGCTGTTGAAACATTCCGTTGGCTTGATTTCAAACGATACAGGCGTTTCTCATATCGCTTCCGCTTTAAAGGTGCCGAGCGTGGTTGTTTGCTTGGGGTCCGATCCGAAAAGATGGGCTCCGCTCAATCATGATCGGCACCGAACGGTTTACGCAGAGGTGGCGTGTCGGCCTTGCGCGTACGATGAATGTCCGATCGAACACGCGTGCGCGGTTCCGGTTCTGCCCGAACAAATCGTGCGCGAATTTGTGAATCTGCTCGCGACCGAGTCGATCGCCGTCGGGGGCGTATCTTGAAACCGTTGCGGATTCTCATTTGGCATGTGCATGGAAGCTATCTTTATTATCTGACGTCTCGGTCGCAACACGATTTTTACTTGCCGTCCAAGCCGGACCGGAAGAGCGATTACAGTGGCAAATGGGGACATTTGCCGTGGGGCGAAAATGTTCACGACGTCCCCATTAATGAGGTCAAGAATTTGGATTTGGACGCCGTTATCTTCCAGTTGCCCAGCGAATACTTAAACGACCAATACGATATTCTTTCTCCGGCGCAACGACGCCTTCCTAAGATTTATCTCGAACACGAAGCGCCGCAAGAAAAACCAGCGGATTCCGTTCACTTCATCGATGATCCGAACACGTTGATCGTGCACGTTACCCCCTTCAACAAGTTGATGTGGAATACGCGGCGGACGCCGAGCATCGTTATCGAGCATGGGGTGATGGTGCCCGAGTCCGCCCGTTACACGGGCGAATTTGATCGCGGGCTCGTTGTAATCAACCACCTGGCTGAGCGCGGTCGCCGATTGGGCGCGGATGTTTATCTCGAGGCGGCCAAGCAGCTTCCATTGGATCTTGTGGGATTGGAGTCCGAGAAATTGTTGAACGGTCGCGGCGAAATCCTGCACGGTCAATTGCCCGATTTTGAAAAGCGTTACCGATTTCTTTTTACTCCGATCCGTTACGGAAGTTTGGCGCTTGGTGTGGTTGAGGCGATGATGATTGGTTTGCCCGTCGTCGGATTGGCAACGACCGAAATGGCAACCGTCATCGAAAATGGGGTGTCCGGGTACGTCGACACGCGTGTTGAAAACCTTGTGACGGGAATGAAAATTCTTTTGAAAGACACCGCACTCGCGTTTGAGATGGGCCAACAAGCCAGACGCACGGCCGAAAAGCGTTTCCATATCAATCGCTTCACATCCGATTGGGATAACGCGCTTGATTTGGTTTGTGGTCGTTCATCAACGCGGAGTCTCGTGGAGGTGGAGGCATGAAGATGCGTGTGGCAATCATCAGCGATCACGCGTCGCCGTTAGCGACGCTCGGAGGGGTCGATGCGGGCGGCCAGAACATTTATGTGGGGCACGTCGCGAAAAATCTCGTTGCGATGGGACATGAGGTCGATGTTTTTACACGGCGTGACGGCGATTTGCCGCTGATGGCGTATTTTGATGGCGTGCGTGTGATTCATGTGCCGGCGGGTCCGGCGAGCGCGGTTCGCAAAGAAGACATTTTCCCGTTCCTTAGCGATTTTTGTGCGTTCATGGTGGACTTTATTAACAAGAACGGCCGCTACGACGTGGTGCATGCAAATTTCTGGATGTCCGGCTATGTGGCCGATCGGTTGAAGCGAATTTTCTCGATTCCGTTCGTGATCACGTTTCATGCGCTGGGCCATATTCGGCGTATGCATCAACGGTTGGCGGACCGTTTCCCCATCGCTCGAGAAAAAATCGAAGAGCGGCTTGTGCAAGTGGCCGATCGTATCATCGCCGAATGCCCACAGGACCGAGAAGACCTTTTGCACTTTTACAAGGCTGATTCGCAGAAAATTTCGGTGGTGCCCTGCGGTTTTGATCCAGCCGAGGTGTCGCCGTTAAACAAGGGTTTCGCGCGTTTCATTTCCGGTTTTTCTCCAAAAGAAAAAATTTTGTTGCAGTTGGGGCGCATGGTGCCGCGGAAAGGCGTGGACACCGTGATTCGGACGCTGGCGCGCGTGCGACACGTTCATAATTTGGCGGTCAAACTGCTCGTTGTGGGCGGGGAGTTTGGTCAGCCCGACGAGCGTGCCGAGATGGAACGCCTGAAACAAATCGCACAAAATGAAAATGTAAGCGAGCATGTGGTTTTTCGTGGCAAATGCGACCGATCCGAACTTCAAACGTTTTATAGTGCGGCGGATTTGTTTTTAACCTTGCCGTGGTACGAACCGTTCGGAATCACGCCGCTCGAGGCCATGGCGTGCGGCACGCCCGTTATCGGTTCAAACGTTGGTGGTATTAAGTTTTCGGTCGTCGATGGTCAAACGGGATACCTCGTGCCGGCCAAAGATCCCGATGCGGCCGCAACGTGCGTGGCCGCTTTTTACGCGCGCCCAGAGTTGGCACGGAAGTTTGGTCGTCAAGCCATTGACCGTGTGAACAAATTGTTCACATGGTCGTCGGTATCGCAGAGCATAGAGAATATTTACGACATGGTTCTTGGTCGCGTGCAACAGAAGTCGATCGGTGAGCGGCGTCGCGCGGCGCGACTATGAACCGGTCCATTTTCGTGGATAAAGACGGAACGCTCGTCGTTGATGCGCCCAAAAAACACCCGCTTGAGTTTTCGTTTATGCCGGGCGCCATTGAGGCGATGCAGCGCTTTTCTGAAAAGCAGTTCAAGCTGGTTGTCGTTACGAATCAAGGCGCTGTGGCCCACGGACGGATTTCCGAGACGACGTTAATGGCGCTTCGGCAACGGCTCGCCGACGTTTTCCTGTCTCATGGCGTTACGCTGGACGGATTTTATTATTGTCCCCACGATCCAAACGGCAGTGTTTCGGCGTACGCGATAACGTGCGATTGCCGAAAACCGCGTGCGGGTTTATTTTTTCGGGCCGCGCACGATTTGGATATCGACCTTTCTCGGTCGTGGTTTATCGGCGATATTTTGAACGACGTCGAAGCGGGGCGCTCCGCCGGTTGTCGCACGGTGTTTTTAAATACAGGAAATGAAACCGAATGGATTTCGTCACCGTTGCGAGTGCCCACGTGCGAAGTGTCGTCCTGGCCTCAGGCGGCCGATGCGATTCTGGGGTGCGAACGTGGATAAGCACTGGCAGCGGGCTCGAAAAGTCTTGTGCGTTCGCCTCGATAGCATGGGCGATGTTCTCATGACGACGCCGGCAATCCGTGCCGTGAAAGAAGCGCCGACGCAACCGAAAATTACCCTGCTCACGTCGTCGGCGGGCGCCGAGGTTGGAAAATTGATTCCCGAAGTTGATGATGTCCTGGTTTATGATGCGCCGTGGGTGAAGTCAACCCCGGCACGGCAAACCGCTGCAAAAGATTGGGTTCAAGCCAGTTATCTGCGCGACCATGGCTTCGACGCCGCGATAATTTTCTGCGTGTTCAGTCAGAATCCGTTGCCGGCCGCGCTCCTGTGTTATTTGGCCGATATCCCCGTACGGCTCGCTCATAGTCGCGAAAATCCCTATCAGCTTCTCACGCATTGGGTGCCCGATCCGGAGCCCGCGAAATTTATTCGGCACGAGGTGCAGCGCCATCTGGATCTTGTGAAAACAATCGGATGCGTGCCGTCGCACGATCATCTGTCGGTGCGATTTTCGTTGAGCGCCGTCGATTTTGTGGCCCGTGAGCTGGATTCGTACGACGTGCGCGACGATGAAAATATTGTGGTGATTCACGCCGGAGCGTCGGCCCCGTCGCGGCGCTATCCACCGGAACGTTTTGCGTGGATCGCGAACCAACTTGCCGTGCGCGAACAATGTCGAATAGTTTTTACCGGTTCGAAGCACGAGCTGGCGTTGGTCAATCAAATGTGCGACATGATGAATGGACCAGCCATTTCTTTTGCCGGTGAACTCAACGTTGAACAGTTGGCCGCGTTGTTGGCACGCGCGTCGCTGCTCATTTCGAACAACACCGGGCCCGCTCATTTAGCGGCCGCGGTTCAAACTCCGATCGTCGAGCTTTACGCGCTCACAAATCCGCAGCACACGCCTTGGAATGTGAAGAACAGGGTTCTTTTCGCAGATGTTCCGTGCAAATATTGTTACCGCAGCGTTTGCCCCGAAGGGCACAACGACTGTCTGAACAAAGTGGATCCCGAAAGTGTTGTGGCCGCTGCGCAGGAGTTACTGAAGGAAGGTCAATATGTATACGCTCGGAATTAATGCGGTCTTCCACGATTCGTCTGCGTGTTTGGTTGAAAACGGTCGGGTTCTCGCGGCCGCCGAAGAAGAACGCTTTACGGGCATAAAACACGGAAAACGTCCGATTCCATTCTCAACGTACGAGCTTCCGTTTAATGCGATCGATTTCTGTTTGAAAACAGCCGGCGTATCTTTGAAGGACATTCATCACGTTGCGTATTCGTTCAATCCTTATTTGCTTTTGAATGGCTATTCGGACGCAGCCACCGTGCCAATTCCGCTCGATCTGCGAAGATTTTCCAAGAACGGTTGGGAGAACCCATGGGATCCGCTTTTCTTGTCGCTTATTGTGAACGCCCCGGGACAGTTGGCCGACGGGGCGCCCCATCATCTGCGTGAGCGCTTTGCCGGAGTTAAGACCGAGGGAACATACCGGTGGCATTTTGTGGATCACCACGTGGCGCACGCGGCGAGTGCTTCGCTGGCCTCGCCTTTCTCTTCGGCGGCGATTCTCACGCTGGACGGGCGCGGTGAACGAGCGACGACCACGTACAATTTTTCCGATGGCGTCGCCCTGTGCCGCCTCGGAGAAGTGACGATGCCCAATTCGTTGGGCCTTTTGTACGAACGGCTCACCACGTATCTCGGATTTTTGCATTCCTCAGACGAATACAAAGTGATGGCTTTGGCCTCCTACGGAAAACCGGTCTACCGTTCCGTTTTTCGTGATGCGATACGCTTGAGCGCCAACGCGCAGTACGAGATCGCAAACATCGATTTGGAGCGCGTGTTCGGTCCGGCCCGGGCGCGCGGGGGCGCTTACGAACAAAAACATTTCGATATCGCGCATTCGCTGCAGGTCGTTCTCGAAGAGACGGTGCTTGATATATCGTCGTGGCTTTTTGAGCAGACACACGTGAAAAATTTGTGCTTGGCCGGTGGTGTGGCTCTCAACTGCGTGATGAACGCGCGGATTCGGGATCGTGGCAAATTTAAGAATGTGTGGGTTCAACCGGCCGCTGGTGATGCGGGAACGTCGCTGGGCGCCGCGCTGTGGGTGGATGCGCAGGAACGGAAGCCGGCCAGTCGCGCGTTTCACATGAACCATGCGTACTTTGGTCCGAGTTTTAGCGATCCGGAAATTGAGGAAACTTTGAAGACGGCCAAGTTGAATTATCGTCGAAGCGCGGATATCGCTGAAGATACCGCCGAATTGCTCGCCGAAAACAAAGTTATCGGTTGGTTTCAGGGAAAAATGGAATTTGGTCCGCGCGCGTTGGGCGCGCGGTCGATCATTGCGTCGCCGATCCCCTTGGATATGCAAGCGCGATTGAACGACATCAAAGACCGTGAAGATTTTCGCCCCGTTGCGCCATCGGTGTTGGAAGAGAAGGCCGGCGATTGGTTTGAGGGCGCGAACGAGTCGCCGTTCATGCTTTTTGTGTTCGACGTGAAGCGCGAAAAAGCGGACAAAATCCCAGCGGTTCGTCATGTTGACGGCACCGCGCGCGTGCAAACGGTGCGGCGTGGTCAGAACGCCGTCTATTACGACATGATTCGCGCGTTCGAGCGGCGCACCGGTGTTCCCATTGTCATTAACACGTCGTTCAATACATTGGGTCGACCGATTGTTTGCAAGCCGCGCGACGCGCTGGAAAGCTTTTTCACCTCGCCACTCGACGCGTTGGTGATCGGTTCGTTTATTGTCGAAAAAAATCCAACGGTGTCATGAACGTCTCGGTGGTTGTGCCAACGTACCGACGTCTGGATTTGTTAAAGCGATGTTTGTCGGCACTTTCGAGCCAGAGCCTCGAGCCAGCGTGCTACGAAATTATCGTGGCGGACGACGGTGCCGATGAACAGGTGGCGGCCGCCGTGGGCAGGTTTCAGGAATATCATGGGCCGCGTATTTCCTACGTTCCGGTGCGTGGGCCCCACGGTCCAGCGGCCGCACGCAACGCGGGGTGGCGCGCAGCTACTGCACCGATCGTTGCTTTTACCGATGACGATTGCATTCCGGATCGACAATGGCTCGAGAAAGGCGTGAAACGTTTTCGTGAGGATAACGTCGTCGCCGTTTCCGGACGCGTGGTGATGCCGATGTCGAAGAATCCTACCGATTATGAAAGAAGCGCCTCTCACCTCGAGACAGCGGAATTCGTGACGGCGAATTGTTTTTGTCGGCGGGACGCGCTCGAGCGTCTCGACGGATTTGACGAGCGATTTACGCGCGCTTGGCGCGAGGACAGTGATTTGCATTTCCGCTTGCTCTCGTGCGGAAACGTCGTGAAAGCGAGCGATGCGATTGTGATCCATCCGATTCGGCCGGCGGCTTTTGGCGTCGCTCTCACGCAGTTGAAGAACAATTTTTTTGAAGCTTTGCTTTTCAAAAAACACCGGGCGCTCTACCGGGAGCGCATTCGACCGTTTGTTCCATGGTCCTATTATCTGATGGTTGCTCTGGTTGTCGCGGCAGGGATCGCCTTCGTCTATTCCCACGGCGACGTCGCGTGGTTGATGATGGGGGCTTGGCTGTTTCTTACGGCCCGCTTTTGCCGGCGGCGACTTCACCGCACCACGCACCGGTTGGGTCACGTGATGGAGATGATTGTCACTTCTGTCCTTATTCCACCGGTGGCGATCGCTTACCGCGTGGCCGGGGCCATTCGCTACCGCGTTCTGTTCTTGTAGGAATTGAATGGAACTCCCTAATTTTCTTCAGATCGAACCCGTTGGTCAATGCAACTTGCGCTGCCGTATGTGTCCGATTCAGTACCGCAAGGACGGTCCGCCTTACGGTCCGCCCGCGTTCATTTCGTTTGAAAAATTCAAAAGGCTTATCGATGGGTTTCCGAATGTTTCGGAACTGCATCTGCAAGGGTTGGGGGAGCCTTTGATGCATCCGCGATTTTTTGACATGGTGCGTTACGCGGCCGACAAGCATATCAATGTGAGTGTGAATACGAATTTGACGTTTCTCTCACGCGAAAAAGCCGAGCGTTGCGTTCGGTCCGGTCTGAACACACTTCACGCCTCCATTGATGGCGCCACCGCGACGACATACGAGTGGATCCGGCGTGGCGCGGATTTCCGTAAGGTGACGAGCAACCTCAATGAGCTCGTTCGCGCGCGCGATGGGTTGAACAGCGAATTTCCGCACGTTCGGCTCGTTATGGTCGTTATGCGCCGCAACTTACGGGAGTTGCCGGCGCTTGTCGCGATGGCTGTGCGGTGGAACGTGGAATCGATGTCGGTTCAGCATTTGTGTCACGATTTCACGGAGGAAACGTTGCCCGCCGCGTACGCGCAAATGCGCGATTTCGTAAACGAGCAAACCTTGTTAAGCGAAGACCCGGCGCTCGTTGACAGCGTATTCGAGGAAGCGCGCGCCGTGGCCGCGCAACACGACTTCACACTGCGCCTTCCGACGATTCGGCCGCATCCAAAAGATTTTCCGTTGGGCGCCAAACGTTGCGATTGGCCGTGGCGGGGCGCCTACGTCAGCTACAACGGCGATGCGATGCCGTGTTGCATGGTCGCCACGCCCGACCGGATCAATTTCGGAAACATGACCGAGCAGTCGCCGGACGCCGTGTGGAACAACGAACGCTACAGCGAGTTTCGTTCAAAACTTGCGTCGGAGGATCCGCCTGCGATTTGCCGCGCGTGTTCGGTTTATCGGGGCGTGTTTTGAGCGAGCAGCGTCACCTTTCGGATCGGCGGTTCGTCGGCTCGCCAAGCGATGAAGAAATTCAGACAAGCTTGCGGGCCTGCGTAAAAGAAGGCGTGGCCGCTCAAGTGATGATCGGTATCTTTGACTATTATCTAACGCCCTACGCACTTTTTTTAAACGCTTCCACCGCTGACATCGGAATGTTGGTCGCCATCCCAAATCTGTTTGGTTCGGTCGCGCAACTTTTCAGTGTGAAGGCGGTTCATTGGGCCGGGGATCGCTTGCGATTGCTCCTCACGTCGACGTGGGTTCAACTTCTGTTTCTTCTGCCCGTTGGTTTTCTCATCTACGCGCCATCGAAATGGCGCCTTCCGTTATTGATTTTGTTGATCACGGTTTTCCGTACGATTGGCAGTCTCATTGGCCCCGCGTGGGGCAGTTTGGTCAGCGAATACTTGCCGCCCAACCGCCGCGGTCATTTCATGGGATGGCGGTCTCGGTGGGTTTCGATCGCTGGACTTGCCGGCGTTGCGTTCTGGGGATTGTTTCTCTTTTATTGGAAACAGTTTGGCAGTCAAGCGGTCGGATTTATCATCTTGTTTTTGGGTGCCGTTGCCTCCCGTTCGTTATCGCTGCGGTACATGTCGCGCATGGCCAATTTGCCGATGCACAAAGATGAGGAAAGTGAATTTACTCTTTGGATGTTTTTACGCCGGTTCCGCGAGAGTAATTTTGTGAAGTTTGTCTTTTATGTCGCGACGGTAACGTTCGCGACGCAACTGACGGCGCCTTACTTCAGCGTGCATATGCTGCGCGATTTGAAATTCAATTACGTTGCGTATATGAGCGTGCACATGGCGTCCATTGTGACCGGTTTGTTGTCTTTTCCGATTTGGGGACGGCACGCCGACCACGTGGGAAACGCGAAGATTCTTAAAGTGACGAGTTTCGCGTTGCCGGTGATTCCGTTGTTGTGGCTTGTCGCGCGGCAACCCGTGATTCTTGTTCTCGTGGAAATGATGTCCGGTTTTGTATGGGGCGGCTTCACGTTGTGCGCGACGAACTTTATTTACGATGCGGTGAGTCCGTCAAAACGCGTGCGCTGTCTGAGTTATTTCAATCTGATCAATGGTGCGGCGGTTTGCCTCGGAGCGTTGAGTGGCGGTTATCTTGCTGAACACGTGCCGCCGTATTTCGGGTTGCCGCTCGGCGCGCTTTTTTTGATTTCCGCGGGCGCTCGTTTCCTGGCTGATTTCCTGCTCGCGCGACACTTTGAAGAGGTCCGTGCCGAGACGATACCGGTGTCAAGTTCTCAACTGTTCTTCAGTGTGATTGGCGTGCAGACGTTCCTTGGGAGAAACGAAGAGCTCCGACCCGTGCCTCTCGCAAAAGATGTGAATTTCGGAACGCATGCCCCCGGTTCCGATCGGCGTCACGCCAAAAAATAACAACCACCGTCCGCACGCGCTCAGACTGGTAAAGATAAAACGGAAATCCACATCGGTCCGCGAGCGCCAACGATCTTCATCGGTTTGCGTATGTAGAGAATAGCCTCACCGTGAGCAATTCCCAAAATCCCGGCGCCGAGTGAACAATGCCTCAGATCTTTCATCGCGGTTTCAATCCATTATCGAAGGCCAGTATTTTTGGAGGAATTTTTATTGTGGCCGCCATAATTTATGTTTTTGATTTGCTGTACAAGAGCCCTTACGTTAACGAAAAGCTCGTTATTCGTGAACAACCAATTCCATTCAGTCACCGGCATCACGTGAACGAATTGGGCATCGATTGTCGTTTCTGTCACACGTCAGCGGCTTTGTCGTCGTTTGCCGGAATTCCGTCGCTTCAAACCTGCATGACATGTCATTCGCAGATTTGGACGAACGCCGAAATGCTCGAGCCCCTGCGCCGGGCCTACGCCGCCGGTGAAACCATTAAGTGGGTGCGCGTTAATTCCGTGCCGCAGTTCGTGTACTTCGACCACAGCATCCACGTGAACAAAGGCGTTGCTTGCACCACGTGCCACGGGCCGATCGACAAAATGCCGCTCACGTGGCGACAGTCGACGCTCGAGATGAAATGGTGTCTTTCGTGCCACGAGCATCCCGGAAAATTTGTTTCGCAAATCGCCGGGGCGAGAATCAGAAAAGTAACGGACTGTATCGCATGTCACCGCTAAACTTTGACGACATCCGCGCGCGATTGGCAAGCAGTCACGGTTCCGAATATTGGCGCAGTCTCGATGAACTGGCCGATACCGAAGAGTTTCGAGATTTTGTGAGGCACGAATTTCCCCGCGACGTGGAAACCTGGCTCGAGCCGATGTCGCGCCGATCGTTTTTGAAACTCATGGGTGCGTCGCTGGCGATGGCGTTTTTCAGCGGCTGTCGCAAGCCGCTCGAACATATTCTTCCTTACAATAAAGCGCCCGAGGGAGTGATTCCAGGAAAGCCACTCTATTTCGCGTCGGCGTTGCCGTTTCAAGGTTACGCGCGCGGCGTGCTCGTCGAGACGCACATGGGACGGCCCACAAAAATTGAAGGAAACCCGCAACACCCGGATAGCCTTGGCGCGACCGACATTTTTTCGCAAGCGGCCACGCTTGAATTCTACGATCCGGACCGCTCGCAAACCGTTGTCCAAAATGGATTGCCGCATACATGGGATTCGTTTTTTGGTTCGTTGAAGGCGCTCATCGACCGACAAAAGGAAAAAAGGGGCGCGGGGTTGAGAATTCTCACCGAAACCGTAACGTCCCCGTCGTTGGGAGCGCAGCTGCACGGCATTCAACGTGCGTTCCCAGAGCTTGTGTGGCACCAATACGAGCCCGTGAACCGCGACAACGTTCACGCGGGGGCGCTGCTGGCGTTCGGCAAATCACTGGATGTGCGTTACAGGTTCTCGGACGCCAACGTCATCGTGTCGATCGACAGCGATTTCCTAACAGCGGTCCCCGGCGGCCTTCGTTACGCCAATGATTTTTCGAAGCGGCGGCGGTATGAACGCGGGAAATCAGAAATGAACAGGCTGTATGTGATCGAAAGCAATCCATCGATCACCGGTAGCATGGCCGACCACCGATTGCCCTTGGGGCCTGCCGCGATTGACACTTTTGCGCGCGTGCTGGCGGCCGAATTGGGAATAAAAAATATTTCAAAATCGGGCGTCGCGCTCGGATCAGAGAACATGGTATGGCTCCGTGCGGTTGCGGCCGACCTGAGAAAAAACCGTGGATCCAGCATCATCGTTGCGGGATATGCGCAGCCGGCCGTTGTGCACGCGCTGGTTCATGCGATGAACGACGCGCTGGGCAACCACGGGCGAACCATCGAAATTACGGCGGCCGCTCAAGTGAATCCGGTCGATCAATTGGATTCTCTCGAAACACTGGTGCGGGAGATGCGCGCGGGTGGTGTGGAACTGCTGCTGATGTTTGGTGGAAATCCGGTCTATTCGGCGCCGAGTGATTTCAATTTCGCTGACGCGCTCACGAACGTGCCGACGCGTGTGCACGCGAATATCTACGAAGATGAAACGTCCGCTGCCTGTCATTGGCATGTGCCGCGCGCCCACGCACTCGAATCGTGGGGAGACGCGCGCGCTTTTGATGGCACCGTCTCAATTGTTCAGCCACAAATTCAGCCGCTGTACGACGGGAAAACGGACGGTGAGATTTTATCGCTGTTGTTCGACGCGAATCCGCGGTCGGGGTATGATCTTGTGCGCGACCATTGGAAACAACACGCCGCCCACGCCGACTTCGAATCCTTCTGGAAAAAATCGTTGAACGATGGTGTGGTGCCCAATACCGCGAGTTCACCAACGTCGGCGCGCATGCACGGTGTGAGTGCTTGGGTGCCGCAGATTCCATTGGCCGAGAGCGAATTGGAAATTCTATTTCAGCCGGACCCGACGATTTGGGATGGCCGTTACACAAACAACGGTTGGTTGCAGGAATTGCCGAAGCCTATCACGAAATTCACGTGGGGCAACGCCGCGCTTGTTTCTCCGGCGCTGGCGGAGATCCGCGGTTTGGACAACGGTGACGTGGTGCGACTCGAATGGCAGGACCGAACTGTCGAAGCTCCCATATGGATTGTTCCGGGTCACGCCGAGCGTACGGTGACCGTAACGTTCGGTTATGGCCGCACGCACCCGGGCCGTGTTGGTGCGGGGCTTGGGTTTAACGCGTACGCGTTACGAACCTCTGAGGCCATGTGGTCGGGCCCTGGGCTTGTGCTTGAAAAAACCGGTCGCCGAGTTTCACTGGCCAGCACCCAGCATCATTACTCGATGGAAGGCCGTGATCTCATTCGCGTCGCCACACCCGATGAGATGCAGAAAAACGAAAGCTCTCCCCGTGAAAAGGAAACGCTCTACAATTATTCGAAACCGGCAGCGTCCGACGATTACGCGTGGGGAATGGCGATTGATTTAAACACGTGCATTGGTTGCAGCGCGTGCACCATTGCGTGTCAGGCGGAAAACAATATTCCGATCGTCGGAAAGGAGCAGGTCGAGCGCGGGCGAGAAATGCATTGGATTCGCGTGGACCGCTATCACACCGGTGGTTTGGACAATCCGAAATCGTATCCGCAGCCGGTCCCATGCATGCACTGCGAAGAAGCGCCGTGCGAACTCGTGTGTCCCGTCGGTGCGACGAGTCACAGCGACGAAGGTTTGAACCAAATGGTTTACAACCGCTGCATTGGCACGCGTTACTGTTCGAACAATTGTCCGTACAAAGTGCGACGGTTCAACTTCCTGAATTACACGGAGATGATCAAAGGGCCTTTGAAGATGATGGAGAACCCCGACGTCACGGTGCGCAGCCGCGGTGTTATGGAAAAGTGCACCTACTGCGTTCAGCGAATTCAGCAGGCGAAAATAGGGGCGGAAAAAGAAAATCGTTTGGTCCGTGACGGTGAAGTTGTTCCGGCGTGTGCGCAAGTTTGCCCATCCAAAGCCATCGTTTTTGGAAATCTCAAAGATCCAACGAGCGCCGTGGTCAAACAAAAGTCCGATGGTCGCGATTACGGGATTTTAACCGAGCTCGGCACGCGCCCGCGAACCACCTATCAAACCCGACTGCACAACCCAAACCCAGCCATTAACGAGAGCAGCCTGTGATCAAAACACCGTTGGTCCGACCGGGACATACGTACCAAACAGTTACCGACAAAATCAGTTCGATTGTGCTCACGCGCAAAACGCCGCGCGCGTGGATGATGGGTGCATCGCTTTCGTTTGGTCTTGTGCTCGTTCTGCTCTATGCGATCACGTATTTGTTTGCCAAGGGCGTTGGGATTTGGGGTGTCAATGTTCCGGTCGCGTGGGGTTTTGCGATTGCAAACTTTGTTTGGTGGATTGGTATTGGGCACGCCGGAACGCTGATATCCGCAATCCTTTTGCTGATGCATCAGAAGTGGAGAAACTCCATCAATCGGTTCGCTGAGGCGATGACGCTTTTCGCGGTTTCGTGCGCGGGACTTTTCCCGGTTCTTCATTTGGGACGGCCATGGGTTTTTTATTGGCTCTTTCCGTACCCGGACACAATGAAACTCTGGCCGCAATTTCGCAGTCCGCTCGTGTGGGACGTGTTTGCGGTCTCGACCTACGCCACGATTTCATTTTTATTTTGGTTCATTGGACTGCTTCCGGATTTGGCGTCCATGCGCGATCAGGCAAAAAAACGCTGGCTGCGGATTTTTTACGGCGTGCTCGCCATGGGATGGCGCGGCTCCGCGCGCCACTGGTTCCGGTACGAACGCGCGTATTGGATTTTGGCTGGCCTCGCGACGCCGCTCGTGGTGTCGGTGCACAGCGTTGTTAGTTTCGATTTTGCGGTCGCTCAGTTGCCGGGTTGGCATTCGACAATCTTTCCGCCGTATTTTGTCGCCGGTGCCATTTACTCCGGTTTCGCAATGGTGGCGACGCTCGCGATCCCTTTGCGGCGAATTTATCACCTGGAAGATTTCATTACGTCACGTCACTTGGAAAACATGGCCAAGATAATTCTCGCGACAAGCCTCATTGTGACCTACAGCTACATGGCGGAGATATTTATCGGTTGGTACAGCGGCAATGTGTTCGAGATAGCGGTTGCAAGAAACCGCGCGTTCGGTCCTTACGCGGTCCTTTACTGGCTGTTGATTCTTTGCAATGTCGGTGTGCCGCAGTTGTTGTGGTTAAAAAAAGTGCGTCTCAGCGTGCCGGCGCTCTTTGTGGTCTGCGTCATTGTGAACATTGGAATGTGGCTCGAGCGCTACGTCATCATTGTGACCGCGCTGAGCCGCGATTTTCTTCCGTCGTCGTGGGGAACCTATCACGGTACCGTGTGGGACTTTGCGACGCTGTTCGGTTCCATGGGTCTATTTATCGCGCTCCTGTTTATTTTTGTTCGCATATTGCCGGCGATTTCGATGTTCGAGACGCGTCAACTCGTGGAGCGAGAATGAAACCGCTTTTTGGAATGATGGCCGAATTTGATTCTCCGGCAGCGCTGCTTTCGGCAGCGCATCTCACGCACGATAAAGGTTACCGAAGCACGGATGCCTACACGCCTTTTCCCGTCGAGGGTTTAAGCGAAGCGCTCGGTTTTTCGAAGACACGCATGCCTCTCGTCATTTTGATTGGCGGAATTTGTGGATGCATGGCCGGCTACCTTTTGCAGACATGGGCGATGGTGTGGAGCTACCCTCTCAATATCGGCAATCGCCCTCTGCACAGTTGGCCCGCGTTTATTCCTGTCACGTTCGAACTGACCATCCTTTTTGCGGGTCTCGCAGCGGTGTTCGGTATGTTGGCCGCCAACGGATTGCCGATGCCGTACCACCCGGTGTTCAACGTGCCACGTTTTGCGTTGGCGTCGCGCTCGCAATTCTTTCTTTGCATCGAAGCCCGCGATCCGTTGTTTGAAACCGAGGCCGTGCGCAAATTTCTCATGTCGCTTGAACCCACGGGCGTTTATGACGTCGAGCCGTGAACGCGCGATAACGCTTGCGGCAGGTATATTTCTTTTCTGTTCGTGCGGAGGATGCCGACACGGTATGGAGGAACAGCCGAAGTTTGAACCGTTTCAAGAGAATCCGTTTTTCGCGGACGGTAATTCGGCTCGGCCGCGCGTGCCGGGCACGGTGGCGCACGGATCGTTTGCCGGCACGGATCCGACGAAAAAAAGGCCTTTCTCTGTGACGCGCGAGCGCTTGGAAAAAGGGCGACAAAGTTACGATGTGTTTTGTTCGGCGTGTCACGACCGGGTGGGAGCCGGTGCCGGAATGATTGTGCAGCGCGGTTTTCCAGCGCCCGCGACGTTTCACAGCGAGCGTTTGAGGAATGCGTCGGATAATTATTTCTTCGATGCGATCACAAACGGATTCGGTCGCATGTATCCATTTGCGGATCGGATCCCAATCGAGGAAAGATGGGAGATCGTTGCGTACATTCGGGTTTTGCAACTCAGTCAGAACGTGCGCGTGAAGGATATCCCAAAAGCGGCGCGTGAGAAACTTGAACGGACGTCCCAATGAACGCCACGCACGCCGCTACGATTAAAAAATTCGAACGCGTCTCGGCGATTGTTGGCATCGTCGTTGGGATTGCGGGTGTCTTAGCGAGCCCCACTCAGTTTTTTCGCTCCTATCTCTTTGCGTTTATGTTTTGGTTCGGAATGGGCATCGGTTGTTTGGGGATTGTTCTGTTGCTGCACGTGGTCGGGGGGACCTGGAGCGATTTGATTCGTCCGCTGCTCGAGGCGGGGGCGTCCACACTTCCGTGGCTCGCGATCTGCTTTGTGCCGATTTTGTTTGGCATTGAAAAAATTTATCCGTGGGCGCGGGCGGATGCCGTTGCCGGTGATGTCGTGCTGCAGCACAAGCGCGCCTATTTGAATGTTCCGTTTTTTGTTCTCCGCGCGGTCGCTTGTCTGACGCTTTGGTCGCTTATGGCGGTGCGCCTCAATCGTTGGTCCGATCCGCGGAACGCACCGCTCGAGGAGCGAGCGCGCCGGTACAGCGGTGTGGGTTTGTTTATTTACTTTCTCACCCTTCTTTTCTGCTTAACCGACTGGACGATGTCGCTCGAGCCGCACTGGTACTCGACGATCTATCAACTGATGGTGGTCGTCGGCCAGGCGCTGGGCGCGCTCGCCTTCGCGGTCTGTGGGCTTGCGCTTTTTGGTTGTGCGCGCTCGTCGGAGGCAATGCCACCGAAACCGCTTCTCGATCTCGGAAATATGATGCTCACGCTCGTGATGTTCTGGGCCTACACGGCGTTCTCTCAGTACTTAATTATTTGGTCGGGCGATATTCCGGATGAGATTTCCTGGTATTTGCATCGCCAGCAAGGCGGCTGGTTCTGGATCGCGATGGTGTTGATCGTGTTTCAATTTTTTCTGCCGTTCACGGTTCTGCTGTTGCGCACCGCCAAGGCACGCCTTGAGCGCCTTGCCGGCGTGTGCGCTCTCATTGTCGGAGTTCGGATCCTCGAAGTGTATTGGCTGATCGAGCCCGCGTTTTATCCCGGCGATTTTCACATTCATTGGCTCGATGTGGCGCTTCCGATTGGGTTGGGGGGCGTTTGGTGTTTCGCCTTTTTGAAGACGCTGGAGCGCCGGCCGGCCATCATCGTTGCGTGCATGCCCGAGGCGGCGCCGTGATTCACGAGAAACAGGATTTGGGTTTCCGAATTGTCGCCTTGGCGCTGGGCGCGCTTCTGATTCTAATGGGGGTGGTGCACCTGGTTTCAATAACGATGAATCCGCGCATCGTTGAACAGACAAAAGCCTTTCCACCCAAACCGCGTCTGCAGGCAGATCCCGCACGCGAACTTACGCGATTGCGCGAATCGGAAGACGTCGTGTTAAAGAACTACGGTTGGGTTGATCGCTCGCGAGGCATTGTGCATGTGCCGATCTCTGATGCGACCGAATTGTATTTGCAAAGACAGCGGAGTCGCCCGTGAACCGCACATTTGGAATGTTGCTTTTTCTGTTGGTCGTCGAAGCGTCGGCAGCGCCGAACAAAATGTTGGACAGCGTGAGCTTTGATCAAAATCTTAACGCGCAAATTCCGTTGGCGCTGGAATTCAAAGACGAACATGGGCAAGCGGTGTCATTGAAAAACTATTTTTCCGACAAACCGGTGATCTTAAGTCTCGTTTACTACGACTGTCCGATGCTGTGCACGGAAACATTGAACGGGATGGTGCGCGTGCTGCGATCCCTCAAATGGAATGTCGGCGACCAGTTCAATGTTTTGACCGTGAGTTTTAATCCGCGCGATACGTCCGCGCTCGCGCTGGCGAAGAAAAACTCTTATGGGAATCGTTACGGTCGCGCGGGCGCTGCGACCGGCTGGACATTTCTTACCGGCGATGAAGATAATATCGAGAAGCTTACGAACGCGGTCGGCTTCCATTATGTTTACGATTCAAAAGCCGATCAATACGCGCACTCGACCGGCATTCTCGTCGTCACACCTCAAGGAAAAGTTTCCCGGTACTTGTACGGTGTCGAATATTCCGCGCGCGATCTGCGCCTGGCTCTGGTGGATTCCGTGAACGGAAAAATTGGCTCGCCGGTCGATCGAATTCTGCTCTATTGTTATCACTACGATCCGTTGACAGGAACCTATGGTGTGCGGGTGATGCGCGTGTTGCGGGTGGCCGCGTTCTTCACCGTGATATTCGTCTTGTTCCTGGCTGGGGCGCTGACGGTTTGGCCACGGGGTGCCTAATGGGAAACTTAACGTTTTTCCCGGAAGCGGCATCGGAAATTTCGCACGAGGTCGACGCGCTTATGCTGTACGTGCTCGGCGTTGCAATTTTCTTCTCGGTTCTCATTTCCACTCTCATTGTTTATTTCTCGATCAAATACCGGTTCCCGACAAGCGCGGATCGTTCGAAACCGGTTTCCTCGAACATTCTTCTCGAAATAGTGTGGACCGGAATTCCTCTGTTATTAGCGCTGACCATGTTCGCGTGGGGCTCGCGTTTGTTTATTCGCATGCACGAGCCGCCGCCGGACGCTATGGATATCTATGTGATCGGCAAGCAGTGGATGTGGAAAATGCAACATCCCGGCGGGCAGCGTGAGATAAATGAGCTGCATGTTCCGATTGGCCGCTCGGTGCGCCTTCGTATGACGTCGCAAGACGTGATTCACAGCTTTTTTGTGCCGGCGTTTCGACTCAAGCAAGATGTGTTGCCGGGGCGTACCACGTTCGCGTGGTTCGCCGCAACGCGGGCCGGCCGGTACCATTTGTTCTGCTCGCAATACTGCGGCACCTCGCACTCGGCGATGGTGGGATGGGTGGAGGCGATGCCGCCGGCCGATTATCAGCGTTGGCTGAGCGACAACGCCGGCCGTACCAGGGGCACGCCGTGAAAAACTATCTAAACGATGGATACTCGGTGCGCTCATGGCTTCTTTCGACGGACCACAAACGCATTGCACTGTTGTATTTGTTTTCAATTACGTTTTTTTTCGTTGTCGGTGGTTTTGCAGCGCTGCTAATGCGGTTGGAGCTGTTAACGCCGGCCGGCGACCTTGTGCAAGCAGAAACCTACAACAAGCTGTTCACGATGCACGGCGTGACCATGGTTTTTCTTTTCTTAATTCCTTCAATTCCATCCGTGCTCGGAAATTTTCTTGTTCCGCTGATGGTCGGCGCGCACGACATGGCGTTTCCCAAGCTCAATTTGGCCAGCTGGTATCTTTTTATGCTGGGCGGAATTTTTACGCTGGCCGCAATGATTTTGGGCGGCGTCGACACCGGTTGGACTTTTTATGCACCCTACAGCAGTGTTTATTCCACGACACCGGTGATCACGATGGCGGTCGGAATTATTATTGCTGGCTTTTCTTCGATCCTTACCGGACTCAATTTCATGGTGACGATTCACCGGTTGCGGGCACCGGGGCTGACGTGGCCGCGACTTCCGCTTTTCATTTGGTCGATGTACGCCACGAGCGTCATTTTCATTCTCGGAACACCCGTGCTGACGATGTCGCTCGTCTTAATTGCGCTGGAGCGTGTGTGGCGCATCGGCATATTCGATCCGGCGCTCGGTGGGGATCCGTTGCTTTTTCAGCATTTGTTCTGGTTCTATTCGCATCCGGCGGTGTACATCATGATTTTGCCGAGCATGGGTGTTGTGAGCGAAATCGTTCCGTGTTTCGCTCGCAAACGCATCTTTGGCTACAACTTTGTGGCCGGCGCCAGCTTGGCTATTGCGGCGCTTGGATTTCTCGTGTGGGGACACCACATGTTTGTGTCGGGCCAGTCGGTATACGCGGGCCTGGCGTTCTCGTTGTTTAGTTTTCTCGTAGCCATTCCATCGGCTGTTAAAGTGTTTAATTGGACGGCCACGTTGCACAAAGGTCGCATCTATTTGCGCACGCCAATGCTGTACGCGCTTGGATTCATTGGCCTTTTCACAATGGGCGGGCTCACGGGCCTCATGCTTGCGTCGCTCGGACTGGATGTGCACGTGCACGACACGTATTTTGTGATCGCGCACTTTCACTACATCATGGTGGGCGGCGCTGTGATGGGATATTTGGGCGCGATTCATTTTTGGTGGCCAAAAATGTCGGGTCGTCTCTATCCGGAATTCTGGGGAAAAATTTCGGCCGTCATTGTGTTTATTGGATTCAATCTCACGTTCTTCCCGCAATTTGTTCTCGGGTATCTCGGCATGCCGCGACGATACTTTCATTATCCGCCCGAGTTTCAAGTGTTGAATGTTTTCTCGACGGCGGGCGCCTCCATTCTCGGTGTTGGATATCTTTTGCCGTTGCTTTATTTGATTTGGTCCTTTCGGTATGGAGCGTCGGCCGGAGACAATCCGTGGAATGCCACGGGGCTCGAATGGCAAACCGCGTCGCCGCCAACAACGGAGAATTTCGCGTCAGCGCCGACGGTAACCGAGGAAGCTTACGCGTACGAAAAACGCACGGAGGCGCCGCGTGTCTGATCACGAACAAGAAAATTTGAACCGCGATGCGTCTCAAATCGGCATGTGGATTTTTCTTGCAACCGAAGTTATGTTTTTCGGCGGCTTGTTCACCGCGTACAGCGCGTTTCATTATCGGCACGCGGATGCGTTTGCCTCCGCCGGCGGCCACACGGATTTGTGGATGGGCGCTGTGAACACCGCGGTGCTTCTCCTTAGCAGTCTTACCATGGCGCTCGCTGTCGAAGCAGCGCGAGGGACTTCATCGCGTTCGCTCCTGCGGTATCTTTTGGCGACGATTGGGCTTGGTTCAATTTTTCTTGTGCTGAAAGGAATCGAATACGTTCATCACATCAATGAACATCTTTTCCCGGGGCCCACTTTCGACTACTCGCCGAACAGCTTTCGCGGGCCGGCCGAGTTGTTTTTTTATTTGTATTTCACGATGACCGGCCTGCACGCGCTGCACATGATCATTGGCATCTTGGTTTTGGTCGCGCTCGCCGTGCTTGCAAAACACAGGGCCGGCGGCGTTTCGGATACGGCGGTCACATTAACGGGCCTTTATTGGCATTTCGTGGACGTCATTTGGATTTTTCTGTTCCCCATGTTTTATTTGGTTCGGAGCCGTTGAACGTGCCGGAGAATCACCAAAAGACATTGTTGAAAGTGGCGGTGATACTTTTGCTGTTGCTTGCATTGACCGTGGGGCTCTCGTTTGCCCAGTTGGGCAAATTTGGTTTTCTCGTGGCGCTTTTGATTGCCGCGGCAAAGGCCGTCCTGGTGGTTTGGTTTTTCATGGAACTGCGCGTGGGCAGCGAGACCGTGTGGATCATGTCGTTGCTGGGTTTCTTTTGGCTTTTTATTTTGATCGCTGGAACGTTGGCGGATATTTCTAACGCTTGAAGGGCCCCATGCGTGGTTTGCTATACTCCGCCGGTCGCCGGTGAAGAGCCTGGCTCTTCATCGGTGATTTTTTTTCGTGCCCGTAGCTCAGCTGGTAGAGCATACGACTTTTAATCGTAGGGTCGAGAGTTCGAATCTCTCCGGGCACATATCAATAAAGGCCCCATCGTCTAACGGTTAGGACATCAGCTTTTCAAGCTGACGATCGGAGTTCGATTCTCCGTGGGGTCAAATTCCAAATAATCCTCCCGAAATCACGCGTCGTTTTTTCGAGCATAAATTCCCTAGAAAATTACTCCAATCGCTACCAGACTGTCACTGAATTGTCGCGGTCCTGTCCTCATCTTGTCTTACTTCTCGGTTATCTTCAGGCGAGAGCAAAAGGCGCACGGAGGCGGTTACGAATCGAATAACGAAATCAAAGGGTGTTTCGCTGCCGGAATTGATCGTGGGAACGATGGTCATCGGTCTGGTCGTCATTGGTTCGGCTCGGTCTCTCGTGCCGGTTTACCGCGGCTACGTCCGGAATCAGCAAGTCCTCAAGATCGAACAAAAATTAAACACGGTAACGGATGTTATTCGCCACGACACCGATAGTTTTGACTTGCCTTCTTTTACCCAACTCACGCCCGCCAAGCACCCCGCTTCTGACGCGCAAGTCGAAGTGCTGTACACAGTCCAAAATATTGATCCAATCAGTCGGTCGCGGGACGTCAATTTAACAGCAACATGGATCGCCGGAAACAACGACGCCAATTCATTGGTGCGAACGCGAACATTCACCGTCATGAAACTCCGGAATTCGTTGCGGAACGCAATGATTACTGGGACGGTCGTTCATCCAAATGGTGCGCCGGCGGTCGGCATAAATGTTACGGCTCCCGGACAGGTGTTGGCTCAGGTTTCTGCTGTAACGAACGCGAACGGTGAATATGCGTTGAGCAACGTGCTCGTTTCAAAAGATGGGATCTATATCACCGTCAATGGCGAATCGAAGCGCAATTATTTTCTCAATCCCGCTTCTTTTCACAAAGATTTCAAAACCGCCGAGACCAAGGAACAAACAACGGTTCAAATGCCTCCGATTGAGATTCGTCCGCCCGGAAAAATTCAAGGCCGCGTGACGATGGTAAATTCATCAAATGGTGTCCCCAACGTGAAGATTTTCGTGGTCCAAAAACAAATGATCATTAATGGCGACTACAAACAAACGGCCATCACCGATGAGAACGGGGATTATGTTTTTACGGACGTGATCACGGGGCAATATTGGATTTACATGCTCGGAAACAACAGTATCGCCGCTCATGGGAAACCGGCTGCTTTTGGTTATGACAAGACGACCAAATCCCTGCTCGATCCCGGCGATTACTATAAGTTTAACCCAACGAATACGCACGCGACGGTGGACAGTGGCAGCACGGGCGACGCGTTGACAAAAAATTTCTCCGTTATCAAAAAAGGAGATGTGCATGGGACGGTCCGCACCGTTCGTTACGTCGGTGGTCAGTACGTTGTCGGCCAACCGCTGGCAAACCAAACGTTTCGATTCCAGAGATACTATGCGTTTACAAACATCAACTCTCCATCCCAAGGCACGTTGCTCGATTTTCGGAATACCACAGCGTTTCGCGACGTCTACTTCAATTATTTTGATTTGAGTTTAAGTAACTTCGGACCAAATTATGAGAGTTATTACGATGAAGATTTGCCGTTCACAACGGATGCCAATGGAAATTATACGGTGCCAAATGTCGGGCCTTCGATTGTTGACCCGACTCAAGATATGTCGCTGCAATACACCACCGCTAAAATCGGTATCGGATCTTTTCAATACGATAACACGTCACAAAAGCCTGCCTCGCCGATATTTGTAGTGTTGCCGCTCACGTCCCCGCGTTTCGCGATTCCCGGGTGGGGCTCTTTTGAATATCGTCCAGCATATGTCCCTCCGGCCTCGCCGAATTTCACTCCGACACTCGGCGGACCTGTAAGTAGTGACGGTTCTCCGCTCACCCCTTTTAACAACACTTACGACGATCCTAACCTCGATGCGTTTGGTCATCCAAAGCTGTTTGCCGGCGTCGACAATGTGTACGACATCTACTTGCTCGAGCGGGAAGACGGCACGTTTGGCAACATCTATGGAGAAATTTCGAATTCGGACGGTTCGCCGTTTCCGTATTTGGGGTACACGCAGGCCGCCTTAACCGCGGAAGTTAGGGATATTGGAAGTATGAACTCCGTAACCCCTTTTGGTCTGTCGCCTTCATTTTGGTGCGTCGCTCCGGATTATTCCACGCGCAATTGTTTTAATTTCAAATACAAAACCAATTTCGTGTCGAACTATTGGGTCGACTATCGTGGCTTAATTCCGAATCTCGATGCGACCGACAGAACGCGTTTGTATTTCACTCAATACGGGCCGAGTACGATGGTGGATGTCTATATAAAGGGCAGCGTGCGCGCCTACCGAAAAACCCAAGATAATGGGAAATTTGATTTTGAGCAATTGATTCCTACCGATACCAATTTGACTCTAGCGGTCGAAGCGCGGCACGGTCAGGCATGGAGTACGGCTTTCCCGGTATGGTGGAATGAAAATCTTTCGGTTACGAATGGTCTCTTTGTCACCGGCGCGCACTCCAACGATACCTACATGGAGTATTTAGGGAAGGGTGTTGCCGACGTACAACCGGGTCAGGATACCTATTGCCCTATTACCATTGATGATTCTCAAACACGCCAGCGTTGGGGTGGATTTGTGCTTCGGGTTACCGGCGGAGAGTGGACGCAATACATACAGGAAACCAGTGCGGGCGAATATGTTTATACGGACTACAATTCGGCGCACCCTGCTAACGAACTGACTGGGATGTTAAGCCTCTACCATATCAGCAAGGCGAACGTGACGGGAGTCGTAAAGAATGCGGCGGGAAATCCAATAGCGAACGCTGTTGTGCGTTTGATGCGATCGTCCACCTACGGATATATCGACCCGGTATATTATCATCCGGATTATCCGCCGCTCTATTTTCAAACAGGGGCCGATGGCCGCTTTACTTTTAGTGATGTGAAATTTGTCGAGTTGCAGGGAACGAATCTCAACATCAAGGTCACCGCATCAGGATATATTGAAGGAACCGATACGTCGGAAGCCATCGATGGTTTTTCTTGGACGCGAGATTTCACGTTGCTGACACCCGCCGTCACTGCGATCGTGAGCGATGGTGATTTGTAAGTCGGGTTATCGCAGCTCCACGCGCGCGGGAGTTACGCTCATCGAAGTCATCATTATTGTCCTGTTGCTCACGGCCGCGATTGCGCTCGCACAGAAAGGGGTCGGGGTGGTTAACACGCTTGTTAATTTTAAAGCGAGCATGGAGGCACAAAGTATGGCGGACGCCGCCATCTCTCGACTGATTCAAGAACTAAAAAATGCAAATAACATTGTTACGCTCGAACCTGGAAAACTTGTGTTTACGGTATTTAACACGGAACGCGGTTACGATGTGAATCAATTTGATTTTTTGGATCCAGCCACGTTTGGCACGGTGGCGTACGAATTTGTCACGACTCCGCAGGGAGCTCGACTCAAACGCACCGTGGATTTCCCGGCGGCGGCTTTGCGGCACGGCGTCAATGCGGCGTATCACGAAGAGGGGTTTCTCTGCACCAATATTTTGGTTCCGCCCGACACGAGCAATCTCGCGAGCGTCAAGGCAACGAGCATTTTTGCTCCGATATTCGGATGGACCGCGGCCCCCTTTTCAATGGTCGCCGCTGATAAACTCGATGCTGTTCGCATATCGTTTCGAGTGAAACCGCCGTTGGCCGTGCGAGCCGTGCGCACGTTCGAGCAGGATATCACGTTGCGATCGCGAGTGATTTGATGCGACACCCAAAAACGAATAACGCGGGCTCCATGTTGGTTTACGCGGTGGTCATCGCGTTAACGGCCGCAGTTCTTTTTGCAGCGATCGGGCGAATTGCACGTTACAACGCATCGCAGTTTGTTCATACCGAAGCAACAAATCGACTCATGCAAATTGCCGAGAAAGGATTGAACGAAGCAATCAGCGAATTGGGGCGCAATTCGGATATCGCGTTGTTTGACACGTCCATCAAAGTAAGCCCGGATGATCCGTTAGCAACCTATCAAAATACCGTCCAACGGCGGGATATACCGGAACTGGGAATTTATTACATCAAGACCACCGTCAGCCGCACAACCAACGGTTCCACTGAAAAGGCTGCGCTGCATTCGTATGTGCGTGTGGTCAATGTGTCCGACTATTTTGCTGCGGTTTCCGATGTGCTCACAATTTCACATGGCGCGGATATCAGTGGCGGGAAGATTTATGCACCCAAATTGGTGTTTCAATGGAACGATGGGAATTCAACGCCGACGCGCGTCGGTTCGGCGGCGTTTTACGATACGTGTGATCCACCCTTGGCCGGTGATAAAAGTTGGCCCGGAAATGTAAAACAGGATGTGCAAATACTGAACACGCCGAAGAACGCACCGGTTCAATTAACGGCTCCTTTGTTTTTTCCGCAATTAAGCGATCAGGACATGGCGCGGTACCGAATTCTTGCTGGTCCGCACACCGTGCAAAACACGTTTTCCGGGGAAATCTACCCGCCCGGCTATTCCGATTTCACGACGAACGAAGCGGGGGACACCTATAATGATTCGGGTGGAAACAGTCTCCACACCACCGAAAACACGCAGCATGTGTATTTCTTTGATGGTGATATTTATCTGCAAGGTCGCGTTCATGGTCAAGTGCTTTTTGTTGCGACAGGCGATATTCACATCACCGGCGATTTGCGCTGCGCTGATAATGCCGAGGCGTTGCCTGGAGGGGGCGCCGCCGATTCTTCCAAAGCGCATCAGCCGGTTGTTCTCACGAAAAAAAATATTTTTATCGACAAGATAACGGTGGATCCGAACGCGCCCGGCACGGTGACCGAAACAATTCAGGGTTTGTTTATCGCGCCGAACAGCTCGTTAATTCCTGTTTCGTACGGCAACGAAACAATTCACGGTAAATTGGTTCTCGATTTCACAGGGTCGTTGATTATGTCGACGTTGAAATCGACTCCAACATTGCCGTCCATTTTTAAAGCCGGACGGACATATGCGTATTTGGATTCGTTGGCAACAAACACGCCGCCCTACCTGCCGGCGTTCGCGGAAATTCTGTACTCGTTGTTTGATCAATCCATTTAGTGGCGGAGGAGGTTCGCTATGTTGAACAAATTTATTTTCGTGCTGCTTGTGTTCTGTGGCGTGTTGATTTTTGCTTTGTCACAACTTCATCGCGTTCCACCGGCGCTCCCCTCGCATGGAAGGGTGCTTACCCCGGAACAAGGCAGCACGGCGATGCATGAACAACAACAAACGACGGCTCTTTCGAGTGTAACGGAGGCGATTCCTCAAGAGAAAGGCAATGCGGCCGGTGCTGTTGCAAACCGTATAAAAGAAATTCCGGTAACTCGAACCGACCTGCAGAAAGCCCCGGTCGGCGAATTTCAAGGCGCTCCCATCGAAGATTCGCGTTTCATTAAAAAATACACGCTCGAACCGGGAAAACTAAACTCGGTGCCGCAGCTCAGCCATCCGATGGTAATGACCGAAGAAAATGCAAAATTGATGTTGCGGCAACCGCCCATGCCAGCGATGTCGAACCCGGTGAATGCCGCGCCACCGGCAGGATGGATGCCCTCGCCCCAAAATATGACCCGTGAGCGGAAATAACGGGCCCGTCTCGGTCTCCCGCACAACTCTTAAAATTGTACATTGTTACAGCTTATTTACGGTTTTTTAACCTCTCCTTAATTTCCGTATGTTAAAAGTTTGGAGATGCGAAAATCGTCCTCCCTTTCGAAAATATTTTCCGCGTCGCTGTGTACCGTTTATTTCGCTACAAATTGCACTTTCGCGTATTCCGCCGAAGTTAATTTTTGGACCGAACGACGGCAAGCTTCGACGTTACCAACGCCGTTGCCCCGGCATGTCTCTGTCCAGGGCGCCCTTTTTTCCTCTCTCGCCTCCTGTGGCACCGTCCGCAAAATATTAAGACCCTCCGGCATTGCGAAGTCCACGGTTCTCCATATTCAGGATGTGCACATGAACGGGGACGCGCAGAAATATATCGGGAACGCGCTTTCGCAGCTGATGAAGTCCAAAAATATTGAATTCGTTGCGCTGGAAGGAGCGTTCGGCGCAATTGATCTTTCCGTATTTCAAACATACTCCGAGCCGCACGCCGTGAAAGCGGCCGCCGATTTTCTGCTACGCGAGAACAAGATTTCCGGTGCGATACATGCTCTCTTGGTGAGTCATTCCGCGGTCAACGCTATTGGAATCGACGATGAAACCCACTACCGTGCAAACGTGGAAGCGTACCGCCGTTCCGCTCCTCTTATCCCGTCGATAAAAAAGCAACTTGTCGAACAAGAAAAACGGCTTGCCGAAAAAAAGAAGAATATTTTTAACTCGCAGCTCGCGGCGTTTGATGCGCAGGTTGCGGCTTATCATGGTGGCGTTGTCAGTATGGCCAATTATGTGAGAGCTCTTTTGAAATACGATTCAATGCCGACCAGCAACATTCGGTTGTACGAGAAATGCGTCGCGCTGGAAAACGCATTGGATTTC
The DNA here is from genome assembly GCA_044221725.1 of Elusimicrobiota bacterium. GTDB lineage: Bacteria > Elusimicrobiota > Elusimicrobia > F11 > F11 > JAJVIP01. Next base: position 703,771 of record JBGAON010000001.1, read on the forward strand.
TCGCGAGTCGAAGCGCAGCGCACGGCACTTCTTGCTGTTCTAACAAAACGCCTCTCCGAGAATGAAAGCGCTGGGCTCCTCACGGCGACCGCAGATTACCGCAAAGACCGACTTCGACATGCGGATTTTTATGGATATCTGAAGAAACTTTGCACATCCAAAGGTATTTCGCTGACACGGTACCCGGCCATGGATGATTATCTTCGGTATGTAACTATGAGCGACGCGATCAACGCTGAGAAACTTTTGACCGATATGCGTGTCGCAGAAGCCAGCGTCTACGAGCAGCTCGCGCGCAGCAGCGACGAACGTGCGCTCGTTACGGAATCCCGGCAGCTTTATTTGATTGGAAGACTCGTCGATTTCTCTTTGACACGCGAGGAATGGAAAGAAATCAAAAAGATACGTCGTGATGCCCAATCCTCTTTGCGTTCGTTCGAAGATTTTTATGAGCGAGCGGAGTTGCGTGATGAGGCGATGGCGCGCAATCTCTTGAATAAAATCCAACGCACGACATGCGCTGTGCCAAATACTGTTGTCTTGGTCACCGGCGGTTTCCACTCCGCCGGTATCGACCAACGCCTCGTTGATGCGGGTTGCACCGTCGTCTCGTTTGTCCCCAAAATTTCTCACTTGGGGATTGGCAGCGCGAGCAGCGGTGATAGTGCCAAAGAAAACTATCTCAGTGTGTTCACCCAACAAAAGTCGCCGTTGGATTTGCTTTTTGAAGGCAATCGGTTGTTCCTTTCTCCCGAGCAATGGACGCCTGCCATTCGCGGTTTCGCGGGGGTGCTTGCCACGGCATCGGAAATTCGGTTTTTAGGAAATAAAGTTTCGCAGCGCCGGATTGAAAATGATTTGTCTCGTTTAACGGGAATCAAAGCGCAGCATGTGGATGTGTATCGAAAAGACAGAATGGTTAATCTCACCGTTAACCGCGACGTTCGTGTGAAAACCATATTCGACTCGTTCGATAATATTGCTGACGTCAATCAGGAAAAATCGCGTTGGACCGGCGCGCTCTTCACAGATCCGTTCCACGAGTGGGGTGTTTTTATTCCGGTGCCGCTGTCGGTGGCGTTCGCATTCTTTACGGCCGGCGTGACGGGATTCGCAGGGTCGCCGTGGATCATTGTTTTGACGGCGCTCGGAACCGGGTTCAGTGTTATGGCCTTTTCGTTTATTCCGCTCCACTATGTTTGGACAAACGAAATTCACACGGCCCGGTCTTATACGTTTTTAAAAGATTTCCGCGCCAAATCCAGCAAGCGGGAAATCTCTCTGTTTGAGTACCGACAGAAACTCGGCGATCTCTTCGTTAAATTTTACGTCGTCACGTTTGCCGCTGTGATAGCGATCTCCTTGCTGCCGGTTGGTATGGAGCGTCTGACTCCGAAGCAATGGTTCGCACTTTCGTTGGCGGTGCTCGACGTTGCGTTGGTTGTTCATCTGTCTCATCACTTGCTGCACAACTTTTTGTTTTGGTTGGGAATAAGGGATATTCCGGGCGCATCTCAGGCGTCACCGAAAAAGACGGCTCACGATTTGCGCCGTGCGGTTGCAAGGGTCCCTTATCCTGATGCGCTGTTCTTGCTCGAAGCGCTCGAGATCCGATTAATGATGAAGAAAGAACCACCGACGATGGATTGGGTGATCGATTTCTTCGCCCAGAAAAACAGACGGATAAAACCCACCGCGGATTTCGTTCGTCCTCATTTAATGACTATTTTCCGCGAGATGCAGAATCTTGGAAGGGTGCGGACCTTCGATGACGAGTTAAAGGAAATATGGGACGCGGTTATTCGCTTGGTGGACGAATCCAGACAGAATCCAACCGCGAAGGCAAAGCCAGCTCCAGCGCCGACGAAAGCCGTGGGTATTGCGAACGCCAATTTGGGCGGTTATGAGCAGTTGTTGCTTCGAAGGATGGTGGACGGACTCACGACGAGTTACCATTTTACGCTGCGCGATATTCAAAATTGGTTTCAATTATTTGATGAGCGCGCTGCGCATAAGAAAGTGCGTGAAATCCTGTATCACCTCGAGAGTTATTTCTTGCCCGCCGACATGGACGCCGACCTCACAAAAGCCGTGAAGGAATTCGAGCGCCTCGCGGGCTCCGATGTGGCGAACGCCGCGATCACGATCAATACATCAAAATTCACGAGCAAGCGTCCTCTCTCTTACCGTTACCGTCGCGCGCTGAAAAGGGGAATTCTTCCCAATATTCCGGTGGTGCTGTTTGCGCTGTCGGCCATGGCGCCGCGCATGGTGTTTTTCGATGCCTCCGGCGTTTGGACAATAATTCCCGGTGTCTCAAAGCTCAAGGCCGTTCGAAAGGTTGGGCCAATTGGAGAAGGCGTCGGCGTTGTGGCGCTTTTTGCTTTGACGATCTCCGTTTGGAAAGTAGGACTGAGTGACTTGTGGTGGGTCGCGCTCGTAGCGCTCACGCCGTTCGCCATCATTCACGTGCTAAGCCAGATTTGGATGGATATCGATGGTCGCATCGAAACTCGCGGCGTGTTGCCTTGGAACGATGTTCGAATCTCATCACGCGACGCGATTATCGTGTTTATGCGGTCGTTTGTGCCGAGCGCGGTTTATTATCTTCCTTTCATTTCCGTCGTCCTGGGTCGTTCGGAAATCCGAGACGTCTCGTTTCTTGTTTTTGAATTTCTGTTGATCCTCTCTTTGATTTGGGCCTTCGGGCGGCACTATCAGGCGAATATGCGGCGACTCCAAAATCGTCATGTACGTGTCGATGCTGCGTTCGCGAAAAAATTCGCCCGTCGGGTCCGATATGTTTCCGCCTACGGTAAGCCGGGGGCCGGCAAAGGCACGATTCTCAAACAATTTATTGCCGAACTGAATTCACATCTTCCAGCGAACAAGCAATACGTGGTTCTCACGATGGGCGATATCTTTCGCGCGCTTGCAAAGAAAAGGAAGGGCGAAGACGCCGGAATATTTGATGCGCTGACGCTGCCAGAGTCTGCCGTGCGCGCGATGGAGTCCGGAAAAATCATCGATGATGCGATCGCGCTCGATATATTAAATGAAGCGTTAAAGTTGGAACCGTTCCGCCGTGCGTACGGAATTATTTTTGACGGTTTCCCGCGCAGCTCCGCGCAGCTTGATGCCCACAATCAAGGAAAAGTCTTCATTAACGAAAGGCCGCTTCACTTGGATTTCAATTTCATTTTGGACATTGAGGATGCCACGATTCGCACGCGCGCCGAGAAACGACGCAGCGGCGAGATTCAACGCGCGGACCGGGAAGGCCGCGCGCCGCAAGTGCGACCCGACGATGCGCCAGAAAAAGTGGAAGCGCGCATTGTTGATTTCAATTCCGTCACACGGCCAGCCGTTGAACGCAAACGTGGCGACGCCGACACGATTGTATTGAACGGCGAGTTGTACCCGAAGGTGGTCTACCGAAACTTTCTGCTCGAGACGAATCATTGGCTTGATAAACAAGCGCTCTGGCGCCGCTTCGCCGCTCGCGTTGTCGCTCCTTCAATTCTTCTTTCGACGGTCGGGAGTCTTGCGCCGGCAATGCCAGAGGGGAATACGATCACGATGCTTAATGCCGTGGCCTGGATGACGCTGATGTTCATCCCCGTGCTGCCTCTTGCGTTCGTCGCTATTTACCGAAAATATGTGCAGCCGCGTCGGGCGTATCGCGCGCCTTCTGCCGACGCACGGGTTGGCACCGGAGTGGATTTTGAAGTGATTCGCCTAGAGAAGTCGCCCCTTCCGCTTGAAATAAACGTTCCGAAAAATATTTGGCGGCAATTTTCACCGGAAGCCCAACAAAAAATCATTCGGGCCGCTACGTGGCAAGACAGGCCCCTCGAGAAGAACGTGCAAGGCCGAACGATTCGCGTTTATTTTGACGCGGTTGAGTCGGTTAATGGCGTGGAGTTAGCGGGCGTCGAATTAAAAGGATTGGTATGGAAAGACCCGAAAACGGGACGCATCCAGCCCCCGCGGATGGAACGATATTTTGGGGGCGGGCGTCGCGCGTCCGTCATGAAATTCGACCGCTGGTCCCGCCCGGTGTTCGTCGGTGAGAAAGACGCTCCCCAAGGCGCCATGACATTCGATTATGCTGCGAAAGAATGGGTGTCCGGGCATAAGCTTTGGAGCGAAGCTATGCCGATTGATTTGCCAATTGGGTTCGGAAAACTCATTGGGCCGCGCTCCCAGTTTTTTGATGGCCAGAGCAGAAAAGATGTTGGCTTTGCCATTCGCGGTATTCGAGACGTTGAAGAAAAGCGGTTGTTGCACGACATCGGCGATCGCCTTAGCGGTTTGCCGTTTGACCTCGAACGGCCAGCGGCTGTTGATGGCGCGGCGCTCGCCGATATTGACGCGGTCGCCGCTCAAAAATTTCGCGAGTTTGGCCGGTTGCTGCGTTATTTCCACGATCGCGGTTTTATTCATGGAAGCCCACACACCGATAACGTGGTTGTCGATGGCGAACGATCGAATTTCAAAGATTTAAACACCGTTATTGAAGAGAAAAAAAATCCGCGCGATCAGGCCATTGTTCTTCAGCTGTTTGATTTGTCCATCGCATGGACGTCGCTTTTGATCATGAAACGTGAGACGGAATCACTTCTCCAACATCGTCTCCCGATAGAAGTTTTTTGGAATGGCTATTTTGGCGAATTCCTAAAGGAACACGATCCGAACGCTTTCGGTGCGATGGTCGTGAATTTTATACATATGGAGGCAACTTCTGCGCCGCTGTTCGAAAGCGATTCCATTGTTACGAAGGTAATCGGGAGCATCGTCGGGCCGTTGCGTCAACCGGATTTTCCGCAACCCATTCTTGCGTCCTTGCCCGATACGCGAATTTTGTCACGCGCACGAGTGATGCATGAAATAGAGCGTCTGAAAGGTCTCAGTTACGATGTTTATGTGGGATTAACCGCTGCATCCAAAGTTCAACAGGTTTTTGTGGATGTGGCCACATTGGCAAGGATGATTGATAAAAACAATCTGCTAGCGGCGTTTCACCGCGGAAAGTTATTTCTTGTTCATAAAAAACATCCGGCGGCGTACGCGTTTAAGCGGGATGCCCTTGAGCGACGTGCCCGGTGGGAAGAAGTTATGGGCGAACCCTACAAAGAAGACCCGCACGCACCGAAAGCGCCGTGGTACGTAAAGTTATTTAAGGGAGAGCAGTTAAATCTTGGCGTTTCGAGTTTTGGAAAGGCGCGACGCCGTTCGGGAAATACTCCGGCGCCGCGAAATCCGGTGCCCGTTGCGGCGGATGACAAACGCAGTTACGCGCGCGAGGCGCTGTTCCGAGCTCTTGGCGTTCGCCGTTCTCCAGCGTCCACGACTGTTACCGACGAGCAAACTCGCCGAAAAGCTGCTTAAATAGCGGGCGTTATGCCGGAATTGCCCGAAGTTGAAACCGTTGTCCGCGGATTGAACCGCCAATTGATTGGTCGGCGCATTGATGCGGTGCAAGTGTTCAAACCGCTCGTTCTCAAAGCCAATCCCAAAACCTTTTCCGCAACATTGGTTGGACAAACCGTTGATAAGATTTCGCGTCACGGAAAATCTATTTTCTGGACGCTTGCGAACGGCGCCCACGTGAAGATTCATTTGGGTATGACGGGCGCCTTATTGTTTCGCGCGAAAGAACACGCGGAGGACCCATACGTTCGAGTAAAATTTCAGCTCGACGATGTTAAGCAAGATTTGGTGTACCGTGATGTGCGTCAGTTTGGAAAACTGTCGTTAAGTCGCGATCCGTTCGAAAAAAATTGGGGACCCGATGCGTGGGATTCATCGAACAACAAATTGTTTGATGCGCTCCGCAAGAAAAAGGGAATGATTAAGCATGCGCTGATGAACCAGAACGTGATCGCCGGACTCGGAAATATTTATGTGGATGAGACGCTGTTTCTTTCTCGGCTTCATCCGAAGAAGCGCCTCGAAAAATTATCCGATAAAGTCGTGATGACCGTTGTCGATTCCGCGCGCGCGGTGCTCGCGAAGTCTCTCGATGCGGGCGGAACCACGTTTCGTGATTATGTGAACACGGCGGGGCGGCGGGGGGAATTCAAGATTCAACTGAACGTTTACGGTCAAGATTCAAAACCATGCCGTGTGTGCAAGACGCCGATTAAAAAGATTGTGGTGGCCAGCCGAGGCACGCATTTTTGTCCGCGGTGTCAGAAAAGATAGTCTTGGCGAAGCCGGGCAGTTAGCTCAGCGGAAGAGCATCCGCCTTACACGCGGAGGGTCGGGGGTTCGAACCCCTCACTGCCCAGTTTAATTATCCAAATCGCAACGCCCGAATGATTTGTTCGAGATCGAGCGAATAGCTGTCGGCTTTCTCTGGTGGCGCGCCGCAAAGAAGGATGTAGCCGCGGCCGCGCCGAACGGTGGCAAACAAATGAATATCGAGCATCTTTCCGCTGCCCGATACTCCATAATATCGGCCCAAGTATCCGTATCCCGCCTGATAAAGCACATTTCGACCGCTGACGAATTGATAGCCAGAAAATTTTGCGAATCGAGTGGCGACGTTCTCGGCGGTTGCTGTCGCCGAGCTTAGCTCCACTGCTTGCAGGCGGCCGTCGCCATCGTTATCGATCGTTCGAAATGAGATCAATGCCTGTGGATAGTAAAACCCCAGCGTCCAATTGGATGGCACGCGCAGCGATACCTCGTGATATTTGTTCAGATAATCTTGGCCATTCACCTCGCCCTGTTTGTCTTTGTCGACGCGGGGCAGGTGCGCTTTGATGGCGCTGTAATCTTCGTCGGACGGTTTCGCCAGGGGGCCCATGGTCGGTTGGCCAATCATGCTTTCGATGATCTCAATGCGTTGTTTCGTGGACGGGTGGGTTCGGAAATAAAGATCCCAACCCTTCGCGTCCTTTTCGTCCATCGCTTCCAGTTTTTTCAGGAAACGCAGCGCGCCCTGCGGATCGTAACCGGCGCGCAACATATATTGAAGTCCGAGGTTATCGGCTTCCAATTCGCGCTCGCGACTGTAACCGAGCATGTAAAGCGATGAGAAAAGATCGGCGGTGTTGGCCACCATGAGCATCGCTTCGGGCCCGACGGTGAGCGCGGCGCCAATGGTGCCCAATACCGTGAGCGCGTTCTGGCCCATTTCTTTTTGAATCATTTGCACGCCGTGCAGAGCGGCCACGTGACCAATTTCGTGCCCGAGCACCATCGCAAGTTCGGACTCTTCGTTGACAGCCTCGAGCAGACCGCGCGTGACGAAAACGAAACCTCCGGGTACCGCGAACGCGTTGATAAGGTCGCTATCCAACACCGTGAAATCGTAATCAACCGTGGGTCGATCGCAGACCTTCGCGAGCCTTTGTCCCACTTTGTTCACATACGTGGTCACTTGAGAGCTTTCAAGCACCTGATATTCTTCGAGAATCTTCTTTTTCGTTTCGAGTCCGATCTTTCGTTCGGCTTCCGGAGATAAGAGGCGCGCGTGAACTTTGTGCGTGGCGGGGTTTCGAATACACGCAGCCGCGCCCAGCAGAGCGGTGCCAACAAAGAAAAGTTTAAATCTGCGAATCATATTGGGAATTGTATCATGCGCCAGCGTTCATGAAGAAAGCTCTCGTTGCCATCGTTTCTGTCGTGTTTTCGTCGACGTCCGCACTCTTTGCCGCATCGCTGGTCGATGCGGTCAATCCTCTCATCGGCACCGACTCCACCTTTGAACTGTCCAACGGGAACACGTTGCCACTCGTAGCGCTTCCGTGGGCGATGGCTTCGTGGACACCCCAAACCACCGACGCGCGTTGGATTTACCGGTACAAACACAACACGGTTCAAGGAATTCGGCTCACGCACCAACCGAGCCCTTGGATTGGCGACTACGGACAATTCTGTTTGATGCCGATGGTAGGGACATTGGAGATGAATACGAAGCGACGCGCGCAGAAATTCGAGCACGCGAACGAACGTATTCGTCCTTACGGATATCACCTCGAACTGCCGACACAGAAAATCACAGTCGAACTCGCGCCTACGATGCGCGGAGGAAAATTTCGTTTCTCATTTCCGACGTCCGAACAATCTTACGTGGTTCTCGATGTGCCGGGTCCGAATTCCTACGTGTGCGTGATACCCGAGCAAAATAAGATTGTGGGGTTTTCGAGCGCCAAAGAAGCGGGGGCGCCAAAGAATTTCGCGAATTATTTTGTGATTGCGTTCGACCGGCCGTTCCTTTCGTTCGGAACCACGGCGGCACGGCAACAGCGCTCGTTCGAACGCGAACGTCGCGGTGAAAATCTCGGTGCGTTTGTTCAGTTCCGAACCGAAAAATCTCAGGCGGTCGATGTCAGCGTTGCCACCTCGTTTATCAGCCTGTCGCAAGCAGAGGAAAATCTTGCACGCGAGATCGGCAAAAAAACGTTCGATACCATTCAGTCCGAAGCAAAACAGGTGTGGGAAACACAGCTTCGAAAAATTGAAATTGAAGGCGCAACGAACGATCAGTTGACGGTTTTTTACACAGCGTTTTACCGAGCCCTTTTGTTCCCGCACACATTTCACGAATTAAATTCGGATGGGCATGAGCGCCATTACAGTCCGTACGACGGCAAAGTCCATTCGGGTGTGCTCTACACAGACAACGGCTTCTGGGATACGTTCCGTGCGGTTTTTCCATTCTTTACCGTGTTGTTTCCAACGCAAGACGGCGAAATCATTCAAGGTTTCGTGAACACGTTCAAAGAAGGCGGTTGGTTTCCGCAGTGGCCCAGCCCGGGTTACCGCGATTGCATGATCGGTTCGCATTCGGATTCGATTGTCGCCGACGCTTTTGTGAAAGGCATTCGCAACTTCGACGTTGCTGCGGCCTACGAAGGTTCGGTGAAAAACGGTCGCGAGCAAAGTCGCAAAGGCCAGTTCGGCCGCAAGTCGCTCAAATATTTGCGCGATTTGGGCTACATTCCTTGCGATCGACGCGATCAGGCCACGTCGCGCACGCTCGAGTATGCGTACGACGATTTTTGTTTGAGCACATTCGCGGCGGCGCGCGGTAAGAAAGAAGACGAAGCGGAATTTGCGAAAGGCGCGCGCGCGTACAAAAATGTTTTTAATCCGGCGACGGGTTTTATGCAGGGACGCAAGGAAGACGGATCGTGGCGTGAACCGTTCGACCAATTCGAATGGGGGGAGCCGTACACCGAAGGCAACGCTTGGCATTATCTTTGGTTTGTGCCGCACGATGTCGGAGGTCTGATTGACTTGCTGGGCGGCAAGCGCGCCTTCGCTGAGAAGTTGGACAAACTTTTCGCGCTGCCGGCAACAATCAATGTGGGTTCGTACCATGAAACCACACACGACATGCGCGAAATGCGCAAGGCTGGCATGGGGCAATATCATCACGGCAACGAACCCGTTCATCATCTCGCCTACCTGTACAACTGGGCCGACGAGCCTTGGAAAACGCAGGCGTTGGTTCGAAAAATTCTCACGCGACTTTATTCGGCGAAACCCGATGGATTGTGCGGCGACGAAGACACCGGACAAATGTCGGCGTGGTATCTTTTTTCCGCGATGGGCTTCTATCCGGTGTGTCCGGGAAAGCCCGAATATTCGTTGGGCAGCCCGTTGTTTCGAAAGGTGGTCCTTCACCTCGAAAACAACAAAATATTTACGATTGAATCGCCGCGTAATAGCGCGCATAATTTGTATGTGAAGACGATTCAGTTAAATGGGCAGGTCATAAAGGATTTTCGGTTGCGTCACAGCGATATCGTGGCGGGTGGAACATTGCGATTTGAGATGGTGGCAGAGCCGGAACATCGCTTGAAATGATTTTTACGTCGCTGCAGTATGTTGTTTTCTTTCCGATCGTTGCCGTAATTTATTTCCTTCTGCCCTACCGATTCCGTTGGTTGCACTTGCTCATCGCCAGCTGCGTTTTCTACATGGCGTTTATTCCGGCCTACATTCTGATTCTGTTCGGAATTATTCTTGTTGATTATTACACGGCCATTGCCATGGAAAAATCAACGCGTTCCTCGGTCCGTCTTTTGTTCTTTCTTGCCAGTTGCACCGCCAATATTGGCGTGTTGTGCGTTTTTAAATATTTCAATTTCATTAACGCGAATCTCGCGGCGCTCTTTGGGCTCGTGGATTTGCCGTACCATGTTCCGATGTTGAAATGGGCTTTGCCGATTGGATTGTCGTTTCATGTTTTTCAGTCGCTCAGTTACACGGCCGATGTTTATTACGGCTATCAACCGGCTGAAAAACGTTTGGGGTATTACGCACTCTACGTGATGTTCTTTCCGCAACTTGTCGCCGGTCCGATTGAGCGGCCCGCCCATTTGTTGCCACAACTGCACGCGGAACACAATTTTGATTTTGAGCGGCTCAAAAAGGGCGGCTTTCTGATTCTTGTCGGACTTCTAAAGAAAATTGTCGTGGCGGACCGCCTTGGCGTGCTCGTGGACACGGTTTATCAAACACCCTCTGGCGCGAACGGCATCGCGCTGCTGATGGCGACCTTCTTTTTTGCATTCCAAATTTACGCGGATTTTTCTGCGTATACGAATATCGCTCGTGGATCGGCGCTCATTCTCGGCATTGATCTCATGGAGAATTTTGACTACCCGTTCTTTTCCGCGTCGATTCGAGAGTTCTGGCGCCGTTGGCACATTTCGCTCTCCAATTGGCTAGGCGATTACGTGTTTGTTCCATTGTGCGTGTCGATAAAAAAGCCGAAGCCTTGGAAACAATACGTCGCTTTGCTCGCTACATTTTTCATCAGCGGATTGTGGCATGGTGCGAACTGGACATTCGTTTTGTTTGGTCTCACACACGGTATCGCTTATGTGATTGAAACGATTTGGGAGCGCTGGCGTCAGTCATGGGAGAACATTCCGTTCTTGAACCGTTTGCCGGAGGCGCCGCACGCGCTGCAAGTCTTCACCACATTTTCGATTTGCATGATTGGTTGGGTGTTTTTCCGTTCTCCTTCATTGGCCGTCGCCTCGCAGGTGTTTCACCGCATTGGTTCGTCGCTCGTCCATTTTTCTTTTGCGGATGTGGAATCGGCGATCGCGGCTTTCCCGTCGCGGATTGATCTCGTCTGCGGAATCTTTTTTATTCTCTCGCTGCTCGTTCTTGAAATGAGAGATCAGCGGGTGCCCGTCAGCGACTGGATTTTCAAACAGCCGGAATTTACCCAATGGGCGGTCGGTTACAGCCTGCTTTCGTTGTTAATTATTTTCGGTCGCTTTCAAGCGGCTCAGTTCATTTACTTTCAATTCTAATGGTGATGAAACAGATCAAAATTGAAGTCGGTGCGGTGGCGGAACTACCATTCGTGGTTTCCGAACAGGACCTCGATGCCTTCGCCCATCTCAGCGGCGATGCCAATCCGCTCCATTGCAACGACGCGTACGCCCGGTCGCACGGTTTCCGGTCGCGCGTGGTGCACGGCGCACGAATCGTCGCGCACATTTCGAAAATGCTCGGCATGACGCTTCCGGGAAACGGATGGATCTGGCACAGCCTCAATATTCGGTTCCGCGCCCCGCTTTACATCGGTGACGAAGCGATACTTACTGGAAAAATTATTTACGAGCAGGAAGCGTTGGAAATCGTGCGCATGGAAGTGACTCTCCGCAAAGGGGATGAGGTTCTCGCCGACGGCGATGTGCAAGCCGGCCGGCTGAGCAACAAATCATGAAGACAGTTCTTGTAACCGGGGGCAGCAGCGGTATTGGCGCGGCTCTTGCACGACGGGCCGGAAAATCGGACTGGAACGTGATTGTTGGTTATGGAAACGGAAAAGAGCGCGCCGATCAGCTTGTGTCAGAAATAAGGACGAACGGCGGCAACGCGTCGGCGCTGCCATTGGCGTTGCATGACGCCGCGCAGATGAAAGACGCGGTGACGAAAATTTCCACGCTGGTGCCACGTCTGGACGCGGTTGTCTTGTGCGCATCGCCGGCTCCGGTTCTGCAATCGTTTTTGAAAATGACGGCCGCAAACTTTAATGATCAGTTGCACGTCAATGTTGTTTCGAACCACGCGCTTATCGTTGAGATTTGGAAAAGTTTTTTTCAAAAACAGGATGGCGGCCACGTGGTCGCCGTGCTGTCGGCGGCGATGGAATCGCCGCCGTGGAAACACATGAGCGCGTACGTCGTTGCGAAAGCAGCGCTGCAGCAATTGTTGGAATCCGCATTAGCCGAACTTGGAGCGGATGGTTTGCGGGCGAGCGCATTTTTTCCCGACTACACCGACACGCCGATGCTGCAAGCGTGCCATCCGCTGGTTATCGAGGCGGCACGTGCATCTCGGCCGAACGGTCGATTCTGGGATCCCGACCAAGTGGCGCAAAAAATAATGTCGGCGCTCGAAAATCCTCCAGCCGACGCGCGCCTCAGGCGTGAGTGGATGAAACTAACATGAGCACCACCGCAACGTTTGCCGATTTTATTTCTCTCGCCAACCAGGATTTGGATTTTGTGGCGACGATGAAGCTTGATAACCGCTTCCAATCGTTCCTCACAGAAAAGTCGACGCACGGTTTCCCGGTTTTGCGGCTTGCCATTTTAGCGGCGGCTACCATGGATCATTTGCTGCCGGCCATTCGTGTGGGCGCGCTGCGGCGTGGAGTGGTGGTTGAATGTTATCTGGCTCCCTTTGACCAGATTCAGCAGGAATTGCTCGTCGAGACATCCGGTTGTTACGCGTTCAAGCCCGATGTTGTGTTGGTGTCATGTGATTCGCTGAGCAAAATGCCGGAGCTGCCATTGGCCGCGTCGGAGGAGGTAATTCAAAAAACCGTGGTGGCTCTTTCGTCCGAATGGGCTCGTGCCTGGGATGTGATTCAAAACAAACTGAATGCCGTCGTTGTTCAATCGACGTTTCTCACGCCGCCTTTGCGGATGTTTGGAGAATTCGATGCGCGTGTGCCCGCGTCGCCGTTTGCGCTCGTGCAACGTTTGAATGCGACCTTACGAGCGGAAGCGGCGAAGAAAAATGTTTTGTTGCTCGATATTGATTCGATGGCGATGGAGCAGGGAATTGCCCAGTGGTTTGATGTTTCACTCTGGCATCATGCGAAGCAAATGATCTCGCCGGTCGCCGCGCCGCTTTTTGGCAAACGTGTTGGACAAATACTCGGTGCGGTGCGCGGCACATCGAAAAAATGTTTGGTGTTGGATTTGGATAACGTTTTGTGGGGCGGCGTGGTTGGCGATGATGGTGTTCAAGGGCTCGTGTTCGGCCAGGGCGACGCGGTGGGCGAAGCCTTTCTCGCGTTTCAGCGTTACGTAAAACGGCTTAAAGAAGCCGGCGTGTTGTTGGCCGTGTGCAGCAAGAACGATGAATCTGTCGCCCGCGAAGTATTTGAGAAGCGTTCGGACATGCCATTAAAATTGAACGACTTCTCTATCTTTGTGGCCAATTGGAACGACAAAGCGACAAACATGGAATTCATTTCCAAGCAGTTGAACATTGGTTTGGATTCTCTGGTTTTTTTCGACGACAACCCCGCCGAACGTGAGCTTATTCGACAGAAATTTCCGGTGATGGCAGTGCCAGAGGTGCCAGTTGATCCGTCGGGCTATGTCGATTGTCTGTCGCAAGCCGGATTTTTTGAAGCGGCCCAATTTTCTTCGGAAGATGCGAACCGATCGACGTTTTATGCGTCGAACGCACAGAGAACGGAAGCGGCCAATCAAGCGCACGACATAACGGATTTTTTAAAAAGCTTGGAAATGGAACTCGAAATATCGCGGTTCGATGATGTTGGTGTCGCGCGCATTTCGCAGTTGATCAACAAAAGCAACCAGTACAATCTGACCACGCGCCGTTACACCGACGCCCAAGTGCGCCGGATGGTAAACGAACCGAATCTTTTAACGTACCAGGCGCGACTCAAAGACAAATTCGGTGACAATGGAATGATCAGCGTCATCATAGCGAAGCCGTTCGACGATAAATCCCTCGTTATCGATACGTGGCTCATGAGTTGTCGCGTGCTTGGGCGGCAGGTGGAACACAATTTGCTCAATTCGTTGGTGGCCGACGCGAAACGCGCCGGGTACAAAAAAATCATCGGCGAATATATCCCCACCGACAAAAACCACATGGTTCAGGCTTTGTACCCATCGTTTGGATTTAAAGCGATGAGCCCGAACGGTCACGCATCGCTCCTGTGGGAGTTGGATCTCGGATCGTACACGCCGTTTAAGACGTTCATCAAATCCATCTAGAGAGGATGCCATGGAAAATATTTCGCGCGAAGAAGTGAAAAACAGTTTGACGGAAATTTTTCGGAACGTATTTGATAACGACGCGATCACGCTGCACGATGAAATGACCGCGAAAGACGTCAAACGCTGGGATTCGCTGAATCACATCAATCTCATCGTCGCCACCGAGCAGAAATTCAAAGTGAAATTCATCACCGCGGAAGTCATTCGATTAAAAAATGTCGGCGGGTTCATCGATATGATCCTGCAGAAGCTGGCCGCGAAAAAATGATGGCTCTATTGCCAATGGTCCGTGACATAATCAAACTCGGATTGTTGTGCGTTTTGCTGGTGCTTCCTCTTGAGCTGCGTTTGCGCGTGTTCCAGTCGTCGCCATACATCGTGAAAGGACAGAAGGTCATTCTTCCCGCGAACAAGACGTACGTCTACGTAACGCACAATTCGAAAAAGCTCGACCCGGTTATTTATGTAAAGAAAAACGCGCTCGGATTCCGTGGGCCGGAGCGCCCACAAAACTTTCACGACTATTGTTCGATTATTTTTATGGGCGGGAGTTCGTTGGCGGCCGATAACTTGACTGAAGGGAAAACGTGGATCGATGATCTCAGCCGCATGTTTTCGAGCGATTTCACAAACGTTTGGATTAACAATGCCGGTTTCATGGGGCATTCGACCGTCGCTCACCTCACATTGCTCGCGGATTACGTCGTGAATATTAAACCCGATATCGTGGTCTTCTTCGTCGGTGAGAACGAAATAAGTTTGATTCGCCAAATTGATGCCGATGAAAACATTGTGCGCGGCACCTGGCACACGTCGGGCGTTCGGTCGTTTCTGTTGTCGATCATGCGGAATATTGACTCCGTCAATCTCGCGGTGAACCTGTACCAAACGTACGCGCGCCACGCGCGGCCGGGCGCCTATCGGGAATTGGATTTTCGCGCGGACAAAAAAATTGCGATTTCGGCGGAAGAGCGGCAAAAGCGCGTCCGCGATTACGAGCAAACAATTCTTCCAGTCGCGATGGCGCGCGTTCAAAAGCTGGTCGACATTTGTCGAGCGAACGGAATTCAGCCGGTGTTTCTTACGTTCACGGCGCTTTACAACACCGACATCGATCCCGAAACGGGCGAGCGAATTTCCGACTTTGAAGTCGACACAAACCGCAACGCGGAATTGTCACGCGAGCTCATGGGTGTGATCAATGCGCGCATTCGCGGGTTACGCGATCAAGGCGTGGTCGTTATCGATGTCGACAAGAAAATGCCGAAGAGCTCGCGCTACTTTTCGGATTATTTCCATTTCACAAACGACGGCGCCACCGAGATGGCAAAGGCAATTTATCCGGAACTGAAGGCGGTCGTTGAAAAATATTCAGTGGTAAGAAAGCGGGCAGGAAATAATAAGGAAAGTTAGCCGAGGATCGGGATCCAGCCTTCGCTCTGCGAGCTACGGCCGGCAAGCGAACCTAAATGCGAAGGCTGTCCACCGTAGCCGTCAGGCGTAGGTGGAGACTCTTGTATAATCCATTTCCCTTCAATAAATCCCCGGGATGCGTTCATGTATGTTTATTTGCTTAGAAGTTTGTCCTCTCCAGATCAAAGTTACGTTGGTTTAACCAGAAACCTGAGGCGTCGATTTGCAGAGCATCAGTCTGGGAAGACTTTCCACACAGATAAATTTCGACCTTGGAAGATCAGTTTCGCGATATGGTTTGATGATCCTGTCAAAGCAAGCAGGTTTGAGAGATATTTAAAAACAGGATCCGGTTGTGCTTTCCGAAAGAGGCATTTATAAGTTAGCCGAGGATCGGGATCGAACCGACGACCTGCCGCTTACGAATATCGAGGGATATTTTAACTCATCGGATTGAAAATATTGATAATTCAATATGTTTCAATGTTTCCCTGATTTTCTTGATTCCCTCAGACTTCAAAATTCTCCCGAAAGAACCCGCAAAATGTCGTGATTCATCCCAAACCGGCAAGAATTAATACTACATAACGACTTCAAAAGGAATTTCGCAGACTTCGAAATATTTCGAGGACTCCCACTTTGGACTTATATCAGAGTGTCTATGCGGTTCAAGGTGCCTTGCAGGTCCTGTTGGGAGAGATGTCCATACGTCCCTTCCGTCACTTCTACCGATGAATGTCCAACCAGCTTAGAAACCTTGTAGATCGGCTCTCCTGCAGCTAGAAGCCTTTGAATAAACGTATGCCGTAACGAATGGAATGTCACATTAGGGTATCCCAAGTTACGGGTAATGTCAGAGAACCAATCTGAAACTGTCCAATGCGTTGTATCACCTAGAACAAAATCGTCCGCCTTCTTTCCTTCCATTTGTTCTCGGATAAACGATTTCAAGTTGGGAGACATTGGAACGTGTCTGGATCGTCCGTTCTTCGTTTCAGGAAGGAAGATCGTGTTTGAATGGAGGGAAACATCCCTTGCCTTGATATGAGCCACTTCCCCAAGTCTCATTCCTGTATGCAAAGCAACATAATAGAACGGCCATAGCTTGTCATGCTTGATGACTTCACCCCGAATAATCTTCTCTTCGTCAGGCCCAATAAACCGTGGCTTATTGCGAGGTAGCCTCGGCATAGACACCTTTGCAGCAGGATTCCGCCCATTGTATTTGTCGTGCTTGATTAAGGCGTTTATCATCGCTTTTAGGATGGAATGGTAATGGTTAATCGTCTGTGCTGAATAATTCTTCTTTGTCCGTTTGCTGATCTGATTGGATAGGTGAGTTCGTAAGTCTCTAACGTCATCTGCCGTGATCTCCCGGATTAGTTTTCCTCGTCCGAAGAAGTTCATGATTCCCGTTAGCATCAGCCTATCGTCATTGTGATCTCGTTTGTGGGGAGTAATTTGCTTCCAATACCATTCGCAACCCTCCTCAAACGTGATGTTATGGTTGGCACCGTTATTAATGAGATCTGGATAAGTCTCGGCCTTGATGGCTTCATCCTTCTTAGCTGCTTCCGCATCCAAAGCCTGCTGTCTCGTCCGAAAGCCGGATTTGTAATGGTTTGTTCCCTTTCTCATGAATTCGTAATGCCACAGTCCTGATTGTTTGTCTTGTTTAACGCTCATATTAATTTCCTCCTATAGAGAGTCGTCACAATAGTTATTCACAATCTTGGGACGTTCATTACTCTTTATATGGGAAATCATGATTTCTATTTACAATGACAAGGATTTCAATCGTTATCGTCTGGATAAAAAAATACCCTTCAACTACAAAAATGAAGGGTATTTTTCCCAGGCTAGAGGTATTACTCTGGACTTTTAGGTTGTAGTGAAGAGATGTCGAGTACTTTTGTGAATTGTGGTTTACGACGATCCACTACAACTACGACTTTAACGTAGTTCCCAATTACAAGCTTTGGATCAAGTTCCTCTTGGATTTGACTTGGGTCAACATTCATGGCTGTTAACCAGTCATAGAGTTTTGATGAGTTTTGAAGGCTGGCTGGTACGAAGCCACTAACTCTATGTTCTGCGAATTCCCCGGTTACAATTTTGAATACAAACCTAAGCGATAATCCGTATTCTGATGAGTGTTGGATAAGGTCTACAACTTTGGCTGTATACATCCCCGGCTGAACGACTTCTGGTGTTGTGCTATTTCTTTCCATTTTTTTATTCCTTTCAATGAGCAATTTTGCGACATGGCATACTGCGCCATCTAGAATTATTCAGGAACGGCTGAAATCCATTCGATAAAAATGAGAATTCAAATTTGTTCTAGAAATCAATGCGTTTTCAATGGGATGTAATAATTCAGCATATAGGTAGGAGACTACTAAGGTCTTCTGATCCCCAGAATAGTCATCAAAATTCTAGGGGCAATTTTCAATCGCGGAGGACTTAAATGTTTTACCTTGAGAATAAGTATTTAGATAATAATCTGTCTTTAAAGCTAAGAATCATTAAACAGCCCAGAATTAAATCCTATATCAAAGGTAAAACATTTTCGGCTCCTGCTCCTGACGGAAAGTGTTCAGATTGTCCCAAGACCGAATCTTGTAGTTGGCACCGAAAGAAAGCCTATGACAGAAACTCTCCTTTATTGTGCAACTCTTGCTATCAAAGAATCTTTCGTCAGTCTGGGCACATTAAGCCAACTAGGAACTCTCAGGCCTATAACAGGGCCTATTACAGAAACCATAAATGGCGCTATTTCGACTATTCAACTCCAGATGGATACTTAAGACACCTATATAACTCTTACCTGAAGCGGACTTTCTCGAAGGATCTTAAAATCCCTGAAGACAGATTCGTTCAGACAATGAAAAAAGACCGGACATTCATAGACATGTATTTGGAGTGGTCAGACTCTCAATTTAATCCTCTGATGCAACCTCAAATTCGACGTATTAGTTTTAAGGGGTCTTTGGCTATCGGGGATCTAACTTGGAGGCGGAAAAAAGATGTCGATGAGGAAAGGGTTAGAAAAAAGGAGCTTTTTGCTCAATATGTTCAATATCTAATCAAGCTAAGAAAAGACCATTCAGAGACAGAAATCTTCGACAGCATCAAAACTAATGGCAGTAAATTCTCAGGCAGGAAGTTTAATCGTACCCTGGTTGTAAAAGAATTTCAGGCACAAATAAAAAAGCAACTTGAGCTAGGACAATTGTTGGATTACCAAGGCTATCTGTACCCATCAAATTAATCTGTTTACTACGGAATAAGTTTTGGAATCCTATGTGGAAAGCTCTAGGTTGTCTTTCCCGTTCATCGTAATAAGTACAGGAATAGGCCAACAAGGTTATTCAATTATCTGATTCTTCCTACTGTTTACCGCTGATTCCGACTGTTAACGTCTTCGGAGAATCAACGTAACACTCTCTATGAAGAATGCTTTTGTTCGGCAGGTCTATTATCTGATGTTCGAGCAAACGCTTTATGGCCCATACGATTCAATTCAAGATATCGACAAGCGTTACCAGGAATTGGACACGGATGGACGAGAAAAGAAAAACGTCGTGATTGTTACCCACCTAAACATCCCATTCCTCAAAGACTCATCCCTTAATTAATTGCCTTTATGATCAGATCCCTACTCGGTCAGCAATTATCTATGGGTTGGGTTCGAAACATCGTTTAAATCCGAAATATGAAGCGATAGAAACCAATCTAAGGATGGATTCTCAGTAGATTTTCTTGAGTTTGTGATTTTTGAAGAAAACTATCCGTTTTTCAAAAGTCCGCTTAGCGCATACTTTGACGGATTCCATTCGATCCTTCATAAGCCGTTTCAGGATTGCTTTTGGACAATTCCCATTCCTAGCTACTCCTCTACGAACAATCGCTTTTCCATCTTCCGCCAATTCAGAAAGCCTTTTTTCAGGAATCCAAAGGTTCATACCCGCATAGGATCGAACAAGATCATTTTTATCTCGGCTTAGTTTAAGAATTACAGCCTTTGGACTTCTTGGATTAATGGCTACTTCTGCCCGAACATAACAATCTGGATCGGTGGAAAGCTTTTCGAGAAGCGAAGTATTTGCATTTGGATGGCGAGCAATAGCGACTCTCGTCTGATCCATGTAACTGTCTTCCAGTTCATCTCTGATAGCCTTAAGCGTATCGGAATCCGTATTCTTGTTATAGGCCAGGAATTTCCTGTCGATAATGCTTGGACTAATGAGAAGCCTTTGGATAGCAGACTTGGGAAGAGACTTATTTCGCAAGGCCGCAATTCGTACTTTCCAGCTTGGATGGAACACAAGGCGTTCAAGAATTAGAGAATCGGTCTCGGTATCTTTAGCTAGGCGAACAGCTATGTTTATCTTGGCAGTCTGATCCATGAATTAAATACTTCATTCATGGAATTTGTTTGAAAGTAGTTTGAGAAGTTAAGCGGCTTTGGGAAGTTTCTTAACTACATCTAGGAGGGCTTTGTAATCCTCATATGGAACAGCGATGCTTTTGCTCGATCCAGAGGTAGGGGGTGGATTGGTAACTGTAGGTTTTGATAACGAAAAGCTCATATGATCAGGATTTACACAGTGTCGATTTTCACAGGTCCGATAAAGTTTTTGGCCTTGAGCCAGAGGCTCCTTTCCCCAAGCCTGCCAAACAGCTCTATTGGCTGCCTCTGAGCCAATAATTCCGTAATCTAGTTCATCATAGGCACCATCCCATAGCCAACATGGCCCAGGTGCTGTGGACTGTCTTATTTTTGATTGCAAATTTTTCTGAGAATGAGGCATCGGTCCCTCCGTAACTTTGTCTATTGAGCATAAAGGGTCTCACCGAAATTTCAATCAAAAAAAATAAAAAAAATAAGAAACGAATTGAAATCGTGGACTTTTCAACTCATACTCACTTAGCTGTGGTTTTGCCAGAAGCTGTTCGTTTTGGGATGGGGTTCCACTCAAAGTAAAGGGAAATGGAGAAACTTTTTAATGGTCCAAAAAATTACGTGGGTTTCTATGATCTCATGGTCAGAATAAGACTGTTGCTAATTCCATCTCTTATTGGCCTTTTGTTTAGTGGATGTGCAGGACTGCCTATAAGAAATAGTTCCGATGCTAGAGGTGTTCTTGGGGTTATTACCAAAGTAGATAAAAATAAATTTTATGTCGTGAAGGTTTTTGAAAAATCTGCAGCAGATAATATGGGATTGAGAATCGGTGATGTGATCATTTCTTTCAATGGAAGAGAAATAATGAACCGAGATGATCGAATGGATTACGTCGATTACATCGCTGGTTCGCCGAATAAACCAATTGAACTTGTTGTTAAGCGCAATGGGTCTTTGTCAACTTTAAGCGGTATTTTAGGTGGAATTCGGGTCGAGAAAGAGGATCAGGTATTTGATGTGATCTCTAGGTTAGTTTATATCGGCGATAATGTTTCCGTAGCGTTTGTGATAGATGATATGCGTTGCCCGATATGTACGGGATTCAATGTTAAAGAATGGAAAGAAGGTGTGAAAACAGATCTTTTAAGCAAAACGGAGTCAGCGTATCTCTCTGTGCATAAAGGCAATAAGAATTTCAGAATCGTTGACAGGAATAAAATTGAGAGATTATTGGCTGAAATGAATTTTCAAATGACTGGGGCAGTTTCACCTGAACAGGTAAAACAAATTGGGAAAATGTCTGGAGCGTCGCATATTGGATTTATCAGTTTTTCCAGAATGGGATCGCCCAATTCGCCACAAGACTTGGTTGTTGTAAGGCTTTTGGATGTTGAAACCGGAGATGTTATTGCATCCCAGAGATGGGATTGATAATGGAACTATCCAATAACGATCAGAAATTGCTATTGCAAGTAAAAGAATTTCTTAAGAATAATCCCATTCCCCAACCTGCATTTCCAGCTCCTAATCGTGATCGACTTGCAAACGAAGCTATTGAGTTACTTGATAAGGCATATGAGTTGATAAATAATCAGGTCAATTCTCAATCGTAATCATTTCCAAATTCAAGGCGCTAATCCGATGCAGTTTTTTACCCCCTCGTGCAATGTAACGAGCTCATGCGGCTGATCAGTTTTGCGATTTAATTGGCCTTTTTGGCGTACTCTTTGGGCTTGAATAGGAATCGTTTTAATTGTGTTTAGATTGTCGAATGATTGTCACAGGAAAATCACTTAATGCCCTTAGGCTAAGGGGGAAAGACAGGATGCATGAAGGAGGGCATTAATGAGAAAACTGCTCGTTTTTTGTTTAAGTATTTACTCAATGCTTATGTTGTCAGGTTGTAATCGTCAAATGCTGGCATCAGTTTTAAGGGGTGTAGGAAATGGGATGGAAGAATCCAGCCGGAAGATGTCATGCGACGCTGATCCCAATTGCATTAATGTAAATGTTCGCAACTAAGATCTGCTTGTCTTCTCTCCATGTCTCCAATTGATGAATTTCCTCATTAGACCTTTGGAGGATGTATGTTAATGCTTCAGGTCGCTGGTGGAATTCTCCTCGCATTTGCCATCCTGTGGATTATCAATTTTGTTGTTCAAAATAAGACGCGTGGTAGGTTAGTCGACCAACGATATTCGTTTTTAAATCAAGCAATACTAAACGAAGCGTCTAAAGTTCTTATTGGTAAGAGCGACAGCGAACAGAAGGATGCTGGAGAGTTTCTGAAAAGAGTATTTGAGGATCGAAACAATGCGCGTATAGCTGACCAACTTGGAATGCATGGGACTGATAGTATGGCCAATATGACAGACGACGAATTTAGGAAGTATGTTGAAAAAATTTCAGTTGGTGTGGCTTCGTTGGTTGTTGCTAAAAAGTATGCATGGCCTCCGAGCTAGGCCTAGTGACAAAAGTTGATAAGATTTTTTGGGAGATCTCATCTCCCTCTTAAGGAGGACATATGTTGAAACTCATTTTGAGGGATGCTCGTTTCCGCTTGACGCTACCAAAGTGCGACCCTTCGCTATCTCGCTGACAGGCGAGACGTGGAGATAAGTTGCATGGCGATGCCTAGCGGGAGATAACCTGAGAAATCAGGGAAAGCGGTATCCCCTGGGTCTGTCAACCTGGGACAAGGTATTGCCGAGTCTCCCCTTTAATGCTGATTTATTCCTGCCAAGAGGTTAACTCGCCACAAATTTAGTCTGCTAGTTAGCACTGCCTACTTCATTTTCAATAAAACAAAAGCCCCCTAGATAAGTCTAAGACCTAAATAGGGGGCTTTTTTTATTCTTTAGATGGGAAACGAATGCAAACTTGGGAATTGATAACGGCAAGTTCTAATTCTTTGTTGATAGCCATTCCAAGTGTTACATAGTTTATGAGGATTTCTGAGGCCCATCGGCGAAGCACTTCTATTTCTTTTTCGCCCACAGGGTAATGTTTTTCACTTTCCTTGAGATTATTCACTAACGAAGTGAACTCTTCAGAGGTTAAGTTCGAAAGGCCAGAAATATACTCTGGGCTAAACGATGTTCTTGTCATTTTATTCTCCTTTTAAAGATCAAATTAGGGCATTGAATGCCCCACAAATGATTCAAGAAACGGAGATTTTCATTAGATACGAAACAGGCTGATTTTTAGATGTGTTTTTAAGCGCAGTTTTTTGGGAGGAATTTAGAGAGTGTAAGCCGATTCCTCGGCAGAAGACTAGGGAAACTAATTCGTTCGATTATTAAAAACTTCTTTAAATGGCCGATAGTGTTTCAATACCTTGAGAATGTTTTCAGGGGAAATTACTTCAACGGCCATAATGCCGTAACCTCTATGGTCAATGAAATTTACTGAGCCATCAGAGTGCATGATGCACATGACATCATCTATCACAACAGAAGAAAGAGCCTTCTCGACCCATTTCTCGATGATGTCCATTCCCTCATCCATTTTGACTTTCTCAAGTGCTTTGGCAAGTTCGACTGCTTTGGTCATTTAGCTACCCTTCTCAAGAAGAGAAATCAACGTTCTGATCTTCTCGAACAATTCATCGAAAGTAATGACCTCAACATTTCTAAGGTTGGAACGGAAGAGTTCAAAGGAACGACGCTTAGTCCTATCGTCTAAGGATTTCGTGTTTCCGACGATAAGCAAACCCTTCGGACAAAGATTCTGAAGTTCAGGATTGTCTTTGGAAAGCTTATACCAGTCTGTTTGAGCTTCGTTCTGGTAGTTCAAAATCTGAGTAACACCTCCTGAAACGTCGGAAGACGGAGGATAGACATTGTCACGGTACTTCAATCCTACGAGAGAAGAGACTGGAGTCTTAATCTCGATATAGACGAGGTTATGCGTGATCTTGTTTTTATAAAGGTAATCGATCAGGTTTCCGCCCTTGTTGTCGAACTGTTTTCCTCCGACGTAGGCTTTATCTTGGAAGAGAATAATCGGAGCAGAGAAGACCTGGCTTATAACCCAAGGGTTCTCCGAAAGCTGTTTTTGCCAGAATTCTTCATCCTTGTTATTGGCATTGACAGTCCAGGTAGCTAGAGCTTTCTTAAGGGCTGAAAGGCTAAGGGACGTTTGAAGGTTGGAAAGCCGCTCCTTATCTATTGTAACGAGCTTATCGATCAACCCCTTCTCGTCAAACGTGGAAAGCCATTTGAGGGCAGAAACAACAAAATCCTCTCCACCTGTCTTGAGAAGTTTTTCTAGGGTTTCAGGCTTATCAACCAAATCCTTAACGACGGAGCTGATATTGGAAGGGGTAATGATGAATTCGTTGTCTCCGAGGACAATCCCATGCTGTTGAACGAGGTGGTAACAATTCCGAAGGTTACCTATTAACTTGAAAACTTCTTCGGAACTGAGATCTAGCTGGAAGTATTGATCTTTTACGAGCTTATTAAGATCGAGAGAACGGTAATCCTGCCAAGCATCCTTAACGGACTTCTTTTGATAGACGAAAAGACCTCGGACGGCATGAGCGGAATTCTTTGGGTTATCAACTAAGGTGGGTCGGAATACTAAACGGATTCGATCTCCGTCTCGAAGAATGACATCTTCACAAACGGCGGTAACAAGGGAGGTTGATCTAGTCTTTATTGATTCTGACAATAATATCCTCTTAAAGTGTAAGCCGAGGATCGGGATCGAACCGACGACCTGCCGCTTACGAAGCGGCTGCTCTACCAGCTGAGCTACCTCGGCATTTGGAAAAGTTGAAACTTCCTTTACTGACTATCCCAACGTTTCTCTTAACGCTTGCTCACTTCAAAATCGGTTAATTAGCAATACGCTGCAAAATCATGCGGAATTTTACGTTTTTCCTCGTCGGATAACCCCTGGTAATTAACCCTTTTTTAACCCCAACGTATTACGAAGCGGCTGCTCTACCAGCTGAGCTACCTCGGCGTTGGGCGGTGATTGTAACAAATGAAGGGAAGCGGTCTATCTTCTCAGGTTTGTAGCACAAAGAGCCGAGAAACCAGCGGAATTCTTTTTAATAAATAGGAAAGAGCGGCCGAGCCCGCGAAGATGAGACATGTGACCACCGGCACGCCAATGAACGGTGTTCCTCCTGTTTTCTCCGAGATCGCAATTCCCAAATGCCCCTTGATCAACAGCCACAAGAAGAAAACGTGGATAAGATAGACGTTGTAGCTGTCGGCGCTGAAATAGGTAACGGTGCGTTCCAGCCACCGGTGACGTTCGTAAATCGAGTTCCCGCGTTTGCGCCGACCGCACGATCAACCGGAGGACCGGAGCAAGAAAGTAAAGCCCTATGATCATATAGACAAACCACAGATGAAACTCCGTTGGACCATTGAACATGTCGATGGCAGCTTGTTGAAACGAGAACGGAGTTTCGTTCATGCGCGCTTCGTAATAGGAATA
The DNA here is from genome assembly GCA_044221725.1 of Elusimicrobiota bacterium. Taxonomy (GTDB): domain Bacteria; phylum Elusimicrobiota; class Elusimicrobia; order F11; family F11; genus JAJVIP01. The sequence continues at coordinate 729,295 of JBGAON010000001.1, forward strand.
AATAAAGGACCAGCCGATGAACGGCGGAACCACTTTCAACAATCGTTTTTTAAGGAAATCCACGGCGAATTCTTGTTTGGTTGACGTAAGCAAAAGTGTTCCGGAGATCATCACAAACAGCGGAACGCACAAACGGATCACGGAATCCAGCAGATTAAAGACCCACCAAACGCCGAGCGGGTAATCGTTCATGCCCGCGCATACCGGCGCAAACACGTGCGAGAAGATGACGAGAAAGATGGCGTAAGCGCGAATCGCGTCGAGATGATAAATGCGGCCCGCGCTATTTTGTTGCACGCGGTCCGTTTTCCGTCAGTAGATGTTCCCCGGCCGGGAGCCAAATGAACGAATCGTTTTGGCGGTTCCACTTTTTTCCGTCCACGCGGTAAGACGTGTTGGTTGGTTTTCGCAATTCGACCGCGTCCAATGCGTGCACGCGGAGTCCATCGTCGCGTTCGTCTACCGACGAATCGGACGCCATGGCATAAGGAAGCAGGTCGTAATCTTTCGGGTGGATTGTCGATTCCGAGTACGCGACAACTTGCCGCGTAAACTTCGAAGCCGTGGCCCAAAGTTGGAACAGTTCTGTTCCGGACTGAATCGGCGTAGAAAACCCAAGTTGCGTCTGACCATGGGCGGAATCGACGACATTAATGTCGATCATGAACTTATTTTGTCCGAAGATTTTTGCGTAACGCTCGCCCAAAACCAAATAACGGTCCGGCGTTTTCGACCATTCAATGTACGCATCCTGGATCTCAACGGTGGCGCCGTAGCGCTTTGCCAACGCCAAATTGGCATCAAAATCAATGGCAATATTATCGCGAAGCATTGGCTGGCCCAGCACATCGGTCAACGTTAATACGATGTCCCATTTCCGTAGCTGGTTCTTTTCAAGCTTTCTTATGTGGGAGAAAACAATCTCTGTTAGCTCGGTGGTCAATCGGCGGCGGTATTCGAGAAAATCCGCGATCCCTTTTGAGTCTTTTTCCCAGAAGTGCGACGACGATTCATCGAAGAGAAGCACCGGATCGAACCCTTGTTTCTCCGAAAAACCTTTTCGCACATCGTCGTTTAATGGTGTGAACGCTGGCAGAGATTTTAGGCCGTCGACCGGATCAAAATAAATCTCAGCGATATCCACGCCGTCCCATTCTGCGCTACGTAAAACTTTGTCTTCTTTTTCAAATGCCAGTGCACGGCAGCGCGGGTTCTGAAAGTTGATGAGCAAACGCCAATCCACATGCGCATCGGCCAGCGTGGCGGTTTTTTCACGGCACTCGGGATGGTCGTTCCAAAACTGTTCGCTTACGTGCGGCCATTCGAACCACGCGAGCACAGAAATTTTCTTTTGATGCGCGAGATTGATTAGCGTGGCATAGGGAAACGGATTTGGGGAATCCGAATGCCAGGTGCCCACGTGCACCGAACTCACGCCGGCGTCGGCCCACCGATCGACCAGCAGTTTTAGATCGCTTTCCGATGGATTGAAGTGGAAGCCAGGATCCATGTACATGATCGCGCGCTGCGCGCGCAAAAGAGGAGTAATCTTAAAGAAATCCACCATGATGTGAGGCAGATCGGTAAAACGGCCAAAGCCATACGGCGTCGCATCATCAAAAAGCGTTGAGAACACAACGGCCTTGCCGTTCTTCACGGTTCCTCCAACGACAACGGAGTGTTCGCCGTCTGTTGAAGAATAAAACGTTTGGACGTTCGCGAGGCCCGTCTTTACAATTGTTTTTACGCGCGGTCCGTCGGGCCAGCGCGTCCCGTTGTTGGAGCGAATATGGTTTTTGAGCCGTGAAAGCGAAACAGGCATCGAAAATACGACGCCTAATTTGTCGGAAAGCGGGCTTTCGCCATCGACGACGAGATTCCCGCCCCCGCTTGCCCACTCTATGACAGCGTCTTGCTCCTCATTCGAAAGTTTCGCTGCGGTTCCATGGGGGACAATTAACACGTTCGTGTTTCGCAGGGAATTGGTTTGTATCGTCGGAATTTTTTCGAGTCGAATTCCAATTGAACTGAGGGACCGAACGAAAGCTTGCTGGTCGTTTGACGTAACCGTGCTGTCCGGATGTTCGTCCCATAGAATTTTCTGATGGAGAAAGTTTGTGGCGTGAGAAATGGTCGGCAGGAACAACAAATGAAATATGCCAAGGGCCAGAATCGAACTGGCGACACCACGCTTTTCAGGCGTGTGCTCTACCAACTGAGCTACCTTGGCGTTATTGGGTGCAGAACAGTCATGGAATTTACCGCCCATGAAGTCCGGCATCGTAGCATTTTTGGTTTTTAGGACGGAGATTAGAGGGTCACGAATCCTTCGGTGTCAGCCGCCGTAGCTTTCGTCCGGCTCGCTTCGCGAATTTGACGAAAGTTACTTAACTATTTTGAGGTTTTTACGAGAATTACCAAACACTTGGATTTCCGATATATCTTTTAAATATACAATTGCATCTTGGCCGGTCGGGTGTTCGTCATCCCTAATAACCAAGTATGGTTTTGGTGATTTCTGGATCTTAACGGCGTTCCCATTTATTACTTCGCCCTTTCCATTTCTAATTTTCATTTTGGCACCAGTTTCAATTTCTCCCAACTCTTTAATCAATTCATCGGGTTTGCATTCCACAAGGTTGCCCGCCATGGAGTCGGGGATTTTATCGTCCTCAGTTCTATATTTTATCAACGTGCCGTATACACTGGTGGAAATCCTGGTAATGATAGGGAAATACCGAAATGGGAAATATGTGGCCTTACGATCAATAAAAACATTAATCATGGTATCCGCGGGAGCATCTCCTTGGGCATCTTCAATTGCGGCTTGAAGAGAATCATCGCCTATTGGGCCGATTCCAAACAGGTAAAAAGCGTGCGACTCCCCATTTGTGACGATTAATGGCTTCTCGTACTTCCCATTAAGGCTTGTCGTGGAAACAGCCGTAGGATAGTGGTACACACAAGCCGGTAAAAACAAGACGCATCCAATAATTATTCTTTTCATCCTTGTCCTCCGTAGATCGGAAGCCAGCAACGTGCATATCAAGCAGCTAAACCAATTAAGTTCGAAAATCCTGTAATTTTGATTTGGACATGCTCATAAAACTGACTGTTAGAATAGAGTCTTTATCGAGTTAACTTCGTTTTCTAGGCAATTTAAATATTGAGTTGTCCTGCTGATTGTTAACGCTTTGCCCATTGATCCTGGTGCAAATTCAATAATGGCTGGGACATCGTGCCCTGCCGCGCGTAACTTTAAGATGCTTGCTTTAAGAGATTCTCATTGGCGAGAAAAAACAATCAAGTCGCCTTCTTCGGAAGGGAATATAGTGCTTCTACTTTCATGCATTCGGCGACAAAGGCAAATAGTGCTTTCAAAGCGTCCGGCGTAAGTGTCGGATAATTTTCGAGAACCTGTTTCTCGGTCCAACCTTCGGCGAAGAGACTGAGGATAAAATCCACAGAGAGGCGGGTGTTCTTAATCGTCGGTTTGCCAACCAAAACTTTTGGATCCGAGTGAATATGTGTTTGCCAATTCATAGCGGTTACCAATAGTTATGTGAACAAGAGTCCACATGCGATTTATATGAGAGTCCAGTTAGAGTCCAGCAAACTAACGCGAAAGATGCTTACGATTGCTTGTACGAATGACAATGTTATGACAATACGGCACTTTACGACGTTTAAATACGGAGTCGACGGGATTTGAACCCGCGGTCTCTGCCTTGACAGGGCAGCGTGTTAACCGGGCTACACCACGACTCCACGGGTGACATTGGGACAAGCACCCTACCAAAACACTGCGAAATTGACAAATTCTTTACCTTGGATCACAAATTTTGTTTAGTTCCGCGCGATGCCCGCACAGCAACAGTCTGAAAACATCTCGTTTTCACAACACGTTGTCTATATTTGCTCGCGTTTTATCGCTTATAGTTTTCCGCTTTTCTTTTTCCTCGTCACAAATTCGTTTTACCTGAAGACCTACGATTCCGCTCAGATAAAAATCACTTTTACTCAAATGGGCGCTACGCTGCTCGCGTTTGTGTGGATCGTCAAAATTTTGGTCGAGGGGAAGCTGCCATTTTCACGGCGGGACCTGGTTTATGTCGCTCCATTTCTTGCGTTTTTGTGTTCGGGGATTGTTGTGTGGTTGCACACGCCGTTCAAAGCATGGTCGCTTGAGGAAACGTTGCGCCGGGTTTTCTACGTGATACTCGCCCTCATGGCGTTGGCCGAAACGCGATCGAACGAACGCATGACACGGTTGTGGCGCTGGCTGTTGGTGTCCGCCTGGGTTGCGATTGGTTATGGGCTCATTCAATATCTCGATGGCCGATTCTTTAAGGGAATGCCGCAGGGTTTGGATCCGTTTATTTGGCGATATGCTTTTGGACCACGTGTGTTTTCCACATTCGGGAATCCAAATTTCTACGGAAACTTCCTCGTGATTATTACGCCGATTGTTTTGGCCTCGGTTTTGAAAGAGAAGGGGTCCATGCTTCGCGTGGCTCTGGTCCTCGGGTTGATTTTCGCGTTGGCGTTGACGATTGACAAAATGATGCTGGGGCTTTTTGGCGATGTGGAACCGTCGCTGTCGATCGTGTTTAACGCACTTATATTTGGCCTGCTTTGTTTGTTCGCTTACGCGTGTGCCGGCCGAATGGGCGGACGACTCACGTTGGCGTCCTTGCTTTTGTTGTTTGCTTTGTTGTGCCTCAATATTTATTCCACCGAGACGAAAGGCGCGTGGATGGGCTTTATTGCGGCGTTCGGTATCACGTGTTTTCTTATATTTGAGTATTTTCTGCATTTCGAAGACCATTTGGTCGATCCGAAAAAGTATTTCGTTTTCGTTGTGGTGATGGCAAGTTTGTTGGCGGTCGTGATACTTTTGTTGGCGGTGACGTTCGTTGTTCCGTTTTTCAAAGGCGACGTCAGCCAGATTGGATACCAGATTCTTTGGATCCCTCCGTTGTTGTTTGCGATTGTTTCGGTCTGCACCGTTCTATGGATGTTGCGAAAGCCTTGGCATTTAAAAAAGGTCATTTACGGTCTGTTGATTTTCTTTATGATCACCATGGGCGGGGGCGTGTTGCAATTCGCGAAAAAGCGTCTTGTCTCGGTAAGTTTCCGTATGTTTACCTGGATCTCGACGTGGGAAATGGTCCGCACGAACCCAATTCTTGGCAACGGCGTTGGCACCTTCAAAATTATTTACCCGGCGTTCCGACGCCCCGAAATTATCGTGCTCGAAGGGCGTTCGAACACCGAAACGGATCACGCCGAAGACGAATATATCGAAACATGGCAGGACGAGGGCATCATTGGCTTCGGCATTTTTCTGTGGATGGTGGTGACCGCTCTCGCGCTCGGTTTTAAACAACTTCGTTGGTATTCAACCCACCGATCGCAGGATGGCCCGAAAGCGAAAAAACTTTTGGATGCTGACGGTAATCCGCGCTCGTACGAAGTTTTGGGATACCTCGGTGCCTATATTGGTGCCCTTATTCACTGGTGCGTGGACGTGTCCATCCGATTTGTTTCTTCCGGTATTTTCAGTGGATTTCTCCCCGGAATTCTCGTCGCGTACGCGCGCAACCACGAGAATCCGGTTCCCGTTGAAGTACGACTTCCCTACGATCGGTGGATTCGCGCCGCACTTGCCGCGGTTTGGACGTGCGTCCTTCTTTGGCTCGGTCTTGAGTTGGTTCCACAAGCTTTCATTCAAAACGGTGATACAAGCACGGGCCAAATTGTTTTCTGGACCCTCTTGGCTGGTGGTGCGCTTTATTTATTAATTGAGCTCGTGGAAATCGGCAACGTACCCGAAAAGGAAATACGTTTTTCTGAGCAGTATGGTGAGATCAATCCGAAAGGCTCCATTTTCCGTTTGGCCGCGTTGCCATTTCTGTTCGTGGGAGCCTTGTGGCTCATTCGTTTTTCAGCGAATCAATTTTGGGGAGATGTGCATCACAATCTCGCGATCTTTTTCTCAAAGGAAGCGATTTGGATGAAATCGCCGGTTTACGATTCCAAAATGCTCAATTTGCCGCCCGATATTCGCGAGAAATACCAGAAAACCGGCGGCGCTCTCGAACATTATCACGAAGTTGTCACATTGAATCATGCGTTTCCAATGGCTCATTATTTTACGGGCAATGTGTATAACGACTGGGGAAGCCAAATTAACGGTGAGAGCATGAACGCGCGCCAGCGCGGGGATATCGAAGAGGCCGTCCGGCTCCGCCAAAAATCTCAGGACATGTGGAACAAAGCCGAAGAGGCGTACACAAACACAAAGAAGCTAGCGCCCAATTATGTTCAGACGCATCACCAGATGGGACTTCTGTTTGTGAAGCGCGCCGAACAGGCAAACGCGTGGGGAGAAGCAGCGCTCGCCCACGAGATGTACCAGAAGGCTCTTGCCGAATTTTACCGTTACAAAATGCTGGATCCGGTTTTTCTCGCGAACTACGACCGCATCGTGCAGATTTTGTTGATGGATGGAAAAATTGACGAATCAATAGCGCTCTACAAGGAAGCGCTCTACTATAATAAGGATGTCGAATTTAAAATCAAAAATGCGATCACGCTGCCCGATCGCGTGGCGGCCGTTTCAATGAGCCTCGCCAAACTTTATTTCAATGAGGTGGCGCATCTACCGAGCGCGTTTAACCCGCCGGTTCCGCAGGCCGAAGAGGCGATCAAATACTTTAAGCTCGCTGTTGAGAACGATCCGAAAAATGTCGAAGCCTGGAAGGGGCTCGGATTCCTGCTGGAGAAATGCGGGCGCAACCCCGAAGCTCAAATTGCCTACCAACACGCTCTGCAATTGGCGCCGAACGATCCTGATATGAAAAAGAAATGACGCGCGCCGCGAATCGAGATACCGCTCCGGCAAAAGAGTCGAGTTCGATCTTGATGCGCGTGTCTGTCGCCCTGCTGGCACTCACGCACGCTGCGTGCGCGCTGCTCTTCTACACAAACCTCACGCGCAATCCTTATTACACGCAAATCGCTTTATTAAACGTTGGCATCGCGGCTATTGGAATTTTGTGGGCGATCCATGTTTGGATCAAAGGCGAAATTTCAATTCCACGGTTCTCTTACGAAAAGCCGATGATCGCGTTCTTGCTCGTTGCATTTGCAAGCTCGGTGTGGGCGTGGTGGAAGCATCCGGTTTTGAGGCCCGGAATCGGCTATGAAACCACGCGCGTTTGGATTTTCACGCTCGTGAATTGCCTGATGGCGTTGTACCTGCCTGGAATTTTCACGAAACCACTCGGCAAAAATCCGGTGCGCATTTCCATTTGGACGGACATCGTTTTGTCGATCGGGTGGGGGGCGTTGTGGTTGGGATTTCATGCGAACAAAGATCCCGATCCGAACGCGATTTTTTGGGACAGTTACGGCGGTTTTCTTTGGATTATGGCGGCCGTTTATGTTGTGTTTCGTACGCGGCGCGCGGAAGCGATTGAATTTTTCCATCTCATCTTGTCGATTGGCTTTCTCGCAAGCATTTACGGTGTCATGCAATACGCGGGCAAAGACATTATCTGGACCAGCTTGGTTGTTCCCTATGGTGGTCGACCCGTTTCGACGTTCGGAAATCCAAACTTCCTGTCTTCGTACATCATGATGGTGGCGCCGTTGGCCTTTGGACTCGGACTGCGCGCTCAAGGCAAGGAGCGGGTCGGATACATGATCGTGGCGTTCGTTGTCACCGTGGCGGTGCTGTGCACGCTCACGCGTTCCTCGTACATCGGGTTGTTTGCTTCTCTGTTGGTGATGGTGGCGCTCTTGGCATCCATCAATCCGCGAATGGTTTTTAAATTCATTGGAGTTGCGGCCGGCCTGTTTGTTTTTTTAATTGTCGTCTTCCCCAAAACCCCCATTTTTACTTCACAATCGCCGTTGCTCCGGTTTACCGAAGTATACGACGCGATAAAGGGTGGCCAAGTCTACGGCCCGTGGCATCAGCGAATTCTTATTTGGTCGTCGGCGTGGGACATTTTTCATCAAAATTTCTGGGTCGGAAGTGGCTGGGGATGCTTCGAGCTTTTTTATCCGTTCTTCCAAGGGAAATACTTGTTCGCGCCGGTGATCGGTACGTTGCGCACACACGCAAACAACGCGCACAATATTTTGATGGAAATATGGGCGCAGACCGGAATGCTCGGCGCCGGTTTTTCGCTTTGGTGGCTTGCGGTCATGGTCGTGAGTGGTTGGAGAATTGTGAAAGACCAAACCGAAGGATTCGCGCGCTTTGTGGCCGCGGGCCTCGTGGCCGCGCTTGTTGGCATGGTGGTTGATAATTTTTTCGGGAATGTTTCGATTTTCTTTGCGACGCCGGCGTTTTTGTTTTGGTGGTATGCCGGCGCGCTAGAGAATGAAAACGAACGCGCCCACGTCGAGACACGCGCATTGAGCACGATGGTGGGGCGTCCCCTGCTGATCTGTTTTGTTTGCTTTTGTTTTGTCGTCATTGTCTATTTCTTTAAGCGTTGGCAGCAGGAGATTTATTACTTCGACGGATTTCGGTCCGCCAAGATGGGAGATATTCCGAAATCCATTAAATCACTTGAAAAGGCTTACGAGTGGTTTCCGGGCGAGGTGAACAGCAATTACGAGTGGGGAAATAGTTATGCGACGTACGCGCGCGCGCTGGCGGACAAAGGTTTGAGCGACGAAGCTCTGTCGTATCGTCAAAAAGCCATTCACGCGTTTGGCGAGGCGTTGCGTGCAAATCCCGGCTACGATGAAATCTATTTTAATCTTGGAGTGATCGAAGGTCAGAACGGCGACCGCGTGAACGCAATCAGGAATCTCGAAATTAGTTTGTATATCAATCCGATGTTGCGCGACGCGTATGGGGCGCTTGGAAATCTGTACTTGCAAATGGGCGATCCCGCGAACGCCGCAAAGGTTTTTGCGAACAGCGTTGATGCCTTTCCGAACGATAAGGATCTCTGGAACAATTTGGGTTATTGCTACAGTCAGCTGAAGGAAAGCAGGAAGAGTTTTGAAGCCTACAAGCACGCGGTCATGATCGATCCCTCGTTTAATCAAGGCTGGCAAAATCTTGGGCTGGCCGCCCGCACGCTCGATGAAAAGAAGGATCCAATTCTGCAAGTCCCCTACTGGATTCAACAAATGGAAGCGGCGGTTGCGAAACGCGATTTTGCGGCGGCGCTTGCGCCCGCGGAGCGGATTGCCGAAACAATTCCGAACAACGCGGATACCCATTTGTCGCTCGGAAATATTTATTTTTACCAACACAGAAATGATGAAAGTGAAAAGCAGTTCAAAAGAGCAATCGAGCTGAACCCGCGGTTCGTAATTGCGTATGTTAATCTCGGTCGCCTTTATCAGTTGAGCGGCAAAACGGCCGAAGCGCGCTCGGAATTTGATAGGGCGCTCGCCATCGATCCCGCGAACAAAGAAGCCAAAGACGCGTTAAATTCCCTCCCGAAATAGTCGCATCCCGCGAGAATTACGTTTGATACAATCGGCGATCATTTTCCGTCGAAATTAATTCAGGAGTTTTTCCACTATGTCAGGGCATTCCCGCTGGGCTGGTATCAAGCACAAGAAGGCCATCATTGATTCAAAACGCGGCAAAGTTTTTACGCGTGTGGCCCGAGAAATCACAATTGCTGCGAAGCAAGGTGGCGGAAAGCCCGACTCCAATCCACGTCTGCGCAAAGCGATGGAAGACGCGCGGGCGGTGAACATGCCTTCCGAAAATGTGAAGCGCGCGATTCAGCGCGGCACCGGCGAAATCCCAGGCATGGAAATCGTGGAAACGTCCTATGAAGGTTACGGGCCGGGCGGTGTCGCGGTCTTTATTGAAGCGACGACCGACAACAAAAATCGCACCACGGCAGAGATGCGGCACCTTTTTTCGGAGCATGGCGGAAGTTTGGGCGAGTCCGGCAGTGTTGCATGGATGTTCGAGCAGAAGGGATATATTACCGTTGAGAAAAAGTCGGCCGATGAAGAAAAGTTGACGAACCTTGCAATCGAACTTGGCGCCGAAGATATTAAGACCGATGACGATGACGTGTTTGAAATCGTTACCACGCCCGCCGATTTTGAAACGATTAAGACAAAACTCACCGAAGCAAAAATTCCGTTGGCCAGCGCCGAAGTCTCTTTGATTCCGAAAAATACCGTTGCGCTGGAAGCCGATCAAGCCAAGCGTTGCTTGGATCTTATGGACGCGCTGGAGTCGCACGACGATGTAAAAACCGCGAACGCGAATTTTGATATTTCGAAAGAAATTATGGAGAAAGTTTCGGCGCAGCAATGAGAATTCTCGGGCTCGATCCGGGTTTGGCGCTTTTGGGTTGGAGTGTGGTTGATGTTTCGGCCGGTGGTCACTCTCTCGCAGCGTTTGGTGTGGTTGAGACCGAAGCGCACACGCCGTTAACAAAACGGCTCGGCCAGATTTACGATGATCTCCACACCTTGTTTGGTCGACACCGGCCCGACGCGGTCGCTATCGAAACACTTTTTTTTGTGAAGAACGCAAAGACGCTTGCGCAGGTCGGACACACGCGCGGTGTAATTTTGCTGACGGCGGGGCAAAATGGTGTTCAAGTGTTTGAATACGCGCCCCGGCAAATAAAGATGGCGCTCACCGGTTTCGGTGGCGCCGAGAAAAGACAGATGCAAGCGATGGTGCAGCGCATGCTGAATCTCAATGACATTCCCAAACCCGATGACGCGGCCGACGCGGTGGCCGTGGCGCTCTGCCATTCGCAATACGCGCAGACGCTCGGAAAATCGGCGGTTACCGTATGACCGATTTCGTCATCCCGGCAAGTCTTAAGCGACGATCCAATTTAACCGAAAGTAAAAGTGGGCCCTGGATAGAGACATTCCAGGGCGACGGCCGTTTATGATCGCGCAGTTGAGAGGCAACGTCATCGAGACCGGTATTGAGAAGGATACTTTTCGTGTTGTGCTCGACGTGAACGGTGTCGGCTACGAAATTTTCATGGCGCGTTCCACCGAAGGCCGCATCGTGGACGGCCAGTTGGCCACAATTTTGATCAGTGAATCGGTGACCGCGTTCGATGGCGCGACCACGTTGTACGGCTTTGCCACACGCGAGGAAAAAGATTTCTTCTGGCGTATTCGTGAGAACGTGGACGGAATGGGACCCAAGAAAGCGCTCGAAGTGTTGGACAAGATCAGCAAATCCATGCCCGACTTCAAGCGTGCGATCATTGACGGCGATGTGCGTTTGCTCGTGTCGGTTTTTGGATTTACAAAGAAGACCGCCGAGAAGCTTGTGTTCGCTTTGAAAGGCAAAGCCGATGGTTGGACCGTGCAGGGCCCGGTAAAATGGCAAGAAGCCGCGCAGCGGCCGCAAGAGTTTGATGCGCTCACCGGTCTCGTGAATCTCGGCTATGACGAAGCCGAAGCGCGCGCATTGTTGCAAAAGGCAAAAACCAACGTCGGCGGCGAAGCGACCACAGAAAAATTATTAAAAGAAGCGCTGCGGCTTGTCGCCGGAAAACTTTCATGACGATCATCGATAAGTCCACGCGCACCATTGTGAGCCCGCAAGCGGAGACGGGCGAAGACCGTGTTGATCAAAGTCTCCGGCCGAGCACGCTCGATCAATTTATCGGCCAAGAGAAACTCAAAAAAAATCTCCGCGTATTTTTGAAAGCCGCAAAAGATCGTCGCGAGCCGTTGGACCACGTGTTGTTTTGTGCGGCGCCCGGCCTTGGGAAAACAACGCTCGCTTCGATCATCGCGAAAGAAATGAACGTCAGCTTGCGTCAAACCTCGGGGCCGGTTCTGGGCCGTGTCGGTGATTTGGCGGCGGTGCTGACCTCGCTCAACGAAGGCGACGTGTTTTTTATTGACGAGATCCATCGGTTGAACCGCGCTGTCGAAGAAGCGCTTTATCCAGCGCTCGAAGATTTCCAGTTGGACATTGTCGTGGGCCAAGGGCCGTCGGCCAAAACGCTCAAGTTGCCGATACCCAAATTTACGCTCGTGGGTGCCACCACGCGATCCGGTTTGCTCACGAGCCCGTTGCGCGACCGCTTCGGCATCGTTTCTTATCTCGAATTTTACGAGCCCGCCGATATTGGGCGAATCATCGAGCGCTCGGCCGAAATTCTAAAAGTAAAAATCGAAGCCGATGCGTGCCTGGAGATCGCCAAGCGCTCACGCGGTACACCGCGTATCGCGAACCGATTGTTGCGCCGCGTGCGCGATTTCGCGCAAGTAGCGAACGGTGTGGTCACTCTGTCGGTCGCCAAAGAGGCGCTCGCCGCGCTCGAAGTGGACGAAATTGGTCTCGACCGCATGGACCGCAAAATTTTGCTCACGATTATTGAGAAGTTTGGTGGTGGTCCCGTCGGACTGGATACCGTGTCGGTTGCCGTCAGTGAAGAACGCGAAACTGTTGAAGATGTTTACGAGCCGTTCCTGATCAAAGCTGGCCTGCTCGCGCGCACGCCGCGCGGCCGCGTGGTGACACCCTCTGCTTACGAACACTTCGGCAAAAAAGCGCCCGCCTCGAAAATAAACGACGCCTCTCTGTTTGAGAATTGATGTTTAGAACGTGGCTCCCGGGGCTTGCCGGGGCGATGCTGCTTTGTTCCGCGTGTCATCCGCCGCGAACGCCCGAGGTTCGTCGCCCGCTCGAGATCGAAGGGAAGGTAAAAGAACCGCCGATCAAAGCGCCGGCAAACGAAATCGTTCGTGTCGGCCTCCGCGTCGAAGAAACCGAAGTATCGGTGGGATGCTTGGGAGCGATTGAGGCGGTTGATTTGGTCAGTCGAAACAAAGAAACGTGGCCGCCCGGCCGTTATGTGTTCACCGCAAAAAAAGGGACTTTGTACTTGGACGGGTCCGCCAAAGGAACAAAGTGGCGACTGAATTCGGATGACCGTGAGAAATTTTTGCATTCTGGAAATAACGAATATCGTGGCGAGCTTGTTGTGCGCGTGGCCGGTGAGAACAAGGTGACCGTTGTGAATGAATTGTCCATCGATGATTATTTAAAGGGTGTGTTGCCCCGCGAAGTGGTGGTGACCTGGCCCGATGAGGCGCTTAAAGTGCAAGCGGTCGCGAGCCGAACGTATTTGGCATCGCATCTGGGCAGTCACGCGGCGCAAGGATTTGATTTATGTTCCGATGTGCATTGCCAAGTGTACGGCGGCAGAGGAAAAGAACATCCGAGCTCAAACGCGGCCGTGGAAGGAACGAGCGATGAGGTTATCGTTTATGAAGGAAAGCCGATCGGAGCCTACTTTCATTCGAACTGCGGTGGTACCACCGAAAAAATTGGTCCCGTGTGGGGGCAGACCGACAAACCGTATTTGCCGCGAAAGAAATGTTCGTTCGGTACCGCTGATCCGCGCTATCACTGGAATATCACGTTCGCGAACGCCGATATGCTTCAGATCTTAAAAGCAAAAACAAAAGTGACGGGCTCCAAATTGAAATCGGTTCGAATCGCGCAAAAGAGTCCGTCCGGGCGTGCGCAGACAATGGCGGTGGTCACCGACAAAGGAACGTTTCATTTGAGCGGGAACGAATTTCGCATTGCGCTGAACCCAGAGAAAATTCGCAGCACGCTGTTCACAAAGATCCAAGCGCATTCGGCGGCAACGACGTTTGCTGGTATGGGATGGGGGCACGGCGTTGGAATGTGTCAGTGGGGTGCGAAAGGCCAGGCCGAACAGGGCAAGGATTATCGCGATATTTTGGCGTTCTATTATCCGCACACCGAGATTAAGAAATGGAGTCGATAGAGATTAAAGACCGGGCGGCCGCGCAGCTATCGCGCGGTGTGTCGTGGATTTTTTCAAACGAAATCTACAAGCGTCCGGTGAACCTCAAACCGGGAACGTGGTGCACGTTTCATTGCCGTTCGAAGATTATTGCAACCGGTTACGCGAACCCGCATTCGCTTATTTTTGGACGCGCGGTGGCGTTGGGCGCGCGCGAAGATATCACGGAGCTTCTACGCGAACGGTTGCAAGACGCGTTTGCGCAGCGGTTGTTACTTAAAGCTGACGGTGCCGCCCGGTTGGTTTTTTCTGAGGGTGATTTTATTCCGGGCCTTGTGATTGACGTGTACGGGGATTTTGCGGTCTTGCAATCGAACACGGCGGGTATCGACACGGTGCTTCCCGAACTCGAACAGCTGGTGCCCGAAATTTACGAAGCGACGACGGGGCGACCGTTAAAAGGATTTATCGTGAAGGCTGACTCGGCGGTTCGTGAACTCGAACACATAAAAGAGTTTAAGACGATCGTGAGCGGCGCCGAAAAAGATTTTGAAAGTGTGTCTTTCGTCGAAGGTCGTGCGCGTTTCGCGGCCAATTTGATTGATGGACAGAAAACGGGTTTTTTTCTCGACCAAAAAGACAACCGAAACTATTTGGCGGGACTTATTAACGGCGCGGGACAACGCGTGCTGGATTTGTGTTGCTATTCCGGTGGTTGGGGCCTGCGCGCGTTGGTTAACGGCGCCGAACACGTGACGTTTGTGGACGATAGCGCGCCGGCCCTCAAGCTTGTGAAGCGTGGCTTGGAATTGAACACACTTGACTCGGCGCGCGCGAGCCTGGTCGATTCCGACGTTTTTGAATTTCTCGAGAAAGATACGAACATGTACGACATTGTCGTTGCCGATCCGCCGGCGTTCGTGAAATCAAAAAAACATTTGGTTACCGGTATGAAAGCCTATGAGAAGTTAAACCGGCTCGCGTGGCAGCGCCTCCGGCCGGGCGGAATTCTCATCACTTGCAGTTGCAGTTACCATTTGTCGGACGCCGACTTCCTCGATATCGTGAAAACAGCGGTGGCCAAAGAAAAAGGTATCGCGCGTGTCGCCTTTCGAGGCGGTCAAGCGGCGGATCATCCTGTGCTGCTCGCCATGCCCGAAACACGGTACCTGAAATGCCTCGGCCTGCAGAAGATATAAGCGCCCCCGTTTCTCATGACCCGTTTTCGAATTGATCCCGACACGCTTGATTTCGCGCTTTCCGAAAACCTCATTGCGCAGACGCCGGCCAAGCAACGGGATCACGCGCGCTTAATGGTTCTGCATCGTAACACGGGCGCCATCGAACATCGCATCTTCTCGGACATCATCGATTATTTGAACGCGGGGGATGTTCTCGTCATCAACAAGGCGAAGGTAAGCCGTGCGAAATTGGCCGGGCAAAAATCGTCGGGCGGCAAAGTCGAAGTTATTTTTCTGGAACGGATCAACAACAACGCCCATTGGAAAGCGCTGGTGCGGCCGTTTGTGAAGACCGATGCCGAAATAAAGTTGGGCGATAAGCTGACGGTGGCGGTGAAAAGTCGTTTTGAATCGGGCGAATATCTTCTTGAAACAAAATCGGGCGATGTTGAACAGGCGCTCACGCACGATGGGAAATTGCCGCTTCCTCCTTATATTAAGCGGGCCGCGAACGATCCGTTGACCGCGCTCGACGAGAACGAATATCAAACGGTTTACGCGAGCACGGAGGGCTCGGTCGCCGCGCCGACCGCGGGCCTGCACTTCTCAGAAGCGCTGCTCGAAAAGATCAAAAAGAAAGGTGTTCGCGTGGTCGACGTTCTGCTGCACGTGGGGTGGGGAACTTTCAAGCCCATCACAGAATCGGTGCGCTCGCACAAAATGCTCGGTGAAAAATACGAAGTAAGCGCCGAAACATTGAACGAATTAACATCAGCAAAACGGGAGGGACGCCGAATTGTCGCGGTCGGTACAACGTCCACCCGCACGCTCGAATCGCTGGAAAAGGGGGCGACCGGGGAAACGTCGCTGTTTATTCAGCCTGGATTTCAGTTTAAATGGGTGAACGCGCTCATTACCAATTTGCATGTTCCGCGGTCCACGCCGGTGTCGCTCACGGCCGCGTTCGCCGGACTTCACAATTTGGAAAAAGCCTACGAGGTTGCAATCGCGGAGAACTATCGTTTCTTTTCGTACGGCGACGCGATGATGGTGCTGGAATGACGATTTTTTCGATTTCGCATCGAGACGCTGGTTCAAAAGCGCGCGCTGGCGTTCTGCAAACTGCGCACGGTTCGATTGAGACGCCCGTGTTCATGCCCGTCGGCACACAAGGTACCGTGAAAACCATGGGATCCGAGGATATGGAGCGCATGGCGTGCAAAATATTGCTGGGCAACACGTACCACCTTTTTCTGCGGCCCGGGTTGGACACGCTGCTAAAAGCCGGCGGTCTTCACAAATTTATGGGTTGGCCCGGCGCGATTCTTACCGATTCGGGCGGCTATCAAGTTTTTTCGCTCGCGTCGCGTTGCAAGGTGAGCGAACAGAGCGTGGAGTTTCATTCGCACGTCGATGGCCAGAAGCGGGTTCTCTCCCCGGAGTCGGCCACGGAATTTCAACTAAAGATCGGTGCGGACATAGCGATGTGTTTGGACGAACTGCCGCCGTATCCGTCGCTCAGATCCGATGCTGAGGCGAGCATGGAAAAGACGTTGCGTTGGGCGCGACGTTGCAAAGAAACGTATCTTCCTTTTGCTGTGGGAGACCGCGTTCCGCTCTTGTTTGGAATTACACAAGGAGCGAACTTTCCAGATTTGCGCCGGGAGTCGGCCAAGCGAACCGTGGAAATTGATTTGCCGGGGTACGCGATCGGAGGATTGGGCGTTGGGGAAACGAAAGAAGAGATGTGGGCGTTTCTTGAGGCAAGTGTGGAACCGCTTCCGTACGACAAACCGCGCTACATGATGGGAATCGGGCAACCCGAAGATATGTGGGAGGGTGTTGAACGCGGTGTCGACATGTTTGACTGTGTGCTCCCCACGCGCAATGGCCGAAACGGGCAGGCGTTCACGTCGGTTGGAAAAGTGAATGTTCCGAACTCTGTCTATCGTGAAGATTTTTCGCCGCTCGACTCCGCTTGTGCCTGCGAAACCTGCACGCGTTACACGCGCGCTTATCTGTGTCATTTGTTTCGGGCCGGGGAATTGTTGGGTCCACGGCTCGTAACTTTACACAATTTGACCTTTATGTTAGGGTTGCTTCGCACCATCCGCAACGCCATTATTCATGGAAATTTCCGAGAAGAAAAAGAAAAATTCCTCTCTAGTTATCGCGCTCTCCCTGCTGTTCATCGCGGCCGGGATTGAAGCGAAGTCATCTCCGAAACCACCCGATAAGAAAGTCGTTCAATCCAAAGCCTGGTCCATTGTTCGCGAAGCATTAACGTCCGAAGACTCGGCCGTGCGCGAGCAAGCGGTGCAAGCGCTTGAATATGTCCCCAACGAGCAGACCACGAACGCACTGCTTTCATCCCTGAAAGACGAAAGCGAATGGGTTCAAATTTGGGCGGCCCGCAGTTTGATCAAGCAGGGAAATCCGGCGGGCAAACAAACGCTTCTGGCCATTATGCGGTCAAGTGCCGAGATACCGAAAAACACGACCGGTCCGCTGGCGGCTCTCGAAAAGATGAAATCGTTGGCGCGCGGCCGGCTGCGGGGCGAAGCGACGAAAGTGCTTGGTTTGTTTCATGATTCGGATTTGGTTCCGGTGCTGCGTGATGCAAAGCACGACAACGATGGTCGCGTTCGCGACGGAGCCGCGGTCGCGTTGGCGCTCATGGGAGATAAATCGGAAGCGGTCGTTTTTGCGAGCGCGCTAAAAGATCAAGATCACGGCGTGCGTCTTGCGGCGCTCGAAGCGTTGGACGCCATGGGAGACAACCGGTTCGTTGCGCCGATTCAAGTTTTGTTATCCGACTCCGAAGCCGATATTCGCGCGGCGGCGTTGCACGCGCTCGGCACCATTCGTGCGGTGGAGGCCACCGATTCGATCTCTCCGCTTTTGACCGATGAGAATGGTCGCGTCAGAGAAATGTCCGCGTGGGCGCTCGGTGAAGTCCGCGCACGAAACAAAATCCCCAATTTAAAAGCATCCATGACCGATCCCAATTCGCTCGTCAAAGTGGCGGCGGCCTCCGCACTGGGCAAGATAGGGGACACGTCCGGTTTGCCGGTGCTCGAAGCCGCTCTCAACTCAAACGAAACGGATGCGCGCGCGCGTGCTGCCATGGTCTTGTCCGACATTCCCGATCCAGAAATGATAGCACTGGCAGCGAGAACCCTCGGAGATGGTAATATCCGCGTCCGGCTCGGAGCCGCGGTCTCAATTTTAAAATCCAAAATATAAAGGAAGAAAAGAAACAATTATGAAGCAGGAATTCGTCATCGCCCCCGCGCAGGCGGGGGGCCAGTCACCTTGGTTCCAAAAAGTTTTGCTTTTTCTCGCCGTCTGGATTCCCGCCTTCGTGGGAATGACGACCACATCGGTGTTCGCCATGGCCGCACGTCCGAATACCGATCCGAACGCGCCGCCACCGCCGGCGTGGGCGCAATGGTTTCCGATCGTTATCATGGTGGGCGTTTTCTATTTCTTGCTTATTCGGCCTCAGTCGAAACAGCGCAAAGAGCGCGATAACATGATGAACAACTTGAAGAAAGGCGATCGCATCGTCACCCAGGGCGGACTTATCGCGACCGTGGTTAACGTGTCACCCGATGTTCTCGATATTAAGCTGAACGAAGACGTCAAAGTGAAAATTCGTCGGTCCGGCGTCGCAGAAGTATTGCCCGCCGAACCCGCGGTCATCGAACCGACGGTGGTGAAATGAACAGCAAACTCGCTTGGAAGGGCGGCATCATCCTAGCCGTCATTCTGTTTTCGATTTTCAAGCTTTATCCCAACTTCGTGTGGTACAGCATGCCGCTTGAAGAGCGCCAGAATCAGTCGAAGCGAAAGAACCCATTGGCCCGCGAAGTTGTTCCGTTGGGGCTTGATTTGCAGGGCGGCGTGCGGCTCGTTTATCAACTCGATACGAGCAAATTGCCCGACGAAAGCGATGCGACGGTTTCCCGTGCGGTGGAACAAAATATTGTGGTTATCAATAACCGCGTGGACGCGCTCGGCGTCGCCAACCAGACCGTGATCCGTCAGGGTCGGGAGTTTATTGTTGTGGAATTGCCCGGCGTGTTCGAGAGCGAAGAAGCGAAAAATATTATTGGAAAGACCGCTCTTCTTGAATTCAGAATGGTGAAAGACGATGAGTCTCTCGTAAAAATATTGGACGAGATCAACAAAAAGGGCGTCCGACCGGAAGATGTCGTGAACAATCGTCTTCCCGATGAAATCAAAAAAATGATTCCGGCTGGACTGGCGCTTCTGCCGCAACGGGAAGGCGGCTATTTGCTCGTCGATGAAAAGCCGGCTCTCACCGGAAAATATTTGAAAGAGGCGCGTGTGGAGATGGGTGGAAATCGCATGCAGATTGGCGGACTGTCCATTGGGTTCGAGCTCGATGCCGAGGGCGCCAATATGTTTGAAGCCCTTACAAGCTCGCACATCAACGACCGGCTTGCGATTGTACTCGACAGCATGATCCAGTCGGCCCCGCGCATTGAGTCTCGAATTCCGGGCGGACGCGGCCAAATCACCGGTAGTTTCTCTCCTCAAGAAGCAAAGAACCTCGCGAACATCCTTAATTCGGGCAACTTGCAGGCTCCAATGTCGGTAGCGGAAGAACGAACCGTTGGTCCCGAGCTTGGGGAAGACTCCATTCGCAGCGGTTTCCGCGCGATGGCGGTGGGTTTCATCCTCGTTATCGCCTTTATGTTGGTCTACTACAAATTCTCCGGTTTCTTGGCCGACATTGCGCTTGTTCTGAATCTTGTGCTTCTCATGGCGATCATGGGGTCGATTAAGGCGACCATGACGATGCCCGGCATCGCCGGTATTTTGCTGTCGCTCGCGATGGCCGTTGATGCGAACGTGATCATTCTCGAGCGCGTGCGGGAAGAGTTGCGCAAAGGAAAAGACGTCAAATTTGCGATTGAAGAAGGTTACTCGAAAGCGTTCACGGCTATCTTCGACGGACACGTGACGAGCATTCTCGCGGCGGCATTCCTATTTCAGTTTGGAACCGGCCCCGTTAAGGGATTTGGTGTGACGCTGATGATTGGTCTCATTATTTCACTGGCGACCGCCGTTTGGGTAACAAAATATTTCTACGAACTTTGGTTCGCCATGGCGCGACCAAAAACTTTGAGCGTTTAGCTCCCAATAAAGGAAAACCATCGAACATGGAATTTTTTCACGGAACAAACATCGATTTCATCGGTAAGCGTCACTACTATTTTGGGGTGACCATCTTGCTTGCGCTCGTCGGCGTTTTCGCGTTCGTTAAGAATCGGGGACCGGTTATGGGCCTTGAGTTTACTGGCGGCACATTGCTGCAAGTCGGCTTCAAAGAGCTTCCTCCGATCGATCAAGTGCGAGCGGATTTAAGCAAAGAAGGTTGGAAAAGCTTCAGTCTTCAAACCCAGCCAACAAGCCAAAGCCTTATTGTGAAGATCAAAGGTGATGAGAAACCAAAAGACGACATTGCCTATGAATTGTTGAAGACGCTCAAGAAGTTTTATCCGGACAATGTGAAGCCGGTTGTGGACCGCGTTGAATTCATTGGTCCTGTCGTCGGACGCCAGCTCATCTTCAACACCTACATGGCGATTGTTCTGTCGCTCATCGTGATTCTCATTTACGTGGCGTTCCGGTTCAAAAAGTTTATTTGGGGAACGGCCGGCGTTATCGCGCTCGCTCATGACGTTTTTCTTACTTGGGGTCTTCTCACGTTGCTGAATCGTGAAACCACGCTGGTTATTGTCGCCGCGCTGTTGACGCTGGCCGGTTACTCGATTAACGACACCATCGTGATTTTTGATCGTGTTCGCGAAGATCTCCGAGCGGCGCGCAAAGAGTCGACGTTTGATCTCTACAACCGCGCACTGAACGAAACACTGGGCCGGACGATCAACACGTCGTTAACGGCGTTTATTGCCTCGTTGACGCTGTTTTTCCTCGGCGGCGAAGTAATTCATGATTTCGCGCTCGCGATGAGTGTTGGTATTTTGTTGGGAACGTATTCGAGTATTGGCGTGGCGTTGTCTCTTGTGTACGAGATTGAATCGAGGCAACAGAAGAAAAGATGAAAGTAAAAAAGTTTCGTCTCCGTCCACGACTCCCCAGCGTGGGAAAGAATTTAAAAGCCATTATGGGCATCAAACAATTGCCCATTGAGCTTGAACAATCACTGATTCAAGAATGCGAACCTTTTCTGTCGCATGTGTTGCCCACCGCGTTCTATCAGACGTGGTCGCAAGATGAAATTCCGGTTACGTTCCGACCGATCTTGGATGCCGCCGGTCTCGGTAAAGCGATTGCGGTGAGTGCCGCCGTTGCCACCATCGGATCCGACATTGAAGACGTGATTTCACAGCGATTGATGAACGGGGAGACGCAGCGGTCTCAAGTTCTGACGGCGTTCAGCGAGGAAGCGGCCGAACTTTCCCTGCAATTTTTGTTGCGTCTGTTGGCCGATGACGCGAAGAGCGACGATTGCGATTTGGCGGAGACCTTACCGATCACCGATCCGGCCATAATGTCGGAAACATTGGCGTTGCTCGAAGCGCACCAAGAGGGCGTGGTGCTGGATAACGCTCAACATCTGACGCCGCGTTTCACGCGGATTGCGCTGATTGCATGGTGGCCAATCTCGAAGAAAAAACGTTCCACGCCCGCCGCGAAGAAAAAAATCGCCTGAAGTCGTCTTCGCTTTCCACCGTTTCCTGGTCGCATGTGCTCGCGGGTTTTGTGGGCGCGGGCTATTTGCACCTTGTGGGGAAAACCTCCGCGCTTTATCAATTTGATCATCCCCAGTTCCTTTCCTATCGCCGGGAAAAGAAGCCCGTCATTTACGCGTTCTGGCACAACGCACAAGTGTTTTTGGCGTACGCTCACCGCGATGAGAATGTGAATATCCTTGTGAGCAAGAGCAAAGACGGCGAATACATTGCCCAAGTTATGAAGCGTTTGGGCCTGAACGCGGTGCGCGGTTCTTCGAGTCGCGGCGCCGAACAGGCGCTGCGCGAAATGTGCGACCGGGTTTCGGACGGGGAGCAAGTGGGGTTCACGCCCGACGGCCCCCGCGGGCCGGTGCAAACCGTTCAAGGTGGGGCCATCATGGCCGCCCAATTGTCGGGCGCACCCATTGTGCCGGTGACCTACGTGTCACGTCGGCGTATTGTATTCAACAGTTGGGACAAGTTCGTGCTGCCGCTGCCGTTTTCGTCCATCGTGACGGCGCACGGCAAACCGCTTTTTATCGATAAGGACACGCCAATCGATCAAGCCAAAGAAAAAGTACGCACCGCGCTAAACGATGTGGTCGAGCAAGCCGAGCAGATTCTTGACCGGGCACCATCGTGGGGAACGCATTTGTTCGCGTGGACGCTCAAACAGCTTTATTCGATTCTTTCCGCGGTGCTACTGCCATTGGTCTTTCCGATGTTGGTGTTTCGTCATGGCGCGAAACGATCCCTGACGTTTATGCGAGAGCGTTTTCAGTTGAAAATCGATATTGATCCGGGGACGCGTGCCGTCTGGTTGCATGCGGCGTCGGTTGGAGAATGGCAGGCTCTCAAGCCCGTTCTCAATCGGCTGAAATCCATGAACAAGTTGAAATTTGTGATCACGGTCAGCACGCCCGAAGCGCGCGTGATAGTCGCGCGTGAGGAGCCATCCGCTATTGTGCGGCTTGCGCCGGTGGATATCGGTTTTGTGGTAAATGCTTTTATCGAAAAGCTGCGGCCAGCGATTGTTGGAATTGTGGAAACAGAGTTATGGCCGAACATGTTGCTTCGGCTCCGAGAAAAAAATGTGGCGGTCGTTCTCATTAACGGGCGCCTCTCAAAAAGAAGTTTTCGTCACTGGAATGTTTTTCGGCCGTTCGCGGAATATCTTCTCGGTTCGTTCGCGTCTTTTTTTGCGCGTACCGATTTGGACGGGCGGCACTACGTGCAACTTGGAGCACCGTTGTCGCGCATGACGGTGAGCGGTAACACGAAAATGGATAATTTGACGGTGCGCATGCCGTCCGCCGACAGTGACCGAGAAAAACAGGCGGATAGGATCGCCCGGTTTGGCTCCGCGGATGGAATACTGCTGGTGGCCGCGAGCACGTGGGATGGAGAAGAAGAAGCCATCCTCGAAATGTTTAATGTGAAGGAGCGCCCCAATTTCCGCGTGATCATCGCTCCGCGACGCGCGAATCGGTTCGAAGCGGTACGCAAATTGCTCGAGAAGTATCCGATCTCGTGGTCGTTGTGGAGCAACGTAAAAGAGACGAATCGATGGGACACCGATATTTTGCTTGTCGACACGTTGGGGGACTTGAAAGAATTGGTTCGCGCGGCCGATATTTGTTTTGTGGGCGGGAGTCTGATTCCGCACGGGGGGCAAAATCCTTTGGAAGCGGCCGCCGCAGGAATTCCCGTGCTGTTTGGTCCGTCGATGGAAAATTTTCACGAAGAGGCTGCTGAGCTTAAACGCCAAAACGCGGCACGGCAGCTGCGGAACACAGCGGATCTGCACGCGGACATTCGCGAGCTTGCCGCCGACGCCGGTCTCAGACAAACGATGGGTGCCGCGGGTGCCCGTTACGTGGCATCAAAGCAAGGAGCGTCCGAAATAACGGCGGCCGCCATCGCCGACATTTTAAAAATATGAAAATCCTGGTGATTCGTTTCTCAAGTCTCGGAGACGTCGTGCTTTCAACGGCGATCCTTCCGAATCTGCGCGCGCGCTGGCCGGAGGCGGAAATCTCGGTACTTACGAAGGTTGCGTTCGCGGCCGTGTTCGACAACAATCCGTTTGTTAATTACGTGCGCGTCTTCGATCCGGAGAAACAAAGTTTTTCGAGACTCGCTGCTGAAATCCGTGATGAACATTTTGACATCATTATTGATTTGCACGCGAATCCGCGTTCGTGGTTTGTTCGGCTTCTGGCCGGCGCGCCGCTCACGGTCACCGTGGAAAAAGCAACGCTCGCGCGCTACACGGCGCTTTATTTCAAGCGAACGCCTCGATCATTATCGCGGTCGGTGCGCGAACGAATTCTCGATTGTCTAAAGCCGCTGGATGTTCCTGTTGTAAATACCGAAACGCAACTGTTTCCAAAGAACGCGAACGAAATATTGGCCACGCACGGGATTGGCCCACACACAAAACTCATCGGCGTTGCCCCTGGCGCGAAACATCCAACGAAACGCTGGTCCGCCGAAAGGTTTGCGGATTCGGCAAACCGGTTGGGCGCTTTTCCGAACTCCATGGTCATCCTTCTTGGAGACAAGGCCGATCGGTCCGTGGCGGATCGTGTTTCGAGCCTCGTGAAAATTCCGTGCAAAAATTTGGCCGGTTGGACGAGTCTAAGCGAAATGATCGCGATCGTTTCGCGGATGTCTCTTCTGCTCACAAACGATTCGGGCATCATGCATATTGGCGAAGCGCTAAAGATCCCTCTCGTGGCAATTTTTGGTCCCACGATCCGTCAATTCGGCTTTGCGCCGTATCGAAAAACGTCGCGCGTGGCCGAGGTTGTAAACCTTAGCTGCCGTCCGTGCACGCTGCATGGTGACGAACGCTGCCCGCTCGGACACCATCGCTGCATGAAGGAAGTGGACGTGAATGCGGTTTTGTACGTGGCGTCGTCGCTGCTCGAAGATCAAGGGTTGCTCGGCGAGACACCATGAGAATTCTCCATCTGTTGGATGAGCGTTGGGATTCGGGCCTTACGGCGTACGCGTTACAAATTGCAGCGTTGCTGCAAAAGTCGGGTCACGCCGTCGCTGTCGGCGTGTTGGCCGGAAGGAAGCCCGAGACGTTGGCAAAGTCGCTCGGGCTCGACACGCGTCCGGTCGACTCGCTTTTTGATCTTCGCAAACTAATTCGAAACGGTAGCTGGGACGCTATTAACGTGCACACGGGACGCATGCATTCGTGGGCGCTTGTATTCAAACCGTCGCATGTGCCGGTTGTACGGACGCGTGGGGATGCGCGGCCCGTGAAAGCCAATTTGGTTTCGCGTTTTGTTTATCGGCGCACAGCGGCGGTGATTGCGGCGTCGGCGCATATCGCCGGGTATTACGAGGAAGATTTTGGTTTGTCCGAAAATAAGTTGCACGTGATCTATCCGTCGGTGGCCGTGCCAGAGAATTGGGAAGCGCCGCCGGCGGATCGGGTGGGAATTCTCGGTCGACTGGATCCGGTGAAGGGGCACGCCTATTTCCTCGAAGCGGTGGTTGATATTTTAAAAGAACGTCCGCAGACAAAATTTTTCATCGCAGGCAAGGAAGCCAATATTCGTTACGAATTGTTGGCGAACCAAATGCGCGAACTCGGGATTCAAGATGCGGTTTCGTACGTTGGTTTTCAGCCGTCCGCGCTACAATTCATGAAAAGTTGTTCGGTCGGCGTGATTGCGTCCATTGGCAGCGAAGAAATTTCACGCGCGTGCCTGGAGTGGATGGCCGCGGGCCGGCCGGTGGTGGGCACGCTCGTCGGTTGTTTGCCCGAACTGGTGGAACCAACCGAGACCGGATTCCTGGTTGCGCCGGGTGACGGGTTGGCCATGGGCGATGCGATCCTCAAACTTCTGCGCGACACGAACGTGGCCCATTCGTTCGGAAAAAATGCGCAGGCTCTCGCCCGGAAAAAATTTGGTACCGACGCTGAGTTGAAAAACACGCTTGCCGTGTACGAAAAAGTTGCGAATCGCTCACGTTGATACCGAGCGCACGTGGCGCGGAGGGGAACAACAGGTCTTCTCGCTGATTCAAGGATTAAAGAAGCGTGGATACGATAATCTCATCGTTGCGCGCCGCGGTAGCGAACTCGCCCAGCGCGCAAAATCCTTGGCGCCCGTCATGGAAGTGCGGCCCGTCGGAGAATGGGATTTTGTGACAGCGCACTTCGTAAACCGGCGCTTCAAGAAAGAAAGAGTCGACATTGTTCACGCGCACACGAGTCATGGTGCCGCTCTTGCTGCGTTGTCAACGCTGGGAACAAACATTCCCGTTGTGGTAACGCGGCGAGTTGATTTTCATTTATCGAGAAACGTTTTCTCGCGTTGGAAATACAACCGGGCGACCCGCATCGTGGCGATCTCACAAGGAGTCAAACGGATTCTTGTGGAAGACGGTGTTCCAAACGAGAAAATTTCGGTTGTGCCGAGCGGTGTCGATTTCAACCGCTACACATCGGTTCGCGCGCTTACGAAACAGGATTTGGGAATTCCGAGCGCTGCGCCGCTCGTTGGCCAAGTGGCCGCGCTCGCTCCGCACAAAGATCAACGAACCCTGCTCGCCGCCATCGCGCTCCTGCGAAAGGCCCTCCCGAACGTAAGGCTCGCGATAGTCGGTGAAGGTCCGTGCCGTGCCGATCTTGAAAAGGAAATCATCCGGCTCGAACTTCAAAATACCGTTCAGCTTCTTGGCTTTCGCGAAAACCCACTGGACTTTATTCCAGCGTTCGATGTTTTTTGCCTTTCTTCCAATGAAGAGGGATTGGGAACCTCGCTTTTGGACGCAATGGCGCTGCGTGTTCCCGTGGTTGCAACCGCGGTTGGCGGAATTCCAGAGCTCATCGAACACGAAAAAACGGGTCTTTTGGCCCGTCCGGAAGACCCGGAAGCGCTGGCAGAGATGCTATCCCGCTGTCTTGCTGGGGGGGCCGACCGGCCCGTGATGGTGGCTCGGGCGGCCGAAAAGGCGAAAAATTTCGATATTTTAGGTACCGTTGTGCGCATGGACGACATTTATCAACAATTATCCACAGGGTTATCCACATAACTCACAAAATGATCTCTCTTATCATCATTACTCGAAACGAAGAACATGACATCGAAGCGTGTCTCGATTCGGTATCGGGGCTGGTTAATGAGATCGTTCTGATCGATTCTGGATCCACCGATCGCACGCTTGAGCTCGCGCGGCGATTCACGGCCAACGTTTCTCACCGCGATTGGACCGGTTACAGCGCCCAGAAGCAATTTGCGCTCGACAAAGCCAAAGGCCCGTGGGTCTTGAATATCGATGCGGATGAACGCGTGTCAGAGAGCCTTAAGACCGAAATAAAAAATGTTTTGGATAAGGATGTCGCTCAAGCGGCGTTTCGTATTCCGTTTCATCATTACTTTTTAGGGAAACGATTGCGCTTCGGTGGTGTGGCCGGCGAAACGCACATTCGGCTGTTCAGGAAAGATTGCGCTGCCTACGGTACCGAGCCGGTGCATGAGGGGATAAAGATTCAAGGATCGGTCGGCCAATTGACCCACCCGATCGAACACCAAAGCTATCGCGACCTGACCGAGTATCTTGAGAAGTGCAACACCTACACGTCGGCTATCGCCGAACAGAAGTTTCGAAAAGGAAAGCGATTTCACTGGTGGCACCATTTGAGATTGCCGTACGAGTTCGCGGTCCGGTATTTTTTGAAACTCGGGTTTCTCGACGGCGGGGCTGGGTTGACCTACGCGGTGCTCTCCTCCTATTATGTGTGGCTGAAATTCATGAAATTGCGTGATCTGGAAAGCAAACAAGGAGTTCGATGATGTGGCCTTTGATTGGCGGTGGTTTGGCGGCGTTGGCCGGTTTGAGCGCGCGCTGGAATTGGTGGCGCTTGAAGCGTGCCGGCATTCCGATTCTCATGTACCACAAGATTGGGGATCCACCGGCCGATTCGAAACTGAAAAAGCTTTGGGTATCGACCGAAAAATTCCGACGACAGATGGCCTATCTCGCCGACGAAGGGTATCACCCGATCACGTTTAAAGACATTTATGCTTTCTGGGACAAGAACGTTCCTCTGCCGGCCAACCCGGTGATTATTACGTTTGATGATGGTTACGCGAACAATTATGAAAACGCATTTCCGGTTTTAAGGGATTTTGGGTTCCGCGCCACACTTTTTGTTGTTGTGCAAACGGTCGGATGGGACAACCGTTGGCACGATCCGAAGACCGAAACCCGCATACCGATGATTTCGTGGGCGCAATTGAAAGAACTTCAGAAAGCGGGATGGGAAATTGGATCCCACACCATGAACCATCCGAACTTGCAACGTATTGAGCTGAAGGAAGTGTCCGCCGAAATGGAGAAGAGCCGGAAAATAATCGGCGAATTTTTGGATGAGGTTCCGCCCACGCTCGCTTATCCGTACGGATCGGGCGCCGATGTTCCGGCGATTCGCGACAAGGCCAAAGACGCCGGTTACCGTGTCGCGGTCAGCGTGCACCCCGGAAAATGGACAATCGAGCAATTTCAAAAATCACCGTTCGAATTGCCGCGTATTTTTGTTCGCGGTGAAGAATCGATGTTTGATTTTCATTTGCAAATGACGCGCGGTCAATCGCGGTTGTAACACTCGACTTGTCTTTTCTTCGGCTGTTTCTCTTTCCCTTTTCGTTCCTCTATTTTTGGGGCCTCGTGCTCGACCGGTGGTGGACCTCGCGCCGCCGCGTGCGTTTGCCGGTGCCGGTCATCTCGATTGGCAATCTCACGCTCGGTGGAACCGGCAAAACGCCGGTTCTTATTTATATCGCGAACGCGCTGGTGGCCGAAGGAAAAAATGTAGCGATCCTTTCGCGCGGCTACGGTTCCGACGAAATTGCGCTCGTGAAACAAAAGTGTCCGGAGGCGGTAATTGGCGTGGGAGCAAACCGCGTGGCACGCGCGCGCGAGCTACTGACCGAACACCCTATCGACGTGTTCGTATTGGACGATGGCTTTCAGCATTGGGCGATCGCACGCGATCTCGATATCGTTTGTGTGGACGCCACGCGACCCTTAACCAAAGAAAAACTTTTCCCGGCGGGACGGTTGCGCGAACCGGCGTGCGGACTGCGTCGCGCTCGGATTGGTTTGCTGACGCGTTCGGATCTTGTGCCCACCACGGACCGGCTCGAGCAGAAACGGTTTCTCGAAAGGAATCTCCCAAAAGGGTCGGTTGTTGAATCGGTTTTTAAAAACGAATTGATGGGCGCCGCAACATTGGCTCCGATCGGCATCGATCGGCTGGGCAACAAGCGAATCGTGGCGGTCTCGGCGATTGGCAATCCGCAAGCGTTCGAAGCGGGGCTTTCTGATATCGGTACGGTTGTCGCGTCCCTGCGATTTCGTGACCATCACGACTATTCACCATCGGATGCGAATCGAATTCGCCGGGCGGCAAAAGAGGCGGACCATGTGATTGTGACCACCGAAAAAGACTGGGTAAAACTCAAGAAGTTCGATTGGACGGACGTGCCCGTGTATGTTCGCAAAATCGAACTCTCGATCGGCGAATCGGATCTCGCGACGTGGCAATCCGCCATCCACGCGGTTTTTAAGTGAAAAAGTTCCGTTATTTTCTCGAGTTCGTGCCGGTTTGGATTCTCGACCAAATTCTCAATTTGTTGCCCGCCGCGTGGGCTTATGCGTTGGGGGAACAGCTTGGACTTTTGATGTCAAAAATTATTGCGAAGCGGCACCGATTGATTCTTGAAAACCTGGCACACGCGTTTCCAGAAAAAACCGCCGTGGAGCGTGCGCGCATTGCTTGTGGCGTGTGGAAAAACCTCGGGCGAACCGCCGTTGAATTCATTCGGTTGCCAAAGTTGCTGAAGTCGGTGTCTTCCACCGTGGAATGGGAGGGCGCCGAACACGTTGTGGAAGCGCTCGCAAAAGGGCACGGTGTGATTCTTTTGACCGCGCATTTTACGAACTGGGAATTTCTCGGCGTGCTTGTGAACAAACGGTTCGGCAACATAACATCGATTGCACGCCCGATTAAGAATCCGTTCGTGGAAAATTGGGTCCAATCAAAACGCCGAACCAACGGCATGAAAATAATTTTGCACCGCAATGCCGTGAAGGCGTCACTGAAAGTGTTGCGCGCAAAAGAATCGCTCGGCGTGCTCGTGGATCAAAACTTGTACACGGGCGGTGTGTTCGTGAATTTTTTCGGACGCCCCGCCGCCACGACCACGCTGCCAGCGCTTTTGCAATCGCGCACGGACGCAACGATTATCATTGCGGTTTGTTTGCGTGAGAACAACACGTTTCGCGTGCTGTTTGAGCCGCCGTTGCCGGCGCTTAAATCAAGCGATGCCGAAGCGGTGAGCGCGCATACGCAATTGATCTCGACGCATCTCGAAAATATCATTCGCCGTTACCCTGAAAACTGGTTCTGGATTCACAACCGATGGAAACGAAAAATATAAATCGAATTCTCGTGGTGGTGCTCGATAATTTGGGTGACGCCGTCATGGCGACTTCCATGCTCAAACCGCTGAAGCGACGTTATCCGGGCGCGCAGATCGGTTTTTGGGTGAAAGATTACGCGGCCGGTTTGTTCTCGGACCAATCGATGATTGACCTCGTGCACGCGGCGGATCCGTTTTGGGACCGGTCGCCCGGCGTGGCCAAGGGTTCGTTTTTTAAATTTGTTTCCGCGGTGAACGATATTCGCCGAACAAAATACGACCTGGCGTTTGTCCTCAACACCGAATGGCGGCGCAGCATTGCTTGCGTGGTGGCCGGTATTCCCAAGCGTGTCGGCTACGAGCGACGCGAGAGCAATTTGTTTTTGACCGACGCGATGCCCATGAGCAAAAAGCCACAGCACTTTGTCGATGACCATCGAGCTTTGCTCGAGCTTTGGGCCCACGAAAAAATGCCGGCCGCCGATTTTGTGCCCCGGCTTGAAGTGACCGCCGAACAAAAGCGCGATGCGGAATCGTGGTTGGGCAGGACGGGTTGGTCGCCTTGGACATACACGGTGCTGCACTTGTTTTCTGGCGACGAACAGAAAAATTGGCCGCTCTCGTGTTGGGCGCAACTTGTCGACGATCGTGTTCGAGCCAACTCCTCCGAACGGTTTGTGGTGCTGTGCGGTCCTTCCGAAGAAATAAAGATGGCGCCGTTTCGAAAGAACTTTGAGCGGAAGGAGGTTCGGTTCTTAATTGCACCATCGCTCTCCCAGTTAAAATCAATCCTGGGTTCCGCAAGTTTGTTTGTCGGCGGCGATTCGGGGCCCGGGCACGTGGCGGCCGCTCTCGGCGTGCCAACGATCTCCCTTTTCGGTGACACCAATCCCAACCGTTCGCGGCCGCTCGGCAACGGTTCGTTGCGTGTGTTGCAGCGCTCGCGGCTTCGCGCGTTGTCGGTTGACGATGTCTCGCGCACGATGAGTGAAATAGAGGCGCGTGTATAATTTGACCAATATGGGTACTTTTCAGCGGCGGGTCCGTCCGACGGCGCTCGCGTTGTTTGCAATATCACTGGCGATTTCAATATCCGCCGCGGAAATAATGGCCGCGCTTTTGTTGATCGAGTGGGGATACCGCGCCTGGCGCGAGCCGGCGCCCGTGCGGAGCCTGCCGAGATACGTCGAAGCACCGTTGTTCGCGTTGTTCCTTTGGTCAATTGCGACCGGCGTGTGGACCGGATCCAGCACCGTCTGGAATTCGGTTCAAAGCCAATCAGCGTTCATTCTTTTTTATTGGGCCGCCTGCGCTGTTGATTCATCGGAGACGCCCGCATTCTTCCGCTGGCTTTGCGGGGCGACGATTGTCGCGGGCGCGCTCGGTGTGGTTCAGCACTTCACGCACATAAATTATGTACCCCACATCAAGTTGTATGTGATTCCCGAGTTTTTTCAGGACTGGTTTCCACCGCTCGTGCATTTGTTCGCACAGAACAACGAACGGGCCGTTGGCCCGCGAAGTCATCCGTTGACGTACGCCGAGTGTTTCATTCCAGGGTTTTTTCTACTGCTGGGTTGGTTGGTAAGCGAATTTCGTGTGCGCGGTTGGCGCACGCGAACCGTTTTTTGGCTGTCGCTTGGGATGGCGTGCGTGATGGGCGGCATTTTGTTTGCGGCCGGCCGCGCGGTGTGGATCGGTATTCTCGTTGGTACCGCCGGTTTTGCGTTTGCGCTCGGCAAGAAATATTTGCGCCGAGAGATGTTTGTCGCATTGGTGGTGGTGATTCCGGTCGTAATGTTCGGTTCGGCGAAAATGCGAGGACGATTCCTCAGCATTGTATCGCCCACCTCGGGCACGTTGGGCGATCAACTGAGCAAATCCACCCGGCTCAATATTTGGCATCAAGCGGTCCGGGATTTTCACGGTCACCCGATCGTGGGCGTGGGGCTGGAAGGCACGCGAATCACAACGTACGACGTCACGCGTGGCCAGAACCGCGAATGGACAGAAACCCACAACATGTATCTGCAATTTCTTTTGGAGCTTGGCGTCGTGGGCTTCGGAATTTTTCTCTGGGTTCTTTTTGCGTGCGGTAAAATAATTGTGAATACGTCGGGTTTGCAGCGCGCCTGCTTCGTCGGCATGTTCCTTTCGTTCTTGGTGGCGGGTTTGACAGAGTCCTGGCCAAAGGACAAAGAAGTTGCGATGCTATTTTGGACAATGATGGGGTTCGCATCCCTTTTGAGGAAATTTGAGAAATCGTAAACCAGCCATATTTCTGGATCGTGACGGCACGATTCTTAACGAACGCGGTTATCTTGGCGATCCCAATGATATTGTGTTCTACCGGAATGCGTACCCCGCTCTGGTTCGTTTGTCACGGGCGGGTTTTGTTCTCGTCATTGTGACGAACCAATCGGGCATTGCGCGCGGCTATTTCACTGTCGCCGATTTCAAGCGCGTGCACGCCCGCTTCGAAAAAATGTTGGAGCGACGCGGCGTCCGAATTGCCGGCGTTTATTTTTGCCCGCACGGTCCAAAAGAAGGTTGCGTTTGCCGCAAACCGAAGACGGCGCTCATCCGTCGTGCCGTGAAAGATTTGAACATCGATTTGAAAAGATCGTTTATGGTGGGAGACCAGCTGCGCGATGTTGAAACGGCACGCAATTTGCGCATCCCGGGCGTGATGGTGCTCACCGGTGCGGGCCGCTCGCTCATGCGAGAAGGCCGTCGCGTGGCGACGAAGATAACATCGAATCTCGATACGGCGTCGCGTTGGATTCTTTCTCGGTCCCAATTTAGGTAGATTTCTTCCCCATATGCAGGACTCCTCCGTCTCCTCCACTCGTTGGGCCGTTGCGCTTGCACTGCTCATGCTTTTGAACGGCGCCGTGTTGTTCGTCTGGACGCACCGCGACACGCAGCCACTCGCGTGGGATCAAGCAATTCACACGAAGATAGCGATGGACTACGAGCAGCGCTTGGCGACCGGCAAATTGTCGGAATTGTTCAAGCCGGTCGATATGAATTATCCGCCGCTTTATCACTTGATGCTGATCCCAGCGCTGCACGTTGTGTCGGACATTGCGGATGCCGGCGCGTTGGTAAATTACTTTCATCAGTGCTTGCTCGTGCTGGCGGTGTTTGGTGTGGGGTTTTTGCTGCTGGGGCCCTGGCAGGGATTTACGGCCGCTGTTTTGGTGAGTTTTTACCCAACGTTAACGGATTTAAGCCACAGCACGCTCATCGATTTGTCGCTCACCGCTTGGGTGGCCGCCGCATTTTTCTTCTTGGTGTTGTCGGACAATTTCTCGAACTTCAGTGCAGCGGTCGCGTTTGGCATGGCGCTCGGAGCGGCGATGCTCACAAAGTGGACCGCGCTCGGTTACTTGTTCTTTCCTTTAATGTGGGCAATATTCCGGGCCGCGCGAAATAAAAAATTCTTAATCGCCGTTATTTCTCTTTTTATTGCGGCTGCCGTGATGGCGCCGTGGTATCTCCAAAACTTTATCCCGATGTTAATCCGCGTGCCAAAGCTGGCTGGTTTGCCACCGGCCAGTTCCGAACGGTTGTCGGGGCTCGCAAACGTTTTTTGGTATCCGCTCAGTCTCGGTCAGCAAATGAGCGCGACGTTTGTGATCTTGTTGGTGCTCGGCATTCCGAGCTTTCTGTGGCGTCCGAAGATGGGGAAAGTGTTGCTGTGGTTTGTCGGTAGCATGTTGTTGTTCAGTCTCATTCGGAACAAAAATATTCGGTATTTTGCGCCGGCCTTGCCCGCGGCCGCGTTGATTACGGTCGCGTGGTTGCCGACGTTTAAACGCGTGGCGTTTGTGATCGTGATGATTCTTGGGTTAGCGTTGCTGCGGTTAGCCACGCCTCCCGCCAACATGAACTGGCAGCACGAAGCGATCATCGAAACTGTTCAAAAGGTGAAGCCCACGGAACTTCCGGCGGTAACCGTTCTTGTGGTCGCCAACACGCCGTATTTCCACAGCGTGACCCTGAACATCTCGGCGCGCGCCAAAGCAGTAAAGAATATTCTGTTCCGCGGACCGAGCAAGCAACGTTCGTTTGAGTTTTCGGATTTTGTTCTTTTTAAAACAGGTGACTTGGGTCCGGCGTTCACGCTGGGCACCATCAACAAATGCGCGGCCGTGATTCAGGATCAAAAATCCTGGTTCGCAAAATCATTTAAAGAGGTCGCACGCTGGCCGCTGCCCGACGGAAGCGAGGCCATTTTGTACGAATGCCGCCCGACGCCCGAAAAAGTGGCCGATCCGGGCCTTTTTAATATGTCGCTCGACCGGCTGGACTTGCCGAATGTGAGCGCAACCGGTATGCAATTGCGCGTGACGCCGATTTCTGCGGCGGACACCGCGGTCGGTCGATTCAAAGAACTGTCGGTTACATGCGCGTCCGTCGATTACAAAGGCGTCCTGTTTCGCAATGTTCGGATCCGACTCCTGAAACCGCAAATCAACTTGCCGCTCTTTTTCGAAACGGGCCAGATTGAACTTCATCGCCTCGGAAGTCTCGAGCCGCGGGCCACGATTCCGGCGGATGCCATCATTTTGCTCGCGCGCGAGAAAGTCAAATGGCTTTCGGATCCCACGATAGAATTCGACGGATCGGTTGTTCGGATTTCCGGACAAGCAAAAGGCGTGCCCATTCGAATTGTGGCCGACGTGAAGGTGGAACAAAACAGATTTGTATCGAAACTGGAGTCGCTACGTATTTACCGTATACCCGTGCCGCTTTTTTTTCTTACGAATTTGACCGACGTATCGATTCCGCTTAACCGCGATC
The DNA here is from genome assembly GCA_044221725.1 of Elusimicrobiota bacterium. Lineage (GTDB taxonomy): Bacteria > Elusimicrobiota > Elusimicrobia > F11 > F11 > JAJVIP01. The sequence continues at coordinate 764,238 of JBGAON010000001.1, forward strand.
AGGACTGGTCGTACGATATTGTCGTGCCGAGTGTTTATGGCGCGGGCGGCAACTTGTCCATCGGAGCTGTGCAATGAAGCGTTTTCTTTCTGTTTTGCTTTTATTGGGAACGAACGCGGTTTGTGCGGCGGACGTGATTCCGCGCTCACCCGACGTGCCGCTCAGCACGGCATCGGCGCACGGTGCCGGTGTTGTGAATGGCGCCACGGTTCCTATTCGACTGAGCGATGTCGCAAATTCGGCCTTTTGTGTGGGCGAGCAATTAACCTTTGTCATCAAATACGAATTTGTGAATGCGGGAACCGCAACAATGTCGGTCAAGCAAGGCCCGCTCATTGATGGACGTCCATCGATGCACATCGAGACCGTGGCAAGCTCCAATGGGTTTGTGGACGCGTTCTTTAAGGTGCGCGACTTCAACGCGTCCACCGTTGATTCGGCGTCATTAAACTCAAGAAATTTCCATCAAAATCTAAAAGAAGGCGGATACAAAGTCATCCGCAACACGTCGATTGATTACAACAAGCGGGCCTACACGTTTCAGCGTACGAAGAACAATCACACGACCGAGCGAACCGGTGTCATTCAGCAACCGGTGTACGATATTTTGTCGGCGTTCTTTTACACGCGCACGCTCGATTTAAAACCGGGCAAGACCGAGGAAATGACGGTTTTTTCCGATGAGGACATCTACCAAATGGTGATCAAGGTGGACCCAAAAGTGGAAACCATCACGGTGCCGGCCGGAAAATTCCGCTGTCTGAAAATTGAACCGGGGTTAAAAGGCGATTCCATATTTCAATCGAACGGCAGCAAGATGTTCATTTGGCTTACAAACGATGAGAAGAAGATGCCCGTGCTGATTCGCTCGAAGGTTTTTATTGGCGCGTTTGACGCCGAATTGGCGAGTTATCAACCCGAGAACCTGGTTTTTGACAGCAAAGAGGGGAAATGATAAGGACAGCTACATGAAACCTGCTGTTCCCGCCGTCGCGGATCTCTCCTTGCTCAAATGGATTCGTCGCTTCGAAGGTGTGCCAATTGCTGTCGTTGGCGATCTCATGGTCGACCGTTCCTATCGAGGACCGGCCGAGCGAATCTCTCCTGAAGCGCCTGTTCCCGTGGTTCACATCCTCGAGGCCAATTTTACGCCCGGCGGAGCCGGTAATGTGGTGAACAATCTTGCTGTGCTCGGAGCGCGGCCCACTCTAATTTCCGTACGCGGCGAAGATCCGTCCGGAAAAGAAATTGAAGCGGATTTGCGCAGTCGTGGCATCGACGTTTCCAATCTCATTGTTGATGCGCAGCGGCCGACGATTACAAAGAACCGTGTGTTCGCTGGCCACCAGCAGGTCGCGCGTTTTGATTTCGAAAAACGCGGTGCGATTTCGGGCCAGCATTTGGACCGGATCACGGACATTCTTAAGCGCATCGTGCCAAAACAAAAGGCCGTCATCATTTCGGATTATGGAAAAGGCCTCATTACTCCCGCCGTTATCAAAGCCTGTCTGCAAGCCGCACAAAAGCACGACATTCCTGTCATCGTCGACCCAAAAATCGAACATTTCATGCAATACAAAGCGGTTGACTGCATCACGCCGAACACCAAGGAAGCGGTGGAAGGGATGCGCACGTTTGCACCGAAGTCCGAAGATGAAATGCTCGCGCTCGGTCGAAAAATTCTGGCGAAATTAAAAAGCCGGTCGCTGCTGATCACGCGCGGCGAAAAAGGAATGACGCTTTTTCAAAAGGACAAGGTCCCGCAAACAATTCCGGCCGTCGCCCAGGAAGTTTACGACGTCACGGGAGCCGGTGACACGGTGGTCTCCACGTTTTCTCTGGCCCGCGCGGTTGGCGCGCCGTATTTGCAAGCCGCAAAAATCGCAAACATTGCGGCCGGGGTGGTGGTTGCCAAGGTGGGCACCGCCGTCGTTACGATTGAAGAGTTGGTTGCCCGCGTGAGACGATCGTCGTGAGCTCGGTGTTGGGCGTTATTCCGGCGCGTTACGCGTCGACGCGCCTTCCCGGTAAACCGCTTGCTTCAATTCTGGGGCGACCCATGGTCCGGTGGGTTTATGAGGCGGCCGCGAAAAGTTTGGACCGTGTTGTCGTAGCAACCGATGATCAACGCATTGCGCGCGTGGTGTCCAGCTTTGGCGGAACCGCGATGATGACGCCGGCTTCGTGCGCGAGCGGTACCGAGCGCATGGCCTATGTGGCCAAAAAAATGAACGCCGATTTCTACGTGAATATTCAAGGTGATGAGCCGATGATGAAACCGGACACGGTCAAACGAACTGTTCTTGCCGCGATAAAAAGAAAGGCGATTGCCACGCCGGTCACCGATCTGCAACCGAAAGATTTTGAAAATCCGAACGCCGTCAAAGTCGTTGTCGGCGAGGATGAGCGCGCCATCTATTTCTCGCGCTCGCTGATTCCATATCCCCGTGTGCCGTCGGCCGCGAACAAACCGGTCAAGCACATCGGGCTTTATGTTTATCCGCGGGCTTCTCTGTTCAAATTTGTTTCTTTGAAACCAACTGTTCTCGAGCGAACCGAAATGCTCGAACAATTGCGTGCAATTTATTACGGGTTGCCAATTTACGTGGCGAAGACGCGGTTTGATTCGGTGGGCGTGGACACGCCGGCCGATCTAAAAGCGGTTTCGGCTCAATTGAAAGGAGCGAAATAAATGACGAAGTACATTTTTGTGACGGGCGGTGTTGTGTCGTCTCTCGGAAAAGGTATTACCGCGGCATCGCTGGCTCGGTTGCTGAAAGCGCGTGGCCTCAAAGTCACAATGATCAAGCTCGATCCGTACTTAAACGTCGACCCGGGAACGATGAGCCCCTACCAACACGGTGAAGTTTTTGTCACCACCGATGGCGCGGAAACCGATCTCGATCTCGGTCACTACGAACGCTTCTTGGATCAAGACATGAGCCGCAACAACAACTGCACGACCGGTCAGGTGTACGACACGATTATTCAACAAGAACGCCGCGGGGAGTTTCTTGGAAAAACCGTCCAAGTTATTCCGCACGTCACAAACGAGATCAAGCGGCGCGTGCGCCGAATTGCGGATGGTTTTGATGTGGTGATTGTCGAAGTGGGTGGAACCGTGGGCGACATTGAGTCGTTGCCGTTCCTTGAAGCCATTCGTCAAATTCGCTTGGACGTGGGGCGCGACAATGTTTTGTACGTGCACGTGACGCTCATTCCGTACATCCGCGTTTCCGAAGAGCTGAAAACAAAACCGACGCAGCATTCGGTCGGAAAATTGCGCGAAATCGGAATTGAACCGGATATTCTCGTGTGCCGCACGGATCGCGATTTGGGCCGCGAGTTGAAAGACAAGTTGGCGCTCTTCTGTAGCGTGGTGCCCGAGGCGGTCATTGAAGCGCAGGACGTCAAAAGCATTTATGAGGTGCCGCTCATGTTCCATCGCCAAGGCATGGATGAGCAAGTGCTGATGCTGCTTCGTCAGCGCACGGGCACGATTCGGCTCGACGATTGGAAAAATCTTGTCGAAACGCTCAACTCGCCGCAGGGACATGTGACGATTGCAATCGCCGGAAAATACATTGGCGTCAAAGACGCGTACAAATCCATTTCTGAGGCATTGTTGCACGCGGGCGTCGCGAACAAGGCGAAAGTCGAAGTTCGTTATGTCGACGTCAATTCTCCGGACATGGAAGACGAGTTGGCCGGCGTGCACGGAATCCTTATTCCCGGTGGCTTCGGCGATCGCGGAATCGAAGGGAAAGTAAACGCGGTCCGTTACGCGCGCACGCACAAAATTCCATTCTTCGGAATCTGTTTGGGCATGCAAGTCGCGGTGATCGAATTCGCGCGAAACGTTGCAAACTTGAAGCGCGCGAATTCGACCGAGTTCGATCCGAAAACGCCACACCCGGTGATCAGCATGCTCGAGGAGCAAAAGAAAATTAAAAATCTTGGCGGCACCATGCGCTTGGGCGTTTATCCCTGTCATCTGCGTCGCGGTTCCATCGCCTATTCGCTTTACAAGAAACCCCTCATTCAAGAACGGCACCGTCACCGTTACGAATTCAATAATCATTACCGCCAGTCGTTTGCAAAGAAAGGATTGAACGTGGTTGGCGAATTCCGTGCAAAAAAATTGCCCGAGATCGTCGAGCTAAAAGGGCATCCGTTTTTTGTTGGCGTACAATTCCATCCGGAATTTCAGTCGCGTCCGTTGCGCGCACACCCGATGTTTGACGGGTTTGTCGCGGCGGCCCTGAAAAAGGCGATGGGGGGCCTTTGAACAAAACGGTCAGCGTCGGATCCATTCGTTTCAACAACGACGAGCGCATCGTGCTCATCGGTGGGCCGTGCGTGATCGAATCGGAATCGCATGCGTTTCAAATGGGTCGCAAGCTCAAGCAGATCGCGGCGTCGCTAAAGGTCCCGTATATTTTTAAAAGTTCGTACGACAAAGCGAACCGTTCTTCGCTGAATTCGTTTCGCGGGCCGGGTTTGCGCGAAGGGCTGCGAATTCTTGCGCGCATCCGTTACGAACTTGAATTGCCCGTGCTCACCGACGTGCACACAGCGGAGGAAGCAACCGAAGCGGCGGGTGTCGTCGACGTGATTCAAATTCCAGCGTTTCTCTGTCGGCAGACCGATTTGTTGATTGCGGCGGGAAAAACAGGCGCCGTTGTGAATATCAAGAAAGGCCAATTCATGTCGCCCTGGGAAATGAAAAACGCGATTTCTAAAATTGAATCGACCGGAAACAAAAAGATTCTTCTGACCGAGCGCGGCAGCTCGTTTGGCTACAACAATCTCGTGGTGGACATGCGCGGGCTCGCGATTATGAAATCGTTCGGGTATCCGGTGATTTATGATGCCACTCATTCGGTTCAGTTGCCCGGTGGTCAGGGGCACGCCAGCGGAGGGCAACGCGAATTCGTTTTGCCGCTCGCTCGCGCGGCAACCGGCCTCGGGGTTGCGGGTCTTTTCATGGAGATTCATACCAATCCCAACCAGGCGCTGTCGGACGGTCCGAACTCCGTCAAACTTTCCGATATCAAAAGATACATGACGTCGCTAAAAAAATTGGATGCCGTTTCGAAAGAGGTGAATTGAAATGAAACCGAACAAGGAAAATCCAAAAGACAAAAACAAGCCAGTCGCACCGACCGCGCCCGTGGAGCCGATGTGGCAGCCCACATGGAAATGGCATTTGAAAGTTTTGGGCGGCGTGTATGTGGTGCTGGCGATAGCGTATTTTGCGGTGTCGACTTTTTTAAGCCGTGTGCCGCCACCGTACAAACTTCGCGACATTCCAAAAGAAATCACGCCCTGGATGAAAAAATAATGCCGTTGCCGAAGTCCGTGCTCGTGTCGCGGGCGAAGAAAATCAGGCTTGTTGCGATGGATATCGACGGAGTTCTAACGAATGGCGATGTGCTCGTGCTCGAATCCGGAGAAGAAGTGAAAGCATGGAACGCGAAGGACCGGTTGGTGTTGGCTTTGCTTCGTGATTCCGGAAATCCGCTGACGATTGCCTGGATCACGGGTCGCTCCTCAAACTCCGTTGTGCGCTCCGCCCTCGACCTTGGTATTCCCCACGTGATTCAGAAATGCTCGGCCAAAAAAGCAGCGCTCGAAAAAATTCTTTTGAAAACCGGCATTTCTATTTCGGAGGCGGCGTACATTGGTGACGATATTATTGATTTGCCTGTCATGAACGCGGTCGGTTTCGCTGCGTGTCCGGCCGATGCCGTGACGGACGTGAAGAGAATTTCGCATTACGTTTCTCCACTGGAGGGCGGTCGTGGCGTGGTGCGTGATGTTTTGGAATTTGTGCTACGGGCCCAGAAAAAATGGGACGACTTGCTCTCGCCTTTCTTGCGATAGCGACGGTGTTCGGAGGGAGCGCGTGTCGCCGCTCCGCTTCTTCGTCGTCCACGACGGCTCCCGCTGCCAACGGTCGCGAGGTGTCCGAGTTGAAAATGACCGCCATGCACGTGCAATCCTACAGCGAAAGTGGGCTTGAGTGGGAAATGAACGCGCCGTTCGGCGAAGTGTTCACACACAAAAACATCATGCGCGTGAAGGACATGAGTGTGCAACTCTACGAGAACGGCACCAAGTCGAGCGATGTATCGGCGATGCGTGGAATTATGTCGACGGGTCCCAAGGTGGAATCCAAAACGCCGGTGGGCGGACCGACGGCCGCCGATGTGAGCTTGGACCAAGGCGATATGTATTTGGATGGTAATGTGGTCATGATATCCACGGACGGCAGCAAACTCCTCACCGATTGGGCGCACTATCACAAGAAAACAAATTTGATCACGTCGAAGGCCCCCGTGCGCGTTGAAAGAAAAGATTCGATCACAACCGGCATCGGCATGGAAGCTTCCGCCGACATGTCCCACGTGCACATCTTCAACGAAACGCTAACAATTCCCGAACAACCGGGAGAAAAACTTTGAGTAAGGACGGTGGATTAATTCCCCACCCGAACCCTCCCCATTGGCAAGGCATGGGGAGGGGCCGCCACTTTTTGGTCTCGCAAATTTCGGGAGGGAATTTTTTTCTCTCCTCCCCACGTCTCATCAGTGGGGAGGGTAGGGTGGGGCATAAATTCATTTTCATTTCCTTTTTCCTGTTGTTTGCCGCGCGAGCCTTTGCCGTTGAAACCACGATAAAAGGTGGTCGTATGGAACTGGTGAACAAAGGCGAGTCAGTGGTGTTTTCGGAAGGTGTTCAGTTGGATCGCGGTGGAGATCAGCTGAAGGCAAAAAAGATGAAGACGAACCGCGACCGTAGTCAGATATACGCCGAAGGGAACGTGCAGCTGTTCCGGCAAGTGAGCGCCACCGAAACCTGGCACGCGTACGGCGAAAGCGGCTATTACGACACGAAAGCCGGCGGCGGCTATTTGACGGGGCCCGAGAAAAACAAGGCGCATGTGATTCATACGGAAATTATTACCTCGACTTCCTCCCGCGTGGTGCATTTGTACGCGTACCGAATTGATTTTTTCCGCGAGGTGAAGAACGCGTTTGCGAAAGGCGCCGTGCACGGTTCAACCGTTGACCCGAGTACCGGCGAGCAATACGAGTTCTGGTCCGACGAGGCAAATTTTGAAGGAGCAAAGAACACGCTAACGCTCACAGGTTCGCCGCAGCCGGTTGTGATTCAGACCCTTGCAACCGGAAAGCGCACCGTCAAAGGCGACAAAATTGTTTATAACACGGAACTGAAAACAATGGCGAGCGAAGGGAACGCCGAAGCGATTTTTGAAGACGAGAAGACAGAGAAAGCGAAGGAGACGCCAAAAACGAAATGAGCTTGATCGCCGAAAAGCTGGAAAAAACATACGGCAAACGAAAAGTCGTCAAAGGAATTTCTCTGCAGGTTTCGCCCGGAGAGATCGTTGGCTTGTTGGGGCCCAACGGCGCTGGTAAGACCACGACGTTTTACATGATTGTTGGGCTCGTTCAGTCGGATAAAGGCACCGTCACCATGAACGGCAACAATCTCACGGGGCTTGCGATGTACAAGCGCGCCCGTTCGGGTCTCGGCTATTTGTCGCAAGAACCGTCCATTTTTCGGCAGCTCTCGGTGGAAGACAATTTGCGCGCCATTCTTGAGCATCAGCCAGGAACAAAAGGCGAGAAGGAGGAGCGCGTGAACACGCTCCTCGAGGAGTTTGGTCTTACGCGTCTGCGGTCGCAAATGGCTTCCACATTGTCCGGCGGAGAAAAACGGCGTTGCGAAATTGCGCGGGCGCTCACGACCAACCCGCAAATCCTGTTGCTCGATGAACCGTTCGTCGGAATTGATCCGATCACCGTAGCGGACATTCAAGGCATGTTGCAGTCACTGAAAAAACGCGGACTCGGTATTTTGATTTCGGATCACAACGTTCAGGCCACGCTCGAAATTGTGGACCGCGCGAGCATTGTGTTCGAGGGTCGAATATTGACGGAAGGGTCGTCTCAAAAATTGTTGACCGATCCGGAAGCCAGGCGTGTTTACCTTGGCGAAAAATTTAAAATTTAATACGATTCTTGGACCACCGACGGAAATCCAAATAACATCGGAAACTATGAAAGTACTTGAATTTCTTGATCCTTCGTGTATCACGTTGGAAGTTAAAAGTTCGACCAAAAAAGAAGCGATAGCGGAATTGTGTCAGGTGTTGTACGCCAATTCCAAAATCAAGGACGCCGAAACGGTTTTGGGCGCGCTGATGGAGCGAGAGAAGTTGGGCTCGACTGGCATCGGCCAAGGAGTCGCGATTCCCCATGGAAAATCCGAATCCACAGCAAATCTTGTTGGCGCGCTCGGAATCTCGAAGAAAGGCGTTCAGTTTGAATCGCTCGATGGTGAACCTGTCCATGTCATCTTCATGTTGGTTGCACCGAACGATTCAACGGGGCAACATTTAAAAGCCCTTGCCCGTGTGTCCCGCCTGCTGAAAGACAAATTTTTCCGCCAAGCCATCAAAGAAGCCAAAGTGCCCGCCGACATCGAAAAAATCATCCGAGAAGAGGACGAGTACTAACCGTTGAGCGAACTCACAATAAAAGAGTTTTTTGACTCCTGCGCCAACGAGCTAAAGCTCGAGTGGGTGTCGGGACGAGCGGGGGAAACCCGCGTTGTTAATGTGAGTGAAGTAAATCGACCGGGTCTTTCGTTTGCAGGATATTTCGAATTCTTTCGCCCGGAACGCATCCAAATATTGGGGCAAGGCGAATACGCTTATTTGCAAACGTTGGATAACGCGCGGCGTTTGGCGATGCTCGGAAAGGTTTTCTCGTTTAAAGATCTTCCGTGTGTCATCCTCACGCATGGGCACGAACCGACCGCCGAAATCGTTGAACAATCCAATCGCAACAACATCCCTGTTTTTACCACGTCATTAACAACCGCGCATCTCGTTCGGGAGCTGTCTGTTTATTTGGAACGGCGCCTCGCTCCCATGGTCATGATGCACGGCGTGCTCACGGTCGTGTACAGCTTGGGTGTGCTGATCATGGGCGAGTCCGGTAGCGGCAAATCGGAGTGCGGTTTGGAATTGGTGAAGCGCGGGCATATTTTGGTTTCCGATGATGTTGTCGAAGTTCGTCATCACCCGGGCGACGTGTTGATCGGTTCGGCCGGCCCGCTGCTTAAGCACTATATGGAAGTGCGCGGATTGGGCATTATCGATGTGAAACAGGTTTTTGGAGTAAGTTCGGTGAAAGACACCGCGCGCATTGAACTCATCGTGAAGCTTGAGATGCAGAAAGGCGACGGCGATTATGAGCGCATTGGACTCGAAGACCGAACCACGAATATTCTTGGTGTCCAAGTGCCCGAGGTGATTTTGCCGCTGCGTCCGGGGCGCAACGTCGCGGTATTATTGGAAGTGGCCGCGCTCAATCAGCGTCTTAAACAAGAAGGCGTGTTCGCTGCACGGGATCTGAACCAAAAACTTTTGAGCAAGATGGCCGCCTCAAAAACAAAAGGGGCAAAAGGCTGAGAGAGGCGTTTCATTGCATCATCGTTACCGGTCTCTCTGGCGCAGGCCGATCGGTGGCGCTCAACGCCCTGGAAGATTTGGGCATTCTCTGCGTCGATAATCTCCCGCTGCAACTGCTGCCAAAATTGGCGGACCTGTACCACGAAAGTGGAGTTTCACTCAAACAAATCGCCGTGGGCATCGACGTTCGCATTGGTGTGTTGCTCGACGAAGTCACAAAGTCGCTGCAGGATTTGTCGCGGCGCGGCATCACGTACCAGATTTTGTTTCTCGAAGCGAAAGACGACGTGCTCATGCGTCGGTTTTCGGAAACGCGCCGTCGTCATCCCCTCGGTCTTTCGCTTGCGGGCGGAATCCGCGAAGAGCGTCGTCGCACGCGGGCGCTGCGCGTGATTGCGGACCGGGTGATTGATACAACAAACACAAACCCGAACGAGCTGAAAGGCATCCTCGCGCGCGCTATCCGGCTGCAAAAGACGAGAAAAATGACCATTACGGTCACGTCGTTTGGTTACAAATACGGAATTCCAATCGATGCCGATATTGTGCTCGATGTTCGCTTCTTGCCCAACCCGAACTACGTTCCGAGTCTTAAGAAGCTCACGGGACTCCATCACCGGGTGTCCAAGTTTGTATTATCGCAGCGCCTTACGAGACGTTTCCTTGAGACGGTAAAAAACATGCTGGATATGACCGTTCCGCAGTATTCGAACGAGGGGAAAAGCTATCTCACGTTAGCGATTGGATGCACCGGTGGACGACACCGCAGCGTGGCATTGGCCGAGGTGCTCAAGAATTACCTCGCGATGAAGAAATTCCCAACACGGGTTGTGCATCGCGACATTGGAGTCTAAAACACAGCTATGATCGGTATTTTGATTTTGACGCACGGCGCGTTTGGTGAGGATATGCTCAAAACCGCGTGCGGCATTATGCACGAGTCGGAAAAAATTGCGGCGCTGAACTTGTCGCGACGACTGGATTTTCCGACGCTGCGCAAGCGTGTTTCCGAGACGATTGAGCAGCTGAAAGCCGAAGGCGGCGTGCTCGTGCTGATCGATGCGTACGGTGGCACGTCGTACAACACAACGTTGCCGCTTATGAACGTGCACACAATTTCGCTTGTGACCGGCGTGAACCTGCCCATGGTGTTGTCGGCGCTCACAAATCGCCACCGAATGACGCTTGATGCGCTGGCACGAAAAGTCTCGGAAGATGCGAAGAAAACAATTTCTGTTTTATCGAACACAAACGTACCAACGAACTAACCGAACCCATGATTGAGAAAAATTACACCATCAGTAACCGTCTCGGCCTGCACGCGCGGCCAGCGTCCCTTTTTGTGAAAACGACCTGCCGGTTTACGAGCTCGGTAAAAATTGTGAAAGACGAACGTGAGATCGACGGCAAAAGTATCATGGGACTCTTGATGTTGGCCGCGGGCCCCGGAACAACGCTCACGATCAAGGCCGACGGACCGGACGAAAACGACGTTTTGACCGCCCTCGATGACTTGTTCGCGCGTCGTTTCGATGACGATGCCGAAGCGGAGTAAGTTTTGAGCGAACAGAAAGACACCGCGCTTTATCTTCGTGGCGTCGCCGCTTCCGATGGAATCGCGATCGGGCCGGCGTTCGTCATGGAAGACGAAGACGTCGCGGTTCCACGTTGGGAAATTCCGAAAGAACGCATTAAAAGCGAAGTCGCACGCTTCCGTTACGCGCTGGGTCGTACGAAAGACGAAATGAACACGATCCACAACAAAGCGCTCAAGGTTTTCGGTAAGTCGCACGCGAAGCTCATGGATGCGTATTTGTTGATTCTGAACGATCCGTTCCTCAACAAAGACGTGATCAAGCTCATCGAAACGCAGCATGTGAACGCTGAATATGCGCTCACGCAAATCATCGATCGCACCATCAAAGTCATGGAAAATTTCGAAGACGAATATTTCCGTGACCGCAAATACGACATTTTGGACGTCGGCCATAAGGTGCTGCGGCACTTAATGGGGCATGAGAAGAAGACGTTGCAATCCATTTCCGAGCCCTCGATTGTGATCGCACACAATCTCACTCCAACCGATACAATGAATTTGAAAGAGCACGCAGCGATCGGTTTTGCCACGAACATCGGCGGAAAAACATCGCACGCGGCGTTGCTTGCGCAGTCGATGACAATACCTGCCGTCGTCGGTATGCGCGATGTCACCAGCCGCATTCGCACGGGCGATCTTATTATTGTTGACGGTCATGAAGGCCTCGTGATTGTGAAGCCCGATCAGGCGACACTGACGCGTTACAAGGTGGAGCAGAGCCGCCGCTTCGACGAAGAACGCCGCTTGGAAAAATTGCGCGATTTGCCCGCGCAGACAACCGACGGTCACCGTGTCACGCTGGCCGCGAACATCGAAACCTCCGAAGATGTGAAAGTGGCGTTGTCGCACGGCGCGGAGGGCATTGGTCTGTTTCGAACCGAATTTTTGTTCCTGAATCGACGTCATGCGCCCACCGAAGAAGAACAGTATCAGAGTTACCGCCAAGCGGTGCGGGCCTCGATTCCGTATCCGGTCATTGTGCGTACGCTCGACCTGGGAGGCGACAAAATGTCATCTCTTGGGATGGGCGGCGTTTCGCCCGAGGACAATCCGTTTTTGGGTTTGCGCGGAATTCGATTGTGTTTGAAATTTCCCGAGGTGTTCAAGACGCAGTTGCGCGCGATCTTGCGCGCGTCCGTTGATGGAAAAATAAAAATCATGTACCCCATGGTGTCGGGGCTCGATGAGCTTCGTGCCGCCAACGCAATTCTTCAGGAAGTCAAAAGCGAACTCCGCCAAGCACAGATTCCGTTTGATGAAGCGCTCGAAGTCGGCATGATGGTGGAAGTGCCGTCGGCGGCGCTCGTCGTTGATATTCTCGCTCGCGAGGTCGATTTCTTTTCTATCGGAACAAACGATTTGATTCAGTACTCGTTGGCGGTGGACCGTGTGAACGAAAATGTAGCGAACTTGTATCAGCCGCTGCATTTGGCGGTTTTGCGGCTTATCGATCAGACCGTGAAAGCGGGGCACAATATTGGAAACAAATGGGTGGGCGTGTGCGGCGAAATGGCATCGGAGCCGGAACTTGTGCCCATTCTGATTGGATTGGATATTGACGAGCTTTCGGTTTCACCAAGCGCGGTTCCAAAAGTGAAAGAAGTGATTCGTTCCACAAGCTACGCCGATTGTGTTCAATTGACGAAAGATGTGATGAACGCGTCGAGCGTGGAATCATCGCAGCGCATTTTGCGTCTGTTCGCGATGCAGCAGCGGCAGCAGTCGGCCCTACCCTCCGCTCTCTAAACGGAAACAGTTTCATGCCAGACAATATTCGAAATTTCTGCATCATTGCTCACATCGACCATGGAAAGTCCACCTTGGCGGACCGCTTGCTGGAGCTCACTGGCACGGTCGCCGTGCGCGATATGCGCGGTCAAATTTTAGACGGGATGGAACTCGAGCGCGAACGCGGCATCACGATCAAAGCGAAGTCCGTGCGGATGGAATACCAGGGAAAGATTTTAAACCTCATTGATACGCCCGGACACGTGGATTTTACCTACGAAGTTTCGCGCGCCCTAAACGCATGCGAAGGCGCGCTGTTGGTCGTGGATGCCAGCCAAGGTGTTGAAGCTCAAACGATGGCAAACGCAGGCCTTGCTGCGGATGCTGGCCTAAAAATCATTACGATTATCAATAAGATCGATTTGCCGGCCGCCGATCCGGACCGCGTGCACGAAGAAGTTTTCGAGATTCTTGGTCTGGAAGACGATCCGATCTTAATCAGCGCCAAAACCGGCAACGGTGTCCCGGCCGTGCTTGACGCCATCATTAATCGCGTGCCAGCGCCCGGTGGAAACGCGGATGCGCCGGTCGCCGCTCTCTTGTTCGATTCGGTGTTCGATGTGTTCCGCGGTGTTATCGTGCACGTGCGTATGATGGAAGGCGAAGTGAAAGTCGGTGACCGTGTTCGGTTCATGGCCTCCGGCGAAGAATTTACCGTGGAAGAACTCGGTTATCTGGTAATGAAACTTCAGCCCGCGCAAAAGCTTTCGGTGGGCGAAGTCGGCTACATGATTCTCGGCATTCGCGACGCGGCGCAGGTGCACATTGGTGACACGATCACCTCGGTCGAACGCCCGACCGAAAAGGCGCTCCCGGGTTATCACGAAGTGAAACCGTTTGTTTTTTGCGGAATGTTTCCGATCAATTCGAGCGATTATCCGGTACTGAAAACGGCGCTCGAGAAACTTCATTTAACGGATTCGTCGTTTCAATACGAACCGGAAACATCGACGGCGCTGGGGTTCGGATACCGCTGCGGGTTTCTTGGTCTTTTGCATATGGACATCATTCGCCAGCGTCTCGAACGCGAATTCGATTTAAGCTTGATCATCACGGCGCCCAACGTCATTTATCGCGTCGTTGATCAACATGGAACGACGTCCGAGGTGCACAACCCGGCGGATTTTCCGGACAGCGGCCACGAAACCGAAATCCAGGAACCGTATGTTCGCGCCACAATTCTCACACCAAGCGATTACACGGGCTCCATCATGCAATTGTGCCAAGATCGCCGCGGCATCATGATCGATATGAAATACGTGACCACCACGCGCGTGCGGTTGCAGTACGAGTTGCCGCTCGCTGAGATTGTGGTTAACTTCTATGATCAATTGAAGTCGTTGTCGCGCGGTTACGCGTCTTTTGACTATGAACCCGTCGGTTACCGTGCGGGTGATCTCGTGAAACTCGAGATTCTCGTTTCAGGCGAACCGTTGGACGCTTTGTCGTACGTCGTGCACAAAACGGGCGCGTACGCGTGGGGCCGGCGCATCACCGAGAAAATGAAAGAACTGATTCCACGCCAAATGTACGAAGTGCCGCTGCAGGCCCGCATCGAAGGCCGGATGATCGCGCGCGAGACGGTGCCGGCGCTGCGCAAAGACGTGTTGGCCAAGTGCTACGGCGGCGATATCTCGCGCAAACGCAAACTTTTGGAAAAACAAAAAGAAGGCAAGAAACGTATGAAGCAATTCGGGACCGTCGAGATTCCTCAGGAAGCGTTTCTTGCGGTTCTGAAGCTGTCGGAAGATCAGTGAGTTCATCGGGCGACGATTCAAAATATAAACGGGAGAAATAAATGGAAGCGCGACTTTTTTTCTTATCAATTTGGTGTGGAGTGTACGGCTATCTCGTGCGTCTCGCTGCGAAAAAAGACGAATTGCTGGATAAGCCCGCGGTCGTCATGATCATGAACAGTCTTTTTTGGATGACCGGTGCCGCGATGCTCGGAATGCTGATCGCAAGTTATTCGGAAAAACTCGAGCAAACCACATCGTATTCGCTTGTTTTTGGTGGTATCGGACTTATTACCGGCGCAATTATGGGCTTCTACCGTTCTCAGAATGCGCAAAAGCGGGAAGCGTTAATCAAAGACAATCTTGAGTGGGCCGATACCGGATTTTCGGCCATTTTGTTGGCGTCGGTGGTGATGTTCTTCATTGTTCAGGCGTTCAAAATTCCGTCCGGATCGATGCGCATGACGTTTGTCGAAGGCGATCACCTTTTTGTGAACAAATTTATTTATGGGCTTCCAATTCCTCTCACGGAAAAAAAGATTCTTCCGATTAAAAAAGTTACGCCGGGGGACATCGTGATCTTCCGTTTTCCAGCGAAAAACGAAGACAATCCCCATTACGGCAAAGATTTCATTAAACGTTGCATCGCGCTGGAAGGACAGAAGGTTGAAATCATCAACAAGCGCGTGTTTGTGGATGGCGTTGAGCGCGTGGAGCCGTACAAGCAACACGTCGAAGACGCCATTTATCCGAAGTCGACGTATTCAAACGAAGAGTTTCAAGAACGTTGGCAGACCGGACTTTTCGAAGGGATCGGTGGAAACGAGATTCGTGACAACTTCGGTCCGGTGATTGTTCCTCCCGGTTGCATTTTTGTGATGGGGGACAATCGCGATCGGTCGTTTGATTCCCGTTTTTGGGGTCCGCTCAAGGTATCGGCGGTCAAAGGGAAGGCATGGTTGTTGTACTGGCCGCTTTCGAGATTTCGACTCGCCAAATAAATTCGCCGGCACCATGACCTCTCCGGTTGGTCTGTACGTTCATCTTCCTTTCTGTGACGCGAAGTGTTCGTATTGCGACTTCGTCACTTTTACGGATCGGCACGCTCAGATCGATTCTTATCTCGCCGCGTTGGCCGCGGAGATGGCACGTTATCGCGGGTGGCCGCTCCAAACGCTTTTCGTTGGAGGTGGCACACCAACGGTTCTTTCCCCAAATCAAATAGAAAAATTAATGCGCAGCATTCACCAGACGTTTGGAATGGCCGGAATGACCGAAGCAACCGTCGAAGCAAATCCCGAGAGCGCCACGCGAGACCGGCTGAAAGCTTATCAGCACGCCGGCATCAATCGTCTGAGTTTCGGCGTCCAGACCACGAACAATCTATTGCTCGAAAAGCTCGGTCGACTGCACAATCGCGAAACATTTTTGGATCGGTTTGAAAGCGCTCGCTCATTGGGATTTCAGAACATCAATATTGATTTGATGTTTGGTTTGCCGGGGCAAACATTGAAGGACTGGCACGAAACGTTGGAATCGGTCGTAAAGCTCCATCCGGAACATATTTCAACGTATGCTCTTAAAGTCGAACCCAGCACGAAGCTTGGTCGCGATGGGTTTGTGGTAAACGGCGATCTTGAAGCCGATATGTATTTGTTTGCCGCGGACTTTCTCGTGGCGCACGGGTACGGTCATTACGAAATTTCCAACTTCGCAAAACCCGGTCGCGAATCGCAGCACAATCTGCTTTATTGGCAAAACAAAAATACCGTCGGCATCGGTATCTCGAGCACCAGCTACGTCGACGGGCGCCGGTTTAAAAACACGCCGCACTTGAAGACGTATCTCGACAAAGCGCGCGTGTCGGAACAAAGTTTGGTTGAAGACGTGGTGCTTGAAGCAAACGAGCGGCAAAAGGAATCGGCGATGTTGGCGCTGCGACTGAAGCGCGGCATCGCGCACGAGACATTAAATGGACTCGATGTGCCGATGACGCAGACGTTCCTTGAACGAGGTCTGGCCGTGCTCGAAAAAGGAATGTATAGTCTCACGCCGAAAGGTTGGTTGTTGT
Source organism: Elusimicrobiota bacterium (assembly GCA_044221725.1). Classification (GTDB taxonomy): domain Bacteria; phylum Elusimicrobiota; class Elusimicrobia; order F11; family F11; genus JAJVIP01. Next base: position 780,938 of record JBGAON010000001.1, read on the forward strand.
CGAATCTGTTGTTTGAACAATTCGTGTGAGGGAGCTGAACGAGTTAATGGCACTCATCCCAAATTGTCTTCCGCCGCTCAAGAAAAACGTTTCTATTCTCATCCCAGCGTACAACGAAGAAAAGGCGATAACGAACGTTGTCGCTGATCTCAACGACGCATTAAAAAATTCCGACTGGAAATACGAAATCATCGTTGTTGATGATTGTTCGAAAGACAACACCGTGTCGGCCGCCGAGAAAACCGGAGCCAAAGTTATTTCCCATCCGAAAAACATGGGGTACGGCGGCGCCCTGCGCACGGGCATTGAGCACGCCGCCTACGATTGGGTTGCCACGATCGATGCCGATTGCTCGTACCCGGCGAAAGAACTTTTGAAACTTCTGCCATACGCCGATCATCACGACATGGTGATCGGCGCTCGCCAAGGGAAAAATTATTGGGGAACCGTTTTTAAGCACCCGGCGCGGCTCGTGTTTTTGGCGCTCGCACAGTTTGTGGTTGGCTACCGGATTCCCGACGTGAATTCGGGGCTTCGGTTGATGCGGAAATCCGTCGTTAAGGAAATGTTGCCGCGGTTGTGTCGCGGTTTTTCGTTTTCGACAACGATCACGTTGTCGTTCCTCAGCAGTTACCGTTTCGTCCATTTTGAACCGATTGAATATTTGTCGCGCGTTGGTTCCAGCAAGGTTCGTTACGTGCGGGATACGCTGCGCACGTTGCAGCTGATGCTAGAGACCATTGTCTATTACAACCCGCTTAAAGCCGGCGTGCTGCTCATGTTGTTGCCGTTTTCTGTTGGATCCGCGGCTTTTCTCATATCGATCTTCGGTGAAGACGCGAACTGGTTTTTCTTTTCGATGGTGATGTATTGCTTCGCGTTGGTGTTTCTGGGTTTTGGGTTTGTCATGTTACTTCTGCTGCGCGCGCCCAAAAGGGCCACCGACCCGAGTTGAAGAAAAAAGACCGCCGCCCTGTCACCGTCTCACCGGTTCCTTCGGAGCCCGCGCCGCCTGTTTGGAAATCCGTTCTCGGTTGGTCCATTTGTGTGTGGCTTGTTTTTGTTGTGCTCCGGTTCGAAAACAAGTTTCCGGTCTCGTTTGATGCGATGTTTTCGTACCTCGGCCAGTTCGCTGATTTTTCTTTTGTTCCTTTCCTAAAAGCGCTGTCCGGTTATTTTAAGTCGCTTATGCTCGGCGCGTTATTTGTCGTGGGCTCCGTTGGATGTGGCCACGTGTCGTTGCCCACTACGCTCAAGCAAAACATGTCGTTGTTGGGTTTGACGGTGGTGTCTTTCCTGGTGGGCGCAATGGAGTTCTCGTTCGCGCTGACGGGTCTTGGCTTTTTAAAACTTTACCATCCACCGGTTTTGCTCGGACTCCTTATCGGTGCTGCGGCGGTTTCGTTTTTTCTCTCCCGTGAATTTCTGGCCGCAATTTACCGGGCGGTCTTTCCCATTCGGTTTTCTAAAATTTTCGCATCGCCGGCGTCGGTGCTGGTGGTGCTGTTGTATGCGATTGCGTTTTCGATGGCCTTCGTGCCCGAGCTTTTTTACGACGCGCTCGTTTACCATTTGGGTCTTCCACAGATGTTCGTGAACGAAGGGCGCATCGTGAATCTCACGAACATGTATCCGTCGCGCGCTCCGATGCTTGTGCACATGCTTTATGTAATGGGCGTGGGATTGGACGGCAGCACGTTCGCGAAGCTCATCAATCAGTCGTTCTTTATCGCTGGACTTGCTGGTATCACGGAATTGTGCAGAGTTTTTGGTTGGCGCCGCTTCGCGCCGTGGGCGTGTTTGTTTGTCGCTTCGATTCCTGTTGTGCAACTCAATATTTGGTCGACGGCGATCGACGCCTCGATCGGCAGTTTTCTTGTAATGACCGTTTATTGTTTATGGAAATGGAGCGAAAGCGAATCGGATAAGGTCGCGTGGGCCTGTCTCGTGGGACTTTTTGCTGGCGCATGTTTTGCGATCAAGTATCCCGGCGTGGTCGTGCTGATGTTGACCGGTGTACTAATGCTTTTTCTTTCCTATCGACGAGTGAAGGTGTCCACTCTATTTCTTTCCGGCTTTGTGTTATCGGTGGTGGCCGCCGGCGTTGTTTCGCCGTGGCTTGTCCGAAATTATGTTTGGACCGGAAACCCGGTTTATCCCATTGGCGCAAAATTTTTTGAGAGCCGCGGCTTGAACGAAGTGAGAATGATGGCCGAAAAGGATGTGACGAAGACGAACAAACCGAAGACAGCGGTTGAATTTGTCACGTACCCGTGGCGGCTCACATTCCTCGAAATTTCGAATTTCAACTTTGTTGGCCCGCTCACCCTCGGGCTTCTGCCGCTCGTGCTGTTGCTAAACGTAAAGGAGCGTTCGATTCGGTTTTTGGCATTGGCGAGCTTCGGTTATTTTGCGTTGCAGCTGCAGTTTCTCGGACAGATTCGCTACCTGATGGCCGGATTCTTTTTGCTCAGCGTGTTGTTGGCGGGTGGCCTGTCTGTGGTCGTCGAGAAATTGAAAGTGAGCGGTTGGTTTGTGCGTTCGGTCATCGTCGGAATCGTTGTTTACCAGATGGGTTGGATTTTCATGATGATGGAAGGGCAATATCATCCGTTGCCACTGTTGTTTGGAAAAATATCACGCAACGAATATTCGGCCACGATGCACAACGGTCTCAATTTGTGGCCCTGGAACGTCATGAAAGAGGATCTGGAAAAGCTTCCAGAGCCGTGTCGAATCTACATTCTTGGAAACGAACAGGTTTTCGGTTTTCCCAAGCGATTCTGGTATTCGAGCGTGCACGATTGGGTGCCGCTTGTGTTGTGGGCGAACGCGAGCACCGACGGAAACACGCTCTACGAAAAAATGAAAAGCCAAGGTTTTACGCATCTGCTTGTGAACGTTCCGGAAACCATGCGGTTGGAGGGTTACAATCTTTTCCCGTGGAATGACACCGGTAGAAAGGCGTTCACGGAATTTGCGGATCAGCATTTGAATCTTGTGAACGTGAAGGGGATCGCCGGCTACGAGCATTCGGTTTTCTTGTTTGAATTGAAAGAGCAAATTCCGCCGCAGCCGTTTGGCCAATTTGGTGTTTTCTTTCGCGACGTTTTTAAATTGGGAGCCAAATGAGCGAAAAGATTTTGATTCTCGGCGCGGGTCCCACGGGGCTCGCCTCCGCCGTGAAACTCGCACAGGCCGGACGTTCGGTGAAGTTGATTGAACGGCTGCCGTGGACCGGCGGCCTCTGCAAATCCTATCAGCATGGACCCTTCACGTTGGATTTGGGTCCGCACCGGTTTACTCCGCACAACAAAGAAGTGAACGATTTTGTTTCCGATCTTTTGAACGGCGAATTGATTGTGGTGAAATACCAAGGCGAAATTTGGCTCGGCGATCGGTTCATCAGTTACCCGTTCAGTCTTAAAAACTTGCTCACGCAAATTCCACCGTCCTTGTCGCTCAAACTAATTTCGACATACCTTGCGGCGATATTGAGTCCGAAGAAATCGGGGGAGGTGACCTACGAAGAGTGGGTGATGAATCATTTTGGCAGCGAAGTGACCCGTCTAATTTTTCGACCGCTCATCGAGAAGGTGTGGGGGACCCCGCTTCCCAAGTTGGCCGCACGCTTCGCGCGTCAGCGCATCGCGATTGCGAGTCTTTTCGAGATCGCATGGGAAGTTTTGACCGGCCGTCGGCCCGCAAAATTCCGGTCCGAGTTTTTTCCGGACAATTGTTTTCTTTATCCACCAAAAGGGTTCGGTCACATCATGGAGCGTATGACCGAGGAATTCGAAAAGGCCGGCGGCGAAGTGAGTGTGGATTCCACGGTCAAAGAAATCGTCGTTAATGGGAACAAGGTGACACGGGTTGTCTACGAAAAGAACGGCCAGTCTGTCACCGAAGAGAACCCGGCCATCGTGATGACGACAATTCCAATCCAATACTTCTTTGAAATCGTTAAACCCGTGCCGCCGACGCCTGTGCTCGAGGCTGCGAAACGTTTGAAGACGCGGCGCTTGATTCTTCTTTATTTGGTCTTAAACAAAGATCGTTATTCGAAAAACACGTCGCTTTACTTTCCGCCGGCCGAATTTCCGTACGGTCGCGTGTGGGAACAAAAAAATCACAGCTCAAAAACGGTCGACGTCCCGGGAAAAACGGTGCTCGGTCTTGAGATCCCGTGCTGGGAAAGCGACGATCTTTGGAAGATGGACGACAACGGAATTTTCGAACGCGCGGTCGCTCCGCTCGAAAAACATGGATTACTGAATCGCGCCGATGTCACCGAATATTTCACGGTTAAACTGGGGTCGGTTTATCCGGTGTGGGATGTCGACTTCGAAAAAAACCTCAACGTGCTGTTGGAATACGAACGCGGAATTGAGAACTTGATTTTTAACGGCCGACCTGGATTGTTTTTTTATAACAATCTGCATCACTCGCTCGATATGGGATTCGTCGCGGCGAACCATGTCCTTTCGGGGCGCTCGAAAGCCGAAAAATGGATTCCCGATTCCAAGGCTTTTGAAGCGTTTCAGCTCGTCGAATAAAACAAAGTTAGCAGTCCCTACGGCTGCTTGACAAAAATAATCATCCCTGCTAGGCTTAGCACTCAGAAAGGATGAGTGCTATTTAAGTCATGCGAATATTACCCACAGACGAACATTTGGCGCGCAAGCAGAAGATGCTCCAGGCGGTCGTCCATATATATATAAGGACGGGCAAACCGGTCGGGTCGTCCACCATTCTTGAGAACTACCGTTTGAACCTTTCGCCGGCCACAATTCGCAATGTTCTAGCGGATCTCGAGAAAGAGGGGTATCTCACTCATCCGCACACGTCCGCGGGCCGAATTCCAACGGACCGTGGTTATCGGTTCTATGTGGACTCCATTGCGCAAGTTCAGAAACTCGCGCACGAGGAAGAGCAGAGAATTAAAGAAGAATACACTCGGCGCCGCCGCGAGATCGATGAATTGATGCTTTCCACCACGCGACTTTTATCCGCGCTGTCGAACTGCACCGGATTTGTGCTGCCGGGAAAAGTGGAGACCGAACATTTGCGCCGCGTGGAACTGATTCCGGTAAGCCACACGCAAATTTTGGGCGTCCTGGTATCGGACACCGGTTTCGTTCGTAATCAAATGATCGAAGTTGAACGCGTGCCGGATGATGACACGCTTCGCAACGCCTCCCGTTTCTTGAACGAACGGTTGGCCGGGCTTTCGTTCAGCGATGCGCAGCTCCGGTTCTTGGAAGTGCTCGATCAATTTCATCGTCAGCGCAATGAGCAACTCGATTTGTTGCAAACGTTATCGAAGTATTTGTTTGGTGCCGAAGTTCGAAAGGACATTTATCTGGAAGGCAGCAGCAATGTTTGGAAATTCCCGGAACTGCACGATGTCGAAACAATGCGCAACTTTTCTCAGTTTATTGACGAGAAGCAAGCCTTGAGCGAGGTGCTGACGCGCGGCTTGACAAAAGACGGTTTGCAGGTGCGCATCGGCTCCGAATATTTTCCGGAGCTGAAAGATTTTAGTGTTGTGTCGTCGGGTTTTCACATGCACGGCCGGCCGATGGGTGTTCTCGGCATTTTGGGGCCGAAGCGAATGGAATACGAACGCATGATGGCGATTGTGAACACGGTGGCGCAATTGATGGAGAAATTTTTGCAGGGCGAAGAATCGAAACAGCTAAAGGGGAAGAAGAGCAATGACTGACGTGCCGAAAAATTCGGAACCGGAGATTCGGCCGGAACTCGAACAGAAACTTTCGGAACTGGAGATTCTCCGGCAGTCGCTCGAAGAGGCGAAGGCGAAAGAGAAGGACGTTTTCGATCAGTTGCTGCGTTTAACGGCGGAGTTTCAAAATTACCGCAAACGCAGCGAAACGCGCGTGGTTGAATCGCGTAAGGCCGGGAAAGAAGATGTGTTGTTGCAAATTATTTCGCTCACGGATTCATTGATTCATGCGGAGGCGTCGACGAAAAACGCGACCGACATCGAAGCCATGAAGAAAGGTCTCTCGATGGTCCTTATGCAGTTTGAAAAATTTTTGGCGGATCAAGGCTTGAAGCCGATCAAAGCAAAAGGCGAAAAGCTGGATCCGTCGAAACACGAAGCGATAGCGCGTGTGCCTTCAACGGAACTCGAAGAGGGAACTATTGTTGATGAGATCCAACGTGGATACACACTGAACGATCAAATTGTGCGACCGTCGCGCGTCAGCGTCGCGGCCGCGCCAGCAGAAAAGAAAGATTAAGCCGTCGCCCTGGAATGTCTCTATCCAGGGCCCATTTTAAGTGGATCCTGGCTTGAGACATGCCAGGGGGACGAATTAAAGAGACGAAAATTTAAGGAGGAAGTGTTATGGCAAAAATAATTGGAATTGACTTAGGAACATCGAACTCGGCCGCGGCCGTGATGGAAGGCGGAAAGCCGACCATTATTCCGTCGGCAGAAGGAACAACGCTCGGCGGAAAAGCTTTCCCATCGTATGTGGCGTTTACGAAAGGAGGCGACTCTCAGCTTTTGATTGGAGAACCGGCGCGTCGTCAGGCCGTGTCGAACCCCGAAGGAACGCTGACCACGTTCAAGCGCAAGATGGGCACCGACTTTAAATACAAGGTGAATGGCAAAGAATACACGCCGCAACAGTTGTCGGCGTTCATTCTGCAGAAAGTTCGCCGCGACGCTGAAGCCTATCTTGGCGACAAGGTAGAAAAAGCGGTTGTGACCGTGCCCGCGTACTTCAACGACAATCAGCGCCAAGCGACGAAAGACGCCGGCACGATTGCGGGCTTGGACATTGTGCGCATCATTAACGAACCCACCGCCGCCTGTTTGGCCTACGGTATCGATAAAAAAGGCGCCGATGAAAAAATCATGGTGTTTGACTTGGGTGGTGGAACGCTTGACGTCACGATCATGGACTTTGGCGGCGGCGTGTTCCAAGTCGTGTCGACGAGCGGTGACACCCAGCTCGGCGGAACCGACATGGATAAGATCTTGATCGACCACATCGCCGAAGAATTCAAGAAAGAATCCGGCGTCGATGTTCGCAACGACGCGATGGCCACGCAGCGACTCAAAGAAGCGGCTGAGAAGGCGAAGATTGAACTTTCGACGACGCTTGAGACCGATATCAACCTGCCGTTCATTACGGCCGATGCGTCGGGACCGAAACACTTAACGCAAAAACTATCGCGGGCGAAACTTGAACAATTGATTCGTCCGATCGTGGACCGTTGCAAAGCTCCAATTCACCAAGCATTGTCCGATGCGAAGCTTGAACCGAACCAGATCACGAAGATCATCTTGGTCGGTGGTCCGACACGCATGCCGGTCATCCAAAAATTCGTGGAAGATACGGTGGGGCGCAAAGTGGAACGTGGTATTGATCCGATGGAATGCGTCGCTATGGGCGCGGCCGTGCAAGCGGCGGTGCTGACCGGCGAGGTGAAAGACGTGCTGCTCTTGGACGTCACGCCGCTCACGCTCGGGATCGAAACGCTGGGAGGCGTCGCCACGCCGCTCATCGATCGGAATACCACGATTCCCGTGCGCAAGTCGCAAAAGTTCTCGACGGCAGCCGACAATCAGCCGGCCGTGACGGTGCACGTCATTCAAGGTGAACGTCCGCTCGCCAAAGACAATCTGTCGCTCGGAAATTTCGACTTGACCGGTATACCCCCAGCACCGCGAGGCGTGCCTCAGATTGAAGTGAGCTTCGACATTGATGCGAACGGAATCTTGAACGTGACAGCCAAAGACTTGGCGTCGGGCAAGAGCCAGAACATTACGGTTACCGCTTCGACAAAGATGAAGAAGGACGACGTGGAGAAAGCGGTCAAAGAAGCGGAGAGATTCGCTGAAGAGGACAAAAAGACCAAAGAGAAAATTGAAACGCGAAACGAAGCCGACAGTGTCGTCTACAACGTGGAAAACATGCTGAAAGAACAGGGCGACAAAATCGCGAAAGAGGAAAAAGAGAGCATCGAGAAGGCGGCGGCGGCCGTCAAAGAAGCGTTGAAGGGCGAGGATCTCGAGAAGATTAAATCGACCAAAGACGAACTTCTCAAGGCGTCGCACAAGCTGGCCGAGCAAATGTACAAAGCGGCCGCGGAAAAACAGGCACCGGGCGCGGCAGCCGGCACGGCCGGCGCGGGTGCCACGTCCGACGTAAACGGCCACGGGAAAAAGCCCGATGATGTTGTGGACGCCGAGATTGTCGACGAAGGCAAGAAATAAAAATGCGCTGTTTCCCCAAACGCAAATATTGTTTCGGTAAAGCGCCCTCCTGATGGCCAAGCGAGATTATTACGAAGTCCTCGGGGTATCGAAGGGCGCCACGCCGGAACAGATAAAGGCCGCGTACCGTCAGCAGGCGATCAAGTACCATCCCGATAAAAATCAGGGCGACAAACAAGCCGAAGAAAAGTTCAAGGAATTGAACGAGGCTTATAGCGTGCTTTCGGATCCCGAAAAGAAAGGCGTCTATGATCAGTTCGGCCACGCGGGCGTCGAAGGCGCGACCGGTGCGGGCGGATTCCGCGGTGGCGCCGGAGGTCAAGGTTTCGGCGGATTCGGGGATCTCGGCGATATTTTTGGCGAGATGTTCGAGCAGGCGTTCAGCGGTCAGGGTCAGCGCGCTCAGCGTGGCGGTGGCCAGCCCGGACGTGACCTGCGCGTCGATCAGGAAGTGACGCTGCAGCAAGTTCTGACGGGAACCGACGTTACGCTCGACGTACCGAACTACGAAGCTTGCAGCAACTGCGCGGGCAGCGGAGCGAAACCTGGTACCGGGAAAAAACAGTGTCCCGATTGTCGCGGGCGCGGACAAGTTCGCGTGTCGCACGGATTTTTCACGATGGCGCAAACGTGTCCGCGATGTCGCGGGTATGGGGAGATTATTGAAAATCCCTGTCCGCAGTGTTCGGGAGCCGGCCGGGTTCGCAAAAACAAAAAGGTAAAGGTTCGCATTCCGCCGGGAGTTGAGAACGGCACGACGCTGCGTATTGCGGGTTCCGGTGAGGCGGGCGAACGTGGGGCGCAAGCGGGAGATCTTTACGTGGTTGTGCACGTTGCAGAAGACAAACGCTTCGAGCGCGATGGTGCGAACCTCATCACGGACGTCACGATTTCGTTCCCGTTGGCCGCTCTCGGCGGCGAGATATCGGTCCCCTCGCTGGACGGGACGGTACGCTTAAAGATTCCGGCCGGAACTCAGCCCGGTGTTCATTTCCGCGTGGCTGGTCACGGGCTCCCGCAGCTTAAGTCCCGTTCCAAGGGCGATTTGTATGTGCGCGTGCAAGTGAACGTGCCCAAGAAGCTATCGAAAGAGGAACGGAAAATGATTCACGACTTAGCGATCAAGTTTGGAGAAACAAACATCTCGAACGACGAAGGAATGTTTAAGCGCGTCTTCGGCAGCTAACGTCTTTCATGTCTCACATCTTTGTTCGTCCCGAAAATGTTGTCGGAAATACGTTCGTCCTCGATGAAAAAGAGTCGCATCACGTTTCAAAAGTTCTCCGAATAAAATCCGGCGAGACCGTCTCTCTATTTGATGGGGAAGGCGGACAATTCGAAGGTCAGCTCACCACCGTTACGCCAACCAAAGTAAAAGGGACGATCCTTCAAAAACTGGCAACAAAATCGAAGGCCACGTTTGTGACGTTGTTTCAAGGTTTGCCAAAAGGATCAAAACTCGATTACGTAATCGAAAAAGCAGTTGAGCTCGGGGTTGACCGCGTTGTTCCGTTCACGAGCAAGAAGAACCCTGTGCACGTCGACGACTTGAGCGAGGCAAAGAAAAGCCGCTACGAACGGGTTGCCGAAGCGGCCGCCAAGCAATGCGATCGCCCATCCATTCCCAAAATCGGCGAACTCCGTAAGCTCGACGGGTTGGCCAGCGACGTACAGGAAGGCATGTCCTTGGTGTTTGTTCTCGACAAAAGCGCCGCGAGATTGCGGGATGTTCTGGCTCCCATCGCAGGCATTCCGCCCCAGAAAATTAACCTGTTTATTGGTCCCGAAAGCGGTTTTTCCGAGGACGAAACCGCCTGGCTCACGGCCCACGGCGCAAAGCTGGTTTCCCTGGGCAATTTCACATTCCGCACCGAGACGGCCGGTCTTGTCGCTCTGGCGCTTGTGAATTACGAACTCGGAAATCTTTAATTTACAGATCGGTTACCTGTTCTTAAGAGATTCTTCCGTCCTCTTCGTTAAAATCCCTGAATGCGTTTTCCTTTTTTGAGGACCATTTGCTTTCTGATCACACCCGCCTATTTTTTTTCGAATGTTGCGTTTGGAGCCCTTACTGATTTTGACTCGTTGCAGCACTTAGGAAAACGAAAAGTCCTTTCTCCGTCTCGGCAAACGGGGCCAACGGTTTTCCATATTCAAGATGTTCACCACAATCCGGACGTGCAGCGAAATATTGCACGCACAATTGAAGAATTGAGACGCATTCGGAGCATTGATGCGGTCGCGCTCGAAGGCGCGTTTGAACCGGTTAACCTGTCCCATTTTCAAAAATTCACGGGTCGCGAAATCGTAGCGGCGGTCGCCGATCAAATGATGATGCAGAACGAAATTCCGGGGCCAATCTACGCGGCGTTGCGCGAGAAACATTTTCCACGGATCGTCGGGATCGATGATCGCGAACATTACCGTTTGAACGTTGATGCGTATCGTGCTTCGCAGCACGGCGTACCATTTGCATTCCGAGAATTGGAAGCGGCGGAAAGCTGGCTTCAACAGAGAAAATCGAGCTTTTTCAATTCGAAACTTTCTTTGTTCGATTGCCACGTGCAAGCCTGTCGACGCCGAGGCCAACAATTCGATGACGTCAATTTGTTGTCCGCCTATTTTTCGCTTTGCAAAACCGAAGAAGAAAGGTGGCTGGTCCGAGCGTCCCGTAGAATGGAATTGGCGCGGAAGCTTGTGAGATTTTCGTTGCGAAGCGCCGAATGGCAGGAATACAAACGACTGTCTCGCGAATCCTTTCCGGCGCTCCGACCGCGGACTCTCGTACCGTTTGAAAAGTTTTACGAGCAAGCGGAACTTCGCGATGAACGCATGGCGCAAAATGTTTTAAAGGAAATTGCGCGTTCGAAGTTCACGACGAATAGCACGATAGCGTTGGTGGCGGGCGGTTTTCACACGTCGGGGATCGATCAGCGTTTGGTTGAGGCCGGTTGCCGCGTGGTCACTTTTGTTCCCAATATGCCAAAAGGCGGCACGAATGCCGGCAGTTCGTATTTGAACTTTCTTTTTCAGGACGACAAATCATTTTTGGCCGCGGAGCCACTGGCCCGTGAAACCGAACAGCTGATTTCAGAGCGTATTCTCGCACGCGCTCTCCGTACGCGGTATCGATCGGAGGCGGTCCAACTGTTTCGAACGGTTCTCGGTCTCGGGACACGGTGCTGTATCGGAACGCTGCGAATCGCACGGCACTCGTTTGTGTTTGTCGGCCAACTTTCGAAAGCGTTTGTAATTTGGACCACATTTCGAGATAAGGCATTGCCGGACGAGCGAGTGTTCTCGGTTGAAATTCCAAACGATCAATCGATTGATGCGGTTCAAAAATTGGCCACTACAACTGGAGACCAACTGGTCGATTGGTATGTGCGTACAATGAAACTATTTAATCCGAAAAACGATGAAGACCGTAAGCGGGTGCTCGAATGGATTTCGGCCCAACTTCGAAAGGCGGCGCAGTCAAAAATTATCTCTCCGTACGCGGTTATTGATCATTTTTTTCATCCGATTGGCATTGCGGATCTCGATATTCTGTTGCCAAAGTATCCGTCGGCGCTGCGCGTTTTTTCTAAAGGATTCAAGAACATTCCTCTTTCCGGGAAGTTGTCCGACGAGGAATTTGTGCGGGAAGTTCTTGAGCATTTGATGAAGTTTCGAGTTCCGGGTAAACCGTTGAAGATTCTCGTCGCAGGAGGTGCCGGCGGAGGGAAAAGTACATTTGCAACGAATCTCGCCCGGGTGGCTGCATCGATCAATTTGAGGTCCAAATCAGAAAGCATGGATGCGTACCTTCTGTCGCGTCAGCAAAGACATGATAAAGGATTGGAAGGCTTGGCCATGTACGAACGCGACAAGGTCGGCGCCATGGTTGAGTCGCTTGCGAGCGAACGACCGTTTTTCGGACGGACGGCCGACCGCAGGAAAGACATCAGGCGATACGAGGAAGTTGAAACCGACCCCAAGAATCTAGATCTCTATATTTTTGAAGGCGTTCTTTCGTTGGCCGACCAAGACTTACGAGAGGCATTCGACGTTGGAGTGTATGTCAACGAAAGCGACCAATATCGATTCCAAAATCGGCTCGACCGTGATCCCGGTCTTAAAGGATACAGCGCGCTGATGATCGCGTGGACATTTGCTCAGACGCAACTCGACGAATTTCGTATGGCCCGTGACTCTATTCGGTACGCCTCATTGGTCGTCAAACCAATAAACCACGCCATCTACATTTCCAATCATCACTTGCATGATCTGAGAAAGGGGCCCGCGGAAATTCGCGGGGTACGGGTTGCCGCGTGATAAAAAAGGTATTTTGGGGCTGCCTTTATCAAAAATACAGGCCTGAACGCTAAAAACGTTACAGAAATTTTACCGAATCTTAAGGCGAGCTTAATCCGATGACGACAACACTAAATCCAGTTAAGCCCTGCTTCGCCGATGGCTACGCAGGGTTCGTTCGCAAGGAAAGCGAATGAAAATTTGGTCTTTCACATTTGGTTGCAAAGTCAACCAATACGAAACAGAGTTGCTGCGGCACCGTCTAACGGGGCCGGGCGATATTCATGTGCAGAAACCCGAAGATGCGGATCTGTGTTTGATTAATTCGTGCAGCGTAACAGCCTTCGCGGACAAGGAATGCCGGCAGTTGGTTCGGAAAGTTTTGCGGTCAAACCCGACGGCGCGAACGATTGTGACCGGTTGTTACGCGACCCGCGCGCCGGAGGAGATTCAGAAGATTTCGGATCGCATCGAGATCTATACGAATCAGGAAAAGGACGAATTGCCGTCGTGTGTCGGGTTCGAAGTGAGCCAGCAGCCGCTCGGTATTCATCAGTTTGCGGGTCGGACGCGGGCGTTCTTAAAGGTTCAAGACGGCTGCCAGGCGCCGTGCAATTACTGCATTATTCCGACGGTGCGGCCGGACATGTGGAGCAAACCTGTGGACCAAGTTTTAACGGAAGCAAAAGCGCTCTTGGCGAACGGGTATCAGGAAATCGTTTTAACGGGGATCCGACTCGGGTTGTACCGGAGCAAAACGGAAGGGGGCAGCAAGCATGACTTGCTCGAACTCCTAAAAGCGCTGGTCGCGATCCCCGGAAAATTTCGCATTCGGTTGTCGTCGTTGGAAGTGACCGAGGTGACGGACAAACTGATCGATTACGTCGCCCAAGAACCAAAGATTTGTCGGCACTTCCACATCCCGATGCAATCGGGATCCACGCCGGTGTTGAAAGCGATGCAGCGCTGGTACAACGTGGATTTTTACAAAGAGCGCGTGCGCGCGGTGCGACGGAAATTGCCGGACTGCGGTTTAACAGCGGACGTTATGGTCGGTTACCCGACGGAGACGCCTGAACAATTTGAAGAAACGGTCCGTAACATAGAGGAAATGGAATTGTCGGGGCTGCATGTGTTTCGGTTCTCGGCCCGCGAGACAACAAAGGCCGCGCAGCTAAAACCGCTGGATCCGCGGATTGTGACCGAACGAGCGAAGCGACTCGGTGAGGTCGACAAAGTTTTAAGAGAGAATTTTTACCGCCGGTTTGAAGGGACGCAACGCGAAGTGTTGCCGGAACCGACGGGCGAGGCGTGGACGGACAACTACATTCGCGTGGACGTTCCGTTAAGCGAAGTCAAATTTGGTCTTTCACATAGACGGGTGGAATCGTCACAGTTCGTCGAAAAAATTGCATTGGGGGCCGTGTGACCGAGTGTATTTTTTGTAAAATCGTCGCCGGCCAAATCAAGGCCAATGTGGTGTTAGACGACCAACGCGTGATGGCTTTCCGGGATGTAAACCCCAAAGCTCCCGTCCACATACTCATCATTCCCAAGAAACATATAGAGCGGTTTTCAGTAATGCCCGAGAGCGATCTCGATTTGCTCGCGGACATTCAACGCGCCGTTAAGAAAATTGCGGCTCAAGAGAAGATTTCAGAAAAAGGTTTTCGCTTGATCACAAACAACGGGAAGGATGCGGGTCAGACGGTTGATCACATGCATTTTCACATGTTGGGCGGCAAGGCAATGTCCTGGCAGCCCGTATAAAAAGGATGGTGATGTTTCACTGTGGTTTTAGTTAAGTTACGAGATAACGAAACAATCGAAGATGCTCTCCGCCGCTTCAAACGCGAATGCGAACGAAACGGAATTATGCAAGAGATCAAACGTCGAGAGTATTTCGAATCGCCCGCTGTTCGGAAAAAACGAAAAGCGGCCGAAGCGCGACGCAAATTAAAGCGTCGAATGATGCGGCAGAAACGGCGATAAATACCTCACAATAAATCTAGAAAAGCAGCACGAAACCCGCGTTCCAGAGGTGAAGCCAACGGAATGCGGGTTTCGCGTTCTAAGAGAGAATATGTTCAACCGAGAGCAAATTGATCAGGTGCGGTCGCGTGCCGACATCGTCGAAGTGATTCGCGAATATGTTCCGTCGCTGAAAGCGTCGGGCCGGTCGGTAAAAGGGTTGTGTCCGTTTCATAGCGAGCGAACGCCGTCATTTTATGTGCATCCGGAAAAGGGCTTGTTCAAATGTTTCGGGTGCGGCGAGTCGGGCGATGTGATCGCGTTTATCTCGAAGATGGAGCAGTTGACGTTTTCGGAAGCGTTGCGGCTGCTGGCGGAACGCACCGGCGTGCGATTGGAAGAAGACAAATTTCAGCAGAAAAGGGAACCCGAAGGAATTCGCGAAAAGGTTTACCGGGTTCTTGAAGCCGCATCAAAGATTTACGAAGACCAGTTGTGGGACGACCGATTGGGGCAGCCGGCGCGGTCGTATTTGGATGAACGATTTATTTCGGACGATACGCGGCAAGCGTTTCACCTGGGATTCGCGGCGCACACCGGTGGCGGGGTTTTTGAAACGCTGGTCAAGAAAGGTTTTGCAATAGAGTTGTGCCAACAAGCGGGGCTTGTGGCGCGGTCGAACAGCGGTCGGTTTTACGATCCCATGTTCGGTCGACTGATCTTTCCCATATTTGATTCGTTCGGGCATGTGATTGGATTCGGCGGTCGCGTGCTGCCACAAACCAAGAAACATTTCCTGGGCGGCGACGTTGAAGAAGACAAAGGTCCAAAATATTTGAACTCTCCGGAAACACCGGTGTTTTCTAAGGGGAAGTCGCTGTACGGACTTTTGCAGGCGAAACAAAGTATTTTGGCCTCTCGTCGCGCGGTGATTCTCGAAGGATACATGGACGTGATTGGCGTGCATCAAGGCGGCGTGACAAACGCCGTGGCAACACTCGGAACCGCGTTTACCCGTGATCATGCGAAAGTACTGAAGCGTTACGCGAGCGACGTTACGGCGTTCTTCGACCCGGACGCGGCCGGCGAACAAGCCGCGATGCGTAGCTTGGAGCCGATGATTCAAGAAGATTTTTATCCGCGCGTTGTCATGACAGACGAAACCGGCGACCCCGACGAGATCATTCACGAGAAAGGCAAAGAGTTTTTTGAACAGCTGATTGAAAAGGCACCGGACTTCTTGGGGTTTGTGGAGCGCGTAACGGGCGCAGGAAAAGACGCTCCGTTAGATAAGAAGTCGGAGGCGGCGATGAAAGTGTTGGCGCTGATCGCGCAAACACCAAATGAAATTTTGAAGTCGGAATGGACGGCGCGGTTAGCAGCGGATCTGGGGCTGCGTGTGGAATCGCTCCAGGAACAATTAAAAAAGAAAGCGGTGGCCCGGTCGGTGTTGAGCAGCACGCCGGCGCCGAAGCCGATAAAAAAGGAACGAACGTTCCCGTCGGCCGAAGAAGAGATTTTGGTTTTGCTGATGAGCGAGCCGCGGTTTTTAAAAGAAACAGAGTTGCGAGCAGAAGATTTCACAACGGAACGCGAGCGGCGGCTTTTCGCAAAGATGTCGGAACAATTTTTGAATACCGGGGCACTGTCAATCCCAAAATTGGTGGACGACGTGACCGAAGCAGAAAAGGACTGGGTGGTTCGAATGTCGCTCGATGAGCACGAGTTTGAAGACCCGGCCGATCGTTACAATCAGTTGGTCCGCAGCGTACGCTTAAAAAAAGAAAAGCAACGCCTGCAGGAGCTAAGTCGCAGCATTGCCGCGGGAACCGCGGCGATGGATGTACAAATGGAATACAAGGATTTATTGCGCCGCATCAAAGGCACAGCGAGCGACGCGAAGGGAATGGTGACGAAATGATCCAACAACATAACAAGTCCATCATCGACAACGACGTGTTGATGAAAGGGCTTATTACGCAGGGCAAAGAAGCCGGGTATATCACGTATGAGGAAATCATGCGCCGGCTGCCGGAAAACACAACTCCGGAAGACTTGGACAATTTCTTCGGGCAGCTCGAAGAAATGGGCATCCAAGTGTTGGAAGCCGAAGATTCGGGCCGCAAGCCGGCCGCCTCGGAAGGCGCGCCGCAGCCAGAAGTCGAACTCGATACGCAAAATTCCATCCGCATGTACCTGTCGGAAATGGGGCGGGTGCCGCTGTTAACGCGCGAACAAGAAGTGACGCTGTCGCGAAATATTAAGGAACACGAAAAAGATCTGCGCCTGCTGGTGCTTCAGTCGCCGATCACGCTCCGTGAAATCAGCAACTGGCAGACGCTGCTTGAGCAAGACGAAATGACGCCAAAAGAACTCATGCCGCGCGGTCGCAAAACGTCCGCTGAGCTCAATCGCATGAAGCTCAAAGTGAAGCAGGTCGCCGGGTCCATTCAGAAGAGCGAGAAAGTCATTAACAACTTGGACGAGAAACTCCAAGCGCCGAACTTGTCGATCAAAGCGAAGATGAAGTTGCAGTTGTTGGCCGATCAAGAGCGCAAGCACATCGTTAACGAAATTATCAGCTTGAACTTAAACCAAGACAAAATCAAACGTCTGACGAACAAGATCAAAACGATTGCTTTGAAAATCCGTGAGTGTGAAGACGAGCTCGAACGCTACGAAAAGCGGCTTAATATGCCGCACGCGGAACTCCAGGCGATCTACAACAAAGTGCTCGCGAAGAAAGTAACGCCGTCCGCCTTCAAGAAACTCACCGGTTACACGCTGACCGGTATCGAGTCGACGATGGAGAACATCAAAAACGTGGAAAACCGTCGCACGCGCATTTTGCAGGTGCTGCCGGTCACGCGCGACAACATCATTGACTTGGATGTGAAGATTCGCGACTTGGAAGAAGCAATTCTCAAAGACAAATTGAAACTCATTCGCGCGAACCTGCGCCTTGTGGTTTCGATTGCGAAAAAGCACGTCGGTGCATCGAACTTGGAATTACCGGACTTAATTCAAGAAGGGGGGCTGGGACTCATCAAAGCCGTTGAGAAGTTCGAATGGCGTCGCGGTTTCAAATTCTCGACCTACGCAACCTGGTGGATTCGCCAATCCATCAATCGCGCGATCGCGGACCAGGCTCGCACCATCCGCATTCCGGTGCACATGAAGGAAATTATTTCGAAACTCACGAAGGTAGCCCGCAAATCGCGTCAGGAATTGGGTCGCGATCCAACGCTCGAAGAATATTCGAAGGCGCTGCGTCTATCGATGGACAAAGTGCGCGGCATTCTGCGAATTATGCAGGACCCGGTTTCGCTTGCGACACCCGTCGGTGAAGAGGAAGATTCGTCTCTCGAAGAATTCATTGAGGACGAGGCCAGTTCGGAACCGTCCGAAGGTGCACAGGATTTCCTGCGGCACCGCGAAGTGGAACGCGCGCTTTCGACGCTCAGCGAACGCGAAGCTCAGATCATCCGCTTGCGGTTTGGTATCGGCACGGGTTATCCGCGCACGCTCGAAGAATTGGGCCGCATCTTCAACGTGACCCGCGAACGCGTTCGTCAAATCGAAGCGAAAGCAATCCGCAAACTGCGCCACCCATCGCGCAGCCGGGTGCTGAAAGAATACTTGGACAATTAAGGAAGACCCCACCCAACCCTCCCCATTGACGAAGAATGGGGAGGGCCCACTTTCCTACGCACTCTGCACAGCAACGCAGTTTTTTCCTCCCCATGTCTCCTCAATGGGGAGGGTAGGGTGGGGAAAAAGTTATCCAACCCCTCGTGAAATCACCTGATTTTACGAGGGGTTTTGTTTTTCAGGGCTTCTTAACGTGATCTTAATGCGCCCTTAATAAAAGTACAGTTATATACGTTGGATATGCGCAATACCCTCGGTGTTTTCATCGCGTTCGTGTACTTTTTCGGCAACGTGGTTCTGGCGCATTCGGCAGAAGTAAATTTTTGGCGCGAACGTCAAAAAAAGCAAACTCCACCCGAAAAAAACGAGGTTCAACTTGCGGCGTTGCCGGCCTCCCTGCCGGTGGGCCGGGACAACCCCGCCGACCTTCTCCGCCAAATACCCACGCTCAGCAAAACGTTCAACGCCATTTCAGAAAACGCGCTTCCTGAAAAATTTAAGCCGTCCCACGTTCCGGCCGACCTTCGCCCAGTTCTTGAACGCATTCCGACAAACGCCGGCACCATCAAGCAAGTAAGCATCGCGCCCACCGACAAATCGATGGTCGTGTTGCTGCAGGACGTGCACATGAACACCGAAGCGCAGGGAAATATTGCCGAGATCGTAAAAGCGATGCGCGTGCCGGTCGTTGCCGTCGAAGGGGCGGAGGGACCCTTCAATTTTTCGGATTTCGAAAATTTTAAAGACGGAAAAATAAAAAAGGCGGTTGCCGATTCTTTTCTGCACCAGAACCTGATATCAGCGCCAAGCTATGCTGGTGTGTTGAGCGAGAAAGGAAAGCTTCAGCTTGTTGGCGTGGATGACGCCGACCGCTATCAGGCAAACGTAAACGCCTACAAAGAAGCGACACGCGAGAAAAATGCGGTTGAAAAGCGATTGAAAAACAAGCGCCGCAGGTTGGCCGAACAAAAAGGGAAAGAACTAAACGAGGCTCTCAAGAAGTTCGACGCGCACCGTGCCGCTTACGAAGATGGCACGCTCGCGTTCGGCGACTACATCAAATGGTTGGCGAGCGACGACGCGAGCAACGAGCTTGTGATTAATCAGTTCTTGGCGGCGTACCAGATTGAAAAGCGATTGGATTTTGAGCGCGTCGAGCGGGAACGCGCCCGCGTTGTCGAGCAGCTCGCGCAAAAGCTCGATACGAGCGATTTGAATTCCCTTCTCGCTCAAAGTGTGGCTTATCGGCTGGGAAAAATTAGCTACGCCGGCTATTACGGATGGATCAAAACTTTCATGACGCGCGCGCATCTATCGCTTTCGGACACGCCGGCCTTCGACGAATATATTCAATACGTGTTGTTGACCGAAGGAATAAACGCAGAGAAGCTGTTTGCAGCCATGAAAAATCTCGAAGCGCGGACGGTCGCTTCGCTCTGCCGCACGCCGCGAGAAAAAGAGCTGATGCAAGCGTCGCGGTTGTTGTTTCTTGAGCAGAAACTCGTCGACTTCGCACTAACGCCGGAGGAATGGGCGGAGTATCAGCGGATGCAAGGAAGTGAATTTACAATGGGGAGGGTAGGGTGGGGCATAGATACCGTCGACCTTAACTCCTTCGAGAATTTTTATCGCGAAGCCGACGTTCGTAGTCACGCGATGGTAAGAAACTTAAACCGTTTGTCTCGAAGCCCGTCCGTTCTCATTGTTGGTGGCTTTCACACGCCTCTCGTTACGAAACTGCTGAGAGTCAGCGGACGGTCCTTCGTGGTGGTCCAACCGAAAATCACGAAGATCGAGGGCTTATGCGGTTCTGAATATCTGTCGGTGTTTACTCAAGAAAGAACCACGCTCGATCAAATTTTTGAAGGGCAAAAACTTTTCTTGGCGCCGCTCGACCGGCACGCTGGCAAAGACCGAGCGGTCACCGGGAAAATGTACGGCGCAATGTTGGCGATCGCAGCAGGGCCCGGCGAATACATAAAGACCCCATCCGACGGAATTTTTGCCACGACGGGGGACGTTCCGTTTTGGGGCCACCTGTTGGGTCAGGTCGACATCGAAAATCTCGATCCAAACGTGAAGTATTTTGCGGTGGTAGGTGCGGCGACACTCTTCGCGATACTCTCTTTCCGTCACCTTCGAAAGTACTTCCGGTTTCGCCTGTTGCGAGATTTTCGGGGCAATCCCCCAATTTTCCAAGAACGGAACAATCCCGAAGAAGAATCCGCGTATAAGGGAATTGCATTCCGTTCGACGCGGCGTCATCCGAATCGTCATTTCAATGGAGACAGTTCTTCGGTGGATGTGTTGTTCAATGGAATTTCCATGGCCGGCGTGTACGACGGCGTGAGCGGTGCGAAAAACGCCGACATAGCGAGTCGCGAATCAAACAACTACGTTCGGGCGCGTCTTGGTTTGTTCCTGCAGCGTTGGTCGCTCGATGCATTGCGAGCTGGTTTTACGATGGAGATGGAAAGAGAATTGGAAACAGAAATCGGTACCATCTTTCGGGACGTCGAGCGATATCTCGCCGGACAAATTAACGAGGGCGGAACAACCGTATCGTTGGCCATTTCAATCCCGCTTACCTCCGGCGATCAACGTGTGCTTGTTGTTAACGGCGGAGATTCCCGTGTGTACGCGGAACAAGCCGGCGCTCTTCAGCAACTCACCATCGACAACCGGTATGCGAAGGGATCCTATGATTTGGGCGGAGTCAGCGATTTGAAGAAAGACATTTTTAAAATAGCGATGAGTGAATTCGGAAAAGACCCGATTCGAGGTTTCAATTTCAAAGGACAAGTGGCCAATGATCTGACGCCGCACGGTCGCTACGTTCCGCAATTCACCAAGATAACAACGGCCGCCAACATGCGTTTGATTCTCGCCAGCGATGGATTGTGGAAGAACGTGACCGAATTCCGGCAAAGCTTATTGGCGGTGAAGTTTTTGACGGCGGAAGATTTGGCCCAGGAACTTATCGACGAAGCGATACGAAGATGTGATTCCGGTTACGGTCGCAGGGATGACATTACCGTCGCGGTTATCGCGCCCCGACCTTTGCCTCCCGAGCAATTGCCGGTGCGCGTGTGGAGACAAGAAGATGTTCCCAAAATCAAGAACCGCAAGGCACCGCCGCTCACGGTGCTCGGAACGACCGGAGCGTGGCGCCTAGTTGAGTTGGGAGTTAATCGGGTTCTCGGAACGAAGATTCACCTTTCCGATAACAATGTGAAGCGGTTCGTGGCACCGGTGTTGGAGCTCACTTGGTTTGCGGGAATGTTGCACTTCCCAATTGTCGTCGGAACAATCTTCTTTCTTTTGCACCTTCCGCGCAGCGATGTTTCGCCGAGCAAAGATTGGGCCCGCTCCACACTCCGGCTCGCGGTTCTTTCTCTTGCGTTCTCCGTCGTTTTTGTTCTTCCCGCTTACTTCTATCTGACTGCCGGCTCATTGCCCATGACTCAAGACGGTTCGCTCTCTTTCCAATGGGCGCTTATTTTAAATGGTTCTCTCCACGTAATCTACAACGTGATCGCCGTGAAATTAAAACTGCCGGTACTTACAGCCGGTGATGCGATTTTAAAATCGTTGACGCGAAACGAAATGCAGTTGATTCAAGCGATGGTGCTAATGTTGGAGGGTGACAAAAAAGAAGGAGCGAATATTTATTTAAACGATATTGATCCAGATATCGCGAATATGCGCGACTACTTAATCCGCTACGTTAGGTACCGCAAGAATGCCCCGTCGGCTTTCGAAGAATCGATGAGAGATTTCATTGCTAATCGATTAGCAGGGGGCCCGAATGACGCGCGTGTGACCGCGTTCGTGCGATCCTTTGGCCGCTTGGAAGGTGACATTGGAAAAGATTGGCTCTTTGACGCGCCGGACTCTGCACGGAACGAACCGCAAAGGAAAGGATCCCGCATTGAACGTCCAACCTTGGCGGCCTTTACCAATTGGATTGAAAGCCTCCCCTCAAGAGACGAATTGAATTCGGATAGCGTGGATGTCGTGCGATTAATTTGTGCTGTGATAACGAATTCCTCCGACGCATTTTATGTGAACGCCGATCTACGCAAAATAAATGCAGTGGTGTGGAGGCGGGTTGTCGCGTCTTATTTCAATCTCGTGGAGGATGATCGCTTGGCATCGAAAAAGCTTTCGGACTTTCTCGCGAAACATGAAAAGATGCCCGGTTATTTGCCCGAAAATATGCGCGAGGCGCTGAATGACAATTTTCCGAACGGCGCCGGAAGAACTCCGTTGGCGGTTCTAAATTTCTTAATGGCACGAATTGCTTTTGACAAGCTCGCGCTCTTCGAAAAAGAAAAGGATCGCTACCGGCGAGCCTTGAAGGAATTGAACGGATTTTTAAGTCGGATCGCGGAGTTTCATCAGGAAAAAAGCACCGATGACTCGGTTGAGCTTGTCGTTTCCCAGTGGGACACGCCTCCCGATGATTCAACCGTCGATGCCAACAAGACAATCGGCGTTAGTTTGGAAGATGTCAATGGAACGCCTGCCTATATTCGCAAAAAGATTAAGGCGACAATTGCTAATCGCAGCAGTCGACCCAATGTGCGGTTTGCTTTGGATCGTGACGGCTCGGTCCGAGTGGAAAATCAAATCGTTCCTGTATCGGTTAATGGAATTGATTCAAGCCGCTTTCCAAATGTGGTCGAGGCTCTTCGAATAAGTATCGGATTGTTGTTAACCGATGATCCCGCGGCAAAGGCACGGTTGATGACTCAAGCAGAGGCTGTAACGGTACGCACCGCTGGTGGTTACCATTCGTTCCGTGATGCAAAATTAAGCACGCTGGTTGCCCGCAGCACATTATCGGCTGGCGCGCGGCATTTCTTTCTAGAAAACCATGACGTGTTTCAATGGTACGTGGATGAAGATTTGTTGGGCGATTTCATCAATGTTCTCGGCGGAAAAGGCGGCACGCCTGTTGTGACGCTTGTGGTAAAGGAATACCTGGAGAACGTTTATGAGTTTGAAACCGCGCGCAGCAAACCACAACTGAAAGCGGCTTTGGCATCGCTTATTCACTCGTACAAATTCTCGCGCGCCGTTGAATTGGGTCGGGTGTGGATTCAACTTGAAAACGATGATGATAAAAAGATGCTCGATGAAAACGAACCTATTTCGAAACTGAGTCCAGAGAACCACGCATTTGTCGTCGTGAGTGCGGCGCAGGCCGCGACCGTATCTGATTTTCAGGCGTTTGTTACGGAGCAACGGCGGAATCCTGCGAACGAAAACAAGTTTTATGTCTTTCATAAACTTTATCGGTCGCAAGAAAGGCTGTGGCTCGTCACCGCGCGCGATGGTCGCATCGAATTGAATTACGCGAGCACGACGTATTCTGAGATTGCGGGACAATTGCGGTTTCAGCGTCAGGAAGCCGCTCTCGGCTACATTGATGAGGCGGGTATTTTCCGCATGATTTGGTACATGAAGCCGTCGCCCGAACACGCTCACGAATGGACATCCGCTGCTTCCTCGAAAGTTACGGAAATGTTTGCGGAGAACAAGCTGCAAATTGAAGATAACGGTGCGGGGACGGATCTTCTTATTTCCGAACTTCACGTCCAACTAGGAATTGCGTACGGGCCCAATGCCTATCAGATCTCACGCGAAAAGAATCGTCTGGTGTATCGTAATCCGTTGGGGCTGCACTTTGATTTTGCGAGATACCCAAAATGGGTTATGCCGGCCCTACAAATTGCGAGAGAGCACGGGATTAAAATCGGCGACCGTTTGAAATCCCTAATGGAAAAAAACACGCTCACCCCAAAAAGAGGACCCGTTATCTTGCAATCGGTTCGGATTGCGAATGCGAAAGGCGATCCAAAAGGAGACGGGCGGTTAACAATGACAACCATTGGTACCCACACCGCCGGCCGCTGGTTCTGGAAAAAAATCCTCCGCACTGACGCAACGGAAGTTGAGGATGGCGTTTACGACAACGCGATCAAAAAACGTTTCGCTCCGGTGTTTGAAATTATGTGGTTCATCGCGATGCTCGCGTTTCCACCGTTGATTGTTGTTTTCTACCGCGCGCATCTGCCGCGCGGCGACGAACCCGCTCTCAGCAAATCCGACCGCCGCTGGCTGAAAGCGGCGACGGTTGTAGTTTTTGGTGTGCCTTTGGCCGGTGCGTATTTCACCGTGGTGCTTCTTCTCGATTTCAATTCCTTTGATTTGTTTCTAAGTTCGTTCTCCAAGTTTTCGCCGGTGCTGCTGAAAATTTCGGCGTTCGCCACCGGTATCAATTACGTTCTGCACCAGATTTACAACCCGATCGCCGTGAATCTGAAACTGCCGGCGCTCGCTGTTTTTGACGAGGACGCGTTGCCACCTGTTGTTGCGGGTTTGAAGTACACGCTGAAGGCCGGGGCGCTGGCTCGCGGAATTGCGCTTGAGGAAGATGGGGAAATCAGAATAGAAGTGTATGACAGGATCATGGTGACCTTGCATAAGAAAAATGGCGCCGTGAGAGTAATTCCCAGTGACAATGTAAAAGTGAAAGACCGCGCTAAAACGCTCGAGCCCGGAAAGGTTATTGTTTTCGGACGCTTGAGCAACGATCAGCTCGGCGCGCTCGATGCCGGGTTCCCCAATACCAGGATTTCGGGTAGCCACTTCTCCGTGGAAATGGATGACGCCGGCCGAATTACGATTCGTGATCTGTTTTCGACGAACGACACCTATTTTACGGCGACCAAAATAACTCCGAATTCCGGCCGCCTGGTGACGAAATATTCGTGGGATCACTTCCTTCGCGCGTTTGTCGCTGACGAGACCATTGGAAAGGTGCAAAATTTGAAGCCAGAACCGGCGAATCCACTGTCGGCACTTCCGGTTAATCTCAACCGTGAAATTGCGACAGCACTGACCGAAATCAGCTCGCTTCCGGTGCCCGCCGCGGTCGCCGACCAGATTCGTCTTTTGAAAGTTCTCGAAAGCACGCTGGCATCAAGAATCGGAAAACCGGAATATACGGAGGCGGAATATCTTCCGCTTCGCGCTTGTATGGTTTTTGAAATCTTGCGGTTGTTGAAATCGGAGGGATTTAAGTCGAATCAACCGATGCCAGTGTTTGTGAGAAAAAAGACGGGCGTGTTGCCCACGGTCGATGTTGAGATCTCGGATAACGAACAAAAATTCTGGTTCCGTACCGATCAGCCTGTGAATCCCACCTTCGCGTTGGTGCGCGATGGCGAAAGGAAGTTGCAGATGTTGACGATGGAGAGGCCGGGGGCTTCTGGAAGATACGACGCCATCGCGGGCCGTCCGCCGGTAACGTTGAACAACGCGTTCAGCGTTGAAATTCATTACTCGAAAGATATCGGGTCTGCGTATTTTTTCTTCTACGATTTTCCTGGGAGGCTTGTGCAAGGGTTCGTGTCGCATCTTGATTTTGATGGAACACCATCACCTTTTTTCCCGCTTGCCGGCGAGGACCTCATAAAATCCGAAGCGGCGTTTCATCGTCCCGACGCGGCCGAAAAAACAGTCTCCCCGAAACCCGAAATAAACACAACGCCCGTGAACGTCACGGAGATTTCTAAGAACAACGTTGCGAAAGATGCACCGAGCGCCGCACTTTTCGGTGCGCGTTTATTCCCTGGCGCCCCTGAGAATTTCTCGCTGGAAATGCGTCCGAACGATGAAAAGAGCGCAGCGCTGCAAGGAAGCACATCTCACGATGGGCAGGGCTCGGACGAAGACAAAAACCAAGATCGCGTCTTTGTGGACAACGATCGAAAAGTCGCGCTCGTGGCGGACGGTATTTCAATTCCGGTGGGTGGTGCCGCCGCAGCCGCCGTCACGGCTTATTCGGCAAGCGCCCGGCTTTTGGCTGGAATGGAAATACTTCAAAAACAGACGGATGCAAGATTGGGAGATGTAATTTCACTCGCGAAGAACAGCGCCGAGTTCGCGCAGGCGGCCGTCATGCGCGAAGATTTTCGTCGGAGTGCGTGGACCGGGTTAAGCGTCAGCGCCGAGAACGCTCATCCTATCGGCTCCACGCTTCTCATGGTTATCCCGATTCAGGTCCGTCTGCCCAACGGAGCGGTGGTGAAGAAGGCCGTGATCGTCAGTCACGGGGACTCTGCCATTATCGTCGTGAAGAAGGATGGTCGGTATGCCCGGGTCACGGACGTTGACAACGTTGCCGGAACCGTGACGCGAGAAAACGCGACGTTGCCGAAAGCGAAAAAGATAGAAGTGCCCGAAAATCCACACGGGATTTGGGCCGAAATTACGTCGCATATCGGTATGAACAAATTTAAGTGGAATCCGCACAATGTTCGGATTGTCGATCTTGACATCGGCGACCGCATTCTTGCGATGACGGACGGCGTTTCTGGGAATCTCTCCGATAAAGAGATCGCCGAGCACGTGCTAAAAGAGCCAAATCCATTCGACCATGTCGCGACGATCCATCGGGAATCAATGGAACGCGGGGCGGCGCACCGAGCCAATCACGATTTGCCGGGGCACAGCGACGACGTGTCGATGGTGTCGCTCGCCGTCGACGAAACGTTTGGACAACATTTAATCGTGGATGAGAACACCGCGTTGTCGGTGGAATGGACTCGGCCGTTGCTTTATAAGCGTAAGCAGATGGCAGAAGTGTACACGACGCCGGCGAATATCAACATTGGGGGTATTGGATTAACGCTGAATGCCAACGCCCACCATTTTCACGTCGACAGCGAAACGGTCGGGCACGATCCCGTCGTGGATCCGGCGCAGATGATCGTTACTCATCCGATAAAGATCGGTCGAGAAAAAGCAAGCGTGGATATGGCTGTGCGGTCCGATAAGGTTTCAAAAAAACATCTGGAGCTTACGCCGGGAGTGGTGTTGCAAGTTGCAGATCCGTCAACAAATGGTACGTACTTCTTTGACGCGCCCTGGCCCAATCGACGATTGGGGCTTTTGGCAGAACCATCTTTAACCACTTTGCGCACGCTTCGTTTGGTTCAACGATTCGCGCGCTTCGTTCCGCGGGCGTTCGGTTTGCGTGTGGCTGTGCGAACGCTCCTTATTCTCGCCGTGGAATTCCCGAGGTTCTTTGTTCCGACCGTGACGTTTCGCGATCAGCACTTTGAGTCGACCACGCTCGCGAACACGGCCGAAAATCGAGTTAAAGTTCGTAATCGGATTTTGTTGATCACCGTCTTGTCGGTGGCGATTTCGATGCTTGGCGTCGTTCCGGCGTTTGCATCGGAGATGTCGACGGCGAACCGGTTGTTGATTTCCGGCGCATCGCTTTTGGCGGGCAATTTCGTCGCGCACGCGCCATTTGTTGAGCAACAGACCGGGCGGATTGCGGATGTGCTCGGAGAGTTCGAACACGATCAAGTGCTCTCCAAGACAGCGGTGGCGGACCTGGTTAAAATTTTGAGCCCGACAGCCGACCGCTCGTTGGGTCTTAAAGACGCGTTGACCGCTCGCGCGATCGACGGATTGGCTCGAAATCTCACGCGCGGAAATGTGGTGGACGTTTTCCCAGCGCTTAATTTGCTGCAAACCAAGCAGCGGCAGGCCGTTCGCATTGATTCTCTATCAAGGCTTGCCGCTGTTGAGAGTGGTCGTGTTGTCCCGCGACTCGAAATCTCCGGCGCAAAAACGGTTGATGAGTTGTGGAGAGAAATCAACTCGATAAACACCTGGTCGAACACGAACAAGAAAAAAGTGACGCTGGCCTTTGATGATCGTCTGCTGGCGCAAGCGCGCGCGCAAGGTCCGATGCGTACGAATAGGAATTTAACCATCATCGCACACTCCGCAGTCCCGCAGTCAAAGATCGATCTTGCTCGGATGTTTGGAATGCGGGAATTGGACATGCGCCGTTTGGAGTTGGTGGTGTCGCGCCGCGTGCGCATGACGCACGAAATGG
Organism: Elusimicrobiota bacterium; assembly: GCA_044221725.1. Taxonomy (GTDB): domain Bacteria; phylum Elusimicrobiota; class Elusimicrobia; order F11; family F11; genus JAJVIP01. The sequence continues at coordinate 809,038 of JBGAON010000001.1, forward strand.
AAGCGCGCATTCAGACCGTGCGCACGCTGGCGCATCTCGAAGTGAATTTGTACCTGCTTGTTGACGAGGCGCTGCGCATCGCAATTCCAATCGAACCGAAAGACTTGTCCGAATTCTCTGAGTTGCAACGCCGGCTTATTGATTCTCAGGCGTAAATGTTATGATCCGACCTCTTTCATCTGGGCCCATAGCTCAGTTGGTTAGAGCACTCCGCTCATAACGGATTGGTCGGTGGTTCAAGTCCACCTGGGCCCATACGGGCAGTTAGCTCAGCGGGAGAGCGCTCGCCTCACACGCGAGAGGTCATAGGTTCAATCCCTATACTGCCCAAATTTTTATACCATCGTTTTATGACCACCGACCTTTCTTTTCTCATCGAGTTGCAAAAACACGATGCTGCCGTCGATGAAGCCCGCGCGAAAGCCGAAACTCTCACACCGCTGATACAGAAGAAAAACCACCAAATTGAAACGTTAAAAGCCGACCTCAAAGGCGCGAAAGATGCGCTGTCGAAACACCAAGTTAAAAAAAAGCAACTCGAACTCGACGCCGAAGCGCAAGAGAAGCTTGTTCAGAAACACCAATCCGAATTGAATTCGCTGAAAAGCAACGACGCGTACAAAGCAATGCTCGGCGAAATTCAAGCAGCGAAAGACGCCGTGGTGAAAATTGAAGACCAAATCCTCGATCTGATGGCCGAAGTGGACGCCGATGACAAAAAATACAAAGAGCTCGAGAAGAAATTTAAAACCGATGAAGCGGCCGTAAAGTCCGAAATTCAAAATCTTGAATCGGAGAAGTCGGCGCTGTTGGCCGATGCAAAGAAGAGAGAAGAAGACCGCAACGCCTTCGCCGCCTCGGTACCGCCCGCGCTGTTATCGCAATACGAACTCATCCGCGAAAAAGGCGGCGGGCTCGCCATTGTTCCAATGATTAATAGTACCTGTGGCGGTTGCCACATGTCGCTCACGCAGGCGAAAGCGAACGATGTCCGCAAAGCGAAATCCATGGTGCTTTGCGATTCGTGCAGCCGCATCCTTTATTTGCCCGCCGAACAAGTCGCTCCCGCAGCACCCGCAGAAGCCGCACCCGCCAACTAAATAACCGCAAAACATCATACGCCGTCATCCCGGCCCGACCGTCGCTGTGATTGTTGGGTACTTTCCTGTCGCATCCCTTCCTATTTCTTTTTCATTGACACCCGTATTTTCACCTATTAAACTGCGTGGACAATTGTGGCTAAAAGTGGCGAATTGTGGATAACTCTGTGGACGGTGGGGATAACTCAAAGGAGTGGTGGCTTTGTTTCTAGGGACGTACGAATACACGATCGATGCGAAGGGACGGCTGTTTCTCCCAGCGAAATTGCGCGAAGGCGAACTCACAAAAGGTGGAAACTTTGTGGTGACGCGTGGGCTCGAGAACTGTTTGTACATCTACGACACCGAAACGTTTCATGGCCCCGTCTTAAAACGCCTCGAAAATTTGCAAGTGAAGAACCAGCAGGATGGCCGTGCGTTCAAGCGGCTTTTGCTGGCCGGCGCGCAGGAAGTTTCGCTTGATGAAATGGGCCGCGTGATCGTCCCGAAGACGCTCATTGATTACGCGGATTTGAAAAAAGATGTGGTTTTGCTTGGCGTAGGGGAACGCATCGAACTTTGGTCCGCCGCGCGTTGGACCGCGTACAGCAAGAAAGCGGCCAGCACGTTCCAGAAAATGGGCAAGCATTTGGAAATATGACGACGTCATTGCGAGGTCCCATCCTTAATGAACATTAATAAGAAGGGGCCGAAGCAATCTTCCGTAGGGATTGGTTCTCCAGCACCAATTTATGAATTCAATGATGCTGGCTCGCAATGACACACGCATGCACAAAAGCGTCTTGCTCAATGAAACAATCGATTTTCTCAACATTCAGCCGAACGGTTTTTATGTCGATGGCACATTGGGGCTTGGCGGTCACGCCGAAGCCATCCTTGCGAGGTTAAACAATGACGGTCGATTACTTGGGCTTGATGTGGATTCTCAGAATCTGGAAAAGGCACGCGAACGGCTCAAGCCGTTTGGACAGCGAGTTCATTTAAAGCAAAAGAATTTTCGCGACGTCGGGTTCGCGCTCGATGAGTTGGCGTGGCCGGAAGTCGATGGCATGTTGTTCGACTTGGGTGTCGCCAGCCCACAGATCGATGTCGCCGAGCGGGGGCTTAGTTTTCAGTCCGAAGGTCCGCTCGATATGCGGTTGGACCAGAGTGGGAAAGAGACGGCGCTGACGCTGCTCCACAAGATGGACGAGCGCGCATTGGAATCGGTGCTGCACGAATTTGGGGAAGAGCGGTTCGCTCGGAAACTCAGTCGAAGTATTTTGGCAGCGGTGGCAGCGGGCGCTGTTAAGACAACGAAGGATTTGGCCGCGGTTTGCGAGCGAGCGATCGGCCGGCACGGAAAAACGCATCCGGCAACGCGTGTTTTTCTGGCGCTGCGCGCCACCGTGAACGATGAACTTGGCGCGTTGCGATCGATGTTGGCGGTGGCACCCGCGCGACTTAAAAAGGGAGGACGATTGGCCATCATTTCGTTTCACTCGTTGGAAGATCGAATGGTGAAAGAAACGTTCCGGTCGCTCACGAACGAGAATTCATCCCCAAAACAATTTTCCCTTCTCACGAAAAAACCCGTTGTTCCGTCCGACGCCGAACAATCCGAAAATCCACGCTCCCGCAGCGCGAAATTGCGCGTGATCGAAAGGACGGCCTGATATGCGCGAAAGAAACTCGGCGGCCACATACGAGCCGTTGCGTCGTGTGGGCACTGTGTTTGGGATCGCCGGTGCGTTGCTTTTCATGCGCGTGTGGTGGCCCATTCAAGCGGAACGCAATTTGCAGAAGCTGCGCAAAGTAGAAACCCAAATCTTTCAGAAAAAATCAGAGCTCAATATATTGAACGAGCGTTACTCTGCGATGACGTCTCTCACCGTGCTCGATCAATGGGCCAAAAAACATGGGACCTGGGTGCCCGCTGGTGCGAACAATGTCATTCCGATCGAATAAGAAAGCATCGTTCGTTGCGCCGATTCACGGTCGCTTCTTCGCTGTGCGGGCCGGCGTATTTTTTATTTTTGCGATGCTGGCCGCGCGCCTTGTTTATGTGCAAGGCGTTCTGCGCAGCGATCTGCAATTGCGGGCGGACCGTCAGTGCCCCGTGAACGTGACCCAAAATTCCGTTCGTTATCGCATCGCGGACCGCAACGGGTCAACGCTCGCTGAAACCGTTGAGGTTGCGTCGTGTTTTGTTGATCCCTCGCTTGTGCCGAACAAGCCAGCGCTCGCCAAGAAATTGGCGCCGATGCTCGGTTTGTCGGAATCCGCGCTCGAAACAAAATTGCGCAAAGCAAAAGGTTCGTTTGTTTGGATCAAACGTGATGTTCCGGCCACTGTTGTGCCGGTCATTAAGGAAAAGAAATTTCCGGGCGTCGCGTTTATGCAAGAGAAACGCCGGCACTACCCGATGGGCGTAATGGCCGCGCATCTCCTTGGATTTGTGGGACACGAGGGAGTGGGGCTTTCCGGAATTGAGAGCAATTTGAATCAGGTGCTCACACCAGCCGTCGACGACGAGAATGTTCCGGCTAAGAAAGACGCACGACCCGTCGGCAATGTTCAATTAACAATTGATAGTTCGATTCAGCAGATTTGCGAGCGCGAGCTCGAATGGGGAGCAAAAAAAACGGGCGCCAAGAAAGCGATGGTCGTCGTACAAAATCCGTGGAGTGGAGAAATACTCGCGATGGCGTCGTGGCCGCCGGTGTCGTTGGATCCGGATCAGCCGTCGCCGCCCGGCGAATTGCGCGTGCCAACCATCGTCGATGTGTTTGAGCCCGGTTCCACTTTTAAAGTCGTGACCGCCGCGGCGGCAATTGAGGAAAAGTTGGTTTCCGATCGTGATGTGTTCGATGGCGAAAACGGCGCTTGGAAAGTGGCCGACATTACCATTCACGATCACGAGCCGCTCCGTCGCATGACGTTCGATGACATTATTGTTCACTCCTCGAACATCGGCACGGCAAAAATCGCCGAACGCATCGGCTCGGCGCGGTTGTATCAATACGCTCGACTTTTTGGTTTTGGCGTGCAACCGGGCACCGGTTTGATTGGTGAGGCGAAAGGAATTTTGCGGCCGCCGAACAAATGGAGTGGCGTTTCGAAATACGTGGTGTCGTTCGGCCAAGAAATTAGCGTGACCGCGATCCAACTGGTGGGCGCCTATTCGGCGATTGCGAACGGTGGAGTCTTGATGGAGCCGCGAATAATCAAGGACATTGTGTCGGAGAATGGCGACGTTCTCTGGAACCAACCCGCCGCTGAAGTGCGCCGCGTGGTTGCACCGGAGACCGCAAAAAAGCTCACGTCGATGCTGACCAAAGTCGTCGAGAAAGGAACCGGTGTGAACGCGCAAATTCAGTGGGACCCTTCAACGAAGGTCGCTGGAAAAACCGGAACCGCTCAGAAATGGGACAGCGTGCGCCACCGTTATCACGATTTGTTGGCGTTGGTTTCGTTCTGTGGATTTTTTCCCGTGGATCATCCGAAACTAACCATGCTCGTTATTTTGGATGAGCCCGAAGGGCGCCGCTTTGGCGGTTTGGACGCCGCGCCAATTTTCCGGCGCATTGCCGAACAATTGAGCCCGCGGCTTTTAGCGCTCGAAAACGAAACCGGGGTTTCGAAACCTTCATGAAGCTGCGCGATCTTTTGGCCGCCGCGAAAGCGGATTCCCGCAGCGATGCCGATAGAGAGGTGACCGGACTCGCTTACGATTCGCGTCTCGTCAAAAAAGGCGATCTTTTCTTTGCCATAAAAGGTGTGCACAGCGACGGTCATGATTTCGTAAATGATGTGGCCGCCAGAGGCGCTGTCGCGGCGATCGTTGAGAAACCAGTTTCCGCCAAAATACCGACACTTCAAGAGCGATCGGTGTTGCGCGCGATGTCAAAAATTTCGGCTGTTTTCTTTGATCGGCCCTCCGAAAAAATTCCGGTGATTGGTATCACGGGGACGAACGGAAAAACCACCACAACGTACATCATTGAGGAAATTCTTGCGTCGGCGGGGAAAACCTGCGGCGTGCTTGGAACCGTGAATTACCGCATCGGAAGCGATATTCGCCCGGCCCCGAACACAACTCCGATGTCACTCGACGTGCAGCAATTTCTCGCCGACACCGTGCAACGGAAATGCGCGGCGGTTGCCATGGAAGTATCGTCGCATGCGCTCGAGCTTAACCGCGTTGATGACGTTACGTTCGCGGTCGGTGTTTTCACGAACCTCACACAGGATCATTTGGATTTTCATGGAACGATGGATCGTTATTTTGAGGCGAAACGAAAACTGTTTAAACGGCCCGAACCGGTCACGCCGGTCATCAACGTGGACGATGAGTACGGCGTGCGCTTGGCGAAAGAATTTCCGAGCGCGATCACGTTCGGCCAAAGCGAAGCGGCGCGGCTGCGCGCGAGCGCGATTTCTTCCAATCTTAAAGGGATTCGTTTCCAACTCACATTTCCGTCAAAGATTTCGTATGAGATAGCGAACAATTTGTTGGGCCATCACAATATTTCAAATTGTTTGGCGGCCGCCGGTGCGCTGTTCGCGTTTGGACTGAAAGAAAGCGACATCGTGAAAGGTTTAAATCAGACACTGGCCGTGCCCGGTCGGCTCGAGCGCGTGGAGGCCGGACAAAAATTTGTGGTGGCCGTTGATTACGCGCACACGCACGATGCGCTTGCTCAGGTTTTGACCACACTGCGCAACACGAACCCAAAAAATCTCATCTGTGTCTTCGGTGCCGGCGGCGACCGCGACAAAACAAAGCGACCGAAGATGGGCGAGGTGTCGGTTCGGTTGGCGGACAAAGTTTTCGTGACGTCGGACAATCCGCGCTCCGAAGATCCGAAAATGATCATGAAAGATATTGAGGCCGGAATTAAGAAGACCGGCAAAAAAAATTACACGCTGATTGAAGACCGCGAAGAAGCGATTCGGCAGGCCGTGAAAGCCGCGGGTCCCGAAGACATCGTGCTCATCGCTGGTAAAGGACACGAGACCTATCAGATTTACGGAACAAAGAAGATTCATTTCTCAGATTTGGAAGTCGCCAGCAAGGTTCTCCGTCAATGAACGCCACCATTAAAGATATCACGAATGTTTTGCACGGTCAGTTGATTCTTGGGGATCCCAAGGCGGTTGTGTCGGGCGCGGCCGTCGATTCACGGCAAGTGGAACCCGGTATTTTGTTTTTTGCGTTTAAAGGAGAGAAACAGGACGGTCACGATTTCGCGTTGAACGCGAGCCGCCAAGGCGCGTCCGGTGTTGTTGTCACCCATTTGGATTGGATGAAACACGATCCGAATCTCACGACCGCCGTCATCCGTGTTCAAGAGCCAATCGAGGCATTGCGATTTCTTGGTCAACATCTGCGCAATTCGTTTAAGGGGCCGGTCGTTGGCATCACCGGTTCAAACGGTAAAACGACCACGAAGCAGATGGTCACGCGAATTTTGCAGACGCTGGGACCCGGTTTGTCGACGCCCGGTAACTACAACAGTCAAATCGGTTTGCCGCTCGCGTTGTCCAAATTGCGACCGGAATACAAATGGATGGTTTTGGAAATGGGAGCGTCCGCGCCTGGAAATATTGCGGCGCTTGCCGAAATTGCACGGCCGACGGTGGGCGTGATCACCAGCATTGGCCCCGCGCATCTTGAAACGTTCGGATCCATCGAGCGCGTGGCCGATACGAAATGGGAACTCATGGATTCTCTTCCGACCGATGGGACAGCGATCGTGCCTTGGGCCGAACCGCATCTGGAGCGGCTGGTGCGAAGCTTTAAGAAAAAGATTGTCTATTTCGGAGATTCGTCGTCGTGTCCCGTTCGCGCAACGGCTGTTGAAGTTGGCGAGAGCACAAAGTTTATGCTTCATATCGCATCTCAGAACGCGCCGGTGACGCTGAAGTTGCCCGGGCGTCACAACGTGACGAACGCACTGGCCGCGGCGGCCGCCGGTTGGGTGCTTGGTTGCACCTTCACACAGATTGTCGATGGTCTCGAAAATTTCGAGCCTCCCAAAATGCGCATGCAGATCGTTCCTCATGCATCGGGGGCCGTGCTCGTGAACGATGCGTACAACGCAAACCCCGCGTCGATGTTGGTCGCGGTGCGTTCGCTTGTTGAAACATACCCAACCAAAAAGCGCGTGCTTGTGATCGGATCAATGAAGGAATTGGGTTCCGAGTCCGAGAAATACCACTTTCATATTGGCGTCGAGCTCGCACACTTCCCATTGGAGAAAGTCTTTCTCGTGGGCCCCGAAACAAAACAGATCCTTGAGGGGGCCATCTCGGCCGGCGCGCCGAAAGAAAAGTTTTCGCTGTTCGAAACAGCCGCGGACGCGGCCGGTGCCGTGAAACCGTATGTTCAACCGAACACCGTAGTTTTCTTTAAGGGCTCGCGCAGCGTCCAGCTGGAGAAAGTGGTGGAGCTGCTGTAATGTTTTACGCGTTGGCGCAGTTCCGCTCATTTTGGTTTCCCGTCAATGTGTTCCAGTACATCACGTTCCGAACGGGCGGCGCGTTCCTTACGGCGTTGTTGATCATGTTAATTTTTGGTCAAAGATTTATTGACCTCGTGAAACGCTGGGAGGTCACTCAGAGCATTCGTGAGTACGGTCCGCAAACCCATTTAAAGAAAGCCGGAACACCGACGATGGGCGGCCTTCTTATGTTGGCGGCGCTGGTCGTGGCCACACTTCTATGGGCTCGGCTCAACAATCGGTTCATTCTGTTAACACTGATCTCGGCGGTTTATCTGGGTACGCTCGGTTTTTGGGACGACTACAAAAAGCTTATTCTTAAACACCCGTCGAAAGGTTTGTCGCAGGGTGGAAAGATTCTTTTTCAACTGATTTGGGCCGTGGGCGTAACCGCGTACTTGTATTTGTATCCACCGAACGATTCGTTTGGCACGCATGTGCAAGTGCCGTATTTGAAAAATGTCTTTCTTAATTTGAACTCGTTCATCATTTTGTTCGGCATGGTGGCGGTCATTGGCGCTTCGAATGCGGTGAATCTCACCGACGGCCTGGATGGGCTTGCGTGTGGCACGCTGCTGATCAGCGCGCTCGCGTACGGCGTTTTTGCGTATCTGGCGGGAAACGCGAAGCTGTCGTCGTACTTGCGGCTTATTCCGGTGACGGGTGCGGGAGAACTAACCGTTTATCTGGGCGCCATGGCCGGTGCGTGTCTTGGATTTTTGTGGTTCAATGGGTATCCAGCGGCGATTTTTATGGGTGACACCGGGTCACTTTTTCTTGGCGGCACCATTGGGCTCGTCGCTATCTCGATTAAGCAAGAAATTATGCTCATCATTGTCGGGGGAATTTTTGTGGCCGAAGCCGGGTCGGTGCTGTTGCAAATCGGATCGCTAAAACTTTTTAAGCGGCGCGTTTTCAAAATGTCGCCGCTTCATCATCACTTTGAAATGCTGGGATGGCCAGAAACCAAAGTTACGCTTCGGTTCTGGATTATCGCGGTGGTTCTCGCGCTCCTGGCCATGACTTCGCTCAAGCTGCGATGAAAAACAAGAACGTGGTCGTGGTCGGTGCGGCCAAATCGGGCCTCGCCGCGGCCCGTTTGCTGCTCAAGAAAGGCGCTCGCGTCACGCTCGTCGACGAGCAACCGCGCGCGAAACTCACGAAAGTGCTTGTTGGTCTTCCGAAACGGATCGCGGTAAAAGCCGGCTCCAAGAAATTCTTCTCTCCAAATTGGGACCTCGTCGTGGTCAGCCCTGGTGTACCTTGGGATCATCCGGAGCTCGTGAAAGCGCGTCGAGCTGGAATTCCGGTGTGGCCGGAGCTCGAACTTGCGTGGCGGTTCGTGAATCCAAAGAAAACCATCGCGATCACGGGAACCAACGGAAAAACAACGACAACCGCTCTGATTGGTCACATTTTAAAACGCGCCGGGCGTCCAACGATGGTGGCTGGAAATATTGGAACGCCGCTCAGCGCTCTGACCGAAAAAATTTCGAATTCCACGTATCTTGTGCTCGAGGCGTCGAGCTATCAGCTTGAAGCGCATCAAACATTTCATCCGAACGTCGGAGTTTTTCTGAATCTCACACCGGACCATTTGAAACGTCACGGAACAATGGCCGGATACGCGGCCGCGAAAGCGCGGCTGTTTGAGCAAATGTCCGGTCTCGATACGGCAGTGTTGAACGGCCGCGATCCGTGGGTGCGCAAGGTCGCGAAAAACATTCTCGCGAAGAAAGTGTTTTTTCCGAATCCGGTCGATAAAAAAATCGCGGCGTCCATTGCGCTTCCGGGCCAACACAATTTTGAAAACGCGATGGCCGCGTCCGTTGCCTGCCGCGCCGTGGGGCTCAGCGATCGTGAAATTCGGGACGGTCTGCGGACATTTAAAGGAGTGCCGCATCGCATCGAATTCATACGTGAGTTGTCGGGGGTTCGTTACTTTAATGACTCGAAGGCGACGAACGTGGATTCCACGATAGTGGCGCTCAAATCTTTCGGAGATCCCGTTCATTTGATTTTGGGTGGCGAGCACAAAGGCTCGCCGTACACGCCGCTGATTCCGCTCATTAAGAAAACCGTTAAGAAAATTTATTCGATCGGGGACGCCGCACCCGTTATCGCGCACGACTTGAAAAATGTCGCGCCCATCGATGCGGCTCGCACGTTGGCGAACGCCGTGAGCGACGCGCGAAAAAACGCTGCAAAGGGCGACGTGGTTTTGTTGTCGCCCGCGTGCGCGTCGTTCGACCAATTCAAAAACTTCGAGCACCGCGGCGAAGAGTTCGCCAGACTCGTGTGGGGCCTCAAGTGAAACGAGTGATGTCGCGTTATCAATTCGTCTCGAAAAAAGCGACCGAAGAGAAAAAGATAACGAAGTTTTTTTCGATTCAGTCGCTTATGCGCGCGCCCTACCCCGACACCGGGCTGCTGTTGTCGGTGTTCGGTCTGCTCGTGTTCGGCTGGGTGATGATCTACTCATCGAGCGCGCTCTTCGCTGAAACGCGTTACCACGACCAATTTTATTTCGTCAAGCGGCAGATGATGTGGTCGGTGATCGGAATGGGCGGGTTCCTGATGGCCGCGAACATTCCATTCCCATTTTGGCAGACGCACGTAAAAAAACTTTATGTTTGTGTTCTTGTGGCTCTCATTCTCGTGCTGGTGATCGGCCCCAAAATTTCGGGGGCGCGCCGTTGGATTCATTTTCCGGGTGGAAGTTTTCAGCCATCCGAAGCCGCAAAAGTAGTAATGGTGCTCATTGTGGCGGATTATTTGGATCGACGTCAGAGTCGCATCAAAGATTTTAAAAAGGGCCTGTTGCCGCTGCTTTTGATGGTGGGTTTCATGTTGGGCTTGATCCTCATTGAGCCCGACCTCGGCACGCCGATGCTCATGACGGGCGTGCTTTTCACGCTGCTAATGCTCGGTGGAGCGCGCTGGACGCATTTTTTTGCAATGGGAATCGCGATGTTGCCGGTGTTGGTCGTCGCCGTTTTCAAGGTTCGTTACCGATTGGAACGTCTGTTCGCTTACATGAATCCGTGGGGCGACGCAAAAGGAAAAGGCTACCAGTTGATCCAATCATTGATCGCTATGGGGTCCGGCGGGTTTTTTGGGCGCGGGCTTGGCAATTCTCGGCTTAAGATTGCGAATTTGCCCGAATGTCACACCGATTTCATTTTTTCGATCCTCGGCGAGGAGCTTGGCCTTATTGGAACCCTCTTTTGCGCGGCGCTCTTTTTGTTTTTGTGCGTTCGCAGTTTAAAAATTGCCAAGCGCGCGCCCGATACGTTTTCGCGCCTTGTTGCGGCCGGTATTGGACTCACGATTGGTTACCAGGCGCTCATCAACATGGGCGTTGCTTGCGGTCTTTTTCCGACGAAAGGAATGCCGCTTCCGTTTTTATCGTTCGGCGGTTCGTCGCTAGTGATCACGCTTTTTTCGGTGGGTCTCCTCGCAAACGTTTCGCGGCGGGCGCAGATCCCGTTCGAAAAGGGACGTTGATGCGCATTGCGATTGCCGCGGGCGGCACCGGCGGACATTTTTACCCAGGATTGGCGGTTGCCAAAGAATTGCAACGTTCGGGAGAGTCCTTCTTTTTCATCATCAAAAAAGGGGATTACGTGCGGCCACTTTTGGATCGCGAAAAAATTCCCTACCACCTGATTTCTGCGGCCGGCTTTCAGCGAAAGTTCAGTCCCAAAATCTTTGTTGGTGTCTTCAATCTTGTTGCCGGTTTTTTCCAATCAATAAAGATATTGCGTTCGGAAAAACCGGCGGCCTTGCTCGTCATGGGCGGTTATCTCTCGGCGCCACCGGCACTTGCGGCGCATCTATTGGGGATTCCGGTGGTTCTGCACGAACAGAATGTGATTCCCGGTTTGGCGAACCGCTTCATTCGGCATTTCGTTCGGAAGGTGGCCATTAGTTTTCCTGGCAGCGCGAAGTTTGACACGAAGGCGGTGTTGACCGGAAATCCGATTCGGGCCGAATTTTCCAATCTCCCGACCAAGGCAGAGGCGCGAAAGAAGTGGGGACTCGAATTCGATAAATTTACTTTGCTCGTGTTTGGCGGCAGTCTCGGCGCACAAAAATTAAACAATCTCGTTTTGTCGGCGTTCGAACAGATGGATCCCGTAAATTTGCAGGTGATCCATATCGCGGGTCCACTCGATGTTATTTCCGTGCGCGATAGGTACGAAAGACTGCCGTTCAAATCGTACGTGGATTCGTATTGTCACGATATGCCGGCCGCGTACGCCGCGTGCGACTGGGTTGTTTGCCGGGCTGGCGCTTCCACAATCTCGGAGCTTATGGTCGTCAAGAAACCGTCAATTTTGGTGCCGTACCCGCTCGCCACCGATGATCATCAGACCGCGAACGCGCGAGTGTTAGCGGATGTTGGGGCGGCGCTCTTGCATCAACAGAAAGAACTTACCGTGGAAAATCTCAGAGATATTTTTGAAAAGTTGATTGCGGGAACGATGCGGATTGGTTCAGAAGGCTTTCAGCGATTGCCGATTGATCCGGCGCTCGCTTCGCAAAAGATTGCGGCGTTAATTCGAGAAGTAGCTGCTTAACCCCGCCGTGATCGCCTGCGCGATCTTTGTCTGATATTCATCGGTTGACAGTTTTTTCCCTTCGTTACGGTTGCTTAAAAAGCCGGTTTCCACAAGAATGCTCGGCATGGTCGTTTGATCCAGCACCGTGTAGCTGTCGCGCGTCAATTTTCTGTCCTGCGCTTTCAAATCTTTAATGAGCCGCCGGTGCACCGATTCACCGAGCCGTTGAGAGGCCGGTGACTTATAAAAGGTTGTTATGCCGTGAATTTTCGTGCGCGGATCCCAATCGCAATGAATCGCGATAAATGCTTCGGCTTTGAGCTCGTTTGCGAGGATCGCGCGCGCGCGGTTGTCTTCGGTGACGCTCGACGCCTGGCGCCAATAGTCCGTTGGTGTTCGCGTGTAGATCACGCGGCCGCCCGCTTCCTCAATCCTCTTGCCGATCTTCTGGACGATATCGAACGTGAGTCTGTTCTCAACAAGTTTTCCGTTGCGGCTGATTTTCCCGGAATTGATGACGTGACCTCGATAATCGATCGTACCGTGGCCCGCATCGAGCACGATCAGATGACCTGCGAGTGGCGAATCCGAAAACGCGGACGGTGCGGCGACGCCCAGAACCAGGAGACTTAAGAGAAGTCGGCGCATCAACTCTTGTTGAGGTGATCGATCAGTTGGCGCAGCCGCCCGTTGTTGGTGCGGTTGAACGGAAACACAAGCCGCGGAAGGTGTTTCAATTCCGGCTGGTTCGCTTCTTCGTCGAGAGGACCGCTGGTGATGAATTCACCCTTGTTAACGATGTCTTTGAACTTCGCGTTGATCACTTTCAGCTGACCTTTGTCGATGGGCCGTTTCGTGCGCATCACGAGGTTATCACCGACGTAACGCATGGAGTGGTAATTCGAATAGAACCGGAAGATTTCGGTGGCCGCTTCTTCTACAGAGTCGGTGATCTTGAAGAGGCTCAAATCTTCCTTCGAAATCTTTCCTTTCTTAAGCATGCTAGTGAGGATGAACTTGTTCAAATCCTTCCAATAGGTCTGTTTCGGCGCATCGACAAATACAACCGGAATCGGGTCGCACTTGCCGGTTTGAACCAACGTGAGAATTTCAAATGCCTCGTCCAATGTCCCAAAACCGCCCGGGAAAAACGCGGCGCCCGCCGCTTCTTTGACGAACACAAGTTTCCGTGTGAAGAAGTACCGGCAGTCGATGTAGGTGGGTTGGTCTGCAATAAATGGATTCGCGTGTTGCTCGTATGGCAGCCGAATATTCACGCCAAAGCTTCCGCTGGGGCCGGCGCCGGCGTTTCCGGCTTCCATTATGCCAGGCCCCGCGCCCGTGATGATCATGTAACCGTTATCGATGAGTTTTTTCGCGAATATTTTGGTCATCTGGTACGATGCGTCCGACGACGGCGTGCGCGCCGATCCGAAAATACTGACCTTTCGAACGTTGCGGTATTGCTGGAAAATTTTAAACGCGTAGCGGAGTTCGCGTATCGCGCGACTGAGAAGTTTGAGATCGCCGCGGCCAATGCGCGCTTCGACGCCTTTGAGCGCCGTCACAATCATCTCGCTAACAACATCAGCATTTTGGAACGGTTGTCCGACGGGTTCGATCTTTTTGATGATTTCTTGGATTGATTTTTGGACGTGAGGACTCCACGGCCCGGTGGAATTCTGATGATTCGTTTTTGTTGAGGATTTCATGTCGATGGTTCCTTTATTTTGCTTCCTTATTCTTACTTGGAGTTTAGTCCCATCCCGCGGACGAATCAATGCCAATTTTCGTGCCGATTCGGTTAATATTCAATTCCCATGAGCAGATTTGAAGTTGTTTCTGATTTTAAACCGGCCGGCGATCAAATCCAAGCGATCAAAGATCTGACGGCGGCGCTCTCCGCCGGGAAACCACACAATGTTTTGCTTGGCGTCACCGGATCCGGCAAAACGTTTACGATGGCGAACGTGATTGCGAACCTCGGAAAACCAACGCTCGTGATGTCACCGAACAAAATCCTTGCGGCGCAGTTGTACGCAGAGTTTAAGTCGTTCTTTCCGAAGAACGCGGTCGAATATTTCATCTCCTATTATGATTATTACCAGCCCGAAGCCTATGTCCCGCAGTCGGACACGTTTATCGAAAAAGACGCGAGCATCAACGAACACATCGACCGGTTGCGGCTGAAAGCGACATCGAGTCTTATGGAACGCGAAGACGTCATTATCGTCGCGAGCGTGTCATGCATCTACGGTTTGGGGTCGCCTTCCGAATACAAACGGCTCGGCGTTTTCCTGGAAGCGGGGAAACCCAAGTCCAACCGCCAACTGCTCGATGATTTGATCGCGATCAACTACGAGCGCAACGAAATGGAATTTCGGCCCGGCAAGTTCCGTGTGCGCGGCGATACGGTGGAGATTTTCCCGGCGTATCTCGACACGGCGCTTCGCGTCGAATTTTTCGGCGACGAAGTGGAGAAAATTCGGGAAATCCACCCGGTCACCGGCAAAGTGCTCGTTGATAAAGACAAGGCTTATATTTATCCGGCCAAACACTTTGTGACCACGCGGCCGACGATTGACCGTGCCCTGAAGGAAATCGAGAGAGAACTCGCCGAACAGCTAGCGTTCTTTAAATCCAAGGGAAAATTGTTGGAGGCCCAGCGGCTTGAGCAGCGCACGCGTTACGATATGGAAATGTTGCGCGAACTTGGTTTCTGCCATGGGATTGAAAACTATTCGCGTCCGCTGTCGGGACGAAAACCGGGAGAACGCCCGGACTGTTTGCTCGATTACTTTCCGGAAGATTTTCTCACGGTGATCGATGAGTCCCACGTGACGCTGCCGCAAATTCGCGGCATGTACGAAGGCGACCGTTCGCGCAAGCAAACGTTGGTGGATTTCGGGTTCCGGCTTCCGTGCGCGCTCGACAATCGACCGCTCAAGTTCAACGAGTTCGATGCCATGGTTCGGCAGGCCGTGTATGTGTCGGCGACACCCGGCCCGATCGAATTGGAAAAGGCAAAGGGGGAGATTGTCGAGCAGGTGATTCGGCCAACGGGGCTTGTGGATCCTGGTATCACCATTCGTCCAACGATCGGCCAAATTCCGGATCTCATGGAACGCATCAAGCAACACACGGCGAAAGGCGGCCGCGTGTTAATCACGACGCTCACAAAAAAAATGGCCGAGGATTTGACCGATTATCTCACCGAACAGGATTTCAAAGTCCGTTACATGCATTCCGACATCGACGCGCTTGAACGCATCGAGATCATTCAATCGTTGCGCAAAGGGACGTTCGACGTTCTGGTCGGAATCAATCTGTTGCGAGAAGGATTGGATTTGCCCGAGGTCTCGTTGGTCGCTGTCCTCGATGCCGATAAAGAAGGTTTTCTGCGCTCGGAAACAACGCTGATCCAAGTGTGCGGGCGCGCCGCGCGAAACGTAAACGGGGAAGTTATTCTCTACGCGGACGTGATGACGGGTTCCATGAAACGAGCGCTCGATGAAATGTCGCGTCGCCGCGAGAAGCAGTTGGCGTACAATGCCGAACACAAAATATTGCCCAAGTCCGTTGTAAAGGCGGTGCAAGATCTCGAGGAGTTTCAGGTAAAAGCGCGAGAGGATGGAATTCGAGAGGCGTATTCGCGCGAAGCGCTGAACATTACCGATAAGAAAAGTTTGAACGGGGCCCTGAAAGAATTGGAAGCGCAAATGCGGTCCGCAGCGGACGTGCTCGACTTTGAACTGGCCGCGATTCTCCGGGACCGGATTCGCGATTTGAAGCAGATGGAAGTAAAAGGAAAGGCCTAAAGTTTTTTCGCGCGCGGATTTTCGCGCGGAAGATCAATCACCATTGGCGTTCCGTCGACTGGAACGGAGTCTGGTGACGGCGTTGGTGGCGCACCACCGGCAGCGCCTTCTCTGCCATTCCACACACCACGATCAACGCCGCGAAGTTTGAGTGCCAAATCTTCGAGGTTTGTTGCGTGATTGAGCGCTTCTTGCGTGCTGATCAAATTCTGCGCGTGCAAATGTTCGAGATCTTGATCGAATGTGTGCATGCCGTAGTAGGTGTCTTGGGACAACAGCCGCAGCACTTCTTCGGTGCGCCCTTCTGCCAGCAATCTTTTCATGAACGTCGTTCCGATCAGAATTTCGGTCGCCGGATATCGGTGGCTGCCATCGGTTGAACGAACCAGTCGCTGTGCCACCACTCCGGACACGACACCCGCGACTTGCTGGCGAACGCTGTTTTGTTCGTGCGGCGGAAACGCATCGACGATACGGTTTACTGCGTGCACCGCATCAATTGTGTGAATCGTCGACAATACCAGATGGCCGGATTCCGCAGCCGAAATCGCGGCCGACATTGTTTCCAAATCCCGCATTTCGCCGATAGCGATGACGTCCGGGCTCTGGCGCAACACATTTTTCAGCGCCGCTTTAAAAGACGCGGTGTCGTGGCCGACCTCGCGTTGCGAAACCGAGGACTTAATGTCCGTGTGGATGTACTCAATCGGATCCTCGATCGTGATAATGTTGTAGGTGTAGTTGGCATTGAGAAAATTGATGATCGCGTTCATGGTGGTCGTTTTGCCAGCGCCGGTGACGCCCGCGAACAAGATCAAGCCGCGGCCCTGCGCGACCAGCTTTTTGAGGGTCTGAGTGGGAAGGTGCAAATCTTCGAAGGTTTTTAGCGTCAACGGAATTGTGCGTAGGGCGACAGCCACCGTTCCTTTTTGACGGTAAAGATTAACGCGGAAACGGCTAACTCCGTCGACGGTGCAAGCAACGTCCAATTCGTGGCGTTCGGCAAAATCTTTTTGTTGCTGGGGGGTTAGCAAGCTTTTCGAAATTTCTTCGGTTTGTGCGGCGGTGAGGGGTTCGAGGTTTGTTTGTACCAATTGTCCATTTACGCGAATGAGGGGACACGACCCAGGCTTGAAAAGGATGTCTGAAATTCCATCTCTCAGCATCAACTCTATGAGGCGCTTGTATTCCATAAAACCCCTCTTAAAACGACGTGAAAATCACCCTTAAAACGTAACGAAATGGCCGGGCTTTGCAAGGCTTTTTTGCTTCTTTTCGATGGAGTAAAGGAACGCCGCTAGAACGCGGGTGGGATTACCAGGAGGGCAGCAGAATCGGCTCTGTCTGGTTTTCGCGGGGAGCGTACTTCGTCATGATTGGCACGATTTTGTCCAGACTGCGGTGCAGCGCTTCAACGACCTTTGGATCGAAATGTTTCCCCGATCCATCGTCGATAATCTTCAGCGTATCCTCGAGAGAAAAAGACGGTTTGTAGACCCGTTTGCTGGTGAGCGCATCGAATACGTCGGCTATTGTCGCGATCCGAGCCTCGATCGGAATTTCCTCGCCGCGGAGCGCGCGAGGGTAGCCGGTGCCATCCCATTTTTCATGATGGCAAAGCGCAACCGTGGCCGACATTTGCATCAGTTCATTTTCGGCGTCTTTCAAAATTTCGAATCCGTGTTGCGGGTGCTTCTTCATTTCCACCCATTCTTCGTCGTTCAGTTTGCCGGGTTTGTTCAAGATTGCGTCGGGCACGCCGATTTTTCCGATATCGTGCATTGGTGCCGCCAGGCGGAGATTTTCGGCCCAATCGGTGTCGAACCCCATCTCGCGCGCGATAATGCCGGAGTACTGGCTCATTCTCCACAAATGCGCGCGCGTGTCGTGATCCTTGAACTCGACGGCGGCCGCGAGACGAATAATGGTTTCCTGCGTGGCCTTTCGAATTTCTTGGTAAAGCTGCGCGTTTTCAATGTGACCGGCCGCTTGGTCGGACAAAAGGGTAAGGATTTCTTCGTCTTGCTTGTCGAAGAAGTTTCGCTCCTTATTATTAAGGACCTGGAACACGCCGATCACCATGTTCTTTGCGTTGAGCATCGGTGCCGTTAACATGGAGCGGGTTCGGTAACCGGTTTTTTTGTCGACGTCGGGATTGAATCGCTGGTCTTTGTAGACGTCTTTGATGTTCAGCATTTGCCCCGTGATGGCGACGGCACCGGCGATACCTTTGCCGAGAGGAATTCGAATCGTTTCGGTGCCCGAGGCGACCTTCGACCACAATTCATTTTTCTTTCGGTCGACGACGAACACCGTTGCGCGCTCGGCGTTCAAAACGACTTTGGATTCGTCAACGAGAAGTTGTAACAGGTCGTCAAAATTTGTGGTGGTGGAAGCTTTTTTTGCGAACTTCAGCAGTGCATTGAGGCGGCGGCGCCATTTCGATAAGCGTTCGAGCTGAGCCTTGTAGTTTTCGGTGGAACGAGATGAATTCCCGCGTCGAACGGGTTTCTTCTTCTTGTTCGTGGTCATTGGTGCGGAAGTGTAACTAATTTTCGCGATGTTTTCATAAGCGCTAAGTCCAAATGTAGACGGTGACGCCATCGTGTGCCAGCGGTTTCCGAAAAAAACGCTTCGTGTTTGCTACTCTTAACGACAATCCATGGAATTTCTCAATCTCAAGCGCCGCCTCGATCAGGCACTTAAAGAAGACGCAGCTTCCACCGATGTCACCACGCTCGCCATTCCCGGGATTAAATCGATTCGTCGAAAGGCCATTCTTTTGGCAAAAGAGTCCGGCGTTTTTTGTGGTGGATTTCTCGTGCCCCATATTTTCCAATCGCGAGACAAAAAGGCGCGTGCTCGCTTCCTGAAAAAAGATGGAGCGTCGGTAAGGAAAGGCGAGAAAGTTCTTGCGATTGAATGCGGTGCCGCGACCCTTCTCAGCGGTGAGCGCTTATTTCTAAATCTCGTTTGTCACCTGAGTGGCATCGCGTCCCAAACGTATCGCTATGTGCAAGCCGTGCGCGGAACGTCGGCGAAAATTTTGGAGACCCGAAAAACAACGCCGCTGTGGCGGGATCTCGAAAAATACGCGGTGCGCTGCGGTGGCGGCGAGAATCATCGGTTCTCGTTGGGCGATGCGATTCTTGTGAAAGATAACCACTTGCAGCTTTTGCGCGAACGCGGACTCTCTGTTAAAGATGTTTATTCTCGACGAAAAGAACAGTTCTTAAAACGCAAGAACTTGAAATTCCTTGAGGTTGAAGCAACGACGATCCCCGAGGTTTGGGATGCCATTAAGGCTCGGCCCGACATCATTTTGTTGGACAACATGCCGTTAAATCGTTTAAAAGCAGCTATTGTCCTCATCAAGGCGGCCCGCGAGGCGCTCAATTCACCAAAGCCCGCTATTGAAGTTTCTGGCGGTATCACGCTCGCGACCGCACGCACATACGCCACATTGGGTGTGGACCGAATTTCGGTTGGCGCCCTTACGCACTCAGCAAAAGCATTGGATTTTTCATTGGAGGTCATTTAATGGGAGTTTCCGAGCTTTACCAAGTTATCGGCCGGTTGCAGGCGGATTTGCCGTGGCTCACCGTCGCCAAATTTTTCGACAAAGTTGACTCCACGCAAAACCGTGTTCTGCAGTTTCTTCCAAAAGAGGGTGAAGGGACCGTTCTTATTCTTGCGGAAACGCAGAGCAAAGGCGTCGGCCGTCAGGGGCGCACGTGGCATTCCCCGACGGGTGGTCTGTGGTTCTCATTGGCGTTACCGCTCAAATCCATGCCTCTCAACCAGGTGGCTCCTTTTTCGATGGTAGCCGCGCTGCAAATTGCGACCGCCCTCAAAGAGGTCAACGCGCTCGAATGCAACATCAAATGGCCGAACGATATTCTCTATCAAGGGAAAAAAGTGGCCGGACTTTTGCTGAATACGACCACCAAGTTTCGCAAACCATGGCTCGTCATCGGTGTCGGAATTAACGTGAACAACGAAATTCCTTCTGAAATTTCGAAAATTGCGACATCTATCGCCGCGATCCGGAAGCAATCGCAGGGTCGCTCCCGACTGTTGGAATCTGTTTTGTCCGCCATTCACACAGCCTGGGCAGAATTCGATCGCACGGGGTTTGGTCCGTACCAAAAAGCCGTCGAAGCCCGGCTTGTCGGCGTCGGAAAACCGGTGCAAATCAAAGTGGGCTCGAAGACCGTTCAGGGAACGATGAAGGCCGTTGACCCTCAAGGAAACCTTCTGTTAGACTCCGCAGGCGGTCCCAAAACCGTGCAGGCTGGCGAAATCGTCGGACAACCCGCCTAACCTCGCCAATCACACAAGAGAGAGTTTAATTGGCGCAAGTGACGTCGTCCCACAACATTGGACTTGGATTATTGGACCGTATCGGCAACACGCCGTTGTTGCGGCTCGAGAGGTTTAATCACTGGCTCGGCGATCACGGTTCGCAGATTCTCGGAAAAGCGGAGTTTTGCAACCCGGGGGGATCCGTCAAAGATCGAGCGGCACGCCACATGATTTTGGGCGCCATCCGATCGGGCGAGCTGACCAAAGACAAAATAATTTTGGATTCGAGCAGTGGAAACACCGGCATCGCTTACGCGATGATCGGTACGGCGCTCGGCTATCACGTTGAACTCTGCATTCCTGAAAATGCCGAAACCAAAGCGCGCATCAGCGAAGCGTTTGGCGCGAAGGTGATTTACACGGATCCGCTGGAGGGCTCCGACGGTGCGATCGTGAAAGCTCAAGAACTTTTCCACAAAAACCCGGGTCGTTATTACATGCCCGACCAGTACAACAACCCGAACAATTGGAAAGCGCATTACGACACAACCGCCGAAGAAATTTGGAAGCAAACCGAAGGCCGCATCACGCACTTTGTGGCCGGTATCGGAACCTCCGGAACATTGATGGGCACCGGCCGCCGGTTGAAGGAACTGAACCCGAAAATTGAAATTGTGGCCGTGGAACCCTCGAACCCGCTTCATGGTTTAGAAGGATTGAAACACATGGCGTCGTCGATCGTGCCGGGAATTTACGACCCGAAGGTGCACGACAAAAAAGTCAGCGTTCATACCGAAGATGCGTACGAAATGTGCTGCCGTTTGGCGCGCGAAGAAGGGGTTCTTGTTGGTTTTTCGTCGGGTGCGGCGCTTCAAGGCGCATTTGAAACAGCCCTTGGGAAAAAAGATGCGGTGGTTGTCACTGTGTTTTGCGATGCGGGTGAGCGCTACATGAACTCGCGGTTCTGGGAAGAGATGGTCAACTATTTTGAGAAATATTGGAAAACGCACGATCAGCTGAAGCCCGCGCGCGCTCACTAGACGATGTCGGCCTCGAGCGTGGTCATTCCAAAAGACGTGTACGACGGTATTGCCCGGTGGGCCGAAAAGGCCTATCCGAACGAGGGGTGCGGACTTCTTATTGGAAATTTTCAGAACGGTGGTGTGAAAGAAGTTGTGCGGTTAGCGCCCCTTTCCAACGAATTATTAGTAAAACAGGTAACCGGAGCCCCCACGTTACCAACCGAACGCCAAGGCGCTGGCGCTGGAAAACGCGAATTTCTCATGAGTCCGTCGGAATTTAACGCCGAAACACTGCGCGCCGAAAAAGAAGGACTCGATGTTGTTGGTGTGATTCACACGCATCCGAATCATCCGCCGCGTCCGAGCCAAGTGGATGCCTCGCAACCGTTTCTTGCGCAGTGGTCAAACATTATTGTCGCCGTGCACGACGGAAAAACGGTGGATATGAAATCGTGGTTCCGTGAATTGGACAGTGACCCATTTGTTGAAGAAGAAATACGCATCAAATCCTAAAAGGAGTCTTGCATGTCTGCGGTATCGGAAGTGAAAGAAAAGAACGTGACGTTGGCACCGGAAGTTGAAGAAGAAATTGTTCGCTTTGAAGAAAACATTAAAGCGATGCGATCCGGTGAAATGGACCCGAACGAGTTCAAAAAATTTCGCTTAAACAACGGCGTTTATGGAATCCGCCACGAAACCGACCGGCACATGATCCGCATCAAATGCCCGCACGGTGAAATTACCGCGGACCAACTCGATGTGGTGGCAAACGTTACCGAAGAATACACGCGCACAAAAATTGCGCACGTGACCACGCGCCAAGCGATCCAAATCCACCATGTTTTGTTGGACAACGTTCCCACCTTGCTGCGCCGTCTTGCCAATTGCGGTCTCACGTCGCGTGAAGCGTGCGGCAATACCGTTAGAAACGTCACAAAAACCCCGTTCGCCGGACTTCTTGCCGACGAAGTGTTTGATGTGACCCCGTGGGCCGAAGCTATTTTTCGTCATTTCTTGAGAAACCCCGCGGTCCAAAACTTCCCCCGCAAATTCAAAATCGCTTTCTACGGCGGCGGCGCCGAAGACATTGCTTACACAGCGATTCACGATCTTGGCTATGTGGCCGCGAAGCGTGTCGTGAACGGGAAAGAAGAGAAAGGTTTCCGTGTGTATGTCGGTGGCGGTTTGGGCGCATCGCCCCAAGCGTCCATTCTCCTCGAAGAATTCACGCCGCTCACCGAGTTTTTCTCGACCGCTGACGCGATCACGCACATTTTCGATCGTCATGGTGACCGCAAAGACAAATTTCACGCACGTCTTAAGTTTGTCGTGAAGAAGTTCGGTGAAGACGCGTTCCGAAAAATGGTGATCGAGGAGCGCTCTCAGGTTCGCGCCACGCGCGCCGGCGGTTTCAAATGGAATTTTCCACAAGAGACGCCTCTGGTAGCGCCCGTTCTTACGCAGAACATCGATACGAACGTGAAGCCCGATGCCGACTTCGAGCTTTGGCGGAAGACAAACGCGCTCGCTCAGAAGCAGAATGGATACTCAATGGCGATCGTTGTGACGCCGCTCGGAGATATTTCGGTTCCGCAGATGAGAACTCTGGCCACTATTGCCCGTAAGTTTAACGGTGGGCGTTTGCGTACGATGGTTCAGCAAAATATGTTTTTGCCGTGGATCAAAAACGAACATTTGGTTCCGCTGTTCGCGGAATTAAAAGCGGCCGGTCTCGCGACAGCGGGAGCGCTCCGCTTGTCGGACGTGACGCGGTGCCCCGGAGCGGACACATGCCAGATTGCGGTGACAAAGTCGCGCGGTCTCGCCGGAGCCATTCTTGAACTTTTCAAAAACGGATTGGCGGCGGACAGCGACATGAAAGACTTGCACATCAAAATTTCGGGTTGCACAAACTCGTGCGGCCAGCATCACATCGGTAACATTGGATTTTTTGGCACGTATCGAAAAATCAATGGACACGACGTTCCGCATTACCAGTTGCTCATTGGTGGGGACGTGAAAGAGGGAAGTGCGAAGTTCGGTCAACCAATAACGGCCATACCAGCGAAGCGCGCTCCGGAAGCTGTGAAGCAGCTTGTCGCGCTTTACAAGAAGGAAAAAGTGGGCACCGAACGTTTTGTTGACACGATGAATCGCCTTGGCCGTAACCGAATTAAAGAGGAAGTGGAACAATTCCGCTCGCTGCCACCGTTTGAACAAAATTCGGACATGTATTATGAGTGGGGCGAGTTTCACGAATTCAAAGCCGAGATCGGTCAAGGAGAATGCGCCGCTTAGCCAGGGTGACGGAATCGAGTTTTTTTTTGACAGGCTGGAAACTTTGTCTTATGATCCAATTGTTTTTAACGCGTCTTCCTTAACCTCGACTGCTTAAAACCCTAAACATTTAATCCAAACAACGTTCCTCTTCATTTATATGAACAGGCACAAAAGGAGCTGGCGTAATGGCTGAGATCTATGTTGTTGTGAGCAAAGTGAAGAAGAAAGTGAAAGAAGCGGGATTTCGTACCGGAAAAGATTACACCGATGCGCTTTCTCAGAAAATTGAACAAATTGTGAACGCCTCCGTTGAAAAAGTGAAAGCGGATGGCAAAAAGAAAACCCTGGGGGCCGAAGACCTTTGAGCCCAGCCGCTCTCCCTTCCGCAGAATCGACAACCCGGCCCATTCGCGAGATGTTCGACGCGTTGGTGCCCGAGTACGATCGGTTTAATCATCTGAGCAGTTTGGGTCTTGATATTGTTTGGCGGCGCGAAGTCGTCAAGTTATTCAAAGCAAACGATCTGATTCTCGATGTCGGAACAGGAACGGGCGATCTCGCCAGAGAATTGGCCACACACGGCGCGCATGTGATTGGAGTCGATTTCTCAGTAAACATGTTGGCCGCAGCGAAAGAGAAAATGAAAAACGTCCCGAATGTAACTTTTGAAATGGCCAAGGCTGATGAATTGCCATACGAACCCCGAATGTTTGATGGTATTACGTCGTCGTTCGTCATTCGTAACCTTCATCATGGCGGTGTGCTCGCTCAGAGTTTCCGAGAATTTTACCGCGTGTTAAAGGTCGGCGGGCAAATGGTTCATCTCGAGCTTTCAAAGCCGCCCGCGCGGTTCTTGTCGTGGGGACATCAAAAGTACATGAAGTACATCCTTCCTATTATCGGATGGGCCAATTTCCGAAGCCGCTGGCCAAAAGACTACCTTTCAAAAACCATCGAAAAATTCCCAGTTCCAAGCGTCCTGTGCCAGCAAATGCGTTGGGCTGGTTTTGAACAAGTGAGCCATTATCCGCTCGCCGGTGGAATTGCCGGACTTTATGTGGGGCGCCGATGCTGAACGTTGCTGAATACGCAGGCCTTTTGATCTTCCTTGCCATCGGCATCGCGTTTGTCGGCGGAGTTTTGGCGACCAACTATTTGTTGCGCGAACGCGGAACGGACCCTCTTCGCAAAAGCATTTACGAGTGCGGTATGGAGACCATCGGCACGCCCTACGTATCTCCGAATATTCGCTTCTACGTTTTTGCTCTCGTGTTTGTTGTTTTCGACATTGAAGCTGTGTTCTTGTTGCCCTGGGCCGTTAAGTTCAAGGAGCTCGGTCTCACCGGTTTTATTGAAATCGTTTCGTTCATTGCGATTCTTTTCGTTGCGTTTGTTGTGGCATGGCGAAAAGGCGCGTTAAAGTGGGAATAAAGGAAAGGATATGAGCAACAGTTTGGTTTTGGATAAGCTGCCGATGATTCGGCAGTACAAGGTGCCCGGAGGAGAATTCATCCTCACATCCGTCGATTTCTTTATCGACTGGGCCCGCAAATCTTCTATTTGGCCTCTCACGTTTGGACTTGCCTGCTGCGCGATCGAAATGATGGCCGCGTACGCATCGCGTTATGATTTTGACCGCATTGGCGTCATTCCACGCCCGACGCCACGCCAAGCCGATCTCATGATTATAGCCGGTACCGTTGTGAAGAAAATGGCGCCCGCGGTTGAAACCCTTTATCACCAAATGCCGGAACCACGGTTTGTAATTTCGATGGGCGCCTGTTCCAACTGTGGCGGACCTTACTACGATTCTTACTCGGTGTCGAAAGGCGTCGACAAGGTAATTCCCGTGGACGTTTATGTTCCCGGTTGCCCGCCGCGCCCCGAAGCGCTTTACACGGCAATTGTTGCTTTGCAGCAGAAGATCGATAAATATTACGACGCTGGAAAACGCATCGTTCGCCCCGAAACTCCGACGGCCCAAGTTCTGAAGGAGATCAACGAAGCTGCCATTCGCGCCCGCGCCTCCTAAAATTCCATGTACAACGCCGAAATCTGTCAGCAACTCACGAAGAAGTTTTCCGACGTCACCATTGTTCCGGTGCCGGAAAAATATGTGCGCGACCCTGAACCTCAGGTTCGTGTGCCGGCCGCGAAACTTATTGAAGTGTGCAAGTTTTTGAAAACGTCTCCGGAGATGGCGTTTGATTTGCCGATCCAGATGACCGGTGTTGATTACATCAAAGACAATTTGTTTGAACTCGTTTACAATCTGTACTCCACAAAGAAAAAGCACGGGCTCGTTTTGAAAGTGCAAATTTCGCGCGCCGATGCCTCGGTTGATTCGGTGACCCCAATTTGGAGCGGAATGGATTGGCAAGAACGCGAAGTGTTTGACCTGATGGGCATCACGTTTAAAGGTCATCCCAATTTGAAGCGCATTATGATGTGGGACGGATTCCCTGGGTATCCGTTGCGCAAAGATTACGTTCACATCACCGACAAATACGATTCCGGTCTCGAAGTTGGCACGCCGGGTCTTGATGAAAAGGGCGTTCCTGCCGGAGCGAAACATTAATATGGCAACCGAAACAATTCCACCGACGGGTTTGGCGAAAGGCCCGGTTTTCGAAACAAAGATCGAACAAGTCGGCGAAAACGAAATGTTGCTGAACCTCGGTCCGCAGCACCCGTCCACGCACGGTGTGTTGCGCGTCGTCCTTAAGTTGGACGGTGAAGTGATCACCGATGCCGAATGCGATTTGGGATACCTGCACCGCGGCGTCGAGAAGCTCGCCGAGCACCGCACCTATCCAATGATCATTGTTCTCTCGGATCGCGACGATTATCTGTCAGCGATGAACAACAACTGGGGTTTCTGTCTCGCGGTTGAAAAACTTTTGAAAGTCGAAATTCCGGCGCGCGCGGATTTTATTCGCGTTATAGTGGGCGAATTAAACCGTATTGCCTCGCACATGGTGTTCTACGGCACGTTTGGAATCGATATCGGTGCGTTCACGCCGTTCTTGCATGCGTTTGGTCGCGACCGCGAAGAAATTTTGGATTTGTTTGAAGAGATCTGTGGCGCGCGGATCACGTACAACTTCGTGCGCGTTGGCGGCGTGATGCTGGACGTTCCCGAAGGTTGGATCGGCCGCGTTAAAGCGTTCGTGGAACGCATGAAGCCGCGCCTCGAAGAATACGACGGCCTTTTGACCTACAATCCGATTTTCATGGACCGCACGATTGGCGTCGGAAAACTTCCGGCCCAAACGGCGATCGATATTGGCGTGACAGGTCCCGCGCTCCGTGGAAGTGGCGTCGCGACGGACTTGCGTAAAGACCATCCGTACGGTCTGTACGGAGAATTCAAATTTGATGTGCCTGTTGGGAAAAACGGCGATTGCTACGACCGGTTCATGGTACGGCGTCGGGAAATGAGCGAGTCCCTTAAAATTATTGAACAGGCGTGCGACAAATTTCCAGAAGGGCCAACGATGGGCAAAGTGGCGAAAGTGTTTCGCCCGGGCGCTGGCGAAGTTTACGCTCAAATCGAAGGGCCGCGCGGGTGGTTGGGCTATTACATCGTTTCCGATGGAACCGATCGTCCGTACCGGTTGCACATTCGTCCGCCATCGTTCGTGAATTTGCAGGCGCTTAAGGAACTCGTCAAGGGTTGGAAAGTGGCCGATGTTATTGCGATCTTGGGATCGCTCGATTTCGTGTTAGGAGAAGTGGACCGATGAGTGATGGCGTAGCAATTAACCCAGTCCCCGCACCGGGAACACCGCCGCCTCCGCCGCCGGCGGCTCCAAAAGCCGATGCGCGCATGACCGCGTATGTGGAGGCATGGAACGCGAAGAAAGTTCGCATGCAGAAGAGTTGGCAGCGGTCCGCCATTTGGTTGACAGCGATTTTCGCGGTGGCCGCTGGCGCCGTCATTGCCGTCGGTGAGCTGCAGCCCATCTTCCGGGCGGGTCTAGCGACGCTCGTTGATTTGTGTGCGAAGCACAATATTCCGGCCATTGTTCCTGTCATCGTTTCGTTCACGGTTCCGGCCGCGATTCTCAATTTAATGATGCAAGCGTGTCCCGGCGTTCTTGTGTGGTGGGAAAGAAAAGTGGCCGCGCACATGCAGCTGCGTCTTGGTCCCATGGATGTCGGCGGCTGGCACGGCTGGGCCCAAACGATTGCGGACGGCGTTAAGCTGCTGCTCAAAGAAGTCATTGAACCAACCGGTGTCGACAAATGGGTGTTCCGACTCGCTCCGGTGATTGTCATTCTTCCTTGTTATATGGCGTTTGCGCCGCTTCCGTTCGGAACCGGTCTCGTCGCCCTCGATTTCGATATTGGTCTCGTATACGTCATGGCCGTTTCGGGTTTGTCCACGATCGGCATTCTTATGGCGGGCTGGGGCTCCGCGAACAAATTTTCGATGTTCGGTGGTTTGCGCGCGGCGGCGCAGGTTGTGTCGTTTGAAATTCCGCGTGTTCTTTCGGTCGTGCCCGTCGTGATGTGGGCCGGTACCCTTTCGTTGACGCAGATCGCGAGTGCGCAATCCGTTCCGATGGGTGGTTGGTTTCCACGGTGGTTCATTTTCTATCCGATTATTGGGCAAGTCAGTTTCATTGTTTATTTGATCACAACGATTGCGGAAACGAACCGCGTGCCGTTCGATATTCCGGAAGCGGAATCCGAGCTTACGGCCGGGTTCCACACCGAATACGGTGGAATGATGTTTGCGATCTTCTTTATGGCCGAATACGCGTACGTGCTGATCGGCTCGGTGCTGGGCGTGGCGCTTTTCTTTGGGGGCGGATCCCCGCTCTTCCCATTCCTTAAATTTATTCCGTCGTGGGCCTGGTTCATTGGAAAAACGTTGGCGCTTATCTTTATTTTCTTGTGGTCGCGATGGACCTTTCCGCGCCTGCGCGTTGACCGTGTGATGGATCTGTGCTGGAAGATCTTTATTCCGTGGACGCTTATTAATATTTTGATCGCGGGTGGTGTAATGCTGTGGAGGAACCACTAATGTTTTGGGATTTGAAAAAAGCTTGGCAGGTCGCCGCCGGCACGCTGAAGGGCATGATGATTACGCTCAAATATTATTTCAAGCCGTCGCTCACGTTCCAATTCCCGCGCGAGCGCAAACCGATTTCCGAACGTTTCCGCGGCGTGCTGTCGTTCCATCCGGAAATCTGTATTTCGTGCGAAATGTGCGTGCGCGTGTGCCCGTCGGACGTTATCTCAATGGAATGGGTGCGCAACGAAGAAACCAAGAAAAAGGATCTAAAGTGGTACCAGATTGATTTTGCGAAATGCAACGTGTGCCGTCTGTGCGAAGAAGCCTGTCCCACCAAAGTGAAGTCCATCCATCATTCGAACGAATACGAAGTGGTGTTTGAAGACCGAAAAGATTTTATTGTGCGTTGGGGGCCGACCACACAAGACACCGTTGAACAAGGACCAAAAGCGCAAGAGTGGTACCGCTACATGCCGGACGGCCGCAAAGAGAAAATCGAAAAATCCCAAACCACTGAGGTTTCCGCATCATGATTCAAACCGCAATCTTTGCCTTCTTGGCCGCTTTGGTTTTGATTCCGGCGCTGTTGGTCGTCACTGTTAAGAACGTTTTTCATTCGGCGCTTTGGTTGGTTCTGTCGCTCAGCGGCGTCGCCGGAATGTACGCGATGCTCGCCGCGGATTTCTTGTTCGCCGTGCAGTTGCTCGTCTATATCGGCGGCGTGATGATTCTTTTGCTGTTCGTGGTTCTTTTGTCCGGTAAACCGTCCGATTGGGCCGGCCGCCAGGTGAACGAAAAAGCGTGGGCGGCCGGACTTTTCTCGGTGTTTCTTGTCTCTGCGCTAGGAAGTGTGGTCATTGATTGGCCTCTCGTTATTGTTGATTCCAAACCGCTTTTGACCACTGGGCGCCTTGGAGAATTGCTCGTCCACGGAATGGCGCTTCCGCTCGAAGTCATTTCGTTGGCGCTTGTCGCCGCGCTCGTTGGAGCGATTTATTTTTCAGTAAAAAGGAAATCCTCATGATGCTGGGCCCCAAACATTTCTTGATCGTCGGTGCGATCATGTTCGCGATCGGCGTGTACGGTGTTCTCGCGCGTCGCAATATCGTTGGTGTGCTTATGTCGATTGAGATCCTTTTTAATGCGGCCGGAATAAATTTTGTTGCGTTTAATCGATACTTGCACCCGGACGGGCTTTGGGGCCAAGGATTCGTGCTTTTCATCATTGCGTTGGCCGCGGCGGAAGCTGTGGTGGGCCTGGCGCTCGTGCTCGCCATTTATCGTGGCGCACGCACTGTTTTGGTGGAGCGACTGAATCTTTTGCAGGGATGAGTTTTAAATCGTTTTTAAATTGGATTCAAAACGATGGGTCCGACAACAAAGGGTCGAAGCAAAACGAATCAATTGATTGGACGGAGAAGAGACGCGATAACCGACTGGACCTTGCAACAGACAAACCGTTAAGGGTCCATTTGATGAGCGAAGAGGCCGAAGGGAAATTGGCCAGCACGTTGGTCGCGACGGTTCGGAACGTGAGTGTTCGCGGTTGTGGTTTGGTTTTTGAATCGGCCGCGGATTGTCAGCGTTTGAAAGCAAAACAAGTTTTGTTGGCATCGTTGGCCGTGGATGATTTCCCGATTCCGTTGCAGGTGGAAGTTGTTCGTTTGATAAATGACAAGGAAGCAGCAATCCGTTTTCGTCCGCCGTTTCCGCGGGAGCTTGAGAAGCTAGAAAAATTTTTGGAACCCCGCTGTTTGGGGCGGTCGCTTCGAGAGATTGATCCGGCCAAGTTGCAGAAAGATCAGCAGAAAGGGTTCCGCTGGTTTCAGGGCGTGAATGAAACGCATTTGTTTTCGTGGATGTCTCCGGAGACAAAACAGATTTCGCAGCAGCAATTGGTGTTTCTGGACCACGTGGTCGAATGGAAGGAAGGCGACGTGGTCCGAAGCGGCATGATTCGCCCTGACGAGCGACGCGCTCGCGGCGAGGTGGGATGGGTGAAATCGGATCTGCTCGATTTTGATGCGGTGGCCGACGCGGCGGTGGTGGCGCAAGCGCGCACCATCGTTGAATCGTGTGCGATTGATGGCGACATCAAAAATACGTTTTTGAAGAAAATTTCTTAGCAAAGGAAAACAAATGTCTGGTGAAGCACTGCTTAGTCACAGTTACTTGATTGCGCTCGCGCCGCTGGCGGCGTTCGCTATTATTCTTACGTTCCGAAATGTGCTGGGTTTGCAAGGCGCCTGGGTTGGCGCGCTGGCGATGTTTTACGGATTCGTGCATTCCGCTCTCATTGCGGGTGGGATTTTTACTGGCTCAATTCATTTGCCGAGCGAAGGTTTGCAGGGACACTTCTTTGAATCGGCGATGACCTGGTTCTCGGTGGGCAATTTTGATTTCCGGTTGGGCGTTTTAATCGACGGGCTTTCCTCGATGATGCTCGTCGTCGTGACACTCGTCTCCTTCCTCGTACAGATGTATTCCATCTCGTACATGCACGATCATAAGCGGTTTGGTCGCTACTTCGCCTACGTTAATCTTTTTACGTTTTCGATGTTGGTGCTCGTTTTAGCGAACGACATGTTGCAGTTCTTCATCGGATGGGAACTCGTTGGCCTTTGTTCTTACCTATTAATCGGATTCGACTTCGAGCGCGAAGCCGCCGCGTACGCCGGCCGCAAAGCGTTTCTTACCACAAAGTTTGGTGACCTTGGCTTTTATGTCGCGCTCTACGCGATCTTTAATTATCTCGGCACTTTCAATATTCCGCTGTTGCATCAGAATTACGAAAACATTGCCGCGATGCAGTATCCGGCATGGGTTGTGGCCATGATTCCGGTGTTCTTGTTTTTCGGCGCAATGGGCAAATCCGCACAGGTTCCTTTGCACGTTTGGCTGCCGGATGCAATGGAAGGCCCGACGCCCGCATCCGCATTGATCCACGCGGCAACGATGGTTGCCGCCGGTGTTTATTTGGTCGCACGTGTATTCTTTTTGTTTGAAGCGTCTCACTTGGCGATGGACGTTGTGGCGTGGGTGGGGGTTTCGACCGCGGTGATTGCGGCGAGCATGGGCGTTGTCTCAAACGACATCAAACGCGTGCTCGCGTTTTCCACGGTGAGTCAGCTGGGTTTTATGATGACGGCGCTTGGTTGCGGCGGATACGAAGCCGGTATGTTTCATTTGACCACGCACGCGGCTTTCAAAGCTTTGCTTTTCTTGTGCGCCGGTAGCGTGATTCACGCGGTGCACACGAACGACATGTGGAAGATGGGTGGCCTTAAAACCGCGATGCCAATTACGTTCGCAACGTATCTGTTTGGCACACTCGCGATTGCCGGATGTCCGCCGTTCGCCGGTTTTTACTCAAAGGAAGAAGTTCTCTCGGCGGCCTACCAGCACAATCCGATCATCTTCGCGTTACTGGCTTTTGCAGCGCTCCTCACCTCCTTTTATATGTTTCGCTCTCTGTTCCTTACGTTTTTCGGAGTTCCGCGGGATAAACATGCGTTTCAACACGCGCACGAGTCGCCGTTGTTGATGACGGTGCCATTGATGGTGCTTGGCGTGTTGGCCGTGGTTCTCGGTTTCGTGCTCAATTACGATAATAATCTCGCGCACTTTATTTCGTGGGGTGCGCACGCCGAAGAAGCGCATCACGGCGGTCACGTGGTCATGTACGCATCGTTGTCGGCGTTTGCGCTCGGCCTTGTCGGTGCTTATTTCGTTTATATGTCGCAGCCACCCAAATACGAAATGCTCGGGCAACGTTTTGCGATTCCACACCGAATTCTCACGCGCCGTTACATGTTTGACGAGCTTTATCTGTGGTTCATCGCGAAAGTTTATTACCCGGTCACAAATTGGTTTGCGAAGACCGATTACGATTTCGTGGACCAATTTATTGTGGACGGCGTTGGCCGTGTCGGGAAGAGTTTTTCGTGGGTTAGCAGTTTGTTTGATGGCACCATCATTGACCGTCTGCTGGTCGATGGACAGTCCGACATCGCCAATTTGTTCGGCAAACTATTTCGTCGGGCGCAGTCCGGACTCGCGCAGAGTTATCTTTTTTGGATGATCTTTGGCCTTGGGGCAATGGTGGCCTGGATCGCTCATAATTTCAAATAGACAAAAGGAGCAAGTTGTGAATCTACCCGTATTATCGTTGTTAACGTTTCTGCCGCTGATTGGCGGCGTCATCATTATGTTTTCGAACAAGGAAAACAGTTCGTTCCATCGAACCGTGGCAACGGTGTTTGCGGGTGTGACCTTCCTTCTTTCGCTGACGCTGTGGCCAAAGTTTGATACCGCGACCGCGGCAATGCAATTTGTCGAAAAAATTCCATGGATCCCAACGTTCAATATCGACTACCACATGGGTGTTGATGGCCTTTCTTTTCCGCTGGTTCTGCTCACCACTTTCCTCAGCCTTATTTCGATCATCGCTTCTTACAGTGTCGACAAGCGCACGAAAGAATATTTCTTTTGGTTCATGTTGCTCGAAACCGGAATGCTGGGCCTCTTTGTCGCGCTCGACTTCTTTTTGTTCTACGTGTTTTGGGAAATCACCCTTGTCCCGATGTATTTCTTGATCGGCGTGTGGGGCGGTCCCAAGCGGGAATACGCGGCGATCAAATTCTTTTTGTTCACGCTGTTCGGTTCGGTGTTCATGTTGCTGAGCATGATCGCGCTTTATTTTGCGAGCGGCAGCGGACTTCCGGGCAACGAACGTACGCTTGACCTTGTGAAGTTGGCCGAGCTGGCACACAACGGCCAGCTTCAACTCGTCGGTACCGGCGCCATGCTGATCTTCTTGGGCCTTTATCTTGCGTTTGCCATCAAAGTGCCCGCGTTTCCGTTTCACACATGGTTGCCACTCGCACACGTTGAAGCGCCGACCGCGGTCAGCGTGATTCTCGCGGGCGTGCTGCTTAAGATGGGAACCTATGGCATTCTCCGCGTTTGCTACCCAATCTTGCCCGAGCAAACGAAACTCTTTTTGCCGGTGTTGATTGTGATTGCGACGATCAATATCGTTTATGGTGCTTTTTGTGCGATGGCTCAGAAAGATATGAAACGCATGGTTGCTTATTCGTCCGTTAATCACATGGGGTATTGCTTGCTTGGAATGGCGGCCATCATGGGAAATCCGAATGCGGCGCACGCCGGTCTCTCGGGCGCGGTGCTTCAAATGGTCAACCACGGTATCATTACCGGATCGCTGTTCTTGCTCGTGGGCGTGATTTACGACCGCGCGCACACGCGTGATATTGATGCGTTCGGTGGTCTCGCTTCGCGTACTCCGATTTTTGCGGGCATCATGATTATGCAAGCGATGGCCTCGCTCGGACTTCCGGGTCTCGCGGGATTTATTTCGGAATTCCTCGCGTTCCTTGGTGGTTTCGGCGGCAGCTTCGGCGGTTTCAATTTCAAAATCTGGACCGGAATTTCGGTCATCGGTATTTTGGTTACGGCCGCCTTTTTCTTGCGCATGGTCAAACTGGTTCTCATGGGCGAGTTTAATCCAAAATGGGAAGGTCACATGCCGGACGTCACGGCACGCGAACTCGTAACGCTCGTGCCGCTCATGGCGCTGACGCTCGCGCTCGGTGTGTACCCGGCGTTCATGCTGCGTCTTATGGACACGTCGATCACGCAACTGATCAAAATGGTGGCGGGATAAAATGAAGCAACTCGTTTTCATTGCGCCGGAGATTTTTCTTTCGGCGCTCGCGCTAGCGATTCTCGTTGGTGAAGCGTTTGCTCCGCAGCGGCGCAAATTCTGGGTTTCGATGGGTTTGTTGGGCTTGTCGTTGGCCGGCCTCTACCAAATGTATTTCTTTTCAACGGCCAGCATTCCTGGGGCGGCGAGCATTGGAGTGAGTCCGATCGTGAAGGGAGGGTGGATTCAGTATCCGACAGTGTTCGGCATGATTGCCATTGATTCTCTCGCGATGTTTTTCAAGCTTGTCATCATTGCGACGGTAATCATGGTGCTGTGGTTGTCCGCTGATTATCGTGAATTTACCGATAGCCCGATGGGCACCTACGTCTCCCTTTTGTTGCTGGCAACGGTTGGCATGATGTTCTGGGTGGGTTCAACCGATTTTCTCATTGCGGTTATTTCGCTTGAGGTGCTCAGCATTAGTTCGTTTGTGCTCACGGGGTTCACTCTCAACCGCGCTTCTTCAACCGAAGGCGCCATTAAGTTTTTGCTGGTCGGAACATTTTCCACAGCGATCCTTTTGTTCGGTATCTCCTATTATTATGGTTACTTTGGTTCGACCAGTATTGATGCGTTGCTCAAGATGGGCGTGACCGGTCAGTCCTCGGATGTTGTTCTTAGCGTGGTTCTCATGTTCATTCTTGCCGGTCTCGGATTTAAATTGGCCATGGTTCCTTTCCATATGTGGGCGCCCGATGCTTATGAAGGGGCGCCGACACCGGTCACCGCATTTTTGTCGGTGGGTCCGAAAGCGGCCGCTGTTGGATTTTTGTTGCGTCTGTTGGCGAATCACGGAGGTCTCGGCATCACGCCCGTTTTGGCCGTTCTTGCTGCGCTCACAATGACGGTTGGAAATCTGGGCGCGCTCACGCAAAAGAACGTGAAACGGATGCTCGCGTACTCGTCCATTGCGCAGGTTGGATACATTCTCGTTGCCATTGTCGCCGGCGGAAGCCTGGGAAGCCAGGCGGCTATGGTGTACACCTTCATTTATCTTTTCATGAACATGGGCCTGTTCGCGGGCCTTTTGATTCTGTCGAACCAGAACCATGTCGACGAATTGCCCACGTTTGCCGGCGTATCGGCCAAGTCGATGGGGTTTGCGTTGGCGATTGTGGTGTTCATGTTATCTCTCACGGGTATTCCACCGATGGGGGGATTTATTGGAAAATTTGCGATCTTCGCAGCGGTCATTCCGCATTCGAACTTGTTGTGGTTGGCGATCGTGGCGGTGATCAACAGCGTGGTATCGCTGTATTATTATTTTGGAATCGTTTATCAGATGTTCTTTAAGGAATCGAAAGAAACAGCGTCGATTAAATTTTCACCGGCGCTCACGAGTTGTTTGGTGGTGGCATTGGCCGTCACTCTGATTGCCGGCATCATGCCGAACCAAATCTTGGGTTGGGTAAGGAATATTTTAGGATCATAATGAATGTTTTGATTGCAAAAGAGTTGAAAGACACTCTCAAGCCGGAACTCAATCGACTCAACGAAAGGTTGGAGTCGTTGGCGTCGTCTTCGGACGGGTTTCTCGGGAGTCTAAAGTCGTATGTGTTGCTCGGCTCCGGAAAACGGGTGCGGCCCGCGCTGGTGATGCTAAGCGCGATGTTGGGATCCGCGGACGCCGAAAGCGTGCAAACGGTTTCCATGGCGGTTGAGCTCATTCATATCGCCACGCTCGTGCATGATGACGTGATTGATAAAGCGGTGCTCCGCCGCAACCGCAAAACGGTTGCGAGCGAACACGGCGTGGATGCGGCGGTTCTTCTCGGGGACCATGTTTTTACCTACGCTTTCGAAAAGGTTGCCGATCT
This sequence comes from Elusimicrobiota bacterium, assembly GCA_044221725.1. Classification (GTDB taxonomy): domain Bacteria; phylum Elusimicrobiota; class Elusimicrobia; order F11; family F11; genus JAJVIP01. The sequence goes on from JBGAON010000001.1 coordinate 845,181, forward strand.
CAATCATCCTCAGATTTTGAAACTCTTGGCACGTTCGACGTCGATCATGTGCGCCGGCGAAATTGATCAACTGAAGAAACGTTTTCAATTTGATTTGACCGAAGCCGAGTATTTCTCGTTTCTCGAGAAGAAAACCGCTTCGCTGTTCGGTTCGTCTGCGCGCTCGGGTGCCATTTTGGCGGGTCAAAGTGAGAAGATTCAGTTGGCGTTGGAACGGTTTGGTCTCAATTTGGGTCTGGCGTTTCAGATTACGGACGATTTGCTTGATCTGACCGGCGAAGAATCCGTGGTTGGCAAGACCCTGCGAACCGATCTCATGAACGGAAAAATGACGCTTCCTCTTATTTATTACCGTGACCATTTGACGTCCGCAAACGAATCGAAAGAATTTTTCGACAACTTGCAGCATCCCAACGGCCACTTGGCCGGTGTCGTCGATCAAATGAAGAGTTCGGGTGCGATTCAATACGCGGAAAATATCGCAACGCGCCATCTCGAATCGGCGCTGAACGAACTTGAAAACTTACCGGCCGGAACACCACGCGAACTTCTGACGTCGCTCGCGGAGATGCTGCAGACGCGAAAGGCTTAGTTTCTGTCAGTCGAAGACGTCGACAGACCTCAACCCCTCACCGAACACCTCACCGAGCTTCGTCGTCGGATTATCTCGTGCCTTCTTTGGGCGCTTCTTTTCTCGACGATTAGCTACTTTTTCGTCGGTCCTATCCTCGATTGGTTGTCGCGTCCCATTGGCCAGTTTGTGTTCACTGGGCCCACCGAAGCGTTCTTCATCCATATCAAAGTCGCAATGACCGTGGGCGGTATTCTTGCTCTTCCTGTTTGGATTTATCATCTGTGGCGTTACATCGGGCGCGCGCTTGGCGTTAAAGAACGGACTCTGGTCGTCGGTATTTTGCCCTGGGGAATTGCTCTGTTCTTTTTGGGAATGGCGATTGCGATTTTCGTGGTTGTGCCAGCCGCCATGCGGTTTCTATTGAGTTACAGTTCTCCGACGCTCAAGCCGATGATCTCGCTCAGCGAATATCTTTCGTTTTTATTTTGGATGATTCTTGGCTTTGGCCTCTTCTTTCAGATGCCGCTCGTGATTGTGACGTTGGCGCGTTTCGGACTTGTGGACCCTGCGACGTTCGTGAAATACCGTCGGCATATGATCGTTGCAATTTTTGTTGCGGCCGCTGCCTTAACGCCGGGCCCCGATATCGTGAGCCAGTTGGTGCTCGCAATTCCTTCTTACCTGTTGTTTGAAATCTCTCTGCTCATAGCGAAGCGCGTTTACCGCCGTTGATACCACGCCACAGATTTTCATCGGCATTTCGCATATTTCTAGAACTCTGCAGCGTTCGAACCGTATTGGCTAAGCGCACGCCTTAAAGAACCGCAACAACAGGAGGTCCTCGCTTGGCGAGGTCGCATCGACGCCCTAACTATCGTGGCCTGGGATTTAAAGGCTCGTTAACCCTTGTTGCTGTTCTGTTCTCTTCCTCTGTTTGCTCGGCTGCCGGTACCGATGCTGCGTCGTTCCTGAATATTCCTACCGGCGCTGGACCCGCCGCTCTTGGCGGCGCTTACACGGCGCTTGCTACCGACGCCTACGCTCCGGTCTACAATGCGAGCGGGCTCGCATTCCTTCCGTCATTGCAATTGGCGGGATTGCACGTGAACTATTTGGAATCCATTAACTACGAGTTTTTGAGTTACGTCCATCCGTTGGGGTCCGAGCAGCGATCGTACGGAGGCATCGGCGCTTCGGTTCAGTATCTGACCACCGGAGAGATTGATGAGTTCGATCATTTTGGTGCGAAACGTGGAAGTTTCTCGGGTCGATCCGCCTCGTACAATCTGAGTTATGGTTTTCCAATCTCAAAAGCATGGGGAATCGGTGCCACAGGGAAAATTATTTCCGCATCGATTCAGGGTGTGTCTGCCAATGCAACGGCTGCCGACATCGGCACAATTTATCAGCTGATGAAAACTTGGAATGTGGCTGCGGCGTACGCGAATTGGGGTTCCTCTCTTAGGTTCCTAGGAGATTCCGAACGATTGCCCGAAGCATTCCATTTGGCAACGTCGTTTTCCGTCTCGCATCGTAGTTTGTTCACGATCGAAGAAGTTTTTCCAAAAAGCGATTCGGCAAGTTTCCGTGGTGGGTTGCAGTTTGAGCCAATTGAATTTCTGCGGTTGCGCGTTGGATATCGCACGGACACCGTGAAGCAAGCAAACGGAATGACGGGTTTCACCGCCGGAGCGGGGTTCGTTTTGTACGGGCAAGAATTGGCCTACGCGTGGATTCCGTACGGTGATCTGGGCGACACGCACTATTTTTCATTGCTGATCAATTTTGGTCAAACGGGAAACGTTGGAGTTCCCCGTGATTAAGCGGCTTGCGTCGTGTGCCGCAGCGACAACGGCATTGTTGATTTTGATTTCGCCCATGCGATTGTCCGCAAGCTGCGGAGTGCCCGTGAATCTCATCGAATCGGAAAATTGCCTTCCAGGCAATCCCGCGAGCGAATGGGACATTCCCACGAAAGATGCCGGAGATGTATCCATTCAAGGATTCGCGACCGACATGAGCGTCAATAAAGGGACGTCGGTTTCCTTTAAAATCAAAACGTCGGCCACGGCTTACACGATTGATATATATCGGATGGGCTATTACGCCGGAAATGGCGCACGCAAAGTGGCATCTTTGTCGCCATCGGTGGATCTTCCGCAGGCGCAGCCCGAATGTTTGTTTGAGGCGGCAACGCAACTGGTGGATTGCGGAAACTGGAATGTGTCGGCAACGTGGCCCGTGCCCAACAATGCGGTGTCTGGAATTTATTTTGTGAAGTTGACCCGCACCGATACCGGCGGAGCGAGCCATATTCCGTTTGTTGTGCGGGATGACGGCAATCATTCCGATATTCTTTTCCAAACATCGGACACGACCTGGCAGGCGTACAACAATTACAACGGCTACAGTTTGTACGTGGCGCCCACACCAACACCCGGGCGTGCGTACAAAGTGAGTTACAACCGGCCGTTCGCTACGCGGACGACGCATTCGTCTTATCTGTTCACGCACGAATATCCAATGGTGCGTTTTCTCGAGCGCAACAGTTTCAACGTGACCTACTTTACAGGAATTGACAGCGACCGCCATGGTGCATCGATTTTGAATCACCGCATTTTCATGTCGGTTGGGCATGATGAATATTGGTCTGGTCCACAACGAACACGCGTTGAAGCCGCCCGCGGTGCTGGCGTGCATCTCATGTTTTTAAGCGGGAACGAAATTTTTTGGAAAACGCGCTGGGAGCCCAGCACGGACGGCACGTCGACACCGTATCGAACGCTGGTTTGTTACAAAGAAACGCACGATGGAAAGATTGATCCAGTGGACCCGCCGACATGGACCGGTACATGGCGCGACAAACGATTTAGTCCGCCCGCCGATGGTGGTCGGCCGGAAAACGCGCTGAGCGGCAACGCTTACAGAGTGGATTCGTTTCGAAACGATCCTATGACGGTGGGTCCGGAAGATGGAAGGCTTCGTTTTTGGAGAAATACATCGGTTGCGGCAGCGAGTTCGCCCACCACGTTTCCAGAAATTCTTGGCTACGAATGGGACGAACCATGGGACAACGGCGTTCAGCCAGCGGGGCTAATTTATCTTTCCTCATCGGCCATTTCTGTTCCAAAGAGGCTCATTGATGAAGGGAACAATTATGTGCCCGCTATGGCCGTTCATCACTTAACGCTTTACAGAACAAACGGGTCCATTGTGTTCGGTGCAGGAACCATGCAGTGGCCCTGGGGACTTGATAGCCAACATGATCACGGTGGGGGAACCGGTGCCGATGCGAGACTGCAACAAGCAACGGTGAATCTTTTGGCGGACATGGGCAGTCAGCCGGGTTCTCTTCAACCGGGGCTTGTTTCCGCCTTTGGATCGACGGATTCTGTGCCGCCGGTTTCCGTTATCACGTTTCCCGCAAATGGCGCGACACTTTCGCTCGGTGTTCCGATCACAATTTCGGGAACGGCGTCGGATAGCGGAGGCGGTGTCGGGGGCGTCGAAGTTTCCGTCGATAATGGAAGCTCGTGGCATCCGGCAAGCGGCCGGGGAACGTGGACCTACGCATGGACACCGACCGGAACAGCGAGCGTCACGATTCGTAGCCGCGCCGCTGACGACAGTCTCAATGTCGAAACCCCGTCGGCTGGCATCACGGTGAATGGAACATCGGGGGCAGGGCCGCAGGCGCATATGATTTGGCCCAACACCGTACCGCCGTCGAACAATTTCTCTTCAGATGCAAATTCGCTTGAAGTTGGTGTGAGGTTTCGGTCGGATGTTGCTGGCAAAATTACCGGTGTGCGTTTTTACAAGTTCAGCGCGAACACGGGGCCGCACGCGGGCCATTTGTGGACGTCGTCCGGTGCGCTTCTTGCCTCGGTTTCTTTTGCCTCCGAAACCGCGTCCGGCTGGCAGCAAGCAAACTTCGCGACGCCAGTTTCAATCAACGCCAACACGTCTTATGTGATTTCTTATTTCACGACCAAAGGTTATGCCGTCACGAAAAATTATTTTACGAGCAGCGGCGCCGATTCTCCGCCGCTTCACGCGCTTCAAAACGGCATTGATGGTCCCAACGGTTTGTACGCGTACGCGGCGTCGAGCACGTTTCCAAGCAACAGTTACGCGCAAAGCAATTATTGGGTCGATGTCGTATTTTCGACCGTTTCGGATAATCCACCTCCTCCTGCGCCCCCGCCGCAAAGCAACGTCATTTGGCCCTCGGGGGGACCAGCGCCGTTTGGTTACTCCACGGAATCAAACGCCGTTTCGTTGGGGATTAAGTTTCAGTCGGATGTGGCCGGCTCGGTCACGGGCGTCCGTTTCTATAAGTTCAGCATCAGCACCGGAACCCACACGGGGCATTTGTGGACGAAGAGTGGCACGCTGCTCGCTTCGGTCACCTTCACGTCCGAAACGGCGTCGGGCTGGCAGCAGGCAAAATTTTCCACACCGGTCGCCATCCATGCCAATACCACCTATGTGGTTTCTTATTTCACGACGAAAGGCTACGCAGTAACGAAGAATTATTTCACAAACGCCGGCGTCGATTCTCCGCCGCTCCACGCTTTAAAAAGCGGCGCCGATGGTGCCAACGGTGTTTATATTTACGCGCCGTCGAACGCGTTTCCCACGAACAGTACCTCGCAAAGCAATTATTGGGTGGACGTTATGTTCACCTCGTTTGAGGGGGGAGGCGGTGCTGGGCTTGCTTTGAAACCGAGCGCACCGATGGGGTTGGGGGGGGCAACCGGCTCTCTGAGGGTCTTTCCAAACCCGTGGCGTTCCGATCGAGATGCGGGGTTTGATATCACGTTTGACGGGCTACAGACCAACAGTTCTGTGAAAATCTATACGATTTCTGGCCAATATTTGAAAACTCTGGGGGCACCCGCCGGCATCGCGTCGTGGAACCGGACGAACGACCATGGGGAGGCGGTCGGTTCGGGTATATATCTGTATTTTATTACCGGAGACGGGGGGGAGAAAATGAAGGGAAAAGTCGCAATAATGAATTAAAAAAGTTGAGTTTTTCGAAAAGTTAGATAGAATTTTGCTCGTCGGAGCAGTCCCACCCCTAACCCCCGTCTCAGTTTCTGATGCATTATCCTCTTATCAAAGGAAATCATGGACAACACTGGCTCGTTTACATCGGAATCGCCTGCCCAAATTGTTGGCGATCTGTTTCGCAATCTCGGCAAATCGCCGGGGCATCGAAATAAAGAAACCGAACATCGAAGGCACCCGCGAACGTCTTATATGCGCAACGTTTCACTATCGGCGAAACGTCTTGGCAAAAACGTGGTGGCCCGCGCATTCGATCTCTCGCGAACTGGAATTTGTGTGGAGATTAAGAATGGGCCGATGTTGGAGATGGGTTCCGATGTCGTCGTAAAGTTGGCCAAATTTGAAAAGTTGATCGGTTCGATTGCGTTGGACGGTCCTCACAAAATAAAAGCGGTGGTTGTTCGGTCGTGGCGTCTCGATGCGGATACCTGGGTCTATGGGCTTCGTTTCGCGAATTTGCTCGAAGAACGAAAGAAAATTAATTCACAGAAAATCCAACGGTTCCTGTCCGTATCGCTCGTGTTGATAGGAATAGCGATTATTCTTTCGCTAAAGATTTCCGATCTGCGTTGGTTTTGGTACGCCCCGGTTTACCGGATTTATGGAATCTTGGGTGGTGTTTTCTTTCTCAGTCGCGCGCTCCTTTCTCTCGTGTACCGTGAGCCCAAAGACGCGGGCTATTTGCCTCCAGTGACCGTCGTTATCTCGGTAAAAAACGAAGAGGCGCATATTGCCGAAACCGTGAAACGCGTGTTCGACGTTCGCTATCCGTTGCACAAACTCGAACTCATCGTTATTGATGATGGATCCACCGATAATACGTGGGCTGCGCTTCAGAAAGTCCAACCGGAATATCCACGATTGCGTCTGTTTCAATTTCCTACGAATCTTGGCAAACGCCACGGAATGGCGCTCGGTGCCCGCGAAGCAACCGGCGAGATTCTCGTGTACGTCGACTCCGATAGCTACGTGGAAGCGGAGGGTATTTATCGTCTCGTTCAGCCGTTCGCGGACAGACGCATCGGCGCGGTGGCTGGCCACACACGCGTGATTATCGAGAAGAAAAATCCGATCTCGAAAATGGAATCGGTTCGATATTTTATTTCTCATCAGTTTTTTAAGACCGCAGAGAGTGTGTTCGGAACAGTAACCTGTTGCCCCGGCGCGTTTTCGGCCTATCGTCGCAGCGCTGTGTTGCGCGTTCTACCAAAGTGGTTGGACCAAACGTTTCTCGGTGTCAAATCAACGTTTGGGGACGACCGCAGCTTGACGAATTTTGTGCTGCGCACCCACCGCGTTGTTTATCATGCCGGTGCCATCTGCGTCACGTACGTTCCCACAACGTGGAAGCAATTTTTCACGCAACAATTGCGGTGGAAGAAATCGTGGGCGCGAGAAGCGACCGTTGCATCGCGCGTCATGCTTAAAAAGCATCCCGTTGCCGTAATTTCGTTTTACTTGAGCACCGTGATCACGTTTTTATCTCCGTTGATTTTCCTTCGCGCGGTCGTCATCGGACCACTGCTTTATTCGCAGTCGTGCGTGCCTTATTTGTTGGGCCTTCTTCTTGTGTACCTGTTCTTGTGTTTGTTCTTTCTGTGCCAGACCAACGAGAAACATTGGTACTACGGACTTCTGTTTGCGGCGAGTTATTTAACAATCCTCTGCTGGCAAACCTATTGGGCCACGTGCACGATCAATAAGACGCAATGGGGGACAAGATGACGCCCGACGTCGACGCGATACCCGAACAACCAAGCTATATTGTTCATTGGTTATTTCTTGTCGCGCTTGGTTTTGCGGCGTGGCATTTTTACCCACGAATTGTTGGTTCTCCTTTCACGCGCGTGCAACGCTCCGCATCGATCGCCGAAGTGGCTGATTATTTTCTAATCCTTAAATTTCCAGAGGTTGCGACCATTGATTCGGCGGCGGTAAAGACCGCTCGACAACAAACAGCCGGCTGGATTCAGGCGATGCTTGATCACGGTTACCACCCGATGTTGTTGTCCGATGTGATGGAGCAACGGAAAGTGGGAAAAAAACTTCCCGAGAAAGCGGTGGTTATACTGTTTGATCCCGGGTACCGATCCACCTATGACGCGCTCAGTCCCGTGTTCGAGAGCAAGCGTCTCCCTGTTGTTTGGCTCACGCGTTCCGAGGGCCTAGAGGATTACGATTTGCGTTATTTGAGCAAACACCTTTATCTGCAACTGCACACCGATCGCGGTTGGGACACCGGCATGTCGCGCGCGGATCAACGAACGTTTTTCCTTAACGTGCAAGACGGCGAAGAATTCGGGCGACCGTACGTGTGGGCCGACGGAATCAATTGGCGGGGAAAGAACTTTTTGACGGAGAAGTCCGGCTTGGAGCGGTTGGCTGTTCGCAGCTATTGGACGAACGACGATTTACTGAAACACCTCAACGCCGAAGTGCCAACGGCCTCGACCTGTTACTTGGTGGCCGAATCCGTAAACAATCGTCTCAAAGGGTTGAACGTTCCGTTGGTGCATGGAAACGATGTCGCCGCGTTCGATCTTTCCACGGCGCGGGACAAGCGTCTGAGAACGGTGTTCTGGAAATCAACCGAACGCGTTGAAGATTTTAATCTGGACGTTTCTCTGCAAGAACTCGAAGGTGAATTCTGGATGTTGATTCGATCCGATGAAGACCTAAGCAATGGCGTGCGTATCGGGTTTTCTAAGGATCTCGTTTCCGTGGAAGAAATCATCGGAGGGCGCTCGAAACAGATTGCCCTTGGGCCCGTTGTTTGGGATTCAAAAAAACCTTTTGCGGCTTCGGTCTCGGTGCAAAATTCGCGTCTGGATATTTTCGTTCGCGGGAAGTCGTTGATTCGTATCCCGATTCCAGCGGCCGGTCATGCGCATCGCTCCAAGTTCGGCGTCATGCTGTTTCACCGCGTAAGGGGCGCGGCTCAAGTGAAAAACGTTTCGTTAAAATTTACACCCACGAAAGTCGCCGAATAGCGCCGATCTTTTGCCTCAATCGATGAGAAAGCTCTCCCTGGTTTTTGCTCTGCTGCTGTTTGGTCGCACGTTGGCGGCAGCCGAGAATTCGTCGGTAACGTCCGATCTCCAAGCGCAGGCGCTCAACGCGTTCAAAGCGGGTGATTACAAAAAATCGGCGAATCTTTACCGAACGCTCGCAGCGGAAAATCCAAACGATGCCCAGATACTTCGGGATTTCATGTGGGCGTGTTGGAACGCCGGGAATCCCCAGGAAACGATCGCGGCTGGAAAAAAGATTCTTGCGATCGAACCGTCCGATGTGGAAACGCTGAATCTCGTGGGGAAAGCGTATCAAGCCTCGGGCGATCGAAAGAGCGCGTTGCAGTCGTTTAAACGCGTCGCCGATGCGCACCCCAACAGTGTTTCAGCGAAAGTATCGTTGATTCGTTCGCAGATTGAGTTGGCCGACCTCGCGAGCGCCGAACGCACGCTGCAAGCATTGGATTCGGATATCCCTTCAAAAGGGGCGTTGCGCGAAAAGATCGATGGGTTATGGAAAGCGTTGGCACGAGCGTATTCCGAGTCCGGTCGATCGGAAAAAGCGATTGCGATTTATCAGAAGATTATGCGCGTGTCAGCGAGCAACACGCAGGTGCAAATTGCGTACGCGCGTTTGCAGACCGATCAGAAAAAATACGATGAAGCCGAACGGGTGTTAAAGAGAATATTGGTCACCTCGCCCGATGCGTTGCCGGTCTATCCCAAATTGGCCGCCGTGCAATTTTTGAAAAAAGATTTTGCGTCCTCGGTTGACAACTGGAACGCCGCGATTCGCTCGTTTCCTGACAAAGTCGAATACAAATACAAAAGAGGGTTGGCTCTTTATTTCAATAAAAACTTCGACGAAGCGCTCCAGCAGATGGTGAATTTGCTGGCGGATCCGGAATGGGGACGAAAAGCGGCCGATTTTCTTTACGACGACGCGTTTGCTCAAGGGGAAAATACGAAAGCGGCGAAATATCTCGCCGACAGCCTTGAAACTCTCGAATACACTCCGGAAGATCAGCAGCGTTACATCCGATTGTCGAACGCCTATGAGCGGCAAAACGATTATAAAAAAGCGGAGCAGGCGCTCGATGCGGCGCTGGACCACTTTCCGGACGATGGCGCCGTGCGATGGTCAATGGCGTCTCTTTACCTCGAAACGAATCGGCTCGGCAAAGCCGTTCCATTCATGAAAGACATTCTGCAGCGAAATCCGAACGCATCGCACATCATTTACGCGCTAGTGGATTCTCAAGTCACGTTAGGAAACCGTGCTGACGCATTGCGTATTTTGCAAAGCGAACGCCGCGTGGACCCAACAAATCCATTTTTGATGCTGCGCGAAGCAGAACTTCTGTATCTCACGGACCAGCGGGAAAAAGCTCGCGCGATGTTGACCGCCTGGTTACAGGAAAAGGGAGATGGCCCGGTTCTTCCCGTCGCGTTGTATCACGGACTTACACCGTACGACCGCGACGGCATGTTGGCGCACCAGCAACATCACCGCGCTTCCGTTTTCGACGAGCACATGCGGGCGCTTCACGATGCCGGATACACGCCCGTAACCGTGCCCGAAGCGTTTCGGTGGGTCAAAGGAGAATTCGAATTACCGAAGAAAGCGATTCTTATTTCATTCGATGACGGCCGACTGGATAGCTTTCAGAACGCTGATCCGATCCTCAAAAAATACGACATGAAAGCCACCATGTTTGTCATTGGGCAGAACGCTGACCGCAATTTGCCGAACTACGCCAATTGGAAAGAACTGCGCGAGTATCAGAAAACCGGTCGGTGGAATTTCGAAGCGCACACCGATCATGGTCATTCCTACATTCCGATCACGAAAGAGGGACACAAAGGTTTGTTCTTATTGAACAAAAAGTGGCTTGAGAGTGAAGGCCGGCTTGAAACGCGTCAAGAATGGATTGACCGAATCGACGCGGATCACGACCGCATCAAGCGGAAAATGCTCACGGAATTGAAAGTGAACGTAGAGGGCTTTGCGTTTCCGGAGGGGAATTACGGTCACATCTATATTCCGAACGCGAAAGAATCCGCGGACGTGAACATGTCGGCCGCGCGAAACTATTTTGATCTGTCGTTTTTTCAGGAGTCCGAAGGTCTCGGAATCAATGTTCGCTCCCGCGATCCAGCGATGTTGAATCGGTTCGAGCCATCTCCCGATTGGACGGGTAGCGATTTGCTTCGGCGAATTTCCGATAACATTCCCGCAAACAAAATGCGCGCGACGCTGCTGCATTGGGCGATTTGGGAAGGACGTCTGAACGAAGCGAACGCGTGGCTAAACGAGTTGCGCAAGGGAGGCGCGTCGCCGGCGTTGCTTCTCAGCGAGCACGCACGAATTTATGCGTCGCACGGTAATCTCGTGAAAGCGCGGGGATTGGGAAAGGATGCCGATACCGCGAAAGGGAACAGATCCATCGCGAATGATGACAACGAGCAAATCGTGCGGGACGCGAGCCGACCAGAATACAGCGCGTACGGAAGAATGTTTGAAGACAAGGTTCATCGCCGCAACAAATTGCTTGAACAGTCGTTTATGTTCCCGGCCTTTGGTGATTTTCGGTTCACGCTTCTGCAGCGGCTCGGAAACTATGCCGAACGGAACGTTCCGCACGTTAGTGAAAATGCGTGGGGAGCAAGAGTTGGTGTGCCGCTTGGGCTGCGCCACAATATTTCCGTGGAAGGAATGCAGAGCGTCTTTAATGCGCACGTGGATAATCAGACCTCGGGTCAAGCTGCGTTTCGCTCCCATTGGTCGGATCGTTTCACGACCGAAGTAAATGCGGCGCGCCAACCGCTGTTCTTTGCGCAGGCGTTGTCGCAAAATATTCGACTTCGCACTCTGCGCTTGGGCGGATCCTATCGCGAGCGGGACGATTGGGAATTTGGTGGCGAAGCGCGCGCCAGCCATTATTCCGATACCAATGATCGCTTCGATGGACAATTTAACGCTGCCATGGGACTCGGCGCACGAAAGCGTACGCGTCTGATGTACGTGCTGTCGGGAATGACGAACGATCAAACCAGCCCGTTTTATTACAGCCCGGAGCATTTGTTTGAAAACAGTATTGGGTTAAGTCAGATCGTGCCGTTCCACGGCGCTTATAAGCTGACGCTTACGTATTTGCCGGGGTACGGTCAGGAATCGGACGTGTCATCGCATTTCATTCAGAACTTCAAGGTTGGTTTGGTCTGCCACTGGACCGACGCCACATCGCTCGATCTGGATTTTCAATATCAAGAAACACCCAGCTATTACAGTCGTTCAGCGAACGCACGATTTGTTCATCGCTTTGGCTTGAAGCGGCTGAGCGCGGAAGCAGCGACGTCGATTCAGCGTTCGCCGGAAGAGCTGCAAACACAGAACGATTAATCTTTTTTAACGAAGATTGTCCCAAAATGCTGCGTCGCCGCTGCCAATTCTCCAAAGTCCGATTTGGGTAATGCCCAGACGCTGCAGTTGCTTTACCTTTTCTTCCAAGCTCCGGCGATTTTCAAACCAGATCACATGATTCTTACTGCCGTCGTTGTACCGGAACCACGGCGATTGGCTGGGGCCATCCCATTCCATGCGAATGCGGTTTGTTTTCACAATATCCATGGCCGTATCGAAATCGATGATTTTTCCTTTGTCGCCGTCGCTCCAGTCGACGCCGTTTAACACCAGCGCGACACTTAATTTCTCTTTCGGTATTTGTGTGAGCGCAAATTTTGCAATGTCCGCGGTCCAGGGCGCGGGAGCCACTGGCCCCGGATCTCCCCCCGGATAATGGAGATAGTACGCCATGATTTTGACGAGATCCGCTGATTGCGCAATGGCGCGCCAGTCCATTGCGCCCGCGCCATTCCAGGTTACTTCGGTTGTTTTCGGTTCAACAACAACCGACAGCAGTTTTTTCTTTTTGTGGGCGGCATCGGCCAGTTTTGCGATGAAATTCGAAAAGTCCTCCCGATCGCGCCTGTCCAAGTTCTCATAATCGATGTCGATGCCGTCAAATCCGTCGGCGAAATTTAACAGCGCTGCAATATGATCCGACGTTTTTGCTGGGTCGGAAACGATCGAGTGGACAACATTGGGATCCTTTAGTTTTGTTTTTTTTCCATCAACAACATCATTAACCGCGGTGAGGAAAATTTTTGCAGATGGTGCGTTCCGCCGAATGTCTCTCAGTGTGTTTGGTAGGGACGCAAACGCGGGTGCAAGATCTCCCGATGCATTGAAGTGAACAGCGAACACGCACAAAATATTCAAATCCTTTTCGTACGTTTTCGCGGCGCGGTCAACTTTGTTTGAGTCCCAGTAGATGTGCCAGCTGTTGTACCGGAGAGAGGGGGCGGCAAAAGACAGGCCGTGAGAAAGCATGATCGTCATCCCTGCAAAAGCGAGCCTGCGGATGTCGAGCCGCATTGGTGTTCCTTAGGCTTTAACGACGTTCGGTGCCGGCTCCAAATAAACGCCGCGCGTATCAACGATGAGTTGCGCGCGTTCTTTCAGCATTTTGTAGTCGAACGCATCATGATTGGTAGCGATCAACACGCAATCGTATTTCGCGACGTTTTCGGCCGTTAACGGCACGCTTTTTAAATCGAATTTGTGGCGGCGCATTTTTGGAAACGTCGGGAAGAACGGATCCGAATAGTCCATTTGCGCGTTTTTCTCTTTCAAAATTTCCATAAGTTCAAGGGACGGCGACTCCCGGACATCGTCCACGTTCTTTTTATACGCAATACCGAGCACGAGAATTCGGCTGGCGCGCAAAGATTTTTTTCGTTCATTGAGCGCATCCATCATCTTGCTGACGACCCAATGGGGCATCATTGTGTTGATTTCCCCGGCCAGCTCGATAAACCGCGTGTGCAATCCGTATTCACGCGCCTTCCATGTCAAATAGAACGGGTCGACGGGAATGCAATGGCCGCCAATGCCGGGGCCCGGGTAATAGGGAGTGAATCCAAAGGGTTTTGTGGAGGCGGCGCGAATCACTTCATGGATGTCGATGCGCATTTTGTCAGCGACGATTTTCATTTCATTCACAAGGCCGATGTTCACGACGCGGTGAATGTTTTCGAGGAGCTTCGTCAATTCCGCCGCGCGGGTGGTGCTGACCGGAACCACTTTATTAATGACGCTGCCGTAGATCGCGAGACCCGCTTTCAAACATTCGGGTGTGTCGCCGCCGCAGATCTTCGGAATGGTTTCGGTCGTGAAATTCGGATTGCCTGGGTCTTCGCGTTCCGGTGAATGCACCAGGAAAATATCTTTGCCGATCGTAAACCCTTTGGCCTCAATTCGGGGGCGAAGTTCTTCGTCGGTTGTGCCCGGATAAGTGGTGCTCTCAAGCGATACAAGTTGTCCTTTTCTTAGGTGCGGGGCCAACGCGTCCATGGTGTCGGTCACAAACGACAAATCGGGTTCGCGATACTTATTTAACGGTGTCGGAACGCAGATGATCAGCGCATCGGCTTCTTTCGCCCGGGAGAAATCCGTGGTGGGAACAAAGCCGTGTTTAACGGCCTCGGCAATACGTTCGGCTTTGATGTGATCAATATAGGATTTGCCTTGGTTTATCAGCGTGATCTTTTCTTGATCGATATCGAAGCCGAGCACCGGGAAGCCCACTTTCGAAAACCGCAGGCAAAGCGGCAATCCCACATACCCAAGTCCAATAATGCCAACAACAGCTTTTTTGTTTTCAACTTTCTTTAAGAAATTTTCGAGTTCCATAATGCGTGCGATCCTAATTTTTTTTCGACGCGTTGTCGACGGAAAACCCTGCAGAAACAAGCGATTGCCTATTTTCGGCATTGTTGTATAATTCCAAACCTCATTTGGGGGGCGGTCCTATGCCTCCTGTTGGTTTGATGTTCAATCCATCCCGTGAGCAATCTAAAAATCCAAGGAGTTTAAAAAGTTAATGTCTTCTAATACGACGTCCACGTCACAAGCCAGCACCCCCGCCGCATCCGCCGAACCCGTCATCTCAATGAAGTCGCTGCTCGAAGCCGGTGTCCATTTCGGACATCAAACGCACCGTTGGAACCCGAAAATGGCGCGTTACATCTACGGCAGCCGAAACAACATCCATATCATTGACCTTCAGAAAACCGTTCGTGAGCTGAAAAAAGCTTACCTGTTCATTAAAAGCATCGCCGCGTCGAACAAAACAGTTTTGTTCGTTGGAACAAAGAAGCAGGCCCAGGATGCAATTATCAATGAATCAAAGCGGTGCACCTCTGCCTATGTTGCGGAGCGTTGGTTGGGTGGAACGTTGACCAATTTTGAAACCATCCGGAAATCCGCGAAACGTCTTCAAGAACTTGAAGGCATGAAAGAAAAGGGCGTGTTCGATCTTCTCTCGAAGAAAGAACGTGCGATGCGCGAAAAAGACATCAAACGGCTCGCGAAATCTCTCGCCGGTATTAAAGATATGCTCGATTTGCCGGGGTGTATCTTCATTATCGATCCATCCAATGAAATGACGACAATTGCCGAAGCCCGCCGCATTGGAATTCCAATCGTTGCTGTTTGCGACACGAACACCGATCCGGATTTGATCGATTACCCGATTCCTGGAAACGACGACGCCATCCGCGCGATTCGTTTGATTACCGGTCTCATGGCCGATGCCGTGATCCAAGGTCGTCAACAAGCGGAACAAGAATCCACCCAAGTTCAACAAACCGAAGAGACGGCGATGGCCGCCGCGATGGGCGATGTCGTGCCCGCAACGGAGAACGTATGAGCACCCCGACAATCGAAATTAAAGCCGCCGAGGTTCAAAAACTACGTCAGACCAGTGGCGCTGGTCTTATGGACTGCAAGTCCGCGCTGTTGGAAACCAAAGGCGATTTTGAGAAAGCCCTCCGGCTCCTGCGGGAGAAGGGAATTGCGAAGTCATCGAAGCGCGCCGATAAAGTGGCCGCCGAAGGTTTGGTTGATATTTGGATCTCGACCGATGCCAAAGACGGAATTATTTTCGAGCTGAATTCGGAAACCGATTTCGTTGCTCGCGCCGATGAGTTCTCGTTGCTATTGAAGAGCTATCTTGAATTGGTGCGCGCGAACGCGCATTGGACATCGTGTGATCAGTTGCCGACGGACAAAGCCGTTGAGTTGTCGGGAAAAGTCGGCGAGAAAATTATGGCGCGCCGGTTTGCTCGTTTCCATGCGAATGGCGGCGGATTGGTTGCCGGTTACATTCACCCCGGTTCGAAATTGGGCGTGCTTGTTCAAATTGATGCGGATAAAGAGGGTGTTGCCGGCGATGATCTGAAAGCGCTCGGTCGCGAATTGGCGATTCAGATTGCCGGCGCGAACCCGCTTTATGTGAGCAGCAAAGAGGTTCCGGCGGACGTTATTGAACGCGAGAAAGAAATTGCGAAGAAACAGATGGCGGACCAGAAGAAACCGCCGGAAATTCTTGAGAAAATTGCGGTTGGAAAACTGCAACAGTTTTACGAAGCCAATTGCTTGCTCGATCAGCCGCACGTGCGTGACGCGTCGGGCAAAACAAAGATCAAAGACTTGGTAGAGAATGTCGGTAAAAAAATCGGACTCCATCTCAACGTGGCCAAGTTTGTTCGTTTTCGCGTTGGAGCTGATTGATCCGAACCTTTGACCCGGTCGGATAAACGTGAAAAGAATCGTTCTTAAGCTGTCCGGAGAAGCGCTGCTTGGTGAGGAGCGCTCCGGTATCGACCTCAAGAGTCTGTTCCGTTTTGCTGAGGCGATTAAAAAAGCAAAAACCCGCAGCGTTCAGCTCGCTATTGTTGTTGGCGGTGGAAACATTTGGCGTGGTGCTCGCGATCAAGGATTGGGTCTTGAGCGCGCCATTTCCGACAACATGGGCATGTTGGCCACTCTGATCAACGCGTTGGCACTCCAGAATACGCTCGAACAAGTGGGGGTTTCGACGCGCGTGATGTCCGCCATTCCTGTCACGAACTTGGCCGAACCTTACATTCGGCGCCGCGCGATCCGGCACCTCGAGAAAGGCCGCATTGTTGTGTTCGCGGCTGGCACCGGCAATCCGTACTTCAGCACCGACACCGCTGCCGCTCTGCGGGCGTCCGAAATCGGTGCGTCGTTGCTTCTGAAGGCCACACAAGTGGACGGTGTGTACACGGGTGACCCGCGCAAATCAAAACGAGTGAAACTTTATCGCGAATTGACGCTTACCGAAGCAATCAGTAAACACTTGGCCATAATGGATACGGCCGCGCTCGCGCTATGCCGCGAAAACAATTTGTCGATTCGTGTTTTTAATCTTCACAAACCCGGAAATATGATTCGCGCGATTCGCGGCCAAGATGTCGGAACGCTCGTCACACCATAAAAATTTAGGGAGGACCCATGTCCATTCAACCTGTTTTAAATGATGCTGAGCAGCTCATGAAGAAAACAATCGACCGGTTGCACTCCGATTTCTCTACGGTCCGAACCGGTCGCGCATCGCCCGCTTTGTTGGAAGGTGTGCGCGTAAATTATTACGGTTCCATGGTGCCGCTGCAGCAAGTGGGAAACGTCGCCGTCACCGAAGCCCGCACGATCGAGATTCGTCCGTGGGAGCCCGCTGTCATTCAAGAGATTGAAAAAGCAATCCACGCGGCCAACCTCGGCGTGACGCCGAATTCTGACGGCAAAGTTTTGCGGCTTACGTTTCCACCGCTCACCGAAGAACGACGCAAAGATCTCGTAAAGATTGTGAAAAAGCTCGCCGAGGATTTTCGGGTTTCTCTTCGGAACGAACGGCGCGACGCGATTGAAAAAATAAAGGCCGCCGAGAAAAACAAACAAATTACCATCGATCTCAAGACGCAAGGGGAAGAAAAAATTCAAGGCCTCACAAACGCCTATATCAAGAAGGTGGATGAGATCCTCGCGCAGAAAGAGAAAGAAATCCTCGAGATCTAGACGTCGCCCTGGAAAGTTTCTATCCAGGGCCCACGTTGCATTCTGTTAAAGTGGACCCTGGCCCATGTCACTCCATGGAACATGCCAGGATGACGAATAAAATGACCACTTCCTCTGACCTTCTAAAAAAAATCGATCCTTCCCGACTGCCGGCCCATGTGGCAATTATTATGGACGGCAACGGTCGCTGGGCGAAAAAACGCGGACTCCCGCGGCTGTGGGGGCACCGCACCGGCGCCAAGTCGGTTCGCGAAATTGTGCAGGTGGCCGGTGAAATTGGAATTAAGGCGCTCACTCTTTATGCGTTTTCCACCGAAAATTGGGTGCGGCCGCGCGCGGAAATTGCCGGCCTCATGCGGTTGCTGAAAACGACCTTGCGCACCGAAGAACCAAACCTCCAGAAAAATAATGTGCGCCTCGAGACCATTGGTGATCTCTCGAAGCTTCCTCCCGATGCCCAAGAACAAATCGCAAAATCAAAAAAATCGCTTCAAGCGAACACCGGGCTGCGCCTCGTGCTCGCGCTAAATTATGGTGGCCGTCAGGATATTCTTCAAGCGTGCAACAAGCTTATTTCCGAAAAAAAATATCCGCTCACCGAGGAAGCGCTGTCAGCGAACTTGTACACGTCGAATTTGCCGGACCTTGATCTGTTAATTCGAACCTCCGGTGAAAACCGTGTTTCCAATTTCTTGTTGTGGCAGATCGCTTACGCCGAGATTCATATAACGCCTGTCTTGTGGCCCGATTTTCGGCGTCAAAGTTTTTACGAAGCGATCATCGATTTTCAAAGCCGCGACCGGCGGTTCGGGGCGGTGCGTTAATGGTTCTACCGCGCGTGCTGACGGCGATGCTCCTGACGCCGCTTGTAATAGCGGTTGTGTGGTTCGGCTCGATTCCGTTCTTTTTGTTCGTGACAGCCATTTGTTTTTTCTGTGTGTGGGAATATTCGGTGATGGCAGAACTAGGAGGGTATCCCAATCAGATGGTTCTCGCGCTCATCGGATGTTTGCTGCTTATGGGCGCGCTGTACTTTGACGGAATGCCGTTGGGCCCACTTCATCACGCGCCCGGCCCCGTTTTTATCCTGCTTCTGTGGTCGTTCGTGGTTTTCTTGAGAGAATTTGTTCGCAACGATAAAGGCCTGTCGCTCTTGCGAATTATCACGACCGTTTCGGGCGTCGTCTTTTTCGGTTTGTTTCTCGGGCACTTGCTTTTGTTGCGCGATCTGCGCATGGCCGCTGGAGAGGGGGTCCAAATGGTGGGCCGATCGATAACTTTCTTTTTGATCCTTATTATATGGACCGTTGACACAGGGGCCTGGTTTGTCGGCCGCCTGGTGGGACGATCGCCGCTCGCTCCGCGGATTTCTCCGAAGAAATCGTGGGAAGGGGCGATCGGAGGAACATTGCTGGCGTGCTTCGTGGGCTGGTTGCTGCGGGAGATGTTGCTGCGCAATGTGATGGGACCGATGGAAGCGGTAATCTACGCGTTGGGAATTGCCATCGCCGCGCAAATATCGGATCTCATCGAATCGCTGATGAAACGGTCGTTCGGCGCGAAAGATTCATCCCAGCTTTTGCCGGGGCACGGCGGCGTTCTGGACCGGTTTGATTCTTTTATTTTTGCTGCACCGTTTTACTATTACATGCTCGTGGCGACCGGACGGTTCTATTAACCCATGAAAAAGAAAAATATCGTAATCCTCGGATCCACGGGGTCCATCGGTGTGAACGCGCTTGACGTGGTGCGGCATCACAGTGGTGATTTTCAGGTCGTTGGCCTCGCTGCGAACAAGAACGTGCGATTGATTCTCGATCAGATAAAAGAATTTAAGCCGAAAGCCGTTGCCATGAGCGATACGCCATCCGCAAACGAACTGCGGTCGGCGCTTAAAAGCTGGAAAAAAGCTCCCGAGGTGTGGAATCATTCGGATGGTGTCGAACGTCTGGCCAGCATGAAAGAGTCATCTTTCGTGTTGTGCGGAATGGTGGGGGCTCGTGGATTGGCTCCGCTCGTGGCCGCGCTCAAAGGCGGAAAAACGATCGGTCTCGCAAACAAAGAGGCGTTGATTGTGGCCGGCGAAACAATCTTGGCTTTGTCCAAAAAATACAAAGCGCCGGTCATCCCTGTCGATAGCGAACACTCGGCCATTTATCAATGCTTGCGCGGACACGAAGGCGTGGAAGTGGAACGCATCATCCTCACGGCCAGCGGTGGGCCGTTCTATCGATGCGAAAAAGATTTGGATACAATCACCGTCGAAGAAGCGTTGAATCATCCGACGTGGAAGATGGGCAACAAGATCACGGTTGATTCGGCGACGCTCATGAACAAAGGGTTGGAAGCGATTGAAGCGCATTTCTTGTTTGGCGTGCCGATGGAGAAAATTGCGATCGTGATTCATCCTCAATCCATTGTTCATTCGCTTGTGGAATTTGCTGACGGGGCCATGCTCGCGCAGTTGTCGCACCCGGACATGCGATTGCCGATTCAGTACGCGCTCACGCATCCGCAGCGCGTTAAAACAAAGATTCGGCGCCTCGAGTTGTCGGATGTGGGCACGCTGAATTTTGCAGCACCAGATTTTTCCCGATTTCCGTGTTTGAAGCTTGCGATCGATGCTGGCAAGCGCGGGGGCACCGCGCCGACCGCATTGTCGTCCGCAAACGAAGTGGCGGTCCGAGCTTTTATCGATAAGCAGATTTCGTTTCTTACGATTCCGAAAGTTGTGGCCGCTGTCCTCAAGAAACATAATGTTCGGAACAAACCAAGTTTGACGGATGTTTGGGAAGTGGACGCCTGGGCACGAGAAGAAGCCCAAGAAATTATTAAAAGTCGAGGACCAAAAACCATATGACAGTTTTTCAACACCTTGGAACATTCGCATTATCGGCCGCCGGAATTGTGTTCGCGTTCGGCCTCGTTATTTTTGTTCATGAGTTTGGGCATTTTATTGTCGCCAAAAAATCCGGCGTGAAGGTGGAGCGGTTCTCGTTCGGCCTTGGTCCGGAGATGATCGGTTTCCAAATGGGCGAGACACGCTATTGCATCGCCTGGTTGCCGCTCGGTGGCGAAGTCCGAATGGCCGGTGAATTTGTTGAAGCCGATGATGCGTCAGATAAAACCGAAAGCAAGCTACCAGCCCCGCAATACGGTGCCGAAGACACCTCCCGGCATTTTTTCTCGCAGCCGTGGTACCGCCGCATTTTGATTGCGTTTGCGGGACCGTTTATGAACTACGTTTTGGCGGCGCTGATCTTTTTCGGAATGCTCATGGTGTGGGGCGAGTCAATTCAAACAAACAAAACCGAAATTGGTGACGTCGTGGCCGGAATGCCCGCCGAGAAAGCGGGACTCTTGAAGGGCGACAGCGTGCTGAGCGTGCAAGGCGAGAAGGTCGACGATTTTGTCGGACTTGCGACAAAAATCCATAACCGGCCGGGCCTTGCGACGGACATTGTTTATTTACGAAACGGCCTCGAACAAAAAGTCACCATTGTTCCGCAGCAAGATGGCGGCAAGGGACCGGGCCTGATTGGCGTTAAGCCAGCGGACCCCATTGTCGATAAGCGAAAAATTGGTGCTGTTTCAGCAGCGAAAAAGTCTCTGTGGCAGTGTTGGAATATCTCGGCGTTTACCGTTTATTATTTGGGGCAAAAAATTGTCGCTCGCGAGCGACCGGACGTGGCGGGCCCGCTGGGCATCGGCCAAGTTATCGTGAAAGCCGTGAAAGCCGGCGCGGAAGACTTCTTTTATTTGATCGCGATGATTTCGGTTGCTATCGGACTTTTCAATCTATTTCCAATTCCGCTGCTCGATGGTGGTCATGTTCTTTATTATGTCATCGAAGGACTGCGCGGAAAGCCGCTCAGCGCAAAAGTGATGGGCAAAGCGAATGCGGTGGGACTCACATTTCTTTTGAGCTTGCTCGTGTTTGCAACGTACAACGACGTCCAGCGTTTTCGCATCACGAAAGAAAAAGCAGCGGCTGAAACGCCAGCGGCCACTCCATCTCCGTCTCCCGCGAAATAAGTGCGCTTCTCTAAATATTTCATACCGACGTTAAAAGAAGTTCCTTCGGACGCCGATACCACGAGCGCAAAGCTCATGTTGCGCGCGGGCTTGATCCGCAAAGTGGGCGCCGGTCTCTACGATTGGTTGCCGTTCGGGTTCAAGGTTCTTAAAAAAGTGGAACAGATCGTGCGCGAGGAAATGGACCGCGCCGGTGGCATGGAAGTCTGGTTGCCGCACGTGCAGCCAAAAGAATTGTGGGAAGAGAGCGGACGGTGGCAGTTTTACGGCAAGGAACTGTTGCGCATCAAAGACCGCAAAGACAACGAATTCTGTTTCGCCCCGACCGCTGAAGAAGTCGTCACCGATCTCGCGCGACGAAGTTTTAAATCCTATCGCGACTTGCCGGCGCTCTTTTATCAGTTCGGAACAAAATTTCGTGATGAGATTCGGCCGCGCTTCGGCGTGATGCGCGCGCGCGAGTTCTACATGAAAGACGCGTATTCGTTTCATTCGAACGACCAAGATTTGGACAAAACCTATCAGTCGATGGTGGAGGCGTACACGCGCATCTTTACTCGACTGGGCCTCAAATTCCGCCCCGTGGAAGCCGATACCGGAACCATCGGCGGAAGTTTTTCTCATGAATTTATGGTGCTCGCCGATACCGGCGAAGAACAGATTGCTACATGCGAATCCTGTGGATACGCCGCCAACATCGAACGCGCAGAAACCGTGATTCGCCAGGCAGCGGCCAAAGAAGCGGCGAAAGCGATTGAAGACGTGCACACACCAAACGCGCACCGCGTCGTTGATGTCGCGAAGCAAATGGGTGTTGGTGCGGACAAAATAATTAAAACGGTTTTTCTCGTTGCAGACGGGAAGCCTGTGGTGGCGCTCGTGCGCGGTGATACGGATTTGAACGAACACAAATTGCAGCGCGCCATTGGTGCGCAGCAAATGCGACCGGCGCACGACGAAGAATACAAGGAAATCGCTGGTTGCGATGTCGGCTTTGCGGGTCCAATGAAGCTCAAAGCAAAAGTGGTCGCCGATCTTTTGGTGCCGCACATTTCAAACGCGGTAACCGGCGCGCACAAAAAGGATTACCACCTCCGTAACGTAAACATCGATCGCGACTTTAAGCCGGATCTTATTGCCGACATCCGAAATATCCGTGCGGGCGATGATTGTCCTCGTTGCGACGGGAAGATTGTGTTTTACCGAGGAATCGAGGTGGGACATGTTTTCAAGCTCGGCATTAAATATTCGAAAGCCATGCAGGCGAACTTTTTGGATGAGTCCGGTGAATCGAAACCGATGATCATGGGCTGCTACGGAATTGGCGTGTCGCGTATTGTGGCCGCCGCTATCGAGCAAAACAACGACGAGTGGGGAATTCGGTGGCCGTTACCGATCGCTCCGTTCCAAGTGATTCTGACGCCGGCCAACATGACGCACGAGCCCTCCGCTCAAACGGCCGAGAAAATTTACGACGGATTGTTGAAAAAGGGCGTGCAAGTGTTGCTCGACGATCGAGACATGCGCGCCGGATTTAAGTTTAAGGATGCCGATCTCATTGGTGTTCCGCTGCGCGTTACCATTGGCGAGAAATCGCTCGCGAAAGGTGTCGTCGAAATCAAGTGGCGAAATCAAGCCAATGCCGAAGAAATTCCGCTCGATCAAGCCGTTGAAAAGGTGGTTTCCCTGCTTCAAGCTTAGGAGGCATGCGGCTTCCTAAACTTTCAGTTTTTCTTCTCGGCGTTTCCTTGGTTTTGCCGGTGTTTTCCGATGACCAATCCGGTCGTGTGGATTGGACCATGGACGAAACGTATGCTGGCTCCCACGCCAAGAGTTTCACGAAGCTCCGCTACGACGTACCCATCCTCATGCGCCAAACGCTGATCGATCTTTCCGTTCGCTGTGGCCTCGACTTCAACGAAGGTTGGCAAACACCGCTCACGATCCGCTTTGATGACACGGCACCAAACGGAGTCGAAAACATTCTCGCCTACGTGCAGATGTACCGCGATTCGAAAGGACGCATCGGTCAATTCCTGGTCGTTAACCTCAGTGCTTACGACAAAGAAAATTTCAATTTCAAAAAGGTGTTTGCGCACGAGCTCGTGCACGCGATGCTAAACGATTCGTTGGGTCTCGATTCGACGAAATTGCCCGTGTGGTTTCACGAGGGGTTGGCCGTCTACGGTGCCGATCAGGGCGAGCAGATGATGGACGTCTACGTGTCCGAATATCCCGAAGCGAGCGAGTCCTATTTCATTAATGGACTCGAAGGCCCGCACAACGCGCTCGATTATTTGGAAGACTACTTAGCGTTTAAGTACATCCACGACGAGCACGGCGTGAACTCGCTTCGGAATTTGATCCAGGAGGTGACGCTGAAGAAGACAGATATTCCCTCGGCCGTCGATTACACCTGCGGAGAAAACTTCGAACGATTTAAAGAGAACGCGCGAAAATTCGCGGAAGAAGAAGTGAAGCGAGTGAGCCGTTCAAACCGTACAAACACCTATCACAGCGAACGGCCCACCCGCCCTTATTAAACTTAGATGTACTTTTAGGTATTGATTCCTTATCTGCCCATCATCAAATTGCCCTGCATTCCATAGTCAAGATCAGCACAGTCATCATTAACTGGCAACATAAATGAACCTGTGTATGTATAGTAGCTAACAATTTTGAGTCCATTTACAGCAAGAATCCCATCGCCCCCACATGGCAGGGTTCCCGCAAGGGTTGCGATACCTTGGTCATTGGTTTCGGCATGGGCGATTATGCTGCCACCGAATTTTAATGTTACGTCAACTCGGGACGCCGGGCCACCTGGTGTGTTTCCGCTCGGTATTCGTATCGGCGGTTTTCCCCATACAGCACTAACCTGCATTTTGATATTTCGTTGATGAGAGACGGGGGGTATTGATTGATTGGGTGTTGGTCCCGGATACGGTGTTCCAGCTTTGGATGTTCCGCTAAACCCGATTAAGATCGCTGCTAACCATATCACGCTGGAAGACTTCCTCGTATTTCCCTCCTATGGATAATTTCCCATAGGTTAAGGCAGTTCCAGATTTAATCAAGATGATCCTGAATGAAACTGAGGTATTTTCCCTTAATGGACGTCCAATGAATGATTTTTCGGAAGAAGAAACAACGCGAGTGGACCGTTCAAACCCGCCAAACACCTATCACAGTGAACGGCCCACCCGCGCTTATAAAATTCGTCATCCTGGAATGTTTCTATCCGGGATCCAATGAGAGCTTAATAAAATGGGCCCTGGATTGAGACATTCCAGGGCGACGACTAGATGGATTTACCAACCCCGGACGCCGACATTTTGTAGGCGCCGTAGATCACCAGTTTTGCGATGACCAACACAAGGATAAACGTCACGAGGCTGAACGAACCGTAGTGCGGGGCGGCCAACATTCCGAAAAGCATCGGACCCGACAGATACGTGTTTATCTTCGAGGCGAGTCCGGCTTTTTTGCGGGCCGCCGCCAGCGCATCACCGGCAAATTTTCCGCCGAAGATTCCTTTCTGCGTCGGCCAGATGATGAACCAAACGTTGAACCACATGATGAAACCGAACAGCATGCCGAGCATGATCCAAATGGCACGACCGGTCACTCCTTCGGCGGTCGAGAAAAGAGCGGTCGGACCAAAACCGACGTCCGGCGTGTACATGTAGTTCATCACGAAAAGGAACAGGCCGGCGATAAAGGTGACCATCGCACCCCAACGGAACCACCACAACGCGCGGAGAATCAACGGAGGGTTCGCAGCCTTTTTTGTCGCATCATCAATGGACGCTTGAAATTGGATGTTCACAAAATTGAAAAAATACAAATGTCCAATCCAGGTAATTCCCGCGATGACGTGAAGCCATCGGATTAACAAATGAAGATTGCTGTACATATCGTTGATCGCCATGATTTCTCCTGCCCTAAGGGCTAATTATTTAATTCAAAATCAAAATATAAAAAAAGTAACGGCCGTCAATCCTTTTTTCAGTTGGAATTGCCCATGGCTCTCAAGCCGCCATCAATAATTCCGCTTGTTGATTTTGCTGATTCATCCGTTGCATCGCCAGTCGTAACATCGGCAGCGAACGATACCCTTTAACCTTTCGCAG
>JBGAON010000002.1:0-673615 GCA_044221725.1 Elusimicrobiota bacterium
TTTCTTCTTGATGCGTATACCTGGATTTTTTACTGTCATCTTCACCTGTGGCCTCCTTTCGGCTCTATGATTTCTCGTCGAAACCATTAAAGCGTCTGTGAGGTCATGGGTCAAATTTCAACTGAATTTAGGAAACCGCCAAGTAACGGCGTTTCTAATTTACTTTCTTCTTTGGTTGTCTGCTGGCGAGGCTCTTTGGTTTCGGTTGCGACCAGACGGGCACAATCCGGAAATTGTATTTGCCGACCTCAACGATCTTTTCACGTCCCTTTGCGTCCTTGGAAATGATCTTTCGGTCCAATGTGAAATCAAAATCTTGGCGGTCGCCGGGTTGCATGATTGCTGCATCCACTGTTTTCATCACCGTGGCGCGCGGATGGCTCTGTTTAATCGCACCAATTTCGATTTTTAATTTTACGTTCTTTGCTGGTTTGGCGCCGTTGTTGTAAAGCTGTCCCTCGACGCAGATCTGTTCCGCGTCGCACTCCTCAAGAACTTCTTGGTTCTCAACAATGATGTTCGCCTCGGTTGCTGGCCGGGTTGGGATTGCTTTGACAGCGTCCTGGGATGGTTCCGCGAAAAGCGGAGAAACAACGCCTATATATAGGAGGAACATAACGAAAATTGAGTTTGCCTGGTAAATTCGGCGCATATCCGTTACATTTTTAGCACGTATGGGACGAATATTAATCGCGGATGACGAGCAATACATTCTCGAAGTGATGATGGACATTTTAGAAGCGGCCGGCCACGAGGTGGTGGGCGTGAAAGACGGAGAGGAGGCGCTTTTCAATCTGCAGTCGAGCGCCTTTGATCTTGCGCTGATCGATGTGATGATGCCGAAACTCGACGGCTACCATTTGGCGCAAGCCATTCATGGTCTGATGGATCCTCCGATTATCGTAATTGTGACATCTCGAGACTTTGAAGGGGACCGCCAGGTGCTGATGGCCGCTGGCGCGAAAGCGTTTTTACCAAAACCTTTTGTTAACCGCGATCTCATCGAAATGGTGGCAAAACTACTCGCCGAAAAAAAGAGAAAATAGTCGCATGCGTTTATTTCTGGTCGTTCCTTTTATTGCGGCGCTCGCCGCCACCTCGGTTGTCCATGCCGAGGATCTTCCGAAAGTTCAAGAAGGGTTTGGTTCGTTGAAGGTAAAGTCGAGCGCTCCTGTGCCCGATGAGGTGACCGAAACTCAAGGGCACGCATTATCGCGGGAAGCGGCGATTGTGCGCGGACAAACAGCGCTCCTTACTTATATTCTTCAGAAAAAAACGCATTCCAAGAAAACGTTGTCCGAAGCCGAAATTCCATCGAACGAACTGCAAGATCACATTCGCGGTTATGTAAAAGGCGCGCGTCCGGTCAAAACCGAGTGGATAAAAAAAGTGTGCTACGTGACGCTGGTATTGGATAAATCGGAATTGAGGTCCATTTTAAGGAAGAATTGATTCTGCGTCCCTTCTCCACATTCGTTGTTGGTCTCGCAATTTTTGCAATCGCTGCCGCCTCAACTTCAATCGCTGCTGAGTCATCTCACCGTCGTCTTTCCGCTTACAATACATTCGCGCTCGACATTCCGTTCGATGGCGGTGCCATGGTCACGTACTCACGGTTTTATCGGCTCGCGCGGTATTTCGATGCCGGCTTTGTTGCATCCGGTGGGCGTATCGATCGAGAGTTTGATTTGAAAGATGATGCCAGTGGCGTTACGTTCAAGACGAAAACAAAAGCCTGGGTGTTGCCGCTAATTGGTCCGGTCGTCTCGGTGCACAATGAATGGATTGGTATCTCGCTCGGATACGCGGCGTTTTGGGCCGATACGGATATCACGATGCAAAACGATCTGGTGGGAACGTTAACGGGAAAGAAAAAGGCGTGGGGATCGGGAATCTACTCACCGCTGTTGGTTCTCGATGTCTACGACCGCACGCACGACCTGGTGTTTGGTGTGGGACTCGGCGGATATTTTGGAACAAATTATCCCAATCTCGAGGCCACCGCTCCCGGCGTAAAGGTTTCAACGGATGCTTCGCCGATCGATACGCTGACGTTTCACGTCCGCGTGTTGTGGGACGACAAACGCAAACCGCGCGAACAACGGGAAAAGAAAGAAGAAGAGTTTTAGTTAGCGATGGGCCGCTTCGTAGGCGGAGATTTTGGATTCCTGCTGCAGCGTTAATCCAATATCGTCCAATCCGTTCAGCAAGCAATGGCGGCGAAATTCGTTTACTTCAAACGGAATCGTTCGGCCTGAGGGTGTGGTGATTGTTTGCTTTTCCAGATCGATGGCCAACTCGTAGCCGGGTGTGGCGCGCACTTCTTTGAACACATCATCAATGGTCGCCGCCGGCAAAACGATCGGCAAAATGCCGTTCTTGAAGCAGTTGTTGTAAAAAATGTCCGCGAACGACGGTGCGAGAATCGCTTGGAATCCGTATTCGAGAATAGCCCACGGCGCATGCTCACGTGAACTGCCACAACCGAAGTTATCGCGGGTCACAAGAATGTTGGCGCCTTTGTAGCGATGATGATTCATTTCAAAGTCCGGGTTGTTGATCTTTCCGTTGTTCAGATAGCGCCAATCAAAAAATAGAAACTCTCCAAAGCCGGTTCGTTCCACGCGCTTGAGAAACTGTTTCGGAATAATCTGGTCGGTGTCCACGTGTTGCGCGTCGAGCGGTGCTACGATGCCTTTCAATTTTTTAAACGGTTGCATGAGTTTTCCTTGTTCGTCGCCCTGGAATATCTCTATTCAGGGCCCATTTTAAATGGATCCGGCTAACGACGTGCCAGGATGATGCCTGACGGCGTCATTTGTAGTCCCAGCTTCGAATGTCCGTGAACGCGCCTTTGATGGCGGCCGCGGCGGCCATGGCGGGGCTCACCAAATGCGTGCGGCCACCTCGCCCTTGGCGTCCTTCAAAATTGCGATTGCTGGTCGAAGCGCAGCGTTCGCCGGGTTGCAGAATGTCGTCGTTCATCGCCAAGCACATACTGCAGCCGGACTCGCGCCATTCGAAACCGGCGTCCTTAAATACTTTATCCAAGCCCTCTTTCTCGGCTTCGGCTTTGACCCATTGCGACCCGGGAACCACCATTGCGTGCACACGCGACGCTTTCTTGTGGCCCTTCACAACTTTCGCGGCGGCGCGCAAATCTTCAATGCGGCCGTTCGTGCAGCTACCAATGAACACGCGGTCGATCGGCAAATCTTTGATCGGTTGGTTCGGTTGAAGCCCCATATAAGCGAGAGCTTTTTCGTAAGTGTGCTTCAAATTCGGATCGGTCACTTTCGCCGTGTCTGGCGTGCGTCCTTCGATGTTGCAACCCATGCCGGGGCTCGTGCCCCAGGTGACTTGTGGCAAAATTTTGCTCGCGTCAAGTTCGAGCACCGCGTCGTATTTCGCGCCCGTGTCGCTCTTCAGCGCTTTCCATTTTTCGACGGCCGCATCAAACGCCGCGCCTTTCGGAGCGCGCGGACGGGATTTCACGTACGCAAACGTTGTTTCATCCGGAGAAATGAGGCCCGCACGCGCTCCCGCTTCGATCGACATGTTGCAAACCGTCATGCGCTGTTCCATCGTGAAATTGCGGATCACGTCGCCCGTGTACTCTATTACGTAACCGGTGGCGCCGGCGGTGCCGATCTTGTCGATGATCGCGAGAATGATGTCTTTCGCCGTGATACCGTGCGACAACTTCCCGTTGATTCGGACTTCCATCGTTTTCGGTTTGAATTGCTGCAAGCACTGGGTGGCGAGCACATGTTCCACTTCGCTCGTGCCGATACCGAATGCCAACGCGCCAAACGCGCCGTGCGTGGAAGTGTGGCTGTCGCCGCAAACGATGGTTTGGCCTGGTAACGTGAGGCCCAGTTCGGGGCCAATGATGTGAACGACGCCGGAATTTGGATGCGACATATTGAAACATTCGATGCCGAATTCTTTGCAGTTGCGCTCAAGAACTTCAATCGCGCGCTGTGAGTTCGGATCTTTCACCGGCACGATGCGGTCGGTGGTCGGAATATTGTGATCCATGGTCGCGAACGTACGCTCGGGTCGGCGAACCTTACGATGGTTGAGCCGCAGTCCGTCAAACGCTTGCGCGCTTGTCACCTCGTGAATCAGGTGCAAGTCGATGTAGATAATGGACGCCTTGCCAGGTTCATCGTGAACCAGGTGGTTGTCCCATATTTTTTCAAGTATGGTTTTGGGTGCCATGGGTGCGGAATTGTACTTGATTTCTCCGACGGAAACCAAGTCTAGCGTTGTCTTCAATTTTGGTGCAGTTTCTTCGATAGTTTCTTAAACGCTTTGTTAAATTTTTCGATGCCGGCTTTGGCGGCTTTCTGCGCTTGTTCTCCGCCTTTTTCCTTGCTGACTTTTACCACGCGACCCATGCGGTTCTTGAGTCTTGACGCTTCTTCGCTGTCGCGCGCGGCCTTGAGCGACTTCATGAGGCTCGTGGAAACTTTCTTCACGCTGGATGCGAGTTCTTGTTCCAAATCTTTGAACTCTTTGCTCGACTTCATTTGCTTGAACGCCTGCATCATTTCACTGCCGAGAGCCTTCAATTCTTCTCCAACGCTACTTTTTTTTGCCATAACGGCCTCCTTCCTGTATTGTGTGCGTACAAATATATCAAAGGAATAAATGGACGATAGTCATTTTGAAAATTTACTGAAGCTCATCGAGCTCGAACGCGAAGCCGAAAAGGAAGAAAACAAGCGCGAACTCGAAAAATATCCGCTGCAAGTCCGAGAAACCTTAGGGAAAACCGTAACGCGCCTGCACATTGTGGATCAAGACGTCGGTGTGGGCGGAATTCCATTGTTGGTTCTACGCAGAAATATTCTTGGAAGTTCGACCGCGCGCGGATCCGCGCCGATGAGCATGGGCGGTCTCTCTCCGTTTCACGCAATGAACCAGGGTGACAACGTGCGCCTCACCTATCCCGCCGGTACGGAACTTAAGCCCGTGGACGGAACGCTTTATGATGTGGGGGAATCTCAGGTCACGGTGGCGATCAATGGTTTTGTTCCTGACCCATGGCCCGCCGGCGCGTGTCAGATCGACATGCTCGGTTCCGACGCCACTTACAAACGCATGCG
Organism: Elusimicrobiota bacterium; assembly: GCA_044221725.1. Lineage (GTDB taxonomy): Bacteria > Elusimicrobiota > Elusimicrobia > F11 > F11 > JAJVIP01. The sequence goes on from JBGAON010000002.1 coordinate 5,115, forward strand.
TCAGGCGCTCAGCCTTGTGCGTCACACAGAAAAACCCGCGCTGAAACGGTTGCGCAGCATTTTTCTTGACAACACGCCGGCCGCGGCGGACAAAAAAAAATCGTTCGAGATCTTCAACGAAAAGCTAAACGAATTTCAAATCCAAGCGGTGGAAAGTTGTTTGGCCGCCGAAGACGTGGCTCTTGTTCACGGACCGCCCGGGACGGGGAAAACAACGGTGCTTGTGGAAGTGATGCTGCAAACCGTGAAGCGCGGCGGGCGTGTGCTCGCGTCAGCGCCCAGCAATATTGCGGTCGATAACATGGTTGAAAAACTGCTGCCGTGGAATCTTCGTATTGTACGTATGGGTCACCCCGCTCGAATTTTGGATCCGCTTCGCCACGTAACACTCTCGGCCATTATTGAAGAGCATCCGCTCACGGCCGAGATTCATCGCATGGATAACGATCGGCACCGATTGCTCACACAGCTACGCCGCAAACAAGAACGCGGGCGCGGATCAACCGCGGAAGACCGGCATGCGATGCAAGCGGAAATCAATCAACTACGTAAAGAGGCCAGCGATATGGAATTCGCGCTGCGCCGGCAAATTATTCAGGACGCGCAAGTTGTTCTGTGCACGCACGGCGGCGTCGGCGGCGCGCTCAATCGCCAAAAGTTTGATCTCGTCGTGATGGACGAAGCATCCCAAGCCACCGAACCCTTGTCATGGATTCCGATCACGCTCGCCAAGAAAGTTGTTTTCGCCGGAGATTCGAATCAATTGCCGCCGACAATTTATTCCAAAGAAGCGGCCGAGAAGGGACTCTCAACCACGCTGTTTGATCGACTCAAGAAAACGTTGAGCGAAGAATTTCAGACGTTGCTCCGCATTCAATACCGCATGCACGAATCCATTATGCGGTTCTCGTCCGACAAATTTTACGAAGGGAAATTGCTGGCGGACGAATCGGTGAAGGACCACACGGCCGATGAACTTCCCGGCGTGGAATCAACTGACATAACGAAAGTGCCCGTGGTATTTATCGATACGGCGGGCACCGGCTACACCGAGAGTTGGAACGAGTTGCTCGAAAGCCGCGAGAACGACGGTGAAGCCGGTCTCGCCATTCGGTTGCTGGAGGAATTGCGTCACGCGGGCATTGAAGGAAGCGATATCGCGATTATTGCGCCGTACGTCGCCCAGGTGAAGAAGTTAAGACTGATGCTGCCAGAGAAAGGCGTCGAGATCGGCAGCATCGACAGCTTTCAGGGCCGCGAGAAGGAGGTTGTTATTCTCTCGCTCGTTCGCAGCAATGATAACGGTGAAGTCGGATTCCTGAGCGACACACGCCGCATGAACGTGGGCATGACGCGAGCGCGCCGGTTGCTGATTGTGATTGGCGACAGCGCAACCATTTCGCGCCATCCGTTTTATGATGATTTCCTTGGCTATGTCGAAAAGATAAAAGCGCACCGGAGCGCATGGGAATGGATCGAAAGTTGAGCCGTCACGGCCGTCATCCTGGCAGGGTGTTAGCCAGGATCCAATTTTCCGTAAGTAAAGTGGGCCCTGGATTAAGACATTCCAGGGCGACGGTATTATTGCTTTTGCTGGTGTTACCGCTTTTTGCGGCGGAGCCGGAAGTACTTAGTGTTAATCATGGCACGCCGAAATTTAAACCGGCGGACAGTCGGTTGCCCACGGTCAGTGACGATGGCCAGGTCGTCGCGTTCGAATCGATGGCGCATCTCTTGCCGGAAGATAAGAACAAAGAGAGCGATATTTATGTTTTGGATCGACGCACCGGGAAACTTAAACGAGTCGTAGCACGGGATCCGTCGCGACGAAACGGTGGCCCGGCGGTGCGCGGCGACGGTAACGCGATCGCGTTCCATTCGTATATTCGCGTGAACAAAAAGAAAGTCGATATCCCGCAGAGTGCCGATCTTTGCGTCTATGACGCGCGCACGGACACCGTGACCACGCCGCTCACGGCTTTCAAAGGAACGGAAATCGATGGCGAATCCATTTATCCGCGCTGGAGCGCCGATGGTGATCAATTGCTTTTTGTTTCCAACAGCACGCAACTCGCGCCCCAGTCAAAAGATGCTATTTCGCAGATTTATTCGTTCAATCTACGCGAGCAAGAACTTACGCTGATCAGCAAGAACGGAGAAAACGATGCATCGAACCGTTTGTGCGGAAATCCGCGCGTAAGTGCCGACGGCCAAAAGATTGCGTATCTGTCGAACGCCACCAATTTTGCGCCACCGCTCCCGCCATCCGCGCTCGCTTCTCATCTTTATTATTACGATTGCTCGCTGGGAACCACAACGCGAATCGATGTGTTCGAAAAAGGGTTCGATGCCAACGAATGGTTTGTGGGCGCGTTCGATATGGATGCCTCGGGAAACACGCTGGTGTTCGAAGCGCGGCACCGTGTGCCGGGAGATCCTGGCAAAACGCTTCGCTCATCGGATTTGTTTCTTTATGACCGCGTGACCGACAAGGTTAGTTTGCTCACGACCGGACTGTTCGCGAACAAATCGCATGGGCCATCGTTGAGCGCTGATGGGAATTACATCGCATTTGCGTTGTACGAAGGAGACGGTGTTGTGATAAATGAGCGCAGCAGCGATCGTTGGCTGAAAGTGGCCGATGGTCATTGTGAGAACTTGGAGATTTCGAAGAACGGTTCGGTTGTTGTTTTCGATCGTGAGGGGAAAAAAACAAGAGACGTGTATCTCGTAAAGAATCCATTTAAAGAACAAAAAAAATGAAACCTGTTATCAAAGTTGAGAATTTAGCGAAGACCTACGAGGTCTCCGAGCGCCAAGAAGGGTTTATCGGCTCGGTAAAAGGCTTATTTCACCGGAAGACGCGGAAGGTGGAGGCTGTCAAATCCGTTTCGTTCGAAATTCAACCGGGCGAACTGGTGGCGTTCCTCGGGCCGAACGGCGCCGGCAAAACAACGACACTCAAGATGCTGTCCGGATTGTTGTATCCGACGGGCGGCTCTATCGATGTTCTCGGCGGAACCCCGTTTGATAAGAAGCCAGAATTTTTGCGGCGTTTCTCGTTCGTGATGGGGCAGCGCCATCAACTCTGGTGGGAATTGCCAGCGCTCGACACGTTTCGATTGAACGCCGCGGTTTTTGATTTGAGCAAAGAACGCTACGAGCGGCGCCTGCGCGAGCTCGATGAGTTGTTGAATCTGAGTCCGCTGTGGAACACGCCGGTTAAAAAAATGTCGCTCGGTCAGCGCATGAAAATGGAACTCGCGTGTTCGTTGCTGCACGAACCGGAATTGCTGCTGCTCGACGAACCCACGATTGGACTCGATGTCGTCATGCAAAAAACGCTGCGCGACTTTATCGCGCGCATCAACAAAGAGAAGAAGACCACGGTTCTGCTCACGAGCCACAACATGGAAGATATCGAAACGCTGTGTCGGCGCGTGATCGTAATTCATCACGGCGTCATCCTTTTTGATGGAGATTTAACAGACCTCGTAAACCGCTTCGTGCCCGCCAAGCGCGTGACCGCCGTGGTGGGAGATTCGCTCATGGAATGGGAAATCCCACGCGAAGACATTTCGAAGCGCGTTGCCGCGATCCTTAAAGAACATCCGGTCAAAGATTTAACCGTCGAAGAAATGCCGCTCGAAGATGTGGTGCGCCGAATTTTTAAAGAAGGTGCGGTCTAAGCTTCGGTTTTTTTGGTCACTTCGTGCCAAATCATTACGTGTTTGGATTCTTTGAGAAATATTGAGCCCACCACGAACGTCACGCTGGCGACGACGATTGGATAGTAAAGGCACGCGAAGATGTTGCCGGTTTTGGCGATCACGGAAATGCCGATGAGCGGAAGCAGGCCGCCGAACACGCCGTTACCGATGTGATACGGCAACGATAGCGCGGTGTACCGAATCTTCGCGGGAAACGCTTCAACGAGATACGCGGCGATCGGTCCATAAACCATTGTCACGAAGAGAACCTGGATGAACACGAGAAAAATAAGTTTCCAGGCGATCGGGTTTGTTACGAGGTTTGCAAAACCTTCGTAGGGAAGAACCGGTTGCGCGGGTTGCATGACACCGTCCACCAGTGTTTGAGGTGTCAGACTGACGGCACCAGTGACGGGATTTTTTTGCGAGACGGCCGTGACCACGTTTGATCCGGCGGCGGCTTGCATTGCGTGATAAATTGGGAAATAACAGAACGCGGCCAACAGGCAGCCCGTCATCATGATGTGCTTGCGACCAATGCGGTCTGACAAAGAGCCGAACACAACAAAGAACGGCATTCCCATGAGCAGCGCGATCGCGATGATGTAATTGGCGGATGTTACGTTGACCTTGAGAATTGTTTGCAGATAAAACAGCGCAAAGAATTGGCCGGTGTACCACACAACGCCTTGTCCGGCGGTGGCACCGAAAAGAGAAATCAATACGATCTTCAGATTTTTCCAGTGCGTGAACGCTTCGACCAGAGGTTTGCTTGATGTCATGCCGGACCCTTTGATGTGTTGAAAGATCGGCGACTCTTTCATGCGCAGGCGCATATAAAGCGAGATTCCCACCAACAACATCGACAGCAAGAACGGAACGCGCCAACCCCAGGCCGCAAACGCTTCTTTGCTCATCACGTTCTGTACGCTGAGGATAACAGCCAACGAAACAAAAAGTCCCAGCGTGGCCGTAATCTGAATGAAGCTCGTGTAAAAGCCGCGCTTCTCGTCCGGAACATGTTCGGCGACGTATACCGCGGCGCCGCCATATTCACCGCCGAGCGCAAGCCCCTGCAACACACGGATGACCAGAAGAGCGATCGGTGCTGCGATTCCGATGGTCGCGTACGTGGGGAGAAATCCAATGACCGCCGTGGCGCCCCCCATAATCAGCAGTGTGACAAGGAATGCGTATTTTCGACCGACAATGTCGCCCACGCGTCCGAACACGAGCGCACCAAACGGACGCACAACAAATCCCACAGCAAACGTCGACAGATACGCGATGAGCGCCAGCGTGTCGTTGCCCTTCGGATAAAAAAGCGGTGCGATGACGGCGGCCAGGCTGCCGAAAATATAAAAGTCGTACCACTCGATCATGGTTCCGACCGCGGACGCGGCGATGACCTGCCAGACGTTGGTGTCTTGCGGTTTGTGCGCGTTCATGGGGCACCTCGCTTGTAGTTAGGGTAGTGTGGAGCTGACAAATCCGGCGCGGTTCGGAATCTCGATGCGCTTTAGCACGCGCGTCTCAATTTTGGACGGTTCGGCCAATGTTTCGGTTGCAATTCTCTCGAGCGTCACAAATTCAACGCCGTCCGATTTCCAGGCTTCGAGTTGGCGACGAAACAGCGCCAGGCGCGCCGTTGCTTCCACTTCGGTATGAATCGAATGGACTTCTGTTCCGTGAATTCGGTCGCGGTAATAATTCACAAAGCTTGCTTCGTCAGGCAGCGACTTGTCTCCGAGCATTTCGTCCCAGGTTGGAAGAGTGGACGGAATTTCGAGCGTGTGAAATTTCTGTCCGTCGCTCTCAATGAAGCACGGCGTTCCGCCGCGCGTGTCGGACGCGTACAACAAATCTCTTTTCTCTTGAACAATGAGCGAATTCGTGCACGCGTGCCAGCCGGGAGCGCCGGACGAGCGCGCTTTTCGTCCAAAAATTTTCTCAAACGTCTCGTGCGCGCGCGAAACGTCGTGTTCGACGGCCGGAAGCGTCATTCGGCTCACTTTGTCGTGCCACCGGATGTGGTCCCAGCCGTGAACGCCGATATCGTGGCCAGAGAAACCCACCGATCGAATAACATCGGCCAATTTTTCGCCAATCATCGGGGAAGGAAGCAGCGTTCCGTACAGCATCGTGCGGGGGCCATAGAGCGCGGCCGCGTTCGACCGCAACATTTTTTTGAGGAAGCCTTTCTGAGTGAAAACGCGGAACGCCGCGCGTCCCGACGTGTCAGGTCCTAGAGTAAAAAGAAACGTCGCTTGTATTTTGAATTCGTCGAAAAGTTGCAGCAGGTTTGGAAGGCCGTTTTTCGTGCCTTCGTAGGTGTCGCAGTCAACTTTTAACGCGAGACGTTTCAAACAGGAACGGCGTTAGCGGCGCTTTTGCGGCCTTTCAGATAAAAATTAAGCGTGAGGCGGAGAGCTTGGTCCATTGTCACGGTCGGCTCCCATCCCAGTTTTTGTTTCGCGCGTTTGATCGACGGTGTGCGCGTCAGGATGTCTTGGTAGCCTTTGCCGTAATATTCGCCGGACGATACCGCGACAATTTTTGCTTTGGAGCCGATCGCGCGGTAGCCCGGATAGACTTTCACAGCGTCGACAAGACGTTCCGCCAATTGGCGCACGGACAAATCGTTTTTCGGATTACCAATGTTGAAAATCTGTCCGTCGGCCGCGCCACCTTTGTTTTCGATGATTTTCATGAGGCAATCGATACCGTCGGAAATGTAGGTGAAGCAGCGGCGTTGTTTTCCACCGTCCACGAGTTTGATCGGTTCGCCGTAAAGAATGTTGTGCAAAAACTGCGTCAGCACACGCGAGGAGCCTTCTTTTGGAGAATCAATGTTGTCCAAGTTCGGGCCAATCCAATTGAACGGGCGGAAAAGCGTGAACTGAAGACCTTCCGATTGACCGAACGCGTAGATCACGCGGTCGAGCAATTGTTTGCTGCACGAATAAATCCAGCGTTGCTTGTGGATCGGACCGTACACGAGCGGAGATGATTCCTCATCGAATTCTGCGTCGGGGCACATGCCGTAGACTTCGGAGGTGGACGGGAACACGATTCGTTTCTTGTAGCGCACGCATTGCTTTACGATGCGCAAATTCTCTTCGAAATCCAATTCGAACACGCCGAGCGGGTTTTGAACGTACGACGCGGGCGTTGCGATAGCCACGAGCGGCATAACGACGTCGCACTTTTTGATGTGGTACTCAATCCATTCTTTGTTGATGGCGATGTCGCCCTCGAGAAAATGGAGCCGTTCGTTGTCGAGGTAAGGTTCAATTTTGCTCGACGACATGTCGAGCCCATACACTTCCCAGTCGGTGTCTTTCAGGATGCGGCTCACAAGCGCGTTGCCGATGAAGCCGTTCACTCCCAAGATCAAAACTTTCATTTAAAAATCTCCTAATTCGTCGATGACGGATAATTTATTCCATCTCTAAAATTTCTATCTCGATGCCGTCACCGCAGGTGACAAATGTTTGAGGACCTTCTTTGCGGATGTGGCCGGGCGCTGATGATACTTTTTTACCGGTCACGCGTGTTTTCCAAACCACGCATTCGCGTGCGTTCAATGTGGTTAACGCGCCCGGGTAAGGGTGCGTCACGGCGCGTACAAGATTATGTATTTTCTGTGCGGGCCAATTCCAATCAAACGTTCCATCTTCTTTGGTGCGGCGACCGAAGTACGTTGCCTGCGAGGCATCCTGTTTCTTAAGTGGAGCGGTTCCGGCTTCCAAATTTTTTATCTGACGCGCAAGCACCTGCACCGCCGCTTTTGTGACGCGGCTTTGAACCTCGGCCGTTGTGTCGTCTGGCCCAATGAGCACCGCTTCTTGATCGACAATGTCACCGGCGTCCGGCTTTTCAACCATCACGTGCAGGGTGGCCCCCGTTTGCTTCTCGCCGTGCAAGACGGCCCAGTTCACTGGAGCGCGTCCTCGATATTTCGGAAGAAACGAGCCATGCATGTTATAGGCGCCCAAACGTGGCACCTTGAGAACCGGTACCGGAATCATGTTCCGATAGTAAAACGATAGCAATAGATCGGGTTCAAAACGTTTGAGTTTCTCAACGTCGGCAGGGTTTTTGAAGTCGGCATCCAGCACGACGGGCACATTATTTTCTTGAGCGATTTTCGCGGAGGAAGCAAACCAAATTTTTTCGGTGGGGCTGTCTTTGTGGGTGTACAACGCCACCACATTGTGGCCGTGGTCCAATAAATATTTGAGGCACGCGTGACCGAGGTCGGAGTACGCGAAAACGACAAGGCGCGCGGATGTCACAGCTTGAGTTCGACCTGTCTCGCTTCTTGGGCATTCCCGCCGTAAATTTTTCGAATGAGAAATCGCGGTCGGCCGCGTACTTCCTGATAAATACGGCCAATGTATTCACCGACAATGCCAAGCCCCGCCATGAGAATTCCGAGCACCACAAACGCGAGCGCGAACAACGTGAACACGCCTTCGGCTTCCGATTGGCGTAACAACACGAATCGACGAATGAGCAAGTAGAAACCAAACAACATGCCGCCGCCGGACACGGCGAACCCGAGCAACGTGAAAATTTGCAGCGGAACAACCGAAAATCCGGTCATCAAATCGAAATTGAGACGGATCAGTCGATAAAACGAATATTTCGTGCGGCCCGCTTCGCGGGCCGCGTGTGCGACTTCAATCTCAACCGTGCGGCGCCCAAACAAAAGTCCAAGCGCCGGAATAAAAGTGGAGTTTTCTTCGCACAGATTAATTTGATCAATCACTTCGCGTGAATATCCTCGGAGCATGCACCCATAATCGTGAAGTTTCATGCCGGTAATAAGGGTGGTGATCGAGTTCACAATTTTTGACGCGAATTTCCGAAACAGCGTGTCTTGACGATTCTGGCGGACGCCGCCAACCACGTCGTACCCTTCCTCTAGTTTGGCGAGGATTTTTGGGATTTCTTCGGGTGGGTTTTGAAGGTCGGCATCGAGCGTAATGATCGCGTCGCCGTTCACGTTTTGAAACGCGGCCAAAATGGCCGGGTGCTGACCAAAATTTCGCGCGAGTTCAACGATCTTTATTTTCCCGGGATATTTGGCGGCGTTCTGTTGCAGCATCTCGAGGGACCGGTCACGGCTCCCATCATCGGCAAAAATAAGTTCGTACGTGTGGCCGAGTGTTTCGAGCACCGGCATGAGCCGTGGAAAAAGCAGCGGAATATTCGCTTCTTCGTTATAAATCGGAATCACGATCGAAACTTTGTCGATCGGCCGACCTTTTCTTACTTTTTGAATTTCTGGCATATCTCAATAACGGCTTCGACGGTATCGGACTGATCCTTGTCCGTCATCGTGGGGAATAACGGCAGCGAAAGTATTCGTTCGGAAACGAAATGCGCGTTCGGGAAATCTTTTGGTTTCCACTTGTACGCCTTCGCATTGAACGAAAACTCATGAACCGCCGAGTAATGAAGCCCCGTGCCGATGTTTCTCTCTTTGAGTTCCTGAATAAATTGATCGCGGTCGATTTTCATGCGCGCAATATCGATAAGCGGTGTGTACAGATGCCACGCGTGGCGGTGCGGGTACGGCACTTCTTTCGGGACGATCATCTGTGGAATGTCGTTGAATGCTTTTTGGTACGCCATCGCGCGTTTCGTGCGCTCCGCGATGAATCCGTCGAGTTTTTTGAGTTGATGGAGACCCATGGCCGCTTGAATGTCCATCATGTTGTACTTAAAGCCGGCTACCGCAATGTCGTAGCGCGGCGAGCCCGTCTTGGCAAAACGTTTCCACGCGTTTTTGTCCATGCCGTGAAATTTCAGAAGCGCGATTTTGTCGACGATCTTTTCGTTGTTGGCCACCACCATGCCGCCTTCCCCGGTCGTCATGTTTTTGTTCGGGTGAAACGAGAAGATGGACATTGTCGGGAACGAACCGATTTTCTTTCCCTTGTATTCCGTTCCCACGGCGTGGGCGGCGTCTTCGATGATAAAAAGTTTGTGTTCTTTCGCGAGCGCCAACAGCGGATCCAAATCGACCGGTTGTCCCGCGAAATGAACGGGAATGATGGCCTTCGTTTTCTTGGTTACCTTCTTCGCAACTTGATCGACATTCATTTGGAGTGTGCCCGGATCAATGTCGACAAGAACGGGTTTTGCTCCCACGAGCGTGACCATGTTCACGGTGGAGGCAAATGTCATCGCGGTCGTGATCACTTCATCGCCGCGACCAATGCCGTAGGCCAATAGCGCCAGATGCAGGCCCGCCGTGGCCGAAGAGAGCGCGGTGGAATAGGAACCGCCCACGTATTCGGCAAATTGTTTGGAGAATTTTTCGACCTTGGGGCCTGTCGTTATCCAACCACTGCGAATTGAATCGATGATTTCGTTGATTTCGTCGTCGCCGACCGCAGGCCGGGCAAACGGGAGAAAGGAGTCTCTCATAAGAGGCGCTATGGTACCTTTTTTGGTTCCTTTTTCGTCTCGAAGATCACGTACGAGCGCGTCGACTTGTTTTCTCGGTACGTAAACACTTTGTCCATCTTTTCATCGAGAATCGGATTCAATATCGCGAGTTTGTTTCGATTTGTCAGAAGCACGCCGTTCGGGGTTTCCTTAATCCAGTTTTCAAGGTCTTGCGTGGTTTTGAGGTTTGGGATTGTGCGTTCAAGATAAAACGGAAAGACCCCGCGCTCCATTTCGCTGAGGTCGAACGCCGCCAGTGTTTTATCGGCGGCGCGGTTTTTTATTTCGGTTACCACCGGCACGAACGTTTTGTCGCGATCAAGCTTTCGGATGAAGATAAGATCACCGGCGATGATGAGCGCGCACATCGTTGTGAAAACACGCACAAACCATTTGTAGGCGTTCGGTCGTGACGCGATCCACGGGGCGCACCACAATGCGGCCGCGGGGAAAATCGGCAACAGATACATGCTTCGTTTGGACGATGAGAGACTAAGGAAAATGAAGATCGCGAGAAACCAGATCGCTGGAAACTTTGAACGCAGCGAAAAATTTTTCTTGAGTTGAAAAAAGATGGCTGCCGCGAAGAAAAACGTCCACGGCAAAAAGTCGACGGGGAAAGAGCCGAAATAAAAATAAATCGGTTCCACGTGGTCCGTTCCATTGGCGACAAATCTTTTCCAATTGTTGTCGATAAAGAAAACGCGAAGAAAATCTTGCCCACCCTGTTTCCAAAGCGCGTGGACCCAAGGCGCCACGAAGACAGCGAAAACAACCGTGCCCACGGCACTAATGGCGGCGAGACGTTTGAAGTTTTTCTGAACCACCAGGTCAACGCCGATCACAAGGCCCGCGAGCGCTACCGCCACAAACCCCTTCGTGTAAAACGCGAACGTCACAAACAGAACAAACAGCAGCGTTTGCGACGTCACGTAGAAATAAAATGCCCCGGTCAAAAGCGCGGCCAAAGACGAATCCATCAGTGCGAAATGGCTCATGCGGAAATATTGGGCCGCTGTTGCGACGATGGCCGCCGCGATAAAGCCCGTGCGCGCGTCGAACAGTTTGCGACCGATCAGGAAGGTGAAAAGAATTCCGAGAAATCCAAAGAGAGCAGCGGGAAGACGCGTGCGGCCATCCGAAATGCCACCGGTTAACTTGTAGATGGCCGAGCAGCTCCAATAATAAAGAGGAGGTTTCTCAAGGAAAGCCTCTCCGTTTAAATGCGGTGTCACGAGGTTTTTTGTGACGTACATTTCGCGTGCGATTCCCGCGTCACGTGTTTCATCGGGATTCCACAGCGAATGATCAAACGTCCACGTAAGATAAAGTGGAAAGATGGCGAAAAAAAGCAACCAGAAATACCGTCTGTCGGAACCAACGTCGCTAATCATGAGTTGATGCTATTATCAAATAAATGAACAAATACTTCACTCTATTTGGCCTTTCGTGGCAGAAGCAACTCGAAGTCCGTAGCGATTTCTTTTTCGAGCGCGCGCGCAGTTTGGCCGTAATGATTTCGATTTACTTTTTGTGGAGTACGCTGCTTGAGCATCAGACAAATCTGCTCGGTTACAGCCGCGTGCAGCTGTTGTCGTATGTGCTCTTGATGACGCTGCTTCGGGCCTGGGTTCTTGGCTGCGTCAGCGACCGCATTCCGTCCGAAATTGCCACTGGAAAACTGTCGGAAATTCTGCTTCGTCCCCTTTCGCACATCGCTTACTGGGCCACGCAGGATGCCGCAATGAAAAGTCTCAATATTGTGTTTGCGATCCCAGAAGTCGTGATCTTCTCGCTGCTGATGGCATCGCCGGTCTTTTTCCCGAACGATCCGCTCACGCTGGTATGGTTTATCCTCAGCGTGTTGGGCGCCATGACGTTGTATTTTCAAATGAGCTACATCTTGGGCGTGATGGGCTTTTGGGGATCGCAGTCCTGGGGACCGCGGTTCTGTTTCGAAGTGATTCTCGAGTTCTGCGCGGGCGCTTACTTTCCGATCGATATTCTGCCGTCGGCGGCTCAAAAGATTATTTCGGCGTTGCCGTTTCCGTATCTTGTTTATTACCCGTTGTCGATTTATTTGGAGCGGCTTTCGCCGGCCGAAATTGTTTCGTCTTTTGTTCACCAGATTTTCTGGATTGTCACGCTCGGTTTTTTGCTGCGCCAGTTTTGGCATGCCGGGCTCCGGCATTACGCAGCGGAGGGCGGATAGATGTTCCCGGTGATCCGAAAGTATTCGCGTTTGCTCGGTGTGTTGGCGCTGAACAGTTTTAAGACACAGGTCTCCACATCGTTGGCATCGGCGGGCTATTTGCTCGGGAAGATTTTACGGTTTGGATTTTTTTTAGCGTATTTGCTGGCCGTGTTCGACCGGATACCGAACCTGAAGGGCTTCTCGATGCCCGAAGTGGTGATTTTTTTTATGACGTTCAATCTCGTCGATGTTGGCGCGCAATTTTTGTTCCGGGGATTGTACGGTGTCAAAGTGCTCATTGAAGAAGGGGATTTCGACAAAATTCTCACGCAACCCGCGCATGTTCTGTTCCGAATTTCGGTGATGGGCATGGACTTGCTCGACTTGTTGACGTTGATTCCCATCGGTGCGGTCACGTTCTGGGCCGTCAAAAAATTACCCTACGCCATTACGATTCAGCAGGTGGGCGTGTACGTTCTCTTGGTCTTGAACGCAATGGTGATTGCCTACGCGTTTCACGTGATGATCGGTGCGTTATCGGTAAAAACTCAGGAGATGGAGGGCGCCATCTGGATTTATCGGGACGTTATGACGCTGGGTCGCTTCCCGATAAATATTTATTCCGAAATTATGCGGGGCCTTTTTGTAACGGTTCTTCCGGTGGGCATCATGACCTCATTCCCTTCGCGGGCGTTATTGGGCCTGTTGTCAACAAAGGGGCTCGTTTACGCGATTGCGCTCGGAGCGGGTTTCTATCTCACGGCACAGGCGTTTTGGCGAAAAATGCTAAAGGAGTACACATCGATATCGACGTGACGTTAAACGGGCGTTTTTACTTTTGTGAGTTCTTTAATCCGTTCGTTTTTTTGCGCAATATCGTCGCGCAATTGTTGAAGCACGCGCATCACTTGTTCTTTCCACGTCGTGATTTGCGCTTCGTACGCGCGCCATTTTTCCATTTCGGTATTGTACTGCTGCCAAGAATCTTTTAGTGCTTTTTCAAGTTTGTCGATCCGGTCCATCGGCTCCGCATTCTTCACCAAAGAAGTAGGATTTCGGTCGAGGATCAAATCGGGAGATTTGAACCGAGGGTCATTATCAGCCGGGAGTTGTTCATCGACGAAACATTTGCCGGCCAGAAGTTCTTCGCGTGTCAGTTTGCTCTTATTTTTTGTCATGCCGTTTTGCATGGTGGTGGCCTCGAAATTGAGTTTCACATGCAATTGTGCAACGCTTTTACCAGCCGTGGCGAATTAACAGAATGTACAATCACATTGTTTTAATAGGGTGTTTTTAATGCTAACCGTTTTGTCTGGCTCGTTTCGATCCGGTCTCGAGAACGCGTTCGTCGAACGGGTGCTCGAACGAAAAAAAGATCCAATGTGTCCGCTGGCGGTGATAGCGCCATCGACTCGACTGCTGGACCGGTTGCAGCTGGCGTTGGCGGGCTCCGAGCGTTCCTTCCTTAATATATCGTTCCATACCTTTGCATCGCTCGCCGAGAAAATTGTCGAGACCGCCGGAAGTCTTGAGAAGCCAATCCTCAGCGATCCGTTGTTTTTCGACACGTTGGTGAAACAAATAGTTCGTGATGATAAACCGTTTCGTGAATTCGAAGAGATCGCGATTCCAGAGGGGTTCCCACCCGCGGTTCGCAGTACGTTACGGGATTTGTTGGACGCCGGGATTAACGAGGAAAATGTTTTCGCTGCCGTTCAGGAGGAATTTGCTGGACAGAATGTCGACCTCGGGAGTTTGCGCAGCTTGTTGCGGCTTTACCGAATTTATTTGGACCGCCTCGAAAAACTTCCGGTGTTTCCGCGCTCGGAGTTGGTTCGTCGCGCAACGGATCTGGCGGCGACCTCGGAGTTTCTTAAGGGCTTCGACGAAATCCTTTATTACGGCTTTTATGATCTGACCGGCCTCCAGGTCGATTTTTTTCACGCAATCGTCAAAAATTTTCCGTCACGATTTTTCTTTCCGTACGAGCGCGACAATCCGGCGTTTCAGTTCGCGAAACGTTTCCGCGACACATTTGTCCAGCCGGTGATGACCGACGAAATCGTTTTGGATAGGAAAACTGCGCAAGCGCCTTTTTCGGTGACGAACGTTTCTGGTTTTCGAGACGAAGCGTGGTTCGTGGCCAACGAAATTCGGCGTTTGCACGATGACGAGAAAATCGATTTCTCGGATATTGCGGTCGTTGCGCGCACGAAAGAACGGCTTGGATTTCAATTGCAAGAGGCGTTTTATGATCGACGCATCCCGTACGGAACCGCGAATCGTTTGCCGCTCATTTCGTTTCCATTTGTTCAACGCGCGCTCGACCGTTTGAACGCGCACGCGCTGGCCGAGCAAATTTTCGAATGGGCCGAAGCGATTGAGATCACCGAGAAGGTTCTCGGTGCGCTCTTCGAAGAAGAGTCAACGTCCCCCGAAAACAAGAAGTGCCTTCTGGATGGGGTGCACGCATCGAAAGAGTTCTCTTATATCCAGCCAAAGACGCGGTGGGACGAGTTTGTGCAACTGCTACGGGATCGGTGGACACGCACCGACGTGGCGGACGCCCGCGCGACCCACGTAGGCGTGTCGTTGCTCTACGCGGAGGCGGCGCGCGGCCTTTCGTTCAAAGTGGTTTTTTTGATTGGCGTTGAAGAGAAAGTTTTTCCGCGCGTGGTTCGCGAAGATCCTTTTTTGCGCGACGACGCGCGTTTTGCGCTCAATCAGACGCTCGGTCATAAAATCGGCCAGAAACTTACGGCCATTGAAGAGGAGCGGTTGTTGTTTGAGCTCGTAACAACCGCGGCGTCGGATCGGCTCTATCTGGTGTATCGCCGCACCGATGACGATGGCGGTATCGTCGGCGCCTCGCCCTTTTTGCGCGCGTTCGCCGACGAACATGGTTTTGTGCTGGAGGATCACGTGGTGTCCGTTCCGCGAACCTATTTTGAGAAAGTCCGCACGGCCCATCCCGCGTCGCTCGATACGAGCGACGTGGTCGCGGGTTTGTTGGCGAGTGCCAGAGAAGAGGAGGCGCTAGCGTTTGCAAAAGAGCTGGGCCGTGACCACGAGGCGCTCGCGCGTGGCCGGCGATTGCAAAAGGCGATTCATGCGTTCAGCGATCCCGGTGTTTTTGATGGGCTTATCGGTTTGGTTGCGACATCCGAGGCCTTTGTTGGCGGACGAATTTCGGCCACGGCGCTTGAAACCTACCGGTTGTGCGGATTCAAATATTTCGCAACACGCGTGTTGGGACTTTCCGAAATCGAAACCGATGAAATCGAGAGCGGTTTGCGCGCTGATGTGCGCGGTCAACTCGCGCACAAGTTCCTGGAAGCCTTTTATCGTCGCTTAACGCAGGATGGGGCGTCACCAATCTCGAACACGTGGTCGCAAAAAGATTATGACGAGGTTTTTGAATCGGTGGTCCCGGTCGAGGTTCCAGCCGACCTGACGTTGCCGCCGCTCGTGTGGCAAGCGACTCGAAAATTGTTGCGTGAAGAACTTGCTCGGTTTGTGCGCGACGACGTGTCGCGTTTCGCTCCCGATTGGCAGCCCACTTATTTTGAGAAAGTTGTTGAAGGCACCTTGCCCGCGCCCCTCGGCAGCACCAGATGGGCCGCAAAAATTGATCGCATTGATTTGTCGTCCGACGGCATACGCGTTGTGGACTACAAGACGGGCCGTCCGTTCAAAGGGAAAACCGTTTCCGCGCTCGCGAAAAAAGGCGAACGGTTGCAGGCGCCGGTTTATCTTTCGCTCGTGCAAGCGACGCTCGAGAAGCTCGGACAAAATAAAAAGAATGTGGAGTTCCAGTACCGATTTGTTAGCGCGCCGGCGCAATCGCGTACGTTGAATCAGCAGGAATGGACCGATGAAGCCTCGCACATGCTGACGGTTTTGAAATTGCTGGCCGATGCGGTCCAGGCCGGCAACTTTGGAATGAATCCGGGCCGGCATTGCGATTTTTGTGCGGTCGTGCGCGCGTGCCGGCGCCACCACAGTATTTCGGTTTATCGCGCGTCCGCGCCGATGGAAAAATCCTCGTGATTGTGGAGCGCGCGGCCACGGCCGACCAGCAGGATCGCGATATCGCGACGTTCAAGCTCGACAAAAACATTGTCGTGTTGGCCGGCGCCGGAACCGGCAAAACGACACTTCTCATCGATCGACTGACGTCGCTTATCATCGGTCGCGAAATTCCAATCGAACGCATCGTGGCGATCACGTTCACAAAAAAAGCCGGCGAGGAAATTCGCGAGCGATTGGAAGAACGATTGCGCTTGATTCAAGAAGGTCTGTTCGCGAACCCCACGTTTGACGAGGCTTTCGGCCA
Organism: Elusimicrobiota bacterium; assembly: GCA_044221725.1. Taxonomy (GTDB): domain Bacteria; phylum Elusimicrobiota; class Elusimicrobia; order F11; family F11; genus JAJVIP01. The sequence continues at coordinate 21,817 of JBGAON010000002.1, forward strand.
AAATCGGACGAATTGGGCGAAGCTCGCGACAAAGGCACTTGATGATATTCCAAAGGCGCAGATTGGAACCATTCACAGTTTTGCGTCGCATCTGTTGCGGTTGTTCCCGTTGCAGGCGGGTGTGGATCCAAAATTCCGGGAAGATGAGGGAATGATCGCGGAGTCGGTTTTCAATCAAGCGTGGGGCCGTTGGATGAACACGGAGTTCGCCAAAGGAAGTGCGAACGAAACCGCGTGGTTGCCTCTATTGGAACGATTGTCGGTCGATGAGATCCGTCAGATTGCGTTTCAGCTCGTTAATCCGTTCGTGGAATTTTCCGCTTTAAAAAGACCTGTTGAGCTGGCGCCTGTCGTTTCGAAGATTGAGCGAGAATTTGCGCTCCTGAAAAAGGAGTATCCGCTTCCAACGCGCGCGCCGGCGTTTCTTCCCGCGCTTGAAGCGTTGGCCGCGGTACTCAAATTTTTGAGCGAGCGAAAATCGGTACCCCTCGATCTTTTGGAGCTTTTGGATGCTCTGAAAAATCCGCCGACCGATTGGAAGCCGGTCAAACAGAAATTGATCGAGATAAGAAACGTAACGGTGACATTGGCGCTTGTTGATGAAACGCTTTTCAAACAGCTCTTGGAGCTCCTTATGCCACTCGTTGATTCGGTGCGGAGGAAGCTGGCGCAGACGGGAGCGGTCTCGTTTGATGGATTGCTTGTTTTTGCGCGCAATCTCGTGCGCGATTACAAAGACGTTCGCGAAACGCTAAAGCGCCGGTTTGCCACATTCCTCGTCGACGAATTTCAAGACACGGATCCTTTGCAGGGAGAAATTCTGTTTTTCTTGGCCGAAGCAGAAAACGGTGGCGCGCAGCGTTGGCAAAATGTGCAGCTGCAGCCGGGTCGCCTTTTTGTGGTGGGAGATCCGAAACAATCGATTTACCGGTTTCGCGGCGCCGATATCGCCGCGTTTGAAGCGTTTGAAAGCCAAATGAAGGAACAAGGTGCGTTGTCGGCCACGCTTTCGGTTAATTTCCGCAGTGATCCGGTGATTTTGGATTTTGTGAACACGATTTTTCCCACCGTGATGCACGAAGAAAGATTTTTGCAGCCCGCTTACGCGCCGCTCGCACCGTGCAACAAAACGCCGACGCCGAGCGCCGTGAAAGTGATTCGGCTCGCGGCCGAAAATGAAAAGCTTTCGGCGGCAGATCGCCGTGCGATGGAAGCCAATGTTATTGCCGAGTGGGTTTCCGAGCAGGTGAAAAACGGTGTTCGCTATGGCGACATGGCGCTTCTGCTGCGCAGCTCGTACGCGTTTGATTCGTACTTGGAGGCTTTCCGGCAACACGGAATCCGTTATCTTGCGGAGGGAGAAAAGACATTTTATCGCACGAGCGAGGTGGTGGATTTTTTGAATCTTTTATCGGTCGTCGCCGATCCGTCGGACCGGCTCGCGTTGGTGGGCGTTTTGCGATCGCCGGTGGGCGGCATGAACGATCGCGAGATTTTCGAACTAACGAAGCAGAACAAGTTAAACGTTCGACACTTTGCCACGCTGCGAGAATTGGCCGAAGAAGCGCGCGTTCGCCCGGTGGGGGAAATGATTCGCGAAGTGTTGCGACGCACGTGGACAAAAGAATTGGTCTCAACGTCGGCGCATGGCGAACAGGCGGTGGCAAACTTGCTGAAGATCGGGCAGCTGGCCGACGCATGGAACGATCAGGCGCCGCTCACTCTAAAGCAGTTTGTGCAGCGTTTCGAGAAATTTCGCAGCGAAGAACGCGATGAGGGCGAAAATCCATTGGCCGATGTTACGTACGATGCGGTTAAGGTTTTGACGATTCACAAGGCGAAAGGACTCGAGTTTCCGGTCGTTATTCTGCCCAATCTTTCGGCCGGGGAGCGGCGAGGCATGGATCGCGATCCGATAAAAAGAGACTGGCGTACGGGGCTTATCGGGCTTCGGCTCGCCGACAGTGGCTGGACGAATGCCGCGATGGCCGTGATCGAGCAGCAAGAGGACCGTCGGGAAGAAGCCGAAGAGATTCGCGTTTTTTACGTGGCGGCCACACGCGCAAAATCAAAATTAATTTGTTTTGTTGATGCTCAAGCGAAAGAGCCAACGCGATTTGCGGCAACCGTGCTGGCAGGTCAGGCTGTCACCGGCGTTCTTACGGAGGATCTGCAAAAGGACAAGGAACCCTATCGCGCGTTTGCGCCTCAAAAATTGGATGTCTCGTTGAAATGGATTCCTTCCTCGCTGGTGAACGCGTTTCGTGAACGTGAGCGCGAATTCGAAATATTGAGCCAACAGAGAGTTTTCGCGTCGCCCACGTTGCTTCTTTCTGAGCCAGAGAAACTACCGTTCCGTTTGGATGATGAAGATGTGGCGTTGGCGCGCGACGCAGCGATCAATCTCGGTCATGTTTGTCACAAGGTGCTCGAAGAATGGGATTTTGGCTCCCAGGCGTCGTCTCACAAAAAAGCGCTTGCGCTCGGGCTGCTGCGCGCGGCAAAGCTTCTTGAGCTGGATCCGGCGTTGGAAACCAATGTCAAAATTCTCGAGGAAGCCAACGGCATTCTTGCGCCGTTCTTTGCGTCCGAAATTTATGGACGGTTGTCGAAATCGGTGATCGTCGGCCGCGAAGTGCCGTTTCTTTATGCGGCCAGCGATCGGCCTTTTCGCGCGATGCGCGGGTTCATTGATCTGCTTTACGAAAAAGACGGCCAGCTCATCATCGCCGATTACAAAACCAATCGGCTTAACGAGCGGACCGAAAAATCATTGATCGACCACTATCGTGTGCAAGGGCGAGCTTACCAAGAAGCGGTGTTCCGTTCGCTGGGTCGAAAAGCCGAGTTTGAACTTATCTTTCTCCGCGGCCCCAAGAGATTTTTTGTTTAAGCCGAAGCAGTAAAAAATCAGATTCGTACGTACTGGGTTTGATGACACGTCACCAAATCTACGATTATTTTTTCATTGCTCTGTTGCTCGCTGCGCTGGCCGGTGTCGCGCTTGTGTTCTCGCCATTTTTGGGGGCCCTTTCGGCGGCGTTCGTGTGCGCGCTCACGTTTTATCCGATGTACAAATCCTTTGGTCTGTGGTGGCCGCGGTCGAGCGTTCTGTTTCGCGCTGCGTTGGCCGATGTGCTTGTTTTCCTGTTTGTCGTTACGCCAATTCTCGTGTTTGCTTGGACGGTGGTACAAGAGTCAAACGATCTGCTACCGATTCTTAAGCAAGGGAGAACCACGGTCGATCAGATTCGCCGCGACGGCGACATTCCAACAGCGGCGTCACTGGTGGTACCCGTGCGGAGCTTTCTCGCAAAGTCGTTCGGTATCTCTCATGACGAATTTCGGCGCCAAGTGGTGGGGGGCATCGATCGGGGATTGCAGTATTTCACGGGGTTTGGCACGGCTTTTGCAGCCAATTTTTTTGGTTTTCTTATAGGCCTTGTGGTGATGTTTTTTTCGTTGTTTTTCATGTTCCGCGACGGCGAACGTTTTTACGAGTCCATCGTGCGATTGGTGCCGTTGCGGCAAGAGAACAAAGATATGCTCGCACAGCGCGTGCGCGACACGATGGTTGGTGTTGCGCGTGGCTGGCTGCTTGCTTGTCTGCTGCAAGGGGTGCTCGCGGCGCTCGGTTATTTAATAATTCGAGCCGACGGCGCCTTGATTCTCGGCATGTTGTCGGCGCTCATCGGACTGGTTCCGGTCGTTGGTACGTTCGGAGTTTGGATACCGGTGGGAGTTTTTTATCTGGTCAAAGGGGCGTATCTCAAAGCGATTTTCGTTTTTGGCTGGAATGCTGTTATCGTGGTTGCGCTCGTGGATACCGTGATTCGTCCTTATTTGGTGGGCAAGCGTGCGGAGCTTCCATTGTTTGCCTTGTTTTTCGCTTTGTTGGGCGGAATCGAGATTTGGGGTGCAAAGGGAGTTATTTTGGGGCCGCTGCTTGTCGCCATCGCGCCGGTGCTGCTTGAAATTTACCGAGAGCGATTCATTCGAGATCCGAATCAGTTCTGATCGTCGCGAATGCGTATCATCGTGACCTGATTCTTCTTTACCACGTTGAGATCCACACGCTCGCCGGTGCGCATGTCCGCCATGTCGATGATTTCGCCTTTGCCATTTAAAATTCGTGCGGCCGCCGCGTTAAACGTTTTCGTTGTCCCATTGTTGTTTTTTACATCGACGTCTCCGGACCCGGTGTCGATACGTTCGAGCGTGCCGTTAACAATCGTGCCGTCGGGCGGCGTTCCGTTGCCGCTTTTTGCCCGCTCGATCTGATTTTGCGCCATGCCATTTGCCGAAAGACTTAGAAACGTAAAGCACGCGATGGAGTAAACAGGTCCCATCGGTTTTTTTATTCTTAAAAATGTCATACGGCCTCCAATTAATTTTCGTACGTCACGTTGGCCGCGGAAGTTCAGTTAGGTAAAATTTTAAGCAACATTTCCAAAAAAGGAGAAAAGTCATGGCAAAGCCTATTCCCGACGGTTATCACTCGATTACCCCAAGCCTCACGTTCAAAGACACGAAAGCCGCGGTGGAGTTTTATCGCAAAGCGTTCGACGCGAAAATTCTTGACGTGTTCCCGAACCTAAACGGGCAAGGGATCATGCACGCAACCCTGCAAATCGGAAATTCGATCATCATGATGGGCGACGAAATGGGGCCGACAAGCAAAAGCGCGGAAACGGTCGGTGCGTCTCCGATCAGTCTTTTTGTCTATGTCTCCAACGTCGACGAAGCGTTCAACAAAGCCGTTCAAGCCGGTGCAAAAGTAATTTACCCGGTGGCCGAAATGTTTTGGGGGGACCGTGCCGGAAATCTTATGGACCCGTTTGGGTACCAATGGATGATTGCCACGCACAAACGCGACATGACAAAAGATCAAATCAAGAAAGAAGCCGAAGTGTTTTTCGCCCAGATGGCGAAAAAATAATGAGCATCAGATTCCAAAAATCGATCTGCAAGTTGTGGTTCGAGAACGTCGCTTTGCCCGACCTGTGAACTCGGTGGTCCTTAAAAAAAGCTCCGAGAACGTTGACATGTTTGCTACACTTCCGCCGCGGGGTGGAGCAGCCTGGTAGCTCGCGAGGCTCATAACCTCGAGGTCGTAGGTTCAAATCCTACTCCCGCAACCATTTAAAACCATAGCTTAAGAGCAGTTAGGAAAACTTAAGTCAGCTTACATTCTCAAGGCGATTCGGAGTTTTTCCGGACCGCCTTTTTTGTTGCCATCCCATCCAGATGACGGTTCCCTGTTTGCTCGATTTGTTGGATTTTTGGTGTGTTTAGTTATGATGCCGATCAGTAAACCGATCACTTCATTGAGCGGTCGAACGAATATCAAAATGAATAGCCACAAACGCGTGCAGAAAAAATTAACCAAAGAGGAACTGAATAGTCGGTTATCTGACCGGCAGGTTACTTTGTTGGGTGATTACGAGAATTATCACGCCAAAACCCTCTTTCAATGTGCAAATAGCCATACTTGGATGGCCGCACCAGCCAATGTGCTTAATGGCACTGGATGTCCCACATGTTCCGGCAATCGTCCTCTAACCCAAGAAATTGCAAACGAAAGGTTAAAAGCCAGAGGAATCCGGATGTTGGATCCGTATGTCCATCAGAAATCGAAGGCACGGTTTCAGTGCAAGGAGGGGCATATTTGGGAAACATCATCAGGGACCGTCTTGTATGAAGGAGGCTGTCCGAAATGTTCAAAGGTGTTAGCCGCAAATAAAAAGCGATTAAAACCGGAAGCAATCCAGAAAAGGCTTGAGGGTCGGGGCATAGTATTGGTGAGCCAATATTCGCACGCCAACGTCAAAGCTAACTTCAAATGTGGACATGGTCATATTTGGGAAGCAACTCCGGCCAGCGTAATGAGCGGTAATGGCTGCCCGCAATGTTCTGGACGGGTTCCACTAACAAAAGAAATCATTCAATCCCGAATTGAAAAGCGGGGCATAACCATACTCAATTTTTCCGGATCTAAATCCAGATCGCGCTTTGGTTGCGGAGAGGGCCACGAATGGGAAACGAGTCCTTCTAATGTAGTTAATGGGTCCGGATGTCCACGCTGCGCTAAACAGGCTCAAGAAAACCGCTATAGAAAAATCATCGTTGATGGGCGTGAATTTAAATCAATCCAAAGCGCGGCTCGACATTATGGGCGTTCGAGCAACAATATTGCTTACCGGCTTTCTAAAGGCTGGACACCTGAACAAGCGGTTGGACTTCACCCACGCCCAAGTTTCGCTGGAAACACCGCTGGCATTCCAGTAAGGGTGCAGGGCCTTGAATTCTCGAACCTCAAACAAGCGGCAAAACATTTCGGGCGTAGCTACACCTACCTCGTTGGCAGATTAAAGGATGGAAAAACGATTGAACAGTCGCTCGGTCTGATCAAGCGAACAGATTCACTTCAATCTGAATATCCTGAATTAGCCAAGCAGTGGCACCCTGAAAAAAACCTTCCGCTAACTGCCGCGTCAGTAACACCTCATTCAGGAATAAAAGCGTGGTGGTATTGCCTGAATGGTCATGATTGGCAGGCTTCAATCAATAGTCGCGCTCGGGGTGGACACGGTTGCCCATTTTGCGCAGGTCAAAGACCGACAAAAGAAAGAAATTTCGCTGTCAAATTTCCCGAATCGGTCAAGCAATGGGACTTCGAGAAAAATCAGAATCTTCGGCCAGAGGAATGTTCAACTCGCTCTAAGAATGACGTTTGGTGGAAATGTGAGCGAGGCCATTCGTGGCATGCGACGATTCAAAATCGCACAAGAAAGTGGAAGAGCTCATGTCCTTATTGCATGAATCTAAGATTAGGCTTCGACAATAGTCTTGCTCAAGTGCGTCCAGACATAGCAAAAGAATGGCACCCAACTAAAAATGCTCCCTTAACTCCAAACGATGTTGTGGCAGGTGGAAGCAAACCAAGATGGTGGATTTGTAAGCATGGTCACGAATGGCAAGCACCGATAAATCGTCGCGTTATCAACGGATCCGGTTGTTCAAAGTGTTCGTTACAGACTTCAAGAATTGAAATTGCCGTTTATTCAGAACTAACTGCATTGTTCGAGGACGTAGTTTGGCGGGAAAAAATTGCCGGATATGAGTGTGATATCTATTTGAAAACTCATGACATCGGAATCGAAATTGACGGGGTCTATTGGCATAGTCGGAAGCCAGAGTTAGAGGTAAAAAAATCAAAGTTGTTTGAATCAGAAGGATTGCTGTTGTTCCGTCTAAGAGAGAAAGGACTACAAGCCTTAAGTGAGCGAGATGTGGCTTTTAAATTTTCTGACAAAGAGTTTCACGTCATCTCTCGATTGGTGAATAGCATCTTGAAGCACGCAAATCTTACGGAAGCCCAACGAGTAAGGCTTCAAAACTATATATCGGGTCCAGGGCTAATTAATGAGAAGTTTTATCACAAGCTAATCTCAAACCTCCCTGCGCCGCCACCGGACCAATCTTTGGCTGCGAAGAATCCAGCGATTGCAGCGCAGTGGGCTTTCGATCTCAATGCACCTTTGTTGCCCGAGCATTTTCGATGTGGAGCAAACAAATATGTTTTTTGGCGATGCTCTGACGGACACACTTGGAAAGCATCGATCAACAATCGGGCCTTACAAGGAACAAAATGTCCTGGTTGTCCTGGCAAGTCCACGGTGACGGTAAACGAAGACAACAACTTTGCTTCCAAATATCCCCATCTTGTGCGCGAATGGCATCAAGAAAAAAATGGTGACGTCCTTCCTGGAAAAATTAGGCATAAATCGAACCAGATATTTTGGTGGTTATGTAGCAAAGGCCATGAATGGAAATCCTCTCCGAGCAGCCGTGCGAGTGGTCACGGGTGCCCATATTGTTACGGCCGTTTTGCCTCAAAGGAAAATAATCTGGCATATAAATATCCGGAGTTATTAAAGGAATGGGACTATGAAAAGAACATCGGTCTGAATCCTTCTGAATTTACTCCACATGTAAATAAGAAGGTGTGGTGGAACTGCAAAAATGGTCACAATTACCAGGCAACAATATCCAATCGAACGAGAAATAAGTCGGGATGTCCAAAATGCGCACAACACGCAAATCGAAAACATTCAATTGACGATTTTGAGAAACTCGCCAATAACCGTGGTGGAAAATGTTTGAGTACTGAATTTACGAGCAGTAGAGACAAAATGAAATTTTCCTGCAAAGAAGGACATGTATGGGAAACGCGAGCGGATAGCGTTTTGTATACAGATAAATGGTGTCCAGAGTGTGCAAGAAAAACGCGCAGAACCATTTCAATTTCCTGAAAAATTCCTCCGATTGATTTGTGGCCCATTTGGTTCTTTTATCGCCCTTTGGTTCCAATCAGAGCAGCAAGAAATATCCATAGATCAGCCAAGCTTTGATCAGGTAAATTATTGTCATGGATACGTTTTTAAACGCAGAGAAAACGCGTGCCAGGTAGGCCGTTTGAGGCTGGAAATACAGCAGCAGTTGGGCATGGCAGGCCGAAAGGATCGAGCCGTGTGCTGACTTGCAAAGAATTTGCGGAGCGGGAAGGGTATCAGCGATTAATTGGTCTCGCTCGCGGGGAAAGTTATCGGGTGACAAGAAACGGTCAGGATGTCGACTTGTATCCGGACCTCGATTTGATTTTTGAGTCCCTCAAACTTCTTATGGCCTATGGAATTGGTAAGCCCGCTCAACTTCTAAATGTCACCCACAATGTTGAATCACTTGCCGATTGGGTCGCCGTGCATTTTGCATCTCAAAAAAATCTCGCCGGAACTCCCGCTGAAAAAAAGCTTATTGACATTGATACTAAGTAGTTGATACCATGCTCGCATGAAAGCTGAAATCGATCATGGCCATCGCCGTTTCTTGAATATCCGAGAAGTCGCGCAAGAAACCGGATTGTCGATTCCCACCATCAAGAGGTATTCCTCTCTCAAGCTTATAACTGCACCCACTCGTGAATCATACGGGCGAGAGGGATTCAAAGGACTTTGGTCTGTTGATGTGGTTGAAGAGATTTCAAGAATTAGCGAATTGAAAAAAGAAGGGCTTCAGATAGAGGAAATACGGGAAAAGATGAAATCCGAACCAAAGTATCGAACTTTGGTTGAGTCCTCAAATGGATATTACGATGACACCAAAATGCTTTCACTGATACGTGCAGTCCAAAACATCATGCCATCAGATGTAAATCAGGCGATCGTTTTCCAGGCGACTAAAAAAGTTGCCAAGCAATTTCTTGCCCGTGTTGAGAGGCTTAGTCGCAAAGCGCAAAAGGTATATCCCGAGTATCCAAAGGGGTACGCGGCGGGCAAGAGCAAGAAGATAAAAGCGTAAAATTTTTTTGTCTTTCATGGTATTAAACACATGGTATTAATAATTAACAGAGAACGAGGTAGCTAACGGTGGCGAGATCCCGAGCCTTACATCAGAGATTTTTCTCAAGTGAACACAATCAACGCCTGAACGATCGGCAGCGCCTCCTATTTTTGGGCCTGATCTCTACCGCCAACGACCAAGGCAAGCAGCGGGGAAATCCTGCCATCGTTAGGGCGACCATATTTCCCTACGATGAAATCCCATTAATGGATATCGAAAACGATTTGCGTGTTTTAGATAAGGAGGGCTTGATTGCCTGCTACCAAATCGGTGACTCCCACTACATAAAGATTTGCAAATGGGACTCCTATCAGAGAGTCGAACATCCTGGAAAGGATGATTGCCCCAACCCGAGTATTCAGGCTACACCATCCTCCAATATCATCGATGGAAGAGTGCATTCAGGCAGTTTTCCCGAGGATTTCGGGAAACCTTCACGAAACTCTCATGAAACCCTCATGAAGAATGAGAGAGGCGCTCTTGTAGAAGAGAAGTTAAGAGAAGAGAAGGAAGTTAGCGCAGCGACCATCGTCACCGAAGGCGCAGCGCAATCCAACGGTAGCCCTGAAAACCTAAGCCCACCAGAAAATCCCACGAGTTCTCCAGAAATCGCTAACGCGATCTTTACATTCCCAACGAATGGATCCGTCAAGTCTTGGGACTTAACTCTCGAACGAATCATTACCATGCGTGATCTATATCCTGGAGTTGATGTCGATCTTGAAACCAGAAAGGCCCTTCAATGGACAATCGACAATCCGAGTCGACGCAAAACAGTGAAAGGTATGCCGCGTTTTATTTCTTCTTGGCTCGAAAGAGCTCAAAACAAGTCAGCAGGGACCAAATCGAGAGCTGACAAAGGATCCGCGACATGGCCGACGGAATAAACGAGCAAGTGAGTGAGTTGTTAAAAGCGGAAGAACGTCTTGCGCAATACGCAGGGCCGGATCGGGTCATCCATCACACTGAATTTCCACGCGAGGAACAGCAGAAGGAACATTTTTACTCTGGTATCGGTGAGCTCGATGCCGAGGTTGAGGGATTTCAACGAGGTGAGCTGGTCACGATTTCTGGTTACACGGGCCAAGGCAAAACAACATTGGCCGATACACTCGCGAAAAGGTTCATGGACACTGGAAACCCCGTCTTGTTCTTTTCATTTGAGGTTCAAATGACGGCCTTTCTTGAGAAGTATCGCGAGTCGAAAGCGTCACCTCTTTACATTCCTCTTACACTCGAAACAATGAATTTACCCTGGATCCGTGATCGCGTGCTTGAAGCGAAAGCAAAACATGGTTGCGAGGTTGTCGTAATTGATCACCTGCATTTCATAGTTGATATGGCCTTCAGGCAAAACATGTCTCTCAATATCGGTGCCTGTATGCGTTATCTCAAAAAAGAAGTGGCCTCGATGTTAAATGTCCTTGTCATTCTTCTGGCTCATACGGCACAACCTACTGATAACGGTGAAGAATTACACCTTGGAAAGATTCGTGATTCTTCCTTCATCGCGCAGGAGAGCGATATGGTTTTAATGATCATGCGATTAGCCGATCGCCCACCTGGAAACCAAAAGCTGATTGCTCCTTCATTTTCCCAAAATCGATCTCGTTTAATGATTGAGAAAGCACGAAGAACCGGTGCATTCAAAAAGCGAATAACACTTGTTAAGCGCGGGCATTGGTTTGAAGAGGAGCTGCCTACATGATCGATGGACGTGATTTCGTCATTTCTCATCTGTACGAAACGTTTCATAACCGTCCTGGTTGGCTGGCGGAAGTGATCAAGCTCGACATACTTGATAAGGGTGAATTGGAAGATTTGGAGCGGCTTGCCGAATACCGAGACTCGGTAGAAATTGAAATAGAAAAGTGGTGTCGAAGTCTTCCAGCTTTTTACCAGATTGATGCGTTGGATTCTGATGACGAAAAATTATCTGAAGTTATGAGACGCCTTGCCGAGATTGAAGCGGCATTAGCCGAATCTTGGCAACGGAACGATCACTATATTTTCAGGCAGGGAATTAGAGCCCGATCGAACTACAAACAATTGTGTGCTTATCGAGAAAAGCTACTACGGCGTGTTCATCATAAAGAGCCAGTGGCATTTCGATTGTCCGAAAGTCGATTGGAGCAGGCCCGTCAGGTCCCATTAGAAAAGCTGGTTCAGCCAAACGCCAGAGGGTATGTGAATTGTCTTTGGCACGAGGACGAGAATCCATCGATGTTGGTCAAAAACGGATATGCATGGTGTTTTGCTTGCTGCACTTGGGCTGATTCGATCAAGTGGATACAACAAGAAAGAGGTCTCTCATTTGGAGAGGCCGTTTCGTGGTTAACTGCTATATGACCGATATGTCTCTGCCATTATTTCAGAAGTATTCAACCGTAGTTGCCGACCCCCCGTGGCAATTTCGGCGGCAACCGCGTTCAGTCAGTCCTGGATATAAGCTCCTGACTTTGGACGAAATAAAAAGAATCCCACTAAAAGATATTTCCAAAGAAAACTCTCATCTGTATCTATGGATTCCAAATGCGTTTATCAAAGAAGGTGTGGAAGTAATGCAGGCATGGGGATTTGAATATAAGACCGTAATCACTTGGGCAAAACACCAAATTGGGGTCGGTAATCATTTCAGAAATTCCACCGAGCAAATTCTCTTTGGAGTGCGTGGGCGTCTTCCATTGTTGCGCCGTGATTTGCGGACCTGGTTCTTAGCTGACCGCCGCCAACACAGTCGCAAGCCCGACGAATTTTATCGACTGGTGGAATCAGCCTCGCCGGCGCCGCGGATCGATATTTTTTCGCGTGAAAAGCGAGAGGGATGGGACCAATGGGGAGACCAAATTAATTTTTTCAATCAACAAATACAGGAGGCAGACCATGTCGGAACAAAAACCACTACTAACAGCTAAGCAAGCAGCAGTATTTTTGGGTGTATCGATTTTCACTCTGTACGGATGGACCAGCGCCGGGAAAATTCCTCACAGGAAAGTTGGGAGCCTCCTGCGGTTCGACGAAAACGAGCTCGTTCAGTGGACGAAGTTGCACGGCCAACTGGCAGTAAAAATAGCTTGATCGATCGAGATGATCTGATCAATGATCGGTAGGTTTAGCTGTGTTTATTTAAGTCTATCGATTGTGAGGTGAATTTATGGCTATTAGGTTGATCGATTCGCAAAAGAAAAAATATCGGATTTCTTTCTGGTATCGAAAACGGCATTACGCCAAGGTGGTCTGTGGTAATAGAGGAATCGCCGCAGACTTGGAGGCTCGAATGAGAACCGCGCTTGCAGAAAATCGTTACTTTCCTGAACGGAAAATTAGAGAGATGTCATTCAAGGATGTTGCGAAAAAGTTTTTGGCTGAATGCCGAACATTTGAGCGGTCCAAACATAAAGTGCGAATTTATATAGCAGGGTGTCTAAAAGAGTTTGGAGTCATGAAAATGAATGAAATCCGCTCGCAAGATGTCGCGAGCTTTCGAGATGAACTTGGTAAGCGAATGAGTCCCGTTTCTGTAAACCACTATCACCGTGTTCTGAGAAGGTTATTCAACTGGGCAAAAGAAGAACATTTGTTCTTAGGTGAGAATCCTGCGTCCGGTAAAAGGGTCCCGTTGGCAAATGAGCGTCCGTTTTGGCGATCTGAATTTTTATCGGAAGAAGAGCTGCAGAAAATTCTTGAAGTGGCAGATGAAAAAATAAAACCAATTATCCTTTGCGCGGCATTGACGGGGATGCGTTTAAATGAAATCAAGCGAATGAAAGGACAGGATGTTGATTTAGATCGGTGCGTGATTCGGATTCCAGAGAGTAAAAATGGGGAATCTGGATGGGTTCCAATCCCTGATACGCTTTATTCGGCCATTGCTCCCGTTATCAAAAATAGCTCTGCGGCAGAAAACCAAGTATTCAACTTCACAAATTTCGAGCGAATGTGGAAACGAGCTCGGTTGAATGCAGGAATTAAGATGCGATTCCATACCCTTAGGCACACTTACGGCTCGCATTTAATGATGAAAACGGGAAATCAGGGGGCAGTGCAATCACTGCTCCGACACAAATCCCCTGCTATGACGGCCCGCTATGCACACTTGGCACCAAGCTTTTTGAGGCAAGCAGCGCTTACTCTCGACAAAATGTTTCCGTCAAAAGGTCCTGCGTTGAACAACGGGGCAGCTGAGGCCGCAACCATTTCAACCGAGGAGTTATCTGATTCAGGAGGGCACTTAATTTTAGACACAAAAGAAAATAAAAATGAGTAACGGAGGAAATTATGATCATAGCTGCAGATGTTGGGTGTGAAAAATGTAACTCAAAAATAACGCATTTGAAGGATATTCAAATCGAGCAATTTGATTCGGTCCGGCTTTCGATTTGTGAATGCCTAGATTATTTTAATGCAGAGCTGAGCACCAAGGATCCGCGAGAGAAGGAAATCGAAATGCTACTGCGCGGAGAAGGTATTGCAAGAGAACGAATTCCAGACGTTATTTTTAAGATTGGGCTTGTGATGACTGATGATGGATTGGGATTTGGCGACCTTACACTACATATTGGTATTGGAACAATAGAGCCGGTGTGGAATGCCTTGATTCAGAGATGGCCTCTACCAGAGTTTCCAGACGAAAATCCAGAAAACATCCAATCTGATTGCAAGGTCGATTTGGATTTATTGATGTTGGAAGTATTTAGAAATCAAAAGAAAAAATATTTAAAAAATGAAGATATCAACCGGATGTTTCGGTGGCCATTAAAATTATTGGCTGCGGCGGGAAGAATCCATCTTGGCAAGGAATGCTGGCGTCTCAAATAGTTCTATGGCCGCTGGAAAAATCGAAGAGCTACCGGATTTAAGTGCATTCCAAAATAAGATCAGAAATGATCCAGCTTTCTTCTTACGTGAATGTTTGGGCCTCCATCCATGGGAAATGGAAATAAAAATCATCGAATCAGTTCGGGACAACCCCAAAACTCTTGTAGCGGGCTGCGTATCTTCCGGAAAAACCCATGCAACCGCTGGGTTGGTGTTTTGGTGGCTCATGGCTTATGCGCCAATGGCACGTATATTTTGTCTCGCCCCAACTGAACGCCAACTCAAAATTAACCTCTGGCGTGAAATTCCACGGATGCACAGCGCGTCCAAAGTCAAATTAGGCGGAGAAATGATGCCGCTCTCTCTCCAGTACCGACTCGGCGATGACTGGTACGCGTTGGGGTTTAGCCCACAGGATGAAATGGGTGTGTTCGGAATTCACGGCCCTCATGATTTGATTGTCATTGATGATGCTCAGGGCTTGAAACAGGAAATTTGGGAGGCATTGGAGAATGCCATGGCCGGGGGCACCACACGGCTCCTGGCATCATGCAATCCCGTCGTGACCAGCGGCGAAATTTACGAGGCCATGACATCGAAGCGAGGAAAATACAATGTCATCCGAATTCCCGCAGGAATCACACCCAATGTTAAAGAAGGAAAAATAATTATTCCTGGAATGATTACTAAGGAAACCGTTGACCGCTGGATTCAGGAATATGGAGAGGATTCTGATTTTGTCAGAACGAAAGTGAAAGCCCTTCTTCCAAAACAGGAACCAGACACGCTTATTCCATTGGATTGGATCGAGGCAGCAATGGAGCGGGAGATCGAAGTTTCAAACGAGTATCCGATTTTGGGAGTTGATGTCGCTCGATTTGGTGACGATAGAACAGTAATTTTCCCAGTCCACGGGCTTAAAGCAATTGATCCAGTCATACTTCAAGGCGCCGATACCATGGCAGTGGCAGGAAGAGTCAAATTTGAAATGGAAAACCATAAAGCTGGTGCAGCATTTGTTGATGTCATTGGAATTGGGTCTGGGGTGTGTGATCGGTTAGCGGAGCAAGGCGTGGTTGTTTATCCTGTGAATGTCGCATCCAAAGCGCGGAACGAAAAGAAGTTCGTTAATTTACGTAGTGAAGTATGGTGGGCTGCACGAGAAGCATTGGACCCCAAAAACCAAAACATCTATTCCTTGCCCAATAACAAGCACTTGATGGCGGAATTGGCGGCATCCAAGTTTATGGTCGATTCTTCTGGTCGCATTCGGGTTGAACCCAAAGATGAGATGAAAAAGCGCCTCGGTCACTCACCTGACTTGGCTGATGCGTTCTGCTTGGCGATGTATGGCCGGTTCGTTTTACAGCTTCAGGCGTATTACGCTTCGGACCTTGAGGATGGAGATTCTTTTATTGATTTGGATGGAGTGTCACCGTCCTCAATTGTTTTTTCTTAGACGGGTAGCTCTCGAAGCTACCACGCAAACAAGTAGAGTCTTCCAGAAACAATTGGAATTTAGCGACTTTGAGAATTTAACAGAATCCTGTTACAAGGATGTGTTCGTTTTTCTGATCAACTCTCGAACATTGATAACCTTGGGTAATTCATACTTTCAATTCTAAAATCCAGGATAACTCTTGATTGTGATGTGGTTTCCTGCAAAAATAACCCAATGAAGAAATGGATTCCCTTATTCTTGTTCTTGGTGTTCGCGCATGACATCGCCATCGATGCCTTCGACGCTGATTGCCAAGATAAAGCGGGAGCTGTGTGTCACACTTGCGTTTGTCAGACCCACTTCGTCAATCCAGTTATTGGCACTCAGCAAAAACTATCGGTTTCAACTGAGTACGCTCCTGCTCCCGAACCTATTTTAGCCTTCAAAGATTTCTCCAAGTCTCTTTTCCGCCCTCCTAAAGCTCTCGCCTAATCGACCGTCACGGCGGTCCATCCCAACAATAGTTTGAAATTCAGCCCATCGATATTTGTCGATGGAGAAGTGTTTTATCTTAGGAGTTTCCATGCGAAATCTATTTGCACGTCATGTCATATTTTTTCTGTCGTTGTTTTTGTTCATAGTTACGTTTATTAGTGCAGCCGAGCCGGTTTACACGATTCCCCAAGTGGTATCGATGGCTCTGAAAGAGAACCCTCTTCTTATTTCTGAGTCGGCGCGTGTAGAGGAGAAACGATTGGCTGGAAGCCAATCAAGAAACTGGTCTGGCCCGTCTGTGGAGGTGGCCGCCGGTCAGCGTAAAGACGAAAGCAATTCCGGATCCCGTTTCGAGGCGGCTATTTCCCAACCATTGCCGTTGTCAGGAAAGCAGGGCCTTCGTGGTCGTTTGCTTGATTTGGAATCCGAGTCTTGGAAAGCCCAGCGAGCCGCATCGGAGGCGATGATCACCTTGAACGTCGTTCGCCTTTCCTTTGAATATGCGATCAACCGGCGTCTGGCGAATTTTGTCGTTATGCGTCAAAAGCGGTTTTCACTCATCAAGTCCTATATGGAAGGCCGCGTGTTTCCATCTCCTCAAAAGAAAGCAGAAAGCCGCATTGTCCAAAATCGCATGAATACCCTCCTGTCTGCAGCGTTGCAATCCCAGGCAAGTTATCGAGCCTCATTTGAAGACCTTCGCGTCTACGCCCCCATGGAATCGGGAATCTATCCTGAAATAAATATTCCATGGTATGCAGGGTCAAAAAATCTCGACGCTTCCGATGGATTGGAAAAAGCTCTCAAGAATAATCCCGATCTCCGTTTAAGAGAATTATCGGTCAAAAGCACTGAGATAGAAAAAGCACTGGCCTCAAAAGAACGATGGCCGGACACTGCATTAATCGCCTCCTATGAAGAAGGAAAAGCAACGGAGAAGGAAACAAACACGGGGGTAGGGATCGGGCTTGAATTCCCCTATTGGAATGGAAACCGGTCTGGATTAAAAAGCTTAGAGAAAAAGAAGATTGCAGAACAAGGATTACGTGATCTTCAGGAGCGGCAAATAAAAGCTGATTTGCCTCGGGCGCTGATTGAGTTCGAGGCCGCTCGAAGCGCAGTAAAAGAATACCCCGAATCGTTACTCAATGAAATCGAAACGAATCTCCGTGGGTCGGAGGAAGGATTTCGAAAAGGCCAGGTGGATCTTCTGACATTTTTGGAATTAGACGATTCCTCGGCTGAAACCTATCGCCACATCCTTGAAGCACAGATGAATTATGTGACGAAAGCAACAGAGCTTTTACGCTTAACCGGTGAGCAAGACATCCTCGCCCGCCTTGAGTCCTTGTAAGGAGACCCAAATGAAAACACGAATTTTGGAATGGACGTTAAAAAATAGAATCGGAGTTACATTGTTTTTTGCGTTGGGAGCGGGAATTGGTCTTTATGCTCTCACCACGTTACCGGTAGATGCAGTGCCAGACATTACACCAGTGCAAGTCATGGTGAACACAAAAACCAAAGCGCTCGATCCTGAGCAAGCCGAGAAAACCGTTTCCTTCCCTATCGAAACTGAGATGAGTGGGATTGCGCACGTCAAAGAAGTCCGATCTCTTTCTAAGTATGGGCTTTCTCAGGTCGTCATAAATTTTGAGGACGGCACAAATATTTACTGGGCGAGACAGCAAGTATCGGAACGGCTTCAAAGCGTTCAGGGTGAGTTGCCTGAAGGGTTATCGCCAGAGTTGGCTCCGATAACAACGGGACTGGGAGAAGTGGTGATGTATGTGGTTCAAGCAAAACCTGGGACCATTTTGGCGGAAAAGCCGGAAAAAGAACGGCTCCTATATCTCCGAACCATTCAGGATTTCGTTATTGCTCCTACCCTTAAAAGATCGGTTAAGAACGTGGCAGAAGTAGATTCAACCGGTGGGTATAAAAAGGAAATTCACATCGAGATTTTCCCGAAAAAATTGGAAACACATGGCTTGAGCATTGAACAAGTGGTTGAACGCCTGGAAGGACTTGGCGAGAATTTTGGAGGAGGTTACATTCAGCCTGGTGGTAAACAAGTGATTGTACGAACGTCAGGACGGCTCCATGATTTGAAAAGTATTGGCACTCTTTCCGTTAAATTAGACGTGAGCGGCAGGCCTATTCCACTTTCGAGCGTGGCGGAAATTCGTGAGGATTATTCTCAGCGAATGGGCGGCGCGACGTATGACGGTAAAGAAACGGTCTTGGGAACCGTGCTGATGTTAAGCGGCGCAAACTCAAGACAAGTGGCGATAGATACCGAGCAAGCACTTAAGGATGTCGCTCTGCCTGCCGACGTAGAGACGAAGCTTCTCTACAGTCGAAGTTATCTCGTTAACGCGACCCTAAAAACCGTGGCGAAGAATTTGGCGGAAGGTGCCGCTCTTGTGATCGTGATTCTCCTTTTAATTTTGGGGAATTTCCGAGCGGCGGTGTTTGTGTCTTTGGCCATTCCATTGTCGATGTTATTTGGCGTGATAGGAATGAAATGGTTGGGAATCTCAGCGAGTCTTATGAGTTTAGGTGCTGTAGATTTTGGACTTCTCGTGGATGGCGCAGTGGTCATGATTGAAAACGCTCTTCGTCGTTTGGAAGAGCATCAAGGGCCGCTTGATCATGAAAAGAGATTCAAACTGATTCTGGACTCGGCTTCCGAGGTGATCAAGCCAGTTGGTCTTGGCCTTCTCATTATCATGCTTGTATATGTTCCGATCCTTTCGTTGGAAGGAATCGAAGGGAAGCTTTATCATCCGATGGCCGTCACGGTGCTGATGGCGCTCGGTGCATCGCTTCTCGTTGCCGTATTCCTCATGCCGGTTCTCGCTTACTTTTTCTTGCGTCCTCCCAAAGGCGGCGGAAAGGAAGAGAAATTTGTTTATCGATCCTTAAAAAACCTCTATCAGCCCGTTTTGGATCAGAGTTTGGCTCGGCCTTGGCTGGCATTAGTCCCTTCGATAATTCTTATCGTTGTTGCACTATTTATCTTTCAACGACTGGGAGGAGATTTCATGCCGCCGCTTGATGAAGGCGACATGGTTATCAATCTAACGAGAGAGTCGGATATTGGTGTTGACGCATCTCTTGAAATGCAAGGAAAGAGTGATGCCGTGATCAAACAATTCAGCGAGGTAGAGCACGTTTTCTCGCGCATCGGAACGCCAGAATCAGCGACCGATCCGATGGGTGTACATCTTGCGGATACGTTCGTGATTCTTAAGAAGAACCATTCTCTATGGAAGAAAAATTCCGATGGAAAAGTTCGATCGAAAAAAGAACTTTACGATGCCATTAAAGATGCGTTGGAAAAAGAAATCACTGGTCAAGATGTGAATGAAAACCAACCAATCGAAATGCGATTCAGTGAAATTATGGAAGGAAGCCGAGCGGATGTCACATTAAGGATCTATGGGAAAGATCTTCCTGTCCTCCTTGGGTTGCTTGAGAAGTCGATCTCCATCCTCAAAGATGTTCCTGGAACAGAAGCAGTCGAGATGGACGCTTTGACGGCGCTCCGAAAAAGTCCTGTGTTAAGTGCTGAGCCGAATTACACGGCTATTGCTCGATATGGACTTGATGTTCATCATGTGAACCGGCTCTTGGAAGCCGCGATGGGTGGAAAGGAAGTGGGAAGCTTCTACGAGCATCAATGGCGGTTTCCTATCGTTCTCCGAGTTGAAGAGGAAAGCCGTGAGAATATTGAAACCATTAAGTCTCTTCCAGTTGGATTGCCGGATGGAGGCACCATTCCGCTTCACAAAGTAGCCAACTTTGAACGGACGGAGGAAGTAACCACCATCGCTCACGATTACTCACAGCGGTATGCCGCAGTGGCCGTGTTTCTTTCGGGGCGGGACATTCAAAGTTATGTAAAGGAAGCACGTAAGGTAATTGGAGATAAATTGGATCTTCCCGAAGGGTACAGCATCAGTTGGGGTGGTCAATTTAAAAATCTCGAACGTGCTCGAAAACGCTTGGCTCTTATTGTGCCGCTGGTATTAATTGGGATACTTGTCATTCTCTGGCGTGCGTTCGGAAGTTTTTCACAGGCGATGCTAGTTTACACTGCTGTTCCGCTCGCGATGACTGGCGGCGTTTTCGCATTGGCGATGAGAGGCATTCCCTTGAGTGTTTCGGCATCCGTTGGATTTATCGCTCTAATGGGGATTGCGATTTTAAATAGCATGGTGCTTGTCAGCTTTTTCAATCAACTCCGATTAAAGGGTATGACCGCGCATCAATCCGCTAGAGAGGGAGCGTTAACACGATTGCGGCCTGTGGCGATGACGGCGCTTGTCGCCAGCCTTGGGTTTGTGCCGATGGCTTTGAATACCGGCATCGGTGCCGAAGTTCAACGCCCGTTGGCAACGGTTGTAATTGGCGGACTTGTAACATCAACTTTGTTGACACTCATTCTAGTCCCTGCGCTTTATAAATTGTTTGGAGGAAAACAGCATGAATAATTGGATTCTTTATGCAGTAGGAGCCGCCGTTCTTTATGGGCTCCATCAAGTCTTCACAAAATTAGCATCACCCCACATCGGCGATGGTGTTGGAGGTTTTATTGTGGAGGCGACGGCGGCACTTACTATTGCCGTTTATTTAATTGGGCTAAAGCTTGCTGGGAAGTGGGATCAGGGAATTTCAACACAAGGAATTGCATATTCGGCGTTGACCGGCCTTTGCGTTGGGGTCGGGACCATTTTCTTTTTCCTGCTTTTTCAAAAGGGCGGGCCGTTGTCCGCAGTTCCCATGGTTCTGGCCGGAGGAGCAGCGATCATGGCCATTATCGGTATTGTCTTTTTTAAAGAACCAGTTAGCATGTTTCGGGTTGCCGGAATTGGTTTTGCCGTGGTTGGTTTGGTTCTTTTACGTTATTAAATCCGATGGATAATCTCACTCTTTTTGGCCTATTCGCGGTTTCATCCATGCTTATATGTTATGCGCTTGAGAAGCGCAGTCCATGGTTTATCCTGGGATTCGCCGTTGCCTGTGCGTTGGGGTCGATTTATGGATTTCTTCAGGGGGCCTGGCCGTTTGGAGTCGTAGAAGCGATATGGTCGGTCGTTGCAATGAAACGATGGTGGTCGACTAAGAGGACTGGTACTGATCAGTAATCCGATTATTGTCGAAATACGGTACTGAAATTCCCATCGAAAACCTCTCGAATTTCGCTACAACCAATGCGTGGGGTAAATCAGCTCGGTAGCACTCAAAGTCACTAAGCTATTATTTTATCGCGCTAGCAGCATCCGCTGCCGGACTTAATCGGTATCGCACCAGCCTTAGGTTGCCCACACGCCTCTTTGGCCAAGCAATCAGTATGTTTGTACCCAAGTTGCAGAACGACTTCTGCCTCCGTCACCTTGGCTCCAGTTACCGGATATTGGGAAATAACACCGCGCTCATACTCTACTTCGAGCGGAAGCTGATCCACTGGGATGATGCTCTCGGATAGCTTAAGGATTTTGCCGAGCTTGGCAGAGGAGAGTCTGTGATCGACGTCGGAACCGAGCCAAGTTTGAAGAACGCATGCCGTAGTCGATCGAGCCTTTCCGCCGCAATCGATAAACGTTTTCGTCACTTGCCCAACTTCGGTTACATGGAATGATTCGGGGACACTTGTGCCATCGTTGAGTTGAATCCGTAACGCTCGATCTGGAATTTCTGAAAGGAGTATCTTCAATTCATTTAATTGCATGGTTATTTGCCTCCCACCGGAACTCCGCTACTGATCATCTTGATGAATTCGATGACCTTCGCCTCAATTTCCTTGCGCACTCCGATTGTGCGGGTCAATTTTTCCTCGTGAGTTCCTTGGAAGCTCGATGGGTCCGCAAAACTCCAATGGATGCGTTTCGTGACCCCTGGGAATATAGGGCATCGCTCGGCGCTTGTTTCATCGCATACCGTGATGACATAGTGAAGCATCCTGCCTTCCTTAAACAAATCAAACACCCTTTTGGTTGGGTTCTTAGAAATATCGATCCCTATATCGGCCATGGCCTCGATAGCGAGAGGATTTAGCTTACCTGGCTCAAGGCCAGCGCTTTCCACTTCAAAATCATCACCGCCAAATTTCTTAAGTAGCGCCTCTGCCATTTGGCTTCGCGCAGAGTTGTGAATACAGACAAACAGAACCTTCGTTTTCTTTTTTTGCATAGCTCCTCCTAAATTAACCGCCATCGACACCGTCATATTCGCTTACACAGATATACTCATCAAAAAAAGGGGTTAGCAGCATCCGAACTTCCGGCAATCCAAACCTTTTAAAATCTTTTTGTCCTTCGCGAAGATCGGCGCATCTTCCAAACAGTCGCCGATGCAGGCCAACAGACCCTTATGAAAGGTTCCAGTGGGTTTGGCCAATGAGTAGTAAATCCATTGGCCTTCCCGCGTGGTTTCAACCAGTCCGTGCCGGCGTAGATAGGCCAGGTGACGTGAAATTTTAGGCTGGGGTGCCTTAATGACGGACATGATGTCGCAGACACAAAGCTGGCCGTTTGAGAGTAGACTCAAAATACGGAGGCGAGTCTCATCAGCGAAAGCTTTTAGAAGGTTGTTTGGGGAATCGTTGCTCATATTCGTTTAGGCGAATATACAAATCCAACATTAAAGAGGCAAGATCGGTTATTTGGCTACCATTAGCTGCTTTTCGAGGCATTCCCGATCAGTAATCCGATCAGTCGCAAAATCACCTTCGAAAAACCTCCTCGAAAGTGACTCAAAATAAATTACAATCAGTCCGCGGGGTGGAGCAGCCTGGTAGCTCGCGAGGCTCATAACCTCGAGGTCGTAGGTTCAAATCCTACCCCCGCAACCATTTCCAAAAGGGTCCTGCCCGAGCCTGGCGGTAACAGAAAGTACCGATCACATGGGTTACACTATTTTCGCAGCGAAGGGATACGGTAGCGGCTCGAACCTTCTGCTCGTTTCATCAAAGTAGCCCAGATCATACTCCATAAAGCTGACCAACCAGATTCTGTCCCGAACTTCGGGTGCGGACGTTGTGTATTGAACTCTTCGATATGTTCTCTCGAAACCTCGAAGGAGTTTGCCGTTGACGTTGTATCCAACCCGACTCTTATCCGACATAAGAGCTGGTATAATTAGCCCAATGGAGAAAATAAAAGATTCCTATTCACGATCACCCAAAAAAGAGAAAGCGGCTTCGCCTCTCTCCAAAGTTGTGGTCGATAACCATAATCGGTTCCTTTCTTATCTCGCCAGCCGCGTTGAAAGCCGAGAAGCTGCAGAAGAAATCCTTCAGGCCGCTTACCTAAAAGGGCTCGAACGAGAGGGAACGTTAAAAGATACCGAAAAGATCACAGCTTGGTTTTTCCGTGTTCTTAAGAACGCTTTGACCGATTCCTATCGCCACAAAGCGGCAGAGAAGCGCGCCATAGAAAGGTACGGGTCCGGAACGGAACGAAATCAAATCCAAAGAGACCACGATCTAGAGAAAAATGTTTGCAAATGTATAAACCGAGTCATGAAAACATTGAAACCGGAATACGCAGATGTACTTCAGAAAGCCGAAGTAGAAGATAAAAGCATAAAAGACCTCGCCTTCAAATCAGGAACATCACCCACCAATATCAGTGTCCGATTACATCGTGCTCGTGCCAGCCTTAAAGAAAAGGTCCTTGAGACTTGCGGCGCCTGCGTGGACCACGGCTGCCTCAACTGCACCTGTAAACACTAGCTGTAAGGTTTTTGAATCTCATACGTCTCTATTGGTGAAAGGCCAAAAAGGGCCGCCAAGGAGAATATATGAACCACAGTGAAACAATCGAAAGACACGTAGTAAAAGAGGATCCCCGGTACGGTTCGTGCTGCGGATCACATCACCATAAGGAGAGCTCTGAATTGTTCGGAAACAAAGGAGCAATCTATACCTGCCCAATGCATCCGGAGGTCCGCCAGAACGGTCCTGGTTCATGCCCAAAATGCGGCATGGCCCTGGAACCGCTGGACGGGACGACCTCAACCGCCGATGAAAGCTCCAATTCAGAATACCGAAGCATGTTGCACCGCTTCTGGGCAAGCCTCGTGCTGACGGTCCCTGTTATTGTGACAGCGATGGCTGAGATGATTCCGCGCTTTGAGCATGTCGCGTCTTCAACGGGTGTTTCCTGGTTACAAATGGCGCTGACAACACCCGTGGTCTTGTGGTGCGGCTTGCCGTTTTTTCAACGAGGTTGGAGTTCGATTAAAAACCGAAGCCTAAACATGTTCACACTAATCGCCTTGGGTATTTCCACAGCTTTCGGGTTTAGCGTTGCGGCTATATTTTTTCCAAACGTGTTTCCAGAATCCCTCCATGTGCACGGACGAGTTCCAGTTTATTTTGAGGCGGCAGCAGTCATCACGACACTTGTTCTTCTTGGACAAGTCCTCGAGCTTCGTGCGCGAAGCAATACAAGCAGTGCGATTAAGGCTTTGCTGCAACTTGCACCCACGACAGCCCGCGTGGTGCGGAATGATAAAGAAGAGGATATTGATCTAGCCCATATTCAAGTTGGAGACGTATTGCGTGTTCGGCCCGGTGAGAAAGTGCCGGCGGACGGAAAAATCTCTGACGGCCAAAGCTTCGTCGATGAATCGATGTTGACCGGCGAATCAATACCAGTTGAAAAGAAATCTGGTGACAAAATCACTGGTGGAACGATTAATCAGACTGGCTCTTTTCTGATGCGAGCGGAGCGCGTTGGGAATGAAACTCTTCTGGCACAAATCGTGAAAATGGTTTCAGAAGCGCAGAGAACAAAAGCTCCTATTCAGCATCTAGCGGATGTTGTTTCTGGTTATTTTGTACCGATCGTGATCTTGGTGGCCGTCATCACCGCAGTGGTATGGGCGATGTTTGGGCCCGAACCCCGACTTGCTTATGCATTAGTAAATGCGATTGCTGTTGTGATTATCGCGTGCCCATGTGCGTTGGGTCTCGCAACTCCGATTTCAATTATGGTCGGCACCGGCCGCGGTGCACAGGCCGGCATCCTGATCAAGAACGCAGAGGCGTTGGAAAGACTTGAGAAGGTGAATACGCTCGTTGTCGATAAAACGGGAACGTTAACGGAAGGAAAACCAAGACTCGTATCTATTGAACCAAATTCTCCGTTCAGTGAGTCGGAGCTGTTGAAACTAACAGCCAGTGTTGAGCAAGGGAGCGAACATCCGTTGGCCCGCGCCATCGTTCAGGCGGCCAGAGAACGGACCGTGACACTGGCACCAGTATCGGGATTCCATTCTGTGACTGGAAAGGGCGTCATGGGCGAAGTGGAGAGCCGAAAAGTTCACATCGGAAGCGGAATCCTGTCTCACGTAGCCAATCGGAGCAATGCACAAAAGATTGCATCACTACGAAAGCAGGGACAAACAGTTATCGGTGTCGCGGTCGATGGAAAATTTGCTGGCCTTATCGGTGTCGCCGACAAGATCAAAGAATCCACTTTCGAGGCATTAGACACATTACGGAAATCGGATATTCGCATCATGATGCTAACGGGTGATAACCGCGCAACAGCGGAAGCCGTCGCTCACCAAATCGGTATCAGTGAAATTGAAGCCGAAGTGCTTCCGCAAGACAAAGCGAGTGTCATCAAGAAGCTGCAATCTCAAGGCCGAGTGGTGGCGATGGCTGGTGATGGTGTTAACGACGCTCCGGCGTTGGCTCAGGCTGATGTTGGAATTGCGATGGGTTCGGGAACTGACGTCGCTATTCAAAGCGCAGATGTCACGTTGGTTAAGGGTGATTTGCGTGGCATTGCCCGTGCACGGAAATTAAGCGAAGCGACAATGAGGAGCATAAGACAGAACTTATTCTTCGCTTTTATCTACAACGTTTTAGGTGTTCCTGTGGCGGCGGGTGTGCTTTATCCGTTTACGGGTCTGTTGCTCAGCCCGATGATAGCAGCCGCCGCTATGACTTTTAGCTCTGTCTCTGTAATCGCAAACGCACTGCGGCTGCGCAAAATTTCACTTTAAGGAAGAACAATCATGAAAAAATTGTTTGCTCAAGTTATCGCTTTAGGTCTCACAAGCTCAATCGTCTATGGACAAGACCATAGCGAACATCACCAGCACCAAGGTCATGAGATGGGAAGCATATCCATGAGCGGCATGTACGGGTCTTATCCAATGACGAGAGAGGCATCCGGCACCGCCTGGGTTCCGGATTCAAGTCCTCATGAAGGTTTACACTACATGGCTGGTCCATGGATGTTGATGCTTCATGGATTTGCAACTCAGGTTTACGACCACCAAGGAGGACCACGAGGCGATAACAAGAATTTCTTAGAGAGCATGTTTATGATGATGGCACAGCGGGAACTTGGTCCCGGCACGCTTGGATTTCGCACCATGCTTTCATTGGACCCAGCCATGGGAGAGAATGGCTATCCGTTGCTCTTTCAGACGGGTGAAACGGCTGATGGCGAGCATCATCTTATCGACCGACAGCATCCGCATGATCTGTTTATGGAACTCGCCCTTTCGTACAATTTGAAGTTAAGCGATACGAATTCAGTTTTCGTTTACGGCGGGTTGCCCGGTGAACCCGCATTGGGTCCAGCAACCTTTATGCACCGCTTCTCTGGGCTAGACAACCCAGAAGCACCAATCACGCATCATTGGTTGGATTCGACTCACATTACCTTCGGCGTGTTGACGCTGGGTTACGTGTATGACAAAGCAAAATTAGAGGTCTCAGGTTTTAAGGGACGGGAACCAGATGAGAACCGGTGGAACATAGAATCGCCACGGATCGACTCTTATTCATACCGCTTCACCTGGAATCCCTATCGCGATTGGTCAGGGCAAGTGAGCTACGGAAACATACATAGCCCGGAACAACTGGAGCCAGACGTTGATACGGAGAGGGTCACCGCATCGATCGCCTATAACCGGTCCTTCGGAAAAAATAATTGGCAGACCACTGCGGCGTGGGGTCAGAACAAGAATGAAGACCATCATTTCGAAGCGCATTCCGAACGACTTGATGCCTATTTGGTGGAGTCCGCGCTGTCAGTCAACCGAAAACACACGTTTTTCGGCCGAGCCGAGACGGCGGAGAAGAACGAACTCTTTAACGAAGAAGAGCCGCGTGCTGGAAATGTTTACGACGTAGGAAAGCTAAGCCTGGGATATATCTACGATTTTCTGAACCTTAGCTTTGGCGAGATCGGCGTCGGTGGCCTTGGAAGTGTTTACAGCGTGCCATCCGCAATTCGAGACGTGTACGGCGACTCGCCCACCTCTTACATGTTGTTTGTACGAGCGAAATTGGGAGCTGGATAAATTATCAATATGATCTCGGTCATAGTTGTGGTTGGCGAGTAGTGGTAACTATAGAGTAAAGGGAGAAATCCATGGAAAGGAAACTAATCGGATTCGCGATCCTCTTCGGCGCAGTAATGTATGCGATTCCTGTTCAAGCCTGTCCGTCGTCGGAATGTTTCGAGCAGGCAAGCAAGCCGAGTTGCTGCGATGCCGTTCGCGATTCCAATTCCGCTACCATTCCCGGCCTACTGCCGGACACCTTATCCCTAAGAAATATCGCCCCTCCGGTTCAGGTCGATTTTATCAAGCCGCCACTAATCACTACTCGCGTGCGTCGCGACTTCGATTTACTTAATTCTTTTTTTTTGGAACGCCAGCACTATACGAGTAGGAGTCCGCCCACAACTCCTGCATGAGTACTGTGTCACTTGCAGAAAATGAAATGGATCGAAACCCACGACTTATAAAGGAGAATTGATATGAAAAAGTTTATGCTTGTCACTCTTGGGTCCGCAATGTTGATCGCGGCTCCCGTGTTTGCGGACACCATGACTCATAGTAACGGCATGTGCAAAAAGCACTGCAACCTCATGGACTTGGAGGAAAAGGTTAAGACGTTAAAGTCCCACGCCTCGACCGCGGATAAAATCGCCACAAAAGAGCATCTCCAAAAGGACATTGAGGCGTATGAAAAGAAGCTACAAGAGATAAAGAAAGAGCTGGACGCAACGAAATAAGAGTATTGACTAAGCCGGGCATTGGGGGGCATCCCTGGTGCCCGGTTTTTGTTGCCCTTCGTTCACGTTAGGTATGAAGCCGATTAATAATCCGATCAATGTGGTTACCATTCAGTCGTTTTGAATAGCGGTACCTGTTCGGTTTTTAAACGACGAGCAGTGTGAGCTTTGTTTCAAAGTTCTCAAGCGGCTTGAAGCTGCCGGAATTTTGCGTCAAATTGTTTCCAAGAAAACATCGAAGTGCTTGATCAGTTGAGAGGGAAAGCACGCCATGGTGTTCAAGGCGCCCGTTATCAAGAGACCGTTTCTGGAGACGAGATATTTCGGCAAAGCGGTGATATCTGTAATGTCCAGCGAACTATTGACCACGAGCAGAAGCCCCACGATTCGACAAAGGAACGTGGGGTTTTTTTTGTCGTTGGGCGGTGACCTTTGTGAATTCAGCGCCGAAATAAAGGATTTGCGCGGAATAGTACAACCACAAAAGCAAAACGAGCACGGACCCTGCTGTTCCGTACGATGATCCGACAGTTCCTTTGCCAAGATAAATCCCGAGAACGGATTTCCCAATGGTGAACAGCACCGAAGTGAACACCGCGCCTTCCCATACATCGCTCCACCGCACGTGTGTGTTCGGCAGAAGCTTAAAGATCGCAGCAAACAAAAAAGTAATCACGGTGAGCGACACGAGCATATTGATCGCTTGCAGAAGCCATTCGGGGAGAGGCAAAAGGTAGCCGAAATAGCGTCCCATTGTGGCGAGTAGGGTACTAATGACCAACGAAACCAAAAGTAAAAAGCCGATTCCGAGGACCATGCCGAAAGAAAGCAGTTTATCTTTGACCACGTTCATAAAACCCGAAACCTGCGGGGCGTTCCAAATTTTGTTCAGCGTGAATTGAAGGTCGTCCATAACGGCGGAAGCCCCGAGCAGCAATGTGCCAAAACCGATGATGGTTGCGAGCGTGCCCGACGCCGGTTTTTTTGCCGCTTGCAGCATGCTTTGAATGTCGCGCGCAGTTTGGTCGCCCATAGTGGCACGGAGTTCGTTGAAAATGCGGTCTCTCGTTTCGCTCATGCCAAAAACGAGCCCGGCGATGGCGATCGTGAGCAGCAAGAGTGGCGCCAGCGAGAAAGCCGTGTAATAAGCCAGCGATGCGCCGAGGCGCGTGCCGCCGTCGTTTTTCCATTCATTGAATGTCTCTTTCAGCAAGGTGAAGATGTTCGAGGCATAGGAGCGCAAGGTCCGCATACGTCAGCTACGAACGAAAATGAACAAAAGTTTCGTTCGTAAAATAATTGTTCGATGCCGACGTTCGACGATCAATCGAACGAGGTTCGCGTCACTCGTAGCCGTATTTTCGAATAAATCGCCTTTTTACTGCTTGTACGGTTACGAGATAGCCGATCACAATAAAGAATATGGCGACGAGCAAGGACGCCGGCGGAACAACAAATCCAAATGGTTTCGCAAGCGGAGTGAACGGCAACAGAAGTGCGATCGACACAATGATGAACGTGGTCAGCAAAAGAAATTTGCTTGGTGGGCTTTCGACAAACGGAATTTTGCTGTTTCGGATGACATGAATCACTGTGGTCTGTGTGAGCAACGACTCAAGGAACCAGCCGGTATGGAACAACGCCGGCGAGGCGCGAAATACCCAAATGAGCGTGCCAAACGTGAGGAAATCGAACGCCGAACTAATAGGGCCGAACACAATCATGAAATTTTTTATCGAAGAGACGTTCCAGCGTCGCGGCCGCGATAAATACGTGGTTTCAACGTTGTCCGTGGGAATTCCAACCTGGGAAATATCGTAAAGGAAGTTGTTCAGCAAAATTTGGATGGGCAGCATCGGAAGGAAGGGCAAGAACAAACTCGCTCCCGTCATGCTGAACATGTTGCCGAAGTTCGAGCTCGCGCCCATGCGGATGTATTTGATGATGTTGCCGAACGTTTTTCGTCCTTCCACGACGCCGTCTTCGAGCACCATCAAACTTTTCTTGAGCAAGATAATGTCGGCGGATTCTTTGGCGATGTCGACAGCATTATTGACCGAGATGCCAACGTCGGCTGCTTTCAGCGATGGTGCGTCGTTGATGCCATCGCCGAGATAGCCAACCACGTGGCCGTTTTTTCGTAGCAGATCGATAATCATTTCTTTTTGGAGCGGCGCGAGCCGCGCGAACACCGTGGTGGATTCAATGTGCTGTTTCAGTTCATCGACTGACATTTTTTCAACCATGTCACCGGTCAAAAGACCTTTGATGTTGAGCCCCACATCGCCGCAGATCTTTTTTGTGACGAGTTCGTTGTCGCCGGTCAATACTTTTACTTCGATGCCCCGCCGGTGCAGTACCTCGATTGCGCGACGCGTTGAGTGTTTCGGCGGATCAAGAAACGCCAAGTATCCTTTGAGAATCAGATTGTTCTCGTCATCACGCGAATACGCGGATTGCGACGTTTCCATGTCTTTGTAGGCGACAGCGAGCACGCGAAAGCCGTCGGCGCTGAGTTTGTCGTATTCTTCTTTTAAGTCGGCGACGACGATGCTTTCGAGATCGAGCAGATCGCCTTCCAGTTCGTAACGGTTGCAGCGTTTAAAAATTTCCTCGGGCGCGCCTTTCGTGATCATGCGGTGTTTGCCTTCGTAATCCACCACGACCGACATCACACGCCGCGAAAAATCGAACGGGATTTCGTCCACCTTGGAATACTTCTTCACGACGAGTTTTTCGTGCTTGAGAATGGCGATGTCGAGCAAGTTGCGCAAGCCGGTTTGGTAAAAACTGTTCATGTAGGCGAGCATCAGCACGCCTTTGTCTTCGCGGCGCAAAATATCGCAATGGTGTTCCAAAACGATTTTGTCTTTTGTGAGCGTGCCGGTTTTGTCCGTGCACAAAATGTCCATCGCGCCAAAGTTCTGAATCGAGTTCAGTCGTTTTACGATGACTTGCTTCTTTGCCATTGCGATCGCGCCTTTCGAGAGATTCATAGCGACGAGCATCGGCAACATTTCCGGCGTGAGGCCGACGGCGACCGCCAACGAGAACAGAATCGCTTCGAGCGCGCTGGACTTGGACAGAAGGTTGATCACGAAAATCGAAACGGCCATGACGAGCATGAACCGAATCATAAGCCATGTGAATTTTTGAATGCCTTCATCGAAACTTGTGGTGCTGCGTTGGCGCGCCAGTTTACGTGACACCTCTCCGAATTTCGTCGAGACGCCGGTGTTAAGAACAATCGCGAGCCCCGTGCCGCTCACAACCGAGGACCCCATGAACGCCAGATTGCGCGCGTCGAGCGATGTCGCGCCTTCGGTGGGTGGAACCGCAAATTTTTCCTGAGGCATCGATTCGCCCGTGAGAGCCGATTGATTCACGAACACGTCTTTGCAGGATAAGAATCGGATATCGGCGGGCACGATGTCGCCGGCCGCGAGCTCAATAATATCGCCGGGCACGATTTCGCGGATTTTTATTTCCCTCTTTTTGTCGGAACGCAGCACCGTCGCCGTGGCGCGAACCATTTCGCTGAGCTTTTCGGCTTCTCGGTCCGCTCGAAATTCCTGAATGAACGAAAGCACCACGCTGGCCGCCGCCATGGCGGCAACAATCACGGCGCTGAGTTTTTCTCCGAAAAACATGGAGAATGCCGAGATGATGAGCAATACCAAAACGAGCGGATTCAGAATTTTCATGATGAGTTGCATGAGAGCCGTACGTTTCTTTTTGCGCGCAGGTTCGTTTAAGCCGAATGTTTGTCGACGGCGCAGAGCTTCCGCGTCGGTGAGTCCTTTTTCGGACGATCGAAGCTCATGAAAAAGAATTTCGATTGTGCAATGGTGTGTGTCGCACTTCCATTGTTGCGAGGAGCCCGTTAAAAAGAATGTTTCCATAGGGGATTTATATTTCTTTTCGAGACAAAAAACCGATAAACATTTATAATTCTCGGCCCTTCTGCACCGGAAAAATCGGCTTTGCAGGGCAAGCCTCCGCCTAACAATTTATCTTCAATGGGGAAAATAAATTCATGACACTCTTCGAACCTCTTTTCAGTGAGCAGTACGCGCTGTACGAAAAAGTAGCTCTTGTCGCTAACGTTGTGGTCGCTCTCGCTGGTTTGGTGTATGCCCTGCTTCTTATGGGACAAGTAAAGAAAGCCGATCAAGGCACGCCGCGCATGCAAGAGATTGCTCAGGCCGTGCGCGAAGGGGCCAACGCTTACTTGTATCGTCAGTTCCGCGTCGTCGGCATTTTGATTGTTTTTATTACTGTTTTTCTTTACATGGCCGCGCGCATTTCGCACGTCGATTTGTCCATCGCTTGGGGACGCGCGCTCTCGTTCTTGGTCGGTTCGATTTTCTCAGCGCTTGTGGGTTTTGTTGGAATGCGGCTCGCCACAATCGGCAACTTGCGCGTAGCGGCGGCGGCGCCGAAAGGTTTCGGTGGGGCGCTTCAGCTGGGGTACCGCACGGGCACGATTACCGGCATGCTCACCGATGGACTGGGCCTTCTCGGTGGATCGATCATCTTCCTTATATATGGTGAACATGCGTATGAGGCTTTGATTGGATTCGGATTTGGCGGCACGTTGCTCGCGCTTTTCATGCGCGTCGGTGGCGGAATTTACACGAAGGCGGCCGATGTGGGCGCTGATCTTGTCGGGAAATTGGAAAAGGGAATTCCCGAAGACGATCCACGAAACGCGGCGACCATTGCCGATAACGTTGGCGACAACGTCGGTGATTGCGCCGGAATGGCTGCGGATATCTTTGAAAGCTACGAAGTGACGATTGTGGCAGCGATGATTCTCGGTTTGGCCAGCTTCGGCCACAAAGGGGTTATTTTTCCGTTGCTCGTGCGAGCGATCGGTGTGATCGCGAGTATTATTTCAACCTACAGCGTGCGGGCGGGGGAGAAGGGCAGTGTTGGTGAAGCCATGAGCAGTGTGAATCGGGGCTTCGTGATCGGGTCGGTGCTTAGTATTGTCGGGTTTGTTGTTCTCGGATTTTTCTACCTTCGTTTCGATAGCATTTACATGACGATGTATCCGCAGGCGCTGGCGGGGTTTCCGGGCGGTGTTGATAGCTTGCCGTTTTGGGCGAATCTCGGTTTTCCGGGTCTTGATATGCGTCCCGCCTGGACCTGCTTGATCGGAATTATTTTGGCGGTAGCCCTCAACAAATGCACCGAGTATTACACGGGCACCGAATACGCCCCAGTGAAGTCGCTCGTGAAATCGTGCGAAACCGGCCACGCGACAAACATTATTCAGGGTTTGGCTGTCGGCTACGAGAGTTCGGTTGCCGCCGTGATTGTCATTTCGGGCGCGATCTTGACGAGTGTTCTTGTGTACGGTGGAACGAATCCAACCTTTATCGCGTACGGCGTTGCGATGTGCGGCATCGGAATGCTGACGTTGACCGGTAACACAATTTCCATGGATGTTTTTGGTCCGGTCGCGGACAACGCGAACGGCATCGGCGAAATGGGTTACGATAAAAAAGAAATGGGCGAAGCGAAGTACAAAGAAGCGCGGCAAATTCTGGCGGACTTGGACGCGGTTGGTAATACCACAAAGGCAATTACAAAAGGTATCGCGATTGGTTCCGCGGTGATCGCGGCCGTGTCGTTGTTTAACAGTTTTATTGTTTCGGTGGGATCCGGTGGGCAGGGCGAAACGGCAAAAATTTCCGGCGATGTGTTCAATGGAGTGGCGTCTCATCTCACGTTGTCCGATCCAACGTTGTTTATCGGTCTTCTGATTGGTGGTTCCATTCCATTTCTGTTTAGCTCGATGACAATTCGCGCGGTGGGCCGCGCCGCCTTCCTCATTGTGCACGAATGCCGCATTCAATTTCGTGACAAAGAGATCTGGGCCGGCACAAAGAAGCCGGATTACGGTCGCGTGGTGGACATTTGTACAACCGAAGCGCAGAAAGAATTGGTGGGTCCCGGCTTGTTGGCACTTTTGGTTCCGGCGATGATTGGCTTTACGCTTGGCACGATCGCCTTGGCGGGTTTCCTCGCGGGAATGATTGTGTCGGGACAATTGATCGCTGTGTTCATGGCCAATTCGGGTGGTGCCTGGGACAACGCAAAGAAGATGGTGGAAGACGAACCCGCAAACGCGGAAGCAAATACCGGCAAAGGCAGCGAGAAACACAAAGCGGCGATTACCGGTGATACCGTGGGGGATCCCTTAAAAGACACGGCCGGGCCTGCTGTAAACCCGCTCATCAAAGTGATGAACATGGTGAGTTTGCTCATCATCGGCCTCATCTTGCCTTACGACCACAAGTTCGTGGAACAACTGAAAGCCTACAACGTCGATGTGCCGACGAAAGAGCACGGTGTGTTCTTCTTCTTTATTATTTTTGTGTGCGCGGCCGGCTTAGCCTGGGCCGTTTGGCAATCCAAGCGCGAACAAAAACACAATCACTAATTGCCGTCATCCTGGTACGTTGTTGGATTTCATGCCGACGATGCACCTTTTTGACAGTGCCAGGATAATTGTGATCGCACAGATCATCAGTATCACTGTGAAAAATGCGTTTAAGTATCCGACAAAGGCTTTGCCGGGTTGTTGGGCGAGCGGTAAGAAGTTTGTGAAAATATTTTGCCAGGCTGCCGATAGCGTTGTGATCGCGACAAAAATCATCGGTACGAACGTCACCCACGCGTATTGCCGCTTGCCGAGATTTATGATCACCATTGTTCCAACGCATAGCGCAATGACCGCCAACAGTTGATTGGCAACGCCAAACATGGGCCAAATGGTGGAAATACTTCCCGTTAGAATAAAATACGACCACGCTCCCACCACTGCTGCACTCGAGATGATCGCGCCCGGCAGCCAGTCGGTCCGCTCAAACGGTTTGTAAATCTTCCCGAGAAACTCCTGCGCAATGAACCGGGCGACGCGCGTGCCGGTGTCGATCGTTGTGAGAATAAACAGCGCTTCGAACATGATCGCGAAGTGATACCAATAGGACATTAAATTCTTCATGCCCGGAAGCGCCGAGAATACTTGCGCCATTCCAACCGCAAGAGAAACGGCGCCTCCTGTTCGGCCGGCGACTTGTTCGCCCACTTCGGCGGCCAGCATCGAAAGATTTACGGGTTCCATTCCGAGCGCTGCAAATTTTGCCGCGGGCACATTGATGGCAAAATAATCCGATGGATGAAGCGCCGACGCCGCGATGAGTGCCGTGATGCCGACCAATCCTTCCATGAGCATCGCGCCGTAGGCAATCGGGCGAATGTCCATTTCATTGTTGATCATCTTTGGCGTTGTGCCCGATGACACGAGAGCATGGAAACCGGAAATGGCGCCGCACGCGATCGTGATGAACACGAACGGGAAAAGTTTTCCGGGAATAATCGGACCGCCGCCCGCCACAAACGAACTAAACATGGGTTGGTGCAGCGGCGGGTTTACCCAGAGGAGACCCAAAATCAAAAATGCGATCGTTCCGATTTTCATGTACGAGCTTAAGTAATCGCGCGGACACAACAGCATCCAAACCGGAAGAATGGACGCAACAAAACCGTAGGCGGCGATGGCGAGTGTGACGCCGGTGGGCGTCAGCTTCAGATAAGGTTCCAAAAACGATCCTTGCACGTGTTTGCCGAACACAACCGCAAGAAGCATGCCGATCACGCCAATGATCGTTGCCTCCGCAATTTTTCCAACTCGAAACCGGTACATATAGAGCCCCATGAAAAACGCGAGCGGAATTGAACAGGCGATCGTGAAAACGCCCCACGAGCTTTCGTTTAGAGCGTTCACCACCGCCACGCCGAGACCCGCGAGCGCCACAACGATAATGAACAGGACGGCGATGGCGGTCGTAATTCCGGCCACCGGTCCCAATTCTTGGCGAGCGATTTCGGCGAGCGATTTGCCGTTGCGCCTTGTGGAAGCGGTTAAAATAATGAAATCCTGTACGGCGCCGGCGAGCACGACGCCAATCAAAATCCATAGAAATCCGGGAAGAAAACCAAATTGGGCCGCGAGGACCGGTCCGATCAATGGGCCCGCACCGGTAATTGCTGCGAAATGATGACCAAAAAGAACCCATTTGTTGGTTGGATGATAATTTTCGCCGTCGTTCAGTGCGTGAGCCGGTGTGACGCGCGTGGGGTCCAGTGCAACGACCTTCGAAGCGAGGAACGCGCTGTAATAGCGGTACGCAATCGCTAACACGCACAACGTTCCAATCATTAAAGGGAGGGCATTCATTGGCCGCGGATTCTAGCAGGGAATTCAAAATCTGTCTCATCCCTCGGAACTTCAAAAGCTATTCGGTCGTTTTGAGCTATAATTCCAGCATTCATAATAAGGAGATACGCTCATGGAAACGACTGTCGCAAACAAGGCCATACAACTCGGTGATGTTGCCCCCGACTTCGAGCAGGATTCAACGGAAGGGAAAATTAAATTTCACGAGTGGGCCGGCAACAATTGGGTGATTCTGTTCTCTCATCCAAAGGACTACACTCCGGTATGCACCACCGAGCTTGGTGCGGTGGCGAAACTAAAATCCGAATTTGACAAGCGCGGCGTCAAAGCCATTGGCCTTAGCGTTGATCCATTGGTCGATCACAAGGGGTGGACCAAAGACATTGAAGAAACGCAGAATTGCAAAATGAATTTTCCGCTGCTTGCCGATGGCGATCGGAAAGTGTCGAGCTTGTACGGAATGATTCATCCGAACGCGAACGAGACGTTCACCGTACGATCGGTATACATCATCGATCCAAACAAGAAGGTTCGCCTCATGATTACTTATCCGGCCAGCACCGGAAGAAACTTTAATGAGATTCTCAGAGTGATTGATTCGCTTCAACTGACCGACAAACACAAGGTGGCAACGCCCGCCAACTGGAAGGAAGGCGAAGATGTCATTATTTCGCCGGCCGTCAAAGAGGAAGCCGAAATCAATAAGCTTTTCCCAAACGGATACAAAGCCGTTAAGCCGTATCTGCGCTTCACTCCGCAACCGAACAAGAATTGACGCGCTCAAGCGGCGTTCTTCTCCATCTGTCCTCTTTGCCGGGTTCGCACGGGGTTGGCGATCTCGGCAGAGAGGCTTTTCGTTTTATTCGTTTCCTCGAAGAAGCTGGACAGACCTGGTGGCAAATGTTTCCGCTGGGCCCGCCCGGAATGAGCAATTCTCCGTACCAAGTCCTATCGGCGTTTGCCGGCAATCCACTGTTCATTGATCTCGAAAGTTTGGCCCGCGATGGATTGCTTCCCGCCTCGGACATGCCCAGAAAAGGCCATTTTGCAAACGACCGCACCGATTACGACCAAGCGTGGCGTTACAAAAAGAAAATTCTTCGAAAGGCATTTTGGGTTTTCGAAAACCAACGCGGGTCGTTTTACTCCGCGTTTCGAAGTTTTTGCTACGAACAGCGCGATTGGCTCGATGATTATGCTCTCTATTGCGCCATTAAACAAAAGCACCGCGGCGCCGCATGGTACAAGTGGGACGCTCCGCTCCGAAATCGACAACCGAAAGCGTTGCGCGAAGCAGCGGCACAGTTGGCGATTGCCGTGCGGTATCATCAGTTTTTGCAGTTTTTGTTTTCACGACAGTGGCACCGACTGCGCAAAGAATGTCACCGCCGCGGCGTAAAGCTTTTGGGGGATATTCCGATTTTTGTGGCGCATGACAGCGCCGACGTCTGGGCGAATCCGGAGCTTTTCTGGCTCGATAAGAAAGGAAATCTCACCTGCGTTTCTGGTGTGCCTCCGGATTATTTCAGTCGCACCGGCCAGCGGTGGGGGAACCCGCTTTACCGATGGGATGCACTGAAAAAATCTGGATACGATTGGTGGATCCGCCGTTTTCGGCAAGTCTTTAACTTCTTTGATGCGACACGGCTCGATCATTTCATCGGCTTTCATAACTACTGGTGCATTCCGGCATCGGCGCGCACCGCGCAAAACGGAGAATGGGTTCGCGCTCCAGGCGAGGATTTTTTCGCCAAAGTAGAGCGCGCGCTGGGACGGGTGGCCATTTTCGCCGAAGACTTGGGTGTCGTTACGCCCGGCGTGAGCGCGTTGCGCGAAAAATTCCGTTTTCCAGGAATGAAAGTGTTGCACTTTGCGTTTTCGTCCGATGCGTCGAATCCTTTCTTGCCCCACAATTTCGGCCGCAATTCGGTTGTCTACACTGGCACGCACGACAACGACACAACACGCGGCTGGTTTAAATTGTTAACGGCACCCGAACGGCAGCGCGTGCTCGATTACGTCGAATCAAACGGACGGGAGATTCACTGGGATTTGATTCGGCTTGCGTTTGGCTCGGTCGCCGAGACCGCGATTATTCCGCTTCAGGATTTGTTCGGGCTCGGATCCGCGGCGCGGATGAACACCCCTGGTACGACCACCGGCAATTGGGAGTGGCGGCTCGATCACAGAAAATTAAACGACCGGTTGGCCACGCGGCTGCGAAAGCTAACGGAGACGTATGGACGTTCGTAACCGTCATATCACGATTGAAAACGTTCAGCCGTCCGTGGATGGCGGAAAGTATCCCGTGAAAAAAATAGTCGGAGAAGTTTGCGTCGTATCGGCCGATGTTTTCCGCGACGGACACGATCCGTTGGTCGTGCAGCTTTGCTGGCGCCACGAACAGGACCCCACGTGGAGCGAGACGTTCATGTCGGACGACGGAAATGACGGTTGGACCGCAAACTTCCGCGTCGAAAAAGTCGGTCGTTACCAATTT
Source organism: Elusimicrobiota bacterium (assembly GCA_044221725.1). Taxonomy (GTDB): domain Bacteria; phylum Elusimicrobiota; class Elusimicrobia; order F11; family F11; genus JAJVIP01. The sequence continues at coordinate 60,780 of JBGAON010000002.1, forward strand.
AGCGTTCGAGCCTGGAGCGACGCGGGTGGCAAGCGCGTGGACGAAGAAAAACTTGCCGCTCCTTATGAAATTGTGGTGGACGAGCCGGTCGCACGCTTTGGCGCTTGGTACGAAATGTTTGTCCGGTCGCAGGGAACCGAACCCGGAAAAAGCGGAACTTTTCGCGACGCCGAAAAACGTCTTTCGGATATCAAAGCGATGGGATTTGACGTGGTGTATCTTCCGCCAATTCATCCGATTGGTCGCACGGCACGCAAAGGCCCGAACGATAGTTTGAACGTTGGATCGAACGATCCCGGCTCCCCTTGGGCGATCGGCAACGAAAACGGCGGACACACGGCGATTGAGCCCGCGATTGGCACTCTGCAGGATTTTGATCGCTTTGTTGCGGCGGCGCAATCAATGAGCATTTCGGTCGCGATTGACTTTGCTCCTCACTGCTCGCCGGATCATCCGTGGGTGACCGAGCATCCGGAATGGTTTTATCACCGGCCGGACGGAAGTATTCAGTGCGCCGAAAATCCTCCGTACCGCTACGACGATATCTACCCGCTGAACTTTGACTGCGATGAGCACGAGAAACTTTATGATGCACTGCTCCATGTTTTTCTTTTTTGGATTGGCCACGGCGTACGAATATTTCGTGTTGATAATCCGCATACAAAGCCAGTCGTTTTTTGGGAATGGGTGATTCGCGAAGTGAAGCGCCGCACCCCCGAGACAATTTTTCTTGCCGAGGCGTTCACGCGTCCAAAGATGATGAAAATGTTATCGAAGGCCGGTTTTTCGCAGTCCTACACCTACTTCATTTGGCGTAACAGCAAGCGCGAACTGGCGGAATACATTGAAGAATTGGCGGACCCGAAAATGTCCTGCTATTTTCGGCCGAATTTTTTTGTGACCACTCCTGACGTTTTGCCGCCGTATTTGCAAAATGCCGATGCCGCCGTGTTCAAAAGTCGTTTGGCGTTGGCGGCACTCTTATCGCCGACGTACGGGATTGTTAACGGATACGAACTCGTCGAGAACGTTGGGTTACCCGGAAAACAAGAATACGCCGACTCGGAAAAATTTGAAATCAAGGTGCGGGATTGGAATAAGGCGGGCAACATCAAACAAACGGTTTCAATGTTAAACCGCATTCGTCGAGAGAACGTTGCGCTGCAGTTGATGGAGAATGTGACGGTGCTTCCTTCCAGTGGGAACGAGGTTCTTGTGGCGCTCAAGACCGCGCCGGATCGTTCGAATACGCTGATTGTCGCCGTAAGTTTGGATCCGCACGCCGTCCGAGAAACGTCGTTCGAAATTCCTATGGATAAAATTGGCTTCTCATGGGAAGCTCAATTTGAGGTTCACGAGCTCGTGAGTGGATCGACGGTGACATGGACGAAAAATGTCCATTTGCGGATGGATCCGAGCACCGAACCTTTTCAAATTTTTCGCATCAAACGGTAACCAACGTCCCAATGGAAAAGTACATTTGCATCCACGGTCACTTCTACCAGCCCCCGCGCGAAAACCCGTGGCTTGAATCGATCGAACTGCAAGATTCAGCCTATCCCTATCACGATTGGAACGAGCGCATCACGGCCGAATGTTATGGCCCGAACGGAACTTCCCGTATATTGGACGACGACAAGCGCATTGTGAAGATCATGAACAACTATTCGTTGATCAATTTTAATTTCGGTCCCACGCTGCTCAGTTGGATGGAGGAAAATGCGCCGCACGCGTACCGGGCGATTTTTGAGGCGGATCAGTTGAGCGTAAAGCGATTTTCCGGACACGGTTCGGCGATTGCGCAAGTGTACAACCACATGATCATGCCGCTCGCCAACGCTCGGGACAAATTTACGCAGGTGTTTTGGGGGATCCGTGATTTTGAATTTCGTTTTGGTCGCAAGCCCGAGGGAATGTGGCTCGCGGAAACGGCGGTCGATTTGGAGAGTCTCGAAATTCTCGCGGACCTCGGAATTACGTACACGATTCTCGCCCCGCATCAAGCCAAGCGCGTGCGCAAAATAGGCGACAACCAATGGGACGATGTATCGAATGCGTCGATTGATCCAAAAAATCCCTACAAACTCAATTTTTCGTCCGGCAAAAGTATCGCGCTCTTTTTTTACGATGGGCCTATCTCGCGGTCGGTCGCGTTCGAGCGGTTGTTGGAAAAAGGCGAGTACTTGGTTGATCGTCTGATGACCGGTTTTTCTGAAAACGGAAATGGACAACAACTCGTCCACATCGCGACCGACGGGGAAACCTACGGCCATCACCACCGGTTTGGTGATATGGCGCTGGCGTTTGCGTTGAATCAAATCGAATCACGCGGGGTCGCGAAACTCACAAATTACGGAGAATTTCTCGCAAAATTTCCACCGGCGTTCGAAGTCGAAATCTTTGAAAATACCTCGTGGAGCTGTGTGCACGGCGTTGAGCGGTGGCGCAGCAACTGCGGCTGCAACATGGGCGGGCGTCCCGAGTGGAATCAGGTCTGGCGCAAGCCGCTGCGCGAAGCGCTTGATTGGTTGCGTGACACCACGGTGCCGCTGTTTGAGAAAAAGGCCGGGGAGTTGATGAAAGACCCCTGGATGGCGCGCAACGACTACATCGAACTTCTTTTTGATCGTTCAAGCGAAGAAGTGGACGATTTTTTTGGGCGACATGCGACGAGAGATTTGAGCGCCGCCGAGAAAATCCAAGGGCTGAAACTGCTCGAGATGCAACGACAGGCGATGCTCATGTACACGAGCTGCGGTTGGTTCTTCGATGAAATTTCCGGAATTGAAGCCGTCCAAGTGCTGCAATACGCGGCGCGCGCGCTGCAGTTGGCCGAAGAACTTTTTGGTGAATCGCTGGAGACAGAGTTTTTGCGCCGCTTGGAATTTGCACCGAGCAACATTCCGGATTTGAAAAACGGCCGCGTCGTGTACAACCGGTACGTAAAGCCTTCCGCGATGGACCTTGCAAAGGTGGGCGCCCATTACGCGATAAGCTCCCTCTTCTCGAATGGAATCGATGAAACGAAAACCTATTGTTACACGATTGACTACGAAGAATTTAAAAATTTCGTGGCCGGCAAGGCGCGTCTTGTGCTCGGCGTCATCAACGTTACCTCCGAAGTGACGAAGGAATCCGATCGGTTTGACTTTGCGATCCTTCATCTCGGTGATCACAATCTGAACGGCGGTGTTATCCGGCACGACGGTGCGGACGCTTTCAATAAGATGTCTGAAAGTATCGTGGCCGCTTTCAAACGCGCGGATTTCGGAGAGACGATTCGTATCATGGACAAATATTTCGGTGGCTCGACGTATTCGCTAAAGACGTTGTTCCGCGACGAGCAACGCAAAATCGTAAGTTCCATTTTAGAAACGACGCTCGCGGACTCGGAAGCTGTTCTGCGGCAGATTTATGAGAACAACGCACCGCTTATGCGATTTTTGGCCGACATGGCGGCGCCGTTACCAAAGGCGTTGCAGGCCGCCGCCGAGTTCACCATCAACATGAGTCTCAAGCACGCGTTGGAGAGCGACGAATTGGACGTCGAAAAGATTTCGGCATTGCTCGTCGAAGCAAAAGAGGCGCGCGTTCCGCTCGATGCCCCCGGCTTGGCCTACGTTTTACAGAACAACCTGCTGCGGCTTGTGGATCAATTGTGGGCCGATCCCGACGATGGAGCGCTTGTTACGCAACTGGACGAGCTCGTTGGGGTGGTGCTGTCTCTCCCGTTTGATGTGAATTTGTGGAGTGTTCAAAACAACTATTACGAATTTTTGCAGCGCATTTTCCCGAACGTTCAGGCGGGCGCAGAGAAAGGGGATGAATCTTACAGCGACTGGTTAAAAGCGTTTCGGTCGCTCGGAGAAAAATTGAAGGTGAAAGTCGTTTAGTTCGTGGCTTCGAACAACGTGCCTTGAGTCGCCAGCTTCGTTTTGTCGCGCAAAAGTTTTTCGAACACCACGGGGGGCAACGGTTGGCTAAAAAGGAACCCCTGCATTTGATCGCACTTAAGACCGCGCAAATAATTTAATTGGCCTTCGGTTTCCACGCCTTCTGCCAACACGTTCAAATTCAATCCGTGTCCCAACCCAATGACGGCGTCCGCGATCGCTGCATCGTTCGCATCGGACGTTAAATCTCGCACGAACGACTGGTCCATCTTTAACGTGTTGACCGGCAAACGCTTCAGATAGTTCAGAGACGAATAACCCGTGCCAAAGTCATCGATTGAAAAGCCGACGCCCATCGCTTTCAGTTCGTGCGGAATGTTCATTGCCTGGCCGTAAAGGTCCATGAGAATGCTTTCGGTGAGTTCAAGCTCCAGGCATTCCGGTGGGAGTCCGGTCTCTTTCAAAATTCGTCGGACCGTTTCGATGATGTTTGATTGGCGCATTTGCTTGGCGGACACGTTCACGCCCACTTTGATAGCCGGGTAACCACGATCCATCCACAGTTTGTTCTGGTGGCACGCCATGCGCATCACCTGTTCGCCGATCGGGATGATGAGGCCCGAGTCCTCGGCCCAGCGCATGAACGTGGCGGGCGGGATAAGCCCCAGCTCGGGATGATCCCAGCGCACAAGCGCTTCCATTCCAACAATCTGACCGTTGGCGATATTAATTTGCGGCTGGTAATGCACGACGAACTCGTTTTTTTCAAGCGCGCGGCGCAGCCCATTGTCGAGCGCCAGTTGCTGGTACACCTCGGTTTTCATCGTTTCATCGAAAATTTGGAAACTGTTTCGCCCATGGCGTTTCGCGCGGTACATAGCGGTGTCGGCGTTTTTAAGAAGTGTTTCGGAGTCTTCTCCGTCGTTTGGAAAAACGCTGATGCCGATGGATGCGGTCGTGAACAATTCCTTATCACCAAAACGGAACGCCGGCCGCAGCGTTGCTAAAATTTTCTCGGTGAGTGCCACGACTTCTGCAATGTTTTTTACGCCGGGCAACAGCAGCATGAACTCATCGCCGCCGAGTCGCGCTACCACGTCGGTTGCGCGCAGGCATTCGCGCAGGCGATGTGCGACACCCACGAGCAGCCGATCTCCCATATCGTGGCCCAATGTGTCATTGATCACTTTGACGCGGTCAAGATCGAGAAATAAAACAGCCAACAATTCTTTGTGGCGCTTCGCCCGCGCAAGGGCGCGCGTTAATTCTTCGCGGAACAACACCCGGTTCGGTAGGTCGGTGAGCGCGTCATAAAACGCCATGTGCCGAATGGTTTCTTCGGCGCGTTTTATTTTTGTGATGTCCGTGAAGACTCCGATGTAGTGCGTAATTTCGTTATGCTTTCGGACCGCGGTCAACGAAAGCCACTCGGTATAGATCTGGCCATTTTTGCGGCGATTGATTATTTCGCCTTGCCAATGGCCGGTTTTGGAAATGGAATTCCACATCTTTGCGTAAAAGGGAGGTTTGTGTTCTCCGGACCGCAGCAAGCGAGGATTCTTGCCAAGCACTTCGGAAGCGGAATAACCGGTTGTTTTCGTAAACGTCTCGTTAACGCTGACAATATTGTGATCAGCATCGGTGATGACCACGCCTTCACGCATGTGATCAATCACTTCTTTGGCGGACAAATTCGGCTGCGAGGCTGTTCCGTTTTCGGCCATGGGGCCGAATTTACCAAATTCCGACGGGAAAGAAAGTGCATGGAACTTTTATGCAAACACAAGAGTTAGAGCCGTTTGAAACATTTTTGATATAAAGGAATTCCTTAACCTCAAAAATCCCGAACATGAAACAGTCACACACAACTCTTCGAATTGCGGCCGTTTTGGCAATTCTTTTTTCTGGCTCGCTTTTGCGCGCCGAACCAACGAACCGTTCTCTGACGTTTGAAGACTGTTACCGGCTTGCGGTCAAGCAAAGCGAACGGTTGCTGCAAGCCGAAGAAGACATTAAGCAAGCGCTCGCACGCCGCAAACAAGCGCTCGGCGCTGTATTGCCGTATCTTCAATGGGGAACGCAAACAATTTGGCAGGATACCTCGGGTTCGGGCAACGACGGTAGCGGCGTCGCCAGCACGTTAACGAAAGGCCGCCGTACCGAATCAAAATTTACCGCCGAACAGCCGATCTTTCAGGGATTCAAAGAATTTTCGGCGATGTCCGCTTACAAAGCACAATCCCGTCGCAACGAAGCGCTTCTCATGCAACAGTCTGTTAATTTGTATCTGAACGTGGCCGAAGCTTTCTACCGCGTGGTTCAGCTGGAACAATTTATTGCGGATACCCGAACATCAATTTCGCTTACCGAAGATCGCGTGAAGGAATTGCGCGGCCGAATCCGCCTCGGCAAGTCGCGCGATAGCGAGGTGCTTAGTTCGGAGTCTCAACTGAGCATTCTCAGAGCGCAAGAAGCGCGAGCCTTGGGCGATGTGATCGCCGCGCGCGACGTGTTGGGCTTTTTCATCGGGCAAGACGCGCGCTCGTTAAACTTTGTGGACAACCAATCGTATCCTCCTCCGGTCGAATCCGAACAAAAGGCGCTGCAATTGGGCGTTAACCGGTCCGATGTGCGAGCGGCCAAAGAAGACGTAGAGGCCAAAAAATACGGCATTCGTGTTGCGAAAAGCGGTTACTACCCGAAAGCCGGACTTGTTGGGAATTATTACACATGGCGCCCGGGTTTCCAGTCAGAAATTGATTGGGACGTCGCGTTCAATTTGGCGGTACCGCTGTTTCAAGGCGGCGAAGTGAAAGGTTTGGCGGAAGAAGCGAAATCCATTTACAAGCAATCGGAACTTGAATTGAGCCGCACGATGCGGTTTGCGGAGTCGGAGATCCGCCAAGCGCAAGCAGCGCTCGTCTCTTCAATTAACGAAACGAACGCGCTGCAAGATTCGTACGAGAAGTCGCGGCGCAGCTACGAAGGACAGCGACAAGACTACCGTTTGGGGGCCGTGAACAACTTGGATGTGCTCCAGGCCCTGAACGCGATGCAGCAAACGAAAGCCAATTACAATTCGTCCTATCTCCAGACGAAACTCAACTATCTAAAACTCAAGGGCGTAACAGAGGATATCCCATGAAGTTGTCCGATATTTCGATTAAGAACCCCGTTTTTGCATGGATGTTGATGGCCGGACTCATTTTGTTCGGCCTCATCGGCTTTAAGCAGATGGGGATCAGTCAATTGCCCGACGTCGACTTCCCGTTCGTTACGGTGACGGTCACGTGGGAAGGGGCCTCGCCGGAAGTTATGGAGACGGAGGTCACTGACGTCATTGAAGACGCCGTGATGCAGGTTCAGGGTGTGAAAGAAGTTTCGTCGGCGTCCCGTCAGGGCTCCGCGCAGGTATCAATTGAGTTTGAACTCGGTCGCGACATCGACGCGGCGCTTCAGGAAGTGCAAACGAAAATTTCGCAAGCGCAACAGAACCTCCCAAAGAACATCGATCCGCCAATTTATTTAAAGACAAACCCTGAAGATCAACCCATTATGTGGGTTGCCCTCTCCGGCAGTCGTCCGCTCACGGACATCATGCGCTACGCAAAAGATCACTTAAAAGATGATTTCACGACGGTGCCTGGGGTGGGCGACGTTATCTTCGGCGGTTATGTGGAGCCGAACCTTCGTGTTTGGTTGGACGCCGACAAAATGCAGTCGCGTGAGCTTACCGTGGACGACGTTATGAACGCGATTCGGGACCAGCACGCGGAAGTTCCGGCCGGTTACATTGATACGGGCAAACAGGAATACAACGTGCGCGTAATGGGAGAAGCGAGCAGCGTTCCTGATTTTGAAAAGATCATTATCCCAGGTCGCGCGGGTCAACCGTTGTGGCGACGTTTCACGATCAAAGACATTGCTCAAATTGAAGATGGTTTAGCCGACATCCGTCGTATTTCGCGCGTCAACGGCGAAGCGGCTATTGGACTGGGCATAAAAAAGCAGCGCGGGTCGAACGCCGTATCGGTTGCGCGCGCTGTGCGAACGAAGGTGGCAGAAATCCAAAAGCGGTTGCCCGAGGGAATGAAACTCGGTATCAATTTCGACGCCACGAAATTTATTGAAGATTCGGTCCACGAACTCAATTTCAACCTTATCTTGGCCGCTGTTTTAACATCGATCGTGTGTTGGTTGTTCTTGGGTTCGTTTAGTTCTGCTTTGAACATTATTCTTGCGATTCCGGTCTCGATCCTTGGAACGTTTATTTTCCTGAGTTTTCTTGGCTACACGCTGAACACGTTTACGCTGCTGGGGCTTACGCTCGTTATCGGAATCGTGGTCGACGACGCCATCATGGTGCTCGAAAATATTGTGCGGCACCGGGAGATGGGGGCGTCGCGTGTCAAAGCCTCCATTACCGGCGCGCGCGAAATCACATCGGCCGCCATCGCCGCAACGATTGCGATTCTCGCGATCTTTATTCCGGTCGTGTTCATGAAAGGCATCGTGGGTGCTTTCTTCCTTCAATACGGTGTCACAATTTCCGTCGCGGTGGCACTGTCACTGTTGGAAGCTCTCACGCTCGCCCCGATGCGGACCTCTCAGTTTTTGAGTGTTGGTCACAACAACGTCGTGAGCCGCTCGATGGACAAAGTGATGTCCGCTTCGACGAAATGGTACGAACGTGTGTTGACGTGGTGCTTGAATCATCGCTGGATCGTGGTGGGCTTAGCGACGTTCGTTTTCTTTGCATCCATGTTTCTCGTGAAGTTCATTAAGAAAGAATTTGTGCCGCCGCAGGATCAAAGCAACATGTTCATTCAGATCAAGACACCGATTGGCACGTCAATCCAGACCACGGATCAAGTGTTCCGGGAAGCGGAAAAATTTGTGTCGTCGCGTGGCGAAGTGGAACGCTATTACGCGGCCATCGGCGGATTCGGTGGTGGCGAAGTGAACACCGGAATTATGTTTGTGACTTTAAAGCTTCCAAAGAATCGTCCGCCGGACCCCGAAAGCAAAAAAGTTTTGAGTCAGCAGCAGCTCATGCCGGTGTTTCGAAACAATCTCAGCAAACTCCCGGGTATCGAAAAAGTATTTATCCAAGATCTTTCGTTGTCGGGATTTGCGTCGCAACGTGGCTTTCCCGTTGAGTTTACGCTGCTGGGCGCGGACTTCGACAAGATGGGTGAACTCAGCCAAGTGATGATCGACCGCATGGTGAAATCCGGTTATATGGTGGATGCGGACTCTGACTACTTGTTGGGACAACCGGAAGTGCGTGTGATTCCGGACCGCGACAAGGCCGCCGCGCGCGGGGTGAACATCGCAACCATTGGCAACACGATCAACGCCATGGTCGGTGGTGTTCGTATCGGAAAATATTCGAAAGAAGGCCGCCGTTACGATATTCGTCTTCGTTTGATCAACGAAGATCGGAAGACGCCTCAGGATATTTCGAAAATTTGGGTCCGCAACATTCACGGTGAAGTGATTCGGCTTTCCGAGGTGGTGAAATTAAACGAGAAGAAAACGTTGCTGTCGATCACGCGCAAGAATCGTGAGCGCGCAATTAACATCTTTTCAAACGTGGTGCCTGGGAAATCGCAGGATGAAGCCCTCAACAAAGTGCAAGAAATAGCGAAAGACGTTTTGCCCGAAGGTTATCGCATCAAATTTTCAGGTAGCGCTCAGACGTTTAAAGAATCGGGAATTATTCTTATTGTGGCGTTGCTGCTCGGGATTATTGTGGCCTACATGGTTCTTGCGAGCCAGTACAACAGCTTCATTCACCCGATTGTCGTGTTGCTCGCGTTGCCGTTCAGTTTTACCGGTGCTTTTTTAGCGTTATGGATGGGGCGAGCGTCGCTGAATTTGTACAGCATGATTGGATTGTTGCTGCTCATGGGTATCGTGAAAAAGAATTCCATTTTGCTGGTGGACTTTACGAACGAACGCCGCAAATACGGTCTGAGCGTAAAAGATGCTCTTTTGGAAGCGTGCCCAATTCGTCTTCGTCCGATCATCATGACGTCGATATCGACCGTGGTGGCGGCTCTTCCGCCGGCGTTGGCGCTGGGGCCGGGGGCCGAGTCTCGCATCCCCATGGCGCTCGTGATCATCGGTGGTGTTAGCGTGTCGACTTTTCTCACATTGTTCGTCGTTCCGTGTGCGTACAGTTTGATGTCGCGTCTTGAAAATCATAAGCACGACCGCGATCTCAAAGAGGCGCTGCGCGAGCTTGGCGAAATTTCCTCCGAAGAAAAATGAGGCTGTCCGTCAATTCGTCGCCCTGGAATGTCGTCATCCAGGGCCCACGATGACGAATCGCACGTGAAGGTTCTTCAGTTCACCGACACGCATTTGTTCGCGACGCCGGATAAGAAGCTGTGCGGAATGAACACCGACGCGTCGTTGCGCGCCGTGTTGGACCTTTCGCACGAGCTTAACGAAAGGCCGGATTTCATTTTGGCGACCGGCGATTTGTCGCAGGATGTGACCGAAGCCTCCTACAAACGATTCCTCGAGTATTTTGATGCGTTGAGGGTTCCGGTTTTTTGTTTGCCAGGCAACCACGATTCCACGGCCCGCATGAACAAAATTCTCGATAGCGACAATGTGCAAATTGTCCGGCAAATTCTCGCCGACGAATGGCAAGTGTTGCTGCTTGATTCTACGGTGCCCGGAAAAAACGGCGGTCACCTTAGAAAAGAAGAGCTTTGCTTTCTTGATCAGTGCCTATCCGTCCACGACGATAAGCCAACGCTCGTCTGCCTGCATCATAATTTGTTGCCCACCGAAACGCGGTGGTTGGACACGATGACCGTGAACAACGCGTCCGAGTTTTTTGAGGTGCTTGATCGTCACGAAAATGCGGTGGCCGTATTGACCGGGCATATTCACCAAGATCTCGTTGCGAGACGAAAGAACATACGGATCATTGGCACGCCGTCCACGTGCATTCAGTTTGCGGCGAAGACGCCGACGTTCACGCTCGATACGCAAACACCAGGTTACCGGCGGCTCGACCTCGGCTCGCGCGGAACAATCCAAACCGACGTCGTGCGACTCAAGAAATTTGAATTCACTCCGGAATACAGCTCAAAGGGTTACTGATGTGACGGTCACGAAACATCTGTTGGTAAAAGGTCACGTGCAAGGGGTTGGGTACCGAATGTCCATGCTGTACGCTGCGAACCGATTTGGACTTGTCGGGTGGGTGCGCAACACGCGCAACGGGGACGTGGAGGCCGTTGTGCAGGGCGAAGAATCCGATGTTGAAGAGTTTATTGATTGGGCGCACCAAGGCCCGGGTCTCGCACGCGTTGATAACGTGGACGTGTCGGACGACAATGGCCAGTTTTCGCAATTTGAAATAAAGGACACCGTTTGAAAATTCGCGGGGAATTGCACCTCGGTGATTATTCGGGAAAAGTCATTCTCGCAGCAAAGCCCGAAGAAAAGTTGGACCATCTCGCTTTGAAATTGGCAGCGTTTGCGATGTTCTTGCCGCGTGGGCCGGTTGTGGAACCGTCAACGGATCATCCGGGCTTGATGGGTCTCGATATTCGCCCCGACGTTTGCACCTTCAACGACGCCGGCGAGATAAATGTTTGGATCGAATGTGGCGAAGTGTCGTTGAACAAACTCGATAAGCTGGCGCGCCGTTTACCGGAAACAAGGATCATTGTCCTGAAATCCGAACAGCGGCAGGCGACGCAACAGCGTCAGCGTCTGAACGATGAAATTAAGCACGGAGCCCGCGTCGAAATTTGGACGTGGCGTGAAAACGAGTTCCAACCCTGGTTGCGCGCAATGGAAGATAAAACCGAATTGTTCGGCGAAGCGCACGAAAAATCGTTCAACCTCGTCGTGAACGGAGTGCCGTATGCGGTCGATCTTATCTCGGTCTAGTTTTTCTATGATTTCATTTGAGCATGTAAGAATCGGAGGTTCGTTATGAAACGGTTTTTTTTATTGAATTTTTTGTTGGCGCCGGCGATTTGTGGGGCGGCCATTCACACCGAAAAGGTGTCGTACAAACAAGGCAATGCGACGCTGGTGGGATACTTGGCGTACGATGACGCGGTGAAAGACAAGCGGCCCGGCGTTTTGGTGATTCACGAATGGTGGGGTTTGAACGACACCACGAAGCAACACACAGAAGAGATTGCGAAGCTCGGTTATGTGGCGTTTGCGCCGGACATTTATGGCGATGGTAAGACGACCAGCGATCCGGCCGAAGCAGCGAAGATTTCCGGAATCTACAAAAGCGATCGCGGGCTCATGCGGGGGCGCGCGAACGCGGGACTCAAGGTTTTGAGAAGTCAGCCGCTGGTGGACGGGAAAAAATTGGCCGCCATTGGGTTTTGTTTTGGCGGCACGACCGCGCTTGAGTTGGCGCGCGCTGGAGCCGATACGAAAGGCACGGTTTGTTTCCATGGCGGGCTCGATACGCCGAACACCGCGGATGCGAAGAATATTCATGGGAAAGTTCTCGTGCTCACCGGCGGCGACGATAATTATGTGCCGATCGAACAAATAAAAACCTTTGAAGAAGAAATGCGGAACGCGAAGGTGGACTGGCAAGTGTTCGCGTACGGTGGCGCCGTTCACGGGTTTACAAACCCAAGCGCGGGCACCGACAACTCCAAAGGCTACGCCTATAACGCAAAGGTGACGCAGCGCGCGTGGGAAGCCATGACGTCGTTTTTTAATGAAATCTTCTCCAGCCCCCGCTAAACCAAAAGATTTTGCGGGTCTGCGCGTCGGCGCGTTCGAAAGCCGCATGCAGGCCGAGATGACGCGGCTCATTGAAAACCTGCACGGCGTGCCTTTCGTGGCACCTTCCGTGCGTGAGGTTCCACTCGAAGAGAACAAAGAAGCGTTTCAATTCTGGGACGAACTGAAAGCCGGCCGTGTTCAAATGATTATTCTCATGACCGGCGTGGGCACAAAAACATTGATCCGCGCTCTGTCCACCAAAGCGCCCACCGCTGACGTTGCTAAAGCGTTTGAGAAGACTATTCTTGTCGCGCGCGGCCCGAAGCCATCGAAAGCGCTTGCTGAGTTTGGCTTGTCTCCGACCATTCGAGTTCCAGAGCCCAACACGTGGCGTGACGTTCTGCGCACGTTGGATGCAACGCGCGATATCACCGGTTTCACGGTCGCTGTTCAAGAATACGGCGAGCCGAATCGAATTTTCTTGGCCGAGCTTGCGGCCCGCGGAGCGCGCGTGCTGCAAGTTCCGGTCTACCGCGCCGAGTTGCCCGAAGATGCCACACCGCTGCGCGAACAGGTCGAACGCATTGTCCGAGGTGACATTGACGTTCTTCTTTTTACGAACGCCACTCAGGTCGAACACGCGATGGCCATGGCGCGGCAGATTGGGAAAGCCCAAGAATTTCGCGATGCGTTTTACCGCACGGCCGTTCTGTCTGTTGGTCCTTCGTGTTCGGATATGTTGCGATCGTACGGGCTTCCCGTCGATGCAGAACCGGAGCGACCCATGATGGGTGCGCTCGTTGCGAAAGCCTCGGAGGTGTCTGCCCAAATTCTCGAAGGCAAGAAAAATGTTTCGGTGATTGTTCCAGCCCGATCAAGTGGTCTTTCAAAACCCGGAGACGTGCTTCACGAATCGTTGTTGCTCAAAGCCTGCCGCCGAGAAAAAACAGAGCGCACGCCGATTTGGCTCATGCGGCAAGCGGGCCGCTACATGAAGGAGTACCGCGAGCTGCGCGCAAAAATTTCGTTTTTGGACCTCTGTAAAAATTCGGATTTGGCCGCCGAAGTCACCGTGGACGCCGCGCACCGTCTGGGCGTCGATGCCGCGATAATTTTTTCAGATCTTCTGCCGATTGTTGAGCCGCTTGGGTTTCGGTTGTCGTACGGCACCGATCAGGGGCCGGTGATTGCGAATCCGGTGAAAACGGCCGCGGACGTGCAGCGCGTGCAAACACCGGACATTGAGAACACCATGGATTTCGTTTTCAAAGCGATTCGCAAAACACGGCACGCTCTTAAGCCCGACATTCCTTTGATCGGTTTCGCTGGGGCACCGTTCACGGTCGCGTCGTACCTTATTGAAGGCAAAGGATCCAAGAATTTCGTTGATACGAAACGGTTCATGGTCGAAGAGAACGCCGCTTGGAACAGCTTGCTCACAAAAATTACCGACGCGACAATTTTGTATTTAAACGCGCAAATCGCCGCTGGTGCGCAACTCGTTCAGTTGTTTGATAGTTGGGTTGGATGCTTGGCGCCCGAAGATTTTCGGCAACACGTGTTGCCGCACACGCGTCGACTCGTGAAAAACATAACACCGGGCGCGCCGGTCATTACGTTCGGCACGCAGACCGCGGGACTTCTGCCGTTGTTCAAAGAGGTCGGCGGGGACGTTGTGGGGGTTGATTGGCGCATTGAGCTGGACGCCGCGTGGGAAACGCTCGGGGGGTCGGCGGACGTTGCTATCATGGGAAATTTCGATCCGACAATTTTGTTCTCAAATATCGCCGAGATTCGTTCGAAAGCGAAACGAATTCTCAATCAAGCGGCCGAGCGTCCCGGTCATATTTTTAACCTTGGCCATGGAATTCTTCCTGGCACGCCGATCGAAAACGTGCACGCGCTGATCGCTGCGGTTAAAGAATCAAACGCCCAATGAACATTTCGCTCGACTTGTTGCGCAAGTACAACGTGCAGGGACCCCGCTACACGTCTTATCCGCCGGCGCCGTCGTGGTCGGATGCCATTGGCCCGCGCGAATACCAGCAAGCCATTGCGGATAGCAATAACACTCCGCGGCCGGTGCCGCTGTCGCTTTATTTCCATTTGCCGTTTTGCGAAAAGCTTTGTTATTTCTGTGGGTGCACGACGGTCATTACGGGGCGGGATCGGCGCAAGGAAGATCCGTATCTCCAATCCATTTTTAAAGAAATTGATTGGCTGGGGGACCGTGTTTCAAAGGACCGCGCCGTGGTTCAATTGCATCTTGGCGGTGGAACGCCGACATACAGCTCGGGCGAAAATCTATCGCAATTGATGGCGCGTGTGCGAAACAAATTTACGCTGGATTCCTCTGCTGAGCTCGGTATTGAAGTCGATCCACGCGTGACCACGGCGGATCACTTAAACGCGCTTCGCATGAACGGATTTAACCGTCTCTCTATGGGTGTGCAAGATTTTGATCCACGGGTTCAGAAAGCGATCAATCGCGTGCAGTCGTTTGACGCAACGCGCCTATTGGTAGCGACCGCACGGTCGATCGGTTTTCAGAGTATCAATATGGATTTGATTTACGGCTTGCCTCACCAAACGGTGGCGTCGTTCGATGAAACAATCAAAAAGATTTTGGAAATTGGACCGGACCGGCTTGCAATTTATTCGTACGCCCACGTGCCGTGGATGAAAAGACATCAGGAAGTGATTGCGAAATATTTGCCGGTGGAAAAGGAAAAGTTTGAGATTTTCCTGCGGGCGATGAAACGCTTCACGGAGGCTGGTTTTGATTATATCGGCATGGATCATTTCGCGCGACCCGCCGATGAGTTGTCGGTGGCGCGAGCGAACCGGACGTTGTGGCGAAATTTCCAGGGCTATACCACCAAAGCGGGCACGGATTTGTTTGGGCTTGGCATGAGCGCGATCGGCAATGTGAACGGTGGTTTCTTTCAAAACGCGCGTGAGCTCGTTGCCTATGAAAACGCGGTTGATGCGGGCGGCCCGGCGACGGTGCGCGGATTTAAATTATCAAAGGACGACGCGGTGCGCTCGCGCGTGATTCAAAATTTGCTGTGTCACGCGGTCGTCGTGAAATCCGAAATCGAAAAACAATTCGACATCAAATTCGACTCCTATTTTGCCGAGGCGCTCGGAAGGTTGGCGCCGCTCGCGGCCGATGGTTTGGTAAAAGTCACGGCACAAGAAATTCGACCCACGGAAATCGGCCGTGTTTTTCTGCGCAATCTCGCTATGCCGTTTGACGCGTATCTTCCGAAGGAAGGCGAGAAAAAAGTTTTTTCAAGAACGGTATGAGAATTCATCGAGAGAGACATCGCACGGATCGTGTTGGATGGTTGCGCGCCGCCGTGCTCGGAGCGAACGACGGGATTGTTTCGACGGCGAGTTTGCTATTGGGCGTAGCCGCGTCCAACGCGTCCCATAGAAATGTGCTTGTGGCCGGTGTCGCGGCGCTTGTGGCAGGGGCGATGTCGATGGCGGCGGGCGAATACGTTTCTGTTTATTCGCAGGCGGACACCGAGCGTGCCGATCGCGATCGCGAAAAGCGCGAATTGAAAGAAAATCCGGAGGGCGAACTTCAAGAATTGACGGGAATTTACATCGAGCGCGGGCTGGACGAAGCGCTCGCTAAGAAAGTCGCCGTGCAGCTGACGGAACGCAACGCGCTCAGAGCCCATTTGCGCGATGAGCTCGGCATTACCGAAGCGCTGAGCGCGCGGCCGCTTCAGGCGGCCGTCACATCCGCCATCAGTTTTGCATTGGGAGCGATGTTGCCGTTGGCCGTGGCGTCTTTGGCGAGCGTCGAATCGTTTACTGTTTTGGTCGGTGGCACATCGTTATTGTTTCTTTCGGTTCTCGGAGGCTTGGCCGCACGTGTTGGAGGCGCCAGCGTTATCAAGGGCGCGTTGCGCGTCACCTTCTGGAGTACGCTGGCGATGGCGCTCACCACTTTCGTCGGCAAGATGTTCGGCGTTAGCTAAGCCGAGATTTTAGCGGCCAACGCGAGCGCGGCGTTCACGACGTCTCCCACCGAAATTCCACCTCGATAGTTTCCAACAAAAGAAAGTCCCGGATAATTTTGTTCGGCTTCCTTTAGTTTTCGAAGTCGTTCGGCGTGCCCAATGGTGTATTGAGGAATTGCCTCCGCGTGGCGCGTCAGGCGCGCGAACACCGGTTCGCCGGTCAACTTCATTGTGGGGCGCAGGTTTTCAAGCGCACGTCGTTTAAGTTCATCATCCGACAAGCGCAGCAACGATGCATTCGCATCACCGCCCATGAACACGGTCCACAAAACATGATCGTCGGGCGCACGTTCCGGAAAAAGATTCGAGCTCCACAAACAACCGAGGATGTCGGAATTTTCGGTGGGGGCCACAAGATAGCCAAATCCTTCTTTTGGCGAACCAATTTGGTTTTTCCGAAAACCAAAATGAAGCACGGCAACCGGTGCGTAGCGGATTTCTCGAAGCGCCTCGGCCGCTGCAGGAGACAGTGGATGAACGATGCGAGCCGATTCTTTGGCCGGGGCTGCGAGGATCACGTGCGTGGCCGAAAGCGTGTGGGAAGAACCAGAAACCTCCCAGCCCGTTTTTGTCGGCCGCAGGTCGGAAACGGAAAAATTTGTGCGCAGTTCGTTGCCGATTCGTGCGGCCATTTCTTTTGTCAACGTTTCAATACCCTGGCGAAACGAAACCAGGCCGCGGGGGGTCGCGCGACTGGCTTTCGGTTTGCCCGAGCGAAGCATTCCTTTCAGCAGGCTCCCAAAATTTTTTTCCCATTCATGTAGCTTTGGGAACGCGCTCCATGCCGAAAGTTTGGAGACGTCGCCGGCCCACACACCTGAAACAAAAGGAGCAATAAGTCTATCGGTCACTTCTTCACCGAGTCGTCGTTTCGCGAACGCGAGCAACGTTTCCTCGTGATTGGACTCGTCAAACGGCACGAACGGTTCTCTGAGCAGTCGCAGTTTGCCGCGCAACGTGAGCAGCGAACTGGTGAACAGCATTAGCGGCGATAACGGCACGGCGTGCAGAGCGCCATTGTGAAGGACGTAACGCGGCGTGCGAGGGCTCTTGATGAGCAGTTGGGATTCGAGTCCGAGCGTGTGAACCAAATTGATCAAGTTCGGCGTCGATTGAATTGTGTTTGGCCCAAACTCAAGGAAAAAACCGTGGTCCTGTTCGGTACGAACAGCGCCGCCGGCCCGGTCCGATTTCTCAAGAACCGTTACCGAAACGCCCGTTTCTTTTAATGCGACAGCGGCTGTGAGGCCAGCCAAACCGCTGCCGATAATGACCACCTTCATATTCCCATCATTCAATATAAATTTGATATTAACCACCCCTGACATGAAAACAATAATTGTCACGGGCGGCGCTGGTTTTATTGGTTCGAACTTTGTGCGGCTTGCGTTAAAGAAAACGCAAGATCGTGTGGTCGTTGTCGATAAACTCACGTACGCCGGCAATCTCGCCAGTTTGAAAGATGTTTCATCGGGACCGCGCTTCAAGTTTGTTGAAGCGGACATTGCGGATGCAACCGCGATGAAAAATCTCTTCCGCGACGTGGAACCGACCGCCCTGATTAATTTCGCTGCCGAGACCCATGTTGATCGATCCATTGACGGCCCGCACGCGTTTATTAACACAAATCTCATGGGCACGTTTGTGCTGCTCGAGGCGGCCCGCAAATATTTCGGAACCGCTTCCGATGAATGCAGGAAAGATTTTCGTTTCCTCCATGTCTCGACCGACGAAGTTTACGGATCGCTCGGCAAAACAGGACTTTTCACCGAAGAAACGACTTACGAACCAAATTCTCCATACTCGGCGTCCAAGGCGGGCGCGGATCATTTGGTGCGCGCCTATTTCGCGACGTACGGTTTGCCCGCGTTCGTGACAAATTGCTCAAACAATTACGGTCCCTTTCAATTTCCCGAAAAACTAATTCCTCTCACGATCATGAACGCGCTCGAACAAAAACCGTTACCGATTTATGGCGACGGTGGCAACGTCCGTGATTGGCTGTTCGTCGAAGATCATTGCGAAGCGCTGATGCTCGCGCTTGCCAAGGGGAAGCCCGGCGAGAAATACAACATTGGTGGAAGCGCCGAACGCACGAACCTCCAGGTTGTCGACAAAATTTGCGCGCTGCTCGACAAATTTCAGCCGTTGGGGGCCAAACGCAGCTACAAAGATTTAAAGACGTTCGTTCAAGACCGGCCGGGCCACGACCGGCGGTACGCGATCGATGCATCAAAGTTTCGCAGGGAGACCGGTTGGAAGCCTTCGCACGATTTTGATTCCGGACTCGAACAAACCGTTCGCTGGTACATGGAAAACAAAACATGGTGCGAAACGGTTCAATCCGGAAAATATCGTCGGGAACGATTGGGGCTCGCGAAATCATGAAAGGCATAATTCTTGCGGGGGGCGCTGGTACACGGCTTTATCCGCTCACGCGGGCGGTCAGTAAACAGTTGGTGCCCATATACGATAAGCCAATGATTTATTACCCCTTATCGATTTTGATGCTCGCGGGCATTCGTGACATTTTAGTGATCACAACGCCGCACGAACAAGACGGTTTTCGTCGTTTGTTATCGGACGGCAGTTGGTTGGGGCTGCGGATTCAATACGCGACGCAGGCAAAGCCGCGCGGCATTGCCGATGCTTTTCTTGTTGGTCAACATTTTATTGGCAACGACCGCGTCGCGCTGATACTCGGCGATAATATTTTCTATGGCCACGGATTGCCGAAACAACTTCGCACGGCGGCGGCCCGCAAAAGTGGTGCCACCGTTTTTGGTTATCAAGTGAGCGATCCCGAGCGTTACGGCGTTGTCACCTTCAACGCGAAAGACAAAGCGGTCAAAATTGAAGAGAAACCGAAAAATCCAACGTCGTCCTTCGCGGTGACGGGACTTTATTTTTATGACAACGATGTGGTGAAGATTGCGAAAAATCTGAAGCCGTCCAAGCGCGGCGAACTCGAAATTACCGACGTGAACGATGCCTATTTAAAACGCGGGCGACTTCACGTTGAAAAGCTCGGGCGCGGGATCGCGTGGCTCGACACCGGAACGCACGCCTCGCTGCTCCAGGCAAGCAATTTCATTGAAACCATTCAGTCGCGTCAGGGGCTCATTGTTTCGTGCGTCGAAGAAATTGCCTTTAAACTCGGCAACATCAGCGCGGACAAATTGCGCGAACTCGCGAAGGTAATGGAATCGAACGGGTACGGACAGTATCTCATGCGTGTGGCCAACGGGACGATTCTCTAACATGAAATTTGTGCCCACCGATCTTCCGGGCGTGATGATCATCGAACCGGTCGTTTTTCGAGATGATCGCGGCTTTTTCTTTGAGAATTATCATAAAAAAAGATTTGTTGAAGCCGGGATCACGTTGCCGTTCGTTCAAGACAATATTTCCAGGTCCACAAAAGGAACGCTGCGCGGTTTGCATTTGCAATTGCGGCAGCCTCAGGGAAAATTGATCCGCGCAATTGCCGGTGAAATTTTTGATGTGGCAGTCGACGTGCGCGTTGGTTCTCCCACGTTTAAGAAATGGGTATCGGTGAGACTCTCAGCGGACAATTTCAAAATGATCTATGTGCCGCCCGGTTTTGCGCACGGGTTTTACACGCTCAGCGACGTGGCGGACGTTGGGTACAAATGCACCGACTTTTACGATGGCCCCGGCGAGGGCGGTATCGCTTGGAATGATCCTGAAATTGGCATTGATTGGCCGAACATGTCGCCGCTTCTTTCTGCAAAAGACCAAAAGTGGCCGAAAATTAAAGACGCCATCGAACAGCTCTCCGGTTACCCTGCCTATCGAACATGAAAATCTTGTTAACGGGCGCCTCGGGCCAGTTGGGGCGCGCGCTTCAGGCTCAAGGCGCGGTTCACAACGGTTATCAGTTCGTTTCGTTTTCACATTCCCAGCTCGATATTGCATCGCTCGCATCGGTAAAAAAATGTGTCGAGAAAGTGGCGCCCGATGTGGTTATAAACTGCGCCGCCTACAATTTTGTTGATCAAGCCGAAGATGATCGCGATGCGGCGTTTGCGGTCAATGAGAGGGGCCCCGAAAATCTCGCCAAAACGACCGCCGCGCTAAAAATTCCGCTTGTCCATGTTTCCACGGACTTTGTGTTCGACGGACAAAAGAAATCACCGTTTGTCGAAAGCGATGCGCCGCATCCGCTTGGGGTTTACGCGCAAAGCAAACTGGCCGGCGAGAAGGCGGTTTTGCAACACAATTCGGCAAGTTACGTCGTGCGAACCGCTTGGGTGTATCTGATGGGAGGGAGGAATTTTTTGGCCACGCTTCCAACACTTACCGAAAAAAACGATTTAAAAATCGTAAGCGATCAATTCGGTTCGCCGACCTATGCCCCGCATCTCGCACGAAGAATTCTCGATTTGTTGGACCAACGGGCAGCGTTTGGGCTTTATCACATGGCCGGACGGGGGGGCGCGTCACGCTTTCAATTTGCCGTCAAATTTTTTGATCTCATGAACATTAACAAAGTCATCGTGCCGATCTCGGCAACGCTTTTCCCGCAAAAAGCGCGCCGGCCCGATTATTCGGTTCTCGATACGGAACGCGGTGAAATCTTTCGATTGCCCAGTTGGGAACAGGGGGTGACGGATTTTGTTAAGGATCTAAAGAAGCAATCGCGGGAACAGGGAGTTTCTTACCATGGAATGTGAATTTCCAAAAATAAACGCGTCGGGTGACGACATGCGCGACATTCTTATGTCGGCCAAAAATATCGCGGTGGTTGGCATCTCGCCGAAAGAAGATCGGCCCAGCCATCGAATCGCTCGGTATTTGATGGATCAAGGGTACCGTGTGTTCGGTGTGAATCCCGGTATCAGCGAGCTTTTTGGCCAAAAGGTTTACAAGTCGGTGTTGGATATTCCGGAGCCAATTGATGTTGTGGATATTTTTCGTTCCGCCGATGCCGTGCCAGAGATTGTGGAAGAAGCCATTCAGAAAAAGGCCAAAGTTATTTGGATGCAGCTCGGAATTGTGAACAACGCAGCGGCCGATCGTGCGCGCGCAGCGGGACTGAAAGTTGTGATGAACACATGCATTTCGGTGGCTCATTCCATGTATCTATGAAATGGTATTCAACGCTTCATTCGTCGGCGTCGTTGGAGCGCGCGCTGCGCGCGGCGGCACGCGACGTCAAGGCGCGGCTAAATTCGCCACGCGCCGATCTCGGACTGTTGTTTATCTCGGCCGGATACCGCGCGGACGCTGTTGATTTGTGGCCGGTCCTCAAGGAAGAATTGCAGGTCAAACACTTGCTCGGGTGCACGGGCGGCGGCGTCATTGGCGGTGGCAAAGAAGTGGAAGAGCAATCCGCTGTGAGTTTGTCGGCGGCAATTCTGCCCGACGTTGAGATCACGCCGTTCGTGGTTCAGCAGGAAATGATGCCAACGCCAGACGTCGGTCCGAAAGCGTGGCGCGATCTTGTAAAAACCTCTCCTGACAAATCCCCCAGCTTTTTGATTCTTTCCGATCCGTTTTCGCTCGATGCGGATGCGCTCGTGGCCGGCCTTGATTTCGCATTTCCGAACGCTGTTAAAGTGGGCGGGCTCGCGTCGGGTGGAATGAGTCCCAATGAAAATCTTTTGTTGTCCGATGAGAAAATTCTGTCAAAAGGCGCCGTGGGGGTCGCGCTGTCCGGTGATGTGTTTGTCGAAGCGGTTGTCGCCCAAGGCTGTCGTCCCATTGGCGAACCGCTCAAAGTCACGGAATCCGACGGAAACATATTGATCAGCGTGGATAACAAATCGCCGCTCACCTATATTCAAGAGCTCTACGAGCGTTTGGAACCGAAGGATCAGGAATTGATTCAGACGTCGCTTTTTTTGGGCCTGCTCATGGATCCGTTCAACGCGTCGCCCAAACAAGGAGATTTCTTGATTCGCAACATTATCGGCTTGGATCAGAAAAAGGGAATCTTTGCGATCGGCGCGGGGCTTCGACCCGGTCAGACGGTGCAGTTCCATCTGCGCGACGCGAGCACATCGCGCGATGACATGAACATGATGCTCGCGAAATCGCAATCGGCGCAGCTTCGCACGATGGCGTCGGGGAATCCGTCGGAATCGGCGGCGATACTTTTTTCCTGTTTGGGTCGGGGCAAACGACTCTACGGGGAACCGAATCACGATTCGTCTTTGTTGAAGTCCGTAATGGGAGATATTCCGGTCGGCGGTTTCTTCTGCAACGGAGAGATTGGTCCCGTCGGCGGTAAAACGTATTTGCATGGTTACACAAGTTCAATCGCTGTTTTCTCACCGAAAAAAACCACGAACAAACATTCGTCGTAGGCGTAAAACAGCAAAAGGAGAAGAGGTTTCATGAACCGTAACGTTCGTTTTGCGCTTTATGTCGCAGTGCTCGCCAGTTTTTCCTCCGCTGTCTTATTGGGGGAACAAAGTTGGATCGATAAATTCATTCCGAAAAAAGAACCGCAAGTCGTAAGCGGTGCCGCCCAGAAACCGCTGGTTGAACCACCGGCCAACGTTCTTGCGTTGCAAGATGCGTTCGCGAAAGTGGCGGACGCTGTAAAGCCCGCGGTCGTGAATATCTCTGCGGTCTCCATCGCTCGCGTTCAAGACGAGCAAATGCCCGAATTTTATTATGGCGATCCGGACGACCTGTTTCGTCAATTCTTTGGCGGGCAAGGCCAATCCCCGCAGCGTCCCCGTTCGCGGGAATTCCGTCGAGAAGGAACGGGCTCGGGCGTTATCATTGATCCCGACGGTTACATTCTTACCAACAACCATGTCGTGCAAGACGCTGATCAATTGACGGTGACTCTGTCGAACGAGAAACAATACAAAGGGAAAGTGGTGGGTACCGACGCGCGCACAGATTTGGCCGTCATCCGAATCAAAGGTCCGAGCGCTTTTCCGTTTGTGCCGCTCGCCGACTCATCGAAGACGCGCATCGGCGATTGGGTGCTCGCGTTCGGTTCGCCGTTTGGACTGGAACAGACGGTAACCTCCGGCATTATTTCGGCGATTCGCCAGTCGCTCAGCATCGAAGGAAAAACTTTCCGAAATTTGCTTCAGACCGACGCGGCGATCAACCGCGGCAACTCTGGCGGTGCGCTCGTGAATATTCGTGGCGAGCTCGTGGGTATCAACACGGCGATCTACGCGCCGACGGGTGTTTTCTCAGGCATTGGCTTTGCCATTCCGGTGAACGACGCGAAGGTCGTGCTCAAGCAGTTGATTGAAAAAGGTTTCGTGGAGCGCAGTTGGATGGGCGTTGAAATCGCGCCCCTCGACGATGTGATCGCCGGCCAATTCGGTTTGGGTTCCACGGACGGAGCGCTTGTGAATCACGTTGTTGATGGTTCACCGGCCGCCAAGGCGGGGATCGAGCGCGGGGATGTCATCATTGAATTCGCCGGTAAGAAAGTTATGACGGTGCAAGGACTTCAAGACGCGGTAAGCGCGACGCCTCCGGGAAAATCCGTTCCGGTAAAGATCATGCGAGATGGTCAAACAAAGTTTTTAAATCTGAAAACCGAGACCATGCCAAAAAATGCAGGAACGCCGCAGGAAGAATCGGAAGATCAGCCGGCGAAGCCGTCGGGTGGCACCGTAAGTTGGCTCGGCGCGTCATTCAACGACTTAACGCCCGCCACAAAGCAGCGGTATGGGCTAAAAGGCGACGGCACGCCAATCCACGGCGTGGTAATCACCGATGTTCCAGCGAACAGCTTGGCGGCGGATGCGGGGCTTCGAGAAGGCGACGTGTTGCGCTCGGTCAATCGAACCGAGCTTCAATCCACGAACCACCTCAAGAACCTGAAGTCAAAACTCGACGCAAAGAAAGGCCTCGTGTTTGACGTGGTTCGCCAGGGCCGTTCGTTCTACCTTAGTTACAAAAGTCTGCAGTAATTAACGGTTCGCGGGGCCTTTGTGCGTGAGAGCGCCTTCGCAGGCGGGGCCGACCAGTTGAGCGTACTTCCACAGCGCGCCCGCATTATAAACAGGTTTGCGCGGTTTCCATTTCTTAAGCCGTTTCTTAATTTCGGCCGCCGACAAACGTACGTTTAATTTTCCTTTGATCGCATCGATCTCGATGATGTCGCCGTTGCGAACAGCCGCTATTGGGCCTCCCACTTGCGCTTCGGGTCCAACGTGGCCAATCATAAGACCGCGTGTTGCGCCGCTGAAACGTCCGTCGGTCAAAAGCGCGCAGTCGTAACCCAATCCTTGTCCGACGATCGCGGCCGTCACGCCCAACATTTCTCGCATGCCGGGGCCGCCTTTCGGTCCTTCGTAGCGGATGATCACGCAATCGCCGCGTTTGATTTTGTTGGCTTTGACCGCCGCGAACGCTGCATCTTCACCGTCGAACACTTTCGCTGGGCCAACGTGCACGCGCTTTTTGACACCGGCCACTTTGATGACCGCGCCTTCCGGAGCAAGATTGCCGCGCAGAATGACAAGGCCGCCAGTTTTGTCGAGCGCCTTATTGATGGGCAAGATAACGTCCTGGCCTTCTTTGAGCGTGACACCAGCCAAATTTTCTTTGATCGTCTTGCCGGTCACGGTCATGCAATCACCGTGCAGAAGCCCCGCGTCGAGCAAGACTTTCAGGATCGCCGGCACACCGCCCGCGTTGTACACGTCTTGCATCACGTAGCGTCCGCCGGGTTTTAAGTCCGCAATCACCGGTGTGCGGTGGGAAATCTTTTGGATTTCTTCAAACGTAAGCTTGAGCCCCGCTTCGTTTGCTAGGGATGGTAGATGGAGCGCCGCATTCGTGGATCCGCCGGTAGCCGCCACAATGGTCACCGCGTTTTCGAGTGCTTTTTTCGTGACGATGTCGCGGGGACGAATACCTTTGCGAAGCAAGTTCATTGCCGCTTCGCCGCACTTTGTCGCGAACCGGTCGCGTTCCAAGTTTTCGGCGGGGGGGGCGCTCGAGAATGGAAGGGCCAAGCCAATTGCTTCGGCGACACACGCCATGGTGTTCGCCGTAAATTGCCCGCCGCAGGAACCTGCGCCTGGGCAAGCGGAACATTCCATTTCCAAAAGTTCTTTGTCGCTCATGTTGCCGGCCGCGTGCGCTCCGACGGCTTCGTACACATCTTGGATTGTCACGTCGTGACCTTGGTACTGGCCCGGTTTGATGGTTCCACCATAAAGGAAAACGGCTGGAACATTGAGGCGCAGCATAGCCATCATCATGCCGGGCAAAGATTTGTCGCAGCCGGCGAGCGCCACGAGCGCATCGTAGCAGTGCGCGCGCATCATAAGCTCGACCGAGTCCGCGATGACCTCGCGGCTGATCAATGATGCCTTCATCCCTTCGTGTCCCATCGCGATTCCGTCCGAAACCGCAATTGTTACGAATTCGCGCGGCGTGCCGCCCGCGTTAATAACGCCCAGTTTTGCGGCGGAGGCTTGGCGGTTCAGCGTCAAGTTGCACGGCGTCGCTTCGTTCCATGAACTGGCAACACCAACGAACGGACGTTTTAAATCTTCATCGCCCAATCCCATTGCGCGCAAGAATGCACGGTGCGGAGCGCGTTCGGCACCTTCGGTGACAGTTTTTGAATGTTTTTTGAGGCTTAAGTCGGTCGACATGAATTTCTCCTTAAATGATCGTGACACGTAAATGATAGTTTTTTGCTAAAAAGAATGTCTCATTTTAAAGTCGGAGGACCCAATGCCGAAAAAGCAGCCCGCGAAGAAAAAACTTGAGAAGAAAGCGCCGAAAGTTAAGAAGGTGAGGAAAAAGGCAGACTTGGACTTGGATGATGAGGACGATGTTGATGACGATTACGAAGGAGATGTCGGCGAAGAAGTGGATGAAGTAGGGGCCGAACCGGTTTATTCAAAAGAAGATGACGAATTGTAGTTTGTTGCCACGCGCGTTGTGGCAACCATAGTTGTTACGGGCGCCGCGGGGTTCATTGGAATGTGGACCTGCGAAGCGCTTCTGAAGCAAGGGCATCGTGTTGTCGGTATCGACAACTTTAATTCCTATTACGATGTGAATTTGAAACGCGCGCGCGCGAAGCGGTTGGCCAAGAAAGTAAAAATTTCGGAGATTGATATCGCCAACCACGACGCGGTGAACGCGTTTTTTAAATCAAATCCCGCCGATAAAGTGGTGCACCTGGCCGGCCAAGCCGGTGTTCGCTATTCGCTTGAGAATCCGTATATCTATGAGCAGTCGAACAGTATGGGCACGCTGAACATCCTCGAGGCGTGTCACCGAAACAACATCAAATCGTTGGTGCTGGCTTCTTCCTCGTCAGTGTACGGCGGCAATACGAAAATTCCGTTTTCGGTTAGCGATGCGGTGGATACGCCGGTGTCGTTGTACGCGGCCACAAAACGCTACAACGAATTGTTGGCGTACACCTACCATCATTTGTACGGCATGCATTGCACGATCTTGCGATTCTTCACGGTGTACGGACCGTGGGGGCGGCCGGACATGGCGTATTTCACGTTCACAAAGTCAATTCTCGCGGGAGAAGAAATCCCCGTGTACAACAAAGGCAACATGAAGCGCGACTTCACGTACGTGACGGACATTGTCGAAGGCGTATGCGCGGCCGTGGAAAAGGATTTTGAATACGAGATTTTCAATCTTGGGAATTCGCAGCCGGTAAATCTCGACAATTTTGTGCGAACGATCGAAGGCGCGCTCGGCAAACAAGCGAAACGAAAAATGATGCCGATCCAGCCCGGTGATGTCCCGGAAACCTATGCGAACATTGAACTGTCGCGCCGCAAGCTTGGCTTCGCACCGAAAGTAAAACTCGAAGACGGCATCCGCGAGTTTGTGAACTGGTACAAGACCTACTACCGGGTCTAACGCGTGACGATTTCCTTAAGTTTTTTCGGTGCGGCCGACGAGGTCACCGGCTCCCGCCACTTGCTCACCTGTAACAATCAGCGGATTCTGCTCGATTGCGGCTTGTTTCAAGGGCATCGCCGGGAAGCCATCGAAAAAAACAAATCGTTTCCGTTTGACGCAAAAAAAATATCGACGGTTTTGTTGTCGCACGCGCACATCGATCATTCGGGCGGCTTGCCGATGTTAACGAAAGCGGGTTTTAATAATCCCATCCATTCGACGTTACCCACCGCTGATTTGTGCCGTTTTATGTTGATTGATTCCGCGCATCTTCAGGAAGAGGACGCGAAATTTTTCAACAAGATTCATGCGGCCGACGGAGAAACGATCGAACCGTTGTACACTCAGGCGGATGCCGAGGCTGCGAACGCCCTTTTTAACCCCCATGGTTACAACGATATGTTTTCGCTTGGCGCGGGCGTCGGCGCACGGTTCTTAAACGCGGGACACGTGCTGGGTTCGGCGATGGTGCAATTGGAACTCGATACGCCGAAGGGGAAAAAGCGAGTTCTGTTCACCGGCGACCTGGGACGCCGGAAAGCCTTGTTGATGAATCCGCCGGAGATCCCGAATCCAACCGATATTTTGATCATCGAAAGTACGTACGGCGATCGAACTCATCCGCCGCTAACGAACATTGAGGAGACGTTCGCGACACTGATTAAGCGCGCGATCGCCGAGCACGGGAAAATTTTAATTCCAAGTTTTGCGCTTGAGCGCACGCAAGAAATCGCTTTCATCTTGGAGCGGTTGCGCAAAACAAACCGCATTCCACCCATTCATATTTATGTGGATAGCCCGATGGCCGTGAACATCACCGAGATTTTCCAGAAACATTTGGATTGTTATTGTTTGGCGCCGGATTTCCAACGCTACGCCGAGAAAGTAGGGGATCCGTTTGGTTTCGAAACGATCCGTTACGTCCGTACCGTGGAAGAATCAAAGAGCCTCAATAACGTGAAAGGGCCGCATATTATTATCTCGGCGTCCGGAATGTGCGAAGGCGGCCGCATCTTGCATCACCTGCGTAACAACATTGGACTCGACAACACAACCGTTTTGCTTGTCGGTTACCAAGCCCAAGGAACCTTGGGCCGGCGACTTCAAGAGGGCGCAAAAAAAGTAAGAATTTTCGGCCTGCAACACGACGTGCGCGCGCGCATCGAAACGATGCACAATTTCTCGGCGCATGCCGATCAAGACGATTTAATTTGGTTTATCAAAGGGATGGATCCGCGGCCGCAGCAAATTTTTCTCGTGCACGGTGACGACGAAGACCGAAAGGCGTTCGCGGGAAAATTGAAATCGTTGGGCATCGACCGCGTGCAGACACCGATGTTCGGGCAGCAATTTCCGCTTTTCCAATGATTATCTTAGGAATCTCCGCTTTTTATCACGATAGCGCCGCCTGTATCCTCAAGGACGGCGAAATCCTGTTTGCCGCGCAAGAAGAGCGTTACACGCGCATCAAACACGATCGTAATTTCCCGGTGAACGCGATCGCGCAGGGCTTGAAACAGACCGGACTCACCTTCAAAGACATCGACTACGTTTCCTATTACGACAAGCCGCTCCTCACGTTCGAGCGCTTGTTTGAGACGTGGTTGGCGTTCGCGCCGCAGGGCTTGCGTGCGTTCATGACAGCCCTGCCGGTGTGGCTTAACGAAAAACTGTTTCTCTCGAAAGAAATCGACAAGGGTTTGAGCAACGAATATTCAGGCCCGCTGCAATACATGCGTCATCACCAATCGCATGCGGCGTCCGCGTTTTATCCATCGCCGTTTCAAGAAGCGGCTGTGCTCACGATCGATGGCGTCGGCGAATGGAGCACAACGACGATCGGAATGGGGCACGATCATCGGCTGGAACTATTAAAGGAAATTCGTTTTCCGCATTCGCTCGGACTTCTCTACAGCGCGTTCACGTATTACCTCGGTTTTCGAGTGAATTCCGGTGAATACAAAGTGATGGGTTTGGCGCCGTACGGTACCCCGCGCTTCGCGGATTTGATTCATAAACACCTGATCGATCTGAAACCGGACGGATCGTTCTGGATGGACATGAATTATTTTAATTATTGCCAGGGCCTGACGATGACGAACGAGAAATTTCATGATTTGTTTGGCGGCGCTCCGCGATCGCCGGAATCGCCGTTGTCGCAACGTGAAATGGATTTGGCGGCGTCCGTGCAAAAGGTGTGCGAAGACGTGATGCTCGCGCTCGCGCGGCACGCTAAGAAAATTACCGGTTCTGATTATTTGACGATGGCGGGTGGCTGCGCGCTCAATTGCGTGGCGAACGGACTCATCTCGAAAGAAAAAATCTTTAAACGCATTTTCATTCAGCCGGCGGCCGGAGATGCCGGTGGAAGTTTGGGGGCCGCGCTTTTGTCCTGGCACGAAGTGCTCGGTAACAAGCGCGTCGCGCTAGCGAACGATTCTCAGAAAGGAAGTTATCTTGGGCAGGCGTATAAAGACGATGAGATCACACCGTTTTTGAATCGGGCGAAGGCGCCTTACACGAAATTCAGCGATAGTGAATTCCCGGATCGTGTGGCCGATGAACTCGCGGCCGGGAAGGTGGTGGGATTTTTTCACGGCCGCATGGAGTTTGGTCCGCGCGCGCTCGGCGGTCGCAGCATTATTGGCGATCCGCGCCGCACGGACATGCAGGCGAAAATGAATTTGAAAATCAAGTTTCGCGAGTCGTTCCGGCCGTTTGCACCGGTCGTGCTCGAAGAAAAAGCGACGGAATATTTCGATTTGAAAGAAGAGAGCCCCTATATGTTGCTCGTGGCGCCGGTTCAAGAAACACACCGGAATCCGAACGCTCCCGCCGAATCAAAAGGAAAAACCGGAATTGAATTGCTTAATTTAAAGCGTTCGGATGTTCCGGCCATCACGCATGTGGATTACAGCGCGCGCGTACAGACGCTCACGAAAGAGCGAAACGGTATGTTCTATTCGGTGGCCGAAGCGTTCAACAAGAAAACGGGATGCCCGGTCCTCATCAACACGAGTTTCAATATTCGTGGGGAACCGATCGTGAACACGCCCGAAGATGCCTACCGCTGCTTTATGTACACGGACATGGATGTGCTTGTGCTCGGAAATTGCATTTTGCTGAAAGAAGAACAGCCGCCGATGCCCGGTGCCGACGAATACAAAAGGAAATTCACAAAGGCCGACTGACATGACACCGAAAATTAACTGGCAACCGTCGAACACCGATATTCGGAAATTCGGAAAAACGGTTTTAATAGGCTTCTTAATCATTGGTGCGCTTTTCTTCTGGCGCGGGCGTCGTCCTGTGGCGGAGATCATGGTTGGCGTGTCGGCCGTTGTCGCGGTTCTTTCTTATGCGGTGCCCGCTCTTGCGAAGCCGTTTTACTTTGTGTGGATGGGTTTCGGATTCGTTATGGGTTCGATCATGTCGCGCGTTATCCTCGCGATTATTTTTTACGCTATCATCTCGCCGGTCGCGCTCGTGTTTCGTCTCATCGGCCGCGATGAACTGAAAAGAAAAAAAACGTCATCCGCAACGACGTATTGGGAAGACCACCCAAAGATTACCGATCCTGAGTACTACGAACATTTGTTTTAAGGAGAATTTATGGCTAACCGAACCACCTTGCTGGGCGAGTTTTGGTTGTTTCTTAAAAACAACAAGAAATGGTGGCTTCTGCCGATTGTGATCGTCACGTTGTTGCTTGGCGCACTGATATTTTTCTCAAGCACGCCCGCGGCACCCTTTATCTATACGCTGTTTTAATTGCACCGCGTTTTAAGCGTATTTTTATTTCCTAATGTAACGAAATCGTTACATTGTTATAGAGCAAATTAACTCCCGCTAAAGGGCGTTTTAAGCTGAGATTAATAGAATTTCTCCTATGAAATTCGGCTCGGTGCGGCGCCACTTCTCTGCGTTCCTTTCTGTTGTTTATTTTTCCACGAATTGCGCATTCGCAACGAACGCGGACCGCACAATGTGGGATGAACGTCGCGCTGTTACGGCAAGTTTGAGCCCGAATTTCCAGCCTCTCCGACCCAAATCGGCTGATTCGATCAGCGCATTCGGCTCCGTTCGAGAAGTTCTTCGGCCCACAAACAAACAACCAATCGCGACGGTGCTCCACATCCAAGATGTTCACATGAATCCCGAAGCGCAGCGCAATATTTCGGGTGCGATCCAGCTGCTGTCAAAGCAAAACAAAATAGGTGTTATCGCGCTCGAAGGCGCGTTCGCACCCATCGAACTGTCACCCTTCCATAATTTTCCGCATCAACCGACGGTACGCGGCGTGGCCGATTATCTGCTGAAGGAAAGAAAAATATCCGGTGTCATGCACGCGATGCTCGGAAAAGACGGTGCTGTCGTGGGAATCGATGATGAGCCGCATTACCTCGCCAACGTCGCCGCCTACCGCGGATCAATTCCATTGAGAGCTGCCGTCAAACGAGAAATTTGGGAGCGCAAGCAAGAGATCGCCATAAAGAAGTCACAAATTTTCAATTCGCAGCTGCTCGCATTTGACGCAAAGACCATGGCGTATCACGATAAGAAGCTTACGATGGCTGAATATCTGCCGCTGCTGGAAAGCAAATCCGACGAAGACGGACAGCTGAGAATATTTCTCGAAGCACTTCATCTCGAGTCGTCACGAATCCGAACGGTAAAAAACTATTCGAGATATATGAAGTTGGTCGAAAGCATCGACATCGAGAAGCTTCTCGGGGAAATAAAGTCTGCCGAAGATGCCGCGTACGCAGCGCTCGCACGAACGTCAGATGAGCGAAAATTGATTTGGGAAACACGGCGGTTGTGTTTGATCGAGAAACTAGTTGAGTTCGCGCTCACGCGGGACGAGTGGGATGAATACAAGGCATTGGGGAGGGTAGGGTGGGGTAATAAAATCCCTTCCACTTCTGCTTTCGAAGATTTCTACCGCCAAGCGGAGCTTCGAGACACAGCAATGGCCAATAATCTTTTTCGTGTACTAAGTACCACGTGCAACGTGCCGCGTACGTCGTTCGCCGTTCTGGTCACCGGCGGTTTCCATTCTTCGGGAATTGATCAGCGCCTCGTGGATGCTGGCTACGAAGTCATCATTTTCATTCCGAAGATCACAACGATTGACACGGCGAACGGCAGCGCCTACTTAAGCGTGTTCAGTCAGCAAAAAACACCGCTCGATAAATTGTTCGATGGCGAAAAATTATTTCTGTCGCCGCCGCAGTGGAACAGATCAACGCTGGGCTTGTTCGCTGTTCTCGTGGCGGCCACGGCGGTTATTAACCATTTTGTCTCAGCAGAATTTTTAAACGGATGGCTCGGCCGAACTCTCGGCTCGTCCGACGTATCGCTCGCCCAAGTGGGACAGTCGACCGTACAAATTGTTCTCGGCGCAGTGGCTGTTGGCATCACAATCAATTTCCCAAATCCTTACTTGTCTCGGCTGGACGCACGCGTCATCGCAAAGCCGCCATTTTCTCCCGGTGCCTGGGCATTCTGGTTGCACATTGAAAATGTTTTCCGAGGAATCTTGAGAAAAATCGGGTTCGACGTTCGGTATCGAGCGCGATTGACGGTTGCTCAAGCGGAAAAGCGGTTACCGATTTACGGTGCACTGGAAGTTCTTGTAGCGTTTGCTTTGTGGGCGGCGACGCCGCTTCAACCATTGGATGTCGCTTACGTGATGGCGTTTGTTCATTTGTTTATGCACACGGTGTTCGGCGTGTTTGTCCCGAACAAAAATGGTTCGTTTGAAGCGTTGCATGTGCTGAATTTGCGAGGACCGCCAACGTCAAAAATCGGTCGCTTTTTGCTGGGCATTCTTTCAGCGAATCTTGTTGTGTTTTTTTCCGCGGTGCCCTCTGTACTTCTTTTTGAATCCAATACTTTTTTTAATTTCGCCTCCGCGTTGATCCCTCATCTGGTTCTTCATTCGCTTTTTAATTTTGCGCTTGTTCAGAGAACAATTGGGTCGAAATCTCATTTTCGTGCAGCGATTGTCTACGTGGTTTCGTTTAGCTGTCTATGGGCCACCGCGGTTTATGTTGCATCGTTGGATCAAGGGATTGTCGGAGTGGTTCGCGACTTCAATATTGCTGACGAGAGTTACCTGATGTCGAGCATGGCGCTCGTCATGGCGCTTATTTTTGTTTTTCGAAAAGAAATACGCCTTCAAAGCGCAACGAGAGTTGAATACGTCCCTGCCCGTCGATTGTTGCGCGAATCCGTTTTGACCGCGTTGCCTGTGTTTCTCTCTGTTGGCGCGTTAACGGTGAAAATGGCAATAAATCCGATGCATCACATCAACGCCGCCCAGGCCGGAGAGTGGGGATTGTTTTTCTTTCTTGTTGGTGTTGCGTCGATTCTCCTCGCGCGGAAGCCAACCGAACGTGGTTGGTTAATTAACACCGTTGCGATCAATGGCGCCATTCTTGTTTGGTTTGCGCGAGACGTGGCGAGAGCTGTCACGTCGCTCACCATCGGAGCCGGGTTTGGTTTGTGGTCTGTTGCGATCATTTCGTTGATTGTGGGAATCGCTTTTCTCGGAGTGAAATTTGCTCGGGCTCAAGCGACGATGGTGGCGTACGCCGCCCCGTTCGAGGCGGTCGTTCTTGTTCGTCCAGCAATCGCTCGGGCGCTATTAATTTTGTTGCCGGTATTGGATTGGACCGTGAAGCAGCTGATCGTCCATACGAGTGTGTTCATTGAGCAACATGGCGATCTCAATGTTCCGCGCGAGATACTCCCGACACAGATCGCGTGGTTTATTGTTTTCGGTCTGTCGTTTCTTTTTCGCGTTCCTCTGTCACTGATATTCGTCATGGCCGGCGCGCTTGGCAATGCGACCGAGATCGCGCTGTGGGGTGGCGCCTTTAATCCGATTCTTTTGTTCGGAAAGTCCGTTAACGTGTCCGACTTGTTGATGTACGTGGGCATCGGACTCGTTGTGAAGGACGCCATCCAACTATTGGTTTTATTTTTTAGGTCTGATTTAACACCGTTTTTGCTCTCGACATTAAATCCGCGTGGCTCGATTCGAAAAAGATGGTTCGTTGCCGCGTTTCTGTTGCTTTCAATTCCTTATGTGGGGACCTATTTCGGAGTGATCCCGTTTTTGCATCCCACAATTAAACGTGAAATCGAATTGTCCAACGCGAACGGGTGGCCCGTTGTTCGCCGATCGATACTTCTGGATGTGTTCCATATGAAAGACCGGGCGGCGGATCGCCAGTCTTACTTCGAGGACGACGACAAAAGGCGGTTTGCGCTGGCGACTCTCAATGACATCGCGGTCATTCAGAATTGGCGAGCGCATTGGACCTTGTCCGAAACGGGAAAAGAGTTCACGATGATCATGAAGGACGTGCCGACGTTTTTTCAGTCCAGCGGAAACACGTTGGTCATCTACCTACGACAAATAGAATTTTTAAAAGGGGGCGACTTTCAGCCGCGCGTATTGACGGAAATGCCTTTGCTGTCTCCGGCCGATTTGGAATATTTGCGACCGCATATTTCGGCCACGTTTGAACAACGTTGGAGCCACGATCCGTCGTTGCGAACCGCGGATTTTAATTCGCTATCGATGTCGGCGGTGCTGGCTCTTGCGCGTGGAGGTTCCTCCGGCGCGCCGGCCATGCCCAGGATTGTGCGAGACGCGGCGCTCGACTATTTGAAGCAAACAAGAGCCGGCGTGATTAAAAAGATGGGTATTCAAATCGTGGATTTCGCCGTGGTTACGAACATTGATCATCCGTCCGAAATTTTTCACTTAAACCAGCGTGAATTTGAGTATATCGGGTTCACGGAGCCGTGGTATGTCGAGCGCTGGTCCGATCCTGAGAATGTCAAGAAGGACACGTTGAGTGTTTCCGCTAAGTCGATCGCAAACCTGATCGAGCGAATTAATTCTGGACGGTTGTTCGGTGGCCGGCCCCTTGCAGAAGCACTGGAGAAAGAACTGAATCGCCGACAGAATCAGCAAAAGAAGGTCGACGAACAGACATTTTCTTTAAATCTTTCTTCAATGAAAGCCGACGGCGTTCTGTTCGATAATCGAAAACCCGTAAAAACCAATTTCTATCCTACCTCAAGAACATTGCACGGTATTCTCAAAGCCGTCGGTACAGCCCGGAAATCCGCCTAAGCGAACTATTCAAATCGCGTCCCGTATTGCTGTTACAAGACAATTCCAAATGAATTGTCGAAAGGAGGAGCTATGAAGAAGAAAGAATCCATGAACGCGCTAAAACTTCTTAAGGAAGATCACGACAAAGTGAAGGATTTGTTTGAGCAGTATGAAAAATCAGACGAAAACAAAGAAAAAAAAGAACTCGCTGAAACCGCTATTAAGGAATTGAAAATCCATTCGACGATTGAAGAAGAGATTTTCTATCCCGAAGTACGTAAAGAAATTGAAGAAAACGACGAAGAAATAATGGATGAGGCCGCCGAGGAACATCACGTCGCGAAATTTCTTATCGCTGAGTTGTCCGAGTTGGATTCGGATGACAGTACCTACGAAGCAAAATTCACCGTGTTGGCGGAAAACGTTCGTCACCACATTAAAGAGGAAGAAGGGGAAATGTTTCCGAAGGTTCGAAAGACCGAAATCGATCTCAACGAACTCGGGGAACGCATGATGCAGCGCAAACAAGAGCTTATGACCGGCGAAATTCCTGAGACGCAAGAAGAAAAAATGGTTCATGCCGGTCGCTAACGAGGAGGAAATATGAAATTTCGAGCAAAAGTTTTGACGTCGGCCGCAACGGTGTTTCTCGTGACAGCGAGTTTCGCCATGGCACGCCGGCGAGACACCACCACGAATAACAACACGACAACCGAAACGGGAACGCGCCAAGACACGATTATGTCTCCGCAAACAAATCCGACACCGTTTACAAACGACAACGGAACCAACGACACGCTCGGTAATCGCGATAACTCGACGACCGGCACGTCGCCGCGTCCCGGTTCCGATCAGACGGCTCCCGAAATTCAAGATGGAACCCGCGACACAACGAACGGCATGGGAAACGGCACTGGTACCCCCGGATCTTCCGGCACGCCCAACAATGGCGTTGGCGGCGCAGGCACTGGATCTGGTTCACGAGGAACAGGGGCGAGCGGCGGCACAACGGGTACGGGCAGTGGCTCGGGCACGGGCGGTTCCACAGGAGCGGGTGGAGCGGGCGCGGGTGGCGGGGGTGGGGGCGGTCTTTAATTTCGCTCCACATTCGTCTACTTAGATCCGTCGAAAAATCCTAAATTGCACCCCGATCTTCCTTCGCGAAGACCGGGGTGTAGCTCAGTTGGCTAGAGCGCTTGCTTTGGGAGCAAGAGGCCGCTGGTTCAAGTCCAGTCACCCCGAAATTTTTCGAAGAAAAATTTCTGTAAGGAGCTGATATGTCTCAAATCATCGGTCGTAACGATCCGTGCCATTGTGGTTCGGGAAAAAAATATAAGAAGTGCCACCTCGAAAAAGACGAAGCGGTCAATCGCAAGGAACGCGAGAAAGCAGCGTTGAACGCCGCGAAAGTCGCTGCTGCCGAAGCCGCGAAAAACGAAAAAGAGGCGGGGAAGCAATCTGGTTCTCCGTCGCACAAACCCCAGGAGCAAAAGCAAGGCTGGATGGGAAAGATGGCCGGGAAAGTAGGATTTTTCCGTGGCCTTTCTCAACGCCGCACGCCTTCCGCTAACAAAGGCGGCTAGTTCTGCCGACCGAAAATATTTTCGGTGTCGCGGTGCCCCTTTGGCTCGTCGCGCTCGGTCTTTACGTTGCGTGGGTTCTCATCGGTTGGGCGATTAAGAAGATTCTTTTTGTATGGCTGCGCGCGCTAACCAGTAAAACCGAAACCAAAATCGATGACGCCATCATCGATGCTGCTAACTTTCCCATTATGCTGATGATCGGCGTTTGGGGCATCGCCGCGATGCTGCACTACGTGATCCCTGGGCTTCCGCCGGTGTTGTTAAAACGGATGACGTTGTTATCGAAAATCGTCTCGTTGGGTTCGTCGGTTCTTTTCGTGAATTTGCTTTTGCACAACCTGCTCGACGTCTATGCAGAAAAAATGGATGTGCTAAGAGGATCAAAGGCGTTTTCGTCCGCTGTGATTCACGTTTTGGTGCTGAGCATCGGAACGCTTGTTGTATTGGACAGTATCGGCGTGTCGATTACGCCAATCATTGCGTCGCTCGGCATCGGCTCGTTGGCCGTCGCTCTCGCGCTGCAGCCCACCTTTGAAAATATTTTTTCAGGTTTACAGATCCTTATCGATCAGCCGATTCTCCCCGGCCACTTTGTTCGGCTGGACACCGGAGAAGAGGGCTTCGTGGAAAAGATCGGTTGGCGTTCCAGTTGGGTGCGCCAGTTGCCAAACAACATGGTTATCATTCCCAACAAAGCGCTCGTAAACGCACGCATCATCAATTTCAACTACCCGTCGCCGGAACAAGCGTTGACCGTTGAGGTTGGCGTTCACTACAATTCCGACCTTGAATTTGTTGAGCGCGTGACCGTTGACGTCGCGAAGCACGTCTTAAAAAATACCGTGGGCGCGGTGAGTGATTTTGAGCCACTGGTCCGGTTTCACACGTTCGGCTCCTCGAGTGTCAACTTTACGGTGGTCTTGCGCGTAAAAGCTTTTGTGGATGCGGGACTTGTCCGTCACGAGTTTTGCAAGGCGCTCCTCAAACGTTTTTCAGCCGAAAAAATCGTTTTACCCTACCCGATAACAGCGCTGAACACGAGTCAGGAAAAAGTGGTGTTAACCAAGTAATTTCCGTCTCAAAGTCGTACTATTGGCGTACCGATTTATGAAGAAAGCACCCCATGTCATATGGGTCTGCCCCACAAGCCGTTTCTTCTATCGTTCGAAAGGGGAAGTGAAGGCAAGACCGGGATCTGTGATTCCGAAGTTGGTAGAGGAAGGAATCAAGCTTGACATAGTTATACCGAACGATCCCACGCTTCTTCCAAAAACGAAACTCTCCTCTTCTCGCACCGTCCGCCACACGATTCGTCTTGCTCAAGAATACAATGTTGATGTCATTAAGCTCACGCGCGGCTCGGTTTCACCGGGAATTTACATGGTGGCAATGCCGTCTCTCGAGCCTGCGCTGGAAAATGCGCTTTACAACAAAGCCGCGATAGCGGTGGCCGAACAACTGAAACGACCGGTTGATATTTTTCACATATTCGATTGGGAAGGCGGGCTTCTGCCCCTGTTTCTTGAGCTACAAAAAAACGGCAGTCGCATTTTCAAAAACACGCGCACATTTTTAAACGTGGACTCGTTCCGCGAACACGGAGGCTTTGCTCCGACCGTTCTGAGTTATTTGGGCGTGCCGAGTGATTTGTTTCATCCGGAAGGATTGGAGTTCTTTGGGCGCGTAAGTTTTTTAAAAGCAGGCCTTCTGTTTGCCGATGGAATTGGCCTGGTTGAAAACCATCTTATGCCACGAGGCCTGATTTCGCGAAATGGTCATGGTTTCGAAGGCGTGCTCGAAACCTTGGCTTTCAAATTGCGGCGCTGGGCGTCCGATCGGTCGCTGCGCTCTCATCTGGAAGCGTATAAAGAATTGTTGGCGAACCCGCCCGCTGGTTCCGTATTGCCGCGCATTTTGAAGAAAGTTCACACCGGGTCCGGCGAGCTGAAGCGTTTTATCGAAAGTTGGGGGCCGCCTCCACCGGATCGCACCAACACAAACGCGCTCAGCTTTTTAGTCCAATCCCCCACGAAAGCGTACGCGTTCTGGGAATGGACCAAGCACGACTATGTGGATTACGGATTGTCGCTTGAGAATTGCTCCAATAACTCAAAAAAAATGTTGGCGCGCGGTCTGCAGGCAATGGGGGATTTTTGGATTGACGTAAACCCTGCGACCGAATACGTGATCGAGTTGATTGGATTTTCAAAAAACGGAAAAGCGTTTCCTTTGCTGCGCTCGCAACTCGTGCGAACACCGCGAAATGCGCCGAGCCCGAATCGGCGTGCGGTGTTCGTTGATGTTCGCAGCAAGCAGCGGTTTGAAATAAATGGAAACGGCGTGTTCGCGAGCGGTCGGTGGGGAACGGGCGGTACGAGCGCCCTGGAATGGAACACTACCGGCCTTCCGTCATCTTATCAAGAGGCTTCGAGATGACGGGTCAGCCCATCGGATATTTGGCGCTTGTTCTTCATGCGCACCTGCCTTTTATTCGCCATCCTGAATTTCCGGATTTCCTCGAAGAAGATTGGTTTTTTGAAGGTGTAACCGAGACGTACGTGCCGCTTTTGTCCCGGTTTGAGCAAATGCGTTCCGAGGGGCTGACGTTCCGTGTCACCATGAGTGTTACGCCGCCGCTCGCAACGATGATGGAAGACGGGCTTTTGCGGGGACGGCTATCGCAATACATCGACAAACGGATCGAGTTACTGGAGAAAGAAATCAAAACAAACCGGGGGTCGCATGTTGAAATGCTGGCCCGTCACTATCTCGCTAATTTCACAAACGCGAAGGATTTCGTTTTCCATCGTCACGGTGGGCGTCTGCTTAACAGTTTTCGAAGTCTCCAAGATTCCGGGCACTTGGAACTCATCACGTGCACAGCGACGCACGGGTTTTTGCCGCTCATGAAACCAACGAGCGCGCTGCGTTCGCAAGTGCAAACGGCCGTGCGCGCGCACGAGGGCTTTTTTGGACGCAAGCCGCGTGGCATTTGGCTCGCCGAGTGCGGTTACGACGACCGTGTCGATGCCATTCTTGCGGAAGCCGGCATCGAATATTTTTTTCTCGATTCGCACGGCATTGTGTTCGGTGACCCGCAGCCGGTTTACGGCGTGTACGCGCCGGTTGTGACCGAGCGCGGCGTGAGCGCGTTTGCGCGCGATCCGGAATCGAGCAAACAGGTTTGGAGTCAAAAGGAAGGGTATCCAGGGGATTTTGTTTATCGTGAATTCTACCGGGATCTCGGTTACGACGCGGATTTGGATTACATCAAGCCCTATTTGCATTCGGACGGCGTGCGACGCGGAATTGGAATTAAATATCACTCGATCACCGGCGCAAACGTCGATCTGTCTCAGAAACGATACTACGATCCGCACAAAGCGCGCGAAAAAACCGCCGAGCATGCGGGCAACTTTATGTTCAACCGGCAACACCAAGTCCGTCACCTTAATATGAAAACCGACGCTCCGCCAATCATCATCTCGCCGTACGATGCAGAGTTGTTTGGCCATTGGTGGTACGAAGGGCCGGACTTTTTGGAGTTTTTAATTCGAAAAATTTCGCACGACCAAAATGAAATAGAACTTATCACGTGCGGCGATTATTTGGATCGCCATGCGGTGCGGCAATTGCAAAAACCCAATCCGTCCACGTGGGGTTCCGAAGGTCACAACCTTGTTTGGTTGAACGGCGGAAATTCTTGGATTTATCGCCATCAGCATTGGGCCGAAGAAAAGATGGAAGAGTTGGCTCAGCGGTTCGAACACGCGGAGGGGGATTTGCGGCGCGCTCTTAATCAGATGATGCGTGAATTGCTTTTGATGCAATCAAGCGACTGGGCGTTTATCATGACGACCGGAACGACGGTACCCTACGCCACGAAGCGATTCCGGGAACATTTGGACCGCTTCCGCCAAATTGCCGAACAGATTGAGCACGTGCGGCTCGATATGAGTTTTGTTCAATTCTGCGAGGAGCGCGACTGCATTTTCCCACGGGCCGATTTTCGCACTGCCATCCCGCGAAATTCGCCCACCCCAGTTTTCCTTTGACTTCGTCGCGCTGGAATGTTGTTATCCAGCGCTCACTTTGAAATAAAAAACCCCCGATCAGCTTTCTGATCGGGGGTTTTCTTTTAAATGGATCCTGGCCAACGACGTGCCAGGATGACGGCATTCTTATAGTTTGAACAGCATCTCCGCGTAGGACGGAACCGGCCATTTGTCGGCTGGGACCAGCGTTTCAATCGCATCGATGTCCGCGCGCAGCGCGTTTGCTGCTGGCACCACTTCGTCGCGATAGGTTTCCGCTTTGTCTTTCGCTTCTTTCTCGCCCTGCGCTTTCTTCGTGAGCGATTCAAGCGTCGCGAGTTTCTTCGACGCGGATTCAAGCAGGTCGTTCACTTGGTCGAGCAAGTCTTTCTGGACTTTGTTCGATGCGCCGGCCGCTTTGAGAGCAGCCACGCTGTTCGCAAGATCGGTCGTGTAGCTGACGATTGCTGGAATATACTGATTTTTCACCATCGCAATCGCTGCTTGGGCTTCAATATTGATGTTCTTCGCGTATATTTCCAAATAGACTTCGTAACGCGAGTGCAATTCGTCACCGGAAAGAACTTTGTATTTCTCGAACAGGCGGATCGCATCTTTGTTCGCCATGTAGCCAACGGCTTCAACCGTTGACTTAATATTCGGCAATCCACGTTTCTTCGCTTCGGCGACCCATTCATCGGTGTAACCGTTGCCATTGAAGATCACGCGGCCGTGTTCGTTCACGGCTTCTTTCACGATCGCGGCGGCTTCTTTGTTCACATCTTTCGCTTTTTCGAGGCGCGTTGCGATTTCGTCTAATGATTCAGCGACGATCACGTTCAAAACCGTGTTCGGTCCAGCGATCGAAGCGGACGACGGCACCATGCGGAATTCGAATT
This sequence comes from Elusimicrobiota bacterium, assembly GCA_044221725.1. GTDB lineage: Bacteria > Elusimicrobiota > Elusimicrobia > F11 > F11 > JAJVIP01. The sequence goes on from JBGAON010000002.1 coordinate 102,992, forward strand.
TGTTTCCGGTGAAAGCAAACGGCGAGGTGCGGTTTCTGTCGGTGTTATCTTTTGGAAGCGCCGGCAACGAATCCACACCGATGTTCAGGTAATGTTGGCCTTTTGATTTCGCTTCTTTGCCTTTGCCCAAGCTCGTCAAGATGTCCGTCAATTCTTCGCCCATGAACACCGAGATGATGGCGGGAGGTGCTTCGTTCGCGCCCAAGCGGAGATCATTTCCTGTGTTTGCGGCACCGGCGCGGAGTTTGTCCGCGTGTTTGTCGACGGCGTTGATCACGGCGGCAACGAAAACCAAAAATTGTTCGTTGTCGTGGGGAGTTTTGCCCGGTTCGAGCAGGTTCAAGCCATCATCGGTGGCCAACGACCAGTTGTTGTGTTTGCCGGATCCGTTCACGCCTGCGAACGGTTTTTCGTGCAGCAAGCACACGAGGTCATGGCGGAGCGCCACTTTCTGCATCGTTTCCATCACGAGTTGGTTGTGATCGGTGGCAATGTTTGTGGTCGAGAAGATGGGGGCCATTTCGTATTGCGCTGGTGCCACTTCGTTGTGTTTGGTTTTTGAAAGCACGCCCATTTTCCACAGCTCGGTATCCAAGTCTTTCATGAAGGCGGAGATGCGGTCTTTGATCGCGCCGAAATATTGGTCTTCGAGCTCTTGTCCTTTCGGGGCTGGTGCGCCGAACAACGTGCGGCCCGAGGTGATGAGATCGAGGCGTTGGTCGTAATATTTTTTATCGATCAAGAAGTATTCTTGTTCCGGACCGACCGTTGCGGTGATACGCTTCGAGGTGGTGTTGCCAAGCGCGCGGAGAACGCGGAGCGCTTGTTTCGAAACGGCTTCCATGGAACGGAGAAGAGGGGTTTTCTTGTCGAGCGCTTCGCCGGTGTACGAGCAGAACGCCGTTGGAATAGTGAGAGTGACGTTACCGGCCGCATCTTCTTTCAAGAAGGCGGGAGAGGTGCAATCCCAAGCGGTATAACCACGCGCTTCGAATGTTGCTCGAAGGCCGCCCGACGGGAACGAAGAAGCGTCTGGCTCCCCTTGAATAAGTTGTTTGCCCGAGAATTCCATCACGATTCCGCCGTCCGGTGTGGGAGCGATGAACGAATCATGTTTTTCGGCGGTTTTGCCGGTCAACGGTTGGAACCAGTGTGTGTAGTGCGTGGCTCCTTTTTCGATGGCCCAATCTTTCATCGCGTTCGCGACGACATTGGCCACTTCCAGCGTCAGCGGCGTTCCGCTTTCGATGGTTTGTTTCAAAGCTTTGTAGGTGTCTTTCGGAAGCCGCTCTTTCATAACGCGATCGTTGAAAACATTGGATCCGAATACGTCGGTCACATCATCATGGTTTGCTTTTGTCATTCGTGCCTTCCATTGCTTGCCATTCGTGGTGCTTGCTTTAAGAATTTCCTGTAGCGCGGCCATAGTATCCTCTCTTTTTCTGAATTTTTTGGCAAAAAAAAACCTTCCCCAGGGAAGTCCCTTGGAGAAGGCGCCATTGCCTTAATCCGCATCGGTTATGATGTGAACAGCGCTTCACTACCAAAGTGCGAGGGGCCGTGTCAAGTTTTGTATTGGTGCCCCGGATCATATATTGTGAAATCTCATTAGAAATCGGAGTTCCTATGACAGATAAATCGATGTTCAGCCACCCGCTTGTTAAAAGCATCCTCGGAATTGCTGTTCCTGCTTTCTTTGCCTTGTATGGTACCGCATGTATTTTCTCGCTAAGCGGTGTGCGATTTAGCCGGATCGGAGGAGTCGTTACCGTTAACGGCCTTGGTGCGGTTGTGGTGGGTGTATTGGACTGGGGATTCGCCATGCTTTTGCACGCTCTTTTTTTTCAGATTCATCGCAGTAAATATCCGAGGTTGTTGGTGCGATTCCTTATTATTGCACCAACTTTAATAATCATGGCTTTTGCAATCTATGGGTTACTAGGTGGTTTCATTTTAGCGGTCCGGTAAAACGTCGGTCGACCTTTAGGAATATGACCATGACGTTTTTATTGACGCAAAGATGATATTTTAAATGGACGTTTTTTATTTGCGCTGTTTTTTGCTTTACTCGATACATCAGTTCTTAGGTGCCTGCCAAAGTAACCTTGGTGGGAGAATAGGGAATCCCGTGAAATCATTTGGTTTTTCAATGCGAATCGGGAGCTGTCCCGCAACTGTAAGCGATGGCAAAACATCGCAAGCCAGGAGACCTGCCTAGGAAGAGGGCGATCGTTTGTTCGAGGTTAATGAACGATGGGTATGACCAATTCGCTTGGTTTCATCCTCAGGCTCTCGTAGGGCCTGGGGTTTTCTTTTTTACGGACGCTCCTTCCACCTGAAATTTCTATCAGGAGAAGAAATATGAAGCGGTTGTTCTGGGTGTTTGCAGCAGTTCTGTTGTTTGTCCTTCCTATTATTAAGGCCGAAAATACCGATGAGAGTTCCGATCCGGCGTTTGTGTCATTAACGCGCGAGGCCACGCCGATGTCGAAATTGCCGACCAATATTTCGGTGTTTACGGCGCAACAGATAAAGGATTCCGGTGCCAACAGCGTCGCCGAGGTTTTGTCGCTGTTGCCGGGTATTGACGTTCAACGCGGAGGAGAATTGGGATCGCTCGCGTCGGTGCGCATTCGTGGCGTGCCCGATTCGAATCAGGTTCAGATTCTTGTTGATGATCAGCCGCTCGGCGGGGTGTCGATTCAATCCGTCAACATCGGCATCATTCCGGTCGACAACATTGAGCGCATCGAAGTGGTGCGCGGCAGCTCACCAGGTTTGTACGGCGCGAATACGATCGGCGGTGTGATCCACATCATTACGAAGAAAAAAACCACGGAGGCCGAAGCGAAATTTGGTTTTGAAGGTCGCTCCTACAAAACCAAAATCAACGCCGCGCAGGTCTCGGGTAAAGCATCGCTGCTCGATTATTTCGTGACAGCCAATCACTACGAAACGGAAGGCTACCAAGTGAATGGCGACGTGAACGACACGAACGTCACGACCAATATCGGCAGCTCGTTTGATAACGGTGCGCGTGTGGACTTGGCCCTCGACTTCACCCAGCATGAATTGGGCACGCCGAACGGAACGCCTGTGGCGTTTGATCAATGGAATGGAGAAACAGAACGCGCGCAGGTGAACACACCAACGCAGCGTGTCGAAGACAACCTGCACAAAGCGCGACTTAAGGGAAGGATGCCCCTCGGTTCTGGCGCGCAGGTCGAAACGAATTTCTTTAATTTGGACGAATCCTATGCGCTCCGATCGGCCCCGGACACCACGCCGTTCGCGGAATTTCACAACACGATACTTGGAAACGATACGCGCGTGGCGTTTGTGAACGGTTTGATTCTCGGCGGCGCGTACGAGTGGGATGGGCGCGATTCGCAGGGGCAAGCCTCGCACAATATTTCCAATTGGGGCGGATACGCACAGGACGAATTTCACCTCAGTAAATTGAGCGTGATGCCCGCGTTGCGATACGATCAACAGTCAACATTTGGCCATCAGTGGAATCCGCGGTTGGCATTGGTTTATCAGGCGCAGGAAAATTGGAAAATTTCCGCGAACGCCGCGCGCGCGTACCGCGCGCCAACGCTGGTGAACTTGTACATCGATGCGCGCGACCCGCTTTTCCCCGCGTTTGATTTCGTAGGAAATCCAAACCTTCAGCCGGAAACCGCGTGGACGTACGATCTCGGTACCGAAGTGCGAGCGCACGGTATGAAATTTGGCGTGTCGGGGTATTACACGAAAATAAAAGACCGCATTGCGACGGTGGACACCGACGGAAACGGCAACGACGACACGTATCAAAATGCGTCGCGAGCCGAATTGGCCGGCGCTGAAGTGGATGTTTCCGCTCAAACGGGTTTCATCACGCACGAATTGAACGGTACGTTTCAGCGCGCAAAAGGAAATTCGACGACATCCACGGAGTACGTGAATCTGCGCTTGACGCCGAAATTCATTGGAAATTATCGACTGATTGCGCGTTTGCCAGCGGGGGCCCGCTTCATCAATACGTTGCAATATTCGGGCAAGCAGTTCCAAAATGACAACGATGGCGGCAAAGAATTACCATCGTACACACTTTGGAACATACGTCTTGAAGAAAAGATAAAAGCACTCACAATGTTTGCTGGAGTGAACAATATTACCGATAAGCTTTACGCCGAGTCGTTTACGTTTGGAACCCCCGTTCCTCAGGCAACGCGCAATTATGTCGCCGGCGCGACCTTGGCGTTTCGTTAATTCATGAAAGACGTCGCCCCGCGAACATTTAAGGGGCCCGACAAGCGTATTAAGAAGGGCCTCCTTATTATTTATACGGGAAACGGCAAGGGCAAATCCACGGCCGCTTTTGGGGCCGCGTTCCGATCTCTCGGGCGCGGCTTCAAGGTGGCGGTAGTCCAGTTCATCAAAGGATCGTGGGTGTCGGGCGAGATCAAATCGCTTGAAAAATTTGGCAAGCAGGTGGATTATTTTGCGGTGGGGGAAGGTTTCACCTGGGAAACCAAGAGTCTTGAGAAAGATATGGCTTTGGCCCGGAAAGGTTGGGACAAATGCAAAGAGTTTCTCGAGGCGGGCCAACACGATGTGTATCTTTTTGATGAGCTGATTTATGTTCTCAAATACAATTTCCTGTACGTTGACGACGTGCGGCGTACCATTCAGAAGCTGCGTCCCAAAAATGCGCATGTGATCCTGACGGGCCGTGATGCCCCCGCGGAGCTCGTGGATGACGCGGATCTCGTAACAGAAATGCGCGAAGTGAAACATCCGTATCAGAAAGGAATAATGGCGCAACCCGGGATTGATTACTAGATAGGCAATCGGCTATCATTCGCTCTTAATTGATTTTTTGGAGGATTTGATGGCTTCGGACGCGACGCACAAGTGTGGTTGGACAACAAACCCGGCAGACAAATATTGCCGCGGTTGCGGAGAACGGATTTTCAAATCCACACGCGAATACGGTGAAATTACGGCCGAAATGGAAGCGCTTAAAACGATGGCGATGGAAAAGCCGCACCCGGCGTTTGGCGCTATCGCAATGATGATTTTCAATATTCTGTCGTGGTCCTCCGGAGACAGCCAAGTCCGCCCCACGGAGCTTCTTAAGCAGATGGAAAAAATGGCGGACCGTATGCCGGGAGGATGGGGATTCCCGCCGTCCGGGCCAAATCCTTAAAGACTTTCCTTCCAACGGTCAACCCTAATCTGAATCCCGCGAATTAAAGGACAATCATGAAACCCAAATTCACCGCACAAGGCGAAAGTTTTGTTATTGATCATTACAACTCCGCCGCGCCGTTTTCTAACTTTCTTCCAGCGCTCGCCGGTTTAACCGGCAAACCAATGTGGGTGTTCTTTACGAACCGCGGGCAAGGTATCGCTGGCTTTGGTGTGAACAACAAAGATGGCGCCATGATGGAATTTCTCGCGGCCAATAAAGCGTATCAAGCCACTCCGCTCGTGGGTTTTCGCACATTTATCCAATCCGGCAACGGAAAATCGGCGGTTTACGAGCCATTCTCGATCGAATCAAGCGCACGTCACCATCAGTCCATGGTATCCCGCCCGTACGAAGTCGAATTCCGTGAGAAGAATGCAGAGTTGGGAATTGAAGTGACCGTAACATACTTTGGGGTTCCAAACGAAAACTGTGCGGTGCTCGCTCGATCGTTGACTATCAAAAACATCGGAAACAAAACACTCTCACTAAATGTGGTTGATGGGATGCCGCGCATCGTTCCTTTCGGCATGAACGATTTCCTGGTGAAAAACATGAGCCGCACAATCGAAGCGTTTGCGGAAGTTGTGAATCTGAAAGCGAACGTGCCGCTGTTCAAGTTGAAGATTGAACCGAGCGATCGGCCGGAAATCAAGTTCCTTGATAGCGGATTTTTCGCGTTTTCTCTTTTCGATGAGGACTTTCTGGCGCCGATCGTGGACCCATCGCTTGTGTTCGGGTCCGACACGTCGTTTCAAAAAACATTGGAATCACTGGACCGTGTAAAGCCGAGCCCCAAGCAACTCACGTCAAACATTATGCCGTCGGCATTTTTTTCGAACGCTACAAACATCGCGGCGAAACAATCTCGGACATGGACGTCCTTCTACGGGTACGTCGAGAGCGTGGCCGAAGCGAATCATTATGCGGTGTCCGTGAAATCACAGAAAAATTATTTTGATTCGAAGCGCGCCGAAATGAAACAAGTATATGTCGATCTCGTTGGGAATTTTGGATTCACAAGCGGAAACGAAACGCTTAACCAATACGCTTCCACCACGTTCATGGACAACGTGCTACGCGGTGGACTTCCGGCTATTTTTGGTCCACCACCGGCCGCGCCAACGTTGAGCCCGCATGTGGCCCACGTGTTCGCGCGCAAGCACGGCGACATGGAACGGGATTACAATAACTTCCAAGTGTCGGCGACGGCCTATTCGCAAGGGAACGGAAATTTCCGCGACGTGAATCAAAACAGACGCAACGATTTGCTGGTAAATCCAAAAGTTGGCACCGCAAACCTTGAAATGTTTTTCAACATGCTTCAGTTGGATGGCTTTAATCCGCTTGTGGTGAACCCCGTTCGGTTTTCGGTTCCGAAAGATATTTTGAATCGCCTCGATCTCAACATGACGGATCGTGCGCGAGCTGATTATGTGGCGCTTATCCGCCAACCGGCGCTCATCGGGCAAATTTACGAATTCATTCGCCGGTATTCGGTGGACCCGTTGAACGTGAACAACCAGTTCCGCGATGTCATGAATATTTCCACGCCGCATCAGGGCGTCCAGCACGGCGAAGGTTTCTGGATTGATCACTGGATTTACAACTTGGATCATCTTGATTTGTTTGTCGCCATGTTCCCGGAAAAAAAGAAATGGCTGTTCTATGAGAAGAACGATTTCACGTTTTATGATTCCGATCACTTCGTTCGTCCGCGGCGCGAGAAATACATTCTTACGTCCGACAAAAAAATTCGCCAATACGGCGCTGTTGTAGAAAGTCCGCAAAAGGCGGAGCTCATCAAGGCGCGTCTCACGCAGCCGAACAAAGTTCGGACGGAAAACGGCCAGGGCGACATTCTTCAAGTAAATTTCTTTACGAAGTTGTTGGCGTTGGCCACCGTAAAGGCAAGCTCGCTCGATCCGCATGGCGTCGGTCTTGAAATGGAGGCAGACAAGCCGGGATGGTGCGATGCTCTGAATGGTTTGCCGGGAATTATCGGCTCTTCGTCACACGAAATGTTCGAGCTGCATCGCCTTGTGAAATTTATCATCGATGAGGTTTTGCCGTTGTCGGAAAATAAAGCCGTGGATATTCCATCCGAACTGTATTCGTTCTTGCGCGAAGTTCACGAGGGGCTCGAGCTTTATGATGGGAAGGATTTCGTTCCCGTATGGGACCGTCTGTCCACCGCACGTGAGGATTTTCGTGCGCGTACGTTCATGGGAATGTCGGGCAAAACGCGCAATATTCGCGTGTTGGAGCTGAAGAACTTTTTAACTGTCGTTTCGACGGCGCTTTCGCGCGCTGAAAAGAAAGCCATGGATCCCGAAACGGGAATTCCGACGTCGTATTTCTATTACGACGTTGACGGGTCCGATCTCGGCGATGGCTGGCGTCATTCGTTAGCAACTATCGTGTGGAAGCAGCATCGTTTGCCGCCGTTCCTCGAAGGCGCCGTGCACGCGATGAAAACACTGAAGCCCGGTGATGCGCGCAAACTGTACAACGCGGTCAAAAAATCGGAACTGTATGACCGCGAAGTAAAAATGTACCGCCTAAACGCGCCGCTGACAAACGAGACGACGGAACTTGGCCGTGTGTGCGTTTTCTCTCCGGGCTGGCTCGAGAACGAATCGATTTTCTTGCACATGCACTACAAGTATTTGCTGGAACTGTTGCGTGCGGGAATGACCGATACGTTTTTCCGCGAAATTGAAACCGGTTGGATCGCGTTCCACAATCCGGAAGTTTATGGGCGCTCGATCTATGAAAATTCTTCATTCATTGCGAGCTCGGCTTTTCCAAACGCCGAGTATCATGGTCGCGGGTATGTTGCCCGTTTATCCGGAGCAACGTCCGAATTTTTGAGCATGACCTACATCCTTGTGTTCGGACAGAAAATGTTTAAGACGATCGATAGCGAAGTCGTGTTCTCTCCGGATCCCACGCTTCCGAAAGACTGGTTCACAAAGGAAGATTCGTTGATGCATGGAAAAAACACATTTTCGCTGCATTTGTTTGGCGTCCCAGTAACATACGTGAACGAATCGCGTAAAAATACGTTTGGCGCGGGTGCCGCGAAGCTGGTCGGGTACGAATGGATTTTGGACGGACGTTTCTATCGCCACAACGGGCGCCACCTGACATGGGACGCTTCGATGGCGCTGCGGGAAGGGAAACTTGAAAAGCTGACGATCTACCTTAAATAAATTGTCTACCACTCGTAAAAAATTTTTCCACCGCTGAAATCGTAGTTATCGTCGTTCAAATAAATGAATCCCTGCGCAGGGTCATAGATGAACGGCCGATCGATCGGAACAAATCCCGGTGTTCCTCGAAGAATAAACACATCTCGTTTTGGGTTTGACCGGCTCGCGGTGTCGGCCATGTCATCAAACCTGAATCCACCGCCGGTTAGAAGACGATCCCGCAAAATCGGCGTCGGTATTGTCTGTATATAGTGCGGGCACAGTGCTTGCGACAGATTGACTCCATATGTTTCCGGATCGCCATCGGGAACCGATGCCAACGGATACGTGCCAAGCTGATCCGAATAGTACAGCGCGATCGCCGAACGGATTGACCCCAGATTGCTGCGGGTATTCGATTGATACGCTTTCTGCAACAACATGTCGAAGTGTGGCGACATGATCGATGCGAGAATTGCGATGATGATCACCACCATGAGAACTTCGATAAGCGTGTAGCCCGACGATTGGCAGCGGGGAATTTTAGGATTCATCCGTGGTCGTCTTGAGAGTGATGCGTTTCGCGGTTTCGCGTGCGACCGTAATTGTAATTCCTCGGGCGGGTTTCAATTGGACGGACCCAGCGGGAATTGGTTCTGTCCAGGTTGAAGCATCGGTGTTCACTGCGGAAACGAGCGATTTCGAATAAGAAGCCGACAGAGATTTGTCGACGCGGATGCGGTACTGATGTGGTTGTGTGTCGACGTTTTCAACTTTCAGAAGCCCACCGCTGCGAAACAGGATCAGTATATTTTTCGAGGAATCGACGGCTTTGCGTTGGGTTTCCAATTGTTCCATTCGTTTTTGTTGGCGTTTGATGTAGGCGTACTGTGTCTGTTTCAGTTTCTCTTCTTCGGATGAATCGGTGACCGGCTGTTCAGCGGGTTTGTAAGAGCCCCATTTTGAGGATGCGGATTTCTGGAGCTCTTCCTCTTTCATTCGTGCTTCTTCCGCTTTAATCCGCGCCAAAAGCACCGGATCCATTTTTGCAAGGGTCGAGGCCGAAAGTTTGTCCAACATTCCCGGCACCACACGAAGTTTTTCCTTTGATCGATCCACCTGTTTCGGAGGTTCCGGATTTCTGATCATTATTCTCGCGCCAATGGAAACAATGCAAATAACGGCGAGTAGGCGAATTCGTTTCTTTGTCGCGCGGCGTCGGCGCAATTCTAGTTCTTCGGGGCTGTCGTAATAATTGGATGGGTCGTACGCCATGGATTAAGTGTAGATATCTACCCAGTGATTTTCCAGCTCGAATAATTGATTTTTATCATCAAATTCCGATGATTTGCAGCTTGTTTCGTTTGCTTGACGCATCCGCTCGAAATCAATACACTAGCGCCCTGGAAGTGGCCCGAGAAAGGCCACTTTTTTTAATTTTAGAGGGATGTGGTGCCGCTGTGAACGATCTTTTAACCAAAATTGAGCAATTGGTCACCCCTATTTTGGAAAAAGAAGACGTCGAATTGGTTGATTTAACGTATCAAAAATCACACGGTGGGTGGACGCTAAGTTTTTTTCTCGATAAACCCAACGGCATCACATTGGACGACTGTACCGACTGGAGTCACCGTTTGGGAACGATTCTCGATGCGTCGGATGTATTGGACCGCGCGTACGTATTGGAAGTATCGTCGCCAGGCTTGGATCGGTCACTTCGAAAGTTAAAGGATTTTCAAAAGTTTGCGGGACAGAAGGTGCACGTTCGGTTGCTGAACCCGCTCAACGGCCAAAAGAATTTTCATGGTGTCTTGCTTGGGGCCAGCGAGAATTCCATTCGTCTGGAATTGGACGACAAACGAAAGGTCGACTTGCCAATGGATCAGTTGGCTAAATGTCGATTGCAGCCAGTGGTATCGTTTTAAACATTTTTAGAGTTGGACGGGAGGCGTCGTGGATATTAAAAGTGGTCTCGGGCATGTTCTGGACCAAATTGAACGCGAAAAAGGGATCAAAAAAGAAGAGATCTTAAAAATGATCGAGCAGGCGCTCGTATCGGCGTATCGCAAACACGCGGGCGATGCGGTCAACGTGGAAGCGCACCTCGATCCGTCCGGTGAAATTTCAGCCGTGGTTGTTAAAGTCATCGTTGAGAAAGTCGTCGACCCAATGACCGAAGTGAGCATCGAGGAAGCGAAAAGAATCGACGATAACGCCGCTGTTGGTGGTCAGGTTCGTTACCCCATTGATACCGAAGAGTTCGGACGTATTGCTGCGCAAACGGCCAAACAAGTTCTCACCCAAAAAATCCGCGAAACCGAAAGGGAATTCGTATACGACGAATTCAAACCGAAAGAAGGCACGCTCGTGAACGGACAAGTGCATCGTTTTGTGAACCGCAACGTGGTCGTGGATCTTGGTCGCGCGGAAGGCGTGCTGCCGGTGCGCGAACAAGTGCGCCGTGAACATTGGGTGGTTGGAGAGCGTATTCGCGTGCTCGTGCTGCGCGTTGAAAAAGGCCCGCGCGGTCCCGAAGTTGTTTTGTCGCGTGCGAACGAAGATTTTGTGAAGCGTCTTTTTGAACAAGAGGTGCCCGAGATCTACGAGAAGACTGTTCAGGTCGTTGCCGTGGTTCGTGAGCCGGGCCAGCGTTCGAAAGTGGTTGTTAAATCGAACAATCCTAAGGTTGACCCGATCGGGGCATGCGTTGGTGTGAAAGGTTCGCGTGTACGGCCGATCATTAACGAACTTCAGGGGGAGCGCATTGACCTGGTCCCGTTCTCGACGGATCCGGCGACGTTTATTTCCTCATCGTTAGCGCCCGCAAAGCCGCTTGGCGTTTCGATCATTGACGCGGATAAGAAACACGCCGAAGCGCTCGTCGCCGATGATGCGTTGTCGCTTGCCATTGGCAAGAATGGACAGAACGTGCGTCTCGCGTCCAAACTCACCGGTTGGGAAATTGATATCAAGACCGAGTCGCAACGCAAGCAACAAAGTCAAGCAAACGCGTCGGCGGCGCGTGCGATGTTTCTCGAACTTGAAGGCGTGGGACCTCGTATCGCGGATGTTTTGATTCGCGGCCGTATGGACTCGCTTGAAAAAATAGCGAACGCCAAGGTGGAAGATTTAACGGTGTTTGCTGGTATTGGCGAAAAACTAGCCGAAAAAATGATTCAATCGGCCAAAGAGCAACTTGAAAAAACGGCGCAGCAGCCTTCGGTACCGAATTTGTCTCCGACCGAGGGCGTGACGGCCTCCGACGTTACGAACGAAGAGCCGCAAGAAGGCGACATCGTGATCGAAGAGTCCGTTAACGGACATGCAAAGGAAATTTCCGAGTAATTATTCATGACGAAAAAAGCTCCATCGACAAAAAAGAAAGCGGACGAAGGCGACGATAGCGCGGTTGATAAGAAGAAGGTGACAAAGGCGAAATCCGCCAGCGCTGCGAAACCGAAGAAAAAGGTTGCAAAGAAGGAAGAAGAGCCGGAGAGAAAACCGGTAAATCTGAAACCTTTCATCACTCCGCCTCCAGCAAGTTTCGGCACGCCCGTCGTGGTTCCTCCAGCGAAAAAGGTCGAGCCAACACCGGCTCCGAAGGTGACGCCGGCGCCCGTCGCAACACCGACACCAGCGCCAGCCGTCGCACCTGCACCCGCAAAAGTGGCACCGGTCGCAAAACCGGCTCCGGCCAAACCCGCGGTTCCGCCCACGCCGCACGCGGCTCCGCAAAAGAAAGTTGTGCCGGTTCCGATGGCCAAGCCAAAATTTACGCCGCTCCCGCCGGCAGCGCCGAAACCGGTGGCTCCGAAGGCACCGGCAATTGCCGAGCGGCCGCAGTCGAAAAAAGCCGAAACCCTGGTGACGACCGAAGCGCCATCGGCAAAGAAGAAAATTCAATTTAATGAAATGATGGCCGTAAAAGATTTGGCGACGGCCATGAACGTGAATGTCGCTGAGGTCATTAAGAAGTTGTTGACGCTGGGCACGCCCGCGTCGATCAATCAGCGCTTGAACTCCGATATTGCAGCGCTCGTCGCCGATGCCTTTGGTTACGAATTTGAAGTGAAGTCGCTTTATACCGATGAGAAAACCGAAGCACCGGAACCGGAATCCGCGAAGAAGCCACGTCCACCCGTTGTGACCGTTATGGGTCACGTCGACCACGGAAAAACGTCGCTGCTCGACGCCATCCGTTCAACATCCGTTGTGAAAGGCGAAGCGGGCGGAATCACGCAACATATCGGTGCCTATCAGGTGAAACTTCCGAAAGGAACCATCACGTTCCTCGACACGCCCGGTCACGAAGCGTTTACGGCGATGCGCGCGCGCGGAGCTATGGCGACCGATCTCGTTATTCTTGTTGTGGCCGCTGACGACAGCGTCATGCCTCAAACCGTCGAAGCGATCGACCACGCGAAAGCCGCCGGTGTTCCGATTGTTGTCGCCATCAACAAAGTTGATTTGCCCACGGCCAATGTTCAGAAAGTGAAGCAGGAGCTCGCGAACCGCGATCTCGTCGCCGAAGACTGGGGCGGCAAAACAATCATGGTGGAAGTCTCAGCGAAGACGAAACTGAACATCGATAAACTTTTGGAAATGATTTTGCTCGAAGCAGAAATTTTGGAATTGAAAGCGAACCCCGATCGTGCGGCGAAAGGTGTGGTCCTCGAAGCGCACATGGATCAACGGCGCGGTATCGTCGCGACGGTGCTCGTGCAAGCCGGCACACTAAAAATGGGCGACGTTGTGGTTTGCGGATTGACGTTCGGTCGCGTGCGCGCGATGCTCGATGAAAATTGGGCCACCATAGACGTTGCAGGGCCGTCCACACCGGTGCGTTTGCTCGGTTTGTCGACAGTGCCACAAGTCGGTGATCAGCTTTCCGTCGTAACAAGCGACCGCGAAGCTCGTGAAATTGCGGAGCGCCGCAAATTGTTCCTTAAAGAATCGGCCGATAAAAAGTCCTCACTTATTTCGCTCGAAGGTTTGCACGCAAAAATCGCCGAAGGAAAAATCCAAGATTTGCCGATTATTTTGAAATCCGACGTTCAGGGATCGATGCAAGCCATTCAGGACTCGCTTGGAAAATTGACGGGCTACCCTATTCAGTTGCGCTTTGTGCACGTTGGCGTCGGAAATATCAACGAATCGGATGTGTTGCTGGCCGAAGCCTCGGATGCGATCGTGTTTGGATTTCACGTGCGCGTGGAAGCCTCGGCGGAAGCGGAAGCGAAACGCGCGGGCGTGGATATTCGCACGTACCAAATCATTTATGAAATGTTGGCCGATGTGAAGGCCGCTATGGAAGGATTGCTTAAGCCCGAAGAACGCGAAGTCGTGAAAGGTCGGGCCACGGTGAAAGGAATGTTCCCTTCGGCAAAGTACGGCATGATTGCCGGTTGCATGGTGACCGAGGGCAAAGTCACGCGCAACGGCAAAGCGCGCGTGATTCGCGGAGGGCAACTTATTGGATCGGGGCCGATCAGCAGCCTGAGACGATTTAAAGACGATGTGAAAGAAGTTGAGAAGGGCTACGAGTGCGGACTTTCGGTGGACGGTGTGCGTGCGTTTGACCAAGGCGACCTTATTGAGGTTTTCGTGATCGAAAAGCACGCTCGACGGTTGGACGCGTGAGGCCGGCCCATGCACCCGCGTCGGCTGGTCCGTCTTAACGAACTCATTCTTCAAACCGTTTCTCAAGCGGCGTTGAATCTGAAAGATCCGGGGCTTGGGTTTGTCACCATCACGGGCGCCGAACTCTCTCCTGACGTTTCCGTTGCAAAGATTTACTATTCGGTTCTCGGTACGCCGCTCGAGAAAAAGAACACGGCCGAAGCGCTGGAGCGCGCCAAACCCCACATCCGGCACGAAGTGGGAAAACTTGAAAATCTTCGTCGCGTGCCTCAATTAATGTTCTTCTATGACGACAGCGTCGAACGGGCCGACCGTGTGAATCAACTTTTGAATACCATCCATAAAGAATCGCATGACTGAGTCTTCCCCGGTCGACCGGATCCTCGACCTTCTGAAGGAAGGGCAAACGTTTTGTTTGTCCGGCCATCAAAACCCCGACGGTGACGTGATCGGCTCGGAACTTGCGCTCGGAAGTTTGATTAAGCGACTCGGATCAAAAAAGCGCGTGGATATCCAGAACAATGGCCCGGTCCCAAAATCGGTGGGCTTTTTGCCGGGCGCCAATCAAATTAAAAATGTGAAGCATGTCGATGGAAAGTACGATGTGCTCATAGTGTTTGAATGCTCGGGCGCCGACCGCATGGGCGGCATCATTAATTTCGAAACGCAGGTGGGCAAAGTGATTAATATCGACCATCACCTGCACAATCCAAATTTTGGTCACATTAACTTTGTCGAACCGACCACATCGTCGACAGCCGAACTTATTTTTAAAATTTTTGATCGCTCCGGTTTGCTGCTTCACGCCGATGAGGCAATGTGCATGTTCACCGGCCTCGTCACCGATACCGGCTGGTTTCGTTACGGAAACACGAATCCGCAGAGTCTGTCGATCGGTAGCAAGTTGCTCGCAACCGGATTTAAAATCGAAGATCTATCCGAACGAATTTATTTGTCAAAGTCGAAAACCGCGCTGCCGCTTTTATCGCGTGTGCTTGCTGGGATGACGCTTCATTACGACGACCGCATGGCGCTTCTGAAATTGCCGGAGTCGCTGTTTAAAGAAATCGGAGCCACACCGGACGATGTTGAAGAAATTGTAAATCAAGGTTTGCAAATGGAAACCGTTGTGGCCTCGGTGTTACTGAAGGAGAAAACAAATCCTCCGGCCATCAAAGTCAGTTTTCGTTCGAAAGGGAATTACGATGTGAACCAAGTCGCGCGCGTGTTCGGTGGCGGAGGGCATCGCAATGCTTCGGGTTGCACCATTCTCCAGGATTTGGCGGAAGCCGAACAATCGATCATTAAGGAAATGCGTCGCGTATTTTAAAACGATGTTGGACGGACTGCTGCTTGTCGATAAACCTTCGGGCCCCACGTCGTACGATTTGATTCGCTGGGTCAAACGCACCACGCGAACCACGTCTTCCGCGCCCACGAAATTGAAGATTGGCCATTGCGGCACTTTGGATCCGTTGGCGTCCGGACTCATGATTTTGTTGTTTGGAAAGTCGACAAAGCGCCAGTCGGAAATTATGGGGCAGCAAAAAATCTATCGCTGCACGATGAGGCTGGGGCTCGCGACGGATTCGGGCGATATCACCGGCAACGTGATAGAGAAAGCAGCCGTCCCCAAAATCGAACCCCGAGACCTTGAAGCAATTCAGCAAAAGTTTGTTGGCACCCAGCAGCAAATTCCTCCGATGTATTCAGCAATTAAAAAGGGCGGTGTTCCGCTTTACAAATTGGCGCGCAAAGGCGAGGTGGCTGAGCGCGAACCACGAACGATCACCATTTATGATTTGTCTTTTTTACGATTGGGAGGGGAGGAGATCGAATTTCGAGTGCGCTGTTCCTCTGGAACTTACGTGCGCACGCTGGTCGAAGATATCGCCAAGGCGCTCGGCAGCTGTGGCACCGTTCAAACGTTGACGCGTGAAGGTATCGGCGCGTTTCGCGTGGAACAGGCTGTTCAAGGAACCAGCTTGAAAGAGATGAGCGAGCAGCAGTTGGCCGGTTGCTTGCAAACAATTTCCCCGTGTTAAAACGCGGACGTCTTATTACGATCGGGTCGTTTGATGGTGTGCATCTTGGGCATCAGGCGCTCCTCACGCGCACGGTGCACGAGGCTCAGAAACGCCAGCGAAAGTCTCTGGCGTTGACCTTCGCGGTCCCACCGCGAATGGTTCTCGATCGGAACGCCGCTCATCGAATTTTAAGCACGCCCGAGGAAAAGGCGGTGCTGATTCGGTCGTTCGGAATCGACGAAGTGAAGTTTCTTGATTTCGACAAAAAAGTCGCCACGATCAAACCGTTTACGTTCTTTCGCGGATTTCTGTTAAACGATTTAAAAGCAAAAGGAATCGTTGTCGGCGCCGATTTTCGTTTTGGAATGGGGCGCGCCGCGGGCGCGTTGGAGTTGGTTCGGTGGGGAGAAGAATTTGAGATTCCGGTGTGGGTGATTTCTCCGGTGAAAACACGCGGCCAAGTGATTTCGTCCACGCTGATTCGGCATTTGTTGGAAACCAATCGTTACAAGCAGGCGATCGGTTTTCTCGGGCATCCTTATCTTATTCAGGGGCGCGTCGTGACCGGCCATCGCATCGGGCGAAAACTTGGTTTTCCTACCGCAAATATCAAAACGTTTCCGGGAAAAATTATTCCGCGCGGCGTGTTCGCCGTGCGCGGTACCATTTTAAAATCAAAACAGCCGCAGTTTGAAGGCGTCTGCAACATCGGCACCCGCCCCACGTTTCGAGATGGAACCGGTGTCTCGACCGAGGTGCATATTTTCGGAAAATCCCCGCGGCTCACGGGAAAAACATTGCAAGTTGAACTTGTACAGTGGCTGCGCGCGGAACGCAAGTTTGAAAACCCACGGCAGTTGCAACGTGCTATCGCATCGGATATTTACCGCGCGAAGACGATTTTAAGCTGAAAACGCGCAGCAAATTCAGTGCTTTACAGAGAGAAGCAAGTACCTTATAATCCACGCCATACTTTTTAGGAGAATTTATGATTGGTAAAGAATCGAAATTAGCGGCCGCGACGCCGTTCAAGCTGCACCCAAATGACACCGGAAGCTCAAGCGTTCAGATTGCCGTGCTCACCGCCCGCATCAACGACCTCTCGAAACATCTCACCGCGAACAAAAAAGATCATATCTCTCGTGTTGGATTGTTGAAACTCGTTGGACAACGCCGCCGTTTGCTGAATTTCCTCAATGAATCAGACCCCAAGCAGTATCAAAAAGTCATATCCGAATTAAATCTCAGAAAATAAAGTTGTTGGAAAGCGCCCTATCGCCCCTGCGTGTTTGTATGGGTGAGGGATGCATTTGTTTCTCCGTTAGCGGAGGATCGAATGGATCCCTTGTAAGTGCGCTTTCCTTCCCGATAAGAAATAGGAGAAGGTAAATGTTAAACGAAAATGTAAAGAAGCGAACCGTCATTACACTCGACGGTAAAGAAATTATTGTTGAAACCGGAGAAGTCGCGAAACAAGCGCGCGGCTCCGTGTTGGTCCGATGCGGAGACACGGTTGTGCTCGTTACCGCTTGCATCAGCCACGAACCCAAAGCCGGCGTGGATTTCCTGCCGCTCACCGTTGATTACAAAGAACGCACGTACGCCGCTGGAAAAATTCCCGGAGGCTTTTTCAAACGCGAAGCGCGGCCCCGCGAAAAAGAAATTTTGATTTCCCGCCTCATCGATCGTTCGATCCGTCCGCATTTCCCAGAAGGTTTGCACAACGATCTTGCGGTGCAGGTGATGTTGCTCTCAATCGATAAAGAAAATGATCCGGACATGCTCGGTATGATTGGCGCCAGCTGCGCTGTTGGACTCTCGGACATTCCATGGAACGGTCCGATCGCCGGTGTGCGCATTGGCCGCATCAACGATCAATTCGTTGTGAACCCGACCGTTGAAGAACAAGAAGTGTCGACGTTGAACTTGGTTGTCGCGGGCCGAAAAGGTTCGCCGGTCATGATTGAAGGCGGCGCGAAAGAAATTTCTGAAGAACAGCTCGTTCAGGCGCTCGATCTCGCGCAGAACCGGATCGATCAGCTCTGCGATTGGCAGGAACAATTCTTTAAACAGTACGGCCGCCCGAAATTCCATTTCGAAGCCGTGAAACTCGACGACAATGTTCGCTCTCAGATGGAGGCGAAAGTTGGCGACAAGTTGAAAGCCGCGCTCCGTGTGCCGGAGAAATTGGAACGCGAAGACGCGATTGCAAATCTGAAATCCGAAGCGATCAAAGAACTCGCGGTGTCGCATCCTGATCATTTGCAGTTCGCGCCCGCGCTCATCGAAGACATTATTTACCGCGAAGTGCGTCGCATGATTCTCCAAGACAAAGTTCGTCCCGACGGCCGTCCGTACCACAAAGTTCGTCCGCTCGCGAGCGAAGTGGGAGTTCTTCCTCGTGCGCACGGTTCCGCGCTCTTCACGCGCGGTCAAACGCAATCTCTTGCAACAACCACGCTCGGAACGCCGGCCGATATGCAAATCATCGACGACATTTTGGGTGAATACAAAGATCATTTCCTTTTGCACTACAACTTCCCCGGGTTCTCAACCGGCGAAGCGAAAGGCGACAAGTCCACCGGCCGCCGCGAAATTGGTCACGGTAACCTCGCGCGCCGCGCGCTCGAGCCGCTTTTGCCGTCACCCGAAGAGTTTCCTTACACGGTCCGCGTGGTGTCTGACATCATGGAATCGAATGGATCCTCGTCGATGGCCTCGGTCTGCGGCGGAAGCTTGTCCTTGTTTGACGCGGGCGTGCCGATGAAATCGGCCTGCGCCGGAATCGCGATGGGTTTAATTAAAGAAGGCGACCAAGTGGCGGTGTTGACCGACATCATTGGTCTCGAAGACTTTATGGGCGACATGGACTTCAAAGTTGCCGGAACGCGCGAAGGCATCACGGCCGTTCAAATGGATATCAAAATCTCCGGTGTGAACATGCAGGTGATGAAGACGGCGCTCCAGCAAGCGAAGGAAGCACGCCTCCATATCTTGGAACACATGGAAGCGACACTGAAAACGAATCGCGAAGAACTTTCTGAGTTCGCCCCGCGTATGATCACCGTCGACATTCCTGTCGATAAGATTGGTGCTCTCATCGGTCCGGGCGGAAAAAATATCCGCGCTCTCCAAGAAGAAACCGGTGCGACAATTGAAGTGGACGACGATGGTCGCGTGTATATTTCCAGCACGAACGCGGATTCCGTTGAAGCCGCCAAAGGCATGGTTGAAGGGATGACCGCCGTTCCTGAAGTGGGAAAGACGTATCACGCGCGCGTGGTAAAAATTATGCCCGGTTTGGGTTGCTTCGTGCAGTTCATGCCTGGCAAAGATGGACTTGTTCATATCTCGCAGCTGGATCACAAACGTGTTGAAAAAGTGGAAGACGTTGTGAAAGAAGGCGACGAATTCGATGTGAAAGTGACGGGCATCGACAGCCAGGGTCGCGTGAATCTTTCACGCAAGGCGCTCTTGCCGCTCCCAGAAGGAATGACCGAATCATTTAATGATTACGCGCGCCCCGGTGGAGACCGCGGCGGACGCGGAGGACGTGACTCTCGCGGGGGCGGGCATCGCGGTGGTGGACGTGGTGACTTCCGGCGACGTGACTAATAAGAAAGGTCCGCTTAAAGCGTCCGACCGGCTTGAAGAATTCCTCAAGCTCATGGACGAAGAAAACCTTCAAGAGTTGGAGGTTTCCGATGGTCCGTTCTCGGTAAAGCTCGTTCGCGAATCGGCGCAGCCGGTTGTTGTTTCGCGCGCTTCGCACGCGCCGCAGTCGGCGTCAAAGCTCAAAGCCGCCGCAAAACAGGAAGCAACCAGTGAAGTTGGTCAGCCAATTAAATCACCATTGGCCGGGGTGTTTTATCGATCGCCTTCGCCAAGCGCGCCTCCGTTCGTCAAGGAAGGAGATGTAGTAACATCCGACAAACCCCTTTGCATTATTGAGGCGATGAAAGTGCTGAATGAAATTAATGCTGGCGTCAGCGGAAAGATTCTGAAGATTGTCGTCGAAAACGGGAAACCCGTTCAAACGGGGCAAACCCTGTTTTTTGTGGAGCCGAGCTGATTCGATCGTAATGCGACCGATCTTCTCTTCACGTTTCTCCTACAAAGCTCGCCCAAAAGCAAAATCCAAATCATCCAATAAACATTTCGGCTGGTTCTCTTCGGGGCTTTTGTTCACGAGCACGCTGTCGTTTTACTGCGTGCTCTTCCCAGAGGCCGCTGGACAGTGGGGCCAAAAGATCGCTCAGTTTCTCGGTTGGATGGTGGGTTCCGGCCGTTATTTGTTGCCCGTCCTTGTGGGCGGCATTGCCGCTCTTCGAATTTTCAAACACGAAAAAAGTTGGAACACGCTTCAAATCATCCTTAGCTTCGGACTTTTCTGGTCCTTCCTAATTTTCTTGACGCTGATTGGCCAATCCGTGTGGCAGGAAAACTACGGTGGAATTCTCGGCTCCGTCGGACAAAGGCTTTTCGCGCGCCTGTTTGGCACGGTTGGCAGTTGGATTGTGGATGCGGGACTTATGGCGACGCTCGGTATATTGTTTGCCGGCGCCACGCCTGGCGAAGTTTTGCACGGTTTAGCGAACACGATTTCCGAAGATTGGAAAGATTGGAGAAAAGAAAAAACCGCAGCTCCGAAAATAAAATCCGCAAAGCCTCCGGTTGTTCCTTCTGTTCCCGCGCTCAGTCAGCCCATAAAGAAAGATTCGGCGCCGAAAATTATGGGACTTAAAGACGAAGCAGCGCTCGCAACGAGTGGAAAAGCGATTGCGTCCAATGGTGCTGCAGCCAAAGCGGCAGCGGTTGCACCGGCCGCTCCATCGGCCGAACCAAAGATTACGCGACGTGTTGAAAAAACAGCGGCCGCAGCGGCCGAAAAAAATGAGAAGCCCGAACAGGCTGCCGCTCCGGCGAACAAAATTCCTTATACATCTCCGTCTCTAGATATTTTTGAAGAAGCAAAACGGAATCAACCGGTCGCAAAAGAAGAGCTCACGGCGCGTGCGAAACTTCTCGAACAAACGCTCGCCAACTTTAATATCGCGGCTTCCGTTGTGGAAATTCATCCGGGTCCGGTCATTACTCGCTACGATCTCGAACCCGCGCCCGGCGTAAAAATTTCATCCATCTCCAGCCGCGCCGACGACCTCGCGCTGGCAATGAAAGCGATGGGTATTCGCGTGCTCGCACCCATCCCTGGGAAAGGAGCGGTGGGTATTGAACTGCCAAATTCTCATCCGGAAACGGTGGGTCTCAAAGAGATGTTGGCTCGGCCCGAATTTCAAAATCATCCGTCGCCATTGGCGTTCGTCCTCGGTAAAACAGTCTCCGGCGAGCCTTATATCGTCGATCTGGCGGCCATGCCGCACATGCTCGTTGCGGGAGCGACGGGTTCGGGAAAAAGCGTGGTTGTGCACGCGCTCATCAGTTCCATTCTCTATCGTATGCCGCCGGACCTTGTGAAATTCGTGATGATCGATCCGAAACGACTCGAACTTCCATCCTATTCGATGATTCCACATCTTTACGATCCGCGTGTGAGCCCGATACAAGCGGAAGTGATTACGAATTCGAAACAAGCGGCGAAAGCGCTCATGCGTCTTGTGAAAGTGATGGAATATCGTTACGACTTGTTCGCCAAGGCAAACGTGCGCAACATCGATTCGTACAACAAGAAACGCAAAGCGGCGGGACTGCCTCCCGAATATTTCTTGGTCGTGATTATTGATGAATTAGCGGATTTGATGTTGACGTCACCGAAAGAAGTGGAAGATTCGATTCAACGTCTTGCGCAAATGGCGCGCGCCGTCGGTATTCACTTGGTGCTCGCCACGCAGCGCCCGTCGGTGGACGTGATCACCGGCGTCATCAAGGCGAATTTGCCGGCGCGTATTGCGCTGCGCGTGGCTTCGGTCATTGATTCGCGCGTTATTGTTGATTGCGCCGGCGCCGAAGTATTGCTTGGGAAAGGGGATATGCTCTTTTTGCCACCGGCGCAACCCGAACCGATTCGCGTGCAAGGCGCGTACGTATCAGAGAAAGATGTCGAGAATTTGATGGAGCACGTCAAACAGTTTGGTCTGCCCGATTACGCTGATTTGTTTAGTTCAGGCAGTGCACTCGAATTTGCGGTGGAAGACAAAAAGGAAATGAAAGATTTGATCGAAGGGCTCAAACTCGTGCTCGAACGCCACCGCGTGTCACAGGATTTGTTGAAGGCGCATTTTGGAAGCTCGGCGCGCGCGACGAATTTGCTTTCGCTTATGGAAGTGAAAGAATTTATAAAGAAGCCGGAAGGATCAAACCGCTGGGAAATCAATTTCGACATGATTGAAGAGTTTCTTGCAAAGGTGAACATGGTTCCAGAAACGGAGATGTCCGAATGAAGCGCGCGCTTTTAAGCCTGTTATTAATTTGTGCGCCGGCTGCTCTTCTTCCGGCGTCCTACGACTTGGATCGCATTCTGCTCGAGATGGAAAACCGCGAGAAAACGCTCGACGCCATCCGGTTTGATTTTCAGCAGCAGATTCATTTCACGCAGCTCAACAACGATTCGCTGATCACCGGGGAGGCGCTGTTCGGGAAGCGCGGTCAGTTGCGGATCACGAAGTCCACGCCGGACAAACAAGTGACCGTTTCCGACGGAAAGAAGGTGTGGGTTTTTAATCCGCAAGCAAACCAGGTATGGCAAGGTTCTTCGAAGAAATGGCTGCAGTCTCCGGTTTTGCCAAAAGGCATGGTGCCGCTCAACAATTATGTCGACGACCTCAAAAGGAATTTTGATTTGCAACTGAAAGAGAGCTCGGTTGATTCATCGGACATTGTGACGATCAAAGCCGAACCGAGATCAAAAGCATTGGGGTACGAGATTGAACTTCGTATTGCCACAGCCACTTGGCTACCGGTTCAGACAATTTACCGGTCCGATTCGGCGAAGGTCGTGACCACGCTTTCCAAAACGCAGGTAAATCCGAATGTTCAGGAGTCTGATTTTCGTTTTAAAGTTCCGAAAGGAACCGATGTGATTCCATTTAATTAAGGAAAATATTTCATGTCCGAGACATCCACCACCGAGCCAACCGCTCCCACACCACCGGTTTCGAAATCCGACATCATGCACAGCGTTGGAAAAACATTGCTGGAACGGCGCACGGCGCGGTCGTTGTCGCTGGAGAAAGTGAGCCAGGTAATCAAGATTCGATTACCGTATTTGCAGGCGATGGAACGGGGAGATTGGGACGCGTTGCCGGGCGAAGTTTACGTGCGAGGGTTTATCCGCCGATACGCGAACTATCTGGGAATTGATGGCGACAAGCTGATCGAGCCGTATTTAAAATTGTCAGAGCTTCCTCAGGAGAAAAAGGTGGATACCGCGATGGAGGCGGGAGGACCGGATTTTGGTCGAACGCAGATCATCTGGGGAATTATTGGTGTAGTGTTCATCATTGGCTTTCTAAAAGTTATCCGTCAGGAGAAAAACACGCCGATAAAATCGGCAGCCCCCGTCGCCGCAAAGTCGTCGGTTGATGCCGCACCGACTCCGTCGACGAGCACCAAGCCCGAAGAGGCGATGCCTGTGGTGGCGAAACACGTAATAACGGTCTTCTGTCCAAATCCACTTTGGCTGCACGTTGCCGCCAGCGACAGAACGTTCGAAGGATATGTTCCGCAAAATTCTAGTTGGACCTGGAAAGGCGAAGGTGTTCTCACGATCCGCTTGGGGCACACGAAACAGGTCGTTCTGACCTACGACGGGAAACCTGTTCCTCTCGTGGATGATCAAAAGCGCGTGGTGTTGCCGTCCGAATGAAAATTAATGTGCCGACGCAGCTGACGCTTTTGCGTTTGTTGCTCGTTCCTTTCTTCCTTGTTTTCACGATCAACGATAATCTTTATACGCGCATTGCGGCGTTGATCATTTTTATCGGCGCGAGTATCACCGATCTTTACGACGGAAAACTCGCGCGCGAACGCGGTGAGGTGACGACGCTTGGCATTTTCTTGGATCCGTTGGCGGACAAATTTTTAATATCGTCCGCGTTTATCGCGTTCGTGCAAATCCCCGAAATTTATGTTCCCGCGTGGATGGTGATTCTCATCATCGGCCGCGAATTTTTAATTACGGGACTTCGGACGCTGGCGGCATCGAAAGGCCGTATTCTCCCGGCGCAGCCCGCTGGCAAGTTCAAAACCACGTCACAGATCACAACGATTATCACGATACTCGTTATCCTCTGTGCCAATTCGCTGTTGGAGCGCTTTGGCGGATTGCCGGCGGAGATGTCGCAGTCGGACGCTTTTTGGGCGAGCGCTCTGGCGTTCGTGCGCGGTTTGCCCTATTGGATGACGTTCCTCACGGCGCTCTTCACGCTGGTCTCTGGTTATATATACATTCGCGGCAACATTGACTTGCTCCATGACAATGGAAAATCTTAGCGGCGACCAGCGCTCGATCGTTGATCGCGCGATTCTATTGCTCGCGACCGGTTTCGGGATCAGTCTTCTGCCCACCTATTTATTAAAGAAGTACGAATCTAAAATTAATGCACCGGTTCTGGCCGAGAAAAAGTGGACGGGTGCGGGTCTTTTCGGTTCATTAGAAGGCGCGATTATTTATTTATTCCTGCCCTTTTCGGTCACGCGAGTTTTCCTGTTAGTGTTTTTGGCAATGATCTTCGTTTCGGTTTTCATCTCCGCTCGAGCAGAGAAAATTCTTAATTCTCACGATGATTCCCGTATTGTTATTGATGAATGGGCCGGTGTCTGGGTGGCGTTGTGGGGGGTTCTGCCGCGGTTCAGTCTATCGTTTGTGCTTGCCGTCGTTTTCTTTCGACTTTTCGATGTCTTCAAAGGCCCCATCGGCCGCCGCTGCCAAAACATGCCCGGTGGATGGGGAATAACGCTCGATGACGTCTACGCCGGTTTCGCCGCCAATATACTTCGTCGCGTCGTTGTCCATTTTATTTAATCGAAACATTTTATTGCCGCTCATTGCGATTGTTTCTGCTTGATTCCCCAAGAGCCACGACTCATTATTTTGAAGTAATGGATATTCAAATTCATACGCTGTTTAGTTCACCGTATTTTCGAGGGATCCAATAACCGGGCTCCATGATAAACCGTCAATATCTCCGCAATTTTTCCTTTTAGTCGATAAACTACACGATAATTACCAAAAATAATTTCTCGAATATGCGGATCCTTCAGCTCTGGAACGATTCTGCCGGATTTGGGGAAATCGACCAATCTATCTATGGTCCGCAAAATATCGACTACAAAAAGACGGGCGTAGTGAGGAGAGTCTTTGGCGATAAAGTGAGTGATTGATTCTAAGTCGTTAAAACCTTGAAGTGTCCATTTTACTTGAGCCATTTCGCCATTTTCGCTTTCACCTTTGCATGAGAAATGGTTTGGTGAGCATTCGCTTGCTTTAAACCACGCTCTATTTTGGAAAGGAATAGCAATCGCTCCATTGCATCTTCTATGGAAGCTTTCGCGGGAAGATCACGAACTATTTTTATTACCTTTTCTTTTATCGTCATGATTCGAGAATAACAGGTTTACCTGCCACCTTCAAGATTGACCTTTAAATGAAACAAAAAGTTGCCCTCTAGACACCCGCACCTCCTCCGAGTAGAATCCCACCACTCATTTCCCTCGGAGAAGTCGTTAAATTCAACACACCTCGCAAGGAGGAAGCATGTCCGCAACAGAGAAGAAAAAATCCGAAATACCAACCACCAAAGAAGACAAAGAGCGTTCATTAAAATTGGCGTTGGCGCAAATCGAAAAGAGTTATGGCAAAGAAGCGCTCATGCGTTTGGGGGAAAAGGCACACGAGAAAATCGAAGTGATTCCGACGGGGGCGCTCGCGCTTGATCTTGCGATTGGCGTTGGCGGAATTCCACGTGGCCGCGTGATCGAAATCTACGGGCCGGAATCGTCCGGAAAATCCACGCTCTGCATGAGCATCGTCGCGCAGGCGCAGAAGCGCGGCGGAACCGCCGCTTACATCGATGCGGAACATTCGATGGACCCGGTCTACGCAAAAAAACTCGGTGTTGATATCGACAATTTGCTGATCTCTCAGCCCGACTCCGGCGAACAAGCGCTTGAAATTACCGAGCAGCTCGTCCGCTCCGGCGCCGTTGAGATCATTATCATCGACTCAACCGCGGCTCTCGTTCCCCGCTCGGAAATCGAAGGCGAAATGGGGCAGGCCAGCGTCGGTGTTCAAGCGCGGCTGATGTCGCAAGCGCTTCGCAAACTAACCGCGCTTCTCAACAAATCCAAAACGACCGTCATCTTTATTAACCAACTCCGTCAGAAAATCGGTGTTCTTTATGGAAATCCGGAAACGACCCCGGGTGGCTTGGCGCTGAAGTTCTACGCAAGCGTTCGCTTGGATATTCGTCGCATCGAAGCCATCAAAGAAGGCGATGCGGTGATTGGTAGCCACGTGCGCGTCAAAGTTGTGAAGAACAAAGTGTCGCCGCCGTTCCGTCAGGCCGAGTTCGACATTATGTTCGGCTCCGGTATCGCGCGTGAAGCCGGCCTCATTGATATGGGCGCGCAGTCCGGTATTCTCGAGAAGTCCGGCGCCTGGTACCTCTACAAAGGGGAAAAGCTCGGCCAGGGACGCGAGAACGCCATGGAATTCCTGAAAACAAACGGCAAGCTCGCGAACGAGCTTGAAGAAGCGATCCGCAAACAATACGCCGCCGCCGAAAAAGCGACCGCCGCTGAAGAAGCAAAGAAAGGTGCTGATGCAAAAGCAGCCCCAGCAAAATCGGCCGCCGTCGCCGCAAAAAAATAGATCCGCAACAATTAAAGTCATCGTGGCTTGAGTATTTGCGCGTCGAGCGCGGTCTCTCTGAGAATGCGCTCGACGCGTACCGCCGCGATATTGACTTGTTCCTGCAGTTCTTAAGTCGGTCCAACCAAAGCATTTCTTCCGTTCGTTCGTCGGATATCTCGGAATTTTTATTCGATGAGCAGGAAAAAAACAAAGCGGCGTCGTCGCTGACCCGTTATCTCCAAGCGATTCGCCACTTTTTTAAATTCCTGGTAGCTGAAAATCATCTGGAAAAAAATCCCGCCGAATTGATTCCGTTGCCGAAAAAACCACAGCGACTGCCCAAGGTCGTCAATGTTTCGGACGTGCAGCGGGTGCTAACAACACGAGCAAAGCCCGCGTCTGTTTCGATCGATAAGGCATCGCAGCGTCGGCGTGAGGAACGTGTGCTCCGATATATGGCCGCCTTCGAACTGCTGTACGCAACGGGCATGCGAATTTCTGAGCTCGTAAACCTCAAGGACAATCAATTGGATCTAAAAGACGGATTCGCACGCGTCATGGGAAAACGGAACAAGGAACGCATCGTCCCAGTGGGGCGTTACGCGCAAAGTGTTTTATCTCGGTACTTGGAGCTGCGAAACTCGGTGCGAAAGGACGTTCTCGTCGGAAATGGTGACGATTACGTGTTCACAAGCGCCGAGGGCGGCAAAGTGAGTCGATCAACTTTTTGGACCAATTTGCGCAAGATCAGTGTCGCGGCCGGAATCTCAAAAAAAATTAGCCCGCACGTTTTGCGGCATTCGTTCGCCACTCATCTGTTGCAAGGCGGCGCTGACCTGCGCGTCGTCCAAGAGCTGTTGGGGCACGCGGACATTGGCACAACCCAAATCTATACGCATGTCGACCGCACACAATTAATCGAGGCACACAAACGGTTCCATCCGCGCGCGTAGGAAGGCTTCTTCTGTTTCGAGCAGAGATTTTTAGTTAGGAAGGACGTTGCAGCAGAATCGCGCCACCAAGTCCTCCGGCGGCGCAAGCGGCTGCGAGGCCGATGTCGGAGTTCGGGTTTTCTTTCATCGCGTACATGAGGTTCAGAACGATCCGTGTTCCGGTCGCGGCCAACGGGTGCCCGAGCGGGATACTGCCGCCATGAGGATTCAGCATCTTCTTGTCCCACAGCGTTCGCCAATCTTGGCTCATTTGCTCGCGGCCCACGTGAAAGATTGATAAGCACGTCGCCGCAAACGCTTCGTGCAACTCAATTTGATCGATATCCGAAAACTTAAGCCCCACGCGGTCGAGCGCGGTTTGCGTTGCGTACGCGGGCGCAATGCCCATGTGCGCCGGATCAATTCCATAAAACGCCCACGACTTTAATTCGCCGAGAATTTCGAGTCCCAAATCTTTCGCCAGTTCTTCGGATGTGACGATGACCGCGGCCGCCCCATCGGAACGGGCGCAGGAATTAAAGAGCGTAACCGTCGCTTGCGCGTTCGGTTCGTAACTTTTTCCTTTGATGTGTTCACCAAACTTCTCGTAAAAGTTTTTGATCGTAAACGCTTCGCTATCGAAAAGCACCGGCGCTTTTTTGATCATCTCCGGTTTCTGAACCAAATTCTTTCGCAGCATCACGTATTCGTCGAACTCGAGCAGTGTTTGTCCGGCTTCTACGACCGGCATGACATGACTCTTATAGAATCCGTCTAATTCGGATTCGTAACAGCGTTTGAATGTTTCGTAGGCGTACGCGTCTTGCATCTCGCGCGTAATGCCGAACATTTGCGCGCACACTTCGGCCGTGGCGGCCATGTTCAAATGTCGAATTGGATCGGTGAGCCCTTCCTCCATTGTGTCCATGATGGACACTTCGGGATCGTTCCAAAGATTTGCCCAGTTTTCTTTTACCGATTCAATGGATCGGAGAGATTTCGCTGAGCGTGGGCCGCGAATGGCGTAGGGGAAAGTCGACATCGATTCGGTGCCGCCCGCAATATAGAGTTCACCTTCGCCCATGACAATGTGGCGGGCCGCTGAGCAAATAGATTCCATTCCGGAGACGCAGTTTTCTTGAATTGTCGTTGCGTGCGCGCGTTCGGGGAGGCGGCCGGCCTTTAGAGCGGCGATGCGCGCGATGTTCGGTGCGTGGGATCCTTGTCCAACCCAGCCGACGATGACGCCGTCAATATATTTTGGATCGAGATTGGCCCGCTTGACGAGTTCTCGGATGACCGAACCCATGAGATCTTCGGGTGGCATATGCGAAAGACTCTTCGAAAGGTGGCCAATCGCCGTTCGAAGTCCGGTGCACAGAACAATTTTTTTATTTTTCGAGTTCATAGCCGTTCCCCATGAGCGTAACGCCGCGCTCGGTTTTTGTCAATCGAAAAACCCTTGTGAAGACGCGTCAATTCTCAAGTTCTTCCTTGAAAACCGTCGAGCGACCGACTAAACTGATCACAATTCACGTCGGAATCTCGAGGAGTTTTGAGCGTGGCACCCACAACACTATCAGATAAAGAACTCGCCGAAAAAGTTATCGCCGCTGAGAAGTCCATCAAATCCCAAATCTCAAAAGTTATCGTCGGACAAGATCAAGTTGTCGAGCAGTTGTTGCTATCGATTTTCGTTGAAGGGCATTGTTTGATTGTGGGGGTTCCGGGGCTTGCAAAAACGTTGCTCGTATCAACATTGGCCAAAACTCTCGATCTGGCGTTCAACCGGGTGCAGTTTACGCCCGATCTCATGCCGTCGGATATCACCGGAACGGAAGTCATCCAAGAAGACAAAGCCACACGCGAACGTCAGTTCAAATTTATCCAGGGTCCGATTTTTTCGAACGTGGTGCTCGCCGACGAAATCAACCGCACGCCACCAAAAACACAAGCGGCGCTGTTGCAGGCCATGCAGGAGCGGCGCGTGACGATCGGTGGACAGACCTACCCGTTGCCCGAACCGTTCTTTGTGTTGGCAACGCAAAATCCCATCGAACAGGAAGGGACTTATCCGCTACCGGAAGCGCAACTCGACCGGTTCTTGTTCCAAATCAATATCGGTTATCCGAGCATCACCGAGGAGAAAGAGATCGTTGCGAAGACCACGCAAGTCACAGACGTTTCACCGAAAGCCGTTTTGAACGACAAAGAAATCAAAGCGATGCAGACAATTGTTCGGCGTGTGCCGGTGGCTGATTCGGTGGTGGATTACGCGGTGCGGCTCGTGCGCGCGTCGCGTCCGCAAGAAGCAGGGGCCAGCGAGATTGTGAAGAAATGGATCGGATGGGGCGCGGGCCCGCGCGCGTCGCAGTCGCTCATTCTCGCCGCGAAAGCGCGCGCTTTGTTGAACGGCCAACTTACGCCGTCGATTGAAGACGTGCGCGCGATGGCGCTGCCGGTCATGCGGCACCGGATTGTGCTGTCGTTCCAGGCACAAGCCGAAAATATTCCCGCGGATCATGTGTTATCGGAACTGTTGAACGTTGTCGCTGCTTGATCCTGTCATCATTGCCCAGCTCGGCAATCTCGAGCTGCGAGCTCGCCGGATTTTGGACGGCTTTTACGCCGGCCATCACGTAAACAAAAATCGCGGTCACGCTCAGGATTTTTCCGAGCACCGTCCCTACAACCCCGGAGACGACCCTCGTTCCCTCGATTGGAAGGTGTTTGGTCGCACGGACCGCCTGGTCATCAAGCAATACGAAGAGCAAACCAATATTCAAGCGATGGTGCTGTTGGACGCATCGCTCTCAATGAATTTTTCATTCGCTGGACGCGTCACGAAGCTCGATTACGCGAAGACGCTGGCCGCGGCCCTCGGATATCTCGTTGTGTCTCAAAACGACGCGGTCGGCTTGGTCGCGCCCGGGGAGATGGTGCCGGCCGGCACGCAATTTGGGCATTTGAGTCGCTACTATTCGACGCTTGAGGCGTTGCAGCCGCACGGCGTTTGGAATCCGGCCGAGGCAACACAAAACCTGCAACAAAGCACGCGCAAACGCGGGTTTGTCATTGTGTTGTCCGATCTGATGACCGACGAAGACAAAATGATTTCCACACTGAGGATGCTCAGTGCACGGAAAAACGAAGTGCTCGTTTTCCAAATTCTCGATCCGGCCGAGATCGATCTTCCGTTCGAGGGGCCCGTGCTGTTCGAAGATATGGAATCGGGCGAACAGCTGAAAACGGAAGCGGGTTCGATTCGCACCACCTACAACGCGTGGGTTCGCGAGAAATTGTCGTCGATCGCGAACGTTCTGCGAACATCCGGCATCGATTCGTTGACGATCACGACCAACACGCCGTTCGACAAAGGCTTGGGTGCTTATCTTTCGTGGCGGCGGGGAAATCTATGAGTTTTTTGAATCCACTTATTTTGTGGATTCTGCCAGCGGCTGGTGTCCCTATTCTTTTGCATTTGTTGAACAAGCGACCGCCCAAAAAAATTCGTTTCTCGCATATCGGTTGGCTCAAAGCGGTCCACAAAACGACGATGCCAAAGAAAAAACTGCACGAGATGCTGCTGCTCATCACGCGCACGCTGCTCGTTCTATTTTTGATTTTCGTATTTGCGCGCCCCGTGATTCACAGCGGAACATCGCTCACGGGCGGGACATCGAGCGAGTCCATGGTGTTTTTGTTGGACGTGTCGGCATCGATGAGCGCCGTCGAAGCTGGGCGTTCCTCACTCGACTGGACCAAAGAACGGTTGCAGGCAGCGCTTCGAAAAATTCCAAGCGGCGTTAAGGTCGGCGTTGTTGTGTATTCCGATCAGGTTGAGCAAGAACTTGCGCCAACCGACGAGCGGTCGCGCGTCACGACGACTCTGCAAAACGCGAAAGAGACGTTGCGCGGAACGGACGTTTTCCCCGCGCTTAAGCTCGGACTTCAAATGCTGGAAAACCAACCGAAAGGACAGAAAACGCTCGTTGTTGTGTCCGATTTGGCGCGTCACGGCTGGTTAAACGCCCTCGAAAAATCGAGCGATGTTCAAAACGCGGCGACGAATGTTCGCGTGGTTTTGTGGGAGGCGGCCTCGAATGTTCCGAACGCCGGTGTGTCCGAAGCCTCGCTCGGCTTGAGCGAAGAAGGGCTTTTAAGCGGCGCCGCGCGATTTCATTATTCGGATTCGTTGACGAACGAACCAACCTGGAAACTTCATCTGAACGACCGCGTGGTTGCCCAAGGTGCCTGGAATTCGGTCGTGACCGGTGGCAATACGTTGGCGCTTCGTGCCCAGTTTCCCGAAGGCGGTTTTTATTCGGGAAGTGTGGAGCTTTCGGCGGACAGCGCACCGTTTGATGATGCGTATTATCTCGCGGGAAGAATACCGAAAGGGTTTCGATTGCTGCTGGTGGATGGCGAAAGCGGCTTGGCGCCGGCGGATTCCGAGGTTTATTATTTGAGATCGGCGCTTGAATCGCCGCGCGATCCTCGCATCGATTCAATTCAGGTGTTGCGACCCGAAGCGCTGGCGTCGGTTCATTTCAATTCCTATGACGCGATTGTGCTCGCGAACGTGGCCGGGATTCCGGACGGGGCGGGCAAAGAAGCCGAGCTTTTGAAGTGGATTGAGAACGGCGGCGGGCTTCTCATGACGGCGGGCTCCAAATGGCCGCACGCTCCGACGGTGCCGTTGCGGTTGTTTCGTTCGATTGAATCAAAAAGCGCCGCAGAAAAGATTTCAGTTCCCGATCCCAAAGAGCCGTTTTTCAGCGACGTCTCAGGCATCAAAGATTTTGAATGGGGCCAAATTTCCGTTGAAAAACATGTGGCGCTTGAGAAAGAGAACACAGCGACTGTTTTGTTGACTCTCGCGAGCGGTGATCCGCTGCTGGTGCGCAAGCAGCTTGGGAAAGGTTTCGTGATGTGCTTGACCACCACTCTCGATCGTGCCTGGACAAATTTTCCCGCGAAGCCGGTGTTTGCGCCTCTTATGCGAGAGCTCGTGGCGGCGCTCGCCGATCCTCTTCGCGAGCAAACCGTGCTGCAAGGATTCGTTGGTGTTCCGGTACGCTTCAACGTGCCCGTGGGAGTGAAGAGCGTCAGCGTGGTGGCCCCGAGCGGTGTGGTGAGCGGGGCAAACGTTACCCGCGATGGGGTCATGGAATGGCCGGCGCCCACGACTCCCGGTTTGTATAAAGTGAAAACCGACCGCCGCGACACGGATTTTTATTTCGCCGTGAACATTCCGCATTTGGATCAGGAAGGCGATTTGACGCGCTTGTCGGAGAAAGATGCGAGGAAAATTTTCCCGGACACGGCCGTCAATTACGTCGCCGGCGGTACGGACCGGACTCAGTTGCTTTTGAACGCGCTCCAAGGAAAGGACATGACAAACCCGCTGCTGGCCAGTTTGTTTGTGCTGTTTGGTCTTGAGACCCTATTGGGATTCGCAAGAAGGACAAATGAATAGCAGTCGAAATCCACTTCGGCGCCTCCGCGCAGACGGTACCATCATTAGGAGATCAACGTGGCGTGGTACCGCCTGCGCGGGGGCGACGGTGTTCCTCCTCTCAGTAGCGTCACTTTTCGCTGGGTCGGGGAACAAATTCGTTTACGCCCAGCTCCGTTACGACGGGGCCTGGGATCCGTACCCGGCGGTGCACGAGCGTATTTTTGAAATGGTCCGTACGATGACGAACATTCCGTTCGCGGCGGAACGGCGCGTTGTGACGCTCGATAGCCCGGCGTTGTTCGAGTCCCCGTTCTTAATTATCAAGGGCAATTCGGAGTTCCGCGCCACGCGTGAGCAAACACTTCATTTAAAGGAATACATCGACCGCGGCGGATTTGTGTTTATCGACGATACGTTGGCGGACCCCAAAGGTCCGTTCGCAAATTCAATTCGGAATCTCATGCTGGAGCTTTATCCCGATCGAACGTTTCAAAAGATTCCAGCCGATCATGCGCTGTTTCGTTCATTTTTTCTTTTGCGCAGTGTCGCCGGGCGTCGCATCGCTGAGAAATATTTGGAAGGGCTCGACGTGAGCGCCTCGCTCGACAAAAACGCGCTCACGAGCGAAGGCTTGCTCGGTGAAGGACGAACGGCCGTTGTTTATTGCCCGAACGATCTGTTGGGCGCCTGGGTCAAAGACAATTTGGGCCAGTACCGATTTAGCTGCGAACCGGGTGGCGAAGCGCAGCGATGGGAATCCTTCAAACTCACGATCAACATCATTTATTTCAGTCTGACCGGCACTTACAAACGCGATGCGATTCATCAACCGTTCATCGAGATGAAGTTGGGCTCATGACAAACCGATACTCTTTGATTTTTCGATTGGTCGCGATGATTTTGTTGATCATTCTTGCGTCCAAGCCGGTGATGGTGCGGCCGGAGGCACGGTTGCCGACGAATTGGGCGGTATTGATCGACGCGTCGGCCAGTATGCGTGTCAAAGATCCGATCGAACGGTTGGACCGCGTGAAGCGCTCCGTGCATGAACTTCTTAAGAAAGCGAACGGAATGTCTCTCTTTAAATTTTCTGACACCGCCGAACGCTTAAAGAACGATGACGTGGAATCGTTAAAACCTGTTGGAAAATTAAGTGACATGGCGAATGCGCTGCGCGAGTCATTATCGGGCCGACAATACAAAGGCGCGATTCTTTTTTCCGACGGACGAGAAGTGGGAAAGGACGATGCGGTCGCGATGGCCGCCTCGTTGGGGCGGCCGCTTTTTCTGGTGGGCGTAGGGGACCGCGCGCTTTTTAAGGATGTTGCCGTGCGCGCGGTACAAAGTCCGCCATTTGCATTTAAAAATGTGGCGACATCGCTCTCGGCCACGTTGTCGGTTATTGGTTATCCGGGCACGGATATCAGCGTCACGCTGCGCGAAGGGGACCGTGTGCTCTCCATTCAAAAAATTCGCGTGGAGACCCAAGAAGCCGAAGCGACGGTCACGTTTAACTGGACACCAACCTCGGTGGGAACGAAGATTTTAACGGTCGAAGCGGCGCGCTACAGTGGCGAAGTGAGCACGCTCAACAATCAACGCGATGTCACGCTTGATGTCGGGCGCGACCGGTTTCGAGTTCTTTATATTTGTGGAGAGCCGGGGCCCGAATATGGATTTTTGCGGCATCAGTTTAAAGCCGATCCGGCGGTCGAACTCGTAACGTTTGTGATTCTTAGGAATGCTTCGAACACCGTGAACATTCCCGAAACCGAATTGTCGCTGATTCCGTTTCCGACGCAGGACGTTCTGATTAACCAGATGTCCACGTTCGATCTCGTCGTGTTTGAAGAGTTCTCGTATCAACAATACGGGTTAAGTCCTGCCGTCATATACGCCGTTCGTCAGAAAGTGCAAGATGGCGGGAGCTTTCTCATCATGGGCGGTCCGACGGCGTTTGGTCCGTACGGGGGGTACATGTTGCCGGGCATTCGAGAGATGATTCCGGTCGAGTTTGGCGGTAACGATGTGCGCGTGGCGGAGGAGGCGGTCCCGTTTGTGGCAAAAGCGCCGACGCATCCGATTTTGCGAATCGAAGAGAATGTTGAGCGCAATAAAGATATATGGAGATCCTTACCTCCGCTCGAAGCCGTGACGTTGTTGCCGTCCGCGAAGCCCGGGGCGTCGGTCTTGGGAACGACGAATGTCGGTGGGAAAGAATATCCGGTGCTCACCGTTTGGAAATTCGGCAAAGGGCGCGTGGGCGCGTTGTCCACGCGCACAACGTGGCGGTGGTCGATGTTGAACGGGGGGGCGGCGCGCGTTTCCGACGTCTATCAGCGTTTCTGGAAAAACATGGTGCTCTGGCTGACGCATTCGGACGAGTTCAAATCGGTGCGCGTGGCGCTTCAGAGCAAGGTTGCCCACATTGACGAGAAACAAACGGTGCGTGTCTGGGTTGTGGATGATTTTTTCAAGCCGTTGGCGGATGTGGACGTTCAACTCCAGGTCACAGCGCCGAACGGAAACAAAGAAACGTTGAAAACATTTTCGGAAACGGCCGGCGTGTTTGCCGCATCGTTCAAACCAACGATGTTGGGGGCGCATCAAATTCAAGCGTGGGTGACCCGCAACGGAAAGAAATTTGGTGCGGATGCGATGACAGCACGGGTTGTTGAGAATCTGTCGGAGGAAGAGGATCTGCGTCCCAATTTTGAAACGCTAAACGAGCTTGCGCGCGCCACCGGAGGAAAGTTTCTGCCGATTGATCAGTTTACGCCCGCGGCGTTCGACGAGTTTGATCGCGAATCATCGAAAACGGCGGGCAAGAAAATCCTTGTGTGGAATTCACCGTGGTTCCTGTTGCTTTTGCTGGTCGTGTTCATGAGCGAGTGGTTTTTCCGCAAGCGAAGGGGACTGCCATGAGCCGACGCTGGTTATCGCTCGTGCTGTTTCTCGCGATGTTTGGGTTTTACGCGCATTTCGCAGCGCCCAGCGTAACGACCGGAGACTCCGGTGAATTCATAACGGCGGCGGCGACATTGGCGATTCCACACGCGCCGTCGTTCCCCACGTTCGTGATTTTGGGAAAAAGCTTTTTGACGGCGGTGCCGTTTGGCTCTTTACCGTACCGCTCCAATATTTTTTCGGCTTTTGTTTCGGCACTTACGCTGGTTGTGCTGCTCGAAATTGTTTTTGGATTGACGCAAAGTTCCGCACTATCCGTGCTGACGGTCATTCTCACGGGTCTCACGGTCTCGTTCCTCGAAAACAGTTTGGTCACCGAGGTCTTCGCATTGAATACGTTGTTCGTTGCGCTTCTTGTGCTGGCGGTGCTGCGCCAACAATATACATTCGCGGCCTTTCTGTTGGGACTGGGGCTCGGAAATCATCAGGTGTTGTTGTTTATTGGCCCGGCGGTTTTGGTTTATTACGTATGGAATGGACTCCCGTTAAAAGAACAATTATCGCGCGACGTGGGACGGGCTGTCGTTTTCTTTGCTCTCGGAGTTTCAATCTATCTTGTGCTGCCGATTCGCTCGGCCAAAGAACCGCCGCTAAATTGGGGGCAACCAACCACGGTCGCAAAATTCACTCGCACCGTAACGCGCAAAGATTACGGCTCGTTGAAGCTGGCGCTCGGAGACGCTCCTGAGCGGAACATGCCGAACACCGTGAAGCACATGCGGAAATTTTTTGAACATCTCGCGCAAGAAGTACCACTGCCAGCGCTCGTTCTCGGATTTTGGGCGTTCGCTACCGGACTTGCCAAGCGCGATCGCAATCTCATCTTTCTGTTTGTGGCGTTTCTGTTGGCCGGCCCGTTTTTCTTTTGGCTGGGAAATTTGCCGTTTAACGCTCAGTCGGACGGAATTGTTGGCCGGTTTCTAATTATGCCCGTGGTGCTATTGCTGCTGGCGGCACCGGCGGCTCTTTTGCGTCGACCGTCCATTGGCGCGGCGATTCTTGCGCTCAGCATAGCGATCGGGGTGCAAGGAAACGTTGCTCAAGCGGAGGTGACGCGCGATACACGCTTGGTTTTGGATTACGGTCGCGCGATGCTGCGCACGTTGCCACTGGGCGCAACGCTTTTCATGGACGGCGGAGATGATGCGTTCTATAGTCTCGCGATGTTGCACTACGTGCACGGCGGTCGTCCGGATGTTCGCTTGCACGATCGTGGCGGGCTCGTGTTCAAGAGTCCCTATGGAAGTGATTTCCGGTCAATCACAAAAGAGCAAAAGAAACAACGCCGGATTGAAGTCGAGAGCGCCGCGCTCGCGCGCGGACCGGTTTTTTATTCAACCATGGATAAAGAGGTCGTGCCCGGCGTACCGCTCGTCCAGCGCGGATTTTTGATGCAAGCCGCCGGTGGCGGTGGCGGTTCCGGGAATTTGTGGCCGGTGCTTGTTTTGCGATCGTTGTATCCGCTCGAACCGAACAATTACCGGATGCGTGCTCTCGGCGCGTTTTTTCCATTTATGCGGGGCCGTGAATTGTTGCACGCGAACGAAATCGATGCGTCGCTTCGTTATTTTCAACGCGCGACGCTCATGGGGGCCGACGTCGATTGGTTGAAATCGAATCTTGGTTCGGAATACGCGCTCACGGCTTACGCGAAACTCGTCGCGAACGATTTCGTGAACGCCGAGAAACTTTATCGTCAATGGATCGCTTTCGAACCGGACAACGTGCAGCCGTGCAGCAATCTCGGTGTCGTTCTCGAAAAGTCCGGTCGCATAGCCGAAGCGAAAGCGCAGTACGAACAAACAAAAAAGCTTTTTCCAACGGCTGCCGATCCGGTGTTTAATTTGGCCGTGCTAGCGTGGAAAGAAAATGACTGGCCAACCGTTGTGTCAAATCTCGAAGAAGTTCTGCGCCGCAAGCCGGACCATGCGCAAGCCGCTGGGTATTTGCGCATCGCGCACGAAAGGATGGGCAAACGTGGATGATTGAAACAATTGTTTTGTTCATCGGCACGTTTGCGCTGTATCTCCACACCGGCGCGCCGCAGTTGGCGCCGTACCGCGATGCGGGAGAAATGGTGTCGCTTTTGAGCACGCTCGGGGTGGCACATCCGCCGGGTTATCCGTTGTACACGCTGCTCGGACGCATATTTCTTTATATTCCGCTCGGGAATCTCATGTTTCGCGCGAACGCGTTCTCGGCGCTTTGTGCGGCGGCGACGATTGTCGTGTTGTATATCACGCTGCAGGCGTGGATAAAAAAGACACCGGCGTTTCTCGCGGTTCTTTTTCTCGCGTTTTCGAATCCGTTCTGGGATTTGGCCACCGTTTCCGAAATGTACGCGCTCGGCATGGTCGCGTTCGCGACGTTGCTGCTGGTGACGTTTCGTTTAAAAAATCCTGTTCTCTTTGCTTTTCTTATGTCTCTTACGCTCGGTGTGCGCATGGATATGTTGCTGCTCGTGCCGGTGTTTGTCGCGTGGTACGCGTGGAACGGCGCGCGACGCGAGATTGCGTGGATGATTCCTTTTTTTGCGATCGGGGCATCGGTCTTTCTTTATCTCATGGTTCGATCGCGAACGGATCCGCTTCTCGATTGGGCTAACCCCGACAATTTGCTCGCCGTGCTCAATTCGGCGCGCCGAAAGAATTACAGCGGGACGCTGGACTTGCTGTCGCTCTCGTATGCCGCCGGAGAAAATTTCACAATCAATCTACGGTTGTATGGCCAACACGTTGTGGATTCGTTTGGTTGGTGGGGGGCGCTGTTCGCCGCTGTGGGAACGGGCGTGTTGTTGAAGAAAAATATTCGGGTGGGAATGTTTTTCTTCACAATTTTTCTTATGACCGGTCCGATCTTTTTGTACCTGGCGAACATGCCGCCGAATCCTCACGCGGTGGCAATCGTTGAAGCGTCATACTTGGTGCCCGATGTGATGGTGGCCCTTTTCATTGCTTGGGGAATTGACTTCATGTGTCGCCCCGGCGCAGGCGCGGGCCCAGGCGACGTAACCGCGAACGGTAGATTTGCCGACCTTAATATCATTGTGAAGCGATACGCCTGCGCGGGGGCGACGGCTCTGCTGCTAACGCTAAATCTGGTGCACGGTTTCCACCGCGCGTCAAAACGTCACAACCTGTTCGCTCGCGATTACGTTGAAAACGTTTTTCGCAGCATTCCCAAAAATGGTGTCGCCGTTTTTCACAAAGATGTGCAGATCTTTTCGTTGTGGGCGGCACAACTGGTTGACCATCGTCGTCCGGACGTTGCGCTGGTGCCCACCGGCCTCTCCGCGAGTTCGTGGTATTGGGATATGAAGCGGCGTTGGAAAACCGCTCCGTCGCCCGAAATTTCTCTGAAAGACAGTTTTGGTTGGAAGCAATTGGCCAGCGAAGTCTCGTCGCGCGCGTTTGTGGCGGGTTACGATGTGGAATTGCCGCAAGCCACGGGACTTTCACCGCGACCGTCGGGGCTTTTGATGCGACTCGATACGAGCGATTATGCGGTCTCAAACGCGCTTCACGATATTTGTTTGTACCGCGGCGAATACAAATACGGCGAGACACCGGATTTTTTCTCGACCGACCTTATTGGTGACACGGCGCGTGCCAACAACCAGATGGGTTTTTATCTCATGCAAAACGGAAATCCCCAAAAGGCAGACTGGTATTTCCAGCGTGCGGAAACGCTGGACGCGACATTCGCCCGAACCACGAGTGACCGTGCGTATCTCGCATTCTCTCTTGGCCAGTTGCCGAAAGCGTACGAATTGTTCGCCTCCGCTGCGCGAAAGGCTGATCGCTCCATCCAGTTGACGATGGATTACAAGAGCCTTCCGGAGGTGGTTGAGAGTTACCGCAATGAGGCGGCCATCATCAACACGCAATGGGGCGCGGTGAGCGAGCGACTCGGCCGCATAGAGGAGGCGCGGCAGCTCTATCTGCGCGCATTATCGATCCATGAAGTGGCGCAGGCGCATTACAATTTGGCTGTCTCCTATTGGGGAAAAGACTGGCAGCAGGTGATTGTGCATTTGCACCGAGCATTGGAAATAAATCCGCAAATGGCGGAGGCGCGAACGTTTTTAACGAAAGCGTTGGCGGTGGTGGGAAAACATTGAAAATTGGAAAAGTTGATCGTTGCCCCGGCGCAGGCGTACCGCTTCTCCTCATCCTTCTTCACATTTGGTTGGCTCTCCCCGCGCTCACGGTTTTTTCTCCGACGTACGACGAACCCGTGCATCTGACGGCGGGGGCCGTCTATTGGAAAACCGGCGACTACCGCTTTAACGGGCACCACCACCCGGCGTTTGGAGAAATGTGGGCCGCGATTCCTTTAAATTTTATGAAGAACATGATCCCCGTCCAGCATCCAGCGTGGATCGCGCAACAGTGGTCGCCCGTGGAGCAATACGCGTTTGCGGATGTGTTTCTATTTCGGAACTTCACAAACGCCGACCGTCTGATCGCGGCGGGACGGGCGATGCAATTGGGGATGTCGTGCGTGCTGGGCTTGCTGGTTTTTTGGTTCGCGTTAAAGTTGGCCGGTGTGCGTGCCGCGATTTTTGCGGGACTCTTCTGGGCTCTCTCGCCAACGTTTCTAGCGAACGGGACGATTGTTTCTACCGATCTTGCGTTCGCGGTGTTCTTTTTTGGTTTTTTTGCCGCGCTCACGCAATTTGGAAAGTTTGGTTACGACGTGCTCGCCGGTGTGTGTCTTGGTCTGGCGTTTGCGAGCAAGTACTTTGCTGTCGCTATAGTGCCGATCACGGCCGTGTTATTCGTTGTGCAGCCGGCGTTGCGCAAATCCGCACGATCCTGGGGAATTGTTGCAGCGCTTGGGTTCGGCGTGTTGCTCGTCGTGTACCGCGTCCATCAACTTGATGTTTTTGTGGAGGGAATTCGAAATATATTTGGCCGATCGCAAGCGGGGCGTTCGAGTTTTTTTCTTGGTCAACACGGTACACAAGGGTGGCTGATGTATTTCCCGTTCGTGTTCGTGGTTAAGACGCCGGTGCCACTATTGATTTCAATTATTTGCGCTATCGTTGCCGTTTTCGGGGGAAGAATTCGGTATTCGCACGCGTTATGGATTCCGCCTGTCTTGTTCTTTCTTGTTGCTTGTACCTCGAAGGTGCAGATCGGCCATCGACACATTCTCGCCATATATCCGTTTCTGTTTGTGATGGCGGGAATTGCGCTCGCGCAGTTCGGGACCATCGGGAACGTTGCCGCGGGAATTCTGCTCGTGGGGAATGCTGTTGGAACATTCCTGGTTCGGCCGAACTATCTACCGTATTTTAATGAACTGGTGGGTGGCGGCGCGAACGGATACAAATACGTGACCGATTCGAATGTGGACTGGGGGCAAGGTTTAAAGCAGCTTGCAAGCGAATTGTCGGAAAGCGAGCGGCAGCGTGGAATTTACTTGTCCTATTTTGGCGTTGTGGACCCGCACGAATACGGAATTCGCTACATCAACGTGGGATCGGACCGCATCGTGCCGCGAACCGATGATGCACCGACACTGGTGCAAAAGCCCACGATGTTCGCGATCTCCGTAACGAATTTGCAGGCGACGTATTATGGAAATTCCACCGTTTTTGACTGGCTGCGTGGTTTCACGCCCACAAAAAAGATCGCGGACAGTATTTTCGTGTACGATTTTTCTGAACATCCCGAAGCGATTGCTCGGTTGGAGGCTTTGCGCGGATGAACGCACCGAGCACCCATTCTCACGAACAGATTCAAAAGTTTCTTAGAAAAGCCGATGCGGCTTTTGTCTTTCGCTCGGCACTCAAGGGAATTTGCCGTGCGGTTCCCGTTGCGTTCCTCGCGGTGTTGGTTTTGGCCGGTCTTGATCGCTCGGTCGAAATAGCCGCCTGGGGAAGGCAATTGCTGTGGTTTCTGGGCGCGCTTGGATGCGTGTTTGCTTTTGCGTCGGGTTTTTATCCGCTGTCGTTGTTGACGTTGTTGTCCAAATCTCAGTATCTCGCGAAACATGGCCAGACAATTCGCCCGGATGATTTGCGCATTGCGCTCGAGCTTGCCACCGGTACCAGCGACGGAACGTCGCACGAGCTTCGTGAACGGTTCGTCGCCGATGTCGCGGATCGGTTAACGCAATCCCGCGCCGGCTGGTGTTTTCCAGAATGGAAATGGAAACGGCCGACCTTGATTTTGGTCTGTACATTGTTTTTCGTTGGTGCGCTGCGCGCTTTTTTCCCGGCGGCGGTTCCGTTGGATGGCCGCGTGCTCTTCCCGTTTTGGTCGTATGAAGTCGAACGCCGCATTCGAGTTGAACCGGGTGATGCGCAGGTGCCCTACGGCGGGGAAGCAACCATCGAATTGACTCCGCAAGTTGGCGAAACAGGAAAACCTGTCTTGCTCGTCAAAACGGGAGACAATTGGCTCGAACTTCAACCCAATTATGAAAACAGCGCAAAACTCGCCTACACAATTAAAAATATCGTGACGCCATTGTATTACCGTGTGGGTTTGCGCGGCAGCTGGAGCCGCAAGTTCGCGCTCACGCCCGTCGAGACGCTCGCGGTTAAGAAGTTTGATGTGAAACTGGTGCCCCCGGCCTACACCGGCAAATCGGCGTCCGAGCAGACGTCACCGGAATTGACGGGGCTCGCCGGCACCGACGTGTTGATGAACATTGAAGCTTCGGGTGACATGAAAGGTATCACGCTCGTTTTTTCGGACAATCGCGAAATCGTGGCAGAAAAAATTTCTGGGCGCTCGGCGAAATTTCATTTCGTATTGGAGAAGTCGGGTTCCTACGGTTTCGCCATGAATCCCGTCTCTGGCTTGCCGATGAAGGCCGAGACGAATTATCCGGTCAATGTGGTGCCCGACAAAGCACCAACCATAATGCTTTTGTCTCCGGATCAGGATGTTGTGGTGGGTGAGAAGGAGAAATTGCCGCTCACGTTTGATGCGCGCGACGACGTTGGTCTCGGACAGATTTTTTTGCAATGGGAAACGCCGAATGGGAAATCGAATCGCGTGGCGGTGAAGTCGTTTGAAAATATAACCGAAACGGCGCTCGCAACCGTCGATTGGGATTTGTCCAACGAGAAATTCTCGCAAGCGCAGGTT
Source organism: Elusimicrobiota bacterium (assembly GCA_044221725.1). Classification (GTDB taxonomy): domain Bacteria; phylum Elusimicrobiota; class Elusimicrobia; order F11; family F11; genus JAJVIP01. The sequence goes on from JBGAON010000002.1 coordinate 146,368, forward strand.
GTTCGATTCCGACTCGAAGTTCAGGACAAAAACAAAGTCACGGGCCCGGGCGTGGGTTTTTCCGAGTGGCGCATACTCGAAATTCGCAGTTTCGATATGGAACACGCGGTTATCGAAAAAGCGTTGGAGGCGTGGCGAAACAAAACCGTCGAAACGTTGGCGCAAATGACGACGCTCGACAAAAAAATGAAAGCTGAAAACGCGGATATGTCTGCGTTGAGCAAGGAGTTCGACGCTGCCGCACAAAACATGAAAAAGTTGGACGATGTTCTCAAAGAGATTGTGAGCCGCATGGAGCAAGATCCAAACGCCGACTACGGCGTGTGGATGGAGCACAAGGCGATCGAAGAAAACTTGAACGCATTGAATCAGACGACCGTTAAGAACACGCAGGCCGCGTTTCAAACACAAAACAAAGACGTGGCATCGCAGAATGTCGAAAGTCTCGCAAACGAGCTTGAACGAATGACCGCATTGTCGGAAGACATGACCAAGACACAGAAGGCGCGTGATGTTCTTCAGTCGAGTGAAAACCTTAACGATATTGGCGACAGCCTGTCGTCGTTGCTCGAAAAAGGGGGCGGTGACGAATCGACAAAGCAGAAGATCAATCAGTTGCTGAGCGACGCGCAGAAGGATCTCGCGAAAATGGCGCAAGCGCTGCAGCAAATGCCCGAAGAATTGCCCGAAGATTTCGTGAACCAAGAGGCACTTAAGAATTTGGAGCTCGGAAAATCGCAGGATATTTTGAGCCAAATTGCCGATGCCGTAAAGAACGGCGATATGGCGCGGGCGCTGGATCTGGCGAAAAAGTTTTCGAGCGCTGTTAAGTCGATGCAAAAGCAGTTATCAAAAGCCCACGAGTCGTTTTTGGAATCGCATTCGGCGTCCGATCTCTCGAAGAAGATCAAGACGCAGCAGGAAGCGCTTCAGAAAGTCGCGGATGAACAGCGCCAAATTCTTTCGGATACACAGAAATTGGCGAGCCAGCAGCTGGATGAAATTATGAAGCAGCAGGAAGAACTGCTTGATACGTTGGCGAAACGACAATCGAAAGTCATCGGCAAATCCCACGCTGTCGTTCAAGAAAACGTGAACACCGTTCCGATGCTGAGTCGTCTCGCGGGACTGCAACCTATCATGACCTTGGTGGAGAACGAACTGAAATCGAAACGCATTGATAAGAGCGTCGATTGGCTGACGTCCGTTACAATTCAAACGAAAATTTTACGCACCGATATCGAAAAGTCGAGCGCGTCGGTCACGATCATCGATCCGGTCCGTGAAATAGACGCCGAGGAATTGGCGATTTTGTCAATTCTCAAGGACCCGCCGGCGCCAAAAGAGAATGTGAGCGCCGCCGATGAGAAAACATTTCAAGCGTTGGACGCGCGGCAGCAGGAACTTCGTAAGAAAACGCAATCTGTGCGTCAGGAGCTCGGCAAGCTTTCGCGTCGCACGGCGAGTTTGACTCCATCGCTTATGCAGGCGCTGGGGCGCGCCGGCAATGAAATGAAAAACGCATCCGATGAGTTAACAAAGAAAAACGGTGTGGTCGCACAACGCAGCGAAGAACGCGCGCTCGATAATTTGCTTGAAGGGCAGTCGCAATTGGACGAGGCGATGTCCGCGATGTCGGAGATGGCGATGCAACAAGGCGAGGGCGAAGAAGGACAGGGAGAAGGCGGCGGCATGAGCGGCGGACGACCGAAAGTGATTTCGCGAAAATCGGGCAACGGTCCCGGTGGTTTGCGCGGTTCGCAGATGGGAAAAGTGAGATTGCCGAACGCCGACGATTTCCGCGCACCGAAGGCCTTCCGCGAAGATTTGATGGAATCACTGAAGGAACATTACCCAAAAGTGTATGAAGACATTATCCAGAAATACTACAAGCGCCTCGCGCAATAGAAACAAAGAACAGTGGGGTGTATTTTTTTTCCTCCCCGTGTCTCATCAACGGGGAGGGTAGGGTGGGGTATTAATGGGCGTTCCAATTAAGGATGTTCGATTTATGTCCCTCCCTACCCTCCCCACTGAGACGACGTGGGGAGGGATTCTTTTTCTCGCGTTGGTCGCAATGTTTTTATCGTCAGAGCGGGTTGGCGCGTTTCAGACCGAAATCAAGGAACATTCCTCAAAAGTGTATGAAGACATTATCCAGAAATACGACAAGCGCCTCGCGCAATAGAAACAAAGAACAGTGGAGTGTATTTTTTCCCTCCCCGTGTCTCATCAACGGGGAGGGTAGGGTGGGGTATTAATGGGTCTTCCAATTAAGGACGTTCGATTTATGTCCCTCCCTACCCTCCCCACTGAAACGACGTGGGGAGGAATTCTTTTCCTCGCGTTGGTCGCAATGTTTTTATCGTCAGCGCCGGTTGGCGCGTTTCAAACCGAAATCAAGGATAAAAAAGATCTTTCGAGTTTCGAATTGTTGGAAGCGGGATTGGCGACGGAGAAAAATGTACCTCCGCCTGTGTATTGGCTGGGGCAGGGGGATTACGCAAAAGCGTTAAGCGCGCAAGGAGAGGAAGGGTGGCTTAAGGATTATCTCACCGGACTCAACAAAGTATTTCCGCCGCTCGTTCGGTTCGAATCCGAGCATTTTGTTTTGTGGACGCCACCCGATCAAACATTTCTTAAAGATTACGCGCTTCCATCGCTGGAAAAAGCCGCAGCGCACTTCGAAAAACTTTTTGGACACCGCCCGGTCGGGAAGGTGCGCGTCGAAATTTATTCCAACAAGGAAGATTTTTCAGTCGCATCCACGCTCAGCGATGAGACGCTGGAGCGTTCCGGCGCGATTGGTATCTGCAAATTCCATCGGCTCATGGTCATGTCACCAAAAACACTACCGCTCGGTTACCGTTGGTTGGACGCGCTTGCGCATGAGTACATGCATATGATGATCAACGAGCTCACGCATTCCAAGGCGGAATTGTGGTTGCACGAGGGAACCGCACGTTATTTTGAAAGCTCGTACCGGCTCGATCCGCCAGCGTTTCTTACTCCGGATCAAAAAACGAAGCTGCTCGAAGCGCTCGAACAAAAGAAATTGGTCGCGTTTGCACGCATGTCCCCTTCGATGGTTTACTTGAAGGATCAAGACGAAGTGTCGCTCGCGTTCGCGCAGGTGTCGCATGCGGTCAGTGTTCTCGTGCGCGATCGCGGCATGCCGCAGTTTGTGAAATTCCTCGTGTCGCTGCAGAAAATGTCGTTCGCACAGTCTTTTAAATCGAATTATGGAATGACACCGAGCAAGTTCGAGTCATATTGGCAGAATCAGTTGGGGAAAGAGAAGTGGGAAAAATCAAAAGGCACGATGTCGGATGATGTTGTGTTTGCAACGCCCAAAGAAGACGACATGATTGGAGCCGATTCGCAGGCGCAAGTTCGGCTCGGAGACCGTATGCGACGACAGGGTCTGATGGATGCGGCGCTGATTGAATACGAAAAAGCGCTGGAGGTTGAGCCAGACAATGCCGTTATTCTGTTAAAAGCGGCAAAAACAAATTTGGCGCTCGGGCAAAAAGACGCTGCCATTACCCAGTTGCGACGCGCGATCGAAAAAAATCCCAATTATGTGACGCCGTATCTCGAGCTCGTGCCACTCGTTTCACCGGAACAAGCAAAGCCACTTCTCTACGAAGCGATTTCCATTAATCCGTTCGATCCGCGGATCGATTCTTACGAAATTTTGGCTGAGAAAATAGAGCGCCATTAGGCGGACTGCAGAACGAGTCGCACGGTGCGTTCGATATCTTCGACACGAGGAATTAGGTTTTTTAATTCGAGGATGTCCGCGTTCGGTACGTGAACGTGCATGTCCCCCGAAAGTACAAAACGAACGTCTTTCGCTGACGTTACGCCCGAAGGCAGTTGTTGGTCATGGACACTTTCGGGGTCAAATATGTTGAATTTGATTCCTGCCTCCTTCTCTTCTTTGTATGTCTTAATCTCGATGCGAGCCCCCAAAAGCGCCAATGCGTTTTTGATTTTTTCGTAATGCTCCTTCGTGTGTGCATTATCTTTGATAAGCCACACGGTGGGTTTCGTGAGTCCTGTAATTAGCATTCCTGCCGCTATTGATTGGGCGTTTTCGGTTCCTTGGAAAATGTACTCGGTCGCTTTGGTTGTGGCGGGTGCGGGCGTCACGAGTCCAAACGCTTCGATGATCACGGCTGTGAGTGCCGGCGCGTACAGATCGGCGGATTCTGGCGACATGTTCGGCAGTTGTTGACGCAGTTCGCTTCGAAACGTGCGTTTCTCCGCATTCTTTTCCCAGCGGTTTAATACCTCGTTTAAACCATATTGTTCGACGTGCGGCGCCAACAGTCGCAACGCGGCCGCGCGGTCTTTCTTTGAAATTGCACTTACCAGATGTGCCAGAAGTTCCGCGTCAGCCTGTGCATATTTCGGCCGTTGGCGTGCGGATTCATCCGCGTGCAAAAGATTGTTGGCGAAATAGTGACTGAGCATCGTGTTGAACCCAAAGTAGCGATACGTTTTTGCATCGCCAGGAATTACCAACGTTGAGGAATAGATTGCAAAAACAGCGATGAGTGTCGCAAACACGCTGTTCGTGAAGCGCGGTTCCGAAAACTGTTTTCCATAACGGCGATTGATCCACGGAATGAGGAAATATTCCGCTGCATGCAGCGCTGCAAACAGGCTCCACGCGAACCTATTTGCTGTTTTGAAATCCATGCCGAGGTTGACGAATGCGCAGACAACCAAAAACACGAAAGCGTTTTCAAGGAATGGCGCCACCATGCGGTTGTATGTTGTTGGGCCCAAGGAAGGGAAAAGCCATAAAACGCCGCCGCGGAGCGTGAACAATAATCCGCCGGTGCCAGAAGAATTGTTTTTCTTTGCGCGTTCGACGGCGCTGTAGAGAATGGGATAGGGCGACGCGTTAAATTCGATTTCCACGGGTGCTGGGGTCACCGATTCCGCGTTCGGATCCACGGATGGAATGTTTGATACGACAAAAAGCGGCCTCATGTCCGGCGTAACGGAATTTGATCCCCGAGGATTAAGCATCAGCGTTACGGAGGAATCAAGTTCCAGTGACTCTCCGGCAAAAAGAACTTGCCCCGAATGCATATTGGCTAAAACGGCTGATTTTCCAGGTCTTATTAAAGCCACGTAACAACTTCCATCGGCCTGCATTTGCACGAGGTACGTATTTTCTTTGTGGTGAAGTACAAATTCGCTTTCTTCGTATTGGAATGAAAATCCTTTGTCGGGATCGATTCGAATGAAGAGTTTGACTTTTGTGCTCGCGACCATTTCACCATCGTTGTTGATTCTGCGTCGCGTTTTCTTCTCGATTCTCGCCGCTGCCGCAATATGAGGAGGAACCGTTAATATGTTCGCAGCAGCAGCAAAATAGATGATGCCATCGGCATTGACAGCAAGGGCATCGTGAGAAGTGAGTGAGGATGAAATATCGTTTTGCGATAGCGGACCGTTCATGACGACGGTTTTTCCATTGGTTTTAAATTGCTTCCCGGAGAATTTCATGTGAAGCCACTGGCTGTATCGTGTCGTCAATAACCGCACCGGCTTCCCAGCGACGGCGCGATGCGCGAGCCGCACGTTGTCTGGAACTCGTGGACGGTTTAAGCGCACCATTGTGCCATCCGCTGATTGTTCATCGACAATAGTGGCAATGAAAAATCCTTTTTCTTTTGTGACCATAATCGAGCGTTGATTGGCGAAATAGAATTTTTCTCCGAGTCCGAACGTCGATTCGCGAGGATGCGCGCCCGCGGAAATTGGTTCGTCAAAAAACTCTGACGCTTGTCCGTCTTCGATTTGAACAATGCGTTCGCCGGTGACGTGGCGGGTCAATTTGATTTGATCGTTTTCGATCGGCACGAATTCGTATTTATTGCTGGCGTCGATGCTGCGGGCTGATTGATTGTTGTCCAGGTAGATAATTACGGGGCCGATAAAAGCTTCTTTGAATTCAACGTGGTGGTTTGCATCTTTTAAAAGAGCCACCACCGGTGTTTCAACGTTTTCGTTGAGTTTGGTGCGAACATTGTTCAGCAACATAAGCATTTCTTTTTTGCTGAGATCGGTATTCCCGACGATGGGGTTGATCCAGTTTTCTCTAATGTCCGTTGGGATGCGCCGGTGTTCGATGGATTGGTTTGCAATCTGGTCAAGCAGTTGCGGCGCGAATGTGGTGTTGATAAGCCGTTCAAGCAGCGCGGTCTCGATATTTTTCAGCTGTTGGTCACGAAGAGGATCTTTTCTGTTAACCAAGAAATGGGGGGCTGCGCTGGAGAGCACGGTGAGAAAAACCGCGATATTTGTTTGTTGAACGAACGAAAAAATAGTGCTGCCGAACAAAATTCCGGAAATAGCGACGATCAACGCTGCCATTGAATTGTAAGCGGGAGGCGCGTGGAATTTTGTGCCGAAGAATTTATGGAAAGCGAGAATTACGGCACGTTCGAACGGGTGAAGCAACGCGAAAACGGACCACGCAAAGATGTTCGCGGTGTTAAAGTCGTAACCGAATTGCGCGGTCATAACAAAAACGGCGATGCCGACAAGAATGTTTTCAAAAGCCGGTGCTGCCCAGCGGTTATAGTCGGTCGTCGTCATCTTTTCACCGGTGAAAAATTGAAAGAACGGTGCGGTCGCCCATTGTCCCAATGGCCGCAGCGTGGTCAAAAGGCCGCCGGTGCTGGAGAAATCGTCTTCTTCTGGGCCTTCCCATCCGCTTTTGATGGCAAGTTGTGTCGCATCAATCAGCCACGTATGCGCAATATCGCGCAAAGTCGCTTTTGCATTTTGAAGGTCGCGCAATTCCACGTCTGTAAAATTGTTGTTCGCCGTGCCATAGGTCAGGGCTTCTTTAATTCTTGGTAGGCTTTCTTCTGCAATCCGATTCCATAAAAACAGGAGGTTCACCAGCCAATGGCGCGCCGTTGTATCCAGTTTTTTCGCGCGTTCTTCGGCCATCAGGATAGAGATAGCCATGGAAGCAATCAACAACTGCTCTGCCATGTAGGCGATTTCTTTTGAATCTGTTTCCGGATTGAAACCACGCGCATTCCAAAATTCGCTTTCGAGTAATTGGGAATAACCATACGCGTCCACTTCATCCAGAAAACGTGCGACGGGCGCCTTGCCATCGGTAAACCAAGGATCAAAAGGAATTTCCTTTTCTCCGTGGTGCATTCCAATGTCCGACATTTTCCGGATTACGGTGGACAGATTATGCCGCCCTTCATGAACCAATGTGGACGCAATTTGAAGCGCTGTTAAACTTGCCGGATTGATCTTAATGACTCCCGATCGATTCGTTTCACCGTGCGATGGCAAGTCGGGATCGACAAGAATATTCGTTATTGCGGTGAGACTTTCCTTAATATAAGTCCGCTCGTGAAGAGGATCGGGTTGTTCCATTAGCATCTTGAGAATTTCACCGGCTTTTTTGATCTTGTCGATATCGCGTTGCGAAGTGTCGGGGCCGTATTCAACCTGCAACAGGGGTTCGTTGAACGGCAAATAAAAGAATCCTGCCGGACCCCAGTTCTGTTTTCCCTTTAAGGCATTTGCGACGATGAGATTCAGCTGGTAAATTTTTGTTTGCCGATTAAAGATTTGCGTTTCGGCGCGTTGCATCACGTTTAAAAATTGATTCGCTTTCTTCCAGAAATACGAACCCAATAGATGATGCAGTTGATTTATTGGTAACGCGAGCACCGGTGCGAGAATTTGTTCAATAAACCTGTCGACGATCGGTTTAAATACCGGGTCGACGGTTGGAGCCTGCTCAATTACTCGGCGCGCGTGGTCCAAACGCTCCATGATAAACGGCTCCGCTAGCTTCACTTGCGGATCTTGTTTCGCGAATTCAAGCCAGTCTTTTTTTCGGGTGGCGATCATTTTCAGCAAGTCGGCGCGGTCTCCTGTATTCTCAGGGATGGAAGCGACGCGCCAACCGAATGTGAGCGCGAACGCGTTGTAGAAAGCATGTGCGATGGTGTTTGCGAGATATCCCACCCAGAGCGAATGCGGGGAATCAATTCCAAAATAGAAAGAGGGAAGAATGGTGAGAAGCGTGAGCACGTAGCCGACGAACGCCGGTGGCGCGCGCATTCCGTGCGCATTCGTGAACGCGCGCGCTTTTTCGCGGATCCATGGAAGCGCGAACAAAGCGGCAGCAAGCTTCGGTGCAACGACATGAACGGTATTGTCGCTCGGAACCATTCCAATCGGCACGAGGCTCAACGAAAGCAACATTCCGATAAGGCCAATCATCGCGATACGCGATGACGCGGTCGGCAAGAAATACGTCAGCTCCACTCCCGCGGCCCCGAAAATCGTGTGCAGCACGTAATATATTTTGCCCGCCAGCGTGCCGTTAAGGAATTTGCCTCGCGCCCACGCGTCGTTGATCGAGGCGGGGGACACGAGAGTTGGGTTGTATAAGATAGCGTTCCGTTCCAATGGCTGGCGCGGGTCGTCGGCGGTCTCTTCCAATATGCGCGCGACATTGAAGTGTTTGATTTTTGCGATTGGGAAAGCAATTGACGGAAGAATTCGCAGAAGTTGGTGCGACTCGGCATCCCAGATGCGGGTGGTCTCGTCAGCGCTTTGGGTCAAAATGAGTTTTCCGTCCGGGCTGAACGCCGCGCCTCGAACACCGGCCAAGTGTCCTTCCATTTTCGCGATCAAATGACCATCGGTCGCGTTGAACAACCGAACCGCTGTATCGTCGGCTCCGCTGGCAATCACATATTGGCCATCGGGGCTGAACGCAGCGGCGCTGATCCAGAACTTGTCCTCTGTTAAACGCAGATCTTTCTCGCGCCCATGTCTGTGCATTATGTAGGCCGTTTGATCCCAACTCGCCGCCAAAACACGCTCGCTATCCGGGCTGAAAGCAATGGCTGAGATCGTGCCCATGGGCCCATTCAATACGTTGAGAATCTCACCCGTGTCCGTATCAAAAACGCGAACCGTGCCGCTTTCGGATCCGCCAATGGCGATCATCTTTCCATTCCTGCTGAACGCAACGGCATGGAGGGGCCACTGATTTTTGAACGCCCAGATCTCTTTTCCGTTTGAAACATTAAGAATGCGTAGCGTGCCATCGTCTCGCCCGACGACGGCCACTTTTTTTCCGTCGAGGCTAAACACTCCGGCACCAAAACTTCCGAAATTCCCCGTTAGTTCAATGGTTGCGTTCCCAGATGGGTCAAATATTGGGGCTGGATTGATACGATCGGCCAATAGGCCAAACCGCCCGTCAGGACTGTAGGAAACATGCTCAAACGTCTGCGAATGCCCTCTCAGCATTCGCAATTGCTGGCCTTGATGCGCATCCAATATTCGGATGGTGCCATCCAGACTGCTGGTAACAATCTGTTCCCCGTTGGCAGTGAAATTGACTGCGAATAAATCAGCCGAATGGGTGGTCGGAATTCTTCTGTATTGCTCGCTTCTAAGATCAAACAGGTGCACGTCATTGTACGGGCCGACCGCAGCGAGCGTCTTGCCATCGGGGCTGAGCGCAATATCTCGGATTGGACGCGGAGGATCTGTGTTCCGCACAGAAATAATTTGACTCTCCGATGTGTCAAACACGATGATTGTGCAGTTGCTCGCTACACTGACCGCTATTTTATTTTCAGAATCGAATGCGACCGCTGTCACTCGTTCGGACTGCCCTCTTAATACCGCGATCGCTGGGCCGCCGGAAATTCGAAAAATTCGTGCGGTTCCAACCCCGTTTCCGGTAATTACGTATTCGCCGTCGGTACTGAAAGCCACGGCGTAGGTTTCGCCGCCGTTTGCGTCCAAAATTGCGGTGACATTTCCGTCGGATGTCGAAAAAACTCTCGCCGTTCCGTCTTGGCTCCCCGTGGCGATTCGGTCTCCATTCGGACTAAACGCAACGGCATTAACGCGAAACGAATGTCCTTTCAAAATTGAATGTATCTTTCCTGTTGCGAGTTCGAACACCACAACGTTTTTCCCGAGAGGAACCGCAATCAGTTTCCCATTGGGAGAGACGTTTTTCATGACCGGCTGCAGGTAGGCGCGGTAATCGTTAATCGTTTCGACGCGCGGCGCGACATTGTCCAGTGCCGCATCGTTTTTCTTTCGGGAATCTTTCGACATGTTCGCCGTGGCGGCGATCCATTTGAAAATGGATTCCATCGGCAGTTCGCGCAATTGTGTCGCTTGCGTTTCTAATAGATGGTTCACAGCATCGACAACTGTTCGCTCCGCCTCCGGATCGTTGTTAAGAGCCGACACAATTGCGGCCAACGTTTCAAATTTGCTCTGAAGGTGTGCCGCCGCAGAAAAATCAATGGAAGTAGAAAATCGTTGCAGCAGCAACTTCGCGAGTTCTTCTTTGCCTGGTTCCAGCGGGGAAGAGATGTCATTTAGCAGTCCAACGGCATTTAAAATTGCCCGTATGCTTTTCGGCTTCTTGAGCTTCTGAGCCCGACCGACTAAGCGCGCCGTGTCCTCGGACGATTTGATAATTACCAGAGATCGTGGAGTTGCGTACGGGTCCGCTTCCAAACCAAAAGATTCTTTTACGGTTTTTCCGACGTTCTTTTTATCATCGGACGTATCGAGATAACAGATAGCGATGGTGAGCCCGGTAGCGTCGTACGAGAATGGATGTGTCACTTTTTCGGCTACGTCAATAAGAGCATCAGGAAAGTCTCTTTCAAACCCCCCGAACCGAAGATGAGCATGGACAACGGCGAAGTTTGCGTTGACGGGCGCATCCATTGTGCCGACAGATCTCTGAATTGGCGAGACCAGATACAGTTCCGTGGTTTCCTTTTGTTCATTTTCAACACGAATCACGGACGTGTGTGCGGGATCGAGACCGAACCTCACGAAAAGTTCTTCGCTGAGAAATTCCGCCATGTTTGCATCGGTCATGCGCGCCGAGATGATTCCCTGCCCCGCGAGTGCGCGCACGTGTTCGATTTCCAAAAGTTGACGGATCGCTTCGAATGCACTCGCGGTAGGTGACCCGTTCGGCCTTTTTGTCTCTTTCATAGCGAGCAGCGCCTCTGGGGAGGAGCCCAATTCCGTGAAGCCCGCCAAGTCCATCCATACAAGAAAATCGTCCGCGGTAAGAATTGCGGCCTTCTCCAATTCCGCCCGCTCGTTCGCGAGAGGTTCGGAAACCTTTCGCCAGGTTGCAAAGAACGGTGTAAGTTCGTGGGCAAATGGGAACCGCGAGCCTAACGATACCGTGTCGAGCGTTGCGAGTACTTTCGTCGTAATGTCGCCGGGCTTCAGATATCTTTTTGCCGCATTGTACAGTCGAATGCGTGCGTCAACATTTGCAGGAAGCGCTCCTTGCAGGACGAGCAATCCAAAATAATCTTCGACTTCGGGATTTCTTAACTCACTGAGAAGCTCCTCTGGCGCATCGGTGAGAAGTTTTCGGGCGACTGTTTCTGGTGATTCGGCTGCGGTTTCCACTTTCGCCTCATTTCTATCGATGTAACGGGTCAAATCGACGTACACAAACTGGCTGTCGTTGTGAATTCCTTGACCGGTGAAACCCTGTCCGCTTAGCTCAAGCAGGTGTCTCGCGCTTATTTCGCGTAGGTTGGGGATTAGGAGCGCGCGGTATCCTTTTTCGGCCAGAAGCGTGAAGAGTCGACTGAAAAACAATTTTTTCGGGGACCATGTGCGATCGTCCATTGGTTGATAGATGAAATGGTCGGAGGTCTTTGTAAGACTTCCGTGAGCGAGCCACAATTGCTTTCCAGGTTCGTCCATTCGCTCACCGTATCGATTCAACGGTAAAGGAATTGGAATTTGTGGCACTTGCAAATTTAAATCGAGGAGCGTGCGTTCTTCGGCTGTCTGGTCAATTTGAAGAGCGTAACTCGAAATAATTGGCAGCGTGTCCGTCGCGGTTGGCGGCGCCGCCGCAAAGTGGGCCATTGAAACTTGTAATTTAAAACCACCGGCGATTGTGTAGGACCGAAATATCCGGAGCAGTTGGCTTGCATCCTCAAAAGACAGTGTTGGGTTTTTTGTAGGGGCGTATTTTTCTCTCAGTAGTTTCATGAACGCTTCGTTGTCGATGATGGTTTTGTCGTCAGCGGCCGACGCCGTGGGCCATCCAAAAAAAAGTGCGAATGCATTGTAGAGAGCGTGTCCCGTGTAGTTTGCGAGATAACCCCAAAGAGCGTGGGGGGAATCAATTCCGGAATAGAAGGAAGGAAGAATCGTGATGCCGGCGAGCACGAGTCCAACGAAGGGTGGCGGTGCGCGTAACGGGTGAGCGGCCGTGAACTCTTTTGCCCGATTTCGGATCCACGGGATGGCAAAAAAAGCGGCGGCAATTTTAACCGCAATCACGTCAAAACCATTGTCGCTCGGAACGATCCCGAGCGGAATTAGGCTTAGCGATAGAACCATTCCGACAAGCCCCAGCGTACCCATCCGCGATGACGCGATCGGTAGGAAATACCTCAACTCCACCCCCGCGGCCCCGAAAATCGTGTACAGCGCATAATAAATTTTCCCACGGACAGTGCCGCGGAATTTGCCATGAAAAAACGTTTCGCGCGCCCACGTGTCGTTGATCGAGGCCGGTGGAAACGTGGTCTTCGCAATGATTTCTTCGAGCAGTGAGCGGCCGCTTGATTTTTGCGCTGCCTCATCCAAAATCTGATTCAGAATTGACTCGTTGGCTCGTCTCTGCTGTTCGAGTTCGACGCGGTAACGGTCCGCGCGTGATTGCGCGAGCACCGTTGCGATTTCGGTATCCGACATTTTGTTGATGATTTCCGTGGTTCGTGTAATCCGTGCGGCCTCCGTCTCAACTTGTTGGCGCAGCTTTCCAACGGATTCCATCAGTTCACCTTTATACCGCAGCACGCTTTGAAGCAATTGTTTTCTTTTGCGGTCGTAACGGTCCTTTTCTCTCAGGTGGTGCGCTTTTCTGTCGGTGTTCTCTTCGTCTTGCATGTGTGTTTGTTCGTTCTCCGCAAGTTTGCGGTATTTTTCAACAAGAATTGTCTGGCGGTCGGCAATGGCTTTATGAAAAGAAAAAAGCGTCCGATAGGCGGCGTTGATTTCCTCAATATCGAGTCGGAAACCGTCGAGATAACTTTTGTCTCCGGGTTTGTCTTTGAGCGTTCCGCTATGCAATTCTCGTAAAAGGGCGTCAACGCGGTCCGCTCTCGGCTTTGAAAGATGGCGTTTCAATTCATCTTTTTTAATGTGAAATTCCAACACGACCGTCGATGATCGAAGCTTTTCATAGTTGGTCCAAAACTCGTCAAGCTTTGCTTCCCATTCGTCCAGCCGAATTCTCCAGTCACTCAATTTTTTATCGTCGGATTCGTCGAGGCTGTCATACGTGGCCTTCGGAAGAGTTTCAAGCGTCGGTATGCTGTTAATGTGGTCCCGCACAATCTGATGGCGCGCCGCTACAGCTCTCTGCGCGGACTCCAGTAGATAAAGCGTTGCTTCGCTTATGATCTCTGTCGCGGCGTTTCTACCGTGAAGAACAATGGCGTCGGTGACAGGGTCGGCAGCGGCATCGGACGGGGGGGCAGCATTTGCCGGGTTAAGAGTCTGTTCCAGTAGATTATCGAGCATCGTTTTGCCGGCGCCAAATTTTCTTCCGTTGGCGGCGGCGATTTGCGCGTCAAGGTGGTTCGAGAGATCTCCGAGCGCTTTCAATGCTTTTTGAATTTCTTGGTTGTCGATCGCGATTTTCTTCGAGGCCTCTTTGATTTCGTTGACGGCGGCGGCCGTTGACGCATCGGTCACGAGCACGTTCCGGGCAAGAACGGCATTTGCAGCAGAAGTATTTGTTTGTGCCGGAACAGGTGATTCGTCCGCGCTCGCGGATGCCAGTGGCAGCCAATCGCCCAGACGTTTAGCCAAGCCACTATTTGATTGGCGCAGGCCAAGCACCAGGCGGTTGTATCCCATGTGAATTCCAATCCCAACAAAAAGTCCACCGATGGCGGTAAGATTCTTTTGAGTCTCTGAAAGATCCGCCATGAGCGAGGGAAGCGCCAGCGGAAGCGACAACAGCGACCCTATCACCGCCATCAAGAAAATCTTTTGACCCACGGTGGCTTTTCGATGCACCAATCCAAAAACAATGTTCGCAGCGATCGCGATAGCACCCATGGTCATGGTGTTGGGGCCAGCCGCTACATGGACGGCGAGCGGCAATTGGAAGATCCATTCCCAGAACGGCGCACCGGCAAGTGGACGTTGGGCCCACGAAAACAATGGTTTCGCTGCCGTTGGGTTTTCCGTGGTGTTTTGCGTTTCACTTTCGGTCCGCTTCACTGTGTCGTACAACTGTTGGGGTACGAGAATTGCTCCAATTGTTTTTGTCCAAAATGTCCCTGGGAATAGTTTTGTGATCGTTAAAACGTGCTCACGGAAGAGCAGTAGTTTTTCTTTGAACGTAAACTTTGCGGTGATGTCGTCACGTGTCGGATCGGTTTTGTCGAGGATATTTATGCGGAACGTGAGTCGACGTTGACCGATGCGCCAAGGAAATGTATCGACGCCAAGCAGGCGTGCACTCAAGCTTCCGAAGGTGCGGATGTGTGTGGCCACGCTGTTCTGGTCTTCGGGGGCTACGAAAAGTTTTTCGCCCTGAACTAGTTTTTCGATGGGGGTTTTTTCGCGCGCGAAGACCGTGAGATAAGCGCTTCCGGAGGCGTTATCAATCTTGGTGATCTTGGGCGAAACCACGACGTAGGGGATTTTCTTTTCGCGGAGGCGTTGCGTAAAGAGAGGCGTGTGGAAACCGCCTACGACGAGCCCCTTCACCGGATGGGCTTCGCCCATCGCCTCTCTCCCAATGGACGGCGCTGGAGGAAAGGGATTCTCTTTTAAAAGGTTCGCGAGCATTCTCTCGGTGCGGAGGTCCGCTTGTTCGTAGAAGCTTTCGAAAGGTTTTAAAAAGGTACTTCGTGCAGTGTCCTTCGTCCCTCGTCTCTGGTATTCGTTAATCGAATTCGTCGTGCGACGTACGCTGTACGAAGCACGAAGTACCTTTTTGTAGTTCTCCCATTCTTTAGCTGTCAGCGAAAACTCCACAAGTTTCTTCGTGAGTGCCACGTGCTCGCTTTCGGCGAGCAGCTGTTGTTCGCTGCCCGTTTTTGCGATTTCTTTTTTTAGCGCGGTCTCGAGCGCGTCAATCTCGTCGAAGAGTGTGTCGGCTTTGATGCTGTCGGTGAGCAACACGTAGCGCAGATAATTTTCAAATACGGGTGTCTCGCGAAGATTGATTCCTTTTTTCTCGCAGAGATTGCGGAGATTTCCGTAGTACCGTCCGAACGTCAACCGGCCGGACCGATACGCCACGCTTTGAGCGAGCAAATCGGACGTTTCGTTTTCACTGAGCGTTGCCGCTAGTTTTTTTAATGTTCGGTTTCGTTCGACTTCGATTCTCGGTAAATCCAGCGTCCGTTCCATCTGAAACGCTTCAAGAAAACGTGCCACGGTGGACAAAGGCGATGGTTCTTTTATTTCGGCCAGCTTGCTGAGATAGGTGCCGAGGCCTATCTGTTCGGCGTGATAGGCCGCTTGTATTTCGTCGAACCGTTGCAGCGAGGGAGAAAACACTTTCTTTTTCTGTTCAACGAGTTCGGTTTCTGCGCGGGCGATTTCTTTAAGTGCCGATTTCTTTATCGAGCGGGAATCCAGGTAGGCTTGTACGTTCGCGTCGTAATGTTCGCGGTCATCAACGCCAAACCAATCAAGGGTTTTTTCGGCGTTTGTGATGCCAGTGAATGTCGGCGCCGCCATGACGTTTTGATTCAGATAAGACTCGGCTATTTGTCGCACAGCGGGTTTATCGACGAACTTCCGAAATGCGGAGAAATCCATTTCTCCGAACGCGCCTTCCACGCCGATGCGAGCGGCCAATTTTTCATCAATGAGCGTTTGCAGCGTGGCCGCGATATTCGCTTGCGCTTCGCTGTTCATGTGAATATCTTGAACGATGACAATCGGGGTTTTGAGCTGGGTTTTGTCGCTCGTCGAGTTGGGGAAAACCTCCTGGATCGTTGAAGGCGTCAGAGAGAGCGCTTCAATTACGGGCTTAATTGCAGCGGGCAACTTCTCAAAGCGGGGTTCCAGTGATGGCTTTAATGTCGGAATTGAAGGAAGGGATGCTCCGATAGCTGAAAAACGCTGCGAGATCGGCGCGCTCGGTGAGAGAGCCGCGTATTGCGCGGACTGCGCTTTCTTCCGTTCGGACCAAATACTGATTTCGGGCTGACTTCCCAGCGCGATTTGCGTTGTGAAATAAACCAAACAAAGACTGCCAGAAATGATTTTTTTAACGGAGGGGACTGTCACTTCCTTATAATAAGGCAGGTTCCCTTAAGATCGCCTTTAGGGGGGATTAAGTTTCCCTTAAGGTTCTCGGCGGACAATCGGTACATTGTACCGCCGCCTTATCGATACTTCCGATCTACGTGTTAATTACGCTGCTTTGCGCGTCTGTTGCGAGATGTTTTCGAGTTCGGTGCGCAGTTCGTGTTTTTCGTTTTGCACGCGGCGCAATTGTTCGTCCATGATGCTTTGCTGACGCATGAACTCTTGCGTGATGACTTCGACCCGTTTCGTGAGGTCCTTGCGCGCCTCTTCGAGTTCGCGTTTCCGAACTTCGCCTTCTTCCACGAGTCGATCGTACTCGGCTTTTTGATTGTCGAGTTGCAGTTGTTTGTTCTGCATTTCGGACATCGTTTTCTCGACTTGCACGGTCATCTCGTGCTGCTTCGCGAGATATTTGCGTTGGAGTTCTTCTTCTTTTTGCGTGAACGAGGCTTGCACTTCGTTCATACGCGCCATGAGCTTCATTCGCATGTCGGTCGCTTCTTCCAGCCAGTGTTGGCGCGCGGTCGCGAACTCCGCTTCCTTTTCTGCCATCTGCTTGCGCGCTTTCTCCGCAATTTCGTTTACGCGGTTCTCAAAACGCGACGGCCATTCGATTTCAACGCTCTTCTTGTAGCCTTCGAATTCTTTTTCGCGTTGCGCGAGCGCGGCCAACAGCGCTTCTTCTTTCTTTCGATAAGATTCGCGCAGCATATCGGCTTCCTCTTGGGCCCGCAGCTTTGCGTTCTCGAGGGCGGCCAATGTTTCTTCGTGCTCTTTGCCCCAACGTCCCTTCTGTTGCTCGACCTGCTGCATCCGGGCGAGATTTTCTTTTTCGAGGCGGTCGAGATCGGCTTTGTAGCGTTTCTCGAGTTGGTCGAGCGCCGCCTGTTTTTCGAAAATCATTTTCTGGCGCGCGGCTTCGTCCTCTTCCAATTTTTTCTGGGAACGCGTGTTGCGTTCGTGCCACAGCTGCTCTTGCTCAGCCGCGCGGTTGCGCAAAGTCTCTTCCATTTGTTGATACATGGAGCGCTGCTCTTCTTCTATTTTCTTTCTCATTTCGTCAGAGATCGCGGAAAGATGACGGCGTTCCTGTTCAATGCTTACTTCGAACGCCTTTCGTTCCGCGGCCAAGCGCTGGAACGCATCTTGTTTTTCTTGGTTAAGCGCCTGTTGTTTGCCGCGGAGTTCGGCTTCTTTTTCTTGGACTTCGACGAGAAGCGCGCGTTTCAGATCTTGGAAGGATTTCTCGCGCTCGGCTTCTTTTTGTTGAGCGGATTCTTCGAGTTCGGTGGCACGTTTTTTCCAAAGCTCTTCCAATTCCTTCGCGAGGTCGCGGTGGGATTGTTCGGCTTTCATTTCCCAGTTCTTCTGCTCCATCGTGATGCGAGCGCGAAGATCTTTTTCAAATTTCTCCATCTGTTCCGTATCTCGAAGCATAGTCTCCTCCCAAGCATTCTTATTCTGCTGAAATTGAGCATGCAACCCGCGCTCGAGCGCCGCCAACCGTTCTTCTTCCTTTCGGCTGCGGAGCTCCATTGCTTCTTCCTTCATTTTAACGGCCGCAAGATCGGAATCAAGTTGCGCTTTTCTTTTTTCCCAGTCGCTTTGCTCGCGCGCCAGCAGTTGTTGTTTCTCGTGATAGGTACGCTCGAGCTCGGCCTGTTTGCTTTCGTACATGCGGGCCAACTGTTTGCGTTCTTCTTCGGTAATTTGCTCCAGTTCTTCGGTACGCCTCTTGAGACGCTCTTCCACTTCGGCGGTACGCCGACGGAACGATTCCTCAAACTGCGCTTCCAAATCTTTCTTTTCGCTGGCGAGCTTGCTGCGCAGTTCGCTTTCGGCGAGCGCTAACCGCTGTTTTTCGTCGGCAACAAACCGACCGAAGACTTCCTGCTCCACTTTGGCTTTCTCGCGCAGTTCTTTCTCTATGAGCTCGACGCGTTGCTTATCGGTCTCCTGGTGTTCCTTCATGAGCCGATATTCTGACTCGGCTTTTGCGCGCAGTTCCTCTTCGAGCGCTTCAATGCGGCGTTTTTCGACATCCGCTTTGTTTTGAAGCATGCGGCGCTCGTTCGCCAAAGATTCGAGACTCGCCGATTTCGCCAATTCCCATTGTTGTTTTTCGAGAATCAGTTGCGCTTCTTTCGCACCAAAGTCCTTTTCGAGATCATTGAATTTGGTTTCGTACATTCGCTGTTTCTGGGAAAGCAATTCGTCTGCCTGTTTGTCGAGCTGAGCCATTTTCGCGGCTTCTTTTTCCAGCAACACCTTCTCTGCTTCGACAAAGCGGTCTTGCAGCGTGCGTTCTTGTTGCGCGAGACGGAACTTTAGCTCGTTTTCTTTGTCGAGAAGCTCTTGGTCCTTTTGCTTGCGGAACGTTTCAAAATGGGCTTTCGCCTCCTCAATAATCATGCGCTGATTGTCGAGGTCGATTTGGGCGCGGTCGCGCTGATTGTTCCACTCTTGAACCGCCATCGCGCGTCGGCTTTCTTCCAGTGCCATTTTCGATTCGAGTTCCACGCGGCGCGCATGGAACGTCTTCTCCAAATCGGCCTGTTGTTCGCGCAGCGCTTCCTCCGCGCGCACTTGCAACCGCGCTTGCTCGCGCGTCATTTTGTCGCGGAAGGCCCGCTCCTCGTTGGCCAGTTGCTGATATTGCGCATCCACCTTCGCTTGCTGCGCCACGCGTTCTTCTTCCATGCGGCGCTGCGCTTCGGTTTCCATGAGTTCGAGCCGCTGAGAAACTTCCTCCGCGCGTTGTTGCAAAAGCGCTTTCTCGTTCTCCACTTTGACCATTAAATCTTTCTCGAGCAAATCAAGTCGGTCGCGGTCTTCCCGTGTTTTGTCGAGCCAAATCTTTTGTTCTTCCTCGGCTTTTGTCTGAATCTGTCGTTCCATATCCTGCAGTTTTTTCTGGTCCGCTTTCATTTGAGCATCCCACATTTCTTTTTCTTGACGAATGCGGGACATCACGTCGGCCTGCTCTTTCTGGAGCGCCTCGCGTTTCTGCTGGATTTCGATATCAAGAGTTTTGCGTTCTTTCTCGAGCGCCCGTGCCGCCTCGGCGCGCTGCGCTTCCCAGTCTTGCCGTTCCATTAATAAGGAATGTTCTTTTTCGGCGTACGAACGTTCGTGTTCCTTCTTTAATGCCGAGAGTGTGCGTTCGCGCTGCTCTTCGTTCTGTTTGAACGTCGATTCGAGCAGATGGCCGCGCTCGGCCAGCTGCGTTTCGAGTTGATGGGTTTGTTTTTGGTATTCGGCATTGAGTTTTGCTTCAAAATCTCGGTGTTCCTGAAGCGCTTTCTCTCGAAGATTGGATTCGAGCGCCGCCACGGAAGATTGCAGCGTTGCCTCTTTGCGTTTCAGTTCCTCTGATTTGGCCTGGAATTCGGCTTCCAGCGCCGAAAGCTTCAAATTAAATTCTTCGGTTAACTTTTCTCGTAGCGTGCGCTCACTGGTGACCAAACGCTGTTTGTCGATTTCGCCTTTTGTCTCGAGCGCTTTGCGATCGGCTTCAAAGGCCTGTAGCGCACGCGCCTTTTCAGCGTCCCATTGTTGGCGGTCGAGATACAGGCGGTTCTCTTTGTCTTCGAAGATTTTTTCGAGCGAGATTTTGCGTTGGCGAAATTCGGTTTCACGTTCGGCATCTTTTTGAGCGGAGCGTTGGTCCCAATCCAGTTTCGTTTTCTCGAATGCCGACTCTTTGGCGTACCACGCATCTTTTAACTCGGTTTCTTTGCGGGCGAAGTCTTCGCTTAAGATTCGTTGTCTTTCCAGATGTTCTTGTAACAGCGCATGGCCACGGTCGATCAGCTCTTTTTCCATCGCCTGTTCTTTGACGGTCAGTTCATGGAAACGGGCGGACGCTTCGCGTTGCGCGGTTTCACGCTCCACTTGCAGCGCTTCGATCGCTTTCTGTCGATCGGATTCGAAACGCGCACGGTCGGCGTCTGTCTCGGCGGTTTTTCGCTGCGCAATTTCTTCAATTGCTTGGCGACGCATGACGAGTTCCCGCTCGACACCGGCATTTTGCTCGGCCATCTGGCGGCGCTCTTTCTCAAAATCTCTTTGCAGTTCCCGGCGGCTCTGCTCAACTTCGAGCAACCACTGTCCGCGTTGTTTGTCGAGCTCGTCCTTCTTTGTTTGATAGCGGCGTTCGGCCTCTGCTTCGATCGAAGCGCGGTCTCGTTGCATTTGAAGACCGTATTGGTTTAGGCGTTCTTGGAGTTCGCGTTCCTTTTGCAGAATTTGGTCCTGCGCCATGGCGAGCCGAGTCGTGAAATCTTCTTGGAGCTGTTTGACCTTTTCGTTGTACATCCGCTGTATGTTCGGCTCAACGCCGACAAGCTTTTCACGAAGCGAAACAATTTCTTGCTCTTTCAGCCGCACGTGTTCGGCGAGTTCAAGCCGCTCGCGGTCAATGCGTGCCAATTCGTTTTCCGCTTTTTGTAGGTTTTCTTCTTGAAGCGACTTATGGCGGCCAAGTTGCAACAAATCGTGTTCGAGCCCGATCACTTTGTCTTGCAGTTGTTTCTTCGCATCGGCTTCTTGCGGTGCGAATTTTTTCCAGAGCTGCTCCATCGAGGCGCCCATGAGGCCGCGATATTCTTCGAGCAGCTGAGTGGTCTTTGCGGAAATTTCTTTTTCGTTTAGTGAGACCGTCGATTGATGAGCGAGTTCTTTTGAGAGGCGGGAGGATTCTTCTTCCTTGAGAATGAGTCGGTTTGACATCCGCTGGACTTCATCGTCCAATTGGCGGATTTTCTCGAGGGACCAGCGAAGGGCCAATTTCGCTGTGGACAAATCATTCACTTCTTCTGCTTGATAGTTCCTGATATCATCCGAGCTCATAATTGAGGCAAGGATAAGAGGAGTTTTCTTGAAAAACCATTTCTTTCTTAATTTGTTTTTAGAAGTATGAATTGGGTTGATTTTACGACGCAATCGGAGGCTTTTTTAGAGTGTTAATTTATGTCGTTGCTCATTGAACAAGAGATTCCTTGCACGCATTGCCAATATCCGAACGAAGTGGAAGTTTGGTCGGCGATCAATGTGAAAACAGACCCCGAGCTCAAAGATTTGTTGCTCGGCGGCGAGATTAATATGGCCGAATGCGCCTCGTGCAAAGAGATTTTCTACGCCGAGCACTTCCTTTTGTATCACGATCCCCAGTTTGAGCTGATGGCGTTTGTGTATCCTCACACGTACACCGACGAACGAGACCGCTGGAAGCAAAAAACCGCCGAGGACTACGCTGCGTCGCAAAGCAATTTGCCGGAAAACGAAAGGTTATCGTACCCGCCCATCACGCTGTTCGGACTGGATCAGCTTGTTTTCCTTGTCGAAGATGAAGAGGAAAACGAAATTCAGGGAGAAATTATTACGCTCTACACGCCGGGCAACGGATTTAAAGTCCGCGCGTTGACGCACGCGGTGGCGCGGCAGCAGAACATCCCACGGTTTGTTCCTTATCTTGAAACGAGCCAAGCTCCAACGCGAGATTCGGTGCTCGGTGCGCTCGAGAAGATTCGAGCCCTAAACGATCGTCTGTACGTTTACGGTAAATTTGAAGAGACGCTGCGCGGAAATCCGTCCTGGGGTCTTGCGAATTGAATATTGCCGAACGACTTCGGCCGCATTTCGCTGTTGAAATCTGGTCTGTGTTCGAAGCGGTCGCCAAGATTGGAGACCGCCGACGGTTGAATGTGGCACTCGTTGGCGGTGTGATCCGCGATTTGTTGCTCGATCGTTCCATGGGCGATGCCGACATCATGGCCGAGCATCCTGCGAAGGAATTTGTCGCGGAACTTGCGATGGCGGTGGGGGCTTCCATTGTTTCTCATGAGCGCTTTTTCACGTTTACAATAACGCTGCCGTCCGGAAAGCATTTCGACATCGTCACCGCGCGGGAGGAGCGTTACGCGGCACCGGCCAAGTTGCCCGACGTGTCGCCCTCCACGATCGAAAGGGATCTCAAGCGGCGCGACTTCACAATAAATGCGATTGCGTGCCGGCTAAATGCGTCTTCGTTCGGCGAATTGTTGGATCCGTTTGATGGTCGGACCGACATGGAGCGCAAGGTCTTGCGCGCGCTGCACGAGAAGAGCTTTGTCGACGATCCCACGAGGATTTATCGGGCCGCGCGGTTTGCAGGGCGTCTCGGCTTTGTTCTTGAGAAAACCACCGAGCAATGGATTCGTGACGCGATCGCTGGGAAATTTCCAGATCTGTTGTCGCCCGTGCGCCGACGGCATGAGTTTCAAATGATCTTGAAAGAGAAGGATCCTCTTCCAGCGCTTTGGCTGCTTAAAGAATGGAATGCGCTGCGTTTGCTTCACAGTGATTTTGACCGGTATGGGGACAAAGGAATACGTTTTGGAGCATCCACCGCGTTGGAGGACCGGCTCCTTGACTGGTTCGCGCCGTTTGGACGCGCGGCGGCCGAAAAGATGATGGGCGATTTGCAGTTTGAGAAGGTGATGAAGTCGAAGATCTTGTCAAAACTTGTACAATCCTCGACGAACTCATGAGCTATCAGGTCAAAATCAATATTTTTGAAGGTCCGCTGGACCTTCTTTTGCATCTCATCCAGAAAAACGACCTCGATATTTACGACATTCCTATTTCGGACATCACGCAGGAATACCTGAATTACCTCGACATGTTAAAAGATCTCAACTTGTCGGTGGCCGGAGAGTTTCTCGTGATGGCCGCCACGCTGATGCAGATCAAAGCGAAAACGCTTTTACCGGTGGACCCCACCAATGCCGAGAACGAGGGCCCGGATCCGCGCGCCGAGCTCGTTCAGAAACTCCTCGAATATCAGAAATTTAAAGAGGCGGCGCGTTTCCTGGCGCGCGGCTTCGAAGAACAGCGCGATGTGTTTTACCGCGGAGCTCCGATTTTTACGAAAGATGATCAAATGCTTGAGCTTTCAATGGGCAAATTGCTCGAGGCGTTCAAGGGTGTTCTCGAAACGGCCGAGGTCAGTGTTCGCGAGATTCTCGTTGAGGAAATTCCGGTGGAAGTTCGCATCCGCGAGATTTTGGATGTTCTCGAATCAAAGTCGTTTGTCGCATTTTCGGAATTGTTTCCGTCCGGCTCACCGCGTAAGACGCTCGTCGTTACATTCCTCGCGCTGCTTGAACTCATTCGTCTCAAGCAGGTTAATGTCTCCCAGCCATCGAATTTTGGTGAAATTCACATCAATCGCGTGAAAGACCGTGATTTCGAACTTCTGAAAAACTAGAGGAATCCATGGAAAAAGAACAAGCAAAAAAGATTATCGAAGCGTTGCTTTACATGGCGGATCACGCGTTGTCGCCCCATGAAATTTCCCAAGTGCTCGAACAAAAAAGTTTTACCGAAGACATCGTTCGCGAAATGGTGAACGAAATTGCGCAACAGTACGATGCGAACGGTTCGCCGATTCGAATTGTCGAAGTCGCGGGCGGGTTTCAGGCGGCAACACGGCCTGACATGGCCCCTTGGATCCGCCGTATGTACAAAGAACGGCTTACGGTTCGGTTGTCTCCATCCTCGCTCGAGACATTGTCGATTATCGCGTACAAACAGCCGATCACGCGTGGTGATGTCGAACAAATCCGTGGCGTTGAAGCCTCTGGCGTGATGGAAACGCTGTTGGAACGCCGCCTCGTGAAAGTGGTCGGTCGCAAAGAAACGATTGGTCGCCCGCTGTTGTACGGAACCACAATTGAGTTTCTTCGGCACTTTGGTTTGAAGCATCTTTCCGAACTCCCCGATTTGAACACGATGGTTATTCCGGAATCGATTGCCGGTGAGATTGATCAGCAAGAACTCCCTCTGCCAATCGAGTCGGACGGCGTCGGTGCGGCGCCCGAAGAAGCGACGGCTGCCACGGCCGTTCTCGAGGCTCCCGCCCCGGATATTGCTTTGCCAGATGCTGAAACAAAGCCGGAATTGAACTGACATGCCAGAACTTCGCCGCGACCCCGTTATTGGTCGTTGGGTCATTATCTCCACGTCTCGCGGAAAACGTCCGAGCAGTTTTGAGCCCGTTCAGGATTATCAAGAAGGCGGAACCTGCCCGTTTTGCCCGGGCTCCGAAGACAAAACGCCGCCCGAGATCATGGCGTACTACAACACCGGTCGAGAAAAAAACAAAACGGGTTGGTGGGTGCGTGTGGTGCCAAACAAATTCCCAGCGCTCGAGATCGAGGGGGATTTGGACCGCGCCGGGGATGGCATGTACGACAAAATGAACGGCATGGGCGCTCATGAAGTCATTATCGAAACGCCGAATCACGATCAGCCGATTCATCAGATGGAGTTAAAAAAGCTCGAAGATGTGTTTTGGGCGTTTCGTGATCGTATTCTGGATCTGTCGAAAGATCCGCGGCTCGAATACATTCTCGTTTTCAAAAACCATGGCGCGGCTGCCGGCGCAAGCCTCAAGCATCCGCATTCGCAACTCATGGCGCTTCCCATGGTGCCGATCCGCGTGAAGCAGGAAGCGGCCGGCGCGAAGAGCTACTTCGAGCACAAAGAACGCTGCGTGTATTGCGATGTGATTCGCCAGGAGTCCGCTCAGCAAATTCGCGTGGTCGCGAAGAACAAGGATTTCATTGCGTTCGCTCCCTTCGCAAGCCGAGCGCCATTCGAAATGTGGGTTGTTCCACTGCGGCATTCGTCGGATTTTCAAGATATCTTGAAAACAGAAGTGACAGCGCTCGCGGAAATGATGAAACTGGTGCTTGGCAAACATAGCATGGTGTTGGACAACCCGCCGTTTAATTACATTCTTCATACGGCGCCGCTGCGTTCCCAGAAACAACCGCACATGCACTGGTATATTGAGATCATCCCGAAGCTGACGAAGCAAGCGGGTTTTGAGCAAGGCACGGGTTTCTACATTAACCCAATGCCGCCGGAAGAAGCCGCGAAATTTCTCAGAGAAGCAACTCTTTCCTAAAATATTTCCATGAAAATTCTCTTCGCGGCGAGTGAAGGGGTTCCTTTTTGTAAGACGGGCGGTTTGGCGGATGTGGTGGGCGCGTTGCCCGATGTTCTCGCGGCCAAGCGTCACACCGTGCGGTTGTTCTTGCCGCTTTACCGTGATGTGCGGGAACGTTTTCCAAAAATAAAATTTATTGGCCGCACATTAAACCTGTCTTTTGATGGGCGCACCGAACCGGTTCAAATTTGGCAGGCCGATGTGCGCGCGAATTTCCGCGTCTATTTCGCCGGGTCTGCGACGTTCTTTGACCGGCCCGGAATTTATGGATCCCACCCCGGTACATCGTATCCGGACAACGACCGACGCTACGCGTTCTTTTCACGTGCGGTATTTGAAATGGCAAAAGCCGTCGATTTCAAGCCCGATATTATTCATGCTCACGATTGGCAAACCGGTCTCATGATGGCGCATCAGAAATTTCATTATTCAAGTGACTCGTTCTTCGCTAAGACTGCCACGTTATTCACCATTCACAACCTCGCGTATCAAGGGAATTTCCCCGCGCCTTCTTTTCACATGACCGGGTTGCCAGCGCGAGCCTATGAGCCGAAGGGGCTCGAGTTTTACGGAAAAGTAAGTTTTCTCAAGGCCGGCCTCGTATATTCGGATGCGATTAACACCGTAAGTCCCACCTACGCCAAAGAAATCAGTTCCGATCCGGTGTTCGGTTGCGGATTGGAAGGTGTGCTTCGCGAGCGCTCGGCCGATTTCCAAGGCATTGTGAACGGTATTGACGTGAAGTTTTGGAATCCAAAGACGGATCCGAATTTGGCGAGCGCGTTCGATCGCGAGAACGTGGAGCCGCGTTTGCGGTGCAAGCATGACTTGCAACGTCTAGCGGGTTTGAACGAAGAACCAAACACGCCGCTGTTGGCTTTCATTGGACGACTGGACCACCAAAAAGGAATTGATCTGCTGATCGAAACGCTTCCCGCGGTGCTCAAGAAGGGGGCTCAATTTGTGAGTCTCGGCCAAGGCAACATTCAATATCAAAAAGATTTGCAGCAGCTTCAACGCATGTATCCAGCGCAGGTGTACGTGAAAACCGATTTCGCCGAGCCGTTCGCGCACAAAATTTACGCCGGAGCGGACATTTTTCTCATGCCGTCGCGCTTTGAGCCTTGTGGGTTGGGGCAAATGATTGCGATGCGCTATGGGGCGGTGCCGGTGGTTACACCCACCGGTGGCTTGGTTGATACGGTCATCGATTCAGGAAAATCCCCGTCGGGTACGGGCTTTGTGGCCGCGGATCTCACGGCCGGAGCTTTTTTGACGGCCATGCGGACAGCGGTTGAAAAATGGGCGAACAAAACCGAGTGGCGCAGTCTCCAACAGCAGGGAATGAGTCAAGATTTCTCATGGCGACATTCGGTGAAAGACTATTTGATGCTTTACGAGAGCATCTTGAAGTGAGAACCAACAAACTTTTCGTCGCCTCGCATATCGTTCTTCTTGTTTTATTGGCGAGCGTTTGGCGAAACCTCCAAACCAAAACAACTGCCGAACATCGCGATAGGAGCGTTTCCTGGGCCGCCGATTGGGAAGATGTCACCGCCTTTCATGCCTCTCTCGAAACGCTGCCGGTGACCATAATAATGATGTCGACGGAAAGTCGGGAATCGGATGAAAAGCTGGTGCGAGCCGCGGGCCTTCGTGTTCTTTGGCGACTGGACGATGCCATTCACCCGGACGTTTTTTTAAACCGATTTCACGACGGCGACGGCGTTTTTATTGCGGGGGAGCATGTGCTCGAACATCCGCAATTGCTTCGAGAGCTGCCATCGCGACTTACCGCATTAAAGGGATTCCTCTCGGTAATGGAATTTGTGCCGAACCGGCTTCTGTCGGTTCTTGCGCAACAGGTGCCCGCGAGCATGGTCAAAAGTCACACGTTGTCCACTCGAGAAATACTCGTTTCGAATCCATCCTTGTGGAGAGCTCGGTTGGTTCGAGCCGTCGATGAACGTTGGGTGAGGCTTGTCGTGTTCCGGTTCTGCCCCAATTGGACGGTGGAGGAAAACGTGAAGTTTGTGCGCTCGGTTCAGGAAAACTTAAGTCGAAAGGGTTTTGCGGTGGCTGCCCCGGTACCGTTTCAGAGTTGGCACACGTCGACCGGCGGCGCTCGTCGACTGATCATTCTGGTTTTTGCGATATTAATTCCGGTTATTTCCATTCAATGGGCCCAACAAACCAAACTTTCGACGATTCCGACTTTTTTATTTGTTTGCTTGGCCAGCGTGTTAATGGGCGCCGTTGTTCACGGAAGCGGGGCGGTTCCAATGGCAATTCTTGGCGTGCATCCGGCGCGGGGCGTGAAATTGCAACTCGTCGCACCGCTCATGCTCGGGTTGATTCTTTTTATTTCAAAGTTCAGCGGGAGAGATTTCCTCGAAACCGAAGTGAAAGTGAAGCATTTGCTCGCGGTCGGTGCGAGCGCGGTTGTTTTGCTGGGCCTTTATCTTATGCGCAGCGGAAATTTCCCGATGATTCCCGTCACCGGCTCCGAACGCGGCTTTCGAGATTGGCTGGATCATATTTTGTGGGTTCGCCCGCGGTTTAAAGAAGCTTTTTTCGGTCATCCGCTGTTTCTGCTCGGATTGTGGATTCGCGGAAAAGGCATGCCCGATTTTCTTGTGTCCCTTTTCCTCTGGTTGGGACTGATCGGACAGGTCTCGATTATTAATACGTTTTCGCATGTCTACGCGCCAATCGAAATGAGTCTTGTTCGAACGTTTCATGGCATGTGGATTGGTCTGCTGTTGTCAGCGCCTTTGATTCTCCTGGCGACGCGTTTGAACCGAGGCGCCCGGTGAAGATTTTGATTTCCGGATACTACGGGTTCGGAAACCTCGGCGACGAATTGATTTTGTCGTCGATCATTCTGCAGTTGCGTGAACGCTATGGTCAGCCAGCGATTACGGTACTTTCTCAAAATCCCGAAGACACAATGTCCACGCACGGTATTAAAGCGGTTTCGCGGTGGAACCCTTTTGTTGTGATTCGCGAGATCTGGCGGAACGATGTGTTCCTTTTGGGGGGAGGAGGATTGCTGCAAAATGCGACCTCTTCGCGGTCCCTCCTATATTATATGGCGCTAATTGCGGCCGCTCGGTTGTTGCGGTGTCCGACCGTTTTGTTTGCAATGGGCGTTGAATCCGTTCACGGCCGACTGATTCGGTGGCTTCTCGGGAAAGTTCTCACGGGTGAGAATATCAAGATCACGGTTCGGGACGATGGTTCGAAAGCGATTCTGAAACAAGTTGGAATCGATCCTTCCAAGATTCATGTGACGGCGGATCCCGTGTTTGCGCGCCCGGTCAGCGCGACACCAAAAGATCGTTACTCGGTGGGCGCGTCGGCGCTGCTCATCCCGCGATTTCCGTGCCCCGCTATCGGACGACGCCTTTTTGCGATTGCGGGGCGAATCTTGAAAGACGAAAAGAAAATTCGTGTGCGTGGACTTTTGTTTCAGCCGCAGATCGAAAAAGATTTTCTTAGGCGTTTTGATGGCGAGTCGATTCTTTCCGAACAAGATTTTTTTGGCGATCTCACATTGGAGGACATGGTCAACCAAATACCGCAACACGATTGGATTATTAGCGCGCGGTTCCATGGACTTGTGTTGGCCGCGTTGGCCGGTAAGCCGTTCATCGGTGTCGGAGATGCCCATAAAGTCGGACGTATTTGCGATCTTATGCGCATGCCGTTTTTGCCGTGGCACGCTTCCGAAGAGGAAATCGTCGCGGCGATCGATCGCCTCGCGCGAAAAAACGGTGATGTGCAGCGCGCGGTGGTCGCTCAGTTGCGTTCCTCCGCGCTTCAAACAACCCTCCACGTCGGATAATCTTGTAAACTCCGCCACGCGTGACCACACTCGAAGAGGAAATTATTATTCCGTTGCAGCGTCAAATGGCGGCACAATCTCAACCGCGGCCCGCAAAGCCCACGTTCTGGAACATTTTTTTGTCGATCTCTTTCGGGTTTTTGTTCGGCGTGGTCGTTGGCGGCTTGTTTGTTCTTCGACAAAATTTTCTTGATTCGTGGCGGCAGTCCGTTGAAAAATTCCAGTGGCTTGTTCTTGCCCAGGGTGATCCGGTCGCTATTGATGAGGTGGGTCGCTATTTAAAAAAGTTGGATGGTGTGTCCGACGTTCAATTTCTTTCTCCCGAAGCAATGTTGGACCTTGCCAAAGCCGATTCCACGTTGGCCGCCGACCTTTCGTTAATTGAAGGCAATCCGTTTCCGGCCAGCTGGAGAGTGCATTGGGCTCCGGATCAATTTCGGAACGACCGCCTTCAGCAGGTGCTCGAAGAGGTTCGCGTGTTTCCTGGTGTTGTGGACGTTTCGTCCGACCCCGCCGCGTTCGAGCGTGTTCAATATTTTGAAGGTTACGCACGGCGAGCGAAGATGTTTTTCCTGCTTTTTGTGTCCAGTTTTTTGCTTTTTGCGGCCGCTGGTTTGGGGCGATTTCTGTTTTCGAAAAAATCAAATTTTCAGTCGCGCCTTTTCTTTTTTTTGAGTCTTATCGGTGTTGGTAGCGCGTCGGCCGGTGCCGCGCTTATTTATTATTTGTGGTGATCAAAGTTCGTTCGCTGTTGCTTGTCTGCTGCGTTGTTGTTCCTGCCTGGTCTCAAGATCCAAAAGAAATAACACACAAGAGCCGTGACCTCGAAAAAGTGAAAGCCGAGTTAAATCAAAAGAAAGAGGAAAGCGAGCGCCTTAAAAAAGAAGCTCAAGAGTTAAACCAGGCGGTCATCGATAGCGAAAGCAAAATCAAGAATGTCGAAACGTCTCTTCTGTACACGAAACAGAAAAACTGGGAAGTCGACCAGCAAGTCGCAACCACAAAGAATTTGCACGACAAGCTCGCCAATACCGTCGTCCAAGACCGCGCAAATTTCCAATCCTCCGTAAAAACCTATTACGTGGCGTGGGCGCTCACGTCTCCGGACACCGATGCGGCGGTGCTTAAACGTCAAATTCTGCACGGGCAAGCACGCCAACTGCGCTCGAAATTGGGAGAAAAAGAAGTCGCTCATCGCAATCTGCAAAATCTGGTCGACACGCAGCAGGTCATACGCGGCGAAGTTCGAAAACAAGAAGGCAAATTGAATTCCATCAAAGCGGGCGTCCAGGACAAGGAGCGCCTAATTAATAAGAAGAAGACGCGCCAGGAAATGCTCGAAGCGGAAATGAAGGAGTTGCAACAAACGGCCGAGGAATTGGCCTCTCTTATCGATGTTTTGCGCACAAAAGCCAAAGACGAGGCGGAATCGCAGAAAGAGGCGCGCCGGCAGAAGCAGCTGACCGGTCAATCGCCGATTCTCGCGCATTCGCTGCCCTGGCCGTTTCCAGGGAAAGTTACCACGCGTTTTGGTCGCCAATTGAACCCAAAGTCGGGAACGATGTTTGTTTCGAACGGCGTTGTGATTGTCGCCGACGAGTCTCAGCCCGTGTTGGCTGTGGCCGACGGAAAAGTTTTGTACGCGGGTGAATTTATGAGTTACGGCCCAATGGCGGTCGTCGAACACCCGGGCGATTGGTACACGGTTTACGGCCAAATGTCCAGCTGGAACGTCGAAAAAGGCCAGGACGTTAAGAAAGGCGAAAAAGTGGGCTCGACACGGCCGCGGGCCGGCGGCGGATACGAATCTTATTTCGAATTGCGTTTTTACGGGAAGTCGACCGATCCAATTCCGTGGTTGGCGAAATCCGAATAGCGTCTTCGCGATGAAAAGACTTGCCGTTTTAAAATCGGGATGATAAGTAGATGGGAATAAATTAAAGGAGCGCCCCACATGATCAACAGGTCCAAGTTTCATGCGCACAAACGAGTCGCCATGTCGATTTTGTTTTCTCTTTCGCTGGCCGGTTCTGCTTTCGCTGTCAAAAAGCCGGCGGCTCCTCCTCCGACGCAGCAACAGCAAGTTGATCGAACGTTTGAGCAAATTAAACTCTTGGTTGACGTGTATCAGCAGGTGGTGCAGAACTACGTTGATGAAGTCGATGCGCAAAATTTAATTTATGGTGCCGCGGCGGGGATGGTTGCAACGCTTGACCCGTTTAGCCAGTTTATGGTTCCCGAAGCGCGCGAGGAAATGCAAACGGTCACCGAAGGTCAATTCGGTGGATTGGGAATTCGGATCATGATGAAAGACGGTTGGCTCACCGTTATAACGCCACTGCCGGATACGCCGGCGTACCGTGCGGGTATTCTTCCGGAAGATAAAATCATTTCGATCGACGACCAGTCCACGCAGGGTATCTCGTTGCAGGATGCCGTGAAAAAATTGCGCGGCGCGCCAAAAACGCAGGTAAAGATTTCGGTTGCTCGCGAAGGTTCGAAAGAGCCAATTCCCATAAACATGATGCGCGAAAATATTGTGATTGCCAGCATTCGTGCGCGCATGTTGAACGACGGCATTGCGCATATCCGTTTGACCGAATTCATTGAGCCCACGGTTCGTGACTTGGAAGCGGCGCTTAAGAATATGGATAAGCAGGGAATGAAAAGTCTTATTCTCGATCTTCGCAACGATCCGGGTGGGCTTTTAACGTCAGCGATTGATGTCTGTAAAGAATTTATCGGTGACCAGAAAATGATTGTGTTCACCGAAGGTCGCGCTCAGCCCCGGCAGGAATTTCATGCCGGTGTCACCGCGCCGTACAAAAAGTTGCCGATTGTCGTGCTGATTAACCGGGGCTCGGCTTCGGGTTCGGAAATTGTGGCCGGCGCTATGCAAGATTTGGGACGCGCGGTTCTCGTCGGTAGCGAATCGTTCGGAAAAGGCAGCGTTCAGTCCGTTATCAGTCTCGAGGACGGTTCCGGACTTCGCTTGACCACCGCAAAATACTACACGCCGTCAGGCCGATCGATTCACAGAAATGCGAAAACAGGAAAAGGTGGAATTACCCCTGACATCGTTATAACAGTCGACCGCGAAACGGAAGCAAAGCTGCAGGCGCAATCCGAGGAGATTTACGCGAAAGGACAGGACACTCATTCGGCCGTGGCCGAGAAAGATCGCGTGCAGGATGAGGCGTTGCAGCGCGCGATCGAAATCTTAAAGATCCGGCCAATCATCGCGGGTCAGAAAGAAGGGTGAGAAAACTTCTCGTCACCGCCGGTTTGATCGGGCTTGGCGCGGGTTTGTGGTGGATCACCGCGCGCACGGCTCGGTTCTCGATCAAGAAGTGGGACGCAAAGTTTGAAACGGTGCTTCGCCACAATTTGAACTCGATGGGCGTGACGGATCAGGACTTGTTATCGAGTATCAACGAAATCCGAAAAGACAACCGCGGCGAGTGGGTCGTTCACCGGTTGGCGCTCAAGATGCCGGATCCCGCCAAACAGAAAGCGCTCGAGCGCGAGCTTCAAGATTCTGGCGCGAACACCGAAGAAAAAGTAATCGATAACACAAAAACATTGATTGTTCGGCGCGGATCGCGCGTTTACCAAGAAATTCATTTCTTACAATGACGTCGCGCTGGAATGCCGTCATCCAGGATGACGCAATTCTATGAACATCCTGGCCCTTGAGACCTCCTGCGACGAGACCGCCGCCGCAATTGTTAAAGACGGTCGAACCATTCTGTCGAGTGTGGTTGCGACCCAAATTCCTCTGCACAAGCCATATTCGGGTGTTGTTCCTGAGATCGCAAGCCGCGAACATTTGCTGACGATCAATCGCGTTATCGCGGCGACGCTCGAAAAAGCAAAGTTCAAGAAAGATCTTTCGGACGTTGATTCGATTGCGGTGACCGTTGGTCCCGGTTTGGTGGGATCTTTGCTGGTGGGGCGCATGACCGCCGAAACACTGGGGTGGGTTCACAATGTCCCCGTCGTTGGCGTGAACCATATCGAAGGGCATTTGTTGTCGCCGCTGCTCAACGACGCGAACGTGAAACCGCCATTTCTTGGTCTGGTGGTTTCGGGTGGACACACCGAGCTCATTTATGCGCCGAAGTGGGGAAATTATTTTCTCGTCGGACGCACGCGCGATGATGCCGCCGGTGAAGCGTTCGACAAAGTGGCGAAGATGATGGATCTCGGATACCCCGGCGGTCCGATCATCGACAAACTGGCAGCCGGTTACCGCGCTACAAAAAATTCCAAACACGCATTCCCGCGACCATGGTTGCCCGGTACGTGGGATTTCTCTTTTAGCGGAATAAAAACGGCCGTGCTCTATCGGCTTCGCGAAAAGAAATCGACATCGCTTGCGCAGAAGAAAGTTATCTGTG
The DNA here is from genome assembly GCA_044221725.1 of Elusimicrobiota bacterium. GTDB lineage: Bacteria > Elusimicrobiota > Elusimicrobia > F11 > F11 > JAJVIP01. The sequence goes on from JBGAON010000002.1 coordinate 179,993, forward strand.
CGGAGTTTCAAGAAGCTGTGGCGCAGGTGCTCGCGCATAAATCCGTGGCGGCCGCCCGCGCATTGAAGGTAAACCGGCTCGTTGTTGGCGGCGGCGTGGCCGCCAATTCTCGGTTGCGCGGGCTGTTGACCGAGTTGACGAAGAAAAATGATTTGGAATTATCCATTGCGCCGCTGGCTCTTTGCACCGATAACGCGGCGATGATCGCGTCGTCGGCATATTTTAAGATTCGAACCGGTCGCGCGCGAAAACCCGATCTCACAATTCGTCCGCAGCTTCACGTGCCTTTTTTCGACAAGAAACTCCCGCCCTTCACTTTGTAAAAGCACCTGGCAATTACAACGCGTTTCCTCTACGCTTAGAGCCGATGAGCATTCGTCAGCGCTTGGCGTCGTTTATTTTATTAATGACCGGACTGTTGGTATTGGTCGGTGGTCTTCTTTTGGTCGGCGGTCCGGTCATCCTCGGTGCGTTCCGTCAATCCATCGATTCCATGGATTCCTTGGACGCGATTCGCGAACTACGCTCCAGCATCTTCCGTCAACGAACGTCCTTGAACCGTTACTTGCTCCTCGATGATAACCAAGAATGGATCACGTTTGAAGAAGCCACGCGGCATGGACGAAAGAGCGTGGATTCGCTGAAAGATCATGTGGGGAAGAAAATTCCTGATTGGTACCCGGAATTATTGAAACTTTACGATGAAACCGAATTGTCGGCCGAACTTGTCGTCGGGCATTACAAAAAAGGAAACAAACTGAAGGCGTACGAAGAAGCCACGACGATTTTTGAAAAGTTGACCAAACGCGTATCCGATCTCGAAACCGAAAAAGCCGTCGAAGCGCAAAAAATGTTTGAGCGAATCAAACGACTGACACGGAACATCGAATCAATTGTATTGATCGCATTGCTCTCGGCGTTTGTGTTGGGAATTGCGCTTTTTCAATCGCTGTACCGGTCCGTCATGAATCCGATCGAAAGTCTCCGCCGCGGAGCAATCGAATTTGGAAAGGGACATTGGGATCATCGGATCCATCTCACTTCCAAAAACGAATTGGGAGCTTTGGCCGATTCGTTTAACACGATGGCCGACAACGTGAAACAACTCCAGATGCAGGCGGTGCACATGGACCGCATGAGCGCCGTCGGTCAGCTGGCCGGTGGCGTCGCGCACGAGATCAACAATCCATTGACGGCCGTGCTTGGCCAAGCGCAGATTCTTATGGCACGCCTTGGAGAAAAGGACCCGTCTTATCCGCAGATTAGCAAGATCGAGCAGGCGGCCTTGCGTTGCAAAAAAATCGTGCGCGGGTTGCTCGATTTTTCGCGGCCAAGCCAAACGGCGTTTGAGGATATTGATTTACAGGCGGTTGTCAGCGCAACGCTGGAGTTGTGCGAAGCCGATCTAAAACGGGCGCGTGTGAACGTGGAGCGCCGCGTGACAAGGAATTTCCCAATCATCGAGGGGAATTCCAGCGAATTGCAACAAGTGCTTTTGAACCTCATTAACAATGCGATCCAGGCTATGCCCAAAGGTGGAACTCTCTCGATTGAATCGCGTGTGCACAACGACTCGCTAAGCTTTCCCGAGCGCCGCAAAGGCGCGCCGCCGCGCAAAGCCAACGGTCCATGGCTCGAACTCATGGTAAAAGACACCGGTGTTGGAATTGCGCGCGAGCATTTGTCCCGCGTTTTTGAACCGTTTTTTACGACGAAGGAAATCGGCAAAGGTACCGGTCTCGGGCTTGCGGTTTCTATGGGCATTGTTCAAAAACACGGTGGCGATTTGCGGGCGGAGAGCGCGGGAATTAACCGCGGTTCGATGTTTTCGGTGATTCTTCCCGTCAAGGGCAGCGCGAACGCGGTGGGCGACCGTCGTTCCGGGATGGCGGCGTAATGAAAGTGCTTTTGATCGAAGACGATTTGGATGTTTCGGAGACCATTACATCGGTGTTGCAAAGCTTTTTTGCCAATGTTGAGGTGCAACATATTGCCGATGGGCCGCAATTCCGGAAGGGACAATGGCGCGTGCCCGGATGGAGCCTTGTGATTTTGGATCTTATGATGCCCGGCATGACCGGCTTCGAAGTGTGCGAACATCTTCGCGGGTATCCGGCGACGAGCAAAGTGCCGATTCTCGCGCTCACCGGTTACGACACGCTTCAGAACGAAGAAAAAATAAAAGCCGCCGGCGCGAGCGGATACATGGCGAAACCATTTGAAGTAAATAAATTAAGAGAAGAGATTGAGCGCGTGCTCAAGAAAAATGGAATTCACTGAAATTGATCGTCAGTTCGACGAAGCTTTTGAGCGCATCAACCGACGCGGGTTGACCACCGCTTCGCCCTACGGCGGAACGCCGCTCGCCGCCGATCACTTCTTGCTCAAGAAAAGCTGGGACTATTTCCGAAATCGCGTGAAGTCGATCGAAGATCAATGGCGCAAAATGCTGTCGGCCAAAGACGTGCAACTGAAAACGGTTACGGACGAACTGAAACGGGTGCGTCAAAGTTCGTTGGAACTCGAGGACGAGATCCATATGCTGCGGTCGCTCGATCAGTCAATAAAAAAGGCGCGGACCGAGGATTTTGTGGGTTTCAATCGCAAGAGCGAAATGCTGCGGATGCGCTGGGATGCGGAGCGCGCGGCGCTCATCAAAAAAGCCGACGACCTCGAGCTTAAAATCACGCGTCTCAAAAAGGACTACGATCTGCGTGCGTCCATGGCGCGCGTCCGCGAAGAAAAGTTGCAACAAGCGCTCGAAGCAGCCAAGAAAGATTCGGCGATAAACATCGAGCGCGAGCGCGATATTCAAAAGAAATGCACCGACGAATTGAACGCAAAAGACGAGAGAATATTTTCGCTCGATACGAAGACTGAATTGCTACGGGGCGAAGTCGAACGACGCGATGCGCTTTTAAAAGAAATGAAGGCGACTCTCGCTACGCGTGATGCCGACGCGACGGCGATGACCAGCTACATCGCTGAACTTCAGCGCCTAGTGAAAGAAAAAGATATCGAGATTGAGCAGCACAAAACCCGCCTCCAAATCCTCTCGCAAGAGAAAGATGGAATTCAGGCCGGCTGGGAACGGGAACGCGCCGAATGGCGCGAACTCTGGGACCGCGGCCGCTCGTTGTGGGACAAGAAGGCTTCTTAGTATCTTACGCGTCAGGGCAGGGACGCAGGCTGTCTCGAGCCCTATCTATTCGAAGACGGTCATAATCGTCTTTTGCCGCCAAGTAAAGGCACCAAATCGCATCTGCCTCCGCTCGAAGATCGAGCGCGCGTTTTTCTGCTAATTGGATTGCTCCCTTCAAACGTATAATGAGGTCGAGTTGGTAAGTAGGATAGCTACCGAGCGGTTCCTTCAGACGAGCACTAAGATCACCGCGCAAACTCACAAGGTGATCCTCAAGAGCGACACGTTGGTTGACTACATTAGAAAATTGCCGAAAAAGCGATTCCATTTTTATCCACGCTGCAAACATCTCCTCAGACGTACAAAATTCTCTTGGATCTGGGATAAAACCTAAGTTATTTTCGTCGAGAATCGGAGGTGGAGTGGGTTTTATTTGAGTTGGAATAGGCTGACTGGAACCCGACATATCTGCGTGGGCAACGCCCTGAAGTGTCAAGCTTGCATAAAATAGGAATTTAAAAATTGAGGACTTTATTTCGGGTTTCATAGTCAGGCTCCTTGTTAACTGCGTTTGACCGACAGCGGTCTACGTTGCCTCATATGCAACGCAGGTGCCGACAAAGAGGGAACTTAGGATTTGTTGGTACGTTGACAGGTCTGGGTGTGTATATTAGTATCGTCGAGCAGCAAAACCCCAAATTTAACCTTGAGTGTGACAATCTATGAGCGAAATCCAAGTTACCGATCAGAATTTTGAATCCGAAGTTCTTAAATCCAATCAACCCGTTTTGGTGGACTTCTGGGCGCCGTGGTGTGGTCCGTGCCGAATGCTGACCCCGATGATCGCCGAATTGGCTCAAGAATACGCTGGTCGCGCGAAGATCTGTAAAATGAACACGGATGAGAATCCAAACATCGCGTCGCAATTTCAAATCTCGGCCATTCCTGCATTGCTGTTCTTCAAGAACGGAAAGTTAGCGGACCAGTTAACCGGTGTTCGGCCCAAACCCGAAGTCAAATCGACTCTCGAAAAGTTGTTTTAAAATTCTGAATCGCGCGATTCGCCGTTATCCTTACTATTTCACTCTGTTCGCGGCGGCTTGCGTTCATCTTTTCATCGGATGTTCGTCCCACGCCGAATCCGACGTTCAAGTTTCGTCGACCAAGGTTATTAAAGCGCCGGATTTTGAACTGACGGATTTGCAGGGAAAGAAAGTTTCGTTAAAGAGCCTCAAAGGAAAAGTTGTTTTTCTTGATTTCTGGGCGACCTGGTGTCCGCCGTGCGTGATATCGGCTCCTGAAGTCGAAAAGCTTGTTCAAGACTACAAAGGCAAGAATTTCGAAGTATTGAGTATCAGTCTGGATTCGAGCGAAACGCCCGTCAAACGCTATTTGACGACCCATAAGGTAACAAGTCGTGTGATGTTGGCAGGGGAGTCAGGGGTTGACGGTCGCTACAGCGTTCAAGGGATTCCGGCGTATTTCATTGTGGATCAAAATGGAAACGTGGCAAAGGCGTGGGAAGGATACAACCCAACAATGACCAAACTTTGGCGAAAGGAGATTGATCGTTTGCTAGGAATTTAATGTCCGTGTCGCCGCACCAACGTCTCCCTCGTAGTTACCTTCTTTAAGAATCAAAAATCCGAGTCAAAAAACCGAATCAAAATCCGAAAAATATGCCCAAGTTGTGTCTGTTTGATGCCAGTGGTTACATCCATCGAGCGTTTCACGCCATTCCGCCGCTCAACACGTCGAAAGGTGAGCCCGTGAACGCTGTGTACGGCTTTTCGCGCATGATCACGAAAGTGCTCAAGGAAGAAAAGCCCGAGTACATGGCGGTTTGCTTCGATACCGCCGCGCCCACGTTCCGACACGAACAATTTGTTGATTACAAAGCCACGCGCGCCGAGATCGACTCCGCCCTTTTACCGCAGCTTCCGTTATCCGAACAGCTGGCCGTTGCGTGGGGCCTGCCGTGCGTAAAGAAAGACGGCTACGAAGCGGATGATGTGATCGCGACATTGGCTCTCCAGGGGCGCGACGCTGGCATGGATGTCCTCATCCTCAGTGGTGACAAAGATATTTTGCAGCTTGTTGAGAAAAATATTCATGTCCGCGATGAAATCAAGAAAGTCGAATACGATGAAACAAAAGTGTTTGAGCGTTATGGTTTTCGGCCGGACCAGATTGTCGACTATCTGTGTTTGCTGGGCGACAAAGTGGACAACGTGCCGGGCGTTCCAGGGGTTGGAGAAAAAACGGCGGCGAAACTGATCGTTGAACACGGTTCTCTCGAGGAAATTTACAAAGCAATCGATTCTAACTCGGCGTCCCTTAAAGAAAAGTTGCTAGCCAACAAAGAGCGTGTTTTTGGAAATCGGGATTTGATTCGATTAAAGACCGACGTCCCGCTCGAGAAGTCTTTGAGCGAGATGCAAATGATGACGCCCGATTCGCCGACGCTTTCGACATTGTTAACCCGCCTGGAATTTCGCGGCGGTCTTTACGGTGTTTCCGATGAGGTGGCGGAGCCCACGCTCAAAGAAAACAAAAGAAGAAAAGTCCATACCGTTTTGACGGAAGACCAGCTAGGTTTGTTGAAGGACAAGTTAGCGAAAGCCGACCGTGTGTCCTACGACTTGGAAACGGATGGTCTGAACAAGCGACTCTGCGGAATTGTGGGTGTTGCCATCTGTGTGGAAGAAAACGAATCGTGGTACATTCCGGTCGCCCACGCCTACATTGGTGCTCCGCAGCAGCTCCCGTGGAAAAAGATTTCCGACGTTATTAAGCCCGTTTTAGAAAACCCGAAGGTTCCGAAGTGTGGGCAAAACCTCAAATTTGATAATGCAATTCTTTCTTGCCAACAAATTAATGTTCAAGGACCAGCGTTCGATACGATGATCGCAGCCTATTGCATTGATCCCGGCCGTCTGAGCTTTGGTTTAAAGGACCTTGCGGCCGATTTCCTGCAAGAACGAATGACGCGGATCACGGAACTGTTCGGAAAGAAAGCACAGCCAAACTTTGCGGAAGTGCCGATCGAAAGCGCGGCGCCGTACGCCGCCGCGGACGCCGAAGTGGTGTTCCGCCTCGTCGACCTGTTCAATAAGAAGCTGGACACCGAGCACGCGCGCGCGTTGTTTGAAAATCTCGAAATGCCGCTCGTCGAAATCATCCAGGATATGGAAATGGCTGGGATTGCGATCAACCGGAAATACTTGGAAGGTATTCGGTCTGATTTTGAAAAGGAGCGGCTCGCGATTGAAGCGGAGATTTACAAACTTGCGGGAGAAGAATTCGTATTAAATTCACCGAAGCAGCTGGCGCGGATTTTGTTTGAAAAACTGAAATTGCCGGCCATTAAGAAGACGAAAACCGGCTACTCAACAGACGAAGACGTTCTCACGAAATTATCGAAGGACAACCCTATCTGCGAAAAGATTATTGGCGCGCGCGAGCTTGCCAAATTGATTTCAACCTATGTTGACTCGTTGCTGAACTTGGCCGATCCGAAGACCGGCCGCGTTCACACGTCATTTAATCAGACGGGCACCGTTACCGGGCGATTAAGCTCCACGGATCCCAATCTCCAAAATATTCCGGTTCGTACCGAACGCGGCCGCTTGATCCGCCGCGCGTTTGTGGCGGAGCCCGGAAATGTTTTGTTGTCGGCCGATTACAGCCAAGTGGATCTGCGGTCGCTCGCCCACATGTCGGAAGATCCGGTGCTGATTCGCACGTTCCAGGCGGGGGGAGATGTTCACACGGCCACCGCCGCCGAGATGTTTCATGTGGAGGCAAAAGACGTCACGACCGACATGCGCCGCAGCGCGAAAGCCATTAACTTTGGCATCGTGTACGGCCAGCAGGCCTTTGCGCTCTCTCAAAGTCTTGGGATTCCGCTCGAGACCGCCAAAGAATTTATTGCGAAATATTTTGAGCGTTACGCGGGCGTGCGGGCTTGGATCGACAGGACATTGGCCGAGGCGCGAAAGAATCTTTATGTGACCACTCTCGCCGGTCGCCGTCGGCGCGTGGCCGACATCAATGCGTCAAACGCTTTCACGCGCGGTTTTGCGGAGCGCGTTGCCATGAATACTCCGATTCAAGGAACGTCGGCGGACATTATTAAGTTTGCGATGATTCGCATCTTCGATGATCTCAAGAAAAAGAAGTTGAAGACACGTATGTTGTTGCAGGTTCACGATGAACTTCTGTTTGAATGCCCGAAGAGCGAGTTGTCCGAAGCGGCAGCGCTCATCCGTGCGGGAATGGAAAACGCATTTATGCTCAAGGTGCCTCTCGTGGCGGAAATGAAGATTGGCGAGAATTGGAACGACATGGAAAAAATGAAACAAGCGGTGGCCGCATGAGTGTTTTCCGCGGAGCGAATCCGTTCGATCAACTCACGCCCGGCGTAAAAGGGCTCGTCATCGCGAATGTGGCGGTATTTCTGCTGCAGATGGTGTTCCGCGGAATGCTCGAGCCCGTGTTAGGCCTTACGCCGGTGTTGGTTGTTACGAAGTATTGGGTTTGGCAGATTCTTACGTACGCTTTTCTGCATGGCAACGGATGGCATTTGTTTTTCAATATGTTTGCGTTGTGGATGTTTGCGCCGCATGTCGAAGCGAATTTCGGGACAAAGCCGTTTCTTAAATATTATTTTCTGTGCGCGTTCGGCGCCGCGTTTTTTCAATTTTTGCTGGCCCCGACGTCGCTCGTGATCGGCGCTTCGGGTGCGATCTACGGTTTGTTGCTGGCGTTTGGTTTTATGTTCCCTGATGCTGTGATCTATTTGTTCTTCGTGTTTCCGTTGCGAGCAATTCAAGCGGTGATGTTCATTGCGCTATTGACGCTCGTTTCGGCCATGAGCACCGGGGGCGAACGCATCGCGAACTTTGCGCACTTGGGCGGAATGGTGACCGGATTTATTTATTTTAAGGCGCCGCAGTGGTTTCGAAACCTGCGCTTGTGGCAAGCGGATCGCCGCTTTCGCAATCCGTTGGGCCGTCGATCAAAAGCCCGCACGCCGATCACCGAATTTGTTGTTCATGATCCTGCCGATGACATGATTAAAGAAGTGGACCGGATTCTTGAGAAGATCTCCGCACAAGGCGTGGACAGCTTGACCAAAGAAGAACACGAAACGATGCGCAAATATTCGGAACGTAAGAAGTGAGTGTCGTTTCGAAAGCCGTTCGACGAAAAGTTTTTGAGAATTGGAAGTTGGTGTTGGGACTCACCGGTGGTATCGGCAGTGGAAAGTCAACGGTTCTCGCAATGTTTAAGGACAAAGGTGCGTTTACGTTGGACGCCGATCGGATTGTCCATGATTTGCTTGAGAAAAATCGATTGGTGAGACACGCCATCAAACAAAGGTTTGGTACCTCTGTTTTTGATGCCGCCGGAGTTTTGAACAAGCGCGAGCTCGCATCGGTGGTGTTTGATTCGAAAGCGAAACGCCGGACGTTGGAAGCCATTTTGCATCCGCGGGTGCGCGCAGCGATGTGGAACGCGCTCGTGGAGCGCCGCGGCAATGTTGCGGTTCTCGATATTCCGCTTTTGTATGAATCGAAGTGGCAAGCCGATCTTGATGGCGTTATCGTTGTAGATGCATCGCTCAAAAAACGAGTGGCTCGACTGGTAAAGAAAGGCTTCTCCGTATCGGAAGCAGCGAAGCGCATTCGCGCACAAATGAATTTGGATGAAAAGGTCCGTTTGGCCGATTTTGTTATCGACAACAACGGAACGATCATCAACACAAAAACACAAGTGAACACAATTTGGAACTCACTTCACGGAGGCTCGTAATGGAATCGCAGCAGGAACAAAAAGATAAGGAATCAACACACGACGCAAAAAAAGGGGAAACCGCGACGAACGTAACGGCCACCCCCGCCGCTCCCGCGACGCCACCCCAACAAGTAAACACCACGCTTCAAGACGCGAAAAATCATCTTGATGCGGCCGTGCTCGCGAAGATGCATTTGGGGGAGCTCATTAAGATTGCACACGACGCAAAAGTGGAAAACGTCGCCGGGCTCCGCAAACAGGCTCTGATTGCGCGCATTCTCGAAGCGCGCGCTAAAGATACCGGAATTATTCTTGGCGAAGGTGTGCTGGAGATTTTGCCCGACGGTTTCGGTTTCCTCCGGTCGCCCGAATACAATTATCTTCCCGGCCCGGACGATATTTATGTTTCACCATCGCAGATTAAAAAGTTTGCTTTGCGCAAAGGCGATACCGTCGCCGGGCAAGTGCGCCCGCCGAAAGATCAGGAACGATTTTTTGCGCTGCTGCAAGTTCGACACGTGAACCAGGAAGCCGTCGAGAAACTTCGTTCGCGTCAATTGTTCGATAATTTGACGCCGTTGTACGCGCAGAAACGCATTCGTCTAGAAACGAAGAAAGAAGACCTCAATACGCGCGTGCTCGATCTGATTGCTCCGATCGGTATGGGTCAACGCGGCGTCATTGTCGCTCCACCGCGAACCGGTAAAACCATTTTTCTTCAGAAAATGGCGAACGCGGTGACCACAAATTTTCCGGACACGGTTCTCATTGTGCTGTTGATCGACGAGCGCCCCGAAGAAGTGACAGACATGCAACGCTCCGTGAAAGGGGAAGTCATTTCCTCAACGTTCGATGAGCCCGCCGACCGTCACGTTCAGGTTGCCGAAATGGTCATCGAGAAAGCAAAACGGCTCGTCGAAATGAAAAAAGATGTGGTGATCTTGCTCGACTCGATCACGCGTCTCGCGCGTGCTTACAACACGGTCACACCGTCCAGCGGTCGCGTGTTGTCCGGCGGGTTGGACTCCAACGCGCTGCAACGTCCGAAGCGTTTCTTTGGCGCTGCTCGCAACATTGAGGAAGGCGGAAGTTTGACCATTCTTGCCACCGCGCTTGTTGAAACCGGTTCCCGTATGGACGACGTTATCTTTGAAGAATTCAAAGGTACGGGTAACATGGAAGTGTACTTGGACCGGAAGTTGGCGGATCGCCGCATCTTCCCAGCGATCGACATTACGCGCTCGGGAACGCGCAAAGAAGAGTTGCTGCTCACGCCGGAGGAACTTAACAAGGTTTGGATTCTGCGCAAAGTCCTGTCGTCACTCAATCCGATCGAGGCGATGGAATTGTTGCTTGAGAAACTGAGCGCCACCAAGTCCAATAAAGACTTCTTGAAGTCGATGGAAGTTTCGGGCTAGCTGGAGACGTTTTATCCGGCGCTGCCGACGGTGCGGAGGTCGGGCGTCGGCGCGTACGGAGTTGCCGGCGCTGGTGTCTCGGTCGCTGGTAGCGGAGTTTCCAGTATCAGTTCGATTTCCTCCGCTGGGACGAGTTCAACCTCGGGTGGCAGATTATCAACCAGCCCAGGTGGTTGCGAACCTCGTTTGAATTCGCGCATCGCGCGCAGTGCTTCTTTAACATTCCTGCCGTTGTAGGTATCGACGAAAAGTCGAAACTTCTTGGGCAATGTTTGCTCCGGATTGTCCGGATCTTTCACGGTCACGTTGTATTCCATGCGAACACCATTTTCGAGAAGCCGCGCTTTCGTTCGATCAACGACCGCTCTTTCAAGTTTGGCAGTGGGACCGAACACAAAAAATGTAGAGCCGCGCGTGTGATAGAACTCGAAGCTTTCTCGTGGAAGTCCTTCTTCTGACGCTACTTCATCAATGGCTTCTCGAATCGATCGGCCGAATGTTTTGATCAATTCGGTTCCGGCCGCCTGAAGGCCTGGTGCGTGTTTGTTCACGAGTCCAAAATTTATCAAGTCGATGATCGTGCAAGGCTGGTCGTCTTTCTTTTTTAACTTCAAGTAAAGCGCCTTAAATCCCTTGGCTCCTGGCACAAGTTCGTCTTCCATGGCCATTTTCATGTTGCCGTCCGCGTCCCGAAGGATTTCGTGATATTCCGGAAGAATCAGTTTAACCATGGCCAACCGTAGGCGCTCCAGTGGTGTGTCGGCCCGAAGATCGTGATCCGCTGAATCGTCTGGCGCGGCGGGCGTTTGGAATTTATGAAAATCGGCGTTTAACTTTCTTAAGCGAGGCTCGTTCGAGCTGGACATGAATTCCGTCGGCATGCGGTTTTTGCGGATGGCCTTTCGTTGGACGGCGCTTTGGTTTGCTTCAAGATCCGTTTTTCCAATGCCACCGCTTATAGAAACATAAAACTTCTCTTTGAATTGGCCGTCGGAATGCAGAGCGTGAAATTCATGGACACCGAACGCCGATTCCGTCACCGTTAAGATATTCTCAGAATCGTTTTTGTGGCAAACGATGGCGAACTCGTCGCCGCCAATACGAAAAATGTACGGTTGGATGGGGCGGTTCGGATTTACGTGGCGCGCGTGTCGAAGCGCCACGCCGATTTTTTTTATTAAGAGGTCGCCTTCGTCCCACCCGCGCTCCGTCTCGTTGTTTACGCGTTTGAAGTTGTTTGCATCGTAGATGATAACGCGGGTATCGTTGCCGAACGGTTGTTTGCGCAGGATCGTTTGATAGGCCTGAGCGTTACCGAGCCCGGTGTCGGGATCGGTGGTGGCAAAACGCAGCCACTCATCGCGTCGGTTCGTGGCAAGCTCCAATCGGAACGTCATATCCGGGTAGAAAACTTGCACCACCCATGCGCGGAACCATTCGGGCAGGATCGCGCGATTTTCTCCTTTCTGCTCGGGCATGAACAGAAATGAGGAAACATCGAGCAGCGCATGGCCTATGGCGGCTGTGATAATAACAGCGCCCGCGTTGACTCCAATATTCGATAGCACAACGGCCAATCCGAACGGAATCGCCGAAATGACGGAAGATGAAAAGAAGAACAACCAGAACAGTCGCGAGCGCATCAGCGAATAGTGTCGCGGCAAAAAAGAACGGTATGCGATGGCGTTGAGAACCGATATGCGAAAAATATTAGCGGTGTTGATGAGCGTCCAGACGAGCAGTGCTACCGGCACGCCGACCGTGGCGGAGAAATTGTTTAGCTGAAGAGCCAAAAACGTGCCGAGCGCCGCAACGTAAGAAAAATAAAAAATACGCCAACCCCATGTATTCGAATCCAGCGGTCGCACGGAAACAGTGACAAGCGCTTGTTTGCGCGAACTCCATCGGAACACGCCGCCGAGATGAAGCAGCGTAAGGGCGGCCCATGCTGCGTATGTGAGGAGCGTCGAGAAGTTGTTCTCTTTGGCGAGAGCCGCGAGCTTGCCGTTTATTGCTCCTTCAATGAGACCCGCTGCCGCAAGAACAACAATTCCAGCAATGACATCAATGCCCCGTTTCGATAGCAGTGGTTTTCCGTCGTAACGAATGGCCTTAAGAACGCGGCGCGCAAACAACAGCGGATACTGGAACAAGGCGGCCGCTGCCGCCGGCGTAACGACCGCTGGGGCGAGTGTGTGGGGTTGCTCTGCGTTGCCCAATTCATCCGCCAGCAACGCCTCCGTGGTGGCTTGGGCAAGGGGGAAATCGGTGCCCACCGCCGCCACGCGCGCATCGCTCAAGTATTGCTTTCCCCGGAAAAAGTAAGTGTTGAAATCCGTTGCACCGCTATCAAAGGCCGACAGGTAGGCGGTTGGAGATAATTTTTCGGTGATGTTTGAAACCTTTGGCGCTAAGACGGTCGTTATGATCCCGCGTTCCCGCAGCAGTTTGACGAGGTGCGGCGTGTGAAATCCGCCGGCCACAAGAGCGGCCGTGTTTCCGGCGGTATTCGTTCGAAGAAGGTTTTCAAGCATCTGTTCACTGCGGCGGTCCGCGAAGCGATAAAAATCTTCGAAATTGGTGAACTGGGCGGGCTCTGTTCGCAATGCTTTGTATTGGCCCCATTCTCGCGGGGTGAGCTCAAAGCGAATGAGTTTTTCGATCAGATAAAGACGATCGCCCTGAGCGAGCAGCGCGCGCTGTTCGTCTGTTTTCGACAATGCGTTCATCGCCGTGCGCTCGATGGTGTCCGATTCCATAAACAGGGCCTCAATGTCGACGGAATTTATTATCTGCAGGTAATGTCGGTAAATTCCCTGCGCGGGACGCCGAGCGTCAAGAAGACTTTTTACGTGCTCCTCCAATTCCGAGGCCATCACGAATCGTCGAAGATTGTTACTTTGCGTCTTTGTCAGTCGAGCAAGCGTCTTTAAATACTCACCAAATGAAATTTCACCGGCTCGGTATCGCTCGCGAAGATCATCAAATCGTCTGAGGGCTCCATGAAACGTCGCTTTTTTGTTCAGGAAAAGCAGTTCGCGTTCGATGGCCAATTTCCTTAATGCGTTTGGTTGTTGGCGTTTCGCTTTCATGTACGCGTTCACGTTGCGCCCGTAGCTTTCTTGGTCGTCCACGCCCACGGTGCGGACGGCGCTTTTCTCTCGGGTGATGCCGACGTAGGTGGGGGCTGAGATTCGATTGGCTTTCAGAAATTTTTCGGCGGATACCAATCGATTGGTTCTTGGAAAAGCACGAAACGCATTGAAATCAAACGGACCGAAAGCGCCTTCAACGCCGACCAGTTTAATGCTTTTGTCGTCGGCTAGCTTGTTTAGTATCGATGCGATTTCTTTTTGGGCGACCGCGTTTCTGTGAATGTCGCGTATCAAATAAATATGGAGCTGCCCGCGTGGGCTGCTCGTCGCATCGGATGCCGCGATCAAAGCAGGTTCAACCGCCAAAATAAGGCCCAGGGTTGCCGCCACCGCCCCTCGAAAATACGCGTATATCTTCACAAAATTATTCTAATTTTAAAGGATTAACCCGGCCTTAATTGTGTGTAAAAAATTTGTAACAGATCGACGGAAAACGCGTTATTTTTGAGTTCTTCAAAAAAACATTTGGCATTCGACGAAAAATTGCTATATAGCTGCTCTTCTTATGCAGACAGCTATACATCCAAAATACGAAGTTGCCACAGTTCGATGCGCGTGCGGGAACGAGTTTACGACCCGCTCGACGGTATCGTTGATCAAAGTGGACATTTGTTCGAACTGCCATCCGTTTTTCACGGGTCAACAAAAATTGGTGGACGCTGCCGGTCGCGTTGAGCGATTTGGCAAACGTTTCGCCAAGACCGATGGGAAAACCGTGGTTCGCAAAGCTCAGGTTCAAAAGAAGATCGCGAAAGCCCTTCCAAAAACCTCCGGCAAAAAAGTTCTCACCTCCACTCCAGTCGCGAAAAAGAAAAAAGACCATTAGGTGTCTCGTCACCTCGGCAATGTTTTTGCCCTGGGAAGCTGTCATCCTGGTATGTCGTTAGCCAGGATCCAATTTTCCTAGACAAAAATGGGCCCTGGATAGAGACATTCCAGGGCGACGCCGTGGCGACAATCCTCCGCCATGAAAGACAAAGCCCAGAACGCTCTCGAAACTTTCCGATCCATTGACCACGAAATGGCCGCGTTGTCGTCCGCTGACACGGCGCGACTAACCGAGCTTGCGCGCGAACGCAAACGTTTGGAGCCAATCGTCCAAGTGGCGGAGTCCTATTTAAAAGTTGAAGCCGAGCTTGAATCGTTGAACGCGATGCTGGCGGGAACCGACAAGTCCATGGCCGAATTGGCGGCCGAAGAAAAGCCGCAGGTTCAGGCCCAATTCGAGGAAATTTCTCAGAAACTCCGCAGGTTGCTGCACCCTCGCGATCCCAAAGCGGACCGCAACACCATCGTTGAAATTCGCGCCGGTGCCGGTGGCGATGAGGCTGGGCTTTTTGTCGGAGATCTGTACCGAATGTACACGCGCTTTGCGCAGTCAAAAGGTCTGTCCGTCGATACCATTACGCTGAATCCGACCGGGGTTGGGGGGCTCAAAGAAGTTATTTTTGAAGTGTCGGGTGACAACGCGTACGGATGGTTCCGCTTTGAACAAGGGGTGCACCGCGTGCAACGTGTGCCAAAGACGGAAGCGCAGGGCCGAATTCACACGTCGACCGTGACCGTGGCGGTGTTGCCGGAGCCGACCGAAGTGGAAATCAAGATTGATCCCAAAGATTTGAAGATCGACACCTATCGTTCGTCGGGCGCTGGTGGACAGCACGTGAACAAAACCGAATCCGCAATTCGCATCACGCACATGCCGACCGGTGTGGTGGTGGCGTGCCAGGAAGAGCGTAGCCAAGGACAAAATCGCTTGCGGGCCATGGGGCTTTTGCGCGCGAAGCTTCAAGAGGCAGAAGACGATCGCCAATTTAAAGAGCGCCGCAATTTGCGGCGCAAACAGATTGGTTCGGGCGACCGTTCGGAGAAAATTCGCACGTACAATTTTCCCCAAGACCGCATTACCGATCATCGCATCAATGTATCGGTGCACAACATGGAGCATTTTTTAGCGGGGGAATTGGACGAAATGATTCAGGCGCTCGAGCTTAAAGAGCAGGAGCTTGCGGAGTCCGGAGATTTGGCATGAACGCGCTCACATCCACAACGATCGGAGATTTGTACGCCACCGCTTGCGGCCAGTTCACGGCCGTCGGGTTTGAATCTCCCGAAATCGAAGCGCGGGCGTTGTTGACCGGGCTCTTGCGCTGTTCGGTGACGACGCTGATCGTGAGCAAGGACGAAATGGTGGATGACGAAACGGCCACCGAATTTGGTCGCTGGGTGGCGCGCCGTCTTAACCGTGAGCCCGCGGCTTACATCATTGGTCTAAAGAATTTTATGGGATTTGATTTGCAGGTGAACTCTCAAGTGTTGATCCCGCGGCCAGAAACAGAATTGTTGGTGGAAGATGTCTTGATGGAAATTCGCGATCGTGACTTGCAGCGTCCCAGAATTCTCGATGTCGGAACCGGTTCGGGTTGCATTGCCATCGCGCTTGCGGCGTTCGTAACAGACGCTCAAGTTCTCGCGCTTGATATTTCCCAGAATGCGCTGGATTTGGCTTCAAGAAACGCTGATCAGCATGCGGTTTCGATCGAGTTTAGAAAGAGCGATTTGTTGCGGGATTTGCATCCGGAAAAGGTGGGTGGTTTTGATATCATCGTTTCCAATCCGCCATACGTCGCATCGGCGGATCTCGTAACTCTCCAGCCCGAACTTTCGTTTGAACCGCGACACGCGTTGGATGGTGGCCTCGACGGCTTGGATTTGGTTCGACGATTGATATCCGACAGCCTCGCGTTTCTCAAGCCCAACGGACTTTTGGTTATGGAAATAGGTCACAATCAGGGAAGTCGCGTGCGTGATCTGCTTGCCGACGCGAAGTTTCAAGAAATTTGTGTGCTCAAAGACTACGACGGACACGATCGAATCGTGAAAGGACGGAAAATTGGATCAATTTGAAATAACGGGTGGCGCGAAACTCAAAGGGAGCGTCACGATTTCAGGTTCAAAAAATGCGGCGCTGCCTTGTTTGTTTGCGACGTTGCTCACCGACGAAAAATGCGTTCTTGAACAGGTTCCAGAGCTTGCGGATATCGACACCTCCCTAAAACTTCTCGTCACGCTCGGCAAAAAAGTTGAACGGAAAGGCCACGTCGTCACGATTTCGAAAGGAAAAAAACTTACCGGGCACGCGCCCTATGAATTGGTTCGTCGCATGCGCGCGAGCGTGCTGGTGATGGGGCCTCTGTTGGCCCGCCGCAAACGCGCGCAGGTGAGCATGCCTGGCGGATGCGCGATCGGTGCGCGGCCCGTCAATTATCACTTGGACGGTTTTGAACGCATGGGCGTTGAGATCCGGATCCATGAAGGGTATGTCGATTCGAAAACAAAAGGGCTGCAAGGGGCCTTGATTCCGTTGCCGTACCCGAGCGTTGGTGCGACCGAGAATTTGTTGATGGCCGCCGCGCTCGCCGATGGAACAACGATAATTCAGAACGCGGCTCGCGAACCCGAGGTCGTCGATTTGGGCCGAATGCTGCAGCAAATGGGGGCTTCGATTCGCGGGCTTGAAACGTCCGAAATTGTCGTGCAAGGCGTGAAATCGCTTTCCGGCGTGCGCCACCGTGTGATTCCGGACCGAATTGAAGCGGGCACATTCTTGATTGCGACGGCCGCCACGAAAGGCGACGTGCTGCTCGAAAATGTCGATTTGTCGCATCTCACAAAAGTCGTGCAGATGCTCGAGAAAACCGGTCTTTCAATTAAAAAAGAAGGCGACGCCGTTCGGGTGAAATGGGTGAAGCCGCTCAAGCCGGTCGGAATTCAGACAGACGTTTTCCCTGGATTTCCGACCGACATGCAGGCGCAGTGGATTGCGCTCATGAGCGTCACGAAAGGTTCGTGCGTGATCAAAGAAACTGTTTTTGAAAACCGATTCTTGCACGTGCAAGAACTCATGCGTTTTGGCGCGAACATTGAGTTGAGCGGTCGCGACGCGCGCGTGAAAGGCGTGGATCAATTGTCCGGTTGCAGTTGCATGGTGAGCGATCTGCGCGCCGGGGCCGCCCTCGTGATCGCGGGCCTCGCCGCCGAAGGAAAAACGACGGTGCTTCGCGTATATCACCTTGATCGTGGCTACGAAAAGATGGAGAAAAAATTGCAGAAGCTTGGCGTGAAAATAAAACGGGTGTCCAAGTGAGCAACGTTTCAAAAATTGTTGCTGACGTTATAAGTACCGTTCGCGCGAAGGGCGACGATGCACTGATCGCGTTTATGAAGAAGTTCGACAAGGTGAGCTTGTCGGCCCGGCAAATTCGTGTGCCCGAAGACCAGATCCAGAATGCGCCGAAGAATATCCCGTCCGAAATGAAGCGCGCGCTCGAGGCCTGCGCGCGGCGCATTCAAGAATTTCATTATCAAGAAAAGAAACACGCACCCGAATCGTGGACGTACGTGAAAGATGGCGTGCGGCTCGGGCAAATTTACAGCCCGCTCAGTTCCGTTGGCGTGTATGTTCCCGGCGGGCGTTTTTCGTATCCGTCGACACTTCTTATGACGGCGATTCCGGCGCGGCTCGCCGGCGTTGAGCGGATTGCGGTCGTGACACCGCCGGCTCGCTTGTCCGATGAAATTTTGGCGGCCGCACAAATTGCCGGTGTGACGGAGGTGTACAAAGTCGGTGGGCCCGCGGCGATCGCCGCACTCGCCATTGGAACAAAAACGATTGCACCGGTGGATCTCATTGTTGGACCTGGGAATGCGCTCGTGACCGAAGCGAAGCGCCAACTTTTCGGTGAAGTGGGAATTGATTTGCTTGCGGGACCGAGCGAACTCGTCGTGTTGGCCGACGATTCGGCGAACGCCGAATTTGTTGCGGCGGACATGGCCGCGCAAGCCGAGCACGATCCGGATTCGCGCAGCGTTTTGATTTCGTTATCAAAAACGCTCGCGAAAAAAGTGAAGGCGGCGGTTCCTAAAGAGGTCGTGGCACAGTGCGAATTTATTCACGAATCGGATGTCTACCGGGCGGCCGGCATTGCAAATAAGTTGGCCGGCGAGCACGTGCAGGTCATGGTGCGGCGACCACAGCATTTTTTGGATTCGCTGAAGAACGGTGGAACATTCTTTTTGAACAACTGGTCACCGGCCGTCATGGGAGATTACTGGGCGGGGCCGAGTCATGTTTTGCCCACGGGCCGCTCGGCGCGTTTCGGTTCAGGGCTTTCGGTGATGACCTTTCTGCGCCGATCGAGTTTGGTGGATGTGTCGACGGCCGCGTTTAAGAAAGGCGCGCCGGCGGCGCTGCAGATGGCCGAGACCGAAGGCCTTAAGAATCATGCGCGCGCCATCAAAATAAGGATGATGAACGAGGAGGGCAATTAGTCGTCACATTCCAGGGCGACCGATAGGGAGACAATGAAAAAAAGAACCGCAACAAAACACCGCGTCACAAAAGAAACGGACGTGAATCTTTCTGTGAACTTGGATGGGCAGGGAAAATACGACGTAGCGACGACCCTCCCGTTCCTGGATCACATGCTTGAGTTGTTTTCAAAACACAGTTTGATCGATTTGAAAGTGAAAGCGAAAGGCGACACGCACATTGATGCGCATCATCTCGTTGAAGACATTGGAATCACGCTCGGAAGCGCGATCGACGAAGCGCTCGGCGATAAAAAAGGCGTGCAGCGTTATGGGTTTTTCTTGTTACCGATGGACGAGGCGTTGTCGTACGTGACGCTCGATTTGTCGGGACGTCCGTGGGTGGAGTACGAGGTTCCGTGTTTCAAAATGGACTGGAAAACGTTCGACCTTGATCTGCTTGAGGATTTTTTCCGCGCGCTCGGCACCGTGGCGCGAATGAACTTGCACATCAAATTGCTGCGTGGGCGAAACAATCACCACATGGCCGAAGCGATTTTCAAGGCGTTCGGCAAAGCCTTATCGATGGCAATCGCAAAAGACCAACGATATAAAGGAATGCCATCAACGAAGGGCAGTTTGTGAACAATATTTATTTCCAAATCCCTCTCCCTGAAGAGAGAGGGCTGGGAGAGGGAAACCGCGCCCTTTGCCCTCCCCTTAATCCCCTCCCTGAAGGGAGGGGAGGATGAACGAACGATCGATCGGTGTTGTTGATTACGAAATGGGGAACCTGCACAGCGTTGCGAAGGCGTTAGCAACGACGGGTTCGCGCGTGTTCGTCAGCAATCAGACATCGAAGCTGAAGGCCGCCGACATCCTCGTGTTGCCGGGCGTTGGATCGTTTGGTGCAGCGATGCGGAATCTATCAAAGAAGAAATTGGACGGCTTCGTTCAGAACTGGATTATTGATGACCGACCGTTTCTTGGAATTTGTTTGGGACTTCAACTCTTGTTCGAACGCAGCGAGGAGTCGCCGCGCGTTCGCGGACTCGGCGTGTTCAAAGGCGATGTCGTGCGTTTTCGTTCGGCTGATTTTAAACGCAAGAAACTTCAGATCCCACACATGGGCTGGAACAACGCAACGCCGGCACAGTCCAATACGCTTGGTATAAATGATTCGGATTATTTTTATTTTGTTCACTCGTATTTTCCGGAGCCGGAGTACAAAAAAGATGTTTTCACGGTGACAAATTACGGGCGTCCGTTTTGTTCGGCAGTGTCGCGGGGAAATCTTGTGGCAACGCAATATCATCCGGAAAAAAGCGGAGACATGGGGCTGAAGCTTCTGAAAAATTTCGTGCGCGCGAGAAAGTCATGATTGTTATTCCAGCGATTGATTTGCGCGGCGGCAAATGCGTGCGGTTGCGCCACGGTGATTTGAGTCAGGAAACGGTTTATTCCGACGATCCGGTGGCCGTGGCGAAAAAATGGCAGGACGCGGGCGCCGAGCGTTTGCACGTGATTGATTTGGATGGTGCGTTCTGCGGAGAACCAAAAAACCTGGATTGGATCGTTCGAATTAAGAAAGAAACAAATATGGTGATTCAAACCGGTGGTGGGCTTCGAAAACTGGAAACGATCGAAAAGATTTTGGATGCCGGGATTGACAGTGCCATTCTTGGCACGATCATTCTTGAGGAAGCGGGTCTCGCGAAATTGGCGTTTGATAAATACAGCGCGCATATTATGGTGGCGCTTGACGTGAAAAACGGTCACGTGGCCGTTCGCGGATGGAAAGACGATTCGGGCTGCCCACTGAACGATGCGATTGCCATTGTTGAGAAATTGGGGGGTCGCGAAGTGATCTATACGGACATTAGTCGCGATGGCACGCTCGAGGGTGTGAATATCAAAAGCGTGTCCGACGTAATGGCACTGACAAAATTGCAAATCATCGCCTCCGGCGGTGTGTCAACGCTGCAAGACGTACAGCGGCTTAAAACTCTCGGTGTGCCTGCGTGCATCGTGGGCAAAGCGATTTACGAAGGAAAGCTGAAGCTTAAAGAAGCGATCGAGCTCGCGGCGACCTAATGCTGGCTAAGCGGATTATCCCCTGTCTCGACGTTGATAAGGGACGCGTCGTCAAGGGCACGCGCTTTCTGAATCTGCGTGACGCGGGCGACCCCGTCGAGATTTCGAAGCGATACAACAAAGAAGGCGCGGACGAACTTGTGTTCTTGGATATCACCGCGAGCTCGGATAAGCGAAATATTTTGTTGGATGTTGTTCGAAAGACAGCCGAACAAGTTTTCATTCCGCTGACCGTGGGCGGTGGTGTTCGGACCGTTGACGATTTTCGGATTTTGCTTTCCGCGGGGGCTGACAAGGTTTCAATTAACACGGCCGCTATTAAGACACCGCAACTTATTAACGATGCGGCCAAGAGGTTCGGTAACCAGTGCGTTGTGGTCGCCATTGATGCCAAACGTCGCAAAAAGGGCCGATGGGAAGTATTTATCCATGGAGGACGCACATCCACCGGTATTGATGTGGTGCGCTGGGCCAAAGAAGCGGAGCGTCGCGGTGCCGGCGAGATTTTATTGACCAGCATGGACGCCGACGGAACGAAAGCCGGCTACGATGTTGAATTAACGCGGGCGGTGGCGCGGGCGGTGGAAATTCCCGTTATCGCGTCGGGCGGAGCCGGTACAAAAAAACATTTTGCTGATGCATTTCGCGTTGGCGCGAGCGCTGCTCTTGCTGCGTCGCTTTTTCACTTTAAGGAATTGGATATTTCTGAGCTCAAGAAGTTTTTGAAAGCCCAACGAATTCCGATTCGGGCTGTAAGCCATAAGCTGTAAGTAGCTGGCTTACGGCTTATAGCTTAAAGCTTATAGCCTGTAATGGAGGAACAAATGACACAAACAAAAGAATTCGACTTATCGGACATCAAGTTTGATTCAAACGGCCTGGTGCCGGCGATTGCGCAGGATCACAAAGACGGAACGATCCTGATGCTCGCCTACATGAATTTGGAGTCGCTAAAGATGACGCTTCAAACGGGCACCGCCGTTTATTGGAGTCGGTCCCGCCAGAAGTTTTGGAAGAAAGGCGAAGAGTCCGGCAATGTGCAGCAAGTGAAAGGGCTGTACAAAGATTGTGATTCGGATGCGATTTTAATCAAAGTGGAGCAAATCGGCGGCGCCGCGTGCCACACGGGACAGCGTAGCTGCTTTTATCGTCAATCCCAATCGGACGGAACATGGAAAGAAATTTCACAACCGTTATTCGATCCGAAGGCCGTTTATAAAAAATAGTGGAAATCCGACCGTCTTTTAACGAATTCAAGAAGCTCGCGCGGAAGGGAAACCTCGTCCCCGTTTTCGCGGACATTTTGGCCGACACCGTGACGCCGGTCTCTTTGCTTGCGTCCCAGTGGGACAAGAGTCGGCACTGTTTTTTGCTTGAAAGTGTGGAAGGCGGAGAAAAGATTGGTCGTTACTCGATTGTTTCGTTCGATCCGTACGCGGTGGTCGAAGAACGGGACGGTGGCTCAACGTTTTCGTCGGATGGAGAAAACTTTCTTTTCTTGCCCCGGCCGGGTATCGACACGCTGGCGGCGTACATGCGTCGTGTCAAACCGGTGGATGTTCCGGGAGTGCCTCGATTTTATGGAGGCGCTGTGGGTTACATGTCGTACGAGACCGTGCAGGGAATGGAGCGTTTGCCTCACACGAAACTCAATGTGCGCGGATGGCCCGAAGCCACGTTTCTTATTACGCGAGACCTGTTCGTGTTCGACAACACGCAACAGTTACTGAAAGTCATTACGTGTGTAGCGATTGATGGCAAGAAAAGCCTTCGCGCGATCTACAATGCGGCCTGCAGAAAAATCGCAAACAACGTAAAGGTTGTTCGTTCGAGCCGGAAAGATTCGGTGCTTCAACAAAAAAACGGCAAGAAAAAAACACAACCGTTTCGATCGAACATGACGCGAAGCGCGTATATGGACGCCGTCAAAAAAGCCAAGGAGCACATTGGAAAAGGCGACATCATCCAAGTGGTTATCTCGCGACGGCAAGAAAAAGAAACATTTGTTTCGCCTCTGAATATTTACCGCGCGTTGCGTGTTGTAAATCCATCGCCGTACATGTACGTGATGAAGTTGAGGGATCGTGCGATTATTGGATCGAGCCCCGAACAGCTGGTTCGGCTCGAGAATGGAGTTGCGACGACGCGGCCGATTGCCGGTACGAGACAGCGCGGGCGCTCGTTTGAAGAAGACGAAAAGCTTGCGATTGAATTGATGAAAGATCCGAAAGAACGCGCCGAGCATTTGATGCTCGTCGATTTGGGACGCAACGATCTCGGACGTGTGTGTCGCTACGGCACCGTGCGCGTTCCAAAACTTATGGAAGTGGAGCGCTATTCGCACGTGATGCACATCGTGTCCGAGGTGAGCGGCAAGTTAAAGTCCGGTATGGACTCGTTTGATCTTCTGAAAGCGGTTTTTCCGGCCGGAACGGTGGCCGGTGCTCCAAAAATTCGCGCGATGGAAATTATTGATGATCTCGAAACGGATCAGCGCGGTCCCTACGCCGGGGCGCTCGGTTATTTTTCGTATTCGGGAAATATGGACATGGCCATTACGATCCGTACGATCTTATGGAACAACGGCCACGTGTCGATTCAAACGGGAGCGGGTCTTGTCGCGGATTCCGACCCGGCGAAAGAATATTTGGAAACGGAGAACAAAGCGGCGGGTGTCAAGCGCGCGGTTGAGCTTGCCGAAAGCGGCCGCTTGTTTGGAAATTAGGTGACGTATGATCTTGATGATTGATAATTACGATTCGTTTACTTACAACATCGTCCAGTATCTGGGGGAGCTTGGTGCGGATTTGAAAGTTGTGCGCAACGACGAGATCGATATAAAGGCGATTGAAAAAATGAATCCGTCGCATATTATTTTGTCGCCGGGACCCGGTCGGCCGGAAAATGCCGGCATCATGGTTGATGCGATTAAATATTTTGCTGGAAAAATACCCATCTTTGGTGTGTGTCTCGGTCACCAAGCAATTTGCCATGCGTTTGGCGGAAATATTGTGCGTGCGAAGCGGCTCATGCACGGAAAAACGTCCGAAATAATTCACGATAACAAGGGCGTGTTTGCAGGCTTGCCGCAAAAATTCTCGGCCACGCGTTATCATTCTCTGCTGGCCGAGCCGTCGTCGATCAAAAAAGATTTTGTCATTACCGCCAAAACATTGAAAGGCGAAGTCATGGGGGCACGACACAAAAAAATCAAAGCGCTCGAAGGTGTGCAGTTTCACCCGGAATCCATTTTGACCGAAGGCGGAAAAACGATCCTCGCGAATTTCTTAAGAATGAAGGTATAAAGTTCGTCGTTCCCGCCTGCGCGAAGGCGACGAAAGTAAGCTAACTATGATTAAAGAAACGATATCTCTGTTACTCGATAACAAAAATCTCTCGCAGAAAGCGGCGTATGCCTCTATGAAGGACATTATGGACGGGCAAGCGACGCCGTCACAGATTGCGGGGTTTCTCGTGGCGCTTCGAGCCAAAGGCGAAACGGTCGAAGAAATCGCGGGCTGTGCGCTCGCGATGCGCGACGCGGCGCGGCCCTTGTCCATTAAAACGAAAATCATCGTTGATAATTGTGGTACCGGTGGCGATGGTCGTCACAGCCTTAATATCTCCACGGCAGCGGCGTTTGTTGCAGCGGGCGTTGGTTACACCGTGGCCAAGCACGGCAATCGCGCGATTTCCTCAAAGTGCGGCAGCGCCGATGTGCTCGAGGCGTTGGGAGTAAAAATTGATGCACCAATCGCGGTTGTTGAACAAACGATCAACGATGTCGGAATCGGTTTTATGTTCGCACCGGCGTTTCATCCGGCCATGAAACATGCGATGCCAACACGCAAAGATCTTGGCGTTCGAACTGTTTTTAATTTGCTTGGGCCTCTCACGAATCCGGCGAAGTCGAGTGTGCAATTGATCGGCGTTTACGACCAGAAGCTAACCTCGGTTGTTGCAAAGGTGATCGCGAAGATGGGGCACAAGGCGGGTCTCGTCGTGCATTCGCACGGGTGGGACGAAATTACGCTTGATGGCCCGACCCACGTCAGCGAATTCTCGAATGGTAAAGTGAAATCCTATAAGCTCACGCACAACGATTTTGGATTGCCGAAAGTTTCGACAAAGTATTTGGCCGGTGGCGATGCCGCACAAAACGCGGAGGCCCTAACGAAGATCTTGGCCGGAGATAAAATACCAGCGAGAAATGTCGTTGTCGCCAACGCGGCCGCGCTCATTTGGATCGCCGATCGAGCGCGCGGTGAAAAAGGCGTTACGCTCAAAGACGCTGTGAAAAAAGCCGAACATTCGATTGATTCCGGTGCCGCCGCAAAAAAAGTGCAACAGATGGCCGAAGTTTCGCACTCCATCGAATAACGATGGCGGTGGATCAGCTTGAGACAATTCTTGCGAGTCGGAAAAAGCGCGTAGCCGAGGCGAAGCAGAGGATGCCGCTCGCGGAGGTGGAGCGGTTGGCGAAGATGCAGCCGGCAGCCCCATCGTTTCTGCGCGCCATTCGCGTGCCGAACGAAATTCGGGTGATCGCGGAATTTAAACGCAGCAGCCCATCGGCCGGCAATATCCGCGTGGGGGCGGAAGTGGCTCCGGTGACCATCATGTACGAGAAGGGCGGCGCCGCGGCTCTTTCCATTTTGGCGGAACCAGATTTTTTTGGCGGACGTATGGAAGATTTGAAGAATGCGCGGACAGCAACAGCGTTGCCGGTTTTGCTCAAGGATTTTGTGTTCGACGAATACCAGATCCTGGAAGCAAAGATGGTGGGCGCAAGCGCGGTGTTGTTGATTGCCGACATGATTCCGGCGTCGCAGCTAAAGCAACTCGCGAAATTTGCAAAAAGTGTCGGGTTGGATACGCTTGTGGAAGTTTTTACCGATGCTTCGGTGGAAGCCGCCATAAAAACGGACTCGGAAATATTGGGCATCAATACGCGCAATTTGCGCACGCTCGAGATGAATCCAGCGCGCGTTGAGCAATTGATTTCGCAGATTCCGAAGGACCGTGCGCTGGTGGCCGAGAGCGGTGTGAAAACCGTCGCGGATATTGCGCGGCTTAAGAAATTATCGGTGGCCGCGGTGTTGGTCGGAGAATCACTTTTGAAGCAAAATGATCCGATGAGCGGGGTGCGAGCGCTCGTCGAAGCGGGGAAAAAATGAAAGTAAAAATTTGTGGTCTTACAAACAAAGAAGATGCTGTGTGGGCGCTCAATTACGGTGCCGATTATATTGGTGTTAATCTATGGAAAGAGAGCAAACGGCACGTTTCGCTAGCGTCGGCAACGAATTGGGTCAGTCAGCTTCCGGCATTCGCCAGTGTGGTTGGCGTTTTCGTGAACGCCACGCGCGATGAGATTTTGCATGCGGTGCAAAAACTTAATCTTAAAGGTATTCAGTTGCATGGCGAAGAGACGCCGGCCGACATCGCGTCGTTGCGGGTCGAACTTGAAGGTGCCGGTAAAAAAGTGTTTGTGATCAAGGCCATTCGCGTCAAAGACGAATCTTCGATCGCGGCCATGAGCGAATACAAAGATGTCGTCGATTACTTTTTGCTCGATTCGTTTCACCCCGATGAGCACGGTGGAACCGGCGAGCGTTTTGATTGGGCGCTCACCGCAAAAGCGAAAGAGTTGGGTAAGCCCGTTATTTTGGCGGGCGGGCTCACGCCAGAAAATTTAAAAGAGGCGATCAAAAAGGTTCAGCCGTACGCCGTGGATGTGGCGTCGGGCGTAGAAAAATCGCCAAAAAAGAAAGATCCGGAAAAAATGAAGGAATTTATTCGAAATGCAAAAGGCTAAAACAGCGGCAAAAAATTTCCCTGACAAAAACGGGTATTTCGGCCCGTTCGGCGGAATGTTTGTGCCGGAAACACTGTGGGCACCACTGAAGGAAATCGAGAAAGGTTTCCGCAAGGTGATGAAATCTCCTGCGTTTCGAAAGGAACTGCGCTTCTATTTGGAAAGTTACGCGGGGCGGCCGTCGCCTCTTTTTGAGGCGCAACGTCTGTCAAAAGCGATCAACGGTCCTCGCATATTTTTGAAGCGCGAAGATTTGCTGCACACCGGCGCGCACAAAGTGAACAACACGCTCGGTCAATGTTTGCTGGCCAAACATTTGGGCAAGCCGCGGGTTATCGCCGAGACCGGCGCCGGTCAACATGGAGTCGGAACCGCGGCGGCGGCGGCGCTCTTGGGGCTTAAGTGCGATGTGTACATGGGCACCGAAGATATTCGTCGCCAGGCGCTGAACGTTTATCGGATGAAGTTGATGGGGGCCAACGTGATTGGTGTCAGTTCCGGAAGCAAAACTCTGAAAGACGCGATCAACGAAGCCATGCGCGATTGGGTTTCAAACGTGAAGGACACGTTTTATTGTATTGGGTCCGTGGTTGGCCCCCATCCGTATCCGGAGATGGTGCGCACATTCCAAGCGGTGATTGGCACGGAAGTGAAAACGCAGATCAAAAAACAAATTGGACGGTTGCCGAACGCGGTGGTTGCTTGTGTTGGCGGAGGGTCCAACGCGATTGGACTTTTTTTCCCGTTCTACAACGACCGCCATGTTCGAATGATTGGCGTCGAAGCGGGCGGCGAGGGGCTCTTGTCCGGGCGCCATGCGGCGACGCTTTCCGGCGGAACGATTGGCGTGTTGCACGGCGCGCGCACGTATGTGCTGCAAGACAAAGACGGTCAGGTGACCGAAACGCATTCGGTGTCGGCCGGATTGGACTATCCTGGCGTTGGTCCGGAACATGCGTTTTACAAATGGAACAAACGCGCGGAGTACGTTGCCGCCACAGACAACGACACTCTTCATGGATTTAAATTGTTATCGCGCACGGAGGGGATTATTCCAGCGCTCGAATCGTCGCATGCGATTGGTTACGTGGCGCGCAATGCGCGGCGTTTTAAGAAAAGCGACGTGATTGTGATTGGACTTTCCGGACGAGGCGATAAAGATGTGAACGAAGCGCAGCGCGTGTTGGGTGAGGTGGGAGAATGAAAAACGCTCTCGACCGTAAGTTCGATTCGCTTAGACGACAGAAGAAAAAGGCGCTGATCGCTTATTTGGCGGCCGGATATCCGGCGTTCCGCGAGGAACAAGCGCTCGTTACGGATATGGTTTTAAACGGCGTGGACGTCATTGAAATTGGAATTCCATTTTCGGACCCGATTGCCGATGGTCCGACGATCCAATTTGCGTCGCAGCAGGCACTGGATGCCGGCGTTACGGTGCCGCGGATTCTAAAATGGATTCGCGAATTACAGAAATCCGTTTCGGCGCCGATCGTTGTTATGACTTACCTGAATCCGGTGCTCGCGTACGGGACGAAAAAGTTTGCGAAAGACGCGGCCGCCGCGGGTGTGAGCGGCGTGATTGTCCCCGATATGATTCCCGAGGAAAGCGCGGAGATACGGCGCGAGTTGAACGCAGGGAACATCCACCTGATCCATTTGGTGGCGCCCACGACGCCACGCGAACGGCAAGCCACGATCTCAAAGCTCACCGGCGGTTTCTTGTACGCGGTTTCGGTCGCCGGTGTCACCGGCGCGCGTCGCACGTTGCCGAAGCAAACGAAACGTTGGCTCGCTTCGCTTCAGCGCTTGAGTGAGAAACCCGTTTGCGTCGGGTTCGGAATTTCGGGACCCGATCAAATTCGGCATTTGAGGTCAGCGGTGGATGGGTTTATTGTCGGCTCCGCCGTGATCGATGTGATTCGAAAAAACAAAGCGGTCAACAGAAAAGCCGCCATGAAAAAATTTGTGACTGCATTAGCAAAGGAGTGCTCGAATGGCCGTTAAAAAGAAAACCGAAAAGACCACCGGAGGAATTCCCGACGGTCTTTGGACGAAATGCGCGAAGTGCGACCAAATCATTTACAACAAAGAATTGGCAACCAATCTGCGGGTGTGCACGAAGTGCGGATATTCGTTTCCGCTCAAGGCAACCGAGCGCGTGGCGCTGTTGCTCGATGAAGGTACCGCGAAAGAGATGGACGCAACGATGGAGTCTGCGGATCCGCTCAATTTTTTGGACGGAAAGGTTTACAAAGAGAAGGTCGTTTCAAATCAAAAGAAGAGCGGCGCGAAAGATGCGATTTGGACGGGGACCGGAACGCTTGATGGTATCGATGTGGCGCTGGGAGTCATGGATTTCGGATTTATGGGCGGAAGCATGGGAAGCGTTGTCGGCGAGCGTCTTGCTCGCGCTGGCGAAAAAGCGCTTGAAGAACGAATTCCATTCATCATCGTCTCGACGTCCGGTGGTGCGCGTATGCACGAAGGAATTTTGTCGTTGATGCAAATGGCGAAAGTGAGCGCGGTGCTGGCGCGTCTTAAAGAGGCCGGCCTGCCGTTCATTTCGGTGTTGGCGGACCCAACGACCGGAGGCGTGACGGCCAGTTTTGCGATGTTGGGCGACGTTATCTTCGCGGAGCCGGGCGCGCTCATTGGATTTGCGGGGCCTCGCGTGATCGAGCAAACCATTCATCAAACGCTCCCCGAAGGTTTTCAGCGTTCCGAGTTTCTTTTGAAGCACGGTATGGTCGACCGCATCGTCACCCGCGCTGAACTTAAGTCCGAACTTAAGCGCACGCTCGAATTTTTGCTTCCCCGCGTTTGACCGAACATCCGCTCATCGATAGGCTCAAGCCGTCGGTCATGAAGTTTGACCTGGCGCGCATGCGGTCTGTGATGGCGGAACTCGGAAACCCGCAGGACGATTATCCCTCCGTCCATGTGGCCGGAACCAACGGAAAAGGTTCGGTAACAGCCATGATTGCTTCCGGCCTCGCACGTTGCGGCCTGAAAGTGGGGATGTACACGTCGCCGCACCTCGAACAGATTAACGAACGTTTCCAAATCAACGGCCGCATGATTTCCGATACGAACCTGGGCCGCTTGGTTCGGTCCTCAGCAAAGAGATTTCCGCATCTCACTCAGTTCGAATTTCTTACGACCCTAGCATTCCAATGGTTTTCCGACGAAAAAATCGATGTCGCCGTTGTCGAGGTGGGGCTCGGTGGTCGACTGGATGCCACGAATGTTCTGCGCCGTGTGCTCGCGAGCGTTATCACGAACATCGATTTCGATCACATGAATTGGTTGGGCCATACGATCGAGAAAATTGCGTTCGAAAAAGCGGGTATTATCAAACCGGGCGTCCCGCTCGTGTGCGGGGCAACGAAAGGTTTTTCGGTTATAAAATCCGTCGCGAACAAAAGGCATTCGCCGGTCGTGCGATCGCGAGCGCGTTTGCGACCACATTCGCTGCGGCTTCTTGGCGCGCATCAAAAGCAAAACGCGCGTCTTGCGCTTCAAGCGCTTGACACTTTGCGCGCGCGATTGCCCGGGCTTGAACCGCGCGCGTACACAGAAGCGGTCCAGAATACGTTTTGGCCAGGGCGATTCGAACGATTCTTGGTAGGATCGCGTCGGAAAAGACGCGTCGTCGTGTTGGATGGGGCGCATAACACCGCTGGCTGTCGCGTCCTCGTGCGCACGCTTCGCAGCGAGAAGCTTGTGCCGGCGAGTCTTGTTTTTGGTGTGCTGAAAGACAAAGCCATTCGTGAAATGGTTCGTGTTCTTTCGCCGATCGCAGAGCGTGTGACCGTGGTGCCCGTTTCGTCGCCTCGCACGGCCGATCCGTCGGAGGTTTCGCGAAACGGCGCCTGGCGTGGAAAGGCGGAAGCGGCTCGCTCCATTGACGACGCTTGGAAAACGGTTTTGAACGGTCCGGACTCACGACCGATTGTCGTTGCGGGTTCGCTCTACCTTGTGGGCGAAGTCCGCCGAAAATTTTTGCGGAGGAGATCAACATGACGTATCGCATGGGAATAGATTTGGGAGGTACAACAGCCAAGTTGGCGCTCGTTTCTGCCGGCCAAAAAATTGTGCGCGAAATCTCCGTGCCAACCGCCGGGTTTCCAAACGCGGCCCTGTTGGCAGAAAAATTGGGCGCGGCCGGCAAAATCCTCATGAAAGGCGCATCCGTCCAAAAAGTTGGAGTTGGTGTGGCCGGTGATATAGATTCCGAGAACGGGATCGTGCGCGTGTCGCCGAATCTTGGTTGGAAAAATGTGCCGCTCGGAAAATTGCTGAAAAAACATTTGAAGCAGACGGTCGTGGTCGAAAATGACGCCAATGCGGCGGCTTGGGGGATTTTTCATACGCAAGCGCCGAAGCACACACAAAACGTTATCGTAATGACGCTGGGGACCGGTGTTGGCGGAGGGATCGTTCTTAACGGTCAACTTCATCGCGGAACCACCGGAAGCGCCGGCGAAATTGGACATATGGTTATCGATGAAAAAGGCCCGCTCTGCAATTGCGGAAATCGCGGTTGTTTGGAAACGTTTGTCGGTGGTCCGCATTTGATTCGCTACGTTCAAGAAGCGTTGGTCGCAGGCGAAAAAAGCGGGCTTCAAACCGTTTATAAACGGGCGCCCGACGAAATTACGCCGTATCTGATCGCGCAGTTTGCGCGGAAGCGTGATGCGCTGGCGTTGCGCGTTTGGAACCGCGTGGGTCATGCGCTCGGTCGCGCAATTGGCGACTTGGCGTACATTCTTAATCCGGAACTCGTGATTTTCACCGGTGGTATTGCTCAGGCGGGGTCGCTCATTCTGAATCCTCTTTGGAAAACTCTGAACACGCGTTCCTTCAAAACCCCAATTCAAGCGCTCAAGATCAAAATTGCGGCGGACGCTCCGCACATTGGTGCGCTTGGAGCTTCGCTTCTGTAAGTTTGCGTACAAGGTCTTTCATCGTCGTCGGACTGACGTTACTGGCAACGGCGCGCGCGCATGCGGCCGTTGAAGTTTCGACCGCCACGGGGCGGAGCATTTTGTTCGATAGCAATTCGGGTGTGGCCGTTATTGAAGGGAACGCCGTGGTTGACAATTCAACAGCGACACTTAAAGCGGACAAGATTTCCATCAACACAAAAACGAAATTTGGTCACGCCGAAGGGAACGTAAAACTCGAGCAGTCGTCGGCCACGCTTAACGGAACCGAGGCCGACTATTTTTGGGAAACGAGCACCGGCACGATCAAAGGCGCTTCTGGCGTTAACCCACCATTTCGTTTTACGGCCGATCGTATGACTCAGCTTTCGCCGGACCTATTCAAAATTGAAGGCGGCGAATTCACCACCTGCGACGAAGTGCCGCCGCACTACCACATTAAAGCCAAGAGCGGCATTATGCGCCGCGGCAAACGCGTAACGCTTAAGAACGCCGAACTTGTGCCCGACGACACGCCGAGTTTTTGGTCACCGATTTATTCGAAGTCGCTCGTGCCCAAAAAATACCGTTTGCAGATCGAACCGGGTCACACGGCACGCGACGGTTTCACGGCGAAGACCATCCTTGGTTATCCATTTTCGCCGAATACCTGGACGAATTTTAAGTGGGATTATTTGCAGAACACCGGAAACGGTGTGGGTCTTCAACATATTTACACGCTACCGAACATCAAAGGCAATTTCGATTCGTATTACATTCGCGACTACAATCCCGATCCCGAAATTCCGCAAAGCAAACGCTACACGGTGCTGTGGGGGCACTATCAGCGTTTCACGCCGCGCCTGACCGCCAACGCGAAGATCGATATCAAAAGCGACCAAACATTTGGCAATCAATTCACCGGAAACGGCAACCAGGTTCTCGTCGAAAATCAAACGCGCGGCCTTATTTCCGATGGCGGTCTCACTTATCAGTTCCCGAAGGCGACGCTGCAGTTGCAGGCGTCGCGCCAGGACAAGTTCGACTCGTTGGTGTCCTCCAAGCAGTACATCAGTCACCTGACATTGCCGAGTTTAAGTTTTAATACCGTCCCGCTGCGCAGCAAGCGTTTTCCTTTCTATACGAGCTTTAATGGCACGTACGTGAACGAGACACAGGATCGCAATGATCCCATGAAAAATCTCTATTACAAGCGCACCGTGACCGGCGGTGTCGAAATGAAAAAAGATTTCCGCGTCAAACGGCGGTGGACGTTTACGCCGGTTTTCAATGTGAACGAGAGTTTCGCGAACCGCGTGCTCGGCTCATCGTATGTCGTGACCGAACAAGATCAATACGTGTTGCGGTACACGGGAGGGCTCGATGTGCGTCGAAAATTTCTCCGGTGGTTGGATTTGCGTCTGGGATATCGCTACTCCGCTCGAAGCGAAGTTAATCAATGGAAGCAGGATTTAAAAGCCGACGATCAAGGTGTTGAGACCAACCAAATGACGGGTTCGTTTCAAACACGAATTGGTCGTTCGAGCCTCGTGACATTGGGAAGCGGTTACGATTACCGAAATGATCCCGATAGCCAACCCGGAAAATACAAACACGTCAGCGCGCGTGTGCTTAATCCCACCTTGGACGTTCAGTACGAACTGCAGAAAGATGTAAATCTGTATTTTCGAGAGACGTACAGCATCTACGACACCGCCGCGCAGCGCGTTGTGTCGACGCCGATCAACACGTCCGGTGAAATTCAGTTCGGTGATCCGTCCGGATTCACGCTGTTTACCCAAGGTTTCACATTTTCAAAGACCGCGTCGGGCACGCCTTCGGAAGTTTTTCTCAACAACAAACTTAAGTTTTACCTCACGCCAAAATGGTACTTGGACATTTTCATTAGTTACCGCGCGGTTGGGGATGGGGGACTCAACTACAGCAAACTTTTCCCAATCGAGAAAACGTTGCGCGTGGTTCGTGACATGCATTGTTGGGTTGTGCGCGGCGAATTTTCGGCACGCCCCGGCGCAACCGAAGTTTCCGTGTATGTTGATTTGAAAGCGAACTTGCGTCCCACGCGCAACGTGTTTGAAAAGGATCATTCGTCCGTGTATTCGACGCGCAACGATGGTCCCGATGTTGGGCAATTGTTCCCGGCCACGGCGCCCGCTCCGACGCCGACGCCGACACCGGTTCCCGCAGCGGATCCGGCTCCGAATGCACCAAAGTAATTTGTTACACTCGCTGCCCAAACAATATCTCTTGGAGGATTCGTGAAAAAAGTTTGCATGATCGGCACCGGATACGTCGGACTTGTGACCGGTACCTGCTTCGCCGAACTCGGTCACCGTGTAATCTGTGTTGACAAAGACAAATCCAAGATCGATACGCTGAACGCCGGCGATGTGCCAATTTACGAGCCAGGGCTAAAAGAACTGGTTAAGAAACACCGTGCCGCCAAGCGCCTCACTTTCACAACGAGCATTGCCGAAGGTGTCCAGCAGTCCGACATTATTTTCATTGCGGTGCACACGCCGCCGCTTCCCGATGGCGGTGCGGATCTCAGTTTTGTCGAAGCGTGCACGCGCGAAGTTGCAGCGCACGCCAACGGATACAAGTTGCTCGTCGAAAAGTCCACGGTGCCGGTGCAGACCGGCGAACGTGTTCGCCAAACGCTCGCTTCCTTGTCGTCGCGGCACGATGACATTGAAGTGGCATCCAATCCCGAATTTCTTCGCGAAGGTTCCGCTATCGAAGATTTCTTGAAACCCGACCGCATCGTGATCGGCGTCCAATCAAAGCGCGCTGAAAAGCATTTGCGCGAGCTCTACGCAAAAATTAAGGCTCCGATGGTCGTGACCGATATCAACAGCGCCGAACTTATCAAGCATGCGTCCAATTCCTTCCTGGCTCTAAAAATTTCCTACATCAACGCGATTTCTCAGATCTGCGAGCGCGTGGGAGCCGATGTGTCGCGGGTGGCCGAAGGAATGGGGCTCGATCGCCGTATCGGGAAATCTTTTCTCAGCGCGGGCATCGGGTACGGTGGTTCGTGTTTCCCGAAAGACGTTTCGGCGTTCATTAAAATTGCCGAGACGAACGGTTTTAATTTTGCGTTGCTCCGCGAAACGGAACGGGTGAACAGCGATCAACGATTGCTCGTGTTGAAAAAGCTCGAGCACGCGTTATGGACGTTGAAATCAAAAAAGATTGGCGTTTTGGGCCTCGCGTTTAAGCCCAACACCGATGATCTTCGTAACGCGCCCGCCATCGACATTATTCAAGAGCTGTTGGCGAAGGGGGCCATGGTGACGGCGTACGATCCGGTGGCCAGTGAAAAAATGAAACAGCAATTTCCGAACATTACGTACGTCGATAACCCGTACGACGTTGCCCGTGACGCGAACGGCGTGTTGGTCGTCACCGAATGGCCCGAATTCCGCCGGCTGAATTTGAAAAAACTGAAGTCGCTTATGGCCACGCCTGTTCTCGTCGACGGCAGAAATCTTTTCGATCCGGCCGAGGCGGCCAAGAACGGTTTTACGTACCATTCGATCGGACGCCCATCCGTTATGCGCCGAGAACCCGAGGTTTCCAAGTTAAAGGTGACGGCCTGAAGTTAAGCGTTATCGTCCCCTGCTTCAACGAAGAGGCGAATCTGCGCCGGTTTCCGCTTGAGCTCTTCGATCCGCTTCGAAAGACCGGATTTGCATTTGAAGTAATCCTCATCGACGATGGCTCGACCGACGAAAGTTACGGGACAATGCGCGAGCTGCAATCCGCGAACGACTTCATCAGAATTTGTCAGCACGCCGAGAACCGGGGACTTGGCGCCAGTGTTCGAACCGGCATCTCGAACTCATCGGGTGACGCAATTTTGACTCTCGATGCGGATCTTACGTTTCACCCGCGCGATTTTTCGCAAGTGTTCGCGGCGTTCACAAACGATGTGGATTGCGTGATGGGGTCCCCGTTCCTCGGGAAAATGAAAGGTGTCTCTGCGTTTCGGCGGTTGCTCAGTTGGGGCGTCAATTTTATTTACCGCGTGTTGTTGGGGAAGCCGTTCACGGCGGTCAGTTCAATTTTTCGACTGTACCGCGCGTCTGCGATTAAAGCGCTTCATTTGACCTGTGATTCGTTTGATATCAATGCGGAAATTCTTCTGAAGTTGCTGGCATCGAACGCGCGCGTTGTGGAGGTTCCGGTCACACTGGAACGCCGCATGTACGGTGTGTCAAAAATTAATACGGTGCGCGAAATTAAAAATCATCTAAAAATGTTCATGCGAATTCTTTTATGGAAAACAAAAAACCAAAAGTAACCGTTGTCATGCCCGCCTACAACGCGGAGAAAACACTGGAACGCACGCTGGCCGATATTCCCGCCGGTTCGTGCGATGACATTATCCTCGTCGATGATTGTTCAAAAGACGGCACCGTGGAACTCGCAAAGAAGCTCGGTATATTTACCATCCGCCATGAAAAAAACCTCGGCTACGGTGGAAATCAAAAGACCTGTTACGCGGCCGCTCTTGAGCGCGGCGCCGATATTGTGGTGATGCTTCACCCCGATTTTCAGTACGACGCGCGTCTCATTCCTTACATGACCGGGCTTATTCGCGATAACGTTTGCGATGTTATTCTTGGAAGCCGTATTCGCACGCGTCGGGAATGTCTGAAAGGCGGAATGCCGTTCTACAAGTATTTGAACAACCGCATTCTCACGTTGACCGAAAATCTTGTTTTTGGCATCGCGGTATCCGAAACACACACCGGTTACCGTGCGTACAGCCGAAAGGTCTTGGAAGCCATTCCGTTCAAGAAAAATTCGAACGATTTTGTGTTTGATCAGCACGCGATCGCCCAGATCGTGCATTTCGGTTTTCGCATCGGTGAAATTCCGGTGCCCACGCGCTATTTTAAAGAGGCGTCCTCGATAAGTTTCCGTCGCAGCGTCGTCTACGGTATCTCGACCTTATGGACCTTAGCTCGCTACGTGATGCATAAAATTGGCCTCACGTACGCGATTCTCGTGCCCGACGCGAGACGTGCCTAACTCTTCTCGAATCCTTTTCGTCATCACCGATTCCGGCACCGGCGGAACGGAGAAAGTTCTCTTCTCGCTGCTTAAAAATTTGCCCCGCGACCGCTTTTCGATCGCGGCGGTCGTCGTGCTTAAACAAAAGCGAGAAATGGCCGTTCAATGGGAAAATCTGGGCGTGCCCGTTGTTTCGCTCGGAATGAAGCGCTGGCCGACACCACGCATTATCATGGGATTGCGCAAAGCCATTCGTGATTTCCAACCCGATGTTGTTCACGCGCTGCTATTTCATTCCATCCAAACGGCGCGGCTGGTTCGCGCAATGGACAATTCGTTTGCGCTCATTTCCTCACCGCGCGTCAATTACCGATTTGCTCCGCGCATGGCGTTGTGGCTCGATTCAATCTTGAAACGCGAAGACACGCTTACGTTGTGCGAAAGCGAAGCCGGACGAGGGGGGCTCATCGAGCAACACGGCTATATTCCTGACCGCGTCACCGTTGCGGTCACGTCGGTGGATCCGCAGCGTTTCCGTTTTGATGCCGACGCGCGCGCGCGACTGCGGCACGAATGGGGTGTTTCGTCGGACACCGTCGTTGTTGGATCGGTCGGTCGGCTTCATCCGCAGAAAGGATTTGATGTGTTCATTGATGCGTTGACTCAGCTGAGCGGGATAAAAGGCAATTTTAAAGCGGTCTTGGTGGGAGAAGGCCCCGAAGACGCCGCGCTAAAGCAGCTTGCTTTCGAAAAGGGTGTGTCCATGCTTTTTGCTGGCAAACGAACGGATGTGCCCGATTTGCTTTCCGCGTTTGATGTGTACGTGCAGAGTTCGCGTTACGAGGGATTATCAAACGCATTGCTCGAAGCCATGAGCGTGGGATGCGCGTGCGTGGCAACCGCGGTCGACGGTACGATGGATTTTGCCGAAGATGGAAAAAATGTGCTGTTGGTCCCACCGAACGATCCGCTGCGCTTGGCCGTCGCGATTGGAACACTGATTGAGAAACCGGCGTTGCGGGGCCAACTGGCCGAGAATGCTAAGATCACGGCCTCAAAATTTTCTCTCGATCGAATGATTCGAGAATTCGGAGACGCTTACGACCATGTCCGTTCCCTTCATTGATGTCCGTGTAAAAAATCCGGAGATGCGCGCACGCATCGACACGGTGCTCGCGAAACTCATCGACGACGCTTCCTATATTGGCGGCAATGAAGTCCAGAAATTTTCCGAAGAATTTGGCGCATTCTGCGGCGGGGGAAAATGCGTGACGGTGGCCAACGGCACCGACGCGCTGATTCTTGCTCTGAAAGCGCTTGGCGTTGGTCCGGGCGACGAGGTCATCACGGTACCGTTTACGTTTATTGCGACCGCGGAGGCGATTACGCATGTGGGCGCGTCCGTTCGATTTGTCGACATCCATCCGAAGAGTTACACAATGGATCCGAACGAGCTGAAGCGCGCGATCACGTCGAAAACAAAAGCCATCATTCCGGTCCATTTGTTTGGCCAACCCGCCGACATGGATCCGATAATGGACATCGCTCGCGTGCACAAAGCCGCGGTGATTGAAGACGCCGCGCAGGCCCACGGCGCCGAATACAAAGGAAAACGCGTCGGTACGTTGGGTGATATTGCGTGCTTTAGTTTTTACCCAACAAAAAATCTCGGAGCGATGGGAGATGGCGGGGCCATCGTCACGCGTTCCGAAGACCTAGCGGCAAAGGTCGCGCGACTTGCCGATCACGGTCGGGCGGACCGCTACTTTCATACGGTCGAAGGTTTTAACAGTCGGCTCGACGCTTTTCAAGCCGCCATCCTACGCATCAAATTGGAGCAATTGGACAACGCAAACGCGCGTCGGCGAGAGATCGCCGAGGCCTATAATAAGGAGCTACGAAAACACTCATTTGCGACGCCGCCCGTCGTAGAGGCGTATGCCAAGCACGTTTTTCACATTTATTCGGTGGAAAGTTCTCAGCGTGATCTGTTTATGCAGCATCTCAAGGATCGAAATATTGGCTGCGGCGTCTATTATCCGATTCCGCTCCATCTTCAGCCGGCGTACGCGCGGCTCAAACTTTTGAAGGGGGCGTTCCCGGTGAGCGAGCACTTGGCCGACCGAATCCTTGGTTTGCCGATGTTTCCGGATATGACGGCAGCGGATATTGAAACGGTCTGCGCTGCAATCCGGTCGTTTTCTCCAGCCGTTTTGCATTAATAAAAAAAGTTAGACGTTGACGCTGTCGCGTTTCGGGTGTATATATCGTTTAGAACATTCTAAACGAGAGGAACTCTATGACACCGACTTCCACCACCAACCAAATTGAATTTGCGCGGTTTGCCGGAGAATTGGCAGAGTCGCTCAGTTTCAATCGCTCCATTGGCCAGATTTTCGGCCTTTTGTACTTGGCCTCCGAACCACTCTCTCTTAGTGACATATCCCAGCGCTTGTCGATGAGCAAAGGAAACGCCAGCATCAATCTGCGCTACTTGGAGTCGTGGGGAGCTGTTCGGCCGGTAGCAACAGGAACACGTCGCGATCATTACCAAGCCAATACAAATCTTAAAGAGATCATCTTGCGGCGCGTCGAAGAAGGAATATCACGCCGTCTCGACCATGCCGAAGAGCGCCTCGCACAAATTATTTCGAACGAAGATAATTCCGCGTCGTTGGATCCGCAGGCGAAAAAGAAGATTCAAGATTTGAAAAGTCTCCTGAGCGGCGGCCGAAAGGCGCTGAAATTGCTGCCGACCGCACTGAAATTCCTTCCGAAATAAAATGTGTGGAATCGCCGGCATCGTTCATTACGGACGTTCCGAATCGGTCTCCAGAGATGTCCTTGCGCGCATGAACGATGCGATGACCCATCGCGGTCCCGATGACGCCGGCGTTTTCGTGGATGGCAATGTCGGTCTCGCGATGCGCCGTTTGTCCATCATCGATGTGGCCG
Source organism: Elusimicrobiota bacterium (assembly GCA_044221725.1). Taxonomy (GTDB): domain Bacteria; phylum Elusimicrobiota; class Elusimicrobia; order F11; family F11; genus JAJVIP01. Next base: position 219,649 of record JBGAON010000002.1, read on the forward strand.
GCGGCCACCAGCCGATGAAAAGCGACGATGCCAACCACACGATTGTGTTCAACGGAGAGATCTACAATTTCCAACAATTGCGCGACGATTTGCGCGCGAAAGGACATTCTTTTCAATCGTCGTCGGATACCGAAGTTTTGCTGCGCCTGTACGCGCAATACGGAAACGACTGCGTTCATCACTTGCGCGGTATGTTTGCGTTCGCGATTTGGGACAAGCGCGCCGAAAAATTGTTCGTGGCGCGGGACCGGTTTGGAAAAAAACCGTTCGTGTATCAAATCTCGGATGGTCGTTTCGCGTTTGCATCGGAACTGCAGGCGCTCGTTACCTTGCCGTGGGTGTCCAAGGAAATTGATCTGGAAGCGGTCGATCTGTACCTGTCCTTGCAATACATTCCGAGTCCGTGGTCCATCTATAGATCTGTCCGGAAATTACCGCCGGCGCACACGTTAACGCTCGAGAAGGGGAAATTCCGAGTGGAGCGGTACTGGGCGCCGCCGACGGACGGAAAAAAACTTTCACTGTCGCTCGCTGAAGCCGAATTCAAAATTGTTGAGTTGTTAAAAGAATCCACGCGGTTGCGTATGATTTCCGATGTTCCGCTGGGCGCGTTTCTGTCGGGCGGTTTGGATTCGACGTGCATCGTTGGGATCATGAGTCAGCTAACCGATAAACCCGTGAAAACATTTTCCATTGGATTCGAAGAAGACGAATTTTCCGAATTGCCCTATGCGCGACAAGCGGCCCACGCGTTTGGTACGGATCACACGGAGTTCATTGTAAAGCCGGACATGGCCGACGTTTTACCGAAGCTCGCGCAGCATTACGGCGAGCCTTTTGGCGATTGTTCGGCCTTCGCGACCTACTTTTTGGCTCGCGAAACGCGTCGCAAAGTGACGGTGGCTCTCAACGGCGACGGCGGCGACGAAAATTTCGCCGGTTACCGGCGTTACGTGCCGATGAAATGGGATTTTCTTGCGTCGGCCAAGCTGTACCTGAATTTCATTGGAATTTTTAAAACCCATCAGAAAGAATCTCTGTACAAAAAAGAAATTAAGGAAGTGATTCGGCCGAATCTTGCCGCCGGCTACTTTGATTCCTTTCTTCAAAAGTCGAACGGACTCGACCGTGTGAACCGATGGTTGAATCTTGATTTGCAAACCTACTTGCCGGAATGTCTGATGACCAAAGTGGACATCGCGACGATGGCGAATTCATTGGAGGGACGCTCTCCGCTGCTGGATCATGTGTTCGTGGAATTTGTGGCTCGGCTGCGCGGCGACTGGAAACTGAAAGGCCTCACGCAAAGCAAATGGATTTTCAAGCGCGCGTTTCAGAATTTAATTCCTCGGCCGCTATTGGCGCGCAAGAAGATGGGTTTCGGGATTCCACTAAAGACCTGGTTTCAAAAAGATCTGAAAAATTTGTGGAGCGAGGCCGTGTTGTCATCGGAGTCTCTCAGTCAACGCTTTTTTAATCGCTCGGCGCTCGAGCAAATGTTTCGCGAGCACGTGGAAAACAAAAAAGATCACGGCTACCGGTTGTGGAATCTGTTGATGCTGGAATATTGGCGCAGCGCATGAAGATCGCCACGATTGTACAAGCCCGCATGTCGTCCAAGAGGTTGCCGGGAAAGAGTTTGACGCTCATTGAAGGGAAACCAATCCTCCAATACGTTGTCGAGAAGGTGGCGCACAGCGTGCAGCGAGCGGAAGTAATCGTTGCTACCTCCTCGCAACCCGAAGACGATCCCATTCAGGCGTTCTGCACGAAAGAAAATGTGCGGTGCCACCGAGGGCCGCTCGAGGATGTTGCGCTACGGTTTAAACAGATCGTCGAGTCGTACGGACTGACGGCGTTTGTTCGTGTTAGCGGGGATAGCCCGTTGATTGATCCGGGTGTTATTGACGAAGCGATTCGCTTGTTCCAATCCGGCCCGTGGGATCTTGCGTCGAATATTGTTGTGCGCACGTTTCCGAAAGGACAGTCGGTCGAAGTTGTTCGCTCGGCCGCATTCTTGAAAGCCTATCCGAAAATGACCGACCCCTCCGATAGGGAACACGTGACACCATTTTTTTATCGGCACGCGACCGATTTTCATATTGCGGAATTTCGTTCCGATCAAAATTGCGGGGCCGTGAACCTCTCGGTTGATACGGCGGATGATCTCCGAAATGTAGAAGAAATCATCCGCTCAATGTCGCGGCCGCACTGGACCTACGGGTGGAAGGAAATCCTTGATAGGAGCAATTCGCTTCGCAGGAAGACCGCGTGAAAAACCGAACGCCTGGACCTTTGCGAGTGGGAATTATTGGCCTTGGTGTCGGCGAACAACATATTGCGGGTTTCAATCGCAGCCCCGGTTGTGTGGTGAGGTCGGTGTGCGATGTGTCCGATGAGAAGATCGCTATGGCGCGCGCCAAATATCCAACGATAAAAGTCACAAATAATCCGGATGATATTCTCGGGGACACGGAGATCGACATCGTATCCGTCGCGTCGTTTGATGAAGCGCATTTTGTTCAGATAAAGAAAGCTTTCGCCCATAACAAGCATGTGTTCGTTGAAAAGCCGGTTTGTCGAACGCTGGAGGAAATCGCAGCGGTCAAGGAAATGTGGGAAAAGAATCGCGGTCGTTTGAAAATTTCGTCCAATTTGATTTTGCGCGCGGCACCGCTCTACAAGTGGCTGCGCAGAGAGATCGAATTGGGAACGTTCGGGAAAATCTATTCGTTTGATGCCGATTATCTTTATGGCCGCATCGAGAAAATTACGAACGGTTGGAGAAAAAATACGCCGTTCTACTCCGTTATGCTCGGAGGCGGAATCCATATGATCGATTTGATGTTGTGGCTCACAAACGAGCGGCCTGTGAAAATTTATGGTCTCGGAAACAAGTTTTGCACGAAAGGAACCGCGTTCAAACCGAACGACTTCTCGTCCGCCACGATGCGTTTTCGGTCATCCATGGTCGGCCGCATCACGGCCAACTTTGGATGCGTTCACCGGCACCATCACGCGATGCGTATTTTCGGAACCAAGCGCACATTCATTTACGACGACGCGGGGCCGCGATGGCACGTGACGCGGGATCCGTCGCGCGTGGCCGAGCCGATTTCGGAAAATCCGCTTCCCGGGGCGAAAGGCGATCTTATTCCTGATTTTGTTGCGTCGATTGTTGAGAGCCGAAACACAAACAAAGAAACGCAGATGATGTTCGACGGTCTTTCGATTGCCGGTGCTTGCGACCGTTCCATCAAATCCAAAAAAGAGGAGCTCATTCGATACCTATGACGACACGTTCAATTCCTTTTGGCCGGCCGTGGATCACGGACGCCGAAAAACAAGCGGTGCTGCGGATTCTCAGCGGCGATATTTTGACGCACGGTCCCGAAAACAAACAGTTCGAATCCGATTTTTCAAACTTTGTTGGCGATGGGGCGCACTGCATTGCGGTGAGCTCCGGAATGGCCGCGCTGCACCTGTCGTATTTGCAAATGGGAATCGGGCCCGGTGACGAAGTAATTGCGCCGGCGTCCACGCACACGGCCACCGCGCACGCGATTGAAATGGTGGGAGCGCGGCCCGTGTTTGTCGATTGCGATCCGCGCACCGGGAATATCGATCCGGCTCTTTTGGAAAAGGCGCTCACGCCGAAAACAAAAGCGCTCACGCTCGTCCACTTCCTTGGCATTCCATGCGACATGGAGAAAATTATGGATTTCGCGAATCACCACAAACTCAAGGTCGTGGAAGATTGCGCGCTGGCCATTGGCTCGCGCTTTAAAAAGAAGCACGTGGGTTTGTTCGGTGTGTCCGGATGTTTTTCGTTTTATCCGGTGAAACAAATCACGACCGGCGAGGGCGGAATGTTCATCACGGCGCACAAAGATGTGGCCGACCGCGTGCAAAAGCTTCGTGCCTTTGGCGTGGATCGCAGTTTCGCCGAACGCACAATGCCCGGTATGTACGACGTGATCACACTGGGTCTTAATTACCGCATGAGCGATATCAACGCGGCCATCGGTCGCGTGCAAGTGCAGCGGTTGCCGGAGATCATGAAGCGCCGCCGGGAAAACTTTGAACGGCTGAAAAAAGCCGTTTCTAAAGCCAGTTCCATCCGCGTGCTGGACAGTCAATCGGCGGACGCTATGAATAGTCATTACTGCATGAGCGTCGTCTTCGAGGGAAAACTCGTTGGGCGCCGCTTGGAGATTGTAAACAAGCTCAAGGAAATGGGGGTTGGTACCAGCGTTTATTACCCGCAGCCGGTTCCGCGCATGTCGTATTACAAAAACAAATATGGATACGACCCCAAACGCTTTCCCAACGCCGAGGCGATCAGTGACCATTCGATCGCGCTTCCGGTGGGGCCGCATCTATCAAACGACGACCTCGATTATGTGGGCGAATCGTTCGTGAAGGTCGTAACGGAGATATTGAAATGAGCGCAGATATCGAATTAAAAAAACGTCGCATTGTTCTCGTGGGAGGGGCGGGGTTCATCGGGCACAACCTCGCGATGTATCTCACGCGATTGGGAGCCGAGGTTCACATTATTGACGGGCTGCAAGTGAACAATCTGCTGTGGTTCTCCTCCGGATATTCGGGTGGTTCAAACAGTGAGATGTATTTGAAATTCATCAATCAACGGTTGGATATGCTGAAGAAAGAGAAAATCCCACTCTACGTTCAGGATGTCCGCGATTATCACGCGTTCACGCGGTTGATGGGGAATATCAAACCGCATGTCGTCGTTCACTTGGCGGCGGTGTCTCACGCGGGCCGCTCGAACAAAGATCCGTACAGCACATTCGATCACAGCTTGCGGACGCTCGAGAACGCACTCGACATGAGCCGCGGCTCGATTGAACATTTCATTTATTTTTCGTCGAGCATGGTGTACGGAAATTTTCTTACGCCGGAAGTCGACGAGAAACACGTGTTGGAGCCGATCGGTATTTACGGCGCATTGAAGGTGGCCGGCGAGAAGATGGTGATTGCGTACAACCAAGTGTTCGATTTGCCTTACACCATTATTCGGCCGTCGGCGCTGTACGGTCCACGCTGCGTCAGTGGTCGCGTGGGGCAGCTTTTTATCGAGGCGGCGCTGGCCGAGAAGCCTCTTAAAGTCTACGGCGACGGTAAAGAAAAACTCGATTTCACGTACATCGACGATCTTTGCCACGGCGTGGCGTTGACAATTCAAAAGCCGGCGGCGAAGAATCAAATTTTCAATCTGACCTACGGCCAGTCGCGCTCCGTTGATGAACTTCTGAGTATTCTTAAAAAAGAGTTTCCAAAAATGAAAATCGAACAGTTGGACCGCGACAAGTTAATGCCGTTCCGCGGCACGCTGAGCATCGAAAAAGCACGCCAACTTCTCGGATACAAGCCGGATCATCCCATTGAAATCGGATTCCCAAAATATGTTGACTGGTATCGGTCGTTGTTGAAAGGCGAAATAGGGTCAAAATGAAAATTGTCTTCTGGGGCAACGGGACGCGCGGGGAGAAATGCCTGCAGGCCATTGTGTCGGCGGGCTTTGACGTTGCTTGTGTTGTGCTTCATCCATCCAAAGGAAAACCGTCGGCGCTCTTTCACGAAGCGCAGCAACTGGGTCTGAACATCGTAACTCCGGACGATCCTCACGCGCCCGATGTCGTGTCTCAACTCAAATCTCTAAACGCCGATGTATTCGTGTTGGCTGGTTACGGAAAAATTATCGATGCGCGACTAATTGATATTCCAAAGAAAATGACCATCAATCTGCACGCTGGAAAATTGCCGGAGTATCGCGGGTCGTCGCCTCTTAACTGGGCGCTCATCAACGGGCAATCGAGCGTGACATTGTCGGTCATAAAGGTGGATCCTGGCGTCGACAGTGGCGACGTGCTCGTCGAAAAGAGAATTCCGGTCAACACGAAAACCACGATTCGCGACGTGCACGACAAAGCCAATGTCTGTTTCCCCCAGTTATTGAGCGGAATTTTAGAGAAGCTTTCAAAAAACAAGAAGATTCCAGTCCGCAAGCAGGATCCAAAAAAAGCCGGTTATTACCCACTGCGTTTCCCGGAAGACGGAATCATCTTGTGGGACACGCTCACACACATGCAAATCCACAACCGGATTCGCGCGTTGACCGAGCCTTATCCGATGGCGTTCACTTATTTCAATGGTCGCCGCGTCAATTTGTTGGCGTCCGAAATTTACGAAAAGCAATTTTTCGGTGAACCGGGGCGAATTTATTTGAAAACGTCGCGCGGACTTTTGATTGGCGCGCAAGATCGCTGTTTGTGGATCACGAGCGCGGTGTTTGCCGATAACGGGAAACCGCTGGCAGACGAAGTGAAGCGTTATGATTCGCTTGCGACGGTGCGCGGGGCCGTCGCGCAGTGGCAGGAAAACTTGAAATGAAAATCGGAAACGTCGACACCGATAAGAAAGTGCTGATTGTGGCTGAGATAGGAAATAATCACGAGGGAAATTTTGAGGTTGCGCAAAAGTTGCTGCAGCAGGCGGTCGCTTGCGGCGTGGATGCCGTGAAATTCCAAACATTCCGGACCGAGCATTATGTAGCGCGATCGGACGAGTCGCGGTTTAATCGCTTAAAGTCGTTTGAATTCACGGCCGATCAATTCCGTTTGTTGGAAAAACTCGCGCGGTCGTTGAACGTGTTGTTCCTTTCGACACCGTTTGACCTTGTTAGTGTGGACGTGCTCGCACCGCTCGTTGATGCGTTTAAAGTTTCCAGTGGTGACTTTTCATTTTTTCCGTTGATCGCGCGCGTACTCAAAACAAAGAAGCCGGTTATTTTCTCCACGGGTGTGAGCGACGTGGCGCTCATCGACGAAGTAGCGAAATTCGTCCGCAACGAAGCTGCGGATCCCAGTAAGATTGCTTTTCTGCACTGCGTGAGCAGCTATCCGGTTCCACCCGAACAGGCAAACCTCAACTCCATTTCGTTTCTAAAAAATCATGTTCCGTTCACGGTCGGATACTCGGATCATACGATTGGCGTGGAGGCCGCCGTGGCCTCGGTGGCCGCGGGTGCCCGAATTGTCGAAAAACATTTTACGCTCGATAAAAACTACTCGTCGTTTCGCGACCATCAATTGTCCGCGGACCCGGCCGACATGAAACTTATGGTTCAACGAATTCGGCTCGTTGAGTCGATGCTGGGAAACGAGGGAAAAACGGTTCAGCCAAGTGAGGAGGCCGGCGTAATTGCGTTTCGTCGCTCCATCGTGGCGGCAAAAGATTTGTCAAAAGGATCGGTCATTCAAGCGGATGATTTGACCTGGGTTCGCCCCGCCGGTGGGTTGGCTCCGGGCAGGGAGAGTTTGTTGATCGGAAAGAAATTGGTGCGCGATGTCAGCGCTGGGCATCGCTTTGAGGCTGGTGATGTCCATTAATATCGTTTTGTTAACCACGGACACCAGTCATCATTTGTATTTCGCGTGGAAGATTCACGAGCGTTTTCCGTTGACCGGAATTTTGACGGAGACGAACGTGTTGAAAGCCGGCTTCGACACCGCGCATCCGTTGGAAAACAAACGCGACGAATTTGAACGTTCGACGTTGCTAAAAGGTGCGCCCGCGACCCTTCGCGATATTGCCGAAACTGTTGGGGTCGGGAACACAAACGATGCGGACGCGCTGGTGCGTTTGAACCGTTGGGCGCCCGATTGGATTTTGGTGTTCGGTACGGGATTGCTGAAAAAAGCGGTGATTCAAAAACCCAAGAAAGGGATTCTCAATCTTCATGGTGGGGATTCCGAGCGTTACCGCGGGCTTGATAGTCACTATTGGACGATCTATCACCGCGATTTTGCGCATCTGACGACCACGTTGCACGTTGTTGACGAGACATTTGATACCGGAAACATCGTTGGCCAAAAAACGTTGGCGCTTAAGCGCGGTATGGAACTGTTTCAACTGCGCGCATTAAACACGCAGGCTTGCGTGGATCTCAGCTTAATGGCGCTTGAGGAAGCCGCAACAACATCCGCGGTGCGCTCGCGCAAACAAAAAGAGCAGGGCCGATATTATTCGTTTATGCCATCGGTTCTCAAAGACGTTTGCGTGAAAAACTTCAACGAGCATGTGGCACGTCTATGAGAAGCTACGCAAAACAATTGGATGAGAAAAAACTGCTGATCTTGCTTTTTCATGGTGTGATTCCGAAGAACGAACATCCGGTGCGTAACTACACGGCCAAACACATCACGCGCTCGTATTTTTCTGCGATTCTCAAAGATCTTACGGACGCCGGTGGCGTTGGCCTTTCGATGGCAAACGTTTTGGCGTTGCGGGAAAGGAATAATCCGTGGCCGCGACGCGCTTTCGCGATTACGTTCGATGACGGATTCGAAAATAATTTCAGTGTGGCCGCGCCGATTCTTGAGCAAATGAAAATTCCGGCGACGTTCTATGTCACGACGAAATTTGTTGACGCGGGAGAGTGTTCGTGGATCGATCGAATCGAATACGCCGTGGAGATGGCCGCGGTTTGCAAAATCGATTATCCCGAACTGAAAATTCTGGGCACATTTAAATCGGATTCCGAGAAGATCGAGCTTTTGAAACAAATCCGCGCTCAAGTGAAGTCCAATAAAAGCGTGGATCCGTACGAAGTGGCCGATGAGATCAATCGCCAATGCGGTGCGAAGGCAATGGTTCCCGATCGATATTTGGACGCGAAGATGAGTTGGGATCAGGTGCGCGCGCTGCAGAAAAATCCGCTGTTTACCGTCGGCGGACATGGGCATACGCATCGCATTCTCTCGTACTTGAGCGGGAACGATCTCAAAAGCGAATTGGACAAAAGCTTCGATCTGTTAAAAAAGAATCTTGCCTCCCCGATCGAGCATTACTCGTATCCCGAAGGCCTCAAGTCGTGTTACTCGTCGGCTGTCATTGATGCGCTGAAGCATCGCGGCATTCGATGTTGCCCCAGCGCCGAGGATGGCCTGAACACGATAAGCGAAGATTTGTTTGAGTTGAAGCGCGTGATGGTGAACTAGCGATGTGTGGTATTGCAGGATATTTTGGGCCGCGAAGAATTGACGATTCGGCGGTCGAGAATTGCCTTAAGTTAATGGGGCGCCGCGGCCCGGATCACGCTGCAGCCTATCGTTCCACACTGACCGACAACGGAGAGGTCCTGCTTCTGCACACGCGGTTGAACATTATCGATTTGGATCCCCGATCGAATCAACCGTTCCGCGAAGGGAAAAAAGTGATCGTGTTTAACGGCGAGATCTACAACTATCTTGAAATGCGGCGGGAGCTCGAGGCGCAGGGGCGGACATTTCGAACATCATCGGACACCGAAGTTCTCATGCAGGCGATTGAAACCGTCGGCTGGGATGCATTGGAAAAACTTGAGGGAATGTGGGCTTTCGCTTTTTACGACGAAGTTTCGAAATCGCTCGTGCTGTCGCGCGACCGGTTCGGCGAGAAGCCGCTGTACGTTTTTGAAGATGAAACGGGTTTGTACTTTGGTTCGGAAATTAAATTTATTTTCGCGCTGCTGGGGCGACGTTTGCCCGTCAATAGCAACCATGTTTGCCGTTATTTGGTGAATGGATACAAAGCGCTCTACAAAACGAACGAGCAGTTTTTCGTTGGATTGACGTCCGTCCCACGTGCCAGCTGCCAATCCATTGCCGTTGGAAATCGTTTCCATTGGACGTATTGGCAACCGCATTTCTCGCCGGACGAAAGCCTTTCGTTTGACGAGGCCGTGCACGGTGTGCGGCACCGCCTGGAACAATCCGTGAAAATCCGTTTGCGCGCCGACGTGCCATTGGCCTTTTGTTTGAGCGGCGGTATCGATTCCAACTCAATTATCGGCGTCGCGAAAAAAGTTTTTAACCAGGATGTTCATGCGTTCACGATCGTCACGAACGATGCGCGCTACGACGAAAATGAGATGGTCGCGGAGATGGTTCATGCGAATCATTTGAAGCATACGATCGTTTCCTTGGATCAAAAAGATTTCTTGCCGCATCTGCGCGAACAGGTTCGCTACCACGATTCGCCGGTGGCAACCATCAGTTATTACGTCCATTGGTTGCTTCAACAAGAGATTCGCCGAAACGGATATCGAATCTCGGTTAGTGGGACCGGCGCCGATGAAATATTTTCCGGCTATTTTGATCATCATCTGGCGTACCTCTATGAAATCCGCCAGGACCGCGTGCTTCACGATGCGCGACGAAAAGCCTGGGAACAAAACGTGCGGCCGCTGGTCCGCAATCCGTATCTCAGCGACGCCGATTTGTTTGTGAAGAACCGAAGCTTTCGGGATCACATCTTCTTGCAGGCGGATGATTTTTCCAATTGCTTGGTAAAACATTGGAGCGAAGCGTTTTCGGAAGAGCGTTACACAGACGATCTGCTGCGCAATCGCATGTTAAACGAAATGTTTCATGAGGTGGTCCCCGTGATCTTGCACGAGGATGACTTGAATGCAATGTATCATTCAATTGAAAACCGCTCCCCGTTTCTCGATCGCACTCTTTTTGAATTTGCGCTCAGAATTCCGACGCGGCACCTTATCCAGAACGGTCGAGCAAAATATGTGCTGCGTGAAGCCATGCGCGGTATTGTGCCGGACGCAATCTTGGATAACGCCCGCAAGGTCGGATTTAACGCGTCAATTAATTCTCTATTGAATATGTCGGATCCACACGTGCAGACAGAATTGTTCGCCGATAGTCCTGTGTTTGATTATGTCGATCGCGAAAAGATCCGTCCGTATCTCCAAAAGGCGGCGATGCCAAACAGCGAAAGCAAATTCGTTTTTAATTTTGTGAACGCCAAATTGTTTCTTGAGGAGTTCGCGGCCTAGTATGGAAACAGATTTTCAAACCCAAAAGGATACGTCCGCGTCCCGCGTTGTTGTAGTCGATTACGGGTTGGGAAATCTGCGGTCTGTGGTCGGCGCCGTCGAACGCGTTGGTTATCCGGTGACGGTGTCGAGCAGCAAGGATGATATCGCTCGCGCGACGAAGATTATTTTGCCCGGCGTGGGCGCGTTCGGAGACGGCATGTCGAAACTAACAGAACGTGGATTGATTGATCCATTAAATCGCGCGGTCCTCGAGAAAAAGACACCGGTGTTGGGTATTTGTCTTGGGTTTCAGCTTTTCGCAAATGAAAGTTACGAATTTGGCCATCACAAGGGATTGGGATGGGTCGATGGTTCGGTGGTGCGCATTGAACCAAGCGATAAACGACTGCGCGTTCCACATGTTGGGTGGGATGATCTGGATCAGCAGGACGATAGGCTGTTCGCGGGGATTCCCGCCGATGGTTTGTTCTACTTTGTGCACAGCTTCTTCATGAAATGCAATCAACCGGAGAATGTGAAGGCGCGCTGTCACTACGGCGTGCCGATGGACGTGGTTTTCCATCGCGAAAATATTTACGGTACGCAATTCCATCCCGAAAAGAGTCAGCTGAATGGTTTGGTGTTGCTGAGGAATTTTCTCGATGCTTAAGAAGCGTCTGATCATTGTGCTGACTTTTAATGACGGTGTTCTGTTTCGGACCAAGGTGTTTCATCCGGATTACCGGTACACCAGCAATTTCGTCGATGCGTGGTCCGTGGACGAAATTGTGATGTTGGACGTGACGCGGCCTGGAAACGGAAGCCCATCCAACTTTTACGACGCTGTGGAGCGTATGGCAAAAAAGTGTTTTGTTCCGTTGGCTGTTGGCGGTGGGGTGAGAAACATTTCTGACTTCAAAAATCTTTTGGGTCTCGGGGCAGATAAAGTAGTAATTAATTCGCAGGCGCTCGAGACGCCGACGTTTATCTCCGAAGCAGCGAATTTGTACGGATCGCAGTGCGTGGTTGTTTCAATCGATGCAAAAATGAACGCGTCCGGTAAATACGAGGTGTATTCGCATCAGGGAACTCGAGCGACGGGCCTTGGTCCTGTTGAATGGGCGCTGCAATCGGAGCGGGCGGGGGCCGGCGAAATACTGATCACGAGCATCGAGCGGGACGGTTCGCTCGAAGGATACGATAACCGGTTGAACCGCATGGTGTCCGATGCGGTTGAAATCCCGGTGCTCGTTTGTGGCGGCGCGGGGAAATGGGTAGATTTCGTGGACGGTTTTGTCGAGGGCGGCGCGAGCGCCGTTTGCACGACGAACATTTATCACTTTACAGAAACAAGCATTAAGAGCGCTAAGGCTTATCTGCTGGAAAATGGAATCGATGTTCGTAAGTAGAGGCCGATAACAGGAATCCTATGGTCATTTATTGCAAACGATGTCTCATGCCGAACACGCGTCCGCGAATTGGATTTGATACCGAAGGCGTTTGCAACGCGTGCAAGAACGCCGACGAAAAAAAGAAAATCGATTGGGCGGCGCGAAAAAAAGAGTTCCTTTCCATTGTGGAACCGTATCGATCGAAAAAGGGTGAATGGGATTGCGTTGTGCCTTGGAGTGGCGGCAAAGACAGTAGCGCCATTGCCTACCATTTGAAATTCGAACTGGGAATGAACCCGTTGTTGGTCACCTTTTCGCCGCTCATGCCCACGGATGTCGGATGGCACAACCGCCAAGCGCTGGTGAATCTCGGGTTCGATCACATCTTTTTTAATCCGGATCAACGCGTGTCGCGTCATTTGGCGCGGAGGTTTTTTAAGGAGCGCGGCAATCATAAGGTCGCGTGGGACGCCGGAATTAACGCGATTCCAGTCCAAGTGGCCGTGAATTACAAAATACCGCTCGTGTTTTACGCGGAACATGGGGAAAGTGAATACGGCGGAAAGGTGCTCAACGAAGAATCGAAAAAAATCCGCAACTTTACCGAGGTCATTGAACATCAAATCGGCGACGATCCTCGCAACTGGGTTGACGACACGGTCAGCGCAAAAAATCTGAATCCTTATTTGTATCCCGATGCTCACCGCGTGCAAGAGGTTGGCGTGAAAGCGCTCTACTTTGCTTATTTCTTTCGGTGGAGTATGCTCGAAAACTATCAATACATTAAGACGAAGTTTGATTTTAAAACGAGCCCTCTGGGTCGAACGAACGGCACCTTCACGGATTTCGACAGCTTGGACGACAAAGTCGACAATCTGTACTACTATCTGCAATTCATTAAGTTTGGCTTCGGTCGCGCGGTCCGTGACGCCTGTCGCATGATTCAAAACGATCAGATGACACGCGAGGAGGGGTTGGCGTTGGCCCAGAAATACGACGACGAGTTTCCGTCGGAATATTTTGATGAGGTCTTGGATTTTCTTGGTTTGAGCAAAGACGAGTTCGAAAAGTTGATCGATCAACATCGGAATGCCGAAATTTGGAAGAAAGAGGGCGGTCGTTGGGTCTTGCGCCATCCGCTGAAATAAAAATCAAGGAGACACAATGAAACGAAACGGATACACCGAATTTCCCTGCGACGTCTGTTTAAGCAAGGATGCTGTCGAGGTGCCTCACAGTCGGGAATATTCCCGTAACGAGCCAATCCACATTTGTAAGCAGTGCGGCTTTGTTTACGTGAAGCTTCGTCGTCCTCCGCAAAAAATCGCCGATGTGTGGTCCAAAGATATTTTTCAGAAAGGATACACGGCGCATATTCCGCACGTTCTCGCCCGACAAACGTTCGTGGCGGGTACGTTGGACAATCACGTGAAACTCCGGGGAAAAAGCGTCTGCGACATTGGCGCCGGTGAAGGACAGTTTCTCGACATTGTTCGGGACCGCAAATACGGCGCGTCGGTGTTCGGCATTGAGCCGTCGGAGTACAATTGCAAACTGCTCAAGTCGATGAGCATTCCCTATTTTCACGGGAGCATGGAGGCGTTCTTAAAAAGCCCCGAGCGAAACAATTATCGTGCGGATGTCGTGACGATTATGTGGACGCTCGAGAATTGCCAGAACCCTCGCGGCATACTGAAGGCAGCCTACGGTCTCCTCAAAGAAGATGGATACATTGTCCTCGCGACCGGAAGCCGGATTCTTGTGCCGTTTAAGAAGCCGCTGAACATGTACATCAGCAAAAACGGGGCCGACACGCACGCCACGCATTACAGTGCAAACTCCTTGCGCGGAATTCTCGCCGAATCGCATTTTGAAACGACGTTCATCAATCGTTATTTGGATAACGATATCTTGTGTGTGATCGCGAAGAAACGCCCGCTGAGCAAAAAGATTGCGCGCGAAACCGACAATTATTTGGACGTGTACAACTTCTTTGAGCGTTGGCACGCCGACACGCAGGTCTATTACAAGGGGCGATGACACGCCTTTGAAACTTTTCGCGCCGCAACGTTTCCATGTGGGACTCGGTTTCTCAACCGCATGTTTTTTTGTGGCAAAATCGGTCGGCTACGGTCGCCAGCTCATCTTGGCCTACAACTTCGGCGTTTCGAGAAATTTGGATATTTACTTGATGACCTACGCGATAACGATGCTGATCGTGTCGTCGTTTACGTTGTGGTTTGACCAAATGGCCATCCCGCGGCTCGTGCACATAAGCGAAAAAGACGGAAAAGCAGCGTTTCAGCATATGAGCGGATCGGTGTTGTCGCTGGCGGTGATTTTCGGAATTGTACTGACGGTTGTGTTTCTGCTGCTGGTCGGCCCGGTATCGGAACTCCTGTGCAAAGGATTTTCCATCGACGAGCGCGCGTTGGTTCGGCATATGTCCTGGTATTTTGTGCCGTGGATCCTCACGATTTTTCCGTACAACGCGTTAACAGCGATTTTGAAAAGTTTGCGTTTCTATAGTGTCGTCTCTATTGCTGATCTTATGGTTTCGGTGATTTCCACAACTGGTTTTCTGTTCTGGCACTCCCGTTTGGCGGCGTTGCCGGTGACATTGTCGCTTGGATACATAATTGCGTTTTCGACGTTGGCCTTTTTTGCGCGCTCGCATATTTCGCTTTTGGTTTCTCCTTTCCACGAGAAATTAAGCTCGCTGTACCATGATTTCAAACAGATGTTTGTGGTCAATCAAATGGTTTTCATTCAACAATCGTTTGAGCGTTTTTATCAGTCCTATTTGATTCCGGGTTCGATTGCCGCTTTCAATTATGTGAACCAACTCATGGGACCGCTTTACGAACTGCTCACGTTTGACGAAATATTCGTGGTGCCGATCTCAGCAACGGAAAATCGCGTCCAAAAATTCGAGCGCCTGCTTTGTGGGCTGCTGTTGTTGTCGGCTCCGATGGCGGTTTTTCTATTTTTCGAATCGGAAGCAATCATCCGGATTCTTTACGAGCGCGGCCGTTTCGGTCCCGAAGCAACGCAGGTGGCTCACCGCATCCTTCAAGTCACCGCGTGCGGGCTAGCGATTGGTGCGCTCTCCACGCCGCTTATTCGAATGCTTCAAATCTCAGGCCGCGTGCTATCGATTGGTTGGCCAAATCTCACGCTCACGACCGCCATGGTCATATTTAATTTCATTCTGATTTTTATCATGAAGTGGGATGTGCTCGGCTTTGCCATCGCAACGGCGCTCGCGCAACAGGTTTGTGTCGTAACCGCCTTCATTATCCTCTTCCACCGCGGAATCCGGATTAACATCTTGCGGCTTGGAAAATATCTGCTGTGGTCGCTCGTTGTGAGTATGTTCTGTCACCTTGTTGCCAGTTTCCTGCCGTGGTCGGGTCGCGCGCTCATCGGATTCTTTTTACGGTCTGCCGTGTACGGCCTCATGTTGGCGTTGGCCTATTGGGGACTCCGGGCGCGATTGCGAGCAATTGTCTATGGACACGCCCAATGAAGATCCTTTTGTACGGAACCTGTAGCTTTCCTTACTTCTTTCGCGAATTCCTTCGCGTCGCCGCGCAGCGGAAATCGGATATCGACTGGCGCGTGATTGTTCTTTCGTGGCGACATTTGGCGCTCTACAAGGGCGTCATTGCGGACGAACACCTTTTCTATGTGCATTCGCGCGTGAACGAATTGATGACCGACAAGCGGGTGGATCTTTCGGTGTTATCGACATATGAGGGGTCGGTGTTTCGCGATCTGTTCGCCGACAAGAGATTGCCCGGGCAGCTGCGAACCAAATCGAAGAACTACCAACTGCGCACGGCCATCGCGTTTTATCGAGCGTACAAGGAATACCTCATAAAAGAGAAGCCCGACGTGATCTTTTTGCCGTTGATCGAGACGCTCGAAGGTTTTGTTCTTTACAAGGCAGCCGTGGAGCTCGGTATAAAAACATTTTTCCACTGCTCGGCACGGAACCTAAAGCTCAGCTTTTTTTCTCTAACGCCGTTCGAAGCCATGCCACCCAATGCAATGACGAACCCGGTTCCCGCCGAGTTCATAAAGAAGGCCGAAGAATATTTGGAAAATTTCCGGAAAAACCCGCACCCCGCTTATTCGGTGCAATACGAACCACCGGAGTCCGAGATTGTTGCGTACGGACGAAGCAAGGCGATTCATGAAAAAATTTGGAAGTTTCCAATGTTTGTTTGGAATCTCGCGAAAGATCAGATCTTGGAGCCGCACGCAGCACGCCCGAACCCAATTTGGTATCAACCCCACATTCAATTGTGGGCCCTTAACAAAATGATTTGGTCTCTGAAAGCAAAGACGCGCGGCCATTTTTTCGACATTCATTCGGCCGATCAACTCCCGCCCAAGTTCGTTTATTTTCCGTTGCACATGTCACCGGAGCTATCGTTGACCACGTACGCTCCATTTTTCGAGGACCAGATCCGCGCGATTGATTTGATTTTGTTGCACATGCCGTCCGATCACTATTTGGTGGTCAAGGAACATCCCGTGATGAACGGAATGAGGCCCGCTTGGTTTTATAAAGATCTCAAAAAGAAAGCGGGAGTGTTATTGACGGCGAGCGGTGTTTCAGGAACCGAACTGATTCGCCGTTCCGCTTTGACGGCCATTGTCACTGGAACGGCCGGCATGGAAGCGCTTTTTTTGGGAAAGCCGTCCATGTCTTTGGGGTGTAGCTTTTTCTCTCCGTGGCTGACGCAGGGCGACTCGTTCGAACATTTGGACCAGACAATTCGGGAAGCGATGCGCCGTTCGCCCGAGGATATGCACGCAAAAGCCGTCGACTTGATCGCGCGCGTTTTCATGGTTGGGCACACCTGTTACTTTAAAGATCCGCATGACCCGGATTTCCCATGGAAGTACACAATGAACAAAACAAACGTAAATAATTTTTATGATGCGTTTATGAGGTTTCTCCCGAATGTCCAATAAGCATCCGCTGTTCGATCAGAAGTTTCTATCCGTTCCGTTTCGCCCACTTCGCGATCTGTTTAACCAATTCCTCTCCAATGGTGGCGCCACCTATTACATGCTTCGCGACGGCATTACGACAAAGTTCTATTTGTACAACTACTTCGCTCAGCTGGCCGGGCAGCCTTTTTCGGCCGAATGGACGCTGACGCTGTACTCACAGAAAGGCGATCGATCAAAGACGGTTTCCGGAAAATTTCGCGATGTTGAAACCGTCGTCGTGAACGCCGAAGACGTGGCAAGCGGATTTGACGATATGGGTGTTTGCCTCGCGCATATACGTCCGACGGATCGCGGTCGGAGCATGCGCGTTAGTTACCCGACGATTTTCTTCGCCGAATTTCTCACCGAACATGGACGTGCGTTCATTCACTCGAACGCTTATCCGGTTCCGCGAATTCACGAGGCGCACGATCTGATTGTCGGCTCCGTGAACCCGAAGGAATTTCCGTTTCTACTGGTGTCAAATTCGTGCGACCGAGTGTTCGGCATTCCACGCGCCGTGCGAGAGGTTGGCCCCACGATCAAAGTGGAAAATCACCGGGGCGAAACACGCGAGCACGGGCTCGAGCCGATTGCTCCGCTTGGTTGTCGAATGGTTCGTCTGGAAGAAATTTGGCGCGATCTCCCTCAGTTTTTCGAAGACAAACCCGGTGTGGTTCATGTTAGCGGTCCAAACGTTTTGTATTCGCCGTTGATCGTGCTCAAGCGGGCCAACGTGGAACATTTCCAAGGGCTTAAATGGCGCGACGTGCCCGCTCCAAAGGAACGTTAATGGAACTGCAGCGATTGCTATCGGCATGGCCAAAAACAAGTTTGTGGAATGGATACGTTCACAATCTCGCGAGCGATCAGGACGGAATCATTGAATACCGAAATTTTTGCCGGCAGCGTTTGTCGGTTCATGGATTGTTTTTGAACAGCGACGGCACCGAGCTCTCCGGTGTTCCGCCATTGACCGCGCAACTCAATCCAAACGAGTTTTTGCAAATTAGCACGAAGAAATATCTGGGCGACCGAGGAATTCATTCGTTTCAAGGGCAGTGCATGCTTTTCTTTGAAAATCCCGCCGATGATCGCGACTATGTTCCGCCGGCGGTGACAATGAATTGGGTGTCGGAATCGCATCACAGCGAGGTAGCGTCTCAAGCGGTGCGAAATTTGAATTCGGCAGTGAAAAAAGGCGGGCGCTCGTTTTTTATGTACTGCCCGATGGCGCTTGTGAACGACGACTATAAGACGCTCGTGACAATTTTTAATTCCTCCGTGGATTCGTCGTACAACGATGCCGTCCTACTTCGTCCCGTGCTGCGGCGTTTGGATGGAAAATCGCTGGAAGGCGAGCCGGTTCGCATTCCGCCGTTTGGTATGGCGTTAATCGATGTGGGAACGTTTGGAAACGGCGAGGGCGAGCGCTTTCTGCGCGCCGATGGCGGACGCGGTTCACTGTCGATATCTCACTCTGGTTACAGCCTTACGTCCTTCTTTTTCCTTGTTCATAAGAAAACGAACCGCGTTATCACTGGGCAACACACGCAGCCGCCGGGCTACGTATTTTCGGAACCAAAAGTCTGGTGGGGAAAATTGCGGCGGTACGCGTTTTGGTCTTAGTTTTTGCATGTCAAAACCGGAATCATAAGAGATAGATGGCAGCTTCTGAGCCTCTGATCAGCGTCATTGTTCCAACCTACAACCGAGCGGACACAATCCGCCAAGCGCTGCAATCCGTCGTCGATCAGACGCACGACAATTTCGAAGTGTTCGTGGCGGACGATGGTTCAACGGACAACACCGAAGACGTCGTGCGCTCGTTCAATGATCCTCGAATTCACTATCTGCGCCTTGAGCACACGGGGCGCCCGGCCGTGGCACGAAACGAGGCTCTTAGAAAATCAAAAGGCTCGTTTATTGCTTTTTTGGATTCGGACGATATCTGGTATCCCGAGAAGACGGCCCGGCAGCTGGCCGTTTTTGAAAAGTATCCGGATTTGTTGGCCGTAGCCACGACGGTCATGTGGTTTGATGGAACGTCCGAGTGGCGCGAAGACCGGTTGTGGAGCGATTGGCGTGTTCGCATGGTGGACGTCATGAAAAACAACATGATTGTTTACTCTAGCACGCTGATGCGCGCGTCACTCATCCAGCAAATCGGGTTGACCAGCGAAGCGCTGGAAGTGAATGCGTCGGAAGATTTCGAATATTGGTTGCGCTTGCTTGATTACAAAGACCGGTCCATTCTCATCATGAAGGATGTGCTAACAAAATATCGAACGCACAAAGGCAGTCATGTTTTTGTCTTGTCGAAAAAAACGTTGCCCGAGGAAGAACGGTACGCGTTCTGCTTGAACATGTACAAGCACAAATATCCCGAGCTTGTTCGCGATTATATTGCGGCGTACAAGCAACGCATGAATATTGTGCGGGCGACTATCGCGGTTTATCACGGGGTAAAAAATCCGTCAGAGATTTTGTCCGATAATGTTCTGCCGTTCTTGAACCGACTTGTGATTTGCGCGAAGTACTACACAAAAAAGATTCTCGGCAAGTTGCCAGAGCCAGCACGGTGAAGCAACGCTTCGTTCTTGTCCTGATATTTGTCTTTTCTGTTGGCGTTTTTTGGCTGGGCACCTTCGCTTCCATCGATAAATCCGACCTGCCGGCGCTTTTGTTTGACGGTGTGGCGAACGCTGAAGGCCTTCGCACCACGATGTTGGAGCTCCGGTCCGAGGTTTATCAGTATTACAAGAACACAGGCACCGAGAATATTGTGATGTCGGCTTACCATGGTTACGTCGATCCCTTGAAGAGTCACAGCGTGACCGTTGATCTCGAGGGGGAAACCGTAACGATGCCTTCCGCCGTCATTAACGAAATGCGGGGATCGCTGCTTCTCCATCCTTATGATGAGGTAAACGCAATCCGCGCGCTGCAGCAGATTCGGCCGCGGCAATGGCAGTTCAATCCACACATCTTTCAGTACGGCACCGTTTTTATTTACTTGCTCGGTTTTGGGTTGCTGGTGGCGCAAAAGGTTGGTGCGTTTGTTTTGACGTCGGACATGAGCTACTACCTGGTTCATCCAAACCAGATGGCCAAATTGTATGCGGTCGCCAAAATGTGGGTGGGCGTGATGACCGCGCTCGGCGTATTTCCGCTCTATGCGCTCGGAAAATTCTGGAAAAACCGCCGCGTCGGCCTTGTTGCCGCGAGCCTTTATCCGTTCGTGCCGTTGTTTTTTATTTTCGGTCATCACATGAAACCGCACGGACTCGCTATGCCGTTCGCGTTGGCAGCGATACTTCTTTGTTTAAAAGCGTTCCTCGAGCAGCCGACGCGGAAACAGTATTTTGTCGCCGGCCTCGTGACCGGCATGTGTATCGGTGTAATTTACACGTCGGTTTTTATTTTTCCCGTTTTGCTTATGAGTTATTGGTTTAACGCGGAGCGATCGACGTCCGAAAAAGGGACGTTCGTGATGGCTTTGCTCGGCGTGGGCGTCGGGTTCTTAATCTTCAATCCGTTCTATGTTTTGACGCCCGCAGAACCGTTGCAAGAACTGCACACACTTTTTGGTCGTCACGTGGTCACAACATCGATCCCTGCCAAACTCAAGCAATTTTTCGGCTACGAAGTTCAAGTCGGAATTGGACGCGCGCTCTTCTTCTTGTCTTTGCTCGGCATGATCGTTGGGTTTCGCGACGGCCAGCGGTCAACACGGTTCTTGTTAGCGACGACCGTGTTGTCGGTGATTCCCACATTAATTAATCGTGGAGATGCTTATTATTCCGGACCGACATTCGCGCTGCTGTTGTTGTGGGTTGGCATCTTTGCGGATCGAATGGTGTTCAGCACGCCGCGCTCGGTGACGGCGAGTTTCTTGTTGGGAATTACCGTCGTGCACGCCGTTTTACTTCAGCTGACGTACGTTGCGTTGTACCGGCAGCCGCAACCCGAATACGATGCCGCGAAGTGGATCAACACAAACATTCCGAAGGGGGCAACGCTGGTTCGAATTGAGGAACAAGGGGAGCATTTTTCTATTCCTTATCGGACGTGGAGATACACCGGCTACTATCCGGAGAAGCCGCTGCGTCTTGAGTCGCTGGGTTTGCCCGGGGCTCTGGAGGCCGACACGTTACGCGTAGGCTCCGCTTCTGCGCAATATGTTTTGGCCACCACGCTCGGCCAATTGCCGACCGTTTTCGAAACGAACGGTGCTTCTTATAAACAAGTGCACATGTCCCGCCGCTACACGCAACTGCAAAAATTTTTTCCATTTGATCTGTTCCCGTATTGCATGGCGAACTTTGCGGCCAAAATTTATGTGTACGAGCGCCAACCGTGAGGTCATTGGGGTGACGAGGTCATTGGGATGACGAAGATTTGCACGATCGGTCTCTGGCATCTGGGTTGCACAATGTCCGCGCATCTCGCTTCGCTCGGTTTCAACGTTGTCGGCGTTGATACCGACGCCACCATTGTAAAGAATCTCAACAATGGAAAAGCGCCGTTGTCCGAGCCGGGTTTGAATGACCTAATTACGAAACAAATGAAGGACGGACACTTGTCGTTCACCTCGTCGCTTAAAGAAGGAATCTCCGAGGCATCGTTTGTTTGGATTACATTCGACACGCCGGTTCGAGACGATGACGCGGCGGACGTGGGATTTGTTGCAAAACAATTTTCTCGCGTCGCCGAAGAAAATCTGTCGGCGGAAGGAATCATTGTTTCTTACCAGGTCTCCGTTGGGTTTTGTTCCCAGTTGGAGAAATTGGCGGAGAAAGCCGGATTCGGAAATATTCCCATTTGTTACGTGCCAGAAAACCTGCGTTTGGGAAATGCGCTCAATGTTTTGAGAAAGATGGATCGCCTGGTGGCCGGTGTTCGCGAGGAGGGTCATAAAAAAATATTCGCGCCGGTTTTTGAAAAGATTTGCTCAAACATAATTTGGATGAAAACAGAATCCGCCGAAATGACGAAGCACGCTTTGAATGGTTTTCTCGCGACGTCCGTTGTGTTTGCAAACGAAGTAGCGACGGTTTGCGAAAGCGTGGGCGCGGATGCACGCGATGTGGCGTTGGGACTTCTTTCCGACGAAAGAATCGGCCCCAAGGCCTATTTGAAACCAGGAGCCGCTTTTGCGGGCGGAACATTGGCCCGCGACGTAACATTTCTCCGAGAATTAAGCGAGAAAAGGCGAAATCTCTCGGCGAATTTTTTCGCTGCTGTCACGAAGAGCAATCAAAGCCATCGTGATTGGGCGAAGCGAAAGCTAATATCGGAAATCAAATCGTTTGATAAGAAAGTTATTTCGGTGTGGGGTTTGAGTTACAAAGGAGGAACCGATACGTTGCGACGCTCCTGGGCCGCAGAACTGGTCGAATGGTTGATCGCGAAAGGGGCGCGGGTGAAAGTTTTTGATCCATTGATAAAACAATCTCCGAAATCGTGGCAGAAAAAAGTGGAATTCGCTCGGTCCAAAGAAGAAGCGTTGGTGGGATCGAGAGCGCTCGTGTTTGGTAACGATGACGCCTTCTTTAAGGACCTTAACGTTTCCAATCTCGCGCGGATGACAAACCGATTGATTATTGATGCGAATGGAGTTGCGCGGCTTCGCCTGTTGGCCGCGGACGTACCAATTAAATATTTTTCAGTCGGGTTTTCAGCGACGAGGATCCTTCATGGGCGCTAAATCGCCGCGCGATATTCTGTTAACGGGGGCGAGCGGTGCCATCGGAACGGCCATGGCTTCCGCGCTCGCGAAAGCCGGTTTTTCACTTCATCTGACGTCGCGTCAACCGAAAAAGTTGTCCGCGCTCCAGAAAAGTGTGAAGGCCGCTGGAGCGAATGCTTTTGTGTATGCGTTGGACCTTAAATGTCCGCAAAGCATTACCGCTGTCGTAAAAACATTTATGCAGCGATCCGCAAACCCGTTTGGGCTCATCTGCAACGCCGGGGACTTCGGCGTTTTGGGAGATTTTTCAAAAGTGTCGGTGGAGCGCTGGATTTCCGATTTTTCTCAAAACTTTCTGTCGAACGCACGGCTGCTGCACGCTTTTCTCGATGGAATGAAAAGAAAAAAGGCGCCAGAAGGTTCGGTTGTCATGTTGAGCGGCGCGGGATTGGGCGGCAACAGTTCGTTTGCGCATTTCAGTTGTTACAGCACGGCCAAAGCCGCGGTTACCCATTTGGTGGAAGCATTGGCGCCAGAGCTTTTGCCGTCTCGAATTCGGATCAACGCAATTTCGCCGGGGCAAGTGTACAGCAACTTAACCGAAACGATGATCAAAGCAGGCGTGAAGCGCGTGGGCGAATTGGCCACGAGTGCCATGCGTTGCAAAGAAACGGGCGGAGTTCCGCCGCAGCTTGCGGCGCAACTGACAGAATTTTTAATGAGTCCGGACGCCGGAGAAATCACCGGTCGGTTATTGAGTGCTCGTTTTGATCTGTCTGCGCTGAAGAAGCAGGCCGGACGCGTCGCAAAGGATCCGAATCTCTTCAAGCTTCGGCGAATCGATGACGCACTATTCTCCGTTGTGAAGCCCTCATGAAAGCGATTGTGACCGGTGCGGCCGGTTTCATTGGAAGCAATGTGGTTGACCGCTTGCTCGCGGACGGAGCGACCGTTATTGGCGTCGACAATTTGGCAACGGGCCGAAAACGGTTTCTTGAGCGCGCACTGAAAAACTCGAAGTTCCATTTTGAGAGGCGGGACCTGTCGGAGCGAACGGCTTTGGATGGTCTTTTAAACAAAGATACCAACTGGGTTTTTCATTTTGCGGCCAATGCGGACGTTCGTGACGGGTTGCTTCATCCGGAAAAAGACGTTCAGCAAAATATTTTGGTGACCTGGAATATCCTGGAAGCCATGCGGAAGGCCGATGTGCACCGAATTGTATTCAGTTCCACCGGAAGTATTTATGGCGAGGCGCCGGTGATTCCCACTCCGGAGGATTGCCCGTTTCCGGTTCAAACGTCGCTTTACGGAGCGTCCAAGCTTGCGGCCGAAGGACTGTTGTCGGCGTATGCGGAGGGCTACGGTTTTAAAGCACGCATTTTCCGTTTTGTTTCGATTTTGGGACCGCGTTACACGCATGGACATGTTTTCGATTTCGTTCGGCAATTGAAACAGAATCCCAAAAAACTAAAAATTCTCGGCGATGGAAAACAAAAGAAATCGTATCTCGGTGTGGACGATTGCATCGAAGCCATCCTCACAGCCATTCGTCACGATACCTCGGCAAAAATTGCGATTTATAATCTCGGTGCGGACGAATTCGTAACCGTCGACCAATCCATTGATGTCATCACCAAAGAATTGAACCTCCAGCCCGAAAGAATTTACGCGGGAGGAGATCGCGGTTGGGTGGGCGACAATCCTTTCATTTTTTTGAAAACAGACAAGATACGAGCCCTGGGCTGGTCCAATAAATCGGATATTCGCGCCTGTGTCTCGCAGACGGTTCGTTTCTTGTTAGAAAACCCTTGGGTCTACGAAAAGGAGGCTGTTTCCCAATGATCATCACGCGAACGCCGCTTCGAATCAGTCTCGGCGGTGGAGGAACCGATCTCCCTTCTTATTATTCCCGTTTCGGCGGCTTCGTAATTTCCGCGGCCATTGATTGTTACGTTTACATTACGCTGTACCGAATTTTTCCGAAGAAGTACATCGTTAAATATTCGACGCTCGAAACGGTCGATGAAATAAGCCAAATCCAACATCCAATTGTGCGCGAGGCTTTTAAGATGCACGGCATCGATCCGTATATCGAAATGGTGAGCATTGCCGACATTCCCGCTGGCACCGGGCTCGGTTCGTCGGGTGCGTTTAATGTCGGGTTGCTTCGTGCGATTCATGCTTTCAAGAAACATCACGTGTCGCCACAAGAATTGGCCGAACAGGCCTGTCGCATTGAGATCGATTTGCTGAAGGAGCCCGTCGGAAAACAGGACCAGTACATATCGGCGTTTGGCGGCGTCATCTGCATGGACATAAGTTCCTCGGGCGACGTGAACGTGACGCCATTAAAAATACCTGCCGAAACGTTGAACGATCTCGAGGATCATCTGCTCATGTTTTTCACGGGCTACTCGCGCAACGCGAGCGATGTGCTGAAGGATCAAAAAGTACGAACCGAAAGTGATGATAAGGCAATGATTGAAAATCTCCATTTCATCAAGGAGCTGGGGCATTCCATTAAAACCTCTTTGGAAAACGGTCAGCCGGAGAAATTTGCGAGTTTGATGCACGAACACTGGTTGCACAAGAAAAAGCGTTCGGCCACGATTAGCAACGACAACATTTCCCGTTGGTACGATCTTGCGCGCGAAAATGGCGCGCTCGGGGGAAAATTGATCGGCGCCGGCGGAGGCGGCTTTCTTATGTTTTACGCGAAGGATGCAGAACGCCTTCGAAAAGCAATGGCGAAAGAAGGGCTTACCGAGGTGCGATTTGGTTTTGACCACGAAGGCGCCAAAGTAATGGTGATGGGCGGGTGATTCGCGTCGGGCTCATTGGGGCCGGCCTGATTGGCGCAAAACGCGCGCAGCATATGGGCGACGCCAAACTTGTTGCTGTGCATGACAAGGATGTTTCTCGGTCTCGCGCGTTAGCGAAAAATTACGGAGCGCAGGTCGAGGAGAATTGGAAAACCCTGGTCGGCCGTTCGGACATTGACGCGATCGTTGTCGCAACGTCGCACGATGGTTTGGCGTCGTGTTCAGTCGCGGCGCTTAAATCCGGCAAGCATGTGCTCGTGGAAAAGCCCGGTGGACGAAACCCACAAGAGATCAAGTTGCAAATCCAAGCCGCTCGCGCGGCGCGCAAGGTTCTTCGCGTCGGTTTTAATCATCGCTTTCATCCCGGGTTGAAAAAAGCCGCCGAACTGGTCGCGTCAAAAGAGTTTGGGTCTCTTTTGTTTATTCGGGCGCGCTACGGCCATGGAGGCCGCGTCGGATATGAAAAAGAGTGGAGAGCGAACCCAAAAATCAGCGGGGGCGGCGAATTGTTGGATCAAGGCGTGCATTTGATCGATCTCACGCAGTGGATCGGCGGCACGTTCAATCCCGCGTGGTCCATGACGAACACATTTTTCTGGCCCATGAAGGTTGAAGATTATGGCTTCGTCGCGCTCAAATCGGCGGATTCCAAGCGCTGGGCTTGGTTGCACGCGAGTTGGGTGGAGTGGAAAAATGTTTTCCACTTTGAAATTTTCTGTGAACGCGCGAAGTTCGAAATCAGCGGATTGGGGGGAAGCTATGGTCCCGAAGAACTGAAATGTTTCCGAATGAAACCGGAGATGGGACCTCCGGAGGTCGATGTGTTTTCGTTTCCGAGCGAAGACGTTTCGTGGAAAAACGAATGGGAAGACTTTGAGAGAGCGATTCACGGGAAACCGGAAACCATGGGCGCGCGCGGAGAAGATGCATTAAGAACCATGAACATTGTGCACTGGGTGTATGCGCAAAAAAAGAAAGCGCGTCGACGCTGAAAATTTCCCGGTCGTGATATTGGCCGGTGGGCTGGGCACACGGCTTGGCTCGCTCACCGCGGGTCGCCCCAAAGCGCTTGTGCCGGTGGCCGGAAAGCCATTCTTGTTTCATCAACTTGAGTTGTTGCGAAGAAAAGGTTTGTCCCACGTGATTCTTTCTGTTGGTTACAAAGCGGCATTGATCAAACGAGCGGTCAAAGCGGCGAAAATTTCGGGAATGCGCATTGAATTCGTTGAGGACGGTCCGGTGCCTCTCGGAACGGGCGGCGCTGTCCGAAAAGCGGCCCAGTTGGTGGACGGTCCTTTCTTCGTTCTTTATGGCGATTCGTATCTAGAAATCAATTATCTTGCTGTCGCGCAGGCTTATAAAAAATCTGGAAAAAAGGGGTTAATGACGGTATATAGGAATAATAATCGACTTGATAAAAGCAACTTGATTTTTCGACGTGGTTTGATAAAGCGCTATTCAAAGAACGAGGTAACGCCGCAAATGAGGCACATTGACTACGGACTGACCATTATTAATAAGGAGCAACTGAAATCCTTCCCCGCCCACCGAAAATTCGATTTAAGCGCGATTTTCCAAAAACTCATTAAAAAAAACGAAATGGCCGCGGTCGAAGTGAAAAAGCGATTCTACGAAGTCGGTTCTCCGTCCGGAATTCAAGCGCTCGAAGTGCACCTTGCGAGGAAACGACGATGTCCTATTCCGAAGATTTCTTAAAGCTATCCGCCGACATCACGAGTCGGCTGGACGTTACGGTTCTTGAGAAGATGGTCACCGCACTTTTTGATTTGCGTGAACGCGGTGGACGGTTGTTTGTTCTCGGTGTGGGAGGAAGCGCAGCAAACGCGTCGCACGCCGTAAACGATTTTCGCAAGATCGCCAACATTGAAACCTACACGCCGACCGACAACGCAGCGGAACTGACCGCGCGAGTGAACGACGATGGGTGGGATTCGTGTTTCGCGAATTGGCTTAAAGTGAGCCGCTTTTCGAAGAACGATATGTTGATGATTTTCTCTGTTGGCGGCGGCGACAAGAAAAGAAACGTTAGTCCGAATCTCATCGTTGCAATGGACATGGCGAAATCTCTCGGCGCTCCGATTTTATCGGTCGTCGGCCGTGATGGCGGATATGCCGCACAGGTTTCCACGCATTGCGTTGTTATTCCGCCGCTCAACGCGGAGATGGTGACGCCGCAGACCGAAGGCTTTCAAGCAATTGTTTGGCACTTGCTGGTGTCTCACCCGAAATTAAAGAGTGCTCCGATGAAATGGGAGTCCATCACGAAGTAATCATGGTTGAGAATAATTCCACGTCCACATCCAATCTCGTCGTCCAGCCGGAGCGTTTGAGCAAAAAAATAAAGCGTCTCGTGAAAGGTCCTCGCCCGGTGTTCCGAACACTCTTTGGTTTGCGCGCGTTGCGAGAGGGCATCAAAGGGTATGTCAAAGGACGGCGTGGAGCGAAGGACCATTTGGCGGCCACAATTTCCTTTATCAGCGGCTCAAACACGGTGGCCGGACGCCCAATGAATATCACAATTGAACCAACGAGCGCCTGCAATCTTGCCTGCCCGATCTGTGAAACCGGAGACCGACGACTCGAGCGTCCTATGAAGCACATGACGATGGACGATTTCAAAACGATCATCGACAAGATTGCTCCGCACACGAACACGTTGATGTTTTATTTCATGGGCGAGCCTTTTATTAATCAGGATTCTTACGCGATGCTGCGGTACGCCAAAGACAAAGGTATTCCATTTATCACAACCTGTACGAACGGCGATTTTGTGAACGCCGAGAAGCTCATCGACAGCGGTATCGACGAAATTAGCTTTCAGATGGGTGGGCTAACGCAGGAAACCCACCAAACGTACAGAATCAACAGCAATCTTGAGCGCGTGATGAAAAATCTCCAAGAAACAATTCGCGTGCGAAACGAAAGAAAATCAAAACTAATCATTAAAAGCGGTTTGATCATCATGAAGCACAATGAGCACGAAGTGGTGCCGTTCTTAAAACAAATGAAGGACCTTGGCGTGGATCAACCGCACATTGTGGACACCGTCATTCGAACGTACGAGGAAGGCGTCAAATATCTTCCGACCGATCAGAGTCACTGGAAATACGATCCCGAGGCGTTCAAACAAGGCGTCGTGAAACCACGGTTCTTACCGCCGAATGCGTGCCCATGGATTTATTATTCGCTTTCGATTCACGTGAACGGAAACGTGGTTCCGTGTTGCTGGGATCCGACCGGCAAATACGTAATGGGAAATCTCGTCACGGAGTCGCTCGATGCTGTTTGGAATGGCCCCAAGTTTCGCGCGTTCCGCGATCAACTTCATAAGGATCAAGGACAGATTGAGATTTGTAAGTTGTGCTCGTCCTACCCTCACAGCCCCATCCGTTGACCATGGCAATGGCCGTGTTTCTTGATCGAGATGGCGTGCTGAACGAAGCGATTGTGCGTGAAGGAAAACCTTTCGCCCCTCAGGCCATGGAAGATCTCAAGCTCGCGCCCGGCGCCGTCGATGCTTGCCATCAACTAAAGACCGCCGGATTTCTTCTCATTGGCGTCACGAACCAGCCGGACGTGGTTCGCGGAACGACAAAAAAAGAATTGGTGGAAAGCATCAATGCGCACGTCTCCAAAGAACTTGGCTTGCACGATTTGCGGACGTGTTACCACGACAACGCCGACAATTGTTTGTGTCGCAAGCCAAAGCCCGGCATGATTTTGGACGCTGCAAAGCAATGGAAGATAGATTTGTCCCGCAGCTACATGGTCGGTGATCGTTCAGGGGATATTGAAGCCGGGCGACGGGCCGGCGTTACCACCATTTTTATCGAACACCACTATAGTGAGGAGTTGAAACTCAAGCCGGATTTTGTGACGGCATCTCTTAAGGAGGCGAGTCTATGGATCCTAAAAAACTCGAGGCAGTAAAAGATCCGCAGAAACTTAAGATCAAGATTTTTGCTGATGGGGCCAACAAAGAGGGAATGTTGGCCATGTACGCGCGGCCTTACATCAAAGGCTTCACGACCAATCCCACTCTGATGCGCAAAGCCGGCATTTCCGATTACAAAGCTTTTGCGCAGGACGTTCTAAAGAGCATCAAAGATCGCCCAATTTCATTTGAAGTGTTCTCCGATGACCTGGAAGAAATGGAGCGTCAAGCGGTAGAGATTGCGTCGTGGGGCACGAACGTGTACGTAAAGATTCCGGTGACGAACACAAAGGGAACATTTTGCGGCGATGTCATTCGCGCGCTAGCGAATAAGAAAGTGAAGATGAACGTCACCGCGGTCATGACATTGGAGCAAATCAAGCAAATCGTTCCTTGCATGAACAACGGCGTGCCGGGCGTTATCTCGGTTTTTGCCGGACGCGTGGCGGACACAGGAAGAGACCCGGTCCCTCATATGCAGCAGGCGCTTACTATCCTGAAGCCGTTTCCGAATTTGGAGTTGCTGTGGGCGAGCCCGCGCGAGTTGCTTAACATTTTTCAGGCCGACGAGATAGGGTGTCACATCATCACCGTCACAAACGACATTCTCGAAAAGCTGTCGCTTTTGAACAAAGATCTTTCGCATTATTCTCTCGAAACCGTTCAAATGTTTTACAACGACGCTCAAAAATCCGGATTTTCCTTGTAAGACCCATTGACCAAACTTTCGATCATTATTCCAGCCTTTAACGAAAGGCCTACCGTTGAGCAGCTTCTAAAAGAAGTGATTGCTGTTGATCTCGCACCGCTCGGCGTCGAAAAAGAAATTATCGTTGTCGAAAGTGGATCGACCGATGGCACGCGCGAGGTGGTCAAAGATTTTGAAAGCAAAGGGCTCGTAAAGGCCATTTACCAACCGAAACCCCGCGGCAAAGGAAATGCGGTGCGCGCCGCCTTCGCGACGCTTACGGGGGATATCGTTCTCATTCAAGACGCCGACCTTGAATACCGCGTGTCGGAATATCCGGATTTGTTGAAACCGCTTTTGTCGGGGCAAACCGATTTTGTTTTGGGATCGCGTCACCTCGGGAAAGGCGATTGGCATTTTCGGAAATTCGTGCACGGAAAATTGTCCGCGGCCTTTATGAATTTTGGGAACAAATTGTGCAACACGCTCTTCAATATTCTGTACGGCGTTGATTTAACGGACCCCACAACGATGTTTAAGGTGTTTCGCGCGTCGTGTATCCGCGGAGTCACGTTTCGTTCGGATTACTTCGAGTTGGATTTGGAGATCGTGGGAAAACTGATTCGTCGGAAATATTTCCCGATCGAGATTCCGATCAGTTACGTGTCGCGAGGGTTTGATGAAGGGAAGAAAATTCGGATTTCGCGTGATGGTTTCCTGGTCATCTACGCGATGTTTCGGTTTCGGTGGTTTGATTGAAAGTTCTTATGCTGATTTCGCGTTTCCATCCGCACGTCGGAGGAACCGAAAGCCAAGCGCTCCGCTTGTCGAAAGAGCTTGTCCGCCAGGGTGTCGCAGTTCAGGTGTTAACCCATCGGCACAGTTTTTCTCATCCGACATACGAACGCATCGGAGGCGTCGAGGTTGTTCGTGTGGGGTGGCCGGTCGGTTCGTTCATCGGATCATTTAGTTACCTTTTTCATGGCCTCTATTGGATCTGGCGACAAAATCCGAAGCCGGATATTTTTCACGCTCACATGTTGGCGGTTCCAGCGGTATTGGCGTGTCTTGCGCGGCAGTTGTTTGGCGTGAAGGTCATCGTGAAGATCGCATGCTCCGGGTCGCTGGGGGACATTGCTTCGGCCAAAAGGGATGCGGTGGGGCGCGCGAAGCTCGCTTATGTGCGCCGCGTTGCGTCGACATTCATTAGTCTTTCAAAGGAAGTGCAGACGGAGCTGGTGAGCGAAGGGATTCCGCTCGAGAAAATTGCCTCCATTCCAAACGGCGTGGATACCGAGGAATTTCACGCGCTGATAGACGCGAGCGAGAAAGTCAGCGTGCAACAGTCCCTCGGTTTGTCGCCGGCGCGTTGGATTATGTTTTCGGGACGTCTGACCGCTCAGAAGAAACCGATTCCGATTTTGCGCGCATTTTCTGCGATTGCGGAAGAATTTCCTGACGCGCGATTGATTTATATTGGGGAAGGCGATCAAGCACCGCAGTTAAAAAAGGCCATTTCGGAAAGTCCGTATCAAAACCGTGTTGTTGTTAAATCGGTGGCAAGCGACGTGCAGCGGTATTACGAAGCTTCCGATATCTTTTTGCTTCCATCAGAAGCGGAGGGTATGTCGAACAGTTTGCTTGAGGCAATGGCCTGCGGACTGGTGTGTGTCACGACACCGGTGGGCGCGAACATAGAACTCATCGAGAATCACGGAAATGGATTGCTCGTCGATTCGTCGGATCTTGCAAAAGGGCTTAGAGAAGCGCTGGCGAATCCCGCGGAGGGCCGGCAGCTCGGTGAAGCGGCTCGCGAAACCGTGCGATCCCGTTACGAATTGCGGCAGGTTGCCAGTCGGTATCGCGATCTTTATCGCGAGCTGCAATCGTCAAAAAACTGACGTCGATGCTTTGCAATAAAAACGTTGTTAGGATATTCTCTCTGAGGTCCAGAACGAGAGAAAAGGAAAAGAAATTTAATGGATGAGTTGCTAAAAAGACACGAAGCGATTCCCGGTCAGGTTTTGCACCACGGTGAAACCGATCCGAACCTTTATATTTATAACGCTCACCTCGAAAAAGGCGATACGGAAAAGGCAGCAAAGTTTCTTGAATATCGAAAGAAATGGGAAAAGGCTCGAACCTCTGATGAATTGTCGCCCCACCCGCTTGAAGTCGCGTTCGCTTTTCAAAACTCCTGCAATTTGGCGTGCCCGCATTGCTACCGGCAATTCAACGAAACGAAAGATCCGCGCAATTCTTTGCAATACGACGAAATAATTCGGCTCATCGATGAATGCAAGGAAATCGGCGTTCATTCCATCCAGCTCGGCGCCGGCATCGAAAGCTTTCAGTACCCGAAAATAAACGACATCATTAAATATATTGGCGCGAAAGGTTTTGAAGATTTTTAGGTGTCGACCAACGGTCAGTTGATGGACGAAGAGAAGAGCAAGTTGTTGCTCGATTCGAATGTTACGCGTATCCCGGTATCGATGGATGCCATCTCACCACAAACCTATGCGAAATCGCGCGGCGGCAGTTATTACAGGCTCATGAAAAATATTTTCCAATTCTTGGAACTGCGCGAGAAGCGGAATCAAAAGTTGCCGATTCTGCGCGTATCTTTTGTTCGGTACAACTTGACCGAGCACGAGACCGAAGACTTTATTCGCTTTTGGAAAAAAATTGCGAACGAGGTGGACGTTCAGCCTTTGATCGATGTACGCAATGTGAACGAGCTCCGCTACGACACGATCGAACCAGAAAAAATTAGCTGCCGATATCCAACGAACATGATGTGGATTGATTGGAATGGCGACTATCGCCCATGCTGCACCGATTTCTCGAAGCTCGTTAAAGTGGGAAACGTGAAAGATGGCGGTATATTAAAAGCCTGGCACGGTGAAAATATTAATGATCTCCGTGCGCAGTTGAGTCGAAAAAAGAAACTGAACCGCGCCTGCGTGAACTGTTTGCGTTCGATGAACAGTTCCGAAACCTACGAGCCGTTAACCAAAGGACGCAAAAAGTCTGCTTAATATCAAGAATGATTTGAAGCACTTGATCATCTTGGCCTCTGTCACGATCGGATTGGGTTTTTGGGGCCTGTCCTGGGGCCTTCCTTCGGAATCTCGCCGTGAATTGTTTTTAAAGCCCGCGCTTCGAACGCCGGAGTTCTATGCGCAACTCGAGCGGTTGCGCACCACTCGATACAACGAAATGGGAATGAACAGCGCCGCGTACGCTGGCCGTCTTCAACGCGAAGGTCAGCAATTTCACGGTCCCACCGATATCTTGTTCTGTTATGGTTCGTACCTCGTGAGAAGCCACGACGCCGATGAACAGCAGACGCTCGTCGCGGTGTCACGACTCAATCCGCTGAAAGGGAAATGGTACCCGCACGCGTTCTACTACGGTGGAGGGTACATTTATCCGTTGGCGTTTTTTCTCGGTTTGGGGAAAGTCATCGGTTTTGTGACGTTGGTACCGCAGGTGTCTTTTTACTACGAGCATGCGAACGAAATGGGGAAAATTTTCCTCATGTTGCGCTCGTGGAGCGTTGTCGGGCTGTTGTTCAGTTGCATGTGTCTGTATGTCTGCGCGAAACAATTTGCGTCGAGATCCGTGGCGTTTTGGTCGAGTTTGTTTTTTGTTCTTGCACCGGTGAATCTCGCGTTTTCCAAAATCGGCAAGCCGCACACCTGGGGGCCCGGATGGACCCTGCTCGCGATAGGGATGTGCGCCCGATTTAAAGAGTCGCAGCGAACGCGTGACTTGTTGTTGGCCGCCGCGTTTATGGGATTTGCGATTGGGACGACAACGAGTCAGTGCGTCTTTTTTCCGTTTCTCGTTTGGGCCATAGGAATGCGCTCTCCAAAATTGTTCGTCGCGCGTTCATTGATGGCGTTTGTGGTGGTTTGCGGCGTTTTCCTCGTTTTGAATCCCACGTTGCCGTTTCATTTTCAGGATTTCATGGACGAGGTTCGGTTCATCGGTTCGTGGTATCCGTTTAAAGTCCGCATTCCGGCGATATTTGAGTTCGTTTATCACTCGGTGCTGCCCGCTTTAACGCCGGTGTTGTTTGTTGTCTCGGTGGCCGGATTGGTCGTTGTGATCGCAAACTCGCCGGATCGCAAAGTGCGCCATCTGTTGTTGTTATTCCTGTTGCCTCTCGCGTTGGTTTCGTTTCAGGTTCAAGCGGCGACCAAGGAGGCCATTCAGATTCGGATATTTCTTTCAGGAGTGGCGTTGCTGTCTTTTGCGGCCGCGTATTTTTCGTTTCAGTTTTCATGGGGTGTCGCTGTGCGCTGGATTGTTTTGTCGGTGTTGTTCGGGTTTGCCGCGCTTTACAATCTTCATTTTGCGTCCGACCGGGCGCCCAACGATAACGCTTCGCTGGCATCAAAATGGATCGCCGCAACGATTCCCGAAGGATCGACTTTTGAAATGTTTTATTTCATCCCGACGCCCGACCAATTGCCGCCGGTGGATTTTCAGACGTACAAATTTGTCTCGTACCGATCCGGAGAGGCCGGTCAAAAGGGGAATTATCTTCTGGTGAACCCGATTGGCATTGATATCGAAAAGGAAGTATTGGCGAAAGGGTACGTGCTCGTGAAGAAGTTTGAAACATCACCGCTGCAGAAGCTTAAACTCCCGGACTATTTTTCGAACGCGAACTTTCCGGTTCTGATTTATCAGAAAACGTAACGCCGACGCCTACGGTTTTTCGGCTACGACCACGACCGACAATCCAAACGGTGGATCAATATAATCCTCGATTTTTAAAATCTTCACGAGAAAGTCGAACAGCCGAACCTGTCGGCTCGGAAATAATTTCTTCTTCAGCACGCGTCCATTAATAAACCAACCAATCGCTCCAAGCATATTTAAGTAGGTGGACTTTTTTACCGTGAGCCCGCTTTCTTCGATAATCTTTGACAGCGATTCTTTTGAGTAGCGTCGGAAATGTCCCACCTGTTTATCAATGCTCCCATAAAGAAGTTGGTGGGCGGGGACCAAAATGACCAGTCTTCCGCCGGAGGGCAAAAGGTCCCGAATGTTGCGCAGCGCCTTCCCATGATCCTCAATGTGTTCGAGCACGTTCATCGAGAGCACCGTGTTTGGTTTTAACTGTTCGGCCACGGCACGCGTTTCGTTATCGAGAAGAAGATCAAGTTTTCTCACGTGGACGTTCGTGAACATTCGGAACTTCCGTTTCAAATCGTCGAGATAAAACTCTTCGAGATCTGTTGCGACGACCGATTCCGATTCGAGCAAGAACGTGGTGATGTTCCCTGTCCCGGATCCGGTTTCGAGCACGCGCGTGCCGACGTCTGGCAAAACCTTTTTGGCGAGCCAGCTGTTGTATGCGCTTGCACCCTCCATGATACGGAGCGCTCGCCACACGGCCGTGTTCTCAAACAAGTCATCGATCAGCCAGTATTTGATAATCGTGAAGAGCACAAGAATTCCGTCAAACCACGTCGATTTTTTCCCTTCGGTGGCGGTTCGGCCGTTGAACGAAATGGGGACTTCGTAAATGGCGCAGCGAAGTTTGCTGATCTTCGCCGTGATCTCCGGCTCGATGCCGAACCGATTCGAACGCAGATTAATGCTTTTCATGATGTCGGTTTTGAACATCTTGTAACCCGTCACCATGTCGGTGAGTCCAAGATCCGTAAAAATATTCGAGATAAACGTGATGATCTTGTTGCTCATGATGTTCGAGAAAGAGAGAACGCGTCGGCTTTCGCCGAGGAAGCGCGAGCCGTACACCACGTCCGCCTGTCCGAGAAGAATCGGCTCCATCAATCTTCCGTATTCGCTCGGATCGTATTCCAGATCGGCGTCTTGGATGATCAGAAGATTCCCGGTCGCTTCTTTAAGCCCGGCGCGAATCGCTGCGCCTTTTCCCTGGTTCGTCGGGTGATAAATGAATTTAAAAGCAATGGACGCTCTTGAGCTTTGCGGAACAATTGAGTGATCGCTCTGGAATTTTTTTAGCCACACTTGGGTACCGTCCGTCGATCCGTCGTCCACAAGAATGACTTCCATCGGCCACTCGAGCACGCCGATCTTCTCGAGAAGCTGGGGAAGAAATATTTTTTCGTTGTAAACCGGGATGATCACCGACAAAAGTCGGAGCGGCGGGAGTTCCATCGTTTCAGTTGGCATTAGAGCGCAGCGTCATAACTCTTAGAATTTTTGACCGTAGACTTTAACTTTGCAAGCCCCAGGCCAGCGAAAAGAAAAATACTGGGCATGAGTGGTATGCGGTAACGAGCGCCCGTTCCAAATCCGATGCTCACCACAAAGAAATACGCCGCGGTTCCGAGCAACCAAAAGAAAATCTCTCGATGATCGTGCCACGCAGAGAAAAGCCCGACGAGAGCTAACAAATAGAGCATTCCGAGATACGTCAAATAAATCATTAGCGATGCACCAAGGATTTTGTGTCGGGCCCAAAGATTCGAAACTTGCGAGAAGTTGCTGTCTTTCGGATGAACTTCAACTTCGGCCGGATTGTAGCGTCGGTCTTTAAAAAACATCCACGCCGATGCTTTCATTCCGTTTCCCGCAATCAGTCGGATCGATTCTTGGAACAGCACGATGGCGTAATCTTTTGGATGGCGGAGAACGTACCGAGACGCCCATAAACTTTTTTCGATGGATTCATCGGCGCCCGGAGCGGGATTGGGATGTTCGTCGCGAAATAGCCTTTCCACCCTTTCGCACGCTTGGGGATACGTAAGATTGCTTAATCGTTCTTCGAGAATCACCGCGCGCGTTAGGCCTTGAATCGTGGATATGGTGAAGGAACCAGAAACGGCTTTGTTCCGAGCCATCCACCCCATGGGAAGCAACGCGGCCGCGATGACAAACAAAACAGCGTGTTGGAAAGCATCGCGCAGATTTTTGCGAATTCCAAGGATGCCGATGATGCCGAGGGGAATAGCGAAATAATAAATGCTGACAGGGCGAACCATCGTGCACACGCCGGACAAAAATCCAGAAAAAAGGAGGGCGCCCATTCGTTCGTTTGGTTTCTCGAGAAAACGCGCAAACAAATAAAACATAAAAACCAAAAGAAAAAGGAACAGCGCTTCGGTCATAATCAACGATGAATAGACGATGATGACGTAATCACACGCCATCGCGAACGCAATCAATGATGCGGACAGCGAATCCGTTCCGAGGGAGCGGGCGGTCAAAAATAGAATTCCAACGGCGATGGCTCCGAGAATCGCTTGAATCCAAGTAATGAGAATGACGTTTGGATTTTTTAGTGCCGATACGATGGCGATAAAGACGGGGTACCCGGGCGTTCGTTCCGTATCGATTTTCAGGGGAACGGTATCCGACTGAGAGAAAACACGTTGAGACACCAGGTTTTTTGTTAGGAGCAAATAACCAACGCTGTCGTTCGTTTGATACTTGTCGGGCGACGGCCCCACGGCCAACAAGAAGGCGGCTCGTAGCAAAAAAGCACATCCGACCAGCATCAGAAAGCGCCGAGCGTTCATGCCTGGGCTTTATTTCCCGGATTGTTGACTTTCAGCGGATATCCCTGTATATTTTTTTCACATGGCAATTATGCTTGATTTTTAAATACAAATCATGACACCGATCTGCCTCATCATACCGCCTTCTCCGTTTTTACTCGACGAACGCGTTTTCATGACGTTGGGCCTGCTGCGGATTGCGGCCGTGCTTGAAAATTCCGGTCATTCCGTTGAACTTGTGGACCTTTCGGGAATCGAAAACTTCATTGAAGCGATTGAATGTCACGCGAAACAAACGCCAGGCGCCATCTTCGGACTGACCTCGACAACGCCGCAAATGCCGGCCGCCACTCGCATCGCCGAAACGATTCGCAAGGTGCGGCCGGACGCGAAATTGATTCTCGGTGGTCCTCATCCAACGTTGGTGCACGCCGCTTACCGCAAGGAAGTGCTAAAGAAACAATCCGGCCGCGCGACGTTTGCGATGGACAATTTGCTGAAGTTGTTTGATACGGTCGTGGCGGGCGACGGCGAAGAAGCTATTTTCTTGGCCATCGAGCCAACCGCTCCGAAATTGATTAATGCGGATGATCCAAAGTCCCAGCTTTTTCTTAGTAATCAACGGCTCAACGAACTTCCTTTTCCAGCGCGCCATCTCGTGGATGTTAATAGCTACCACTATTCAATCGAAGGTGAGCGCGCGCTCAGTATGATTGCGCAACTTGGATGTCCATTTGCGTGCGGGTTCTGCGGTGGGCGCGAGTCTGCGATGCTCAGACGGGTGCGCATGCGCACCACCAAAAGTGTTATCGATGAAATGAGAAGCCTCTATCAAACTTACGGTGTGCGCGGGTTCATGTTGTACGACGACGAGCTGAATGTAAATCCGCAGATGATCGAACTTATGAACGGCATCGCCGACTTACAGAAGCAATTGGGAGTGAATTTTCAGTTGCGCGGATTCATTAAGTCGCAGTTGTTCAACGACGCTCAAGCGGAGGCCATGGTGCGCGCGGGTTTTCGTTGGATTTTAACCGGCTTCGAATCCGGATCTCCGCGCATCCTGGAAAACATAAATAAGCGCGCCACGCGCGAAGAGAATACGCGTTGTCTCAATATTGCGCACAAGCACGGACTTAAGGTGAAGGCGCTCATGTCGATGGGCCATCCGGGCGAGACCATTGAAACGATAAAAGAAACTCAAAACTGGTTGCTTGAGACCAAACCCGACGATTTCGATCTCACCATTATCACGACCTACCCGGGAACGCCGTATTACGACCAAGCGGTTCGCGATCCCAACAATCCTTCTGTGTGGGTGTACACGTTCGAGAAAAACGGTGATAAATTGTACAGCTATGAAGTCGATTACATGAAAGTGGCGGATTACTACAAAGGCGATCCTGATGGCGGTTACAAATCCTACGTTTATACGGATGCGCTCTCGGCGGACGAACTGGTTTACTGGCGAGACAAGGTGGAGCGCGACGTGCGCGCCGCGCTCAAGATTCCGTTTAATGCGAGCAAGCCGGCGGCTCGGTTTGAACATTCGATGGGCCAGTTTGGATTGCCGCCCACGATTCTTCGAACATCAGCAAACCCGTCGATGCTGCGAAAAGCCCAGTAATGCTTTCGCTCATTATTCCTGTCTACAACGAAGCGGCCACACTTCCAGAAATTTGGGACATCTTGCAGGGGATTTCTTGGCCGTTTGAAGTCGAATTCATTGTTGTGGATGATGGTTCGAATGACGGCTCCGCGGCGGTAATCAAATCCCTGCGCGCCCGCCGGTTAAAAACAATTTTCCAGCCGACGAATCAAGGGAAAACGGCCGCCATTCTTGCGGGAATTGCCGCCTCCGAAGGCACCGTCATTGCGGTTCAGGATGCCGACTTGGAATACGATCCGCACGACTTGATTCGTGTTGTGCAGCCCGTCATCGACAACAAGGCCGATGCGGTTTACGGTTCGCGCTTCAAACAATCCGGCGATCAAATTCAACGCACCTATCACCGCATTGGTGTGCGCCTGCTCACGTATTTTTCGAATCTGTGCACCGGAATCTATTTAACCGATCTCGAAGGGTGCTACAAAGCGTGGCGGACTGACTTGTTAAAGAATGTCATTGTCGCCTCCTCCGGTTTTGATTTTGATCCCGAGGTTACAGCGAAAATTGCGAAGCTTCGGCTTCGCATGCACGAGGTCCACATTGCGTACTATCCGCGCGTTTATTCGGAGGGGAAGAAGATAAAGTTTTCCGACGGCATCACGGCCGGTTGGAGCCTCATTAAATACAGTTTTCTCACGCCTTTCGAAAAATGTTTTCGCCCCACGCTTCCCGAGCGGTATTTGTTTCCTTCTCAAAAAAGAGGTTAAGGTCGGTGTCCGTGCTCAATTTCCTTCCCGATCTCAAATACAAATGCGCGCGATTCGTCGAAAACCGCCCGCTTTTGTCGAACGCCATCTACAACAATGTTTCGCGATTTAAATTTTTGTTTCCACACGAGAAGGACTACCATGGCATCCGTTTCTTCTGCCAAAGCTCCCCCGACACCGACTTCATTGATATCGGCGCAAACATTGGACTCTCGGCAATCGGTTTTCGAAAGCTCGGGTTCGAGAATCCGATGCAGTTGTTTGAAGCGAACCCGTATCTTGCTGGATTTCTTGATCGTCTCGCAAAAGAGGACCGGGGCCTCCACGTGCACCAACTGGCGCTGGGCGCTGACAACAAACAGTTGTCTCTGTTTCTTGCGTACTACCGCGGCACTTGCCTGCACACGTTTTCGAGTTTTAATAGAGAATTTATCGAGCAATCGTTGCGACGAAGCTATCCGGAAAAATTTCGAGAGGTGGAGATTCGTGAGGTCGCCGTTCCGGTGCGGCGTTTTGACGATATTGGGTTTGAGCGGCCACCGCAGTTCATTAAAATCGATGTCGAAGGTTTTGAGCACGAGATTTTGCAAGGCATGACGCGCACGATCGAAAAATATCGGCCGGTGTTTCTCATCGAATACAACGCCTCGAATTTTTCTAAGGTTTTTGAAATGTTGAAAGCCCATTACGCGGTGTATGTTTATGAATTCAAAAACGATCGTGTTCGGCCGATTTCTGCGGAGGAGTTGCCACGATTGACCGACAGCAATTATTTGTCTCATATCCGGAATGTTTTCTACGTGCCAAAAAAAAGAAATGAAAACTAAAAAAATAAACGACGAAGTGCTTTCGGTTGAAGATCCGATTCTGTGGATGTCGCGCAAGGATGTGCACGATCTCGTTTACCTTGCGCAAAAAAATCCACGAAAACGAATTCGCATCTGCGCGCATCGACAAGATTCTGAAAAGCATCAGGAAATGTTTATCGTGCATATGAAGGGGGCGTATGTGCGTCCGCACCGGCACACAAGCCGAGCCGAGTCGTTCACGGTGTTGGAAGGCGTGGTTGACGTCGTCATGTTTGACGAAAAAGGAAATATCGCGAACGTGATCCGCATGTCGGATTTTGCTTCCGGGTTTCCGTTCTATTACCGCATCGCTGAGCCGGTATTCCATACGCTTATTATTCGGTCGGACTATTTGTTATTTAAGGAAAGCACGTCCGGGCCTTTCGTGCGCGAACAAACGGAATTTGCGCCCTGGGCGCCGGCCGACAATCAAGCGGCCGAGGTCGTGGCGTACAACGAACGGTTGAATGAAGAAATTGAACCGTTGCTAAAGGAAACTAAGAAATGAAATCGCAG
Organism: Elusimicrobiota bacterium; assembly: GCA_044221725.1. Lineage (GTDB taxonomy): Bacteria > Elusimicrobiota > Elusimicrobia > F11 > F11 > JAJVIP01. Next base: position 261,295 of record JBGAON010000002.1, read on the forward strand.
CTGCACACTTTAATCGTTGGCGGAACAAAAGGGTTGGGGCGTGCCATTGCTGCGCACATCGCATCGACCGGGCATCGCGTTTCGATTATTTCGCGCAATCCTTCCGCGAAGAACGTTTCAAAAAACATACTTTGGTCGCACGCTGATATTGCGGAGCACAAATCCGTTCGTGCGGCGCTCCAAGAAATTGCGCACGCGAACGGCCCGCTGGACAATATCGTGCTCACACAGCGTTTCCGCGGAACGGACGACGTTTGGGCCGGCGAGATCGATGCAACAATTACGGGCACGCGCAATGTGATCGAGGTCGGTGCTGATTTTTTTAAGAAGAACGGAACAAAATCAATTGTTGTGGTGGGATCGGTTGCCGGTCGCGCGATCGTGGATGACCAGCCGGCGTCGTACCACATGGCGAAGGCCGCGCAAGATCAACTGGTTCGCTATTACGCCGTGACGCTGGGAAAAGAGCAAATCCGCGTAAACGGAATCACGCCGTGCGCGTTTGTTAAGGAAGAATCGCGCAAACATTACGGCCAAAAACAGTTTCAAGATTTTTATCGGAAAATGGCGCCGCTTGGCCGCATGGTCACTGCCAGCGATTTGAGCGCGCTCGTGGAATTTCTCACAAGTCCTTCCTGCTTTCTCACGGGGCAAATTATTACGATCGATGGCGGAATTTCGCTGTTGTGGCCCGAAGCCGCCGCGCGGAGAGTTCGGTGAAATTCCATCGCAAGAGAGAAACGTGCCGATTGTGTGATTCCAAAAATCTCGAACTCGTGATTCATTTGAATCCGATTCCGGCCGCTGATCGGTACGTGTCGGCCGATCAGAAAGGAAAGCCGCAGGAGTTGTATCCACTCGATTTGTATTTGTGTCTGACGTGCGGTCACGCGCAATTGTTGGATGTTGTCGAGGCCAGCGAATTGTTCCGGGACTACCTTTACATGACGTCGACATCGTTGGGTCTCGTGGAGCATTTCAAGAATTACGCCAACGAGGTTTGTTCGGCGTTTCCGTTTGCGAAGGATTCGCGCGTGGTGGAAATCGGCAGCAACGAGGGCGTTTTGCTTAACTTCTTCAAGCAAAAAGGGTTTCGCGTGCTGGGCGTGGATCCGGCGAAGCAGATCGCCGAAAAGGCGACGGGCGCGGGACTTGAGACGTGGCCCGAATTCTTTACGAAAGCGATTGCCGAAAAAATCCGCAACGAGCGCGGAGCCGCTGCGATTGTTGCGGCCAATAACGTGTTTGCGCACAACGACGATTTGGCCGGCATGGCCGACGGCGTCCGTTTGCTGCTCCAGCCGGACGGCATATTTGTGTTCGAAGCAAACTATCTTGGCGATCTCGTCGAGAAAAAGCTCTTCGATATTATTTATCACGAGCATTTGAGTTATCACTCGGTGAAACCGCTGCAGTCGTTCCTTGCTCGCCACGGTCTGGAACTCATTCACGTAAAGCGCGTGCCGACGAAAGTAGGATCCATTCGTTGTGTCGCGCAGCTCGCCAACGGGCCGCGCAAACGCGACCAAAGCGTTGATGCGTTGCTCGCGTTTGAAAAAGAACGCAAATTGGACCGCCCGGAGACATTTCGCGCGCTGGATCGTGAATTGCAAAAAATGCGTGCCCGCATGAACGAGTTGATTGCGGGTCTTAAAAAAGAGGGGAAGAAAATAGCCGGGTACGGCGCGGCTCCGAGCTCGACAACGCTTATTTATTTCTTCGGCCTTCAGCCGGTGATGGATTTTATTGTGGACGATAATCCTCTCAAGCAGGGCCGTTTTTCACCTGGTTGTCATTTGCCGGTGATCCCGTCGGACAATCTCGTGAAGCTAAAACCCGATTATGTTATTGTCCTCGCGTGGCCCTACATCCATACAATTGTCGAGAGAAATAAAATTTATCGCGACCAGGGTGGAAAATTCATTGTGCCGTTGCCCGACGTGAGCGTCATTTAACGATGGCGAAAGTTTCTATTTCTATTGCGATTCCCGCCTACAACGAAGAAGGAAACATCGAATTGGCCGTTCAATACGCCATTCGCGGGCTCAAAGATTACTTTTCGTCCTATGAAATCATTGTTGTGAACGATGGTAGCTCGGACAAGACCGGCGAAATCATTAACCGCTTGGCCGCGACGAATCCCAACGTGAAGGCGCTTCATCACGCGAAGAATCAGGGAATGGGCGAAAGTTTGCACACGGGCTTCATGGCGGCCACGAAAGAATACGTGGGGTCTTTCCCAGGCGATAACGGTTTTGATGTGGAATCCTGGGGCGATATGTTGCGTATTGTCGGAGAGGCCGACATTGTGTCGTATTATCTCGGTAATCCCGAATTTCGTCCGTGGTACCGCCGCACCGTCTCGTGGAGCTACGTGACCTTATTGAACACGGTTTTCGGATTGTCGAACCACTATTACAACGGTCACGCGGTGTACCGCCGAGAAGACATTCAAACACTGCCGTATCTTACGAACGGCCACACGTTCTTGTCCGAATGTTTAATTCGATTGCAGAAGCGCGGACTCACTTTCAAGGAAGTGCCAACCATCCAGATCGAACGGAAAACCGGGAAGACCAAGGCGTTCACCGCGAGAAATTTCCGCGATGTGTTCAAATTGTTGTTCCTGCTTCCGTTTGATATGTCCCGGCGTCTGCCGGCGGTTCAATGACCGCGTTCACGTCGACACTCGTCACGGGCGGTCTCGGTTTTATCGGGAGTCATTTGGTGGATCGTTTGTTGGCGGATGGTTGCAACGTGTGCGTGCTCGACAATCTCGCCACGGGCCGCGAATCAAACCTGAAGCACCATTCAAAAAATCCGAAGTTGAAAGTTTTTAAGGTGGATATCGCGACGGCTTCGGATCTCAATAAATATTTTGCGGGAATCGATGCGGTGTTTCACTTGGCGGCGTTGGCGGACATTGTGCCTTCCATCCAAAATCCGCTCGCGTACTTTGAGGCGAATGTCACCGGCACATCGCGTGTGCTCGAAGCGGCGCGCGCGGCGAACGTAAAGCGTTTCGCTTATGCGGCCTCGTCCTCCTGCTACGGAATTCCGGATGTTTATCCCACGCCCGAAACCGCCGCCATCAAACCGGAATACCCCTACGCGCTCACGAAAAATCTCGGCGAGCAATTGGTTTTGCATTGGGGAAAGATTTACAAAATGTCGGTTGTGTCCACGCGGTTCTTCAACGTCTACGGTCCACGTTCGCGCACGACGGGCGCCTACGGTGCGGTGTTCGGTGTTTTTCTTGCGCAGAAGTTGGCTGGGAAAAACCTTACGATTGTCGGCGATGGAACACAGACGCGGGACTTTACTTTTGTTACGGACGTGGTCGATGCGATGATGAGCGCGGCAAAAAGCGATGCCAACGGCGAAATTTTTAATGTCGGCTCCGGACAAACCGTATCGGTTAACCGCATCGCCGAATTGATTGGCGGAACGAAATCCTACATTCCGAAACGGCCTGGCGAACCCGATTCAACATTCGCCGATATCTCAAAGATTAAAAGAACGCTGGGGTGGAGCCCGAAGGTGCCCATTGAGCAAGGGGTTCAAACGATGATGAGCAGCATTTCCGATTGGAAAGACGCGCCCGTGTGGACACCCGAAACAATCGCCGACGCGACAAAGGACTGGTTTAAATATTTGTCAAAGGAGACGGCGTGAGAACGGTAAACGAAAAGATCCGGCATATTGGTGAGCTCGCCTCCGAACTCGAGCACGAACGCAAGAAGCGAAAGAAGATTGTGCTCTGCCATGGCGTGTTTGATTTGATGCACCCGGGGCATATCCTTTATTTTCAGGGCGCAAAAAAGCATGGGGATGTTTTGGTCGTGACGGTCACGCCCGATAACTTTGTCAACAAAGGCCCCGGCCGTCCGGTGTTCAATCAGCGGCTTCGCATGGAATCGATCGCGTCGCTTGAGTGCGTGGACTACGTGGCGCTGAACGAATGGCCGACCGCGGTGGAAACAATTCGCCGGCTAAAGCCCCACGTGTACGCCAAGGGCCAAGATTACGCGAACGCGGCTTCCGACATCACGGGCCAGATCCGCAACGAGATGGCGGCCGTGAAAGCGGTGGGTGGGAAAACGGTTTTCACAAACGAGCAGGCTTTCAGCTCGAGCAGCCTCATTAACAAGTTTTTCGATGTCTATCCGCCCGCCACGAGCCAGTATTTAAAAGACTTTCGAAACAAGCACACGGCGTCCGATATTTTCAAGTTGTTTAAAGAGGCGTCGAAATTAAAAGGACTCGTCATCGGCGAGGCGATCTTGGATCAGTACTGTTATTGCAACCCGATGGCGAAGAGTCCAAAGGAAACCATCGTCGCCTCGCGTTTCTTGTCCGAGGAGAATTTTCCGGGCGGAAGCCTCGCGATCGCCAATCACTTGGCCGGAATTTGCAAATCGGTCACGCTCGTGACGGCAATGGGGAAAGAACCGCACATTCTCAAGTATTTCAAGAAAAAACTTCGTTCGAACGTTCAATTTCGTCCGCACTTTATGAACAACGCGCCCACGATAACGAAGCGACGTTACGTGGAACCTAACTTTCTTACGAAAATGTTTGAGATTCAATATTTGGATGATTCTTTGCTCTCGCCATCCGAAGAATCTCAGATCGTGAACGAGCTGCGCGACATGCTGCCCAAATACGACTTCGTGGTGGTGGCCGATTATGGGCATGGACTGTTCACGCAGCGGCTGCGAGACGAGGTCTGCAGCCTGGCCAAATTCCTTTGCGTGAACACGCAAACGAACAGCGCGAACTACGGTTTCAACGTGGCAACCAAATACCACAAAGCCGATTTCGTTTCGATCGATGAACCGGAATTGAAGCTGGCACTGCGCACCAAGGTGGGCGATGTTGCTTCGCTGGCGCAGCGCCTGCGCGACGAAATTAAATCCCGCATGTTGCTCGTAAGCTTGGGCCATAACGGGTCGGTCATCGTGAGCAACCGGAACAGCACGTTTAAAACGCCGATTTTCTCGGGACGTGTGGTTGACCGTATCGGTGCGGGCGACGCGGTGTTCGCGATCACATCGCCGTTCGTGTTCAACGGCGTTTCGGAAGATATCATTGGTTTCTTGGGGAGCTGCGCGGGCGCGATGGCGGTCGGCACCGTTTGTAACCGCGATCCTATTGATCCGGTTCAGCTTCAGAAATTTATTACGGGACTTATGAAATGACGAAATTTAAATCCGTTTGCGTGATTGGGGGCGCCGGTTATGTGGGCGCTGTGCTCGTGCCAAAGTTGCTTGAGAAAGGCTACGAGGTCCGCGTGCTGGATCTTTTTATTTATGGCGATGACGTGTTTGGCAGCGCCGCCAAAAATCCGCGACTGAAATCGGTCAAGGGCGATATTCGCAGCAAAACGGATCTCGAAAAGGCGGTTCCAGGTTCGGACGCCATTATTCATTTGGCGTGCATTTCCAACGACCCAAGTTTTGAACTGAATCCGGAGCTCGGGAAATCGATCAACTACGATCCGTTTCCGATGCTCATCGACCTCGCGAAGAAATCGAACGTGAAGCGGTTTGTGTACGCGTCGAGCTCAAGCGTTTATGGCGTTAAAGATACGCCCAACGTGAACGAAGAACTTTCACTTGAGCCGCTCACCGATTACTCGAAGTACAAAGCGCTTTGCGAGAAAATTTTGCTCGATGCCAAGGCGCCGAGTTTTGTACCGCTCGTTTTGAGGCCGGCGACCGTTTGTGGCTATTCACCGCGATTGCGACTCGACTTGTCGGTCAACATCCTCACGAACCACGCCATTAACAAAGGAAAGATAACCGTGTTCGGCGGTGACCAAATGCGGCCGAACATCCATATCGACGATGTCACTGATCTGTACGTGCAGTCGCTCGAATGGCCCGATGAGAAGATCAATGGCAAAATTTTTAATGTCGGCTACGAAAACCACACGGTCATGCAGCTCGCCGAGATCGTGAAGAAAGAAGTGGGCAGCAACGTGCAGATCGTTGTCGAACCCACAAAAGATCATCGCTCGTATCACATTTCATCTGAAAAAATAAAACGCGAGCTTGGTTTTGTTCCAAAGAAAACGATTAACGATGCCGTGCGCGATCTCGTGAAAGCGTTTAAAGCGGGGCTTATTCCCGATTCGATGAAAGCGAGCCGCTATTACAACATCAAGCGCATGCAGGAGCTCAATTTAAAGTGAAAGCAGCCGCTTCCGTCGATCTCGAAAAAATTGCCGCGCAGATCCGTGGGAAGCTTGTTGAAATGTCGCACCGTGCCGAGACGCCGCATCTCGGTGGATCGCTTTCCTGTGTGGATATTCTCGTCGCGCTCTACTGGGGCGTGTTAAAAATTGATCCGAAGAACGCCACCGACAATTCCCGCGATCGATTTATTTTCAGTAAAGGCCACGCCGCCACCGCGCTGTATACAGCGCTTGCTCTCAAAGGTTTCATTGATCCCGCCATGCTCGACACCTACGCCGAAGCCGGCAGCCCGCTTTGCGAGCATCCCGGACCGCAATGCGTCCCGGGCGTGGAAGCGGCGACCGGGTCCTTGGGACACGGATTGCCGATCGCGGTTGGAATGGCGCTCGCCGCGCGCGTGAAGAAAGAGAAGCATCGTGTGTTTGCCCTTTTGTCCGATGGCGAATGCGATGAAGGTTCGGTTTGGGAAGCGGCGATGTTTGCGGGCGGGCAGAAGCTGAACACGCTCACGGCGATTGTCGACTACAACAAATGGCAGGCGACCGGCCGCTCAAACGAAGTGATGGCACTCGCTCCGCTCAAACAGAAATGGGAAGCGTTTGGTTGGCACGCAGTGGAACTGAACGGTCACAATATTTCCGAATTGATTGCGGCCTTGAGTCTCGCACCACACGCGAGCGGTAAGCCTGTGGCCATCGTCGCGAACACCGTAAAAGGAAAAGGCATTTCGTTTATGGAAGACGACAACAATTGGCATTACCGAACGCCGACGGCCGAAGAAGTAGTGAAAGCGAAAAAAGAGTTGGGACTTCTGTGAGAAACGCGTTCGCCGCCGAAATCACCGCGCTTGGAAAGTCCGATCCCTCCATCGTTCTTTTGTCGGGCGACATCGGTAACAAACTTTTTGACAACTACAAAGCCGCGCAAGCCGATCGTTTCTTCAATTGCGGCGTTGCCGAGCAAAACATGGTTGGTGTCGCGGCCGGGATGGCGCTTTCGGGACTTCGCCCGGTTGTCTACACGATCAATTCGTTTTTGATTGGGCGAAGCTTCGAGCAAATTCGGTTGGATGTTTGCTACCACAATTTGCCGGTCGTGCTCGTCGGCGTTGGAGGCGGACTCGGCTACGCGTCGCTGGGTCCGACGCATCACTCGCTCGAAGATGTGGCGATTCTTAAATCGTTGCCCAATCTCACGATTCTGTGCCCGGCCGATCCCGTCGAGACGAGGGTGATGTTGCGCGAAGCGGTTAAACAGAAAGGTCCGGTGTTCATTCGTATCGGGAAAAAAGGCGAAGAGGTGATGCACAAAGAACCTTTGTCGTACAAATGGGGAGACGCCATCACGATCACAGAGGGGAAAGACGTTTGCTTGCTTTCGACCGGCGTGGTGTTGCCGCTTGCGCGCGATGTGGCAAAAAAACTTTCCGAAAAAAATATAACGTCTCGCGTCGTTAGCGTGCCGATGATAAAGCCGCTCAACGAAGCGCTGCTTAAATCGGTGTTCGCGAATTTTTCTGCGGTCGTAAGTGTCGAAGAACATTTCCGCATTGGCGGTTTTGGGGCGAGCGTTGCGGAATGGCTTGCGGATCAAGGTCCGCAAAAAGCGACATTCCTGCGATACGGCACCGCGGACGAGTTTATGCACGAAGCCTCGACGCTGGAGTACGCGCGCGAGAAATTGGGTTTGTCGGAACAAAAAATAATTTCGGATATCGAGAAATCGTTGAGGAGGACGTCTTGAAAACCAGCACCGCTGTTTTAGTTGAACTTGGAAAACCTTTGGAGATTGCCGATCTTGAAATCCCGTCGCTGCAACCGGGACAATCGATTGTTGAAATCTTGGTGAGCGGCATTTGTCAGACGCAACTGCTCGAGGCGCGTGGATACAAAGGCGAAGACAAATTTTTGCCGCACTGCTTGGGGCACGAAGGAATCGGTATTGTTCGCGAAGTGGGGCCCGGCGTCAAGAAAGTGAAAGTGGACGACACAGTGGTTCTCTCGTGGATGAAAGGATCCGGTTTTGAAGTGCCGAGCACGAAATACGTCTGGAGCGGCAAAACTGTGAATTCGGGAGCGATCACGACGTTTGGTCGCTATTCGGTGATTAGCGAAAACCGACTGAACAAAGTTTCACCGGATTTCCCGAAAAAAGAATCGGCGTTTTTTGGTTGTGCGCTTCCCACCGGAATGGGTGCGGTGCTCAACACCGCGCGCGCGCAAGCCGGACAAAGCTTGGCGGTGTTTGGCGTGGGCGGGGTCGGACTTTTCGCAATTATGGGCGCTGTGGTGGCCGGTTGTTATCCGGTGATTGCGGTTGACGTGAACCAAATGAAGCTGGATGCCGCAAAAAAGATTGGCGCGACGCACACGGTGCTCGTAAAAGGGGACAACGTTCTCAAAGATTTGGCGGCCATCGTTCCGGAGGGTTTGGATTTTGCGATTGAAGCGTCCGGCCAGCCGATCGCGATGCAACAAGCTCTTGAAAGTGTTCGGCCGCGCGGTGGAACGGCGGTTGTCATCGGGAATGCGAAGCACGGCAGCAAGATCGAAGTGAATCCTCGGCAATTGAACGATGGAAAGCGGTTGCTGGGCACCTGGGGTGGCGACAACGACCCGGACGTTCATTTTCCGCGGTACTTCAAGCTCTTCCAATCAGGCCGGATCAAAACCGATTTGTTCACCACGAATGTTTACCCGCTCGGTCAGATCAATCGCGCGATGGACGAACTCGAAGCCGGAAAAGTGGTGCGACCGCTTATTGACATGAAGATCTGATGCGGATTGGCATCGACTTCGACAACACGATTGTCTGTTTCGATCCGCTGTTCTTGTCGGCCGCCCGCCAGAAAAAATTAATCCCTGCGAAGGCTCCGCTTTCCAAAAAAGGAATTCACGATTGGCTGCACGCCGAAAAGAAAAACGATGAATGGACGCGTCTGCAGGGCATCGTGTACGGCCAGCTAATCGCGAAGGCCGAGCCATTCCCCGGGGTGAGCGATTTTTTCGCCAAAGCCAGAGAAAAGGGTCACGAGCTCCTTATTATTAGCCACAAGACCGCCAAGTCCGCGCTGTCGCCGTTTACGGATTTGCACGGACCCGCGTACGCGTGGCTGACCGCGCACGAATTTACGGAGAAAGCGTTTTTTGAACCCACACAGGAACAGAAAATCAAACGCATCGCCGCCATGAAGTGCGATGTCGTGATTGATGATCTGCTCGAATTTCTTGAGCGCCCTGACTTCCCATCTTCGGTTAGAAAGATCCTGTTCGATCCGCACAACGAACACAAGAAGGTATCGTTCGAACGCGAAACGTCTTGGCAAGGTTTGGCGCGCCTGCTTCTGTGAGCAACTCCTTCCAAATGATTCCGCTCGGAGGGGCGGGAAACAACAAAGGTTTTCTTGTTCGGCGCGGCCCGAAGAAATATTTCCTGAAAGTGTATGCGCAGCACGCGGGGGACAAACGGAACCGGTTGCGAAACGAGTTTCGGTTTTGCGAATTCGCGTGGAAGCAGGGCCTTCGCTCCGTGCCAAAGCCGCTGGCGAAAGACGAGGTCGGGCGTCTCGGAATTTACGAGTTTGTTGAGGGGCGACCGCTCACCGAATCCGATATCAATCGACGTCGGGTGACCGAAATGGCGACGTTTTTTGTCGAGCTGAACAAACACCGTGCTTCAAAGGCCGCCGCGCGATTGGCGGCCGCCTCCGAAGCGTGTTTTTCGATCAATGACCACCTTCTCCTCGTGGACGAGCGTGTTCGCCGGCTCCGTCGCATAAAACCCGTTACCCCGGTTCATCGCTTGGCCATTCGGTTCGTCTCATCGAAACTTGTTCCAACCTGGGCGGAAATAAAAAATGGTGTGCGACGCGGTGCGCGCGACGAAAAAGTTTCCGTCGCGGCTGTTTTGCCGCAAAAGTTGCGCTGTTTATCGCCGTCGGATTTCGGTTTTCACAACGCTATTCTCACGCCCAAAAATCGTCTGCGGTTCGTCGATTTTGAATATGCTGGCTGGGATGATCCGGCGAAGGGTATTTGCGACTTTATTTTGCAGCCGCGACTGCCATTCCCAAAGAAATTTTCGTCGGATTTTTTGAAACCCCTTCGACGATATTTCCAAGCGGACGTCACATTGGGCGCACGTTGCCGATTGCTTTATCCGGTGCTCGCGCTCAAATGGAGTTGCATTGCTCTTAATTCGTTTTTGCCGGAGAGATTTGAATCCGGAAACGAAACTTCAAAAATGCTAATTCGACGCGTAAATAAAGCGAAAAATTACTTGAAGGAAGTTCGATTTCCGGTGATATTTTAAGCAGAAAGGAGTTGTTCGATGGCTTACGTAGATTTCATCATGGGGTTACACAAATCCACCAAGCGCGATTATGTTCAACGCGTTGTGGAGTACGACAAAGCCGAGTGCGCCGAGGTCGCCACGAAGTTTGGCAAAGATTATTGGGATGGCGACCGCAAATACGGCTACGGCGGCTACAAATACGACGGGCGCTGGCGCGCGATCGCCGAAGCGATGGTGAAACACTACAAGCTGAAACCCGATGCGAAAATCTTAGACGTGGGCTGCGGAAAAGGATTTCTGCTCTATGAATTTATGCAAGTTCTTCCGAAGGCGCAGGTCACTGGAATTGATATCTCATCGTATGGAATTGAAAACGCAAAACCGGAGGTAAAGCCGTTTTTGCAAGTGGGAAACGCGACGAAGCTTCCGTTTCCGGACAAGTCGTTTGATTTTGTGGTCTCGATCACGACGTTTCATAACCTGCGCAATTACGAATTGTGGTCCGCGTTAAAAGAGGTTGAACGCGTGGGCAGAGGTGCCAAACACATTATCATCGAATCCTTCCGCAACGAGCGGGAGAAAGCGAATCTGCTTTATTGGCAACTCACGTGCCGGAGCTTTTACTCACCCGATGAATGGGAATGGATTTTTAAACAAACCGGTTACACCGGCGACTATTCGTACATTGTTTTCGAGTAAGTGCATGATCAGCCCGCCCCATGCTGTTTAATTCGTTTCGTTTCCTCATCTTCTTCCCGGTTGTCACCGCCGTTTATTTCCTGCTTCCGTTCCGCGCGCGTTGGTTTTGGTTATTGGCCGCCAGTTGTTACTTCTACATGTGTTTTATTCCCGTTTATATTCTCATTTTGTTTTTCACGATCACGGTCGATTATGTGGCCGCTCGTGCGATGGAGCGAACGTCGGGTGGGACGCGTCGCTCGATTTTATTGGCAAGCATCGTGGCGAACGTTGGCGTGCTGGCCGTTTTTAAATATTTCAATTTCTTGAACGCGAATTTTTCGCAGTTGGCCCATCTCATCGCGTGGAATTATCCGATACCGATGCTGAAGATTATTTTGCCGATTGGACTTTCTTTCCACACATTCCAGTCGCTCAGTTACACGATCGAGGTTTATCGCGGAAACCAAAAAGCCGAACACCATTTCGGTATTTTCGCGTTGTACGTCATGTTTTATCCGCAGCTCGTGGCAGGTCCCATCGAACGACCGCAAAACCTTTTGCATCAATTTTATGAGGAACATCGTTTTAACTATGAGCGATTTCGCAGCGGCATTGTTCTGATGGCCTGGGGACTTTTTAAAAAAGTCGTCGTTGCGGATCGCGTTTCCACATTGGTCGACCAAGTCTACAACCATCCGAGTCAGTTTCAGGGAGTGGCACTTCTGGCGGCAACGTTCTTTTTTGCGGTTCAAATCTACTGCGATTTCTCAGGATATTCGGACATCGCACGCGGATGCGCGCAAGTGATGGGATTTCGGCTCATGGAAAACTTTCGGTCGCCGTATTTTTCTGAATCGATCGCCGAGTTTTGGAAGCGTTGGCATATTTCGCTCTCCACGTGGTTTCGAGACTATGTGTATATCCCGCTTGGTGGGCGTCACGTCACAAAGAGCCGATGGGTTTTCAATTTGCTGCTCACGTTCATGCTGAGCGGGCTTTGGCATGGCGCGAACTGGACGTTCGTCTGCTGGGGACTGCTGCATGGGTGTTTTGTCGGACTGTATTACGTGAAAGGAGATCGGTTTCATCTCTGGCGCCCGCTGCGCGCGCTCGCAACGTTTGCGGTGGTGTGCGTCTCGTGGGTTTTCTTCCGCGCGAGCAATGTGTCCGACGCGCTTTATATTTTGAGGCACCAGTTTTCCAATCTTCTCGCGCCGATGGGCAACGCAATTGCAAATCTCGGGCTGCTTCGTGTTGATTGGATTGTCGTGGCTGTTACCATTCCGGTGCTTTTCGGAATTGAAAAATGGTCGGAAAAACAGGATTGGCGCGAGATATTGCTTCGTCAAAATGCGGTGCTTCGATGGACGGCGTATGCGGCTCTTGTTTTTGTGATTGTGGTGTTCGGCGTCTTTCGAGAAGCGCAGTTTATTTATTTTCAGTTTTAGCTATGCAAATGAAGACGATCCCGAAACTCGCCATTAAGTTTTTAATGCTCGCGGCGCTTGTTTTTTGCGCGATGGAAGTGCGTCTCGAAATGTTTTCGCCTTCGCCGTTCATCGCGAAAGGCGGGAAAATTGTTTTGCCGGCAAACAAAGAATACGTGTTTGTCAACAAAAACGCCGTGCGACTGGATCCGGTCGTGCACGTGAGAAAAAATTCGCTGGGTTTCCGTGGAGTGGAGCCACCTGCAAATTTCTCGGATCATTACTCTGTCATCATCGTGGGCGGGAGCTCGGCCGCGTGCGACAACTTAAGCGAGGGAAAAACATGGGAGGATCGCCTTGCAGAGAAGCTTCGTGCGGCCGTCGCAAATCTTTGGCTCAACAACGCGGGTTTTGCCGGGCATTCGTCCATCGCGAATATTCTTTTAATGGAAGACTATGTCGTGAAACTCAAGCCCAAGATGGTGATTTTCTTTGTGGGTATTAATGACATTAATATCGAAGGGCAGAGCCAATTTGATAATTCCATCGTGCAGGGGCGCTTCCAGTTTAATTCGGCGATTGATTTTTTGCGCTCCGTCAGCCGAAACATTGAAACGATTAATTTGCTCGTGAACCTCGCGCAGCGGACTCTCGGCGTGAAGCGTTCAATGGCCTACGGCGAATACGATTTGCGAACAATTCCACGCATGGATTTACCGGAAAATATTGTTCGTGACCGCTTGAAAAAGCAGCAAGAAAGCCTGTTGCCAGCGTTCGATGGGCGAATTCATCAATTGCTAAAGCTCTGTCGCGACAATAACATCATGCCGGTGTACGTGACGGTTCCCGCGTTGTTTGGCGACGCGGTTGATGATGTAACAGGTGTGAATTTGGGCACCATGGCGGTGTCCGACAACGAAAACGGACATCTTAAAGGGGCGTTGCTCGAAATGTACAACCAGCGTATTCTTGATTTACGGACCGAACATGTCATCGTGATCGACTTGGCTCACGAACTCCCGAAGAGCAGTCGTTATTTTTCAGATTTTTATCACTTTACAAACGAAGGCGCCGCGCTTGTTGCGGACCTGATTCATAAGGACCTTATGCCCGTCATCCAAAATAATTTGGCGCAAAGCCCCGAGCAACAATGAAGTTATCCAAGCTACTAACGCGTTATCCGCTGTTGTTGCTGTTTGTGGTTGGGTTCTTTGTCCACGCGTACAAGATCGGAATGGACTTGCCGAACAATTACAACACGGACGAGCCGCACCATCTGAACGTGGCTGCGCATTTTGGGACGGGCGACTTGAATCCGCACGATTTCAAATATCCATCGCTGTGGAAGTACGCGCTGTTCGCGATGCTCGGGGCAATCTACGTAGCGGGTCTCTTAATGAGTCTCGTGGCGACGTCCGCGCAATTCGCGCAGCAATATCTTTATCATCCGGGCTTTTTCTTTTTGTGCGCGCGGTTGCTCAGTGCCGCGTTTCTCTGCCTGGTTCCGCTGGTTTTTTATGTGATCGGCACGCGTTTTTATAATCAGAAAATAGCGTGGAGTGCGGCATGTCTAGCGCTTCTGTCGAGCGCTCTTTCTAATTTTGGGATACAAGCGGTGCCTTACAGCCTTCTCGTGTTCTGCGCGGCCTGCGCGCTTGTTCCGCTGCACGAAATAATGAGCGGTGCGGGCCTTAAGTCTTACCTTTTGATGGGATTGTTTATCGGGCTTTCCATTTCTTCGCACTACGTGGCCGCTCCGTTTGTGAGTCTGCTGGCGGTAGCATTTTTTCAGCCGATTTCACTTCGAACGAAAATTCAATACATGTTGGCCGGATTCGCGATGGTTCTCGTTGGTTTCTTCTTGGGAACGCCGTACCTGTTGATCGATTTAAAAGGGGCGATGCCGACCTTTACCGAGCATTACGAGATTGAAGACGTGGGAATTTTTTCGAACGTGAGCCGCGAGAAATTTGCGGCGATGGCGCTTAATTTTTTCCAATTCTTGGATACCTGGGGCGTGGGTTTTGTTTTGATGGTGGTTGGAGCCTTTGCGGCAATTCGGAAGAATAAAAAGATGGCGGTTCTTTTTTTTCCGCTGGTCAGTGCTTGGCCCATATTGCTCATTTCTTTTTATGGGAATGTGATTCGCTACACGGTGCTTTTGTCTCTTCCATTAATTTTGCTGGCCTCGTTCGGTGTTGTGTATGTGCTGGAGACGTTCGGACAGAGCGTCGTCAAGCGCAGCGTCATTATCTTAGCGTTCGTCGCCGTGTTGGCATCGGACTATTGCTTGAACCGTTATTATCTGGCGCTGCCCGATTGCCGAACGCAGGCCAAGGAATGGATTCAAAAAAATGTGCCGAGCGGAGAAAAACTGTTTTTGCCGGGCTTCTATTACGGACCGCAATTGTTGATGGACAAAACGCAAACGGACCGTCTCGCGCAGCGCATGCGGGAGCTGAATCATCCGCGCGCCATTTATTTCGAAACGTTGTCGGCTGGTCACCCGGGCGGTGGATACGAGCTTTTCTACATCAAGAAAACGATTGAGGAGATGCGCGATTTGCCAGGGCGAACGCAGCGTGCGTTTGAAGCGCAAGAGCTGCTCGATGTGGCGTCCGACGGTACGCGCGTGTTGCACGCGAATGGAATTCGGTGGGTTGTCGTACTCAAGAAGTGGTACGTGCAAGATCGGTACAAGAGTTGGTTGCAACAGCTGCGCACGGAAGCGCGCCTCGTCGCCACGTTTGACGCTGTGCCGAAAAGAATTAAGGGGGAGTCTGTTGATATCTATGAATTTGAAGCGGCGGCCCCACGTTCATGACCGCACAAATTTTTGTTTTGCACCGTAAAAATGTTGATCGCGGCGATGCGAATGTCTATTTGTTAATCGCGGATCGCCCCGATTCAAACGATCGAGAGATAACAGAATCTTTTCTCAAAAATGCGCCGACCCCCAACGCCCACGTATTGAAAAACAAGTCGCCGCAAGGTGTCGGTGGAAATCAGAAAATCGTTTTCCGGTACGCAGTCGAAAACGGGTTTCAATCGGTCGCTGTGCTGCAAGGCTGCAACGTTGCTTTGTTAAACCAATTGCCGGAAATGTTCCGCACGTTTGATAGCGAAGACAACGATGCGCTGTTGGCGGTGAACGAATATCGCTCGGTCGTGGACAAAATTGCCGGAGGTATTCATAACAAGTTGACCGGCGCCGGCCTGAAAGGCTGGCGGTCCGCCGTGAGGATTTATAACACAGCCGCGCTTTCCAATATCGCCTATGTCTTAAATACGAACAGTGAGAATTTTGATACCGAGGTTCTGTTGCAGTTTGTTCACGCGCAACGTCCCATCAAAGAAGTTGCGTTGCCACGCAATACGTTTGGCGGTGGATCGTGCGGTGGTTCGCTCAAAGACGCGCTGAAATCCTCACTCAAGTTTTTCTTTCAGCGCTTTCACTTGTTTTACGACGTGCGGTTCCACGCGTCGATTCTCTCCGACGCGCACCTGACGCGTGAGCAACACGAGGCGCCCGTTTACGAAAGCAAAATGTCATCGGTGAGTCCGCATTCGCTCGTGTGCGAATCCGAGAACATTGTTCCCAAAGAGAGTCGCGTCCTTGATATCGGTTGTTCGAAAGGATACGTCGCGACCTATTTGAGCAAGCGCAAGGGATGTCGGGTGGTTGGTATCGATGTTTTGCCGAGATCGGAAGTGTCCCCGGATGGTTTTCGGTACGAGCAAATAAATCTTGAGACGGAGCTGGGCAAGCTTAACGATGTTCTTATTCGGGACGAGTTCGATACCATTCTTATGTTGGATGTGCTCGAGCATTTGGCCGTGCCCGAGAGCTTTCTGCTCAATTTATCGCAACACAAATTTCCGACGTCCCCTCGATTTGTGTGCAGCACCGCGAATGTTGCTTTTATCGTGATTCGAATCATGCTCCTGCTCGGGCACTTCAACTACGGTCGCCGAGGGATTCTTGATATTACGCACAAACGGCTTTTCTCGGCGCACACGTTCCGAAACATTTTGACCCAAACGGGTTTTGTGATCACGCACGAGCACTATATTCCGTTCCCGTTTGCGTCGTTGGGGTGGCCGGCGTCTGTCGCCAAGAAGCTCGAGACGATCAATCGCTGGCTCATTAAGCTGCGACCGCGTCTGTTTTCTTATCAGATCCTGTTCGAGGCGACTCCATTGTCCGCGCCAGATTTGGTATTGAAATGATCCACTTTTACAAACGTTAGGAGAAACGATGGACGAGCAGAATTGGCTCTCAACATACTTTGAGCAGTACAAGAAGACGATTATTGCGCCCGGTGTGTACAAAGATCTTGTTGAGCTTAAAAATTGGATCGAGAAAGCGAACCAGGCTGGCAAAAAGACGATTTTTGTCGGCAATGGCGGCAGCGCCGCCATGTCGAGCCATGCGGCGGTCGATTTCACGAAGACGGCCGGCATTCGAGCCGTCAATTTCAACGAAGCTGACTTGATCACGTGTTTCGCAAACGATTACGGCTATGAAAATTGGGTGGCGCGAGCGCTTGAATTTTATGCGGACCCGGGCGACGTCGTCGTGCTGATCAGCTCAAGCGGAAAATCACCGAACATGGTGAATGGCGCAACGTACGCGAAGTCAAAAAATCTTTCGCTAGCGACGTTTACCGGTTTTTCAAATTCGAATCCGCTGCGCGCGCTCGGAGGCTTAAACTTTTGGGTCGACAGCACCGCGTACAACGTTGTCGAAAACACCCATCTTGTATGGATTCTCGCGGTCTGCGATCTCGTGATCGCCACAAAGAAATGAAGCGCTTCGATTGCATTGTTGTTGGAGCCGGCGTGATCGGTTCCGCGGTCGCGCGGTCGCTGCTGTTGCGCAAGAAAGCGAAATCCGTGGCTGTGATCGAAAAAGAAAACGAGCCCGCGCAACACACGAGCGGACGCAACAGCGGCGTCGTGCACGCCGGGTTTAATCTGAAACCAGGAAGCCTCAAGGCCAAGTTCTGCGTTGAAGGCAACGTGCGCATGAAAGAATTCTGTACGAAGAAAAACGTGCCGCTCGAGCCCGTGGGCACGCTGGTTGTGGCATTGAAAGACGAAGAGAAATCCGTGCTCGAGGAGATCCATCGCCGTGGCGTCGCGAACGGAGTGCCGGGTGTCGAACTCATCGATGCAAAGCGGTTGCAACAATTGGAACCAAACGCGATCGGTGTTGCTGCGCTTCACGCCCCGTCGGGAGCCATCACGAGTGGAAAATACGTGACGCAAGCGCTCGTCGAGGATGCCAAGCAAATGGGGGCTCAATTTTTCTTTGGTGAGCGTGTGCGCGCAATCGAAGAAGTGGGGCCCGATTATCGGGTGTTGGCCGGTTCCGATGCCTACGTCGCGCCGAAACTCTTCAATTGCGCCGGCTTGTACGCGGACAATGTCGCGCACAAAATGGACGTTGGCCTTTCGTATACGATCGTGCCCTTCCGCGGCGAATACTTTAAGCTAACGTCCGAAAAAAAGAATCTCGTACGCTCCATGATTTACCCGGTGCCGGATTTGAACTATCCGTTCCTGGGCGTGCACTGGACAAAAATGATTTCCGGCGACCTCATGATTGGCCCCAGCGCCACAATGGCGTTCGGGCGCGAATCGTACAAGCCGACCTCGATTGGGTGGGGGGACACGCTGAAAATGTTTTCCACGGCAAATTTCTGGAAAATGTTTGCGTCAAAAGATTTCCGACGGATGGCACGTCAGCAAATGGCGATGTCGTTCAATCGCGCGATGTTCATCGGCGAAGCACAAAAACTTGTGCGCGGAGCCGAGGTAAAGGATTTCTTGCCCGGCAAAAACGGAAACCGATCGCAGGTTATCGACCGAAACGGCAAGCTTGTCGATGATATTCTCATCGAAAAGAAAGGCGGCTCTCTCCATGTGTTGAACGCCGTGTCGCCCGGTTTCACATGCTCGCTGCCGTTTGCTGATCATCTTGTGGATTCGCTGTTGAACTGATGAACGCGCTGACGCGACTTTCGATTGTTGTTCCGGTCTATAACGAAGTCGCGTTGGTGCCTGGCACGATTGCCCGTCTAAAGCAATTATCAATTCCCAAAGAGATCATTGTTGTCGATGACGGATCCACCGACGGTACGCGGGAATTTCTTGAGAATCTTCACTCGCAGGAAAAAGAAATCAAATTCCTGTTCCACGAAAAAAATCAAGGCAAAGGCGCCGCGCTTCGTACCGGTATTCGGGCAGCGACCGGTGATATTATTGGGATCCAGGACGCCGATCTTGAATACGATCCGAAAGAATTTTCAAGGCTCATTGAGCCCATCGTGTCGGGCGATGCGGACGTTGTGTACGGGTCTCGATTTAAAGGCGAGCGGGTGCGCGTGCTGTTGTTCTGGCATTACGTCGGTAACAAATTCCTTACGCTGCTGTCGAACATGTGCACAAATTTGAACCTCACCGACATGGAAACCGGTTACAAAGTGTTTCGCGCGGACATGTTAAAGAGCATTCCCATCCGGTCAAACCGCTTTGGTTTTGAGCCGGAAATTACCGCCAAAGTCTCAAAGCGCAAATGCCGCGTCTACGAAATTCCAATCTCCTACCGGGGACGCACCTATGCCGAGGGAAAAAAAATTAGCTGGAAAGACGGTTTGGCCGCGATTTTTACGATTCTTCGGTTCTGTTTGATCGACGATTCCAAGTAGTTTGCGTTTCTTTTTCGTTTTTGCGTGTTTTTTCTCCTTCCTTTAATTGATATTCGCAATTCAAAAATGGTAAACCTTTCGTCAGAAATCAATTTGGAGGCCCTACCACGCGAATTTTAATTACGGGCGGCGCGGGATTCCTCGGCAGTCATCTCTGCGAACATTTCTTGAGCAAAGGGAACGACGTGATTGCCATGGATAACTTGCTCACCGGTCGTCTCGATAACATCGAACATCTGTTTGCCAACGAGCATTTCACGTTCGTTAAACAAGACGTATCCAATTACATTCACGTTCCCGGAAAGTTGGACGTTGTCCTCCATTTCGCCAGTCCCGCCAGTCCCATCGATTACGCCGAACATCCGATTCCAACATTAAAAGTGGGCGCGCTCGGCACGCACAAAACCCTCGGTTTGGCCAAAGACAAAAAGGCCATCTTTATGCTGGCCTCCACCTCGGAAGTTTATGGCGATCCGGAAGTGAATCCGCAACCCGAAACCTATTGGGGCCATGTGAACACGGTGGGGCCGCGCGGCGTTTATGACGAAGCAAAACGATTTGCCGAAGCAATGACGATGGCGTATCACCGCTATCACAATGTGTCGGTGCGGTTGCTGCGAATTTTTAATACGTATGGGGAACGCATGCGGCTTCGTGATGGTCGTGCGGTTCCAAACTTCATCACGCAAGCGCTCAAAGGGGAGCCGTTGACCGTTTACGGAGACGGTTCACAAACCCGGAGTCTGTGTTACGTGAGCGATTTGGTGGACGGTATTGACCGCCTTTTGAATTCCAATGTGCAAACGCCCGTGAACATTGGAAACCCCCACGAGATGACCGTAAAAGAAATCGCCGAATGGGTTCGGCGCCTCACCAACACAAAATCCGAAATTGTTTATCAGCCTCTTCCGGTCGACGATCCGAAGCAGCGCCGCCCTGATATCCGCGTCGCGAAACAGTTGCTTGGTTGGGAACCGCGCGTTCCGGTCGAACAGGGATTAAAAAATACCATCGCTTACTTCAAAAAAGCGCTGGGCGTGTCCGACGCGTCGGCGCCTCTCGTCAACGTTTAAGGCGCACCGCGCTTTATGACACGCCTAACCGTCGTCATTCCCGTCTATCAAGAAGAAAGAAACATTCGACCTCTGTATCTTCGTTTGAAGAAAGTGACGGCGGCAATAGCGGATATTCAGTGGGAATACCTTTTTGTGGATGACGGCAGTCGCGATCGTACGTTTGAGGTTTTAAGAGCGCTCTCAGAAGAAGACCAAAAAGTAAAAGTCGTGAGCTTAACGCGCAATTTCGGCAAGGAGATTGCGCTTTCGGCCGGTGCGCACGCAGCGAGCGCGGACGCCATTATTTGCATCGATGCCGATTTGCAGCACCCCCCCGAGCTCATGCCCACCATGGTGGACGAATGGAAGCGAGGAGCGGACGTCGTGATCGCCATCCGCGAAAGCACGGCGAAGAATCCGCTGTTCCGGCGGCTTGGTTCGTATCTTTTCTACCGAATTATGCGTTGGTCGTCCGGTTTGGAATTTACGCCGGGTACAACCGATTTCCGATTAATTGATAAAAAAGTGTTGTACGTGTTTCGCGAAATGACCGAGCGCGCGCGACTTTTTCGAGGCCTCGTTGATTGGATGGGCTTCCGTCGCAAAAACATTTATTTCCATGCGGATTCTCGGCTCGATGGAGAAACATCGTTTTCGTATCGTCGGCTTTGGCAGTTGGCCGTTAACAGTCTCACCTCCTTTTCACTTTTTCCATTGCGGCTCGCGGCGTATCTCGGGCTCGTCATCACAATGCTGAGCGGCCTGCTTTTGGTTCGTATGTTGATCGCGAAATTGTTTGCGACCGAAGTGTTCACTCCGCTCGCGGTCGTGGTGGTGGTGAACACGTTTCTTATGGGCATCGTGCTCATGGCCATTGGTCTCGTGGGATTTTATATTGGCACCATTCACACCGAGGTGATCAACCGTCCGCTGTATATTGTTCGGGACCGGCTCAACTTTGGCACGCATCACTACAGCACGGTCGCGCCAGAAATGAAAGCGGTCGAACCGTAAATGGTTCTTCGGCACGGCGTGCGAATTGGAAAGGGAATCCTTTCCGATCGCTTGTTTCGCTCGATGTGTTATTTGTTGGTCGGCGTGGTTGTGACGGGCGTCGCCAATTACGGTTTGCAAGTTGTGCTGGGGCGCACGCTCACAACGGCCGAATATGGATTCATGAATGTTTTGCTCGGGGTGCTGGTTGTGTTCGGCGTGCCGGTCTCCACGATGCAGATGCTGATCGCGCGTAAAACATCCGAACACAAGGCCGCGGACGAATTCGGTGCGATCGGTGGTTTGTTGAAGCGCGTTTCGGTAACTTTGTTGGTGGGAAGCGCGGTGGGATTTGTGATTTACACAATTTTTTCTGCGCCGTTTGCTGCGTTTCTTCGCTCGCCTTCAATTGTTCCAGTGCTATTGCTCGGTCTTTGCGCATTCTCGGCGATCATGATGCCGGTTCCACTGGCCATTCTTCAGGGGCTGCAAGAAAGTTCATGGTTTGCGTTCCTGCAAGGTTTCACCGGACCATCGCGTTTTATTTTGTGCGGGCTGGCCGGAGGCCTTGGCTTGGGCGTGAACGGCGTGCTTATCGGGCTTTTTCTTTCGCAATTTGTGATTTGGTTGTGGGCGTTTTTCGTGGTCAAGAAAGATGTTGGACATCTTCCCGCGCACGCCGACGCTGAACCGCTGGCTTGGAGGGACATGGTTCCGGTGCTTGTCGCAAACCTTGCGTTCGCGCTTATCACGCAGATGGATCTTATTCTCGTGAACCGATATTTTCATGCCGAGGACGCCGCGTTGTACGCGTCGGCCGCGGTGTTGGGCCGTGCCGTGATCTATGTGCCGGCGGCGCTCGTGCTGGCGATGTTTCCAATGGTCTCGGAAAGCAAAGCGAGAAATGTTAATACGTTACCGCTGCTGTTTCGGTCGTGCGCGTACACGGTGTTGTTTTCAGGAATTGGCGCGCTGTTGTTTTTGTTGTGGCCGGAACCGATCATCGGTGTGTTGTTCGCGCATCGTTACGACGCCTCGGCGGTCATCCTAAAATACTACGGCATTTCGATGTTGCCGGTGGCGCTTTTAACGGTGTTGATGAATTACTTTGTGGCGCGTGGTCATCGGCTTTTTGGATACGTAATGATGGTGGGAGCGTTTGTGGAAATTGCTCTGGTGTCTTTGTTTCATCCGTCGATGTTAAGCGTTGTATTTATTTTGGGCGCGGTGGGCACCGCGATATTAATTTTTGGAATTATTCTTTCGGGGGGCTTGGAATCTCATGAGCAACGTCAAATCGGATAACAAAGCGTCGGTTGAAGATCTCATCACCAAAGACACCGCCAATATTTTGCATCGCGTTTTGGAAGTTCGGTTCCTGTCCGATCGCACCTATTGCATCCGTGTTGAAAGAAAAAACTTTCAGTTCCGGGCCGGTCAGCTCATGAACATGGGCGTGCCGGGTTCGGGTGTGAACCGTGAATATTCTCTTTACTCCTCGCCAAACGACCCGTATCTCGATGTTTTGATCCGCGAAGTGGAAGGCGGATTGGTGAGCGTGGCGCTCAAATCCCGCCGTCCGGGCGACTACGTTGAAGTGCACGGCCCGTACGGAGAATTTGTGTTGAACAATCCGAAGAAAGATCGTCCGTACTTATTTATCGGAACCGGCACCGGTATTGCGCCATTTCATTGTTTCGCGAAAACCTACGCCGATTTAAATTACAAAGTGCTTCATGGCGTGCGAAAAGCCGACGAACGTTACGATTGGGAATCCTATCCCAAGGGCCGCTACATTTCCTGCGTGTCGCAAGACAATGGTGGGGATTTCAAAGGACGCGTGTCCGACTACTTGCGCCAAAACAAAGCGGATCCGAATTCCATCGTTTATTTGTGCGGGAACCGTTCGATGATTATTGAATGCTACGGCATTCTCAGGGACCAAAATATTCCGAGCGATAATATTTTTACGGAAGTTTTCTTCTAAAGAAAACGGGAGATCAATTCATGAAAGTTGCTATTTCGTATCCACCAATCGTTAACAAATATGGCCAGAAAGCCATGGTGTCGCAAAATCGGAACGTTCAATTTTTCAAGAAGCCGACATATTTGTTGCCGGTCGTTCACGCGCAAGCCGCCACATGGCTTCGCGATCAAGGCCACGATGTTCGTTGGGACGACGGAAACGCCCAGCTGAAAACGTTCGATAAATGGTTCACGGATCTTGTGAACTGGGGGCCCGACGTCGTGGTGTTCGAAAGCACTACGCCGGTCATGAATTTTTATTGGCACACCGTCGATAAATTGAAGGAAGCCTCGCCGAAAACGATCATTATTATGACCGGTTATCATTCGATGCGGAAACCGGAAGAAACACTCCAGAAATCGAAAACGGATATCGTGCTGCGCAGCAACCACATTGACTTTGTTCTATCGAAGCTCGTTCCCTTCCTCACGCAGCATTCGACAACCTGGCGCCAAGATCTCAAAGTGGACGGTCTCACGTTTCGTGATTCGTACGGCAATATTCAGTCGACCGGAAATTTCCGCCAAGTGGAACCGCTCGAGAACTCGCCGTTGGTGGACCGCGATCTCGTTCGCTGGAAAGATTACGCGTACGAGAACGGAAATTATCTTCAAACCCCGGGCACTTACGCGACGAGCGTCATCCGCGATTGCATGTTTGGCAAATGCACGTTCTGTCGTTACAACGGTCCCGATTTAACGTTCTCGGTGTTGCCGGTCGAAAAAAGTTTGCAGGAATACGAAACGCTCGTGCGCAAATACAAAGTGCGCGAAATTTTTGACGATTCGGGCGTGTGGTACCGCGGCGCCGACGCTCGGCGCTTTGCGCAAGGCCTCATCGACCGAAATTTGCACAAAGCCGACTGTTATTACGGATTCAATACGCGGTTCGAATATCTCGACGAAGAAACCATCAAACTCATGGGCAAAGCGAACTTCCGTTTCGCGCTGCTCGGGTTCGAAGCCGCGGACGCCGAAACACTGAACCGACTCAACAAAGGTTATTTGCCCGAGAATGCTTACCGCTGCTTGGATTGGATGACGAAGTACGGACTCCATCCGCATCTGACGATCATGGTCGGGTATCACTGGCAAACGCAGGAACAACTGAATCAAACCGTGAGCATGGTGCAAGACATCATGCTGAAAGGTCTGGCGCGCACGCTGCAAGTGACAATCTGCACACCGCTCGACTACACCCCGTATCACAACGAGTGTATCGAGAAAGGGGTGCTTCTTGCGCAGGATTACGATGATCACGATATGAGCAAACTCATCGTGCGCACGCCGATTCCGCACGAACAGTACTATCAGGCCATCAAAGACATTTACAACGTGGCGTTTCATCCGAAGTTTATTTTGCGCCAGGTTCAGTTCTTGCTGAGTTTTAAGAAGCGCGACTGGCAATTTTTGTTCACGTACGGGTGGCGCGCGATCCGTCGCGTGCGGCAGCACATCTATAACTTGACGCGTCACAGCAAAGGAAAATCCGCACCGGAAGAGGTTCCGCATCCGAAACCGGCATGACGGCGCCCTTCTTCAGCATCGTCATTCCGGTTAAAGCGATCAACGGCTATGTCCGGGAGACGGTGTCTCACATCCTAAAACTCAACGATTCCGACTGGGAACTCATTATCGTTCCGAACGATGACGCGCCGTCCGAGTGGTCCGATCCGCGCATTCGTTTGATGGCGTCCGGGCGCGTTGGACCCGGCATCAAACGCGACTTGGCCGCCGAATCCGCGAAAGGTTTTGTGCTTGTGTTCCTTGATGATGATTCCTATCCGAAAGCCGATTTACTGACGGTGGCGCGCCCGTATTTTGATGATCCCGATGTGTCCGCGCTCGGCGGACCCGCGATCACGCCGCCCGAAGACAGTTTTTGGCAGAAAGTTTCGGGCGCGGTGTTCTTGAGTCATTTCTCAGGCGGTTCTCCGGAACGTTATGTTCCGCTCGGAAGCGTGCGCGAAACAAAGGACTGGCCCTCCGTAAATCTCATGGTGCGGCGCTCGGATTTTCTTGGCGTTGGCGGTTTTAATAGTGCGTATTGGCCGGGCGAAGACACAAAACTCTGCCTGCAAATTGTAAAGACCGGGAAAAAGATTCTTTATGTTCCTCAACTAATGGTGTGGCATCACCGCCGCGCCGGGTTCTTCCAACATCTGAAACAAGTGGGCGCGTACGGTCTTCACCGCGGATTTTTTGCAAAGCGCTTTCCCGAAACCTCGCTCAAGATTGGATACTTCGCTCCATCGATGTTTCTTTTGTTCACGATTTTTTCATTGACCGGTTTTGCGCTCGGCATGCCGCCGGTGCTCAAAGCACTTTGTCTCACGGGATGGGGAATTTACGGGCTCGCCATGGTAAAAGCGTTTTTTGATTTTCGGCGTTATGTTTCGTCGCTGGTGGCGTTAAACGCGCTCGGTTATTCGATCTTTACGCATCTTGTGTACGGCGCGCAATTCCTTCGTGGACTCTTCTTTACGCAAAATCTTGTGAGCCGACTTCGATGAAGCCGGCCTCTTCCGTCTCGGGCGCCGAAAAAAGCACCGCGGTGTTAGCGCCGCTGGTCTCGGTGGTTGTTACGACGAAAAACGAAGAACGCAACATTGAATGGTGTTTGCGCAGTATCGAACTGCAAACATGGCCCAACATCGAAATCATCGTGGTTGATAACAACTCCACGGATCAAACCAAGCCAATCGCGGCTTCGTACACGCCCAATGTTTTTAACAAAGGCCCTGAGCGCTCGGCCCAACGCAACTTTGGAATGTTGGAGTTGGCCAAGGGCGATTACGTCATTTATGTCGATGCCGACATGATTTTGTCACCGCTGCTCGTCGAGCGATGCGTTCAGAAAATGGCCGAACCCGGATGTTTGGCTCTGCACATTCCAGAGATTATTCTCGGTTCGAGCTTCTGGTGCCGCGTGCGTCGGTTCGAGCGAACGTTTTATGACGGCACGGTCATTGACGGTGCGCGCTTCTTCCGACAAGGTGTGTTCCGAAAAATCGGCGGGTTTAACGAAAAGATCAACGCGGCTGAAGATTGGGATGCCGACAAACGCATTAAAAAAATCGGCGGAACGATCGCGCTGATTCCACGTCGCCGCACGGAATCGACGGAGACGTCTTGGGAGCTTTCTTATTTTGTTCGTTCGAACGGTGTCAGGCCGATTTTCGAAACCGTTATTTATCACAACGAATCCGATTTCTCATTGAAAAGATATTTGCTGAAGAAAAAAGCGTACACCGGCGATGTCGGCGAATACGTGCGCATGTGGGGAAAAAACGATCCTGACGTGCGCCGCCAGGTTGGCTTTTTCTACCGATATGTCGGTGTGTTTGTCGAAAACGGAAAATGGAAAAAGCTCGTAACGCACCCGTTGCTCACGATCGGAATGTACGTTCTGCGGGGCTGCGTGGGTGCTGTGTTTCTTTGGAAAAAAATTTCTGCATGACCTCGCTCTCCCTAACCGAAACAAAACGCGTGCGTTGGGTTGCTGCGCTTCTGTTGATTCTTCATCCGTTCGTCATACTGAGAATTTTTCCGTGGATTCCGTTCAATTGTCCGGGCCCCGATGATTTGATGGCGCTCGGAGCGCCCCTTAACTTCGATCATCTCAAGTACATCATCGAGTCCGACCGTCGGCTCGATCGTTTGCCCTCGCTTTTGCCCACCTATCTTTTTTACAAGTTGTTGGATCCGATGATCGCGCACCACGTTCAGTATTTCTTTTATTTCTACGCGACGCTTATCGTGTTTTATCTCGTGATCAATCGCCTCGTGTCCGCCGAAGGAAGTTTGCTCGCCACGATTTTCTTCGGTGTCAATTTGTGGTCGCTCGGATCGTATGGAAGTTTTTGGATTACGCGGCAAATTATTCTTTATCTGTTGTTGGGTATTTTGTGCGTTCTCAAGGGCCTGCAGTCCGAAAAGAAATTGTGGCCGTACCTGGGCAGCGGGTTCTTCTTTTCTTCGACGTTTTTCTCGCATTTCGCGACGCTGCCGTTCCTCTATCCGATTCCGCTTTTGTTTCTCGTAGGGACGCTGATACGAAAAGAGCTCACCGTAAAATCTTTTTTCAAATTCGTCGGTAGCTTCTTGATGGGCGTGGCCCTGTGCTTTTTGTTTTACGGAGCGATCAACCACATCTTCTTCCATCGGCCATTTCTGTTTTATCTTGCGCAACTGACGATGAGCCAATCGGACTACAGCAACTATCTGCGCACGTTCGGCGTCGTGTACGGCACACCGTCCAACAATCTCATCGGTTTTGCGTTGGCCGTTTCGCTGTTTGCTCTCGCGAGGTGGAGAAGCATCGAGCCGCAAAAGAAAACGATCTCCGTGTGGTTTGTGGTTTCGTTCGCTCTGTACGCCATTTTCTATTACATCGATACCTTTTTTCCGAAGAGTCCCATTTTCTCATTCGTGTTATGGCTTTATTATTACTGTCGCTGGATTATTCCGATCTGCGCGGTCGCAATTCTTGCCGGACTCATTCCAACCAATCTCAACTGGAAATGGCCCCATTTTCTGATGTTTTATGTGGGGGCTGTTCTCAGCATTTCGCCGTTCGTGCTCAAACACCTGGGGCGTGCGAAAATTTTTGCGCTAATTCCTGCGGAAACAACGCCGTTGATGCTGGTGGGGATCTTCATCGCGTTGATTGGCTCCTTCTTATTTACGAAGTGGAACCGTTCGGTCGCGCTTGTTCTCGGTTTGTTTCTCGGTACGCTGGGGTTTGTTTCGTCGTCGGAGGTTTCGATGAACGGTTTTGTGGACGCCGGATACTATCGCCGTTTCTATGAAGCCAACCGATTTTTGCAGCAGCAAAACGCACGCCGCCCGATCGTTACGTGGCTTGGCGTGAACCGCCACGAATACGGCATCTGGTACGAATACAAGTCCTTCTGCAAGATGTGGTTGCTGGAACCCAATTATGTGGACAATTTTCCGGTGTTTGGAACCGAATCGGACACCCGATTTGATCCCAATAAATTCAACCACGATACGGACATTGTGATCGTTGTGGATATGTCAGCAGACGAAGCGGTTCGTTTGGGCAGTGAGGCGCTAAAACCCTATGACCTCACGCTGGTCGAAAGCGCGCACAAAAAGTTTGGCGAGGGGGAACACTCTTATACGCTGATCTATTGCCGATTAAAGTCGCGGCTCAACTTTTACAAGCAGCGAATCGATGATCTCACGCGCGTGAAAAACGCGCTCGAACGGTATCACGCCGACCATCACGCCTATCCGAAAAGCCAAGGATGGGACGGGATGAACAGCGCGTGGGGGCTGAATTCAAAAGATTGGATTCCAGCGCTCGTTCCACGGTACATCAAAGAATTGCCACGCGATCCCCGCGGTACGGACAACATTCGTCACCAATACTTGTACAAGTCGGACGGCAAAGATTACAAGCTGATTGCGCATGAGCCCGAAGATTATTGGGACGTGAAACCGTTGTATCCGGAACATATTGAACTCGTCCGCGAGAAAATTCACGCGTACGGTTACGGGTTCTGGACCGACGGTGCGGCAGCGTGGTTGTAGATGGATTTCCGTTTGTGTCCCTACCGTGAATTCTGTACCATCCGCTCCCTCAACTAACCATGTCCAATACCCATTTTGATACCGTAAAAACGACCGACCGCAATATTGTCGCCGAAGATATTGAGAACATTTGCCGTCGTGTCGGCTCGGCGCTTTCGCAGTTCGAAGGCAAGACGGTGCTCATTGCGGGCGGAAGCGGTTTTCTTCCAAGTTATATCGTTGATACGCTGGCCCACGCCAACGAGGCGATCTTTTCGACACCGTGCAAAATTATCTCGATGGACAATCACGCGACCGGATTGCCCGACCGCTTTTCGTATTTGAAAGAGAAATCCTATTTCCAATTTGAGAAACACGATGTTTCAAAGCCGTTGAGCATCGATGGTCCGGTTGATTACATTGTGCACGCGGCCAGCATTGCATCGCCGCCGGTCTACCGCAAATTCCCGCTTCAAACCGTGCACGTGAACGTGAAGGGAACCGAAAACCTTTTGGAGATGGCCGTCGCGAAAAAAACCACGAGCGTTCTTTATCTTAGTTCGAGCGAAATTTACGGCGATCCGACACCGGAAAATATTCCCACGCCGGAGACGTACAAGGGCAATGTTTCCTGCACGGGCTTGCGCGCGTGCTACGACGAATCCAAACGATTGGCCGAAACGCTGTGCATGATTTATTTCCGCGAGAAAAAAGTGCCCGTAAAAATCATTCGGCCGTTCAATGTGTACGGCCCCCATTTGCGATTGGACGACGGTCGGATTATTCCGGACCTGGTGAGCCACGGTTTGCAAGGGAAAGCGATGACGTTGTTTAGCGACGGGCGCGCCACGCGGAGCTTCTGCTACATTGCGGATTTTATTACGGCCATGTTGTTACTTCTTTTGTCGAATCACGACGGCGAAGCATTTAACGTTGGAAACGATGAAGAGGTGTCCATCAGCAACGTCGCCAAGGAAGCCCAGGCCATTTTTGGAAACACGTTGCCGATTAAGTTTGTCACGAGCGAAGACGTGCATTATTTGTCCGATAATCCGCAGCGTCGTTGTCCCGATTTAACGAAAACCAAAAAATCGATTTCCTGGAAACCCGAAATCAAATTGCGCGAAGGTTTAACCCGAACCGTAAATTGGTATCGCGATAACCACGCATCATGAAAATTTCCGTTATTGGTTGCGGATACGTTGGTCTGATCACGGGCGTGGGCATGGCGCTCAAAGGTCACGATGTGACCGCAATCGATGTTTCTGCGAGCCGCATCGATTCCATCAAGAAAAAAATCCCACCGTTTCACGAACCCGGTTTAAAGGCAGCGCTCGAGAAGGTTCTCAAATTAAAAAAACTTCAAGCGACGACCGACAACAGCGGCGTTGGCGAGGCGGATGTAATTTTGATTGCGGTTGGTACGCCGTCGGCCGCCGATGGCTCGATTGACCTTTCGCTTGTTCGTCAGGTTGTTGCGGAGCTCACGCCGAGTTTGAAAGCATCCAAAAAGCGGCAAGTTCTTGTGATCCGCAGCACCGTCGTTCCTGGAACGTTGGATTCCGTTGTCGCGCCGCTTGTCGCTCAAATAAATGCTTCGCGATCGCAGCCCTTGGGCACCGCTGTAAACCCCGAATTTTTGCGCGAAGGGCGCGCTCTCGACGATTTCTTAAGTCCGGACCGCGTGGTCATTGGATCGACGGACGCGAAGGCCGCGGCCACGGTGGCCAAGCTTTATGATTCGTTCGATGTGCCCGTAATCAAAACGTCGCCCACCGCTGCCGAAATGATCAAGTACACATCGAACACGCTGCTCGCGGTGTTGATCTCTTTTTCAAACGAAATTGCGCGTATTTGCGAAAGTTTGCCGAACGTCGACGCGGATGAAGTTTTTCGCGCGCTGCATTTGGATCGGCGTTTGACCGCAAAGGTGAAAGGGAAACAAGTTCCGGTGGGAATCACCTCGTACTTGCGCGCGGGTTGCGGATACGGCGGGAGCTGTTTGCCCAAAGACCTGCGAGCGATTCTTGCTTTTGCTCGAAGCAAAAAGATTGATGTGAAACTTTTGGAATCCGCGAACAATGTAAACACCACACAGCCGGCCCACTTTGTGGACTTGGCGGAACGTTGGGCTGGCCCGCTCAAAGGACGAAAGGTGGCCGTTCTCGGGCTTAGTTTTAAAGAAGGAACCGATGACTTCCGGGAGTCACCGGGCCTTGCGATTGCGCAGAATCTATTGGAACGCGGCGCGTCGCTCATTGTGTCCGATCCGTTGGTTCCGTGGCGCCAAATCCAACCGCGCCTTCAAGCGGCGCAGTTCACAGAAAATCCGGTGGCCGCGTTCAAAGAAGCCGAGGTGTGTTTGATCACAACATCGGCGCCCGAGTTTCGTTTTGTAGAAAAAATGCTGGCGACTCCCTCGAAAAAGCTCCCGGTGGTGGTGGACGGACGACGCATGTTTGGTAGCAGCGTCGCTTCGAACAACAAGCCGTACGTGGGCATCGGAATGGGACTTTCGCCGTTAACATGGCCGGTGAATCTTTCATGAAAGCTTTAATTGTTGGTGCCTCAGGACTTTGCGGACAATCGTTGTGGCGTTCGCTCGAAGAAAATGGATTTGAAGTTGCCGGAACGTATTTCTCGCGGCCGCTGGCCGGTTGCCAACCTCTGAACGTTACAAAGGCCGCTGACGTTGAGCGCGTCGTCAGCAGCGTCAAGCCCAACGTAATTTTCATTGTGACGAATTCAAAGGGCGGTGTTGATTACAACGAATCGCATCCGGAAGAAACAAAAACGCTTTTCGTTGATGGAACGAAGAATATCGTCAAGGCGGCCAAAAAGAACAATGGCATCGTCGTTGCGTATTCAACCGATTATCTTTTTGATGGCAAGAATGGGCCGTACAGCGAAGATGCCGCGCCGACGCCGATCAGCGTTTACGGCAAATCAAAACTTGAAGCCGAAAACATTGTGAAGGCCGGCGACAAACGAAATCTAATAGTTCGTACGTCGGCCGTGTACGGGTGGGATCGCATGTCCTCCAATATGGCCATGAGCGTGTTCGAGAATTTGCAAGCGGGGAAATCGCTGCAGATTCCGGGCGATCAGTGGTGCAACCCGACACAAGTTGATTTTCTTTCCGAAACGGTGATTCGCTTGGTTCAGGCGGGCGCGTCGGGCGTTTATAACGTCGTCGGCAGGGATCGCGTGACGAAAGCGGAACTTGCGAAATCGCTCGCGAAAACCATGTTGCTCGACCCGGGTATGATTGCGGCGGTTCCGACCGCCGAGCTTGGCAAGGCTGCCCCGCGGCCGCTCAATGGTGGACTGAAGTTCGAAAAACTTGCGGCGTTTGTTGGCACGGAGCCACAGAACCTTGGTGAATCTCTGAAGCGCTTCCAGCGGCACTGGCGTTCGGACACGCATATTCGCCACGCGGCCCCGGTCGGAATGTTCAGCGAGGCGCAGCAACTGAAACAAGAAATTTTGGACAAGGTCTCGCGCTATTACGAGCTTGTCCACAAACCGAAAGCGTTCGTTCCGCAAAAAAGCCGTGTGCAGTACGCGGGACGCGTGTTTGGTCCCGAAGAAATGGTGAATCTTGTGGATAGCTCGTTGGATTTTTGGCTCACGTTTGGATCGTGGGGCGATATGTTCGAGCGAAAAATGAAAAAGTTCTTGGGATGCAAAGACTTTGTGACGGTGAATTCGGGATCGACCGCGAATTTGACCGCGATTATGTCGCTTCAATCGGAGCAAGTGGAAGGTCATCTGAAACCAGGCGACGAAGTGATCACGCCGGCCGTGACATTTCCAACGACACTCGCCCCCATCGTCCATGGGGGAATGATTCCGGTGTTTGTGGATTGCGAAGTGGGCACCTACAACATCAATGCGCATTTGATTGAGGACGCCATTTCGCCGAAAACGCGCGCGATGATGATTCCTCACACACTCGGTAACCCCATCGACTTGGACATTATTTGCGACATTGCGAAGCGCCACAATCTTTTTCTCGTGGAAGATTCTTGCGACGCGCTCGGCGCCACGTTCAACGGACAGCTCGTCGGCACGTTCGGCGATTTGGCGACGCTAAGCTTTTATCCGGCGCATCACATGACCATGGGCGAAGGCGGCGCCGTGATTGTGAACAAGGCGAAACTGTCGCGCGTGGTTCGCTCGGTCCGCGATTGGGGCCGCGATTGTTGGTGCGCGCCCGGCGAATCAAACACGTGCGGAAAACGGTTTGGTTGGTCCCTCGGTGATCTGCCGAAAGGTTACGATCACAAATATGTTTACTCGAACATCGGATACAATTTTAAAACGACCGATATGCAGGCCGCCATCGGCGTTGCCCAAGCGGACCGGGTTGAAGGATTCATTGAAGCCCGTCGCCGCAATTTCAATTTGCTTTACAAGGGGCTCGAACAGTATCAGGACTATTTGATTCTTCCGACCAAGGATCCGCGCGCGAATCCATCTTGGTTCGGCTTACCGCTCACCGTGAAAAACGGGTTGTCCGCGGCAAGTCTCGCGCAGTGGCTTGAGTCGGGAAATATTGAAACGCGGCAAGTGTTCAGCGGAAATATTCTTAAACAGCCCGGTTACCAGTCGATTAAGGCGCGCATCTCGGGCTCGCTTGAGCAAACGGATCGCATCATGGCCGACACGTTCTTTATCGGCGTTTATCCGGGCATCAACGACGAAATGATTGATTATGTCCTCAAACGTTTTGCGGATTTCTTCGCGAAGGTAAAACTTTCGTCGCATGCCTAGTCTTGTCGCGAAGGAATCGTTGATGACGCGCTCTGTCCACGCGCGCAAGCGATTATCCTCCTCGGATCATTATTGGTTGTTCGCCGGCCTTGTGTTTGCGGCGGTGTTTCTTATTTACACGCCGTTTATTCTTCACGGTCCATTTATTCTCGATGACTTTCATTTCATTCGCCACTATTCGGCGAAGGAGCTCGCGACCGTTTGGTTTGGCAATTGGGATTTAACCGGGCGCGAGAGCGATGGTTACCGTCCACTCGCCATTTGGACGTTCCACGTGTTGCACGCCATCCTTGGATTCCGCGACGTTCCGTTTATGTTTGTGGTTTCGGTTTTGAACGCGGTGTTCGGCCTGTTCACTTACCGACTGGCGCGGCATATTCTCAAAACTCCGTACGCGGTGGCCGTGGGGATTCTTGCACCCATTTGGCCGCAAACGCTGTTCCATTTCACGTGGGCCACCGAAATTCCGGCCAAGATGTCGTTCCTTGGAATGTTGCTCGGTTGCGATTATTTGATTCGTTGGCTGAAGACCAACGAAGGGAAATTCCTGCGTAACGCGCTGATCTCCGGCGTCGTCGCTTCTTTCTGCAAAGAGACCGGTTACGGATTTCTTATGTTGATTCCGCTTGTGGTGTTCATTGAAACGGCGGTTCAGCAGAAGCTGCGCGTGTTCGCAAAACTTGTCCGGTCGCCGCTGTTTTGGGTCAGTGCGGCGCTGCCGGTTGTTTTCGTGACGCTGCGGCATTTTGCGCTTCTGCATGGGGCAAGCCCGGAATACTATCAGCGCCACGCGGCGACAGCGAACGAATTCTTTAAAGGCTTGAAGTTCGTGCAGATGTTGTTTTTCCGACCCTTCTACGAGTCGTACATGGAAGTGTCGATGAACGCGAACAACGTGGGCGGTTTTTTCCTGGTTGCCACGATATTCACGCTCGCTTCCTTAATAATTTCCGAACGTCAAAAGCGCCCTTGGGGAACCGTTGTTGCGCGGACCGAGATCTGCCTGTTAATTCTTTCACGGATCCTAACGAATTACAGCTCCGATGCGTGGTTGCCGAAGTTTACGCTGTTGGTTGATGGTCTCATGTCGAAAGGTTTTTACGTGCTGCTGATCGTGATGGTAGCCGAACAGTGGAAGCGAGATCCGGCCGTGGTTGTGATTGCGCTTCTCGAAGCGTTTAGCCTTATTCCGTTAACCTTTATGATTTTGAATCGGTTGATGCCGGTTCCTCACACGCTTGCCCTTATTCTCGTGGTTGCGTTTGCGCAATTCTTGCTCGAGCCGCTGCAATTTGAGAAATATTCATTTCGCATGTTCGCGTTGTGTGCGTTGCTCGGAACGTGGGTTGTCGTGTTCGCGTTCCGCGCGCTCTTCTATATCGGTATTGAAAACAATCGCCACGCGCCCGTGAACACACGCAATTTTAAAATCGTCGGTACCAGCGACGAATGGGTTGCTTTGAACAAAAAATTTCATTTGGAAGAACAACAGGCTTACGCGAATGAAAATTACGCGAAATACAGTCTTGATGCGGAGAATTTTTCAAAAGCAGGTTATGTGTCGGTTCTGTCCAACGGATCGTTTGAAAATGGTTTGACCGGCTGGCAAGGCCCCGACGATTGTTCGGCTGGCGCCGCTGGAGCCGCCGTGTTTGATGCGGGCCTTGTGCCAAACGCCTTGGATGGGAAAACGGCGCTCCGTTTAACGAGCGAGAATCATATTCTTTGCTATGCAACGTCTTCTGATAAATTGAAGATGAACGGTATCTACGCGTTCAGCTTTGACGCGAAGAATGTGGAGGGCGATTCGCAACCCGAGGTTGCGCTCGACGGAAGCAGTTACGGTCCGATTTATTCAACCACGCAGCCTCTCGATAATGGATGGGTGAAACATTTCTATTTCATTAGCGGTCGCGGTGTGCCTTTGACGTTCCATCTGTACGCATCGCCAAAAGGAAAGAAAACCACGAACCTGTACGCGAATTTTCAATTGATCACCTCAAACAAGCAAGAGTCGTTCTGGACGATTCGTTCGTTGACGCCCGCGCCGGATTGGACACAATTTCGCGTGTTGCGCACGGAGCGGAGCTAACGCCATGAAAAAAATGAAAGTGGTGATCTTGGCCGGTGGGCGCGGCACGCGCATCAGCGAAGAATCCGATGCGAAACCAAAACCGATGATTGAGATCGGTGGGCGACCGATTCTTTGGCACATTCTCAAAATTTATTCGCACTACGGCTTTAATGACTTTGTGATTTGTCTTGGCTACCGCGGCTACATGATCAAAGAATATTTCGCGAATTACTTTTTGCACATGAGCAACGTGACGTTCGATATGCGTCGGAATAAGATGTTCACGCATCAGAACAAAGCGGAGCCGTGGCGCGTGACGTTGATCGACACGGGGGCGGACACGTTAACCGGGGGCCGGGTGAAACGAATTGCGGACTATGTCGACGATACGTTTATGCTCACGTACGGCGATGGCGTTGCGGATGTGGACATAGAAAGCCTTGTGAAATTCCACCGTGCGAACAAAAAGTTTGCGACGGTAACCTCGACGCAACCCCCGGGCCGTTTTGGCACGATCACGGTCAATTCGAAGAACGAAGTGATTTCATTCCAAGAGAAACCGGCCGGGGACGGCAAGTGGATCAACGGAGGATTCTTCGTGATGGAGCCCGATGTCTTTAAATACATCGATGGCGACCAAACAATTTTGGAACGTGATCCGCTCGAACGGCTCGCGCGTGACGGACAGCTGGCCGCGTTTCGTCACAAAGGATTCTGGCAGCCCATGGACACGCTTCGAGACAAAATGCACCTCGAAGATTTGTGGTCCACAAATCGCGCACCCTGGAAGACCTGGAAATGACGAAATTGAACTTGGAACAGACGTTTGGCGGAATCTATCGTGGCAAAACGGTTTTTGTCACGGGGCATACGGGCTTTAAAGGCGGTTGGCTGGTTCTTTGGCTGAAAGCGCTCGGTGCGAAAGTGGTTGGTTACTCGCTTGCGCCCGAGCGGACGCCGAACCTTTTTAATTCGGTCAAAATTGAAGATGGCATCACGCATATCGTTGGGGATGTGCGCAATTTTGATCACGTGAAAAAAGCGATGGCCAACGCGAAGCCGGATTTTGTTTTTCATTTGGCCGCGCAACCGCTTGTGCGCCAGTCTTACCGCGAGCCGCGTGAAACGTATGAAACGAACGTGATGGGGACCGTGAACGTGCTCGAATCGGTGCGTAGCACGCCAAGCGTGCGCGTGTGCGTCAACGTGACGAGCGACAAGTGTTACGAAAACAACGGTTGGGTTTATCCGTACCGTGAAAACGACCCGATGGGCGGCATTGATCCCTACAGCTCCAGCAAAGGCGCC
This sequence comes from Elusimicrobiota bacterium, assembly GCA_044221725.1. Classification (GTDB taxonomy): domain Bacteria; phylum Elusimicrobiota; class Elusimicrobia; order F11; family F11; genus JAJVIP01. The sequence goes on from JBGAON010000002.1 coordinate 298,378, forward strand.
GTGGAGATTGTTGCGGCGGCGTACCGTCGATCGTTCTTTAATGACAACAGCACCGCGTCGCTGGTTTCGGTGCGCGCTGGAAATGTTATCGGTGGCGGTGATTGGACACCCGAGCGAATTATTCCGGATTGTGTGAAAGCGCTGGCCGATGAAAAACCCATCCATGTTCGCAATCCGCTGGCGGTTCGGCCTTGGCAGTACGTGCTGGAGCCGTTGTCCGGATATCTGTGGCTTGGATCGTTGCTATGGACAAGTTTGAAACCGCTCGACTACGGTTGGAATTTTGGGCCCTTGTCGCACGAATGTTTGTCGGTGCGCGACCTCGTGAAACAGGCGATTGCCGCGTGGGGCGAAGGGGAATACGACGAACAGTCCGCCGCTGACCGCGCCAACAGCCCACACGAAGCGGATCTGTTGCGTCTCGACTGCAGCAAAGCCGCGTTTCAATTGGGTTGGACGCCCGTGTACCGTACACAAGAAGCGATCGAGCGCACGGTTCTTTGGTACCGCAATTTTTATCGCAACTCGAAATTTGATGCGCTCGATTATTCTCTTTCGGAAATAAATACCTACGTGGAAAAAGCGCGCGAGCAAGGTCTGACCTGGGCAAAAGAGCCGAAAAGAAGTCCGAAGAAATCGTCGCGCGTCGCCAACCCTTCTTCTTCACGAACATGAACGTCCAGCGAATCCTTCTGACCGGAGCCACCGGTTACGTGGGATCGCGTGTCGCGGCACACTTTGCGGAAGATCCTTCTTTTCATGTAACAGTTCTCGTTCGCCCAACCTCAAGCACCGATTTGTTGAAGCCCGTGCTCGCAAAAATTTCGGTCGAGCTCGTTGGAGATGGACCCGCTTCCATTGAAACAATTCTGAAACGTGCAAAGCCCGATGTTGTTGTCCATCTCGCCTCGTCAGCGCCGTCGGCGACGCCGAATCAATCGGTGAAAGACGTCGTTTCAGCGAATATCCTGTTCGGTACGGAATTGCTACAGGCCATGCTGACGTGTGGCGTGAAAAATTTTGTGAACACCGGTACATTCTGGGAGGAGATGGGCGGCGACGGTGTGTATCGTCCGCTTGATTTTTATGCGGCCACCAAACGCGCCTTTCAGAATATTTTGCGCTACTACGAAGACGCGCACGATTTTCGCGCGGTCACGCTGAAATTGTTCGGTGTATACGGGCCGCGCGACCCACGGCCGAAAGTGTTTGCGCTCTTTAAGCGCGCCACGACGAGCGCCGAGCCGATTGGTCTTTCCCCGGGCAAACAAGAGTTGGATCTTGTTTACGTCGATGACGTGGCCAACGCCTTTATAAAAGCGGCGTCTTACGTCGCTCAAAAAAGCAGTCCCATCACCGAAGTGTTTGAAATTGGTTCGGGTGTCTGCACGCCACTTCAAGAAATTGCCAAGATATACGAGCAGTGTTCCGGAGCCAAATTGAATGTCCGCTGGGCCACTGTCCCATACCGACCCCGGGAAGTGATGCGAAGCTGCGCGAACATTGCAAGCGCAAAGGAGAAACTCGATTGGAAACCACAGCACGACTTGAAGAGCGGAATCAGCCAGATGTTGAAACAAGAGACAGCCGCGTCGGCGTCGCTTTGAAAAAGATTTCGATCGCGATTCCCGTTTACAACGAGGAAAAGAACGTTCGCGAAGCCTACGCGGTTGTTCGGCGCCTGTTTGATTCTTTAAAAGACCGGTACGACTACGAAATTGTTTTTACCGATAATCACAGCGACGATAACAGTTACGCATTGTTACAGGATATCGCTTCCACCGATTGGCGCGTGAAAGTAGCGCGCTTCTCCCGAAATTTCGGTTACCAGAAATCGATTTATACAGGCTATTCGCTGTCCACCGGTGACGCCGTGATCCAGTTGGATTGCGATCTCCAAGATCCGGTAAGCCTGATTCCTGAATTCTTGAAAAAGTGGGAGGAAGGTTACGCGGTTGTCTACGGCGTGCGCAAAACGCGTTCGGAAGGCATGTTCATCACGGCGCTTCGTAAAATCTTTTACCGGCTGATCGATTTTCTATCGGAAGATGCGTTGCCGCACGATGCCGGCGATTTCCGGCTCGTCGACCGCCGCGTCATCGACGAACTTAAGCGCGTGTACGACTACAATCCGTACCTGCGGGGAAGCATTGCCTCCATGGGTTTTAATCAAATCGGAATTCCGTACGACCGGTTGGAGCGCGTGCACGGCGAAAGCAAATTCAATTTTTCGAGTCTGTTTCGCTTGGCGATGGACGGAATTTTGAATCACTCGATCGTTCCGTTAAGAATCGCATCCTTTATCGGCATGTTCACGTTTGGCGCGGCGCTTCTGCTGATGGTGGGCTACCTGATCTGCAAGGCGGTTTTAAGCAAGCCTTGGCCGGCTGGCTTTACCACGACGACCACATTACTTTTGTTGTCGATGAGTTTGAACGCGCTGTTCCTGGGCATCATCGGCGAATATATCGGACGCATCTATCAGCAGATTAAAAAACGCCCGATCGCGATCATTGAAAAGTCGTTGAACCTATAGGTTTTTCATAGGGACATTAAGGCCGTTTCCGTTGGCCCAACCAGCAAAACTTTTGTATCTTTCCGCCTCAGAAATTTCCTTCAAGGAGACAGAAAACAATGGCGAAATGCCTCATTTGTGAATCGACAATCGAACCCTTTATCGATTTTGGAAAAATGCCCATCGCGAACGGATTTCTCGAGCCTCAGCATTACAAAGACGAGCCGCGTTTTAGTTTGAAGGTCGCCTTGTGCGAAAAATGCGGAATGGTGCAGCTCACCGAACAAGTTGATCGCGAAAAAATGTTCAACGATCAATACGCTTTCTTCTCCTCGACGTCGACACGCATGGCCGAACACTTCAAAGAATTCGCCGCCGACATCTCGAAGAAATATTTAACCGGCAACGATCCGTTCGTGGTGGAAATGGGCAGCAACGACGGCATCATGCTTCAAAATTTTGCGAAGAACAAAGTTCGGCACCTTGGTATTGAGCCGTCCGGCAATGTTGCCGACGTTGCGCGCCAACGCGGCATCAACACGATCTCTGAATTCTTTGATGAGGCTCTTGCCGAGAAAATTAAGGCTCAGTACGGCCAGGCCGACGCATTCTTGTCCGCGAACGTGATGTGCCACATCCCGTACTTGCATTCGATCGCGAAGGGAATCAAGGCGCTGCTCAAGCCAAAAGGGGTGCTTGCGTTTGAAGACCCGTATTTGGGGGACATCGTCGAGAAAACCTCGTACGACCAAATCTATGACGAACATGCGTTCTATTTCTCGGTGGGGTCCGTTCAAAATTTCTTTAAGCAACACGGGCTCGAACTGTTTGATATTGCTCATCAAGAAACGCACGGCGGATCGATGCGTTACTACTTGAGTCATACGGGCGCCTACCCGATTTCGCAAGCGGTGAAAGACCAATCCAAGAAAGAAGAAGAAGTTTGGCAGCTAAAAAATCCAAAGACGTACGAAACGCTGCGAAAAAATATTGAACGTTCCCGTGAACAATTGGTCAACCTGCTCTCCGAACTCAAAAAAGAGGGAAAGCGCGTGGTTGGTTATGGGGCCACATCCAAGAGCACAACCGTCATTAATTACTGCAATCTCAATAGCGATCTCATCCAATTCATCAGCGATACGACACCGATTAAGCAGGGCAAATACAGTCCGGGCGCGCACATCCCGGTCCGGCCCTATCAGGAGTTTTCCGACAAGTATCCGGATTATGCGTTGCTGTTCGCGTGGAACCACGCGACGGAGATTATGGCCAAGGAAAAACAATTCAAAAACGCGGGTGGGAAGTGGATCGTTTACGTGCCCGAAGTGAAAATCTTTTCATGATCCTGTGCGCGAACCCGCGCGCTCAGTACGTTTCGCATAAAAAAGAGATCGACGCGGCCATCGCGTCGGTACTTGAGGATGGCCGGTACGTTCAGGGCGATGCCGTAAACAATTTCGAAAAGGAATTTTCCTCCTATATCGGCGCCTCGCACGCCATTGGCGTGGGAAGCGGCACCGAAGCGCTGCATGTCGCGCTGAAAGCGTGCGGTATCGGAGCGGGTGATGAAGTAATTACCGTTTCTCACACGGCGGTTGCCACGGTGGCCGCCATTGAACTCGCTGGCGCATCTCCGGTGCTCGTCGACATTGAGCCCACGTATTACACGCTTAATCTCTCCGAATTAAAGAAAGCCATTTCACCAAAGACAAAAGCGATCGTAGCGGTTCACATTTATGGCCAGCCGTGCGATATGCGGCCCATTCTCGAAATTGCGAAGCAACATGGACTGCGCGTGATCGAAGATTGCGCGCAAGCAACCGGCGCAACGTGGCAGGACCGTCGGCTTGGTTCCATCGGGGACATCGGTTGCTTCAGTTTTTATCCCACCAAGAATTTGGGTGCGATCGGTGATGGTGGTATGGTTGTCACGAACGATGCGAAGCTCGCGCAGAATGTTCGATTGCTGCGCGAATACGGCTGGGAAGAGCGCTACGTCAGCAAAATCTCTGGTTGGAATTCGCGGTTGGACGAGTTGCAGGCGGCCGTGTTGCGCGTGAAGCTGCGGCATTTGGACGCCGACAACGCGAAGCGCCGGGCGTTGGCCGAACGCTACAACGCTGCGCTTCGAGCGCTGGGTGTGGAAACCCCGGCCGCGCGAGAAGATGCAAGCCACGTTTATCACCTTTACGTAATTCGATCGGCGCAGCGCGATGAGCTTCAAACGTTTTTAAAGTCGAAAGGCGTTCATACGCTCGTGCATTATCCGGTGCCGGTGCATCTTCAGCCGGCGTATCGAAATCGAATCCGAACCATCGGTGAACTGAAACAAACGGAGCATGCCGCAACGACTATTTTGTCGCTGCCGCTTTATCCGGAGTTAACAAACGGCGACGTTGAAACCGTGATCGACGCCATCAAGATTTTTGCAAGTGAAACGGGTGTGCGTGCCGCCGCGTCCAGCGCTCGATGATTGACCGGGATAATCGCTAATGGCGGATCCAGCACGGCTGTTCGAAGGACGCACGATTGTTGTGACCGGTGCCTCCGGTTATGTCGCTTCCCAATTAATCGATCGGCTGAGTCACGTTGCTTGCCGCATTGTCGGTGTATCGCGAACGAAAATCGGAGAAATGTCGGGCCCCGCAAAGGCCACGGTTGAATTCGTTGCGGGCGACCTCAACAGCGAATCTTTTTTAGAGAAAACACTGAGCGGCGCGGATGCCGTTTTTCATTTGGCGGCGCAAACGAGCACGTACAAAGCGAATGAGGATCCCGCCACTGATGCACGGTCCAATGTGTGGCCACTGTTTCTCATGCTGGAAGTCTGTCGGCGAAAAGCATGGAAACCGTTCGTGGCGCTCGCCGGAGCGGCGACCGAGGTGGGCGTTACCGATAAAATTCCGGTGAACGAAAGTTTTTTGGATGCACCGCTCACCACGTACGATCTGCACAAATTGTTAGCGGAAAACTATTTGAAATATTACGCGCGCCAGGGATTCGTGACGGGCACAACGTTGCGGCTGGCCAATGTTTACGGTCCGGGTCCCCGTAGCTCGAGCGCGGACCGTGGAATCCTCAACATGATGGTGCGGCGCGCGTTGAACGGTGATGCATTAACCGTTTACGGCAAAGGCGATAACATTCGCGACTACGTGTTCATTGATGACGTTGTGGACGCTTTTCTCGTTTCTGCCACCAGCGAGAAAACAAACGGTCGGCATTTTGTGCTCGGGAGTGGCGAGGGACACACAATTTTAGAAGCGATTCAAACCGTGGCCGCGTGTGTCGAAAAAAAGAATGGCAAGCCGGTCGAAATTAAACACATGCCGCCACCGTCATCGCAGTCACCCATCGAGGCACGGAATTTTGTCGCCGACACGTCCGCGTTTCGCATGGCCACCGGATGGCAGCCGCGCGTTTCTTTTCTTGACGGTGTAAACCGTACAATAGATCATTGGATAAAGGAAAAAGTATGAGAATATTAATCGTTGGTGGTGCCGGATTTCTCGGATCCAATCTTGTGCGCTATTGCTTGGCAAAGCCTGGGAACGAGATCACGGTGCTTGATTCTCTCGAACCGCATCTGCGCGCATCGACCGCGAATCTGCGCGACGTGTGGGACCAAATCCGGTTTGTTCGCGGAAGCATGGCGGATGAACAACTGATTGCCGAAGTCGTACAAGGCCAAGACGTGATTTTTAACTGTGCGGCGCAAACCTCTCATCCCTTGTCCATTCAGAATCCGCTTTTTGACGTTGAGTTGAACTGCACCGGCAATTTGAAATTGCTCGAAGCAATTCGATTGCTTAATCCGAAAGCCACCGTCGTTTACACATCGAGCAGCACCGTGATTGGAAAAGCCGTCGGAGAGCTTGTGGACGAAGACCACGGCGAGCGGCCGCTCGATATTTATTCAGCGAACAAAGGCGTTGCCGAAAAATACTACCGTATCTACAACCGCGTTCACGGTTTGAAAACGATCGTGTTGCGGTTTGCGAACCTCTATGGGCCGTACGGCAAAGGCTACCCGGAATTTGGGTTCATTAACTATTTCATCTCGCTCGCGCAGGCGAATGAGGAAATAAAAATTTTTGGATCGGGCAATCAGACGCGCAACGTTTTGTTTGCCGAAGATGCTGCCGAGATAATTTACCGCAGCGTTTCCGAGCCGCGTCTCATTGGTGAAACGTATTTTGCGGTGGGCGACGAACATCTGACCGTTGCGGAGATCGCCAAAAATATCGTGGAAGTTTTTCAAAAGGGGCGGGTTACGCACATCGAATGGCCCGAAGAGCGGCACCGCATCGAAGTGGGAAAGGTAATGTTTTCATCGGCGCGCATTCGCGACATTGTGGATTGGCATCCGCGCTTCTCTTTCCGACAGGGCCTGCAACGCACCCGGGAAATTTCAGAGAGACTTAAGGAGGTTGTTCGTTGAAAAAGATTCTTGTTACGGGCGCGCTCGGTCATATCGGCTCGCGCTTTATTCGCACGATTAAACCGGGACAATTTTCCGAAGTGATACTCGTCGACAACCTCTCCACGCAGCGATACCCTTCACTTTTCAATCTCCCGTCAAACGTTCCATTTCGGTTTCTCGCCGAAGATATTTGCACCGCGGATCTCAATGCGTTGTTCAAAGGAATTGATGTTGTGCTGCACATGGCCGCCGCGACGGACGCGGCCGGCAGCGCGAACCGCGCCGACGAAGTGCGCAAAGTAAATTTCACCGGTACCGAGCGGGTTGCAAAAGCCTGCGCGGAAACGGGCGCAAAGTTGATTTTTTTCTCCACGACCAGCGTGTATGGCACGGCCAAGGACGTGGTGGATGAGAACTGCACCGAAGAGGAACTCAAGCCGCAAAGCCCGTACGCGCACAGCAAAATTGAGGCGGAGCGGTTGCTCGCGAAGATGGGGGCCGAGGAAGGATTGCGATTTATCGTTTGCCGTTTTGGCACGATCTTTGGCGCGTCGATCGGCATGCGTTTTCACACGGCCGTGAACAAATTTATTTGGCAGGCGTGTCTCAACTTGCCGATCACCGTTTGGCGCACGGCGCTGCACCAAAAGCGGCCGTATCTCGATCTCGAGGACGCGGTTCGCGCGCTTCATTTCATTATCGAGGGCGATCATTTTGATAACCGCGTTTACAACGTGCTCACGACGAATTGCACGGTGAACGACATCGTCGAAGCGATCCGCAAATACCAACCGGATTTGAAAATCAATTTTGTGGACGAGGCGATTATGAACCAATTGTCCTACGAAGTGGCCTGCGAGCGGTTCAAAAGCCTCGGTTTCGTGTTCCAAGGGAATCTCGACCGTTCTGTTTCTGAAAGTGTTGCGCTGTTAAGGAATCTTCAACCGCAAATCCTTGCGTCCAAATAACAAACCCTCCATAACGCCAAGCCCGAGCAAGCTGGTCGCGTCGCTGCCGTTCATTGGCGTCGTGCTGTTTTACGTGTTGTTTATCTATCCGCAGTTCGTCACGCCCGGTGCAATGCTGCGCATGAGCGATTTCGTTCTACCGAACGTGAACAACCAAACGAATTTTAATTTGTCGTTCTATTCGTGGTCGACCTACGGCTTGGGCCAGCCGAGCATTCCTTCGTTGTCGATGGGACTTATCTACGTGCTGACCAAATGGTTTGGTGCCTGGGTGGCGCAGCAGTTTTTTGGTTTTGCATCGATGCTCGTGGCGTCCACCGGAATGTATTTGTTTTTGGTGCGAACCGGGTGGGTGCGCTCGCGCGTTTGGGCGGCTGTGGTTTCCATTCTCTATGTGGTGAATTGGGCCGTTTTTTCCTACGAGGGGGACAACGCCGCCCTTCTAACGATCACCGGCATTATGTGGACGTACGCGATGATTCCGTTTGTGATGCTGTGCGGATTCCGGATCTTCGTTCAGGGCCGATTCTCGGTTTATTACGTGGTGTGTCTTGGGGTTGCGAGCTTTGTCGCGTCGCTTAGCAATTCGCAGGCGTTGGTCATCATGGCCGGTGTGATGATTCCTTTCGTTCTTTATTACGTTTTGGAGAAGATCCTTTTTGTGAACGGTGATCCTTCGAAGGCCATCTTTCGCTTGATCACCACGCTGGTTGGATGGGGGGCCCTTTGTTGCCTTCTTGTGTTTCCGGTCGTGTTGTCGCTGGTCAGTAGCATTTTGTTAACCGGAAACGTCCAATCGCTGTACGGTGTAAAAGCGGCGCTCACTCCACATCCTGGAATTTACCATTCGGTTTATGTGTACCCGATTTCGGCCCTTTTGGTTTTGTCCTCGCCGCGGGAGTTCACGAATGTTTATGAACTGCTGGGGTTGGCGGTGCCGGTTTTGTGCGTGTTTGGCGTATTAATTGAAAACGATCGCCAAAAGAAACTTCTTGGCTTGTTGTTTTTCTCTTTGGTGCTGCTCATCACCGGTTGGATCTTGTTGATCATAATTCTCCCGGGAGGGATCGCGAAAATTTACGCCATTCCCGTGCTCGGCCAACTTTTGCAGGTTGTGCGCAGTCCGCTCAAGTTTTTTATGTTCCTGGCTCCGTTTTTAACCGTGTTGCTGGCGCTTGGGATCACCAACGTGGCGCCACAAAAAAGATCCGGGTTTGGTGGCGGGTTGGGGGGGCTTCTCATCCTATGCGCGATGATTGCGGTCTTTATGAATCACGATGGACGCGTGTTTTCGTTGCGCGGAACCTATGTCGAACCGACGGTGACCCGCAGCGCGCAAGGCGGCGAACACGGTTTGCCGTATGGACGCCTCAACAATTCTCTTGTGCAGATCACGCACGACTTGCAAGCGGCGTCGGGACCCGCCGGTCGCGTTCTCTGGTTGCCGAACGAAAATGATATTTGGCTACAGACCACACAAATAAGTTTCGAAAACATTTTGTCCTATCCATCATCGCTCACCATGGGTATTTATCAGAAGGAAATTGCCGATGCGTTCGCCGATGGAACTCCCACGGTTCTCGCGAAACTCCTTACGCTTTTGCGCGTGCGTCACTTGGTTATCATCAAATATTCGAAACAAACCGGGCCTCCGCGAATTTGGGGAACACCGCCGTGGGGCGAACATATCGTTGGAGATCCAATAGCGTTTCTTTCGTTTCTCGATAACCAACCAGCGTTTAAGAAAGTAAAGGAAGATGACTCGTACGCGATTTATGAAAATGCCCTTTTCCAGTAATTGCGCCCGGTTTGCTTTGAAGCGCGTGTGGCACGGCGTCGTGATTGTCGCGCTGCTCGCACCGCAAGCTCATTCGGTCGTTTACGTGGATGGCGATATTCGCTCGTTTCCTTTTTTCAGCCGCACGTCCTATTTTCAACCAGACACCGATTTTGTTTTCACGAAAAGTCCCGGCGTCTATTCGTTGCTGTTAAACGACCTTCAGGCCATGGATCGTGACAACGCGACCAAGGGCCCTTTCCTGTTGTTCGCGAACACCCAACTCGACGATATTCTGTTCGAGCTCGCAAAAATCGAAGCCTGTGAAAAAGGAAAATCTTCGGAAGCGACGCCCGAAAAACCGGCGTTTGTGGCGCTAAACTACGCGACGAAATCCCAGTTTTCAATCGCGAAGAAAGGGGAATACGAAGTATGGCTAAAGATTAACGGCGACGAATCGGATTTGATTCGAAAGATTCGTATGGATAATTTCCTTTTCCATCTTCCGGTGCGTGGTTTCGGAGTGGATTGGATTCGGCTTAGCAAAGGGGACCTTGAGAGCGGGATGCATACCATCGAACTCGTTTTCGAAAAAAAGACCGAGCCTCAGGATCAAATGGACGACCTTTTTAAAGAAGCGCCATCCCGAGAAGTGCTGATCATTAGCAGGGATAAGTTCCGAAAAGATCACGAGCGGCTGCAGAAGAGCCAAAACGCTTATTTGTTTTACAAAACCGAGAAAGAGTACATGTTGCGGCGGAGTTTTTATGTTCCCCGTGCAGATGATTACGATGTTGCCACGTATATGATTCCGCGTTACGAAAAAATTCGGGCGTCGAAGTTGAACGTGGGAGAGGGTTCGTGGCGGGCCGGGGGGCGTCGTCCAATGGTGCTGTTTGGCGGGAATTTTTATCCGGTGACAAACACAACGCTTCCGCTCCAATCCGAAGGATGGCGTTGGCAGTCCAATAACGAGAACCGATTGGTGATACCGAACGAGGACGGGGTGGGACGTTCTCCTATTGGAGAAATGCACCTATTTAAAATGTTTTACCCGTTGCAAGAAGGTGTTTGGCGATGGATGTCAAACGATGGGTCGCTTTCGGTTCTCAATCCATTTGATAAGCCGATTCAGGTTCAATTGGATTTCGATGTTGTTTCGTTCCAGGTCGACCGCACCGTTGAAGTGTGGGTCAATGGGACACTTCAGCAACAATTTACCGCCGAGGGGCCGCATCCGCTGCCGTCGAAGTCAACGCTCCGAAACATTCAATGGCCATGGGAGGTTGGAATTGCGTGCGGCAAGCCGTTTCGAGCAAAAATCGGTCCCGTCACGCTTTTGCCGGGCGCCAACGATGTGCGCGTATCAATTATGCCGGGCGCGAGCGTGATTAATGAGATGGACCCATTAAGTATCGCCATTCGCGACGATGTGAACGTTGAATTGGTATCGCCAAATTCGGACCGTGTTGGGTACCTCAATCGCCCTGAGTTTCATGTCGAAAGCAAAGAGTCCGGAATGGTGTTTCATGATACCTACAACCGCAGCGAGAATGAGATTGGGTGGGTATCAAAGTCCGCGGGAAATATTCGGCTGCGGGATTATCCGTTGTTGGCGATCAAATACGATTGGCGCAATCCGATACAGAGCATGGACGTTGGTTTTACGATTGATACCGGAAAATCGGCAGACCGAACACGAATGCTTATCGTGTCGTTGCCAATTCCTGGCGACGAGGAGCGCCTGTATTATTTTGATTTGTTGGACGCGGTGCGGAAAACGTACAGCTCGGCGCTGGATCCGCATTTGACCGAAATTCATTTCTTACCACACAAGACGTGGGACGTCGATGCCACGGATCAGGAAGAAGCGGTGAACTATGTTGTTAAAAGCGTTCAGTTATCGTCGGTCAAGGGTTCGATCGCGAAAAAAGAGGAAATAAGTCTCGACGGCGCTTTGTGGGTCGGCAAAGGTTCCAATTCTGTTGACGCGTACAGAAACGAATTTTCGGTGTCCATGCATTTGGGAGAAACGAAATCATTGTCTTCGTGGCTTGACGTTCGGGTTCCGTTGAACCCTGGGTCTTTGGATCTCAATTCAAAAATGATCGTGCCATTTCGCTTTGACGACCCAAAAGTTCAAGGACTTAAGCTTCTCTTTGGATTGGATTCCAATGGTGATGGTAAAGCCGATTCGTGGGTGCCGGTGGGAAAACGAATTCCGCTGTTGGATTGGAAGATTATGGTCCGCGATAACAAAGATGGCATGAATGTTTATGAATCGGCGGTGCCGGGGGACCTTTTGCAATATGAGGTGGGCTCTCTTCGGTTGTTCAACTTTATCGTAATGAAAAATGGTGTTCCCATGCCGACCACCACCACGGCTGGATATTTTAGTTCAAAAGAGATTGTCGATTTTGATGCCGGTCGGGTAACCATAACATTGCCACCGAATGAATCGCCGGATGAGTTTACGTTTGATCTCTATTTGCCTCCGCAAATCGACGCGGATCCGATGTTGCCACACTTCTTCAATATTCCGGTGGATTTGCAGGAAACTCTGCCAAAAGATCGAGCACGTATCGTGGAACTTCGTTTCTTGGTGGAAGCTTTGCTCCCAAAACCTATTGCGAACGAACGATCTTTTGAGTTTGAAGTGAAGTCTCCCCAAATCGTGGACCTCAAATTAATCCGGACAGAAGATCTTCTGAATAACAACGAGATCCCGATGCTTCAAGTCGACGGAACGGCGCCCGTCATGAATCGTGTCGTTGATGTCGATGGCGGCGGCGTTTGGATGACCTCGCGTGTCCGGTTGCAAGAAGGCATGCATTCGTTGCGGGTGTGGGAAAAACGCGGCATTCGTCCGTATTTTGTGCAGGTGAATCCATCAAACAGGAGTCGGGCGGCTGTCCGTGACGAACGCGATGTGTACGAATTGAAGAAAGAGAATCCAACCGCCTATCATGCCACTGTTTTACAGGGAAATATTCCATTCACGCTAATTCTGAGTCAGAACTACAATGCGGGTTGGCGCGCGTCGGCGCGCATGAACGATGGTCAACGACAGGTTTTTTCGACTCATTTTGAAATAAACGGGCATGAGAACGCTTGGAGAATGCCAGCGCTACCCGAGGGGACGCAAATCGACATTCAATACACGCCCCAAAGACTGATGAATTTTGGATATTTCGTTTCGCTGTTCGCTGTTATCTTTTGTTTCCTATATTTGATTGTCAGTGGATATCGCCGTGAAAAAACGCACGTTTAATCTTCATTTGGTTTGGTTTGTCGTTAAGTACACGCTCTCGATGAGTGTCGCTTCCTTACTGAGCTGGCAGCTCATGGAGCGGTGGGGATCTTTACGGATGGGTCATTCGATGATGATTCGATCCGTGTTGCTTATGACGATTTTCTCGTCCATTTTGCTGTTGTATGCCTTCATTTATTCCGATCTCAACAAAGGTTTCATTAGTTTGACTCGTATTTTGTTTGCGCATGCTTTTGTGGGTCTGTTTGTATTGGCGCGCAGTCGGTTCGCTGAAATCTTGATGTGGTTGATTGCGTATCTTTTCTTTATGGGCATGCTGTGGTTTATCAAAATACTTGTCGCACGATTTCTCGAAGATCGTCCGGGGCCGTTCGTGATGTGGGTGCTGGAACTGATTGTTCGAATAAAAGCATCGGTGCGTCATCGATCTGTTTTTTGTTTTGCATGCGCGCTTTTCTTTTGGATTCCTTTCCCGTTGGTTTTCCTGAAAATTCCGCCGATCATTTCCTATGTGCCCATTGGATTGTCATACCTGTTTCTGACGTTGGGTGTTGGGTTTGAGCTGTTCGATTTGTTGGCGCAACGCGAGCACGAAGAACCTTGAGAACGGACGGTCCACGTCCCAAGATTTTGTTCTTGTTTTCGAATTTCCATCAACGGGAATTTACCGGACAGGCCGGTACCGCCTGGGAATTGGCGAAACATCTGTCAAAGCGATTTGATGTTGGTTTGATTTCCAATAGCGAATTTCCGGAACCTGCCGAGGAATCGAGTGTGCACCTTTGGGTGTTTCCGTGCCAAGGGAATCCCACCGCAAAATATCTTTTGAGATTTCCGCTAATTCTTTCTCACGTGCTATCGTGGAAGCCCCACCGCATTCATGTCCATGGTTTGCCGTTTATCGTTTTTGCGAAGGTTTTGGGTTTTTTGACCCGCACACCGGTCACATGTTCGTTCAATGAAGATATTTCACTGCGCCCGGTGCTCGTGCAACGGGCGATTGCCTGGTGCATAAACAGAACGGCAATGACGTTTGTGAGCTGCGAGTATTTTCGCAATGTTCTCATGGGCCTCGGTGTGCTGTACGAGAAAATCATTGTGGCGCCGTTTGGTTTGCGCGATGTCTTTATGGAGGCGGCGCCAGCGGAGGTGCCGCAATACGACATTGTGTATGTGGGGGACAGTCGACGCAGTCGTGGGTTTGACGTGGTTAGTCGCATGATTGAGAAAATGACGAACACCGCCTTTTTGTTGCTGTTGCGCTGGCATTCCGCTTCGGCCGAGGCCGATTACGAACGGATCCGTCAACTTTCAAACGTGAAAATTCTTCATTTCCCTTACGAAAAGAATCTTTGGGATTTGTTGCGCAGCGCCAAGCTCGTCATTTTGCCGTTTCGCAAAACATCGGCCATTCTTCCGCCCATGACCATCGTCGAAGCCATGGCGCTGGGCAGATGCGTGATGACCACGCGGCTTCCTGGTACCGATGAGATTTTGAGCGATAGCAACGCGGTTCGGGAGATCGAGCCCGATGATCTGGCCGGAACGGTTCAGATGGCGCGCGATTTGTTACGGGATGAGCCTGAACGCAACCGTATCGGCGCGCTCGCCGCGAAAAAAATGCGCGCGTTGTTTTCGGCGCAATACAGTCCGTTCGAAAAGTATTTCGCCGAAAACATTGGCAAATAAAAAATGATTTTTACGTGCACGTATTCGAACGGTAACGTCGGCTTTGCTCAGGAATTGCAACGCTATTTAATTCGTAAGAAACAGGATTTCTTGCTGCTGCTTCATCCGCTGGATCTCTCTATCGCGCGCGTATCGGTTCTCGAAGAATACAAGAACGGGCAACTCGTGCGGTCGCAGAAAAGCTGGCCGTCTCCGAACATCAATGCCGTCAATTATTTTCGTTGCGTGTGCACAACCTTTTGGAGCCTTCTTCGATTTGGTCGCCGCACTCAATTGTTCATCGCCGTGTCGAACATTGATGCGGTGGTAGGCCTTTTTTTACGCCTACTGTTCAAGTTCAAAGTCGTTCTCGTGAGCACCGACTTCTCACCGCACCGCCGATTCGCGAACCCCATCATGAACACGGTCTACAACGTGTGCGACCGAGTGGCTTACCGCGCGTGCAACGCGGTGTGGCACATGTATCCGGAGCGCGGCGCACTGAAGCGATACAAGAATCGTGCGCCGAGTTACGACATTCTCGACGGAAACAATTTTCGACGCGTGAAGCGGCTGGCGTTGGCCGAGATCAATCGTTTTCGGTTGGTTTATATTGGACAAATCAACCGCGATTGCCGGCTCGATGAGGCAATCGAAGCCATTGCCGATTTGAAAAGCGATTTTCCGGAAGCCGGACTCGATATCATTTCAAGCGGCGACCCGATGTACGAACAGCGCCTGCGGAAATTGGCGAGCGATCGCGGCGTGAGCGAACGGGTTGCGTTCCATGGGCAAATTCCGTCGCCGGATCGTTACGAACCGATTCTCGCGAAAGCTGGTATCGGGCTCTGTCTGTACGAAATCGATAAAAACGACTTCGCCTGGTACGGAACGCCGCTCAAGGTTTATTTGTACGCCGCTTGTGGGCTGCCCACCGTTTGCTCGGACACCATGGGCCCGTTCACGCGCGAATACATTGAGCGCGACGGCGTCGGCGTGCTGTCGGCGCGCGGAACGCTCAAAGCCATCCTTATGAAACTGTTTTCCGACGCCTCCGACTATGCCCGGATGCGGGAAAAAACGATCCATTGGGCCGCTGAATTTGATTATGACGACAAGTTTGACAAATACCTTTCGCTTGTCTAAGTTACGACGAGAATGAGCGCAAAAATTCTTATCGTAGCGGCCGGAATCGCCACCGATCACCCCGACCTGGCGGGGGGCGATATGCGGTTCCTTGAGATCGCGCGCCACTGGATTAATCAAGGCGTTGAGGTTCACATGCTAACCCCGAAAGGCGGCGAAACGTTGTGCCAAAGCTTTGGCGTCAATGCGAAGATCCATCTGTTGCCAAAGTCCAAAGCCGATGGACGCATGCAAGCCATTGTGGACACGTTGCAACTTCCGTTCCGCATTCCAAATTCAATTTTTTCCGTTCCTTTCGATGCGGTTTACAGTGTGAACGAACAACTTTACGACGTGATTCCGGCTCTTTTTCTGAAATGGAAGCGGGGACGTAAGATTCGGTGGGGCGTCGTGGTTCATTGGTTGCCGCCGTTTCCGCCGTGGCGTCGCCACCGTTCGACGATCATCAATTCGTGTTTGTTTTTCTTTAGCGAACGCTTGAGCGTGTGGTTGGCCAAACTTTTTGCCGACATTCTGTTACCGGTATCCCGAGCAACCGAAAAGCAGCTTCTGGACATCAATGTCGAGCCGGCAATGATTCAGGCGGTCGAATGCGGATTGCCATTGGGGCCGGTTCGAGAAGTCGCCGCAAAGAATTTGCCGAAGAAATACGACGCCGTGTTCATGAAGCGCGTGCAAGCGGTAAAAGGGGCGTTGGACTTGCCGGCGATTTGGAAGCACGTGATTCGTGAGAAGCCAGACGCGCGACTTTTGGTGATCGGTTACGGCGAAGATTTCGACAAGCTGAAACAGATTGTGGCCACCGAGAAGCTGGACAATAATGTCGAATTGGTCGGTGTCGTTTACGATTTGCAGAAGAAATTTCAATTGATGTGCGAATCGCGTCTTTTTGTTTTGCCGTCGTATGAGGAGAACTGGGCCATTGTGATTGGTGAGGCGATGGGGGCCGGTCTGCCGGTCATTGCGTACGGCCTCAGTGAACTTAAGATCGTTTGGCAGGACAATTTTTACGCGGTGCCCGTTGGCGACACCGAACATTTCGCCCGCGAAATCGTGCGCTTGCTCAACAGCCCCGCCGAATGCAGCGCAATCGCTGACAAGGCGCTTAAATATGTCGCTCGGCTCGATTGGTCCGTGATCGCTGAGAAGGAGTTAAAAGCGCTGTTGCCGAGTTTGCGGATCGCTCGGTCGGATGAGGAAACGTTCTCGCCGCCCGCCGAGCTTGCCACCCATGGTGATGTCCCGCGCCACAACTGACGCCGCGTTTGAGCGGCTCGTTGCCGCCACGCGACGCATTTACAGCCCAGCCAACACCGCCAGCGGTCCCGCTGAAACAGCGTCGGACATGGCTAAAGACGCCAATTACCTAAAGAAGAACCGTGTTCTCTACCACGTGTTAAAAAAGAACGAGAAAGCGGTCTTGGCTTCGGGCAACGCGGCCCTGCAGGCGTCGTTGCACGCTGGTGATGAACATTTTTTTCGATTGAATCGCTCGCTCTCCGAACTAAACACGCTGTGCGGTCGCGATTCCTATTTCACGATTAAAACGTATCTCGGATATGAGCGTCTCACGACCGATCTCGATATCGTGGTGAAAGATCTTCGTGCCTGCGCCCGCGCGTTGGCCGACGCCGGCTGGCATTGCGGTCCGATTCAGCAGGGAACCATGGACCTTGAGAAAGATGGTGCGTTGGCCATCGGCCTGCACGAAAAAGTGGGATGGGACACCCCGCCTATTTTTGAACCGGATCTTCTGTGGAAAAATCTTCGGGAAATCCAGTTTGTGGGCGAAACTTTTTATATCCCGAGTCCCGAGGTCGATATTTTGACCATTCTCGCGCACATTCCGTTTGAAAAACTTTATTTGGATTGGGGAGAGATGTGCTACCTGTACAAAACGGCGCAGGTGGCGGATTTGGATTTTCTCATGAAGCAAGTGCGGGAACATCATTGGCGACATTCGTTTGAGATCCTGTTGTCGGTGATGAACCTTTGCCATGAAATGGCATACGGCACGCCGAGTCCGTTTGAAAAAGTCTACCCGAAAAAGGTCCAATCAATTACGGAACTCCCGTACGAGTGTTCTTTTTGGTATGGAGGGTCCTCTCTGATCGAAATCGGCGCGTGGAAAAAGATTTTTGGTGTTGTGTTTGACCCCGTTCGAATGAGCCATTTTTTTCGCGGGCGAGCGCAGCGCAAAAAGATTAAGGTATGACCGCTGCGCCAATCCCGACGCGCGGCGTGATTTGCTTCATGGGCATGGATGGCAGCGGAAAATCCACGGTCATTAAAGCGGTGGGCGATTGGCTGGCCGATCAGGGGATTCCAACGCAGACGTATCATACGCACGACTACAACGTGAAATCGCTAAACACCATCAACGCTTTCGGACAAGAAGCGTGGATCCGTCGATTTCCTTTTCTTTTTTTTCCGTGGCCCTTTTTGGCGCTCGTCGATCATTTAGCGACGTTCCGAAGGAAATTTTCCAATCAACAAAAAGTCGTTCTCACCGATCGATACTTTTACGACAAGTACGTGCGCTTCCGGTTCTGGGGGATTGCTGTGCCGGGGCTTTTTTATCTGTATAAGTGGTTCATTCCCAAACCGCTTTTCATATTTTTGCTTGACGTTCCTTCGTCGATTGCGATTGAACGAAAAGGTGAATACTCAGAAGCGGATTACGACAAATTCCGTCGGGAATATTTGTTGTTTTCTCGAAAGATGAAGGCCGTGCATGTTGTGGATGCAGCGCAACCCCTGGACTCTGTAATCGAAGTCGTAAAGAACGTCATCTCGGCAGATAAGGTGGCTTAAAAATAGTCGCAGGTGCCAGCTCCGTAATTCTTACGTATTGATTTACCGGTACTATTAAAGCAATGGGAAAGAAAAGTCGTCAGAAATTAAAGACTCAAACTATTATTCTCGAAACGGTAACGACGATGAACGCCGGGTCGCCCTTGTGTTCTTCTAAGACCTTGTTGGCGGCATTTTTTTTGGTTTTCAGTATAGCTATTGTTTATTTTCCGTCATTGAAGGTTCCTTTTCTCCTTGATGATAACGCCAAGATAGTCCGAAATCCTGATATCAAAAGCTTAGACAATATTCCTTCTAGACTTATTTATCCTTATGAACAGCCACCCACTTTTTATCGAAACGATCCTTCACGGCCGCTCACATATTTAACACTTACACTAAATTATTATTTCAATCATTTAGATCCATATGGCTATCACGTCTTTAATATCGTTTTGCATGCCACGGTTACGCTTCTCGTCTTTCTTCTCGGGTTATTAATTTTTCCAATGATAGGTATCAGTGGGATAACCTTGCCATTTCTATCGGCTCTTTTTTTTGGAATCCACCCGATCAACGTCAACGTTGTGAGCTACATAATGGGGCGAGCCGCGAGTCTAGCAACCGTTTTTTATCTGTTCGCTGTGATTTTATTTATAAGGGCAAAATCGGGAATGAAATGGGGTATTCCTGCCTCTGCGATTTGCCTTGTTTTTGCTCTTGCTTCCAATCAGCTTGCGATTACGTTGCCAGCCATAATGTTAGTGACAGATTTTTGTTACTTCAGCGAGAGGAACGTAAAAAGACTCGCACAAAACTGGAAACAACATGCCACGTACTGGTGGCTTCTGGCAATCTACGTTGCTGTCCGCTTTGCTTACTTTGGCCGACTCGGCGATATAGAAGCGACTAGCCAAGTTCTCGATCGAACAAAATACTTTCTTACGCAATTGACCGTTCTTTGGAAATACATTGGCATGGTAATGATGCCCAGCGGGTTATCAATTGACCACGCGTTCGTTCTTTTGGAATACGTAAATGATCCGCGATTCCTTGCTGCAATTGGACTTTTTGGAATGCTGTATTTAGGACTATTCTATGGAATCAAAACTGCTTGGCGACAAGCCACACTCATACTCTTTAGCACTTTGTGGTTTTTCATTACGATTTCGCCAACATCCAGTATCTTTCCAACGACCACAGCGATAGCTGAGAACCGTGTTTATCTGCCGCTTGCAGGCCTCTGCCTTATTATTCCTTTCATCATCGATGTATTTATCCGAGGTTTGATTTCGGATGCCGCCCGGGAAGTTTTGCTGATCGGAGCGTTCGGTATTTATGCGTCACTACTTGGCGGACTCACGCTACAGCGAAATATCCTTTACCAAGATCCTATCAGCATGTGGAAAGATGTAATTGAGCGGTATCCTGACCATGTGCGCGCCTACAATAATTTAGCTGTCGAGTATTCCCACCGGAGGCAGTTCGATAAAGCTGTGGAGGCAAATGAGAAGGGCTTGGCCATCAATCCAAACGACTTAAATACGCGTAATAATTTGGCCGTACTCTATTATAAGATGAACCGCTATCAGCAAGCATTGGAACAATTTCAGAAAGTGATTACAGAGAGGCCAAATTTTGCACCGGGATATCTCAACATGGGACTGGTTTACGAACGATTAAAAAATACGAGTGCGGCCATAAATGCTTATCAAACTGCTATTCGTCTAAACCCCATGCTAGCCGAAGCTCTTAACAATTTAGGGAGTGTGTATTTTGAGTCGGGGCATACTAAAGAAGCCCTATCTATGTACGAAGCCGCACTCCGAATAGATCCCCACAATCCAGCGTTTCTCAAAAACTACCAACGAGTTTCTTCTGGAAACCTCAATCTTAAGCACTGACGACAGCATTTTGCCCTGTGTGCAATGCTACATCTAAAATGCTTTGCGTTTTTCCGTGCAAACAATGCAGCGAATGAATATTTTGCGATTACTGAAAATATTCACATGAAAGATCTTATGCACACGGAAAAACCATTGCCACAGCAGAGGAGTTCCGTATCTTCTCTTTCTTTGGTTATTGTCTTCTTCCTTTTTTTATTGGGCGTCAATCAAGTCGTGCATAGCGCAATGACCGTTACAGGTCCAATCACAGCAAGCAGTGTTACTGTCTCGGGCGACGTTTCAATAAGCAGCATGACTGTGAGCAGTCTCACTGTTACTAACCTGCTCAATGTCACGGGGTCCTATAGCGGAATATCCGGTCGTGTTGTCCAAATGAAATCCACTACGACCACAACAAGTACCCTTGTTATCCTTACCACAAATTACATGCCCGTCCTTGGTATGGCCCAATCAATAACGCTTTCAGATGCCAATAACTACGTACGCATTTCTTTAAGTGGAACATTAGCTGTCGGTACAACTGGCTATCTGACGATATTTCGAGACTCAACAAATCTGGGAGATCCGAATTCAGGCTTGGCGGCTACCGTAGGGCAAACTGTTTTTGGTGAAACCGTGAGTGGATCTGGAATCACGATTACTGATTCTCCTGGGGACACAAATTCTCATACATATCAGCCTTATATCCGAGTGGATTCTGACAGTGCCCTATATCCTTATGAAACTAAAGGGTATTTGATATTGGAGGAAATCAGTCGATGAAATTTTGGGAAACTGTTTAATGCTCCGAAGCAAGGTAATTGGCATTGTATTTTGCGGATCTTTCGTGGGGATTTTCCCAAAAACGGTGTGCGCTATAGTTTTGAACGGTCCCATTATTGCTAGTACCGTGACGGTTGCCGGGAACGTTACGGTGAGCAGCATGACCGGGAGCACTCTGACGGTTACGACAATTGACGTGCGGGGCAAAACAGTCGGGATGCCTGGCAGAATTCTTCAGACGCAATTTAGCTCAAGTACAATAACCACCACGGTCACTAGCACAACTTTCACGGCGGTTTCAAATATTTCGCAATCCATCACTCTTTTGAACGCCAATGACTATATCCGTATTTCCTTGAGTGGAAATTTAACGGTTTTATGTGATCCCAATACGTCATCCTCTTCAATGGCCCATATAACGATATTTCGGGATTCGACCAACTTGGGAGATACAAGTTTAGGGTTGTCGGCGTCGAGTTGCCGCGTTTTTGGTCAACCTGTTAGTCCTGTCGGAATTAGAATAAAGGATTCGCCCGGTGACACAAATGCGCATACATATCAGGTTTATATTCGTACCGACGATAGTGCGAATCCAACTTCATTCCCATATATCGACCCAGGCTATTTATTATTAGAGGAAATCGGTCAACGATGACAGGTTCCAATAGCGTAATGTGCCACATGAAGTTGATTGCATGTGCAAGCCTTTTATTGCTGCTCGGTGGAATCATGTCGCGATCGTTCGCAACAATGAGTTTGACCGGTCCAATTACGGCAAGTACTGTAACGGTGAGCGGTGACGTTACGGTAAGTAGTATGACCATAAGTACTTTGACGGTGACCAGCCAACTTAACACAATGGGGACCGCCGAGGGCATTAAAGGTCTTGTTCTTCAAACTAAATCAAGTTCAACAGCCGTCCAATTTTCCACGACAAACACTACCTTTACAGCTGTTCCTGGGTTAAGCGTATCGCTGGCTTTATCAAGTGCAACCAATTATGTCCGTATTTCATTGAGCGGCGCATTGGAGAACTTTAATCTTTCATCAACTTCTCGATTATCCATTTCAAGAGATGGTGCCGACTTGGGGGCAGGTTCATTAGCTACAGCAACGTCCTATCCGGGCTTAATGTCAGTAGGGATTGTAATTGTTGATTTGCCTGGAGACACCAATTCACATATATACGAAGTAATAATTAATAATAGCGGGATAGGGCCAGCTCGTTTTCCCACGGGCTCGACCGGTTTTTTACTGGCAGAAGAAATTAGTCAGTGATTTGAGCGAGACGTAAAATCCAGTTACATTCTTTGGATGTGGATGAACTTTTTTATTTTCGGATTCAGATAAATGACTAAATTAGGAAGGACTACAAAATGAAAATCATAAAATTGTGTTCACTTCTCTTCCTTTCTGTCGGTTGTATATGTTTCGCAAAAGCTGATACCGGAGTCGATGGAAGTGCCACAATAACGAGCAGCTTAACCATGACAGGATTGCTGTCAGTCAGTAGCTTTACAGCGAATACCGTTTCTGTTTCGAGCACTGTAATACAGGGGCCCGGAGCGGTGAGCAATAATACTCCCATTGGCAATTACCTTTTTGCGTCGGATACGAGTAGTGTTCATGGATCAATGATCCAGGGTCGGCGTGCATCCGATGCTTTGCATACAGAGCTCCGTCTTTTTACAATGGGAGGAACGGCTGTTCCTGTCGAACGGTTGACTATTGACGATAGCGGAAGTGTAAGAGTTGGAAGTACTACATCGGATCAAAATTTTTATGTCACTTCTTCGAGTGGAACGGAATTTCGAATCCTCGCGAGCCAAGATTCTGCTGTTTGGGCGCAAACCCAAAGCAACCATCCTCTTGTTCTAACAACAAATAACGGTCCGGATGCAATTCGCGTTACAACGTCACAAGAGGTGTTGCAACCGAATCAACCGTCATTTCTTGTCACGGCTCCTTCAAACACAACAGATGTCACTGGAGATGGCACCATTTACACGGCGGAATACGACACTGAAATTTTTGATCAAGGATCAGATTTTAATACCGGTACTTATACTTTCACGGCTCCTGTCGCGGGACGTTATTTATTTAATGCGAGCGTGCTGATTCAAGGAGTGAACAGTTCTCAGACCTCAACAGGTGAAATGTTATTGGTGACGTCAAATAGGACTTACGACCTGCAGAGTGTTCCCGATAGTAGTTTGGCGCGGTTTGGGAGCCAATATATAAGATTGATTGGCAGTGTCATCGCAGATATGGATGCTGGAGACACTGCTGTAGTTCAGGTGGCCATTTTTGGTGGAACCAAAACCTGTGATTTGAACAATGGTGCAACCTATAACTACTTTTCTGGTTCTCTTATAAATTAATTGAAAATATTTAAAGTGAGGTGTTTATGAAAAAAGTCATGTTTCTCGCGATATTTCTTACGGTCAACGCGTATGCCAAAAAAATTGTTCTAGATATTCCAGATAAAGATATTGCTGTTGTTGAAAATGACGTGCCGGACGCCGAACAGTGGATTAAAGCAGCCTGGGCTGGAAAGGTGAATAAATCTCGGGATCGGATGATTCAAGCCGAGGTATCCAGGTCACTGAATGCAAAAGAAGGTTTGCCTTCTACGGGAGACGCGATTATTGCGAAAGCGATGAGCCGCAGCGATTACAAAAACCGTAAGCAACGTGATGCTGTTGAATTAAAAGCTGACTCGACAAAAAGAACAAAATAGAATTCAACCCTATTACTTATTTCTTAATTAGTTTTTACCCTTCACATTTATTATTTGTGTGATATCAAGACTTATTCCTATCCGACGATTCAACACTATCCTCAAAACATATTGAGGAATCTCTCTGAAAAACAATAACACCATTAATTCTTTTGGATTTGCTGCTTTTGTATTCGCCCTGTATGGCGTTTTATCGGTTGCGATAACTTGGCCGCTTTTGCTCCACATGAACACTACCGTTTTCTACGGCGATGCGATGGGGCAGGTGTGGTGGATGTGGTCGAAAGCTCATGGGCTCTGGAACGGCAACACGACCGCGCTGCTTTCGGCGCCCTTTGGTTACACGCGCGAGTATGCGGTGGCGCAACCTGTGTACGAAGCGCTTTTCTCTGCGGCGGCGAGAATATTTCCTGAGATTGTGGCTTACAATTTGATTGTGCTCGTATCTTTTCCGCTGACGGCTCTCGCCACGTTTCTATTTCTTGATTACCTGCTGAAGGATCGTGTTGCCGCGTTTCTCGGCGGAGCGTTCTTTGGGTTTTGTTCGGGCGCGGTTTCTCAGGCGTGCGCGGGGCATCTCACGTTTGCGCTGAATATGTTCATCCCTCTTTTTGTATGGGCCTTCCTCGTTCATCGTAAATATCGAACGATTCACACGTCGGCGCTCCTTGGACTCGTATACGCGCTGCTCGCATTGACGTGTACCTATTGGGGCTATTTTGGAGTGCTGCTGGGCGTCACGATGCTCGTGTTTGATTTTTTTCAAGAGCGGTCTCTTTCGTTATCCAGGAAGGCGTTCGGTTACGTGCCGGCTTTTTGTGTCGCCGCGCTGTTGCTGCTTTCGGTATTTTATCCGCTATTGATGTTCCGTTTGCGCGCAAGTCACACGATTTTGAAATCCACTGGCTTTGCGCGAGAGATCGAGCAACTCGTTGTCTATTCGGCCTACCCTTGGGAATATTTTATGCCGTCTATCCAGCAGCTGGTGTTTGGCCCGCTCGTGGGAACGTTCTTTTCAATTTTTCTGCACGGCAGCAACGTGTTTGAACAAAGCATTTATCTCGGCGCGTTACCGCTTCTGTTCGTGGGGTGGGGACTCGTGTTAATACGCGACGGCGATTTTTCAGAGGAACGACGCCGTTACTTTTTTTTCTTTTTGATTATCGGGGCTGTTCTTATGCTCATTTCGTTTCCGCCGTACTTTCCTGTAAAAAACATAAAGATTCCCAATATCTCTTTTGTGCTTTATCAATTTGCGCCGATGTTCCGCGTGTACGCGCGGCTCGGAATATTTGTGATGTTCTTTGTTGCCTGTGCGGGGGCTGTCGTTATAGCCGCTTTGCGTGATCGTGTTCCTTTCGTGCAGCGCAAACGGTTTGTGTTGATCGTGCTGGCTGTGTTCGTTGTGGATACTTGGAGCGTTTCGCCCGATTTGTTCGCGCGGTTGAACACCCCGCCTGTCTACGAGTGGCTCGCCCAGCAGCCAGGCGACATTGTTGTGGCCGAATATCCGATGATGAGCCGCGATGATGCGTCCTATTACCGTTATCTTTTGTGGCAACGTGTTCATAAGAAACGAATCGTGAACGGCGCGTCGCCGGTGCAAAAAGAAGCGTGGGAATTTCGCGAGAGCGTGGCCGATTTTTCGCGCAGCGAAACCGTGGCCGCGCTGCGAAAGGCCGGTGTGAAATACGCAATTGTGCACGCGGCCTATTATGCCGAAGGACCCATACCAAAACCGATGAAACCGTATTTTCCTCCAAAGACGGCGTCGCTTTCCTACGACCACGGAAGAATCCCGAAAAATACGGATCTTTCCGTTCCTTATCGTTGGTTTGGAAGCGACATTGTGTACGCGCTCTAATTTCTTAGAATCCGGCTTCTTATGAATATCCAATCCGTTATACGCGATGTTATTTCCACGCAGGCGAAGAGCCTTATGGAAATCAAACCGTTTATCGACAAGCCATTCGCCGATGCGGTTCGTACGATGTACAAATGCAAGGGCAAGCTCGTGATCACCGGCGTCGGAAAATCCGGGCTCATTGCGCAGAAAATTGCCTCGACGCTGTCGTCCACGGGAACGCCCGCGATTTTTCTGCATCCGGTGGAAGGCATGCATGGAAACCTTGGTGTTCTTCAAAAGGGCGACGTTGTGCTCGCCATTGGGAAGTCGGGTGAGAGCGAGGAGTTGCTAAATATTTTGCCGGCGATCCAAAAGATCGGAGTGAAAGTGATTGGTCTTACCGCCGACAAGAATTCGTCGCTCGCGCGGCAGTCGTCGATTGTGTTGCACGTGCCGGTCAAACGCGAAGCGTGTCCATTGAATCTCGCGCCGACCACCAGCTCGACCGTGGCGCTTGTGGTGGGCGATGCGATCGCCATCGCACTCATGAAATTGCGCGGTTTTGACGAAAACGATTTTGCGCTGTATCACCCAGGTGGACTTCTTGGAAAAAGACTTCTCTTGAAGATTTCGGACGTGATGCGCGCGGGGGCCGCAAATCCTGTTATTCATGTGGATGACAGCATGACGAACTTGCTTATTGAAATGTCGCGCAAATGGACGGGTGCTGTGTCGGTGATCAACGCGAGAAAGCGGCTTGTCGGACTCGTGACGGACTTTGACGTGCGGCAAGCGTTCGCCGAAGGCAAGGCGATCCGAAACGTGAAGATTCGTGAGATTATGAACCCGCGCCCTATTTTTATTCACTCGGACGAAATGGCGGTCAAAGCGCTTGAGATGATGGAATCGCGCAAAAAGCCGCTGTCCGTGTTGCCGGTGGTAAACCATCAACGCTGTTCGGTGGGAATGATTCACATTCACGATTTGGTCCGCAAAGGACTCGTTTCCGGAAAAGACTCCATCCATTGAAGCCGGTCATTGGTTTGACGATCGGAGATCCGGCGGGTGTGGGCCCCGAGATCGTATTAAAAGCCATGCCGTATTTTCGTTCCACGTGCGAATTCGTTGTGTTTGGCGATCGGACGTTCCTCGAATACGTGAACGCGCACGTGTTGGGTCGCACGTCGTTGCCGCGCGCGTTTTATGTCGACTTCAAAAATGTCGACAAGAAAAATTTTCGGTTCGGCGTGGCCACGGCGAACGGCGGAAAAGCGAGCGGAACCTACATCGAGGTGGCCGTTCGGGCCGCTTTAAATAACGAAATAAACGCACTTGTTACGGCCCCTATTAATAAGGAGGGACTTCAAATGGGAGGCTGGCACAAGCAACATGTCGGCCACACCGAAATTTTGGCCCATTTGACCGGTTCCAAGAGCGTGGCACTGATGCTGGTCACAAAAAATCTGCGCGCCGTGCACGTGACGTCTCACATTCCGCTCAAAAAGGTGTCGGCGTCCTTAACAAAGGAACGCGTGTTCCAAACAATTTCTTTAACGCACGAAGGTCTCACCGGCCTCGGAATTGCGCGGCCGCGGATCGCCGTGTGCGGTCTTAATCCGCACGCGGGCGAAAACGGGCTGTTGGGAGACGAAGAGGCAAAGATTATTTCGCCGGCCGTTCAACAAGCGAAACGCAGAGGCATTCGCGTCGATGGCCCGATTTCTGCTGACGTGGTGTGGCCAAAAGTTCGCGACCGCGTTTACGATGCCGGCGTGGCCATGTACCACGACCAAGGACAAATCGCGGTGAAGCTTTTGTCGTTCGAAAATCAAAAACGAAACGCTACCGTTGGTGGCGTGAACATGACGCTGGGTTTACCGATTGTTCGCACCTCGGTCGCGCATGGCACCGCGTACGAAATTGCAGGGAAAGACATCGCCTCCGAGCAAAGTCTTGTCGAAGCGATTCGGATGGCTCTTTCGTTAGTAAAGCGACGCAAAATCTGATGTGTCCCATTTGCGAGAGTTCGCGGACACGGTTCGCGCGGCGCGCGGGGGCGTTCGAATTGCGCGAGTGCGACGATTGCTTTGTTCGTTATTCGAACCCGATGGTGCACCCGGGGCAAGAATGGTACGAAGAGTCCGATATTTATGAAGAGGTACGCTGGAATTTGCCGGCCGTCTCACGGTTGGGCGAGCGTTGGGAGTTCGCGCGCGCGTTGGAGCAGATGGTGCCACACGCTTCTGTGTTTGATGTCGGATGCGGACGCGGTGATTTTTTAAAACTCGCCCAGACGCAGTCGTTCGATGTCGCGGGCATCGATCTGCACCGCACGCTTGTTCGGGTTGGGCACGAGGCGTACGGACTGAGTTCCATTGAACAAGGAACGATCGAAGATTATCGCGCGCGCCATCCCGAAAAGAAATTCGATGCAATCACCGCGTTCGAGGTTCTCGAGCATGTTTCAAACCCGCGCGAATTTTTGCGCGCGTGCGGATCTCTCTTGAAACCACATGGTCTTTTGATCGTCAGCGTTCCCGGGTATCAACGTTGGCCGCGCTGGGTTAACAACGAAGTGGATTTGCCGCCCCACCACTTTGTTCTGTGGTCACAAACGGCTCTAAAAAAGATTCTTATGGCCGAAGGTTTCAAAGATGTTCGAACCGAACAGAAACCGCTGCTGTTGACCGATATCATGTACCACGTGGTTCGTTGGTTTCCGTGGTTGCAGAAGCCCGGTGTGTTCCGAAAACTTGCGCGCGGTGTGCTGAAGGCGGCCGTTTACCCGGTCTGGAGCGTGGTGCGGTTTTTCCCTCGCGCGGGCGGATTTACAATTCTTGCGATCGGAACCAAGCAATGACGCAGCAGAAATTGCTCTACAAAAATCTTAGCTGGCGAATTTGCCTCGACGTCGCATCGCGCGGAACGTTCTTTCTCGTCAATCTTTTCATCGCGCGCTCATTGAGTCTGAATGACTTCGGAAAATTCGCGTACGCCATATCGTTGGCGCAGGTTTTTTACGTGTTCACCGATTTCGGAATCAACGTGCAGCTAATGAAAGAGCTCGGCGAACATCGAGACGAGCGAGCGGAGTCGGTTGCTAACGTTTGGCTGAATTATTTCCAATTGAAGCTGGTGTTGATGGCGCTTTCGTTTGTCGCGTTTTGCGTCACCATCGGAGTTTTGTGGCGCTGGGATCGACCGTGGTTGGCGGTGCTCGCCGTCCTATGGATGTTTTCAAACTCGCTGCTTGATTTTAACCAGTTCGTCTGTAACGGGCTTGGTCGCATCGATATGGCGACGAAGATGATGTTTGTGCAGCGCAGTGTGATGCTTGTCGGGGCGTTGGCGCCGCTTCTGTTCTGGCGAACGCTTGCCGGTGTGTTGGTGGGGATTTCGCTCAGTGGAACAATCGGATGTCTCTTATCAAACATTTATTTTTTTCGAGCGGTTTCCCAGCCGTTCGTGTGGGCGCCCAATACGACCGAATGGAAACGGATTCTTAAAATTTCCTTCCCAGTGGGATTGGCCGGAACCCTGGGGGGGTGGTATTTGCGTTTCGGCGCCATCGTGTTGGCGTGGGTGGCTTCGAGTGCGGTGCTGGGCGTGTACGCGGCCGCATTTCGTGTTTTTGAAATCACGTACATTCTTCCGGCGGCGATCATGAGCATTGCGTTGCCGCATCTGGCGTCCTCGTACCGGAAAGGTGTCGAAGACTTTCGTTCGGAATTGTTTCGCATTTCGAAACTCATTTTCGCCGGCGCCGCGGCATGGAGTGCCGTTCTCATGTTCGGCAGCACACCGGTGATTCATATTCTCTTTGGACAGAAGTTTGAAGACGCTCCGCCAATCCTGTGCGTGCTCGGTGGCGTTGGAGGAATGGTGTTTCTCAATTATTTGGCGTCGCACGTCATGTTTGTTTTGCACCGTCAGCGCCGCCATTTGCTGAACGTCACGTTGTCATTTTGTATTTGTTTTCTCATGAGTATTCTTTTGATTCCATCGCAAGGCGCTGTCGGCGCCGCTTGGAGTCTTTTGATCACAGAGGTTTTCTTGTTTTTTGCGACGGTGCTTTATCTGGCACGAGGGTGGAACCATGTTGATCGGCGTTGATAGTCGACCGCTTCGCGAAAAACAAACAAGCGGTATTCCCATGTACGTTCGCAGCTTGCTCGAAGCGCTCGCGATGATCGATCAGAAAAACGAATACATTCTGTACGCGCACAAAGATTTTGATTATCCAATGCCCGGCGGCAACTTTCGAAAACGTTCGGGGGCGGTGACGCGCTATGGCAGTTTGTGGATGCAGGCGGAGCTTCCTCTATGGTTGACCCAAGACAAAGTGGATATTTTTTGGGGAACCCAGCATATCCTGCCGCTGCTGATGTCGCGTCGCATAAAGGCCATTCTCACCGTGCACGATTTGGTTCATTATGTTTTTCCGGAGACCATGAAGCGACGAAACTTTTTGATCAACAAGTACATCATTCCGCCCTCGATTCATCGCACGGACGCTGTCGTGGCGATTTCGAATTGGACGTTGTCGGACGTGAAAAAATATTTGGCACCGAAGAACAAAATCATGGAAGTGGTGCATCAAGGTGTTGGTCGCCCGATCTTCCCGCGCAACCGCGTCGTCGCCAAAGAGAAAATTAAAGAGCACTATGGACTCGAGGGACCGTTTTTGTTGACCGTTGGAACGTTCGAGCCACGCAAGAATATTGCCGGACTGTTTAAAGCGTTCTCGCTGATCGCCGATAAGATTCCGCATCGATTGGCGGTCGTCGGACAGAAAGGATGGAAGAATCAGAACATCATTTCCGAAATTCAAGAAAGCAAAATAAAAGACCGCATCCACCTGTTAGGATATGTGCCGGACGAAATTCTGCCCGACGTTTACTCGGCCGCGGACGTTTTCGTTTTTCCGTCGCTTTACGAAGGATTCGGTTTCCCACCGCTCGAAGCAATGGCTTGCGCGGTTCCTGTGGTCGCATCGAACGTTTCCTCCATTCCTGAAGTGGTGGGAGACGCGGCCATGCTCGTCAATCCTTACGACCCGCCCGACATTGCACGGGGAATCCTTAAAGTTGTGACCGATTTGAGTTATCGCCAGGAAATTATCATGAAAGGGATCACTCAGGCATCAAAGTTCACATGGAACAAAACCGCGGAGCACATGCTGGAAATTTTTGAAAGGGTTGGTTCGCTGAAGAATGGCCATCGGTAACTACGCTTTCAAAAAGCCATGGTTGCGCGCGGCAGCGACCGTGGTGGATGGGATTGGTTACAAATTCCGTAAACCAGCCGAGCGGCTCACGGCGTCACCCAAGCGCGCGCTTGTCGTGCGTTTGGATCAGTTGGGAGACATTGTTCAAGCATTGCCGGTGTTGGAGTCGCTCCGAGCGTCGCACCCGGCCATCGAAATCGATTTTTTGACGACTCCGGTCGGGGCCGAACTCGTTAGAATTTTTGATCCGAAAATTTCCACGATTGTTTGGAATTGTCCGTGGTTTGATCGGTCGCGCCGTCCGAATATCGCGGTGAGCGAGCTTCGTCGCACGCTTGCGGCGCGAACCTACGATGTTGTGTTGGAATTGCGCGGTGACGTTCGCTTGATTCGTTTTCTGAAATCGATTGGCGCCAAAACGGTTGTGGGGTACGGCGCTACCGGCGGCGGTTTTCTCTTGGATGTTGAAGCGCGCTGGGAAGCGTCGCTACCGGCTATTGATAAGAATCTTCGGCTCGTAGAAGCAATCGGAACTCCGGTGGTTTCTCGGGTGCCGACGTTGCCGCTTAAAATGAGCGCAGGCCCATCCGCGCGCCCATTCTTTGTGGTGCATCCCGACGCCGGAACCGAAGCGAAACGGTGGCCGCTGGATTCTTTTGTCCAAACGATTGATGCGCTTACCGAGGCAGGAAACAATGTGGTCCTCGTCGGATTAAACCAACGTATAGGTGAGGCAGTGACCACCCGTGTGAAACGACCGGTCGAAAATCAGATGGGGAAAACATCGTTGCCGATGTTGCTTTCGATACTTGCGCAGAGCGAAGGACTTCTCACAAACGATTCGGGGCCCGGCCATTTGGCCGCCGCGCTTGGAAAACCGGTGTGGGTATTGTGGAGTGGCACCGCGGTATCGTCCGTGTGGGCGCCGCGCGGCCAGCAAATTCATTTGTTTGAATTTCCAGTGGCGTGCGCACCATGCGCCTTGCCCCGGTGCCCCGTACCCGGACATCCGTGTCTCACGAAAATACGAGCGAGCGACGTTGTTCGGAACATGAATTATGCGCATCGGACTTGATGTAAGAATGATCGGCAATTCCGGGATCGGAACAACGATCCAGGAATTGTTGAATCAATTTTCGCCGGAGCAGAAAAAAGATCTGGTGTTGTTGGGAAATTCGGCCGAATCACCCGATCGCGCCTGCGTTTATAAACAAGTTCCGTACCCCATTTATGGACTGAAGCAACATTGGGCTTACGGACGTTTGCTGAACAAGGCGCGCCTCAATCTTTATCACATGCCGCACTACGACGTGCCGTATTCGTATCGCGGTCCGTTGGTCGTCACCGTGCACGACCTCATCCACTATTTGTTCCCGCAGTATTCGACAAAACCGTTAACGCGGCTTTACTCAAACATGATGCTCCACCACGTGACGCGCGCGGCGTCCCATATCATCACGGTATCGGAAAACACGAAGCGCGATTTGTTGAACGCGTTCCCGCGCGCGGCCGAGAAAACGACGGTTCTTTATCCGGCGGTCGATCGAGCGTTCGCACCCGTAAAAGGCGCGGCGTTGCAAGATGTATTGGTGTATTACCGTTTGCTGCCGGGATATCTGTTGTACATCGGAAACCTTCGCGAAGGAAAAAACACGCGACGGTTGCTGCGTTCCTACGAACGTTTGGCCGCGGAGAAAAACGATTTGCCGCCGTTGGTGCTCGCGGGCCGAAACAGCCTTCCGGATCTCAAATTTTCGCCGGACAATCCGCGTATACGGTATTTGGGCGAAGTCCCGGCCGAAGATTTGCCGGCGCTATATTCGGGCGCGTCGTTGTTTGTTTTTCCTTCGTTGTACGAAGGATTTGGCTTGCCGCCTCTTGAAGCAATGGCGTGCGGCACGCCGGTGATCACCTCGAGCGTGGCGTCGTTGCCCGAGGTGTGCGGCGACGCAGCCATGTATGTGGATCCTTTGTCCGAGCGCGACATAGCCGAGAAGATTTGGAGCTTGTGCGAATCGCTTAAAGCCCGTGAGGTACTGCGCTCAAAAGGATTTGAGCGCGTGAAAAATTTTTCGTGGTCGCGTTTCGCCGATGGAACGTGGAAGATTTACGAAGACGTGGCACGGGGGAAATATGAACGTTAAGCGGTCGTTGGATTATCTCATCGGAATTCCCGCGGCGTATGTGTTGTCCTTGTTTTCTTTTAAACGCGCCGCACCGGAGCGCCCGAAGAAAATCCTCATTATCAAGCTGGCCGCCGCGGGCGACACCATTTTGCTTGGGACGACGTTAAAAAGTTTTCGGGCCGCGCACGTCGACGCCACGATTCATTGGCTCGTTTCGCCGATTAACGTGGCGCTGGCCCGTGCCTATCCGCACGTGGATGAAATTTTTGTTTGGACCGATGGGTTAAAAGGATTGCCGGCGCTGGTTCGGCGTTTGCGCACGGAAAAATACGACGCGGTGATTGATCTCGAACAATGGTCTCGCGGCACAGAGATTCTTAGCTATCTAACAGGAGCGCCGGTTCGCATCGGATTTGATACACCGGGTCAGCACCGAACGCGTCTTTTTACGAAAACTTTCCAGAAAAAATTCGACCAGCACGAGATTTATGATTTTTACGGAACCCTGGCTTTGCTTGGCGAGCTGGAACACAACGTCAATCTTGAATTGCCCGTGACCGGGCTTGGCATAACCCAGCTTCAAGAGCGGTACGGAAAAGTTTTCGAGCACACCGGCTCGCCAAAAGTTTTGATTCATCCGGGGTGTGGCTGGGACGGTGTGGCTCGGGAGTGGCCGCTTGAGAATTATGGTGTTCTCGGACACTGGCTCATCAAGAGTTGTGGCGCCGAGTTGTTTCTCTCGGGTGGGAGCGAAGAGCGCAGCAAGACACAGCGTTTGAAAAAACTTTTAAACGGCGCCGCTGTCGATTTGGCGGGCCAAATCACATGGCCGGGGTTGGTGGCGCTCGTCGATAACGTGGATCTCGTCATTTCCGGAAACACCGGTGTCATGCACGTGGCGGCCGCGCGCCAGAAGAAGCAAGTGGCGTTGCACGGACCCACGAATCCGAAATTATGGGGGCCGCTCAATCCGAACGCGCGCGTTGTGCAAAGCACGTGCGCGCAGTGCCCGTGCCTAAAACTCGGGTTTGAATACCATTCCAACGACGCGTCGTGCATGCGAAAGGTCGCTATCGAAGACGTTAAAAACGCGGTTTTGTCGTTAATCGACAACAAAAGAGCGATTTAGTAGAAGCCCGCTATGCCAAATTTGCTTCAAAAACCCGTCGAAGAAAAGCGACCGGTCCGATACGACGCTGGAATTGCGAACTGGAAAGAGAGTCGCGAATTGTTCCAGCGTTTTTGCGTGTTGCTCGGCGACATGGCGAGCGTCACGTGCGCGTACACGCTGGGGTTTGCGTTGCGGTTTTTTTACGACCCTTTCCTTTCTTCATTTCCCGTTACTAAAGGTTTCCCTGATTTCTCCGATTATTTAAACGCGGGTCCCGTCATTTTGTTTATGTGGGCGCTCTGTATTTCGTGGCAGGGCGGGTATCGGCGGGTTCACGTCGCTGCCATCGATGACGGAATCCGGTTGCTTCGAGCCGCGTTCTTGGGCACGTTGCTCGCGATGTCATCGATGTTTTTGTACCGCGACGTTTCGTATTCCCGTTTGGTTTTTGTGCTGGGCGGTGCGTTTGGATTTGGATTCGTTTATTTGTATCGGCAGATTGTAAAGCTCGGTTATTTGTTTTGGGTGCAAAGCAATCGCCGGCCGAAACGCGTGCTTGTGGTGGGAGACGGCTATCTCGCGGCGTCGCTTAAAAAAATTCTTGATCGGCAGGGCGACCGCGCCATTTTGACGGCACGCGACCACGATTTGGAATCTCTTCGGCACACGATTGTGCGCTCGCGAATCAACGAGGTGTTGCTCGCGCACTCCAAGATGTCGCACAAAGAAACCGTTGTGCTCGCCGGATTTTGCGAAGAACGTCACATTACGTTTCGTCTAATCCCGGATATTCTCGAGATTCGCATGGGCGAAGTAATTATCGACGAATCGCTTGGCGTGCCCACGCTGCAAATCAAACCCGTGTCGCTGCAGGGTGTTTCGTTTTTAACGAAGCGTATCATGGACGTCTGCATCGCCAGCATTATCATCGGTGTCTTTTTTGTACCGCTCCTGGTGATCGCGATCATGATCAAAGCCACGTCGCCGGGCCCGGTTTTTTACAAACACCAGCGAATGGGATTCCGCGGTCGTCCGTTTTGGTTCATGAAATTCCGCACGATGGTTCAAGAAGCCGATGATTTGTTGGAAGATTTGAAAAAGAAAAACGATCGTGTGGGGCCGGCGTTCAAGATGAAAAATGATCCGCGTATCACGCGGTTCGGACTTTTCTTGCGGCGTTTTAGCCTTGATGAAATACCGCAGTTGTTGAACGTGTTGCGCGGTGAGATGAGTCTGGTGGGGCCGCGTCCCCAAGTTTTGTGGGAGGCGGCCGCCTACGATGAATGGGCCAAGAAGCGCCTGAACGTGTTGCCGGGAATAACGGGTCTTTGGCAGGTGAGCGGACGCGCGGAGCTCACGTACGACGAAATGATCGAGCTCGACATTTATTACATTGAGCATTGGTCCGCCGGACTCGATATTAAGATTTTGCTGCGCACGCTTCCGGCCGTACTTTTCGCAAAGGGCGCTTATTGAGATGAAAATTCTCGTCACGGGCGGAGCCGGATTCATCGGTTCCAATCTCGTGGATGCTTACATTGAAAAAGGCCACGCAGTTTGGGCCATCGATGACGAATCGTCCGGCAAACGCAAGCACGTCAACCCGCGCGCAACGTACGAACGAATTAATGTTTGCGACAAAGCGAAACTCGCTCGTTTGTTCAAGCGTGTTCGCTTTGATGTTGTGAATCACCACGCGGCTCAAATCGACGTTCGCGATTCGGTCGCCAACCCGGAATTTGACGCACAGGTAAATATTCTTGGTCTCCTTAATATTCTGCGCCAATGCCAGGACACAGGCGTGAAAAAGATTATTTTTGCATCCTCGGGCGGAACAATTTACGGTGAATGTTCGCGTGGTCCGGCGTCCGAAGCATTCCCCGAAATTCCGCTCGTTCCGTACGGCGTGGCGAAACTGGCCAGCGAAAAATACATTCAATCCACGGCGTCTCTTTCAAAACTTACCTATACGGTTTTGCGCTACAGCAATGTCTATGGCCCGCGGCAGGACCCGCACGGCGAAGCCGGCGTGATCGCGATCTTTGCGCAGAAGCTTCTTAAGAACGAACCGATTTTTGTGTATGGCAACGGTAAACAAGTGCGGGATTTTGTTTTCGTGAAAGACGTCGCGCGGGCAAATCTTGCCGCGCTATCAAGAGGCAAGAACGAAATCGTGAACGTCGGAACCGGCCGCACGACATCGGTGAACACGCTTTATCAAACTATGGCCTCGATCCTCGGCATCAAGCCGCAGGTGATCCGCAAGCCCGCGCGAAAAGGCGAATTGTACCGGAGTGTGCTAAACGCTTCGAAAGCGAAGCGCGCGCTCGGTTGGACGGCCCAGACATCGCTGCGCGAAGGATTGGAACAAACGCTTCAGTTTTTTCAGCGATGAGAGCCATCCTGCTAATTGGCGGGTTGGGCACGCGTCTTTATCCGTTGACCCTTTCCAAACCCAAAGCGCTGCTTCCGGTGTTGGATCGCCCGTTTCTTTCCTATCAACTTGATCTGTTGAAAGCCGGAAATGTTCGCGAGGTGATGTTGGCGTGCAGCGAGCGCAATCGTGCATGGAAAAAGGATTTCGAAAGACTGGCGCCGCGTGGGTTAAAAATGCGTTTCGCTTTCGAGTCACAGCCTCTTGGCACGGGTGGCGCTATCCGATTTGCATTTGATCATTTTCGTTCCCGCAACGATTCGTCGCCGGTGCTCGTGTTTAACGGCGATGTGTTTTTCGATCTGCGCGTGGAAAAGTTTCTCGCGTTTCACATCAAACGCAACGCCTCTTGCACAATCGCTTTAACTCGTGTAAAGGATCCATCGCGGTTCGGACTGGTGAAGACGTCGACGTCGGGACGCGTGGAACAGTTTCTCGAAAAGTCAAAACGGAAAACCAGCGTGCGCACGGTGAATGCGGGCGCTTATCTCATGGCGCCAGAGGTGATTCGGCGGATTCCCACGGGGCGCGCGGTTTCCGTCGAACGAGAAACATTTCCGATGTTGTTAAAGGAGAAAGCGGCCGTCTACGGTTTTCCGATGAAAGGGTATTGGAACGACATCGGAACGCATGAAAGCTATTTGCAAGCGCAAACAGACCTTTTGACCACGAAGAATTTCTGGACACAGGACCTGTTATTGCGTAAAAGAGCCGCTCTGAAATGAACGACGAAATTAAGTTTGGAACAGATGGTTGGCGTGGCGTAATCAGCGATGAATTTACATTTCAAAACGTAAAACGCGTTGCTCAAGCGGCGTGTGATGTAGCACGAAAAACCAGCAAGAGCCGCCTGATTCTCGTGGGGTTCGATCGCCGTTTCTTTTCCGATAAATTTGCAATGACCGCCGCGAATGTCGCCGTCGGCAACGGTTTCCGCGTTGAGATGTCGAAAGAACCCATTAGCTCACCAACGCTTTCCTTCCAAGTAAAACGAAAAAAAGCCGCTACCGGCTTTATGATCACGGCGAGTCACAATCCCTATTATTTTAATGGCTTCAAGTTGAAAGGCCCGCACGGCGGGTCGGCTGACGACGTGGTCACGAAAAGTGTTGAAGACCGGATCGACGCCGGCGAGGTTCAATACGAAGAAGAATCCGCGAAGCGTGTGGATTTTGCATCCGATTACCTGAACTATTTGAAAAAGACCGTTCGTCTTCCGAATCTTGGCGCGTTGAAAGGCCCGGTTGTTTTTGATGGCATGCACGGCCCCGGCGGAGAGTTGTTTGAGCGCCTCTACCGCGGAAATTCCAAACTCGTTGTCATCCGAAAAGAAACGGATCCACTTTTTGGCGGCGTGAATCCGGAACCGATCGAAGTTAATCTTGAACTTTTGAAATCCACGGTGCTCCAGAAGAAAGCGGCCATTGGAATCGCCGTTGATGGCGACGCCGATCGCATTGGGATCGTCGACGAAAAAGGTCGCTACCACTCGCCGCACACGGTCATGCCGCTTTTGCTTTTGCATCTTCTCGAAAACAAAAAGCTGAAGGGCAAGCTGGTGCAAACGGTATCGATGGGCTATTTGCCTGAGCGTATCGCGAAGCACTACAAGATTCCTTTTGAAGTTGTGCCTGTCGGATTCAAACACGTGGCGCGAAAGATGGGACAGGAGAAAGTCCTGTTGGGCGGCGAAGAATCCGGGGGATACGGCGTTGGTCTTTGGTCGCCGGAGCGCGACGGGCTTTTGTGCGGGATCTTGCTCATCGAACTATTGGCCATGAAAAAGAAGCCGCTGTCGGCGCTGATCGATGATATGCAGGTGCGTTTTGGATCATCGAATTTCAAGCGCGTGGATTTTCAGATGCCGACGCCGTTCGATGCGACGGCGTGGTCGGAATACATCAAGACAATACTCGGCACAGCGGTGGCGGGATTGCCTATCAAAAACGTGGTGACCATCGACGGGCTCAAGATCGTACTCGAAGATGAGTCGTGGTTTCTCATGCGTCCGAGCGGAACGGAGCCCCTCATGCGCACGTACGCCGAGGCATCGTCCGAAACACTTTTGCAATCGCTGGTGAACGAAGCGAGTCGTCTCGCTCATACGCAGCCGCCCAGCGCGAAAAAGCTCGCCGAAGAAGCAAAGAAGCTGAAGAAGAAACAATTAAAGAATCTTAAAAATCTTAAGAAATAGGATTGGGAGGAGAGAGTGAGAAAGGATCGATTCGTTTTCACGTCGGAATCCGTGACCGAAGGTCACCCGGACAAATTGTGCGATCAGGTATCGGATGCGGTACTTGATGCGGTTCTAAAAACCGATCCGAAAGGCCGCGTGGCCTGCGAATCTTTTGTGACCGTCGGTCTTATTATCGTGGGCGGCGAAATTACCACGAAAACGTATGTGGACATTGGCGAGCTCGTTCGCAACGTGGTTCGCGATATCGGTTACACGGACGCAAAATACGGCTTTAACTTCGAAACCTGCGCCATCGTAAACGCCATTCACCAACAATCGCCCGATATTTCGCAGGGTGTGGATCGCGGTGGCGCCGGCGACCAGGGGCTTATGGTTGGTTATGCGTGCGACGAAACGCCCGAGCTCATGCCGATGCCAATTCAATTGGCGCACGCGCTCACCAGAAGACTTTCCGAAGTGCGTAAGAAAGGAATCCTTCCGTACCTCGGTCCCGACGGGAAATCGCAAGTGACGGTTGAATATCGCGACGGGAAACCCTACCGCATCGACACGGTGGTTCTTTCTTCTCAACACACGACCGAGATTCTCGACAAGTCCGGCCATCAGATCACGCAAGCAGCGCGCCAGGAAATCATCAACAAAGTGGCGTTGGCCGTGTTGCCGAAAAATCTCTTGGACAAGAAAACGATTTTCCATATCAATCCCACCGGAAAATTTGTGGTTGGTGGTCCGCAGTCCGACACGGGCATGACGGGTCGCAAAATTATTGTCGATACGTACGGCGGCTGGTGCCCTCACGGTGGCGGCGCGTTTTCCGGAAAAGATCCGACAAAAGTGGATCGCTCCGCAGCTTACATGGCTCGCTACGTCGCGAAGAATGTCGTGGCCGCGAAATTAGCGAAAGAGTGCACCGTTCAGTTGGCGTACGCCATCGGTGTGGCGAAACCGGTGTCGGTTCTCATCGATACGCAAGGCACCGGTGTGGTTCCCGATGCGGTCATTAGTCGCGCGGTTGAAAACGCGTTCGATTTGACGCCGCTTGGCATTATCAAAACATTGGATTTGCGTCGCCCAATTTTCCGAAAGACCGCCGCGTACGGTCACTTCGGTCGAAACGATTCTGCGTTTAAATGGGAACAAACCAACAAAGTGGCCGAGCTCCGCAAGCTCTGCCTCTAATAATAAGGACATCAATGAAATATCACGTCAAGGACACGAAGTTAAGTAAGGAAGGGCAGCGCCGCATTGACTGGGCCGAGCGTGAAATGCCGGTTCTTCGTTCTATTCGCGAACGATTCGCGAAGCAAAAGCCGCTCAAAGGTGTGCGGATTTCTGCCTGTTTGCATGTGACAACCGAGACCGCGAACCTTATGATCACATTAAAAGCGGGCGGCGCAAACGTCACGGTCTGCGCATCCAATCCGCTCTCCACGCAAGACGATGTTGCCGCGGCGCTCTCGACGATCCATGGAATTCCGACGTTTGCGATTAAGGGCGAAGACAACAAGACCTACTATTCGCACCTTGAAGCAGCGATCAAAGCGCGCCCACAAGTGACGATGGACGACGGCGCGGATTTGGTGGGCCTCTTGCATACCAAGCTGCGCAATTATTTGGACGGTGTGCAGGGCGGCACCGAGGAAACCACGACGGGCGTCATTCGACTTCGCGCGATGGAACATGACGGGACGCTGCAGTATCCCATCGTTGCGATTAACGATGCGGACACGAAGCACATGTTTGACAACCGCTATGGGACCGGCCAATCCACTATTGACGGCATAACGCGCGCCACGAATGTTTTGTTCGCAGGAAAAACGGTGGTTGTGGTTGGTTACGGATGGTGTGGCCGCGGCGTTGCTAGCCGGGCCAAAGGTTTGGGCGCTCGCACAATCGTGACCGAAATTGATCCATTAAAAGGGCTCGAGGCGGTCATGGATGGCTTTGAAGTGATGCCCATGAAAAACGCGGCACGGATCGGCGACGTTTTCGTGACACTGACCGGAAACAAGCATGTTTTGCGTGGTGAACATTTCCAGGTCATGAAAGACGGGGCGATCATCTGCAATTCGGGCCATTTTAACGTTGAAATCGATATACCAGCATTACGAAAATTGGCGGTGTCGGTTAAACCGGTCCGGGAATTTGTCGATGAGTACCGTTTGAAAAATAAAAGGAAAATCCACTTGTTAGCCGAGGGAAGACTGATTAACCTTTCAGCAGCCGAAGGGCATCCGGCCAGCGTGATGGATATGTCGTTCGCGAACCAGGCGCTTTCGGTTGAGTACATGCTGAACAATCACAGCGGTCTTGACCGAAAAGTTTACGATGTACCGAAGCCGATTGATCGCGAAGTATCCCGGCTCAAGCTAAAGTCGATGGGAATGAGCCTTGATACTCTTACTCCGGAGCAGGAGAAGTACCTGAACAGCTGGCAGGAGGGCACCTAACTTGACGTAAGGAGAGCTTCTCATGAGCCAATCTGGAAAAGTTGGTGGAAGTATATGTCTCAGTTTGTTGGTCGCACTACTTACCTTTACAGGTTGTGAAAATGGGAACCTCTTTGGAAAGATTCACAAATCGGGCAGCGGGAACGATCCCGTTTCGCTCGTGTCGGACGCAGAAAGTGCTTACCGTGCCGGCGATTATAGCCGCTCCCTCGAACTTTACAATCAAGCGCTTGAACACGATCCGTCCAATGTCGCAGCGCTCTATGGTGCCGCGGCAGCCGCCACCGCCGGTGCCGGTCTTAACCTCACACTCATTTCGAATGTTTTAAAACAGACGTCCACCGCTTCCTCGGTCCGTGGCATGGGCGACTTGGTCGCTCGCGGTCGTGTGGGCGGAGGGGGAACGGTTTCCACAAGAGACATTCTTAGTGGAATCAATACAACCGCTTTAAAAGCCGTTTTGGACCTCGCCATCTGCCGCTTACAGAAAATCGCGTCCGGCATTACGACCGAGACGGCGCCCAAAAAAGACCTGGACCTCCTTATTAATTATGCGGTGCTTCGATTGCTGCGGGCGGTGATCACCGCGAAAGACAATGATCTGTTGGTCGTGAACAACGCGAACGGAACCTATTCCATCGCTGCTGGCGCTGTCGTGGCGGGCGGATGCGTAAGCCTCACGCAGGCCCAAAGCGATGCGCTCGTGAGTATTGCGACCGACCTTGCTTTGACCTACGAAATCCTCGCCACCGCTGTCGCCAATTCCTCGGCGAATTCGAGCCTGCTCGCGGATATCCGTGACGATATGGCCACCGTGAACGAACAGTTGCTAACCGCGGGTTCAACAATTCCTCAGGCATGCATCAATCCGATTAATGCAGCCGGCATCACGCTGGCGAACTTCACCAGCTACACCGGCGCGTTCGTACCGCCGACCGGCTGTTAATAAGGAGCCCGTTCCATGAAGACCCTAACCACTCACAGAATTGTTGCTGCCGGACTTTTTGCGTCGTTGTCCGTGCTGCCGAATTTTTCCTATTCCTCCGAGGCGCCGGCCTTTGTGCAATTCGTGCGGCCTCTCGGTATGGGCGGCGCTTTTACGGCCGTGGCGGACGATCAAAATATCTTCTCGTTTAATCCGGCGGGCATGGTGCAGCGCACGGGCGCCCAGTTGACGATTCTGGAATTGGCGGTGGGCGGTGCAAAAGACACAAAGGAATTTTTTGACTTCGTTAAAGACAACAAAGACGATCTCAAGGACATTCAGAACAGCCCGCGCCGAGACGAATTGCTGAACGAAATTCAGACGAACATTTCGAACCTGCGGCCGCGTATTTACGCGGCAGCCGATGTCGCCTCCTATGTTTCGGGGCCTCGTGCGTTCGGACTTCCGATGCACGTCGGATTTGGCGCGTTTGGAGTGGTCGACGCAAAATTTCGTATGGGCATCGGTGCCGGCGGAATCCCAAACATTTCTTATGCCGTGAACAGCGACGCCATCATTCCGTTATCGCTCGCGCACCGATGGAACGCGCCGTGGGTAATTCCCGGAAAAATTGGATTCGGAATCACCGGAAAATACATCCGGCGCGCACAGATTGCGCAGGACCGATTGAGCGTCGTTGGTCTCGATAATTACGATGCGCCGCCCCTAAACACCGGGCACGGATTTGGAACGGACGTGGGAATGCTGTATCAGCCAACGAATCGAACGAATATTGGGCTCATGGTTCAAGATTTCCTCGGCACAAAGATAAAATTTGATGCGCTCGCTGCGGAAAAAGGTTATCCGGCGGTGGAAGCCCGCGAAAGCGTCATTCGTCCGCAAACAAACGTGGGCGTGGCGCTCGTTCCCGCAAAGCTCTTATGGCTTGTTCCGACGAGCGATCGTTGGACGTTTTCCGCCGATGTGCGTGATGTTTTCGCGAACCAAGAGCATATTGTATTTCAGGAAGGCTTTCATAAAGTCATTGGCGAGGATTTTTATACGCATCTGCATCTTGGAGCCGAGTTTCGCTACTGGTTCCTGCGGTTTCGCGGAGGGGCTTATCAAGGTTATCCGACCCTCGGGCTCGGATTGGACATTCCGGTGTTAAAACTTGATTTTGCGTATTACTCGCGT
Organism: Elusimicrobiota bacterium; assembly: GCA_044221725.1. GTDB lineage: Bacteria > Elusimicrobiota > Elusimicrobia > F11 > F11 > JAJVIP01. The sequence goes on from JBGAON010000002.1 coordinate 341,861, forward strand.
GAATTGGGCGCGCACGCCGGAGACATTCGCGAGCAAAATTACGTCGCGTCGTTGGCGCTTCGGTTTGGATCAGGAAACACCGAATCGCGCGAGCGGATTACAAAACTCAAAGAATCGAAGAAGATGAAACAAGACGCAGCGCCCGAGGAAGAAACCGAAGTGGCACCAGCGCCAGCCGAAAAAGCACCGGCCGCGACACAACCGGCACCGGCCAAAAAGGCAAACGATAAGAAACTGAGACTCTCGGACGATTCAATTCCGAACTGAGGAGCGAACGCTAAGCCGATCGTCGCATTCGAATCCAGAGGATGGTTCCGATTGCGATAAACACGACGTTGCCAAGCCAGGCTCCAGCCCAGGGTGGAATCAAACGTTGCGCCATGGCTTTACCGAACTGCATGAAACCCAGATAGAACAGCGTTAGGATTCCTGCCGCCGCAATGCCCATCGCGTGACTGCCCTTGCTTTGCAGCGCGAGCGGTACGCCGAGAAACGTGACCACAAAACATGCAAACGGAAATGCCAGTTTTGTCATGAGTTCCACTTCGAGCGGCCGCACGGGAACACCGAGATCTTCCAAATGACGAATGTGTCGACGGAGTTTTTTAAAATTCATTTCTTCCGGCTGCGGTTCTTGAATCACGAAATCCGAGGGCTTTTCAGAGAAAAAGAAAATTTCACTATCGAATTTTCGAACCGTGTCGATGGTCACATTGTTTTCTTTAAACGTTCGAACAACGCCATCTTTGAAAACCCACCCTTGTTTGGTCCATTTGGCGGATTCAGCATCAATCTGGGGGCCCATTTGCGGCGTCGCGTCACGTCGATACGTGTCGACGACAACACGCGTCAATATCCCGGTTGACTCGTCCATCGTTTGCACGGTCCAAAGGCGTCCCTCGGAGCCCGCGACCACCAAATTCTTGAACACCGACTGCTGCCATTCACCCAGGCGGCGAATCTTCTCCCGAAAGACCGTTCGTGCGTATTCGGTGGCGGGAGGAATAAATGTCTCGTTGGAGATCAGCGCAACGAGGGAAATTGTAAGGCCGGCCCAGAAAAGCCCCGAAAGAAATTTTTCTGGCGCCAGGCCACCGGCGAGTCCCGCAATATATTCGCGCGACCGCGCAAGGCTTCCGACCACAAACAGCGTGGCCAAAAGGCAGGCCACCGGCAAAATTTGCAGCGCTTGGAATGGCAGGGACGTGATAAGAAATCCGATAACGTGCCCAAGGCTCACACCTTCGGCCAGAAAACGATCGAGTCGGTCAAAAATCTGCGAAACAAAGATCAAACAGCACAGCGCGGCGAACGAAGCGAGAAACGGTCGAACGAAACGTTTGATGATGTAGAGATTCAGAATGCTCATTGATTAAGCAGTCTCCGCAACAGGAAGAGCGACGTGAAAAGGCACGTTAAATTGCCCAGCCACAACGCGAAATCCGATTGCAAAATTCCTTTCTCTGCCATCGTTAAACCAAAAATGAGCAGCGTGTAGTAGGTGAATATCACGACGATTGACACGCCAAAGCCAAACCCTTTTCCTCCGCGCCGCAGCGCCGTGGCCAGCGGAATTCCGACAAGCGCGAGCGCGACGGGGGCAAACGCGATCGCAATGCGCAAACTTCGTTCCGCTTCTAGGGCGCTCGCTGACAATCCTTGTTTCTTCATATCGTCAATCATTTTCGAAAGGTCGGTGCTCGAAATGTTTCGGAAGCGCGTGCTTTGACTGATGGCCTCACGGTTGACCGGAAGCGTAATTCGATAGGTGTCAAACGATACGTGAATAAGGTTGTGAGAATCGGCGCCGTCGTAACGCTGCATTTGTCCGTCGGTCAAATCGAGATGGTACGCGTCGGGATCCGCGCGCAGCGCGCCGGTTTTCGCATAAATGCGTTCGGGAGGACGGTCCGGATCGCTTGTTTGGAAAACAAACAAATCGCGCAGTTGTTGAGACTTTTTGTCGACCGATTGAGCAAATAGCTTTACATTTTTGACCGAAAAGAATTTTCGCGGTTGAATGTTAATGAGCGGATCCGCGTTCGCGATTTCTTCGTAGAGCTGGCGAAAACCGCGGTTGGCCCAAGGCGCGACGCGCGTGTTGAATGGAATCATACCGGCGCTAATTGTAAACGCGAAAAGTATTGGGAGCCAAAGAACTTTAAAAAGAGAGATGCCGGCAGCGCGCACGGCGGTGAGTTCATTTTCTTCTGAGAGACGACCAAAGGTGACCAAGCACGCGAGCAAGCACGCCATCGGAAGCGTGAGCGGAAGGATGGTTGGAATGAACAAACCGAACAAATGGCCAACCATTCCAATCGCGACGCCTTTGTTGAACACGAGATCGATAATGTCAAACAAGCGGTCCAGCAAAAGAACGAACATAAATAAGCCGGATCCGAATAAAAAAGGCGGGAGAAATTGGCGAAAAAAATAAAAGCTAAGTTGCATGGGGCTCATGATAGTAAACCGACGAGCGGGACTCGGTCCGAATTTAAAATCGCCTTGAAAACTCGAGGGTATGATGATACGCTGAAATTACGGACAGGACCTGAACTTGCGTCATCTCGTGCCATCTTTTGCTCGGTTTTATTTGCTGATTTTGGTCGGCTTTTTTTTTGTGCTGACCTCGTTTCGAACTACCTCCTACGCTGATCCCAAAAATAGATTCTCCATTGGTCCCTCGCTTGAAGAAGAGACAGCTCCCACCAAAGAGCCCGAGGAATCGTTTCGCTACACGCAAGACGATTGGAACCAAATGCGACGTGTGTTCGAAGGAGAAATTGCTCCGGTAACCGTTTCGTCCGCGACCGCGATAATTTCGTCGGGCGCTGTGGTGGCGCCCAAGCCGCCGCCGGGCCTTTTGAACGTCGACCTGCCTTACGAATCCTCGCTTTCCATTACCGGTCGCAAAGTGATCCGTCTCGATATTCAGAATACGCACATCTCGTCCGAACGGGCTGCTGAGCTAGGGACGAAGCAAGACACGCAAAGTTTCAATATGCAGCAAGAGCTCCAGGCGCGCATTCAAGGGACCGTGGCGCGAAAAACAACGATCAACGTAAATTTTGATGACACGAAAGAAAACGTGAAAGATTTCTCGGTGGTTTATCGCGGCGACCCGGATGAGGTTGTCCAGGAAGCCGCCTTCGGTGATATCGTGCTGTCGCTACCATCCACCGAGTTTGTTAATTACAACAAGCAACTGTTCGGTATCCGCACCGCCCTAAAGTACAAACGCGCCGGGCTTATGGTCATCGGGTCGCGAACAAAAGGCACCACGGAAACGAAGCGTTTCACGGGCGCCACCACGCGGCAACAAAAGCGAATCAACGACACGGCCTACGACCAACGGCGGTTCTACGATCTAACGTTCGCCACCTCGCCCGCAATGTATCAGGGCAATCTTCTTAACAATCATCCACCGCTTCCCATCAACGGTACGGTTCCTGAAAGTGTGTACATCGAAGACACGACCGGGTTGAATCCTCTGGCAACGACGTATCTCGTGGCGACACCGACGGCTCCCGCTACGACCGCCATTTCGATTCGCATGCGGCAAATGTCGCCGGGTGTTGATTACAGCGTGGACCGCGTTCGCGGCATCATTACGTTTGTCAACCAGGTGCCGCTGGACGTGCGCGTTGCCATCGACTTCACGCTCGCCGATGGAACACGTCTGAGTTCGCTCGTGGCCGGTGGAATCGCGGTGCTCATCAAAGACAAACCGCCTGAGGCACCGGGCGTCAGCCAAGAAATTAAGCGCTTCTATCGTTTGGGCGATAAAAATATTGTTCGCGACAATGGTCTCGGAAATTTTGCGTTCAAAGTGCTTGATAAGAACGGTGAAACCGAAATTGGCGATACGCTCGTGCCGCCGCAGCGCTATCCCGACACGATCGAAATGAAATTTGAAACCGGTGTGTTCGAACTTAAGAATCCGCTCCCGTTTGGAGATTTGTACGCACCAAACGTCAATACGAACGCCCCGTTGCACGCCATTTTTTCGGTTGAATACCAATCCATCATTCGCACCTTTACGTTGCGACCGAACATCGTGATTCAGTCCGAAACGGTGGAAGTGAACGGCCGTAAGGTCACACGCGATCTCGATTACTTCATCGATTACGACATCGGCATCATTACGTTTTTTAATGAAGACCTCATCCGCGAATCAACGGTAATCGAGATCACTTACGAGTTCGCGCCGTTTGGTGGCGTGCTCGGCGAGACGTTGGTTGGCGCGCGCGGCACCTACGACCTCATGCAAGAAAAGAAAACCGGTTTCACGCAAATGGAAAAATGGACCGCGGGTTCCACGGTGCTTTATAATTTCGGCGCGAAACCGACCGGTCCGCCCGATATCCGCTCCACGCCATCCAGCCTGCTCGTCACCGAAGGAGACACGCAGCTCAAGGGAATAAAATTTGGAAGCATTCCGATTAAGACAAACGTATCGCTCGAAGCGGCTCGTTCCGATCAGAACCCAAATTTGTTCGGCAAAGCGATCATCGATTCCATGGAAGGCATCAAACAAGAAGATGCGTCGACCATGCTGCATGACGCGTGGCTGCCCGCCGCCAACCCCATTTCGGGAACGTCCAATACGGTCATGGATTTTCGGCGCCGCGACAATCGCGACGGTCATTTGTGGTGGCAAGAAGTGGACGAAAATACGACCGATCCGACGGACGGCAGCGCCACGCAGAAGGTGTTGGAAGTTAATTACAACTTGAATCCAACGGGCGGATCGATCCCAAACTCGGTTCCCGAACAAGTGTCGTTGGTGAACGTGATTTCGCTCGGCGGCAGAGACTTTTCCAAGAAGACCACGCTCGAAGTTGAAGTCGAGGGCGCCGGAGCCGAGGGCCAGAATGTCGAGCTGCAGATCGATTACGGAACGTTCAACGAGGACGCTGATGGAGACGGGAAATTGGACACCGAGGACCAAATTCCTTTCGATGGAATTCTCAACCTCGGCGAAGACACCGGCTACGATTTTAATGGTCCCGCAGGCCCGTTTGTTATTGGTGCGAACAACGGTCGTTTGGATAGCGAAGATTTAAACGGCGACCATGTTTTGACGACCGCGGATACCGCGGTCACCTTTAAACCGCTGTTCTGGTTGTCGGCATCTCAAGGTCAAACGGATACCGGTGGGCACTTCACGACGGATCTCAGTTTTCCGACCACCGAACGGCGGCTGTTCCAAATTCCTCTGAACATCAACCAACTTTCCGAAGAAGAAAAAGCGCGGTTTACCTCGGTCAAACAAGTTCGCGTTACCATTCGCAACACGACCCCTGGCGTGACCAAGCAAGGGCGGATTCATATCGTGCGCTTGGCTATTGTCGGAAATACTTACGAACCGGCCACCATCAGCGGCTCCCTGTCCAGTACGATGACCGTGCGAGCCGTGAACAACAAAGACGATCCTGGCTATGGCACGCTCGCCACCAATCCAGCGTATCAAGATCTCTATAAGGGAGCGGCCCCGTCCTCTGATGCCAAAGAGCAGGCGTTGTCGCTCGATTACAGCATGGCGCCCGGATCGAGCGCGACGACGCGAAATGTGTTTAGCGTGGTTCGCGACTTTTCAAAACACGATTTCTTCCGTTTTTTCCTCAGCAAGCCCAGAGGATGCAGCGGCGGCTGCAACGGCCAAGTGTTCTTACAGGTGGGATCCGAAACCGAATATCAGCAGGCCACCATCGATTTGGTGAACGTGCCCGAAGCGCCGAATTGGCGGCTCGTGTCAATCGAGCAAAAAGACTTAAACACCGATGGCACGCCGGACACGTGGTCTTCGAGCGACCCCACCGTCGTGATTTCCCGAACGAATGGTGCGCCAAACCTTACGCAGGTTGCGCAAATAAAAATTGGTGTTATAAACAATTCGAACGCCACGATAACGAATCAAGTCTGGATCAATGAAATTCACGAAGCCGAACCACACGAACGCACCGGACACGCAAAAAAATATGCGTTTGACAGTCAATGGGCCGGATGGATGGATTTTGGAGGTGCCTACCGCGACGTCGACCGAAATTGGGAGACGCCAACGACCGCGATCACGAACCAAGATAGCACGCAGAGCAACATGTTCGTTAATGTTAATCGAATTTCATTTTTGCCAATGACGTTTAAGACGACGCGTGACGTAAACGTGACACCATCGGCATTTCGATCAAATCAGAATGCTCTCGTGTCATTTTTTGATGAAGGACGGGTGGAGCGTTTCACAAACTCGTCCACCGCGAAACTCATCGTTCCGAAACTTCCGGTTCTTGATTTCAGCTACAACAACGACAAAACAGAAAATACCATTACGCAGCGCACCGAGATCAACGACGTCGTTAATCTCGGCGCCACATACGCCCCGACCACGAGGTTCGATATGTTGCCGACCGACATGCTAACCCTGCGTCCGATTCCGACCTCCATCACGTTCTTGCACACCACGCGTCGTTCGAAGTTGCGTTATTCGGCGCTCGAGAAATTGCTGGAATTCAATATTTCAACGGCGCCGTTTACATCCACAAATTTAACGCAGTTCAGCGATGAGAATGAGGTTCGAATGGGTTTTAAGCCGTGGGAAGGGTTTACATTTAATCCCGCTTACAAACTGCGGACCGACAAGGAACAACGCGATTTTCGTGAGGATGAAAAAAACGCTCTTGCTGCGGTGAACAATATCGATCAGGTAAAAACGCCGCGCTCCATTGCTCAGTCCGTGTCCGCGGCGGGGAATCTGCGAGTTTTCAAGTGGCTTGATCCCCGATACAACTATTCAATGAGTGGCACCGAAACGAACGGACTGCCCACCCAGTCCAACACAACGGCGTACAATTTGAAAACCATCACACGAAACAGCCAAGGGGAAGTGTCGGCCGCGATTCAGGTGAGCCAAATTTTGCCGAGCTTTAAACCCACGAATTCCATGAATTTCAACACGAGTTACAAATTGGAAAACGGTGACAGTTACGAAAACATGCCGAAAGATTTTTCGTGGCGCAATCAGTTGTGGGTGGGCAAGCCGCTTGTTGTGAACAGCAGCACCGGCACCGTGAACGTCGCCCGCCGCGTGAACGCCACCGATCGACGAACGTTTCGGACGAATCTGGCGTGGCAGCCGTGGAGCGCCTATCGCATCGATAGTCGCCGCTTGAAACCACTGAACACGCTCTCACTTACCAGCAACTATCTCGTCTCGCGCGAGGACAGTGAAGACACTGGCACGCAGCGTCATGTGGACTCGATCACGTGGCCGGATTTAATTCTCACCATTAACGACACCGAAAACTTTTTCAACGTCAAACGCGTGATCAGTGCGTCGCGGTTGGTACTTAAAACGAACAGGCGTTTGACCGAGACCCGCAACGTTAGTCGTAGTCGCGCCGATAGTTACGGCGTCGATTATCAATTCCAGTTCATTAAGAAATACGATTTCTCGACAACCTACAACAAAGCAACAACCCAGGACGACAATTTGGTAACCAATCAATTGGCGTCGCGTTCCGATACAACGAACTTTGCGATCCAAACGCGTATTCCGGTGCGATCCTGGGCGTACACGCCGCGTTTTGAACGGAACATCAATAACGCCCACGATTCGGTTCAACAAACGAACGACCTCGTGAACGACGTGTATTCGTTGCAAATCTATGGTGATATCTCAAAGCCGCTCGGTATTCGATTGGGCCGCAAGGAAATTGGCCTCGCGAACCGCATGATTCTGAATTCCACATTGAAGTGGGATAAAAAGCGCTCGTCGATCAATCCGGGCACGAACTTTTTGGATACGTATTCGGCGACGGTCTCCGGCGATTACACAATTTCGCAAAATTTCCGGCTTGCCATTGGCGGCAATTACAGCCAAGAAGTGCACCATCCCGATTTCAAAAAGCTCGACCGCAGCACTTTCGGCATTAATTCGACATTGACGATCCAGTTCTAACAAGCCTAAACTCTGCGCCCCTCCAACCGGAGGATTTCTGCGTTCGCTTGCCAATGACTTGTTAAACGCGTTTTTGCCCGCCACATGTTTAAGTTGCAGGCGCGATCTGGGCAAGTCCGTTCCGGTGCTTCGGTTGTGTGCGCTGTGTGCGTCGCAAATGAGCTCTTCTGGGATTGTCGATTTTCTCGATCGCGGCGCGCTCAAATTGCACGCAAGTTCCGAGTTTGATGGCCCGCTGCGACATCTCATCCATTCGTTCAAGTACAAACGTCAGCAACGTCTGGGGGCGCTGCTGGCGCGGCGTTGGTTGCAAAGCTTTTCGCCGATAGAGCTACCTGTCGATGCGGTTGTCTGTGTTCCTTCGACGCCGCTAAAAAACTTGCTACGCGGATACAATCCGGCCGAAGAGATTGCGAAAGAGATCGCACGCGAGTGGCGTGTCCCTTTGCGCGGAGGAATAATTCGCCGCCGGTGGTTGACCGCGTCCCAGACCCGCTTCGGGCGTCGGCAGCGTTTCGAGAACGCGGCACAGAGTTTCGCGCCAGCCGCAACAAACAAGTTAATGGGGCAGCGCGTTCTGCTCGTGGACGATGTTTGTACGACCGGAGCCACGCTCGCGATCTGCGCCCGGATCCTACGCCAGGCGGGGGCCAAAGAGATTATTGCCGGCACCATAGCGCGAGAAACCCTTCTACGGTAAGCGTTTTTCGGATTCTTGACGAATTAAGTCGATTTGGTACAATCCGGCTCAGTAAATATTAGGAGGATCACATGTCTGTTAAAGTAGGAATTAATGGTTTTGGACGCATCGGCCGTTTGGCTTTAAAGGCCGGCCTTCAGAACAAAGATCTCGAGTTCGTCGCCGTTAACGATTTGACCGACGCAAAAACGCTCGCTCACCTTTTCAAATACGACTCCACGTTCGGAATTTATCCTGGAACCGTCACCGCCGAAGCTGGTGCGATCATCATCGACGGAAAGAAAATCAAAGTGTTGGCCGAGCGCGACCCCAGCAAATTGCCATGGAAAGATCTTGGTGTTGAGATCGTTATCGAATCCACGGGCCATTTCACGGATGCTGAGAAAGCGAAGCTTCATCTCCAAGCGGGCGCAAAGAAAGTCATCATCTCGGCTCCAGCCAAAGGCGAAGACATCACTGTTTGTATGGGCATCAACGACAAAAACTACGATGCCGGTAAACACAACATTATCTCGAACGCGTCTTGTACCACGAACGCGTTGGCGCCATTGGCCAAAGTTTTGAACGACAGCTTGAAAGTGAAAAAAGGACTCATGACCACAATTCACTCGTTCACGAACGATCAAGTAACGCTGGACTTCCCACACAAAGATCTTCGTCGCGCCCGCACCGCGAGCGCTTCGATGATTCCAACGTCCACCGGTGCCGCGAAAGCCATCGGCTTGGTGTTGCCAGAACTTAAGGGGAAACTGAACGGTATTGCGATTCGTGTTCCTACTCAGGACGTTTCGATTGTTGACTTGACGGTTGAAGTTGAGAAGCCGACCACGAAAGAAGAAGTCATCGGCATTTTCAAGAAGGCCGCTGAGACGAACCTCAAAGGGTATCTTCAGTTCAGCGATCAGCCGCTCGTTTCGACCGATTTCTTGGAAAACAAGAACTCTTCTATCTTCGATGCCGATCTCACCGAAGTCATGGACGGAACGCAAGTGAAGGTATTTGGTTGGTACGACAACGAGTGGGGCTATTCGAATCGATTGATCGATTTGACCGCGCTCGTTGCTAAAACACTCAAAACCGCTGTCGCCGCTTAATTAATAATGTCGTCTGTTGCAGAGGCGGTCATTCGCAAGAAATCATTCACGACGTTGCCACTCGCGGATCAGCGGGTGCTCGTGCGAGTGGATTTCAATGTTCCTTTCAACAAAGAAGGGAAAGTTTCTGATGATGCCCGTCTGCGGGCGCATCTTCCTACGATCGAATATTTGATCGAAAAGAAAGCGAAAGTCATTCTGATCGCCCATCTCGGCCGACCAAAAGGACAAGTTAATCCAAAATACAGCCTGAAGCCCGTGGTAAAACCGCTCAGTGATTTGCTGAGGCGTCCTGTTCAGTTCGTTGAAAATTGTGTTGGTCCAAAGGCGTTTGAGGCGGTCGCAAAACTCAAAGCGGGCGATATTTTGCTTCTTGAGAACCTTCGGTTTCACTCCGAAGAGGAATCGAACAATGCGGTTTTCGCGAAAGAGCTTGCGAGCTTGTCGGATGTGTTTGTGCAGGATGCGTTTGGTGCCGTTCATCGCGCTCACGCATCGACCGCGCAATTGCCGCTCCTGCGACCTTCCGGTGCTGGTTTCCTCCTTGAAAAGGAGCTTTCGTTCCTCGGTGGCCTGAAAGCCAATCCGGCGCGTCCCTACATGGCGATTCTTGGCGGAGCGAAAGTCTCCGACAAAATTGGCGTGGTGGAAGCATTCGTGAATCAGGTGAACATGCTTTTTATTGGCGGTGCGATGGCCTACACGTTCCTTAAAGCGCAGGGCGTCGAAGTGGGGGATTCTCGTATTGAGCCCGATTTCGTTAATTTTTGTAGCGAGGTGTTGCTCAAGGCGCGCGACAAAGGTGTGAAGGTGCTTTTGCCTAAGGATCATTTGATTGTAAAAGATATTGAAAATCCGTCCGAAGCGAAAACGACCGACATCCCGGCGATTTCGTCCGGTTGGAAAGGCGTCGACATTGGCCCGAAGACGCTCGCCGAGATCGAACCGCTCATCAAAGGTTCAAAGACGATTTTCTGGAACGGCCCTGCCGGAATTTTTGAGGTAGATACCTACGCCAAAGGCACGATGCAGATCGCGCATTTGGTTGCGGCGGCTGCCAAATCGGGATCGACTGTTGTGGTTGGTGGTGGTGATTCGGTGGCGGCGGTTAACAAAGCGGGCGTGGCGGAACAGATTACTTACATTTCGACCGGTGGCGGTGCTTCCATGGAATTCTTGGAAGGACAAGAACTCCCCGGCGTCAAGGCATTGCCAGAGGCATAAAACATGTATCCGATTATTCTTACAATTCACATTATTGTTTGCGTTCTTGTTGTTCTCATCGTTCTCATTCAAGCGGGACGTAGCGGTGGTTTCTCCGGGCTTATGGGCGGTGGCGGGGGGGACGCGATTTTCTCCACGTCAAGTCAGCAGTCGGGTCTCCGGAAAGCAACGGTTATTCTTGCCGCGGTGTTCATGGCGACGTCGCTTTTCTTGACGATTCTTTCGAGTCGCCAGACGGGCCAATCGGTTTTCCAACGCCAATTCCCAGCATTGCCGCAACCGGCGGCACCGTCGCAGTCGCAAACTGGGTTCAATCAGACGGCGCCAATGGCGCCGGCACAGCCAGCCGCGCCAGAAGCTGGTAAAAAATAATTTTTTAATTTTGTAGTTTTGTCGCCGATGTTTTAGGCGAATTCGCGCGGGTGGTGGAACTGGCAGACACGCCATCTTGAGGTGGTGGTGCCCTTACGGGTTTGCAGGTTCAAGTCCTGTCCCGCGCAGATTTTTAAGCCGCTCATGCGGGTGTGGTACAATGGTAGAACACGACCTTGCCAAGGTTGAGACGAGGGTTCGATTCCCTTCACCCGCTAATTTTCCTAACCGATAAAGAGCCCCATTTATGATCCGACGTATGCGCTGGTTCTCACTTCTCTTGATTTTTATCCTGCCTTGTTTCGCCGGTGACGAACCGTTGCAGAAAGCCATAAGTGCTGCCAATGAAGGACGTACCGCCGAGGCGATATCCCAGTTGGAGTCGTTGCGTAGCGCCAACCCGAACGATGTGCGTGTGTTGCAAAGTTTGGGGCTGCTTTACAAATCCGCGGGGCGCTACCAGGACGCATTGGAAACTTTGGAAGCCGCGAGCCGGTTGAATGGATCAGCAGAGGCGACCTACGCACTGAGTCTGTTGTACGAATACCGGTTCGTTCATGCGCCGTCGGCGGCTTCGAAAGAAGAATACCGGCAAAAGGCCCTGAATTCCTGGAACCGGTTTCTGGCTCAAGGATCCGCCAACGCGGAACAAATGGCAACCGCGCAGCGTCACGTAAAGACGCTTTCGGAAACGAAACAGTGAAATCGATTTCATTCGTTGTGGCCGGATTTCTGATCGCGCTTACTGGTTGTGCCGCGTCGAGCGTATCGATCAATCAGAATTATGATATGGCGCGGATCAAGCGGATCGCGGTGCTGAAATTTGAACCGTTGGCGGAAAGTCCCGAATCGAGTGCAGCGTTGTCCGTGGTTTTTGAGAAAGCGCTTCTCGAGCAGGGCTATCAGATCGTGGAGCGCTCGGAAGTTGAGAAAATTTTGAAGGAACAACATTTTGAGTTAACAGGAGCCGTGGATCCGGCTCAAGCGATGCGGCTTGGAAAAATGTTGGGTGTGGATGCGCTATTGTTTGGAAACGTCACAACGTTTCGACCCAGCCACAAGAGTGTGTATTTGATTGATACGGTTTCAACGCGTCAGGAGCCGGTCATTGCAAGAAAAACTCGAACCGTTGTTCAGGATGGGAAGCCGGTCACACAAGAGTATGAAGAGATCCGTGGTTACAAAACCATTCGAGATAAATCTCAGACGCCGCAAGTGTACACGCTGCAAGCGGAAGTGGCCGCCGTGGTACGAATGATCGATGCGACCAACGGCGAAATTATTTGGGTGGGAAATGATATGCAAGAGGCGGTGGATACGCAAACGGCCGCCGAGATTATCGCGAACACGATTGTGCACGACTGGAAGAAGGTCGTAAAGCGGGCGACCGCAAGGAAAAACACATGACAACACCAATGACGGACTTGGCTTCGAAAGTCCAGGATCTTAAAAAGAAACGAAACGCGATTATTCTTGCGCACAACTATCAATTGCCGGAGGTTCAAGACGTCGCTGATGTCATCGGCGATTCGTTGATGCTTTCCCAGAAAGCGGCGGCGACCGACAAAGACGTGATTGTGTTCTGTGGTGTCCATTTTATGGCAGAGACGGCGTCAATTCTCGCGCCGGATAAAAAGGTTTTAATTCCCGACCTCGAGGCCGGATGTTCGCTGGCCGCTACAATCACCGCCGATGCGCTGCGGAAATGGAAACAGGAACATCCGGGCGTCGTTGTTGTTACCTACGTTAACTCAAGCGCTGAGGTAAAAGCGGAATCCGACTATTGCTGCACATCGTCAAATGCGGTCAGCGTCGTCGAATCGATTCCAAAAAACAAAGAGATTTTGTTTGCGCCCGATATGTACCTGGGCGATTGGGTGCGTCGTCAAACCGGACGGAAGATCCATTTGTGGCCCGGGTCGTGTCACGTGCATCATTTGATTAAGACCGATGAGATTGAGTCGCTCAAGCACGAGCACCCGCAAGCGAAGATTGTTATTCATCCGGAATGCGGATGCACGTCGTCAACGCTGCCGATCGCAGACAAAATTCTTTCGACGGAAGGAATGGTTCGCTACGCTAAAGAAGATGCAGGAAAAGAGTATATTGTGGGAACCGAAACGGGGATCTTGAGCCGTATGCGAAAAGACAATCCCGAGAAAAGATTTTACCCGGCAAACGCCCGAGCCGTTTGTGAGTTTATGAAGATGATTACGCTCGAAAAAGTTTTGTGGTCGCTCGAAGATTTGAAATACGAAGTCAAAGTCCCGAAAGCGGTGGCCGACAAGGCGCGCCTAGCAATCGATCGAATGGTGGCAATAACATAATGTCCTTAAGATTTAAATATTTTACCCTACAAGAAGCCGAGGCCCTGATTCCGGAAGTAAACGGAATCATGTCGCTTGCGTTGCAGACAAAAAACGAGATTGAACGAAAGGTTCAACAGTGGCGCGACAACAAAAAGGGCTTGGGCGAAGTGGAGGAGGCCGTGTTTCGTGGCCAGGTTGACTTCCTTGCCTCCCAACTGGAAGACCAACTCGCGAGGATCGCGGAATTGGGATGCATACCAAAGAATTTGGATATGGGGCTCGTGGATTTTCCCGCGCGTGTTGAATCGAAGGAAGGTTTTTTGTGCTGGAAGATAGGCGAAGAGAAAATCACGCATTGGCATGGGCTCACCGAAGGTTTTAAGGGCCGCAAACCATTAAAGAGAGAGGCGTAGATCGTGGCGAATTCGAAGTCGGATATAGACGTGGCGTCGGTGGAAGAGAAATTAACCCAGCTTCCGGTTCTCGTTGAAAAGATGCTCACGCATTTGGGCGAGGATCCAAAGCGGGAGGGTTTGCTCAAGACGCCGCACCGCGTCGCGAAGTCGTTGTTGGACCTCACGGCCGGGTACCACGTCGATATTGACGCGCTAATCAATCGAGCGATTTTTCACGAAAATTATAACGAGATGGTCGTTGTGAAAGATATCCGTTTTTATTCTCTGTGCGAACACCACATGTTGCCCTTTTTTGGTACCGCGAACGTGGCGTACATTCCAAACGGAAAGATTATCGGGTTGTCGAAAATACCGAAGCTCGTGGACGTGTTCGCGCGGCGTTTGCAGGTGCAAGAGCGTATGACTCAGCAGATCGCGGACACGTTGCAGGAAAAATTGTCGCCGCTCGGTGTCGCGGTCGTGATAGAGGCCCGCCATCTCTGTATGGAAATGCGCGGCGCGAAGAGCCAAGACTCCCCGACCGTGACAAGCGCAATGCTCGGCGCGTTCCGGGGCAGCGCTCGTACCCGCGAAGAATTTCTTTCCTTCATTCATCGTCATCGCTGAGTTGTTTTTGCAATGCTGCTCATGACGAAGATCGAAACAATTCTTTTTGATTTGGATGGCACTCTGATTGATTCGCGCGCGGATCTCACGAACGCGGTAAACCATGCGCTGACGTCGGTGAAGCTGGCGCCGCTGTCGCAAGAAGACGTTTTGCCGCATGTCGGAAACGGAATGCGGGTTCTCCTAAGCGAGGTGTTGGGCCCGGTTTCCGATGAGCTTCTCGAATCGGCAATTTGTTCGTTTGGGAATTTTTATCGCGAGCACTGTGTTGACCACACGGTGCCGTACGACGGTGTGAAAGAGGGGTTGGCCGCTCTCACCGCGCACGGTCGCGTCGGCGTCGTGACAAACAAGCCGGAATATTTTTCGCGCAGAATCATAGAGCGGTTGGGACTTTCGAAATTTGTGTCTGTTATCGTTGGTGGCGATTCGTCGCACGAAAAGAAACCGCATCCGGCGCCGGTGTTAAAGGCGATCCGCGATATGAAAAGCCATACGGAGTCGGCGCTTATGGTGGGCGACGGCATCCAAGACATACAAGCGGGACACGCGGCGGGGCTTCGCACGTGCGTGGCGCGTTACGGATTCGGATTTCATATTGAATCGCTTGACCTTAAACCGAATTTTCAAATTCGCCGTTTTCTTGAGTTACTTGATTTAAAGGAGATAGTTTCATGACAACCACACTCACAAACGAAGAAATACTTCGTTACTCGCGCCATTTGATTTTGCCCGAAGTGGGCAAAGCGGGCCAAGAGAAGCTGAAGAATGCCAAGGTCATGCTCATCGGCTCGGGCGGGCTTGGATCTCCGAACGCACTTTATCTCGCGGCCGCCGGCATCGGGACCATCGGAATCATCGATTTCGACGTCGTCGACCACACCAATCTGCAACGCCAGTTGTTGTTCGGGTCGGACGCGGTGGGAAAGCCAAAAGTGGACGGCGCAAAGAAACGGATGCAAGAAGTGAACCCGAATGTGATCGTGAATACGTACAACGAGAAACTCTCAAGTGAAAACGCCATGAGAATTTTTAAAGATTACGATCTTATCATCGATGGAACAGACAACTTCCCGACGCGCTACTTGGTAAACGATGCGTGCGTGTTTCTAAACAAAACAAACATTTACGGAAGTATCTTCCGGTTCGAAGGCCAGGCGACGGTGTTTAAACCCAAAGACGGTCCGTGCTACCGTTGCTTGTACCCGGAGCCGCCGCCGCCCGGTGAAGTGCCATCGTGCGCCGAAGGAGGCGTTCTCGGAATTCTTCCAGGCTTGGTCGGGATGATTCAAGCGTCCGAAGCAGTGAAATATTTCCTGGGCAAAGGGGAATCGCTTGTCGGTCGTTTGTTGCAGATCAGCGTGCTCGATATGACGTTCCGCGAACTAAAAATTCGTCGGGATCCCGAATGCCCCGTTTGCGGCGACAATCCCACGATCAAAGAACTCATCGATTACGAACAGTTCTGCGGCATCGGTCTCGGTCTCGAGGCACCGGAGCAGGATACGAAGGGTGTTCCTGAAATTTCGCCCGAAGATCTCAAAGATCTCATCGATACCAACGGCAAGAAGCTTAATCTCATCGACGTTCGCGAGCCGTACGAAGCGGATATTTCAACCATTTCTGGCAGCAAGTTGATTCCGCTCGGAACGTTAATGGACCGCGTGAGCGAACTGGATTCAAGCCAGGAGTACATTATTTATTGCCGCTCCGGCGCTCGCTCGGCAAAAGCCATTCAGCAACTTCAAAAGATGGGGTTCAAAAAGCTCAAGAATCTCCAAGGCGGCATAAACGCGTTTGCCGATGTTGACGGGAATATAGCGAAGTACTAGGGTTTCTCAATGAAACGAAGCTGGTTGTTGGGTAGCAGCCTGCTGCTACTATCCTTTACTCGTGCATTTGGAGCAAACGATATGAGCAACTTTGAGTACTCGGCTTTAAGTTCCCACGAAGGTGTCGTGGATGAAGTTCATCAGCGATTGTTTCTCCCCGGATATTCCCGTGTCTGGGTTTTCGACGCGACAAAAATTGCCGATGGGATGAAAGCGATGCACTGGCTTGGTCACAGCGGTGAGCTCTATGGCGCGCCGGAAAAAACCACAGCTTCGGAAATGGTTCAGGCGGGTTCGGCCGCGTACGACCGCGTTAACAACCGGTTGTTCGTCATCGACCATGAACGTGTTCTTGTTTTTGATGCGGCCAATATCAAGGACGGAATGCCGGCCTTTGGCGTCATCGGTCAGCCGGATTTCACATCTTCCCAAGAATACACGCATCTTCAAGACTTTGGATTCCCAAGCGGTTTGGCCTACGATTCCAAGCGGCAGCGTTTGTTTGTTGCCTGTTCCGAGCGCGCGCATGTTCTCGTGTACGACGTTTCGAACCTAACCTTGGGTCTTGCTCCATCGTTCGTGCTCGGGAAAAAAGAAGCGCCTGGAAAGATGGAGTCGCCGCGCATGATGACACCCGAAGAATACAATCCCGGTTTCTGGAGTCGGATAAAGATGTTCGTCGCGTCAGTGGTTTCGTCGATAACGGAAAAATTCGCGCCGAGTGGCCGTTGGAGAATCTCGTATCCGTACGGTCTTGCGTTTGATGAACAGCACGACCGGTTGTTTGTGACGGATCGGAACGCGCATCGCGTGCTGGTTTTTAATGCAGCGAAAATCGAGAACGGGATGAACGCGGACGCCGTTCTGGGCCAACCCAACTTTGGCGCGTACGCGGAACCCCGCCGTGTTTCGGATGCCAATTTGCGAATTCCCGCGAGCGTCGTTTACGATTCGAAACAAGATCGGATTTTTGTGAGCGATGTGGGGCGCAATCGCGTTCTCGTATTCGATACGAAGAAGATCGAAAATGGTCAGAAAGCAGTGGCTGTGCTCGGCCCCATGGACAACGAATCTTTTGGAAAGCTGACGTTTGATCCCATTGGCAATCGGCTCATTGTGGGCGCCAATGAAAAATTGTTGATTTATGACGCGACAAATATTTCTGCCGATATGAAACCATCCATTGTTGTTCACGCCAAACATCGGAAATAACGCCTCGCTCTTAGTCGGAATTTAATCCCCCGTTTACAATTCCTTTATAGGACTTTCTTAGTATGCGCAGATGCGTTTTTGCGTCCATCTCCGCCGTCGTTTCCCCGCTGTTGTTGCCGGCATTTATTTCGCTACAAATTGCGCTTTTGCCCATTCACGCGAAGTAAATCTTTGGGACCAATATTCCGCGCCCACCTCCAAAAGCCCCCAGGTAATTCTGCTTCAAGACGTGCACATGAACGCCGAAGCGCAGCAAAAAATGTCGGCGTTCATCCAGCAACAGATCAACGAAAAGAAAATCGACTTTATCGGCGTTGAAGGCGCGTTCGATAAATTTGATTTGTCTCCGTTCCGCACGTTTCCCGATCAACATGTTTTGTTGAGCGTGGCACGGTCGTTTTTGAAGCACGGGCGCTTGGCCGCCGTTTCCTCAGCCGTATTGGTCTCGTGCGACATGCCAACGATTGTTGTTGGGGTCGATGATCGCCACCATTATGACGCGAACGTGAACGCTTACCGATCGGCGATAAAAGAAAGAACCTCTGCCGATCAAAGACTTTTGAGACTGGAGCAAAGTCTTGCGCGGCGAAAGACGCGTGTCTTTTCCGCGGAGCTTCGCCAATTGGACGGATTTCGCGAAGCGTACCGGAGAAAACAAATTGGCGTCGGGCCTTATATCGAAGCGTTGTCTCGTTACGCACCGGTCTCCGGCGATGCTCGGAAATTTTTGACGGCTTATCGGTTTGAGCGCGTCATTGATTTCACCGCGGGCGAGTTGCCGAAAAACAGGATTGTCGGGGAGCGCTACGTGCGTTTGATCGACGGCATTGCGTCCAAACAATTGTTTCAAGGGTTTGATCGGATCGAGAAGCAAGCGTTTGGCGCTGTCGCAACAACAGATGCGGAAAAAAGATTGTTGCGGCAGTGCGACGTTGTGCAACTTCAGCGAAAGCTCGTGTCTTTTTCATTAACGGCGCATGAGTGGCAGCAGTACCAAGAGTTGCGTTTAACCTCCTCAAATCAACTCCATCTGGAAGCATTCGAACGGTTTTATAGAGAAGCCGATATCCGCAGCGCAAAAATGGCCGAGAAGTTAATCGTGGATGCCGAAGGCAAACACGCTTTAATCGTCGCCGGCGGTTTTCACACGGAAGCGATTACCGGCATTCTTCGCGACAAAGGAATCTCCTACGCCGTCTACACTCCAAAACTTAAGGAGCAACACGGTGGCCCCGACCGCACGTATTTGTCGGCTTTTGTGCGAGAGAAAACACCGCTCGATCGATTGTTCGAAGGAGAGAAATTATTTCTTAAGCCACAACTCGGCGAAATCAACGGGCCAACGGGCGCCGAGCTTTTGATGAGCGCGCAGGCCCGCGTCGGCGATGCTGCGGGGCGCAATCCCGTTGAGATTAAAGTTCCTTTAAAAGAAAGCCTTATAGACGTTCGGGTCCATAAAGCGCCGGAGCCGGCCAACGACACGCGTGATATAAAACAAATCGCTCCAGTCGATCCCGTGGATCCACTCTTGGAAGCCGTCGGTACCGCTCTGAAATTCGATCTGAGTTATCGGGACCGCGTTAATGAAGTTGTTCTGCGACGACTTGCGCTGCGTATGCTGGAGGCATCCAAGGAAAATAAGCGACTTCATCCCATGCTGAGGGATGCCTTTACAAGAATTGTTGTGATGCCGGGCTCTCCAACGCAACGTCGTGGTTTCAAAGATCCTCTTACCGTTCAAGACATCTTTATCGGATTGGGATTGCATTTGCTTGATAAAGCGTCCCGTCGATCGGCAAACAAGTTTGGCCCAGCGGATCTTCGGTATGTTGCCGATTTGCTGGAGGTTTATAACGAGCGTGCGAAACCGAAGCTAAGAATCGATATTCCGTGGTTTTTTAATTTGGCCTTAGCCCCTGCTTTCTATGAGAAGGATTCCTCCCGTATTTTTTTCCACTATTCACGGCAGCTGAAATATTTGCCGCGGTCACTAGCGATCGCTGCTGTTGCCACCGACGCCTTCATGAAGAACATTCATCTCGTGGATGTTTTCTTTGATAAGGCGATTGATGGTCCTTACGATTATCTCATCGGTTTGGATCATGCGCGGTTCTTAATGGATCAATCAAAGACGGGACGAAACTCAAAACAGGAACAGATGCAGTTGTCGCTTGGTTTGGGCGCGATGTTTTCGTTGTGGGCCCATTCGTTCCTGTGGGGAACGTTAATCCATGAACGAATTTTTGGATTCACGGTGACGCACCAAAAAGCGTGGTTTGATTTTGTATCCGAGAATTTTGAGATCTTCGATACGATGCTCCGCCATTTTTATGGGCCAAAACACCGTTTCTCCGCCCGAAAAATGGTGGCGAACCAAGATCCTCTTCTGTTGGGTTTGAGTTGGTCCTTTTATATGGAGGCGGAGGAAAAAGTTTTTCCAGCGTCGCACGATCCTTTGACGGTGACCGACGCGTTCGTCACGCGCCTCAACCGGCAAGGTCGCGTGGCGATACGTTGGATCGAAGCATTGATTTTCCGCGCGCAGCTTCCGAACGGAACTCGCGTTGCGTATCGCTATGATACCGCTGAACGCCGAAAGAAAAATATTTTTGAGGCGCTGGAGAAAATAAGCCAAGCGCCCATGTTCGTTCCTCGGCCTATTCCGGATACGCGAGATCCCGCGTACAAAATTGGTCGTTTGGTGTTCTGTATCGCCACCATGAGAGACGAGCACGCGGCGCAGATACTGCTTAACACCAATCCGTTCGAGGTTGCTGTTCGAAAAAGCGGAAAAAACAAATGGATTCCGTGGCAGACGCTTCTTAGCGATGACGCTTTTCAGCGACGTGTGGCTCAACAAATCACAGCGCAATTTAAAAACGCGAATCTGGAATTCGCATGGACGCCCAATATCGACAATGCGTTACGCGCGGTTCTGTTTGGTCTCGCGAACGCGTCCGCGGAATCGATTTCTCGTCGGCAATGTTTTGCCTTTTCTGGAACGAAGCCGACCCATATAGAGATCCTGCTCGTGAAGTGGTTGCTCGGGTACCGACTTCCGGTGGAATTTCTTGTTCCGGAATCGCAACGAGAAAAATACGCTCCGCTGGCCAAGTGGTTGGGGAATGTCACTTTGCGCACGTTCGATCCGTCGACATTGAATACGGACAATCACGGACAGCCGGAAATGCAGTTCGATGAATTTATTCGAACATTCGAATCCGGCGATCCGAACGTTTTGTTGGTCACGTCCCGCTGGTCTATCGCGGAGGGAAACAATCACGCTCTCGATTTGTTCGCTCTTTTTGATTCTGTGGTCAGAAACCCGGCACAAACACCGGGTGTAATGCGCATCCTGGGGGCTATTCGCTCTGCGGCGACCAAAGGAGATGCGGAATCGTTTCGAACAGACAACGGACAGGCACCGGGCGCGTGGGGACTTTGGTTGCATTTGGAAAATATGGTGCGTTGGTTTATTCGGCCAATTGCCCAGAAATTCGGCTACACCGCCCCTTATCTAACGGGATTTTCAGCGACCGAAGCGACCTATCGATTTCTGATTTATGGTCTTCTGGAATCCGCAATCGCTTTGGTTTTGTGGCTCACGTTGGGGCCCTCATCAGCGTTGGGTGCTTCCGTTGGATTTCATTTTTTTTTTCACGCTTTCAGCGGCGTGTTTCGCCAGGATGATGAAACCGATTCGTATTTATTGGCCACGATGGTCAACGGAAAGGGCGATCAAAATCTTTCCGATGTTACCGGCGCCTTGCTCGTTTCGTTTGCTTCAACAACTTTTCCCATTTGTGTTGGCTTTTGGAACGAATGGCTGGGCGTATTCCTATTGATTCTCATGCATCCGTTATTAAATCTATCGGTTGTGGGCATGCGCCACCTAACGACCCGTCATTTCCACTCGAGTCGCCCCGTCGAACCGAGTTTTTTCGCCGACCAACACACGAGTTCGTTTGCTCTGTTGGGACGCACAGGAAATGTCACATCAGCAATGGCCCTCAGCGCGGATGGGAAAAAATTGTACGCGGGTTCAATTGAAATTGGTCCGCTAAACATTGGTGGGCCTTTGTCGGTCCTCGATACCGATACATACGCGACGCGCGTCTTAACGAAAGGAAAAGTAGGGAATCTTGACGTTGAGCGCCTCGTCGAGGTTTCCGGGCTCGCGGTTGCCGCTGATGGAAAAACATTGGTGGCGGTCGGAAAATCGGGTGTGATGGGATTCGATGTTGAAAACGGTTTGGAAGTGTTTAGCGATGTGACGCCGGCGGAGGCTGTCGCCCTATTTCCCGATGGCGAAACTTTTTTGACGGCGCGGGACGGAGTGTTTGCGTACCGCATTCATCGCGGAATATTGAGCAAGCCGGTTAAATTATTTTCGTCCCGTTCTTACGTCTCCGCGCTTGCGATCAACCCGGTCAGTGGCGAATTTGCGTTTGGCGATCGGGGGGGAGATATCTCGCTCGTTGGAAACGGCCGCCCGCCTCGTCACCTATTGTCCGCGCATAAAAAAAACGTTACGTCGCTCGAGTACTCGGCGGACGGGCAAGCACTTGTCTCGGCGTCTTTGGATGGCGATGTCTGTATTTGGGACGCTCTGTCCGGACAGAAGAAACTGACATTGTCCATGCCATGGCCATTGCTTGTGAGTGCCGCAGCCTTCGTGCCGAACCACAGAAAAGTCGTTGCGGCTTATGTCGATGGGACCGTGGCCGTTTGGGATTTGGAAACAGCGCAGGTGGAAAAGATATTTTCCACGCAGTTTCGTTCGATCGCGGGAAACTGTTTGCGCGTATCGGCTGATGGAAATAATATTTTTGTCGGTGGCACCGAAAATCGCGACGTTTCCAAGCCCGATTCGGCTCGAACCATTGAAGTGTGGAAAATTTTCGACGACACCACAGCGAGCGCGTCGTTGGCGGATTTAAAAAAGCCCGCTTCCATAGGAGCGTTGCCATTTTCTCATTTGGAGTCCGCGCAGCGACTGTTTCGTGAGAAGCAATTCATCCCTGTTGAGCTTCGGTCGCTGTTTGATCGGTTGCCAACAATGGGGGCCCGGCAAGCGGCGATGATTGTCTGTTATCTTTTTCATTTGGGGAAAATCGATTCGGGAAAACTTACGACCGAACTTCAGAAGATTATCGACGACGAATCCGCGGCAAAGAAAATTGCCGATGAAAGAAGTTTATCCGAAACGCCGATGATGGGACTCGAGCTGCACACGAGCATTGGACAAGCCGAGCGGCATGGCGCCGTGGCGCAGGCTTTGTTTGATTTTATGATGCGCGTCCCAGGGAACCTGGGCGCCTCCGGAGAGCTCTCCATCCGGACGTTGTTCGAAGATGGTGGGCTCGAAGTTCAAACATTGCCGTCGTTTGCGTGGCAGACACAGGCGCGCATCTGGGAATTGTGGGAAGACGTTTTTGAAGCGGAGCGCATTCCGCTCACGTTTCCCGTGGATTATCAAACCAATACCTCCGAATGTTGGGTTCACCTTAACTTCAATGGGGCCGTCCACGACAGTAATCTCGAGTACGGAATCTATCGTTGGCTCGCGATTAACGGGGATTTCGATTTGTTGCGTGGTCAAAAGGTGCCATTCGGTCGAAGCCAAAGATATTTTGCATGGAACGTGCGTTATCCGACCGGGTCTCGGTTGGGGGGCTATCGAACCGAAGTGGTTGGGCTTGTTACAACCAAAGCTATCGCCCGTGAATTCGACGACCCGCGATTGTTTGACGCGAACGCGTTTCGCGCGTATCGCTCCCGTTTGTTTAAAGACCTGTTCGAATTGGTTCGTGAAATTAAATCGCCACCGATGGTTCGATCGCTACAGGCGCATATTGCTGACCTTCCCTATGATTTTTTCGCTCTCACGTCTGCGATCCCATGGACCCAGGATCGTGCTCAAAACATCTCGATCCAACACGAACGGGAGGCCCGATACGAAGCCTTTCGTGACTCTGCGGATCACGAGCCAATTATTGGAGATAGGAAAACAGGCGAGCGGCTCGTTTCAAGCCGCTTTCATACCGATTTCAGCGTTGATGAATCACAATTGGAAGGATATTTGCCCAACAGACGATTATCGATTGTGGTGAAGCCTACGGTCCGGCCCTCAAATGTTTTTAAACGTGAGATGGTGCTGGCGATGACCCCCGACGTGTTAACAAAGAGCATTCCACTGGACGGTGGCTTAAAAGAAGGAGATGAGGTGGTTTTTCACGATGCAAACGGTGCGGAATTGTCTTCGGTTCGAGCCACCATTGGAAAAACGCGGATTCATCCAAAAACACTGCGTCCATTTCCGGCGACCGTGATATTCGAGCCAAAAGACGGCGCAACGCCGGAGAAACCGGCGCCTCGATATTATTGGAAAATCAAAGCGGAAGACGTGTTTATCGTCACGGCGCTTTTCGTGGCCGTCTTGACGGACAATAATTGGATTCCGTTTTTGGCGTTCGTATTGTTCGTTCTGTCTCACTTCAGGAATATGAAACGCGACGGCGCGTACCACACGCGCGACAATTTGTTGACCTATTTCATTTCGTTGCAGGTCTTCTCGGCGTTGTTGTTTGTCGCGTTTGCAATGCCGTGTTACACGATTGCGTCGAGCGAAATCAGTAAGGGGTGGAAGATTGTGCCGGTGCTCTGGCTGCTGGTCGCCTCCGAACTGCATACACGCTACAGCCTATGGGCGCACGAGCGTATCGCTAACGGAACAACCAACGGATTTTTGCTGGCCCCGCTTATGATACCGCGCGGCGATTTCAGACCCGGAAAAGTACGGTTCGCGAGTCTTCAAAGCCGACTGAAAACCGAACAATCCAGCTAGAACCAGAATGATTTCCGTTATTGATCCTGCTCGATCGAAGTATTAGGATCTCGCCCTGTTTCGTCCTCCTACGCCCTGATGGGCTTCGGAGGACACCCTTCGCCTTTATTAATGTTGCTTCGGTTCGGAGCAATTGGTGGCCTGCCACCCGTAGCTCCGAACGTCGTAGTTTTTAGTGAGGAGCGAAGGGTGGTGCGGTACCCAAGTGGCCTAAGGGGAGAGTCTGCAAAACTCTTATTCGTCGGTTCAAATCCGACCCGCACCTTGAATTTTTTTGTTGCAGAGAGGAAGTCGTTAGGTGTCTTTAAAAGGAGCTTAAGATGAATGCACGCAAGAGAGTGGTGTCCGCAGCAGCCCTGGCAGCAGTTTTGGCTTTGGTTGGTTGTGTCAGCGCAAACAAGTACAAAAAGTTAGAAACCGACAGCAAAGCGCAGCAAGATGCTCTCGCCGCGAAGAACACGGCGCTCGCACAAGAATTGGCGTCAATGAAAGATGCGAACGCATCGCTGAGCCAGCAAGCCGAGCAGCTCAAAAAATCGAGCGAAGACACAAAGACGCAATACGACGCCGTATTGAACCAACTTCAAAACGAAGTACAAGCCGGCAATCTTAAAGTTACCCAGTATCAGAACATGCTGACCGTGGACGTCGCTGAGCAGATCTTTTTCACCTCCGGCAGTGCGAAATTGAAAAAGGGCGGCCAAGACGTGCTCCGCAAAGTGGGCGCGGCGTTGATTGGTTATCAGGACAAGATTATTCGCGTCGTCGGGCATACCGATAATATTCCTCTTGGAAAAGCCGGTCAGGCAATTTTCCCCAGTAACTGGGAACTGTCGGTGATTCGAGCCACAAACGTCGTCCGCTTTTTGCAGGACGAATGCAAAATTCCGCCCGAACGCCTCGTTGCCTCCGGGCGTGGGGAATACGAACCGGTGGCGCCGAACGACACGCCGGAAGGCCGACAGAAAAACCGACGTATTGAGATTATGTTGATTGATAAGAGTGTTGTTCAGGCGATGCAAGGCAAACCCAAACAGTAGTCGATGAAATATCTCTTGGGTTCACCAAAGAGTTTTAAAAGGGCAATCCCGTTGTGCGGGATTGCCCTTTTGTTTCTATCGGCGCCATCGTTTGCGCTTGTTGATGAGAACACCGGTTGGACGTACATGATCCAAGCGGCGTTTGCGCCGCTTGCCATCGATGCTGTCTCAACGGTCAAAGGGCAATCGGCGTCGTTTGTTACAAATTCGAGCGATTACCTTGGTTTCGATACCAACGGAATCAAGGTGCGGCTTGAGGCATGGAAAGGGCGTTGGGGAATTACCGCGGATAACACACTGGCGAACTTTTCCGCTGAGAGTCGCATTGATAATGCCAACACCGTGAAACTGAAGGGATACGATGCCAGCACCGAGCTGGGTGGAAGTTATTTGATTGCCAAACAGTCGTTCGGGCAAACGGCTGGCATGATGTACGAAGGAATGGCCGGTGGTCGATTCGTCGCGTTGCGACAGGAATTGGATTATTCGTCGGGCGTCAGTGTCGCCGATAAAAAAGCTTACGTTGATCCGTATGTGGGGGCACGAATCACATGGATCATGAGCCGCATATGGAGTTTTGATGTGCGCGGGAACGTCGGTGGATTTGGGCTTGGTTCGGGATCCGAACTCACGTGGATGGTAATGCCAGAGGTCAACCTGCATATTTCGGATTCGTTTATCGTTAATCTGGGGTACCGGAATTACGATGTGCGCACCGAAAAAGAAACCGGCAGTGAACCCACGCAATTTGATGGACGTGTTTATGGCACATTCCTTGGTGTGGAGGTTCGATTGCAATGAGGGTCTTTCGTGAATTGAAATTTAACGTCGGTGCGTGTCTTGCCGCGACGCTTGTTCTCGGTTGTGCAACGACTGGGAACGTGAAAACCGATTTCGACGAAAGGGCCGATTTCGGAAAATTTAAAACGTACGCGTTTCTGCCGCCGAAGGAAATCGACGGCGCCGGTGTTTTATCCAATTCGATTGTGCGGCAACGCGTCGAGTCGCTGATCAGTGAAAGTCTGGATGGCAAAGGATTGAAAAAAAACACGGATGCGAACAGCGCTGATTTGCTCGTGCAGTATTGGGTTGGAATAAAAGAGAAACAAGATGTCGCGAGCACGCCGACGAGTCCTGGCTATTATGGCGCCTACAATTACGGTCATTGGGCCGTTTCTTACAATCAATACGTGACGTACGATTACCGCGAAGGCACGTTGATCGTTGATCTCATCGATCGCGCGACAAAAGATCTCGCCTGGCGCGCGTATTTGGTTCAAACGCTCGTGGATAGTAAGGAAGAAAACTTTAAGACCGCGCAAAAGTCGATGCAAAAAGCCTTCGCGAATTACCCGCCGAAAAAGAAATGAAAAGTATCCACTTGAGAACCGGTATCACTCTTGCTTTTCTGGCGATCGGGGGTGTGGGCGCCCTTCATGCAGAGTCGGTTGAGATCGCGCCGTTTTATGGTTTGCGTTTTGGTGGAAATCTCGTGAACGATGCGACCGGTGATCCGATCCATCTCGATGCGGCGGGCGCGCTTGGTGCGACGGCGAACATTCCATTGCCGGGCCTGCGTGAGAAATTGGAGTTGCTGTACAGTCACCAGTCGTCGGGATTTTCGAGTGGCGGAATTGGCTCGATCGATGTGGATGTGGACGTTTATCAGGCTGGACTCCTGAAAGAGTACATGACCGAAGTTGATAAGTTTCGTCCGTTTCTTGTCGGGACGCTCGGATTAACGCATTTCGCGTTTGAGAGCCCCTTCAACGATAAAGATCTTTTCTCGGTGGGGCTCGGCGGCGGATTCAAGTATCTGGCCACCGAGCACGTCGGTTTTCGGCTCGATGCACGGGCTTATGTTTCGTTTGTTGAAGGCAGCGGTTCAATCGCCTGCGGAAACGGATGTGTGGTCCACTATCAGAGCTCGACGTTCATTCAAGGGGAAATCACGCCGTCGGTTGTCGTTAGCTTTTAATTTGCAACAATCAGTCGCACTTACCAAAAGGAGACGCCCATGAAATCCAACCGTTTCAAACACGTATTGAAAGTGACTTTTGTTGTTTCCATTTTTGTAGCGCTCGTGGGGCCGCGCGCGATCGCCAGTCCGTGCGACGCTGATGTCGATAAATTTTGTGGCGATGTTCAGCCCGGTCACGGTTCGATTGCGGGTTGCCTGCAATCGCAAGAAGCAAATTTGTCGTTTCAGTGCCGCGATTGGCTAAAAAAAATTGATGCGTCATTGA
Organism: Elusimicrobiota bacterium; assembly: GCA_044221725.1. Taxonomy (GTDB): domain Bacteria; phylum Elusimicrobiota; class Elusimicrobia; order F11; family F11; genus JAJVIP01. The sequence continues at coordinate 369,716 of JBGAON010000002.1, forward strand.
GAAAGATTGGTAACGCTTGTGTGTCCTCGGCCCGCGAATATTGCCGCGATGTGCGCCCGGGTTACGGTCGTGTCAAAGGTTGCCTCATGAACAACTTCGACAAACTCCCGAAAGATTGTCAGGACGCTTTGAAAGCGCACTAGTATGCATCGATTTTCGAAAACTCTCGTCCTCGTTTCACTTGTCGGCTTCGCCGCGGTATCGTCACAGGCGTCAGTGACCGCTGGGAAAAACTGGTTCGGCCAGGGCCGAACCCGATTATCGATCTATGGCGGTGCCGCATCGAACCTTAATCAGACCTATGGCTTGATTGGAATCGGAGCGGGATATTTCATCTTGAACGGCCTCGAAGCCGGAATTGATGGGGAGGTCTGGTTCGGCAACGATCCGAACATTTACAAGATCACACCAGAAGTTCGTTACGTATTTTGGCGTATGCAGCGAATCAAGCCGTATGTGGGTGGATTTTACCGCCGAACGATTTACGAACATCTTGATGATGTTGATTCGTACGGTGGTCGCGCCGGCCTTTTCACCGCTATGGGGGGCCACGCCTACGCCGGCGTGGGAATGGTTTACGAACGACTCGCCAATTGCAACGAGACCAAATACAAATCCTGCGATTCTTCTTATCCGGAAATTTCCTTCTCGGTGGGTTTCTAAATGAAAAAAACACTTCGCTTGTTGGCCGTTCTTTTCTGCTCGTTTGTTGCGGTGGAAACGGTGTTGGCGCAATCCGGAGAACCTCTTCGCGTGGGCGTCGCCCCCACAAGCCCGCCCATCCGATTTTGGGAACAAAATAAGATAGTGGGACTCGAAGTGGATTTCGCTGAAGCTCTCGGGAAAGAACTGGGGCGGCCCATCGAATACGTCGATATGAAATTTTCACAGCTCATTCCCTCGTTGATTCATGGTGACATCGACATTATTATGTCCGGCATGTCGGTCACGCACGTGCGAAGTTTGCAGATCGCGTTTTCGGATCCTTACCTGAGAGTTCGTCAAATGGCTCTCGTGCGCGCGGAAGACAAAAACAATTTCTTGAGCACCATGGACATTGTGATGACGGACAAACGTGTGGGCGCCAAAGAAAACACGACAGCCGAGTTCCTTATAGTTCAGGAATTCCCGAACGCGAAAAAGACCCTGTTCAAAAGTCCCGAAGATGGCGCCAGCGCGCTAAAAAAGAAGAAAATTGATCTCATGATCATGGATTCGCCCTACGTATGGTGGTCCACGACAAGGAACGAAGGGAAATTGGTTCCGTTGCCCTATGGTTTGACGGAAGAAGCCTTGGCGTGGGGCGTGAACCGAACCAACACCGATCTTTTGGCCTCGGTCAACGCCGCGCTAGCAAAATGGAAAACAAACGGGCAATGGACGCAGATTATCAACAAATGGATACCGGGCTTTCAACAATAGCTAAGGGAATCGATCTTAAAATTATGTTTCAACGAAGGAGACAATCATGAAAGGAAGTTGGTTAGTAGCAGCAGCATTGATGGCAGCACCGGTTTTTGCGGCGGAGACGCCGGCAGCGGAGAAACCGAAACCAGGTGTTCTCGAAGCCGCCGCGGCAACGATGACGGCCACGGTTGAGAAAATTGACTATAAGACGCGCGAAATTACGTTGAAAGGCGAAAATGGAAACGTGGTAACGATGGTTGCCGGTCCCGAAATCGTACGTTTCAACGAGATTAAGAAAGGCGACACGATCCAGGCAGATTATTTGGAAGCCGTTGCCGTGATGGTCTCTTCGCCGAGCGATAAAGTCGCCACCGCCGAAGGTTCGCAATCCGCTCTGGTCCGCAACAAAACCAAGAAACCTTCTGCGACAATGGTACAAACCGATGTTGTGACCGCTACCGTTGTGAAAGTGGACGCAAAAGCGCGTAAGGCCACCTTGAAAGGTCCGGACGGCAATACGTTCGATGTCGAAGTTGCTCCCGATGTGGAACATCTCGAAAACGTGAAGAAAGGCGATCAAGTGCTTGTGAAAGTGACGCGCAGCCTCGCGCTCGCGGTTCATCCGTCGACAAAGAAATAATCTTCGATCAGCGTCATCCCGGCATGCTTCTTGGCCGGGATCCAGGTTTTCTCATGGAACACCTGGGCCCCGGCCAAAAACATGCCGGGGCGACGACTCTTTAATAAGGGGGCAATAATGGGCAACAATAAAAAAGTTTGGCTGGCGATATTCTTCTCAATTGCAATTTTTTCGACGTCCGTCTCCCAAGGTGAACTGAACGGTCCATATTCTTTCGGATTTTCTCTGAATATTCCGGCCACGGTTGGTGACACGTCCAATGCGTTAAAGAACGGATTTGGTTTTGGAATGGATTTTGGCTACCGGAACGAAGACAGCCCGTTGGGAATTCGCCTCGATATGGTTTACGACAATTACAGTTTAACGAGCGACGTGCTCCGTCAGATTAACTTCGCGGATTCTGGTTACGCAACGACCTGGGGCTTTGATATGAGCGCGGTGCTCACTCCGCGCAACGCGGGCAAGGTTCGTCCTTATATTCAAGCAGGACCCGGATTTTATTACCAATACGCACAAGCAAGTCGTTTCGCAGGAAACGGGGGCTACGTGTGCGATCCGTGGTTCGGCTGTTATCCGGTGAGCACGAGCCAAACACTTGTTGATTGGAGCACCTGGCGCCTTGGATGGATGGGGGGTGCCGGCATTGGAATCGAGTTCGATAACGGTGGCGCGCTCACGCTTCAAGCGCAATATCACCGCATCAACAACACGCGCACCGATACCGAATTTATGCCGATCGCGCTCGGTTATCGCTGGAGTTTTTGATGTCATCGCGAGGAGGCATCCTTAAATTCGAATAATTAATAGCCGACGTGGCGATCTCCCGCGGAGATTGCCGCGGCCGGCATTTATTATGAATTTTATGGAGGCTGTCCTCGCAACGACGGCCGTTTTCATTTTTTTTGCAAGTGGTAATTCGTTCGTATTGGCTGGCGACTTTGAGCGAACGATTCCAAACAGCAACAAGCCCGCAGTTTCTGCTCCAGCGGGCATGGTGTGGATTCCCGGCGGTGAGTTTTCAATGGGCAGTACCGCCTCCAGTGAAGCGCTCTGCCAATTGCACGGTGTAACGCGCGACGCGCTGCCGGTGCACCGTGTGTATGTGGACGGCTTTTGGATGGACGCGACCGAAGTCACCAACGCCGATTTTGAAAAGTTTGTGAAAGCGACTGGTTACGTGACGATCGCCGAACGCGCGCCCACCAAAGAAGAGTTTCCGACAGCGCCTCCCGAAAATCTTGTTGCCGGTTCCACGGTGTTCACGCCAACGAAGGAACCAGTTCCTCTCGATGATTATTTCCAATGGTGGCGGTACGAAAAGGGGGCAAATTGGCGTCACCCCGAAGGTCCGAATTCAAATATTAAAGGGAAGGAAAATTATCCGGTGGTTCAAGTCGCGTACGATGATGCGATCGCGTACACGCGCTGGGCCGGCAAGCGTTTGCCGACCGAAGCCGAATGGGAATTCGCTGCGCGCGGGGGCCTCAGTGGAAAGCTTTATGCGTGGGGAAATGATTTTCATGGGAATGGAAAACCATTGGCAAACACATACCAGGGAAAATTTCCGATGAAAGACACCGCTGAGGATGGCTTCGCCGGATTGGCCCCCGTGAAATCGTTTCCATCCAACGGGTACGGACTCTTTGATGTGGCCGGAAACGCGTGGGAGTGGACCAGCGATTGGTACAGGCCCGATTATTATGCGGAATTGGCTGCGACCGGAAGAGTGGCGCGCAATCCCAAAGGCCCGCAATCTTCTTTTGATCCGGCAGAGCCGACCGAACGAAAGAAAGTGCATCGCGGAGGTTCGTTTTTGTGCACCGATCAATACTGCACACGGTATATGGTGGGCACGCGCGGAAAAGGCGAAGTGAGCACCGCCTCAAACCATGTTGGATTCCGCTGCGTGAAAGGAAACTAACGTTCGGTTTTGTTGTGTGAGACCGGAAGGGCAATCGCGCGGCGGTAAAAGAAATACGCCAATGTTAGAGCCCCAATAACCGCCGCAAGTCCCGCTAATTGGGCGGCGGTTGTTTCGTGCAGATTTAAACTGATCACGTGCCGCGAAATTGCGATGAGCGAAACAGAAAGCACCACTTCGACATGGATCGCTTGGTCGTCCAGATACATTTTGATGGTTTGCATCAGTTCGATTCCAATGAGAATGAGTAAAAATCCGGCGAACACTTTGTGCAGGATAAAGATATCGTCGTCGGGACCAAGGCTTAGCGGATTAAAAATTATTGCCTTGCCGATCAAAAACGCAAAGTGAACCGTCGAGAACAAAAGAACAAGCATCATTAATGCGAGCAAGCCGACAACAATTGCGCGCTCGAACGTGCCGTAGATTTTGCCAAACGTGTTTCTCATGGAGCGAAGAAATCCTATAACTTAGACAACCATGAACCAATCCCCCGTTGCCCGATTTTTCCGCTACGCCTTGGTCGGTGCCGTGATGTACTTGTTGCCGATCACCGTGGTGGTCGTACTGTTTGGAAAAGTTCTTAAAGGCGCGCGTGCCATCGCACGGCCGGTGGCCGAAAGAATTCCGGTTGAATCCGTAGCGGGCGTTGGGGTCCTGACGGCGTTGGCCGTCTTCCTTATCGTGTTCGGTTGTTTTCTTGCCGGCTATTTTTCGAAACGCACCGGCAAGTGGCGACAGATTCAGAAATTGGAAGACAGTTTTCTGTGCTACATCCCCGGATATATTTTGCTGCAAAGTTGGGCCGCTGGAATGGCCGGCGTGGCCAGCGATCGCTCGGCGACCGTGGTGCTTGCGAACATAGAAGAGGCGTGGCAGCCCGCTTATTTGATTGAAACGTTGGAAGATGGAAATCACGCGGTGCTCGTGCCCGGGGCACCGTCGCCTTTTTCAGGATCAATATTTTATTTGCCGGAAAATCGAATCAAACGATTAAATGTGCCGTTTGGAAAAGTTGCGCGGGTGGTGCGCCGGTTCGGCGCCGGATCACGCGAGATGTTAAAAGGGGAAAAACTGGAATATGAGAAATAAGCTTTTGTTGGCTTTGGTTTTGTTTGGTGCTTCTTGTCTTTACGCCGACGACAATCCGACCGGGTATTTGCGATTTGATTATTGGGGGTATGGAGTGAAGGGGAACGCAACAGCCAAGGGCGCCTCGGTCGACGTAAGCGATTCTCAGCGCGCGTTCAACGGAAACAATTGGGGCGTGATCATCGGAGGAGAGGGACGTTTTGACCGTTGGGGCCTCAACATGGACTTGTTTTTTGGCCGGCAACTGAACGTGCAACGCACGAGCAATTCACAAACGGTGAACTTTGATGCCGAGTACGCAATTCTTACGACCGGCGCTTTTTATCCATTTGTTGATAAGGAAGTGGACGGAACCGATATGCATTTTCTGCTCGACGGTTTCGCCGGCCTTCGCGCATATTCAAACCAGTACAAAGTGCAATACGAACCTTTTAATCCCGGCAACAATCAAGACAAGTCGGCCTATCAGAATTGGGTTGAACCGTATCTCGGACTTCGTCTAACGTCGAAATTAACGCACTCGCTCGCGGTGGAACTGTATGGCGACGCCGGAGGATTTGCGATTGGGGATGCGGCGAAGCTTTCGGTTCTCACGCGCGCCAATCTTGTGTGGACCGTCATTCCAGACTTGAATCTTATTGGTGGTTACCGCGTGTTTGATTTGGAAACCGCGAACGATGAAAGCGCTCGGAAAACGGAATTGGACATGCGCATGCAAGGCGTGACGCTCGGCGTTGAGTGCCGGTTCCACTAGTGCTTCAGAAATCCCTTCGCTGATAGATCCTTTCGCACCTCACCGGCAATCGAACGGATAAGATCCTCGAGGTTTGCGGAGTTAAATGTTTCCGACTCGGCCGACCAAATCTTTTTTCCATCGGTTGAAAATATCCGAATTTGCAGCGCCACCGTTTTTGAGTCAGCCAGATGTCCCGGCGCCACCACGGTGCCATACATGCGCTGGTATTCCACATCAAACGAGTTCTCTCCAGGTTCCGGTTGATAACTTGTGTTCAGTTGAATCGAAATGAGTCGGCAGGCGAGAATTGAATCGAAGTCCGTTCCCTTGATGGCATTTTTTACGGATTCCCGGTTTATGTCTTGAATGCCCGGCAATAGTTTAAAACTTGCTTCGGCCTTTCCGCCGCGATCGCGAATGGCTTTCGTGAGTGCGGTTTCGAATCGTTCCCGTTGGCGTGGGTCTTCGGTGACGCCGATCACGAGAACTTTTTTGAGCGGCAGCTGATCGTATTGGTGATCAAACCACACGACATTCAAGTGCGAATGGGCGGCCAACGCCACCGAGCCAAGCGCCATCAACATTGTTGTGGTGAGGATCAGTAAATGGTGGATATTTCGGTTATTTAAGCGTTTAATTGTGACGTTCATTTGAATCCATGTCTTTTAAGGGGTGACGTATGGCTTATATGAAAAAAATTAGTTCCGTTGCTGTTGTCGTTGGTTTGTTGATGATGGCATCGGTCGTGTTCGCCGAATCGAAGCCGTCGTTCGAAGTCTACGGTTTCGCGCAGGTGGATTACATTCAGGATTTTAACCGCGTGAACCCGGCATGGGACGCGACGTTGCGACCCAGTCGAATTCCGACGACCGAAGGCACCTACGGCAGCGATGGGCAATCAATCCTAAGCGCGCGTCAGAGCAAATTGGGCGTGCAATCGACTTTGCCAACCTCCGCTGGTGACGTTTACACCAAATTTGAATTCGATTTGTTCGGTGTCGGAGTCGATGAGGGGCAAACCACGATTCGTTTGCGCCACGCCTATGGACAACTCGGTCACGTGTTGGCCGGACAGACAAACTCGGTATTCATGGACGGCGATATCTTTCCGAACACGATCGATTACTGGGGGCCGGCGGGAATGGTTTTCTTCCGCACACCGCAGATCCGCTGGACGCAAGGATCGGATCACACGGTCTTTAATATCGCGATCGAACACGCCACCGACGATATCGACACCGGACAAATTCGAAATTTTGATCCCGCGCTCGGAAGCGCCATCACAAACGATGAGAAAGTCCCGGATCTCACGGCAAACGTCAGAGAAAAAGGAGATTGGGGCCACGTACAGCTCGCCGGTATTCTACGGCGCATCGGCTACGACACGCCGGGTACCGTTGATAACAAACCGAAAGGCCATGAAATGGGTTGGGGCTTGGATCTCACCTCGAATTTGAACATTCGCAAGAACGATCATTTGAAACTCGGCGTCGTATGCGGACAAGGCATTGCGAGCTACATGAACGATGGTGGAATGGACTTGGCGCCCGAAGTGGCGGGTTCGTCTCCGACAGCGAAAGCGGTTCCGCTCGTTGGTGTGTCCGCTTACTACGACATCGCGTGGACTGAGAAATGGTCCAGTTCATTGGGTTACAGCTTCACAAAAGTCAGCAACACGGATTTTCAAACCGGAAGCGCGTTCCACCTTGGTCAGTACGCTTCTGCGAACGTGATTTATTACCCAGCGAAAAACGTGTTCTATGGCCTCGAGTATTTGTTTGGTCGTCGCGAAGATAATGATGGGAAAGCGGGCCAAGATCAGCGCGTCCAACTTTCCGCGCATTACGGTTTCTCCAGCAACGACTTCTTCTCACCGAATAAATAAGGAGGCATGTCATGATCGTTCGAAACGACAAACTGTCCTCTGCGTTTAGAGTTCTCGTGGCGTTGGGTTTCATCACCATCACAGGGTTTTCACACGCAGCGGAATTAAAAAAGACCGAAGTTGATGCGGCGCTCAACCAGGCTTACACGAAGTTTAAAGATCTCAAAGAGGGCAAGAACGCCGATTACATTCCGGCGCTTGCCAAGGTTCCTTCGAATTACTACGGCATCGCGCTCGTGACCGTGGACGGACAAGTTCATCAGATCGGCGATATCGACAAGCTGTTCTCGATCCAGTCAATCTCAAAAGTGTTTACGATGGCGCAGGTGATGCAGGAATCCGGCGAACAAGTTGTTGAAGATGGTGTCGGCGTGGACGCCACCGGACAAGTGTTCAACTCCATCGTCGCTATTGAGCAGTTCAAGGGGCACGAAATGAACCCGTTTGTGAATCCGGGGGCGATTGCAACGACGAGCAACGTTAAAGGCGCAACGGCCGATGAAGTGTGGGCAAAGATCATCGGAATCCACAGTGATTTTGCTGGGCGTCCGCTCGATGTGAATCAGGAAGTTTATAAATCAGAATCCGACACGAACCAACGCAACCGTGCGATCGGTGCATTGATGTATGCCTACGGTTTGATCAAAGATAAACCCGAGCAAGCGGTGGATCTCTACACGCGCCAGTGTTCAATCAATGTGAACGCGAAAGACTTGGCTGTTATGGCGGCTACGCTCGCAAACGCCGGAAAAAATCCGGTCACAAAGAAACAAGTCATCGACCAAAAACACGTGCCGGGCATTCTCGCTGTAATGTCGACGGCCGGACTCTACGACGATTCCGGAAAATGGCTGTTCGTGACCGGTCTCCCGGCGAAAAGTGGCGTTGGTGGTGGAATTATCGCTGTGTCGCCAGGGAAATTCGGCATCGGTGTGTTCTCGCCTCCGCTGGACGCGGCCGGAAACAGCGTGAAGGCGCAGAAAGCGATTGCCGAGATTTCGAACCGGCTTGGTGGCAACCCTTATAAAGTAACTCCGAAATAAAGGTTCGTTTGTTTTGTGCAGCAATGCCGGCGGTTTGGAAGCGTCATCTGTTTTGTTTTCCTGTCCGCCGGCATTTTTTTTCCGGTCGTTGGATTCGCTGATTTAAGGACCGTTCCGGAACTAAGTTTGTATCTCACGCACAGCTCTCTGCTTCGCAGCCGATTCGCTGCGAATACGACCTGGTCGGACGATAAATCAGAATTCACGAACGCCGGGTTCGAATACGATCTTGACATCAGTTTGCTCTCGTATTTTCGTCGTTACGTGTTTAAGGATCCGAACGTTGAGAAATCAAAACGCGTGAGCTTTCGACTTGGATACGCTTATCTGCCGGAAATTACCGATGGGAACAAAAACGTCGACGAGAAGCGTGGGCTCGGTGAAATTACGTTTCGGTTTCCGCTCGGAAGCGCTTGGTTGTTGTCCGACAGGAATCGCGGAGAAATTCGCAGCATTGGAGGCAACGAATCCGGTCGTTACCGTAACCGTCTGCGGCTGGAACGGAACATTGCGATAAAAAAGTTTCGAATGACGCCGTACGCCAACGCGGAAGGGTACTACGATGGAAAAACCGATGAATGGAACCAAGCGGACGCGACATTGGGTGCCGAGTTTCCGTGGCGGTATCAAACCATTCTCGAATTCTATTTTACGTGGCAATTTACGCACCGAATCAGTGATAATCAGCTGCTCGGAGTGACACTCCAAAAACATCTATGAAAAATGGTCGTCATTCCCGCGAAAGCGGGAATCCAGGCTTTAAGCCTGTTTTTAAAAAATTGTTTAAGACCTGTGTTCCCGCTTTCGCGGGAATAACGATGGTCTTGACTCTTTCGGGTTCGCTTTCGGCAGCGGAGCCGCTGCCGTTAAAAATTACCACGCGCGAATATCCGCACACCAAATCAATCGAAGATGGTACGGTCAAGATTCCGGAATGCCAAATCATTTACAGCACGGTGTCGACGGCACAACTCAACCGGGATCTCGACGTCGGGTCGGCCGGTGATGTGATAGAAGTGGATTTTGTTCCGTATCTGAAACGATTTTCAGCCGAAGAAAAGCACGACTGGGTGTTGGTTCCGGTGTTTTTGTGGCGTGAGTTTCCGCATCACCACGTGCGAGTGATGAAAGAAAATCATTTGGCGGTGGATATCCCGAACGAGTCGCTGTTGTTGTGGGCCACGGGAATCCTCGAGTCATCGCCCACGTTCAAGGCGCGCGAGCTATGGGACAAGACTCCTCTTTCACCTGTTTCATCGTTGCCTTTTTTGTTTCCAGATTTCCAATCTGCCGAGCAGACGTATTTCGCGCGCACGCGCATTTTCCCGATCATCTCGGCTCTCGCGGTGCGCAAAGAATTGGTGGATGCAAACGCGTGGTTGCCGGAAGCGCTCTTTATTGCGTTCTCCGAAGCGAAAGATCATGCGATCGCGGCGGGCACCGTTCCTTTGCCGTGGGGGGAAGAATTACGCGAAAAAACCATCGAGCTCATGAAAGCGAATTATTGGTCATACGGCGTAAAGAACAATCCAAAAACGCTTAATGCATTTTTTAAATACGCGCACGAGCAGGGTTATACGAAGCAGGAATTGAAAGCCGATGATGTTTTTGCTCCGGAAACTTTGCAGTTGATTGATGAAAAAGGAGCAAAGAATTGAAACGAGCAATATTTGTTGCGTTGGGGTTTCTTGTTTTACCTCTGCGTGCGGAAGTAACCATGGATCAAGTTCGAGACGAGGTGCAGCGGCAGCTTCAGACTTCGAACGCGAAAGATTCGGTTGCCACACCGCCCATAGAGAAAAAGAAAATTGATTTCTCCTCCGGCAATGGAATTTCGCTTGCCGAAGGACCCAATGGCTCAATGAAACTAACGCTGTACATGATGATGCGTTACCTGAATCAACTTCCGGCCACTCAAACGTACCGTGACCATTTGGGCAATCAACGAAATATCGACACCGCCAATTACTTTTCGGTTCCGCATCGGGTGCTTATGAGTTTGATGGGTTTTATTTACGATCCGCGATTTAATTATCAAGTGACGTATTGGACCGTGAACGCCACAGACAAAGTGGCGATCATCGGGAATTTTTCTTGGACTTTTTCGAGAAAATTGTCGCTTTTTGCTGGGGTCGGATCCTTGCCTGGCATTCGTACGCTTACGTACAACCATCCCTATTGGCTCGGTACCGATCGAAACATGGCCGAAGAATTTTTTCGTCCAGGATTTACGCAAGGTGTGTGGGCGACAGGCGAGGCTGCGCCGGGTGTGAATTACGATGTGATGCTCGGTAACAACCTCACGACGCTCAACGTAAATGCCACCGAAGATTCGCGCGATTTCGCTGCGAGTGGCAGCATTTGGTGGATGCCGACCACACACGAGTTTGGACCAAAAGGTGGCAACGGAGACTTTGAAGAACATCAAAAACTTGCCACGCGGTTTGGTGTTGCGTACACCCAAGCCAATCAGAATCGTGCCACTTCAACGACCAATCAAGCGCCCGATTCCACGCAAATCCGCATGGCCGACAGTTTGCTTCCATTTGACACTGGCGCAATCGCGCCAGGTGTCACCGTTCAGAACTTGAAATACCAGATGGGCGCCACCGATGTCGGATTTAAGTACCACGGATGGCACGTGCAAGGCGAAGGTTATTGGCGACGATTAAGTGATTTCGATGCGGATGGCGCAATTCCGTTCACGTCGGTTGTGGACACAGGATTTTTCACGCACGTGGCCAAAATGATCAAACCAAAAAAGCTTGAACTTTATTTGAGCACATCGTTTGTGTTCGCGGATAAAAAAGCCGGTTATGGCGACAGCCGTGAACTGATCGAAGGTATCAATTGGTTTATGTTTGGCCACCGCAATTGCCGAATGAACCTGCACGTGATCGAAATCGATCGTTCTCCGACGGCATCGGTGTTTGGTTACTACGTAGGCGGACAGAGAGGAACCACGGTTTCCGCGAGTTGGTTGATTAATTTTTAACAGGGGGTACTTCATGATGAAAAAGTTTGCCGCGGCGGCGTTCGCGGTGTTTCTCGTAACGCCAATGATGCATGCTGAAACGAAGATGCGTACCGAGAAGATTGGCGAACGACGCCGGGCGTGATTTGGTATCTCAATAATATTTTCCGAGCCGAAGCGAATTACGGTTACGGAACACTGGACCGTTTCGGAATTAAGGGCGGCACTCAATTCTTCCAGTGCCGACTTCAGATTTGGATTTAAACCAAGCAATGGGGAGTCTTTAGAATATGAACAAACGCAATTCCGAAAAACGAATTCTTAGTCTAATTCTTATCAGTCTGATCGCAACAACTTCTGTCTTCCAGGGAAATCTTGCGCGTGCGGCTGAAATTGATCGCACCGTGCTTCCCATTGCCGAGCCGACGCCACCCGTGATCAAAGAGATGGACGCGCGAAAAGCGAAAGCGCCGCAACGACTTGCAGTGACAGCGCCACAAGGCGCCCCGAACGTGGTTGTTGTCCTCATCGATGATATGGGGTTCGGACATAGCAGCGCGTTTGGTGGACCCATTCATATGCCCACGCTCGAAAAATTGGCAGCGAGCGGACTTAAATACAACCGATTCCACACGACGGCGCTTTGCAGTCCCACGCGCACCGCGCTTCTCACGGGGCGCAACCATCATGTGAATAACGCAGGCGCCATCATGGAATTGGCCACGGGTTTTCCTGGAAACACCGGCATTCGTCCGCAATCGGTAACTCCGCTCGCACAAATTCTTCGTATGAACGGTTACAGCACGGCCGCGTTCGGAAAGTATCACGAAACACCGCCGTGGGAAGTTTCGGTGTCGGGGCCTTACGATCGTTGGCCGACGGGTTCCGGCTTCGATAAGTTTTATGGATTTATTGGCGGGGAAACGAACCAATGGGCTCCCGCTATTTATGACGGCGTCGCGCGTGTCGAGCCGCCACAAACGCCCGGTTATCATTTCACGACCGACATGACGAACAAAGCCATCGAGTGGATCAGTGCGCAACAGGCGCTCACGCCGAGCAAACCTTTCTATGTCTATTTCGCGCCGGGCGCCACGCACGCGCCGCACCATGTCGCGAAAGAGTGGATTGATAAATACAAAGGTCAGTTTTCGCAGGGCTGGGATAAATTGCGCGAAGAAACGCTGGCGCGTCAAAAAAAGTTGGGTGTGGTACCCTCGGACGCGGAGTTAACGAAGCGGCCGAAGGAAATTCCGGCGTGGGACGATATGACCGCGCAGCAGAAAAAACTTTTCGAACGGCAGATGGAAACGTACGCCGGTTTTGGGGAACAGACCGATTATGAAGTCGGCCGGCTCGTTTCTCAGCTGGAGACAATGGGTGTTCTCGATAACACAATTTTCTTCTACATCGTCGGAGACAACGGAGCGAGCGCTGAAGGGGGACCCGAAGGCACCTACAACGAAATGATGGCGTTGAACGGCATCGTTGGCAAAGCCGATCAAATGATGAATCACATCGACGATTGGGGAGGGCCCACAACGTTTCCACATTTTGCGATCGGTTGGGCTTGGGCCGGCAACGCACCATTTCAGTGGACCAAGCAGGTCGCGAGCCATTTTGGTGGCACGCGCAACGGATTGGTTTTGCATTGGCCCAAAGGTTTCAAATCAAAGAATGAAATCCGAAGTCAATTCCATCATGTGATCGATGTGGCGCCCACCGTTTTGGAAGCCGCCAAAATTCCGGAACCGGTGATGGTGAATGGGGTGAAGCAGCGACCGATGGATGGTGTTTCCATGCTTTACTCAACGGACAATCCGAGCGCAAAAGATCGCCGCACAACGCAGTATTTTGAAATGTTTGGAAACCGCGGTATTTATCACAACGGCTGGGTCGCGTGCACGCGCCATTCGACTCCATGGGTGATGGCGCCACTTCCACCGTTAGAAAATGATGTGTGGGAGCTTTACAATGTGGATCAAGACTTTAGCGAGGCGCACAATTTGGCAAAAGAAAATCCGGCCAAGTTGAAAGAACTGCAGGACGTGTTTGCTAAAGAAGCCATTCGTAACGACGTTTTTCCAATCGATGATCGACGATCGGAAAGATTTAACCCGGAGATTGCGGGCCGGCCTGATCTTCTCAATGGGCGAAAGACACTTACGGTTTACGAAGGCATGACCGGAATGATGGAAAACGCGTTCATTAACGTGAAAGGCGTGCATCACACCGTTACCGCAGAAGTGGAGCTTAAAAATTCAAAAACCGATGGTGTGATCATTGCGCAAGCAGGATATTTCGGCGGCTGGACAATTTATATGAAGGCCGGAAAAGTGCATCACGAATACAACTTCTTCGCCATTGAGCGAACCAATATTTCTGGCCCCGCGGCTCTTTCGCCGGGCAAACATTCGATCGTGTACGAATTCATCCCGGAAGAAGCAAAACCCGGCACCGGAGGAAAATCAATTCTTTCTGTGGACGGAAAGAAAGTGGCGGAGGCTCGCATTCCCAAAACGCAGCCTTATGCATTTTCAGGAGATGAAGGGGCCGATGTGGGAGTTGATCTCGAAACGAATGTGTCGCCCGACTATAAGTCGGTGAATAATCGTTTCACTGGAAAAATTGTGCGAGTGACCGTGGAGCGAAAATAATGAAAAAAATTATTGCTGGATTTATCGTTGTTCTCGGAGTTGCAACCATCGGGTTCGCACGAACCAACGAATTTGTTGCGAACGATTCTCATTTCCACTTAACGAATTACATTCAAGAAGGAACCGATATTCATGACTTCTTGAAGATAATGGGCAACAAAGTTGGCCGTGTAGCGCTGTTTGGAATTCCGCTGCAGCAACAATGGTCGGCGCGAGTGTCCGGAACCGAGCAAGCCCCGCAATATTATCTTCAGACAGACGCTCCTCTTTATTATTACTCGTTCACCGACGCGCAGATTGCAATGGCGTACCGCTCACTGAAACCGTCCGAAAAAGCGCGTTTCGATCCCATGATCACAGGTTTTAATCCAACCGACATGTATGCGGCCGACCACATTCGCCGTGTGCTGAAAACTTTTCCGGGCGTGTTCTCTGGGATTGGAGAATTCACGATTCACAAAGAATTTGTCTCCTCAAAAATCGCAGGAGAAGTTGCGAGTCTGACCGATCCTGCGCTCGACCGTGTTTTGCAATTTGCTGGCGATGTGGGTCTGGCCGTTATTATGCACAACGATATCGATACGCCATTTCCAAAAAATGGGGCCGAACCAGTGTATTTCACGCAGGTGAAGGAGCTTTTCAAGCGTCATCCAAAGACAACGATCATTTGGGCGCACACCGGATTGGGACGGATTATTCATCCGGTGAAAAACCACGCGGCAGTTCTTGAAACAATTCTTTCCGATCCGGCGATGTCGCACGTGAACTTCGATATTTCTTGGGACGAAGTGGCAAAGTACATCGTCTCGTCGCCGGAAGCGATAAAAATTACTGCGGATCTCATCAATAAGTATCCGGATCGCTTTTTGTTTGGCACCGATGAGGTCGCACCGAAAACGCAGGAAGGCTACTTGAAAGTTTACGAACAATACCAACCTCTTTGGGCAGCGCTTACGGCAGAGGCCTCTCAAAAAGTGCGCTTGAAGAATTACGAGCGGATTTTCGATGCGGCACGGCGGCGTGTTCGTGGGTGGGAAAAAGCGAATCAGTAAGGAGAACATTAAATGAAATTGATTCAGTTAAAAACAGTTGTGTTCGCGGGAGCTATTTCGCTCTTTGCTCTATCATTGTCCAGAGGTGAAGGGGTACCTCCGGCACCAGCGTCCGGTGCGGCGCCCACCGCGATACCGGTGGACCAAGGCAAAATGCCTTTCTCCGGAGAAGCCGACACGTATCAACGTTCCGACCGTCGCATTTTTCCTTTAATGTCCGATAAGATGCGAGCGGGCATGGCGAAGAGGCAAAAAGAAACGCCCCCGCCTTTCGGCGTGATGTACATCACCAACTGGATGGATTCCGATTGGAAATTTCAAAGCGCCGCAGTCAATATCGACGGTTCCAATCCGGTCAGTCTCGATGCGGCGGCCGGCGCAACGATGGATTTGCAAACGCAGACGAATGGAATTAAAGCCGATCTTTGGCTCTTTCCATTTTTGGATGTGATGGCTGGTTTTGGTCACGTTGATGTTGATGCACAACTGGGTTTGCGCAATATCCCGATAGGTTTCGATCCGGGAAGTATCGTGCCAGCACGTCCTGCCTCAGCGATTCACGGCGATGCGATCATCCCGATGAAATTTGGTGGCGATTACTATTCGTTCGGAGGAGTGTTGGCCGGTGCCTACAAAAGGCTTTATGCGGCCACCGATTTCTCTTGGGTTAAAACGAAACTTCAAGGCAATGCAAGTTTATCAGCGGATGGTTTTTGGACTTTTACCGCCGCTCCGAAGATCGGTTACAACGCGGGACTCTCACAAGTGTATGTGGGCGCGCGTTACATTTCGAAAAACGAGCGCTACAAGGGTACCGTTGCGCTTCCCTCGGGAAACAATTTGGGATTTGACGTAGCCATCAAAACAGATTCGTGGGTTGGTAATTTTGGCTTACGGACCGTGATTCGGAAGCACTGGGAAATCCTCATGGAAAGTGCTCTCGGTAAGCGCTATCAGATCACAGGCGGAATTGGATACCGGTGGTAAATCGATTTTCGCTCGCGTTTGGAGTCCTTTTGTTGGTTGGCTGCGCCACCATCCCGGGAAAGACGCGGGACGAGCAAGTCATTACAATCGACAATCTTGTGGAGCGAACTCTATTTGATCTCGAATCAAAACAACCCGCCGCGAAACAAGAATTAAAAGATTCGGTCGGATACGTGATTATGTCGAACAAGATTACGAAGATTCCTGCTTTTGGTGCGGGTGGTGGCTACGGTGTGGCGATTGATAATAAAACGCAACAACGAACATATCTCCGCATGAGCCGCTTCGACATCGGCGCCGGATGGGGGGCGCGCAGTGTGCGGCCGGTGGCCATTTTCCAAGACAAAAAGAAGTTCGAAGAGTTTATCGACGGGGCGTTCGAGGTAAAGATGGGCGCCGAAGCTTCCGCTAAAGTTGGAGATGCTGGCGCCGCCGGAGGCGCGGGTGGCAGAGACATAGACGCCAAGGCGAAGGGATATACGTCGTATCTTTTAACCGATGCCGGCGTCTCGGCGACCGCGTCGTTGGCAATAATTCGTGTGAAGCCGGTGAAACTAAAACATGAAAAGAGATAGTCGCATAAACAGGTTCGTGCTCGCGATTCTGCTCGCTGTGGGCGCAAGGGGCTTAATAACCGCGGCTAATGATTCAACTGTTCGGTCCACGAACGATGACCATATCATTGAAACAGAGGTTGTTCGATTGGATGGAGAGCCTCTCTTTCGCGTGCGCGGAATGGTTGGTTACTCGGCAGAAGAGAGGGCCGACACGATCAGCAAACGTTTGGAAGACGTCGCCGAAAGCGTTGATATTTTACCGAACGCCCTGACGTTAGAGGAATTGCCGGATCGAACGAACATCATGGCCGGTGACCAATTCTTGGTCAGTATTTTCGATTCCGATGCGGGCACGGAGAAAGTGCCACGCTCGGTGATGGCCAGTCGCGCGCGTCTCAATGTGGTTCGGGCCATTGAAAAGTACCGAGAAGATCGCAAGGCTTCTGTTTTGCTGCGACGTACCGGTATTGCCCTCGTGGCCACTCTGGTTTTTCTGTTTGTGCTTCTTGGTTTCCAGAAAATTTTCGGCGGCATCATAAAGATGGCCGAACGCCACGTGAAGACACGCGTGGAGGAACTCGAAACACGTTCGTCCAAAGCGGTGGAGGCGCGACCCTTGTGGGCGACCGTCATGGGCGTGCTGGGGATTCTTCGGACGATCGTTTTAATCGTCATTTTTTATTTTTATTTGAATTTGATTCTCGGTCTTTACCCGTGGACGCGGCCGTTGGCAACGCATCTTTTTGAGATCTTTATTTCACCGCTTCGCACGCTGTTCCGAGGATTTATCAATTCGGTTCCGGATTTCGCGTTTCTCAGTATTCTCTATTTTGTTGTTCGTTACCTGCTCAAAGTGACGCGGCTGTTTTTTATGGGGATTGATAACGGTACCATTACCATCAATGAATTCGAGCAAGATTGGGCGTGGCCAACCTATCGTATCGTTCGAATCTTGATAATTTGTTTCTCACTCGTCGTGGCGTACCCGTATATTCCCGGATCCAATTCCGATGCGTTCAAAGGGGTTTCTTTGTTTGTGGGCGTTTTGTTCTCTCTCGGATCGACGTCGTTTATTTCCAATATGATTGCGGGCATCGCGCTTACCTACCGTCGCGCATTTAAAGTCGGCGATATCATTAAAGTGGACAATATGATGGGGCTTGTTACCGAAATGCGAATTCAGGCCACGCATTTGCGAACCATCCACAACGAAGCTGTCATTATTCCGAACACATTGATTGTGAATAGCAACATTACAAATCACAGCATTCTTGCAAAGAAAGATGGTATCGGTTTGCACACGACGGTTCGAATTGGCTACCAAACGCCATGGCGGCAAGTGGAAGCGATGTTGCTGATCGCGGCCGACCGCACCGCTGGTTTGCGTAACGACAAGAAAGCGTTTGTTCGTCAGCTTTCGCTGGATGAGTTCGGAGTGCTGTACGAACTCACCGCCTATTGCGATCAGCCGCTCAAAATGATCTGGCTTTACAGTGATCTGCACAAGAACATTCTCGATGTGTTCAATGAGTACGGAGTTCAAATTATGACGCCGGCCTACGAAGGGGACCCCGAAGCACCAAAGGTGGTGGGAAAAGACAAAATGTTTGCGGCGCCGGCAAAGAAGGACACTCCCAACGCAGCTCCTTCTCAACAGTCCTGAGGGCATCGAGTGTTTTGGTTGCTTTTTATCGTTCAGACGGTTGGCGCCTGCATCATGTTGTGGAAAGGTGTTCCTTTTTATAGGGATTTTATGGATCCCAATGTTCAACCTGGGGCTCCAACATTTGTTTGGGCATTGTTGGTGGTGATATTGATTCAGCCGGCATTTTGGTGGGGGCGCGTGCACATGCCGGAGCTCCGTCCACCGAGCACGTCACGGAGTTTGGTCGGACATCTTGTATTGTTCGTCGGTCGTTTGATTTTTGTTTTTGTGGGTGGGCTTTTTTCGGCGTACTTTTATATGCAAAAGGCGCAGCTGGAAATTGGCTTCGGGATTTTGATGTTGATTGTTATTTTGTTCTCAATGTTTTGTTACACGCTTGAACTCGAGCGGCTGGGAAAAAATCTGATTGGGGAAAACAAAAGTGAAAATTAGATCTTTGGTAATTTTATCTCTGTTGGCACCGGCACTTTCATGGGCACGGCCTTATCACGAGTCGCCCAAAGGTCCGTGTGAGCAAGAATTGGAAACCTATTGTTCGCAAGTTCATCCGGGCCAAGGCCGCACCGCGGATTGTTTGAAACGCTATGAAGATTCGCTGTCGCCGGAATGCAAAGAATATTTAAGGACCAACAAAACCACGATTGCTGTGTTGCAGGACACCTGTGCCGCGGATATTAACGAGTATTGCCACGATATTAAGACAAGCTACCGGCGCATTATTCGTTGCCTGGACGAACACAAAAACCAAGTGTCTCACCAATGTTACGAGCTCATTAAACCGAAAAAATAGAACTTCTTCGGCGATTTGACGGTTGTCGCCGTTTTCGGCTACCATCCTGTTCCCTCCTAAACGTATCCAGGAGATCCAACCATGAAAGAGCAAAAATACGTAACCGAAAAGTTGTTTAAGAGAGAGATTAAGAAAATCCATTCGCGCTTCAAGAGTAGCGGCTCAACCTTTAAAAGTATGGATTCTAGGTTCAAAAGTGTTGATTCGAGATTCAAAAATATTGATTTAACGTTCAAAAGTATCGATTGTAGGTTCGTGGAAATGGATCAAAAATTCAATCGTATGGCCCTCTCTTTGATCAAAACTCAAGAGGACGTCGAAGAAATCAAACGCACCATTGCAACCCAAATGATGACCAAAGACGAATTTAATCAGGCTTTCGATCAAATGTCCCGAAAGCTGGATCTTTTTTTAAATAACACCGACATACATCGCGGCTATATTCACGATCATGAAGTTCGGATCGTTGCTCTGGAGAAACATATCAACAGTTGATTTAGATATGTTTTTGAAACGTAAAGCCAAACGATAGCGACGAATAGTCGCCGTCCACAATCTGCGCCATTGTTTCGAATTGTAAAACGGTTCCCTTCGGCGAGGGGAATTCGACTCCGAGAGCTCCCTGAAATTCGTTCCAGCGGTTCACCGCGCCGTCGTAGAAAAACTCGCCCGTGCTATACGGAATCATTCGAAATTTTCGAATGGTCGTGGCGCGTTCGATGCGTAAGCGATTTCGGTAGCGTTTCGACTCATCGTTGTGGAAATAGCGACATTCAATGCGGTTTCGGTCATCCACAAGCCAAGCACGGCCCAACGGTTGGCGAACCGTGATTTCGGCTAGCGGTCGATGTTCATCGAATCCGTTGGGATCATCTTTTAAGTCAGAAACTTGCAAATAGCCGAGACGGAACGTAACACGTTTTGATTTTTCGGCATCGGGATCTTTAAACACGTATCGGCGAAAAAACGAAACAAGGCCGATATCCAAATCGTATTCGCCCCACGCGCTCGCGAACGCGCCTTTCGATGTGAGCCAATTGCCGGATGCCACGAAGTGGCTACGGAAAAATTTGTTGTGCGTGACGTACAGATCGAATTGCGGCGCGATGTATTTGTCGGTAGCGAGCACCATTTGTTGCGGTGCCGATGCGACAAAAGTAACGGTTGCGGCGAACAGAAATTTAAAGAAGCGGCGCATATCAATACCAGAAGCCGAACGCGTACATCTGATTTAAATATCCGCGCGCAGCATCCACTGTGGCGCTAAATCCAATTTGGTTGTCCCAAAACATTTTCATTTTGAACAGGCGCACTTCCAGGCCGGAAGTGAGATGCCAGCGCGCCGAAACATCTTCGTAGTACGACGGCTCGTAATAGCTGCCAAGTCGAAGTCTTAGTCGATGCGGGAGTGCTTCCACTTGCCCGCCAACGCGAACGCTGGTCGTGGCGCGAGTGCCGATCGGTTGCTGAACCTGTTCAAGCACGGATTCAAGGCCAACCGAGTTATGACTTTTTGGAATGACGACAATGTCGCCCGCAATCAAGCATGCATGATTCTTCCAAAAAGGCGCGGACTTCGTCTGATACGACGTTCCTATTCCAAATTGAGCTGGCTGAACAACTTGATTCGGAATAATTATGCCGTTTACGGTGACCGGCGTGGTGCTCGTGTTGTTCAGCGATTGATGGGACTCCATTTTCGAGGCATACGACACTCCCCAGCGCATTGCACCTTTGTTCGGGTTCCAGACGAGCCCGGCTTGCCATCCGACCGCTGAGAGTTTTCCAATGGAAATATCCAAAAGAGATGATTTGATCTTGGTGTGCGTGGAGCGAATTCCGCCGCCCACCGTGAGTTGTTGGTTGAGAAATTGCCGGCCGCCGACAACCGCAACGCTCGGAATGACATACGTCGTTTCTTTTTCTGAGGTTTCCAGCGTGATGTATTGGCCAATGCTCAATACGCCCAATCCCCAAGGGCCCCATTGCCCCATAATCCCCAGCGAAAGAATTTTTTGGTCCGCGTTGTACGACGGAATATTACCGTTGTTGTCGAAGTCGTTTCCCTTTACGCTGAACAGACCCGTCGTCCAATCCCAATCGAAGGTTTTCGTGGAGCGTTCGTTACGAAACGCAACACCCGCCGGATTGATGTTCAGCGAATTGATGCCTTCCGCGACGCCAATGTAGGCGCCCCCAAGGCCAATTTGTCGCGACGATCCGATAATGGGTCCCGTTCGAACGTCGAGTGTGTAATCATTGTTTTTTACTGGGGACCCGCTGAGTGCGTGTGTTTTCGCGGTCACAAAAAATGTGACCAGGAATAACGTAAAAGAAGCGCAGAACTTTCGGGCTATCACACTGCGTTTATAGCGTATCGCGAGGGGAAAGGCTGGCCTTGCTGCCAGTTTTTCCTGCGGATGAGTATTCGTTCAGCGAAGAATGTTAAGCGTTGTACGCCACACTAATCTTGCAATCGATTTCGCAGCCGCACAAATCAGCGGCGCTATAAAGCGGTTGCGCGCAACGCGCTTGGCCGCGTCCGTTGGGAAGCCGTTGTCGCACAATGGAATCAATTTTGCTTTGAAGATTGGTTTCTCCGTCACCGCAACCACCCGGACAAGCGGCCATGAAATTCACGGGATCGCCGGGTCCGTATTCGAGGTGGTCGTCTTGGAGCACGTGACCTTGCTTATTCGAAAACCGCAGGTCTAAAACCAACCGCTCGATTTCAGGAAAATAATTCTTTAACGGAAGATCGCTTATTTGTCCGCGCTGACTTCTCTCTTGATTTTTGTTGGGATTCTTGGTGATCCGTTTCTTTTTGTAGGGCATGCCTTATCGCCAACGGTCGCCGCGTCCGCCATCTCTGTCACGACCTCCGCGGTCGCCCCGGTCTCTGCCGCCGCCACGTCCACCACCAAAGCCGCCGCCGCCTCCGCCGCGGTTACCGCCACCGTATCCGCCACCACCGTAACCACCGCCGCCGCGGTTCCCGCCGCCGTAACCACCGCCACCGCCGCCACCTCTGTTGCCTCCGCCACCAAAGCCGCCGCCGCTACGTTTTTCCATCGGACGTGCTTCGTTAACTGCGATTTGACGACCACCAACGCTGCTGCCATTTAATGCCGCCATTGCGGCTTTTGCTTCCGCATCGTTCGGCATTTCCACAAATCCGAACCCGCGCGAACGACCGGTTTCGCGATCGGTCACAATTTTTGCACTGCTCACATTTCCATGCGGCGCGAACAGATTTTTAAGATCGTCTTCCGACGTATCGAACGGCAAGCTGCCTACAAACAATTTCATTTAGTCTCCATTTTCGACGAAGAATTTAAAATCACACGTGCCACCATACAATAAAGGAGCCAATTAATCTTCGTTGCGCGTCAGAAAAAGTATTTCCCGTAGAGTTGCACGCCCGTGTATTGGAAATCTACGTTTCCGCGAACATCAACGTTCGGATAATTGTTGCTGGTCGCCTGCATAGCAAAACGCATGCTGTCCACGCCCAGGCCGACGCCCAGGTGGCGAATCGGCAAGTATTCAACAGCCGCACGAAGTTGAGTGAGCCTTCCTGAGAATCCTTGATAATCGATCGCAAAAATCTGCGAGCCCGATCGCAGAAACCATTTTGGCGTAAGGGCCACATCGAGACGCAGTCCAACGACCGGAAGCGGAGCCGTGAAATTGAGATCGCCCGACGTATTCGTGTTGCCCGTGGACGTAACGCCGAAACGAATTGGCATCACATAGACTCCAAAGACACCGGCCACATCCACGCGATCGTCTTGAAGTAGCGAATAACTATAGGCTGTTTCGATGATATCGAGATTAAAATGAGATTCAACATTGCTGCCCGCTTTGATCGTAATCGTGTTCCCTTCTCGGTCGCGGATGTCAAAGTCTTGACCCACTTGACGATTCGCCGAACGCCTTAGGGCAAACCAGGAGAGGTCGAGTCGATGCTTTCGATTTTTTGTGAATCGCCAAAAGGACTCCGCCCGAGCGACCGAGGTATGACCTTCGAGTCCCAACACATCTTCAACGTCAACGTCGACTCCCAATCCTGACCCAATGCGAACGCCAGAATCGGTGTCGGAAAAGAAAGCGCCGACGCTCAAGCTAAATTTTTCCCATGGATTTTCGACGAGGGCGCTGGGATTGGCCGGCGTGGAATCAGCGTAAATCGAAGAGAAGTAGCTCAGGAAAACAACGGTAAATAGGCACTTTTTCATATGATCTCCAACATTTTAATTTGTATGTAGCACATATATAGAAATAAAGAACGCAAAGGAATACGGGGGGCGTCGTGAAATTTTTACGAGTGTTGGTGGTATTTTCATTAATTGGGGGGGCGAACAGCGGTTTGCATGCCCAGGATAAGACGCGCCCAGTTCGTCCAAAGATTGGTTTGGTTTTAAGCGGCGGCGGGGCCCGAGGTGCCACGCACGTGGGAATTTTGAAAGTCCTCGATGAAATGCGAATTCCCGTTGACCTTGTCACCGGGACGAGTATGGGGTCCGCGGTGGGCGGGCTTTACGCGGCCGGACTCTCGGCTCAGGAACTCCAAGAAGTGTTTTTAAATTTCGACTGGGTTGCCGCGTTTGAAGATTCTCCGTCGCGCCGTGATTTGTCTTTCCGTCGGAAAGAAGACGATCGGAATTTTTTGGTGAAAGCGCGCGCCGGGGTCGGAAAGGGGGGATTAAAACTGCCACGCGGACTCGTCGAAGGCCAAAACTTTGTAACGGAACTTCGAAAACTTTCGCATGTCACCGAATCGGTAAAGAGTTTTGACGATTTGCCGATTCCGTTCCGCTGCATGGCGACGGACCTTGTCACTGGCAAACCGGTGGTTCTTGACCGCGGCGATCTCGTTAAAGCCATTCGGGCCAGTATCGCAATCGCGCCACTTTTCTCACCGATCGAAATCGACGGCAAATTGCTGGTCGACGGCGGTTATCTCCGCAATATTCCAGTCGAGATTGCACAAGCGATGGGCGCCGACCGTTTGATTGTGGTGAATATCGGTACACCGCTCTCTCCGCGCGAAAGCATCAATTCGGTGTTGGATGTTTTTTCGCAAGTGAGTCGCGTGGCCGGTGACGAAACAGACAAACTCGCGATCGCGAAGATGAAACCCGGCGATTTGTTGATCCAGCCGGACCTGGCCGGAATGTCTTTCACAGACTTTGACAAAATTCCCGAATTTATGCGACGCGGCGAGGAGGCCGCGCGCGCCATGGCGGACCAACTGAAACAGTATTCGGTTTCCGAGCAGGAATACGCGCAATGGAAGAAATCGTTGCGCGGCCGCCCAAATTTTCCTGTCGTGAGCAGTCTCGAAATTCGAAACGGTACCCGGATTCCAACCGCCGTTATCTCTCCGTTCATTCGTCAGCCAATGGGGCAACCGGTTAACCCGCTGCAACTGCAGAAAGATCTTTCGCGAGTTTACGGTCTCGGGTATTTTGAAATGTTGGATTACCACGTCGAGCCGCGCCAGGAATCCAAGGCGCTCGTGGTTGACGCGCCGCGTCGCAGCTGGGGACCGAACTATTTGAAACTCGGTGTGAAGGTGGCGGAAAATTTCAATGGCGACAGCAGCTACGGTATTTTGGTCCGCTACCAGAAGACGGAAATTAATTCGCTGGGCGCGGAATTTCAGGTGGACGGTGAGATCGGAACGAACCCGGGAGCCAAAGCGGAGTTTTACCAACCCATTGGTGCAATTCCCAATCGCATCAGTTACGGAGCGCCGTACTTCGTGTTCGCGAATATCGGATACGCCAATCAGAACGATCCGTTGCTGCTCGAAATGCACAATCAAGTTCCCTTCGTCGTGAAAGCCGGAGCGGGCAGTCTCGGTGCTGGCCGCAACATGGGAAATTGGGGTCGGATCAAACTCGGATTGGGCTACCAGGATGATGTTTGGCGCACTCCCACCGTTCCGGATTTTCATTTGGAACAGCAAATCGGTGACGTGTTCGGCCGCGTGGAAATCGACACGCTCGACAAACCGGGATTTCCGCGCTTGGGTATGGTGGGAAAAATCGAGGCGCGAGGCGCCAGCGAATCGTTGGGTGCGGATGATTCGGCATCCGCGGTTAATGTCGATTTGGGAGGGGCGCGTTCCTTCGGTGATCACACGTTTCGTTTGAAGGGTCGATACGCCACGAACTTCTACGAAGCGACGTCCTCTCCTTATTTGTATCGGATCGGTGGATTTCTGAATCTCTCGGGCTTTTCACCAAACGCGTTGTTGGGAACCAGCATTGCTTTGGGGCAGGCACAATATCTTTACCGGGTCGGTTCGCTCGGAAAAACGCCGATGTACGCCGGATTGGCGGGGGAATGGGGTGGCGCGTGGAACAGCCGCGCGGAAATGTCCGAAGAATCTGGGATCTGGTCGGGCAGCACGTTTGTTGCGCTTGATACCGGAATCGGACCTGTCTATTTGGCATACTCGCTGGCGGAAGCGGGCCGGTACGCCGTGTCATTTAATGTTGGGCAAGCATTTTAGTCCCGAGGAGACATAAAGAACTTTAATGAAGAATAAGATTTGGTTTTTTGCGACGTTCGTGGCCTTCGCTGTTTACACGAAGGCGATGGCAAATCCATGCGATGGCGATATCGATAAATATTGCGGTGATATCCAACCCGGACAAAAAGAAATCACCTCGTGCTTAAACTCGCAAGATGGTCAGATATCATTCCAATGTCGCAATTGGTTACGCGTCTACGCCAGTATTGTTGACGACTTGGACAATGCGTGTGGGGCCTCTGCCCGCGATTTTTGTCGCGACGTTCGTCCCGGATTCGGCCGCGTCGCGAAATGTTTAAGCAGCGATTACGACAGATTGCCAGAGGACTGCCGTCGTGCTCTACAGAATAGCAATGCGTACTAATCGCGGCTTTCTGTTTCAGCTGCTGCTATCAGCAGCGCTGTTTGCTCCACTCATGGGCGAAGAGTCCGCCGCCCCAGCAAATCCCAGTCCCGATCCTGATGGCGGTTGGCCGCGCATCATTTCTTCGGAATCCGGCTCGAAGATGCGCGTTTATCAACCGCAAGTGGAAGACTGGAAAGATCAGCAGCTTCTTTCGGCGTGGACCGCTGTGGAATATTTGGCCAGTGGGCGCACGAAGTCGGACATGGGTGTTGTGAAATGGGAGGCGAACACATCGGTTGCGATCTCCGAGCGTCTCGTTAAGTTCGACAACATTAAGATGACGCAAATAAGTTTTCCGACATTGGATCAAAACCACTCGCGCGAAGTGACCTCGGGCCTTAAAGACCTTTTTCCAAAAGAAGGTCTCGTGATTTCTTTGGACCGTGTATTGGCGTCAATCGACAAAAGCAAGATTCGTACGGCCGGTGCGGAAATTAATCAGGAGCCGCCGCCCATTTTTTATGCCAGTCGCCCAGCGCTGTTAATTCAGTTCGATGGCGAACCGATCATGAGTCCGATCAAAGACAGCGAACTGAAATATATCGTGAATACGAATTGGGACATCATTCAGGATCCAACGAAGGGTGCGTATTACATGCGATACGAAAAACATTGGTTTGGTTCAAAGTCACTTGAAACCGGATGGGAACCGGTGAAGAAGTTGCCGGAATCTTTTGAAACGTTGCCGAAGGACAGCAATTGGGCCGATGTCCGCGCGGCGATGCCGCCGGAATCGTTGCGCAAAAGCAGCGCACCATCGCTTTATTTCAGTCACCGACCCGCCGAACTCATTCTCACCAAAGGCAAGCCGAAGCTCGAGCAGGTGGGAAAATCGAAACTTTATTGGGTGAAGAACACCGAATGCGATGTGTTCCAAATGAAAAAGGGAGCGTATTATTTCCTCGTTTCGGGTCGTTGGTTTGGTGCTCCCAAGCTGGAAGGACCTTGGAAGTTTGCTACGCCCGACCTGCCTGCCGAATTTAAAAACATACCGCGGACTCATCCGCGTGCGCGTGTGCGCGCGGCGGTTCCGGGAACCGACGAGGCGAACGAAGCCGTCTTGCTCGCTCAAATTCCGCAGACGATGACGGTAAACATTAAAGACATGACGCAGCCCGACGTGAAGTATTCTGGGGAGCCGGAATTCGTTCCAATCAAAGGCACCAAGCTTTCTTACGCCAAAAATTCTTTAAACGACATTTTGAAATACGAAGACATGTACTACTTGTGCTACCAAGGTGCGTGGCTTCAGTCGCGCAAGGCCGATGGTCCGTGGGAATTGGCGAAATCCGTGCCGGATGAGATATACAAGATTCCTTCCGATTGTCCGTTGCATCATGTCACTTACGTGAAGTGTGGTTCCTCGACAGCGGAGACCATCACCTACGTTTCCGATTCCGGATATTCGGGCGTTACGGTGTCGTTCGGCATCGCGATGTGGGGAACCGGTTGGTATTACCCTCCTTATTATTACTACGGCGGTTATTACCCGGTTTACTACCCGTACCATCATAGTTACGGCGGATACCCAATTTATAATTCGCGGACCGGCGCTTATGGTTATGGAAGTTCGGTGTCGGGCCCCAATGGAAGCTTGTCGGGTGCCGCGATGTACAACCCAAACACAGGAACCTATTCCCGTGGTGTTGTCGCAAAAGACGCGAACGGAACACGCGCGCGTGCAAGTGCTTACAACCCGCGAACGGGCACCTCTCTTCAGACGCAGCAGGGACGAAACAACCAAGGCGGAAGTTGGGGAACGACCAAAGTTCAGCGCGGCGACAATTGGGCGCAAACCGGCCACGTGAAAGGCGACAAAGGATCGGTAAGCGGAATCCGCACGAGCGAAGGAAATGGGGCGATCCGGGCCAGCGGCGAAAATGGAAGCGGCTTTGTCGGTAAGAAGGGCGACGATATTTACGCAGGAAAAGATGGAAATGTTTACCGAAGAACCGAAGATGGGTGGCAGCAATACGGTGAAAACGGTTGGGGAGATGTCTCAAAGCCAGAAAACCTGCCTGCAAACGGCGAACGCCCGTCTACCTCCGATCGTCCGGCCGGTGACCGTGGAAATGGAGCGGGCGTTTCGGATCGCATGTCGAATCAACCGTCCGTGGGCACTCGCGATCAATTGAATCGCGATGCGGGTTCACGTTCCGACGGAAATCAACGGGTTCAAAATCGCGACAGTTACAACCGCGGGAGCGGTTCCTACGATCGCGGCTCTCGTGGAAGTGGCTCGTACAGTGGTGGCGGAAGTCGCGGCGGTGGATCGTACGGGGGCGGCGGCCGTTCCTATGGCGGTGGCGGTCGCGGAGGTGGTGGCGGAGGCCGGAGACGTTAGAAGTTAAAGAGCCGGTTTCAATGCCGGTGCCGGCGTTTCAATTTTCGCTGGTGTGGGCGCCGGTTGCTCTTTTATCACTTCTTCTTGTTTTATTTCCGGTTGTTGTTGCGGTGGTTCCTTCGGGTTTTGTGCCTGCATTGTGAAACCGAGAACCAGGAAAAACACCGTGTTGACCGCAATCGAGATCATTTTAATCACCCCCTATTTCTGCCTGGTGATGACAGCGTTCGTTGCATGATCTTGCATCTCATTCTTATGAAAATCTCGAAGGTCCCACTATGATTCGTGTCATATTTGCTTGCCTTGGATTGCTCTCATTCGAGGGTTGCGCGACTCTGCCCAAAAATTTTGATGCGAAAGTATCTCATTCGATCAGTCAATCTGAACAATCAACCCTGCGCAATATAGTCCAACCGAGCCTTGCTTCGCACCCTGGAAAATCGGGGTTTCATGTCTTAAATACCGGCAAAGAAGCATTCGTCTCTCGCGTAGCGCTTGCCGAGGCCGCCGAGCGAACCATCGATTGTCAGTACTTTATTTGGGAGGGGGACCGGTCCGGCGTGTTGTTGCTGGAGCGACTGGTTCGTGCCGCGGATCGCGGCGTGCACGTGCGGATTTTGCTCGATGACATCACTTCTCACGGAAAGGATTTGGGTCTGTCCGTGCTCAATCATCATCCAAATATAGAAATTCGACTCTTTAATCCGTTGGGGCGCCGTTATTACGTGGGTCTTTTTCGAACCTTATCGATGGCATTTCACGTGGGTCGCATGACGAACCGCATGCACAACAAAATTTTTGCGGTCGACAACCAAGTCGCCATCGTGGGTGGACGCAATATCGCCGACGAGTATTTTGGGCTCAATAAGCGCTCCAATTTCCGCGATATGGATTTGTTGGCCGTGGGTCCGGTGGTCGCCAATATCTCAAACGGGTTTGATGATTATTGGAACAGCGCGTGGTCGGTTCCTTTCGAAATTTTCAAATCCCATGCGCCTTCGGACAAAAAAATAAAAAAGAAGATGGCACAGTTCGCGAAACAGTTTGAGGAAATGAAAACGTCTTTTCCTTATCAAATCGATTGGTCGAAAGAAGCGATCGTGAATGTGTTCGAAAAACAATCGCCGCACCTCGTTTGGGCGGATGGGGAAATTGTTTGTGATGCGCCAAGCAAAGCCTGGGACCAAGCCAAACGAGGCAAAAGCAAATCCGAAATCGTGAACAAATTGGATCACTTGATCACCGATTCAACGAAGTCGATCCTGATTATCTCGCCCTATTTCATTATTTCGAAACAGAACATTCATGGGATGGCGCAACTCGTGAAGAAAGGAATCACGATGAGCGTGTTCACAAACTCGCTGCGCTCAACGGATGCTGTTCCCGTCGTTGCCATGTATCGCAAGATTCGTGAACCGATGGTGCGCGAGAACGTAAACGTTTTTGAAATGCGCCCGGACGCGGCGAGTCGGCCTTTGTACGCGGATTCCAGCGTTTCTGACGCGCGACTCAGTCTGCACGCAAAGGCCGTTATATTTGATGAACGCGACGTGTTTGTGGGTACGTTCAATATCGATCCGCGCTCGGAACATCTGAACACCGAAGTGGGTCTTCTTGTCCACAGCACCGAACTCGCCAAGAAGTTGGCCGAGGATTTTCAGCAAGATTTAAAACCACAGAACAGCTATTTGGTGACACTTAGTGAAAACAAAAAGAAACTCAAATGGGTTTGTGAACAAGACAACAAGGTCAAGACGTTCGCCTCCGATCCAGAGGCGGGGTTTTGGCTGCATCTTCAAGCCGGATTCTTCGCTTTGTTGCCCATCAGCTCGCAACTTTAACCGTCCCTTCGACCTCTGCCGATGAAACATTTCCCGTTACGAAAAAAAATCCTGATTCTTTCCCTTTTGGCTTTTGCGTGCGCGGCGGGGATTTGGGTGGCATGGAACAAGTTGGACCAACGCGTGAACAGTGCCGCTTTCCGAGCTTCCGTTGAACAAGATATCGCGCGCAATATTGGCGGCGCGGCGCGTATCGGAAATTTGCACGTTCGATTGGGCTTTAAGCCCGGCATATCCGCCGAGGACGTGCGGTTGCAATGGCCCGAGAACGTTGTCGAGTTGAGCGCTTCCTATTTGAGATTCGAAGTGCAGTTGCTTCCGATGCTGCGCCACCAGTTTATTTTTCCGAAAGTGACGGCGATCGAACCGAAACTTGTCATCACTTTGCCGAAAGGGAAAAAGTGGTCGGATCTCCGGAAATCGACCAACGCGCAGAAAGGTGGAAGGTTGTTTCGCATTGAAGGCGTCTGGCTCAACGATGCGGTCGTAGCAGTGTTCGACAAAAACAAATCACGAGAACTCATCGCCGAGGGGAAAGCGAATTTCGTCAGCAAGCACGATTCCGTGAAAGATCGTAATTCGTTTGAGGCGACCGGGCATGTTCGAACGCCGGATGTAAACAGCCTCATTACGCTCGAAGGACACTTTGCTTCGGAGCTCGAGTTGCAAGCAACGTTGAGAAATCCGGAATTCACCGCCACCGGGCGCCGGTTGCCGATTGCGATTCGCGCCGTCATCGAACCATCGAAACCGGTGGCTCTGTCCGTCACGTGGGATTCCAAAAAAGAAAGTGGTGACGCTCCGCTTTTGCGCGTGGTGCCAAAATTGGAAGCCAGTGGATTTGTGCGAGACGACCGTGTCGAAGTAACAACGTTTGCTGGTAATTTGCTCGGTGGGGACGTCCGTGGCACCGGATATTGGAAATGGCCGTCAAAAGGAAAACCTTCCTATCTCGGCATCGAAGCGGCGGGCAAAAGCATCAATGTCGAAGAGTTGCTTGGGTTAACCGTTTCAACGATTCCATGGAAAGGCGCGTTTCATTTCGACGTTGCGGCTCGCGAATTTCCAATCCCACCAGTGAAAGGAATTGCCGTCACCGACGTTATCATGGCCATGACACATGCCGAAGCACTTAAGGTAAACATAAATGGTGATGCCTCGTTTCATGATCGATCTCCACTCAAAGGGATTGTGGGAAAGCTGCAGCTCGATCCCGCGAAGAGAGTTCTGGATACACAATTAAAAGTGAATTGGAATACCGGTGGATTGGACGTTCGGGCGGCGATTCCTAGAGGCAGATCGAGCAACGCCACCGGGCCTGTTCGCGTATCAATGAAGATTAACGGATTGGATCTCCAATATTTGCCGCAGCTCGCCAAACGATTTCAATTTTCCAAAGCCATCGTGAACCTTGTGTTCGACTGGCGATCCAACTCGTTAAAGAAGGATTCTCTGAATCTTTTCTCGCTTGATTCTCAATGGGGAGTCTACGGTCGTTTTGCTGAGGCGTCGTGGAGAGAAATTCCGATCGACGATTTGCGCGTTCAAGCACACTGGAACGGACGCGAATTCGTTGTTGATAATGTCGCGGGTCTGGTCTCAAACGGAAATTTTGCGGGCACCGCTGTCTTTTGGGGTTGGGTCGATAATGCGTTTCATCGTTTCGCGTTTCAGGCAAACACCAAAGACATTGAGCTGGGTCCATTCATGTACGCCTTTTCCACGAACCCTATTATCATGAGCGGGCGATTTTCATCTCACACAAATCTGACCGGACAGATTGCACCGTACGCCCCGGACATGCTCATTGGAACCGTCACGGTGCAAGGTCGAAACGGATATTTTCGCGCCGGTTCCGCTATGGTGCAATTGTTCACCGTGTTGAACTTGCGGACGATCATTGAAAGCGTGAAAGGAAAGCTCCAACCTGGAATACCGTTCGATGTTGTCTCTGCTACCGGAGTAGTGTCCGGGGGGCGCGTAACCTTTCAGGATCCGTTCGCCGTCAAGAATCGCAGTATGGAAGCCGCCTACAATGGGTGGGTGGCGCTTGGAATTCAGTCGGGGCAGGGGTACCTCGTCGTGAACCCGTTGGTTGGAACGCGCAACTTGATCAGTGCGATTCCGGGCGTTTCAAATTTGGTGCTCGGCCCCAACGGCGAATTCTTGCCTCTGATCGTGGACATGGAAATTAAGGAAGGAAAACTGAAGACCAACTTCCGCTCCATTGATACCGTGACTGCGCCGGCCATTCGGGTCCTGCGAAACGTAATAAATCTTCCGTTGAAGCTTTTTGGCGTCGGAAAAAAATCGGACCGCTAAATTCGGTTCAGACGTCGGCGATTACGACCAAACTCGGAACGCGGTCAATAAGCGGGGGGAGAGTAGAAATTCACCGTTTGTAGGGGGCGCTTGCCGGTGTTTCGGATTTCGTGCTTTTCACCGCGCTCAATTAACAACAGCGTGCCGTCGCGAAGTGAATTCCTTTTTCCGTTTATGATGGCAATGCCCTCACCGGAGATCACGTGCAACCATTGATCGGCGTTGTGCTTGTTATCGGGTCCACCCTCCGAATCCCCGGGGGGAATGACCATGATCGCCGCCTGGGACCGCTTGGTTCCCGCGATGACCTTCCAGCTATTTCCAAACTTCAATTGCGTGATTTTCATATCCTGGTTTACGTGCTCAATTCAGCGAAGGTTCGAAATTTACTACGATCCACCACCTGAAGCGCGGTTAGCTCAGTTGGTTAGAGTACTTCCTTGACATGGAAGGGGTCAGAGGTTCGAATCCTCTACCGCGCACCCTTCGCACTAGAACATGACAACCCAAACAGATTCCAAAGCCGAGTACCTTTACAAACTCCGTCACTCCGCGGCGCACGTGCTTGCGCAGGCGGTGAAAGAGTTATTTCCCGATACCAAACTAACGATAGGTCCGCCCACCGACGACGGTTTCTATTACGATTTTGATAGTCCGCATCGCTTTGTCCCCGAAGATTTGGAAGCAATCGAAAAAAAGATGCGTTTCAACCTCCGCACGAATCAAAAATTTCTTGGCCGCGAGGTTTCACGGGCCGAAGCGCGCGACTATTGGGAAAAGAAAGGCGAAAAGTTCAAAGTTGAGATCATCGACGACCTTCCGGCGGACGCAAAAATTACGCTCTACCAACACGGCGACTTCACGGATCTCTGCAAAGGGAATCACTTGGATGAAACCAAGGACATCAAGTGGTTCAAACTGATGAAAATCGCCGGTGCGTATTGGCGTGGAGATGAGAAGCGGGAGCAGCTGCAGCGCATTTACGGAACCGTTTGGCCCACCGAACAAGAACTGAAAGATCATCTCACGCAGATCGAAGAAGCAAAGAAACGCGATCATCGGGAGCTCGGCCCCCGTCTCGGACTGTTTTCCATTCATCCGGATGAAGTGGGAAGCGGTCTCGTTCTTTGGCATCCAAAAGGCGCGTTGGTTCGCCATCTGATTGAAAATTATTTGAAAGATTTGCATTTGAAACACGGGTACCAAATGGCCGTGTCGCCGCACATTGGGTTGTCCAATTTGTGGCAGACGAGCGGTCACTTGGGTTTCTACAAAGAGAACATGTTCGAGGCGATGAAAGTAGAGAACCAGTCGTACTTCGTTAAACCGATGACGTGCCCGTTCCATATCACGATTTACAAATCCGATCTGCACAGTTACCGCGAGCTTCCAATTCGGCTTTATGAACACGGAACGGTTTATCGTTACGAACGCAGCGGTGTGCTGCATGGAATGTTACGTGTGCGTGGTTTCACGCAAGACGATACGCATATCTTCTGCCGCTTTGATCAACTGCAGGAAGAAATTCGAAATGTGCTATTGCTCGCGAAGCAAATCCTCAATGATTTTGGTTTCACGAACTACGAAGTGAAACTTTCGACGCGTCCCGAAAAATTTGTTGGCGAGGTGAAACATTGGGACGAAGCCGAGAAATTCTTGTCGGCGGCCATGCGCGATGCCGGATTTGCTTTCGACGTTGATCCCGGGGAAGGTACGTTTTACGGTCCGAAGATCGATTTAAAGATCAAAGATTCGATCGGCCGGAAATGGCAGTGTTCAACGGTGCAATTGGATTTCAATTTGCCGGAACGTTTTCAAGCAACGTACCGCAACGAAGAAGGAAAAGATACGCAGGTCATCATGATCCATCGCGCCATTTTGGGATCCATTGAAAGATTTTTCGGTATTCTCGTCGAACATTATGCTGGCGCGTTTCCCGTGTGGCTCGCGCCCGTGCAAGTGGCGGTGCTACCGATTTCTGACAAGCAAGTTTCGTACGCCGCCGGCATTGTGAAGGCGTTAAAAGAAAAAGGCTTTCGCGCGGAGCTGCGCGCCGAAAACGAAAAGATCGGCGCCAAAATCCGAACGGCCACGTTGGAGAAAATTCCCTATATGGCGGTTGTTGGGGAGAAGGAAATGGCGGCGGGAGCGGTTGCGATCCGCACGCGATCCGGTAAAGACTTGGGTGCCATTTCGCTCGCCAAATTCGAAGAGCAACTCGCCTCAGACATCACGACCAAAGCCAGCCAACAGTAATACGTCGTGCCCGCCCTCGTGGGACGGCGGCTACAACCAGTCGGTCAAAGAGATTCCGATGCTCAGTCGATTGTTGGGATGGTTGTAATCCATCAAGCATTCACCGTATCCGTTGAAGTATTGAATGTAACCGTAGAGGACCTTTGTCATCGGAAAGCTCATGTTCGCCTCAATCGCGCCTTTGTTTCCTTTTGATCTCAGATTGTTTCGAAGCATGGCCGAATAAACAACGTGACGGTGCATGTACGCCCAGCGTAATTCTCCATATCCATAGTACTTGTCAATGTCGGGATTATCATCCGTTTCCGTTGATTCCGGTAGGCGGTACCAGGGTTTGATATCGATGTAACTGTTCGCCCAATCAAACAGAAAATGGGCATAGATTCGGTTCCAGCTGCGCGACAAGTGTTCTTCGCGACCGTTTGATTGGTGAACCGCGCCGATACCAATCACGCGATTATGGAAGAAACGCCCGAGTTGATTGTTCGTATCGAAATCCAAGAAGAATTCGGGTTCGTAATTCGTGTCACGAAATGGTGACGACAGCTCCTTATTATAGACCTGCCACATTGACAGCTGTGTATAACCGAAGAAGAAATGCCCGCGGCCCTGCATAATGTCCGGAATCAGGCGAATTTTAAGACTAAGTTGGAATTTTGCTTCGAGGTAATCCATTTTTTGGGTATCACCGCTCGGAAGCAATACCGGATTTGGATTTGTGTTATAGGACAACGGCAATATGTAAGTGGGCTTGTAGGGCAGAACGAAGATTCCGTCATCTACCCAGCGGCTTAGTTTCTCCATGCGGCGATCATAAACAGTGGGCTCACTGGGAATTGCGGGCGGAACGAACAGTGCCATCATCGTGGTAGCGAAAAAAATCTTTTGGAATAGTTTTTTGCTGGTGTTGCGATTTTTGATAAGTTCCCGACCCATTCGTCACACACAATATTTTTTTTCCATAAATACACCAAGAAGATAGAAAGAGGGGGACCTCCAGATGAAAAGATACACATTGATGTTGTTTGTTCTCGTCACCGGCTTCGCGGCAGCCATTGCGCGCGCGGACTGGGGACATGGATTGGGCGGAGAATGCAAGACCAATACGGTCAATATCTACCAACAATCCGGTTGGGCGTGCACCGGCGCC
Source organism: Elusimicrobiota bacterium (assembly GCA_044221725.1). Taxonomy (GTDB): domain Bacteria; phylum Elusimicrobiota; class Elusimicrobia; order F11; family F11; genus JAJVIP01. Next base: position 405,986 of record JBGAON010000002.1, read on the forward strand.
AAGGCCGTTGTTCAGCAGACCAAAGTCGAAACACCTGCGGCGGCACCTGTTGTCGCTGCTCCGGCACAAACCGAACCGGCAAAAGTTGTCGCGGCACCGGTAGCCGTTCCGGAAAAGAAATGGGTGCTTGAAGGCGTTCAGTTTGAGTCCGGCTCGGACAAATTAAAACCGGAAAGCCAGGCATCGTTGGATAAAGCCGCGGAGATTCTGAAGGCCCATAACAATGTGACCATTGAAATCCAAGGACACACCGACAGCACGGGCAAGGCCGCGTACAACGAATCCCTTTCTCAAAAGCGTGCCCAAGCGGTCAAAAAATATTTGACCGATCAGGGTGTTTCCGAGCAACGTATGGAAGCGCGCGGATACGGCCAAGCTCTTCCGATCGCAGACAATGCCACTCCCGCCGGCCGTGCGGAAAACCGTCGAATCGAATTCAAAGTTTTGAGCCGTTAATTCAATTCAAACCAATGGCGGTCATTCACGTATGAAAGTGAGTGACCGCCTTGTTTTTTGGAATGCGAATAGGCAATTGACAGTCCCGTCGAGCGTTGTTACACTCGCGTTCTTAATTTTTTAATAGCAACAGGAGGAGAGCATCGCCAAACCGCCATTAGCCAGGATTAACCACGCCATTCGCGTACCCCAAGTTAGACTTATCAATGAACGAGGAGAGATGGTCGGAGTAAAGACCATACAAGAAGCTTTAAAAATGGCCGAAGACGCTGGCTATGATCTCATCGAAATCGCTCCAGCCGTAAGTCCACCTGTTTGCAAGCTTGGAAACTTTTCCAAGTTCCTTTACGAAAAAGAGAAAAAGTTAAAGGAAGCTCGCAAGAATCGTGGCGGCGGTCAGGTCAAAGAAATTCGGATTCGTCCGAAAATCGGCGAACACGACTTGATGGTGAAGATCAATGCCATTACGAAGTTTTTGAAGGAACACCACAAGGTTCGCGTTAGTTTTGTTTTTATGGGCCGTGAAATGGAACACAGAGAGATCGGCCAGAAGATGCTCGAGAAGATTGAGCAGCAAGTCGATGGGGTTGGAGTTGTGGAACAACGGCCTCAGATGTACGGAAACAGAATGATCACGATTTTTGTGCCTCATTTGAAAGGATAAGAAAATGCCAAAACTGAAGTCACATAGCGGAAGCAAAAAACGTTTTAAGATCACAGCGCGCGGAAAAGTGATGCACAAGCGCGCCGGCGCTCGACACTTGCTGCAAGGCATGTCGTCCAGCCGCAGCCGGCAGTTGCGTCGCCCCGATGCGTTGACGAACCAGCAAGCGCGCGTCATCAAAGCACTTTTACCCTACGGATAGGAAAAGCGTCATCCTGGCAATCTTTTAGCCAGGATCCACTTAACTTAAGAATAAATGGACCCGGGATTGAGACATTCCGGGGGGACGAAATAAAAGGAAAAAAATTATGAGAACAAGAAGCGTAACATACACCCGTCAACGAAAGAAAAAACATTACCGTCGCGCCAAAGGCGCCTACGCGACCAAAAAGAATCGCTGGAGAATGGTAAAGCAACATCTGCGAAAAGTGGGTGTTTATTCGTACGTTGGACGCAAAGATCGTAAATCGGATTTCCGAAGCCTTTGGATTATGCGCATCAACGCCGCGGCCCGCGAGCTCGGTGGCTTAACATATTCGCAAATGATCAGTGGTCTCAAAGCCGCGAACATCGCCGTGGATCGCAAAATTCTTGCCGATCTCGCCGTGAACGACACGCAGTCGTTTAGCGACTTGGCCGCAATTGCCAAAGAAAACCAAAAAGCTGCCGCATAAGGTTTCTCGTTTGGCCACATGGCCCAACCTTTGCCGGAGATAGACCTCCAATCGATTGAAAAAGACGCGCTCGATGCTCTCGAGCGCGTTTCTTCGTTGCCTGACGTTGATGCGTTGCACGCCCGTTTCTTGGGCCGCAAAGATGGTCAATTGACGTCTGTTCTGCGCAATCTCGCAACACTTCCACCCGAAGAGAAAAAGCGCGTCGGTCAGGAAGCCAACCGTATTCGCACCGTTCTCGAGGAAAAAATCTCGGCCAAGCAAAGTTCGTTGCGAGCGGCTGCGCTTTCCGCCAATCTCGAGAAAGAACAGGTCGATCTCACTTTGCCCGGTACGCCGGTGCAACGTGGACATTCGCATCCGATCCTCAAGACGATTCGAGAAATTACCAGCATCTTTAAAAACATCGGTTTCGATGTTGCCGAAGGTCCCGAACTTGAGAGCGATCAATTTAATTTTACCGATCTGAATATTCCCGAGAACCATCCGGCGCGCGACATGCACGACACGTTCTATCTGGACGGGCAAAAACTTTTGTTGCGCACGCACACCTCTCCCGTCCAAATTCGTGTAATGAAAGAAACGAAGCCACCGATTCGTTTGATATCACCGGGCCGCGTGTTTCGTCACGAAGCCACCGACGCCACCCACGCTGCAATCTTTCACCAGGTTGAAGGACTGGTCGTCGCCGAAGGTGTGACTTTTGGAGACTTAAAAGGATTGCTCACGTACTTTGCGGAGAAATATTTTGGCCCGGCGACCAAAGTTCGCTTTATGCCGAGCTACTTTCCGTTTGTTGAACCTGGTGCGCAAATGGACGTGCAATGTTTCATGTGTCACGGCTCCCGAAAGACCGGAAACGGACAGAATTGCCCGCTTTGCAAAGCGACCGGATGGATTGAAATGCTGGGCGCCGGAATGGTGCATCCGCAGGTTTTGCGAAATGTCGGTTACGACGCTGAGAAGTATACAGGTCTCGCGTTTGGCATGGGCGTGGAGCGGATTATGATGACGCGTTCGGAAATTCGGGACATTCGGTACTTTCTGGAATCTGATTTGCGTTTCTTGGAGCAGTTTTAATGAAAGTCAGTTTTAACTGGCTTAAAGAGCTCGTGGAGCTTCCGTGGTCCGTTGAAGAAACGGCGGGCAAGCTTGCCGAATTGGGATTTCCAGTCGAGTCCATTGCAACGGTGGGTGTTTCTGTCTCGAATGTCGTGTCGGTCAAAATCGTATCGGTTGCGCGGCATCCGAACGCCGATCGGTTGCAAATTGCGCAGGTTACCGATGGAAAAAACGAGCGCACGATTGTTTGCGGCGCGCCCAATATTGCCGTGGGACAAATCGTTCCATGCGCGATGCCGGGCGCCAAACTTCCCGGCGGAATTGAAATTGTCGTTTCGAAGATTCGAGGCGTGGAGTCCAATGGCATGTTGTGCTCGGAGCGTGAGTTGGCGTTGTCCACCGAGCACGCCGGCATCCTGCAATTACCGGCCAACGCTCCGCTCGGCCGCGAAGTAAAAGAAATTTTGGGTTCCGACACTGTTCTCGATATTGAAATCACACCCAATCGTCCCGATCTTATGAGCCACATCGGCGTTGCCCGGGAACTGGCCGTGTTGGCGGGGCAGCCGCTTAGACTGCCCACGACAGCGTATAAAGCCGCGACGAAGGGAACCGTCTTCGACATAAAGATCGAGGAGCCAAAGCTTTGTTCGCGCTACACCGGAAAGCTCATTCATGGTGTGAAAATCGGTCCGTCTCCGTCGTGGATGGTTGAACGGCTTAAAGCTTGCGGAATTCGCTCCATCAACAATGTTGTGGATATCACCAATTACGTGCTACTCGAATGGGGGCATCCTCTGCATGCGTTTGATGTGAAAAAAATCAAAGGCGAGAAGCTTGTTGTGCGCCGAGCGAAACCAGCGGAACGTTTTTTGGCGCTGGACGAGAAAACATACGAACTACGCCCGAACGATTTGGTGATCTCGGATGTCGAAGACGCGGTGGCGATTGCCGGTGTCATGGGCGGACAATTAAGCGGAGTGACGAACGCAACGACCGACCTGTTGCTCGAAAGTGCCGTCTTTGATCGCGTCGCGGTGCGGGAGACATCTCGGCGCTTGGCATTGCGCAGTGAGAGTTCAATTCGTTTCGAGAAGGGAACCGATCCGGAAACGGCCGATGCGGCATCGGAGCGCGCGGCGTCGTTGATTTTGGAATTGGCCGGCGGAGCAGCGGGACGATCAACGGATGTGTATCCAGTAAAACAAAAGAAAAACACGGTCGTTCTTCGTAAAAAACGTATGAACGATTTGATAGGCGCTCCGCAGAAAGACGCGGCGGTCGCGAAAATTCTCAAATCAATGAACCTGGATCCAAAAGCGACAACCGGCGGTTGGAAATGCACGGTGCCCGCTTATCGTAAAGATTTGGTGGAAGAAGTGGATCTCATTGAAGAAGTTGTGCGCATGATCGGCTACAACAATGTCCCTACCGCGGCGTCGAGTGTGATCTTGGGAAACATGACAAACACCTACAAAAAATGGGACGAAGGTCGACTCGTCGATTTTCTGCAGGGTTGCGGACTTACCGAGACAATTACGTCGAGCTTTTGTTTGCCAGAATTGGCGGGTCTCGCCGGCGCGCGAGCCGATCAATTGGCCATGCTCGCCAATCCGCTATCGAAAGAGGAAGCGATTCTGCGCCCAAATTTGTTGGCGAATTTGCTTAAAGCCGTACAGCGCAATCTTAATTATCAACAAGACTCCGTGCGGCTTTTCGAGACCGGTCACGTGTTCACTAAAATTTCGGAGAGCGAGGTGCGAGAGGAAAAACGTCTGGCCGGAGTTTTGTGTGGATTCGCGACGCCAAAGGCATGGAACGCTGCGGCAAAAGAGGTGGATGTATTCGCGTTAAAAGGAATCCTCGAAGAATTGTTTCGAGTGTTCCGCATCAAAGCGGAGTTGATTCCATCAGCGAAATCCAATTTGTTTCATCCCTATCAAGCGTTCGATATCTCCTGGCGCGGAAAGCGCGTGGGCCAAGCGGGGGTGCTGCACCCAAACATAAAACAGCAACTGGATATCACTCCGGCCTGCGCGGCCTTCGAAATCGACATGCAGATATTTCAATCGGAGTCGGTGGACAAAACGGTTCCGTTGCCACGTTATCCGTTCGTTGAACGCGATATCGCTGTCATCATCGGAAAAGAAAAGTTGTGGGCCGATATTTCTCGCACCGTTTCAAAGGCGGGTGGCGCATGGCTCAAAGATGTTTTCCCGTTCGATCTTTTTGAAGGCGGATCGCTTACGCCGGATCAAAAAAGCATCGCTTTCCGTGTCCGGCTGCAACATCCGGAACACACGCTCTCCGAATCCGAAATCACAGGCACGATTGACGCGATAAAGAACGCGCTCAAGGCCAATTGTGGCGCCCAGCTCCGCTGAATTCTCATATCGCACCCGCCAAGAAATCTGGGCCCAATTAAAATCTCGTCAACAAAAGCCTCTTAACGTTGCCATCGTTGGCGGCGGTATTGTCGGTGCCGGTTTGCTGCGGGAGTTCGCGTTGCGCGGCGAGAATGACGTCGTCCTTTTCGAAAAAAAAGATTTCGCATCGGCGACGAGTGGATATTCGAGCAAACTCATCCACGCAGGAATCCGTTATCTTGAACAAGTATGGGTTCATTTGAAACACCTTCGCGTCCTCGCCGCTTGGCAAAATCTTCGGTTTGTTACTCAGGCTTCGTTGGAACGAAAACGTCTTGGCACGCTCGCTCCGGGCCTCGTCAAACCCAAGCCCATCTTTCTTGTGCTAGCGAAATCCGACCCAAGGTCGGTTCTCAGTGTGATTTCAGGCGTTTGGATCTATTATTTGACGCAGCTTTGCCAAGGTCAATTTTTTTCGGTGCCCCGCATGGCGGTTTCAAAACGAGCAATAAAAAAAGCAGCGCCGGAGCTGGACTCTGACCGAGTAAAGGCCTGTTTTTCATTCTGGGACTCCGAAACCGACGATGCGCGGCTCGTCATCGAAACGCTTCGGTCGGCGTACGACAATGGCGCGAAAGCGCTCAACTACATGGAGCTAATCGAATATTCCCAGATGAGCGATCATGTCGAATTTGCGATAAAAGACAATGAGAGCGGAGAAATTCTTCGGCTTCGTGCAAAAAAGTTGATTGATGCGACCGGGCCGTTCGTTGATGACACGCGCCGTCGCGAAAATGTGACCCGTTCAAATGAGCCTCTTGTGGATCGTGTTGCCGGGGCCCATATCGATGTATACCCGGCCGTGTCCGACAAATCTTTTTACGTGAGCGCCAGTGACAACCGGCTCGTGTTTCTGCTCAAGCGGAACGAGGACGGCCTTGTCTACACCCGCATTGGCACCACCGAACGTCCGCTTGCCGAAAACGAATCGTCGGATGATCCAATTCCTACGACCGGCGAAATCGAATATCTGAAATCGATTGCAAAAGAATATTTCCCACAGGCGGTGATTGATAACAAAACGATTGTTCGCTTGAACTCAGGCATTCGTCCGCTGCGCGCTCAGCACGGCGTTGGAGCATTTCAGAAAAGCCGCGAGCACGATATTCTCGTGGAGGGAAATGTTGTTCGCGTGATCGGCGTTAAGCTGACGGATTTTCGCCGCGTTGCTGAAGAGGTGGGGGATTTGTTTCATTTGCCTAACAGGAATCGATCCAAAATCGTGCCGATTCGCTCGGAAGCCGTCGATCGGATTTATTGTGAGGCGTCTATGGAGGAGATTGTGCGCCGGACCATGCCTCTTCATTGGGACGATTACGTTCTTCGAAGAAAAGGCCTAAAGCCTCTGCTCGATCTGAAGATTCGGCCGAACGAATACCAGTCGGAATTTAATGCGTTCGCGGACCGAATGGGCTGGACATCCGAGCAGCGTCACGCCGAAAAAGAAAACGTCAGCCAAAAACGAGAAGTCCCACGCCCGGGGGAAAGATAAGCGTAGGACTCTCGTAATCAGCTGACGTTTGTTAGACGTCGAAGTTGTTTAGAACGTGACCAAGAATTGCAGGGCGCCCGTGGACGCGCTGTCTTTTGCCACTCCTTTGTCATCCACCCAGAGTTTCTTGTTGGATGTGTCGTAGCGATATTCCGCACGAACTTGAATATTGTCGGTGAGTTTGTAACCCGGCGTAATTGTGAAGTTCGTTTCGCAGGTGTCTTTGATCAATGTCGAAACTCCACCCGCGGCGTTGTTGCGGTAGCCTTGCGGATCGGAGAAATATTCCAGACGTGCACCAACCGTGAACTTGTCGGTGAAGTGAACGAGAGGTTGGATGCCAGCGCCGCTCCAGCTCGCGCGATCATCCTGAAGTCCTCCGCCGTCAAAATCCCCGGCATTTCTTTCGCTACCAGCATTCGCTTGGAGATAAAGATCCGTCTTCGGAATGATCTTCGTGAGAATTGTGATGTCAGCGCTGTCGCGGATATTGCCGGACTTGCCGTCCACGATGCCATTAACCGTGCTCTGGTTCTGTTCCGGACCGGACAAACCAGAAATCGTAACGGATAATGGATCGCCGAAGTTCAAGCCGATTTTTCCAACGAGTGTTTTGCCAGGATTGTTGTCATTTGGAACGTCCCAACCGTTGACCACACCGGCGGCCACATCGAATTTTCCCATTGCGTAGGACAGCACGCCGCCCACATGCGTGAAAGGCTCAGCCAAACCATAAAGATAACCACGGCTAATCGTGGGGTTTGCATTGGTCTCGATCACTTCGATACCTTCGAAGGTCGCGAACTTACCCGCTTTAATTCCGAGATGCGTGATCGGGCATTTGTAGGTCAAATAGCCTTCTTGAAGAACAACGGCGGATCCACTCGCGCCACCAACGGTCACGTTGGCATCATGACCGGCATCCAAGTCGACCACGTAACCAATTCCTTCCCCGAAAGAACCAGCCAGTGATACGTGTGCCGTGTTAGCAATGTTGTTGTTTTGCGCATCGTAGCTGCGAAGAGTGGTCGTTTCCGATGCGGGTTTGTTGAAGTTATATCCGTACTGAGTATCGACATAACCGCTGATGGTTGGGCCGGTCATCGTTGTTTCACCGTTTACCATCGTTGTTGCTGCTATCAATGGAAGTACCATCCCAACAGCGCGTAGGATGTTCCCCCTGTTATTCCTAATCATGTACTTAGCCTCCTTAAGTATTAAGCCTCTTTAACCATCGGGAAGCAATTTGGCAAAAAAAAACCTTCTCAAGATGATTCCTGAGAAGGCTACATTGCCGAACTGCTCGCCCGCATCGTTGCTTGCGATGTGTGCCTGATACCAGAAAAGTTTTTTGCGTGTCAACTCTTTTTTATTTCGTTTTTGCAATTTGATTGTGTTTCCTGCGATGTGATATCGTCGCGATATGGAAATTATCGACGAGCTTACCCAAAAAGTTCAGCAGGCTGCCGAAGAATTGATTTCTCTAAAAAAAGAGCGTCAGCAAACGCTTGCGGAGCTGGATCAGCTTCGGTCACAGTTGCGCGATTACCAAACGACGCGCCGCGATAACGAAAAATTACGAAGGGATCAAGATCAGCTTCGAACCCGCCTACAGAAGCTCCAAAAGAAGATCGAGAAACATTTGCTTGTAGAAACAACGCTGGCATCCCAGATGAGAGGAGACTTCAATGAAGAACGTCCTCAATGAACGCGTGCGCGTCCTTATTTTTGGACGCGAATACGAAATGGATCCGGGGGGATTAACACCTCTCGAAGTGCAGAGTTTGGCGACGTTTGTTGACGACAAAATGCGCGAGATCGCCGAAGATTTTTCGATTGTCGATACACAGAAGGTGGCCGTGCTGGCCGCAATCAACATTGCGTTGGATTATTTGCAGCTCAAAGAGAAAGGCCAATCGAAGGGAAAAGATCTCACCGAGCAGTTGCAGTCGCTTTCCGAAACGTTAACGCACGCACTGAATCGATAAGTTGGAACTCTTTCAAACCAAACCCGCGCCCGTTATTTCGTCTTCGTCTCCGTTAGCGGCGCGCATGGCTCCCCGCGACTGGCCGGAGTTTATTGGCCAAGAACATCTCGTTTCCAACGGAAGTTTGCTTCGCCGCGCCATTGAAGCCGATCGCTTGGGATCGAGTATTTTCTTCGGTCCGCCCGGAACCGGTAAAACAGCGTTGGCACGCATGGCCGCAAAAAAATCGCAGGCGGCCATTGAATACGTGAACGCGGTGACAGCGGGTGTTGCCGAACTTCGCAATGTCGTAAAGCGCGCCATTGATCGCAAGCGCGCCAATGGTCAACGCACGCTTTTGATCGTGGACGAAATCCACCACTTCAACCGCAGCCAACAAGATTCGTTATTGCCTGATGTGGAGCGTGGGAATCTCACGCTGGTCGGGCTCACGACGGAGAATCCTTATTTTTATGTGAACACGGCGCTCATGTCGCGTTCCACCGCGTTTGAATTCAAACCCCTTAGCGATCAGGCTCTGCGACGCATTTATGATAATGCCCTCGTCGATTCGGATCGTGGTTTGGGGAATTTCAAAACAAATATCTCCGACGAAGCGCGCGATCACTTTATTCGTTGGGCCGAAGGCGACGCACGGCGGATGCTGAACTCGTTGGAATTGGCAGTGACCACAACAACGGCCAAAGACGATGCAATCGTCATCGATCTCGATGTCGCGCAAGCATCAACACAAAAGCGACCGATTCGTTACGACAAATCCGGTGACGAGCATTACGACACAATTTCCGCATTTATTAAATCGATGCGCGGCAGCGATCCCGATGCGGCTCTTTATTGGATGGCGAAAATGTTGTTGGCGGGGGAAGATCCGCGGTTTGTTGCGCGACGCATAATGATTTTTGCGGCGGAAGATGTTGGTAACGCGGATCCCCAGGCGATCGCGGTCGCCACCTCCGCGGCGCGAATGGTGGAGATGGTCGGCATGCCGGAAGCGCGAATTCCATTGGCGCAAGCCGTAACGTACGTGGCAACCGCACCAAAATCGAACGCCGCCTATATGGCCATCGCCAAGGCCGAAGAAGAAGTGAAAACCGGAAAGCGACGAGAGGTACCAAACGCTCTGAAGGATTCGAGCGGCGATGCGAAGTCCCGTGGGCATGGCGACGACTACCTTTATCCGCACAATTTTCCCGGGCACCATGTTAAGCAAACGTACATGCCGCAACGCGTAAATTTTTACGAACCATCCGATCAGGGTTTTGAAGTTGAAATCAAAAAGCGACTAGAAGAATGGCGCAAAAAAAATCCAGCGAAGTAATCCCAGTGGAGGAATCCAAGCGTTGGCTTCGGCGCGCGCTGGTACGTCAACGTCAAGCGATCCCCGAGAAGGAACGCGTGCGGTTGAGCAAGCGAGCGCTTCAATCCTTATTTCGTTCCTCTGATTATAAAAAGGCAAAAGTCGTCGCCTCGTTCGTCAATTTTGGGAGCGAATTGGTCACCGACGGATTAACGCAGCGCGCATGGAAGGATCGCAAAAAGGTTTTGATTCCTGTTACTTCGCATGGATTTCACGATCCTTTTTTTGTTTTGTTCTCAAAAAAAGACCGGTTAAAGAAGACCGCGCATGGCCCATTCGAATTGCACCGGAAGAAGCAACGGGTTCCATTTAATTCCATCGATCTTGTGCTGGTACCGGGACTTGGCTTTGACCAAAAAGGGCGGCGTTTGGGGTATGGCGGAGGCGTGTATGACCGCATTCTCTCGAAGACGCCGCGGGCGAAACATGTGGGGCTTTTTTTCTCAGCCCAAGGCCTATCGGTTCTGCCGCTGGCCGCACACGATCAAACCATGGATGCTATTGTGACGGAAAATCGCGTATAATCGGCCGGCATGGCACTTATTGAAATGATTAAAAATCCAACAGACCTTCGACATTTAAAACCTGAACTCTTGCCCGATGTGGCGAGAGAAATTCGGAAAAAAATTATTGATGTAACTGCGCAGACAGGCGGGCATCTCGGCGCATCGCTCGGTTGCACGGATCTCGCGGTCGCGCTCCATTATGTTTTTGATTCTCCGAACGACAAATTAATTTGGGATACCGGCCATCAAGCCTACGCGCACAAACTTCTTACGGGCCGTTGGGATAAATTCCACACACTTCGTCAGTACGGCGGCATCAGCGGATTTCTCAATCGCAGCGAATCCGAGCACGATGCGTTTGGCGCCGGTCACGCATCAACCGCCATCTCCGCCGCTCTTGGCTTCGCAGCGGCACGCGATCAGCTGAAACAAAATCACAAAGTTGTGGCGATTGTTAACGATGGATCCATCACGGGCGGCATGGCGTTCGAAGGACTTCAAAACGCCGGCAATCTCGGATCCGATTTGATCGTTGTGTTGAACGATAACCAGATGTTTATTTCCCATCGCGTCGGCGCTGTGGGCGCATTCCTCGCCAAATTTTTAACCGGAGATTCCTATACGCGTTTTGAAGATCGCGTTCGTCAATTTCTCACACGACTCCATTTCTGGGGAAGCCATCTTTTGCGCCTCGCGAAGAGAGTCAAAGTCTTGCTTTTCCCGGGGCTTCTTTTCGAAGAGATGGGGTTCGGTTACCTCGGCCCGATCGACGGTCATGACCTACCTAAGCTGATCGAAGTGCTGCAAGGCGTAAAGAAAATGAAGGGGCCGGTTCTGCTGCACGTGGTGACAAAAAAAGGCCGCGGTTACGAAAAGGCAGAAAATGATCCCATCAAATACCACGGTGTCAGTAAATGGAATCCGGAAACCGGAGAGTTGGCCAAAGCGCCGGATGGTCCTCCAACCTACACAAAAGTTTTTGGTCAATCGCTGTGCAAACTCGCGAAAGAAGACGAGAAAATTGTTGGTATTACGGCGGCCATGCCCGAAGGCACCGGAATGGATTTGTTCCGCGACAAATTTAAGAGCCGCTATTATGATGTTGGGCTCGGTGAGCAACACGCGGTGACCTTTGCGGGTGGTCTTGCCTGCGGCGGAATTAAACCGGTTGTCGCTATTTATTCAACGTTCTTGCAGCGCGCGTACGATCAAATCGAGCACGACATTGCGCTCCAAAAGCTTCCGGTCGTTTTCTGCTTGGATCGTGGTGGTTTGGTAGGGGATGACGGCGCAACGCATCACGGTGTTTTCGATTTATCCTATTTGCGTATGATTCCGAACATGACGGTCATGGCGCCAAAAGACGAGAACGAACTTCAGCATATGCTGAAAACAGCTTTGAATCATCACACGGGGCCAGTGGCCATTCGCTATCCACGTGGTGCCGGTCTTGGTGTTCCGCTTGAAACCACGTTTCACTTGTTGCCATGGGGAAAAGGCGAGGTGGTGCGGGAAGGTGCAGATGTTGCGATTCTCGCCATTGGCAATATGGTTCAACCTTCTTTTGCGGCCGCCGAAACTCTTTCAAAAGAAGGAATCAATGCGAAAGTTATTAATGCGCGCTTTGTGAAGCCCATCGATCGCGCATGGTTGATTGAAACGCTAAAAGGAATTTCGCAAGTGGTGACGGTCGAAGAAAACGCCATTGCTGGCGGTTTCGGCAGCGCGATTCGAGAAATATTAGAAGGCGAAAATATCGCGGTCACGAGTATTGGAATTCCAGACAAATTTATCGAACACGGTACGCAGCAGAAGCTGCGGAGTCTCGTAGGTCTTACGGAAGAGAATATCTCGCACACGGTTCGTCAGGTTCACGCCGGCCACCCGGTAAAATTGCCCACCAACTTCCTTCCAAATTAATCTGTCCAACAACTTCGAACAGAAATCCAAAAAAGAGCGGCTCGATGTACTGCTTGTTGAATGTGGATTGGCTGACAGTCGCACGAAAGCCCAAGCGCTAATTCTTGCCGGCCAAGTTCTTGTTGACGGGGAAAAAGTCGACAAAGTTGGACATCTTTTCTCTCGATCAACAAAGATTCAGTTGTTAGCGGGTCCGAAATACGTTTCGCGCGGTGGCGAAAAACTCGAAGGAGCGCTCAACGATTTCAATATCGTGGTCTCCGAACTGGTATGTCTGGATGTGGGGTCATCCACGGGGGGATTTACTGATTGTTTGCTTCAGCGTGGCGCGGCGCATGTGTACGCGGTGGATGTGGGCAAAGGGCAACTCGATATGTCTCTCCGCAACGATTCTCGCGTTTCCGTTTTCGAAGAAACTCATGTTCGCAACATAACGCCAAATCTTTTTCGAAAGCCGCCGCAAATGGCCGTAATCGATGTGTCATTTATTTCGTTGAAAAATGTACTTCCATTCGTGAAAAGCGTGATACTTCCGGGGGCAACGGTTCTTGCGATGGTGAAGCCACAGTTTGAGGTCGGGGCGAAGTTTCTAAAGAAAGGCGTCGTTCGGTCGGAAGAAATTCAAAAATCAGCGGTTCGGGCCGTGGCAGATTTTGCGGTGAGCATCGGGTTTGAAGTGCGCGGAGAGTCAGCCGCAGCGATCAAAGGTCCAAAAGGCAATCAAGAATACTTCTTGTGGTTGGTTCGTTATTGAAGCTTCACAACTTTTCCGCAGGCTCCGCCTTCCCCGATCGCAAAATACGTGCCCGCCGCGACTCCTGCCCCGTCCCAATGAATATATCCTTGAATGGGAGTAAGATCTTTTTTTACGGCCAATCCATTTTTTGTGACCATGTCGACTTTGTGAGAGCAAGGGAAAACGGCTTCGGGGATACCAGGTTTTATCGTACGGATATTGGTCGGTAAATTTCCAGCGCCGGGCGGAGGGGGTGTGTTAGTTGGACCGCATTCGCTGTCGCAGACAAAAAGGATGGCTGCATCGCTCACTACCTGGCCCGCATTGTTAACGACAAGACAATTGAATTCGGCTCCGCTGTCGCCCACCCCCGTGATTGGTGTTGTGTAGGTCGCATTATTTGCTCCGACAATTTCCACGCCGTTTTTGCCCCAGTGATATTGAAGTGGCTCGGTTCCGGAGGCCACCACGGTAAAAGTTGCTGTCTGACCTTTTTTGACCATCGTGCTAACCGGTTCTTGAACTATTTTTGGAGCCACATCCGTGGGCTTTGGCGGAGGGCGGGGGCCCGAAAAACAAGTGGAATTGAGGCTTAATCCTAACGCGGCGACATAAATAACGTGAATGGATTTATTCATGCATACAGTATAATCGGCCGGTTTTAAAATTTCTACCGCTTTGCGGTCATGGAGTTATCTTAGTGTCACAGTATTCATTCAAAGAAATCGAGTCGAAATGGCGCGCTATTTGGGATGAGAACAAGTGTAATGAGGCGCCCCAACCCACCGCCGAGCGACCTCCTTATTATATTTTAGTCATGTTCCCGTACCCGTCTGGAAATCTGCACATGGGCCACGTCCGGAACTACACGATTGGAGATATATTGGCGCGTTTCCACCGGCGCCGCGGCCGCTCGGTTCTTCATCCGATTGGCTGGGACTCCTTTGGGCTGCCGGCCGAAAATGCTGCCATAAAACGCAAAGTTGACCCGGCCAAATGGACCTGGGACAACATTGCGGTGATGCGTGAGCAGCTCAAGACTTTATCGATCTCCTATGATTGGGACCGCGAAATTGCCACCTGTCATCCAGATTATTATCGTTGGAATCAATGGATTTTCATAAAAATGTTAGAAAGAGGATTGGCTTTCCGAAAGAAGGCTCCGGTCAACTGGTGTGATTCATGCAATACCGTGCTGGCCAATGAACAGGTGCACAACGGACGTTGCTGGCGGTGCGACAATGTCGTTGTCCAAAAGGAGCTTGAGCAGTGGTTTTTTAAGATCTCGGAATACGCCGACGAATTGCTTTCTGGTCACGAGAAGTTAAAGAAGACCTCCTCCCAAAAAGGTTGGCCTGAGCAGGTTTTGACGATGCAGCACAACTGGATTGGGAAATCGTGGGGTGCCAACGCCGATTTCAAAACCGACAAAGGAACGATTCGTGTTTTCACAACGCGTCCCGACACACTGTTCGGTGCAACCTTTCTTGTATTGGCGCCGGAACATCCCCTTGTGAGTTCGTTAACAGCGATCGACCGGAAAGCGGCGGTCGAGGCTTACCGTGAATCCACTCGTGGATTAAGCAAAATCGTTCGTACTGCGGAGAATAGAGAAAAAACCGGAGAGTTTACTGGAAGCTATGCTGAAAACCCTTTTACCGGTGAAAAGGTACCCATATGGATCTCCGATTATGTGCTTACCGATTATGGCACCGGTGCCATTATGGCTGTGCCGGCGCATGATCAACGCGATTACGATTTTGCTAAGAAATTTGGAATTCCCATTGTGCAGGTCATCAAGCCCGAGTCGGGCGAATCGCCGAGCGACAAAGCTTTCGAGGCGGACGGCGTACTGATTAACTCCGGTCCCTACAACGGACTGCCCGTAGGCGAAGCACAAAAAAAGATGGCCGCCGATCTCGAAAAGAAGGGTCTCGGTAAACCGACAATTACTTACAAATTGCGTGATTGGCTGTTGTCACGCCAGCGTTATTGGGGCACGCCCATTCCCGTCATTTATTGTCCGAAAGATGGCGCTGTCCCAGTGCCCGAAGACAAATTACCGGTTACGTTGCCAACGAACGTGGAATTCACAGGAACCGGAGCGTCTCCATTAACGCAGGTTACCGACTGGATCAACGTACCGTGCCCAAAATGCGGCGGTCCGGGAAGGCGAGAAACCGATACCATGGATACGTTCGTTGACTCGAGTTGGTATTACGCGCGCTATACTGACGCGCATAACCAGAAACTTCCGTTCGCCAGGGAAAAGGCCGACCAATGGATCCCGGTTCATCAATATGTTGGCGGCGTTGAGCACGCCACCATGCATCTCATTTATTCGCGATTTTTCCATAAGGTGTTGCGCGACATGGGTATGTTGTCATCGGACGAGCCGTTCAGCTCCTTGTTGACACAGGGGATGGTGACCTTGGGCGGCAGCGCGATGTCAAAATCAAAAGGCAACGTTGTCGACCCGAACGACGTGATCAACCGGTACGGGACCGACACCTGTCGCATGTTCATTTTGTTCGCGGCGCCCCCGACTCAGCAGCTCGAATGGTCCGACAAGCAGATCGAGGGAATTTGGCGTTTCTTGAATCGAGTATGGCGGCTGGCACAGATATTCGTCGGTTCTGAGGAAGAGAAACAACTAAAGCGAAGCGCGGCGGAATCCGACGAAGAAATGGATATTGATGAGCTGGTGCGTCGCGAGCATCAAACGATTCAGCGCGTGACACGCGACATCGATGAGGATTTCGGTTTCAACACGGCGATCTCCGCCATTATGGAGCTCGTGAATGCGATTTACGTGTACCCAAACTTGGGGGATAGCGTGTCGCGTGATGCGACGTTAACCGTTATTCAATTGCTGCAACCGTTTGCGCCGCATATTGCCGAAGAGTTGTGGCAGAAATTTGGAAATGAAACGCTTCTTGTCGAGCAACCCTGGCCGATAGCGGATGCCTCCAAATTGGCGGCGGGGCGCGTTGAGATTGTGGTGCAGGTGAACGGAAAGCTGCGCGAAAAATTGACGCTGGGCCTTAATTTAAAAGAAGCAGACGTGACATCACAGGCGCTTCTGTCGCTCGAAAAAAAGGGAATCAAGGTCGCGCCGAAACGCGTTATCTATGTTCCGAATAAATTGGTAAATTTCGTCGGCTAATTTGTCGTCCTGGATAAAAGATCTCCAGGGCGACAACTTCAAAGGAGATCATTACAGAATGAAATCGCGCAAGGCGTATATCCCGTTTGTTGTTGCCTTTTCTGTTTATTTAACCGGTTGTCAAGGAACACAGTCGGAATACGTCCCACCAGCGATCATTCTCCCGCCAAGCATCAAAGCGATCTCCGTTCGACCATTCGAAAACGAAACGTCACAAACGGGTATTGGCAATAAATTGTGGCTCGCCACCACCGATGAATTTATTCGCGACGGCCGTATCGCGTATGTCGACAAAGAGGACAAAGCGGATGGCGTCGTCATCGGAACCATTAAGCAATACCGCGAAACCGAACTCAGTCACGATGCGAACCTCGTGCCCCTCGAGTACCAGCTTTGGATTGTGATGGATCTGAAATTCCTTGATAAAAAGAACAACCAATATCTGTGGGAAGAGCCGCTGCTCGAACAAAAACTGCGCTATTTCACCGAAACACAACCCGGCGGAAAAACACAAGAAGAAGCGCGTGAAGAGCTCTGGGATCGCTTCGCCACGGACATTGTTCGTCGCACGGTCGAAGGTTTTGGAACCGTTACCAGTTCTTCGCCACGCGCGGTGCCAAAGGAACAATCGCCGGACAATCCGCCGCCAGCTTACCCGAGCACCGCTCCTTATTAATCCGTGCCCGTCATTAAGTCCGATCAGCTCGAATCTTCCATTCGCAGTGGAAAGATCGGAACTCTCTATTTGTTCGATGGACCGGAAAACTGGCTCAAAGACCGGGCCGTCCAGCAAATAATAAAGAAACTGGTTCCTGACGAGGCAAAAGATTTCAATCTTGAACGCTTCGATGGGAACAGTTGCACCGGCGCGCAAATTGTAAATGCCGCGCAAAGCCTGCCGTTTCTTGGTGATCGGCGGGTGGTGATCGTTCAAGCGACCGAAGAATTAGCCGTCGCTGATGCGCGTGCGGTTGCCGAAACACTTTCGAATCTTCCCGAATCGACTTGTTTGGTTTTTCTCAATGATGGGAAAGCCAATATCCGCGATGAAATTCCGGCACAAGTCACCTCGATCGGATCCATCGTCACGTTCTGGACTCCGTTCCCAAATCAAATGCCGGCATGGGTCACCAGCGAAGCGAAGTTGCGCGGGAAAACAATCTCCTACGAAGCCGCAATGATGGTCGCCGAGCACTGCACGGACCTTCAACAGATAGCAAACGAGCTGGACAAACTTTGTCTCTATGTGGGATCGAAAACCACAATTGATGGAACAGACGTCCGGGCCCATGGATTTCCGGATGAGGAAGGCGATACGAAGCAGCTTGAGGAAGCGTTATGGACGCGGAATCTTGGTGAAGCGCTTCTGCAGGGACGGTTGCTATCCGAGGTTGGCGTGCGGGGAGAATCTATATTTCCGATTTGCGAGCGCGTGTTCCGAACGTTGCTGCTGGCTCACTGTTATCAATCAGAAAAGAAAATGGGCTTGGAGCAAATCTACGCGGCATTTAACATGCGCGGAAAAACACAGCAAGCCAATTTCCTGAAAGGATTTAAGTCTTATAAACCGGTGGAACTGCGCTCAGCGATCGAAAAAATCCTTCAGGCGGATTTTGATTTGAAGACGGGGCGGCTGCCGAGTGAGATGGCCGTGTCGATTCTGCTGATGAATTTATGTGGCCCGTCGGCCAGCGGATTAGCTCTTGCTCGATAAGGCGGCGATCTTCGAGGCGAGGCTTCCAATTTTTCGCGACGCGGCGCTCTTGTTGAAGATGCCGGTTTTCGCGGCTTTCTGCCAAGCAGATTGAGCAACTTTAAAACTGTTTTTTGCGGCATCAATATTTTTCGCTTCGATGTCTTTCAAAACACGAGCGGTGAGGGTGCGGACGCGGCTGCGGACTTGATAGTTAAAGGCTTTGTGAGCCAGAGATTTTCTGTGTGCTTTCAGCGCCGATGCGTGCCGCTTGCTTTTACCTTTTGCCATAAAACGTGAGACTCCTTTAAGTGATAGTTTGAGGATGGTAGCAATGAACTCTCGAGAGAATCAAGCCAATTCTAGTAACGCCCGTGCCGCGGGAGCGACCGCCGGTCGGGCCCAGTTCGGTCGACACCTTGGCGCTTTCGCGTCCGCAACGCTCATTTCGCGTATCCTCGGCTACGCGCGCGATTCTCTTGTCGCTGCTTATTTTGGGGGCGGCTATCAAACCGATGCTTTTTACGCGGCCTTTAAGATTCCCAACTTGTTGCGCCGATTCCTGGGAGAGGGCTCGCTAACCTCGGCGTTTGTGCCCGTTTTCACAGAGACTTTGCACACAAAGGGGGAAGAAGAAGCTAGGAAACTCTTCGACGCACTGGTCTCCGGCCTTATGGTGGTTCTCACGATCATCGTGATTGCAGGAATCGTGTTTGCGCCCCAAGTTACGCAGATTGTTTCGTGGGGATTTGTTCGTGATCCGGAAAAGTTTGCGCTCACCACGCAGCTCACGCGACTCACGTTTCCGTTTCTGCTTCTGATTTGTCTGGCCGCGCTGGTGACCGCGGTTCTTAATTCCTGCGGCGATTTCTTCGTTCCGGCGGTCGCGCCGTCCGGTTTGTCCATCGGCGAGATCGCGTTCATTTTGTTTATCGCTTCGCGAATGCAATCGCCCATACAAGGACTGGCCATCAGCGCGGTGATTGGCGTCGGTATCCATTTGGTGTGGCAGCTGCCAAACTTGTATCGCCACGGGTACCACCTGAAATTCGTGAAACCGTTTGCTCACCCGCAAGTAAAAACGGTGCTGTTGCTCATGGGGCCGACCATTATTGGGTTGTGTGCGGATCAAGTGAATTCGTTTGTGGATCAGTTTTGCGCCAGTTTTTTGAAAGACGGTTCAATTACCGCGCTTTATAATTCCAATCGGGTGATGCAGTTGCCGCTCGCTCTGTTTGGCGTGGCGGTTTCCAGTGTGGCGCTTCCGGCGCTCTCGCGCACCGCGAGTCAGAAAGACATGAAGGGATTTAAGGAGCTGCTGAGCTATTCGTTGCGCATTGCAAATTACGTGCTGATTCCATCGTTCATTGGGCTTGCGGTTCTGGGGTATCCAATTGTGCAATTGCTGTTTCAACACGGAAAGTTTTTGCCCGAGTATTCTTGGATGACATACATAGCGATGGTGGGATTTTCGATCGGTTTGCCCGCGTACTCGGCCGCGAAAATTTTGGCCACCGGCTTTTACGCACAGAAGAACACGAAAACGCCGGTTCGTGTTGCCTTTCAAGCGATGACGGTGAACGCGGTTCTCGATGTCGCTCTTATGTGGAAATGGACCGTCGGTGGGCTCGCGTTCGCCACGTCCGCGGCGGCGTGGTATCAAGCTGTCGTGCTTTTCTATCTGCTTAAAAAACAAATCGGTTTGCTCGGTGGTCGCGAAATCCTGAAAAGCTTTGCATTTGGCTTGTTGGCGGGGATTGCGATGGGCGCTGTCTGTTGGTTTCTTTACTTCATCGCCCTCGTGAAACTTCATTTGATGTTGCGTGTTCTCGTTTCCATCAGCGTCGGAACGTTTTTTTACTTTCAATTATCAAAGTGGTTAAAAATTGAAGAATACGACCACTTTATGGATGCTCTTCTTCGACGAAAGATTTAGTCTGTAGCGGCCGCACCAGAGATTTTTATTTATGAGTGATTCGTTCTCGTTCTTGCCCAATCTTCCGCATTCGCCCGGCGTTTATCTTATGCGCGACAATACCGGTGGCATTATTTATATCGGCAAGGCGCGCGATTTAAAAAAACGAGTGAGCAATTATTTCGCAGCAGGACGTCCACACGATCACAAGACGCTCATTCTTGTATCCGAAGTTCGCCACGTCGATTACGTGCCAACCGCGAGCGAGCGCGAAGCATTTCTGCTGGAACAACGCTTGATCAAACGGCACAAGCCAATTTTTAACGTGATGTGGAAGGACGACAAGTCCTACCCGTATGTGGTGGTAACCACGCAAGAGGATTTCCCACGCGCCTATCTAACGCGCCGAAAAAAGAAAGATGGGGCTTCTTATTTCGGCCCCTACCCGAACGTCGGTCAAGTGCGGTCGCTGTTGCGATGGACGTGGCGAAAAAAGATTCTCGCCCTGCGACCATGCCGCTTCGAAATTAAAGAAGGGGAAGTGCTGCCTTACAAAAAAGTGAAATCGTGTCTTTATTTGCACACGAGTCAATGTTCGGCTCCTTGCATTGGAAAAATTTCGAGCAAGGAATACGGCAAGATCGTGGACCGCGCTCGTTGGTTTTTTGGAGGCGAAAAAGAAAAACTCGCGGCCGAGTGGGAAGTCGAAATGAAAAAGCTTTCCAGCGAAGATCGGTTTGAAGCCGCGGCCGCGTTGCGCGATCAAATCGAAACGCTTCGCCACATGAACGAACGCATCACGTACCGCGAAATGAGCGAAGATATGTTGGGGGAGCGCGTGCGCGAAAGTCGCGCCGTTCAAGATCTCATGAAAGCGTTGAACCTGAAAAAGCCACCGCAACGAATCGAATGTTTCGATATTTCTCACATCCAAGGGACGGAAAAAGTGGCCTCCATGGTGTCGTTCGATCACGGTCGACCCGACAAGTCACAGTACCGCAAATATATTATTCGCACTGTTGAAGGAATTGATGATTTTAAGGCAATGGCCGAGGTGGTTGGGCGCCGGTATCGTCGATTGAAAAACGAAAATAAACCGTTCCCGGATTTGGTGTTGATTGACGGAGGGAAGGGACAATTGTCGTCGGCTCTTGCCGCCATCGCGGAACTAAAGATTTCAGGGCTCGCCGTCGCTGCGCTTGCAAAAGAAGAAGAGGAAATTTTTTTACCGGGTTCGAGCGAATCAATTCGCTTGCCGGATTATTCGGCGGCGCTTCTTTTGTTGCGACACGTGCGTGATGAGGCGCATCGCTTCGCGATAACTTTCCATCGCCAGCGTCGTCAGAAAAGGACTTTTTTGGTGTAGAATCTTTCGCGATGATCCCTAACGCTATTCGTACGAAGATGAAGCAGTACCCCGCGTTTCAACAAAAGGTTTGGACCGCCTGCGCCGAAATTCCTTCCGGACAAATCCGCACCTATCGATGGATCGCCGAGAAAATTGGAAGCCCGAAAGCCGCGCGCGCGGTGGGTTCGGCTCTTGGTAAAAATCCCTTTGCTCCCATTATTCCTTGTCATCGCGTTTTGCGATCCGACGGTGGAATGGGCGGTTATTCCGGTGATGGTGGAATAACGAAAAAGATTCAGTTGCTCAAGAGAGAAGGCGCGCTTCGAAAGTAATCTTTCCTCTTGAATCGCTTTGTTTTCCTGAACATATTTTCAGTATCAGAGTCGTGCTGCAAAAGGGGTTGGGTGGCCTAACCACCCGGACGTAACCCTTCCCAACAGCATCAAAAGGTAGGTAACAGCCTTGCGAGGAAAAGTAAAGTGGTTCAACAATCAGAAAGGTTATGGCTTCATTACACGGGACGACGGTTCCGGTGATGTGTTTGTGCATTATTCGGCGGTTCAAGGGCAGGGTTTCAAGTCCTTGGTCGAAGGGGATAGTGTCGAGTTCGAAGTGGTTGACTCCGACAAGGGGCCAAAGGCAGCGAACGTAAACAAAGTCAGCTAACTCCTCCTGATACTTGATATATCAAGACAAAGCCTTTCTCTCACGAAAGTGGGGGGAGGGCTTTGTTGTTTCCGTCGATATGCGAACCCTGAATCACACCGTTCGTAAGAAAGAAAATGGTACGTGGTCGAACCTTATACGCATTGATTTTCATCACTGTCGTTTCTTTCGTTTTCAGTGGTTGCGCGGCTATTCCGATTTCATTGGCAATGCAGGGCGCGGCGGACGCCGGAATGGAATTGGCAAGCCGGGATTCTCGTTCTTTTACCCACACGAAAGCACAGGTAAAAGCCGCCACGCTGGAAGCTCTGGAGCGCATGCAAATTTCCGTGGCTCGGCAGACTGAAAAAAAAGAAAGTGAAAAAATAATCGGAAAGACAAAGAAGCTAAGCATTACCATCATACTCGCAGCAATTACACCGAAGTTGACAAAGGTCTCGGTCCGCGCAAAAAGAAATTGGTTTTCAAGGGACGAAACCGTTTCAGCCGAAATATTGGTTCAGATCAATCGAATTCTGCGCCGCGAATTTGATCCTTCTCCCCGCACTCCAGCTGGAGCTTGATTTTAAAAAGCATTTAAATAGCGCCGCGTGCCTCGATGCGTTCAGCAATGTGATCCGCTATAACTTCTGAAAACGAGCCTGAATAATGGTTGTAATCGACGTATAGCGGTTCCCTTCGTTCCCGTTGAATGTCTCCCAACCAAAGGAAATTTCTTCTCGCCGCCGTGCTTTTTCTTCGGCGCGCCATTTCGGAGTAAACATACTTCGCATAACGAAACGATTGTGGGTGCTGAGGAAAAAACAGGTGGTAGCTTGTGTCATAGTGGTAATTCGGAACAGGTTGCCACACAAATAGCGGTGAAACACCAAAACCACGAGACAATAACTCAATCATTTTCGCGTTTTTCTCATAACGATCGATCATATGGTTCACGATTTCCAGATCGTTGAAAGATGCTTCGCTCCGACCATCATTGGGTTCGGTGGGGTCATCCTTTTTCATCGAATAAACCAATCGAGAAATCGGCAGTCGTTGCAACAAAATGACGGCCAGTCGCGTGGGCTTAAGCCAAAATCCTGAAACGAAATCTTTGAAGATCGAAGAAACGCCCGTTTCGTTTGCGACGTAAAAAGAGTCATTCATTCCATCAATAAAGATTGCGACGTCCGGAACAAAACCTGCGAGAAGATGCCGTTCAAACAAGATTCGTTCCTGCGACGAGTAATAATATGCACGGCCGAAATTATAAACG
Organism: Elusimicrobiota bacterium; assembly: GCA_044221725.1. GTDB lineage: Bacteria > Elusimicrobiota > Elusimicrobia > F11 > F11 > JAJVIP01. The sequence goes on from JBGAON010000002.1 coordinate 429,310, forward strand.
CACACGGATTTCTTTAGCCGATTCGACAGTCGTGTCTGAAGATGCGAAGCGATGGTCGCTTTGTCCTCGACACCATACCCAAACGAAGTGGATCCGCCGTAAAGAAAGACATTGATATTATCTCGTGATGGCGGCCACGGTCCTTGGGGCACTGTCTTTCGGAAACCAATTTCGTCCACATTTACAAACACGCCGGATCGAGGCGCATCTCTAAACTCGGTGAAAGGATCGTAGGTGATATTTTTGGACCAGGTTTCTCGCAGGAGCTGTTTGATTTCGGCTTCCCCGAGGCGCGGATATACTTTCAATAATTTTGAATTGTAGCGATGGGAGAACGGAACCGGTTCTTTATCCGCGAGAAAAAAGACAACCCCGTTAATTAAAACGAAGAACAGTATCGTCCCAATGCAGAACTGACTAAATACAGCGAAAGCTTTTTTAAAGTGTTGGGTCACGCCGAAGGTTCACCTTTTTCATTCGTTCCATTGTAGCGATCCAGATTCAGATGGAAAAGGCCGCGCATCTCGTCGCGTGCCCGGCAAATGGGACGTCTTCGGTCCTACAGGCACTCTTTGTCCAACAACGCACGATAAGAGGACTCCCCGAGCTAGACTCGAACTAGCAACCCTCCCGTTAACAGCGGGATGCTCCACCATTGAGCTATCGGGGAAAGAGGTGGGACTTGGAAACTGTTTTGCAGCGCGCGGATTGTAACACAACGACGTCATTCCGACAAATTCGCGACGGATCCGATCGAAATGGGGAGTGTGAAATAAAACCGCTCAGTAAATCTCGATGGTTTGGTTCCGGAATGGAATAAAGAAGGTTTTCGCTATTTGTATCTCCAATTTATGCTGGTAGAATATTTTTTGCGAATTCCCATACGAATAATTTTATGAGGTGAGAAATGAATTCGAAAACAGCGAATGGTATCCACACCTGCGTGTCAACCGGTAACCCAGGGCTCGATGAAGTTCTTTCCGGAGGTTTCACTCCGAACCGTCTTTATTTGATTGAAGGAGATCCCGGCTCCGGAAAAACAACCCTCGGCTTACAGTATTTGCTGGAAGGCGTTAAGAATGGGGAAACCGTCATGTATGTGACGCTTTCCGAAACAACCGAAGAATTGGCGGCGGTCGCCGCCTCTCACGGTTGGTCGCTTGACGGAATCCACGTGGTTGAACTTGTGCCGTCTGAGCGCGCGTTAGAAAGCGATGCGCAATATACGATGTTTCATCCTTCCGAAGTGGAATTGAACGAAACAACAAAGGCCGTGTTGGACAAGGTCGAGGAACACAAACCAACCCGAATCGTTTTTGATTCGCTTTCAGAAATGCGGTTGCTCGCGCAAAATCAATTGCGGTATCGGCGCCAAATCCTTGCGTTGAAACAGTTTTTTGTTGGACGAAATTGCACGGTTGTGTTGTTGGATGACCGCACGGCCGAACAATCCGATATACAGCTCCAAAGTATCGCGCACGGTGTTTTAACGCTCGAGCAATTATCTCCGAACTATGGCGCCGAACGTCGCCGACTGCGCGTCATGAAGTTTCGCGGAAAGAGATACCGCGGCGGATACCATGACTTCGTCATTCGGCAGGGGGGAATTGATATTTTCCCGAGGTTGATAGCGGCGGAGCATCACAGCGCGTTTTCGCAACAGCTTCTTTTGAGCGGCAATGCCGGGTTGGATGCGCTTATGGGCGGTGGAATCAATCCGGGAACAAGCACGCTGTTAATCGGACCCGCCGGTGCGGGCAAATCTTCTCTTGGTATGCAATATGTGGTTGCGGCGGCGAACCGAGGACAGAAGTCTTGCGTATTTATCTTTGATGAGAGCATCAACACGTATTTAACGCGAAGCGCCGGCCTTGGAATGGATTTGGCTCCATATATTGAAAACAAGCAAGTGACTCTCCAACAGGTTGATCCGGCCGAATTGTCGCCGGGAGAATTCGCCGGAGCCGTCCGTGCCGCGGTCGCCAAACACGGTCCTCGCGTGATTGTTATTGACAGTCTCAATGGATATTTAAACTCTATGCCCGAAGAAGACTTTCTCACCGTGCAAATGCACGAGCTGCTGACGTATCTTGGCCAGATCGGAGTCAACACATTCCTTGTGGTGGCCCAAGCAGGCTTGATTGGTGCGATGTCCGCACCTATTGATGTGAGTTATCTCGCTGATAACGTGATTCTCTTCCGATATTTCGAGTCAAAAGGGGCCATCCGTCAGGCCATTTCGGTGATTAAAAAACGCTCGGGTAACCACGAGCGAACGATTCGCGAGCTCAGTATGAGCGGTGCCGGTATTAAAATTGGTGAACCTCTTTTACGGTTTTCAGGAATTCTGCAGGGGACGCCAACATTCGATGAATAGCCTTTTCGAAAGAATCTTGATTCTCGCCCCAACGGGTAAGGATGCGATGCTCAGCCAGCGAATTCTTACCGAAGCGGGCCTAAAGGCAGAACCTGTACCGGATATGGAGCAATTGTGCCGAAAAATTGAAGAGGGAGCAGGCGCCGTTATTCTCACAGAGGAATCTGTGGAGGAAGACCGCGCGAGAAGGTTGCGGGCCACGTTACAGAAAGAACAGTCGTGGTCGGATATTCCGATTCTTGTGATTACGAAGGGCGGGGCCGATTCACCAGTGGCCGCCCATGCATTGGAAAAACTGGGGGATGTGATTTTGCTGGAGCGACCCGTGCGGATCGGCACATTGGTGAGTGCGTGCCGGGCATCTCTTCGAACTCGGAATCGGCAATTGGCCTTGCAAAAAAAAGAGGCGGAGTTGGTCGAGAAGACCGATCGGCTTATTCAGTCGAATCTCGAGTTGGAACAATTTGCGTATGTTAGTTCGCATGATCTTCAGGAGCCGTTGCGAAAAATTTCGTTGATGACGGATTTAATGGCGATCCAATGCAGCGATAAGCTTGATGACAATGGACGTCGTCAGCTTCAAGGCATCGCGGATGGTTCCCGTCGAATGGGCCAATTAATAAAGGATTTGCTTGATTATGCGCGACTGACAAAATCGGATTCCTCAGCCGAAGAGACGGATTTGAACGCGGTGCTGAAGCAAGTATTATCGGATCTCGAGATCCGGATAAATGAGAAACAGGCGCGTGTGAGCTTCGACACGTTGCCCACGGTTACCGCGGAAAAGGCACGTTTGCATCATGTGTTTCTCAATCTTATTAGTAACGCACTGAAATTTTCTCGAAGCGAACCACCGGAAATCCATGTGACGTCGCACGAGGAAAATGGATTTGTCCGCATTTCGATCTCGGACAACGGGATTGGAATTGATCCGTTGTTTTCCGCGAAAATTTTTCAGGTTTTTCAGCGGCTTCACAGTCGGCACAAATATCCGGGGACGGGCATTGGACTCGCAATCTGTAAGAAGGTTGTCGAACATCACGGCGGAAAGATATGGGTTGAGTCCAAACTCGGCGAAGGATCAACGTTTCACTTTACGCTTCCCGTCATCCCCTCTGGAAATCCGGGCAATCAAAACCCTCTCGTGAATTCCGAACGCGCGGCTTTCGCGACCGCAAATTAGTCGCTTTCGCTGGAATGAAGGAGTCCTTTGTAGATTCCGATGAGATTGCTTTTGGTGACGATTCCGATAATTTTTTTATTGGCGTCCACCACCACAATTCGATCAACGTCATGGACGTTCATCAGACGTACGGCTTCCGTAAGAGATCTGTGCGGGTCCACCGTCGGTGCGGATCGGCGCATAACGTCGCGAGCCGTACGTTCATCGGTTTTTGATCCCGCCCCAAATGTTTTTTTGAGCTCGGCGTACGTCAGAAGTCCCACCAGCTCGCCGTTCTCTTCAACGACCGGATAACCTGTGTGCGAATGATGAGAGATAAAGTCGGACACGGCCCCCAACGTCATTGTGGCCGGAATCGTTATCACTCGGCGCGTCATTACTTGCTCCACGTGGTATTTCTCGAGCGCTCGTAGTTCGGCGATTTCGTGGGTGCGCACCCCTTTCTTCAGTAACTTGCGGGTGTCGATGCTCTCTGGATCCAATGTTCGCGCGAAAGCGGTGGTGACACCGACGGCAAACATTAAAGGCAACACGAGATTGTAATCGCCGGTTAGTTCAAACATCAAAATTATGGCCGTGAACGGTGCAAAGGTTATTCCGGCAAACATCGCGCCCATTCCGACGATCATGTAGGCGCCCGCAGGGGCGGCCGCTGGAAAGACGAAATGCACGGCGCGGCCCACGCCGCCGCCGACCATAGCGCCCATTAACAGAAATGGAATAAAAATTCCGCCCGAGCCACCGGATCCAATCGTCACGGCGCAGGCAACAATCTTTGCCAGCAGCAGGATCAACATTGCGTTCGACGTCCACGGCTGAACAAATTCGGCGTCCAGCACACGCGGAATAACATCGTGGCCGTTTCCCATGACGTCCGGCACCCCAAGTGCGAGCAGCCCAATAATGGCGCCTCCGGTCATTGTTTTTATGTACGGTGGAACTTTCCAGTCAGCGAATGCGTGGTCGACCGCGAAGTATGTTTGGACAAAAAATTTGGCCACAATGGCGGCAAGAATTGCGAGAGCGGCGTAGAAAACAAGCTCGACGGGATGATTGAACGCGAAACTCGGAGGCACCCGCACAAATTCGCGATTCCCAAGCAAAAGGTGGGTTGATATGGAGGCCGTAACGGTCGAGAGGATCACCATCACAAATGTTTCCGATGCGAATTCGCGGAGCAGCACCTCGATTGCAAATAACACACCGGCGATGGGCGCGTTGAAAACCGCCGCGAAACCCGCTGCAGCGCCGGCAATGGCCAGATTCTTCACTTGTTCGGCCGATAGTTTTCGTGCACCGGCCAAATAAGACCCGATTCCCGCACCAATGGAGACCACGGGTGCTTCCGGGCCGGCCGCCGCGCCGGAGCACGTGGTAAAAATACTGGCTATTGTTTTAATCACCGTGTAACGGGGTGAAATTTTTCCATCTTTTCGCCGCAACGCGTACATAAGATCGGCGGTGCCTGTGCCCTTTGCGTTCGGATCCCATAACAATGCGAGACCCGCGAGTAAACCGCCAATCGTCGGAATTAAAAAAATCAACAAGCGGCCCACCGCGATACCCAAAAAGCGGGATTCTCCGGGGTGCGATGGCCAAAACTCTACCGTTTCAATCAGTCGAATGAACGCCCATGCAGAAACGCTTGTGCCGAGGCCAACCAGCAGCGCGAGTGCGAAAAGCAACTTGGTTTCCGTAAAACGGACGAGGCGAAGCAGTTTGCTCCAAGCAATCATGGGTTGGCGATGGACCTCTTGTTATTCATGAAGATGCGTATATCTTAGGTTTTTTTACAACTCGGTCGAAGACGTGCATCCATCGATAGTGTTTTCAATTCGTATGAAATGGGTAGATTCTGAAAGTGAGGTGTGTGATGCTGCGTGAAACGAATGCGTTGCCGCGAATAAGAGTCGTCGGCGGCGGATTTGCTGGACTTGAGACGGCGCGGGCTCTCGCGAACGCACCGGTAAAGATTCTGCTTTGCGACCGGCGTAACCATCATGTGTTTCAACCTTTGCTGTATCAAGTCGCCACGGCGTCGCTCTCTCCAGCGGACATCAGTGCACCCATTCGGTCGATTCTACGGGAACAAGACAACTGCGAAGTTGCGCTGGCCGAGGTAACCGGAGTGGACCTGGGGAATCGCCGTCTTCTGCTTGGTCGTGATTTTGTCGGCTACGATTATCTTGTGCTTGCGGCCGGAGCGACCCATGCCTATTTTGGTCACGAGCAATGGGCGGAAATTGCGCCGGGACTTAAGACGATCGAAGACGCGACGGCGCTGCGCCGCCGAATTCTTTTGGCATTTGAATCCGCCGAATACGAAGGAAGCGCCGACGCTCGCCGCGCTGCGCTTACCTTCGGAATTGTCGGAGCCGGTCCGACCGGGGTGGAGTTGGCGGGTGCGATAAAGGAGATCGCGGGTCGCACGTTGCCGAAAGACTACAAACACATCGACACGCGAACCACGCGCGTGATTATTTTCCAAGGGGGCGACCGCGTTCTTCCTTCGTTGCCTTCCAAATTAAGCGCGCGTGCCAAAAAAGACCTCGAAGATATGGGAGTGGAGGTGCGCCTCAACTCGCGCGTCACCGATGTGACCGAAGAGGGCGTTTACATTGGCGATGAATTTATTGCCGTGCGAAATGTGTTTTGGGCGGCCGGTGTGCGGGCGAATTCACTGGGACGAAAATTGGGCGTTCCGGTCGACAAAGTGGGGCGAGTGATTGTGAATTCAGATCTCAGCGTGCCGGGCCATCCGGAAGTGTTTGTCATCGGCGATATGGCCGCCGCGAAACTGGGTTCGGCGAACAATTTTGTTCCGGGAGTGGCCCAGGCAGCGATTCAGATGGGGCGATACGTTGGCAAAACCATTTTCAGCGAAGTTTCGAGTTCATCGAAACCAAGCGTTCGCGCGCCATTCCAATACCATGATAAAGGCACGATGGCCGTCATCGGAAAAGCAAAGGCCGTGGCGAGCATTGGCAGGTTCCACTTCGGTGGTTTTTTTGCCTGGCTGCTGTGGGGCGGTGTGCATATCCGGTCATTGATCGGGCTCCATAACCGCGTGCAGGTGTTGCTGAACTGGTTTTGGAATTGGTTGCTAAACGCGCGCGATGCGCGGCTTATCACGGGGAATTCGAAACTTACAATTGAGAAGCCACGTTCGGCGGATTTTGTCTCCGCGACGCCGGTAGACGACAAATCAGCGGCCAAACAAAATTGATCAGCCCCATGTTGGCGCGCGGATAAGTTATAGTGCCGACCTATGGGATTTTCACGATTTAATTTATCGAGCTCGCTTCTGCAAGCAATCACGCAACTCGGCTATGCCGAGCCGACTCCGATCCAACAGCAGGCGATTCCAGAAGCGTTGAAGGGGCGCGATCTCCGCGCATGCGCTCAAACAGGGACCGGAAAAACGTGCGCGTTCATGATTCCAATTGTGGAACAGTTGATTTGCCATCCGCCCACGCATCGACCGAGCGCGTTGATTTTGACGCCTACGCGAGAGCTCGCCGCACAAATAGTTTCGGTGACGCATGGCTTGATAAAAGGCTCGCGGCTTCGCACGGCGCTTGTTCTGGGGGGCGTGAACATCAACCAGCAAATTCGAGAACTTCGTTCGCCCGTGGACATTGTTGTAGCGACGCCCGGCCGCTTGTTGGATTTGCTTGAACGAAACAGCCTTACTCTCCGCTACATTAAAACGTTGGTGCTTGATGAAGCGGACCGCATGCTGGATATGGGGTTTTTACCGGACATCAAGCGTATTCGAGCGCAGGTTCCGTATCAACGGCAGACGATGCTTTTTTCCGCCACGTTTGGACCTGAAATTAAAAATCTAACGCACGAGTTTCTCAAAAACCCGGTTGTGATCGAGGTATCTCGCTCATCAACAGCCACATCCGCAAACGTGACGCAAATGGTCTATCCGGTCCCTTCGGGTCAAAAAAAGGCGTTTTTGCAAGCGCTGCTGGAGCTCTCGAACATGACGTCGGCCTTGATATTCACGCGCACCAAGCACGGCGCCAACAAACTGATGTTTAGTATTCAAGGTTGGGGGAAACAGGTCGCTGTCATCCATTCGAATAAAAGCCAGTCCGCACGGCAACAAGCGCTGCAAGGATTCAAAGACAAGCGTTATCAGATCCTGGTTGCCACGGATATTGCGGCGCGCGGTATTGATGTGAAAGATATTAGCCACGTGATTAACTACGATGTTCCGCGTCACGCCGAGGACTATGTTCATCGTATTGGACGCACCGGTCGTGCCGAGGCGGTCGGAGAGGCATTCACGCTTGTTTCTCCTGAAGAAGAAGAATTCATTAAAAAGATAGAAAACTTCATCAAAAAACCGATCCCACGAGGCGTTATTCCTGATTTTCCATACGAACAGCGCCCGCAGATTTTTAAAAACTCTCCAACAACGCCTTCGGCGTCGCAACACCACCAACATCGGTCACCATCGCACAACCGACCGGAAAATCGCCCGCGCCGCCGAAAAATTCGCTGGCGTCGACGCCATCATTGATGTGAGCTTCGGAGTCCACGTCCTGGCTTTTTCAGTGCTTTTTTTTCTTTCGCTGGTCGGGTTCATCCTTTTGGGATGGCGCTATGGTCGAAGCGCGGCGCGGCCGGGTGACTCAATGGAGGGCTTAAGAGGAACGGAGGCCGCCATATTCGGTGTGCTCGGTCTTTTGCTCGCTTTCACATTTCATGGCGCTGCTTCCCGGTTCGATGAACGACGCCATTTGGTTGTTGATGAAAGCAACGCTATTGGAACCGCCTACCTTCGTTTGGATTTGCTTCCATCATCCGTTCGAAATGAAGCACAAGATTTGTTCAGGCAATATGTGGATGAACGCCTGGCCACGTATTCGAACTGGTTGGATGACCAAACACGCGATCAAAGATCCCAGGCAGCGCAGCAGATCCAAAATCGGATTTGGGCGCTTACCATCGCATCGATAGAGAAAGGCGCATCATCGCAGGTGGGAATCTTGTTGCTGCCGGCCCTCAACCAGATGTTCGATATCGCCAACACCCGCATGATGTACGTCCGTATCCATCCACCGATGATTATTTATCTTTTGTTGACCGCCATTGCCCTCTTGTGTGCGACGATTGCTGGACACAGCATGGCACGGTATCCGGTGCGCAATTGGCTGCATATTCTCGGCTTTTCATTTATGCTTGCGCTCATTTTTTACGTAATTATCGATATCGAATACCCGCGCGCTGGATTTATTCGCTTAAATGACATCGATCAAACGCTGCTTGATCTTCGACAAAGCATGAAATAAATCGCCACGGCGCAAAGACTTGCCAACAGTTGATATGATCCGCGCCGATGAACGAATTCAAGACAGACCGGTTTAATTTTTATTTTGTTGGCGCGCTGCTGCTGATCGGCTTCAATGTTTGGCACACCACCACGAGGCCCCTGTGGCCGGGCTCGATCCGTAAGTCCTTAACGATTGGAGAGCCGGTTATCGCGCTCGCCAAGACCGTGGATCCAAAAATCGAAATTTCTCGGCCCTATGATGGTCAGTTTGTGTACGCAATCTCTCTTGACCCGTTGATTTTAACCCGCGCTTCTATTTCTTCGATCGATTTGCCCACCTATCGTTACCGCCGCATGCTGTTGCCGTTTCTCGCGTGGGTTTTGAGCCTCGGTCATTTGCCGATAATTCCGTATTTCCTTTTTGTTCTAAACCTGGCCGCTTGGATTGCGATTGGTATGGCGGGGGCACAAATCGCAAAAATTGAAAAGATAAACGCGGCGGTGGTCGTTCTTGGGCTCGTAACGATTGCAGGTCTCAGCTTTTCGGCTGTGCGCTCGCTCACGGAGCCGATGTCGGTGGCGTTTACGTTGTGGGCTTGTGTCTGGTACCGGAAAAACAATTTTTTACCGATGATCGTGTGCTTCGCATTGGCCATGCTCGCGCGCGAGCGCGCCGTCGTGGCGGCGCTCGTTGTCTGCGCCTACGGAATCTACGAACGCAAATATTCGCTCGTGAGAGGCCTCTTGATGTTTGCGGCTATTTGCGGGCCGCTCGCCTTGTGGATGCTCTACGTAAAATGGCGCATCCCGGCTGATTCGTATCCGTACGCCTCCCGAATGACACTGCCGGGTATCGGTTTTTGGCGGGAAACGGTTTGGGCCGGAACATACAACACGACAAAAACCGAACTCGTGCGGTCGCTCAGCATCAATATTGTATTCATCCTAATGACCGTATTTGCATCGGTTTTCTTTTGGCGTCGGCGGAATGTGTGGGGCGCTTTGGCGCTGTGCGAGTTGATTTTTTGTTCGATGTTGCAAGGCGGGCTGTGGAACAATTGGGTGGATTCCTCGCGCATGGTTTTGCCGCCGACCGCATTTTTTCTCGTTTGGCTGTTCACGATAAAGTCCGTGTCCGCCGCGCCGGGCCGATCAACATGAAATCGCTGACTTTCACTCAAAAATTCACCACGGCCCTGTTGTTTGCGTTTGCGCTGGCGATCCTCACGATTCACATCAACAACGACTGGGAGTTGGTTCATGAAGAAGATAGCGCGATTTACACCACTATCGCGTTAAGTCATAACTTTCTCGGTTTTCGACGGACGAACTTTCACGATGTGTTTTATGATCGCCATGAGAAGAACGCGTACTTTTATGCGCATCATCCACCATTGGCTTCGATCTTATTGGCGCTCGTGTTCCGAGCGGTCGGATACGACGCGCCGTGGGTGGTGCGATCGCTGCCAATTTCGTTTCAGCTGATTAACTTGGCGCTGCTGCTCTTTTTCCTCAGTCGAAAGTTTGACTACGACGATGTTTTGTTTGCGGGATTTGTTTGGGCCGCGATCCCTATGGGCGCCTTTTTTGGGCGTGTTTTTACGCAAACGGTCTTGGCGTCGGTTCCAATTCTCGTGCAGCTGATTTCTTATTACTTCTTCAAAACGACAAACCAGAGACGTTGGAAAATTGTTTTTTACGTCATGATCGTTTTTGGTGCGCTGATCGATTGGAGTCCGCTGTTTTTCTCGCTTACGTATTTGCTTGTTGAAAGCTGGGAATGGTGGAAGACGCGAGCGAACACGGGCTTTGTGGTCGGCATCTTTTCTGTCATGGCGTTCATAACGGTGTTTAATATCGTCCACATGTATTCCTGCGGTCACAATCTGCGGCTTTTTGAACAAGCGCTGCACGGCAACGCGCACAATCAGAAATTCACATTCGTTCAGTTCATCGGCACAGTGTTGGATTTTTATCGTCGCTATTTTACGCACGTGGGATTTGCGGCGAGCATTTTGGTCGGCATCGCACTAGCGCGGCGTTCAAGCGTCCTTCATGAAAAACTGTTCGGAACGATCAACGATCCGATGTTCGAGCGCGTCATGGGCATTGCGTTCGTGGGCGCCATGATCCACATCTGCATGACGCCGTCGTACTCGAAGGTCCATCATTATTGGTATTTTTATTTTATGCCGTACGCCGTGCTTTCGATTTTTGTGCTTTTCTTGTTTTTAAAGGACCGTTTTTATTTGAAGCCGGCACGGCTGGTGTCGGCGGTGGTGTTTAGCGAATTCCTAATTATGTCGGTTTATATGCTCAATATTCGGCACACGCGTTGTTTGAAATACTCGACGCAGTGGACGAAAGAGGTGCGGGAAAAGTATTTGATGCCGTGTTCCATCGCTCATCTGCCATACAATAAAGAGAATCTTCAAAAAATAAATACCGCGAATACGTAGGGCTTATTTGTTCCAGCACAACACGCGGTTTCGGCCAGCGTGTTTTGCAGCGTACAATGCTTCGTCGGCTGCGTTAAAAAGATCTTCTCTGGTTCTTAGCTGGTCCGCGGGATAGTTCACAAGCCCTATGCTGACGGTGACCGTCACGCGTTTTCCGGCCAACTCAAAACAGTCTTTTTCGATCATCTTTCGAATTCGTTCGGCAATGGCGAGCGCTTTCTCCTGATTTGTGTGCGGCAAGATCACCATGAACTCCTCGCCGCCAAGCCGGCCCACCGTATCAACATGCCGCAAGCTTTTTTTGAGAATGTTCGAGATTCGTTTCAAAACCGTATCGCCAAACGGGTGACCGTATTTGTCGTTGATTTTTTTGAAGTGATCGATATCAATCAACAAACACGTCAGCGGCGAGCGGTACGAATTTTCCAATTCCAGTTCCAGTCGCTCGTGCGTGGCGCGCGCGTTTAAAAGCCCGGTGAGTCCATCGCTGTCGGCCCGCTGCGAGAGCTCAAAATTATCGTCTCGAGCCGCTCGGGAATTCATTTCGAGGTCATCGTGGTGTTGACCGATAAGATAACCCAAGAGCGCGAACAAGCACGCGCTAGAGATGCCCATAAACAAATAAAAACTGTCCATGCGGTGAAGCTCGGTTTTCAACCACATGTGCCACCAGGCCGAGCGCGCGGAATAGGCGCGCCAAACGATCCAGTGCAGCGGGATTTCGAATCCCAGAAAAACGCCTGCGACAGCGTAGATAATGCGATTGCCCACGGTGGGTCCGGTTTCGGACATACTCGAGTTTTGTTGGTACGGGGCGCCCAGCGCAAGTCATTATTATTTGGTACATTTCACTCATCCGCACCCTACCTGAGCGGTTTCCTTCTTTAACGTAATGGACATTCTCGATCAGCTCGAACAACAAAGTGTTTATATTCTTCGCGAGGCGTTCCGACACTTCGAACGCCTCTGTATGCTTTGGTCCATTGGCAAGGATTCCACGGTGCTTCTTTGGCTTGCACGCAAGGCATTTTTCGGACATGTTCCGTTTCCGTTGGTTCACATCGACACCAGCTACAAAATTCCCGAAATGATCCAATATCGCGACAAGCTCGCGATGGAATACAAACTCACAATGGTTGTGGGCCAAAATGAGGAAATTCTTAAAGCCGGTAAAACCTTCCCATTGACACAACACCTGCCCGAAGGTCACCCCGATAAAATCAGTCGACTCCAATGTTGCGGGTTCTTAAAAAAAGATGCGCTGACGAACACGTTGAATGGTTCGTGGCCGCGAAAGCGTCTCAATCTCAAAAGCGGTAAATACGAATTGGATCCGGACAAACAACCGTACCACGGTGTTATCGTGGGCGCGCGTGCCGATGAAGAAGGAAGCCGGTCAAAGGAGCGTTATTTTTCACCGCGCGACAAAAACAATCTATGGGATATTGGCGAACAGCCGCCCGAATTTTGGAATCAGTTTAAAACCGATTTCGCACCCGGAACGCACGTACGAATTCACCCGCTGTTGGATTGGACCGAGCTCCACATCTGGGAATACATCAAACGCGAAAATATTCCGACGGTGTCCTTGTATTACGACCAGGGCAATGGCACGCGTTACCGCAGCTTGGGTTGCGCGCCGTGCCAGGCTCCCATTGAGAGCAAAGCAAAGAATGTGGACGACATCATCGCCGAACTTAAAAGCGGAAAACTGAAAAATATCGCCGAGCGTTCGGGTCGGCTGCAAGATGGCAAGCACGGGTTGGAAGAGCTGCGCCGCGAAGGGTACATGTGAAGGCCCAAATGAACATCGTGATCGTTGGGCACGTCGACCACGGAAAAAGCACGGTGGTTGGGCGGCTTTTGGCCGATACCGGTTCGTTGCCGGAAGGAAAGCTCGAAGCCGTCCGGAAAGAATGCGAGCGAACCGGAAAACCGTTTGAGTACGCGTTCTTGTTGGACGCTCTGTCCGACGAGCAAGACCAAGGTATCACAATCGACACGGCGCGTTCGTTTTTCAAAACGGCGAAACGCGATTACATCATCATTGATGCGCCGGGTCACATTGAATTCCTAAAGAACATGATCTCCGGTGCCGCGCGCGCCGAGGCCGCTGCGCTCATCATTGACGCGAAGGAAGGCGTTCGGGAAAACAGTCGTCGCCACGGTTATATTCTTTCAATGCTCGGTATCAAACAGGTTGTCGTCTGCGTGAACAAAATGGATCTCGTGGACCGGAGCGAGGCGCACTTTAAGAACATTGAAAAAGAGTACCGTGAGTTCCTGGCGTCCATTGGTGCGGTGAGCCCGAAACATTTTATTCCGGTGTCAGCGGTCAACGGCGAAAACCTGGCGCAGCGCAGCACGAAAATGTCGTGGTACAAAGGCCCCACATTGCTGGAATCGTTGGACGAGTTTGAAAAAGCGCCGCCAAAAAGTGATCGCGCTTTGCGCATGCCGGTGCAAGCGGTTTACAAATTTGTGAGCGAAGGCGATGACCGTCGCATTATCGCGGGCCGTATCGAATCGGGACGCGCCAAGGTCGGAGACAAAGTGGTGTTCCTGCCCTCCAACAAAAGCAGCGTTATTCGAACAATCGAGGGTTTTAATACGTCGCCGCGAAAGGAAATTGAAGCAGGTTGGTCGACGGGTTTTACGTTGAATGAAGAAATATATATCACGCGTGGCGAAATCATGAGCCTCGAGTCCAGTGCGCCCCACGTCAGCACGCGCTTTCGCACCAATTTGATTTGGCTCGGCAAAAAACCGTTTGCACCAAAAAAAGACTACAAACTGAAAATTCATACCCAGGCCGTGCCGGTTCAGATCAGCAAGATCAAAAAGGTGATCGACGCTTCCGAGGCGGGCAGCGCGTTGGACAAAAACTTTGTCGGTCGCCACGACGTGGCCGATGTTGTTCTCGAAACCCGACAGCCGATTGCGTTTGACACGATTTCGGAAGCGGAATCGACGGGCCGCTTTGTTATTGTGGACGGCTACGATATTGCGGGCGGTGGGATTATCACGGCGCCTGAGAAAGATGAGCAAGACGAATTCCGTGCCGAAGCGCGTCGGCGAGACTTTCATTGGATTCGAGGTGCCGTTTCACGATCCGCACGTGCCGAAAAGTTTGGCCATCAAGCGGCACTTGTGATGTTTGTGGGGAAAGCGGGTGTCGGCAAACATCGATTTGCGGGGGCGGTTGAGAAATCATTGTTCGATCGAGGCATGTCATCTTATCTGTTGGACGGCACAAACGTGTTGCTTGGTGTGGACGCTGATTTGGTTTGGGTCGAATCAACGCAACACGAATTGGTTCGCCGTTTTGCCGAAGTTGTGCATATTCTTCTGGACGCGGGGCACCTGGTTGTTTCGACGACCAATTCCATTGGGCTTGCTGACCTCGCGGCCGTTCAAGCGCTTATTCCTGATTTCCCAGTGATTGCGGTGGAAATCGATCCGTCCGGATCAACGATTCAACAGAGCGATTTGCGTTTAAGTGGGAAGGAACAGGAAACAGACGTGGTAAAAAAAGTGTCCGACATTCTCGTTAAGCGCCAGATTGTCAATTCTTAAATTTTCTTCCGAAAAAATTTCATCAACCATCCTTTAAATCCACCCGGGTGCAGCGTGCAAAATACGGTGGGCTCTGTGCCGGTGACAAAGATTTCTTCTTTCTGATTGGGACAGCCGCTGCGTGCCAAAAGCCCGGACGCCGGATCAATCTTTACTGTTGTGACGCCGGCCGGTTTTTCAAAATCGGCCGGTACGCGGTCGCCGTAATAATTCTTCATGAACGATACCCATACGGGCAACGCATTTTTTGTACCGGACAAATGCGCAGCGCGAGCTTCATCGTCACCGACCCAAACGCCAGCAAGAAGGTCCGCTGTGTAACCAATAAACCACGCGTCGCGACCCGCGTTTGTTGTTCCGGTTTTGCCCGCGCTTGTACCGCTCCAGCCCAGCTCTTTCGCGGTTTTCGCGGTTCCGTCGGTGACGGTTGTTTGCAACAGCGACGTCACGAGGTAGGAGAGGGCTGGTTCCAATACTTGCTGCCGTTCGCTTGTGTTTCTTTCCAGCACATTGTTTTCATAGTCAGCGACCGCGGTCACGAGATAAGGATTCACGTGGAATCCGCCGTTGGCAAACGCCGCGTACGCCGACGTCAGTTCAAATGGAGTTACTTCGGACGCGCCCAGCGCAAGTGCGAGACTGTTTTCGAGAGGAGACTCAATGCCAACGCGTGTTGCAAATTTGACGACGTTGTGCGTGCCGAGCTTTTGAGCGAGGTCCAGCGATGCGCCGTTCATCGAATGGGCCAACGCATCCCGCAAAGTCACGGCTCCTCGGTAAACGCCGTCAAAATTCCGAGGGGCCCAAACTTTTTTTCCTGTGCGATAAGCGCGCGGTTGATCTTGCAGAAGTGACGCTGGAGTGAAACCGTTTTCGAGAGCCGCCCCGTAAAGAAAAGGTTTAAACGCACTGCCCGGTTGGCGGCGAGCTTGCGTGGCGCGATTAAACTGACTTTCTTTAAAATTTTTTCCACCGACCAACGCGGCAACCGCACCCGTGCGCGGATCGAGCACGACGACGGCCGCTTGATTCTTTTGCGTTTTGACGGCGGTCTGGGCCAGGCGCTGCGCGCGCGGATCCAGGGTCGAATAAATCTTTAGCCCATAGCGAAACAACACATCCTCACTAAAGTGAGGCACAAGTTGACGGATGACTTCGGCCACGAAGTAATCGTTGTTGTTCGCGGTTTCCGGCCCGGGCGTTGTTTTTCGATTTCGAACGATAACCGGCAATGAGCTGGCTTTTACGTATTCGGGCTCGGTGAGAAAGGTTTCATCCATCATGACGCGCAACACGGTGTCGCGGCGTTCGCGCGCCGCGCGAATATTTTGAAACGGGTTGTAGCGGTAGGGCGACCGGATAATTCCAGCCAGGAGAGCCGATTCGGACACGTCCAGGTTTTTGAGTGGTTTGCCAAAATAATAATCGGCGGCCGCTTTTACGCCGGCGATGCTCACGGCGCCATCCTGCCCCATATAAATCTGATTGAGGTACAGAGTGAGAATTCGTTCTTTCGAAAATCGGAAGTTTAGGTACACGGCAAAAGCGGCTTCCATAAGTTTTCTTTGCAACGTGCGTTCTTGGGTGAGGAAAAAATTCTTTGCCAGCTGCTGCGTGATCGTGCTTCCGCCTTGCAAATTCTTTCGGTGGCGCAGGTTGTACCACGCGGCACGCAAAATGGCGCGGAAGTCGAGCCCGTTGTGCTTATAGAAACGCCGGTCTTCGACCGCCACGACGGCATCCAAAAGCGATTGGGGAAAATCGGTCCACGCGGCCGGTTCGCGACGCACTTTTTGCGGACCGGAGAGTTCCGCGACGACCTCCGGTTCGAGTGACACCTGGTCCAACACGTTCCCGTTTCCATCGGTCAGCGTCCAGTGGTTGTCGGATTCTCGGGTGAGTGAAATGACGATGGGTGTTTGCACGAGCGACGGTGTTTGGAAGCCGCGCAACGCGATTTTGATCGAAGAGGAATTCACGTCAAACGAACCCAGAGCGAGCGGCGTGGCGTTCGTCGCCCGATAATCGAGTTCTTTCAAACGCTCCAACAGCTCCGAGGTTGACACGCTGTCGTGGTTGCGAATCGTCCAGGCCGATGAATAAATTTTCGTTGGGAAACGATCGCCCAGTCCGCCCGGAACCAATTTCGCGAGCCGGTATTCGGAATACAATACGACACTCACCATGCCAGTGGTGGCAAGCATTAACAGAACGAGAGCGCCAATAACAAACTTGTTTCGGAAAACTTTTTTTCGGAACAAAACCTAAATTCCTCTGGAAAATTCAATCATTTTCCACCACCTTTGTTATGCAATTTCAAAATGCTAAGAACCATTACCTTGTGAGGATCGGAGCCCGATAGCAATGAGACGCAGTTTTATTACGCATCCGCGTTACCAAATTGGTTTTGTGTTGGCGTTTGTGCGCGGTGTGTTGGTCGCCATGGCAATTCCAGGATTCATGCTTTTCTTTACGCTTTATCTCCTCGCACAGGATCCATCGCTAACCTTTTATCAAAAGGCCATTTTACTCGAGGGTAGCAATCGCATGGTGATGATTTTTTTCAAGTGTGCGACTGTGACGGCCGGCGTTTTTGCATTGATCGCTGCCTATCTGTCCTACAAGTACGCGGGACCGATTCGACGGATCGAAGACTGGCTCGTGCAATATGTTACGCACGCATTTGCGCATCCGTTAACGCTGCGACCGCGGGATGAGTTGTCGACGGTAGCGAAGTTGTTAAACCGAATTCTAGAGAGATAGAATCATGCAATCACGTTTAATTTATCATCCGCTGCTCAAACACCAACGAAGCTTCTCAATATTTGTCCTCTATTTCGTCGCGGTAACAGCGACCGTTGGTATTCTCGTGCGTCATTTGTTATCCGCAGTGAATCTGGCCGGGATTAGCTTGAGTCTTTTCCCGACAGATAATAATCCGGTGCTCGTCATTCTGTTATCGCCTTACTTTCATCTTGCGCTCGCGCTTTTTTCGATTGCCGTTGGCGCTGGTATAACGTCAACTTATATCGTCGGGCACATCCGCCGAATTGAGGATTGGTTACGCGATTGGGACGCGGGTATGGAAGTAAAACCGTTTAAGCAGCGCGCTGGCGATGTGGCCTATGAAAATATCATCGTGATGATGAATCAGCTGTACGAGAAGTCCAGAGAAAAGAAACGACGGCCGAAGAAGTAACCTTTCTTGAATCGACGTCATAGCGCTGTTTCACTATTATCTATCGTTGTCGGTTTGGGATTCCTGGTCGTTTATTTGCTCACCACAAACCAAATTTTCTCGTTTGATGCGATCACAAATGCGATCGCTTGTGAGACAAACGAGCCCATCCGCTGGTTTCATTCGAATCATCCTCTTTATCCATTCCTAGGTGTTGTGTGGTATCGCGTCGAGCGGTTCTTCGGTTTTACCGGATACTCCGTTTATTCACTGGCCCGGTTAAACTCGCTTTTAATGGCCAGCGCGCTGGCGCTGTGCGCCTTTTCACTTGGAAAGAGATTAAAAATGTTTCCGATGGTGGCGGTTTTCCTCGGCACGACATTCGGGGTGTGGAATTACGCTGTTGATGGAAGAGCCATCGGTGCATCGGTTTTCTTCTCGGCCGTCGTCATTTCGTACCTGTTACGCATCGGCGAACAAGAAGAAATTTCGGCTGCAGAGGCCGCGCTTCTCGGGATATTTTCCAGTGTCACTATTCTCGTGCACGGAATGAATGTGTTCCACCTTTTTCCGATTGTCGTTTGGCTGAGAACCGCCAAGAAAAATAAGAAAGCAAGTTTCGTTTATCTGGCCACGGTGGTTGGTGTTGTTGGTTTTGTTTATACCGCTCTCTATCTCATCGTTGTTCGCCCTGGCACCGGTGGCACACTATTGGATTGGGCGCTTGGGTACGCCGGTTACGGCGGAAGTCGCAACGCGCTTAACAGCCAATTTTGGGCCGATAGCGCTCAAACGGTTTTGCGCGGCGCGTGGTTCGGCTGGGTGCATGTCTTTTTTACGCCTTCCTCGAGCAGGTTTGTCGAGGGAATTTCGATTGCAGGCACACTTTTCATGCTGGTCATGGTCGGCACCGCCTTTTACCGGATTAAATTTCTCGAGCGGGAGCAGCGATCGCTCGCGTTGCTGCTCGTTTTTTGGGGGGTGTTGGATGGACTATTTCTATTGTTTTGGAGTCCCGGGCAAGAAGGGTTTCGCCTGCACGTGTTGGTGCCATGGATCGTGGTTGTTGGATTGTCTCTCAGGTCCCGCCTCGTCAATTGGATGTTCGCTGGATTGTCCGTGCTCTTTTTCTATGTGAATTTCACGTTCGGAATTTTCCCGGCGGCATTTATTCAGAACAACGTTGGATATCAAAGCCTGCGCACCATCCGCGATCGCATTCACCGCGGCGACGTTGTGCTCACGGGGGAATCCGGCGTGATTCCAGGAATCGAAGTTATGTTGCCGTATTTCTTTCCCGATTTGGCCGGCGGTACAATCGATGGAAGATTAATGGCGTTCCGCGAGAGGGATCTCGGTCCGCTTCTTTCTCATTTGGAACAAAAATCAAGAGCCGGATTTCGCATATATTTTACCGACGACATTATGAGTCCCAACACGCAGAGACGTATCGAACAACACCGCGGGCTTCGGACAGGCGAAGTCCAGAATTTTGTCAGACATTTTCGCGTGGCGGACGGTTTTGATTTGCCGAGCGGAGCGCGGGTGCTACGAATGGAAGTGCTGGCGGGCTAACTATTTAACGGGCTCGAGTCCCGGATTTCCCGGAGAACCTTGCATCTTGAGGCGCAAATCGTTTGGATTCGACGCGTAGTTGAGCGCATCCTGCGGCGAGATGAGTCCTTCCTCGAACATCCGAAGCAAGTCCTGATCAAACAAATGCATGCCGTAGGCGCCGCTCTTCTCGATCAAGAATTTCACTTCGTTCGCACTGCTCGCGAGCAACAGCTTTTTCATTTGTGAACTTCCCAGCATAATCTCCGTGGCGGGGAAAACTGTACGCCCGTTTTTTTCCGGAACCAACCGTTGACTGAGAATGGCCGTGAGCACATTCGTTAGTTGCAATCGAACGTACGGTTGTTCCTGAAAATCAAACGTGTTCACGATCCGATCGACCGCGTCGAGCGTATCGCTGCTGTGAACGGTTCCAATGACCAAATGTCCCGACCCAGCTCCTTCGATTGCGGCACGAAATGTTTCCGAGGAAATCATTTCTCCGATCACAATAACGTCGGGATCCTGACGAAGAATATGCGCCAATCCATCTCGGAAATTCTCCACATCCTTGCCGACTTCGCGCTGGGATATGGAGCTTTTCTTGCGGGTGTGCACAAATTCCAACGGGTCCTCGAGAGTGATGATGTTGTACGAGAAGTTTTCGTTCATGTAGTTGAGAATCGCGTTTAGCGTCGTGGTTTTGCCCGCCCCGGTCACACCCGAAATCAAAAACAGTCCGCGCCGCGACCGGCAGAGCTTTTCCAGCGTGTCCTTCGGCAGCCCGAGCTCCTGAAAGCTTTTTGATTCCGTGGGAATGATTCGAATGGCGAGCGCCGTTGTGCCACGTTGCCGATACAGATTTATGCGCAAGCGGCCGACCCCTTCCATTGGAATTGAGAAATCGAGCCCCGAATTCTTTTGAAATTGGTTTTTCTGCGCTTCGGTCATCAACGGATTGATGATCCCTTCTATATCTTCGGGTTTTAATGGAGTGGTTCCAACCGGAATCAACTGGCCAAGCATGCGAACAAGCGGCGGTTCGTTCGCTTTGAGGTGGAGGTCCGACACACCCGGTTTAACAACTTTGTCCAAGAGAGCTTTCAGCACCTTCCATGGATAACGGGTTTTCGTCGATTTTTCAACGGATTTCCGCGTTTCAGGACGTTAAAGAATCTTGCGCTCAGCCAGACATTTTCCTACTTTGAATTCAATGGCCGCGATAGAGAGACGTTCGGATCCCACGGTTTTAAGCATTCGCAAAATTCGCGATGGAAAAGACCGGTCTCAGGTTTTTTGCGAGGGATTCACGATTGTCGAGGAACTGTTTCACTCCGATTGGACGCCGACCGGCGTCTGTTGCACGAAAGACCACCTCGCCGAAGCGAAGCAAATCGTCTCTCGGTCCCGGTACTCTGCTGTTCCAATTCGTGTGCTGAGCCAAAATGTAATGGATTTCTGTTCGGATTTGAGCACGGCGCCCGGAATTTTGGCAACGGCAAAACCGACCACCGCATCCTCCACCCAAAAAACAAAAGCGGGATCAGCACTCGTGCTGGTTATTCACGGCGTTCAACTTCCTCAAAATGTGGGATCGTTGGTGCGGACGGCCGAGGGCGCGGGCGTCAGCGAAATTTTCGTGACGTCCACCACGGCGGACCCGTTCGGCCCCAAAGCGATCCGCGGATCGGCCGGCAGCATTTTTCGGATGCCTGTCTCGAAATTCGACTCGCTTAAAGCGGCGGTGGAAATTCTCCGGAAACAAAACATTTCATCGTATGCGGCCACGGCCAATGGGGCGCTCGCTTACGACGAAGTTAATTGGAAAAATGATTCGGCGCTGATTATGGGATCCGAAGGGGCCGGATTTGCGAAGCAAGAACTCGACGCCTGCGACGAAACAATTCGGATTCCGATGAGCGGGAAAGTGGAGTCTTTGAACGTGTCGAACGCGGCCGCGGTTTGCCTTTTTGAAGCGGCGCGCCAGAGGAATCATGGATCTTAAAAATAGAGTCGTGTGGATTGTCGGTGGCGCCCGGATTGGATCTATCGTTGCGGAGGAGCTGGCGAAGCGAGGGGCTCACATTGCGCTCTCGTATCGATCGTCGCGGGATGCCGCGCAGCAAACAGCGAAGCGCGTTCAACAATTCGGAGTTCGTTCGGGTATTTTTAAGGGCGATGTCACGAAAAGCGGTGACGTGAAAAAAATAATCGGTCAGATTGCAAAAACGTTTGGAAAGCTTAACGTGCTTGTGAACATGGCGTCAATCTACGAAAAGACGCCGCTAGCAAAACTAACGGAAGCCGATTGGGAGAAGAGCATCGCCGCAAATCTCAAATCCGCTTTTCTTACCGTTCTTCATGGCCAGGCCTTGCTGGAAAAATCCGAAGGTCGCGTTGTCAACTTTTCTGATTGGGTTGCCGGCAGCGGTCGACCGCGCTACACGGATTTCTTGCCCTACTTCACTGCGAAGTCGGGTGTGATCGGGCTCACACAAGCGCAGGCGCTCGAGCTGGCGCCAAAGATTTTGGTGAACGCAATCGCGCCCGGTCCGATTCTTCCACCAAAAGGGATAAAGAATGAGGAAGTCGACGATGTGGCGAGCGTCACGCCGCTCAAAAAATGGGGAGGACCAATGGAGATTGCGAAAGCCGTCATCTTTCTTTGCGAAACCGATTTCGTCACGGGCGAATGTTTGCGCGTGGACGGCGGTCGGCATCTCTACTAGAATCCGAACATGACGAGACCTGAAAAAAGAAAACAACAGCGGCTGGGTGCCAATCTTTTCGCCGAACTACTGGACGTCGCATCCGGCCAAGCTCGGGGTCGAGCGGTCGTGGTCGACGTCAGCCTCGGTGGCGTTGCGCTCGAATCGGAATCCGAATTTTCGCCTGGCGATCTTGTCGAATGCATGATTGAAGTGCCGCTGGTATTCCAAGCGAAAGTGGTGCGTTTCGAAATGAAAGGACAAATTCGGCGTTACGGTTTGAAATTTGTTAGCCAAAGCATTTTCGATAAATTGTTACTTAAGAAGGTATTAAAGGGCCCTCGTCGGACGCGCAAAGTCTCGCTATGAAGCGTTTCCGATTTGTCATTTTTTCGGTGATCACACTCGGTTTCTTGCCTCTGAACGCGACCTACAAAATGGGATCCAGTGATCCGGTAAGAGTTCACAAAAAGAGCAGCGCCTCCAAAATGGACAGTTCCGATTTCTCGTCCACGCACAAAACGGACCCCGAAAAAGATGCGCTGAAGAATATTTCGGAAAAATTTGGAATTTCCGTCGACCGGTTGCATTATTATCGTCAGCTGCACTACGGATACGAAGAACTTGTTCCGGCGCTCGTGATTGCCCGTGACGCGCAGGTGGAAGAGGGCCGCGTGCTGAAAATGAAAACGGATGGAATGCCGTGGAAAGGAATCGTGGATTATTTTTCGCTAAATTTTGAAAATTTCAATAAAGAGACAAACGACGTGCTGAGTCCACTCCGAAAAACGCTTTCAAAAACGGCGTTAACCGAAACACCGAAAAATCGTGAGGGCTCGAAGAAACATGCAGAATAAACCCGCCATTGGCGTGATCGGCCTGGGTATTATGGGAATGGCCATCGCGAAAAACGCGAAAAAAGCGGGCTTCGATGTCGGTGTCACCAACCGTTCGACCGATAAGAGAACGGTCGCCGAGAAAGAAAATTTTCGTGTGTTTGGCTCGCCAAAAGAGGTGACTCAACACGCGGACATCGTTATCACGATGGTTACCGATCCCGCCGCCGTGCGCGCGGTGTTGTCTGGTGATAACGGCGTTTTCAGCGCCACGAATTTGAAAGGAAAAGTTTTGATTCAAATGAGTACGATCGACGAGGCATCCACCGTTGAGTTTGCGAACGCGGCGTCTGAGAGGGGAATGGAATTTCTCGACTGTCCGGTTGCGGGGAGCAAGAAGCAAGTCGAAGAAGCGCAGTTAATTTTGCTCGCGGGCGGAGACTCGTCTCTTCTCGACCGGTGCAGTGAGCTCTTCAACGCTATTGGAAAAGCGGTTGTTCACGCCGGCGGCGTTGGCAAAGGCTCGGCGTTAAAGTTGTGCATGAATCTCATTGTGGCCCAAATGACAACGGCCCTTTGCGAATCCGTATCGCTAGCCGAAGCGCAAAGCGTAAATCCAGCGAAGATTTTTGAAGTGTTGTCGCACAGTCCGGCGCTCAATTGCGGGTATTTCAAAATCAAAGAGAAAGCGCTTCTCGAACAGAATTTTTCTCCGGCGTTTTCGTTGAACAATATGTTGAAAGATGTGCGGTTTATGGATGTCGCCGCGAAAACCAAACGGCTGAACATACCGGTGACCCAGGCCGTGAAATATTTAATGGAAGCGGCGGTTGCCGCGGGGCACGGAGAAGAAGATCTCACAAGCATTTCGTCGGTTTTAAAACCGGCAACAACCAGATAAGGCCCTTGTTACGGGTCTCAATACAGGAGGTTTTCCTTGGATAAAGTAGCTTGGGGTGGCGTCGTTGCGGCCGGGTGGCCCGTGTTGTCCGTCCTTTTTCTTGCCTCAATCGTCACGTTCGCGGTCATTCTCGAGCGCTGGAAAGTGTTTTCAAAAATAAAAATCGGAGCGGCGCCATTTCTTGATTCGGTTCGAAAATCGACGGACGCCGAGAAAATAATCTCGTGGTGCGAAAAATCGGATCAGCCACTCGCATTTATCACGAAAGCCATTTACAAAGCACCATCAACGCGTGAAGACAAAGAGCGCTTGATGCAACGAGCGATTCAAACGCTCGTTCAGAAATACGAAATGCGCGTTTCCATTCTCGGAACTGTTGCGAGCGTAGCGCCTTTCGTTGGGTTGCTTGGTACCGTTATCGGAATCATTCGTGCTTTTCACGCGGTCGCATCAACGTCGGCGGGCGGCGCCAGCGCGGTCGCGATCGGAATTTCGGAAGCATTGGTAGGCACGGCGGCGGGGCTTATCGTCGCGATTCCCGCGCTTCTTGCGTACAACTATTTTGCGAATCAGATTCGCTATCTGACGCAAGAATGGGAGTTGGCCGGCGAAGAAATAATTGATCTTTCTCTCAAGGGAAATCGGGGCGCTTAAATGAAAGTCGGTGGCTCGCGCGGCAACGGTCGCTATCACATTCAAGCGGAGATCAACATGATTCCATTGATCGACGTGGCGCTGGTGCTGCTTATCATCTTCATGGTCATTTCGCCGATTCTCGTGGAATCGCAAATGCGCGTGAACGTGCCGAAAGTGACGAGCACCGCTAGCAAGTCGGAGGAAACGGCACTCAAAGTTGAGATTGCGGCGAACGGCGGACTCGCGTTCCAAGGGAAAGTCGTCACGCGCGATGCACTGAAGACAGTCATGAGCTTGCAATTGCCTCCCGGACATAAGGCGTCGTTGCTCATTCAGGCCGATAAAGACGTTCCATTCGACTCGGTCGTATACGTGATGGACATAGCGAAACAGTTGAAAGTCGAAAAATTGGGCGTGGCGGTCCTTCCTCAAACGATGCAGTGATGCGCCGTTATCTTCTTTCATCGGCCGGTATTCACTTTTCTCTGCTGGGCGCGTTCTTGTTGTTTGGTTGGTTTCACCGCTCAAATGATTTCTTGATGATTGATGGATTTGATTATGTTGGTTCCGGTGGAGGCGGGGATGGACGCGCCGGAAGTGGAGGGATTCCCGCAAAAAATATGGGACAGGTAGTTCCAATGCCCATCAAGGTTCCGGTTCCTGCGAAACCCGCTCCCATCCAAAAGCCCGTGGCTGCTGAACAGACCTGGTCCGTTAAAAATCCCAAGACAGCGCCAACCCCAAAAGAAACTGCGAAACCGGACACGCCGATCGAACGAGCGGAAAAGCCACAAAAAGAACAATCGAATGTCATTCGGCTTGGTGTGCCGGCGAACACGCAACCGTCGGAGGGTGGTTTTGATTTCGGCACTGGAAAAGGCGGGGGCGGCGGAGAAGGCGATGGAAAAGGCTTGGGACTCGGGATTGGCTTTGGGCCCGGCGAGGGCGGGGGATTTGGCGGTTTCGGTGGTTACCTTCGGATTTTGCGTGAACGTATTTGGTCCGAGTGGGCGCAAACCGCGGTCTATGGATCAAACGAAGTGTGCATCGTCGGGCTCACCGTGGCACGTAGTGGCGACGTGAGTGAGATCAAAGTTGAAAAACCATCGAACAATCCATTTTATGACAACGTCGCATTGCGGGCGGTTCGTAACGCGTCGCCGCTTCCGCCATTGCCTTCGAGTTTTTCGCGCGACTCGCAACGGTTTCGCATCAAATTTCGACTGATCGAATAATCGAATGCGCATTCTTGTTATTCAGCTGAAAGCGATCGGCGATGTTATTTGCACGACCCCCATTCCCGCCTACTTAAAGAAAGTTTTTCCCGATGCCGAAGTCGATTTTCTTGTCGGTCAAGTTTCGGCGCCGGTCGTTGAGACGAGTCCCTTTGTTGCAAACACGCTTGTGTATGACGCCTCAAAGCCGCTGCGCGAAATTTCCCGAATTCGGTCGCGGCGCTACGATGTGGTGATTGATTATTTAACGAACCCGCGCACGCGCGTGTTAACCCTCGCTAGCGGCGCGCGATGGAAAATTGCGTTTGATCGCGGCCTTTCGCGGTCGTTCTATTACAATTTCCGCGCTCCGGTGCCGTCGGAACCGGAGTATGTGCCGGTTCGGAAGCTGCGACTTATTGACGAGTGGTTTGCCAAAATTAAAGTGCCCTCCAAAAAGCCGGAATTTGTGCGACCCAAAGTTTTTCTTAACGCGGAAGACGAGGCCTTTGCTGAGGAGTGGATTGCAAACGAAGGACTGAACGGAATTCCGTTCGCGATTGTTATGCCGATTCACAAACATCCGATTTGTCGCTGGCAACCCGAGGGGTTTCGTCAGGTTGCGACCGATCTCGTTCAAAAGTTGAAATTGCGCGTTTATTTTGGGTGGGGGCCGGGGGAGGAACAGGCGTTACGAAAAGTCCACCAAGGGCTCGAGAATCTCGTCGGGCTTTGTCCGCCGGTGTCCTTACGAAAGAATGCCGCTATTCTAAAACGGGCGACCTTTCTGCTCGCGAACAATTCGGGATCGATTCATCTGGCTGTATCGGTTGGGACACCCACCGTGGCTATTTTCGGCCCGACCCGAGCTATCGATTGGAGTCCAGCGTTGTCGCCGATTGCCGATAACGGTTCCGATATCGCGCTACAAGCGGAAGGTCTCGAGTGTCTGGGGTGTCGTCTCAAAGAATGTCCGATCGGACACCTGTGCATGAAGGACTTGTCGGCCGACACCGTGCTCGCGGCGTGCAACCGAATGGTCTCGGATACCAGATCAGCGAGACGATAGTTCGGACACGTGCGCGCGAGCTCGAGTTATCATGGCTTGAGCAGAGTTGCCGTCACGCGGATAGATTGCCCATCCGATGCGCGCAAAAAGCAGTCCGGGATTATTCGGCCACAAGAACTGCTGCAAGATATCCGTCCAGCGTGACGTTAGATCGTTGTAGTGGCCCGCACGAATCACATTCTGTGTGAGCGAAACAAGTCGTCTTGCGATTGTGTCGACTTTTCCGGGATCGACAGCATCAAACACAAGTCCCAGGCCATCCTGAAAGAACCCGACGTATTGACTTGGATGAACGGCCATACGAACCGCCTGAAAAACTTCTCTTAGAAATCCATTTACTACATGCGGCGGCCGTTTTTTCCGGAACTCAGCCATATTTTCAATTTTTAACATCACAATAAAAAACGGACGGTTGGTTTCGTTTGACTTTTTCATCGTCAGCTGAATTTGGTTCGCGAACTCGCTGCTTGTAATTTGTGCGGCCGATGCCTGCTGAACCTGCGTTTTGTTGTCCATGATGCCCCTCCGACGACGAAGATATATTTATTATGCCTGTCTTATTTATGTGTCGTCGGTGTTTTGCTTCCCTATTCTTTACCCTCTGTCGACGGAAAATACAATGTGACAAATGGCATCCTGAAAATGGGCGGAGTTCTGCGCATGAAAACACGTCGCGAAAATTTCATCGGTGTGTCACCGTCGTTTAAACACTCAACCGTAGATTCGGAACATGAAAACAAAAGAATTCGCTTGGACAAATGGCTTGTTTGAACAGGACACCCTCGGGTCGGCAACGGGCTCGGCAGATGAGGTGTTGTATACGATTCGCATGGCGGATCTGCTGCAAATGCCGGATGTGAATTTCGGTGAAGTGGCCGCCGTTGATGTGATGGTTCGTTCTCTCCTTAATTAAATTGCCAAGTTAACGAAATCCCTTTCTTTCTATCGAAATTGGCTCCAAGCTTTATCCAATGCCGCCCTCTTATTAATAAGGAGCTCCTAATCGTGACACAAAAAAGAACCGTTTTGCCGTTGCTTTTGGTGTTTCAACTTGTTGTTCCATCGCTTCAAGCCTACGATGATGTTCGACTCACAAAAATCATTCCGTTGGTTGACCGGAAGACCGTTCCCGGAATAGTTCGTTTGGACAAAAACAAACAGCCGTGGATTCTCGGAGAAGAGAATCAAACGATCCAGCAAATTTCACCGGAAGGAAAGGCTTCCGTTGTTTTAATGCCGGGCAAAAAGGCGAACGCGCTCTTTAAGTCGCCCATCGATTTTGGATTTATGTCGGACGGATCTCTCGTTGTGGCGGATCCCGGGTTGGAGCGGGTGGCGGTTATCGCTCCTGAGAAAATCTCGGATAACCCAACGCCCAAAGACTGGAAGAAAACAAAATTGGTTTATTCTTTTCCGGCGAAAGGCGTGACCGCTGTTGCGGTAAGCGCCGATGACGTGATTGCCGTCGGGTATGAAGATCAATTGGCCATTGATGTTTTCTCAGCGGATGGCGTGCTCTTGCATCGACTTTATCCCTCGGAAAAATATCAACTTAAGAAAGTCGTGAGCATGGCGTACGGTGCGAACGGACAACTCTGGGTGCTCGAGCAATCAAAAGGAGTGTTGCACCGATTTTCAGCCGACCGAAAGTGGTTGGGTGCGCTCGATGGCTTTGAGAATCCCCATAGCATCGCTGTTGATGAATACGGATTTGCTTATGTGTCTTTGAGCCCGGGCCGGTGGCGTGAAGTCAACCCGGATGGCACGTTGGCTGGCGTGTTTGGCACCAAAGGGAAAAATCCTGGAGAAATGCTCACACCGAAAGGAATCGCAACGATCGATTCCACGCAAATTCTCGTGTCCGAAACCGGCAACGGGCGTTTGCAAATTTTCCGAATAAACAACAAAGACAAAAAGTCACGGTTGTTTCGAGAGCCCGCTGCCCATGTGCAGGTGCGGCACATTTCTCAGTGGGAAGACCAGGTTCAAGGTGGCCTCGTCCACCCGAACGGAAGCATTTTTCTTCTGAACAGCGACCGAAATGTTTTTGAGTGGGTCAACGATCAAGGCGAGTCCAAGTCGTCGGTCAAGAAAAAAGGAAAAGGCACCGGCGGATTTGTTCATCCGCACAGTATGGTGCTTGATGACGCCGGAAAAATTTGGGTGTCCGATCAGGGCGATCACACCTTGAAGAAGATGTCGGATACCGGTGACATTGAGCGGACGCTCGGGCAAAAAGGAAAGAAAGAAGGCGGCCTTAAGTCTCCGAGTTTTCTGAGCGTCCGATCCGACGGATCGGTCGTCGTCGCGGACAAAGACAATTCGCGCGTCCAGGTGCTAAGTCCGAACGGACTTTTCTTGTTTCAAGTGGGCACCAACGGGAAAAAAGAAGGACAAATCAGTTCGCTTGTTGGGCTGGCGTCGAATTCCGAGCTCATCGCGCTATTGGATGGCGCTCGAAGGGCACTCATTTTTTACGACGCGAGCGGAAAATTTGTCTCCGAAATTACAAACAAGGAAGGCAAGGCGCCGTACTGGAGTGAGCCGGCCAGTATTGCGTGCGACAGCGAGGGTCGGTTCTACGTGCTCGACAATGGCTCAAAGCGCGTGCGAATTTTTAACCGGAAGGGTCAATTTTTAGCCGACTTTTCTTCAAAAGGCCAAAACATTTCCTGTGGTATCGATCACAAAGTTCTCGTGACGGATCTGAAAACAGTTTCTCTCTACACGGTGCGACTGGTGCCCAAGGCGCTACAAAATGTCGCAGCGGCCGACGTGGATGGCGACCTGCAAATCACGTGGGATAAGAACTTTGAAGCGAAAGAGTATGCCATCTATCGATCAAGCGCCGGTGGGGGGGCTGCAACGGTGGTTACAAAAGTCGCCGAACCGCCGTTTGTCGATCGAGACGTGACGCCCGGTGTTACCTATACCTATGGTGTTGTCGGTGTGAACGATGCTGGGAACGAAGGGAACTGGGCGGAGTCGAAGCCGGTGAAGGCACCAAAAAGAAAAGACGTCTCGCTGATCAGTATTCAGAAAATCGATCTTAAGCCGGTATTCACGGCGGCAAACAAGTACTACGTGAAAAACCCGATTGGAACGATAACGGTTCGCAACAACGATGACAAATCGTTCCGGAACGTGAAGATCACCTTGGGACTTAAAAAGTACTGTGACTTTCCAACCGAAATTGTGGTTCCGGACTTGGCCGCCGGCGAAGAGAAGGGGATTCCGGTGACGATGACATTTAATGATTCTATTTTTGAGTTGACCGAAGATACCCCCGTTCAAATGGATGTGAGAGTGTCGTACTTTGAAGATAATACCGAGAAAAGTATTTCGCAAAACGCTCCGATCACGCTTTACTCACGTAACACGATTGCCTGGAGTGAAAAGGACCGAATTGCATCTTTCATCACTCCGAAGGATCCGCCGATCGTCGAATTTGCGCGAACGGCGATTCGCGACAACATGCTGCTATTAAAGGGATCCACGGTCACTCGCCCATTAGCGAAAGCGGCTCTTTTTTATGAATCGATGAACGCGCTCGGCATTTCTTATGTGCCCGATCCGAAGACGCCTTTCACCGAAGTCTCGAAAAATCCCGACGTATTGGATTACGTTCAATTTCCTCGCGAAACGTTGCGGCGCAAAACCGGCGATTGTGACGACACAACAGCGCTGTTGGCGGCGCTTTTGGAGAGCGTTGGCGTTTCCGTGGCGCTCATCGATATGCCTGGTCACATTCTATTAATGGCGAACACGGAAGAGAGCGACATAGCGGTCATCGGACTCCCCGCGGAACGCTTCATTCGTTTCCAGGGAACGTATTGGGTTCCGATCGAAACGACACGTCTTGGACAAGATTTTGCGGCCGCATGGCAGAGCGGCATTGCGACGGTGTTATCGGCAAAAGATCCTTCGCAAATTCGCTATATGCGAGTGGAAGAAGCGATGGAAAAGTTTCCACCGGTAACACTCGTCGCGGTCGAAAAAGATTCCCAGGCGTTTCCCGCTGATAAAGTGCGCGGCACGTTTCCGCCGGTGTTAACAAAACTGCAAGAGGAGCGGTACGAAGCGCTGCTAAAAGACATCAAAAAAGAGATCAAAGACAATCCCGTGGATCATATGCTTCAAGTTCGATTGGGAATGATTCAAGTGGAAGGTGGGCATGCGGCGGAAGGCAGGCAAACGTTCATTTCTCTTTTAAAGGAAGACGAAGCGGTTGAGGTTCAATCCGCAGCGCGTAACAACCTCGGCAACCTTGCCTATCTGGACGGCGATTACAAAGAGGCGTTCACCCATTATGAAAAGGGCTTGATTCTAACGCCGGACGATGGCGGAATTATGGTCAACAAAGCACGGACCGCCTGGCGTCTTGGCGACAAAGAAACCGCGGTGAAAACCCTGGAACAAGCAAAACAAGTTTATTCCGACTGGCAGGATTTTGCGGCCGATATTCCCGCCGAATACCTGCCCAAATAATAGGAGGAGCGTATGAAAAAGTGGATCGTCATTTTGATGCTGGCAATTTCAATCAACGGGTACGCTTCCGCCGGCAAGAAGAAAAAAGTTCACCACTCCACGAAGCCGACTTCGACCAGCAAAAGCTCCGCAAAACTGACGGAGGTGGAGGCAGCACCAAAAAAGAAAACGAGCGAATCATTCCAGTCGTGGCTCAAAGAAATGAAAAAGCGTGTGGCGCACACGAACACAAAGCAGAACCAGTTGGTGGCGGTGGCGGCCGTGCGCGGCAGTGAAACCCCGGATACACCACCGCTGTATTGGAAAGGGAAGAAAGGGGAAGGCAAGGTTCAGGCGCCCGAGATAAAAGATTTTGAGACGGCGATTGACGCGGCACTGAGCGGCGATTCGGTGGCCGCCAAAGAGAAATTGCAATCCTTTGTGCTTGCTTATCCGCAAAGTTCGCTTGTTGCCGATGCGAACGAAACACTGACCAAACTGGATGCGACGGCTCCCACAGCCAATCCCTAAATAGTAAATTCGGCGCCGGATGCAACTTGAGCAATACCGGCGGATTCTCTCCGACCGCATCTTCGTGTTCGATGGTGCCATGGGCACCAACCTGCAGGCTTTCAACCCGACAATCGATGACTATGAGGGAAAGGAAGGCTGCACAGAAGTTCTATGTTTCTCGAGACCGCAATGGTTGAAACAAATCCACGCGGACTTTTTCAAAGCGGGTTGCGACATCGTTGAAACCAATTCGTTCGGCGCGAACCGCATCGTTCTCGGCGAATATGGACTGGAATCGCAAGTTCTCGAGTACAACCGCGAAGCCGCGAAAATTGCTCGCGAGGTCGCCCAACAATTCTCTACGCCGGACCACCCGCGTTTTGTTGCCGGTTCTATGGGCCCCGGTACAAAACTGCCGTCCCTGGGTCACACGAATTTTGACACACTTCGGTTTAACTATGCCGAGCAGGCCGAAGGGTTGATCGAGGGCGGTGTCGATCTTCTTTTGATTGAAACCTCCCAAGATCTTCTTCAAGTGAAAGCCGCTATCAACGGTTGTTTGGACGCAATGAGGAAGACGAAAGTTCGCATTCCATTGAATGTTCAGGTGACAATTGAATCGACCGGTACGATGCTCCTTGGCAGCGATATGGCCACCGCCATTTCTGTCATCGAATGTTTTCCCGTGGATACCATAGGCCTCAATTGCGCCACGGGCCCGCGCGAGATGAGCGAACATGTGCGCACGCTCGGCCAACTTACCAATCGGTACATTTCTGTTTTGCCGAACGCCGGTTTGCCCGAGAACGTCGGTGGAAAAGCGGTTTATAAGTTAACTCCAGCGGATTTGGCGGCTCACCTGGTCGAGTTTATTCATCAGCATGGTGTGAATGTGGTCGGGGGGTGTTGCGGAACGACGCCCGATCATTTGGCCGCTGTCGTTCAAGCGGTTTCTAAGATCACGCCGAAGCAGCGCACACCAAAACGCGTGGCCACCGTTGCAAGTTTGTACATGACCACACCCATTCGCCAAGAACCGGCACCGCTCATTATTGGTGAGCGCACGAACGCGAACGGTTCAAAACTTTTTCGTGAACTCCTTTTGGCCAACGATTACGATTCGATGGTGAACGTGGCCAAGGAACAAGAGGCGGAAGGGGCGCATGTGCTGGACGTTTGCACCGCCTATGTTGGACGCAACGAAATCAAAGACATGGATGAGACAATCAAGCGGTTTGTGCTTCAAGCGCGCGTTCCGCTCATGATTGATTCCACCGAAGCACCGGTTATTGAATCGGCCCTCAAACTGTACGGTGGTAAGTCCATAATTAATTCGATCAATCTTGAAGATGGCGAAGAAAGAATGGCCAAGATTTGTCCGATGCTGACCACCTACGGTGCGGCCGTCGTTGCTCTCACAATTGATGAGGCAGGAATGGCGAAGACCAAACAAAAGAAGGTAGAGATTGCAAAACGCATTTACGATCTCGCCGTCAAGAAATACGGGGTGCCGGGCGAGAATATTGTTTTTGACACGCTTACCTTTACGCTCGGTAGCGGAGAAGAAGAATTCCGCAAAGCCGGCATTGAAACGATCGAAGCTATTCGCGAGATCAAACGCGAATTGCCCGACGTGCACACCACGCTGGGAGTGAGCAATATTTCTTTTGGACTGCAGTCAGCGTCACGCGCGGTTCTCAATAGTGTGTTTTTGCATTACGCTATTGAGGCGGGTCTCGACTCGGCCATCGTTAACGCAAAAAAAATTATGCCGCTGTTCCAGATCGATGAAAAAGGTCGCGAGCTCGCGAGACAACTTGTTTTTGATGAACGAAAATTTGGAGCCGACGGCATCTGCATTTACGATCCGCTTAAAGAATTTATGGCGTATTACGCCGGCGCGAAGGCGGATGCTGGGCCGACAGCAAAAGAGGAACCCAAATCGGTCGAAGAGAATTTGAAGCAGCGCATCATTAACGGCAACAAGCAAAACATCGAAAAAGTTTTAGAAACAGCACTCGAAAAATATTCAGCGCTCGATGTCATTAACACAATTTTGCTCGAAGGAATGCGGGTGGTGGGAGAATTGTTTGGCGCCGGCCAAATTCAGTTGCCGTTTGTGTTGCAGTCGGCCGAGACCATGAAAGCGGCGGTCCGTTATCTTGAACCGCACATTCCGAAAGTCGCTGGTGGCACATCGAAAGGGAAGCTTGTTATTGCGACCGTGAAAGGAGATGTCCACGACATCGGGAAGAATCTCGTGGACATTATTCTTTCAAACAACGGTTACACCGTGATCAATTTGGGGATCAAGCAGCCGATCGATGCTATTTTAAAAGCGGCCGAAGAACACAAACCGCACGCCATCGGCTTGTCGGGCCTTCTCGTTAAGTCCACCGCGGTCATGAAAGAGAATCTCGAGGAAATGAACAACCGCAATATCACTTACGATGTAATTCTCGGCGGAGCCGCGCTCACGCGCAAATTTGTGGAAGTCGATTTGCGCGACATCTATAAAGGAAAGGTTTTTTATGCGAACGACGCGTTCGCCGGGTTGCGCCTCATGGATGAACTCGTCGGTGCGGTGGCCGATAAAAAATTAACGACAATCCGAAAAAGGGAAGAAATCCTGGCAGCGACTTCAAAGGAATCGTCGTCGTTAAAATCGAAGCCAGTCACCAGCACGGGTGTTCTTATTCGATCAAAGGTTCCACCCAGTTTGTCGATTCCGAAGCCGCCTTTCTGGGGGGCGCGGGTTGTGCGTGGGATTGATTTGAAAGAAGTGTTTGCATTTATGAACGAAACGGCGTTGCTAAAGGTACGCTGGGGTTTTAAACGCGTGCGGGAAAATAGTCTCGAAGAATACAATCGAATGATGGAACAGACCGTGTATCCGCTTTACGAAAAATGGAAACAATACGTGTTGCGCGAGGGAATTTTTCATCCCCAAGTGGCGTACGGTTATTTTCCGTGTCAATCGGACGGGGATTCGCTCGTGATTTTTAATGAGGATTTGAAAACCGAACGACAGCGATACGTGTTCCCGCGGCAACACAAGGATCCGTATTTGTGCATCTCGGACTTCTTTCGGCCGCTCGGGTCGCCGGAGATGGACGTCATTGGGATGATGATTGTCACCATCGGTTCCGACGCGACACCACGTATTCAGGAAATTTACAAGAGCAACCAATACACGGACTATTTGTATCTGCATGGGCTTAGTGTGGAAACCGCCGAAGCGCTCGCGGAGTATTGGCACAAACGAATTCGTTTGGAGTTGGGGATAGCGAACCAGGATTCTCCGACCCCACGCGACTTGTTCCAACAGAAATACCAAGGATCTCGCTACAGTTTTGGTTATCCCGCCTGTCCAAATCTTGAGGATCAAGTAAAAATATTTGATTTGCTTGAGCCCAATCGCATCGGCGTTGAGTTGTCCGAAGAATTTCAGCTTCATCCGGAACAATCAACGTCCGCCATCATCGTGCACCATCCCGACGCCAAGTATTTTTCCGTGGACTAAATTGTAAGATCCCGCCATGCTACAGACCATTGTGCGTTTCTTCGCCGGGACGCGAAACGAACGCATCATTAAACAAATCCAACCGCTTGTTGATGAGATCAACACGCTTGAAGCGCAAATTCAGCCGCTGTCGAACGACGAACTTAAAGCGAAAACGACCGAATTTCGAAACGCGCTCGCCAACGGGAAAGCCCTCGACGAGATTCTTCCGGAGGCATTCGCCGTTGTGCGGGAAGCATCGAAGCGAACAATCGGTTTGCGGCATTTCGATGTGCAACTCATCGGTGGAATTGTCTTGCATCAAGGAAAAATTGCCGAGATGAAAACCGGTGAAGGGAAAACGCTTGTTGCCACGCTGCCGGCCTACTTGAACGCTCTCGAAGGAAAAGGCGTGCACATTGTGACCGTGAACGACTATCTGGCCAAGCGCGACCGTGAGTGGATGGGACCCATTTTCGAATTCCTTGGTCTGACCGTGGGTTTCATCCAACACGACATGCCGCTTCATCAGCACAAGGAAATGCATCACAAAGATATCACGTACATAACGAACAACGAATTGGGATTTGATTATCTGCGCGACAATCTTGTGCGCGTCGCCGAGCAACGTTCGCTGCGTCCGTTCAATTACGCGATCGTCGACGAAGTCGACTCCATCCTTATCGACGAAGCACGCACACCGCTGATCATTTCAGGGCAAGGGGACCCGGCCACGCAACGCTATTACGCGGCCGACAAATTGATTCCGCATTTGCAGGGCCGTTTCATCACCGAGAAAGAGGAAATTCAAGCGAAGTACACGAACACCGATCTTTCGATCGGATACGATTTCATCGTGGATGAAAAAAATCACAGCGTCGTATTGACCGAGCAAGGGATTCAGAAATGCGAGCGAATGTTGAAGGTGCCGTCGTTGTACGACGATTTGCAAAACGAATGGGTTCACCATATTACGACGGCGCTCCGTGCGCACAATCTTTACAAGAAAGACGTTCACTATGTCGTAAAAGACGGCGAAGTCATCATCGTTGACGAGTTTACGGGTCGCTTGATGCCGGGCCGCCGTTGGTCGGACGGTTTGCACCAAGCGGTCGAAGCAAAAGAGCACATGCGCATCGCGGAGGAAAACCAAACGCTCGCGACGGTCACGTTCCAAAACTTCTTCCGTCAATTTAAGAAACTTTCTGGAATGACCGGCAC
Source organism: Elusimicrobiota bacterium (assembly GCA_044221725.1). GTDB lineage: Bacteria > Elusimicrobiota > Elusimicrobia > F11 > F11 > JAJVIP01. Next base: position 465,991 of record JBGAON010000002.1, read on the forward strand.
AGCGCTCACCGAAGCCGACGAGTTCTGGCAGATCTACAAATTGGACGTTGTTGCGATTCCATCCAACAAGCCGAACATCCGTGTCGATTATGCGGACCGGATTTTCCGAACAGAACGTGAAAAATTTAACGCGATCATCGATGAAATTGATGGGCTTTGGAAAAAGGGGCAACCGGTTCTTGTTGGTACGCGATCCATCGAAAAATCGGAAGCGCTGTCGGCGCTGCTGCGTCGCAAAGGAATCCCGCACCAGGTGTTGAACGCGAAGTACCACCAACAGGAAGCGCAAATTATTGCGCAAGCCGGACGAAAAGGTGCTGTCACGATCGCGACCAATATGGCGGGGCGCGGCACGGACATTTTGCTCGGTGGAAATCCGCAAGATGCGCAGGAAGCGGAGACGGTTCGTGTGGCCGGTGGCTTGCATGTTCTCGGCTCCGAGCGTCACGAATCACGCCGTATTGATAACCAACTGCGGGGGCGAACGGGCCGACAAGGCGATCCGGGGAGTTCGCGTTTCTATTTATCCCTTGAAGACGAACTCATGCGTTTGTTCGGTTCGGAGAGAATTTCCGCCATCATGGGAAAGCTTGGAATGGAAGAAGGGGAAGACATTCAGCATCCTTGGATCAACCGCGGCGTGGCCAACGCTCAAGCAAAAGTCGAAGCGATGAATTTCGATATTCGCAAACAGGTGCTTGATTACGACAATGTCATGAACAAGCAGCGCGAAGCAATTTATCGGCTGCGTAACGCAATCCTCGACAAGTCGGATATGACCGAGCGCACCAAAGATATGATCCAAGAAGCGATTGAGGATCAACTTGCTGCTGTGGCGCCAAAAAATGCGGATGTGTCTCGTTGGGATTTCGAAACGTTAAAAGCATGGCTCAAAGCGGATTTTGGTATTGAATGGACGGTGCCTGTCGAAGAGATTAACGGGCGAGAAAATCTTGAAGATCGGCTCAAAGAAGCCATCCAGAAAGCCCACGACGTGCGACAGGCGGAAATCGGAGCGGAACATTTTGCCGAATTGCAGCGCGGCGTATTTCTTTCAATTCTCGATAGCGTTTGGGTTGAACACCTCACGTACCTGGAGCAATTGCGCCGCGGCATCTTCTTGCGTGCGTACGGCCAGAAGGATCCGCTTATTGAATTTCAGAAGGAAGGTTTTCGGCTGTTTGAAACCATGATGGTTCGCGTTCGCGAAACGTTTCTCGAATATATATTCCACATTTCTTACGCGGCGGCTGAATCGAACATGGATAATCAGGTAAGCGCGCCAATGATCACGCAGAAAGAAGAAGTTCTTGGTATGGGAACGGCCGGTGGCACCGACAAACCTTTGCCCAACGTATCGAACGGTGCACCGAGAGGTGTGGTGCCGATGCCAACGGGTTCCGCAAAAAGCGGCGCGGCGCCGATCGCCGTCGACAAAATCGGCCGCAACGATTTGTGTCCGTGCGGAAGCGGCAAGAAATATAAGAAATGTCACGGTAAATGACCGAGCTGCTTGGCGCCGTGTTGAGCGGCGTGCTTTACGGATGTTCGTTTCCTAATTTCAACTTTCACATTCTCGCCTGGTTCGCTTTCGTTCCTTTCCTTACGGTTTCCACTCGGTTTCGCACAGGTTTCCTGTTTGGTTTCGTCGCAAACTTGATCATCTTTTTTTGGATTTGGAAAACTTTCCTCGCTGCTAACATTGGTGGGGTCACGACATTTTCTGTTTGGATCGCATTGGCGAGTATCCTAGCGGTCTATTTTGGTTTGTTTGGCGTCGTGTACCGAAAACTTCCAGCCAACATGGCGCGCCCCTGGTTGGCCGCCCTCGTGTGGATTTTGTTTGAGAAAGTGAGGTCGCTCGTAATCACCGGTTTCCCGTGGGCACTTTTAGCCCACACGCAAGTGGCCAATAAGCCCATTTTGCAGCTGGCGTCCATCGGAGGAGAACTATTTGTTTCTTTCGCTGTGGTCCTCGTTAATCTGACGCTCGCAGAAATCATCGCCGCCCGAAACAAAAAAAATATTGCGAATGCCGCCATCGTTGGATTTTTGTTCGGCGTTGTGTGTATTTGGGGAACGCTCCGGGTCACGTCAATTAAATCGGGCGAAAGCTTGAGCTCGTTTGTGAAAGTGGGGTTGCTGCAAGGAAACATTGATCAATATCAGAAATGGGATGCGACGTACGAGGCGGGCATTCGCGAACGTTACGAATCGTTGGTGACCGACATTCTGCCGTCGAAACCCGATTTGGTTATTTGGCCGGAAAGTGCTGTTCCCGGTTGGTATCCCGTCCAGAAATTTTACGTGGACTGGGTGGAGGGCGTCGTAACGAAGTCGAACACGTTTCACTTGATCGGCGCCGTTACCAAACGCGACGATAAAGATTTCAATGCGGCGTTTTTTCTGAATCCGAAGGCGGAGATCGTTGGCGAATACGATAAACAAAAACTCGTTCCGTTCGGTGAATACATTCCGTTTGGTGGATTTCTTAAACGCTGGATCCCGTATTTGGGCCAGCTGGGAACGTTTGATTCGGGCGCCGGGCCAGTTATCTTTGATTTAAACGGCGTTAAATTTTCCGCAACGATCTGCTACGAAGCGATGTTTGGCTATCTGTTTCAACGGAAATCGACAAGCGACGTGGATGTTTTCGTGAATATCACAAACGACGGTTGGTTTTTGGACAGCGCCGCTCCGGAACAACATTATGTCGCAAATGTTTTTCGAGCCGTAGAAACCGGACGGCCGGTCGTTCGGGCCGCCAACACCGGAATTTCCGCGGTCATCGATCCGGCCGGACGAGAACTTTTCCGAACGGCGTTGCTCGTTAAAGGAAGTAACGTGGTCGATGTGCCGATTCATCGCGAGCGCACAATTTTCTCTATGTTATACTCCAAGCTATGTCGCGCGAATTAAGAAATCAGATTGAAACTCTTTCCAAGAAAGTCACTGACTTGGGGAGGTTTCTTTGACCTGCCTGGAAAAAGAGATCTCGTAGCTCGCCTCGAACAAGAATCCTCAAATCCGGATTTTTGGCAAAACGCTCAGAACGCAAAACGCGTGATGCGCGACCTCACCTCGGCGAAAGAGGCGCTTAAAACGTGGAACGATCTTTCAACGCATTTGCAGGATTTATCAACCCATCTCGATTTGGCAGAAGAAGCGGCTGATGAGAACGAAGAAAAAGAAGTGGCGAGCGGTCTTGGAAAGCTTCAACAAACGTTGTCCGATCTCGAGATTCGCGCTCTATTGAACGGTCCGCACGACAATTCCGATGCGATCATGACACTTCATTCCGGTGCCGGCGGAACCGAAGCGGCGGATTGGGCTCAAATGCTGTTCCGAATGTACACGCGCTGGGCCGAACGAAAGGGAATGCAACTGGAAGTGACCGACTTTCTTGAGGGTGACGGCGCCGGACTCAAACGCGTAATGGCTGTTATTCGCGGTCCGTACGCGTACGGACTTCTTAAAGCCGAGGCCGGGGTTCATCGGTTGGTTCGAATTTCTCCTTTTGATTCCAATGCGCGACGGCATACATCGTTTGCGGCGCTTGATGTCATTCCTGAAATCGATGACGACATTAATATTGAAGTGAAGGACGCCGATTTGAAAATTGACACGTACCGATCCTCCGGGGCCGGCGGGCAGCACGTCAATAAAACGGAATCCGCTGTTCGAATTACCCACGTCCCGAGCGGCATTGTTGTCGCTTGTCAACAAGAACGGTCTCAAATAAAGAACCGTGAGACCGCGATGCGAATTCTCAAATCAAAACTTTTTGATCTCGAACAAGAGAAAAAACGTGCGGCGCTGGAAAAACATTACGACGAGCGCGGGCAGATTGCGTGGGGACATCAAATTCGTTCGTATGTTTTCATGCCGTATCAATTGGTTAAAGAGGAACGTTTTGATTTTAAAACAAGCCAGGTGCAGGAAGTGTTGGACGGGGGAATCGATCCATTTATCAAAGCGTATCTCGATTGGAAGGCCACCAACAAAGATGCTACACTGCCAGCCAATTCATAGGAGGATTCGTGTCCAAGATTCTGGTTGTTGACGATGAAAAAGACGTCGTTGAGCTTTTGAAATTTTTGCTTGAGAAAGACGGGTACGCGGTGATCACCGCGCACAATGGTCGCGAAGCATTGAACGCAGCGAACGAAAGCTTACCGGATCTTATTTTATTGGACGTGATGATGCCTGAGATGGACGGGTACACCGTTCAGACGCAACTTTTGGATAATCCTAAGACGCGAGAGATTCCGATCATTATTCTTACCGCAAAAGGGCAATTGCGCGATGTCTTCGCAATGTCCGCCAACGTTAAAGCCTATATTGAAAAACCTTTCGATCCAAAAACGTTGCGATCAAAGATTTCTGAATCCCTGAAACCGAAATCTTGAACAAGCCCGCACCAACCTCTGCTGAAACGACGGTCGCCGTTGAGCAGCTGATTCAACAGCGCCGCGAAAAGAAAGATCGTTTGCTTTCCCAAGGAAAGACTCCTTACGGACATCGGTTCGTCCGCACGCACACACTTTTGCAGGTGGTGAACGAATTCGATTCCAAGATTCCGAAAGTGGAAGGTCAGCCGTCACCGCTCGATAGCGCTGTTTTAAAGGTTGCCGGCCGCCTCATGACGCGTCGTGATCTCGGCAAACTTTGTTTCGCGCACATCAAAGACAATTCCGGTCAGCTTCAGTTGAAATTGAACGTCGCGGATTTGGGAGCGGAGATATACAAGGAGTTTCTCAAAGAAGTTGATTTGGGTGACATCCTTGGCATCACTGGTTCCATGTGTCGCACGAAGACCGGCGAACTGACGCTGCAGGTACAATCATTCGAAATTTTGTCCAAATCACTGCGGCCCTGGCCCGAGAAATTTCATGGCATGACCGACGTCGAAATGCGCTCGCGCCAACGCGAATTGGACTTGGGAACAAATCAGGAAAGCAAGAATCGATTTTTGAGTCGTTCGAACATTATTCACTCGTTGCGCCGCACGCTCGCGCAAGAACACTTTGTCGAAGTCGAAACCCCGCTTATGCAAGCGGTCCCTGGCGGAGCGGCCGCGAAACCATTTACCACGCATCACGAGGCGCTCGATACAAAGCTTTATATGCGGATCGCTCCCGAACTTTATTTGAAGCGTCTTCTCGTCGGCGGATTTGAACGGGTGTACGAAATTGGACGTGCGTTTCGAAACGAAGGCATCGACACAAGGCACAACCCGGAGTTCACGATTCTCGAAGCGTATCAAGCGTACGGCGATGTGAACGATATGATGGATTTGGCGGAGAAACTGATTCAGGGCGCCGCAAAAGAATTGGGCGTCACCACGGTTAATTACCGAAACGAAACCTGCAACATTCAAGAACCGTTTGATCGCGCATCGCTTGTCGATTTGTTTAAGAGATTTTTGGACCTCGATATGATCGATCTTTGCAAAACAAAGAAATGGACCGAGGCCGCGGTTTCGAAAGGATTAAAGATTCCCAAAGACGCCACCGAACGAAAAATATTCGATCTTTTGTTTGATGAACGCATTCTCGTCCATTTGAATAAGCCGACGTTTGTGCTCGACTATCCGTCAGCGTTTTCGCCATTGGCAAAAACGAAGCCGAACGAGCCCTTGTTGGCCGATCGATTTGAACTTTTTATTGCGAAGGAAGAAGTGGCAAACGCCTACACCGAGCAGAACGATCCCGATGAGCAGCGCCGCAAATTTGGGGAGGAGCTCGCGAAGCGCCAGTCGGGTGATGAAGAGGCCATGCCGAAGGATGAAGAATTCATTTTGGCGCTTGAGCACGGAATGCCGCCGGCCGGCGGATTGGGAATCGGGATCGACCGGCTCACCATGATTTTGACCGGATGCGCTTCCATTCGCGAAGTCATTTTATTTCCACTACTAAAACCTCAATGAACACCGCGATCAGCTCACAGCTTCCAGCTTTTCGGTGGAACAATGTGCTGAAAGCTGATCGCTGAGAGCTGAAAGCCAATGTCCGCCGAACTTTATCTCGCTTTCCGCTATCTCACGAACCGCCGACAAGGTGCTTACGGGTGGATGATTGGCTGGCTCGCCACCGGCAGTGTGGCACTTGGTGTCGCTTCTCTTATTATCACTCTCGCTGTTATGACAGGTTTTCGTGAAGACATCCGCGAAAAAATCCTCGGCGTACAACCGCACATATTTGTGACAGGTTTTATGGGCCAGATCGATCCTGCAAGCGCCGACCTTTCAAAGGTGCTTGATACCGAACCCACGATTGCTGGATGGTCGCCCTATGTTTCTGGTCAGGTGCTGATTGGGCACGGTTCTCAGAGTTCTGGCGCAATGATGAAGGGAATTGACCCGGCGCGCGAACCCACGGTGGCGAATCTCGAAAAGAAACTGATTCACGGCAAATGGGAGCATCTTTCGCTGGGGATAACGAAGGAATCGAAGCCCCGTATTTTTCTCGGCGCGGAACTCGCGCGCAACATTGGCACGAAAGTAGGAGAAACGGTCTGGGTGATTACGCCCGGTTCTATTGGGCTGACCGCATTGTCCATTCCTCAGGCCCATTTGTTCCTCGTTGCAGGTATTGTTCAGTCGGGGCTCTACGATTACGATTCGTCGCTTGCTTACATCGATCTAAAGCCGGCTCAATCTCTTTTTGACATGGGCAACATGATTTCCGGTGTCGGTCTCCGACTCAAAAATGTTGAAGACGCTGACGCCGTGGCACGCACTCTGCAACGTCGGTTTGAAGGCGCTTACTGGGTTCAATCGTGGTTGTCCCGAAATCGAAATCTGTTTTCCGCTCTTAAACTCGAAAAGACCGTGATGTTCATTATCCTCACGCTGGTAACCTTGGTCGCCTCGGTAATGATTGTGAGCAACCTATTACTTTCCATTACACAAAAGATCAAAGAGATTGGAATTCTTCGGGCGATGGGCGCCACCAAAGCTACCATCCACCGGATTTTTTTATTCCAGGGAATCATCATGGGCGTGGCCGGAACGTTGATTGGTACCGTTTTGGGTATAGGGATCTCCGTTCTTTTGGCGCGCACCAATCTAATTCAACTTCCGGCGGACGTGTACTACATCGATAAGTTACCTGTCCGCCTTGATCCGATCGATATCATCACGGTCGTTTTTGCCGCGGTGGTTATTGTTCTGCTGGCCACGCTCTATCCAGCTCGACGCGCTGCGGAGCTCGACCCCTTGGATGCAATTCGATATGGCTAGCGTTTTGGAGCTCCAATCGATTTCAAAAAGTTTTGGAAAACTCCAGATTCTCAATGAAATCGATTTAAAACTTGATAGTGGGGATTCGGTCGCTATTGTGGGAACATCCGGGGCCGGCAAATCCACTCTTTTGCATGTCGCGGGACTCATGGAGCCGCCAACCACTGGAAAAATTTTCCTTAACGGACGACTCACGTCCTCAATGTCGGATACTCTACGGTCGCAACAACGGCTCAACACGATTGGATTTTTGTTTCAGTTCCATTACTTGTTGCCCGACTTGAACGTGCTTGAGAATGTAATAATTCCTTCCCGATTGGCCGGGGAAGACGTCTCCGGCGCGATGATCGAAGCGAAGATGCTACTTGACCGGCTTGGTCTTTCGAATCGGCTGACACATAAACCCCATCAGCTTTCAGGAGGGGAGCAGCAACGCGTGGGACTGGCGCGCGCGTTAATTCGTCGTCCGAAGCTGCTGCTGTGCGATGAACCCACAGGCAATCTCGATGAGCACACGGCACAATCGGTCAGCGATTTAATTTTCTCGGAAATTCATCGTGATGGCGTTGCGACTATCATTGTGACGCACAACGAAGAACTGGCCAAAAAAGCCGGAACCACGTATCATTTGTCGGACGGTAATTTCAGAAAACGAAGGAGTTCTTAAGGAATGTCGGATCCCAAAATATACATCGATGGAAAATGGTTGTCGAAAAGAGACGCCAAAGTTTCCGTTTTCGATCACGGGCTCTTGTACGGCGATGGCGTGTTCGAGGGGATTCGCGCCTATCATGGGCATGTCTTCCGATTGGAACAACACCTGCGACGGCTCGAGCGTTCGGCTTCGCTCATCTCGTTAAAAATCCCGCTTACCATAAGCGATTTAGCAGCAATTGTTCGAACAGCTATTAAGAAAAATGGATTGCAGGACGCCTACATTCGTTTGTTGATAACGCGCGGTGTGGGCGACCTTGGTCTTGATCCACGAGCGTGCCCTCGGCCCTCCGTGATTGTGATCGCTGACAAACTACGCCTTTTCCCAGCCGAATGTTACGAGAACGGACTATCGGCGGTGTTTGCGAAGACGCGTCGCAATTTGACCGCGGCGCTCGACCCAAGCATCAAGTCAATGAACTACCTGAACAATATCTTGGCTAAGATTGAAGCAGTTCGGAAGAACGTGCCCGAAGCGTTGATGCTTAATGTGAACGGTCACGTGTCCGAATGTACCGGTGACAATGTGTTTTTCGTGAAGGGGAACACCGTTGTCACCCCGCCCACCTCCGCCGGGGTGCTTGTCGGTATCACGCGCGCTGTGGTTTTTGAAATCATCAAGAAACACACCACGTTCAAACTGAAAGAACAATTGTTCTATCCCCGAAGTCTGTTTGACGCGGACGAAGTGTTTTTTACCGGAACGGCCGCCGAGATCATCCCCGTCACGAAGATCGACGGTCGCAAGATTGGAAAAGGACGACCCGGGCCGGCGACCATACATTTGATAAATCTCTTCAAACAGCTCGTGCGCCATGAGGCGGACAATTCGTAGGTCGTATGATCTGCTCGGAATGCAAAACAAAAGAAGCAAGTTTTCATTTCCGCGGCCTCATTAATGGCGCCAATGTTAATCTCGAACTTTGCGAAAGTTGTGCGAAAAAAAAAGGCCTCAATCTCGATATTCTAAATTCAACGGCCGACGAAATCTTTACGGCGCCGTTCAGTTTCCCTACCCAAGTCGCTCCCGCGTTTAACGAATTGTTTGACGTGTTAACAAACTGGCACTCGAAATTGGGATCCGCTCCGGTCAACAAGTCCGCTTGCCCGGCGTGCCATTGGACTTTGGCTCAATTCAAGAAATCCGGTCGAATGGGATGTTCGGAGTGTTATCTTCATTTCCATGACGAAACCGAAAATTTTCTCGTAAAAATTCATGGTAGCACGTCCCACAAAGGGAAGAAGGCGCCTGCCGAGGTTGCGAAAATGAAAATAAAAGACCGCGAGAAGATGATTGCTAGCTTGCGACTCGAGTTGCAGCAGGCGATTTCTAAAGAACAATACGAGTTAGCGGCGAAGCTACGCGACAAAATCGTGGAGTTCGAGAAAAAATATGAGCAAAAGTGATTTCACTCCGTGGGCTTCGGCGCCGCCGAGTTGGATCACCGCCGGCGGCGATGATTTTGACGGAATCGTTCTCTCCTCGCGCGTCCGAATCGCGCGAAATTTGCTTGGCGTTTCGTTTCCGCACCACGCGAGCGCTTCGCAGCAGAAGAAAACGCTCGAGAATATAACGGAAGCTGTTCGAAGCTCGCCGACCATGGACAAAAACAGCGTGTTCCGGCTAAACCAGCTAAGCGCACTTGATCGTTTGTTTCTCATGGAGCGCCAACTGATCTCTCACGAACATGCCGAGAAAGAAGGGGACGTTGGGCTCGTGGTGGGCTCCGGCGAAACAACGTCGGTCATGATCAACGAAGAAGACCATATTCGAGCCGCGTGTTTTCGTCCGGGGTTGGCCCTCACCGAGGCGTGGGAAACCTTGTCGCGGCTGGACGACGATTTGGCCGGAAGACTTGCGTTTTCTTATAACGCGCAGCTTGGTTACGTCACTGCCTGCCCAACCAACATGGGGACTGGGTTCCGCGCTTCTTGTCTGCTTCACCTGCCGGCGCTGGTTATGACCGGGAAAATCCAGCACGTAATTAACGAACTTGCTCAGTACGGATTAACGGCACGTGGCTTCTACGGAGAAGGAACCATGGCGCTCGGAGATCTTTTTCAAATTTCAAACGTAAGAACTTTGGGGGAATCGGAGTCACAATTAATAAAGGAAGTGGAGCAAGCGGTGAAAGAAATCTGTCTCCGTGAGAAGCAAGAACACCAGAATATCCAAGAGTCGAACTTGAAATTGCGGGCCGAAGATCTCATTTCACGATCGTTTGGAACGTTGCAGTGGGCACGGACGTTAAACCTGGCCGAAGGAATGAAGCATGTTTCGCTTGTCCGGCTGGGACTTAAGTTGCGCAAGCAGTTGCCGCTCAAGATGGACAAAGTTACGAGTTTCTTTTTCCTTTCCCAGCCAGTTCATCTTCAAATTCGTTCTCCACGAAGCCGGACCCCGGTGTCGGTTGAGTCGATTCGCGCCGATTATTTTCGCGGAGAATTAAAAAATGATTGACCGGGATTTAAAAACATGGCGATTTTTCAATTCGTTGGTTAAACTAGCGACGAGTATGGGAAATAGATAACATTTCCGTCTTAAAACTTCGCTTGAAATAATAAGGAGGAACACCTCGGATGTCCAACCGGTTCACAGAGAGAGCCCAGCGCGTCATTCTCATTGCGCAAGAAGAAGCCAAACGGTTGAACCATGATTACGTCGGTACCGAGCATTTGCTTTTGGGATTGATTGCGCTCGGTGAAGGCGTTGCAGCTCAAGTTCTTGCAAACCTGGGCGTGGACCTGCGACGTGTGCGCAGCGAGATTGAAAAGATTGTCGGCACCGGTGATAACGTGATGCTGCTCGGCGAAATTCCGTTTACACCGCGAGCGAAAAAAGTTTTGGAATTGGCCGTGGAAGAAGCGCAGAACATGGGCCACAACTATGTGGGCACCGAGCATTTGCTTTTGGGGCTCATCCGAGAAGAAGAAGGTGTTGCGGCTCGCGTGTTGGAGAATCTCGGCGTTCGTTTGGATGTGGTTCGTGAAGAAGTAATTTCACTCCTGGGAGAAGGGCAGCCTCATCAGGCGCAGCAAACACAATCCGGCGGCAGTGCGTCCTCCTCAAAACCGAAATCGAAAACGCCGACACTCGATGAATTTGGTCGCGATTTAACCGTTCTTGCCAAAGAGAAGAAGTCGGACCCCGTCATTGGCCGAGCCGATGAAATTACGCGTCTCATTCAGATCCTTGCTCGCCGAACGAAAAATAATCCGGTCCTCATTGGTGATCCTGGTGTGGGAAAAACGGCGATTGTGGAGGGACTCGCGCAGAAAATTGCGTCCGGCGATATTCCGGAAGTTCTCCAAGGCCGCCGCGTAATGACGCTCGACCTGGCTGCGGTTGTCGCCGGCACGAAGTACCGCGGCGAATTCGAACAGCGCTTAAAGAACATCATGGAAGAAATCCGCCGTGCAAAAAATCAGATCATCCTTTTTATCGATGAGCTGCACACCGTGATTGGTGCCGGCGCCGCCGAAGGTGCCATCGATGCATCAAATATGCTGAAGCCTGCGCTCGCGCGCGGTGAACTACAGTGCATCGGTGCAACCACGCTCGACGAATACCGCCGTCATATTGAACACGACGCAGCGCTCGAACGACGTTTCCAACCGATACAGGTGGATCCACCCAGCATCGAGGACACCATCAAAATTCTTATGGGGCTGCGAGAGAAATACGAAAGCCATCACAAAGTGAAATATTCGGACGAGGCAATGAAAGCGGCCGCAGAACTCGCGGAACGTTACATTACCGATCGATTCTTGCCGGACAAAGCAATTGACTTAATCGACGAGGCGGGCAGCCGTGCACGTCTTCAAATATCGACGATGCCAAAAAGCATCAAAGATCGTGAAGGCGAGCTTGAGAGTTTGACGAAAGACAAAGACGGAGCCATCGCTTCTCAGGAATATGAAAAAGCAGCGCGCCTGCGTGACTCCGAAAAGGAACTGAAGAAATCAATCGAAGAGCAAAAAAAGAAATGGCGCGCGAGTCGTGAAGAAACGATCCCGACCATTTCGGGAGAAGATATCGCCAGTGTGGTGTCTATGTGGACGGGTATTCCGGTCAACAAGCTGACCGAGAAAGAATCCGACAAGTTGCTGCACATGGAAGACGCGCTGCACAACCGCGTCATCGGACAAGAAGAAGCGATTCGCAGTATTTCGCAAGCGATTCGCCGCTCGCGAACGGGTCTTAAAGATCCGAAGAAACCGGTCGGTAGCTTCATTTTTCTTGGTCCCACCGGCGTTGGTAAAACGGAGCTTGCGCGTGCGCTTGCTGAGTTTTTGTTTGGCAACGAGGAAGCGCTGATTCGTATCGACATGTCCGAATACATGGAGAAGTTTTCCGTGTCACGCCTTATTGGTGCGCCCCCGGGCTATGTTGGTTACGAGGAAGGTGGGCAACTTACCGAAGCCGTGCGACGCAAACCTTATTCGGTTGTGTTGCTCGATGAAATCGAGAAAGCGCACCCCGACACGTTCAATATTTTGTTGCAGATCATGGACGATGGTCACGTGACCGACAATCTCGGGCACAAGGTGAGTTTCAAGAACACCGTAGTGATCATGACATCGAACGTCGGAGCGCGCCTCATTTCGAAAGGGAAATCGTTGGGATTCGTTTCGAGTGAAGACGTGGATCGCGATTACAAATCGATGAAAGACACCGTGATGGAAGAGGTGAAACGCCACTTCAATCCCGAATTCTTAAACCGAATTGATGACATCATCGTGTTCCATCCGCTGGTTCGGGACGACGCAAAGAAAATTCTCGATATTATTTTGGATAGAGTTTCGAAGAAGTTGGCCAACCAAGACATTGTGCCAACGCTGACCGATGAAGCGAAAGACTTCCTTGTGTCGGAGGGTTTCGATCCGAACTACGGAGCTCGACCATTGGTGCGCACGATTCAGCGTCATCTCGAAGACCCGATGGCGGAAGAAATCCTGGCAAAAAGATTAACCACTGGCGGGAAAGTGTACGTGGATTACGATCCCGATGCGAAAAAGCTCGTGTTTAGTCCAGCGCCGGTGAAAAGACCTGTCCGTAGCTAACGGTTAAAAATCTTAAATGAGAGTTAGTAAGGGGTTTTGGCCACACTTGCGCGGCCAAAACCCCTTTTATTTTTCATGAAGAAGTTGAGCCGCGCGACCTCTGTTTCGTTCGCTATCGCCGCTATCTGCTGTTCCACGTGGATCGGTGCCCACTTGCTTTTATGTTGGAAAGCGGGACCCCGGATTGAGCGAATGCTGAAAGATCGCTATCGGATCGATATTCGTGTCCAAAAGATTCGCACCAATTTTTTGGGATCGTTGGTCGCTACAACCGACTGGGGAAAAATTCAAATCCGAGGTAAGGTGTTGCCGCAACCGGGCCTTCCGTGGACCGTTACGTTTCACACGAAAGAAATCAAAGCTGAAATTCCGCTGCACCAACTTTCGGAGCGTTTCCCGAAGATTCCTGACCTTAAGGGGGCCGTGTCTGCCGACGGAACGCTCGGGGGAATTCTGCGACCCAAGCCAATTCTTCAACACTGGAGCATTCGCGCTCATACCGAGCGCATGGTCTGGAAGCAGAACGATATGCTAATTCCGTTCTCTGCGGAAGTGGTTTTGTCTCCGGAACAAATTCGTTTGGTTTCCGTAAAAATTCGATCGGCCGTCTTTGTTAAAGGAAATATTGAAACGCCTTGGACCAATCCTCACGTCATGTTAACGGCGCGAGCGAACAAAGCATCAATATCGAAACTCCTAACTGCGTTTTCTCAAGACGCCTCGAAAAGCTTGGCTGGCGGCACGATTTCGTTTTTGTGCGAAATAAAGGGAAGCCTTACCAATCCATCGGTCAAAGGAAACGTTTCTCTCAATCCGATCTATGGCAAAGTGGTGATTCCATCGCTCGAGGGAACATTTTCGGTTGAAGACAAAAAACTTTTGGCCTCCGCCGATTTTTCCAAGGGCCGTGTCGAAGTCACCAGACAATTTTCCGGAAATGATTTCGCTGTGTGGTCGGTGGCGATGTCCGATGTGTCGCTTGCGAAAGCGGCACAAGTAAACGGTTGGGACAACGTGAACGGGCGACTGAACGCGCGGCTTGATATCGACACCGCACAGACATCGCCCAGCGTCGCCGGCAACATGGATATCGAAGGATTTGAATGGGGACGTTTTCGAGCGAACGAACGCGTCGATGGCCGCGTGACGATCGACCGCAAACGCATCGATTTCACCAGTGATGCGCTCGTCCTTAACGCAATGATCGCGGACAACATTGTTAAGCTTTCGAATTTCAAACTTGACTTCGGTCGTGGGTCCCGCGTGGCAGCATCCGGAACCATTGATTCGAAAGAAAAACTAATGGACATCCTCGTGGATGGTGCGAATATTCCTCCGGACTTGTGGCCGCCGCTCGTATCTCGCTATCCCATGATCACGGGATCCATGGATGTGCGCGGCTCCATGAAAGGCGCATGGTCCGGTCCGCAATCGACAGGCGATATATCGTTTAAAAATTTGAAGTTTGTTCCGTCTGGAGGGGCGTGGAGCGGACAAGCGAAAATCAACGGTTCTCCTGACAACGTGGCGTTGAAAGACATTCGAATTGCCGGTGGCTACAGCGGGGAGCTTACATGGGCATCGTTAAGAAAGAATCCGCGTGTCCAGGCGAAATTGTCTCTGCAGGCCGCCAACCCCCAACTGCTGCTCGATATCATTAAGTCAACCGCCGTCGTATCTGGAAAACTGGACGGAAATGCCGACCTCCTGTTTCGAGATGCGCTGCCCGTTGGTGTCGCCTCTTTTACGTGGACGAATGGCGGCATTCAAACCTTTTCATTCAATGAATTGCGTACAAGCATGAAATTTTCCGGAGAGAACGTAACGCTTTCCGAATTTTCGTTAAGCCAAGACGCACGGGCAATTCATGGAGTTGGTGAGGCGCAGTTCAAAACGAACCATTGGTATTTCACGAGCAACATCCAGTTCCAACACTGGGGCACAAACTCCTTTGCGGTGGACGGCGAAACAATTGTGACCGGGCGCGTCGGATGGCCTGATCTTTCGATCGAATCGAAAATTAGTGCGCCACTTCTTTGGGTTAATGATTTTTCCGTTGAAAATATCACCGCGAAGATAACACGCGAGGGACCGCAATGGAAACTGGATGGCTCAACCGAGAAGGCTATCGAGTTCAATGGCGACTTTAATCAAGAATCAGAATACCTGAAAGGTTCGGTGCACGCGAAGAACGTTCGCATCGAAGAGATACTTTCGCGGTTTTCGTTGCCTCAAAAAAACATACCGAAGGGAGTCGGTAATGTGACCGCTACCTTTGCGGGCAAATTGGGAGAAATCGACAGCAAGGCCAAAGTCGATTTTTCCGATGTCGAGTGGCGAAAAGAGAAATTTGATGTCACGGCATCTATTAAAGTCAGTTCCTCCGCGATCCTGATTTCCGAATGTAGGGGCCATCTCGTGAAAGGTGGGACGTTTTCACTTGCAGGCGCTATTTCGCGGGTTTCTGAAAGCTCTTCGCATTTGGCCGGAGAGGGCAAAGATCTTAATTTGCAATCGGTGTTTCATTTGCTGGATTGGCCCGCTAAGTGGGAAGGGGAGAGCAATGCAACATTTCGCGTGTCGGGCCCTTCGAACAATCTGGTTTATGGCATCGCGTTCGATGGCCATCATGATGGGTTTGGTCCATTTCCGTTGGGCGGTTCGCTGAAAGGCCAAATCACCGGCAGAGGCGGACAATGGGATTTGGCGGGCATCCGGGCAGAAAGCGGTGACGGCTACCTCGCCTTGCTGCCAGGAAGCAAAATTTATTTAGAGAGAAACGGTGCGGGTACCATGCAAATCATCGCGGACTCACGAAACCTTCGCGCCGGCTTGCTGTCTTTTTTTGGGGGAGCGGAGGTAACCGGAAGTTGGAAGTCAAATTCCGAAAATCCGGCGGAGCCGCATTCTCCCATCGAACTGGACATCTTTGCTCGGTCTCTTTGGGTCAATCAATACACGCTGGACGGAAATGTTACGCATCTCACTTTGAAGCCGGGCAAAGTCGAGTTTTCACCAATCGTGGGAAGTGGCCAACAACTTTCCGGAGTGATGGTGTACGCCGATTACCCAACTCTTGAGATGAACGATTTTAAGCTGACCGACAACGGCACAGAGAAGTGTTTTCTCAATGGTTTTATTGGCCCTGATAAATGGGATTACAATTTGCGGCTGCATCATTTCGATGCGGGGATTATGCGAAGCCTTTTTGATACGACGATGCCGATTTCCGGTTTCATGGATGCGGAACTCAAAGGTTCGGGAAATTTAAAAAATCCCGTACTCGCCGGAGATGTCTCATTAGCGGACGGGCGGTTTGATGCGCTTCCGATTGATAGTGCTCAGGCCAAGCTCAATTACAAAAACGATATCCTGGAAATTAAGGATCTTAAAGCCACTCGGAAAAAGGGGTACGTGTTGTCCGGAAGATTTCGTATCGGTTTGCATTCGGATGAGAAAAAGGCAATTCCACCGGAAATGGATTTGGTCGTAGAAAAAGGCGATTTGGCCATGTTGCAAGACATGTGGCCGGACATCACCAAGGCACGAGGTTCCTTCACCGCACGATTTCAGATGGGAACACGGTCGTGGGGACGTTCGGTGTCCGGATACTTAATAGCCGAAAAGGTTCTTATTCAATCCGCGTACACGCCGAGTTTGTCAAAGGGCGAATTGAAAATTCGTCTCGATAAGAACCGTTTGCACGTGGAGCAGGCACACGCGAAACTGGGGGATGGAAATCTCGCGTTAACGGGTTACGTGGACTTCACAGAGGGTATGCCGGATTTCTACAACCTCTCGCTGCGTTCCGAAGGGGAAAACGGAATCTCTATTCGTGTGCCGCAACTCTCGATCTCTCCGGGCCCGTTTCTAGGTCAATTCGGTATTCTGAAACGTCGTTTGGCGGGGAGTTCGCGGGGCGAGCCGCTTGTTAATCTGTTGCTCAAGGGGCCCGCGTCGGCACCGCTGCTTGCCGGGACAATCGAATTAGAAAACACATTTTTCACCTATCCGCCCACGGCATCTCTCGGATACGAGAAGAAAAATACGGCTTTCCGCCGTTGGTTCAAAGACTTTCAAGAGAAATTGAGATGGGACGTCTCGCTCGTCGCCGGTTCGCGCACGTGGTATCAGAACGAGCTGGTGGACGCAAACGTGACCGGCAATATTCATTTTGTCGGAAACACGAACGATATGGACGTGAGCGGTCGAATCAATACGCAACAGGGCAGCATTGTTTATTCCGGGAATGAATTCCGTATTAAAGAGGCGACGCTCGAACTCGAAACAAAAAGTCCTGCCATCGAAGATACCAGCTCGAAACACGTTTATGTTTATTTGAAAGCGACCGCCGAGAAAGATGTCTATTACACCGATGGTCTCTCGAATAACAATCAAGACACGATTGTAATGGTGGTGGATCGATCGCTGATGGGAGAAATCCAGCCCCGGTTTTACTCCCGTTACAATCCGAACCTGTCGTCTCAGCGCGCGCTGCAGTTGGCATTGGGGTTGCCGCTCAGTGAGTCGGTCGACACCAATAGCTTGTTACCCGATCAGCGCGCCACGCACCAAAACGAAAAGGAAGACAACGACAAGTTGCTGCGGTTGGGTCTCGTTCAATTATTGGATTCGAGTCTCGCCTCGCCATTGGCGCGCGCGCTCGCACGAAACACGGGTCTCGTGGACGTCATCCGTATCAGCTATCAAGGCGATGATCCAAACATCGCCAACGAAGTGCCGGTGGGAGATCAAGCATCGTCCAACAACATTACGCAGAACCAGTTTCTCAAATACGCGAAAGGCACGAAGGTCAAGTTTGGCCGAGGACTATCAAGTCGTTTGTTCGCCGACTATAGTGTTCGGGTTGATGAGTATCAAAACCAAGTCGATCTGCGGCATGAAGTGGAGCTTTCGTATCAATTGAAAAGAAATCTGTACCTGCGTGGGATTTCCGAACTCGACAACGAACACCAACTGGGTCGCGCGCCGGACCGTCGTGCAATATTGGAAAACCAATGGCGCTTTGGCTTGCCAAAGAACAAAAAGCCGAAGACGCCGAGAGATACAAAGGGATCCTTGGTCCCCGCGAAATCCGCCACAAAACCCACCTAAAAACTGCCCTTTTGTTATAATCCAGCCTTCTTGCTTCTCGATACATGAAAGTAATTCAAAATCAATATAAATCAACGATCTTTTGGGTCGTCTGTTTCGTGCTTTTCTTTGGTCCGTGTTTCTCCATTGCCGCTGAAGATTCGACAGATGTTAATTTGTCGTCTCCTACCGCAAAAACCGATGACTTACCATCATTGCCACAAGCAATTTCCGAGATCACGTTCGAAGGGAACAGCATTAACAAATCGAGCACGTTGGCTCGAAAAATCAAGTCGCGGAAAAATCAGCTTGTCGACAAAAAGAAACTTCAGGCGGACATCAAAATTCTTTATGAAACCGGGGATTTCGAAGATGTTTCCGTTGATATTACGCCGCTATCAAAAAAGGATTCCAAAGGACGCTACTTAAGTCGCGTTACGTTCCGGGTCGTCGAGCGCGCCATCATCAAGCGAATCGATTACAAAGGAAACCGCAAAATAAAAACGTCGTCCTTTGAAGAAAAAGTTCAGTCAAAAGAGGGCGAACCGTTTGATCGTTATAAAGCCTCGCTCGATGAGCGCTCCATCCTTGAACATTACCGTGACGAGGGTTACGCAAAAGCGCAGGTGGAGCACTACACGACGCTGGATTCCAAGAAAAAGCAGATTTTGCTCACGTTCTTCATTGTCGAAGGTGAGCGCGTGATGGTGAAATCTCTGTCTGTGAAAGGAACGACGGTCTTTAGCGAGAAGAAAATTCTCAAGCAGATGGAAACACGACGCAAGAAGGTTTTTAAAGAGGAGCTTCTCCGCGAAGACCGAAACAGAATACTCGCGTTTTACCGGAATCACGGCCATTTGGACGTTGCTGTTTCAAGCCCCGTGATTCACATTGACGAAGACAAGAACGAGGCGAACATTGAATTGAGCGTCGATGAAGGTCCCAAATACAAATTTGGGGCGATCACGTTCACGGGTTCCACAATTTTTAAGGACAAAGAACTGCGCAAAGCGCTTGTTGTAAAGCCCGGTAAGGAATACCAGCAGAACAAATTTGATGAATCTATTTCCAATGTAAACTCGCTTTACGCCGACAAAGGTTACCTGCGCACCGAAGTTAATGCTGAGCCAAAACGCAACAAGGATTCGGGCACCGTCGATTTCGATGTAACGATCCGCGAGAGCTCCATTGTGTACGTGGATGGCGTGTACGTTGACGGAAATACCTACACAAAAGATTATGTGATCAAGCGCGAAGTTCTGCTTAAGCCGGGCGATGTGTTTTCAGCGAGCCGGATGCGACGTTCCGTCGAACGAATTTACAATTTGGGTTTTCTCGAAGACGTTAACGTTGATGTGCAGCAGCCGCGCGATCCGAATTTGGCGGATCTCATATTTTCCGTAAAAGAAGGAAAACCGGGCGTGTTGTCCGCCGGGGCCGGTTTTTCAAGTGTGGACCGATTTGTCGGTACCCTGCAGGTTCAACACTCAAACCTTTTTGGTCGCGCGCAACGGCTGGATCTCACATACGAATTTGGTGCGCGTCGACAGAACTTCAGTATCGGTTGGACCGATCCGTGGTTTTTGGGTTACAACATGTCGGGCGGCGTGGATTTGTTCAATACGATTCGCGTTCGAGACTATCCGGGCTTTCGCAGTTCGTTCCGCGAAAAAAGACGCGGTGCCGGCTTCCGCCTTGGCCCTCGGATCACCGACGACACTTCGCTTTTATTTTCTTACACTCTGCAGACAACGGAAATATTCGACGTTGATGCTTCCATTAAACAGGATCTGTTCCCAACGTTTGGTATCCCCAAGGACCAAGCGCTTCAAACGGATTCCATTTCGCAGCTTAAGTCCAGTTTGATTTCGGAAGTCGCAACCGATACGCGGGACAACAAATTTGATGCATCCCGTGGTTCGCGCAACACCGCATCGGTAGAAACAGCCGGCGGACCATTTGGTGGCGAAATTAATTATTACAAGCCTCAAGTAACGTCATCGTGGTATTTTCCAACGTTTTGGAAATTTGTTTTTTCGCTTAGCGGGCGTGTTGCGTGGGTGAATTCGTTTTCTCCGTCGAACGATGTGCCGTCCTCAGAACGATTTTTCTTAGGAGGACCTGATACGATTCGCGGTTACAACAATAATTCGATCACGCCGCGGGTTACGGAGCGGAACGATTTTGGCATTGAGGAAACCAGTCAGATTCCCGGCCGCATTCTCACGCTGTTCAACGCCGAATACAAATTTCCAATTGTGCAGGAGCACAACAAAACAATTTTCCAAGGCGCATTTTTCTTGGACGTCGGCGGAACCTGGCTGCGCACCGGCGACATTGATTTTACGACGGGCAAACTGGATAACCGAATGAAAGCTGGCGTCGGATTTGGTTTCCGTTTCAAAACACCAGTTTTCCCGATTCGTTTGGACTTTGGTATCCCGCTGAATCCGCGCAACACCGATAACACGCGGCAAGGCGATTCCCATGGTATTCAGCCGTACTTCACGATTGGAAATATTTTCTAAAAAGGGAGAAAGACATGATGCGACGAACGAAATGGCTCACGTTAGTAAGCGCTCATTTAATCGCGTTGGTAACGTGTGCAAACGCGCTTGATATTCCTTTGACCGGTGGCTCAGACACGGGCACTTCCATAAAGATTGGCTTTGTTGATATGGACAAAATATTCCAAGTCTATCCGCAGACGCAGTCCGCTAAAGAAGATTATGCGAAGCAGCTTAAAAAGAAACGTGAACAGCTTGCCGCGAAAGAAAGCGAATTGAAGGAAATAGAAGGAAAAATTTCCGTTTTGGAATCAACAATGAAACAGGGCGCTTCAGCACCCCCGCCGCCAACGGATTCGGCCGATCCGAACACAAAGGCGAACGGCGACTCCTTAACGAATGTTTCGCAATCGGTTGACAATATGAAAAGGGATCTTGATACGCGCAAACAGGAGCTCGAAGATCTCCGCAAGCAGGCAAAGGCCGACCTTGCCACGTTTGAAAGCCAACAGAGCCAATTGATTCTCGGGAAAATTTATCAGGCGTTGCGGGACGTGGCCGTCGAAGAGCAAGTCACGGTCGTTGTCGACAAAGCCAGCATTCTCTACGGTGATGCATCCATTGATCTTACCGACAAGCTTCAGCAACGTGTGCGAGGTTATTGAGTGAAATTAACCAGCAAGCAATTGGCCACGCTCGTTAATGGAAAAATTAGTGGCGATGAAACCATCGTCATTGAGGGCGCGGCCGGACTCAGCGAAGCCAAACCTTCGGACGCGAGCTTTGTTCGCGACGCAAAGAACGCCGCTGCTCTTAAGGCGCTCAAAAATTCTGCGGCCGGTGTCGTGATTGTCCCCGAAGGTTTTACCGCCAATGGCAAAACGATCATCGAAGTAAAAAACCCAATTGGAGCGTTCGCCGTTCTGCTTGAACAAATTTCCTGCGAAAAAAGTGAAAAACACACGCGCGGCGTCCACGCGACAGCCGTCGTGGATGCAACAGCCAAAATTGGAAAAAATGTTTTGATCGGACCCCATTGCGTGGTGTCGGCCGGCGCCACCATCGGAGAAAACACAACCTTGATGGCGCAAGTTTATGTCGGAACCCGTTCCAGTATTGGAGCCGACACGTTGGTTTATCCGCAAACCGTGATACGAGAAGATGTGTCTATTGGAAATCGCTGCATTATCCATGCGGGAGCTGTGATTGGCTCAGACGGATTCGGTTTCTATTTTGCGAACGGGAAGCACAACAAAATTCCACAGATCGGGAAAGTCATTATCGAAGATGAAGTGGAGATCGGATCGTGCACAACCATCGATCGTGCCACGACGGGCAAAACATGGATTCGGACCGGATCCAAGATCGACAATCTCGTTCAGATTGCTCACAACGTCGAAGTGGGGCCGCTCGCATTGCTTGTTGCTCAAGTTGGAATTGCGGGTTCAAGCAGAATTGGACAGGGAGCGGTGCTGGCCGGACAGGTTGGCGTGGCCGATCATATTACGATTGGGGCCGGCGCGCAGGTGGGCGCGCAATCCGGTCTACGAGAAGATGTGCCGGCCGGCGCTGTTATGTTCGGAACACCAGCGCAACCGATTCAGGATACGCTTCGCCAAACTCTTTTAATTCGGAAGCTGCCCGATTTGTTTAAAGACATAAAGACTCTCAAGGAGAACCAAGCAAAAAATGACTGACGCTGCTTTTCAGAAGACAATTCAAAAACCAATCACGATCAAGGGCGTTGGTTTGCACACGGGGCGAAAATGCAAAGCCACCTTCCTTCCAGCGGAACCAAACACCGGCGTCAAATTTGTCCGCACGGATATTTCCGGGAACCCGACATTCGACGTGAAAGTTGAAAATGTCGTGGACGTTGTTCGGGGCACAACGCTCGGGATTGGTGAAGCTCGCGTTTATACGATCGAACATATTTTATCAGCGATGAACGGACTTGGCGTCGACAACCTAGTTATCGAGATGGATGACAACGAACCCCCGGTTCTGGATGGCAGCGCAAAAGGATTTGTCGACGCGCTTAAGCAGGCTGGAATCGTGGAACAGGGCGTCGCGAGGAACTTCTTCTCCGTATCGGCACCGATTGAATACAAAGCAAACCAAACCGTGATTCGGATAGAGCCGAGCGATCATTTCGAAATTGAATGCACCGTGGATTACAATCATCCCATGATTCGTGATCAACGTTTCACCTACAAAGCGGGCGACAATTACGAGAGGGAAATCGCGCCGGCACGCACGTTTTGCTTTGACTACGAGATTGAGGCGCTCCGGAAAAACGGCTTGGCAAAGGGAGGATCGTTGGATAACGCCATCGTTGTCGGTCCCGATGGAATTTATAACGCGGATACGGCGTTGCGTTTCCCAAACGAATTCGTTCGCCACAAAGTGCTCGATCTTATGGGAGACCTCATGTTGCTCGGAGCTCCCATCCGCGCAAGAATTGTTGCGGAAAAATGTGGTCATGGCCACAACATAAAGTTTTTGAGGCAGTTGATTAAAGAAGCACAACCGCTTCGCGCTTAAATAAATTCAAAGGAGATTTTATGGAAACATCAGGAGCCAAACCAACGGTTATTCGATCGCTTGACGTGTTGAAGATTATGGAAGCCATTCCACATCGATTTCCCTTTTTGCTTGTGGACCGGGTCGATGTAATTGAAGAAAACAAGATAGCAATCGGCCGCAAGTGTGTCACGATGAACGAACATTTCTTTCAAGGGCATTTTCCAGGCCATCCGATTATGCCGGGCGTCCTTATTGTTGAAGCGCTCGCTCAAACAGCGTGCGCACTGATGTTTTCGCAGCCGGAATTCAAAAATAAGCTGGCGTTTTTTATGGGACTTGAGGAAGTAAAATTCCGTCGTCCCGTCGTTCCGGGGGACGTGCTCGAACTTCACATCGAAATGCTGCGCGCGGGTTCGCGTGCGGGAAAAGCGAAAGGCACCGGAAAAGTTAACGGCGAAGTGACCACCGAAGCCACTTTTTCCTTTGCGATCGCGGACCGAGCCCACTAGTTCTTCATGTCCATCCACGCGTCTGCCATTATCGACTCCAAAGCAAAAATCGGAAAAGATGTTTCGATTGGAGCATTTGCTGTCATTGGACCCGATGTGGAAATTGGCGATGGGTGCCGCATTTGGTCGCACACGACGTTGGAGCATGTGACGCTTGGACAGAAGTGCGAAGTTTATCCGCAAGTATCGCTCGGCTTGGCGCCGCAACATTTGAAGTACGCCGGCGAACCAACGCGTCTTGTTGTTGGGGATCGGACCGTTTTCCGCGAAGGCGTCACTGCGCATCGCGGAACCGCGCTGGACAAAAGTCTCACGAAAATCGGGAGCGATTGTTATTTCATGGCGCTCTCGCACATCGCGCACGATTGCGTGATCGGCAACAACGTTATCATGGCAAACGCGGCACAATTGGCGGGCCACGTGACGGTCGGCGATAATGTTTTTATTAGCACGATGGTTGGCGTGCATCAGTTTGTGCGCATCGGTAGAGGAGCGATGATTTCGGGCGGAGCCATGGTTCCAATGGACGTGGCGCCTCATTGTGTCGCACAAGGTGACCGCGCAACGGTTAAGGGTTTGAATATTGTTGGAATGCGCCGAATGAAAATGTCGCGAGACGACATACGACAGGTGAAAAACGCGTACCGCGCGATGTTCTTCGATAATCTTTTGTTGGACGAAGCCGTTCGGACACCGGAATTGAATGTGCCGAACGCGCACGTGAAAGCGTTTCGCGAATTTTTTATGGAACCAAAACGCGGCTTTTTGCGACCCGCGAAAAGCGGCTCGGAATCCGAATCGGAAACGGAGGAAGCGCTTTCGTGAAGCCGCTTGGACTTTTGGCAGGCAACGGCCGTTTTCCGTTTCTTGTTGCGCAAGAGGCCCGCAAGCATGGTCGCCGCGTGGTGGCCGTGGCGTTCAATGGCGAAGCCGACCCGGCGCTTGAACAGGTGGTCGACAAAATTTATTGGATGTTCGTTGGACAGTTGAACAAATGGGTTGAGACCTTTAAAAAGGAAGACGTTACCGAGGTTGTTATGGCGGGCCTGGTTCGTCACAGCAATATGTACGCCGACTTAAAAAAATTTCATCCGGATATGCGTGCACTAAAATTGTTCTGGAAATTGCGCGACCGGAAAGCCGATACCATCCTCGGCGGACTTGCTGAAGAATTGGCGAAATCGGGCCTGACACTGATGCCGTCAGTCGCGCATTTGTCTCACCATTTAGCGACCAAAGGAGCCATGACCAAGCGAAAGCCAACATCCGATGAGCAAGCCGATATCGAATTTGGGTTTCGTCTCGCGAAGTCAATCGCCGGATTGGATGTTGGTCAGACGGTCTGCGTCAAAAATAAGGCAGTGATTGCGGTGGAAGCGATGGAGGGAACCGATCGTTGCATTCGGCGCGCTGGAGAGATTGCGCAAGGGAATTTTGTGGTCGTGAAGGTTTCAAAACCGAAACAAGACTTGAGGTTCGACGTGCCGGTGATCGGACTCAATACCGTTGAGAATTTTCAAGAAGCGGGCGGAGGAATTCTTGCGATTGAAGCAGGCAAAACGCTGGTGCTCGACCGAGAAAAACTGATCGATTGGGCCAACAGCGAAAAGATTTGCATCGTGGGGGTGGAATCATGACGAAGATTGGTGTCGTCGGCGTTGGTCACCTCGGTCAACATCATGTGAAGCATTTGGCGAATATTCCCGAATGCCAGCTCATGGGAATTTTCGATATGAACATGGATCACGCGAGCGACGTTGCCGAGAGGAATCGCACGCGCGTGTATCACTCAATTAACGAAATGGCGAACGAGTGCGAGGCGGTCACGATTGCCGTTCCAACGCCGGCGCATTTCGAAGTGGCGAGATTTTTCTTATCCAAGGGCATCCATGCGCTCGTTGAGAAACCATTGACGGCCACCGTGAAAGAAGCCGAGCAGCTGATCGATATTTCTCGGAAGAACGGTTTGGTTCTGCAAGTTGGTCACATTGAACGATTCAATCCCGCGGTGCGGGAAATGGCGAAATACATCAACAAACCAGCGTTTATTGAAGTGAATCGGCTTGGTCCTTACGATCCCCGAGTATCCCATGTGGGCGTTGTGCTCGATCTGATGATTCACGATCTCGACATTGTGCTATCCCTTATTAATGAGCCGGTTGTCCGCCTCGATGCGATCGGTGGAAAAGTAATTAGTGATCACGAAGACATCGTGAAGGCAACGCTCTATTTTCAAGGTGGTTGCCGCGTTGATTTGTCAGCGAGCCGAGTGACGCTTAAAAAATATCGAAAGATTCGCGTGTTTCAACCGGATTCCTACATCTCGTTGGATTATTCGGAACGATCGCTGAAGATTTACAAGAAACGCGGGCCTGTTTTGAAATCATTGCTCGACATCGATGTTATTCGCCCGCGTCTTAAAAAGGAAGATCCGCTCGAGCAAGAGCTCCGTCATTTCATTTATTGCGTGAAAACCGGAAAGCGACCGCTCGTTAGCGGCGAGCACGGCCGGGATGCGTTGGAGCTGGCATTCGATATTCTTGAAAACATGGCGACACACGATGCTCCGCACATGGCCGCCGTCCATCTGCCGCCAAAGAAGGAAGAAGTTTCCAAATGAAACGGGTTCTTATCGTAGCCGGAGATCCTTCGGGGGATTTGGTTGCGTCGCAATTGGTGACGTCTTTAAAAGAACTCCAGCCCGATTTGTTCGTGGTGGGTGTCGGAGGCTCGCGCCTTGAGAAAGTGAGCGACCGGTTCCTCGAGAACATCGTCAGGAAACACGCGCTCGGTTTCGCTATCTCGCCGAAAACCATTCTTTATTTTCGCCACGTGCTGAACGAGGTGATCGTTCCCGAAATTGAACAGAACTCTCCGGATGTGGTCATCCCAGTCGACTTTTACGGATTTAATTCACGCGTTGCCAAAGCGGCGAAGAACCTCGGCACAAAAGTTTTTTACTACGCGAGCCCGCAATTTTGGGCCAGCCGCTCTTATCGCGCGAATCAACTTCGCCCATTTGTGGATTTGTTTCTGTGTCTATTCCCGTTTGAGCTTGAGTTCTATAAGAAGAGAAACATTCCGGCGCAATTCGTGGGCCATCCAATTCTGGATGTCCTGCCGCAAATGGATGCCAACCAACCGTTGCGTGTCGAGTCGGTGATCGGGCTGTTGCCCGGAAGTCGGCCGGGCGAAATAAAGCGCCATCTGCCCGTCATGGTGGATGCGTGCGACAAAATTGCTTCGGCATGCCCGGGCACCCGGTTTGTGTTGTTCACCGTTCCGAATGTTTCGAGGGAACTGTATCACGATATTCTTGGTGTCGCGAAACCCAGCCGCTGTCTCATCGAATTGATTCAAGATGAAAACTACAACTGGCGTAGCCAGTTGGATTTGGCGATCACTGCGTCCGGAATGGAAACGCTCGAAAATGCTTTGCTCGGAATTCCGATGGTCGTGATGTACAAAACCAATTGGGTGACCTATTGCATCGCTCGAGCGATTATTCAAATTCCGTACCTTGCGATGCCCAACTTGCTCGCGGGTCGAAGGATTGTGCCCGAATTCATTCAGTGGGATGCGACTGGCGACAACATCGCATTGCCGATCCTTGAGTGGATGAAAGATCCGAAAGCACGACTGGCACTTCGTCGTGAGTTGCTGAGCTTACGTGAAAAATTTGGTGGAAACGGTGCCAGCGATCGTGCGGCTCGCGCCATTCTCGAAAAGGTGGCTTAATGCTTAAACGACTTTTTCCTTATTTAAAGCCGATGTGGTTCCGTTTTTCGGTGGCGCTTGTTTGCATGTCGGGTGTCGCTGGTTTGTCGACGGGTTTCATGTGGCTTGTGAAATATCTTAACGACCACGCCCTCGTCGAACATGACATGGCCGCCCTGCAAACAGGAGTGATTTTGGTTTTGACCGGAATCGGGCTCAAGTCTATCTTCTGGTACACGCACACGTACTTGACCTCGTACGTCAGTCAATCGGCCGCCCGTCAAATTCGAGACGATGTCTATAAGCATTTGTATTCGTTGTCGATGGGATTTTTCAATGAAAAGGAATCGGGGGGAATCCTCGCGCGATTAACGAACGATATTACAATCCTCCAGATTGCGCTTGTCACTGCCCCGACGGTTATTTTGCGCGATGGACTAACCATTGTGGGTCTTATCGGTTTCTTGTTTTACACAAATCTAAAGTTTTCTCTGATGTGTTTTTCGATCCTGCCGGTAACGGGTTGGTTCCTTACGAGCCTTGGTAAGAAAAGTCGGCGCGGTGGTCGCGAAGGACAGGCGCGTATGGCCGATATGTACAACATTATCCACGAGGCGTTGGCCGCTATGCCTATTGTGAAAGTTTTTCAAAACGAAAAGCATGAAATTGAAGAATTTCAGAAAGAGAACCGAAGTTATTTCAACACGATGATGAAGCTCGTGCGCGTGGACGCCCGCTCGAGCCCGATCATGGAGTTTCTCGGTGCAATCGTGTTGGCGATCATGCTCTGGATGGGGGGGCGCGACGTGATCCGCGGCGTCTGGTCCGTCGGTTCGTTTATGGCGTTCGTCGGTGCCGCGATGTATCTCTACAACCCGATTAAGAAATTCGCCAGCGTAAACGTGCAGTTGCAACAGGGCTTGGCAGCGGCTGAGCGCGTGTTCGAACTTCTCGACCAGAAAGGGACCGTGGTTGATGCGCCGAACCCAATTGAAATTCCTTCAATTGAAAAAGCGATCACATTCAAAAATGTGTCGTTCTCTTATCAAGCGCCGAACGTGGTGCTGAACTCGGTTAATCTTGAAGTAAAGAAAGGGGAGATCATCGCACTTGTCGGGCACTCTGGATCTGGAAAAACAACGATGGCGCAATTGCTGCTCCGCTTTTACGATCCAACAAGCGGAGCTATTCTCATCGACGGAATTGACCTGCGCAAAGCGTCGTTGCACAGTCTGCGAAAACAAATGGCTGTCGTCACCCAGGAGACCCATTTGTTTAATGATACGGTGCTCGCGAATATAGCGTATGGTCGGCCGGATGCTCCCATCGCCGATATTGAAGCGGCCGCCAAGGCGGCGTTCGCGCATGACTTTATCATGGCGCTTCCGAACGGATACAACACGATCATCGGTGAACGGGGGGCTCGCATCTCCGGAGGAGAAAAGCAGCGAATTTCAATTGCGCGCTCGTTGTTGAAAAACCCGGCCATTTTAATTTTGGACGAAGCCACCAGCGCACTCGATACCGCATCCGAGCAAGCGGTTCAGAAGGCGCTCGATCGGTTGCTGGTGGGCCGCACGGTGTTCATGATCGCGCACCGCCTGTCGACGGTGAGAAAGGCGGATCGTATAATTGTTCTTGAAAGAGGACACGTCAAAGAAATTGGCAATCACGAGGAACTTATTCGTCAGAAGGGCGCGTACCATCAACTTTACGCTTTGCAGGCGATTGTTTAACACCGATGAATATTTCGATTCAATTGAACGGGAAACACGAATCTGTCCCGTATGGGATTTCGGTGAAGCATTTGCTTGAGCAGCGCGGAGTGAATCCAAACGTGGTGGCCTGCGAACTGAATCTCAAAATTTTAAAACGCGCGACATTGGATAATGTGACGTTAAATGAAGGCGACGCTCTGGAAGTTATCCAAATGATCGGCGGAGGATAAGAACATGACAACGGAAACGATGACGGAAAAAGACGTATTAAAATTTGGTCGCTACGAACTCTCGTCGCGACTCATTGTAGGGACCGGCAAATACAAAAGCCTGGACTTGATGAAAAGTTGTCTCGAAGCATCGGGTGCGAGCATGGTCACCGTCGCTGTGCGACGTGTTAATCTCCAGGATCATTCGGAAACGTCGTTCTGGACGTACCTTCCAAAACACATGACGATCCTTCCCAACACCGCTGGTTGCTACAATTTGCAAGACACGTTGCGAACCGCGCGATTGGCTCGGGAATTGTTAAACACCGATTTGATCAAGCTCGAGGTTCTTGGCGATCCACAAACCCTTTTGCCGGACACCGAAGTTTTGCTGCAGGCCACGAAGACATTGGTTCAAGAAGGCTTTACGGTGCTGCCGTATACGAATGATGATCCCATCGTCGCGCGAAAACTCGTTGATGCGGGGGCCGCCGCCGTGATGCCGCTCGGTGCACCGATTGGTTCGGGTCAAGGTATTCTTAATCCGTTAAATATTCAGTTCATTCGAGAAATCGTTAAATCGGTCCCTGTCATCGTCGACGCCGGGGTCGGCACGGCGTCGGACGCTGCGCTGGCCATGGAGCTTGGCGTGGACGGAATTCTCATGAACACAGCGATTGCCGAAGCGCAGGATCCGCTAAAGATGGCGGCAGCTATGAAGCTCGCGACGGATGCCGGACGAATGGCTTATCTCGCGGGCCGCATGCCGAAACGCGGGCACGCACAGGCGTCGAGTCCGGTGCAGGGAACCATTGGATCCCCGAAATAGAATGCGCGGTCGCGTGGCCTCACGCTGGATCACGGCTTCGACAACTTTCCTCCTATTCGTTACATCCCTTCAAGCTAAAGAAAAAACTCCAATATCCGATACGGCGCTTGATGGCGGTGTTTTAAGTGCCGAAACGCTCGGTCGCGGTAACACGATTGCGTCCAATCGTGCGACGCCAGCATCGGGTTCTGAGAATCCGGCAGCGCTCGCGGATTCTCCCGTAAATGCCGTCTACACCTCGGTGCTTGTGGATACCCGCAGCAAGTTAACGCCGAAACAAGAACAGGCAAACGATCCGTTGCAAGGGCGCGTGTTGCAATATCTTTCTATTCAAGGCGAAAAAGGCGTGATTTATTACGAGCCTTTGTCGCGCCAGAACACGACCGAGGTTACGAATGAAGCGTCGCCAACAACGGATTTCCGTGACGTTGAATATTCGGCGGATGCGATCGGATTCGCTGGAGCGGAACGTTTTGGCGCTGGAAGTATTGGACTTTCTATCGCTTATCTTCATTCCAGCATTGGGGTTGAAGAGCATCGGTCGGGTGCACCGGACAAATTTACGTCGGATACCGCGGATGGATTTCGGTTTAATCTTGGCGTCCGTTATCCAACGGGACCTGCGATGTGGGGAATTCTCGTGCAAAACGCGCCGGCGTTTTTATGGGGGAAGGATTACAGTCGCGAGCTGTTGCCAGTCCGCGTTCGGTTCGGTAACACGGTTCGTCTAGCGCCCGGCTTTTTATTGTCCGCCGATTGGGAACGCCGTTATTATCACGAAGGGTCCAACAAAGACGACTATTTTTATTTGGGCGATGAGACGGCCATTGGGAAATACGCGGTGTTTCGAATTGGGATGTACGGCACAAATCTCAGCAATCCTCGCGAACGTCATACGACCGGTGGACTTTCGTTTATCGCTCGGAGCGGTGCGCAACTTACGTATGGCCTCGATATTTCGAAAGAGTATGATGAAGACGTAAAGAAATCGTATCTCTCGTTTCAATTTCCTTTTGAATCGGTCGACGATAGCTCGTCGTCGCGATGAACACGCTAACCCAGCCCGCACAAACAAACCTTTCACCAAAATTGGATTTGTCGACGCCTGTCCAATTCATTAAAGGCGTCGGTCCCGCGAAGGCACAGATTCTTCACAAGCTTGGTATTGCAACACTCGAGGATCTGCTGTTTTATTTCCCGCGTGATCATCAGGACCGCCGTGTCGTTTCCATCAAAGAAGCGGTTGTCGGAAAGAAATGCGCGATCGTGGCAAGCGTCGATGATATGCAGTTTCAACGAGTAGGAAAAATGCTGGGGCAGGCGCGCGCGCGTGTTCAGGATAGCTCGGGTTCCCTGGAGGCCGTATGGTTCAAACGCCTGTCGTTCAAATACGACGTGTTCGGCGCCGTAAAGCGAGATGTTTCACCCGGGAGTCGCGTTTTCCTCTACGGCGCGGTTGAGGTGAACAATGGCGCGGTCGAAATGCGCGTTGAAGATTATGCCGTTGCGAACGCGGATCTCGAAACAGGACGCATTACACCCATTTACCGATTAACAGAGGGATTGAATGATCGCTGGCTGCGCTTGCTGATGGAACGCATTATCCCGGCGAACGCTAACAATGTTAATGACACGCTCCCATCATCATTAAAAGCGCAGCACAAGCTACTCGATTTCGCTGTTGCGTTGGAACGTTTCCATTTTCCAAAGAGTTGGGCGGACCGCGATGAAGCGCGCACGCGCCTCGCGTTCGACGAATTCTTTTTTCTCGAACTTGCTTTGGCCATCAACCGAAATGAGCGAGGACAACGATCCAAAAATTTCTCTTACGAGATTCAAAAGACGTTACTGACGCCATTTCGCCAGCAAATGGGATTTGATTTCACGAAAGCACAGACGCGCGTGATCAACGAAATCTTCCGTGATATGCAGCGCCCGCAACCGATGAACCGCCTTTTGCAAGGCGATGTCGGCTCCGGAAAAACGATTGTGGCCCTGTCGTCCGCGCTATTGGCAATAGAAAACGGCCTTCAGGTGGCGTTGCTTGCACCCACGGAAATTTTGGCCACCCAGCACGCATTATCCATCGGTCGCCTGTTCAAACATCTCCCTGTTTCGGTTGCGTTGTTGACCGGTTCGACCCCGCCTGCCAATCGAAAAAAAATTCTGTCGGACGTTAAAGCAGGGAGGATTCAATTGCTTATCGGTACCCACGCGATTCTCAACGCGGATGTGGTGTTTTCGAAATTGGGCCTCGTCGTGATCGACGAACAGCACCGCTTTGGCGTGCAACAACGCGCACATTTGTCGCTCAAAGAAAATCCCGTCGATGTTCTGATCATGACGGCGACCCCCATTCCTCGCACCTTGGCGCTCACCATCTACGGCGATCTTGACGTGTCGATCATTGACGAAGTGCCCGCTGGTCGGAAACCAATAAAAACGTTTTGCGCCTCGGAAATAACGGCCATGGAACACATTGAGCGCGAACTGGCCACCGGGCAGCAGGCGTACTTGGTATTTCCGCTGGTGGACGAATCCGAGTTGCTGCAGAAACGCGCAGGCAAAGCGGTGCTCGCTGTTAAAAAAGAGTTGGGGCGCATAAAAGCGCGTTTTTCGAAATACACGGTCGATCTTTTGCACGGCCAGATGACGTCCGAAGAAAAGCGTGGTGTGATGGACAAGTTTCGCGCAGGAAAAACACAGCTCTTGCTTGCGACGCCCGTCATTGAGGTAGGTATTGATGTGCCCAACGCAACGGTTATCGCGATTCAAAATCCGGAACGTTTCGGGCTCGCGCAACTTCATCAGTTGAGGGGACGCGTCGGGCGTGGATCGCTTGCATCGAAATGCGTGTTGATCACCGAAACAGCGGACTCCGGTGATGAACTCGTAAGCAACCGATTGTTGTCGTTCTGTTCCATCGAAAACGGTTTCCGTCTAGCAGAAGAAGACTTAAAATTGCGCGGCCCCGGAGAATTTCTCGGTGAAGCTCAGCATGGCACACCGTTTTTCCAAGTGGGAGATCTCGTTATGGACGGGTTGCTCATCGCGCAAACACGCGAAGCTGCACGAAGTCTTGTCGAAGGCGAAATTGCCCTTACGCTCAAAGAATTTGCACTTTTGAATCGTGTTCTGCAAAAACGCTTTGGAACGAAACTGCAACTGTCGCGAGTCGGCTAACAGGAGACGTGTGAAAAAAAACAAACATATAGCGATTTATCCGGGAACATTCGATCCCATAACGTTTGGGCACCTCGATATTCTGGAACGTGCCACGCACATTTTTGATGAGGTGATTGTCGCCATTTCACGACAAAATTCAAAAACCACACTTTTTTCGATGGATGAGCGGGTGGAACTCGTGGGTCGTGTTATTTCTCAAAAGAAATTTCAATGTCCGGTTCGCGTCGAGGTTTTTTCAGGATTGTTGGTACGGTTCGCGAAGAAATGCGGCGTTTCGACTTTGGTTCGTGGGTTGCGCGCTATTTCGGATTTTGAATACGAATTTCAAATGGCTCTCATGAACCGGCACCAAGCGTCTGACATCGAAACCGTGTTTTTAATGCCCGATGAGCGATTTGTGTATCTGTCATCGTCTATGGTGCGAACCATCGCGCGGTTGGATGGGAACCTGCAAGCGTTTCTTCCGAAACCGGTGCTCGCCGCATTAAAAAAGAAGTTTAAATAGCAACCGGATCTATTGACACGCCGGATGAAGCCGGCTAGATTTCTTAGGTGTTTTCTTATAGTGATTTCTGGTCAAAACTTGCCTCGCTCCCGACAAAACCTGTTCGCATCGCGTTCACCGACCCCTCCGATCCTCGCGTACGAGACGCTTGCCAGACGGTGTCCGATAAGGCCCTTATCGAACCGGTGTTGGTGAAGGATTTCTCCGAAATTTCCGAAGGTCGACTGCGCGAAATTCTCTCCACTTCGCAAAAGAAACAAAACCCAGATCCCAAAATAATCGACGCGCAGCTTCGTGACCCGCTTTACCACGGGATCGGCCTTTTGCTCGAGGGTAAAGTTTTGGGGCTTGTCGGCGGAAGCACGAGGCCAACCTCCGATATTGTTCGAGCGGCACTGCAATGTGTGGGACCGCGGCCCGGTGCAAAACTCGTTTCGGGACAATTCTTTATCGAGACGGAGAAACGCATGAGCGCGGACCAAACACCGTTTTTGTTTGCTGATTGCGCAGTCATGCCGGAACCTTCGCCTCGCGCGCTTGCGATTGTCGCAACAAGTGCGGCCGAATCTTTTCGGTTCTTCACAGGCAAAACACCGCGTGTCGCATTTCTCTCGTTTTCCACAAGAGACAGCGCCCAAAGCCCGCTGGTGGACAGAATTAAAGAAGCCCTGGAAATTACCCGTAAACTTGATGCAAATTTGATTGTGGATGGGGAACTACAAGTCGACGCAGCATTGGATGCCGATGTGGCATTGATAAAAAACGCAGCCGATTCACCTGTTGCTGGTAAAGCGAACGTTTTCGTCTTTCCAACCTTGGAGGCGGGAAACATTGGATATAAATTGGTCCAACGCTTTTCGAATGCGCGCATTGCAGGCCCTCTGTTGTGGGGACTGAACAAACCTGTCAGCGACTTGTCGCGTGGTTGCACCGTTCAGGAAATAATCGATTCGGCGCTGTGCGTCGCCATGATGGCCAAGCGAGCGATCTGAGATGGGTGTTCGGTATCTCAACTCAGCTCGCAAACGACTCGGTGATTATCTCGTTGAACTGGGATTTATAACGGAGGAACAACTCGAGGTCGCTCTTCGCGAACAAAAAGACAAAGGCGGAAAACTTGGATC
The DNA here is from genome assembly GCA_044221725.1 of Elusimicrobiota bacterium. Taxonomy (GTDB): domain Bacteria; phylum Elusimicrobiota; class Elusimicrobia; order F11; family F11; genus JAJVIP01. The sequence continues at coordinate 500,936 of JBGAON010000002.1, forward strand.
CATCCTGATTCAGCTCGGAATTCTGTCGGAGGACATTTTACTGGCGATTCTTGGCAAGCAATCGGGCGTCTCCTACGTGTCACTGGAAGAGTACGGAGAGATTCCTGATGAAGCGATTCAAACCGTTCCAGAAACAATCGCGCGTAACCAGATGCTTGTTCCGATTAAGAAAGAGGGGAATCTGTTAACGATCGCCATTGCGGATCCACTGAACGTTTTTGCAACAGACGATCTCAAACTTTTAACCGGATGTGACATTCGCATGGTGGTCGCATCCGATAACGAGATCAAAGCTGCGCTTGAGAAGTACTATCAGAAAAGAAGGCCCAAAAAATCGGAAATGCCGATGCACGAGGAAGCCGCGGAAATGAATCTCGCGGAAGCATCGGGGGCCGCCGATATTGAGATTGTTCGCGAGTCGTTTGATGTTGAGGGGGATGGCGAGGGCGCGCCCGCCGTGAAAGTCGCGAATTTTATTTTGGCGGATTCCGTCCGGAAAGGGGCCAGCGATATCCACATCGAACCGCTCGAAACGAAAATTGTGGTTCGATTCCGAATTGACGGCGTTCTGCAAGTTCAACCGTCACCACCGAAGAAAGTTCAGAGTTCACTTATCTCCCGTATAAAAATTATGGGCGACATGGATATTTCGGAGCGCCGCGTGCCCCAGGACGGCCGCACGAAGATTCAAGTTGAAGGTCGCATGCTTGATATCCGTATTTCGACCATTCCCACCGTTTACGGCGAAAAAATCGTGATGCGATTACTCGATCCCCAAGGCTTGCAACTCGACCTGAGCCAGCTGGGATTTGATCAACGCGAGCTAACGGTTTTTAAAAGAAATATTCATGCGGCGAACGGAATGATTCTCGTAACGGGCCCAACCGGTTCTGGTAAAACCACGACGCTGTATTCGGCATTGTCGATATTGAACGAACCCGACACAAACATCATCACGATTGAAGATCCAGTCGAATATATCTTGCCAGGAATTAATCAGGTACAAGCAAAGCCCGACATTGGTCTCACGTTTGCGACCGGGCTGCGTGCTTTTTTGCGCCAAGATCCCGACGTCATCATGGTCGGTGAAATCCGTGACAAAGAAACCGGCGAAATTGCTGGCAATGCCGCTTTAACCGGCCACCTCGTGTTGGCCACGTTGCACACAAACGATGCCCCGAGCACGGTGGTACGCCTTTTGAACATGGGGGTCGAACCCGTTCTCATTTCAGCAACGTTGAGAATGGTCATTGCTCAGCGCTTGCTGCGACGTATTTGCAGCGGTTGCAAGGTCCCATACAAGATGAGCGGCGGGGAATTGGCAGCACTTGGTGTACAGGTTTCCGTTGAAACGACAGCCGAAGTGACCGTTTATAAAGGGACCGGCTGCGACGTCTGTCACAAATCGGGTTACAAAGGACGCGTCGGTGTTTATGAAGTGATGGAATTGAGCGATGAGATGAAGCAATTAATCGTTAGGAAAGCGTCGCCCTCTGAAATTCGTATGGCCGCGTCACGAACGGGAGTTGAAACGCTTCGGGAAGTGGCCGTTAAAAAAATGTTGGCTGGACTTACGACCTTGGACGAAGTCGTTCGCGTGACGGTAGCGGACAATAACGCGGAGTGATCAATGATTAATATGAGCGATCTTCTATTAATGATGGTGCAGAAACGCGCATCGGATCTTCACCTCACCTCGGGCACCTCACCAATGCTGCGCATCGATGGACAAGTGACGGCAACGCCGTTCGAAAAATTAACGCCGGATATTTGTCAGCGTTTAATTTACTCGTTGCTTACCGATCAACAACGGCAAGTTTTCGAAGCAAAAAGCGAACTTGATCTTTCCTTCGGCATCAAGGGCGTGGGGCGCGTAAGAATGAATGTATTTCGCCAACGTGGCAGCGTCGGGGCTGCGTTGCGGTCGATCCCATCGACGTTTATGACGTTTGAAGAACTCGGAATGTCGGATATTGTTTATGAAGTGGTCGGACGTCCCCGCGGGCTTGTGCTTGTGACAGGGCCCACCGGATCGGGAAAATCGACCACGCTTGCTTCAATGATTGATTACCTTAATGAAAACCGATCAGGACACATAATCACAATAGAAGACCCGATCGAATATATTCACCATCATAAAAAGTGCATCATCAACCAACGCGAAATCGGACAAGACACAACAAGTTTTCCTTCGGCTTTAAAATACGTGCTTCGCCAAGATCCCGACATCATCCTTATCGGCGAAATGCGAGACCTCGAAACGATTCAAGCAGCGATCACAATTGCGGAAACGGGTCACTTGGTGTTCGCCACGCTGCACACAAACGATGCAAAGTCGACCATCAACCGCATCATTGATGTTTTTCCAGCACATCAGCAAAATCAGGTCCGTAACCAACTATCACTGGTTCTTAAGGCTGTATTCACACAGTCGCTTATTCCTCACGCGAATGGGACCGGGCGCGTTCTCTGCTGCGAGATTTTGATCGTTACTTCCGCCATCGAAAATCTTATCCGCGAAGGGAAAGTTGAACAGATTCCGATGCTCATGCAAACCGGTGGAAAATTTGGCATGCAAACCTTCAATCAAGCACTTGCCGATCTCGTCGCGAAACGAAAGATTTCTCAAAAACAAGCCGTGGAACACTCGTCGGACCCGGAAGAACTGATCAAATTGATTAACCAACGCACCGGCGCAGGTGCGACGAGAAGTTAGGAGGATCTATGCCAGCTTTTGCATACAAAGCGAAGATGCTTACGGGGGGAATGACCGAAGGGCTCATTGAAGCGTCCGACCAAAAAGCTGCGGTCGATCAACTTCGTGCACAAAAGCTCGTACCACTCGAAATCAACGAATCCGCGCCACCATTGTTTGAAAAAATCATGGCGTTTTTGCCGTTCAAGCCGACCGTTAAAGCAAAAGAACTTGTGCTTTTTTCTCGTCAACTTTCCACATTGGTGTCGGCCGGTGTCCCGCTCGTGCAGGGTCTCTCCATTCTTGAAGAACAAGTTGAAAGCAAGCTTTTCAAAAGCATCGTTCACCAAATAAAGGATGACATTGAAGCCGGGCAGTCCATTACGGACGCGCTTCGTAAACACCCCAACGCTTTTGAAGAACTTTATGTTTCAATGATCAAGGCCGGCGAAGTCGGCGGTATTCTCGATATTATTCTCGAACGTCTCTCGGCTTACTTGGAAGCAGCTGAAAATTTGAAAGGGAAAGTCAAAGGCGCGATGATGTATCCCTTGGTTGTCAGTATCATTGCAACGGCCGTCACGCTCTTCTTGTTGATGGGCGTAATCCCAACATTTTCATCCATCTTCGCGGGATTTGGCGCGGAGCTGCCGTGGATCACTCAGCTCCTTATTAATGTGTCGTTTGGTTTGCGGCGCTTTTGGTTCTTGGTATTGGGCGCGCCCGTTATCGGGTTTGTTGTTTTGAAACAATACGCAAAGACGGAAATCGGACGTCGCAATCTCGACTCGGTTATGTTGAAACTCCCCATTTTCGGTGTACTGCTAAAGAAAGTTGCTGTTGCAAAATTTACACGCACGCTGGGCACCTTAATTAAATCTGGTGTTCCCATTCTGTCCGCTCTGGAAACGGTTGCAAAGACGTCCGGCAATCGTGTGATTGAAATCGCTATCATGACCGCTCGCGAATCCGTCAAGGAGGGCGAACGCATCGCCATCCAATTAAAAAAGGCCAATATTTTTCCGCCCATGGTTATCCAGATGGTCGCGATTGGAGAAGAAACTGGTAATCTCGATACCATGCTTGCCAAAATTGCCGACTTCTACGACCAAGAAGTTGACACCGCCGTTAAAGCCCTCACTTCCATGATTGAACCGATCATCATCGTGGTTATGGGCGTCGTGATTGGATTCATTGTTATCGCGATGTTCTTGCCAATGTTCGAACTCGGAAGTTTGGCGGGCCGCGGCTAACAGCGCTTCATTCGTTTAAACCGAATGCGGCCCGCTCCTTCGTCTCTGCTGTTAGCGCTGTATGCTGCCGTATTGACGACAATTATTCCTAGTTATTTTCTTGCCTATCCAATTCCGGATTTCCTAGCAAAAATCTCGTCGCTTCTTGGCGGAGTGCTCATATTTGTGCAAGCGCTTTGCTTGGGTCGCTTAATCCTGACGCGATTTGTGCCAGCGTCCCAACTTCAAGACAAAAGTAATGCGTTTCGATTGGTCTGTTCGGTATGGCTTGGAGTAGGCACAATGGGATTCGCCATTCTCATTCTCGGGTGGGCTATTCCGGGCGTGCTCACACCGAAGCTACTGCTCTTTAATATTGTCCTCACAATTCTAGTTTTGGTCCAAGCAAAGTCATTGCTAACCGGTTCATGCCGCCTGTTGCCAATGGAAATCGGTCTCGCATGGAAAGAAATTGTCATCTGCGGAATCATCGGTTGTGGATTGCTCGTCACGTTTGTTACGTGTTTCTCTCCGGTTACCTATTACGATTCCCTCGTGTACCATCTTGCCCTGCCGGGACTGTACGATCGGATGGGAAGGGTCCAAATGATTCCGTCAAATCTTTATTCTTTTTTCCCGGCGTCCATTGAAATGATTTTCTTGTATGGCATAAATCAATTCCCAAATCCGGAGTACGTTATCAATGTATGGCAATGGCTCGTCACAGGCGCCTTAAGTATCGCGGTCGCCGAATGGACCTTTGAGCTTTGCGGAAAGAGGGCAGCGATAATTTCACTCGTTCTCTGGTGGACAATGCCCGCCGTGCTTTTGCTTACCACCGGAGCGTACGTCGATCTGCCGCTCGGCGGGTTCGTTTTCCTTAGCATGCGGTGTTTTCAATTTGGTCGCAATGAAAGCAACGCCAAATGGCTTGTTTTAAGTGGGCTCTTTTCCGGATTCGCAATGGCAACCAAATACACCGGCGCTGTTTGTCCAATTATTCTTACGTCCGTTTTGCTTTTCGATTTCGTTCGGTTCAAGAGAATTTCGATGCGCTTGGTGTGTTTGTTTGTCTTTTCAGCCGCTGTTCCTATTGTGCCGTGGCTTGTCAAAAATTGGATGGCGATTGGAAACCCGGTTTTTCCTTTTCTTTACAAATGGCTCGGAGGCGCCGACGGTTGGACGGCCGAAAACGCTGCAGGATATTTTCGGCAACTGACGGACTACGAAATGAAAAGCAGACTTTTTTTTGAATTGGCGCGTGCCCCTTGGAGTCTTGCCACGTCCGCAACACGGTTCGGCGGCGGATTTGACGTGCTCGGAGATTTCGGTTGGCCCTTGATCCTATTTTCCGCGCCGCTCGCCATTTTCTTATCTTATCGAACCGCGTCAGTGCGGTTTTTGACTCTGTTCAGTTTGATTCAATTTTTCATTTGGTTCTGCACCAAGCCGGTGTTCCGATTTCTTGTTCCATCTCTGCCCGTGGCGATTTTGTTAAGTGCAATTGCGATTAATCGGTTGACGAGCGACCCGCGCGCGCCCGTTCGCATTATCAGCTATTCATTGATCGCTCCGTGGTTAATTTCAAACTTTTTCCTGTACTGGTTTATTGTCCAAGGACTTCAACCCTTCTCGGTTTCGCTTGGCTACGAAACTCGAAACGAATATCTTTCTCGGCGTTTAAATTTTTATCCCGTATTTGAACGCCTAAATTTAATGGATTCCCAAGAGAAGGTGTTTGTATTGGGGGAACAAAGAACCTTCCATTTATCGGTGCCGTTTGTTGCATCGAATCTGTTTTCCGTTTCTCCTCTATCGTCGGTCAGCAACCGGGCACGGACCGATGAAGAAATCCTTAAATTTCTCGATTTGAACAAGATCTCATTCCTTCTTATTAATGAAGGGGAAATCGAGCGACTCGGAGGATACCGCAAATTTGGCTTTACAAATGAGGGCGAGCGCGCGCTGCGAGGGTTCGTTTCGCGTCACACCTCGCTAACTTTCGAGAATCGACGCGTTAATTTGTATCGAATCAACAACTATTGACAGCAAATTTTCCAGACGTTATACTGAAGCCATTGCAAGTAAAGCGCTTTAACACGCGATTACTTACAAAAGGAGGTCGACGTAAAATGAGGAAAATGCTTAAAACAAAAGGGTTCACGCTCATCGAACTTATGATCGTTGTCGCTATCATAGGTATTCTGGCCGCTGTGGCCATTCCTAAGTTCGCTGATCTCGTGACCAAATCCAAAGAAGCGTCCGTAAAGGGAAACCTAGGGTCTGTACGTAGTGCCGTTAGCATCTACTACGGCGACCTTGAAGGTCAATATCCGGCGAATCTTGCCGACGGCCTTGGAACGGGTGGCCGATATATGCCGCTTGTGAACGGTGTCGCCAGTCTTGGGACGATGGAAATTCCAAAAACGAGCGTGGGGGCCCCGGGCCATCCTTGGGGGAACGTTATTAACACCGAGGTCAGAGCAGCCGGAGCAGGTTCAATTGACACATCTGCGTTTCTATACAACTCGAATGATGGTAACGTTATGGTTGACTGTAGTCATCTCGATACCCGCAGCAGTCCTTGGTCCTCGTATTAAGGTTACAAGCTATTAAGAATCAAAATGAGAGGCACCCTTCAGAAGAAGGGTGCCTCTTTTTTTTACATTGATTTATTTCATTCTGTTTCTGTTCGGGCTGGAGTTCGGCAGCTTCGCGAACGTTTGTATTTATCGCTGGCCTTTAAACATGTCGATTGCTTATCCCATTCGTTCCTATTGTCCTTGGTGCACAAGCCAAATTTCCTGGTACCACAACATTCCTGTTGTTAGCTATATTTTTCTTAAAGGTCATTGCGCAAAATGCGGGTCCACAATCGCGATGCGGTATCCAATCATCGAACTGTTAACGAGCGCGTTATGGACGGCGTTTGGATTTGTTGTCGTGAAATCTGGCCAGACCTTTCCGATTCCCTTTTTAGCCTCTCTACTCGCAACCCTATTCATTATTGTTGTAACGACGGCCACAGATATTGACTGGAAAATAATTCCCAACGAAGCAACGTTTTTTCTTTTGGTAATCGGAATCTTGTTTGCTCCATGGAATACGTTTCTTGGTGGAGACGCAATTTTTACGCGGATCATTCACGCCGTGGCGGGCGCGGCGGCCGCGTCAATTCCTATGTGGGGAGTTTCCATCATCGGAAAAAAAATTCTTGGTCGGGATGCGTTTGGTGGCGGTGACATCAAGTTGCTTGCGTCGTTTGGAAGCATTCTCGGTTGGCAAAGTGTTCTCGGTGTCTTGTTATTCGCTGCCATCCTCGGTGGCCTTATCGCGATCATCGGATTGCTCTCGCATCTTTTAAAGCGCAGAGAGTATATTCCGTTTGGCCCGTTTCTAAACATTGCGTGCACCGCCGAAATATTTTTTCGCTGTTCCGGGCATTCCCTCGTCGATATTGGAAGAGTTTTTTTCTTATGAAAAGACAAAAAAAAGAAAATCCCTTGACATTAAATGGGTGTGAAAATAGACTTCCTAGTGAAATAACGCATCGATTTCTTGCAGAAAAAAACGAATGAAACTCGATATCAAGAACCTAAAATTGCCATCGCTTTCTTTCTTGCGTTCGAAAGATACGCTCGGAATCGATTTGGGTTCCACCTCGCTAAAGATCGTTCAGATATCCGACCGCCGACTTGTTCGCTGGGCTTACAAAGAGTTGGATTTAAAAGATGCGGGCCCCGATACACAAGCCGCCGACCGAATGGCCACGCTAACACAAATGCTGCAAACGTTTTTTTCTGAAGAACGAAAAGCGCCGAAGGTCGGCGCCATCTCCGTCAGTGGCAATTCTGTTATCGTTAGATACGTGAAACTTCCGAAGCTCACCCGAGCCGAACTCGAAAAAACAATTCAGTTTGAAGCAGAGCCCTATATCCCATTTGCAATTCCAGAGGTAAACATGGGTTTTCACATTCTTGGCGATGTCGTCGAAGATGGCCAACCCAAAATGGAAACGGTTCTCGTGGCCGCGAAAAAGGAACTTATCGACCAGCGTTTAAACGTTTTAACTTCTGTCGGAGTGCGCCCGGTCATCGTGGATGTGGATGCGTTCGCCATGGAAAGCGCTTACGCCCTGAGTCAGGGAGGAATGCAATCCCAGGAAACAGCGTTGTTAATCAACATTGGCGCGAACGTGACCACCATGATTATCATGGAAAATGGGCTTTCGCGGGTTGTTCGAGACGTCTTCATCGCGGGCAATACGATAAACAAATCATTACAAAGAATTTTTGATTGTTCCTTCGAAGAAGCTGAGAAACTAAAACGCAAAGGACAAATTCTCGTCACGCCAGATGAAAAAGAAGCCACCTTGGCCCAAGATGACCAGGATTCGCTGCAAATCTCAAACACGATCGTCACGGTGATGAAGGATCTCGTCTCGGAGATTCAGCGATCCCTCGATTTTTTCTTGTCCCAAAATCCTGATCGCCAAGTGAACCGTATCATGCTCTGCGGCGGCTCCTGTGCGATCAATGGCCTGGACCGGTATTTTTCCCAGGAATTGCGATTAAATGTCGAGCTTTTTGATCCGTTCGCGAGTCTCGTTGGATCGAACCTTCCGGATCCCAGTCTCAGGCCGGCATTTGCGATCGCGGTTGGACTCGCTTCACGAACAGAGGGTGACATTTGATCCTTATTAATTTATTACCACCGGAGTACGCGGCTGCCCAACAAAAAAAGGAACAACAGGTGGTTTTGGGATCGGTTTGCGGACTCGTTGTTTGCTTTTTACTTTTATTCTGGTTTGTAGAAGCGCGGAAAGCGGCAAGACTTGAGACCCAGATCACCGAGGCAGAAGCGGAACTCCGGAAGTACCAAGCGATTATTTCACAGATCGAGTCGATTGAAACCAACAAAAAACAGCTGACAGCCAAACGCGATGTGATCCGAAATCTTAACCGCAGTCGTTTAATCTATCCGGTATTTTTTGAAGATCTGCTTCCGATTATTCCCTCTGACGTCTGGGTCACAAACGTTCAAATAAACGACCAGTCCGGTTCCATGAGGGTCTCGATGAATTCAAATGCGTTGTCCAACTTTGCGTTGGCGACGTGGCTCACCAATCTTCAACAGTCGACACACTTCAAGGACGTTGAATTGACCTCACCAATCTCCTATACGACTGCCGACAATGGCAGCCAGACATTGAGTTTTTCAATCTCCTGCGCGTACCAACACCAGGGGCCCTTCCCGCTTCAGGAGTTCAACTAATGGGAAAGCTTTCTAAACAACAGCAACAAATGATCGTGGCCGGTCTTTTGTTTCTCGTGGGTGGCGGATACATTTATTGGAATTACATGCTGAAACCCACTCTTGAAAATATTCGGACTCGCGAAGCAAAATATCAGGACTTGCTTGCAAAAATAGATTCGGCCGAGCGACAGGCGCGACGGTTGCCAGCGCTTCAAAATGAATTGGCCAGCCTCCAATTGGAATTGGCTTCGCTCGAGAAACAGCTCCCGAAGGACAAAGATCTTCCAAATATCATCCGTACGCTTACCCGAGAAGCCATTCAAGAGAATTTGCAATTCGTTCAACTCGATCCTCAAAAGCCATCCAAGCAGCAATATTTTGAGATTCTTCCGTTCAACGTTAAATTTTCGGGTACGCTTCACGCGCTCGCGAGGTTTTTGGCTTCTCTCGGGCAGCAAGACCGAATTTTCCAAGCTCAAAATGTAATGCTGGTTCCGGGGGGGAACCAATCGGACTCTTCTCAAGGAATCGTTTCTTTGAGTATCTCATTAACCATTCAAACGTATGCGTATGCTGGATAAAAAACGAACCGTTCTGCTCTTATTAATCGCGACGAGCATCATCGGCTGCGGCAAGAAAGCAAAGGTTGCTCAGGCACCGACTCCCGCGTCAACGCCCATTCCGACGCCCACTCCTGTATCTCAAGAATTGAAAGAGAAGCCCGTGTACGTTTATTCTGGAGACCGGTTCAGAGATCCGTTTATGCCGGCGGGGCAATCCGCGAACTACCAGCCAGATGCTGTTTTCGATCCGCAACGCGCTTCTGTCAAAGGAATTATTTTTGGAACCGACTATAAATCGGCGGTTCTTATGGTTGGAGGCACCGGAAGCTACTTTGTGAAATCCGGAAAGATTTTCGACATCATGGGAAAAACAGTGGAAGGATATTCGGCGAAAATTTTCGTTGATAAAGTTGTTTTGCTCGGCGAAGCCGACAACGTGTTTGAACTGAAAATAAAGAACACCGATGAGGAGGCAAAAGCATTATGAAGATTTATCAAAAACCTTTCCTCGCGATATTTTTGATATCGCAAATCGTCCTTGCAAATTTGCAAGGCGATCCGTCCTCCGGAGTTCCCGCGCTCACGAGCCTAAAGGCCGAGGGCGACAAGGTCACGATTAGCTTGAGTCAACTGATGCCCTATGACGTGTTCACGCTTACGTCTCCGCAACGTCTCGTGGTGGAAATCCCTGGAGTCCTTTACAAGGCAGGCATTAGCAAGAAGAACGTGGAAGGGGGGCTGGTGCGTCGCATCCGAGGCTATCAATTTAAGGAAAATCCTCTTATTTCGCGCGTCGTGATCGATCTCTCCTATCCCGTCGACTACAAAACCACCGCGGAAAACAACGAGATCGTTCTCTCGATGACGAAAAATGCGAACGCGGTTAACGACGATTCGGAGAAGAAACCCCTCTCTGCCAAAGGCGAACGCACGCGCAAGCAGCGCGATCTGTTGGCCAGCCTTCCCAAAGAAGAAGTGACACTCGATTTTGAAGGGGCCGATATTCGCGACGTGATTCGTCTGATGGCGGAAACAAGCAACATTAATATTATTTTCGGTTCCGAAGTCGCCGGAACAATCGCGGTTCACCTGAAGAAGGTTCCGTTTGATGAAGCGTTTAGTACGATCATGAATCTTAAAGGACTGGTTCCGACTCAGCTCGGAGCAAATATTTTGCGCGTGACGACGCCGGATATCCTTCAGAAGGAACGTCAGAAAGCCGTCATGTTTACGAAAACCATTCCAATCAATTATTTAAAAGCAGATGACATGATGAAGCACATCCAAGCCGTCATGACATCAGCGGGTCGAAAAGGAACGTTGACGGTAGCATCCGAAAACAACAGTCTCGTTATTACGGATTCGGAGGAAGGCATTCAGCAAGCCGAACGATTAATCGCGCAGCTCGATAGAAAGCCAAAACAGGTGATGATTGAAGCGCGTATTGTCGAGATTAACTTGAACAATGGTTTTGACATGGGCGTTCAGTGGGAATATGCAAATCAGTCCATTGATACCAACGCAGCAGGAACCGTGATCAATGGAGTTAAAGAAATCGGCGGAATTACAGACGACGATGCTCTTTCGCGAATTCAACATTCGTTTGACGGAGGCACCACAAAATTTGGAGCGTTTACACCGCCGAACGGTACCGGCGTTGCGTTGCCTGGTCCTACCAGTGCCGCGATAACGTTTGGAATCGTAAAAGCGAACCGGATTCTCGACGTCAGCTTGCAGGCCTTGGTAACACAAAGCAAAGCGAAAATTTTGTCCGCACCAAAAGTCGTAACGATCAATGGAGAGTCCGCCAAAATTCAGGCGGTTCAAGATATTCGATTCAAGACATCGACGGTTTCGAACGGCGTTGTTTCCAGCGATTTTAAAACGGTGAGCGCCGGTATCATTCTTACGGTCACTCCCACGATAAATGCCGAAGATCGCATTACTTTGAAAATTAACCCGGAATCAAGCTTCCCGACCCAAGAGAGCACGGATGCGGGTCCTATCATTCGTACGCGCACAGCCCAAACAACGGTTGTGATCCGCGATGGCGACACGCTGGTCATCGGCGGCCTCATCGACGATCAAGACACGAAAGGGGTGAACAAAGTTCCGTTGCTCGGAGACATCCCAATTCTTGGCGCGTTCTTCCGCTCAACCACCACGAAAAAGATACGTAACGAGCTTCTCGTGTTCGTCACACCGCGAATCGTTCGAGAATAAATTCTCTTTCGTTGCTCTTCAATTCGGACGAATTTCTCAGCGGAAAACGACTGCTGTGTTATAATCGCCCGCCTGCATGAACCCACTAATATCCATTATTATTCCGGTCTTTAACGAGCAAGGAAATATTGTTCCGCTGTTTCAATCGATCACAAAAGCGTGCTCGGCTATAAATTATGAGATTGTCGCCGTTGATGATGGATCGAGCGACGATTCGGCGAACGAATTGCTCGCGATGGCGTCACAAAACTCCAAGATTAAGGTGGTTCGTTTGAAGCGAAATTTTGGACAAACGGCCGCATTGGCGGCCGGCATCGACCATTCGAAAGGAGATGTCATTGTTCCGTTGGACGCCGATGGCCAAAACGATCCCAAAGACATTCCGGCGTTAATCGAGAAACTGAACGACGGATTTGATGTCGTGTCCGGTTGGCGAAAAGATCGCAAAGACACTTTTCTCTCGCGGCGACTTCCGTCAATGATCGCAAATAAAATAATTTCGTCAGTGACCGGTGTGCGTTTGCACGATTACGGTTGCTCATTGAAAGCGTACCGTCGCTCGAATATCGCAGGCATCCAATTGTACGGAGAAATGCATCGATTCCTTCCAGCATGGTGTGTTTGGCAGGGGGGAAAGGTGGCAGAGATTCCGGTGGATCACCACCCGCGAACCGTGGGAAAATCAAAGTATGGAATCATGCGAACGTTTAAGGTGCTCATTGATTTAATAACGTTGAAATTTTTTAGCGGCTACTTATCCAAGCCCAGCCATCTGTTTTCCGGAACCGGTCTTGTTTTTTCGTTTTTCAGCATTGGAAGTGCTGCGTTTGCGGTGATCGACAAGATTGGTCCCGACCGATTTCCCAAGTTTCGCATTCCGCTGTTGTTGCTGGCCGTGTTCTTCGGACTTGGTTCGATTTTTTTGGTGCTCATGGGGTTGCTGGCGGAACTGCTTGTTCGTCTCTATTTCCAAGTTCGCGATCAAAAGCCTTATCGCCTCGTGAATGAGTAAAATTTTCCGCATTTCCATCGGTCTTGTTATTAGTTTTGTTTTCCTCGCAATGGCCGCCCGCGGTTTTGATTTTGGCGTGCTCGTCACCGAATTGAGAAACGCCTCTTATATTTGGTTCCTTCCGGCCATCGCGATCTACGTTCTAAACATGACGCTCCGTTCGCTTCGTTGGCGCACGCTGCTTTCTCCTCAGAAACAGATCCCAATGAAAACCGTTATTCCTACCTTGATTGTTGGGTTCTTCATGAACGCAATTCTGCCGGCAAGGGCGGGGGAGTTTATTCGTGCGTTTTCGATGGCTCGGAAGACAAATTTGCCGTCCGGCTCGGTGTTGGGGTCGGTCGTGCTCGAACGGTTGACCGATTTTTGCGGACTTGCGTTAGTAATCGCCATCGCGTCCCGCCTGTTGCCGTGGGACAAGTTGCCGATCGTTCCCATTGTTTCGATTGTGGTTGCCGGTGTTATCGCTTGTTCCACAATGTTTTTTGTTCAGCGACGGCTAAAAAACAGAGCCTTATCCTCATCGTCCATACTCAACAAAATCCAAACTTTGTTTTTGCAAGTAACGTCCGGTTTCTCGGCACTCCGATCCTTTTCGAAAGTGAGCCTGGTTATGCTTTTGTCATGGACCGTCTGGATAAATGAACTATTGATGCCCTTTTTTATTTCACGAGCCATGCATCTTAATTTAACCTTCTTTGAATCCGGCGGACTGCTGACCGGGCTTAGTTTCGGCGTTATGATACCGGCGGCGCCCGGATTTATCGGAACGTACGAGTTCTTCGGAAAGACCGTTCTCGAAATGCTGGGGAAACCCGGTTCCCAAGCGCTTGGCTATGTCGTGGTTTTGCATTTTTTCCACCTCTCCATGGTGACTTTGTTGGCGCTTTTTTGTTTCCTTTACGAATCCTCGTTTAGAAGTGAATCTGTTCCAAAGGGGGAACCGCAAACAACATGAAACTGGACAACTCGGTTGTCGCAGCTCTCGCCTTTCTTTCAGCTCTTGATGTTGCTTTGTTGGTCACACCTCTCGCTCGCTTCCTTGCGAAACGATTTAATATTTACGACGTTCCCCGCACAGCGGTAAAAACGCACAAAGAACCGGTTCCTTACCTTGGCGGGACTGCAATTTTCGTTGGATTTGCGTTATCGCTCGTGCTGATTCGCTTTCTCACGTCCTTTCCAACAGGAACATTGCGGTCGTTACGCGGAATTATGGCCGGTGGTACGATCGTGTTCGCTCTCGGAATATTCGATGACTTAAAAACCGATGGCCTTCATTACCGCACAAAATTTTTCTTTCAGATCATTGCCGCGTGCATGGTGGCGCATTTTGGCGTGCGAATAAAATTCATCAATCCGCCTTGGTTCGCCTATGTGGTCACCATTGTTTGGATTGTGGGCATCACGAACGCGTTTAATCTCATCGATATTATGGATGGGTTGGCGTCGGGTGTGGCGTTTATCGCAACGATGGCCTTTGTGTTCATTGCATTACCGACGGAAGAACTCTACGTAAACTTGGGGGCCGCCGCGCTCGGCGGCGCGGCGCTGGGTTTTATGCCTTACAATCTTTCGAAGCGGCTGCGAATATTTATGGGGGATGGTGGCAGTCTTTTCCTTGGTTTTGTGTGCAGCGCGCTCGCGCTGGGCACCTCATACGGACATCAGAACGAATGGGGAATTTTGGCGCCGCTCATGATTTTGTGTCCCGCCATATACGACACCTTGCTCGTGTTTATCGCCCGAATTCGTCGAGGGGTTTCTCCGTTTATTGGATCCAAAGACCATTTCGCGCTTCGACTTGAAATTCTTGGCTGGAAACGTCCGAAAATTTTGGTTTATACCCTTGGAATGTCCGCATTCTTGAGTCTGGGCGCTTACGCCGTAACGCGAGTCCCGTCCGGATTTGAGTTGGTCGTTTATTTTTTCACGATACTTCTGTTGTTGGCTCTCAGCGCCTATCTGTCCAAAGCCAAAGTTCAATGAAACCGGTTCTCATCGTTGGCGGAGGCCTGGCCGGAGTCTCAACGGCCTATCATTTAAAGAACCGACCGATCGTTTTGGCCGAAAAGGAAAATGAAGTGGGTGGCACCGCCCGCTCTTACCATGTTGGGAAATTCACGTTTGACATCACGGGCCATTTGCTTCATCTGCACTCAGACTACACGAAGAAATTAATTCCAAAACTTCTTGCCAACAATTTTTTCACGTGTCAACGAAACGCGAAAGTATTCTCGAACGGCCGTGTGACAAAATTTCCATTTCAGGCCTACACAAACGGACTGCCTTCTTCCGTTGTTGATGAATGCGTACTCGGTTTTTTTGACGCTTTTCTAACGAGCGCGCACAAAAAACCTTCCTCGGATCCCGATTTCCGCACGTGGTGCTTTGAAACATTTGGCAGCGGAATAGCCAAACATTTCATGATTCCTTACAACGAAAAGCTCTACCAAGTTCGTGCAACTGCTATGACCACCGATTGGTGCGGCCCGTTTGTTCCGATGCCGAAACTGAAGGACGTGGTTCGAGGGGCACTGGAGAACGAAGGAGACAATTTCGGTTACAACACCTCGTTCATTTACCCAAAAAACGGCGGTATTCAAGTGTTGGCGCAGGCGCTGGCAAAACGGGTCGAGGGAATTCAGCTAAACACAACGGTCGATCGGATCAATCTGCGCGAGCGAACCGCAACTTTATCGAACGGTAAAACCGTTTCTTATTCGTCGCTGGTCAATACGATCCCCCTACCGGAATTGCTGAAAAAGATTTCGCCGCTACCACGGTCAATTAAACAAGCGTCAAATCAGCTGCGATTCAGTTCCATCTGGTGCGTGAACATTGGCGTTCGACGCCCGCGTATTTCGGATGCTTCGTGGATTTATTTCGCCGAAAAACACTTTCCTTTTTACCGGGTTGGATTTCCTATGAATTTTACGCCGCACGTGGTTCCCAAGGGATGCAGCTCCATGTACGTGGAAGTTCCGATGCGATCAAATCGCAACAAATCCAAACCCGAACTTCTCGCAGATATCCGGAAAGGACTTGTGCGCGCTGGAATTCTTAAGCCCTCCGACAAATTCGTGATTGTACAATTCATACCTGTGAAATACGCCTATGTGATCTACAATCGCGACCGCCGCGCTGCTCTCAAAAAAATATTTTCTTTCCTCAATAGAAATAGCATCCAAACAATTGGTCGTTATGGTGCTTGGAAATATTCGTTCATGGAAGAAGCGATACTTGATGGCAAGAAAGCTGCCGAAAAAATCTTAAATGGCTGACGGCCGAACAACCGTTGTTCATCTAATTACGCTGCTCGAGTTCGGCGGTGCCCAGGGCAACACGATCTATACCGTTGAACATCTGAATCCGAAAAAGTTCGATGTTTATCTCTGGAGCGGTCGCGGGGCGTACTGGGACAGATATGTTGAGCAAAATCCGGAACTAAAAAAGCGAACGAGATATTTCAAGAGTCTCGTCCGTCCAGTGAATCCCCTATGGGATTTCATCGCCGTTTTTTCGTTGTGGCGCGCGCTCGAGAAATTGAAACCCGCCATTCTTCACACGCATTCTTCCAAAGCCGGAATTGTCGGGCGAATAGCGGGTTGGCTCGCCGGCGTTCCCGTCATCATCCACACGTTTCACGGATTTGGGTTTAATGATGAGCAACGGGCCCTCACGCGTTGGTTTTTCGTTTGGCTCGAGAAAGCAATGGCGCCGCTCGCAACAAAATTAATTTTCGTTTCCGAAGCGAATCGCCGAACGGCGCAAGAGCTGAAAATCGGCCGAGACGGCCAATACGAATTAATTCGAAGCGGCGTTCCGTTGACGGAAATTCGCCGGCACTCGAAAACAAAAAAATCTGATTATCGCGACCTTGGTCCGGAACAATCGCCTTGGATCGTAACGATAGGCGCGTTCAAACCACAAAAGAATTTGTCCGATTTTCTGATCGCGGCTAAAAAGATCCGCGAAAGCTTTCCGACGGCATTTTTTATCATGTTGGGCGACGGCGAACTTCGTTCGCAACTGGAAAGCGAAGTCGACAGCCTTGGCTTGAGCGGGCATATTGTCATGCCGGGTTGGCGGCAAGATGCCACGCGAATACTCGCGGCCTCCGATGTATTCGTGATGACATCGTTGTGGGAAGGACTTCCGCGAGCGTTGGTGGAAGCACTTGCCTTGGAGAAACCATCGGTTTGTTACGACACGGATGGTGTCCGGGATATTCTCGGCGCCGAAGATGGGAGCCTCGTTTCCCGACACGATACTTCTCGGCTCGCCGAAAAGGTGGTGTCACTTCTATCGAATAACGCGCTGTACGCAAAAGTTGCATCCCAAAGCGCGCAACGGATTGGTCGCGATTTCGATATCGACGAGATGGTTATTCAACAGGAACGGCTCTATAATTCCCTTTAATACCTCCCCGCTGTTGCAAAGATCCTTTTTTGTAGAATTAATTCGCGACCGGATGGAACTAAGAAATGCGAAAAAAACTACTCCTAACCTTCCTCCCACTTGCCCTTATTCCATTAATAGGAGCAGGACTCCTCTCGTTTAGCCTCGCAAAAAAAGCTCTTACCCAAAAAGCGTTTAATCATCTCGAATCGATTTCGTCTTTGCAGCAAAGCCGCATCGAAAGTTTTCATGATCGAAATCTTGAACGATTCGGTCTGTTGGTCGACCGTATTCTGCTGCGCGTTATTGTCGACCATTATTTACCATTCCCAACACAAACCGACCATCAACGCCTCAATGAACTTCTCAATCGAACGAAACAATCGGCGCCAGACTTTAAGTCGATTTCTATTTTATCAGCCAGCGGCAAAGTTATTTCTTCGACGGATCCACGTCGAATAAATCGCGACTATTCATCGAATCCTTTCTTTCTCCGCGGCAGAAAGTCCAATGATTTTGATGCGATCGATTTGGATCAAAATGGGGAGTTTAATACGTACTTCATTGGGCCTTTGATTCAGGATGGAACGCTCATCGGCGTGTTGCTCATCGAAGAAAATATGGATCAATTGTATCCGTGGATAAAAGATTTCTCCGGTCTCGGCCAGACCGGCGAGTCTTATATCGTTAAACCGTTGCCCCGCGGTGGAATTGTATATTTAACATCCTTGCGGTTTGATTCCTCGGCTGTAATGAAAACGAACGTCCGCCGCGAAGAGATATCACCACTTTCCAATCCAGCCGACGCTTCATTCGATCACCCGACCTTTGGAATCGACTATCGCTCACAGCCCGTTATTTCACTGGCGCGTTTTCTGCACCGACTAAATTGGGTTCTCGTTGTAAAAATCGATCAGCGCGAAGCGTTCCAGTCCGTCATGGAACTTCGAAATTGGTTTTTGTTGTTCTTTTTGTTCTCGGCAATTTCAGTGACGGTGCTGGCGCATTTTCTTGCAAAATCGATTGTCGAACCGATGCGTCAGTTGACACGTATGGCAGAGGAGGTCCAAAGCGGTAAGCCCCCGATCACGGCTCCAATTTATTATCAGAAAAACGAATTGGGAGTGCTCGCAAAAGCTTTCATTAATTCGGCCGCAAATCTGTTGAGAATTAAAGAGGAACTGGAGTTGAAGGTGAGCGAGCGCATGGTCGAACTCAAACAATCGCGCTCGTTCCTGAATTCTGTCATTGAGAACATACCCAACATGATATTTGTGAAGGACGCGGAGGATTTGCGCTTCGTGACGTTTAACAAAGCCGGCGAGGAATTGTTGGGACTCGAACGATCCTCGTTGATTGGAAAAAATGATTTTGATTTCTTCCCGAAGGAGGAGGCTGCATTTTTCGTAAAAAAAGATCGCGAAGTTCTCAACAACCGCCGCCTGGTGGACATTTCCGAGGAACCTATTCACACGAAAAAAGGCATTCGAATTCTTCACACAAAGAAAATCCCAATCATGGATGAAAACAATAGCCCAAAATATCTTTTGGGCATTTCCGAAGACATCACGGAACGAAAAAAAACGGAAGAAACGTTGATTCAGAAACAGGCCGAACTGGCCCGTTCAAACGCGGAAAGAGAACAATTGGAACTATTTGCATCCGTGGCCGCCCACGATCTGCAGGAACCGTTGAAGAAAATCGTGGCTTTCGGCGACTTGCTTCGCATGGAGGCCGCCCAGTCACTGAGCAGCGAAGCCGCGGACTATCTCGAACGTATGAGGAGCGCGGCCCGACGTATGAGCGAGCTTATTTCGGACCTTTTAAAGTTTTCGCGCATGACGACACATCAGGATGTCTACGAGATCGTGAATGTCGAACACCTTCTCACGGAACTGCTATCGGACCTTGAAATTCAGATCGCGGAGTCGCGGGCCGAGATCGAAATCGGTCAAATGCCCATTCTCAAAGTAAACCGTGTGCAGTTTCGAGAGGTTTTTCAGAATTTGATTAGCAACGCCATAAAGTTTCGACAAAAAACGCGGTCGCCCCAGATTCGTATCGCGAGCAAAATGGAAACCGACGGCATTAATATTTTAGTTTCAGATAACGGAATTGGATTCGATGAAAAATTCTCAGAAAGAATCTTTCGGCCATTCGAACGCCTGCACAGACGAAGCGAATACAAAGGGAGCGGCGTGGGATTGGCAATTTGTCAACGAATCATTGCCAATTATGGTGGGAGAATTTCCGTGAAGAGCATCATCGGCGACGGAACGACGTTTACGATTCATCTGCCCGGTGCTCTTTTGGCGAAAGAAAACGTGGTTGCTGCGAACTGAAATGACACACGAACGTTTGCGAATTTTGTTGGTCGAGGACGACGAAGAAGACGCGTTGCTGATCCGGAAGATGCTCGAGACAGCGGCGAACGGCTCGGTCGCACTCGAATGCATGACGGACATGCGCCAAGCAATTGAAAGACTACCGCGCGGCGACATCGATCTTGTGCTACTCGATCTGTTTTTACCCGACAGCGATGGACTCCATACACTCCAAGATTTGCAGGCGAAAGCCCCGGATGTTCCGATCATTGTAATCACCAATCTTGATGATCAATCGGCTGCCCTCGAAGCGGTTAATCATGGCGCGCAAGATTATCTCGTTAAAGGCGAGCTGAACGGTTCTTTCTTTCTTCGTACAATCCGGCATGCCATTGAACGGCAGCGTATTCGCATTCAGCTTAACGAAACGAACGCTCGTCTTGAACAGTTGGCTCTAATTGATCCGCTTACAAACCTACTTAACCGGCGCGGCCTTCAACAGATTCTTTCGGGTCACTTTCAAAGATCGCGTATGGGCTCTGACACGCTCGCTTTGCTCGTCGATTTGGACGACTTCAAGCTCATAAACGACACGCTTGGCCACGCTGTTGGCGATGTCGTTCTGAAAGAGATCGCACAAAGAGTGAAATCCTCGCTGCGCGCAACCGATCACGCCGCGCGAATCGGGGGGGACGAGTTCCTCCTATTATTACCGGAGACGCGCATGGCGGAGGGAATCCGAGTCGCAGAAAAGGTGCGTTTGGCGATCGCTGGAAGCCCGATCGTGTTGTCGACAACGGCCAGTCCCGCGAAGGTGACCGCAAGCCTGGGACTCGTGGTTGTTAACCCTTCGATTTCATCTATCGATGAGCTGTTGGTCGCCACGCACGCTGCCCTCGCGAAGAGCAAGCGCGCCGGTAAAAATCAGGTTTCGTATGAGATGAGAGAAACACGCGGTTTTGCACAACCCAATCTGCGCCTCATTCAAAGCCAGTTGTTGGAGACACCGTTTCGAACGTTGCAGCATTCGATTTACAACCTTTATGATGGAACTGTTGTGGGGTGTGAATTCCTAAGTCGCTCACTCGTTCATCACTTTGAGCAACCCGACGATTTTTTCCGCGTGAGTCTTGAAAACAACATTTTGACCTCCGTCGATCACGAATGTTTCAAAACGTGCCTGAACGCATCGCAATCCATACCGGGGCATGTACGGCGCCATTTCAATTTATTTCCTTCGACGTTACTCGACATTCCGACCGAACATTTGATTCAAGAAATAAAAGCGGTACAAAAAAACGCTACCCCGTGTTGCATCGAAATCAGCGAACAACAGATTATTGGGGACCCGTCTTATCTCGTTGGACCGGTCGAAGCGCTCAAAGAAGCCGGGATTTTGATTGCCGTGGATGATGTGGGGTTCGGTCGAAGTTGTTTCGAAAGCCTCATCCTACTCGAACCGAATATCATCAAGATCGATAAAGGTTGCGTCACCAATGTCGCCAAAGACAAAGCGCGTGCCCGGTCGCTCAGCCGGATCCTTAACGTGGCCAAGGTTTTGGAAACAGAAGTTATCGCCGAAGGGATTGAATCCGAAGAGGATTTGAATGTGCTCAAGCAACTCGGCGTCACTTTTGGACAGGGTTTTTTCTTGGACAAGCCCTCGGTTCTGCCCGAACCGACTTCATCCCGCCGCCTACGGGTCATCCGTTAGGCCAAAGTAGACAATCGGCATCGAATACATTAAGATCGGCGCCGCCGCAGTTCCTTCAAGACTCTCGAATATGGGGTCATACCTTGAGTATCTCGCTCAACATCAAATCGGAAGGGCTTTAAAGGAGGTCGCGTGCGCTTTTTGGTTTCGGAAGTACGAACAGCAGGCCGCCTTGAACGAAAGGTATCAGTAGAACCGTCTACAGTGTTGGGTGTGGCGCCGGAGTTCGTTCAGTACAGGCATGCACTGAACGTTTATGCCGAAGCGGTTTTGACAGGGACGGATATTGTCGTAACGGGCGAGATTTCGACCACATTTGGTTTTACGTGCGGTCGGTGCCTTGAAAACTACGAGCGTCCGTTTCGGGGAAAACTGCAACAGATTTATAGTTTGGATCAGAAGGAAATAGACATTTCGCCTGAAGTAAAGGAAGCGGTGTTACTCGAAATGCCGATTACACCGGTGTGTCACGAAGGTTGCAAAGGGCTTTGTGCGACGTGTGGCAAGAATAGAAATATCGCACCGTGCACATGCAAAGCCGTGGCAGAAAATCCAAAATGGTCCGCATTAAAAGATTTTCGATTTAAAAAATAGCAGGGAGACATCATGGCCAATCCGAAGAAAAAACATACACCAATGCGACGAGACATGCGGCGCTCAGCGAATTTCAAACTCACTGCCGCAAGCCTCTCGACCTGCCCACAATGCGGCAAAGGAATCTTGCCCCACCGTGTGTGCCAGTATTGCGGCTTCTACCGCGGAGAATTGGTTCTCGCACCGAAACAGGCGAAGAAGAAGCAAGAGGGCAACTAATTAATGAAGATTGCACTGGACGCGATGGGAGGGGACTTGGGTTCCTCCGTGAACGTCCGTGGCGCTATCGAAGCTTGTCGTGAATGGCCGAATCTCGAGGTCGTTCTGGTCGGCAATCGTCAAGTCCTGACGAACGAAATTAAGTCCCACCACCTTTCGGCAAAAACAAAAATCGAAATCCACCATGCCGACGACATCGTCGGCATGCATGAGTCTCCGGTCGAAGCTTGCCGGACCAAACCGGATTCCAGCATTATGGTTTGCGCGAAACTGGTTGCGGAGGGGAAAGTCGACGGATTGGTTTCCGCCGGAAATTCTGGTGCGACCATGACCGCTTCGTTGCTCCATCTGCGACGGCTCGAAGGAATCTCACGGCCAGCCATCGCGACCATCATGCCAACGCTGGACGGCCACTGTGTCGTGCTCGATATGGGCGCAAACATGGATTGCAAACCAAAACACCTTCTGCAGTTTGCGGTCATGGGATCCGTTTATTACCAAGCAATGTTCAAGAAACATAAACCGACGGTGGGTTTGCTATCGATCGGCGAAGAGGAAGGGAAAGGCAACGAACTCACACTTGAAACCCATTCACTCTTAAAAAACAGCGGACTAAATTACATCGGCAACGTGGAAGGCCGCGACATTCCCATGGGAAAAGCAGATGTGGTTGTTTGCGACGGGTTTGTTGGGAACGTGGTACTAAAGTTCGGCGAGGGTTTGGCTGAGGCGATTATTAAACTCATGAAACGCGAACTGCAAGGTCATCCGCTGGCTCTTCTGGGTGGACTCATGGTAAAAGGCGTGCTCAGAAAAATCAAAAAGAAAGTGGATCCGGCCGAATACGGCGGAGCCCCGCTTCTTGGTATCCAGGGAATTTCGATTGTTAGCCACGGAGGATCAAACGATTTTGCAATTAAGAACGCCCTGCGCGTCGCCGCGGAACTGATTGAAGATAACATCAACATGCATATCGCTTCACAACTGAAGAACACATCACAGAGTATTGTGCTCGCATAAATGACCACTCGGAAAGTTCGCATCACGGGCACCGGCTCCGCGCTTCCTGAAAAAATCGTCACAAACGCCGATCTCTCGAAAATCGTTGAAACAACCGACGAATGGATTACAACTCGCACAGGCATCAAAGAACGTCGCCTCGCGAGCGAGACAACAGCCACCTCCGATTTATCGATTCAAGCGGCGAAGCAGGCCTTAGCAGCGGCCGAACTTCCGGCGTCTGAACTGGATGTGATTATTGTTGCAACCTGTACGCCGGACCATTTTTTTCCATCGGTTGCCTGTTTGGTCCAGAAAGCGTTGGGGGCAAAGAAAGCTGCCGCGTTTGATGTCTCCGCTGCCTGTTCCGGGTTTCTTTATGCTCTCTCGGTTGGAAAAAGTTTGATCGAGTCAGGGGCGCACAAGAAGACTCTAATTATAGGAGCTGACTTGCTCAGCAAGTTCACGGACTGGAAAGACCGCTCCACGTGCGTGCTTTTTGGGGATGGCGCCGGCGCTATGGTTCTCGAATCCGACGAAACGAACGGTCCCTCCACTTCTCCAACAATTTTGGCTGTCGATCTCGGTGCCGATGGTTCCGAAACAGATATTTTGAAAATTCCTGGCGGCGGCTCGCGTCATCCGATGTCGGAAGAAAGCTTTAAAGAATTTCCTCCTTATATTCATATGGACGGGAAAGAAGTCTATAAGCACGCGGTGACCCGCATGATCGAAACAGCGGGCAAGGCGCTCGCCAAATGCGGCAAAAAACCGGAAGACTTGAGCCTTTTGATTCCGCACCAAGCAAACTTGCGCATCATCGAGTCCATCGCGAAACGCATGCAATTGCCGATGGAAAAAGTTTTCTTGAATATTCACAAATACGGGAACATGTCGGCTGCGACCACGATTGTCGCTTTGGACGAAGCGCGCCGCCGTGGCCAACTGAAAGCTGGCGACGTCGTTGAACTCATTGCGTTCGGTGCGGGCCTCACATGGGGAGCGGCGGTGATCCAATGGTAGGAAAGATCGCATTCTTATTTCCGGGACAGGGCTCACAAGCCATTGGAATGGGCAAGAGCGCATTCGAACGGTCCCAAAACGTGAAAAACCTTTTTGAAAAGGCAAACGAACAGCTTGGGTTCTCGCTTTCGGCTTTGATGTTCGAAGGCCCCGAAGACAAACTGAAAGATACCTCCATCACACAACCAGCCCTTTTTACCGCCAGCGCAGCAGCGCTCGAATTACTGAAAGAAAAACACGTTCACCCATCGTTTGCGGCGGGCCATTCGCTCGGGGAATATTCCGCGCTGTATGCGGCCGGTGTTTTTTCGTTTGAGGAAGGACTTTTTCTCGTACGCGAGCGCGGAAAGCTGATGAACGAAGCCGGCGCAGCGAAACCCGGCACAATGGCCGCCATCATTGGATTGGACGCAGCAAAAGTCGAAGAAGCGTGTACGAACGCTTCGACCGCCGAAGCCGCCTGTTCACCCGCCAATTTTAATTCGGAATCGCAGATCGTCATTTCGGGATCGACACCCGCGGTTCTTAAAGCAATGGAGCTTGCACAAGCAGCCGGAGCCGCCAAGGTGATTCAGCTAAACGTGAGCGGCGCCTTCCATTCTTCGTTGATGAGCGACGCCGCTTTAAAGATGAAGGCGATTCTTGAGAAAGTAAATTTCAGAGATGCATCGTTCCCGGTCGTCACAAACGTGGACGCGGCTCCAACCCAAAAGGCGAACGAGTTCAAAGAAAAACTATTTCAACAGATCGACCACTCGGTCCGTTGGCACGAATCCATGAAAAAGATTGTCGAGTTGGGCACGGAGACGTTTGTGGAAGTTGGGTCCGGAAAAGTT
This sequence comes from Elusimicrobiota bacterium, assembly GCA_044221725.1. Taxonomy (GTDB): domain Bacteria; phylum Elusimicrobiota; class Elusimicrobia; order F11; family F11; genus JAJVIP01. The sequence goes on from JBGAON010000002.1 coordinate 526,027, forward strand.
TTGGGAACGATGGCGAAAAAGCTCGACCGAAAGAAAACCGTTTTGTTTACCGATGAATTGAATGATTCGTCATCCTGGAATGTCTTAATCCAGGATCCAATTGAAATGGACCCTGGATTAAAGATTTCCAGGGTGACACATTAAGGAGCTTCGAATGCGTTTAAAGGATAAAGTTGCTGTTATTACCGGTGGTGGCCAGGGCATTGGCCGCACGATTGCCGAAACCTATGCTCGCGAGGGCGCAAAACTGGCTTTGTTTGACGTTGTTGAAGATACCGTAAAGAAAACCGCCGACGAAATTAAAGCTCATTACAACGTCGACACGTTCGCTGCGAAGGTGGACGTCACAAAATTCGACGATGTGGAAGCAGGAATGAAGCGTGTTGTTGACACATTTGGGAAAATTGATGTATTAGTCAACAACGCTGGCATCACAAAAGATAATTTGGTTTTGCGGATGTCGGACATGGAATGGGATGCAGTTCTTGCTGTAAATCTCAAAGGTCCTTTCAATTGCACCAAAGCGGTGTTTTCACCCATGAGAAAAGCGGGCGGGGGGCGAATCATCAACATCAGCTCCATCGTGGGACTTATGGGAAATGCAGGTCAGGCCAACTATTCGGCTTCGAAAGGCGGATTGGTGGCAATGACCAAAACCTGTGCCCGCGAATTTTCAAAGAAAAATATTTTGGTCAATGCGATCGCGCCGGGTTTCATTCGCACAGCGATGACCGATAAATTGTCGGACGAAGTGAAGAGAGCGTTAGCGGCGCAAATTCCGCTGGAACGGCTCGGAGAAGCACAAGACGTCGCAAACGCCGCACTGTTTTTAGCTTCAGATGAATCTTCCTATATCACGGGACATGTGATCTCAGTGAATGGGGGAATGTACATGTAGGAACCAGGATTTGGGAGTTCGGATAAAAACGGATCCTAAATCCCAAGCCCTGGGAAAAAAATTCAGTCTAAGTTTAGGGAGGACGTAAATGTCTGCAGAAATCGAACAAAAAGTGAAAGATATTATTGTTGAACAACTCGGTGTGGATGCCGCCGAAGTGAAGCCAGAAGCGTCGTTCGTAAACGATTTGGGTGCCGACTCATTGGACACCGTTGAACTCGTTATGGCGCTCGAAGAGTCGTTTGATATGGAAATTCCTGACGAAGAAGCGGAAAAGATTCAAACCGTTGGTCAGGCGATCGACTACATCAAAAACCACAAGAAATAAGCCCCCAATTCAACCTCAGTAAATCTCGACGGACTTCCACTCAGGTGGAAGCTGGCCATTATTTATGAAAAAAGTAGTCATCACAGGCGTTGGCGTGGTGAGCCCGATTGGTATTGGGAAAGAAGCCTATTGGTCTTCTCTTTCCAGAGGCCAGCATGGGTTTAGCCGCATAACGCGATTCGACGTTTCAAAATACCCCTGCCAAATTCATGCGGACGTAAAGAACTTTGACGTCACGCAGTACGGTGTCGACAAAAAAGGGGCGCGCCGCATGGACCTGTTCACGCAGTTTGCAATGGCCGCTGCCAAAATGGCCGTGCAAGACGCGGGACTCGATCCAACGAAAGTTGATCCGGAACGCGCTGGCGTCATCGTCGGTTCCGGAATCGGCGGATTGCCAACCATTGAAGCGCAACATTCGGTACTGCTCGAGAAAGGCGTCAATCGCGTTACACCGTTCTTGATTCCGATGTTGATCACGAACATCGCTCCCGGCGAGATCGCGATTGATCTGGGGTTTGTTGGTCCGAATTACTCGTGCTCATCGGCGTGCGCAACGGCAAACCAATCAATTGGTGCCGCCTTGAGGCATTTGCGATACGGCGATGCGGACGTGATGATTGCCGGAGGAACCGAAGGCGCGATCACACCGCTGGGTGTCGCGGGTTTCTGCCAAGCGCAGGCGTTAACATTCGATTTCAACGAGAATCCCGCTGCCGCAAGCCGCCCATTCGACAAAAACCGTTCGGGGTTTGTCATGGGAGAAGGTGCCGGAATCGTTGTGTTGGAAACCGAAGAGCACGCGAAGAAACGCGGTGCCCGCATTTACGCGGAACTTGCGGGCTACGGCGCGACGGACGATGCGTACCACATCACGGCGCCCAGCCCCGAGGGAAAGGCTGCTGTGAAAGCACTGAAGCTGGCGCTCGAAGACGGTGGCATTAACGCTGATGAGATTGACTACATTAACGCGCATGGAACATCGACACCGTTAAACGATAAAACCGAAACCAAAGTCATCAAAATGGTTTTTGGTGAACGCGCGAAGAAGATTCCGATTTCATCAACAAAATCGATGACGGGACATTTGTTAGGCGCCGCGGGCGGAGTGGAACTTATTGCGACGTTGTTGAGCATGGAACACAACCTTATTCACCCGACGATCAATTACGAAACGCCCGATCCGGAATGCGATTTGGATTACGTACCGAACGTCGCACGGCCGGGGAAAATTACGTGCGCATTGTCGAACTCTTTGGGATTTGGCGGACACAACGCGGTTTTGGTCGTCAAGAAGTATGGCCACGCCTGATCTGGGCGTAATTGAAAAGAAAATACGCGTTAAATTCCAGGACCGGAAGTTACTGGAAGAAGCTTTCACACACAAGTCGTATTCGATCGAGCACAACGTCCCGTCCAACAACGAGCGACTCGAGTTTCTTGGCGATAGCATCATCGCCGCGGTCGTAGCGCACTGGTTGTTTAAGAAATTCCCGAACGTCGACGAAGGTCGGCTTTCGAAGATGAAATCCCAAATTGTTTCGCGCAACAATTTGAGTTTGTGGGCCGATGACTTGGACCTGGGCACGTACCTTTTCTTAAGTCAAGGTGAAGAAGCCACCGGTGGCCGAAAAAGGGAAAGTCTTCTCGGTAACGTTTATGAAGCACTGGTGGGGGCGATCTTTTTGGATCAAGGTTTTCCGCCGGCACAAAAATTTATTCTGCGGCATTTAGCGAAGAAAAAACGGATCGTCGAGAACGATTTCAAGAGCAAACTGCAAGAGATCGTGCAGAAGAAATACAAAGCACCACCGGTCTACACAGTGATCGCCGAAACGGGGCCCGATCACGAAAAGAAATTTACACTCGAAGTTTGCATCAAACAACGTGTGCTGGGAAGCGGCGAGGGCCGCTCGAAAAAAGAAGCGGAGCAGATGGCCGCGAAAGAAGCTTTAAAAGTGTTACGAAGTGCTTAGGAGGCATTTGTGGACTACGGTTTAACAGAAGAACAACGAGCAATCATCGAAATCGCCAAAGAAATCGGCGAAAAGAAAATAAAGCCGATTCGCATGGAGTGCGACGAACACGAAAAATTTCCGTGGTCCGTGGTTGAAGAAATGAGAAAAGCCGATTTGTTCGGTGTCTACATTCATCCGAATTACGGTGGACTTGGTGGCGGCGGATTCGAACTCGTGTTGGCGGTGGAAGAACTTTCCCGCGCGTGCGGTGGTATTGCTCTTGCTCTGGCGGCTTCGGCCCTCGGAGCGTTTCCAATCATCCTTTACGGAACGCCGGAACAAAAGAAAAAATATCTTCCGGACATTGCCTCCGGTAAAAAATTGGCCGCGTTCTGTATCACAGAACCGGAAGCTGGATCCGATGCAACCGCCACCCGCGCTACGGCTCGCAAAGAAGGCGACTATTATATTTTGAACGGTCTCAAAAACTTCTGCTCGAATGGCGAAGCCGCAGAAACCTATACAACGTTCTTGTCGACAAACTTGTCGCGCGGCGCGCGTGGTATCACGTGTTTTGTGATCGAAAAAGGAACTCCCGGTTTCGGATTCGGAAAGAAAGAACAGAAAATGGGAATTCGCGCTAGCAACACGTACGAACTCACGTTCGACAATTGCAAAGTCCACAAAGACCAAGTGATCGGTGGCGAGGGGAAAGGATTGTTTGTCGCTCAAGCAACGTTCGACATTTCGCGTCCCGGCGTGGCGAGCCAAGCGCTGGGCATCGCGCAAGGCGCGTTCGACGAAGTTTTGCAATACGGTCGCATGCGCAAGCAATTCGGCCAGAATATTCTGTCGTTCCAATCGAGCCAACACATGATTGCGGACATGGCCACTTCCATCGAAGCGGGTCGGGCTCTTTTGTACAGCGTGACCAGGGGAATGGACAAAACTTTTGTCCAAGCGATCGACAACGCCGAAAAGTCTGGCGGATTTGTGGCCGACGAAATGAAAAAACTTTCGCGCCGTCGTTGGACGAAGGAGTCCGGCATGGTGAAATTGTATTGCTCGGACATGGCGATGAAGGTTTCAACGGACGCGGTGCAACTCGCGGGCGGTATTGGCTACATGCGCGACTTCCCAATCGAGAAATACATGCGCGACGCAAAAATTACGCAGATTTACGAAGGCACAAACCAAATTCAACGCAACGAAATTGGCATGACCATCACCAAAGAGTTGGCGGGCGCAAAAGAATAAAGTAGATTCGAAATCTCCCAACCAACCAAATTACCGAAGGAAAACTATTCTTCCATGCATATTGTTACTTGTATCAAGCAAACACCGGCAACGGACAATGTACAGATTGATCCGGAAACGGGAACCTTAAAACGCGAGGGAATGGCAGCGGCCATTAACCCATTCGATGAATACGGAATTGAAGAAGCGGTTCGATTGAAGGAACGCGTCGGAGGCGATTCGACGGTTTCGTGTCTCACCATGGGCCCACCCCAAGCCGAACAAGCGTTGCGCGATGCGATTAGCCGAGGAGCCGATCAAGGCTTCCATGTGTGCGGACGGGAATTTGCCGGAGCTGATACGTGGGCAACGTCCTACACTCTGTTCAAAGCTCTCCAAAAAATTCACAAAGAATTCAAACCGATCGATCTCATCATTTGCGGCAAACAAACCAACGACGGTGACACGGGCCACATCGGTCCGGGATTGGCCGCGTGGTTGGATTATCCGAATGTCGCCTACGTGCGCAAAGTGGAAGACATTAAATCCAACGGCATTGGGAAGGGCGGAACTATTACCGTTCACCGCATGATGGAAGACGGAACCGATGTTCTTGAAATGGATTTGCCGGCCGTGATTGCAGTCGTTAAAGAAATCAACGAGCCGCGCGTTCCCTCTCTGAAAGGCAAAATGAACGCGAAAAAAGCGGAAATTCCGAAATGGGATGCCGCCGCGATCGGTGCAAACATGGCGTGCGTCGGGCTTAAAGGTTCTCCGACCATCGTTGCAAAAAGTTTTCGCCCACCAATGAAAACCGGAGGCGTCGCGATTGAAGGTGCGAGCGCCGAGGAGAAAGCCAAAAATTTGGTCAGCAAACTCAAAGAGCTACATTTAATTTAAGGAAACCAGGACAAAAGAAATGTCAGAAGAATCAATTCTCGCCATACCAATCGAACCACAAAATCACAAAGATGTTTGGATTTTTGCCGAGGTCCGGCACGGAAAGCTTATGCCGACCGCGTCCGAACTTCTCAATATCGGAAAAACTCTTGCCAAAGATTTGAACGAAAAACTTTGCGCGGTGATTATCGGTAAAAATGTTTCGCAACACGCCACCGCGCTGACGGAACTCGGTGCGGACAAAGTGTATGTAATCGAACACGACAGTCTCGAACAGTTCGTCGATGAGACGTACGCGAATTTGCTTGTCGATCTGATGATCAAAGAAAAGCCGAACAAACTTTTAATGCCAGCCTCCATCACAGGCCGTTCGTTCGGAAGCCGCGTGGCCGTGCAAGCGAATACCGGCATTACAGCCGACGCGACCGAGCTAAATATCAATAAAGAAAAAGGCGGCGTGCTGAACGCAATTCGACCGTCCTTCGGTGGCACACTGATGGCAACGATTCTTTGTATTCGCGGGCATCGTCCGGAAATGGTGACAGTTCGCCCAATGGCTTTTCCTGCGGGTACGCCAGAAAAAGGACGCACCGGTGAAATGGTCAAAGTGCCGGTCGATCTTTCAAAATTTAAGTCACGCGAACGTCACGTAAAGTTTATTCCCGAGGCGTCGCAGGAAGTGGACATTTCGGGAGCCAATACGATTGTTGCAGGCGGGTACGGAATTGGAAGCGCTGAAGGTTTCAAGCCGCTCGTCGAGCTTGCGAAAACGATGGGCGCCGCCGTTGGAGCTAGCCGTCGCGCCGTTGATGCAGGTTGGATTCCCTATCGGCATCAAGTTGGTCTGACGGGCCGCGTGGTTCGTCCGAAACTTTATATTGCGGTAGGAATTTCGGGACAGATTCAACATCTGGCGGGAATGAATTCTTCCGACACGATTGTCGCGATCAACACGGATCCCGAAGCACCGCTCATGAAGCTGGCAACGTTTTCTGTGCAGGGCGATTTCAAAGAAATCTTGCCTGCAATTCAAAAAGAACTCGCACGCTAAAATAATTTGTTATTGTTTTAAAATTCAATTGAATTAGGAGGACGTAATAAAATGGCTGCAATTGATCCGGATTTTCAGACAAATAGAAAGGTAGTGGGGACATCGCCAGAGGGATATCAGATCTGGGGTCCGGTGGAACCACCAACCAAACTTGGTATTCATGGGACATGGGTCGCCGTTGATTACGACCTTTGCGTGGCCGATGGCGCGTGCCTCGATGCATGCCCCGAAAACGTTTTTGAATGGCGCGACACGCCGGGTCACCCAGCGTCCGCGAAGAAAGCGGCTCCGGCCAAAGAAGAAGCGTGCATTTTCTGCATGGCGTGCGAAAGCGTTTGCCCGGTTCTCGCGATCAAGATCACCCCGAAATAAGTCTTCAAGCATCGATCGCCGCAAGGCGAACAGGAAAACCCTCTCTTCCGAACAGGTAGAGAGGGTTTTTTCTTGCAATTCTCAGATGATCCCGTTACAATGCCTCGCAGTTTTTCGCTACAGGTGGTGTTTCCGATAACGATTCACCACAAAATATAGCCAGGGGGCCCTCCGGCATGCACTTAAAGCGCCTAGACATTGTTGGTTTCAAATCCTTTGCCGATAACATCCGACTCGACCTTGAACCCGGTATTACTGCGATAGTAGGACCAAATGGCTGCGGCAAATCCAATATCATCGATGCGGTTCGCTGGTGCCTCGGCGAAATGTCCGCAAAGTCTCTCCGATCCAATCTTATGCTCGACGTGGTATTCAATGGATCCGGTGCGCGGCCGCCACAAAACATGGCCGAAGTGACACTCACGTTTGATAACACCGACAAGAGACTACCGATTGATTTCAGCGAAGTTTCGATTTCACGTCGCTTGTTCCGCTCCGGCGAATCGGAATATTTCATCAACAAAACGCAGTGCCGATTGCGCGACATCAAAGAACTTTTCTTGGATACCGGAATGGGAGAAGACGGATATTCGTCTCTCGAGCAGGGGAAAGTTGAGTGGATTCTGCAAGCGAAGCCAGAAGAACGCCGCGAATTGTTCGAAGAAGCTGCCGGTGTTTCGAAATACCGTGCGCGGCGCGAAGAAGCGCTACGAAAACTGGAACGTGTCGAAATCGATCTGTCTCGCCTCGCCGATATTATCTCCGTTACTTCCGACCAAATTCGCAAACTCGAAAACGCCGTTAATAAAGCAAAAACCTATCAGCGGATCCGCGAAGAACTAAAGACGATGGAAGTAAACGATTGGTTGCATCAGCTTTCCACCTCCGATACCGAGCTCATCGATGTGCGAGAGAAACTCGATAGCGCCCAGAAAAGCGCCGAGGAGTTGAATACGCAGTCTCATCAATTGGCCACCGAAGTGTCCGAACATCGCTTGATGCTGACGCAACTTGAAGAGGAGCTGCTGAGCGCCAACACAATCCTCAACACCATCGAATCGAATATCAAGATTGGCGAAGAACGCTTAAACAACGCGCGTCGACGCGACTCAGAAATTGAATCAACCCGGCAACATACCGAAGAAAATCTCGCGCGCGAGGAAGCTCGGTTGCGCGAGTTGAACGAACAGAAAAATGTGCTGGCGAAGACACTCGAGGAAATTGAACAAACGGGTGCGCAAATTGAATCCGAATTCGCGCAATCGCAACAAATTTTTGAGCACAGCAAAGAACAATTGACCGTAAAAAGCCAAGAATCAAAAGAAATCCGCGATCGAATTTTATCGGGTGCCCAGAGACGGTCCCACTTGCAGGCGCAAATGAGCGCTCTCACGTCGGACGTGGCGCGGCTGTCATCGCAACTCGAAAACATTGCTCGCGAAAAAGAAAAGGCGGCGCAACAACTGGCCGAGATCGAGCAAAAGCGTGCGATCGGCGAAACCCAGTCCAACGAACTCAAATCCTTGTTCGCACAAAAATCGACGGAACTTGAAGAAATGACCACGGCGATTCGGACAATGGAAGAACAGGAATCGGCGTTGCGCTCACAGATTTTGACTCAAACCGAGGAAATCGCGAAGATCAAAGGCCAAATCCATTCCATTCAGGATCAACAAACATCCGATCCCTACTTGGCAGGCGCCCAAGCGGTGCTTTCAGCAAATCTCGAAGGGATTTATGGCCCCATCGGCCGACTCATTCAAACCGAAGACGCGAACCGCGACATTGTGGCCGCCACGATTGGCGAACACTTGGGAGATCTCGTCGCCGACACAATGGACGCGGCTCAACACGCGATCGATTTCCTGCACAACGAACGGAAGGGGCGGGTGCGCATTTGGATTCTTGAGAAGCTCGCCGCCGCAAACACCGGCAACCTCGGCACGCTCCCAACGGGACAAACGCTCTTAAGCTGCATCAAAACCGATTCGAAGTTTGAACCGCTGTTGCAACACCTGTACGCCTCTCTCTGGATCCAGGGCACCGCCGTTTACGGCCACGCCCTTGTGAACGGCGGCGTCGACCCATCCAAATGGAAAAGTCACATTTCGCATCGCATGCCAGAGCTCGAAAAAGCATTGGCGACGCACGAGAAATGGAAAGTGGAACTGGAAGAAAAATTGGTCGCGCTCGATCAACAAATGATTGAGACCGCCGCGAGAAAAGAAAGCGGCGTCAAAGAATTGGAAGAGTCTCGAATTCGATTGGAACTTGCGCTCGAGGAATTGTCGCGTGTCGCTTCCCAGAAGGCGTCGATTGAGCGTGAGCAATCCGCCATTCTTTTGAACGAAGAGCGGATTATCAAAGATAAAGACCACGCGTCCCTTAAGCACGACGAATGCCTCGCGCAATTTAACGGTATTCAGAACGAAGAAAAAGACAATCACGATCGGTTGGAGCAACTGCAGCACGAACTGGCGGAAACGCAACAGGCGCACGCCACGGCGTCCGCGGACCTCGCGGCGCAACAGGGGAAACTAAAATCGCATCAGGAAAAAGTGAACTGGCAGCGTTCGATTGTGGATCACAACGATCGTGAGATTTCAAATATCGGTCAAACAGTCGAAAGACACCGCTTTTCTCTCGGCGAAATGGATTCGCAGCGCGAAGAAGCAAAGCTCGCGCAAACAGAAGCGACCGAACTCATCAATTCATCGCTCGCAAAACGGCAAGAAGCAGCCGATGCGTGCACGAACATTCAAACGAAGCGCGCCGAACTCACCGAGCAGGTGCAATCGAAAGAACAGGATCTTTCAAAGGTCCGCAGCGAACTAAACGCGCTGCACGAATTGATTCAGAGTGAAATGCTGCGCGAAGCCAATATTAAAAATCGCGTGGAGACATTTACACAGAAGCTTCAGGACCAATACGAAATGACGTTGGACGCGGCCAAAGCACAGTTTGTGACCCCGGTCGCTGCCGATGTCGAGACACTCGAAAAGTTAAAGAAGCGCGTCGCTAACATGGGCCCCATCAATCTTGAAGCACCACAGGAGCACGCGGAATTGTCGGAGAAGAACACGTTCTTGACCACGCAGCAAGCGGATTTGCTGAAAGCGCGCGAAGACCTGAAACAAGTGATCGCAAAAATCAATTCCACAACGCGCGAACATTTCCGCGAGACATTCGACAAGGTCCGCGAGAACTTTCGCAATCTTTATGGAAAATTGTTCCAGGGCGGAGAAGCCGATCTCCGTTTCACCGACGAGAACGATATTCTCAACACCGGCGTCGATATTTTCTGTCAACCTCCAGGCAAAAAATTGCTGCACATTTCTCTGCTCTCGGGCGGAGAAAAGGCGCTTACGGCGATCGCTCTTCTGTTTGCGTTCTTCCAAGTGCGCCCGTCACCGGTTGCGCTCTTGGACGAAGTCGACGCGCCCCTCGATGAAGCAAACGTTTTGCGCTACGTCGACATGATCAAGGTTTTTAGCGAAAAGAGTCAGTTCATGTTGATCAGTCACAACAAGCGCACAATGGAAGCGGCCAACACGCTGTACGGTGTGACGATGGAAGAGTTGGGCGTGTCCAAAGTGCTGTCGGCGCGCCTCGCAAAGAAACAAGTTGCAGAAGCGACCGCAACCGCTCCCGCGACCGCGTAACCGCCTGCAACGCCAAACCATATCTTCAATTAACATTCTCGGCACCCACGTGCATAAAGTGGGGGAGACTGAGTTGTTCGCCCTGTTGGAAACTTGGCTTCGTTCGGATTCCGTACACCAAGTTGTTACGGCCAACGCGTTATTGGTGGTCGAAGCGCAAACAGATTCAACACTCAAAGATGTTTGTTCGTCGGCGTCGATTGTTGTTCCGGAATCCGCCGGCATCGACTGGGCCGCGAACAGACTGGGTGACGCGTTTCCGTTCGCCATCGCCGGAATCGATCTGGCTTATACGCTTTGTCAGAAAGCTTCCAATTTATCGGTTCCGATCTATCTGTTTGGCGGCGGACCCGGTGTTGCCGATGCCGCGGCACAAAAACTTTCCACGGAAATTCCTGGGCTCACCATCGGAGGAACTTCATCCGGTTTCCTAGATCAGCATCAAGAAGAACTGATAATCAATGAAATAAAAAAATCTGGCGCGCGTCTTGTTCTTGTGGCGCTGGGAATGCCGCGGCAAGATAATTGGATACATGAGAACCGTTACCGGCTGCCGCCGGCTGTTTATATTGGGGTGGGAGGAACCTTCGATGTTTGGGCCGGACGCGTGAAACGCGCTCCAAAATGGATGCGAAATCGCCGCCTGGAATGGCTTTACCGGTTGCTGCAGGAACCTTCCCGTTGGCGGCGCATGGCACGCTTGCCGGGCTTTGCGCTCGCTGTTTTCCGACAAAAATTTGATACCATTTCGCGACGCTAAGGCTTGAACAAGCCAAACGGGCGATCCCCCACGCGGGTGATTGCCCTATTTTTTTCTAAGGGGATTTTTATATGTCCAAACGATGTGATTTGACCGGCGTTGGCCCAATGTCCGGTATGAACGTTTCGCACTCCAACCGCCACACGAAACGGCGTTGGGAACCGAATTTGAAAAAGAAACGAATTTTCGTTGCTGAAGAAAATCGCTGGATCACTGTGAAACTCACAACCGGCGCACTGAAGACGCTTACGAAGAAAGGCCTCAAGTCTGTCGAAAAAATGAAGGCCCGCGTCATCCGCCAGAATCCCAGCCTGAAACACGTTTAACAGTTTCATTTCTCGTCACGCCCTCGCGCTTTTTGCCCGTTATGAAAAAGTCCGATGCTTTCTATATGCAACGCGCATTGGACCTTGCAGCAAAAGGCAAGCTGCGCGCCCACCCCAACCCTTGTGTTGGTTGCGTGATTGTTAAAAACGGAAAAGTTCTAGCCGAAGGCTACCACGAATATTATGGCGGCCCGCACGCCGAAGTTGTCGCGCTCGAGAGCGTTGGAACGCGTGCTCGCGGCGCAACAATGTACGTAACCTTGGAACCCTGCACGCATTGGGGAAAAACGCCGCCATGCGCACCGCTCGTGGCGCGCTCCGGCGTGAAGCGGGTCGTGGTGGCAATGAAAGATCCGAATGAAATCGTTGCTGGACGTGGAATTGCCTATTTGAAGAAAGCCCGCATCCGCGTTCAGGTTGGCGTTAAAGAAGCCGCCGCGCGCGATTTAAATCGCAGCTTCGTGACGTGGATGACAAAGAAACGCCCCTACGTGATTCTCAAGATGGCCACAACACTGGACGGAAAAATCGCCACGCGTTCCGGTGAATCCAAATGGATTTCAAGCGAAATGTCTCGCAAACTCGTTCACCGATTGCGCGCCGAATCGGAAGCTGTTCTCGTCGGTGCGCGGACGGCCCGTCTCGACAAACCGGCTCTTACCAGCCACGGCCAGGGACGCGACCCTCACCGCATTGTTTGGAATGGAAAAGGTTCTGTTAAAAAACTGCTTCGGCGGCTCGCAACAAATTCGGTTTCGCAACTGCTGGTGGAAGGCGGCGGGGAAACCGCGTGGCGCTTTCTAAAAGAAAAATGCGTGGACGAGATTTATTTTTTTATAGCGCCGAAAATCATTGGCGGTCGAACCGCTAAAACGGCGGTCGAAGGAGAAGGGTTTCGACACATGAACGAAGCGTTGCCGATTTTGAACCTTTCCGTCTCGCGCATCAGCAATGACTTGTTGCTGCACGGTACCATGAAGGCGGCCTAATGTTCTCCGGACTCGTTCAACATATTGGCACGATCGTTTCAAACCATCGGAACCGGATTTCGGTTCGCGTTGTTCTACCGAAAACAAAACTCGGCGACAGCGTGGCATTGAACGGTATTTGTTTAACCGTGACGCGCCTCGCACGCTCCGGAAAAGAAAACGAACTTGCGTTTGATGTTTCAAAAGAGACGCAACGCAAAACAACCATCGACAATTGGAAGCCGGGACTGCATGTGAATGTCGAGCGGGCGTTGCGCGCAACCGACGCGCTCGGAGGCCACATTGTGCAGGGCCACGTGGACGGCGTTGGGCGTCTTGCGAAGATTGTGGACGTATCGGGCTCGAAGGAATATTGGTTCCAGTGTCCGAGAGCGATTTCTCGTTACATTGTTCCGAAAGGTTCGGTGACCGTGGATGGCGTGAGCTTGACGGCCGTGAAGGTATCAAACAAAGCCTTTTCGGTGGCCCTGATTCCTTACACGCTGACGCACACGAATCTTGGAAAACTAAAGAAGGGAGACAGCGTCAATTTGGAAGCCGACATTATGGGAAAATACGTCTCTAAATATTTGCGACAAAAATGAAACCGACCTTTTCATCCATACCAGAAGCCATCAAACATATTCGACAGGGGAAAATGATCATCGTCGTCGATGATCCCGACCGTGAAAACGAAGGGGATTTGATCATTGCGGCCGAAAAGGCGACACCCACCGCGATTAACTTTATGGCGCGCCACGGACGTGGCCTAATTTGCGTGCCAATGATGGGAGATCGTCTCGATAAACTTGGGCTTACCCCCATGGTAAATGTGAACACGGAACTTCGGGAAGCGGCGTTCACCGTGAGTGTTGATGTTAAAAAAGGAACCTCCACAGGAATCTCCGCCGCCGATCGTGCGAAAACGATCCTTGCGTTGATTGATAACAAAACAAAAGCGGACGATCTCGCGAAACCGGGACATGTGTTTCCGCTGCGCGCCCGAGCCGGGGGCGTGCTTGTTCGCACCGGACATACCGAAGCCGGCGTCGATTTGGCGCGGCTCGCCGGTCTCGCGCCCGCCGCTGTGATTTGCGAGATTATGAGCCCCAACGGTTCGATGGCCCGCTTGCCCGCTCTTCTTAAGATGGCCAAGCGTCACAAATTGCCGATCATCACAATCCGCGATCTCATTTCGTACCGTCGCCATCATGAAAAGCTCGTGAAAAGGTTGGTTACAGCGCGGCTGCCCACGCAAGCCGGCGAATTCGATTTGCATCTCTACGAAGACGAAGTTCTTGGGGAACATCACGTGGCGCTTGTAAAAGGAAGCGTGGATGGCGAGAAGGACGTGCTTGTCCGTGTGCATTCCTCATGCTTCACGGGCGACGTGTTGCATTCCTTGCGCTGCGACTGCGGCGATCAGCTGCGAACGGCACTTGACATGATTCAGCACGAGAAGCGCGGTGTGGTTCTTTACATGCATCAAGAAGGACGGGGTATTGGCCTTATGAACAAACTGCACGCCTACGTGCTGCAAGACAAAGGACTCGACACCGTTCAAGCAAATTTGAAATTGGGTTTTCCGGCGGATCTGCGCGATTACGGTATCGGTGCACAAATCTTGAGTGACCTTGGCCTTTCGACGATTCATTTGATAACAAACAATCCGCGGAAGATTGTGGGGCTGGATGGTTACGGTTTGCGCGTAACGAAGCGGGTATCTCTCGTGATTCCGCCGAACAAATTGAACGCTCGGTATTTGGCCACAAAGAAAAAGAAACTGGGACATCTGCTACCAAAATGAAAAAAGCCATTCGTGTTGCGATCACTGTTTCCAAATTTAATTCGGAGATCACAAACAATCTTCTCGATTGTTGCGTGAGCGAGCTTGCGCACTCGGGTGTAAAGCGATCCGATATTAATATTGTGTGGGTTCCGGGCGCGTACGAATTGCCGTTTGCGGCGGACCAACTGGCAAGTTCTAAAAAATTTGACGCTGTTATTTGCCTCGGCTGTGTCATCAAAGGGGAAACATCGCACGATTTGCACGTGGCTTCCTGGGCGGCGAACGGAATCGGACAGGTCGGTCTCAAAACGGGTGTTCCGACGTTGTTCGGCGTGCTCACACCAAATTCTCAGGAACAAGCGATCGAACGTTCAAAACCCGGTGAGCTCAATCGCGGCAAAGAAGTGGCCGAAGCAGCAATAGAAATGATCCGGCTGAACCGCGCGGGATTTCGTTAATTATGGGTGCACGTCGAAAAGGAAGAGAGCTCGCGCTTCAAGTGCTCTATCTTTCGGACATTTCAAAGATGGAAGCCAGTAAAGTGTTGCGCTCAATTCTTCATGGCGCGAAACCCGAGGAACAAATTGAACTGTTCACAACGAGTTTGGTGGAAGGAACGCGTCAGCACATGACGGAACTGGACGCGTTCATTCAAAAGTATGCGAAGAATTGGGAAATGGAACGCATGGCCGCGCTTGATCGCAACTTGCTGCGCTTGGCCACGTTCGAATTGGTGCACGAACTGAAAACGCCGGTGTCCGTGATCATCGATGAGGCCGTCGAGATCGCAAAAACCTTTTCGACCGATGAATCCGGGAAGTTCGTGAACGGTATCCTGGACCAAATAAAAAATGAACGCAAGAAAGACGGGAATGGCGAAAAATAAAACCGCGGAGGCCGAAGCAGAAAAACTCCGCGATGAGATTCGCCGCCACGATCACGCCTACTACATCCTCGACAATCCCGAAATCTCGGACAAAGAATACGACAAGCTTTACCAACGCCTAAAAACTCTCGAAGAACAAAACCCCGACATCGTTACTCCCGATTCGCCGACGCAGCGCGTCTCCGGCGCACCACTGAAAGCCTTTGGCCAAGTCCGTCACGCAGTTCCCATGTTGTCGCTCGACAACACGTATTCCGCTGAAGACGTGCACGCGTGGCTCGATCGTGTGAAAAAAATTCTTGGTGATCACCCGACTGACTTTGTTTTGAATCCGAAAATTGATGGCTTGTCGCTTTCGCTGGTCTACGCGAATGGCGTGCTGCAACAAGCCTCCACGCGCGGTGATGGTGTTGTGGGAGAAGACGTAACCGCAAACGCGCGCACGATTAAAGCGATTCCTCTCAAACTGCGAAATACGCCGGCCGAAGAGTTCGAAGTTCGCGGCGAGGTCTACATGGAGCTCGCGGACTTCCAGAAAATGAACGAGCAATTGACGGAAGCCGGGCAAGAGCCGTTCGCAAACGCACGAAACTCTGCCGCCGGATCGCTACGCCAAAAAGATTCGCGCATCACGGCCACGCGTCCACTGAAATTTTTCGCGCATTCGTACGCCGATCGCGGTGGTATCCATTTCAAAAATTACACCGATTTTCTGAAGGCCTGCGAAGCCGCGGGAATTCCGGTAGCGAAACCACTTCTCACGGTGAATTCCATCGAAGGAGTTCTTAAATCGTGTCTGAAGATGCAAGCTGACCGCGACAAACTTCCGTTTGAAATTGATGGTGTGGTTGTGCGCATCAACAGTCTCGAGCAACAACGCATTCTCGGGTTTACGGCAAAATCACCGCGGTACGCGTTCGCGTACAAATTTCCTGCGAAGCAAGCGACCACAAAAGTTTTGAACGTGATCCATTCCGTGGGACGAACCGGCGTCATTACACCCGCCGCGCAACTGGAACCGGTCGAATGCGGCGGCGTGATGATCTCGAACGCCACGCTGCACAATTACGACGAAGTGAAACGTCTCGATGTTCGCGTTGGCGACACGGTGCTCATCGAGCGTGCGGGAGAAGTAATTCCGAAAGTTGTGAAGGTCATTGAATCGAAACGCAGCGGCGGCGAACAAGAAGTGCACGCGCCCAAAAATTGCCCGGCATGCGGATCGACGCTCAAAAGACTCAAGGAAGAAGTGGCTATTCGCTGCTTGAACCCCAATTGCCCCGTGCAAATTGAACGCACGATGATTCACTTCGCGAGCCGCGACGCGATGGATATAGAGGGAATGGGGGAAGCGGTTGTGCATCAAATCATCGAGAAACCTGGAATTAAAAGCGTTGCCGACATCTACACGCTGCGCAAAGAGGATTTGTTGAAGCTCGAACTGTTCGCGGACAAACGTGCCGAGAACCTCATTAACGCCATTCAAAAATCCAAATCGAATTCGCTCGAAAAACTTATCTACGGACTCGGGATTCCAAACGTGGGAGAGAAGACCGCGCTCACTCTCGCCGAGAAATTTAAAAATATCTCGGCCCTCAGCGATGCCGACGAATCCGAACTGCAGCGCGCCTCCGAAATCGGCCCCGTGATCGCGAGTTCCATCCGCCAATTCTTCGATCAAACACGCGTCAAAGAAACCATCAAAAATCTCCAGAAGCTCGGCGTTAATCCTGAATTTAAAATGGACGACCTTTCTCAAAATTCGCCCATCAAAGGAAAAACCATTGTGTTCACTGGTGAATTGCAGACGCTTTCGCGCGACGAGGCCGAGCGTTTGGTCCGCACGCACGGCGGCAAAGCCACCGGCAGCGTTTCCGCGAAAACCGACTTCGTGGTCGCCGGCGAAAACGCCGGTTCAAAGCTCATCAAAGCTGAAAAACTCGGCGTAAAAGTGCTCACCGAAGACGCTTTTCTGAAGATGACGAATAAAGTATCGTCGACGTCTTCCTGAGGAGGTTTTTTCCATGGCCGTCATTCGTCGCGCGTTGCTTTCTGTTACCGATAAAAATGGTGTCGTTGATTTGGCGCACCGGTTGTCGGATCTTGGGGCTGAAATTGTTTCGACCGGAGGAACAGCCAGCATATTGCGGCAAGCCGAAATTGGAGTTACCGAAGTTTCCGCGCTCACCGGTTTTCCAGAAATTCTTGATGGTCGCGTAAAAACCCTCCATCCAAAAGTTTTCGGCGGTCTTTTGGGACTGCCCGACAAACCCGAACATGCCAACGCAATGGAAACACACGGTATCGCACCGTTCGACTTGATCGCGGTGAACCTTTACCCGTTCGAGAAGGTCATCCAAGGAAAATCGATGGAAGATGACGAACTTGTGGAGTTTATCGACATCGGCGGTGTGGCGCTCCTGCGCGCGGCCGCGAAAAACTACAAGCACGTGCTCGTGCTGTGCGATCCGAACGATTACGGTTTGGTGCTCCAAGAAATCCAAAATCCGCTCGGCATCACCGAAAAACTGCGCCAAAAACTCGCTGTTAAGGCCTTCGCCCACACCGCGCATTACGATGCCGTGATTTCGTCGCACATGAAGGCACGCTGGGAAATCAAAGAGAAGTTCGCTGATGAAATGACAGTTGGTCTGCGCAAATTAAAAACGCTGCGCTACGGGGAAAATCCGCACCAGGAAGCGGCCGTGTATCGCGAATCCGGGACGCCGGCGTGGGGCGTGGTTTCGGCGAACGTCCTTCAAGGGAAAGAGATTTCGTTTAACAATTATTTGGATTGCGAAGCAGCTTGGCAGGTGGCGCTCAGCTTTACGGAGCCTGTGTGCGTGATCATCAAGCACAACAATCCGTGCGGCGTTGCGACCGCTCTCACACCGGCCGAAGCGTACCGCTGGGCGCTCATGTGCGACCCGGTGAGCGCGTTTGGCGGCATCATTGGTTTTAATCGCGCGGTGGATCGCGAAACGGCCGAAGAGGTGAGCAAGCTTTTCGTTGAGTGCGTGATTGCCCCCAGTTATCACCCCGAAGCGCTGGAAATTTTTAAAGCGAAGAAAAATGTTCGCCTGCTGGAGCAACCGACACTTTTATCAGCGCCGTATCAATCGGACGTTCGTCGTATCTCGGGCGGTTATCTCGTGCAAGATATGGATGTTCTATCCGGTGCCGAATTTAGAGTTGTCACCAAACGTCAACCAACAGAAACCGAACGCGCATCGCTTGATTTTTCGTGGCGCATTGCGAAACATGTGAAGTCGAACGCGATCGTGCTTGCACGCGGTCGGCAAACGGTTGGCATTGGCGCAGGTCAAATGTCGCGCATCGACAGCATCAAGATTGCGTCGATCAAAATGAAACAAGCGAAGTTGGACGTGGGAGAATCGCTCGTGATGGCATCCGATGCGTTCTTCCCGTTTCGAGATGTCGTTGATGAAGCAGCGAAAATCGGCGTGACCGCCATCATTCAACCGGGCGGCTCGATTCGCGACAACGAATCCATTCAAGCGGCGGACGAACACGGAATAGCCATGGTGTTCACCGGCACGCGCCACTTTAAACATTAATGAAGGAAGCCGTCGCCGTGAACGCGTCATCCTGGCAGGTCTTAAGCCAGGATCCATTTTAGCCCTGGATTGAGCCATTCCAGGCGACGATTCACTAACGAATTAATATGAATATCCGTCAATCTTTTCTTGATTTCTTCAAAAGCAAGGGTCACACCGTTGTACCGTCCGATTCGCTCGTGCCGTCGAGCGACCCGACTCTTCTGTTTACCTCCGCCGGCATGGTGCAATTCAAAGCGCACTTCCTGCAGCAGATTCCGCTGACGTTCACGCGCGCGGCGTCGAGCCAACGGTGCCTGCGCACAACCGATATTGAATCGGTGGGCCTCACGGCGCGGCATCTGACGTTTTTCGAAATGCTCGGCAACTTTTCGTTCGGAGACTATTTCAAACAAGATGCGATCGCCTGGGGTTGGGAATTTCTCACAAAAGAGTTGGCGCTCGAGAAAGACCGTCTGTGGATTTCGGTTTATAAAGATGACACGGAAGCCGAAAACATATGGAAAAAACTTGTTCCGGCCAATCGCATCAAACGCATGGGCGAAGAATCGAATTTCTGGACCATGGGACCAACCGGCCCCTGCGGACCGTGCTCGGAAATTTATTGGGACAAAGAAGGAAAGAAAGATGGCCGGGAGCTGGATGAGTCCGACCGTTTTATGGAAGTGTGGAACCTTGTGTTCACACAATTCGATCGGCAGGCCGATGGAAAGCTGTTACCGCTGCCAAAGAAGAACATTGATACCGGAATGGGACTTGAACGCCTCGTGTCCGTCGTCGAAAACGCGTCAACCAATTTCGACACGTCACTGTTAAGTCCGTTGATTAAATTCGGCGAATCAACCTTCGCCTACAAATACGGCAGCGACAGAAAGAAAGATATTTCCATGCGCATCATCGCTGATCATTTGCGGGCCGTGACATTCTTATTTTTTGATGGCATCTTGCCGTCGAACGAAGGACGCGGTTATGTTTTGCGCAGGCTGTTGCGTCGCGCCACGCGCCAAGGAACGTTGTTCGGCAAAAAAGAGCCGTTCCTTTACAAAGGAGTGAACGTGGTGACCGACCTCATGAAAGCCACCGCGCCCGATCTCGTCTCGCGCCAAGAAAATATCGCGCTGCTGTTGCGCCAAGAAGAAGAACGCTTTCATGAAACCTTGGAGACGGGACTCGAGAAGTTTAAAGATTTGTTGCAGAACGCGAAAGGATCCAAAGTCCTTTCGGGAAAGGACGCATTCCTCTTGTACGGAACTTATGGGTTTCCTGTGGAAGTGACGAAAGAAATGTTGAGCGAACAAGGCATGATGCTCGATGAAACCGGGTTCAAAAAAGCCGAAGAAGAAGCGCGCGATATTGCGCGCGAAGGCTGGAAGGGTTCCGGTCAACAAGACGTTACGATATACAACGAATTAAAAAAGAAACTGGGCACGACCCTATTCCGCGGATACGACACGTTGTCCGTCACGACAGCAATTAAAGCGCTGTTGAAAGACGGAAAAGCGATCGACACGTTAAAGGCCGGAGAGGAAGGCGATGTCATCCTATCGGAAACTCCGTTTTATCCGGAAGGCGGCGGACAGGTGGGCGATAAAGGGTGGATCAAATCCACTTCGGGCGATGAACTGGCGCAGGTTCTCGATGCACAAAAACCCGTGCCAGACATGGTCGTTCACATTGTGAAAGCGAAAAAAGATTTAAAGGTTGGCGACAAAGTTGAATTCGTTGTCGATAAAAACCATCGCGAGCCCACGAAGCGCCATCACACGGCCACGCACTTGTTGCACGCGGCCCTGCGAAAGGTAATTGGCAAGACAGTCACGCAAGCGGGTTCGCTCGTGGAACCGGCGCGTTTGCGGTTCGACTACACGCACAGCAAGCCGCTCACGCCCGAGCAAATTCGCGATATCGAAAACGTTGTGAACGACATTGTTCTGCAGAATTTAAAAGTGACTCCGAAAGTTTTCCCAGCCGAACAAGCCAAAAAGATGGGCGCCATGGCACTCTTCGGAGAGAAATATGGAAACGAAGTGCGTTGCTTGCTCGTGTCCGGAAAAGGTTTTGAAGATTACGCCGATGCGTTCAGTTTGGAATTGTGCGGCGGCACGCACGTGTCAGCGACCGGCGACATCGGCACCGTTAAAATTGTGAGCGATTCATCGGTGGCGGCGGGTGTTCGCCGAATGGAGGCCGTGGCAGGGCTCCGTACCATCGATTATCTGCGCGATCAAGAAAGAGGGTTGCAGACAATCGCCGATGCACTGAAATCGTCTCCCGAAGAAGCCGGTCAACGCGTGAACAAACTTTTGGATCGGCAAAAACAATTGGAACAGGAAGTCCGCGACCTAAAACTAAAGCTCGCTCAAGGCGGCGGGGGACAATCCAACGCTCCGGCAACGCAGTCGGTGAACGGCACCAATCTTGCCGTAAAGGTTGCCGACGGTCTTGATGTGAAAGAGCTGCGCACGCTTGCGGATCGACTAAAAGATCAGATCAAGTCCGGCGTCGTTTTCGCGGCAACGAAGATTGTCGATGAACAGAAAGAAAAGGTCTCTTTCGTTTTTGCGGTAACCCCCGATCTAAAACCGAAAGGCATTGATGCGGGCAAGCTCGCCAAAGCCGCGGCAGCCGAACTCGGCGGTTCCGGCGGCGGCCGCCCCGACTTCGCGCAAGGCGGCGGAGAAGGTTTCGAAAAACTGAGCAAGCTCGTCGAAAAAATTCCTACTTTTCTTTAGTCGCAATTTCGTCCTCCTGACAAGTCTCAGCCAAGATCATTTTACCGACGGTAATGTGGGCCCTGGATAAAAACATTCCAGGGCGACGACCACTGGATTTGTGCTCGAAAGCCTACTTTCTTCCCTAAATAAAACCTTAAAACGCCTCGATAAATCAGCTCGTTTCCCGACCTAAGTTGGTGTTTGTCTTCGTCCTGCGGCAAGTTTCTTCCGTCTATATTCTTTAAATCACTTCTTTGTCACGACTCTTCTCTACGCTATGAACATGTAGCGCAACCGCTCAACGGTGACGAGCTACAAGAATGCATCGAGTTATCGAGGAGACTCGATTATGAATACCCACTGCAACCTGAAGTCGGCGTGGAGATCCTATGTTTATTCGGCCATGCTTATATTGAGCGTTGGGAGTAAGATTCATGCTGGCTATCCAACGCCGTCTTCGTATCAACCATCGTCGGGCAGCAGCGACTCTGGATCAACAACGAACCTTGATTCGTTGAGCATGGGTTCCCGATATGATCCATCGGGAAGCGAATACTCTCCAGATGGCGGTGCCGCAGAGGGCGGCGTCGACGGCCAAATGAACCCGACCCCGGACTGTGAAGGGATGAGGCGGAAAATTCAAAAACTTAATCAAGACAGAGCCTTTTATCGTTCACTTATGGATGAGTTAATAAAAGAGCGCAACGAGCTGGAAGATGCACTCGCAGACTATAAGGCGGCCGTCAATGATTCCAAGAGTAGCCCTCAAGCAAAACAACAATATGAAGAGCAAATTGCAAGGACGGAAGGCGAAATTGCAGCCTTAACCAAACGGATTGATGCCGCTAGCGACAAAATATATTCGGAGGATCCTCCGGGTATCGATAAGCAATTAGCAATTGAGAATGAAAAATACGCGCGACTCTGCCCTCAAGGGCACTAACACCCACGCCAAAAGTTAAGCCACACGGGATTTAAATTCAGCGGCCTCCTTCGATCGAAGGGGGCCGCTTTTTCGTGATACAATGCCCGACGTTACCGATGAATATTGTGCTCGTGGTGAAATGGATATCATTAAGCCCTCCGAAGGCTTCGTTCTGGGTTCGAGTCCCAGCGAGCACGCCCAAGCCGTCATTCCCGCGAAAGCGGGAATCCAGGTTTCAAACTATTTTTAGAATCACGTTTACGAACTGGATTCCCGCTTTCGCGGGAATGACGACTGTACTTTCTTTAATTGCTTGTTCAAACCTTTCCGCCGCTCCCCGAAGCAACCTGTTGCTGTCCCACAAATCGAAAGTCTGGCGCGTTGAAGCGTCGGGGGTGGCCGAGTCATTGGGGGTGGAGTTTGAAGGGGGGAACGATGTCGATCATCAAGGCACATCGTCGCCGGTCGTTTCGCCCGATCAAACGTTGTTGGCCTACACAAAAGCGAATGATTTGTGGGTGATGAATCTTGCGGATCAGTCGTCGAGTCGGCTCACCAAATACGGACGCGCCGAAACCGCGAACACGACCAGTGTTTATGTTTTGATCTCGGCGTGGTCCTCCGATAGCCGCCAAATTCTTTATTACGTCTCACATTCCGATGAGGATACGCTCGATGACAGCCAAGCGACACTCGATATTCCGTCAGCACCGTATGGATATCGCGTTTACGATGTTCTCACGAAAACCAACACGGCGATAAAATTCCCGGGAGAATTTCAGATATGGCTACCCGATGGAAGTTTTCTTTTGACATCGGCCGAAACCGATTTGTTTGACCAACATCTGTTGCGTTACCACGTGGGCGAAGATTTGCCCCAGCTCGTGACGAATCTACGCGGATGGTGGGGGCAAACCAGCGTGAGCCCCGACGCGCGCACGCTGCTCATTGCGTTCAGCCAACCGGTACCGTCATCAAAAGACATCAACATGAGCACGGATATTGGCGACACGCCGCAACTCTCAAGCCGAATTCTCAAATACAATCTGCGCACGGCGAACTTCGTTAACGTGTCGCCGGTTGGGTTCTGGTCCGAATATCAAATGCCAAGCTATTCACCGTCGGGCAAACGCATCGCGTACGTGCAGCAAAGCGAAATGGACAGCGCCGGTTTTGTGCACGGAAAACTTATCATCGATGGAAAACCCGTGATCGATTTGCCACACGCGCCGTTCGAATATTATTGGATCGATGACAACACGCTGACGACCGTTGAAGACGACACGTTGCTCGTCATAAATGCGAACACGGGCCGGGAACTCGGCCACACGCATCTCGCGGCCGACGAACCGACGCTCACGGCCTCGCCGAAGTGATCCCTTTCCAAATTAAAAGCGTAAGTTATAATCCGCACTTATGATTATTGGACTCACGGGGCGGAATGCCTCAGGCAAAGGCGAGGTCGCTAACTATTTAAAAGAACGCGGCTTCACGTTTTATTCGCTGTCAGACGTTCTGCGTGAAGAACTGAAAAAGAAAAAGAAACCGGTCACGCGCACGAATCTCATTTGGCTGGGAAACAAACTGCGCGATGAGAAAGGCCCGTCGGTTCTTGCCGACAGTATTCTCTGCCGTTTGCAAGATGATCATCACTACGTGATCGATTCGTTCCGCAATCCCGAAGAAGTGAAAGCATTCCGCCGCACCAAAGGAAAGGACTTCGTGCTCATTTCTGTAGAAGCATCACAGCGCCAACGGTTCGAACGGCTTCTCTCGAGAAACCGCGAAGCCGACGCAAAAACGTTTGAAGAATTTGTTCGTCATGAAAACAAAGAGCTTCATAGTTCCGAACCCACCAAACAGAACCTAATCGCGTGCGCGGCCCTTGCCGATCATCATTTGCCGAACAATGGCACGCTTGAGGCGCTGCACAAACGGCTCAATTCCTTTTTCGCGAATCTGCTGATGCACGCGCCGCGTCCTGGATGGGACGAATATTTTATGCGCATCGCGCGCGTGGTTGCGTCGCGTTCGAATTGCATGAAACGAAAAGTTGCCGCGCTCATCGTGAAAGATGGCCGCATTATTTCAACCGGATACAACGGCACCCCGCGCGGCACCATCAACTGCAACGAAGGGGGCTGCCCGCGTTGCAACGCGTTTAAACCCAGCGGACAAGGCCTTTCCGAATGTTATTGCTCGCACGCAGAGGAAAACGCGATTGTGCAAGCGTCCTATCACGGTATCGGCATTAAAGGCGCCACACTTTATTCGACCTTCTCGCCGTGCCTCATTTGCACGAAAATGATTATCAACTCGGGTATCGCTGAAGTCGTGTACAACGAGGCTTACCCCCTCGGCCAGGAAGCATTGGCGCTGCTCAAGAAGCCGCACATCCGCGTTCGAAAATTTGTTTCGACACCGCTCGACGTGTAAGGAATGAAGAAAGCGCTCTTCGCACTGCTGCTCGTCACTGCCGCCCCCGCCGCTCACGCCGCCTTTTACGAAGAAGAACCGAGAATATCGACCGAACCCGTTGGATCTCCGTTTTATCGTCACCTCGCGTTCGAACGCAAGGTCGATTTATTGGAACTGGAAAAGTTTGAAAAGCACGGCTTCACGCGAACCGAAGTCTGCACAATTGTTTTGCTCTCGAGCGCCACGCATGTGCCGATGAAAACCTATGGGAAACGGCGGCTCAAAGAAAAAATCTCCTATGAGAAACTGGCCACCGAAGCGCACATCGATTACAGCAAGCTGCGCGAAGACGCGCACGCACTGAAACTTAAGATTGAAGCGATGGGCAGCGACAATTTGCCGCCACCGGTTTACGAACCAACACCCGCGCCAACGCCGTCCCCAACCCCGGAACCGCCCAGTTCGAAGAAAGAAAAGAAGAATCAGAAGAAGGAAAAACCGCGGCAAGAAGAGAAAAGCAGTTCGGACGCGGAACCTGTTCCATCGGAGTTTCAATGAAACTTGATCGCTTAAAACCAATTCATATTCTCATCGGGTTGCACGCAGCACTGCTGCTGCTCGCGATTGGCGTCATCGTTCGCCAAAAAGGGCGCGCGCCGCTCACGAAAGAAAAGATTGCGCTCGTGGCGATTGATGGGGAAATCTCCGGTGAGAAAGCGGGTATGGAACGCGGTGTCTCCGTGGGCGACATTGTGGATGCGATCAATGAATTCCGCGACGACGATGCGGTCAAAGCGATGGTGCTGCGCATCAATTCGCCCGGCGGTTCTGTCGGTGCCGTTCAGGAAATTTACTCGGCGCTCAAAAAATTTCGCGCCAAAAACAAAGTAATTGTTGCGTCCTTTGGAGATGTGGCGGCCTCCGGCGGGTATTATTTGTCGTGCGCGAGCACAAAAATTGTTTCGGAACCGGGCACGCTCACCGGCTCGATCGGCGTTATCATGGAAATTCCAAACGTGCAGGGATTGCTCGGGAAAATTGGTATTTCGATGCAAGCGCTTAAGTCTGGTTCCATGAAAGACGCGGGCTCGCCCTTCCGTTCAATGACCGACGTCGAAACCGCGTATTTTCAGAAAGTGATCATAGACGCATACGACCAGTTTTTTGCGGCGGTCAAAGAAGGCCGCGCGATGAGCGATGAAACCCTGCGCCCACTCGCCGATGGGAGAATCTTTACTGGTCGCGATGCCAAAGAAAAACAGCTCGTGGATCAGATTGGAGACCTCGAAGACGCCACCGAACTCGCGAAGGAGCTCGCTGGCCTCAAGGATAAAAATCCCGAAATTCTTACCTACCATGAAAAAGCATCGTTGGCGCGATTGCTGGATTTGTTTTCGCGTTCGCCGCTTGGCGACTTAACCGCGGTCGCGAAGCGCGGCAAGATGCGCCTTTGTTAT
The DNA here is from genome assembly GCA_044221725.1 of Elusimicrobiota bacterium. Taxonomy (GTDB): domain Bacteria; phylum Elusimicrobiota; class Elusimicrobia; order F11; family F11; genus JAJVIP01. The sequence continues at coordinate 552,253 of JBGAON010000002.1, forward strand.
TTGCTGAGCTAAATGGATTTCGAACTACACTCTCCAACATCTCGGCCGGCATCGTTCAGCGAAAAATTCGAGCGTTTGCTGACGAATCGCGCGTGGGTTTGGCCACGCTGGACGGAAAGGCCGCCGCACGGTCTTGGTCTCGGGATTCTCTTCGTCGTTTGCGCCGAATTTGCGCTGACGTCCCATTTGCTGCGAATGGAAAACCTTTCGTGGTACGTTGTTCGTGACACCGGCATCGCCGCGCTTATTCTGGCCTTCATCGAAGGAGCCTTGGCTCTCATCACAACGCAAGCCGCCACGGTTTTTGAAAAACAAGGAAGCACGCGAACACTTATGACGTTTTTTAATCTCAGTCTCGTGCCACTGCTCGCGTATTTGCCGGTGACGCTCGTGCTTGTGATGAGCGGCGCGAATCCGACGTATCGGCTGATTTTTCTGTGCGTGTTTGTGGTGCAGGTGTTGCTGCGCTGGCAGGAAGCAATCGAACTCATTTACAAACTGTCCAAGACGCAAACGATGATTCTTCTCTACATCCTCTCCGCGGTGACGTTCGTCACACTGCTTATTGGCTCCTACATTTTCCTATTTGGAAAATTGGCCGACCTGCTTTCCTAGTCTCGTCCAAGCACTTTCCGGTCGTACCACTCCACAAACATCAGCAGCGTCCACAAACGGCGCGCGAGATTCGTTTTCCGTTTCAGATGTTGGTCGAGCAATTGAATCGGATATTCCGGGTTTAAATAGGGGTTTGCTTTCAGTCGCGCCGGAGAGAATTTGTGGCGGGCCCATTCGAGCAAGTCGCCGGTCAACCATTTGGCCATGGGCGGAGAGAATCCCTTCTTCGCGCCCGACGTTATGTAGTCCGGCAGGCGCCCTTTCATGAGGCGGCGGATTAAATATTTCGTTGTCCAACCTTTAATCTTGTAATGCATGGGAATTTCGGCAGCAAATTCCACAATGCGGTGATCGAGAAAGGGCGGGCGCACCTCGAGCGAGTGCGCCATGCTGAGCCGGTCTACTTTAACCAAGAATTCATCCAACAAATGCGTGTTTTGATCGACGTACAAAAATTTCTCAAGACCGCTGCGACCATCCGCTTCCTGAAACGCCTTCACGTAACTTTCGCCGAGCGCGTGCTCGCGCGTCTGTTCCCAGAAAGCCGGCGAATACAAATCGCGCTTCACGTCTTTTGAAAAGATTTCGGTCCAACCAAAATGTTCGAGCGGAGACGGCCGATCGGATACGGCCACGAATGCTTTCGCTTTGTAATCCAAGCTAATGCGGCCGTGCGACACCGGCAAGCTTTTTACAAGCGGCTCAATCAAATGCCGCCGCATCAGCTGTGGCACGGCCTGATAAACCTGCGCGGCGCGATCGGCGATATACGTCGGATACCCTCCGAACAGTTCATCGCCGCCATCACCCGACAGCGCTACGGTCATTTTCTCCCGGGCCATCTTGGTGAGAAAATACGTCGGAATCATCGAATCGTCGCCGAACGGTTCATCGAAAATATCGATAAGGGGTGGGATTATTTCAAGAATGTGCGGCGACACTTCTTTTTCGATGTGATGGGTGCCCAAAAATTTCGCGACGCCTTTGGCTTCTTCCCGTTCCGAAAAAGACTTCTCGGCAAAATAAATATTGAACGTCATGAGATCGGGCTTGTGTTTTTTCGCGTAGTAGGAAATTGTGGGAGAATCGACACCGCCCGAGAGAAAGGTTCCGAGCGGAACATCCGAAACCATTTGCGCGCGCACCGCGTCGGCCAAGAGCGCATCGGTTTTCTCAAGGTAATAGCCCAAACCTTTGTCGGGGCCCGGCTGCGGCGTGAAATTCCAATATTTCTTGAACGAGACGCGGCCGTTCTCCCAGAGGAGAAGCGTTGCCGGCTCAAGTTTGCGGATCGATTTATAAATTGAACGCGGCGTGGGAATGTAACGCAGCGAAAGGAAATCGTCGACCGCGAACGGATCAATATCGCGCGGAACGCTTGGATCGGCGAGCAACGCCTTGATTTCGGATCCAAACACGAGTTTGTTTGGAAGCACCGCATAATAAAGAGGCTTTATACCCATCCGGTCGCGCGCGATCAGTAGTCGCTGGCGCCTTTTGTCCCACAACGCAAACGCGAACATGCCGTTCAGTTTTGCGGGCATCTCGTCGCCCCACACTTCGTAGCCGTGGACAAGCACTTCGGTGTCCGAATGCGTGCGGAACGTGTGGCCTTTGGCAACGAGTTCGGAACGCAATTCTTGGAAATTGTAGGTTTCGCCGTTGTACACGACAACGACACTTCCGTCTTCGTTTTCGATTGGTTGTTTGCCGGTCGATAAATCAATAATCGACAAGCGTCGCATCGCAAGGCCGACATCGCCGCCGGGGAACGCGCCAAAGAAATGGCCATCTTGATCGGGTCCGCGGTGCGTGAGCGTTTTGTTCATGCGCTCGACGAGCGAGCGGTCAACGCTCGCACCGTTCCACGTCAGCTCACCACAAATCCCACACATGTGTTTTATTTAGCAAAATATCGAAGACAGCTGTCACTATGATTAAAGTCGCCTGCGCCGATTTTCCCGTTGGGAGAAAAACATACGAATCGAAGCTTCGAACCGTTGAGCTTGATCAACTGTTCGACAAAACGCCGCGCCCCGAAACGATTCTCAAATGGAAGAACGAAGCGCCCGATCAGTTTGATTTTATCGTCTGTGCATCCAAACTGATCACGCACGCCCCAACCGCTCGCGCGCACAGCACGCGCACAAGATCGCTGAGCACCGGCTCGTTCGCCGATTCGGCGATTGTTCGGCAGGCCTATACCAATACGCTGCAGATTGCGGAAGTTCTGCGCGCTCGTCTTGTGTTTTTCAAACTTCCATCGACGTTCGCTCCGAACGCCGACAACATTCAACGACTGCAGCGATTTTTCTCGCAAAAGCGTGGCCATATTCTTTTTGTGTGGGAACCACCGATCTCGTGGCCACTGAATCTTATCGATGAACTTTCGGAAACCTATCGCATCATGCCGGTGATGAACCCGCTCGGAAAACTGAAACCGACGCCGAATTCTCCAATGCGCTATTACCGCTTGGGGGGAAACGGAAAAACGTCCGGCACCGGCACAATTTCGTACGAAGAAATGAAAAAAGTGAAATCGCTCTGCGACACACCCCTCTGCTACGTCGTTTTCAACAACGGCCCCACCGCGTTCGAAGACGCCGTGAAATTTTCGCTGCTGTGAGAAGCGCTGGGTCGTCATTCCCGCGAAAGCGGGAATCCAGGTCTTAAACTTTAGTTAAAAAGTATGAAACCATGCGTTTACTTGCTAACCAATCGGGAATGACGATTCAATGTTAAACCCCGTTCTTGCAACAATTCTTTATGAAATGGGGGACTTGTTGGATTTGGCGGGCGATAATCCGTTTCGGATTCGCGCGTTTCGGCGCGCGGCGCAGACGGTTGAAACCTATCCAGAAGATTTTGGAAATCTCTCGCGCGAACAGATGCTCGCGATCCCGGGAATTGGAAAAGGTATTTGCGACATTGTCGATGAAGTCAAAGGCCGCGGAAAGAGTGCCGAACACCTGAAGCTGAAGCAGAAATTTCCAGAAGGCGTGCTGCAAATCATGCGTTTGGGCGGCGTGGGCCCGCGCCGCGCGGCACAACTATTTCGAGAACTGAAAATCGATTCGCTTCCGAAGCTCGAAGCCTCCGCAAAACGCGGTCTTCTTCAGAAACTCGCGGGCTTTGGCGACAAACTCGAACAAAAAATTCTCAAGAACATTGCGTATGCTGAGTCGACCGGCAAACGATTGATTGTAACCCAAGCGCGCGCGTTGGCCGAAGGTTTGCGCGCGCACCTATTGAAGTCTCCCCACATTCAACAGTTGGAGCTGGCCGGCTCGGCACGCCGTTGGAAAGAAACGGTCGGCGATCTTGATTTTCTGTGCACGAGCGACCGACCGAAAGACGCAATCGCTCATTTTTTGAAATCGGCCAGTATCAAACAGAACTTGGGCGCGGGCGACACGAAGGCCAGCGTGCAACTCGCGAGCGGCGTGCAAGTGGATTTTCGTGTGGTGGACGCCTCAAGCTTCGGCGCCGCGCTTTTGTATTTCACGGGATCCAAAGAGCACAACGTGCGCCTGCGCGAATTGGCCCAAAAAAAGGGCATGACACTGAACGAGTATGGTCTTTTCAAAATTTCAGATAAAGAACAAAAGAAACCCGTCGCTGGTAAAACGGAACAGGAGGTCTACGAAAAACTTGGAATGCAATGGATTCCGCCGGAACTCCGCGAAGATCGAGGAGAAATCGACGCTAGCTTAAAAAACCAACTGCCCGATTTAATCGACGTTGAAGACGTCCTCGGCGATTTCCACAACCACACGAAACTTTCCGACGGCGCGCATTCACTTGAAGAAATGGTGGACGCCGCACAAAAACACGGCTGGAAATGGTTTTTTAGTGGTGATCATTCGCCCTCGTTAACCATCGCGCACGGCTTGCCGGTTCCGGTGCTCAAACAGAAAATGAACGCGATCCAGAAATTAAACAAATCAATGAACGATTTTTCGGTGTATTCGAGCTCCGAAGTTGATATCTTGCCACAAGGAAAAATGGATTATCCGGCGGAAACACTCAAAGAATTGGATTGCGTCATCGCGAGCGTTCACTCGCGATTTAATCAATCGGAACAAGAGATGACCGAGCGTATTTGCACGGCACTCAAAAATCCGGACGTGGATATTCTCGGCCATTTGTCGGGCCGGTTGCTGCAGCGCCGTGACAGTTACGCGCTAAACGTGGAAGAGGTGCTGCAAACGGCAAAAAAAACCGAAACGGCCATTGAGATTAACGGCCAACCCGAACGACAGGAATTAACCGACGTGCACGTGAAACGCGCGATCGAACTTGGCATTCCGTTGGCGCTCAACACCGACGCCCATTCGATGCAGGAACTTGAACACATGACGCTCGCCGTGCACATTGCGCGGCGCGGCTGGGCCGAACCCAAGCACATCATTAACTGTCTATCAGCGCAGGAAATTATTGAATGGCTTCATTAGACCGACGCAAAATTCCGATTTCCAAATCACCGATTTGGCCGGCACTCTTATCGGCGCTCGTGGCGCCGGGCGTCGGCCAATTGGCCAACCGCGATTTTGGAAAAGGGATTTTCTTGCTGGTCTCTTCCGTCGCATCGTTCGTTTGGTTTTCGAAAGTTGTGACCGAACGGCTATCGACGTTGTTGCCTGGAACACCGGAGCAGTGGGCCACCAATCCCGACGTTATGCGCGAAGCGCTCTTGAAGCTGGTGGGGGAAAACGGCGAAATGTTCGTGACGTTTCAAGTTTTGATTCTTCTCATTTGGGGTTTTGCCGTGCTCGACGCGTATTTCACCGCGCGAAAATTGCGAACAAACACTGTGACAAATGAAGATCCAAACACTCTCGGTTGATCAGGCGCGAAAACTCGACACGCGCGCCGAAAGCGAGTTTGGCATTCCGCTCTTGTTGCTAATGGAAAACGCCGGCATTGGACTTGCCGGCTACATCCGGCAGTACATGATTCCGCCGATCAATCGTTGCCGCGTTGCGATGATTTGTGGGACCGGAAATAAAGCGGGCGACGCGTTCGTGGCGGCGCGCCATTTGTATCAAACGGGAATTCTCTGCGACGTTTTTCTGGTCGGTGAGGAGCCGCGCATGAAAGAAGAGGCGGCGATAAATTTTCGTATCATCAAGAACCTCGGAATCCCCTGCAAACCAATTGGCGAATTCGAGAAGGAAACGCAGCGATGGAGTTTCGTTCCGGTGCTGATCATCGACGCGCTCCTCGGAACCGGTTTCAAGGCGCCTTTGCGCGAACCGTTCCTCAGCGCGGTTCGTCGGATCAACAAATTTAAAAAGCTTCACAACTGTTCGGTAAAAGTGGTCGCCGTGGATTTGCCGTCGGGGCTCGATGGGGATGAGGGGCCTCTCAACGAAGATGTGGTGCGAGCGGACTTAACGGTCACGTTCGCGTGCCTCAAAAAAGGCATGTCGAAACCCGAGGCGCGCGCGTTCGTTGGCCGAGCGGAAGTCGTTGATATTGGGATTCCAGAGAAATTATTCTGACAGGAGGAGTGGAGGATGATTACAGGACTCGTTTTGGTTCGACTGCAAGCTGGAAAAGAAAACCAAGCTTTGGTCAAAATTAAAGAAATCAAAGGGATTTCTCACGTCTCCGCTGTGTATGGTCGTTGGGACTTGGTCGTGGATATCGAGACCGATGATATGGCGTCCATGAGTCGTCTTGTCGTGGAAAAAATCCGCACGATTCCCGGAGTGTTCAATACCGAAACGCTCGTCACTACCGCCATATAGCGGCGCCGCATGATCAGAACTCTCACCGAGGCGCCGCATCCGTTTAAGGGAACAGAAATTCACACGCTCCCAAACGGGCTTCAAATCATTCTCAAATCCGACCCGACGGTTCCCGTCGTAGCGCTCCAAGCCTGGACACGTTGCGGCGCCATCGATGAAGCCCCCAATATTTACGGTATTTCGCACGGCCTCGAACACATGGTGTTCAAGGGCACACCAAAACGGAGCGCCGGAGAAATTACCCGCGCCGTCGAATCCAGCGGCGGTTCAATGAACGCTGCCACTCAGCTCGAAACCACGCATTATTACATCGACATTCCTGCTTACTCGGCGAAGAAAGCCATCGACGTTCTGGCCGACACAATTTTAAATCCGACATTTCCCCAGGAAGAATTGGAGCGGGAACGGCTTGTCATTCTCGAAGAGATACATCGCCGCGACGACAGCCCCGACGCCACGCTTTGGGACGAATTTGCGTCGCATGTTTTCCATAACACACCGTATGGCATCAAAGTGATCGGGAGCGTCGAAACCGTTTCCGCTATGTCACGCGAAGATTTGCTGACGTATTTTGGAGCGCATTACGTCCCGTCCAAGATGAGCATTGTCGTCGCCGGGGATTTCAAAAAAGACGCGGTGCTCAAGCAATTGACCGCTCTATTCGAGAATCAACCGTTCAAAAAACCACCGGTGACGCCGACCGTCGAAATTCAAGCGATCGCGACACCAACGCGCACGATTATTCAGAAGCCCGTTCAGCAGACGTATTTTGCAATGGGACTCCCCACGATGGGATTTGGGGATCCGGATGTTGTTGGTCTCGATCTTTTGGCCGATGTTTTGGGCGGTGGTGCAAGCGCACGGCTTTATCAGCGACTCAGAGAGGAAAGCCAAACAGTTCTTTCAATCTCGTGTGATTATGTGCCGTTTCAACAACGGGGACTGTTCGCGTTCTTTGGCGAAGCGAAACCAGAGAAAGCTCAGGAAGCGATCTGGAGACTAACCGAGGAGGTCGATCGCTTAAAAACCGTGCCGGTGCAACCGGCGGAACTCGCGCGCGCGAAAGCGCGGATAAAAAGCGAATGGCTGCATGGATCCGAAACTCCGCACGGACAGGCGAACACGCTGGGCTCCTTGAGCGTGCTTGGCCACACGGAATTTATTAATACCTACCTTGCGCAGATCGATGCGATGAGACCCGATGATTTGATGGAAGTCTATCGGCGGCACCTGGAAGACAAGGCGTTTTTCACGACGATGGTCGTGCCCGAGACCGCGCGCTCATGAGAAAACTTTCGCTCAAGGAATTCCGATTTCCGAACGGTCTAACGCTTATTCATCTGCACACGCAAAATGATCCGATCTCGGCGTGCCACTTGTTTTTGCCGGGTGGAACGAACCGCGAAACGGACAAAAATGCCGGCATCACGTTTCTCATGTGGTCGATGCTCACAAAAGGCACCGATCACAGAAACGCACGGCAGATCGCCGAGGACATTGAATCGATTGGCGCCTCGATCGGCGCCGGTACGACCCACGACTATTCGGAAATTTCCTGTCACGCGGTATCCGACTATTTCGTTCCCGCGCTCGACATCATGGGCGAGATGTTGTTCCGTCCAGCGTTCGCGGCATCCGAGGTAGAAAAAGAGCGCGCAGCGCTTATGGCCGGCATTCGGTCGAAAAAAGAAAGTATTTTCACGGTGGCGAACGAGCAACTAAACAAGAATTTGTACGGCGCGCATTCGTACGCTCGGCCGTCGAGCGGCACCGAGGGAAGTGTGGCCTCCCTCCAGCGGTCCGATATCCTTCAATGGCACAAGAAAACCTTCATTCCCGATCAAGCCATCTTTGTCGTCGCATCAAATCTTAAATTTGAACAGGTGAAGCACGAGACCGCGCGGTTGTTTGGCCCGCGCATCTGGAAGAAAAGCGGCGAGAAAGTTCGCAAACCGGTCTACACCACGCCGTTCAAAACGGCAAAAAACATTGCGCTAAAGGAAAAATTTGAGCAAGCCTATTTGCTGATCGGATTCGCGGCACCACCAATTTCATCGAAAGACTACGTTCCTCTAAAAATATTGAACGCTTGCCTGGGCGGCGGAATGAGCGCACGACTTTTCCAACAGCTGCGCGAACAGGAAGGACTCGCTTACGATGTCGGCGCGTTTTACGCGTCAAAGAAACTCGGCAGCGCGTTCGTGACGTACATGGGACTTCAACCGTCCCGACTCGAGGAAGCAAAGAAAAGAATCCACGCGGTGCTTCAAGATGTATTGTCGAGGCCAATTCCCGAGAAAGAGCTTTCCGAAACAAAGAACTACATCAAAGGCACCTACATTCTTGATCATCAGACCAACAGTCAGCGCGCTCATTATCTCGGCTGGTGGAAAATGCTGGGGCTCGGCACGCAGTTTGACTCCACGTACATCAAACAAATCGACCGCGTCACGAGCCGCGAGCTGCACCGCGTCGCGAAGAAAGTGCTCGGGGGGAAATCAATCACGGTAGAAATCACTCCGATAAAGATAAAAAATCCTAATCCCTCTCCCTTTAGGGAGAGGGTAGGGTGAGGGCCTCCCTGGGATCCCTCACCCGGCCGCCTTCGGCGACCGACCTCTCCCTAAAGGGAGAGGTGATTCTTCTTTTCCTATTTCTCCTTTCCGCCTGCAATCCGATAAAAACCCACAAACTCACTTACGACAAATCAAAAGTCGACCTCACGCCGGTGAACGGCGGCTCCTATGTTGAAGCTTCAATTGGTGATGCCTCTTTTCTAAATCCTCTGCTCGCCACCGACTCCGCGTCAAACGACATCAACGGGAATGTTTTCAACGGTCTCGTGAAATATGACAAAGACATCAACCTCGTGGGCGACTTGGCCGAACACTGGGAAATTGCCGATGGCGGCCGGAAAATCACGTTCCATTTGCGCAAAGACGTTCTGTGGCACGACCGCGAGCCGTTCACGTCGGCCGACGTGCTGTTCACCTACAAAACGTTGATCAATCCAAAAATCCGCACGGCGTTCGCATCCGATTATCAATTGGTCGCCAGCGCGGAAACACCGGACGCTTACACGTTTCGCGTCACCTACAAAGAACCGTTCGCACCGGCGCTTGAATCGTGGGGCATGGGAATTATTCCGAAACATATTTACGAGGGTCACGACGTGAACACGTTCGAAGCGAACCGCCATCCGATTGGAACAGGGCCCTTCATGTTTAAAGAATGGGTTCCGGATGAAAAAATCATTCTCGTGGCGAACCCCAATTATTTTCGCGGGCGGCCACCGATCGATCGCTACGTGTACCGCATTATTCCGGACATGTCCGTGCAATTTTTGGAACTTCGCCAAGGCACGCTCGGCGGAATGACACCGACCCCGGATCAATACAACGGCTATCCCGAATTTTTTGAGTCGTACGACAAATATCATTACCCGGCGTTTCGCTACGACTACGTGGCGTTCAATTTATTGAATCCGATGTTCACGGACGTGCGCGTGCGCCGCGCCATTTCGGAGTCTATCAATCGCAAGGAAATCATCGAGGGCGTGTACCAAGGGCTCGCGGTGCCGGCGACAGGCCCTTTTCCTCCGACAAGCTGGGCCTATAATCCAGACGTTCCACGAACGCCCTACGACTTGGCCAACGCCAAAAAGTTGTTGGCGGATGCCGGATGGACCGATCACGACAACGACGGAATCCTCGACAAAGGCGGCAAACCGTTTGAATTCACATTGTCCACGAACCAAGGCAACAAGGTGCGTGAGTCGATGGCGCAAGTGATTCAGAACAGTCTCGCCAAGATCGGCATTCGCATGAACATTCGTATCGTCGAGTGGTCGGTTTTTATTCACAAATATGTCGATGAACGCCAGTTCGACGCCGTGCTCCTTGCGTGGAATCTATCGCGCGACCCGGATTGCCATCCGATTTGGCATTCGAGCAACACAAAGGTGGGGCAGTACAACTTTGTGAATTACAAAAATTCCGAGGTGGACCGACTCATCGAGGAAGGACGTCGCACGTTTGATGTTGAGAGACGAAAGACGATCTACCGAAAAATTCATGAGCTCATCGCGAACGACGTGCCCTATGCATTTCTTGTGGTGCCCGAATCGCTACCGGTCGTGCATAAAAAATTCATCGGCGTCCACCAAGCGCCGGCCGGCATCGGCTGGAATTTTGATAAGTGGTTTATTCCCAAAGAGTGGCAAACCGAGTTCGCGTCGTGACCGCAATTCGTAAAAATGGGCCCTGGGTAGAGACATTCCAGAGCGACAAGAGCTTATGATCTCCTATATTTTTAAACGCTTGCTCGGAACTGTTCCGATGCTGATCGGGATTTCGTTCATCACCTATCTCACCATCTTTCTCGCGCCGGGGGGGCCGGCCGCTGGCATCATGCAGGACTTAAATCCCAAAGTATCCGCCGAATACAAACAGAAACTCGTTGAGCATTTCCACTTCGACAAACCGGTGCATGTGCAATATTTCTTGTGGGTCAAACGCATGGTGAAGCTCGACTTTGGCGAGTCGTACAAAGACAATCAGCCGGTATTGAAAAAAATTGCGACGCGCCTGCCGCGAACGCTGTTGCTCACGTCGCTGTCGCTCCTTTTCACGTTTTTGCTCGCCGTGCCGATCGGAATGTTCTCGGCGCTGAAACAAAATTCGATCTGGGACCGGCTGCTGACCGTATTTGTGTTTATTGGATTCTCGGTGCCCGCGTATTGGGTCGCGCTATTGCTTATGATTTTCTTTGGTATTAACCTCGGATGGTTGCCCATCACAGGTTTTCGTTCGATTGTCGCTGACGAAATGACGACGGGGCAACAGATTATCGATATCGCGCGTCACCTGGCTTTGCCGATAATCGTAACTAGCCTCACGAGCTTGGCCGGTCTGTCTCGCTACATGCGAAACGGAATGCTCGAAGTGATCCAACAAGATTACATTCGGACGGCTCGCGCCAAAGGCCTTCCGGAATCGAACATCATCCTCGTGCACGCGCTGCGCAACACGCTCATTCCCGTGATCACAATTCTCGGTTTTGCGCTGCCGGAATTGATTTCCGCCGGGGTTATTTTTGAAACGATTTTTTCTTATCCTGGGTTGGGACGATTGGCTTACGAAGCGGCCATGTCGCGCGACACATTTCTCATCATGCCAACCGTCACGCTCGGCGCTATGCTGACACTGGTCGGAAACTTGGTGGCGGACGTCTGCTACGCGTTGGCGGACCCGAGAATTCGGTACAAATAAAGGAAAAATAATGAACATTGCGGAATCAAAAGGTTCGTCGTTCGCGCGTACCAGCAATAATTGGAATAAATGGCGGTGGTACGCCGGGGCGACGGTTCTGTTGTTATTGTTTCTTCCATTTGAAAGCGTTCATGCCGACGACCAAAGCTTTCTTTCCAAAGAAGACACCTGGGCAAATTGGGAGCGCCGCTGGGACGATGCGTTTAAAAATATTCCATCGCGCTCATTGCCGGGCCGTACCATGGGACTCATTGTTCCGTCCGATTCGCGAGACGACATTCTGCCGCTTTCGGCGTTTGGCTACGAAGTGTTGGCCCGAGGTTCGTTTCATACGGCGGTTATTCTTTTGCGCGCACCGGCCGATTATCCGGCGGACGGTCTCGTCGCGCCTGGCATTCCTTCGCTGGAAACACCGTTCGGCCGTTTTCCCGTCGACACCGTTTTGCGGGATCAACTCACGGGGCCTGGCAAAGGGGTGAGCGTCGATCCGAATTTGTTTGTGAACGATATGCCGAAGATTCTCACGCGCCAATTGGCCGCGCTCAAATACGTGCTGAAGAAAGACGTGGTGTCGATGCGCGTGCTACCGTTGTACGTAAAACTGTCGGATGTGAATTCGCAGGCGAAAGACTTGGCGCCGTTTTTGGTCGACCGCATTCGTGATTACGGCGTTGATTCCGACGTTGTGTTTCTTATTTTGTCGAATCTTTCGCGCACGAACAGCGATGACAAACTCATTCAGACCGACGCACCGGTTCTCAAAGCAATTCGCGAACTGAACGTGGACGAGTTGCTAAACATGAAACAAGAAGACGTGATCCATGAAGATTTCGGTGTGCTTTTGCTCGGCGTGCTCACCATGCGTTGGATGGGCTCCGATCACGCGGATATTTTTGCGTACAGTCATTCGGGGCAGTTGGTTCTTACGAAGGACAAGAAAACGCCGCTGAGTTATATCGCGGGCGGGTTTGCTTCAAAGCCGCCAATCTTTTCCAAGGTTGCACATGTTGAACAAGAGAAAATGGCCGACACATTCGGCGAATTGCTCCGCTCCGATCTCCTGGCGCTTGCGCGGCAGACGCTTTTGTCAACAATTGATCCCACGGCCGCAAAGCCACCGGCCGTGAACAACCCACAGGCCGGGAAAAAGTGGCCCGTGTATGTTTCAATCTTCGACGCGCAAGGAAAATTGGCGGGGCAAGCCGGCTCCCATGTCGCAACCGGTCCACTCGAGGAGTCCATTCGCAAATACACGTTTGATGCCGTGCGGCGCGCGCAACCCGACTTAACGAAAGCGAACGCGAACGCCTACGTGGTAGAAATCAGTATTCCGTACGGCTTCGAGAAGATAAACCAGCCGGATGACTACATTCCGCTATTGAACGGGGTTGTCGTTGAACAAAAATTAAAAACACAAGCGATGCATCCCGATATCTGGCGCACCTACCCCGACCCGCATCAAATGCTCAGTACTATTTCAACGCGACTCGGCGGCGATCCGTGGACGTATGCAACGAGCGCCGCCAAATTGGATTCGTTCCGCGTGCTGTCGTTCAATGAGAAGGAACCGTTCCAACAGTTGGGTTCCACCAAGAAGAAAAAGAAAAAATCTGCCGATGGACTCGAAGAGGATCTCGGGGGAGGTGGCGGAGGCGGTGGCGCTGGCGGAAGCCCGTTCGGCTTTTAAAAAATTATGAAGTACGTGATTACCAATCCGTCATCCTGGCATGTCGTAAGCCAGGATCCACTCTATCGAGAGTTTAAATGGGCCCTGGATAGAAACATTCCAGAGCGGCGAATTACGTGATTTTATGCTGAGGTTTTATTGGCAACGTTTTTGCAGAAACCCGCTGGCCGTGGCAGGCGGAATTGCCGTGCTCCTGCTTGCCGCTGCGGCAATTTTCGCTCCGTGGATTGCGCCGCAAGATCCTTTGAAACAAGATCTATTGATGCGGCTGAAACCGCCGTCGCATTCGCACCTGTTTGGCACCGACGAATTGGGCCGCGACGTGCTGAGTCGCCTCATCATGGGAATTCGAATTTCTCTCAGTATTGGATTCATTTCGGTTTTTATTTCGGTTGGCATCGGCACCACGTGGGGGCTCGTGAGCGCGTATTTTGGAAAGTGGGTCGACGTGGGACTCATGCGAATTGTCGACGTGATGCTTTGTTTTCCAACGCTGTTTTTGATTCTGATGATCTTGGCCGTTATGGACAAACCGAATATTTTTGTCGTTATGGGCGTGATTGGCCTCACCTCGTGGCCTGGGCTCGCGCGGTTGGTGCGCGGTGAAGTATTAAGTTTGCGCGAACGTGACTATGTGATGGTCGCGAAAGGTTTGGGCCTCTCATCCACACGCATTCTGTTTGTGCACATTCTTCCGAATGTTATCTCACCTATTCTCGTTGCAGCCACGCTCGGCGTCGGCGGCGCGATCTTAACCGAATCCGGTTTGTCGTTCTTGGGCCTCGGCGTTCAACCACCGACTCCATCCTGGGGGGGTGTGCTCACGTCCGGAAAAGACTTTATTCACGTGGCGTGGTGGCTGTCGGTTTTTCCGGGTCTCGCTATTTTGTTCACGGTACTCGCGTTTAATTTGATCGGCGAAGGGTTGCGCGACGTGTTGGATCCGCGGCTGTGAGCGCACCGCTTCTTCAAATCACGAATTTGACGGTGGAATACACCAAAGGACACGCGCCGTTCACGGCCGTCCAAGGTGTATCGCTCACGATCAACAGAGGAGAATGCATGGCTCTTGTCGGTGAGTCGGGTTGCGGCAAGTCAACCATCGCCCTCGCTATCACGGGCCTGTTACCGAGAAACGAAAGCCGTGTTGCCGGTGGGGAAGTCTTACTCGATGGCCAAAACGTTCTGACAAATTCGGACGCTATGTGGCGATCGTATCGTGGAAAAAGAATCGCAATGATTTTTCAAGATCCGTTTTCGTCGCTGAATCCCGTGCTAACCATCGGGTATCAAATTGAGGAATCGCTCGCATTGGACGGCAACGCCAATAAAAACAAAGCCTTTGAGCTTCTATCGCATGTACAAATCTCCGATCCGGAGCGTGTTTATAATTCTTACCCGCACCAGATTTCCGGCGGACAACGGCAGCGCGTGATGATCGCGATCGCGCTGTCGCGCGGGCCGGAATTGCTGATTGCCGACGAACCGACCACCGCGCTGGATGTGACCGTTCAAGACGAAATCATAAAACTCCTCAAACGGCTTCAGATTGAAACAAAGATGTCGCTGCTGTTTGTGACGCACAATCTGGGTTTGGTCAAATATATCGCCGACAGCGTTTCTGTCATGCGCAACGGAAAAATAGTCGAGACCGGTGCGGCCGACCACGTGCTATCCAAGCCCGCGCATCCGTACACGAAAGGATTGCTGCGCTGCATGCCGACACTGAAAAAATCCGACGGCCCACTCCCAACGCTTGAAGGCATCGCGTGAAACTCGTTGTTCGTTCGCTCACGAAAAAATTTCCGATCAATCGCGGCTTCTTTTTGGGCGTGAAAGGCGTCCTTCGAGCGGTGGACGACGTTTCGTTTGAATTGGAACCGGGACAAAGTCTCGGTATCGTTGGAGAATCGGGCAGCGGGAAAACCACGATCTCAAAACTTCTTGCCGGTTTTCTGACGGCCGATTCCGGCGAAGCCACGTTGGGCGAACACGACTTGCTGAAGCTCGACCGCCACGCGCGGGCGCGCCTGGTTCAAATGGTGTTTCAAGACCCGTTTGCGTCGCTGAATCCGAAATTATTGTTACGCACGCAGTTAAGTGAAGCTATCCACCCGGACCGAGCGGGCAATTCGTCGCCCCGGCAAGCTTTTGGCCGGGGCCGAGGTTCTCCAACGGAAAACCGGGATCCCGGCCAAAAGCTTGCCGGGATGACGCGTTTGATGCAAGACGTCGGACTACCGCCGGAGTTTCTTGACCGCTACCCGCATCAACTTTCGGGCGGGCAACGGCAACGTTTCGCGATCGCTCGCGCGCTGGCCGCGGGCCCGCAGCTTTTGTTGGCAGACGAGCCGGTGTCGGCGCTCGACATCAGCGTGCAAGCCCAGATTATTAATCTGCTCAACAAACTGCGTGCCGAAAAAAAGTTTTCTCAAATCTTAATTTCGCATGATTTGGCCGTGATCGCGAACACGTGCGATACAATGCTCGTCATGAAAGATGGGAAAGTGGTCGAGCGTGGGTTCGTGGAGAAAGTGCTGGACCAGCCGGAACATCCTTACACGAAGCGACTCATTGCCGCTGTGCCGACGCTGTAAGAGGAATAATTTATACCCCACCCTACCCTCCCCACTGAAACGACGTGGGGAGGAAACACCTCCCTCAAGATCCGACTATTCAACGTCAATCGCTGCCCCCTCCCCATGTCTCATCAATGGGGAAGGTAGGGTGGGGTAAAAGTGCGGTATTCAACGTCAATCGCTGCTCCCTCCCCATGTCTCGTCAATGGGGAGGGTAGGGTGGGGTAAGAGTGCGGCATTCAACGTCAATTGCTGCCCCCTCCCCATGTCTCGTCAATGGGGAGGGCAGGGTGGGGTAAGAGTGCGGCATCCAACGTCAATCGCTGCTCCCTCCCCATGTCTCATCAATGGGGAGGGTAGGGTGGGGTAAGGGTGCGGTATTCAACGTCAATCGCTGCTCCTCCCCATGTCTCGTCAATGGGGAGGGTAGGGTGGGGTGATAAATCACTTCCTTATCACCTATAATTCAATAAATGATTCTTCCTGACCTCATTCAACGCAACGCGGAACTTTATCCGGACCGAACAGCGCTCGTGTTCCGCAACGAAAAGATCTCGTTTTCGCAACTGAACGAAAAAATTCTCACGTGCGCGCAA
This sequence comes from Elusimicrobiota bacterium, assembly GCA_044221725.1. Lineage (GTDB taxonomy): Bacteria > Elusimicrobiota > Elusimicrobia > F11 > F11 > JAJVIP01. The sequence goes on from JBGAON010000002.1 coordinate 568,753, forward strand.
GGACTTTCCGACTTGGGAATCAAAAAGGGCTCGACGTTCGCGCTCGTGCTGCGCAATTCACCCGAGTTTGTGATTCTTTCGATGGCGCTCTCGCGGCTTGGCGCCATTTCCGTGCCTATTAATTTTCTCGAGAAAGCGGACCGCCTCGAACTAATTTTGAACGACGCGAAAGCGGAGGGGATTCTCACCGCGAAAGAATTTTTCCGCCACGTCGCGACCGCGATGAAAAAAGTGCCCACGCTCAAACACAAATTTCTCCGCGAAGGTGATCACAAAGAATTCAAACCGTTTGCGGCGCTCATGAGCGACAAAAAATGGTCGGGCAACAACAAGGTGACCGAAGACGATCTTATGATGCTGCTTTATACGTCCGGCACGACCGGCCTTCCCAAAGGCGCGATGCTCACGCACAAAAATTTCATTGCGAACGTGGATCAGTGCCTCGGCGCCATAAAGCTTAGCGAGAAAGACCGTTTTCTGTGCTTGTTGCCGCTGTTTCATTCGTTTTCGTGGACCACGTGCTTTCTTATTCCAATGAAAATTGGCGCCCGCACGGTCATCATTGAATCGCTGGCCCCGTTTGATCCGGTTATCAAGGCAATCTGGAACAACAAGGTGACGCTGTTTGTCGGCGTTCCGCAAATCTTTGCGGCACTGGCGCAGCGCGTGCAAGGCGTAAAAGCGATGTTCATTCGACTCATGAACCCCGTGCGCGCGTGCGTTTCGGGCGCGGCACCGCTACCAGAAAATGTGCTCGTTCAATTCAAGAAGTCGTTCGGGGTGCCGCTTTTGGAAGGTTACGGCCTCACGGAAGCGTCGCCGGTTGTTTGCTTGAACCCGATGGACAAACAAAAGAAGAACAGCGTTGGGAAACCCTTGCCCGGCATCGAGCTCACGTTGCACGATGATGATGGGAAACTTGTCGACGACGGCGAGGTCGGTGAAATTTGGGTTCGTGGCGCGAACATCATGAAGGGCTATTACAACAAGCCGAAAGAGACGAAAGAAGCGCTAACGAAAGACGGCTGGCTTAAAACCGGCGACATGGGAAAATTCGACAAAGACGGGTTCGTGTACATCGTCGACCGAAAAAAGGATTTGATCATCGTCAAAGGGTTGAATGTTTACCCTCAAGAAGTTGAAAATGTGATTGCGATGGACCCGGGCGTCAAGGAAGTGGCGGTTGTCGGGAAAGTGAACAAGGATGACGGCGACGAGATCATCCGCGCGTTTGTGACCATCAAAGAGGGAAAAACCGTCGAGAAGAAAAAACTTTTTGAATTGTGCCGCGAACATTTGGCCGCGTACAAACTGCCGAAAGAAATCATCATCATCGATGAAATGCCGCGCAACGCGCTGCAAAAGATCCTCAAAAAAGACCTGCGCCAACGCCCCTAATGAAGCTCAATCTCGCTCGTCACCTGCCCACCAACAATATCCACGTCGTTGGCGGGGCCGTAAGAGATCGTTTGCTGGGTCGCCCGGTCCTCGACATTGATCTCATTACGCCAATCGATCCCACCAAAATGGCGAACACGCTGGCCAACGAACTGAATGGCTCCGCGTTTCCGTTGGATGAAAAACGTGGCATCGTACGCGTAAAATTGCCGGACGGTGTCGTTGACTTCGCGAAATGGCAGGGGAAAACGCTCGAACAAGATATCGATCGTCGGGATTTCACGGTCAACGCGCTCACGGTGCCGCTCGATACGTGGGAGAGGCCGAATTGGAAAAAGTTCATCATCGATCGCCATTCGGGACTCCGTGATTTGAAATCGAAAAAGATCGGCGCCGTCAGCCCGTCTGTTTTTAAAGACGATCCGCTTCGTCTGCTGCGCGCGTTTCGCATTGCGGCCGAGCTCGGCTTTGATATCCCCGCGCCCACCCGCGCCCTGATCTCCAAAAATAAAAACCTCATCCGCAAGCCCGCGCCCGAACGGGTGCGTGAAGAACTGCTCAAGCTTTTCGCAACGAACAATTCCTATCGGTATCTTAAATTAATGGACACGTGCGGGCTATTGGAAAAAGTTTTTCCGGAAGCGAACGCGCTTCGCAAAACCGCGCCCAACTATTACGGAAAAGGCGGGGTGCTCAAGCACACGCTCGACAGTGTGAAGTGTTTTGAAGAGATCCTTGCAGACCGGTCGTGGTTCCCTGGGCTTTCGACCAAGATAAATTCTTATTTGGCGGAGAAGATTGGCGGTCATTTGCGGCTCGCGCATTGCAAATGGGGTCTTCTGCTGCATGACATCGGCAAACCGGCAACCATGAAAATGATCGACGGCCGGCTGCGCTTCTTCGAACACGAACACGTGGGCGCTGAGAAAGTGGGGAAACTCGCGAAGCGTTTCCGCTGGTCGTCCGATGAAACAAGCCGTTACGCGAACTACGTGCGGCACCATATGCGGCCCGGAAACTTAGCGTCGCACGACGAACTTACGGATAAAGCGATGCACCGCTTCTTTCGCGACTTGGGCGAAGAAGCAATTGCAATGCTGCTCATTTCGCTTGGCGATCACTTAACCTATTTGACCGCAAAACAAAAACGTGCGCGCAATTCCGCGCACGAGAAAGTGACGATAAAAATGGTGCGGCGCTACTATATGCACCGCGAGAAAATCGTTCCGCCCAAACTTTTGACGGGCTACGATGTAATGAAAGCTTTTAATCTCAAACCGTCGCCGCTCATTGGTGCGCTCTTGAACGATTTAACCGAAGCACAAACCGAACACAAAATTAATTCGAAAGAAGAAGCGCTCAGTTATTTAAAGGAACGCCTGCCGTGGCACCAGGAAAAACTTCCGAAGACGAACTCCATTTAGATCAAGCGGCGTGGTTCGCCGCGCAAGGAATGGAAATGGGTGCGGGCGGGCCGTTCGGCGCGATGATCGTTCAAGGCGGGAAAATCGTCGCGGCCGCGCACAACACGGTTCTTCGCACGAACGATCCGACCTCACACGCCGAAGTGAACGCCATTCGCAAAGCGTCCGAAAAACTGGGGAGATTCGATTTGTCCGGCTGCACAATTTATTCCACAACCGAACCCTGCCCGATGTGTTTCTCCGCTATTCACTGGGCGCGAATCGATAAAGTTGTCTACTCCACCACAATCCAAGATGTAAAGAAACTCGGTTTCAACGAACTGTCGATTCCGAACACAAAAATGAAATCCCTCGGCAAAAGCCCCGTCACACTGAAAAAAATTCCCAACGCCGCCTGCAAAAAACTTTTAAGCGATTGGAAGCAATCCCCAAACCGAAAGACCTACTAACGCCGTCGTTGCGAGCCAGCATCCTTAAAACCATTAATCAATGCTGGCGAAGCAATCAAACAGATGGTGGGCGTGTTCGCCGAGATTGCTTCGCTCAGTTTTATTAATGATCTTTAATGACTGAACTCGCAATGACGACATAATGACGACATCATCATGATCAAAGTCATCTTCTTCGACGTCGGCGGCACATTGATCCGACCGTACCCATCGGTTGGCGCCATCTATTCGAATGTCGCGAAGCGTCATGGCATAAACGAATCCGCCGAACGCTTGGAGCAAAAGTTCAAAGACGCGTGGCGATCTGAGAAATCCACGCGGTCAAAAGTGACGAAAGAATGGTGGAAACAGGTGGTGAACGTGGTTTTCGCCGAACACAAATTCGACGAACCCGATGCCTTCTTTGAAGATATATATAAGGAGTTTGAGAAAAAAGAGGTCTGGCAGGTTTTCGACGACGTCCTTGTCACGCTAAACGAGCTTAAAAAACGCAACATCCGCTTGGCCGTCGCTTCCAATTGGGACGAACGCCTGCCCGCACTTTTGACCACGCTCGGTTTGGCGCCATTTTTCGAAGCACAATTCGTGTCATTTCACGTTGGCTTCGCGAAACCGGACCGCCGGTTTTTCGACATCGCGCTAAAAACCATGAACGTCGATCCGCTGGAAGCCTTCCACGTGGGCGACGACGAAAAAGAAGACATCGAAGGCGCCCAAACCGTGGGCATGCGCGCCTACCAAATTGACCGGTCCCGCAAACCCGTGAACTCCCGGCAGCTCGTTTCTCTAACCGAAATCCTCGCCCGAATCTAACCTCCTAAAAATCACGCTGCATTTTCAGCGCGTTTTTCCGCCCCATTGGCCACTCCGGTGCATATCTGTGTGCAAGGAAGAACTTTGCACTCTGTTCTGACCCAACTCCGTCGAAAGGCGGATTGAAGCACCAGGAGATTAAAATGAAACGCTTAATTAGCCTAACATCGACTCTTATTATATCTATACAATTATTCACATTTGCCGGTATCGCGGGTGCGGATGGATACAATCCGACTCCACGATCGTCACCAGGCCAAACGAATGCCTGTGCAACAGAGGCTTATAACTTGAACACAGCGATAAAGGACTACGCAGGATTCTGGAGTCAATATATACAGATACAGAGGGAAATCATTGAATTAGAATCCCAGTTAAGAAATACAACTGATGAGATGATGAGAGTGTATCTTCAAGCACAAATCGACCAAGCCAACATTAATCTTGCGAACATTGGAAGATTAGTAGACATGCTGGTTAATCAAATCTGGGGCATGGGCGGGTTAAAAGAAAAATACGATGCATGCATGGCTGGTAAACGGTAGTTTGAAATTATTGATCTCTGAGAAACGGCCCTGCCAAATTTGGCGGGGCCGTTTTTTGTCTTGGAAATGGGGTCAAGTCGCGACATCCGACATTTGTCCATTCAAAAGAGATTCCTCCAACAACTTAATGATTGGCACATCGCAAAAATCATGGCGCGCTAAATATTTCTCGACGGCCTTATAGGAAACGCCGCCCAGCGCCATTCCAATCTGTTTGTAGCTAAGAAAGCAATTTTTGCGTAGGAAGTAGACGAGTGCCCATCTCTGTTCCGGGGAATTGGCGTCTTTGAAAGCGGCGTTGATCGTGTCTATAACGAATGAAGGATTTAAAGCCTTCGTTTTTAGCAATTGGTTCTTTTGCGGGAGATCACGATTTATGTTTTGGCTCTTCAAATACGTTTCTCGAACCGACGCGATGAACGATTTGATACCGAGAATGGCCGGCCATCTTTTCCGTGAGAGAATTTCAGCCAGCTCTTTGGGAACCCCTTGGAGAACGAACTGATGCAGGGCTTCTGTTTCGTTCGTCCGTTCACTCTGGAAATAGGAAAGAACGAGCGACCGCTCAAGCCAAGGAACAGCCTGTCTTGGATGAAGATAGTCCCAATGGCTGGAGTTGCCGTCAAGATCTGGGGAGGGATACAAACGCGCCTTCACACCATTGAGATGAATATAACGGACCAGCTCAAGAAAATACGATTCCTTTTGAACCAAAATTGACTTGAACCGACCGCGAAAGATCGCGCCGTCGCGACCATGGCGCTTATTAAACCACTGTGTATAAACGCCATCGATGTGACGCATAGCCCGGCTTAAGTTTGGAACCGGTGTTTCGATCAACAAATGGTAGTGATTGTCCATCAAAGAGAACGCGTGGACGCGGATTTTCCATTGATCCACCGCCTCTCCGATCGCTTTCTTAAATTGAAATCGATCAGCATCCGCATCAAAAAAAATAGTGTTCCGGTTCGCTCCCCGATTCATGACGTGATAAAAAGCCCCCGGATATTCGATCCGTAAAGGTCGTGACATATACCACCAGCGAGGGAAAGATTCGGAGGGGAAGAATTTCTAGGAAGGGAAGAAACCGTCGACAATCAACGGTATCAAAATCGTGAGACGAATTCACAAATGTCGGATGTCGCGACTTGACCCCTTTTGTTTTTGCTTTCAAGAAGCTTTAAAAGCAAACGGCCCCGCCGTAATCCTGGCGGGGCCGTTTTTTGTCTAAGTCGCGAATGGGTTGGGTTTTAGTACTGTTTCGGTTTTCCAGCGGGTCCGTTGTGGCGGACGTTGTATTCAACCGGGAAGTTCATGAAGTTTTCACGCCAGTTGCTGATCTCGTCGGGTAATTTTTTTGCGTAGTCGTCGTTGTTTGTGAAGTACGACACTTTTTTATCTTCCTGAATTGCCGCGAACGTTCCGTTTGATCCGAGCGAAAAAATTCCGCTCGACCGTTTCGCGCCGCCTGTTTTTCCGTTCACGATGAGCGTTCCGTAATCGTCCAAGCGGGTCCTTTCGATTTCGGACATTGCTTTGGTCAGGCGTCCATAATCTTTTCCGAGCACTTGCTTGAGGGGATTTGCGACCATCGGATCCGCAAAAAGTTCTTTCGCCGTCGGATTCGCATCTTTGTATTTTGCAAGCGGGTTCACAGCGGAGCCTCTTTGTTGTTTCACCGGTTCTTGTTTGGATTTATCTGTCATGTTCGAATGAACGGGGACAACCCCAACGCCAATCAGCAGCGTTATCACAGCGAGTTTTGTCGAGCGCACGTTCCCTCCTCTGAGTGAAATTTTTACGACTAACTCAAGAATAACCGAACTTCCAATGAATACAAGTCATTCGACCAATTTTCTTCAGGATGCGAAAGCCGGTTATAGAAAGATTCGACTCCATCGATATCTCTGAATTGTTCGAATTTCCTCCTCATCCTTGCCTTTAATAGGCAAAGACATTTCAGGCAAGTGTTGCACTTACTATGCGAACTGGCGCATCGTAATTTACCACTCGTTTACAAGCTTTTAAGAGATTTTTAAGACCGTTTCTTTACAATTCGCGATATGAATCATCGGCGATTTGTCCGCGCGGCGGCCGCGGCACTTTCACTAATTTATCTCGCCACGAATTGTGCGTTCGCGTACAAATCCGAAGTGACCTTATGGGATGAACGGCGCCAATTTGCACAATTGCCAGCGCCTACAGGACCAACCGATTTTTCTCCACCGTTCCCGTCGCTTCCGAAAATCCACGCCTCTGTCCCACGTCGTTTTGAAAACAGCGTTTCAGGTCCCATCGCGGTCGGTCTTGTGCCACTTTTTCAGAGCTTATCCGCATCGTACGGTTCAATTCGCGACGTAAAGGTGCCCGCGCATTCGCGGACACCACGAACAATCATCCACATTCAAGATGTTCATGGAAATACCGAAGCGCAGCAAAACATCGGTCAAGCAATCCAACAGCTCATCAACGACAATCGCATCAACACCGTGGCGCTCGAAGGAGCGTTTGGTGTGATTGATCTCACCACAATCAGGAAATATTCCAACAAATCCTCTCGCGTGGTGGCCGATTACTTGTTGCGCGAAAAACGAATCTCGGGTCCGATTTATACGGCATTTACCAGCGAACAACCGATTCCCACGTTTGTCGGCGTGGACGATGCTGAACACTACGTATTGAACGTCAACGCCTACCGGGAGTCCTCGCGTCAACGACCAAAGATAAAAAAGCAGCTCGAGCCCCTTAAAAACAATGTGCGGAACCGAACGGCCGAAGTTTTTAACGCTGCGCTACTCAAATTCGATAGCAGCGTTCAAGCTTTTCGAGAAGAGCGCCTGCCGTTGGGCGCGTACGCTCAACTTCTCGCTCAACAGACTCCGAAGCCGTCGCCAACATTGAAGCTGTTTGTTCAAGCGCTCGAGTTGGAGAACACGATCAATTTTTCTGCCGTTGAAGCCGAACGAAGTCACCTTCTTTCCGAATTGCTGCCGAAGCTGTCGCAAACCGCTCGTGAGAAATTGGTGGCCGCCAGCGTCGCCTATCGCACCGAAAATCTTTCGCATGCTGATTTTTATGGGCACTTAAAAAATCTGTGCCAAGCGAACGGCATCCGCCTCACGCGTTATCCAGCGATGAATTCTTATTTGCGGTACGTTATCGCGACCGATCGCATCAATACCGAAGATTTGTTCCGTGAGCTCAAGCAAACCGAAAAAATGATTTATTCGTCGCTCGCAAAAACAACGGAGGAAAAAGACCTCGTCGCGTGGTCGGCCCGCGTCTCCCTCACCGAAAAGTTGTTGGATTTTTCGCTAACAAGAGAAGAATGGAACGATTACAAAAGCGAGGTTCACTCCTTGTACCCGGTGGCGCGGGAAGACCTTCTCCGCTTTGAGCAGTTTTACTCAGAAGCCGAAAAACGAGACGAGCGTATGACGGCAAATCTGTGCCGCGCAATGAATGAAGTTCAAGGAAAGGATCGCAACGAAAACGCCGCGGCGATTCTTGTGACGGGGGGATTTCATTCCTCTGGCATCGACCAACGTCTGGTGGCGGCGGGTTACACGGTAATCTCTTTTGTTCCAACGGTGACAAAATCAGATTCAAAAAACGGCTCGGCGTATTTGAGCGTGTTCACCCAACAGAAGACACCGCTCGATCAACTGTTCGCGGGGGAAAAACTCTTCTTGGCCGAAGCACCGATGACCACCAACGGGTTGCTGCTCGAGAAACTTTTTGAATTGCAGCAACAATCGAATTTCCGAGAGGGGCGGTTCGTTGTTCCCTACGATTCGAAAAGAGAACTGATCGGACAATTTGGGCCAGCGGGAAAATCAATCACGTCGGTGACCCTGTCGCATGCACCGTGGCTGGCACGGTTATCGCCCCAAAATTTGAATCGATGGATAACGAAACGGTTGCGCTTCGTTTCGTGGCGAGCAAATATCCAGTGGAAGAAGCGCGTCTTTCGCCGCCGCGTTAATGAGATCGTCAAAAAATTTCCGCAATTCGACTTAGCGTTCGTGCCACATCTATTGCCGCCGTTGCTTGATCAAATACTGAAGAGATTCCCGCGGAAGGGGCCAACCTTTTTGGATGACCTATCCGGTGGAACGCATGGGTTTGGACATTTTCTCGATGTCGTGGAAATTTCTTTGCGAATGCTCGCTCGCTCACCAAACGGAGAAAAGGCCGAATTAAAACCGGTCGTCTTGGGCGCGTTTTTGCACGATGTCGGGCATTTGCTCGATGAAGCGCGGCAAGAGGAAGTAGGAGTCGGATTGGCTGACAAATTGATGCGTAACTTTTCGGTCACCGACATCAGCCTCGAGGACCGCGAACACGTCAAAGGAATAATTCGGTCTCATCGGAAAACGTCGGGCCCGCCGCCCGTTACATCAGCGGAGAAGCTTGTCGCCGACGCGGATCGTCTGAGCGCCAACCCGGACCGCATGATGCGCGTCAATCGGGATTTTGACCGGCGTTTCTTGACCAAGACAGATTTCCACAAACTGGTTCGTCTTCTGCTTCAGAACAAGAACAACTGGTACCGCGATAGCAATACGGTCATGCATTTGTTGAAAAGTCTCGTCATCAATACAAACCCGGCAAAATATCAAACCACCGTTGGGAAAATGATGGCGCGCGACTTGTTCTATGTCTATTTGGGACAAATTCGGAAAATCTTTGAAAGCAGTTTTCCTGATCCAAAAACATTGGAGACATCGTGGTTTTCGGTAATTCGATTTCTTCGCGTTTGGGGCAAGGAGGGCGGGTGGTTACCGGCCGAGATCAAGAACACTCTTCTCAATCAGCCGAACAGACGCTCCGCCTCTGCGCTAACCAAAGTTGCATCGCGAGCGAACGAAGCATCGTCGAACAAATCAACACTTCAATCGTGGTCGGGCACCGCGGGTGGTTGGGGCCTATACGGTTGGCTCATGCCGTCCATCGAAGAATCCCTGCGCTGGTACGCCATTGCGAGCGGCGAAATTTGGGGAGGGGCAATCTACGTGGGCATCCACGCGTTTCTGCATTTCTATGTCGACGTGTACGCGGCGCGCGGAGAACCGCTTAACTTCCGCTCGGCCGTCGGTTATCTCTCATCCCGAAATTTTTGGGTTCGCGTCCTTTTCTCTGCTGCGTTTTCTATTCCGTACCTGCTTCTGTTTTCCGCCGATCACGCTTTTGTTTTTGCGGTCTGTGCCCACGTCGTGAACAACGCGTTTGTTCATCCTTTTATCCGATCCGTTGGCATCTCCTGGCCGTTGATGTCGGTCATCGACCCCGCTGAATTCGACGGCTACGAACCGCCAACCATTATTCTTGAAATTTACGCGGACATGCTCACGAAATACTATGAAGCCGAACACATTGGCCCGGCCACCAGCAATCGCGCAACAACGATCCTGAGGCGAGTGCGATTCGCAAGCGAGCTGGCGCAGACCGCCAAATTTGAATACGCGGCCGTTGAAGAATTGCATCGTCTGTTTTACTTGGCACGCTACGCGGAAGATGCGAGCGGGAAAACCATTGATGCCCCGGAGCGACGAAAAATCAAAGCCGCTATTTTAAAGGCGCTGGCCTCGTTACCCGATCACCTTCACGACGCCATTCGATTAATCGATAGGACCGCGACGTCTTTTTCGGAGGAAGCAACGTTCACCGCCGCCGCGCTCGTCGGCGCCAAGATGTCAAACATTCCGGAGTCCGAACGAATTCTCACGGAGCTGTTTGATCGTGCAAAACGAAAAAAACTGCACGTTGATGTTCCGCTCGATCTGTTGCAGGAGATGATTAAGATCTCTCAATTGGGGGACATTATCGAACAGAGGTCGCTTCAGCTCTCGCCCAGCGCGCGGCCCGATGCAATGGCGAGCTTAACAAGAGAACGCGTGCACCAACAGCGTTGGGAGTCGGCGGTTGAATCGATGAACCAAGCCATGGGCTCCACATCCGATATGTTTTTCACGAGCATCCTTGAATTGGCGAAGCATCTTGAATACCTGCCGCTGGTGCTCAAATTCGTCGAACGCGTGCCCGACACCGACGATCATCTGCGCGAACAAAAGATCAAATCGCTGGTGTTGCTTGGGCACCTTTACAAAAAACGGGATGACGAACGGACCGCGCAGCGACTTTGGAGAAACGCGTTCATCTTGTCGCAACGGAATGCTCAGACAAGCACGAATGCCTTTCGTCCAGAAGTTTTATGGATCAGTCTCTTTTTTCCGATCATGCGCCATCACGCGATTCGATTTGGTGGATTGGAACGTTCAACGGTTTTAAAGACCGGAAGCAATATTCTGCTTACCATCGATCCGGCGTTTCCAGGCTGGGCAGAGTTGGCCGGTGCAATTTTTCATGAGCGTGTTCGAGCTGGTGAGTTCAAATCCGCCATCGCTTTTCTTAACGCGCTGGAAAAACAACTCATCGACAGGCTGCCGATCGTTGTGGACCGGGGCCTTAGCAAACGCGACGAGAGCAGACTTATTGAGATACAGGGTGCCATCGACGAGCGCAGCGATACGCTGTACAGAAAAACGTTGTTTGGTGCCGGTCGCACCGCCGTTGCAAGTCACCACGACGACTGGGCTCGCATTCTCTTGGAGCTGGCGCGGGAACACATCCCGGACGACGCCGGCGTCGAAGCCGAAGAAATTGCGCTTGCCTATGCGCGCCGAGGAAATTTCAGGGAAGCAAAGGAATACGCGCTTCTGTCGGCGACACTGTTTCGCGATAGCGTTGAGTACCGTGATTTCGAAGACTTGGGCCATCGACGTCCGGTGTCCTCTCGAGCGCTTTTGGCCATCTCGAATATGGAACTGCGCCGTGTGCAAGTCGAGGATCCCGAGGCTATTGTTCGAATCAAAGACAATATTTTTACGGCAGCCAGCATTGGACTTGATGCTCAGGATCTCCGGAATCTTTTAAAAATGATCGACGAGAATCCGATTTTTTCCGAAGACGAACTGGTTCTGCTGGCCCAAACGATCAACGAAAACATTCAAGGACAACAGCTGCGTCATTACGTGAGTGACGAATCTTCCTTGACTGAATTTTTGGAGTTTCTGCGCAGCGCCTTTCCATTCATCGGCCTGCACCAATTCGTTGAGGAAAAACTAACGCCGGTGGCCACAATATTTTTTGGCGATGCGGCGAGCAATTCAACGACAATTGCCGCGCGCATAAAAAAGTGGTTCTTGGGGACCGCCGTGCTTCTCGCGCGTTGGTTCACGCGCGGCGGGCGGCCAAACTCCATTTCCTTCTACCGCGATCTGCTGAACGGCATGGTTCCCGCACAGGCCGCGCCTCGCGCGATGAAATCCATGCGAATAGAAGCCGCTGTGCTCGCCGGAATTCCAGGCATCGCGTTTGCGGCGCTTCCACCAGTGTACGCGCAAACCACCGCGCTTCTGTTTACGATTCTGCTCGTGATCTTTGCGAACCTGCATGCCAAAGCGCTGCGAAAACTTCTGGCGCGCCGGAATCAAACGCGCGGCCCCACCGCAAGTGTCGCCATCCCGAACGAATTCATCTTGTTTGTCCATTTTGCATTTGGTTTTTCGCCGTATTTTCTGGCTTATTTCACGTATGTCGTCACCGCTTCGCCGCTGTCCACTTTGCTGTTTTTGGCGGCCGTCGTTTGGCATTACGCGTTTGATATTCGCGAAATCTACGGTTCACCATCTGAAATGAAAGCTCTTTTTGCGAAAGACGTGCGCTACATGTCCGTGCTCGGCCGTCCGACCGCCGGGAAAGGAACGTTAATCGCGAAATTCCGAAACGAAATAAACACAAATCTGCCCCCGGGTATCTATTACGAAGCTATCGGATGGGGAGAGGTGCGGCGCGCACTGAAGGAAAGAATTCTTGCCGAACGTGAGGGACGGGAAGCCGATTCCGCCATTGTTGGAAGATGGGGCAACGTTGCGATTCCGCAAACGATCAAACAATTTATCGCCGCGGATTTGCCTTTTCCACAGGAAGAGCTTGTCCGAATGCTCAACAGCATCTTGGACCAAGAACCGTTCAAGAGCGCGCACGGCATTATTTTTGACAACTTCCCCCATGGAGTTGCGAGCCAAGAAACGCTGACGAACGGATTGTTGTTTCACCGTGGGCACGCCGTGAAAATGGATTTGTATTTGCTGATGCACATTTCCAAGGATATCGCTCGCGAACGGGCACGGTTGCGACGCCGCGCGGACGACACGATGGAAATTTTAAACAAGCGGTTGATCAAGTTTTTCTCTTCCTGTTTGCCGGTGATTCAATCCATCCAAAACAATTTTAACCACATCAATTTGAACGCAACCGTTTCCGCCGCCGACGTGTATGCCGATTTCAGCAACAAACTTCGGCTTAAACTCAAATGGCCAGAGTTTCCCTATCGGCCGTGGGAGAGAACAAAACGCGTCCGCGTTCAACCCGACCTCAGCTTTGACGTCGAACGGGTGGACAATATCTTTACGGAAGGGAACAGGTTTTTGCTGGAACGGATGAAACCGGAGTCGCGAAAGGCGTTCGTGATTGCGCAAGGCGAACACTGGAGAAATATCGCCGAACGCTACTTAAGAAGCGTTTATGCGAACGCAGAAATTCCGCAAATAATGGTATTGCCCAAAGAAATACCGGCGGATCAGACAGAGGCATGGGTTCGACGTGTATTTGAAGCGGCGGACGAAGCCAACATCAACCGTAAAGATATTTTCGTTCTTGTCGGCAACGAAAAATTTATGAAACTGACGAGCCGCGCCGCGGCCGAGTTTCATCGCGGGATTGCCACGATCCAAATACCGACCACCAAAGCCGCCGCCATGCGCAAACCCGAACGTACCGGCGACGGTGACCGATGGTTCCTGTCTTCTCCGGAAGCCGTGCTGATCGACAAAACAATTCTTCAATCGGTCGATGCAATTACCGTCGGAAGATCGGAGCGACAGCCTGATTCAAGTTACGATGTCACGATGACGCGCGGCATATTCGATAAACACAACGACTTGTTAAATAAACGTTTGCGCAATGGAAAAGACGGCCGCCGATTCATTGTCGCGATCGATTCGTTCGTTGGAAAAGAAGTGATCGCTCAAGCGCGCCAAAAATTTGAACAGATCCTCAAAGCCCGCGGCCAACCGGCGTCGGACCTCGTTATTCTGGAGGTGGCCGGTGGCGAGAGCATCAAGAACGAGCGCGCCGCTGATTTCGTGAACGAGGTTCATCGACAGGCCCGGCAGGCGAATCTCACAAAACGTGACGTGGTTGTTGCCATCGGCGGAGGCGCGGTCATTGACGCTGTGGGCTTTGCCGCCAGCACGTTTGACGGCGGCATTCCGCTGTTTCGAATTCCAACGACATTGCTCTCCGCTGTGGATGGTGGCGTCGGTACGAAGAACGCCGTAAATTTTAACGGTAAGAAAAATTTCCAAGGCGTTTTTGCTCCACCCGAAGTTGTCTATGTGGATCCGTTGCTCTTGAAAAAACTGCCGCGACGAATTTATCTCTCCGGCATCGCTGAGATGATCAAGGTATCGCTTATTAAAGACGCGCATTACTTCGCGCTGCTCGAAAACCATCTCGACGATCTTGTAAACCGGCGTTTCAACGACACCTCCCATGCCGAGGAGTTGATGTGGCGTTCCATCGTGCTTCACCTCGAACAAATCGAAACCGATCCGTACGAAACCAAACTGGCGCGCCCGCTTGACCTTGGTCATGAGCACGGCCACCGACTTGAGTTTCTCACGAATTTCGCTTTGCTTCATGGCGAAGGCGTCACGATTGGCGTTGCGATCGATGCGGTCATTTCGTGGTTGCGAAATCTTTTGAGCAACGAAGAGCTGTTGCGAATCCTCAAAATGATTGAACGCGCCGAGCTGCCCATTTTCCATGAATTAGCGACCGTCGAGAACTTGGTGCCGGGTCTGAACGACTTCGCGAAACATCTGGGCGGCGAGCCGACGTTCTCGCTGATCGGCGGCATCGGAAACAAAAAAGATGTTCATGCGATCTGGCCAAAAGAGTTGGACCATGCGTTGGATTATCTTCGCGCGCGCATCGCGCGGCCTCTCGGCGCGGAGCGCTCAAACACGCCACCGACAACTCCACCTCAAACGGTGATCGAAGCGCTGCTGTACGATCGACCGTTGAACCTTGGGGTGGGGGAGAAGTATGTTTCGGTGTCGGACACTCTCTCGGCCCAATCGGCCAAAACGAATTCGGCCACCATCATTGTTGTGGATGAAACGACGACGCCTTTCCTGACGAGGAGTGTGATGAAGGCGTTGACGCAAGATTCCGAGACAAACAATCACAAATTGATTCTCATCGTTAAACCGGGAACGCGCTTACCAAAAGCCGTGCCATTGAATGCGCCCAATCTCGCTGTACGTCACGTGGATGTGTTCTCTAACAGCGGCGGGCGACCGGTGATCGAGTGGAAAATGATTAGCAAACTGCTTGGCGACGATCTCAAGTCGAAGGCCTCTGTGGATCTCTATCTTCCAAATCTTCCGATCAACTGCGAACACCGGCCGGAAACAGACTGGGACCATCTCAATCTGTTTTTTGTTGGCAAGGAAGACATGGCTCCGATGCTTTCGTTCCACGAATTCATGCGGCGACTCGCAAGCTCTGCGTAATCTTTTTTGCAATTTTGATATAAATACCGCAGCGAATGCGGGTGTCGTTCAGTGGTAGGACGAAAGCTTCCCAAGCTTTAGATGTGGGTTCGATTCCCATCACCCGCTCGCCTGGAACGAAATGACAATTGCAAACATAAATATCGACACGATCCTTTCGCAACCGCTGCTCATGGTGGCGGCGGCCTTCATCGTTCTTGGACCCATTCTTTTTCTCGTGGCGTTGATTCAATTTTTCCGGTCGGGCCGAAAGAAAACCGAATATCCGGCGTTCGAAGAAGACGAACCTCTGGAATTGTCGTCGCCTTCGTCGCAAGAAACCGCTCCGGTCAGCAGCGAAAGTCCCGAAGAACCCGAATCGACGGAGCCCTCCGAATCCATTTATATTAAGGGAGCATCAACCCAAGAAACACCGGAACCCGTTGAGAAATTACGAAACGTTCAAAATATCGATACGGATAAAACGGTGGTCATGGCATCGGGCGTGGGCGAAGTGCAGGGCCAACTTGAAATCGCGTTCAGCCAAATCAAATCGATGAACAAGAAAATTTCGCAGCTGGAATCGGATCTCGAGACACTGTCGCGCAACGCCGCCACAAAACTCGAACCGAACGAATTAAAAGAAGCGCCGATGAATCCGGCCGACTTCACCGCAAAACTTTTAAAACTCGCCGAACATGTGATCGTGCTTGAAAAAGAAGTTTCTCGACTGAAAAGCACGGCAAAACCCAACGGAAATTCTCAGCCCGCTGGCGGTGCTGCAGCGCCAGCGGAATCTCAGCCGTCGGGCAAACCACCCATATTGCCGATATGACACGCGCCGCTTGGGGGGGAGTGATGGTTTTGTCGTTGGCGATGACCGGTGGAGCCGCGTATCTGCTCGTCACACAAGCAGGACCGGCGAACACCGCCATGACGCTGCCGATGAAGGAATCGCAGCCGCCACTTCCGGAGGTGCCGGCCGCTCCGCCCGCAGCCAACCCAACAATTGAAAAGAAGGATTCCCCTGCGCCTGCCGCGACGCCCGAACCTGCTAAAGCGGTCGAATCGGAGAAGAAACCCACTCGCAATATTTTGTTTCGCTTGCCAAAACCCAAAGCGAAATCGGTAGGAATCATTGGCGATTTCAATGACTGGAAACGCCAAGCATTGAAAAAACATCCGAAGGGATGGGAAGTGACGCTTCCACTCGAGCCCGGCACCTACAAATATTTGTACGTGGTTGACGACAAGCGCATCAAAGATCCGAACAACAAAAATACCGAGGACGGAAAGTCCGTCATAACGGTAAAACCTCTCGCACCCACGAAGTAACGTTACGAATCACCGGTTTTCTCCCATCTCTCACGTCATTCGCCGGTCCTTTTTGGCGAGCACGTTTTTTGTCGCTGCAAACCTTTCGCTGGCGGGCACGCTCCCGACAAGCGTCACGGTTATTACACAAGCGGATCTCGTGTCGCGCAATATTTACTCGGTGGGCGACGCGTTACGCGATGTGCCGTCGCTCAAATTGGAACAAGACGGTTCCCGCGGCACACGGATCCGCCCAAAGATGCGCGGCCTGTCCTCCAGCAACAACGTGCTCGTGCTGATCGACGGTCGCCCGCTTACGCACGAATACAACGCGGATGTCGATCTCACGCAAATTCCCGTCGGGATGGTGGACCGCATTGAAATCACGCGCGGCGGCGCCCCCATTGCCTACAGCGCGCAAGCGATTGGCGGCACAATAAATATTGTGACGCTAAAGCCGGACCGCAAAGGACTCGTCACCGATTTGGGTGCCGGCGTGGGCCGCAACGGCGAGAAAAATTTCATCGGAAAATTCCGTGGTCGTTCGAATTTGGGAGACCTCACGTACACGCCGTCCAACGAAGCGTCCGGCGGGTTCGCGGACAACGAAGATTTCGACACAAAGAATCACTTCGGTAATTACACGCGCTCGCTTAATGGCAAAGGTTACTGGGGTGCCGAATATATGTACCACGAATCGCGCGTTGGCGTTTCGAACGGCACGTTAATTCCGTTCAGCGATTGGAACGGACACCTGGAACAAAAATCCGCCACGCCGCAAGCGCAGCGCACGCAGAACATGCAAGACGTGCGCGCATTTCTCGCGCGGCCGCTCATCGCCGGGGGCACGACATACGCAACCTACACCCAAAGCTGGCGCACGAGCGACGATCGCGAATCGCGCGGCGGCACGTCGCTTCGGCACGAGGAGCACAGGACTTCGATTTTCGATTTGTCTTGGAAAAAGAAAGAAACCGAGATGGGACTGCAATTCCAGGAACTGAAGCGCAACGTTTACCCCGAAGACGACCATTACGCGTACACGAGCAGTCTTTTCGCAGCACGCGAATGGAACTTAGGATCCTTATTATTTAAGCCGGGGCTACGTTTTGATCACCATTCGCGCTCCGGCAGCTATTTTGCGCCACGCGCGGCCGTTGTCTACGAGGCGACACCCTCGTTATCATTTTCGGCCACGGCGCAAGGCGCGCACCGCAATCCAAATTTTGATGAACTCTTCTCCTCAAGCACCGTAAAAAACAATCCGAACTTGAAAGACGAAAAGAGCGTGAACACCGACGTTGGTATCGACTGGTCGCCCAGCGATTACGTGGGAATCAAGTCGACGCTTTTCAATATTCATAAGAAAGATGTCATCGCGGCCGACGCGAATAACATTTATCAGAACGATGGTACCGAGAAGTCGCACGGCGTCGAAACGGAAGTGTCGCTTCGGCTCGGCAAAAACGACGCAAGGTTCTGGCTGTTCTCTGGAAATTGGACGGTTCAAAAGAGTCAACGCTCTCTCGCAACCACGAACGGTTATGTCGACGCCGCAATGTCGCCGCGGCAACTCGCGTTCTTAAAGATCGACAAACATTTGCGTCACAACATGGTTTTCACAAACGAAGTGCGTTACCAATCGGAGCAATTTGAAAGCGACAACAAGCAAGGCGAGCGAATCCCAAGTTTTTACGTCTGGAATATGCGGTTTGCTGTTCGAATTTTGGCGGCCGATATGTACGTCGCAATGGACAACGTGACAAACCGCCGTTACGCCGAAGCGTTTGGACAAGCGCCGGTGGCGGGCGGGGGAACCACGACCGTTCTGTCTCCGCAACCGAACCGATCTTTTTGGACCGGCTTCTCGGTCCGTTTTCTAAATTGACAATGCCGGGGAAACTTCATACGTATGTCGCTCCCATTTAAAAAAATCATACATGGCTAAAAAACAAAACTCGAAGACCCACCAAAACGGAACCAACCAAGACAAAACGCCGCTGTTGGATACGCTGCTCTCGCACGCGCGCCGCAAAGTGATCTCGTTCCATACGCCCGGCCACAAAAACGGGAAAGGCGTCGATAAAAAACTCGCGTCGTATGTGGGCCGAAACCTGTTCGCGCTCGACGTCACGGTTTTCCCCGAAGTTGATTCGCTGCACGACCCGACGGGCCCTATCCGGAAAGCGCAAACGCTCATGTCGCAGGCGTACGGCGTTGAACACTCTTTCTTTCTTGTGAACGGTTCGTCCGTTGGCAATATGGCCATGATCATGGCCGCCTGCCGGCCCGGCGAATCCATTATTATTTCTCGAAACGCGCACAAATCAACGCTGGGCGGTATTGTGCTGTCCGGTGTGTGGCCATTGTGGGTGCAGCCCACCGTCGATCAGAATCTGGATATCCTTTTTGATTCAACGCCCGAGCAGATCGAAAAGACGCTGAAACAATTTCCGGAAGCAAAAGCCGTTTTTGTCACGAGCCCGACCTACAACGGCGTCACGACCAACCTCAAGAAAATTGCCGAAATCTGCCACGCGCGAGGAAAAGTGTTGCTTGTGGACGAAGCGCACGGCGCGCATTTGCACTTCAATCGCAATTTGCCCATGGATGCGATCCAGGCCGGTGCGGATTTGGTGGTTCAATCCACGCACAAAACACTTTCGGCGATTTCGCAGGGTTCGGTGCTTCACTTCAACTCAAAACTCTTGGACGTGAACCGGGTGAAGCGCATTGTGTCGATGCTTCAAACGACAAGCCCGAACTACCTCACTCTTTCCTCGCTCGACTTGGCGCGCTGGCAAATGGTTTCGCAGGGTGAGAAAATTCTCGACAAGTTAATTCAGAACACCGAACGGGCCCGGAGCGCGATCAATCATTTGAAAAATTTCTCGTGCATCACGCGCGCCGAAATTCAGGGCCGTGGATTTGATTTGGATTTGACGAAGCTCACCATCAACGTAACGCGCACCGGCTACGCGGGTCAGCACATTTCCGAAATCCTTGCGCACGAATTCAACATCCAGGTGGACGCTGCCGATCTCTTTAATCTTATTGCGATCACCGGCACAGGCACGGATCGACACGACTTGGACGCCCTTGTGCGCGCGCTCGAGCAGATCGATCAAATGAAGCGCGGGGAAGCCCAGAATTGGGTGTTGAACATCCCATCGTTGTCGACCGAGCTCGTAATGAATCCCCGCGATGTGTTTTTATTGTACCGATCGAAACGTGTTCCGCTGCGTAAAGCGATAGGGCATATATCAGCTCAACCGCTCACACCGTACCCGCCGGGCATACCTGTCTTGATTCCTGGGGAACGTGTAACGCTTGAGATCGTTGAGTACCTCGAAGACTTGACCGAGCGCGCTGTCCGCGTGTCCGGCCAAGAGGCCGAAGCGCTCAAGACGGTCCGCGTTGTTGCCTCGCATTAAGGATTTTTTGGTATTCTCCGCGCCCGAGTTAAGCGCTCGACGAAAAAATAAACGCTAGGAAAAGGAACTATGAAGAAGAAAGAAACAAAAGTCGCCACGAAAAAAGTGGTTGAACCCATTGAAGATGTGGAATTTTATAAGGAGAAACTCGAGCAAATGCGCGAGAATCTCCTAAAAACCGTCAAAAAGAAAAAAGAAGAGGCCATTCCCGAAGCGGAAGTTGGCGATGAAGGCGACGTGGCCATGCGGTCCTTGGCGCGCGATCTTGTTTTTGAACAAACCGACAACGAACACCGTCTGTTGGACGACGTGGAAGCCGCCCTCCGACGCATTGAAAAAGGCGTTTATGGCATTTGCGAAGGAAACGGCGAGAAAATTGCGATCGCCCGTCTGAAGGCTATTCCGTACGCTCGCTACTGCATCAACTGCCAAGCTCGCTTTGAACGCCAATAAGCGGCGGTCGTAGCGCATTTATGCGGTTTTCCGCCTGTTCGCCAACCCAAATTCCCGCCAACAGCCATTTGATTCTCTTTGCGTTTGAAAAGGCAAAGAGACCGGTTGGTTCGTACGTGTACGGAAGCGTGGCCGACAAAGCGTTCGCCGAAGCGCAAAAAGACGGATTTCAAGGAAAGCCGAATCAAGTAACGATTGTCTCGTCGTCTCAGCGTCCGTTTCGTCGCGTTGTTTGTGTTGGCCTGGGAACCGAAACCGACAGCAATCTCGATGCGTTGCGGCGCGCCACGTCTGTTGCGGCGCGGGCGGCATCGAGCATCAACGCGCAGACGCTTGTTTTAAAAGTACCTCCGCAGTTTGGCACGGCCGAAGAAAGCGCACAGGCGGTCGCCGAAGCAGTTTACCTGGGCCTGTACAAATTCTCCGGATTCCAATCGACCCCAGCTCAAAAGTCCAAGATCCAAGCCGTGTGGGTTGTTGCTAAAGACAAAGACGAGACGACGCAGATGTCGATCGGATTCAAGATGGGAGAAGCGTTCGGGGCATCCGTGTGCTACGCGCGCGATCTCATCAATCGTCCCCCGAGCGATACCACCCCGGAATTTATGACCGGAGAAGCAAAAAAGCTCGTTGGGAAACATATTTCGATAAAGATCTTCAATAAAGCGCAGATTCAGAAGATGGGAATGGGCGCCCTGCTGGGCGTGAACCGTGGAAGCCACGAGCCGCCTTATTTCTTGCATTTAACCTATCGCGGCGCCGGTGCGATCAAGAAGAAAATTGGTATTTGCGGCAAAGGCATCACGTTTGACTCCGGGGGGCTCTCTTTGAAGCCCGCAGGTTCAATGGAAACGATGAAATACGATATGTCGGGCGCTGCGTCGGTTTTCGCGGTGTTTCGCACGCTTGGTATTCTTAAACCCGCCGGCGTCGAAGTGCATGGCTTTACACCCTTGACCGAAAATATGCCGGGCGGCAGCGCTGTTAAACCGGGGGATGTGTTGCGCACGATGCGCGGCAAAACAATCGAAGTTTTGAACACCGACGCCGAAGGACGTCTTATTCTTGCGGATGCACTTTCGTACGCGTCACGACAAGGGTTGGATGAAGTCTTTGATATTGCGACGCTCACGGGAGCTTGCGTGATTGCTCTCGGGAATCAGATTGTTGGACTCATGGGGAACAACGAAGCGTTACTGAAACGCGTGAAAGAATCGGCCGCCAAAGCTGGCGAAAAAATTTGGGAATTGCCCCTCGATAAGGAATATTTGCCGCTCCTAAAAAGCAACGTCGCCGATTTGAAAAATATTGGACCGGTCGGACAAGCAGGAACGATTATGGCCGGTTTGTTCTTAAAAGAGTTTGTCGATAAAGGTTTGCCGTGGGCGCACCTCGACATTGCCTCAACGGGCTGGAGCAGCTCCACGACCGCCCTTTCCGATGTCGGCGCGACCGGCGTCATGATCCGCACACTTTTGCAGCACATTTTCTCTATCAACTAAAGGTCTCCACATGAAATTATCCGAAACAACCACCGAAACGAAAATTCTCACGATTGGTCACACACCCGATCCCGATGACGCGTACATGTTCTATGGATTTGCGTCCGGTAAAACGCAAATTCCGGGTTTCGAAATCAAACATGTGCTCGAAGACATCGAAACACTGAACCGGCAAGCCATGCGCGCCGAAATTGATGTCACGGCAATTTCGACCGCCGTTTATCCATTTCTGCAAAACAAATATTGGATTATGCCCACCGGCGCCAGCGTCGGCCGTAACTACGGTCCGATCGTTGTTCGAAAGGTGGGGAACCCAAATCCCGAAACAAAGAAGATCGGTATTCCCGGCAAAAACACCACCGCGTATTTGTTGCTGCGACTTTATTGTTCCGCCTATCAACCCGTGGAAATGCGGTTCGACCAAATTCCGCAGGCCGTCGCCCGTGGCGACGTTGACTACGGACTTTTGATTCACGAAGCGCAGCTCACGTTCGCTGAATACGGATTGGAAAAACTCGTCGATCTCGGCGTCGAATGGTCAAACGATACCCATTTGCCGATTCCTCTCGGTTTGGACGTCGTGCGCAAAGACCTGGGTCGCGATGTGGCGCTTCAGATTTGGAATGGCCTTAAGAACAGTATTCTCGAAGCCAACAAAGACAAAAGCGACGCCGTTGATTATGCGTTGAAATACGGCCGTGGACTTCAAAAGAATCTCGGTGAAAAATTTGTCGGCATGTACGTGAACAACGACA
The DNA here is from genome assembly GCA_044221725.1 of Elusimicrobiota bacterium. Lineage (GTDB taxonomy): Bacteria > Elusimicrobiota > Elusimicrobia > F11 > F11 > JAJVIP01. The sequence goes on from JBGAON010000002.1 coordinate 591,462, forward strand.
CGCTCGAGCTCGGCACCGAAGGGGAAACCGCGCTCAATCTTTTGTTCGACAAGGCTTATCGGGCCGGCATTTACTCGAAGCCGACCATCGTCGATATTTTGCGACCATAATGCTTTTCTCTGATTTCAATTTAGATCCCCGCCTTATGCGTGCAATCGAGGAACTCGGTTACACACAACCCACGCCGGTTCAAGAACACGCGATTCCTTTCGGATTGGAAGGTCACGACGTGCGTGCGTGCGCACAAACCGGTTCCGGAAAAACAATCGCTTTCACGTTACCGATTCTCCATCGCATGCTCACAAACCCGCCGGCCGGAAAACCGTCGGTGCTCATTGTGGTCCCAACGCGCGAATTGGCGGACCAGGTGGACAAAGTCGTTCGGGAAGCGGGAAAATTTGCCGGCATTCGGGGCGTTTCAATCGTTGGCGGCGCCAATTTCGACAAACAAGTGCGCGCGATTCGCGGTGGTGCGCAAATCATTGCGGCGACCCCCGGACGATTGTTGGACCATCTGGAACAGCGCACGTTTAATTTGAAGCACATTCAAACGCTCGTATTCGATGAAGCTGACCGCATGCTCGATATGGGTTTTTTGCCCGACATTCGCCGCATCCTTGCGGTGTGCCCGCCAAAAAAACAAACGATGTTGTTCTCGGCCACGTTTCCTCCAGAAATCCAAGCGCTTGTGACCCAATTCTTGCACGAACCGAAAACCGTGGATTTGTCACCATCGTTGCCATCATCAAATGTGGCGCAAATGATTTATCCGATCTCCCGCTCACAGAAGGAAGCGTTGCTGCAAGCGATCCTCGAAAACGCGAGCATCGCATCAAGTCTTATTTTTTGCCGCACAAAACACGGTGCGGATCACCTCGTTATGAAACTGAAGCAAATGGGGAAATCGGTTGGCGTCATTCATTCGAACAAAAGTCAAACCGAGCGTTACGCGGCGATCGAAGGGTTCCGTAACAAGCAATTTCAAATTCTTGTGGCCACCGATATTGCGTCGCGCGGCATCGACATCAAAGACATTAGCCACGTGATCAATTTTGACGTCCCGCAACATCCCGAAGATTATGTGCACCGCATTGGTCGTACCGGTCGCGCCGAAGCCTCGGGGGACGCGTTCACGCTCGTCTCTCCGGACGAGGAACCGTACATCAAACGCATCGAAAAATTCATTAATAAGACGTTGCCGCGCGGGGTAATTCCAAATTTTCCTTACCTCGTGCAGCCACAACTGATCACGAAACCAAAACCATTGTCCGAAAGTTTTGGAAAGTTTCGCCGTCGAATTCCCACTGGAAGCGCGCGCCGTTTTCGCTAATTCTCGCTCGAAGAAACCACAAATCTTTTCGTATTATCCTGCGTCCCACGTTGTCATTGCGAGCCCAGCATCAATAGAATTTAATGCTGGCGAAGCAATCCAATAACGCAGGGCATACTCGATCATAAGATTGCTTCGGCTCATTCATTAATTGTTTTTAAGGACGAGCCTCGCAATGACAGGAGACGAAAATGGCGCAAGACATACGAGCGATCAATGAAAAAGTCCGAAAAGAGAGCATCTTCATTGAGGAACTGTTCAACGAAATCGGCAAAGTCATCGTCGGTCAAAGATATGTTTTGGAGCGGTTGCTTGTGGGGCTGTTGGCCGACGGGCATATTTTATTGGAAGGTGTTCCCGGTCTCGCGAAAACATTGGCCGTAAAAACCATTGCGGACACCATCGACGCAAAATTTCAACGCGTGCAGTTCACACCCGACTTGCTTCCATCGGATCTCATTGGAACCATGGTTTACAACCCAAAATCCGGTGACTTCACAATGAAAAAAGGGCCGATTTTCGCGAATATCGTTTTGGCCGACGAAATCAACCGCGCACCAGCCAAAGTCCAATCCGCGTTGCTGGAAGCGATGCAGGAAAAACAAGTCACGATTGGAGATACCACCCACGTTTTGCCTTCGCCGTTCCTCGTTCTTGCCACGCAAAACCCAATCGAGCAAGAAGGAACGTATCCGTTGCCAGAAGCACAAGTGGACAGGTTTATGCTCAAGCTTTCGATCACGTATCCGTCGCGTGAAGAGGAGCGCACCATTCTTGAAAAAAAATCAGGAACCGAGGAAAAAGTCCGCCAGATTATTACACCGCAACGTATTGAAGATGTGCGCTCGGTCGTCAGAGAGATCTACATGGATGACAAAATTAAGACCTATATTCTCGATCTTGTTTTTGCGACGCGCGATCCCGAACAATTCAATCTCAAAGAAATGAAGTCGCTGATATCGTACGGCGCGTCCCCACGCGCGACGATTGCGCTCGCGCTCGCTGCGAAGGCGTATGCGTTTATCAAAGGACGCGGTTACGTGACGCCCGAAGATGTGAAGTCCATCGGCCCCGATGTACTTCGGCACCGCATCATTCCAAGCTTTGAGGCGGAAGCCGAGAACAAAACGTCCGATCATTTGCTTCACCAGGTGTTTGATATCGTCGCCGTTCCTTAACCGTTTCGGCACGGACGCGCTGCATGCTCACACCGGCAGAAATATTCTCGAAAACCCGACGCATTGAAATCCGAACGTCCCGTCTCGTCAACGAACTGTTCGGCGGCCGCTATCATTCCACGTTCAAAGGTCGCGGCGTCGAGTTTTCGGACGTGCGGGAATACATTCCCGGCGACGACGTCCGATCCATTCACTGGAATATCACGGCGCGCCTTGGAACTCCGTTTATCAAACGTTTCACCGAAGAACGCGAACTTACCATTCTCATCGCGGTGGATGTGTCCGCTTCCACGTCGTTCGGAACGCGCTCGCGACTAAAGTCCGAACTGGCCGCCGAATTGGTTTCGTTGCTGGCGTTTGCCGCGCTCAAAAACAACGACAAAGTTGGGCTCCTTTTGTTTTCCGACAAAATTGAAGAGTTTATTCCGCCCCGCAAATCCAAAAGCCACACGCTGCGTCTTGTGCGCGACGTTCTGGGATTCGTGCCCGAAGGAAAAGGCACCAACATCGACGGGGCGCTTGAGTATCTGAACCGCGTTCAGAAGAAGCGGGCGATTGTATTTCTTATCTCGGATTTTCTTGACCACGATTTTGAACGGAGTCTCGGTATCACGCAACGGCGCCATGACACCGTGGCGTTCGTGCTCGAAGACCCGATGGAAGCCGATTGGCCTTTGGCGAAGCGCTTGCTTTTGCAAGACGCGGAAACCCACGAACGAGGGCTCGCGGTCGGCAACGCGGCGTTCCGAGCGGATTTCGGCCGGTCCACTCAGCTTCAACGATCGCGACGCGACCGAATGTTTTCGAAAATCAATTTGGACCGTGTGGTGTTCCGGACGAACCAGGATTATGTGAGACCGCTGCTGCTGTTTTTTCAAGAGCGAGCGCGGAGGTTCCGTTGAGACTTCGAGCAGCTCCGGCAATTTGGTTGTTTTTAGGAATGGCACCCACCGCGTTCGCGCAGCCGTCTGTTGCAATTCGTGCGGAGGCAAACCCTCAGGAAATTTATGTGGGCGATCAAATTGCGTTTAACTTGTTCGTCACGGTATCGAGCGATGTCGCCTGCGGGCCCGTGGCAACGTCAACCGCCATCGGCAACTTTGACGTTTTGGTCATCTCGTCGCCAACGGCAACCATCGACAAAGACGGCAAAACCACCAGCGCGTATCACTTTTTACTGACGACATTTTCAACCGGCACGCAGACCATTCCGCCCATCCCAATGCAATTTGCGATCGTGGGCGGGCCCGGGACAGAAACGACGACCGAACCGATCAATATTAAAGTTCGTTCGTTGCTTGAAGAAAAGGGAGACGAAGGCAACATTCGGCCGTTGAAAGGTTTGTTTGACTTCAAATCTTATTTCTGGCTGTGGGTATTGGCCGCGCTTGTTGGGACGGCACTGTTGCTCTGGTTGGGCTGGCGATGGATCAAAATTCAGCGTGCTGGCGGCGTCGTGATTCCGGCAGTTCCACCGCGGCCCGCCGACCAAGTGGCGTGGGAAGCGATCACACACCTGGAGAACGAAAACTTGGTCGCGGCCGGACAGACGAAGGAGTTTTATTATCGGTTGTCGGTGATCTTGCGCGAATATCTCGAAGCGCGGTATCAAATGTCCGCCATGGAAAAAACGACCTCTGAGCTGCTGGCGGAATTTCGAAAACGCAGTTTCTCCATGACCATCACGCAATTGAGCCGCGACTTCTTTGACAGCGCGGATCTCGTGAAATTTGCGAAGTTCACGCCCTCTGCTGAAGACGTAGCGTCCGACCTGAACAAAGTGAAACAATTCATCACGTTCACAACGCCGCAGCAACAAGAGGCCGCTCCCGCAGAGGACAAAGTAACGTTATGAGATTTGCGGATCCGGCATATCTCTGGCTGCTGCTCGCGGTACCGGTGATGGTCGTCTACCTCGTGTTTCTGCGCGAAAAAGACATTCCAACGCTGACCTTCTCTTCGTTCGCGTCCCTTTCAAATTTAAGGAAAGGAATAGAACTCCGCTCCTGGACGCTTGTGCCCGGCACAATAAAGATTGCGGCGTTTGTACTGATGGTGCTGGCCATGGCGCGCCCACAGAAAGGATTGCGGTCCGAAGAAATGACCACGAAAGCGACCGACATCATGATTTGTTTGGATGCGTCCCGCTCGATGCTCGCGATTGACTTTAAACCCGACAACCGGTTTCACGTCGCGAAAGGCGTGGTCGAAGATTTCATAAAGGGACGCGAGCAAGACCGGCTGGGCTTGGTGCTCTTCGCCGAATACGCAATAACGCAGTGCCCGCTCACAACCGACAAGTCGGCGCTGCTCACCATCCTTGAGTCGTTGCAAGTCGGATCGATTTCACCCGACCAAACCGCAATTGGCGTTGGGCTTGCCACCTGCGTTAACCGGCTCAAAAATTCCAAAGCGAAAAGCAAAGTGATCATTCTCGTAACCGATGGCGCCAACAACGCCGGGAACATCGATCCCATCACGGCCGCCAAAACAGCGGCCGCGTTCGGGATTAAGATTTATTCCATTGGTGCGGGCACCACCGGCGAAACGATGATGCCCGTCGATGATCCGAACTTTGGTCGGCGACTGGTGCCGATTCAGAGCGATCTCAACGAAGACGAATTGCTGCGGATCGCCAGCGAATCCAACGGAAAATATTACCGCGCGAAGTCGGAGGGGGCGCTGAAAGAGATATTCAAAGAAATCGATTCGCTTGAGAAAACCGACATCAAGATAAAAGAATTTGTCGATTACAAAGAATTGTATTGGCCGTTTCTTATCTCAGCGGCTCTGCTGCTCATGATCGAAGCGGTTTTGATTAAAACGCAGTTCCGGACATTGCCATGAATTTTCATTATTCCGAATCTTTTTATCTGCTTATTCCATTCGCGATCGTGATCGGTTTGTTTTTGTGGTCGCGTTGGCAGCGGCTGCGGGAATTGGCGAGGCTGGGCGACTGGCGTCTTGTAAAGCAGTTGGTGCCAATCGCGGCGATCAAGCGTCGCCGCAACAAAGATCTCATCGCGCTCGTGGTGTTGTTCTTGGTGATTCTGGCCGCCGCCGGCCCGCAGTTTGGCAGCAAACTCAAAGAGGTGAAACAACGCGGCGTGGACGTGTTTATCGCGATGGATACCTCACGCAGCATGCTGGCCGAAGACGTGCCGCCCACGCGCCTCGAACGCGCGAAACGAGCGCTCGGCGTGCTCATCGATAAACTGCAGGGCAACCGAATCGGCATCATTGCTTTTGCGAAACGTGCGGTGATTCAGTGTCCGCTTACCTCCGACACCGACGCAGCGCGCATGTTTCTGGAAGTCCTCGACGATAAGGCGGTGCCCGAACAGGGAACCTCGATTGGTGACGCAATTCGGCTCGCGCTCGAAAGCTTTCCAAAAGACGACAAGAGCGGCCGTGCGATCGTGCTGCTGACCGACGGCGAAGATCATTCTTCGGATCCGACGGGCGCCGCGAAGGAAGCAAAGAAGCAAGGCGTGGTTCTCTTCACGATTGGCATCGGCACGAGCAAAGGAGAAGTGATTAAGGACAGGGACGAAAACGGCAAGGTGGTGTCGTTTCACAAATACAACGGAGAAATGGTGATGAGCCGAATGGACGACGGCTTGCTGAACGAGATCGCCACGCTTACAAACGGTCGTTATTACCGTGCCAGCTCCACCGATGCCGAGATCGATGAGATCGCCGACGCGCTAAACGGCTTCGACAAAAAAGAGTTCGCCTCAAAAATATACGAACGGTTGCAGGAGCGTTATCAGATTGTGCTGTTGCTCGCGCTGTTGCTGCTGCTTATTGAATTCTTCTTCGCCGAGAATCCCGGGCAAGGAGGCCGTGTGTATCGTTTTCTAAATCAGTCCGTCCACTTGATACCGAAAAGGCGGCAGACCGCCGCGAGCATCGTCGCCGTGCTTCTTGTCTTCCCAGCGATCGTGCACGCCGATTATAAAGATCACGTTCGAGAGGGGAACAAATTGTTGCGCAAAGGAAAACCCACCGAAGCGCGCGCCGCATTTGAACAAGCGCGCATCGATTTGCCCGAAGCGCCATTCTTGCCGTACAACATTGCAGCGACGTATTACTTGGAAGGAAATTTTGACGAGGCGAAGAAACAATACGAATTGGCCTCGTCGCTCACACAAAACCCTGCCCTCAAATCAAAAATTGCCTACAACATGGGACACCTGTTGTTTAATTCGGGGCAATCGGCGCAAGCGATTGAAAAATTTAAAGAGTGTCTGAAGTTGAATCCCAAAGATGTGGACGCAAAATATAATATTGAGTACATCCAAGCCGGCAAGAAACCGAAGAATCCACCGCCGCAGCAACAAAAGAAAGATGGGAAAGGCGGCGACAAACAGCAGCAACAAGGAAAAGAAGGACAAAAGGGTTCGGAGGAGAACAAGCAAGATTCGAATTCAAACGGTGATCAGAAAAAGCCCGGCGATATGTCCAAAGAGAACGCCGAACGCGTGCTGCAAATGATGAAAGATCAGGAATCCGAAAAAATGAGAGACGCACAGATTCCAAAGGTCGGCCTCAAAAAACCCAAAGATAAAAAAGACGAGCAAGGCGGCGAAGACTGGTGAGAAACATTCGTTTGAAACAAATTCGTTCAAAAATTTTCTTTTCCGTCGTCCTGTGTCTCAGCCCGTTCGTTCACGCCGCAGAGCCCACCGTCACGGCGCGTGTGAGCGCCACCGACATGACGATCAATAGCCAGATCACTCTCGCACTCGAGGTGTCCGGCGTGAGCAATGTGAATGGTTCGCCGAATCTTTCTTTACCGGACTTTAGTGTACAAGCCGCGGGACAGACAAGTTCGTACCAGTGGGTCAACGGTCAAACGTCTTCGCTTGTTACGTTCAATTATGTGTTAACGCCCACGAAAACAGGCACGTTGCAAATTCCATCGTTAACGTTGGATATCAACGGAAAAGGATACAGTTCGCAACCGATCACGATCAATGTTCGACCCGACAATTCGGGAGCAGCCACGGCCTCTCAATCGAACTCCAACAGGGATGCGGGCTCGCGCCAAGTGCAGGTTCCGGCGGAAGGTTTGAAACCGCTCTTCATGACAGCTACCGTGGACAACGAAAAGGCTTATGTTGGCCAACAGATTCTTTTGAAGATTCAGTTTTTGAAACGGCCCGACGTGCGATTCGCTTCCCAAGCGCGCTATTCCGAACCCGAGATGACCGGCTTTTTGGTGGAGCCGCTCGACAAACAAGAATACACCACCACGATCAACGGCGCGCGCTACGATGTCACCGAACTTCCGTACGCGCTGTTCCCGACATCGGACGGTGAGTTTGCGATCGGAAGCGCTCACATTGAATTGGCGGTGCGTTCGGAGCCCGATCCGTTTGATCCGAATAGTTTTTTCCAAAGCTTCTTTGGCAAAACGGATGTCGCACGACTCAGCACGCGCGCGATTCCCATTCGCGTGCGTTCGCTGCCCGCCAACAAACCGATCAACTTTTCGGGCGCGGTCGGACGTTTTAAAATAAACGCGAAAGTGGACACGAACCAGCCGGAGGTGGGGAAACCGTTCAATCTCACGTTAACCGTGGAAGGTGTCGGAAATATCAAAACGGTCAAGGAACCCTTCTTGCCGGATTTGCGCGGATTCCGTCGCTACGAATCAATCTCCTCCTCGAAACTTTCCAAAGAAGGCAAATTTATTCACGGCAGCAAAGAATTCAAAATCCTCGTAATTCCGCAAGTCTCTGGGCAACTCACTATACCGTCCGCATCCTTTTCGTATTTTAATCCCGCGAAAGGCGATTACGAGACCGAAACCACACAGGAAATTTCTCTGCAAGTGAAACCCGGAAATTTAAGCCAGGCCGACCAAGAAGCGCGTCCGCAACAGCCGACGGCCGGCCAAGCGACGGAAGGCGTGCGTGTCATGGAAAAAGATATTCGGTTTCTTAAACCCGGACGCGTCCAACCAATGACGAACCCGTTCTATCGGCGGCCCACTTTCTTGTTGTTCAATCTTATTCCACCGCTGTTCGCGTTCGTCGCGTTTCTGTCGCGACGTCAGTCGTTGTTGCGTGTGGAGCGGGCCGCCGAATATCGTTCGCGCGGGGCGTTAAAAACAGCGCGCAAGCAGCTCGCCGTTGCGAAGAAAAGAATGGCCGCTCTCGACGCCGTCTCCTTTTATAGCAGCATCCACGCCGCTGTGGCCGGTTATCTTGCGGACAAATTATCGTTGTCCGCCTCCGGGCTCATTTGGGATACCGTCGACCAACAATTGGCCAACAAAAAAGTGGAATCGCAGCTGCGCTCGGAAATTCGCGAAATTTTTGATCAAGCTGACATGGCACGCTTCGCCACCTCGTCCTTCTCGGACGAATCACGCGATATTGCGCTTAACCATGCGGACAAAGTGCTGGCATTATTGGACGACGTGCTATGAAGAAAATTCTCCTCGTAACAATCCTTCTGGGATTTGCGGGAATCACCTGGAGCGCCGAAAACCCGACGCCCACCGAACGGTTTACGCAAGCGAACCAAGCGCTCGAGAAAGGCGATCTTGAAAAAGCGAACGAACTTTACGACGCACTCGTGGCGCAAGGCTTTGAAAGCGCCGAACTTTATTACAACCTGGGAAATCTGTATTACCGAAAAGGGGAGCGCGGCAAAGCGGTTCTTTGGTACGAACGCGCGGAACGCCTGGCGCCACGCGACGCTGATATCCAATTCAATTTGAAGCTCGCTCGCTCGCACATCAAAGATGACGAGGGAAATGCTCTACGAAAAACCTTCCTTTATTTCACGGACAATGAACTGAGCGTCGTTCTCGTGGTGTTGGTTTGGATTTTTTTCGGAATTCTTGGCGGACGCACCATCGGCTGGATCAAGGCGGAAGTTTGGCCAACCACAGCATTGTGGTTCAGCGGAGTCATGCTGCTCATGGTGGGAGCTTGGTTCGGCGTGGCGCTCGCGATGGGCCGTGAACCCATCGGTGTTGTCATCAATCCTCCCGGAGAGGTGCGCAACGGTCCCGGTCCGGATTACGCCGTCGGATTTACAATTCCGGAAGGCAGTGATGTGGTTCTTCTTAATCGACGACCAGACTGGACTCAGGTGGGCGTGCCGAATCAGGGACTTAAAGGTTGGATGCCCAACAGCGATCTTGAAGCGGTAAAGATTACTCCTTCTTCGTAAGACTCACATCCATCGACTGAACCCAGCCTTGGGTTTTGCCCAGATCGATTTTGTACCACTCGCCCGAAATCTCAATCACCTGATAAATCGTCGGGGGATTAATCTGCTGAAGCATCTTTGCGGCGATGGATGGCCGACTGTACACGCCGACACCTTTCACGGTCGCCTTTGCCCACTCCGCTCGAAATTCGGATTTTTTACCGCGCTGACTCATGGGCAGACGCGGCGTTTCCAATTGCGACGGTTGTTTAACCTCGGCCAGACGCAAATCCAATCCGCGGGCCCAGCCTGTCACACCGGAGCGAATCTGCAGCAGGAACCAACGGTCGGAATCGACTTTTTCTGATTTGATCGCCATGTAAGCGGTTTCGCTCGCCAACGTTCCGACTTCTTTAGCGCGATCGGAGGGTTTGTCAAAGTACGGTGCGTTTTCCGTAGCGGCTTCAAAATAGGTGGATTCTTTGCGAGCGCCTTCAATGTTTTCATGCGCTTGCGTCGGTGGCTCGGCTGCCGGCGTCACGCCTTGCGGAGAAAGATTAAAGATCGAAAGATTTTTTCCGTTCGCCCAGCCTTCGCCCTTTTTCGACTTCACTTGATACCACTTGTCTTCTCCAATCAACATTTCAAAATCGGCTTTGCCCTTGGTTCCCACGGGCAGCGATACACCGGTCGGCCCCTCCCCAGGATTTTGGAACAGTGGCACGTTTTGTTTTTTCACTTCAAACACAATGTCGACATAATTCATCAGCGACCGTGTTTTCGGCGCCTCCTCGAGCACTGGAGGATTTGTGTCTTCGGGCCGCTCGGTGGCGGCGGGTTTTGTTTCCACGGCCGTCGGTTCGGTCGGAACCTGTTCGTGGGTGCCCGGTACCGGGAAATTTCGCGGCGGAATCTTCGTCACCGGGGATGGTGGCGGTGCGACCACTGCCGGAGACACCATCGCAATCCGCGTTGGCTTCTTTTTTGGTTCCGCTTGCACCGGTTCTTGTTTCTTTTCTTCCACGGGAGCGGAGACAATAGCTTTCGCTTTCTCCGCCTCGGCTTTCGCCAGAATCTGTTGCCTCAATTGCTCTTGCCGCTGAATCTTTTCACGGCGCTCCATCGCGACGCGAATTTGTTCATCCCGACCTCGTTTGCGCTCGGCGAGCAAGCGCTCGTCTTCCTCCGACACTTTTAGTTGGCGGGGATACGGAGCACGCGCAAGGCCCAACGCCACCATAGCACGCTGCTCTTTCGTCAGTGACTCGGAACGCATTTCATGGTTGAGATAAACGAGCGCGTTGTCATAGCCGAGACGCGCCAACACAACCGCGATCGGCAGTCGCAGAGTGGGCCAGCTGGGCTTCTTATAATAAGGAAGAAGTTGCTCGCGCGCATTCTCCGGCTCGGATACAGCGCGAATGTTCAAAAGCGCCTCTTCGATGGCCAATTGCCCTTTCGGATCTTTCTCTACGGCAAACCGCGGAATTAACAGGAACAATGCATCTTCGGCCATGACATCGGAAACCCAGTTGCATGCGTGGCGTCGCACCAGCAGATCCGGGACCTGCAACATGAACGCGAACACCACCTCAGCGTACGCGCGAACCAACGGTTGACGCACCCCTCCCTGCTCGCGAATCTTCTTAATAATTTCATCCAACAGCGGAGCCTCCTCGTCATAGAGCCCAAGCAAGCCGCCCTTCGGGAGTTCGTTAAGAAACGGTTGCACCCAATCACTTGACTGTTCGAACTTTAGGATCGCACGCAAGGCGCGAATGCGTTGGTCCTCAGAAAATCGCGAATCGATCGCGATGTCGAGCAACGGAGTGGCTTTCCGTTGGTTGATGTAGGTGGCCAAACGGACGTTGAACATAAATTCCTGGTCGGCAGGCATATTCACAAAACCGAGATCGATTTTCGTAAACCGATAGACCGGTGTTGTTATCTTGCTGTAGAGAAGCGTTAAACCATTCACGGCGGGATCGACGCCTTTGTCCACGATGGTTTGCAGCGGAGAAATCGTGTTGTACAAGAATCCGAACGCAATCATCGCGCCCATCACCGTCAAATCGCGGACGGATTTTCCGTATCGGTCAATAGCGGTTGGTGTGTAATAACGTCCCGGTTGCACGCATTAAATGTAACTGGGAACAGACGGATTTTTCAGGGCTTTTTGGAAGGAATTCTGATCGTTTCGAAGACACCCAAGCACAGCACCTCGGCCAATGTCGAATGGTTTTTCAATCCGCTCGCTGAAACCGAACACAAGTAACGTTTTTCTTTTATGCCGAAGAGCGCCGTTTGATAGAGGGGAACCCAGAATCGTTTTAGCACCAAGTTCGACCAGATGCCGTGGCCGCCACTCATCAATTTCGCCGGACGCGTGGAGAACTGGAAAAGTCTCTTTTGTTTTTTGCTGGCGGACGAGAATGTCTTCACCATTTCTTCCAAGTACTGAGACGGTTTCTTCGGAATGTTCTCAAGCTCGCGAACACGGACCGTTAACTCAGAAACGCCCATGTATTGACTCCGGTCGCTCGGGTGCAACCGCACCCCCGCCTCCGTGGGAGAATGGATACCTTCAACGGCCCAACCGGTGGGCACCCGCAGCTCAAAAATTCCAGCGGGATCACGATAGTGCTGAGAAAGCCGTGGGAATGTGAGAGACCGGTCAGATAAATGCGAGAGGAAAAGGGATTGAAGCACGAACGCGATGAGCAATAGACATACGTGCACACAAATGCTGACGACCGGGGCCGCCGAGATAGGAATGTTGCGTGAACGAGATTGAAAAATAGATACAAATGCAAAAACGAGGCCACATCCGGATGCAATATAAACACCGACCGGTCCCACGCCAATGCACAGTCCGACCGATAAAAAAATTGCGCTGATGGAGATGCCGAGCCAAACGGAAGTTGGCTTTTTGGAAATTTCTAGACCGGTCATTTCTTAGTGAAGTTTACCGGATACCGACGAAAAAAGTAACATTACGCTAATGTTTAACATGCAACAAATGAAAAAGCTATTCCAAAAGATCCAAGTGGTTCGCTCGCCAAAACATCGTCTCTCCACGTTTGGAGACTCCCGAATTCAATACCGATTGGTGACAGAAGTACCCGGCTTGGCCGACCGCTCGCGACTGCGCGTGGGCATTGTCACCGCGCAGAAACCCACGATCATTACCGCGCAAGCGTTCAAAGATCAGTTTCAAGGTTTTGGGGACGACGTGCGCGATTACGTGGACACGCTGATTAGCCAGTACGGCAAAGCGCTTCGCGGTCTCGAGTATCAATTTAAGAATGAAATGGTATCGACGCACGTCGAGCTGACCCCGCCGGAGGAATATATGGCGCGTCTCACAAAAGAATTTGATCGCGCCGAAGAATACAACCAGGCATTGATCAAAGGCACCGACAAGACCTGGGAACTGTCAATAATGAAATTCATTGTTGAAGAAACGATGGCATCGTTCCAATCAAACGTTCAGGAGCTGCAAGATCGTGGCTTTTTCGACGGCGATGAACGCATTCACCGTCAGCGGCGCCGCGAAATTGAGACTCTTCTAAAAGTGGCCCGAAAGGATCGCAGCGCGATTCCGGTGCTCGGTGCAAAACTCAAACAGTACGCGCTTTTTGAAAAATATCAGGACGCGTTTTTCCAATTGGTTAACAAATGAAAATTTTAACCGTCTCTCCGCGCGGTTTTTGCGCCGGCGTTCGCCGCGCCATCGAAATCGTGGATATGGCACTCCGGAAGTTTCCAGCTCCGATATATGTGCGCAAAGAGATCGTGCACAACAAGGCGGTCGTCGAAGACTTCAAGCGCCGTGGCGTTATTTTCATTGATGAAGTACAAGAAGCCCCGGCCGGAAGTTGCGTGATTTTTAGCGCCCACGGTATTTCACCCGAAGTGCGCACAATGTCGAAAGACCGACAACTTAAAACGATCGATGCCACCTGCCCACTCGTCACGAAAGTCCACCTCGAAGTTCACCGCTTTTTGAGAGAAGGTTATTCGCTGCTCTTAATAGGTCATAAACAACACGATGAGGTTGTGGGCACGATGGGGGAAGCCCCGGGGAAAATACAACTCGTCGAAACGCCCGAAGACGTGGCCGCCATTTCTGTCGCGAACCCGGACCGCGTTATGGTACTGACGCAAACCACGCTCAGCATTGACGAAACAAAAGGCATTTTGGCCGCCATCCGAGCGCGGTTTCCCAAGGCCGCAACACCGCCCAAAGACGACATTTGCTACGCGACCCAGAACCGCCAGGACGCGGTCCGCGAACTACTAAATCACGGAATTCAGGCACTCTTGGTCGTCGGATCGAAAAACAGCTCGAATTCTCAACGACTTTGCGACGTCGCTCGCGATGCCGGTGTAAAGGCATTTCTCATCGACCACGCCTCAGAAATTAGATCCGAATGGCTTAACGACGTAGAAACGGTGGGTCTCACCGCGGGCGCGTCGGCTCCCGAATACCTCGTGCAAGAAGTGGTCCAATCGTTAATTGACCGTTATGAAGGCGTCGTGCAGGATCTTTTTGTTAGAGAAGAAAACGTCGTTTTTTCATTGCCAAAAGAGCTGTTGGAACCCGCCTCCGCTTCGAAATAAACGCTTTCAAAGAGATCTCAGAAAAACCCTCTTGGTGTCAACGCTTTGTCACTGGCTCCCCGGTATGCTCAAGTAGATTTACCGAGGAGGGACGTATGAAAAAGGTTTTGCTTTTGATCCTGACACTTTTGTTACCAATCGCGGCGCGGGCCTCTCGCCCCGTGGGACAAATGGCGAAACCCGAGCTCGATGTACCGTACGAATTTTCAACATCCGGGGAGACGCGCCGAATCGAGTATGGCTGCCCAATTTCAAACGAGGTAATTGAGGGAACGAAAAAAGCCGTGCTAAATCAGCTCATTTCGGAGTGCGCCGAGCAAATCAAAACCGAAGCGCAGTCAAAGCCCGAAGTCGTCGCGGTGATTCAAACGTCGCTTATAGCGCCGAACGTCACGTTCCAGCAGACAAACGGAAAACAACAGGTCAACGGCACGCTATTTTTCGAAGCAGCCGTTTTGATAAAACCAACACGATGAACAACGACATTCTGAAACCCAAAGAAGAGAATCTGTTCTCGCTGGCAGCGGAGCTGGGGCTTGTCGTTTTTTCCACGGAGTTGCCAACGAGCGACGAACAGAAAAACATTACCGAGAATCAATCCAATACCCCCAAACCATTCTGCCAATTAACCTGATCCGCACACGAACCGTCATCGTTATTTTCTGTTTGCTGTTCCTCTTTTCGCAGCAAAGTTCGGCCTTGGATTCCTACAACCTGATCGAGGGCTTGATGAAAAACGGAAACGTACCCCGCCTCCTCAATTCGACCGATATCGATCTCCAACCGAACGATCCGCAGCCACTGTTCTCGCCCATTGGCGATTTCAACAACGACGGTATTCCGGATATGGCGATTTCGGGAATATACGAACTGCCATCTTCAAAAAACCGCTATTTCTTGTTGGTCGGAACGCAATTTGAAAAACCGCTTCGGTACGAACGAATGTATTTCAAAGAGTTCGACAAACCCGTTTTCCTTCACAAGCCCGGCACCACCGGCGAAAAAGATTCCGGAGACCAGTGTTTCTCTGTAACCTTTTGTGCGGAATGCACGGATGGAATTGATTTTTATTGGAGTCCAAAAACACATTCATTTGATGAGCGACCGTGGGAAAAACGATTTCGTCGTTACACGCATGTTTCGTACATGCCTGCGGAACGGGAAGTTCCGGATGAAATGGTGGATCGTGCGCTCAAGGTGGTGGGAAATCTCGACGACGTAAAAATCTTTGTGGCCGGTCTCAAAAAATCCGGAAAGAAGTTAGGGACGCGCGTCCGCGCGGTTTCGAACGAGGCCGAACCAGCGGATCCAAACGCACCAATCCAAACAGTCACTGTTGAGATTTTTGAGAAGAAAAAAGACGCCGAAAAGCTTTACGACGAAGTGACCGTCGACGTCACGAAGGACGTGGTGGTGAGTCGGAAAACGAAAGGTAGGTCTTAATTATTGTTTCAACATCGCTGAGCGAAACATTCGATACGAAATCATTCTGTGGCATGATCGCAACGTTCGGCCCAATTTCGCATTGTTCCTGACATCCGGACTTCGCCACGCGCACAACGTTTTGCAGATTGTTTTTCTTCACGTGTTCTTTCAGTCGGTCAAGAATTTGCTGACCACAACGTCCCTCACCCGCACAGCTGATCCGCTCGCCCGGCTTTCGAGCGTTGGTGCAAACGAAGATCAATTGCTTGTAAGGAAGAGAGGATTGATTCACGGCTATCGGCTATTAGCCTTCTGCCAATGTTTCTTTGCTGACAGCCGATAGCTGAAAGCTGACAGCTTCATTCTTTCGGAACGAAACTTCGGGTCCAACCGCGATGGTGAGATCTTCATCCGACATCGTGCGCGGGAATCTCTTTAACTTTTCATACCGCGTGGTGCGCTGGACCGCATCAAACCCCGCTTCGTGAATGAGTTTGATTGTTTCGCGCAGTGTCGTCACGTTTACAAAGCCGGCTTCGGCGTGCACATTCTCTTCGTAAAGCGTTCCACCAAAGTCGTCGACGCCAAACAAAAGCGCCGCCTGGCCCGTTTTCTTTCCTTCGGAAAACCAAGACGCCTGCACGTGATCAAAATTGTCCAGATAAAGCCTTGATGCCGCGAGAATTCGCAGGTACGGAACAGGGCCGACACGCCGTGGGAATCGGCGCTCGAGCACCGTGTTATCCGGTTTAAAACTCCATGGAATAAAAGCGGTGAACCCGCCCTTGTTTTTCAGCGCCTTTGACTGGTCTTGCAGGTCCCGAATATAATTCCAATGTTGAACGATATCTTCCGGCTCTTCAACATGCCCGTACATCATTGTCGCGGTTGACGTGAAACCCAGCTTGTGTGCCTCGCGGTGCACTTCCAACCACGATTCAGGGCCGCCTTTCTTTGGGGCAATTTTTTTCCGAACGCGTTCGCTCAAAATCTCAGCACCACCGCCGGGCAGCGTGTGCTGACCCGCTTCTTGAAGTTGGCGCAAAATCTCCGGCACCCCTGTGCCAGCCACTTGCGCCATCGTTTGAATCTCCGACGCCGTGAAAAAATGCGGTGTGACCATCGGAAAACGTTTGCGCGTCTCGCGAATGAGAGAAAGATAATAATCGAATGGGATTTCGCGGTTGTGTCCGCCTTGCAGCAAAATTGTCGTAACGCCAAGATCAACCGATCGCTGGATTTTCTGCATCACTTGCTCAACGGTTAACGTGTACGAATCGCTGTCTTTGGGTCGACGGAAGAACGCGCAGAAGTGACAGTCCGTGTCGCAAATATTTGTGTAGTTCGGATTGGAGTCGATGATGAACGTTATTTCTTTCTCGGGCAGCCGTCGGTTTCGTTCTTCCATTGCTAAGCGGCCTAGCCAATTCAGTGGAGCGTCCTTAATGAGGAAAAGACCGTCTTCGTCTGTTAGGCGTTCGCGGTTTAAAAGTTTTTTCTCAATGAGCGACTGGCGTTCGAGCGCCATGGGCAAAACCTTCCTTGGTAAGGTGTCGAAACAATTTTTCAGACGCGTGAGCGTCCGCGTCCATCTCGTACATCATCTCGGTGAAGTACGATTCGAGAAACACGGGAGACAATTTTGTGCGCGTGGCCACGGCCGTCGTGATGGCGGGTAGATTTTTTTTGCTGGCGTCGAGGCTTGCACGAATCAAACTGTTGAGTCGGCTTTGGACCTCGGGGAGTGTATCGCGGCGCACAACCCAGCGCGCAAACACGAATGGCAATTTTTTCCAGTTCCACCATTCGGTAGCGAGATCGGTAACGTACGGCCATTCGCGCACAAGCGGACTGGCGACGAGTTGCATCGCTTGGTCGCCAATCACGAGCCATGCGGCGTCTTCCATTTGAAGTCCGCGGCGGATGCGCGCGTCGTTGCCGTATTTTTCGCGAATCAACGTCTCGCACAACATAACCGATGTCGCCGAATCTTTCGTGGCGCCGATCGTTACGTGATCGAGTTCCGAAAAAGGCACCTTTGACAAAACATAGACGCTGCGACAACGTTCGCGTGCCGCAATGCTCCAGCTCCCGAGCGGCGCGAAATCAGCTTCGAGCGCCCAACACTCAACAATCGGAAGCGGTCCCGCAATGACCTCGCCGCGATGGGCGGCTTCGGCCAATTGCTTCGGCGCCCCCAATTGATATTCAAAAGCACGCGCATCGGGGGAGTTGTCCCATCCGTAAAAAAACGGTTCCGTGTTCGCGTAGGAGATCCGCGCAATCTTCATGACAACTCGGTCGTCACCCCGGCATGTTTGTGGCCGGGGGTGAGGTGTTCATCCGGAGAACCCGGATTCCGACCAGGAAGCATGCCGGAATGACGGTTTATTGTGTTGTACAAGCAATCGCGCTCGACCGGAACCCGGCCGGCCTCACGAATCAAATTCACGAGGCGCTCGCGCGCCATCTGCAACGGCGAACTCGCTTTGGCTGCGTGCATTATTTTCTCTTCGCCAATCGTTCCGTCAATGTCGTCAGCACCGTAGTTCAGTGCGATGGACGCCGTTTCTTCGCCCATGGTGACCCAGTACGCTTTGATGTGATCAAAATTATCGAGCAACAATCTCGAAACCGCAATCGTCTTCAGATCATCAATGACCGACGCTTGGCGCTTCACCACTTGTGTCGTGCCTGGTTGGTACGCGAGCGGAATAAACGAAAGAAAACCGCGGGTCTCGTCTTGCAAATCCCGCAGCTTTAAAATGTGAACGAGCCGTTCATCGATTGTTTCCATGTGACCGTAAAGCAGCGTCGAATTTGACCGAAGACCAAGCTCGTGCGCCGTCCGGTGGACTTCGAGCCACTTGGGCGCTCCGATCTTGAACGGATAAAGCGCTTTGCGCACGCGCTCGCTGAACACTTCAGCTCCGCCACCCGGAATGCAGACCACACCGGCGTCGATCATCAAGGTTAAAATTTCTTTGATGGACTTTTTTTCGCGCCGAGCGAAGAAATCAATTTCAACAGCGGTGTAGGCTTTCACTTGGATGCTCGGAAACCGATTTTTGATCGCCCGCACCACATCAAGGTATTGATCGAACGTCCATCCGCGATAGAGCCCGCTCACAATGTGCACTTCGCGTAAGTCGTCGTTTAATTTTGAAAGAATCTCATTGTGCGACATGATATAGGCGTTCGTTCGGTTGGATTTTGTGGCGTAATCACAGAAATGGCAGGAGAGAACACAAATGTTTGTGGGATTAATTTGCCGGTTCATCACAAACGTGGCGCGGTCGCCCGTTTTTTGTTCTTTGACCCAGTTGGCCATGAACCCGAGGCCATGCACATCATCGGACGCAAACAATGTTTGTCCGTCAGCAAACGACAGACGTTCACCGTTCTGAACTTTGTTCCACAGCGGAGCGATGTTCGGATCTTTAATCAACATATCAGTACCTGTTCGTCGCCCTGAAATGTTTCTGTCCAGGGCCCACGTTGCCTTACGGTAAAATGGATCCTGGCTTACGACATGCCAGGATGACCAATTTCGTACTCCTTCCACCGCCGATTCACGAGCTTCACAACATCGTCATTCATGACAAGCGGATCCGGATAACCGGGCTTCCATGTGGCGTCGATAAAAAGCGGACCCGCGTATTGCGGATGTCCCCGTTTGATGTCGACGTTTCCAAAAAACGTGTCGCGCTCGCAATCAAACCGCGTAAAAATTCCCCATAAAAGCAGCGTCGGGTCTTCGAGAGGAATATCGTCACTAACGGCGACGACCATCGGCGGTAATGACGGAAAGCTTAACATTTTTTCGAGAATATCCCGGCCGCCACCGTCGACGCGCAGCACCAACATTGCGTCGTCCACGACCCGCGCATCGCGCACAAGCGAACTCAAACCACCGAGCGTGCTTGGATCGAACGTCTCGCGCTTTTGTTTCGGCTTTGAATTCGTTGTCGCGTCAATAACCAACTTGCTGCCGAGGTTCATTTTGAAACTTGTGAAATCAAGTGTATCTTGGGACGTGCCGGGCAAAAGAATAAAGTCGTCTTTCGGATCAAAGTTATCGCGAATTGCTTTGAGCACGTCACTAAATTTTCGGGCGTTTACGGTCGGATCCACAAGAACGACACACTTGGAAAGCGCCAACTGCCCTTCGCCCAGTGCCCATAACGCGGTCTTGATCGCTTCTTTTTCAAACCGCTGCTTCACGCTAATCACGAGCAAATTGTGAAAACCGGCTTCTTGATAGGCCCATAAGTCAACGACCTCGGGATGCATGATTTTCAAAAGCGGCAGCAGCATTTCTTGAACCGCGTCGCCGATCACTTGATCTTCTTGGGGCGGCTTGCCAACGACCGCAATCGGAAAAATTGGTTTCTCGCGGTGCCAGACGCGATTCACCTTAAAAATTGGAAACGGCGCGGCCAGTGAATAATGACCGAAGTGATCCCCGTACGGGCCTTCTTGGCGCCGTTCTTTCGGCGGAACGAATCCTTCCAACAAAAACTCCGCTTCGGATGGCACGGACAAATCGCTCTCCGTGAGTGTCGTAACCCGCGTGGATTCTCCGCGCAGGAACCCCGCGAATGCAATTTCACTAAGCCCCTCGGGAAGCGGTAACACTCCGCACATCATCAGAATGGGATCCGCTCCAAGAACGGTCACAAGCGGCAATGCCCGACCGGCGGCCTCGGCTTGTTGGTAGTGGTATCCTCCGCCTTTGCCGATCTGCCAATGCATGCCCGTTTCGCTCTTGTTGTACACGTGCATGCGGTACACGCCCATGTTTTGTTTTCCGTCTTTTGGACTCTTCGTAACAACAAGTGGGAACGTAATAAACTTTCCACCGTCTTTTGGCCACGACTGCGCAATCGGTAGTTGGTCGAGATTCGCCGGTTCCACACAAAACTTCTTGACCGGAGCGTGCGTGCGCGCGTCGGGTTTCATTTTGAGTACGCGTAGCGCCGTGTGGCGATTTTTCCACAAACGCTGGGGAGATGGCGGCATAAGGCCATCGGCAAACTGCGCGAGCTCCGCTCCCACTTGGGCGGGGGCACGTCCAAGCGCCCAGTCAACACGGCGAGACGCCCCAAGCACATTGACGAGCAATGGAAACTTTGAACCTTTTACGTTCTCGAAGAGGAGCGCGGGCCCTGCGCGTTTAACCACCCGCGTGGCGATTTCGGTGATTTCGAGGACCGGATCGACCTCGGCTTTGATGCGCACCAGGTCATTCTTCTGTTCGAGGAACGAAACAAACGACTGTAAATTACGAAAGGGCATCGTGACGCCAACCGGAGCGAACGGTCGGCAAGTTGAGCGTGGTGAGCATGTGATCAACGAAACGCGACGTTGTTTCTTCAGCGGACTGCGATTTAAAATAAAACGGTGGGCAGAGCGGCATAATCGTTACGCCGAGCCGGGATAATTTAAGAGCATTCTCCAGCGCGATCGCGGACAACGGCGACTCTCGAAGTCCCAGCAGCATGCGGCGTTGTTCTTTGAGCGCCACTTCGGCCACGCGCGCCACGAGGTTCTCGCCAATTCCGTTCGCAATTCTCCCAAGCGTTGTCAGCGAACATGGAACAATCACATATCGATCAAACGAAATGGAGCCGGACGCGAACGGAGCGTTCATGTCGTCAGCGGAGAATATTTTTGAGACGTGAGGGGACAAATCGTCGGGACGCAGTCCCGTTTCTTGATGCAGAACCGCTTTGCCCCAACGCGAAAGAATTAAAAATTTTTCGCCCGGGCATTGTTTTAAAAATTCAACCGCCACGTTTCCGCCCGACGCACCAGTGATTGCGACAACGGTTCTCATCGCCTAAACTCCTAGAAGCCCTGCAACGATCATAAACAAAACCACAAATCCAATCAGTGTGTTGATCTGAAAGAAGGCAAGATTCACATTCTTTGAAAATTGGAATTCAAAATAAAGAAGCACACCAATGATGGCCAAAAGCATCACGGTGATGGGTCCCGACAACCATCCGATGTAAAGTACAAGCAGAAACAAAAACGCGAGCAAGTGAAACAACCCCGCCAAACGCAGCGAGCGCCGGATACCCCAAGCTGCCGGTAACGAATGAAGCCCGGCGGTGCGGTCAAACTGCTCGTCCATTGTCGCGTAGATGATGTCGAAACCCGCCAGCCAAAAAATACTGAACACGCCAAGCACAACGGCCGGTGCCAAACCCTGAAACGATGACTTCACCGCAAAAAAACCGGCCAAAGGCACGAGCGACCATACGATTCCCAAACCAACATGCGTCCATTTTGTCAGGCGTTTGAAATAGGGATACGCTGTGAATCCAACGATCGGCAACCAAGAAAGTCGCAAACAGAAATCCGACAACAGCCACGCTGAAAATAAATAGATCACGAGCGCGATAACACCCAAAGCGGCCGCCTCCCAGAGCTTCATTTTTCCGCTGCTTAAATGACGATCTTGTGTGCGAGGGTTACGCGCGTCGATGTGACGATCAATAACGCGGTTCAGCACGAGCGCTATGATGCGCGCACTGCCGCCCGCCAAAAGAATGAGAAGCGCTTGCCGAAGAGTCGGCCAACCGTCGCCGGCCAACAGCGCTCCCGCAAATAGAAGAGGCAGCGAAAACAGAGTGTGCTCGATTTTAATGAAACTGGAATAGTTCTTTAGCGACATCATTTATTGCGCAACGTTTAATTCAGAAAAAACATCCGCCTCGGATTCTACGGGAGAGAAAACAGAGGTGATAGGCTTCGTCAAATTAACAGAAAAAAGGCCGAGACTCAAAGGCGGCATGGCCAGCGGCAAGCCCGTGTCACGCAAGTTTTGGCCCCAGAGCGCAACCGCCGGGCCTCCGGATTCGGGCTGATTGAGCAGCGACTTGATGCTCACACTCCCGTGCAGCGCGTTCGTAAACAAATAAAGTTTGTTGTTTTCGAATCCGGCCAGCAACGACCGCAGCTGTATCGATTCGTTTTTGAAATTGTTTGAGAAATTTGCGACGGCGACCAACAGCGATTTCTTGCGCCAACGCGCAAACGCGAGAACTTCGGGATTGCTGCTTTTTAGCAGCAAAAATTTTCCCTTGCGAATCACCGACGCGCGCGCCAAACGGTTAATAAATCCGGCGACCTCTTCGGGCATGTTGTTGTCGTGTTGGACCACACCGGGCAAGAGCGTCAATAAAATCGCTGCCAAAACATTTTGGTGGCGGGCAAAATCTTCGCTCGGAAAAGGTTTGAAGAGCGAATTTAGATTATAAATCCCGCAACGGAGATAATGGGCGGATTCACCGCGCAAGAACGCGCTCAAGTCACCAACCTTTCCGGTTTGGATTTGATCAAGCACCGTTCGCACAAGCAAATCGTTTTCGTAATAATTGAAACCCATTTCGCGGACCGCGCGCGATTGTTCCGCAATCGAGTCGGCAACGAACAGAAAATTCGGGAAACGCGCTCTTACATCGGAAATGACATCGGCCCAAAAGAATTTCGAATTCTCACGCGCGTCGTTGTCGTCAACAGCGATGGCACGCGAGCGGCGACGAAGTTGTGCGTCAAAAAACTCTTTTGCGTTTTCAATTCGAACCCCCGGCGCAATCTCGGCAAACCGGAGCAATGTGTCGACCACGAGCGAGCGCAACGCCAACGATGACCGCTCAAACGAAATCGCCTCTTTGCGCAGAAAAATCTGAGTAAACGACAAACTCGGGAACAATCGAATACCAGCCTTTGACGCAAGTTGGATTTGTCGACGCAAGAACGACTCGCCGTAATATTCGCTCGGATTGGAGCGTTCGAGCACAAGGCCCGTGGTGGACAACCAAACGTAGCGTTCCTGCTGCGCCGCGACGCCACGCCAAAATTCTCGCTCAATCTTTCGGTGCAACACGGCTTGCGTCATCGAAAACGGCCAATGGATCTCGTGAAACACTTTTCCGAGCGGCTCGAGCGGCCTCCCTTGAATTTTCCGTCGGTTGATCGCGTACCAAAAGGCGCCCAGCGCCAATACAAAAAGAAGATAAAAAACATCAGGGGGGCGACTTCGGTTCGAATCGCGCTTCTCGATCCAACTGTTTTGGGGGACCACAACCGGACGAGGCATCGGAATTTCCGTCACTTGCGGGTTTTCGCTCACAACCGCTTCGGCCAACGGAGATTCCACGGGTGCGGCGGCCACGCGGATTTTCTTGACGGTCTCTGGCTTGTCATTAAATTCTTCGGACGAGTGTTCTTTTGTGGGTTCGGCAAGCACAAGCCGGCTTGTCGCACGGCCCAACACCATCATCGCGCGTTTGGGCAAATTCGCTTGTTCAACAAACGCCACGCCGAGAACCTGAATTGTTCCTTGCGGTTTGTTCGCGGTGACGTCGCTCCCAAATTCGATGAATACTTCCGAGACTTCCGACAAATCAACTTTGTTCCTAGGAATCAAGCGCGACATTGGAACAACCAGCTGTACGGGCTCCGCAGCGGGAAACCCTTGGCGGGGCAACGCATCGGAACGCGCGGCCATTCCATCTTTTAGTCCCACGCTTAACCGCATCGCTGGACGCGAACACCACACCCAAAGAAGAATCGAATTGTAACGTCGCACATCCATTGGCTTCTGCAATTGAATGACACCGCTCGCCCAGCCGGATTTTCCGCTTTGCGTTAGTTTCAAACTCAATCCTTCGTTCATTATGCTCTGACCGCGACGAAAGCCGTAGGTGCTTTGTGTGGCGCTGCCCGTAAAATGAACGGAGTCGACATGACGGTAACGCAGGAAAAGGGATTGTTGACCTTCCAAACCGTACGGAAGGTTCTGCAGTTTTTCTTGGAGAGGCGCGGTCATGGGCGGAGCTTCGAATCGACTGTTTGCTCCACTTACCGATGGAGGAAACAGACCGACATTCAACACCAACACACATGTTAATGAACAAAATAATGACGGTTTTAGCACGGTTCGATTCAATCAAAAATCGCTGGAAAAAGCACCCGCGCGATTCGACGGAGAACTGCTTCTTACACCAGCGAAGGCGTTCCGTGCAGGCGGTGCATTAGACCCTTGAATTCAGGCGAACCCTTTTACAAATTGTTTACGACTGCTTAATCGTTTCTTAAGCAAAAAAAACTTTAATTCCATTTTGGCCTATACATGAAAAAAATTATCGCCTTCACTATTTGCTTGACGCTTGTCGTGCCAGCGACGTTCGCCGGAAAATCCGACGCGCGCGCCGATTTCGCTTTGTCGCAACTCGCGCGTTGGGGCGATCTTACCCTTGTCGGCCCAATCTCTCGGTCCGGCCCGGTCGTTCTTTATATTAAAGACATCCATTTAAACGCGGACGTCCAATCGAATATTCAAAAGGCAATTGAGGTCTTAGGTCGGTCCGGGCGTATAGGAACGCTAGCCCTCGAAGGCGGTTTTGGCCCGATTGATTTGCGGGAGTTTCAAAACCATCCGAACCAATCGGCAGTAAAGCGCGCGGCCATGTGCTTTCTCAAACAGAAATATATTCAGGGCCCCATTGCCGCGGCACTAACCGCAGGACGCACAGGCTTTCAAATTCAGGGAATCGATGACCGAACCGCTTATTACGCGAACGTGGAAGCCTATCGGCAAGCAACAAAACAACTTCCGATTGCGCAAAAAGAATTGTGGCAATGGAAAAGAGAGTTGGATGCAAAAAGATCTGCACAAAAAACGGACGAGCAAGACGCGCTAGGCAACGAAGCTGATCAGTGGCGACTGACCAAGAAATTAATCGAATTCACACTCACCAAAGAAGAATGGCACAAGCTTCGCAAAGGTCGAGTTTCCTGCCGCGCGTTCGAACAGTTTTACGAAGAGGCCGAACGCCGCGACGAAAAGATGGCCGAAAACCTCCGTCCCTTTTTGACCCGCGGAAAAATGATCGTCCTCGTGACCGGGGGATTCCACGCGAGTGGAATCGAGCAGACGCTTAAAGAATTGAAATGCACGGTTATTCAATTTGTACCCAGGATGAAATCAACCGGCGCGCTCGCCGGCTCGGACTATCTGAACGTATTGAAGGAACCAAAAACACCACTTCAAAATTTGCTCTTCCGAAAATCACTGTTTTTACCGCCGGAAGTATGGCCCGAAGAAATGTCCATTGCCATGAAACTCGGCGTGCAGGCAATCGAAAACGCCGCGGGCGTCGCTTCAAGAACGGTGGGGAACGCCAATGTCACGGCCAAGGTGAGCGGCGATACCATTCGATTCTTCATTGAACGCGCGAAAGAAATTCGAAACACCGCGGAAAAAGTGAGCGGCATCGACGCCTACAGAAAAGTCTTAACGCTTCTGATCGAGGTCGGCGCACTTCCCGGGAAAGGGAGCAACGATGCGGTCGTTTCTTTCTTGAACGGGGGGGACCTTTTGCTGGCCGAGCAAATGCCCGTATTGGCTATCGACAGACATGGCTTTAGCTTAAACGGATTGATTCAGGAATTTGAAGACGTTTCCGGATTCGATGAATCTTCGGTGCGAACGAATTTTAAAGATCCGGGTCCGATAAATTTCGAAGAAGCGGACCGAATTGTTCTTGCGATCACGAATTTAAAGAGCCAGGGACTCAATCCGAGATTTCTTTTGTTTAAAAACACCGAGGCTTTTTTTATGAAAAACCGGGAAGCGGACGGTCTTCCGGTCGGAAGCTCACAAAAAACGTATCAACAGACGCTCGAAGAAATATTCGATCGCGCCGTGGCCGACGACGCGACCATCATCCTGCACGAGGACCTGATGCACGGTGGAAGTTCCATAACGCAAAGGGTGCTCGCTGAGCGCGGATTTATAAATGTAACCTCTTCGCTCATCCCCGACGAAGCGCAACGCTCCCTTTATGAGGAACTCGAACACGTTCCTTTTTTCAAATTGCCGACGTCATCACTGAACGTGCCATTAATGGGCCGAATTCGAATCTACCGCAAGAAAAAAATTCCACAAAACAATGCCCCTGTCGATAAAATATCTTCTCAGTCCGACAGTGATGATGACGACAGTGGACATTATGTTCCGGAAGCATTAGCGAAATTGATGCGCACGTATTTGCCAAGCGAGTCTCGAAATCGAGCCGCCATGGCCATCTTGTACAGGTTCGACGAAATCAACAGTCCCGCCCGTCAAAAAACTTTTTTGGACGCTGTCGCCGTTGTTGACCAAGAAATCGCCGCCAAAATAGAACTCGCCTGCCAATCGAAGGGACAAGCGGGCAAGGAACGCTCTCGCGACAACCAATTGCAACGATTAATGTCCGATGCGAAAGCAATTCTCACGAGTGATCGAGTCGGAACATTGCCGGTTTCGCTTCCAAATACCGTGAATGTATTAACCACGCATGGATTTATGAAACAGACGGAGATGAAGTCCAAAAATGTTACGGCTCCATCTCTCGGAAAACAGGAAAAGTATCGCCTTGCCGATATCGCCCGTGAAACCGGATTGGACAAATTGCCCGGATACAAGCAAATGCTATTGCGCCTGATTAGCTCGCGAACTCTTCCCTACGATCGACGCACCGACTCCATATTCCTCGGTGATGCACTGAAAATTGGCAGACTGCTAAACGCATTGAATAAAGACGAATATACATTGGCCGAGGTGATCGCGCTCGCAGACGCAACAGTTGATGATACGACGGCGCGTCAGCTGTACGATTCACTTCTGGAAGAAAAGTTCAAAGCCCCAGACATCCTCGCGAAAAACAGAACTTTGCAAAAGACGGATGCGTTTGCTCTGGCCTTTCAGTTAACAGTGATTGAAAATTTTAAGGATCCAAAGCCTTATCGCGACGTGCTTCAAGCTATTGGCTGGCCCGAAACGGCATATTCGCTGCACACTTTCTTCAGGATTTTTCCATCGCATCGCCAAAACGGTGATATCGTTTGGGTCCGGCTCGGAAAAGCCGTGCGTGTGAACAAAGAGAGCGCAAAAGCACTTTTCGAAGAAACACTCGCGGAAGTCGCCAAAGAATCAAATCGGATCGGCCAGGAATTCGTGTTGCTTTCGCAAGCGTTCAAAGAAATAGGCAAAAAACTCACGTGGCACAATCTCAAGTTGAGATTGAAGAACAAAGGCCTCGCGAAAGATGTAAGGATAATTGGATCTCTCCATTTTATTACGCGCCGAGCGGTGGAACGGCTGAGGCAATCCGGCACACGTTCCGACCTGAGTTCTCCGTTCGCGAAAAAAGTCCAATCTGATAATCGGGCAAAAAAATCCGCCGAACAATCGGCGTAACACCTAAAACCAAGTCCGTTTGACGGCTTTGGTTGCGTTTGCTACAGTTCCGCAACGCTCGCTTCGGTGAGCTCGCCCTGACAAACCCCATGATAAAAACCGTATTATTTGATCTCGGCAACGTCATCCTGCCGTTTGATGTCATGCGCCTTGCCAATCGCCTGACACGGTACACGCATTTATCCGCAAAAGAAATTGTAGATCGCCTCTGGAACGACCATATCGCCGACCATTTTGAAACCGGAAAAATGTCGCCAAAAGAATATTTCGAATACGTATCGAAACTTTGCAGCTTTCAAAAACTTTTATTCGAAGATTTCGTACCACTGTTCAATGAAATCTTCGACGAAGACGCCGGAATAATTGAACTCATTTCGAAGTTAAAAAATCATTACAAACTCGGGCTTATATCCAATACAAACGCGATCCACGTCGAACACATCAAACAAACCTATCCTTACATTGGTCACTTCGATCGCCACTGGTGGTCCAACGAAGCTGGTGTACGAAAACCCGATCCGACCATTTACAAAATGGCACTCAATCATTTTTTGGTGAACCCCTCCGAAGCCGTTTTCATTGATGATTTGCACACAAACATTGCCAGTGCGATGGAGCTCGGCATTAACGCCATCCATTACAAAGGCATCGAACCACTCAAACAAGAACTCACAAAACTAGGAGTCCACCACTAATGTCGTCTCTCGTCGTGATCGGCGCCCAATGGGGCGATGAAGGAAAAGGAAAAATTGTTCACATTATAGGGAAAAATTCCGATGTGATCGTGCGTTACCAAGGCGGTAACAACGCGGGCCACACCGTTGTGTTTGATGGCAAACATTTCGTTCTGCATTTGATTCCCTCCGGAATCTTGGAGCCGAAGAAAAAAGCGGTGATTGGTAACGGCGTGGTTGTCGACCCCGCCGCCCTCAAAGAAGAAGTGGAATTTTTGGAGAAGCGCCGCATTCAGGTTAAAGGGCGGCTTTCGATTTCGGAGCTCGCGCACGTGATTCTTTCGTACCACAAGTATCTGGATACGCTGCGCGAAACCGGAGCGAAGTCCGGCGTCATTGGAACCACGCGCAAAGGCATCGGCCCGGCGTACTCGGACAAGGTGGGACGAACCGGCATCCGCGTAATCGATTACTTGGAACCGGATTTGTTTAACACGCTTTTGGAAAATAATCTTCGCGAGAAAGAACCGTTGCTTTCGAAAATAAAGCCGATCAAACAGATTCGCGCAGAAATTTTGAAAGAATATCCGCGCTTGCGTGACTTCATCGCTGGTTTTGCAACGGACACGTCGATCCTGCTCGCCAAAGCGTTCGCCGAGAAGAAACGCGTGTTGTTCGAAAGCGCGCAGGGGACGATGCTGGACGTGGACTTTGGAACGTATCCGTACGTGACGTCGAGCAACCCGATCGCCGGCGGCGCTTGCGCCGGTACCGGAGTCGGCCCCAGTCATATTGATGAAGTGCTCGGCGTGATTAAAGCGTACACGACACGCGTGGGCGACGGTCCGTTCCCATCGGAATTGAACGATCCGACCGGAAACTATTTGCAATCGAAAGGTCAAGAATTTGGCGCCACCACCGGTCGACGGCGCCGCTGCGGTTGGTTTGATGCGGTCGTTGTTCGTCACGCGTTTCGCATCAACGGCATCAAACGCTTTGCGCTCACAAAAATTGACGTTCTCGAAGGCGTGAACCCGCTCAAAATTTGCATTGGCTATAAAGTGAAAGGCCGCACGCTTTCTGAGTTTCCAGCGAGCCGCTCGCTTCAAATGCAGGCGAAGCCGATATACAAGAACTTTCGCGGCTTCTCAGGAAATCTGCGCGAAATGAAAGATTTCAATAAATTCCCGGCCGAAGCGAAGCACTTCGTGAAAGAGCTTGAGAAATCGGTACACGCCACCTGTGCACTGGTTTCGCTGGGCAAAAGTCGTGAAGAGACGTTGGTCGTTGATAAGGATTTCGCATGGCTCAAATGACGTGTCGTGAACGTCATCCTGGCATGTCGTTCACCAGGATCCAATTTAAAAATGGGCTTTGGATAGAGACATTCCAGGGCGACGGCCTCCATTTATGAAAAACAGAACAAAAGGTTATTTAGCGCTCGCCACCGGAAAAATTTTTCAGGGCTGGTGTTTCGGAGCAGAACCATCGGAAAAATCGGGAGGCGAGGTGGTCTTCAACACCTCTCTGAGCGGTTATCAAGAAATTCTCACGGACCCATCCTATCAAGGACAAATCGTCGCGATGACGCCCTCGCACATTGGAAACTACGGCGTAAATCCAGACGACGTGGAGTCCGGAAAAATTTATCTCTCGGGCTTTATCGTTCAAGAGGAGAGCAATCTTTATTCGAATTGGCGCGCGACGGGCAGCTTGAATGATTATCTCGCATCCGCCGGCGTAGCGGGACTCACCGGCGTCGACACGCGCGCACTGACACGCTACCTCCGCACGCAGGGTGCTGTAAGCGGAATCATCTCGAACAACGGCCGCGACCCAAAAGCGTTGATCAAACAGGCGAAAGCGGTGCCGTCACTCGAAGGACTGAATTTGGCGTCAATGGTATCCACGGCGGAAAAATACAACTGGAACAAAGGCAGCGAAGCGAATGCTGTTCGACCAAACAAGAAAGTTGTCGTGATGGATTTTGGTGTGAAACAGAATATTTTGCGTTGCCTTGTGGATCGCGGTTGCGAAGTGACGGTGGTTCCGTCCACAACCTCAGCCGATGAAATTCTCAATGAAAATCCGGATGGGGTTTTGTTCTCCAACGGGCCCGGCGATCCGGCCGTCGTGAAAGATGGCATCAAGACAATTGAAAATCTTATCAAGCACAGTACCGACCAGAAAGAAAAAGGGGAAAAGCCAGTCGCGCTCTTCGGAATCTGCCTGGGACACCAATTGATGGGATTGGCTCTCGGTGGGAACACCTATAAATTGAAGTTTGGACATCACGGTGCGAACCATCCGATTAAGGATTTGGAAACCGGACGCGTCGACATTACGGCTCAGAACCATGGTTTCTGCGTGGAAGGTCAAAAAACGGCGAAAGGCGAGTGGATTGTAAAAGGAAACAAGGATGCGCTTGTTACGCACATCAATTTGAACGACAACGCAATCGAAGGCCTTCGCCACCGCACGCTTCCGCTGTTTTCGGTTCAATATCACCCGGAAGCCTCTTCGGGGCCGCACGATGCCAACCATTTGTTCGATCGATTCTTAAACTCAATGGAGAAGGGTCGTCACGCTGGCTAAAACGTGCCAGGATGACGAATAAAATATGCCAAAAAGAACTGATATAAATAAAATTCTCATCATCGGCTCCGGACCCATAATTATCGGTCAAGCCTGCGAGTTCGATTACTCCGGAACGCAAGCGGTGAAAGCGCTGAGAAAAGAGGGATACAAAGTTGTCCTTATTAATTCGAATCCCGCCACGATAATGACGGACCCGGAATTGGCCGACGCCACCTACGTGGAACCGCTCACGGCCAAAGTTCTTGAAGCCATCATTGAAAAGGAACGTCCGGATGCGCTGCTTCCAACGCTTGGCGGACAAACCGCATTGAATCTCGCGGTGGCTGTCGCGAAAAACGGTGTGCTTGAAAAATACGGCGTCGAAATGATCGGCGCGAACTTGGAAGCAATTGAGAAAGCGGAAGACCGCCGTTTGTTCAAAGCGGCCATGGAAGAGATTGGGCTCGATCTACCGCGCAGCGGTTTCGCAAAAACACTCACCGAAGCAGAAGAAATCGCGCAGCAAGTTGGCTTTCCTCTCATTATTAGGCCTTCCTTTACGTTGGGGGGAACCGGCTCAGGCCTTGTCTACACACGCGAAGAATTTTTGAAAGCCGCCGCAAAGGGATTGGATTTAAGTCCGATTTCTGAAGTTCTCATTGAAGAGTCTCTCGAGGGATGGAAAGAATACGAACTCGAGGTGATGCGCGACAAATCCGACCAGTGCATCGTTATATGTTCGATTGAAAACGTTGATCCACTCGGCGTGCACACCGGTGATTCGATTACCGTTGCTCCGGCCATGACGCTCACGGACAAGGAATATCAAAAAATGCGCGACCAGGCGTTCGCGTGTATCCGCAAAATTGGCGTGGAAACCGGTGGATCGAACATTCAATTTGGTCTTAATCCAAAAACGGGTCGCATCATTGTGATCGAAATGAATCCACGTGTGTCGCGATCCAGCGCGCTCGCTTCCAAAGCGACCGGCTTCCCGATCGCAAAACTCGCGGCTCTGCTGGCGGTCGGTTACCGTCTGGACGAGATTTCAAACGATATCACGAAGAAAACGCCCGCGTGCTTCGAACCAACGATCGATTACACGGTCGTTAAAATTCCTCGTTTCGCGTTCGAGAAATTCTCGGACAGCAATCAACAGCTCGGTACGCAAATGAAATCGGTCGGCGAAGTAATGGCCCTCGGCCGAAATTTTAAAGAAGCGCTGCAAAAGGCCTTCCGCGGCCTCGAAATCGGTCGCGCTGGCCTTGGTTCCGACGGAAAATCGTTCAACCCGGCCGTGGATCAAGCCCTTGAGGCAAAAAAGGAAATGACGCCCGAGGCGTGGAGCCAAAAATACGAAGCCGTGGTTCAGTTGTTGCGCGACAAAATCCGGATTCCGAATTCGGATCGACTGTTCGCACTGAAGGCGGGCCTTAAGCTCGGCCTCACACGCGATGACATTTTCAATCTTTCGAAAATTGATCCGTGGTTTATTGCGCAAATCGAAGAGTTGGTTCACTTCGAAGAATATTTGGTGGAGTCCCTCGCCAGCAAACATGAGGGATCAAAAAGCATTCAAGGCGACGTGTTACGCGAAGCAAAAAAACTTGGATACTCCGACATTCAACTGGGTTACTTGTTGGGTCAAACGGAAAAACAAATCCGAGCGATCCGAAAGAAATTGAAAATCGAACCCGTTTACAATTTGGTGGACACCTGCGCAGCGGAATTTGAAGCGCACACTCCTTATTATTACTCGACGTACGGCGAAGAGAACGAGACAAAGCCGTCCAAGAAAAACAAGGTAATGATTTTGGGGGGAGGTCCCAACCGCATCGGCCAGGGAATTGAATTTGACTACTGTTGCGTGCACGCGGTTCTCGCGTTGCAAGAAGAAGGCTATGAGACGATCATGGTGAACTGCAACCCTGAAACCGTCTCAACGGACTATGATACGGCCGACCATTTGTATTTTGAACCGCTGACGCTCGAAGACGTGTTGAATATTGTTGAGCGCGAGAAACCGAAAGGACTGATTGTCCAATTCGGCGGGCAGACCCCACTCAATTTGGCGTTACCGTTGGAGGCGGCCGGTGTAAAAATTTTGGGTACGTCCCCGGACTCTATTGATCTCGCGGAAGACCGCGAGCGATTTGGTCGCTTGCTCAACAAATTGCAGATTCCGCAGCCGGCGCATGGAATGGCGCACAGTTTCACCGAAGCGAAAGAAGTTGCCACGCGTATCGGATACCCGGTCATGATTCGCCCGTCCTATGTTCTCGGCGGTCGCGCAATGGAAGTTGTGTACGACGACGCAATGCTCGAATCGTATATCCTGCGCGCAACATCGCTTTCTTCCACACATCCCGTTTTGATTGATCGCTTTCTTGATAACGCGCTCGAAGTGGATGTGGACGCTTTGTCTGATGGAACGGATACCTACATCGGTGGCATCATGGAGCACATTGAAGCGGCCGGAATTCACTCGGGCGACTCCGCCTGCATGATTCCGCCACGCAAATTGAACAAGGAATCGCTCGACACCATTGTGAGCTACACAAAAACGTTGGCGAAGGCGCTTAAGGTAAAAGGCCTCATGAACATGCAGCTCGCTTTGAAAGACAACGTGGTGTACGTGCTCGAGGTAAATCCGCGTGCGAGCCGCACCGTGCCGTTTGTTTCAAAAGCGACAAACGTTCCGCTCGCCAAGCTCGCGGCAAAGCTCATGATGGGAAAAAAACTTTCTCAAGTTTTACCGAAGCACGTGCTCGGAAAAGATTTTGTAACGCCATGGACCTCGGTAAAGGAAGCCGTGCTTCCGTGGACACGATTTCCCGGCGTGGACGCGGTGCTGGGTCCGGAAATGCGCTCCACCGGCGAAGTAATGGGAATTGCTGACAATTTTTCTGCAGCTTATGCGAAGTCACAGGCCGCCGCCAACTCGCCGCTTCCAACGAAGGGAAAAGTGTTGATCAGCCTCAAGCGCAATAACCGCGAACGCGTCATTGATATCGCGCGCAAACTTCACCAATTGGGATTGGGAATTCTTGCCACCGAGGGAACCGCGCTCACGTTCCAAGGAGCCGGCATCCCGGTCGAAATCGTGAAAAAAATTGAAGAAGGTCGACCAAACGTGGTCGATATCATCACCAACAAAGAAGTGGCCTTCGTGATCAACACTCCGTCGGGCGCGAGCTCTCGCAAAGATGGTTTTGCGATCCGTAATGCCGCGCTGGGTGCGGGCGTACCGATCATCACCACGGTGGCCGCGGCCGCCGCGGCCACCGAAGCCATTGAATCCATGCAGAAGGAAGATTGGACCATCCGCTCGTTGCAGGATTATTACGCTTCGCTCAAAACGAAAGCCAGCAACACACCAAGTAAAACAAAAGTTCGCGCGTAAGCTGGGTTCTTACACCTGTCGCAAGCGGACGCGTATTCGCTCAAACGTCGCCGGATCTTTAAGTTGTTTTGCGGTCGCTGCAATCGATTCCAAAGCACCTATGATCATCACCACGATATTTTCGTCGTGATCGTCATCGCCAAATTCAACCGAAACTTCCTCTGAGGTCACAATGCGATGAAGATGGGACGATGGATTCCATCCGCGAATCGTCCGCATCACGGCACACAGCTCCGCAAAGGGCACGATCGAGTTCGCGAGCAACCCTTTCCGATTGTTCGCTCGAATAAACACACCGGCGTGATTCCGGAACGTGCTGAGGGTATTCAATTCCTGCGCCGTCCGGCCATCTTCCGTGATCACGTAGATGTATATGGGACGTTCCACGGAAGCCGATGCAACCATCGCTTGAATCGTGTGCAACATTTGGCGTTTGCGGTTTTCTTTAAGTAGCACGACCACGTTCGTGGGCGTGCCATGCACAAACGGAACCACATTCCCATCGATGTCTTGAATATCTCTTCGGTGAGAAGCTTCGGTGAGATCCAGCGCCGGATTTTCGTCGACCGCATGCATGGTCGTCGCAGCGGCGAACCTTTCCGAGTTTGTTTTTTTCGACCGTTGAGGCGGCCGAACGGGAACCATGTTTCCTTTTTCATCCAGTTCGGTGACGTCACCAAACGCAAAGCTCAGATTTATTTGTAGTTCGTTTGAAAGATGCGAAAAATCTGGAAGCGGCTGATTGTTTGTTCGGTACCTACCATTTTCAACACTGAAGTAGTTCGGCAAGCCAAGAAGAAACATGGCAATTCCAAGACGCTCGAACGGCGTGACGAGTTGAAACTGCGTCGCCAGATCTTCAACCGAATAGGTCCGCCCATTGTTCATCAATTCCACAAGTATTTCCATTTGCGCGCGATGATCGCGGAGCAATTCCGAAATTGCCTTTTTTGCCACAAATTCCATGGCGTTCGAGCTGCGGGGAAATCGAAAATCGGGCCCCATATCCAATTGATCCACTATCGATTGAAGAGAGATGCGATGGCGGTTTGTGTCATGCGCGTACTGCACATCGGCCACACCGGAACGACCAAATCGTCGTTGGATGGCGCCCACCGCGAACGGATTATTTATGCGCGTAAACACAATGCTTCGCTCGGAAATATGGTGAACCGGCGGATGCGATAAAACAAGCGTCAGTTGCTGCTCGCCCCAGAGCCGCAACCATCGACGGATGGCCGTGAAAAATTCGACTCTTGGAACGGGAATCGATTCTCCAACCACCGGAACAATTGGCTCGTACGAACGGAGGCGAGGATCCGTGGCCAAAGCGACGCTCCGACTTAGTTCGCCGTGAACAACGGCAACCTTCCGGGGATTCACGGACCGCACGTATTGCACCAACTCCTCGCCGCTCGCATGGCCGCTTAACTGGAATGAAAAAATATCCGACCGCAAACGAATTGAGGTTCCGTTTTTGATGAGAATATCATCGCCCTTCTGTGCGCTTAAGATTCGTGAACCCAGTCCGCTTTCCGGCTGATAGTTCACGAAGCCCAGAACATTATGTGAATGCGCCAGCGTGCGCGGCAAGTAATCCATGATCGCTGAACGCGACTGCAACATCCCGGACGTCGCCAACAATATAATCGGTCGTCCGTCGTTTCTTTCCAACCGTTGAAGAACTTTGTTTCGGCCGATTCCCGTTCGTTTCGACTTCAAATCAAACACGCGGTCGGACTCTTTAATATCAAGTTGATAGAGCTCGTTGAGACTTCCTATCGATCCATCGATGTAAATATCAACGTCGGCCGGAAGGACGCGCTTTTTCCTCGCGGCAAGAAGTTCAAGCAACAGTTCTTGAGAGCGTCCCAATCCGAGCACGGGGAAAACGACATTCTTGTTGGCCCGCACGGCCCCCGCCGTGGTATCGATCAGTCGACCAACTTCGTGCGCGCGGCTGCGGTAATCGGTACCGCCGTAGGTGCTTTCGACTATCAACAGATCCGGAGATTCGTGCGGAAATTCCGCGCCTTCGACGGTCGCTTGATTCTGCAAAAACAAATCGCCGGAAACCGTCACGACACCGGTGATGCTTCCCAGTTCAACCGTGGCCGCACCGCGAAGATGACCGGCCCGGTGAAATAAAAGCCACGCTTTTTTTCCAAGTTTTCTTTTTTGACCAAACTCGAGT
Organism: Elusimicrobiota bacterium; assembly: GCA_044221725.1. GTDB lineage: Bacteria > Elusimicrobiota > Elusimicrobia > F11 > F11 > JAJVIP01. The sequence goes on from JBGAON010000002.1 coordinate 628,292, forward strand.
GGGGTGAGGTAGTGCAGCGTATCCGTAATATCGGTTCCGGTGACGCCATAAGGCCGCAACGATTGATTTTGCATGCGCAAGTTGGGATGCATCAATTGGATCGTCTCGGGCGTTGCGTAAATCGGAACATGACGCCCTTTTTCGCGGAGCAACTTGTGCAGCAACGGCAAACTGCCGATGTGATCCAAATGAGCGTGCGTAATAATTATGAAGTCGATATCGTCGGGAATCATTGAAAAGTCGGGGACGGGACTTTCACTTCCGACGGCGAATCCAACGTCCACCACGCCTTTTACTCCTCCAATCGAAACAAGATGACAACTGGCTCCGACGGAGCGGGTCCCACTCACGGTCGTCACCAGCGGCGCATCGGGCACCCAGCTTCGCATCCACGGAGAGAGCGGAATTCTTAGCGACACGGAAGCGAGCACAACCATGGTCACGAGAAGATCATTAATCCGTGCCGCAAATCGGAACGTGTTGACGCGCTTCGAATGCAACCACGGCACCACGGCTTCGGTATTTTCCTGAAGCCATGGCAAAACGAAACTAAAGAAGCCGAGACTCCTGTTCACTTGAACATGTTCTTTAAGGATTTCCAGAACGATTGGAATTTGGAGTGTGGCGTGAATGGCGACAACGAAACAAAAAGCAACATCCGTATTCACAAGGAGCGATAGAGAAGAATAGACGACGTTCAGAAGGGAGCCAACGAGAAGAGAACGTAGAAGAACGCGCGCCACGGAACTATCTGTTGCGACCTTTTTTCGATAAAGCGCCTTCGCAATCCAGAAAGAGAGCGCATGCGAGAATCCAAAAAGAAGAGACGCCGTTAAAATTCTTTCGGCCAGTACCAAAAACAGTCCCAATCGCAACGGCGCGTCCAGCAACATCGCTTGGAACAATCTCGTTTCGAGAAATGGCGCCGTTACGAACAACACGCCCACCGCGTAAAACAGAAACAACGCGTTGGATCCACCCACGAACCACCGGCGCACAAGCGGATCAAACACGAAGTTCGCCGGAGTGTCACCGCTCTTTGGCGGTGCAAGCTCGTCATCCGACGCGCGCTCAAGCGCCGAGGTCTTCGACCATTCGAACAACTTTCGCGGATGGGCGTTAACGAGACAAGCCACCTGGCGGACAAGATCTCGCGCCTGTCCTCCATAGAATTGGGATAGAACAATAAGCGCAACTTCTCCCGAAAATTGATGAGAACCGTCGGCGCCCAAAAAATCGTTAACGATCTCTCGTAACACAAATTGCTGCGCACGCGGACTTTTTGCTGAGAGAAACAACCGAATTTTGGCATGCGATTCCATTGTGTTCATCGCAAGCGCGTCAAGGTTGACAGGGCGACTCTCGATCATTTCGATGATTGCAACGGCCACCGCCCGATAAATGGTCAGATCGAAATCATTTCCAAAAATCGACGCGACGACATCGCGAATGAAAATTTTTGGTTTGTTTGCGATATCTTTGAACCGACTGGATTGCTCAATGTGGAGCCATTCTTCTGCAAGTGTCATCTCACGATTCAATCGGACATACACGTTCCACGGAAGACCTACCGCCCAATTCAACAATGGGACGAAAAACGGGCTCTCGGCAAACATGTTTCCGAACGATTTTGCTTTTAGGGGATAGGCATGTCGATCGTAGGACAACAAAATCTCCTTAAAGCCATCGGTGCATCCGAGTTGAGACGTATTCATCAAACCTTTTTCGTCATCAATCACAGCGGTGATCACTGTTCCTCCGGGTCCATTCGTGATATCGAAGAAGTGAACACGCGCAAAACCAAAGCGGTTATCGTTGAAACCAAAATACCAGCCGTGCTCAAGAAAATACGCCTGATTGACTACTTGCACAAATTCCGAAGCCTTAATATTCCGATCGACCGCCGCCACACCAATTAACTTCGCCAGCTGATTCACGTCTCGAAAAAACTTTTCCTTCAGGTCGGGTTCAACTTCTGAGTTTCTCCATTCATCGAGGTCCATCTGCATAACGGCGATCTGATCCAGGATTTCACTGGGCAAATTTTCCAATGGATGGGAGGGTTTAAGCCTGGGCCAAGCGTGACCCCAGACTTCGGGCTTGTAACGAACGAGAACGGTCCTCTTGGGTGTTTTGTTTTTTTTGCGGGTTTTTATCGGCGGTGGAAAGCCCGCAAAACCCAGCAGTTGCTGCTTCGTTAAATCGAGATTAAGCGTGTCGTCTCCAGAAAAGAAGTTGCGAAACGTCGGCTTAATTTCTTCTTTGATTTGAACATGGATTTCATACAGATTGACAGAGCCGCCCAGCCTGTACACATCCAACTGCAAATCGTGCTTATCAATCGCAAACGGCTTGAGAAATGAGGCGACTTCAGAGTGAAGCGCGTTGGAAAACCGTTCCGTGTAATTGTTTTCGGCAAGAAACAAATCATCGATAACAGCTTTGAAATCCGGGGGGTTCAGCCAGTTTCCTTGAAAATAAAGTTGAACGGGATCTTTAATCGGCGGGAGTCCGATTTTCCGATTAAGCGTTCGGCGAGCCAAATCGCGTCCCGGATGATTTTGCAAATAGCGCAGGACATCTCGAATCCCTGCATCGTCATCGAGCGAAATATCGGCCAGCGGACGACCATTGAACTCCGCGAGCGTTCGCGTGACAGCCGGTGCGTTTCTCTGTTTGGCAGAAACGGTTCCTTCTTTGATGTCGACTGATTCAATTTTTTCTTTTGTGCCTTCGATGTCGACCTGCACCGTTGTATCCGTCGGCCCTTTCCATTCTGCCTTCGTGCTTCCGTCAGAGATTTCGCGATTCTCGAGTATCGGAGACGAATTCGAAAAGATTTCGCCGGCGGCAGCCACGGGATCTCTCGCGAGCGATGCTGCGGTTAAGCCGAGGTCCGGCAGTATCGCCTTTTGTAGCGGAGCCAGGAAAAGCGCTTGGCCATTAAAAAACTTTTCGAGCGGCGTCCTCTTTTGCGCGAATTCCGAAAGATAGGCGGCACCACGAGAGATATCCACCTTTGTTACACGCGGAGTGAATTGAATGACGTCGTATCCTGCCGCCGAAAGTTTTTCGGATATCCCAGAAGAATGGAAACCACCAGCAACGAGGACAAAGGTGCCTCGGACAGCGTACGTCGTACGTCGGATCCGATCAAAAAGATTCTGTGCCATAGCGGCATCTCGCTTCTCTGCGACCTCATAAAACGACTCGAACGGCGCTAGGTTACCCGTCCGTCGTGGGAGGTACGACGTACGAAGTACGTTGTAATCCTTCCACTCCGCAGCGCTCAGCGAAAAATTCACAAGTTTCTTTGTAAACGCTAGCGCCTTCGCTTCGCGGACGGTTTTTCGCTCCAGCTCCGTTCGCGTGAGGATTTGGTACGCGTGCGCCTCTGCTCGGCTCATCTCGTCAAAAAGTTTTTCAGCGGAAATTCGCTCCGACAGCTTTATGTAGCGCGCGTAAGATTCCAGCAATGGATAGTTTGAAAGTTTTCTCGTGGATGAATGGACATACGCGCGCCGTTCGACTTCAACTTTCGAAAAATCGAGCGCCGATTCCAACGCAAACGCTTCGAGAAAATTGTTTATTTGCTCGCACGACCGGGGGGAAAACAATTTTAAGGCCGCTAGATAAGCGCCGATCCGAATTTTTCCTTCGCGGTAGGCTTCCACTTGCAAATCAAACATCGCGAGTTTCGGGTTAAATTCTTTCTTTGCTCGCGCAATTTCGTTGGACCGCGCCGCTATTTCCTTTTCGATGGCACCGACCTGCTCGCGTGATTCGAGATAAGCATGAACGTTCGCTTGGTACAAGGACGCATCATCAACACCGACAATCGCTGGAAAAGTTTTGCCGGATAAAATCCCCGCGTGCATCGCGCCGGACAACTTCCCGACACGAAGGTAATAATCCGCCACGCTGCGAAGCACCGCCGGTTCCGAAAAATACTGAAACGGTTTCAATTGAACCGGATCAAACGCCCCTTCGAGGAAAATCTTTCGGGCGCCTTTGTCGACGAGATACCGAACGGCGGAGGCAATGTTGCGCTGGGCTTCAGAATTCGCGTGAATATCTTGAATCAGATACACGGTCCCCGCAGACGCAGCGGTTGGTTTCTTTATTGATCGGATGAATCCATAGGCTTGCAGACCAGGAAGGGGGGAAATTGTTTTCACCGCGACGGACGATAACAACGATGATCGGTGTTGACCCAACGCCTGCCGCTCGGCCCAGAAATTCAACTCTGGTTTCGCTCCGAACGTCGTTTCAGCGCCTATTATTAAGGAAAGTACAGCGGCGATCGCCCGCCGCAGGAACGTCTTTTTAAGCATAGAAGAAGTATCTCAAAGTCCGGTTAAAGCAGCCTTAACGACTTGTAAATTTGTTGTAAAAGACACCAATTAAAAACCGATTTAGTCTCTTCTCTCGTTCAAATTTCTGCTTGACGCACCCATGGGTAGTAAATACAATTCCGCCAACAACTACAGGTTGTACCAAGAGGTCGAAGGCATAATGAAATGCCCCCACTGCAATCATCCTGAAGATCACGTTATTGATTCGCGTCCGGTAGAAACCGGCAATGTCATTCGCCGTCGTCGCGAATGCATGCTCTGTGAAAAGCGGTTTACGACGTATGAACGCCTCGAAGTCATGCCCCTCATTGTTTTAAAGTCCGACAACCGACGGGAGCCGTTCGATCGAGAAAAACTTCGCGAAGGAATCTCCCGCGCTTGCAAACACCGCAGCATCACGGCCGAACAAATTGAGAAACTCGTCACCGATGTGGAAACCTCCTTACAAGAAGACTTCGTGATGGAAGCGCCGAGCAAATCGATCGGCGAACGCGTGCTCGCGAAATTGAAAGATTTGGATCACGTGGCATACATCCGGTTTGCGTCCGTCTACAAGCAGTTCTCCGATGTGGACAGTTTTTTCCACGAAATCCGCGGTTTGAAACACGAACAAAAGATCAAGAACCGCAAAAATAATCCAATCGACCTATTGGCCACGTTTCTGAACGAACCCACCGCTAAAAACTAATGCCCAACGCGCAATCTCCCGAAAAACCAACACCGCTCTGGGAGGTCGAGCGTCCAAACACCATCAAGCTGACCGAGAATCAGCGCAAAGTCATCCAAGACAAATATCTGAAAGGCGCTCCCTCTGTCGAAGCATGGCTCGCCGGCGTCGCGCATAATATCGCGCTTGCCGAGTTGCTTTATCATCCTTCGGCGCATCTGTGGGGTCTCTTTGACGGCGTTCGAGTGCTGAAAAAGGAAATGGTTTCGCCAGTGGCGGACGTCTCAGGTCCAAAACTCCTCCGCTCGTGGTTGTTCCACAACGGGCTGTATTATTCCGATGAACGCGACACGAACTTCCACCGGTTTATCGAAAATTGTGAGAACGCCGCGAAAAGATTCCCAGAGGCCGAAAAGAAAGTAGCCGAATGGGAAACCCAGTTTTACGATTTGATGGCCTCCTGGCAATTTCTGCCGAACTCGCCAACGCTCATGAACGCGGGACGCGACATCCAGCAACTTTCAGCCTGTTACGTGCTGCCAATTGAAGACTCCATGGAAGGCGTCACGAACGCGCTCCAAGCGCAGGCGCTCATTCACAAATCAGGCGGGGGAACCGGTTTTTCCTTTGAACGCATGCGCCCGGCCGGCGACCCCGTAAAATCCACCGAAGGTGTGGCATCCGGCGTGATCTCTTTCATGCAGGTGTTCGACAAAATGACCGGAGTCGTTAAGCAAGGCGGTAATCGTCGCGGCGCAAACATGGGCGTGCTTCCGTACTGGCATCCGGAGATCAGAGAGTTCGTGCGGCTGAAGGGTCGACCGGGCGTGATGGAGAATTTTAACATCTCGGTGGCAGTTGACGACAAATTCCTGGAATGCGTGGAAAATAATTGGGAATACGATCTTTATAATCCACATACAAAAAAATCCGCTGGTCGCGTGTCCGCCCGCGAAATCTTTGACATGATCGTTGAATATGCTTGGAAGTCAGGCGATCCGGGACTAATATTCATAGATAAAATTAATAATTCGCGCTCAAACCCAACACCGGCGCTTGGGAAGATTGAATCCACCAATCCCTGCGGCGAGCAACCGCTACTTCCCAATGAGCCATGCAACCTCGGATCGCTGAATCTTTCCGTGTTCGTCACCGGCGAGTTCGGTAAGGCCGAGATCGATTGGGATGGACTAAATACCGCCGTGACCACAGCCGTCCGGTTGCTGGACAACGTGATTGATGTGAACAATTACCCTCTTCCCGAAATGGAGGCCATGGCCAAAAGCAATCGCCGCATCGGGCTGGGAATCATGGGATGGGCTGAAACGCTGGCCAAAATGGGAATCGCGTACGATTCGAAAGAAGCGATAGCAACCGCCGAAAAGGTTATGGAATTCATCAACAGTGCGGCTTTTGACGCTTCTTGCCGGCTGGCCGACGAACGCGGCGTGTTTCCGAACTGGAAAAACAGCATTTACGACTCCGCGAGCGCGTATTTTGACAAGAGTCACTCCGGATCACGCACACCTCGACATTGCGCGCGCACGACGATTGCGCCAACCGGCACGATTGGCTTGGCCGCCGGGCTTCAAGGTGCCGGCATCGAACCGTTTTACGCGATGGCTTACACGCGCTACAACGCGCGGGCGCTCGAAGCCATCAAAAACAACATGGCACCGAATCCGCAGGATGTTTTGTTTGAAGTAAACCCGCTTTTTCGTTCGGTGGCCGAGAAAAACAATTTCTTTGGTCTAGGGGAACAGGAGCTGTGGAAACGCATCGAAGCGAACCAAAAATCCGTTCGCGGCATTGACGAGATTCCAAAACAGATTCAGGCGCTGTTCGCAACCGCGCACGATGTGGCACCCGAATTCCACGTTCGCATCCAAGCCGCCTTTCAATCGCATGTCGACAATGCGGTATCGAAGACCGTCAATCTTCCGCACAGCGCAACGAGCCAAGACGTTCGCCGAATTTACCTGCTCGCGCATGAGCTCGGCTGCAAAGGCATCACCATCTACCGCGATGGAAGCAAGAAACAGCAAGTGCTGAATCTTTTTTCAGGCACGAAAAAGGTGAAACGTGCGCGCGATCTTTCGTTGGGCGTGTCATCGGAGTATTACGAAATCAAAACCGGCCACGGCCCGCTCCATGTGCACATTGATTACGATGAAGATGGACCGTACCGAGTTTTTGTAAGTTTGCCTCCGGTGGGAACGGAAACGTCGGGTCTCGCTTCCATCCTCGGCGTATTGATTTCGAAATACTTGGAGGAAGGCGGCGCCGCATCATCGCTGCTCAAACATTTGCAATCCGTGAAAGGCGACCGCCCATACGGACTCGGTGAATTGCGCGTGAATTCCGTGCCGCACGCGATTGGGATTGCGCTTAAGAATCATCTGCGCAAACACGGCTGGCTCGGTGAAAACGAATCGGAAGGAGAATCGCTCGTTCGCGAAGACGGAAAACCCGCGGTGTTGCCGCCCGAAGAATCGGACAGTTTGGAATTGTGGAACTTGTCTCAAGTTAGTGATCGTTGTCCGGATTGCTACAGCACAAACATTCGATTTGGATCCGGTTGCTCAGGCCCCGTGTGCAACGACTGCGGATATTCGGAGTGTAATTAAAGGAATTTTATGCCAGTAAAGTCAGACAATTGGATTATTGAAAACGCTGAAGCGCAAGAGATGATTCGTCCGTTCGCGCGCGAGCAGGTGAAGCAAATTGAACTTCCGCAGGGAACCTTGCGTCGGCTGATTTCGTTTGGCGTTTCAAGTTACGGATACGATATGCGGCTTGGCAACATGTTTCGTGTGTTGAAAACCGATTCAAAGTTCGAGTTGGATCCCAAGAACATTAAGCCCGGGCTTTTTCAAACGGTTCGCGCCGATGATTTCCTCACGTTGCAGCCCCACGGACTTGTGCTGGCTCAGACAATGGAATATTTCAAAATTCCGCGCGACATTCTCACAATTTGTTTTGGCAAATCCACGTACGCGCGCTGCGGCGTTCTTGTGAACGTGACGCCGTTCGAACCTGAATGGGAAGGGCATGCGACGATAGCGATCAGCAATTTGACACCGCTGCCAGTAAAGCTGTATGCGGGAGAGGGAATTGCCCAATTAATTTTTCTTCAGTCCGACGACGTCTGCGCCGTTTCCTACCGGGATAAAAACGGCAAGTATCAGGCTCAGTTGGAACCAACAGAAGCAAAAATATAAACAAAAAATAAATGTATCCCTCTCCCTTTAGGGAGAGGGTAGGGTGAGGGCAAATACCCCTATTAACTTCTCTTTCCGGAGAGAAATGAATAGGGTAGTGAACCCCTCTCCCTGACCCTCTCCCTAAAGGGAGAGGGAAAGATGAATTATTAATAGGAGTTGTTATTTATGGCCTTTTTCATTGGACGTGAACGAGAAGCGCGACGTGCTTATGGATTTGACGAAATCGCACTGGTCCCCGGCGCACTGACCATTAACCCCGCGGAAGTCGATATCTCAACAAAAATCGGCAACAACAAATTAGCGATTCCGTTTATCGCGAGCGCAATGGATGGCGTTGTGGACGTAAAATTCGCAATCGCGATGGGAAAATTGGGCGGCTTGGCCGTGCTCAATTTGGACGGCGTACAAACCCGTTACGAGGACCCCACCGAAATTTTAAGTGAGATTCAACGTGCCGACCCGGAAACGGCCACGGAACTCGTACAGAAGATGTACAAAGAACCGATCAAAGAAAAATTGATCGCGAAACGGGTTGAACAAATGAAAAAGGGGGGCATTCATCCGGCCGTCTCGTGCATCCCACAAAACGCCGAGAAGTTTGGACCGATCGCGCAAGAAGCGGGCGCGTCATTCGTTTTCTTGCAAGCCACCGTGATCACGGTGCGCCACCAAGCCACGAATTACAAAACCGTCGACCTGCACAAATTCTGTTCGAAAACGATGAAGATCGCAGTCGTGCTTGGAAATTCCGTGCAATACGATGCGACGCTTGAACTTATGCAGACGGGCGCGGCTGGCATCTTGATCGGCGTGGGCCCGGGTTCGGCGTGCACATCACGCGGCGTGCTCGGCATTGGCGTTCCGCAAGTAACGGCGACCGTTGACTGCGCGGCGGCCCGCGACTTCCATTTCAAACAAACCGGAAAGTACGTTCCTATCATTACGGACGGCGGCATGAGTACCGGCGGAGACATCTGCAAATCGTTTGCGTGCGGCGCCGATGCCGTGATGGTGGGCTCGGCGTTCGCTCGAGCGAAAGAAGCTCCCGGCGGCGGTTATCATTGGGGCATGGCCACACCGCACCACAATTTGCCGCGCGGCACCCGCATTCGCGTGGGAACCACCGGTTCGCTGGAAGAGATTCTCAACGGCCCGGCCCGCACCGATGATGGAACACAAAACCTCGTCGGCGCGCTGCGCACCTCCATGGGCTCCGTGGGCGCCGCGAATGTTCGTCAATTCCAATTGACCGAAATTGTGCTCGCTCCGGAAATCAAAAACGAAGGGAAACTTTTCCAAAAAGCACAGAAAATCGGAATGGGCAAATAATTTAAGGGAAAGAAAAATGATTGTTATCTTAGACTTCGGTTCTCAGTACACGCAGCTTATCGCGCGCAAGGTGCGCGAATCCAATGTGTATTGCGAGATTCATCCGTTCTCAACAAGCTGGTCCACGATCGCAAAGTTAAATCCATCCGGTGTCATTCTGTCTGGTGGGCCATCAAGCGTGTACGAGAAGAAAGCGCCGAAGCCGGACAAAGCAATTTGGGACAGCGGGGTACCGATTCTCGGTATCTGCTACGGGCTTCAGCTCATGGTGGACCACTTCGGAGGCAAAGTGCAGTCGGCGTCCAAACGCGAATATGGTCCAGCGACGATTCAGCTCGCGACATCGAATTCGATCTTCACGGACCTTCCGAAAAACTTGCCCGTGTGGATGAGCCACGGCGACGCGGTCACAAAAATCCCAAGCGGTTTTTCGATTCTCGCGAAAAGCGACAACGCTCCGTTCGCCGCGATCAAACACGATTCGAAGAAAATGATGGGCGTGCAGTTCCATCCCGAAGTTCACCACACGCCCAACGGCGTCGACATCTTGAAAAACTTCACGCACGGAATTTGTAAAGACTCGGCCGCCTGGAGCATGAAGTCGTTTGTCGATGAAGCCATCCGCGACGTGCAGGCCCAAGTGGGGAATGAAAAAGTCATTCTCGGTCTTTCCGGCGGCGTGGACTCAGCGGTGGCCGCGGCGCTCTTGCACCGCGCCATCGGCCCGCAACTCACTGCGATTTTCGTCGACAACGGCGTGCTGCGGTCGGGCGAGAAGGAACGCATCCGCCGCATCTTTGATGGATCGATGGGATCGAATCTGCGGGTCATCAATGCGGGCCCGTCGTTCCTGAAGAAATTAAAAGGCATGACCGATCCTGAGAGAAAACGGAAAACGATCGGCGCAGAATTTATCCGCGTGTTCGATGCCGAAGCGAAGAAGATTAAAGGCGTGAAATTCCTGGCGCAAGGCACACTCTATCCGGACGTCATTGAAAGCGTGTCGGTCAAAGGTCCGTCGGCCACGATCAAAACGCATCACAACGTGGGCGGACTGCCGAAAAAAATGAAGCTGAAATTGGTCGAGCCGCTGCGATTCTTGTTCAAAGACGAGGTGCGTGCACTGGGACGAGAGCTTGGGCTGCCCTCCGAACTTCTCAATCGCCATCCATTCCCGGGCCCCGGTCTCGCCATCCGAATTCTCGGTGAAGTCACGAAAGAACGCGTGTCTCTGTTGCAACAAGCGGATCTCATTGTCGAATCCGAAATTCGCGCCGCCGGCTTATACGATCAATTGTGGCAAGCGTTTGCGGTCTTGCTGCCCGTGAAATCCGTGGGCGTCATGGGCGATCTTCGCACGTACGAAAACACCGTGGCCGTTCGCGCCGTGACATCGCTCGATGCGATGACCGCCGACTGGGCCGACTTGCCGCGCCCGGTGCTGTCGCGCATCTCGAACCGCATCATCAATGAAGTGAAAGGCATCAACCGCGTTGTGTTGGACATTTCATCGAAGCCACCGGCCACCATCGAATGGGAATAAGGATTGCCCTCACCCTAACCCTCTCCCTAAAGGGAGAGGGAATGTGATTTCCGAAATGGAATCCGTTATTAATTTGCCTTTGTTTCGGCGGGGGAAGGTCCGCGATGTGTACGATCTCGGCTCACAACTTTTGCTTGTGGCAAGCGATCGCATCTCCGCGTTTGATTTTGTTTTGCCGACACCGGTGCCGGACAAAGGAAAAATTCTCAACGAAATTTCGGCGTTTTGGTTCAAGAAGCTCGACAGAGTCATCGCGAATCATTTGATCACGACCGATGTCTCCAAATATCCGGAAGTTGCCAAACCGTTTGCGGCGCAGCTGGATCGCCGCTCGATGCTCGTGCAGAAAACCGACAAGCTGGAAGTCGAATGCATCGTGCGCGGTTATTTGGCTGGATCCGGATGGAAGGATTATCAAAAGACTCGCACAATCTGCGGCATCGAACTTCCGAAAGGCCTTAGCGAATCCGAGAAACTCCCGGAACCAATTTTCACTCCGACAACAAAAGCGGAAGGCGGCGCGCACGACGAGAACATGACGTTTGACGAGCTCGCCGCACAAATCGGCGCACCGCTCGCGCAAACATTGAAGAAGAAAAGTCTCGAGCTTTACGAAGCAGGTCGCGCGTGGGCCGAATCGCGCGGAATCATTTTGGCCGACACGAAATTCGAATTCGGAATGATCGGCGGTCAGCCGATTCTCATCGATGAAGTGATGACGCCCGACTCGTCGCGCTTTTGGGATCAAAAAATATACGCGAAAGGTCGGTCGCAAGATTCGTTTGATAAGCAATTCGTGCGCGACTATTTGGAAAGCATCAAGTGGGACAAGAAGCCGCCGGTGCCGGAGCTACCGGCCGAGATCGTTCAAAAAACCAAACAGAAATATTTGGAAGCCTACGAAAGGATTACGAATGCAAAGTTTTGAATTCGTCGCCCTGGAATGTCTCAATCCTGGCTTAAGACGTGCCAGGATGACGGCTTTATGATCATTGAAATCCACGCGCGCAAACCGGAATTTGATCCGCTCGCGAAACATGTTCGCGCGGAGCTCATCGAAGCGGGGCACAAACCCGCCGAAGCGGTCGTGCAAACGCAACGGCTTTACAAAATCGACGGCAACTTCGATTTGAAAGCGGCCGAAAACATCGCGAACACGTTGCTTGTTGATCCGGTGGTCGAATCGGTGGTCATCGACCATCCGGCAATAAAAAAATCAAAAAAGAAAGCGACCGGCTTCGTACTCGACGTTTGGCCGAAGGCCGGCGTGACCGATCCGGTCGGAGAAACCGTTGAGAAGGGACTGAACGATCTTGGTTACTCAAAACCATTTCATGCGGCGTCCGCAATCCGCTACGTATTTCCGAAAATTAAAGACGCGCGCGTCATCGAAAATCTTGCAAAAAAGGTGCTCGCAAACGAACTGATCCATGACATCCACATCCGAAAAAACTAGATCCGCCACACAAATCCCGCTGCTCGAAGCCGACGACGCAGAACTCGAACGCATCAGCCGCCAGGGCATGTTGTCGCTCACACTTCAGGAAATGAAAACCATCCAAGCGCACTTCGTCTCACTGGGCCGCCTGCCCACGGACTGTGAACTTGAAACGCTCGCGCAAACCTGGAGCGAGCACTGCTACCACAAAACGTTTCGGGCGCGCTGCAATTACTTGGAAGAAGTGGTGGATGGCGAAGAACCCCTTGCTCCGAACGGCTCAAAGCGCTACGAAAATTTGCTTAAAGAAACCATTATGCGCGCGACGCGCGAACTCGGACAACCATGGTGCTTGTCGGTGTTCGAAGACAACGCCGGCGTTATCGGGTTTGATGACGAAGACGCCGTTTGTTTTAAAGTTGAAACACACAATCATCCGTCTGCGCTTGAGCCGTACGGCGGCGCAGGCACCGGCATTGGCGGCGTGATTCGCGATATTTTGGGTTGTGGCCTCGGAGGAAAACCGGTGCTGAACACCGACGTGTTCTGTTTTGGAATGATGGACACGCCGAACCAAACGCTGCGCGAAGGGATGCTGCATCCGAAACGGATCGCACGCGGAGTTGTAAGCGGCGTGCGCGATTATGGGAACCGCATGGGAATTCCGACGTCCAACGGCGCGGTTTATTTCGATCCGGGTTACACAGGAAACCCGCTTGTGTTTTGTGGAACGGTCGGCCTCCTTCCTATCAACGCAATAAAAAAGTCCGTGCAGCCAGGCGATCTTATCGTGGCCGTCGGGGGCCGCACGGGTCGCGATGGAATCCACGGCGCTACATTTTCATCGGCACCGCTTGAGAAAGGAATTACCTCAAGCGTTGTCCAAATCGGACATGCCATCGTTGAGAAAAAGGTGATGGATGTGCAGCTGCAAGCGCGCGCGAAAAATCTTTACCGGTCGGTCACCGACTGTGGCGCCGGAGGTTTCTCGTCAGCCGTTGGCGAACTTGGCAAAGAAACCGGCGTGCGGGTCCAACTGGAAAAAGCGCCGCTAAAATATCCGGGCCTTTCGCCGTGGGAAATTTGGATCTCCGAATCACAGGAACGCATGGTGTTCGCGGTTCCACCGGAAAATTGGAACGCGTTCAGCGCTCTTTTCCGTTCCGAAGATGTTGAAGCGGTTGTCATCGGTGAATTTACAGCCGACAAAAAACTGACGGTGAATTACGGAAACGAAACCGTGGCCGAGCTGAACATGGAGTTCTTGCACGACGGCTGCCCGAAGCTCGAGCTCGAAGCCATCTGGAATTCAAACAAGCACCGCGAAACCTACAGATCCGTCGCCCTGGAAAATCGTAATCCCGGGCCCACGTCGACCGACGGGAAAGTGGATGCTGGCGTGAAGCAAGCCAGCATGACGATTCCTGAGATTTTGAAATATCTTTTGTCGCATCCCATTATCGCGAGCAAAGAATCGATCGTGCGGCAATACGATCACGAGGTTCAAGGCGGCAGCATCATCAAACCGTTCACCGGTGTGGCGCATGATGCGCCCACGGACGCGTGTGTGTTTCGACCGAAGCTGGATACGTGGCGTGGCGTCGCGGTATCGAACGGCTTGAACCCCGAGATGGGAAAATGGGATCCGTACGTGATGGCGAAAGTGGCCGTCGACGAAGCGTATCGAAATCTGGTCGCCGTCGGCGGGGGGCTTCGCTACGCAGCGATTCTCGACAATTTCTGCTGGGGCGATGCAAAGAATACCTACGACCTTGGTGGACTCGTTCGTGCATCCGAAGGCGCGCGGGAAGCCGCTATGGCGTATCAACTTCCATTCATTTCCGGCAAAGACAGCTTCCACAACACGTGGCGCTCGGCCGATGGCCAACTTCATTCCATTCCGCCAACGCTGCTGATCTCCGCCATTGGCATCATCGATGACGTTCGCGGTTGCGTAACCTCCGGACTCAAGGGAGCCGAGAATTTGTTGTATCTCATCGGCGAAACGCGAGGGGAACTTCAGGGCTCGCTCATCTATTATTTATTGGGCAATGCCGTCGAGAAAAGCGGCCAAAAACTTCCAAACGTGCAGTTTGGCGACGCCAAGAGTCTTTACAAGAAACTTCAATCGGCGATGAAACACAAGCTTGTATTGTCGTGCCACGATTTGTCCGAAGGCGGTCTCGCGGTGGCCGCCGCCGAGATGGCGTTCGGCGGAGACGTCGGCGTCGAACTTTCGCCGACGCTGAGAAACGCGGATTTGACCACCATGCTTTTTTCAGAAACCCCGTCGCGTTTTTTGGTGGAAGTATCACCGGAGCATCGCACCGCGTTTGAACAAACGATGGGCGCGCTTTTGGTTGAAGCGGTCGGCAAGACGACAAAGAAGCCGGCCTTCGTTGTTGTTAAAGAAGGCCAGTCCGTCTTCCAACAGCCCGTAAAAGCGCTGAAAGAAATGTGGCAGCAGCCGTTAAAAGGTTTTTAACCATGAGCACGAAAGCACCGTTATCCACAAAGCTAAAACCGAAAGCACTGATCATCCGCGCGGCCGGTACAAATTGCGACCGCGAAACGATTCACGCGCTCACGCTCGCCGGCGCGGATTCCCAACTCGCACACATCAATCAATTGCTGAGCGGACAACTGCGCCTGCATCCGTTTCACATGATTGTGTTCCCAGGTGGTTTCTCGTACGGGGATGATATTTCCGCTGGAAAAGTTCTCGCGAACGAGTTGCGCCTCAAACTGCGCGATCAACTCGTGCGGTTTGTGGAATCCAAAAAGCCGGTGATTGGCGTGTGCAACGGATTCCAGATTCTCGTAAAGACAGGGCTTCTGCCAGGCTTCGACGCCCTCGACGAAAAACAATCGGCCACGCTCACGCTCAACGACTCGGCGCGCTTTCAATGCCAGTGGTCCGGACTTAAAACCGATAAGTCCGCGGCCAAATGGTTGGACGGCATGCCGACCACGTTCGAATTGCCGATCGCGCACGGCGAAGGAAAATTTTTAACGCTCACACCAAAGGTGTTAGCGATATTGAAGAAAAACAAACAAATCGTATTTCGCTACGCAAAAAATCCGAACGGTTCGCAGGCCGACATTGCCGGACTCTGCAACAAGATGGGCAATGTCGTGGGTCTCATGCCGCATCCGGAACGGTTTGTTTCGCGCTATCAACATCCGAACTGGACGGGACGCGTGTCACCGAATGGCACCGAGTGGGGAGACGGGTATTGGTTCTGGGAGAAAGCCGTAAACTATGCGAAACAGTTTGTTAACTAATTCATCACCCTGGAATGTCACGCGGCGCGATGACGACGCGATGCACGAGGAGTGCGGAATCTCTGCCGTGTATGGAAATCCGGATGCAAGCCGACTCGTTTATTTGTCGCTGTACGCATTGCAGCACCGCGGACAAGAAGCGGCCGGTATTGTTACTTACAACGGCGTTGGCATGCACACGAAACTTGGCATGGGCCTGGTTGCGGATGTTTTCGATAAACCATCGCTCGAAGAATTGACCGGCAGCCATGCCATTGGCCACGTACGTTACTCAACGGCCGGCGACTCATCGGTTCGCAATTGCCAACCAATCTCCGTCAACACCGGCAATGGAAAAATTGCCGTAGCGCACAACGGCAACCTCACGAACGCGATTGAATTGCGCAAGAAGCTTGAAGAGCAAGGCGCCATTTTCCAAACGAACTCCGATACCGAAGTGGTGCTGCACCTGTTCGCGAAATCAAAAGAAACCGGTTTTGTTCGACCGTTGCTGGATGCGCTGCGAAAACTTCGCGGTGCTTATTGTTTTGTTTTCATAACGAAGAAAGGAATTCTCGCCGCACGGGATCCGTACGGCGTCCGCCCGTTGTGCTTGGGAAAAATTGGGCGCACCTGGACCGTGGCCTCGGAAACCAGCGCGTTCGATTTGATCGGCGCAACCTACGTGCGGGACATTGAGCCCGGCGAATTGGTGGACATTACGGCCAAAGGCGTCACATCGCATGTGATTGAGAAACCACGAAACAAAGCGATGTGCGTGTTTGAATATGTTTATTTCTCGCGACCCGACAGCAAGGTCTTCGGCAAAAGTGTTTACGACGTGCGCCGTGAGATGGGGCGCCAGCTCGCGCGCGAAGCGCCGGCTCCGAAAGACACCGATATGGTCATTCCCATTCCGGACTCCGCGTCCGTTGCGGCCATGGGTTACGCTGAAGAGTCCGGCATTCGCTACGACATGGGCCTGATCCGCAGCCATTATATCGGCCGCACGTTCATTGAACCGAAACAGTCGATTCGCGATTTCGGAGCGAAGATAAAGTACAATGCCGTCGCTGAAGCGCTCGTCGGAAAAAAGATTGTGTTGGTCGACGACTCGATCGTTCGTGGCACCACCAGTCGCAAGTTGGTTCGCATGCTGCGACGCGTCGGAGTCAAAGAGGTCCACATGAGAATCAGTTCGCCTCCCATTATCAGCCCCTGCTTTTATGGCATCGACACGCCCACCACAAAAGAGTTGATCGCGTCGAAACTTTCGATCGAAAAAGTACGCGCTTATCTTGGCGTTAACTCTCTTGCCTATCTCACCGAAACCGGCATGTTGAACGCCACCAAAATGAACAACAAAGATTTCTGCACCGCCTGCTTCACCGGAAAATATCCGATCGCGCTTGAGAAAGGCGTGCAATCCAATAACACGGTGCCATGTTAACGTCGCTCTGGAATGTCTCTATCCAGAGTCCAAGTTTAAATGAATCCCGGCTAACGACATGCCGGGATGACGACTGAGTTATGTCCTTGGATTCCGTTTTGGTTATCGGAAGCGGCGGTCGCGAGCACGCGATTGCGCGCTCGCTTAAAGTGAGTTCGCGTGTTGGAAAGGTTTTTTGTGCTCCCGGAAACGCTGGCATGGCGCTGCTTGGAGAGCAAGTGAATCTCGATGTGACGAACACGAACGCGGTGATATCGTTCGTCGAACAGAACTCCATTAAGCTGACCGTGATTGGTCCCGAAGCGCCGCTTGTGGCCGGGCTTTCCGATGCGCTCCGCGCAAAGAAACATTTGGTCGTCGGCGCCAGCCAAAAAGCCGCGCAACTCGAAGGCAGCAAAATCTTTGCGAAAGAATTCATGGCGAAGTTCAGCATTCCGACCGCCGATTACCGAATTTTCACCAATGCGTCCGAAGCAAAAGCGTTTGCGCAGTCGCCGCAGGGAAAAAAGTTTCGCGTCCTCAAAGCCGACGGTTTGGCCGCGGGCAAAGGTGTCGTGGTTGCGCAGTCATCCGAAGAACTGATCGCGGCGATTTCGGAGATCATGGAGAAAAAACGGTTCGGCTCGGCCGGCGATAAGATTCTTCTTGAAGAGACATTGCGGGGTCCGGAAGTGAGCCTCATGGCGCTCACGGATGGAAAAACCGTCCTACCGTTTCCCGCTTCCCAGGATCATAAACGGGTTTACGATAACGACCGCGGCCCAAACACCGGTGGCATGGGCGCGTACGCACCAACGGCGTTTTACGACGATGCGACGCGCGTTATTGTGGACAAAAATATCGTTCAGAATTTTTTGCGCGGACTCGAAGTCGAAGGATTGGATTTCCGCGGAATTATTTATTTCGGTCTCATGCTCACGAAACAGGGACCGAAGGTTCTTGAATTTAATGTGCGGCTTGGCGACCCGGAAGCCGAAGCCATCTTGCCGCTCATCAAATCCGACATGTACGAAGCGTTCATGGCGGTTGCGAATGGCACGCTTGCCAACGTGCGGCTCGAACAGAAGAACGGCTTCGCGTGCACGGTCGTGATGGCATCGGGCGGATATCCAAACGCATTCGATACGGGATTCCCAATTAAAGGACTTGAAAACGTCGAGAAAGACAATTCTGTTTTCGTTTT
This sequence comes from Elusimicrobiota bacterium, assembly GCA_044221725.1. Lineage (GTDB taxonomy): Bacteria > Elusimicrobiota > Elusimicrobia > F11 > F11 > JAJVIP01. The sequence continues at coordinate 646,745 of JBGAON010000002.1, forward strand.
TCACGCGGGAACGAAAAAAGACGGCGCCGACGTGGTCACCGCCGGAGGCCGTGTGCTTACCGTCACCGGCGTCGGAAAAACGGTCGATATGGCCGTCGTCCGAGCCTATCAGGGCGTCAAAAAGATTACCTTCAAGAACAGCCACTTCCGAAACGACATCGCCGGAAAAGTACTCAAGAATCGCGCGATTACCTCACGCATCAAGCGCATGAAGGCACGGCACAAAAAAGCCGTCGCGGCCTGATGCCCATGACGAAAAGCACGAAAACGCCGCTGCGCATCCGCGAAACAATTCCTGCCACAAAGATTCAGGACGCCATCAAGTCGATGGCGCATTACGTCAGCGAAAAAATTGCGAATCGAAATGAAGAAGTCGCGCTCGTCGGCGTTCAAACGCGTGGCGTTGTGATTGCGAACCGCGTCGCCGAGATTTTAAGGCAAGAAAAAAATATCGAAGTCTCGGTTGGCGCCATCGACATCACGTTGTATCGCGATGACGTCGCGACATCCGGTATCCAATCCATTGTCGGAGAAACACACTTGGACTTCGGCGTTGATGACAAAAAGATCTTTTTGATTGATGACGTTCTGTTCACGGGCCGAACCGTGCGCGCGGCGCTTGATGAGTTGATGGATTTCGGTCGGCCAAAATCTGTTTCGCTGATTGTGCTCGTCGATCGTGGCCACCGCGAACTGCCGATCGAAACCGAATTCGCGCCCATAAAGATGGCGACAAAAAAGTCGGAAGCGGTCAACATTTTGTTGAATGAGACGGACGGAAAGGAAGAGATTGTGGTGGGGGAACCAATCAACCAATGAAACAAGCGCCCGATCGATTGAAAGATCTGCTCGGACTTGAATACTTGAACCGGCTTCAGATCGAGCAAATTCTCGATCAAACGAAGCCGATGAAACAGCTTTTTACCCGGTCCGTAAAAAAAGCGCCGGCGCTCCGCGGTCACACGGTCGCGCTCGTGTTTTTCGAACCGTCGACGCGCACGCGCAGCTCGTTCGAACTTGCAGCAAAACGTCTTTCCGCCGACACGCTGAACATCGCAGCCTCCACAAGCTCGGTTCAAAAAGGCGAATCTCTTCTCGACACCGCGAAAACACTGGAAGCAATGAAAGCCGACTTTCTCGTGCTGCGGCATTCCGCGTCCGGCGCGCCGCACCTTATCGCGCGCGAAATAAAGTCCAAAGTCATCAACGCCGGTGACGGATCCCACGAACATCCCACGCAAGGTCTGCTCGACATCTTCACAATTCTCGAGAAGAAGAAACGTATCGAAGGGCTCAAGGTTGCGATCTTGGGAGACGTGGCGCATTCGCGCGTGGCGCGCTCGAATCTGTGGGCGCTCACGAAGCTCGGCGCGCAGGTGACCGTGTGCGGTCCCGAGACGCTCATTCCATCGGGCCTGCGCGATATTTTTGGACCGAACGTAACGACAACGAGCCACATTGATGAAGCACTTAAGGATGCCGATGTAATCAACGTACTCCGACTTCAAATGGAGCGGCAGAAAGAAAATCTACTTCCGTCGATTCGCGAGTACGCGGAGCTATTTGGGCTGAATCTTTCCCGACTGAGAATGGCCAAGCGCGATTGCATCGTGCTTCATCCGGGCCCAATGAACCGCGGTATTGAGATCACCTCGGAAGTAGCCGACTCTCATCAGAGCGTTATTCTCGATCAGGTGACAAACGGAATCGCTGTGCGAATGTCGGTGCTCTATTGGCTGACGGGAAACCCTATTGTACAGCACGTCGTTCCCGCGCAGGCGGGAACCCAAACGTCTGAAGTGTCTGGGCCCCCGCCTGCGCGGGGGCGACATCCGGAAAAAGAATGACCTCTCTTAATACTCTCATGAAACCACACATTGGAAAACTGCTGATCAAAGGCGGGCGCGTGATTGATCCGCGCGAGAACGTCGACAAAGTCACAAACATTCTGATTGAGAACGGACGCGTGCACGCGGTGGGCGACCATTTGAACACGCCGGCGTCGACACCAACGATTGACGCGCAAGGAAAAGTCGTGGCACCGGGACTCGTCGATGTGCACGTTCACTTGCGCGAACCGGGCGGTGAAGCAAAAGAAACGATTGCCACGGGCACCCGCGCGGCCGCCGCCGGCGGCGTAACAAGCGTGGTGTCGATGCCAAACACGACACCGCCCATGGACAACGTGAGCGACATTCAATTTGTGGTCGGTCGTGCTGCGCAAGAAGGTTCGGCGCATGTGTATCCGACTGGAACGATCAGCAAGGGGCGCGAAGGTCAAGAAATGTCTGAGATCGGCGCGATGGTTCGCGTCGGTTGCGTGGCGATCACCGACGATGGAAACGGTGTGATGAACGCGCAGTTGCTGCGCCGCGCGCTCGAATACACGAAAACTTTCAATATTCCCGTGATGGATCACTGCGAAGATCATCAACTCGCTGCCGGGGGCGTCATGAACGAAGGACCGCTCGCAACGCGATTGGGGCTTAAAGGAATTCCGCGGCAAGCCGAATATGTAATGGCGAGCCGCGATATCGCTCTCGCCGAACTCACCGGCGGCAAACTTCATCTTACGCACGTGTCTGTTAAAGAAACCGTTGAAGCGTTGCGGCGCGCGAAAGAAAAAGGGCTCAAGGTTACAGCGGACGTCACGCCGCATCATTTGGTTTTGACCGAAGATGCGGTGGCCGAATACATGGCGAACGCCAAAGTGAACCCGCCGCTGCGCACGATGGAGGATGTCAAAGCGTTGCGACAGGCGCTTAAAGAAGGCGTGATCGATTGCATCGCAACCGATCACGCACCGCACACGCAAGCGGAAAAGGCGCAGGAATTTAACAACGCGCCATTCGGACTCATCGGACTCGAAACCGCTTTGCCGCTCGTTATCACGGAGCTCGTGAAGACCGGGACGCTCTCGCTGTACGACGTCATCGCGCGCATGTCCGATGCGCCCGCCCGAATTTTTAATTTGCCGGCCGGCACGCTCGCGCCCGGCGCGATGGCCGACATTGTTATTTTTGATCCGGACGCCAAACAAACGTTCACGCACTTTGTGAGCCGCAGCCAAAATTCTCCTTTCCTCGGTTGGCAATTGCATGGCGTCGTGGAGCGAACGCTCGTCGGCGGTCAAACGGTTTTCGAAAGGAGCGCCAGCTCTGCCAAACCCCATCCAAGCCCTCTATAAAACGCTCGCGCAGAATTTCCTTTTTGGCATGGACGCGGAGACCGCGCACAACCTTGCCATCAAGTCGCTGGGCACAATGCACAAGCTGCCGTTCTTGCTCGACGTCGCGGCCGAACCGTTTTTCAAGGTCGAAGATCCGCGGCTCAACGTGGACATCCGCTCGTTGAGTGTTGCAAACCCGGTGGGCCTCGCCGCCGGCTTCGATAAAAATGCAGAGTTATTGGATGTGTTACCGCACTTCGGTTTCGGTTTTTTAGAGGTGGGAACCTTTACGCCGCTTCGCCAAGAGGGACAAAAGCGGCCGCGACTATTTCGTTTTAAAAAAGACCAAGCGCTTCTAAACCGAATGGGGTTTAACAACCCGGGCGTGAAGGTGGCGGCGGAACGCCTCAAAAGCAATCTCGATAACAAAGAACGTATTCCTGTCGGAGCAAACATCGGAAAGGGCCGCGACACGATCATCGAGGAAGCGATCGAAGACTATATAACCGGTCTCGATCACGTGCACCCGGTGGCCGATTACATTGTGCTGAACGTCAGCTCGCCCAACACGCCGAACCTGCGTGCGTTGCAAAAGGTGGATTACCTGGCAAAAATTTTGAAAACGGTGGCCGAGCGAAATCGCGCGCTCGCCGAGAAAAGCGGCGAGCCTCCAAAATTGGTATTCACGAAAGTATCTCCCGATTGTTCGGAAGAAGAACTCGAGGAAATCGCTCGTCTGTCGGTGATTTTAAACACGGGCCTCATCGCAACGAATACGACAATTGATTACACGCGACTCGAGCACACGCGCAACACAACAACGCAATTGTCTGGTGGTATCAGCGGCAAACCGCTTCGGGCTCGCGCAAACCAAGTGCTAAAGAAACTGCGCATCGCAACAAAGGGCGTGGTCCCCATTATTGGGGTGGGCGGAATTTTTAGTGCCGAAGATGCGTACGAGAAAATTCAACTCGGCGCTTCGTTGATTCAAATTTACACAGGATGGGTGTACCAGGGGCCATCGTTGGTACCGAACATCAACAAGGGACTTCTAAAACTCATGGAAAGAGACGGATTTAAAAATATTCAAGAGGCGGTCGGTACGCTCGCATGAAACCGCTGATTCTCGCGCTCGACGTCGACACGGAGAAAGAATGTTTGTCGCTCATCAAAGCCACGCGCAAACACGTCGACGTCTACAAAATCGGCCCGAGCTTGGTTTTGAAATACGGCCCCGACATTACGAAGCGCATTCGAAAACTCGGCAAACAGATTTTTCTCGACCTTAAGTTTCATGATATTCCGAACACAATGGCGCGCTCGGTGGCCGAAGCGGCGAAGAGCGGCGTGTACAGTGCGACGGTTCATACATCGGCCGGGTTGGCCGCTTTGAAAATGGTGGCCGCGGTTAAAGGGCGTCCAAAAGTTTGGGGCGTTACCGTGTTGACGAGCCTGTCGACGCAAGATTTGTCGGAGCTCGGTCTTGATCGCTCACCACTCGAACAAGCGAAACGTTTGGCGGAACTTGCAAAGCGGGCGGAAATTGATGGCATTGTGGCGTCGGTCGGTGAGACCGCGGTGTTACGAAAGCTGCTTGGAAACAATTTTACGATTGTGACACCGGGCATTCGGTTACCGGAAAATTCGGTGGGGGATCAGAAGCGCGTCGCCACACCATCGCACGCGCGCGAAGCGGGCGCCACATTTATCGTCGTGGGCCGACCGATCATTGAAGCCAAAGATCCGGCTCTCATGGCCGAACAAATTATGCGCGATTGGAACCGGCGATGATCCGTCATTGCGAGCGAGCATCCATAAAATTTATTAATCACGCTGGCGAAGCAATCTCCACCGAGGATTCGTTCAATTCCTCAGCAGAGATTGTTTCGATCCAATCAATTAACGATCGTTAAGGATGGGCCTCGCAATGACGACCAATTCGACTATGAATATTCTTGATCAATTTAAATCAAATGGGGCATTGCTCGAAGGCCACTTCATTTTGTCCTCGGGCTTGCACAGCGATCGCTACATGCAGAGCGCGCTGTTGTTGCAGCATCCGAAAATTGCGGCCGAGCTCGGGCAGAAAATTGCGGAGCATTTTTCCGGAACCATTGACACGGTGCTTTCGCCGGCGATCGGCGGATTGATCATCGGCCATGAAGTGGCGCGCGCTAAAGGCGTGCGCGCAATTTTTTCGGAGAAAGACGAACAAGGAAAGCCGGTACTGCGCCGCGGCTTTTCGTTATCCGCTGGCGAAAAAGTGCTGGTGGTTGAAGATGTGATTACGACGGGACTTTCCACCGGCGAGGTCATCGGGCTCGCGCAAGCGGCGGGCGCGGAACTCATCGGGGTGGGATCGGTCGTGAATCGCTCCGGAACCGAAAATAGAAATTTGGCGAAATTCGGCAAACCCGTTTTTTCGTTGCTCAATTTAAAAGTCGAAAGCTGGAAGCCGGAAGAATGTGCGCTCTGTAAGAAGGGAATTCCAGCAGTAAAACCAGGATCTCGAAAGAAATAAAAGTCCCTCCCCACTGAGACAACGTGGGGAGGACACAAATTCGAAGGAAACAGGAAAAATAAATGATCACTTACAAAAAAGCAGGAGTGGATATCGACGCGGGGAATGCGCTTGTTGATCGGATCAAAAAGATGGCGCCGCGCATCGGTGGGTTTTCGGACGGCATGCCGTTGCCAAAAGGATACAAGGAACCGATTCTTATCGGCTGCACGGACGGCGTTGGCACAAAACTTGCCATCGCCCAAAGTTTAAAAATCCACGACACGATCGGCTACGACTTGGTCGGCATGAACGTAAACGATCTCATCTGCTCGGGCGCGAAGCCGCTTTTCTTTTTGGACTATTTCGCGTGCGGAAAATTGGACGTGAATTTGGCGGAGAAAGTGGTGAAAGGAATTGTCGCCGCGTGCAAAGAATCCGACTGCGAATTGATCGGCGGGGAAACCGCCGAGATGCCAGGCTTTTACAAACCGGGCGAATATGATCTCGCCGGCTTCGCAACCGGTGTCGTTGAAAAGAAAATGATCCTTCGTCCCAAAGAAACGCTTCGCGTGGGCGATGTTCTGCTTGGCATTCCATCGTCCGGTCTACACTCGAATGGGTATTCTCTCGTGCGTAAAGTTTTTTCGAAATCCGAATGGAAGAAAAACGCGCGCACGCTACTGGCGCCAACGCGACTGTACGTTCGCCCGGTTTTGGCCGCGCTCAAGAAATTTAATCGCAAAGGTCCGTTTGCCATCAAAGGCCTCGTGCATGTGACGGGCGGCGGATTCCCAGACAACATTCCGCGCATCTTGCCCGACCATTTGAGCGCCGACATCGCCGCTCACAGCTGGCCGATCCCGCCGGTGTTCACGGAGATCCGGCGCCGCGCGAATATTTCATGGGAAGATATGTACCGAACGTTCAACATGGGCATCGGCCTCATCATGGCCGTTTCACCGGACATCGTTGAACCGGTGACGCGCCAATTTAAAGACGCAGTCTACATCGGCCAGATCACGAAGGGGAAAAAAGACATTCGATATGTCTGAGCCGAAAAAACGCATTGCGGTTCTCGCTTCGGGCAACGGCTCGAACTTTCAAGCGCTGCTCGATGCGTGCCAACGCGGTGACATCAACGGCGAAATTGCCGTTCTCGTTTCAAACCAAAAGTACGCCTACGCGCTAACGCGCGCGCGGGAAGCGCATGTTGAAGCAATATTGTTCGAAGCCGCAAAGTTCAAAACGCGCACGCTCATGTGCTCGAAGATAACGCAAGCGCTCAAGGAACGGAGCATCGATCTGATTTGCTTGGCGGGCTACATGCTCAAAGTGGAACCGTGCCTCGTGCGGTCGTACCCGAACCGTATCATCAACATCCACCCGGCGCTGTTACCGAAATACGGCGGCAAGGGGATGTACGGCCGCCACGTGCATGAAGCGGTAATTGCTGCGCAGGAAACAGAATCCGGCTGCACGGTTCATCTCGTAAACGAAATATACGACGAAGGCCCGATCATCGCGCAAGCAAAGGTCCCCGTGTCTTCGGCGGATACGCCCGAAACACTGGCGGAAAAAATTCATGAACAAGAACACAAGTTGTATGTGTCGGTCGTCAAAGATATCTGCAGCGGAAAATTGGATTTGGATGCGCTCGCAGTAACACTGGAGAAAAAATGATTCCTCGTTATACACGGCAACAAATGGCCGCCATTTGGACGGACGAACGACGCTACCGTGCGTGGTTCGACATCGAGGTTTTATCCGCTGAAGCATTGGCGAAAACCGGCAAGGTGCCAAAATCCGCGATCGCAACGCTGCGCAAAAATGCGCGCATTAATGTTCCACGCATTCTTGAGATCGAAGCGACTGTGAAGCACGACGTTATCGCGTTTCTCACGCAACTCGAAGAGTCGATCGGCCCGGCCGCACGCTTTTTGCACATGGGACTCACGTCGAGCGATGTCGTTGATACCGCGCTCGCCGTGCAAATCAAAGAAGCCGGCGCGCTGCTCGATTTGGATTTGATTCGTTTCATTAACGTGCTTCGCCAGCTTGCGAAAAAACACAAAGACACGCCGATGGTCGGCCGATCCCACGGTGTGCACGCCGAACCGATCACGTTCGGAGTGAAAGTCGCCGGTTGGCTTTCCGAAGCCTTGCGCAATCGCGCGCGCTTAACCGAGGCGCGCGAGATGATTGCCGTCGGAAAATTGTCGGGCGCCGTCGGAACGTTTGCGCACAATAATCCGGACATGGAAATCTATGTTTGCAAGAAATTGGGACTTAAGCCGGAACCACTCGCCACCCAAGTGATTCCACGCGATCGTCACGCACATTTCATGACCACACTCGCCCTCATCGCGGGCATGCTCGAACGCATTGCGACCGAGCTTCGGCACCTGCAACGGACCGAAGTTCTTGAAGCGGAAGAACCGTTTACGAAAGGGCAAAAGGGATCAAGCGCGATGCCGCACAAACGGAACCCGATTGGATCAGAAAACATCTGCGGACTCGCGCGCCTCGTGCGTGGAAACGCAATGGCCGCGCTTGAAAATATTGCGTTGTGGCACGAGCGCGATATCTCGCATTCATCGGTTGAGCGCGTGATTTTCCCGGACACAACAATTCTGTTGGACTACGCGCTGCACCGCATGGCGGGGATTCTTGAGAACTTGCAGGTTTATCCGGAGCGGATGCTGCAGAACCTCCTGAAGACGCAGGACTTTCTCGCGACACAATCCATTTTGCTTGGCCTTGTCAAAGCCGGTGTTGATCGTCAAAAAGGATACGAGATGGTTCAGAAAAATGCGCTCGAAGCATGGACGCAACAGAAATCGTTTCGAAAACTCGTCGAGGCTGACAAACGTATTACGGGTGTGTTGTCGAAAAACGATTTGGCAAAAGCCTTCGATACGTCGCGGCATTACCGGCACGTGAACACTCTGTTTAAGCGAGTGGGAGTATGACGTCGCCCTGGAACGTCTAGGCATTCCAGGATGACGAATCAATAATGAGCTTCCTTTTAAAACAATTCGAAATCGGCCCGATGCAAAATTTTGGGTACTTGATCGGAGATGAGAAAACAAAGCAAGCGCTGATTGTTGATCCGGCGTGGGATCCGACGCAAATCGTTAAAGTTGTTTCGGATAACGGTTTCAAGCTGGCGGGCCTCATCGTTACGCACGCCCATTACGACCATGTGAACGCGATCGAAATCCTTCTCGACACGTTCGATATTCCTGTTTACGCAAACAAAGACGAGATTGCCTACGCAAAAATCGGGAATTCTATCGTGGGAAATCTCGGACGCACCGCGACGCCAATGGAAGGCAGCGACAAAATCAAGCTCGGCGAAACCGAAATCGAGTTTTTGCACACGCCCGGCCACACGCCCGGCTCGCAGTGCATTCGTGTTGGGAACCATTTGATCACGGGCGATACGCTTTTCGTGGGCGGCTGTGGCCGTTCGGACCTTCCCGGGGGAAATGCAGCGACCCTTTTTAACTCGCTTAAGAAAATCGCCCATCTGCCCGCCGACTTGGAAATTTGCCCCGGCCACGATTATGGCGAAAAACCGCGACGCACGTTGCAAGAAGAACTTCAAGTTAACCCGTATTTGAGAATGAAGACCGAAGAGTCCTTCGTCGAGGCCGTGAGCTAAAAAAGTTACAATACGATTCGTCGCCGTGGCCCGTCGACGGATGCAATCGACTCGAGACAATGTAAGCCGGGCCCCAGTACCAATAGATTGGAGGAGTATGCCCACAATTGCTTCAAAGAAACCCAAAAAAGCGAACCTAACCGAACTCGCCATTAACACGATTCGTTTCCTCGCGATCGACGCGGTCGAACGCGCGAATTCGGGCCATCCCGGCATGCCAATGGGAATGGCGCCCATTGCGTATGTGCTGTGGTCACAATTTCTGAAACACAATCCGAAAAATCCGAAGTGGCCGAACCGAGACCGCTTCGTGCTGTCGAACGGCCACGGCTCCATGTTGCTGTACGCGATGCTGCATTTGACCGGTTACGATCTGTCGCTCGAGCAACTGAAAAATTTCCGGCAGTGGCACAGTCAAACTCCGGGCCATCCGGAATACGGCGACACGGTTGGTGTCGAAACGACGACGGGTCCTCTGGGACAGGGCTTTGCAAATGCCGTCGGAATGGCGATGGCGCAAAAATATTTGAACAGTCTGTTTACTCCGAAGGGCAAGCCGCTTCTCGATCACAACATTTATGTGTTTGTCGGCGATGGTTGCATGATGGAAGGAATCACTTCGGAAGCCGCATCGATGGCCGGGCACCTCGGTTTGGGCCAATTGGTTGTCATTTACGATGACAATCACATCTCCATCGAAGGAAACACGGCGCTCACGTTTGACGAAGACGTGGTGGCGCGTTTTAAAGCTTACGGTTGGCACACACAAAGCGTGAAAGACGTGAACGACGTGAAGGCAATTTCAAACGCGATCGCGGCGGCCAAGAAAGAAACGTCGAAACCGTCGTTTATTTCCGTGCGCACCCACATTGGTTACGGCAGCCCGAACAAAGTGGATACCGGTGAAGTGCACGGCTCTCCGCTCGGAAAAGGCGAAGTTCTTCTGACAAAGAAAAATCTCGATTGGCCAACCGAACCCGAGTTTTACATACCTGAGGACGTTCTTTCGTTCTACCGCGAAGCGATCGACAAAGGCCAGAAGCTCGAAAACGAATGGGAGAAAAAGTTTAATCAATGGGCCACGAAGAACCCCGATCTAAAAAAAATGTGGGACCGCCTGGCCTCGAAGCAATTTCCAGAACGATGGGAAACGCATCTGCCGGATTTTTCGGCCGATGACAAGATGGCCACACGGGTCGCTTCCGGCAAAGTGATCAATGCATTGGCACCGCTTCTGCCCGAAATGCTGGGCGGTTCGGCCGATTTAGCCCCGTCCACGAGCACGCTGATCAAAGGCGCACCGTCCTTTACCAAGAAAGCCGCCGGAAAAAATATTCATTTCGGTGTTCGCGAACACGCGATGGCCGCGGCGCTGAACGGCATGGCGCTGTCCGAAATGCTGATTCCGTTTGGCGCCACGTTCTTTAATTTCACCGATTACATGAAAGGCGCCATGCGGCTGGGCGCGCTTATGCGACTTCAAACCATTTATGTGCTAACGCACGATTCGATTGGCTTGGGCGAAGACGGACCCACGCATCAACCGGTCGAGCAGCTCGCGCATTTCCGCGCGATGCCAAACATGGTTGTGATTCGTCCGGCCGATGCGAACGAAACGGCGTCAGCATGGAAATTTGCACTCGAACATCGGAATGGACCGGTGCTGCTTATCCTTACACGTCAGAATTTGCCGGTGCTGCACAAGTCACGATATCCAGAAATCGGTCAAGTTGAAAAAGGCGCGTACGTTTTGTCAGAAGCGAAATCCGGAGATCCGAGCGTCATTCTTATTGCGACCGGGTCAGAGGTGTCGCTCGCGCTCGGCGCGCAGTCCAAATTGGAAGCCGACGGAATTTCGACGCGCGTCGTGTCCATGCCATCGTGGGAAATATTCCAAGCGCAACCGTCTTTTTATCGCGACGCGGTCCTACCGCAGCACGTGAAGGCGCGTTTGGCCATTGAAGCGGCGTCCACGTTTGGGTGGGAACGCTGGGTGGGAAACGAAGGCGCTGTGATCGGCATGCACACATTCGGAGCATCGGCTCCGGGACCGGTTGTGATGGAAAAATTGGGCTTCTCCGTTGATAATGTTGCCGCACAAGCGAAAAGTCTGCTAAACCGATAGGCGTGAACAAAAAATCGCTAACCCGACGATTTGTTTTGATAAGTCTCGTGACGCTCGCGCTGAGCGCGATCGCCGCGGATCGGAATCCGAAAAATCCAATTACGGAAGACGCACCCGACGGTAGCGGCCGCATGTTGGTGTTACCGCAAGACGTGCGCGATTTCTTGCTGAAAGAATTTCCAACCTACCGCGTTCCGAAAGACTCGGAATACAATCCCGAAATGTTGCAGTACTACAACTCAAGGCTCATTGGTGTGCATCCCTGCGTGGCCTGGGGGGACTTTAACGGCGACAAAAAACGAGATTACGCGTTTCTTATTATCACCGGCGACACAAAATGGGGCCCTCTCATGGAACTCGTGGTACTCAACGGACGAGGCGGAAGCAATTTCGATAGTTACCGCTTGGGCGAGGTGTACAATTTCAAAGACGATTATGTGAGTTTTGTCGATAACAAGCTTTACAAAGGCCGCTACAAGAAGGGCGGCTGGTATATTAATTGGGATAAGAAGACGAACAACTACAGCGTCTTAAAGTCGTAGCGCTCGCCATTCTCTGATACAATCCGGTTTCGCGCCCGAATATAAACGGATCCCGCGATCACACCATGAAACTTTTTACTAAGACATTTGGCTGCCAGATGAATTTCGCGGACTCCGACGAGATGACGCGAGAATTTCGTAAGCGCGGATTTTCCGCCGCCGATACCGAAGAAAACGCCGACGCCATCCTGGTCAACACCTGCACGGTTCGGGATTTGGCCGAACACAAAGCGTCTTCCTTTATTGGCACGCTAAAAGATTGGAAACAATCTCACCCAGAAGGAATGATCGTCGTCACCGGTTGCGCGGCGGAACGAGCGAAAGAGGAATTCAAGAAGCGTTTTCCGCATATTGATTTGATTGTGGGTGCGAAAGACATCACGGAATTTCCGACGGAACTCGACGGACTTTTAAGCCGTCATCCTGGAATATCTCAATCCGGGATCCAATTTAAAATGGGCTCTGGATTGAAAATTTCCAGCGCGACGGATGAAGAATCCTTACTGCCGCAAACTGCTTCCTCCGTCGTTCAATACGTCACCATCATGCGCGGCTGCAATTACAATTGTTCGTACTGCATTGTACCGTCGGTTCGCGGGCGTGAAGTGTACCGCGGTGTTGACGAAATTTTAAAAGACGTGGCCGATCGGGTGAACGAGGGCGCCAAAGAGATTTGGTTGCTGGGTCAAACGGTAAATTCGTACCGACCTTCGAACTCACCAAAAGTGGGTTACGATTTCGCGGATCTTTTGGGGGATGTTGCCCAAGTGCCGGGCGCCGAGCGGATCCGGTTTATTAGCCCTCATCCTTATTATATGTCCGACAAATTGATCGACACGATGGCCTCCCATCGAGCAATTTGCGAGCACATTCATCTTCCGGTTCAGTCCGGATCCAACGAAATGCTGCGTAAAATGAAGCGGAATTACACACGCGAGATCTACATGAAAGGAATCGCCGCGTTAAGACGCGCTATTCCGAACATCGCGATATCGACGGATATCATCGTCGGTTTTCCGGGCGAGAAAGATTCTGATTATCAACAAACACTGAGCTTGGTGAAAGAAGCGAATTTTGATTCCGCCTACTGTTTTAAATACTCGCCCCGCCCGGGAACTCTTTCCGCCGAATGGAACGACGATGTACCGGAACCCGTCAAGGAAGAGCGTGTCAATGAACTGCTGGCGCTCACCGACGCGCAAGGAACCGCCAAAGCAGCGGCGTTGATTGGGACCGAACAGGAAGTTCTACTCGAACAAGAAAAAGGAAATGCTGTGATGCGCGGGAAAACACGTGGTGCCTGGCGCGTTCGCGTGAAAAGCGATTCGCTAAAACTCGGTGAAACCATCAACGTGAAAATTACCGGAACGCATTCGAGAGAGTTACACGCCGAATTAGGGGCTAGGAACTAGGAACGTCTTTATAGTAGGCTCCCGACGGATTTTGGATGGAAAAGCCTTTTCCCTCGGAGGTTTTTATGAAAGAGCGCCGGAAACACAAACGCCTTCCCGTCATTAAAGATTTGGCCGAACCGATTGAACTCGCGGTCACAAATCCCAAAACCAAGGACACGCGACACCTGCCTGGTGTGCTCACAAATCTCTCCGCCGGTGGAATGGATTTGGTTTTGCTCGGTGCTATCGAAGGAAGCCCCGCTATTAAACTGAACATGCATTTGCCGGGCTTCGACCGGTTTGAAGTGGAAGGAAAACTTGTGTGGGCGAAACCAAAAGGCAATACGTCTATCGTCGGAATTCAATTCACGAAAATCGACGGCGATCACGCGAACCAACTGACCCATATGGCCGAAGCTTTTTGGGAATGCGAGGACCGCATTCGAGAAAAAGCGTCCATAATTTGTTTTCACGGCTGCACCTATTGGGATCTGTGCGAAAAACCCGCCAAGCTGAAGAATTACCCGAAACCATCGCCCGTTAGCTCGAGAGGATAATCCCGCGGGACCGCCAGGTCCCGCCGCAATAATAAGGACGTATCTATCAGCCTGCCCCCGGCCGGTGCCGCAATTCCTTACCGGCCTCTAAGCGTGTGACTTAAGTCACCAAAATATCCTGCTTTCTGTCATTGAAATATCACATCGGCCCTTTATCCTCCTTCTCAATATGTCACTTATTACCCTCAGGAGGGGCTAATCATGTTCCATTCCCTAACCACGCGGTTGAAAAAGATTTTTGCGGTGAGCGCGATGTCCATCAGCGCACTGAACTTACCGCTCTACGCCAGCGACGTCACCATTCAAGTGCGTGACGGTAGCAATGCCGCGGTCGCCAACGCCATCGTGTACGCGCTCGTCTACGGGAATCGAGGCCCCGATGGAACGTTCACCCAAGTGGGAACGACCGATGGATCTGGGAACAAAACATTTACGCTTGATGCGTCGAAGCAATACACGTTCGTCGCAAGCGCCGCCGGAAAGGGACCCATGGCACGCTCGCAGATGATGAGTTCAAGCGCTTTAAGACTGAGCGGCACCACCACGGTGGGAACCTCGAAATTAACTCTCTCGCAAGACATGTCCACCGGGCGCGGCACGGTCAACGTTTCTGTGCAAAACGCCACGAGCGGCTCGTTTATCATGGTGAATTTGCGGAAAAAGTCGTCCAACACCGAAGTCCAAATTGGGGGATGCAAAGAATCCGCCGGCAGCTGCACGGTCGCTCTGCACAACATTCCGACGGGCGTGTCGGGCACGTACGAAGTTGGCGCATACGATCCCAATTTATTCAATGGAACGGGCGGCGGTGTGGGCGGAACCGTTTCAACCGATCTCAGCGAAAATGGTTCTGTCTCGGTCACGCTCGATATGGCAAACGCGATGCCACCAAACGTGTCGTCCAATGGCTCGCTGCGGCCTGACGCGAATAACGCCGTTATTCGACTCTCTCTTCGAAAAACAGGCGACTTAAACACCGTCATTCCAAAAACTTTTGTCGAAATCCTTGTTCTTGAAAACAGCAACTGGCAGCCGCGCGGTGGCACACAAACGGATGATTCGGGTGTCGCCGAATTCAAAATGGGAACCGGAAGTTACGCGTTTCGCACATCGTTCAATTGCCCCACAGGAAGCGCCCCCTGCTACGATGGGCGCGCCTTGCCCGCCACCTCGAGCCCCGATGTGACGATTGCCGGCGGACAGCTGAACACGACGATTGTTATCGATCCGCCGATCACCGTGCCGCTCGCAGCCGAAGGAACCGGTGTTCTTCGTGTAAAAGCCGTGAAATCGGGCACAGCGACGGCGATTCCTTACGCCAACATAAACATGTACCCCGACTGGAGTCGATGGATGCCGGCAGCGTCGGGCTCCGTCAATTGCGGGTTGGCGAGTCCCGCGGTATCGGGTCCCGCGCACGCGCAGAAAAACATGAACGCTTCGGATGGAAGCGCACTCTTTGAAAAACTAAACGACGGCAACTACGTGCTGCAAGTGTGGACACCGTTCGCTCAACAAGGCACGATATTTAATGCTGGTACCGACGGGGAGTGGAGCAACGGCGGTGGTATTCAAGGTTGCCCTGAAATCGACGGAAGCACGGACAATCTGCGACTGAACGTTAACGGAACGACAATCAAAGTCTACGACACGAGCGGCGTCGACAAAACGTCGGACTATGTCAGCACGGATTCAAACGGAAAGCCACAGATTCTTGTGAACGTTGCAACGTCGCTCGACAGTGCGGATGGAAAAGTGGTTGGTACGATCACGTTCCCTGAAGCGACCGACGCGCTCGTTAACATTTCTCTTAGTCAATGCGACCAGGACGGTTGCATTGGAAACTTCACCTCTGTGGGTGGCACCGGCACACCGGCGACCACGCGCAATTACGAAATTCGCGTTCCAACAACGAAAGGATCCAACGCGGCCGAATATTTCATGGAAGTTCGCTGCGAAACCTACGGCCGCGTGTTTGCCGAAGGAAATGAAAGCCGTGTGAAATTCTTAACCGGCACAACACAAACACGTGTGGACTTTTCTATGGCGCGTTCCGGAATTGTGGAAGGCTACATCATCAAACCCGACGGATCGCGCTTTATTCCGACCGACGGACCGAACGGTGGTTGGGCAGGGGTGAACTTCCACGGCGAGCATTCGTGGGCCAATGCTCAGGTGGGGCGTGATGGATTGTTCCATGCGATCGGCCTTTTGCCTGGCAAATATGAAATTGAACCGCAGATGAGCGGCGGTAGCTATGCGAGCAAAATTCCGTTGGAGACCGTCACCGTTACCGTCGGGACCACGGTGCGCAAAGATGCAACGCTGGTCGATGGCCAATATCTAATGCCCGTGTGGAACACCTCAGGACTGCCCAGCCTTCTAGCGGACACATCGCGTGGTTGGGTGCGCGGCGAAACATACAACGTGATCATGACGAAAGCCGGAAAAACAATCGACTCGCCTTTCTTGACGCGTATGCTCACGCACGGCGATGAGCGGTCGCAGTTCAATATGAACTTTAATAACCAATGCGGAAACTTCACGGGTTGGTGCCCGCAAGCATTGCCGGTGGGTCTTAGCAGCGATCTTTACGCAATTCGCCAAGGATCCATGGAACGGGTGGGCAACGAAGACATTTATTCGTACGTGGTATTTTTAAGCAAACTGGAGAACGTCGCAATCGACCCAAGCAAAGCACCGAACCCGCCAAACACCGTTACCACGAACAATGGCACCATCAACCCTATTCGAGTTTCGTTCTCTCCATCGTATGGGGGAAGTCTTGTGGAATTCAGCGGTTTGGTTCGAGCCGAAAACCTCTTCCGGAAAGTGGACTTCGAGAAAATGGACGGAAACTTTGAAAACTTCACGAAGTACATTCCGACGCTTTCGGTCATTGATACGAATGGAAAACTTGTAGCGGCCGGCCTCATTACGCCATCGCCCGCGGACGTCGGTGACGGCGCCGCAAAGGGAAAACAAATTGATGCAGCGATTGCCAACAACGACTTCGATTCGTTCATCGTGCTTACAAAGGGGATGGAATGGCGCTACCGTGTTCGCGGGATCCCAGCCGCAGCAAAATACATTCTTACGCTCACCTCGCCGAACTATCCCGGTCTCACGAAAGTGGTGGATGGAACGCAAAACCAAGTTTGGAACGTCAACTGGGATGTTGACGGAAAAGCGGGCGGCACCATTGCCGGAGTGATTTCCGATAGCAATGGCGTGCTCGCTAACGCTAACGTCGAAATTCGTACGCGCGGTGTCACGAAGAGCGTTACGACCGACGCGGTGGGTGCTTACAAGTTCGAAGGGCTTCCGATCGGCACGTACAAAGTGACGGCCTCTGCCGCGTCGCATGGGCCACGGGCCGAGAAAGATGTGATCTCCGACCAGGAAACCGACACCGTGAGCATCGCGTTACCGGCCAGCAACGGAACCATTTCTGGAACCGTCTCAAAATACATGGCGTCGTCTGGCGCGCTGTTGAAAGTGGGCGCGGCAAACGTGGACGTGTTCGCGTACAACGATACCTATCACGTGGCAAACCCGAGGAAACCGTTGGCGCTTTTAACGACGCAGACGTCGACCGATGGGACCTACACGCTCGAAGGAGCGGAATCCGGCGCCGTTTACAAAGTAACGTTCAAACTGGATGGCTTTTATCCCGAAACGGTCGAAGCCACCGCGGTCGCAGGAAATTCCGCGAATAACGATGCGGTGCTGCGTCAACGCGGGCTTGAAGTGAAAGTGAAAATTCGCCACGACAACGACAACAAACGTTTCTTGGTGGCCATCCTGAACCCGCAAGCGTTTGAAGATGGAAAGGTTTATTTGAACAAAGGCCGGGCCACGTACGACGCCGCCAGTGCTACGGACATTTCATCGATATTCGAAAAGAACCCGGGTGATGGAAGCTTGGCAGGCTATTTGGCCGACACGGACGTGTCCGAAGTAAACAATCTGCACATTGACGCGTTTCCGTCCGATGGCGGCGTGACCGTGAAAAAAGACCTCACGTTCGGGACAAATATCTCGGGCCGCACGGAACAACCGATCGACAACTTGTTTGTGGCGGCCGATGGGGATAACGATGTGCAAGGTCCGGACGATCGCACGACGGTGACAATTCCGCAAGGCACGCTGCAGAACGGAAATGGCACCGACACTCCGACATTGGGCATTGCGTTAAACGACATCTCGAGTGTGGGCGGCTCAACCGACGACGGCGGGAAACTGATCGGCGATGCGGCGCAAGTTAACCTTAATAACGTGCAAGCGGACCCCGACGGGGAACTGCAAATGAGCTTGCCGATTGATCCGAACCTCGTTGAAGGTGGCGTAAACGGAGACAACGTGGTCGTCTACAAACAGGATTCCGACGGAAATTGGACCGCCCTTGATGGAACGGCCGCGTACGATCCGGTCACGCAAACGGTCCAAGTCGGGTTCAATCCTGCCGAGGTTTTAACACAGGCTCCGTTGACGGGCTCCGCCGTTCGAAATCTGTCGATCGCGAACACCAAGCCGGCTTCCATTGCGGCGATCAAAACCGGCCGGCAGATCAAAAAGAACCCACGCGCCGCCGCCGCGGTGGCAGGCACGTTTGCGGTCGGTGTGGGAGCCTCGGGTGGCGCAACCGCCATCGGTTACCACCAGTACAACTTTCCGAACCCGTTTAACCTGAAAGACAAAACCGTTGCGGTGCGGTTTGGAACGACCGGTGTTCCGAGCAGTATCCGCGGAACGTACATTGTCGTGGCTCCGACGGGAGCGGGCTCACCTGAGGTAAAAATTCGAATCTATAACACCGCCGGCGACTTGGTGCGCGAACTGAAAGGCACCTGCGCTGCTGGTCAATACAACTACTTCCATTGGGACGGCAGAAACACCTCTGGCGACGATGTCGCGAGCGGTGTGTATTTCGCCGCGGTCGATGCGCCTGGGGCGCCCAAGAGGGAACCGATCAAGCTGGTCGTGGTGAAGTGAGGTGCGTGCCATGAAGAAACTTAACGCGATGATGACCGAGAAAGAAATGGAAACCACGGCGATGAAAATGGAGGCGGTTATGAAAGGTTTAGCTCGGGCGACGATGGTGGTGTCGATGATCATGTTTGGTTCAAACGGTTTAACCCACGCGACGGGGAAAGGGACAAGCGGCGCACAATTCCTGCGCATCGGCGTCGGCGCGCGCAGCCCGGGTATGGCCGGGGCTCTTTCGCCCATCGTCGATGACGTGACCGCAATCCACGATAATCCGGCCGGACTCGCGCGCATGGACAAACGCGAAGTGCAACTTTCCTACAACGCGTACTTCAAAGACACCTCATCCCAATTCTTGGGTTACGCGCATCCGACGGAGAACCACGGCGCGTTCGGACTTGGTATCTCTATGTTCGGCGTGAAAGATATTGATAAACGTTCGGCCACCGGCGGCGACGCCGACACGCCGGACCTGGGCAAATTCGACACGCGCGACATGGCCGCGTCGCTCGCCTGGGCCAACAAATTGGCGCTGGGAAATGGTCGACTGCATTACGGCGCCGCACTGAAATATATTAGTTCGGACTTGAACACCGACAAAGCGGCCACCGGTGCCATCGACATGGGCGCTATGTGGGATTTGCGCGAAGATGGCGGATTGACGTTCGCGTTGTCCGTTCTCAATCTCGGCGGTCAGCTGAAATTTGCCGAAGAGGGAGACCCGCTTCCATTGGACATCAAACCCGGCGTCGCGTATCGCATGAAATTTGAACGCGCGGGCCAACTGGCGTTGGCCGTGGATTCGGATATTCTCGTTCACGACGGCGTGTCGTATGTGCAGCCCGGAATCGAATGGGCGCCGATGCCAATGTTCGCGCTTCGCACCGGTTATCAGTTCGGTCGCGATAATGGGGCCGGTAGCGGTTTCGCTGCGGGCGCCGGCTTCCGCCTCATGAACATCGGTATCGATTATGCGTTCGTTCCGTTCGGAGATTTGGGCGACACTCACCGGGTGTCCTTGGGCTACCGTTTTGGCGGCGAGTTTGCTGGATCCATGCGCGGCGAAGCCGAAGCGCCGTCGCACACGAATGCGAACGGCCGGCAAGTGTTGGGGATAGAGTAACCGACCAATTAATTGAGCTGATATTTAGACGCAAAAATCCCTCTCACCTTTTTGGTGAGAGGGATTTTTTTATTATGTTGACTTTTTCCGTCGGAAAATCCACAATTCCACGCCTTTTTGGCAATACCCTCGAGCAAATTCACACAACCTAACCTGTGGAGTGTTTGTGTCCAAACGCATATTTATTGTCGACGATGAGGCGGATCTAATCCGCATTGCCACCGACGTCCTGGAAATGGACGGCTTTTCCGTTTCCTCCGCCACGCACCCGGCGGACGCCCTCCGAAAAATAAACGCGAACCCGCCCGACATAATTATTCTCGACTTGCGCCTACCCGATATGGACGGTTACGAGGTCGCCAAATTGCTCAAAGCGGATGTGCGAACCAAGCATGTGCCCATCATTATGGTAAGCGCAAAATGCGAAGAGACCGACGTCGTGGTGGGATTGGAAGTGGGCGCGGACGACTACATCACGAAACCTTTCCGTCAAAAAGAACTTCTCGCGCGCGTGAAAACGGTGCTGCGGCGCTTTCACACGGAGCCCGGCCCGCGCAATTTGGTGACGGGACCGCTGTCGCTTAACTGTGGTAATTACACCGCGGCGCTGCACACGAAACCGGTGCCGCTCACGCTGCGCGAATTTCAGCTGCTCAGTTACTTCGTCGAAATGGAAGGCCGCGTGCTCACGCGCAACAAAATTTACGAAACCGTCTGGGGCGTCGACTTTTCCGGTTCGTCGCGCACCATCGACGTGCACGTCGACCAGCTCCGCAAAAAACTCGGCAAATACGCCGACTCCATCACCACGCTCAAAGGCATCGGCTACAAATTCGAACTCGTTGAATAAATTTTTCGTTAGCCACACGTCATAGTCATATCGTCACACCGCGCCAGAACAGTCGGCGCATTACCAACCAACCGCACCCTCCTGCGGGGGACGTAAATTATTTTCTCTTCGAAAAAAGAGAGAGGGAGTTTTTTGTGAAAAAAATTGTCGCAATCGTTACTGTCGTTTGTTGGGTTCCGTCTGCTGTCATGGGAATGGGAACGTCCGGATTATCGAACGAAGCTGCCGTGGGGGCAAAGCCGCTTGGGATGTTTAATTGCGTGACCGCGCAGGCGGATGATCCGACCGCGATTTATTTTAATCCGTCGGGTCTTGTGCATGTGGGCGGGTGGAACATGTCGGTCAACGACAACATTCTCGACATTCATATGGAAAGGGAAGCGTTCAGCGGCGGAAAAACCAAGGGCGAATCGGAGCCGATTCATGTGCCGAGTTTGTTTTTGAGTTTTGGAGCCCCTTCTGAGAAAATTGCTTTCGGACTTGGCGTTCATTCGACGTTCGGTCTCGAGACGCGCTGGGGCGCGGAAAGTTTTTCGAAATACACGGCGACAACGTCAAAATTTCACCTTGTTACGATTAATCCCACAATGGCCGCCGCTCTCAACGAAAAGTGGTCGTTCGGTTTCGGCGTCGATTATTTTCGCGCGTTTGATGTTGATCTGCAGAAGCGGCTCAGCGTAAGCGCCATCAATGGCGCACCGGCCCCGGACGGCGACGTGCGTTTCACCGCAGACGGTGACGGGTGGGGCGTTAATGTTGGAACGCTCTATCGAATAAACCCCAAGCACAGCGTCGGCGCGTCGTACCGATCGCCGGTTCGCCTCGAAATAAACGGCAGCCAAAATCTTTCAGGGATGTCCGGAACAGCCAGTTTAGTTTTTGGCGGGCAGAACTATTCGTCCGCCGCGTCCGCGAAAATTGATTTGCCGGCGGAATTTATTTTTGGTTATGCGTATCGCCCAATCGAGAAATGGGTGATTGAATCCGACGTGCAATGGACCGGCTGGAGCTCGGTACACGACTTTGGCGTGCAGTTCTCGGAAACAAACCCCACACGAAAATCGATCTTAAGCGCTGGCGTGGATCCGCAAACGCGCGAGTGGCAAGACACGGTTTCGTTTGGAGTTGGAACCGCGTACGATTTATCGCGCCGCTGGACCGCGCGCCTCGGCGGCGGCTATTTGCCGCGCGCGGTTCCCGAAAAAACGTTTGACTCCAGCCTGCCCGACGCAAACCGCTACGAAGCGACCACCGGCCTCACCTACAAACTTTACAAGACACAATTTCATTTCGCATACAACGCCGCATGGTTTGAGACGCGCTCCGTATCAAACAACGTTACGCGTGGCGCCATCAACGGGACTTACCGAACGTTTGTGAATTCGTGGTCGCTCGGAATCGAACAGAAATTCTAGACAATGATCCATAACTCCCTCGTTTTTCTTCGCTCGTACTTCGATTACAACTTGATCGGCGTTTTGAATTTCACGGCATTCGCATTGAGCATTTCGGTAGGGCTACTTGTACTTTCAAGAAATCCGACGTCGCGAATTAATCGCTCTTTTTTTCTTATTACGCTGACCGGTGGGATTTGGCTGTTCTGCTTTTCGTTGCTTCATTCGGTGCACGATACGAATGATGGTTATCTATGGCTGAGGCTCTCGTATCTATTAGCAGTCCCATTTATATCACCGTTTGTCTACCTATTCACTTCGTACTGGACGGATACACCACCCTCTAAAAAAACAACCTGGCTTATATTCCTTACTGCCTCCGCATTCGCACTCACAATGTTTTTCTTTGCGCCATCGATCTGCGACTACCAATATCTTCGTTTCGGGCGATTTACTCACTACAAAAGCGATACCTTTGGCCGTCTGTATTTCGTTTTTATCTTGGCATTCTTTTACTATGTAGCGCATCTATCGTTCTTGAAAAGTTTCCGAGCGTGGAAGAACGCTCAAACGCCCAGTCAGAAACTTCAATATCGGCAGTTCCTCATCGGTTTCGTTGTTGGCTATACGGGCTCGATTGATTTCCTGGTCTCCGCCGGGCTTCCATTCTTTCACTTCGGATTCATTTCTTTCTCCGCGTTCGTCCTTATTATTGCGTACAGCATTTTTCGCCATCAGTTTTTGGATGTGAATCTGATTGTAAAGCGACTCTCAATGATCGTTTGCATTTACGCGTTCTTGTTCGCCATTCTTTTGCCGATTGCAGCGCCAATCTTTCACCATTATTTTTCTCAAACGAGCACGAACGCGAGCGTATCACTCTTGTTGCTTTCGAGCGTCGCGTTTGGCACGGTGCTATCAACGGGTCCTTTCATTTATGCGTATCTCGTGCGCCACACGTTTTGGCTCAAAGACAAAGTGACGACCGGGCTTGCGCACGAACTGAAGTCGCCCCTTGGCGCCATTCAAGGTGCTGTCGATGTGCTATTGGCCACACTTGAATCGCCCAACACTGACCGAGAAAAAATTCTCAGCTACGCGCACATGATTCGCAACAACGGCAACCGTCTCGAAAGTTTCGTGAAAGACCTGCTGCACGTGGCGAAAATCCAAGATGGCAATGTAACGTTGATGAAGACCGCAATCAGCCCGATGGATGTGATTGCGCGCGTGGCCGACGCGAACCGACCGCTTCTTGAAACAAAAGGCCTGACGTTAAACGTGCGGGGAGAAAAAGATTCGCAACTCTTCGCCGATGCCGAGAAATTCGAACAGATCGTCTCGAACCTCATGTCAAACGCCATCAAGTTCACTGACAAGGGCGAAATTTTCGTGAATATTGAACGCACGAACGGTCATGTCCGTTGCTCGGTCGTCGACCAAGGCGCGGGAATCCCGACCGCCGACTTGGAAAAAATATTTGAACGTTTCTACCAAGGCCGCAAAACAACCAAAGGTTCCGGCATCGGCCTCACGATCGCAAAGGCGTGGGTCGAAGCCCACGGCGGAAAAATTTGGGCGGACAGCGCGGGAGAAGGGAGGGGAACAACCGTAACGTTCACGCTTCCCGCTCACGCATGAGAAACTTTGTCGGATATATAAACAACCCCGCCTTTATTTTCGCGGCATTGTTCACGACGATTGTCACCGGTGTTTTGGTTTTCGCTCACATGCCAAGGTCGCGTCGCCACCAATTGTTTTTTCTTTTCACAATGACCGTCGCTTGGTGGCTGCTGTTTTGGGGACTGTTTCATTCCACGCACGATATTGGAAAAGCCAAGCATTGGCTTCGCTTCACGCACATGTTGAGCGTGCCGTTTATCTCGCCGACCATTTATTGGTTCTCTCTTACGTGGCGCGAAAATTGGAAACAAAACAACATTATTCTGTTTGGGTTCGTTGCCGCGGCGTTTGTAGCAACATTGCACACTCTTTACACCGACAGAATCTACGATGTCGTACACACCAGCTGGGGAATCATGTGTGTTCTACGATACACGCCGTTCGGTATCGGTTACTATGCGCTCTTTCAGGGTTTGTTTTGTATCTACGGAGCGCTGACGTTTCGCGAGCTTTATTTGCAATACCGCAGCACGCGGTCAATCAACGAGAAACAGCAACTGCGCTATTTCTTTATAGCGTTGGCTTTCGGGTACACAGGCGTGTTCGATTTTTTGGCCGTGCTCCATTTCGATACGCCACCGTTGGGATACATTTCGGTAACGCTCTTCCTGATTCTGTTTGCGTATGCGTTGGTGCGTCACAATCTTCTCGATATCAATCTGACCTATCAAAAATTCTCGCTTTTAGCCGTCATCTATTCGTACCTGCTCGGGCTTTTGGTCCCCGTGATATACGTGTTCTCCAAGCGGCACGCCGATTTATGGATTCAATCTCCGGTGGCCTTGGCGCTTAGCACTGGCGCGCTCATGGGTTTTATTTTGTCGTTGGGTCCGTGGATCTACGCGTACATGACGAAGAAACTATTTTGGATGAGAACAAAATCGTCGACCGGCCTTGTCCACGAACTCAAGTCACCGATCGGGAATATTCTTTTGGCGTCGGAAAGCCTTTTGCTTGCCTCAAACGGAGAATCAAACAAAAATGATTACGCAGCGATCATTCAGAAGAACGCCGAACGTCTCGATTCGTTTGTTCGCGATCTCCTTCACGTGGCCCGCGCCTCCGATCAACAAATCCAGCTTCGCCCGTCACCATTTTCGTTGACAAAGGTGATTGCCGCCGAATGCGAACACCACCAACCGACGGCCGAAAAACAAAACTCAGAATTGATATTTGATGCGAGCGAGCCCTTCGAAGTAACCGCCGATCAAGAAAAAATTCGCCAAGTAATTTCAAACCTGTTGTCCAACGCGCTTAAATTCACGAAACAAGGACGCATTGCGGTGGCCATCAGGAAAACACCGACAACGCTCCTCTGCGAAGTTCAAGACAACGGCGCAGGTATCCCTTCCAGCGAAATCGATCACGTGTTCGACCGTTTCTTTCAAGGCAAACACTCCACCAAGGGCTCCGGCATCGGCTTAACAATTGCGAAAGCCTGGGTGGAAGCGCACGGAGGAAAAATTTGGGCGGACAGCGCAGGAGAAGGGAAGGGGACGACGGTGACATTTGCGTTGCCTGTGGAGAAGTTCTGATGGTGCCGCATCTCATTCTCATGCTGGAAAATTATTTCACCTACACGACGCACGGATTTCTGAACGTAGCGGCGGGCACAATAGGTCTGTCTGTGGGACTACTCGTTCTTCTCAACAATCCGAAATCGGAAAAGAATAGAACGTTCTTCTTAATGACGCTTTCCACCGCTGTGTGGATGTTTATGTTTGGCGCAATCTCTCTTTCGAGAGATATTTCAACGGCTATGCGCTTTCAATCGATGTCTTATTTTTTCGGTGTGTCTTACATCCCCTCATGCTTCGTTTTGTTCAGTGTCGCATGGTTGCGTCGACAAATGAACAGCCCCTTCATCTGGATTTGCTTCACCTGGTCGACGGTTGTCGCCATTCCAATGATTTTCTTTACCGACACCGTTGTAAATCTTCAACATTATTCTTGGGGATGGTATCCATACTTCCAACCAACCGCAACCGGCCGGCTGTATGCTGCGGTTCTCCTTGTGCCTTTCTTTACGATCGCTGGACTGCTGTTTAGAAACCTTTGGATCGGTTGGAAATCCTCTGTTTCACCTCAAGAAAAAAAGCAATTCCGCAACCTGTTGATTGGTTCGATCATTGCATACTTTGGTTCTCTCGATTTTCTGACGACATTTCGAATTAACTACTATCCATTGGGCTATTTGTTCCTTTCCATTTTCTTAAGCATCGTCGCCTACACCATTGCCCGGCATCAAATTTTCGATATCAACATTCTCATTCGGAAGTTTGCTGTTATCTTCTTGATTTACGGATTTCTAGCAGCCGGCTTAATTCCCTTGAGCTCGGTCATCATGCACAGAGTGAATCCAAACGAAATCGGGAACGTCTTAACTTTTGGAGTTCTTGTCGGATTGTTTTTGTCGCTGGGCCCAATGATTTACGCATACCTGCTGCGTCACACGTTCTGGCTGCGCGGCAAAAGCGCGACAGGTCTGACGCACGAACTTAAATCGCCGCTCAGCACCATTCAAGGCGCCATCGAGGTTTTGCTATCGCAACAGAAAGCGCAACCGAACGATCCCGTCAAGACGCTCGAATACTTGGAGATCATTGAGAAAAATACGAACCGGCTCGAATTGTTCGTGAACGATTTGCTGAAGCTCGCAAAAATTCAGGAAGAAGATGTGGTTCTCGAAAAATCCCATTTCGACTTTGCGGGTCTCGTGCAAGAAACCAGCGAAATTTAGGGTTTGTTTTGTATCTACGGAGCGCTGACGTTTCGCGAGCTTTATTTGCAATACCGCAGCACGCGGTCAATCAACGAGAAACAGCAACTGCGCTATTTCTTTATAGCGTTGGCTTTCGGGTACACAGGCGTGTTCGAT
>JBGAON010000003.1:0-606516 GCA_044221725.1 Elusimicrobiota bacterium
AACACCAACCGTATAGCCCCAGCTTTGAACTCATCCGTAAAAATCCGCCGCGGACGGCGGGACATCTTCCTATCCTGTATTTCCATTGTGGACATCATATACCACTCTCCTTATGTGTCCACCAAATCGGGTCAATCCCACAAGAGGCCATTTCATTCGAAAGTGATGGCAGAGTGTATGGGAAAGCACAATGCAATGGTCGCTGGGGTGCAGGTATTGATGGGGGGCGTACAGGCGTGCAATTGGTCTATGGTTATAGACGGAAATATGCGAACAAATTCCTTTTAGGACTATTCGGAGGGCAATATATGCGATTTGCAATAACAATAATTCTTCTAACGTTTTCTTCTGTATGTAGAGCGGAATCAAAGGCAGAAACCCAGATCAAAAATTCGTTCTTAACTCTGAGTGCTTTTGAATGCTCGGCCATTGCTCCAAATGACAAAGAGATAGAGCGGCTATTCGTGCTCGGTCTAAACGCAGGTCGGGAATTCATCGCGTATGCAAATTCTCATGCTGATACATATGGGAAGGAACTTCATCCACATGTTGCTGTCCTATGGAATTTGACTAGTGGGCCATCCCCTGATTTTATTCTGGGGCAAATTTATGCTGATCGAGTGGACGATGTTTATAAACAAAAGGATCCGTTGTCAGATGATGCTGTTTGGAAAATCAAAAAGGAAAATATGTATCGGGAGAAAAACTGCGCCTTGCTTGGTAGGTGAAAAATTATCATTGGATATACCAGCTCCGTGACCAGGCTCTAAAAATTCATGCCTACAAATAGCAAAGAGTCGAGATGGTTCTTTTCTCCTAAACATGGATTGTTCCTGCCGATGAAGATTACAGACATGCAACGAAAAGGTATTGATTCCTTCGAAAGCATCGCTCTTGTTGGCGAAAAAATGTTGGCATTTTTCCAGCAGCAGAATATCCAGGAGAAGGACGGATCCGATTTATCTAGTCTCGTTGCGAACTCGCGAAAGCTGGCAGACGCTTGGAAAAATAAATCAATTGCATCGGAACATCATGAATTGATTTGGGATTTGCTCACTATTCAACGAGTTGCCCCTGCTATTGTGTCGTTAGACGGCATATCCGGCATTAAGCAACTTTTAATAAAGCTCGCTACAGGACCCTTAAGTATGAATCGACGTGAACCTTCGGTAGCTAAAGATACTTTTTGGGAAGTTGAAGTTTGGTATCGAGCAAAACGATCGGATTTGAACGCTGACTTAAAAGAGCCTGATGTTATTTGGCAGGAAGACGGGATGACAACCGGCGTTGCCTGTAAAAAGGTGTATTCCGAAAAAAACGTAAAAGATCCCTTATATAGAGCAACGGTACAGATTCGAAATTATTCTGGATTTGGTTTTGCCGCATTCAATTTGGACGAGTTAATTCCTCAAGGTCAAATGCTAGAGGTTGATCGCCCAGACGATACGGTGAAAGAGCTCAATAGGATTAATAGCGAATTTCTTCAAAGGCATAATGATGATTTTGTTGAGCAGTTCGAAAATCAACGGGTTAGCGGGGCCCTTGTTAGCTGCTCATGTCTTGTGCACGCGCGAAGTGAAAACCTTTATTATCTGGGGAATCAATGGAATATTTGGAGTCACCCAAAGTTAAATTCTGAACATAAAAACAGAATTGAACGATTCAAAAATGCTTTGCAGCAATCTTGGTCGAATAACCCATAAGTTCTTCACAGAACCACATTTCTCCGTCGATGATTTGATAAGATTGCAATCCCTCAATAGCAACTCCCTCCGGTAAACAAATCTCCCCCTCCGAAAGGAAGGTCTCATGAAAGCCATCGCAACATCAGCACATGTAGAGAAATTGATCCACGTAATCCGAAACCAAACCGTCATGTTCGATTCCGACCTGGCTAGGCTCTATGGAGTCACAACTGGCAATCTTAATCTTGCCGTCAAGCGAAATCGGGAACGCTTCCCCGCAGATTTCATGTTTGCGTTGACGGAAGTGGAGAGCAAATCTTTGGTCTTGCAATTTGCAATATCAAACGGTCGGGGAGGACGGCGGACACCACCAAATGTATTCACGGAACAGGGCGTCGCTATGTTGTCATCGGTCTTGAACAGCCGTCGGGCCATTCAAGTCAACATCCAAATCATGCGGGCTTTCACCAGGCTTAAAGGATTTCATACCTCGTATGAAAATCTCCGCAAAGAGATTCGAAAGATGCGAGGCAAATATGACAAGCAATTCGCGGTTGTTTTCGACGCGATTAATAGCCTTCTGGATGGTCCTAAAAAGCATTTCAAAATAAAAGGATTCACTGAGTCGGCTTCGTCGAGGCCCCCGATAAAGGTGTAATAGCACCATCAAAATCATCTATATGATGCCGATCATATTGAGTTGACACTGCAAATGAGAACATCTTCATGAATTTAAGCACAGCGTTTGAAAATAGGTCCGTCCGGCCTGTCATGAACGGGGGTGCGCAAATTTTTAGATAGAAGGAGGGATTTATGAAAAACAGAATCATTGGTTGTCAGCGGCAACTATTCATGCCTTTGATGGGATTCATAATGACGGCGCTGGCCCTAAACATACCCTATGTCATCGCCGCTGAACGTCCAAAACCGGCGGAGAAAACCACTCAAGAGGTCAATGCCCAGCTTTTTACAGAGCTTCCTTTCTCCGATAAGACCAGTTTTGAATTGGCCCATCGGGGATTCATAGCTCCGTTGTCGCCAGCGGTAATTAAAGGGAAGCAAGGCAACCCGATATGGGACCCCGCAAAGTACGCCTTTATTAAGGAAGGAGACACGGCTCCGGCTACCGTGAACCCGAGCTTGTGGCGGCAATCCCAGTTGCTGAATATTTCAGGCCTTTTCAAAGTCACCGACGGTATATATCAAGTTCGCAACCAAGATCTTTCCAACATGACCATCGTCGAAGGTAAAAAGGGGCTCACGATATTTGACCCTCTAATTTCTGTGGAAACGGCCAAAGCAGCGCTGGCCCTTTATTTCCAACACCGGCCCAAGAAACCTGTTGTTGCGGTGGTCTATACGCACAGCCATGTGGATCACTATGGCGGCGTGCGGGGCGTTGTGGATCAAGCGGATGTGGATGCGAAAAAAGTTGCCGTTTTTGCTCCCTCTGGTTTTTTGGAAGCCGCGGTGGCCGAAAACGTGATGGCCGGAACCGCTATGAGCCGGCGCGCCAGTTATATGTACGGAAACCTCTTGCCGCCCAGCCCCACCGGTCAGGTGGGAGCGGGTCTCGGCACCACGACATCCGCCGGCACGGTTACATTGATCCCACCGACCGACATCATCGAAAAAACCGGCGAGATCCGCGTTATCGATGGATTGACGTATGAGTTTTTGATGGCGCCCGGGAGTGAAGCTCCATCCGAGATGCTGTGTTATATCAAGGAAAAGAAAGCGATCAACGCCGCGGAAGATGCAACGCACACGCTGCACAACACGTATTCGCTCCGAGGCGCCAAGATCCGCGATCCTCTGGCCTGGTCCAAATACTTAAATCAAGCGTTGAAGATGTGGGGAAACGAGGTGGAAGTGTTATTCGCTATGCACCATTGGCCAGTTTGGGGACAAGAAGCCATTGTGAAGCACCTGTCGCTTCAGCGGGATATGTATCGCTACATCAATGATGAAACGCTTCGATTGGCCAACCACGGTTACACCATGGACGAGATCGCAGAACAGGTACAGTTGCCGCAAGAAATTGCCAACCATTTTTCAAATCGCGGTTATTACGGGTCATTGAGCCACGACGTCAAAGCCACCTACGTTCTCTACCTCGGATGGTTTATCGGTAATCCCGCAACATTGTATGTGTTGCCACCGGAAGAAGCATCAAAACATTATGTTGAGATGATGGGCGGCATGAAAGGGCTGCTCAAAAAAGCGAAAAAATCCTACGAGAAAGGCGAGTATCGCTGGGTCGCCGAAGTGGTGAACCATGCAGTGTTCGCCGATCCGAGCAATCAGGAGGCGAAAAATCTACAGGCCGATGCTCTTGAGCAGTTGGGGTACCAGTCAGAAAGCGGTCCTTGGCGTAATTTCTATTTGACCGGAGCCAAGGAGTTAAGAGAGGGTGTAGCCAAACTTCCCACGCCGAACACGTCGAGCCCGGATACGGTAAAGGCCATGAGTCTGGATCTGTTTTTCGATTTTCTGGCCATGAGACTAAATGGCCCGAAGGCAGCAGGCAAGCGCATTGTGCTGAATTTCGACTTCACGGATCTAAAGCAGAAGTACAGCCTCGAAATGGTGAATGGCGTGTTGAACCACACGGAGGGGTTGGAGGCGAAAAACGCCGATGCAACCATTACGCTGACGCGAGACACGCTGAATAAGATCGTATTGAAGGAGACCACGCTGACAGATGCAATAACCGCTGGGAGCGTCAAGGTCAAGGGCAGCGAAGGCAAGCTGGAAGAGATGCTTTCTTATCTTGATAGTTTCGACTTCTGGTTCAATATCGTTACCCCATAATTTATGAAAGGGAATTGCGGTGTCCTTTT
The DNA here is from genome assembly GCA_044221725.1 of Elusimicrobiota bacterium. Taxonomy (GTDB): domain Bacteria; phylum Elusimicrobiota; class Elusimicrobia; order F11; family F11; genus JAJVIP01. The sequence goes on from JBGAON010000003.1 coordinate 4,529, forward strand.
GGCATTGGGTTTAACGCTGTTCGCGCCGGCTTGGGCGGATGAAAATAATGCCGCCCAAGCCAATAATCCATTGGCCAATATGGTGGCGTTCAACGTTCAGCAGTATTTCATCGGGGAACTGACTGAGTCCGACGAGTCGGCCAACCAGTTTTGGTTGCGTTATGCTCAACCGTTCCGCGCATTCGATGGGAACTGGCTGTTGCGGGCGTCTTTGCCTATTAATAGTTTCCCGACGGGACCAAATAAAACGGAAACAGGCATTAGCGACTTAAACTTGTTCACGTCTTATCTGTTCGACACCGGCAATCCCTCCGTGAGCTTTGGTTTTGGGCCCCAACTGACGCTACCGACCGCAACCAATCACAATCTGGGTTCTGAAAAATGGTCTGCTGGCTTGGTGAACGTATTGTTCAACGCCAAATCGAAAATTGTTCAGTTCGGTTATTTGCTCACGTGGCAGGCGAGTTTTGCGGGAGAGGACGACCGCGCCGATGTGAACGTCGGGGCTTTCCAGCCATTCCTTTTTTATCAATTGGGTAAAGGGCGTTACCTGCGGGCAGCGCCGATCTGGAATTATAATTTCGAGAACGATTCTTACGGTGTTCCTCTTGGTGTGGGTATTGGACAAGTGATTCCAATGGCCAAGACTGTTTTCAATGTTTTTGTGGAGCCCCAGGTATCCGTTGCGGACCGCGGCCCCAGTCAACCGCAGTGGCAGATCTTCTTCGGCTTTAATATGCAGTTCTTGAAATGAAGTAGATGGCCTTGACGCTGATTATGGTTCAGTGGAATGCAATAGCACTATCAAAATCATCGGTACTATGGCAGGTAGGGGTCGATCATCGCCCCATTTTGTATGGGAAATTGTATGGGAAAAAGGGTGGTTTTCCGTCGATGTGTCATAGTCCGTGGGATGCGATTACGATGGTTCCTCGCCCTTCAACTGGCACATAAGTGCAGTAACTCTTGACGGAAATGATGACCGTAAATGAGTCGCGATCATCAATGTTAAATTCTCCATGTCTCGCCTTATTTCAAGCGGGACAACCCCTCAAGAATATTGAGGAGGTAAATCACAAATGAAAAATCTCACAAAGAAAGTCGGTCACTTTAACCTTAAAGAAGCGCCTCACGGGAAGGGAGCTGATAAATTACTTCAAGACATTCGAGCTCTTATCGAAAGCGCCCGTCGACATGTTGCACGCGTCGCCGATTCAAGTTTGGTCATGCTCCATTGGCATGTGGGCAAGAGAATCCGTGAAGATATTTTGAAGGAGAAGAGAGCCGAATATGGAAAGGGAATAATTGCGACATTGTCGCAACGATTGGGATGGAGTCACTTTGTCGAATTATTGCCTATCGAGGACTCACTAAAACGCGATTTTTATGCCGAAATGAGCACCTACTTTTTTATCATCGGAAGCTCAGACGTCTGGTTGCCATCGAACTCAAACTGGACAAATTCAAAGCCGAGTTCAAAGGCCAAATGGAACTGTATTTGCGTTGGTTGACGAAACATGAACAAGAGCCGAATGAAGAACCGCCTCTTGGTCTCATTTTGTGCGCCGGGAAATCCGACGAACAAGTGGAACTTTTGGAATTGGAAAAAAGCGGTATCCGCGTGGCGGAATATATGACGGAGCTACCGCCACGTAAGCTGCTCGAAAGAAAATTGCACAAAGCCATTCAACTCGCGCGTGAACGGCTGGCTCTCGCCCAAAAACAATCGAATGAGCGGAAAAGAAATTGAAACTTCACAAGGTGTCTGGGAAGTGAAACGTTCTCGATTCGCGCACCGGGCCGCTGCACGATTAACAAGATGGGGTCGAACAACTGCCACAGGTTGTGGCAGAAATAAATGACCATATGACGATGGTTGGCTCCCAATCAAAGTTTGTCTCGACGGGCACATCCAGCCGCACATTGGAATGGACCGAAGCTTTTTCGCATGCCTTCGACCTGATGGAGAACAGCAACAAGTCCCTTTTCATCACAGGAAAGGCGGGAACTGGAAAGTCGACACTGCTTCAATATTTTCGTGACCATACGAAAAAGGAGGTGGTGGTTCTGGCTCCGACGGGTGTAGCGGCGGTCAACATTAAAGGACAGACGATTCACTCATTCTTTCGCTTCAAACCGGACATCACGCCTGAAAAAGTAAATTCCATCAAGCTCAACCGTCGACAAAAACTGCTTTATAAGAAAATCAATACGCTCGTGATTGATGAGATTTCGATGGTCCGAGCTGATCTGTTGGACTGTGTGGATCGTTTCTTACGCCTTCATGGCCGAACACCAAGTGCTCCATTCGGTGGTCTTCAATTAATTGCGATTGGGGATCTCTATCAGCTCCCTCCTGTTGTCACATCTCGCGAGCAGGATATCTTCCGCTCGTATTATGAAAGCCCTTATTTTTTTGATGCTCGTGTGTTCAGCACGAATGGCAATGGATCATCAGGGATCCAATTGGAGTTGGTGGAATTAGAGAAAATATACCGACAGAAGGACGACGTTTTCATCGGTCTCCTGAATGCAATTAGGAATAACTCAGTTCAACCAGACCATTTGAAAATGTTGGACGCTCGTCTTCAGCCGACCTTCAAGCCCAAAAAGAGCGATTTCTTTATTTATCTCACCACTAAAAACGACATGGCGGATGCCATAAATGAAGAGCGATTGAGAGAACTTCCAAACGGGATTCATCGGTACGAAGGCCGAATAGAAGGTGAATTCGATCGCAAGAATTTCCCAACACAGGAGGTTCTGGAGCTAAAAGAAAGCGCCCAAGTTATGCTCTTGAATAACCATCCTAAGGGACTTTGGGTGAATGGCACCATCGGTGTGGTTCAAAAAATTCATAAGCATCAAGGAGAACCAGATTCCATTGAAGTGAAGCTGGCGGACGGATCAACGGCCTGGGTCGAGCCTTACACGTGGGAAATGTTTCACACCACCTTTAATGCCGAGCACGGGCGGTTGGAATCGGAAACGATCGGCAGTTTTACTCAATATCCGCTTCGCCTTGCTTGGGCGGTGACCATTCACAAAAGCCAGGGGAAAACGTTTCCGCGTGTGATCGTCGATATCGGCAGTGGGACGTTTTCCCATGGACAGGTTTACGTCGCTTTAAGCCGTTGCACCAGCCTGGAGGGACTCGTTCTCATCAAGCCGATTTTGAAAAGGCATATTTTTATGGACTGGCGTGTGGTGCGTTTTATGACACGGTTCCAATACCGTATCTCAGATGAAGCCATGCCCTTGAAAAACAAAACTGAAATCGTTGATAGAGCTATCCATGAGAAAAAAGATTTGGAAATCATTTATCTCAAGTCCAACGATGAGAAATCCCACCGGCGAATTCGGCCGGAGCGGCGGGGAGCTATGGAATATATGGGAAAAACCTTCGAAGGACTTGAAGCTTACTGCCACGAACGGAAAGAAACCCGCGTTTTTCGTCTTGACCGAATTCTCAAGATCTTAGGTTGAGCGATCAGCTATTACTGCAACCGCAAATATTGACGGTGCAATAACGGAGATTCATGAAAAAGGCTCAAAACTTGTACGCCAGTTTGTATGTCAAATGGGGTCGTTTCTCAACGGAAGCATACTGTCCGTGGGACGCTATCTCCATGGTTCCGCGCCCTCAACCCTGAAAATTACGCCTGAGCGGCTCGGATTAGAAAAACTTAAGGACGGTTTTTGCGCCTAAGTTTTTTGTCGCCTTAGCTACGTCCCCGCCATGTTGAATGTTACCGCGCCCACGGCGTTCCGATTTTTACCGCATCCAGTTGCAAGGCTTTGGCGATTTTGAGCAGCGTTGTGCGCTGAGGCATGGAACTAGAATTAAAGAAGCGAGAAAGGGACGGTTGGGGGATGCCGGTTAATTCGGAAAGACGTTTCACCCCGCCGGCTTTGTCCACTTCCACCAAAAGAGAATCTTTAAAGGCGCGAATGTCCTTTGCTACTGATTCCAAGTCATTGAAGCGAATATAAGGGCCCTCTTCTTTCTCTTGTTTCGCACAATCATCGATCATGTCCTGGATGTCAGCGACAATTTCATCCCGCTCTTTGTTATCAGTCTCGTTGATCCAGAGTTTCATGAGATCATAGACGCCCTCGAATTCGGTGGCGGTGTTCACTGCGGCGGCAATGAATTCGGCCGAGAGGCCGCTTTTTTTCATCGCTCCAGCGATTTCATACAGTTCCATTTGAAGGGTGGGGGCCAGCGCTTGGTTTTTCATGATAATCTCCCTCGCTCGGTGAATCGACCGAGACGAATCAATTGCAAATGAGTTTTAAATCGAGCCAACATGCGGGCTTCTTTCTTTGGATCCAGTTTCACGTAGGCCTCACACAAATACGCCATTCCGAGAAGTCCAACTGGAAGGCGGATTTGAACCTTTCCATTTCCCATTTGATGCCACTTCATTTTGTACCCGTCCTGAATTTCCGGCGACCAAAAATTGTCCTGAGAAAATTTCGGATGGTTAGGATAAACCTTTAAAAGCAACACATCGGGCCGAATTTTTCCGCGATACTCCTGGGCCGAAAACGCACCCTCCGCCTTCAACTCCAGATAGGAATTCAAGCCCCACTCTGTGATAACGATTTCCATGCCTATCTCCACTTGGAGGGATCTGTTTTACTCTTAGTTAACATATATAACATATATACCTTAATTTCAAGGCCTTATTTTTGAGCTGAAATATAAAGCTGTTTTGGTGTCATTCCCTGGGAAGCGGCTTGTTAGAATTGCCATCATGTGACTGCACCATCGAATTCTGTGGCAAAGATAGTGACACATGCCGAATTGGAGTGAAAAAGTGTATGGCAGAATGTATGGCAAGGTTTTGAAAAACGCGCTTTGCCTGATAAAACTCTCGCCATTAGTGAGAGAAATAAAAATCCCAGCATTAGGTGATAGCACCCCCGAAAGGTAAGTTGAACATTTCAGATAGACTGCTTTGGAATGAAATCACTTGTATGGCAAAATGATGCGATGTTTCAGAAAATCGTTTCGAAAGAGTTGAGAGTGATTCGATATCAAAAATGTTTCTGTCCGTGGGATGCGATCACGATGGTTCGCGTCCCATTTTGTGGCAATCACGCGTTGTGACTCAAATCGGAAACCTCGCCTGTGACGGGTTGATTTTCGCGCGTTCACCGGTACGCTTGTAACAAATGTCCGATACCTGTCCAACAGCATGCTCAGCGGTTTCACGCCAACGCTCTTCGGCGCTGAAGTTTGCGTTAGCCGTGTTTCTTTCGCTTATTGTTCCGACCCACCAGATTCCCAATCGGCGCTTTATCATGCTTGCACGCTGGCAGCACGGAGCGAAACAGGCGTCGACGCTCACGAAAAATTCTTTCGCGTCGTATCATCTGCGAAAGGTGCTGCGGGTTTTTCAACGTTGTCGGCCGTGCATACTTCAAGTGAAAAAAGCGATTCGGCCGCGTTTCGAGATATTATCCGCCGCTCACATTCCACCGCTGCTCACCGTGGAATATGGGACTCTGTGCAAATTACAAATCCCTCACAGAAGCTCGTTCTTTTCGTTTTCTCTTACCGGTCGTTCTCCACCTTCTCTCCTCTAATCATTCCTCGTCGTTAAAAACTAATCCGTCGGAAGACCACAAATAGGTTTTTCGCGCGCTCTGTTTCAACACACCCGGGAGGCGCGGTTACCAGAACAAGATCCATTACGAGGTGCATTCGTATGTCATTTGCCAAAAAAGGTTCAAGCGGAGATACCGCCGCTGGTGCGGGCTTGGATTGGGTAAACAAATATTATCAGTCTCTGTTCTCCAGCATCCTTGCGGGAGCCGCCATTCTCTACGCATGCTTGAACCCGCTTTTCCGGACGGGTTTTTTTAATGACGATGCGATCTACGTGATCGTGGCCAGAAAATTGTGGAGAGCAGCGGAGGAGTACCCGCATCTTGGCATCAAGCCAGATTACCCTCTTCCCGGCTTGCCGTTGATTCTGGCGCCTTTGGCACGAATTGTCGCGCCCCAATGGACACTTTTGGAATGGTTGTCGGTCATGGCAACGCTGTTGTCCGCTTTCTTTCTTGGACGATGGATCCGGAAATGGTTGTCGGCAGCAGAAACGCTGGCGGTAATGGCCCTCTATGCCTTCAACCCGGTCGTCGCAAAGTTTTCGGGCGTTGTTATGCCGGCACCCTATTACACGTTATTTTCGGTCGCCAGTTTTTTTCTGCTCAGTAGGCTTTTGGAGAAACCCAGTGCCTCAAGCGCGATGATGTTGGGATTTGTGTTGGGGTGGGGAAGTTTGGTTCGTCCCGAAGGGATCTTGCTAGTGATCAGCGTTTTGGCCGCTTTGCTCCTCGCGCATTACCGGAAAGATTTGTTGCTAGTGATGATGGTCCCGTTGTTGGGTTGGTTGCTGTTCGTTCTGTTTTGGTTTCAGTCTCAGCGAACCTTGGGTTCGGAATTTGGGAAAGATCTTCGGGCGTTGGTCGCCTACTGGATCGAGAATTTTGTTCCTGGCATCGCGTTCTCGGTTAACCTTCCAAAGGTTTTTCTTTTCGACACGTGGTGGGCGTTGCGATTTGTTCCGATGTTTGTCGCAAACCTCTTTACCGTGGCGTTTATGCTGGTCTCTTCGGTGGCCGCTTTGATTGGCTTTCGGGCTCTGTGGCGAGATCGTTCAGCGAATCAAATCACTCTTTCGGCGGTCGGCTTATTTTGTGTGTCCTATTTTCTGATTCATGTGTTTTGGCATGTCGCTTTGCCAAGATATTTTATCCCACTCTTTCCGTTCGTTCTCATTATCGTTATCCGCGGAGCCAGCAAGATTCGATTTTTTTCCGACCGCCACCACGGATGGGTGATGACGTTAACCTTGTTTGTGCTTTTCTGTACCTACGCGTACGAGAACGGATACGGAATTTATCAGGCGCTCGTCGTGCGACAACCGATGAACGCCCCTCCGTGGCGGAGCATCGAATGGATCAAACAGCATGTGGGCGTCGATGCCAAAATCACCAGCAATATTGAACCGAGCATTGAGTTGTACGCGGGCCGGCACGCGGTTCATGGGATCAACGCGACAAACGCGGACCTGTATTTCTATCTTCTGATGAAATTCGACGTTGACTATGTGGTTTACCGGCAATTGGATACGGTCACTCCCGGCGTCGGGAACACGGTCGACCCGAATATTATGTTGGCCAGAAAAATCCGTTGGTTTCGAATGTATCCCGAACGGTTCAAAACGGTTTTTTTTGATGCTCACGAGCGGACGCGCGTCTGCCAAATTGGCGATGACGCCGATTACAGAAAAGCTTTTGAAAAATTTATCGATGCGGTCCGAAAATTTGACACCGGCCGCTATGAAGATGCTTTCGATTCGGTGAACGCGGCGCTGGCAATCGAACCAAAGCTCGGATGCGCGCAAAATCTTTTGGGTGCTCTGATGCTCATCAGAGGTGATTCAATAAACGCCGAACGCGCCTTTCTGAAAGCTGCCGACGACCTTCCCGATTCTCCGAATTCGCAGCTCAACTTGGCCACGTTGTTTTACAAACAGGGAAAAGTTGAACGTTCGGAAGCGTGCTTGGAAAAGGTCCTGCAAGTGGCCAAAGCGAACGGCGAGGAGGCGGAATTTATGCGAACGATCAAAACGCTGCGCACCAAATGGTCGCGCGGAGGCGCCACGCTTTTCATTGATTCACCATCTCCCGAAACGTATCAACAGATTTGATGAGATCCCCAGTGAGCCGAACGTTCGTGGAGCAATTATGAAACCTTTGCGGTTATCCATCGCAACCGCTCTTCTGTCGCTCAGTTTGTTGTTGTGGGAAATTCTTCTCACGCGGCTTTTTAGCGTGCTGCTCTATTATTACTTCGCTTTTGTGGTTTTGTCGCTGGCCATGCTGGGGCTCACGGTCGGAGCGATATCGGTTTTGAACGCCGATGTCCCGGAAGAAAAACTTCCGATGGTCTTGGCGCGGCACGCTCTTTGGACCAGTCTCGGAATGATGGTGGGGATTTTCGCGGTGGTTGGTCTCGGTGCGACAATAACGTTGCGGAGCGCCGTGGGGCGAATGATTTTGTTGTTTGCCTTATCATTCCCTCCTTTCCTGTCAGCAGGAAAATTTCTTTGTTTGGTTCTGAGCAGAAAAAAGAATATTTCCCTGTTTTACGCCGCGGACTTGTTCGGCGCCGCGTTGGGATGTCTTCTGGTGGGAGGACTTCTTTTTTATTTCGGCGGGGCCGGTGCGATTTGCGCAGCCGCGGTTCCTGCGGCTGTTGCTTCGGCGATTTTGTCGAAACGGCGAAATTTCTGGCGGATATCGATGATCGGGCTCGTCTGTATCGGTACGCTTGTTCTTGCAAAAAACCCGAGTGGGCGTTTTCAATTGCATTCGGGAGCGGGGTATCCTCCGACACGCCCGCTTTTTGAACGTTGGAATGCTTTTTCGCGAATCGCGGTTTTCAAATATCCGATCTCATTGAATTGGGGAATTTCACCTCTGCTCGATAAGACGTTCCCGCCCGCGGAGCAATTGCAACTCGAGGTGGACTGTGGTTCGATGACGCCACTCACCCGTTTTGATGGAAACGTGGAAAGGCTGTCCTATTTGAAGAAAGACATCACGGCTTTCGCGCACTATCTGCGCCCGCGGAGCAAGGTGCTGATTATTGGGCCCGGCGGTGGACGTGACGTTTTGGCGGCGCTTGTTTTCGGCCAGCCCGACATTCGCGCCGCGGAAATCAATCCCGCCATTATCGAAGCGGTGAATGGTCGCTTCGGCGATTTTACCGGACATCTTGATCGGTTTGCGAACGTGCGATTCGTGAACTCCGAGGGCCGAAATTATGTCGAGCGTTCGCATGAACTCTTCGGAATTATTCAGCTTTCTCTGGTCGATACCTGGTCGGCCAGCGCCGCGGGTGCTTATGCTTTTATCGAAAACGGGCTTTATACCATCGAATCGTGGAAATCTTTGTTGTCTCATTTGGCGCCCGGCGGCGTGCTGTCATTGACACGCTGGTACTACGCATCGGAACAGTGGCCCGTTCATATTTTCCGGGCCTGTGTGTTGGGCATGGAGACGCTTCGCCAGATGGGCGTTTCTTCTCCCGAGCGTTGTATTGTGGTGTTGCGATTACCAAAAACACAACCCGACCGATCGTACGTCGGAACGGTCATGATTTCACCGCAGCCTTTTACAGAAAATGATTTGACCGTTTTGGCCAACGAATGCCGCGCCTCCGGCTGCGAGATTGCCTACAGCTGGAAAACAGCTGCGGATTCTGTTTTGGCGTTATTGATTCAATCGTCTGACTCCGCGGAATTTATTTCCACATTTCCACTGGATATATCGGCTCCCACGGACGATCGACCGTATTTCCAATTTCATGACCGACTTTTTTCCAATGGCGATCGAGTGCCGTCCGAGAACAAGCAAGTAACGCCCGGTGGGTACATTCTAAAACTGTTGCTTTTCGTTGTTGCGATTCTGAGCGTGTTGTTGATCGCGGTTCCGGCCGTCATTTTGATGCGGCGAAAAGCCGTCTGGTCTCGAGAAACCGTGGCTTTTTCCGGCTATTTTGCGCTGATCGGACTGGCCTACTTCTTTGTTGAGTTGGCGTTGATTCAACGGTTCGGTCTGTTTCTCGGGCATCCAAGTTATGGGTTTACCGTGATTTTGTTTGGCCTTCTTTTTTCCAGTGCTTGCGGAAGCGTGATTTCCGACAGGCTTCATCCGAAATGGGCGGCCGCCATTCTTGTTGCTGCGCTGGCGCTTTTCCCTGTTGCGGGGGTTTCCGTCTTGTCGGTGGCCTCGAACGCCGGCGTGTTCACCCGAATCGTGCTAACGCTTGTCTTTGTGTGGCCGCTCGGTTTTCTTATGGGGACTTTTCTGCCGTGGGGATTGGCCGCCGCGCAAGTTCGTCAAGCGCCGTTCGTCCGTTGGTATTGGGCGGTTAATGGAGCCATGTCCGTTTTCGGTGCTGTTCTTGGAATGACGTGTCTCATCGCGTTCGGCGAGGCACGCACGCTTTCGTTGGCCGCTGCTTTTTATGCGGTCAGTGGAATTATTTTAATTCGCTTCATGGGAGAGGAACGACGACATGCCACGAATTGAAAAACCAAATTGGGTTGAGCGGTGTTACAAAACGATCTTCTATTCGATCATAGCGACCGCGGCGATGCTGTATGTGTTCCTTAATCCGCAGTACAAGACCGGCATTTATAACGACGACGCGGTTTATGTGATTGCCGCGCGAGATTTGTTGAACACATCCGGGTTGTTCCCTCAAATAAAACCCGATTATCCTTTGCCCGGATTACCGCTGTTGCTTTTCCCTTTGGCCAAGCTCGTCGATCCGTATTGGAATTATTTGGAATTGTTGTCGAGCTTGGTGACGGTGTTGTGCGTCTATTTGATCGGAAAATGGACCCGGAAATGGCTGTCGCCAGGCGAATCGCTGGTGGTTGTTTCGTTGTTTGCTTTCAATCCGGTTGTCTGTAAATACTCCGGCGTTCTTATGTCCGAACCGTATTATTTAACGGCTGTTTTGGGGAGCTTCCTGTTGCTAAGAGGATTCCTCGACGAAGCGACCGTCCCGAAAGGTTTGGGGCTCGGCTTTCTGTTGGGATGGGCGAGTCTGCTTCGGCCCGAGGGAATCGTGGTGTTGATCTGTGTTGGTGCCACCGTGATCGTGGCCCGCAAAAAAAACACGCGTGTCGGTATCGTGATGATCCCGTTGATTTTTTGGTTTTTCTTGTTGGTCATGTGGTCTCTAACGCGTTCGTCGGGTCACACGGAGTTCGGCCGCGATATCACTTCTCTCATCAAATACTGGCCTCAACATTTCGCTTCGGAAGCACGTTTTACGTTTAAATTCGCACGGGTTTTGTTCATCAATACGGTAATGGCGCTACAAATTCCTCCGCACCCGATTTCGTTCTATGTTCGTTTCGCGATAATCGTCTGCTGCCTGGCGGGACTGATAAAGGGGTTCCGCGGTGTATGGAGGGAAAATACGAACGAACACGCCGAGCTTCTGGCCGTCGCCTTGTTCTGTGGCATATACTTTTTGATCCATTTGTTTTGGCACGTTGCCATCCGCCGCTATTTCATTCCTATTCTGCCGTTTGTTCTCGTCTTCATGACCCGCGGGTTTGCGGAAATCTCTGCGCACGTGAGAGAGCGAAGAAAATGGATGCGGCCCGTTTTTGTCTTTTTGTTTTTTGTTCCGTATGTGGTCAGCAATTCCTACGCGGTCTTCGAGACGTTTGTCGCTTTGGATCCGATGAAATCCCCGCCGCTTCGGACGCTTCAGTGGTTGAGAGAAAACACCGCTTCCGGAACAAAGGTGTTTAGCATCATCGCGCCGAATGTCTCTCTGTACGCAAAAAGGTTCGCAACATGCGAAGTGAACGTCAATAGGGCCGAAGAATTTCAGTTGTTTTTGATCCGCAACTCCTTCGGATATATTGTTGACCGAGAAGTGGAGTTGGTGGCACCCACCGTGGGCTCGACCATAAATCACAACAAGGGGTGGGCTCGCATTCGTAAGTGGATTCATCAATACCCACACCGATTTCAGCCGATTTTCTCTGATGCCTCGGAGCGGACAAACATCTATCGCGTTATTCCCGATGATCGGTTTGTCCGAGCGTACGAAAAGTTTAACGAGGCCTCTCGCCATTACGCGACCGGCGATTATGAACAAGCCTATTGGAAGGTCAGCGAATCGCAGGCGATTGACGCCGACATCGGAACCGCAGCGAACTTGCTGGGAGCGCTGTATCTCATGGCGAACGATTCTGCAAACGCGGAGCGGCTTTTCCGAAGGGCCATGGCGCTCGATCCGGATTTTCCGCTCCCGATGGTCAATCTGGCGACGGTTTATCATCGGAATGGAAAAAATGAGAAGGCACTCGAATACATAAAAAAAGGATTGGAAATCAGCAAATCGAATGGGGAGGAAAAAGCCTTCAATCAAAATATTCTGAAACTGCAGCGGCAGTGGGATCAGGGGAACGCCATGCTTTTCATTGATTCACCCTCGTCCCGCGTTGGGAAAGAATCCACCGATCGGCGCAACGGGCGGAGGCGTGCGTAGAAATGGCGGGGTTGATCCGAAATATGGACTATTTTATCCATAATGTGTAAAAGCGACCACATGTCGGATCAAATTCACTCATTTCATATTCCGGTGATGGGTATTGGTCACTCGATCGATACCCCTATTCGTGTTGCTCCGTTTGGCATCTCGTCCGTCGTTTCTTTGGTAGACGATCTGTTGCTGGAAAAGCTTCGCGCCTATTATTCGGAGAAAAACCATTTGCCTTTCGAGAGGATTCCAACAGATTTGGTTGACGGAAGAGCGCGGCGCATTGCCGCTTATCTGGACATGGCGAGCGCGCTCGTGTCCAAAAAATTGGCCGCCGTCCGGCAGCAGCCTTTTTTTGAGGCGAACGACAAACAGACCTATTTTGAGCTTCTTCCCAATGAGAGCCCTCTCAAGAAAGATTATCTGCGATTCGTCTCCTTGGCGAAGGGTCCTGAGCATGACGCGTTGGCGCAGTCGCTTTCTGAACGCATGCGTCCCGGTTCGATCGACGTTAATATCATGGTGAAACTGGATCGGACGATCTATGACCGCAACGGTCATCCTCTCGACGATGATTTTTCGGATGCAAAAACAGCGCTGCGTGGGTTCGCGATCAGCGGTCTAAAGTCCTCTGTCATATTTTCCGCTGGCATGAATCCGAAGCTTTTCAGTTACTTGGCGCGCTTTCGAGATTTTTATCGCGACGCGTTTGGAGAATTTAAGAAAAAGATTGTGCTGAAGGTCAGTGATTTCCGGTCCGCCATGACGCAGAGTAAGTTCTTGGCCAAAAGAGGGTTGGAAGTGTCCGAGTACCGCATTGAGTCGGGTCTTAATTGCGGCGGGCACGCGTTTCCGTCGCGCGGTCAGCTTCTTCCTTCGATCCTAAACGAATTTAAGGAACGCTGGAATGAACTTACCGACAACGTTCGGCCGCTCATTCGTGGTTATTACGACAAAATGAAGTGGCCGTACAATTCTTCCGTCAAAGCGGAACCGGTCATGACGGTCCAAGGCGGCATTGGGACGTCGGGCGAGGCGCAAAGACTCCAAGACGAATTCGGTGTCGCACGGACAGGGTGGGGAAGCCCGTTCCTCCTCGTCCCTGAAGCGACAAACGTCGACGATCCCACGCGTCGTCTTCTGCAGCAGGCCACGGACGACGAACTGTATCTCAGCAATGCGTCGCCGTTAGGAATTCCTTTCAATACGCTGAGAGGAACGAAGTCGCATCGGAAAACGTTGGAACGGATCAACCGAAACGCCCCGGGCTCGCCGTGTCCAAAGGGTTTTGCTGTAACGAACACGGAATTTTCGGAGAGACCCATTTGCGTGGCGTCACGTCAGTATCAGAAGAAAAAGTTGGAACAAATCGACGGAATGGAATTGGAAGAGCCGGCCAAAGAAAGGCTTCGAAAAGATGTCGTTGAGAAAATGTGCATCTGTGACCATCTCGGGCATGGCGTGCTCGTGAAGTTGGGCATTTTGGCCGAAGACAGTGCTGCGCAAGCCATTTGTCCGGGCCCGAACATCGCATGGTTTGACCGGACCTACACGTTAAAGGAAATGATTGATCACATTTATGGGCGAGGCCCCTCTCTGGTCCCCGGTCATCGGCCGCATATGTTTGCAAAAGAAATTGTGATGAACGTTGATTACTTCAAATCGTTGCTCGACCGTCCCTACGATGAGCGACGTTTTGAAGAGCTTCTTGAATATAAGAGAAATCTGGATCACGGCATGAACTTAAGTTTGGAAATTTCGAGAAAAACAGCGTTCCCAGACGAGAACTTGGTTTCTATCGGTCCGATCGTCGACGAACAGATGACTCGTTTGAACCGCATGTGGGACGAATATTTGACACGAACCAAGGGCTGTCGGATTTCGGCACAGTAAATAAGGAACGCATGTTTCGACTCTATTCAAAAGGTTGTGAATACGCGATCCGCGGGCTTATGCATTTTCCGAATGACATGGACTCTTTTGTGAGAATTGAAGACATCAGTGCGCGCGCCCACGTGCCCGAACATTTCACAAGAAAGATGTTCCAAGTTTTGGTTCAGAAAGGCATCTTGATCGCTGTTCCGGGCCCCCGGGGCGGATACAAACTCGCGCGCGAACCGTTGGAAATTTCTTTGCTGGAAATTATCGAGCTTATCGATGGCGTTGAGCCTCTCGGAGAATGCGTGCTGGGTCTTCCGGTCTGCAGCGACCGCGCTCCATGTGCGCTCCATCATGCTTGGTCCGATGCGAAGAAAGTTTTGTTGCCGGAGTTTAAGCACACATCGGTCGCCGACCTTTTCAAGTCGAGCGAAAGAGATCGGTTGATGAGGAAAAAGGGACGGAATCACAAAAGGAGCAGGAAACACCATGCACAAAGTTGAATCGATTGCAGAATTTTTTGAACGCGATCATCGTGAAATTGACGCGATCTTTGAAAAGCTCACTTTCCAAGACAGCAAAAAGGATCTGTCTTTCTTTAATGAGTTCGATAAACGGCTTGAGCGGCATATTCTGTGGGAGGAGAGCATCCTTTTCCCGGCCGTTGCCGAGGTAAATCCGATGATCGGACAAGGGCCGGTGCGGATAATGAACATGGAGCACGAGGCTATCCGCCACACCAAAGCGAAAGCGCACCGCGCGTTCGAGGACGGAGATTTGCATCAGGCGCGCGAAAATTGCGAGGCGGTTCGGTCGATGCTTGAGCAGCACAATATGAAGGAGGAGCACATCCTTTACCCAGCCTGCGATCACGGACTTGATGCGAAGGTGGTTGCCGGAATTTTGGAAAAGATAAGCGCGTCTTGAATCGCTAGCGGATGACAAAGACACGTGACGTTATCGTTATTGGCGGCGGAATTATCGGCGCTTGTTGCGCTTACCAATTGGCGAAGAAAGGCGCTAACGTCACTCTTTTAGAGAAGCGGCATTTCGGTTCGGGAGCGTCGGGAAGCTCGGCCGCGATGCTTGAATGTCAGACCCATGCGTATCGGGGCGATGTCTTTCTCTCGATAGCAAGGCCGAGCCTGGCGCTCTTTGCGGATCTCCACAAGGAAATCAAAGAGGCAACCGGCATCGATTTTGAATACGAAGCGTGCGGCATTTTGAATTTGGCGATGTCAGAAGAAGAAGCGATATTTCTTAAGATGTGCGTACGCGATCAGGCAAAGAACGGTTTTCATGCCGAATGGTTGAGCGCGGAACAAGTGGCAGAAAAATTTCCGGTCATTGAGCCTGATTACATCGGGGCCGCGCTCTACCATGATGACGGCCAGGTTAACGGTGAAAAATTCCTTCAAGCTGTTCTCGAAGCCGCGCGTCGCAGAGGTGCTACGCTTCATGAAAATACAGGAACGATTGTTTTAAAACGAGACGGAGGCCGAACCACCGCGGCCAGCGCGGACAATTTCTTTCAGGCCGACTCTTACGTGGTGGCGGCAGGCGCTTGGAGCGACGAGGTTTTAGCGGCGCTTCCCTTTTCGACGGGCATCAGTCCGATCCGTGGACAATTGGCCTATTACGACACGCCACCTTCTTATCTTAAATCTCCAATCTTCACGCTTGAGCAAGGCTACATCGTTCCGAAAAGAAGCGGTTATTCTTTGATTGGAACGACCGTGGAAAAATGCGGATTCGATGAATCAACGACGGATCAAGCACGCGACGAGCTCGTAAAAAAAGGACGGCGATTGGTGCCGGGGCTTTCGCGGCGTTCCATGCGCGGAACCTCCGCGGGTCTGCGGCCGAAGCCGCCTGGCGACCATCCTATTATCGGCCCCATTCCCACCAACCCCAACGTGTTTGTCGCTTCGGGCCATTACCGAAATGGAATGTTGCTGGCGCCCATCACGGCCGAGATAATCGCTGCGCTTGTCTGCGAAGAACGCCCGCCGGTCGATATCCGGCCTTTTGCGCCAGCAGCTTAGCCGATGGACCGATTTCTCCAAACTTTAAATTTCTTTAAAGGTCTTCCTTCCGAATCTCTCGTTTCTCTTTTTCCAAAAAAAATTTCGAAGGACGAGTATATCTTCAACGAAGGCGATTCTCCGGACGCGGTGTTCCTTCTCAAATCCGGCCTCGTGAAAACGTTGCGATACACCTCCCACGATGAAACCTCCACCATCGATTACATCACGCCCGGTCTCCTGTTCGGCATGATCGCTGTACTGGACAATAAAAAATACCCGGTGAGCGCCGTCGCGGTGCGCGATTGCGAAGTCTACCGGCTCTCCGCCGCCGTGTTCCAAGATTGCATGAACCGTTCCCCGGAATTCAGGAAAGAAATATTTCGTCAGGTTGGGAATCATCTTCGAAATTCGCAGGCCCTCCGAACGCTCATGCAAGAGCCCGTCGAGCGTCGCATTGCCCACATTCTGAATTACTTGTTCGAAACAATGGGTTCGGAGATTCAATTGCTGCGGGAAGATATCGCGGCCATGGCCGGCTGCACGGAAAGCACGGCGGTCCGGATCCTGATCGATTTCCGGAAGAAAAAAATCATCCAGACCGGGTGGAAGAAGTTCAAAATTGTCTCGTTGGACAAGCTAAAAAGGCTTCTTTCGGACGAAAAATAAATCTCAAAAAAGTTGTTCCAGCGCATTTTTTTCGGTGGGTTGCCGGTGATATAGTGGCGGCATGAAGACCGAGAATCCAAAAACACCGTCAGGGGTAACGTCCAGCATTCCTTTCCCTCGACGCGACGAGCAGTTCTCGTGGTGGCGCACGCTTCCGTTTAATCCATTTCGGCTGTTCTTTCCTTTCGGCATCGTGTTCGGCGTTATCGGCGTGGGCCACTGGGTCCTTTGGAGCGTGGGATGGAAGATTCCGAACATTGCTTTGGCCCACGCGTCGTTGCAGACACAAGGCTTTCTTTCGGCGTTTGTCGTGGGTTTTCTCATGACGGCTTTTCCTCGTTTTTCCGGAACGTGGCCTGCGAAGAAATTGGAAATTGCCGTTACGTTGATCGCTGCCACGTCGTTTCTCGTGGCGACGCTCGAGCATCACTGGCTGGCCGCGCAGCTGTTCTATCTTGCGTTGATGGGGACTCTTGTCTTATTCGCTGCGAGCCGGGTACCGCATCGAATGAAACCTCTGCCTTCGTCATTTCTTTTATTGGGCTTCGGTTTCTTGCATGCATTGCTTGGCCCGGCATTGATTGTGGTAAGTCGCTTCGGCATTTCCAACTTTGCGCTTTTCTCGTCGGGACGACAAATGGTGCAGGTTGGGTTCATGCTCTGCATGGTGCTTGGCGTCACCGGCAAACTGGCGCCGTTTCTTTTCGGCTATGTAGATGACCCCGAGAGCGAGGCGGACCGGCCATCGCCTCTTCGCACAGGGAAAATTGCTGTTGCGCTGCACGGCCTAACGGGCGCGGGAATTCTTGTGAGTTTTTTTCTCGACAATCTTAATCCGACGATCGGCGCTGGATTGAGGGCCGTTCTCGCCACAATGCACTTGTTCACGTTTGCGCGCATCGGCCGGCCCTTGAGAAAGAAAACCACGCTCATGTATTTTTTTTACATCTCAACCTGGATGATTCCGCTCGGATTATGGGGCGGATTTTTCTGGCCTTCTTTTCGCATCGCCACTCTGCACGTTGTGTTCCTGGGCGGATTCAGTCTCATGATCTTTTCGTTTGGCATGCTCATTGTTCTCAGTCATTCGGCAAAGGCGGCTCTTCTTAATAGTCGTTTGATTCCGATGCGCGTGATCGGCGTGTCGGTGCTTGTCGCGCTCGCTTTCCGGTTGTTGGCGGAGCTGGTTCCAAGCCGGTACATGCTCATGATCCATATGTCGTCGGGGCTTTGGGTCTTGGCCGCTTTAATATGGGGCGGCGTTACGTTGCCCAAAATTTTGAGTCGAATCAATCCGCAGCATTGAGGTGAGAACCATGAAAATTACTGACCGGTTTGTTGGCGATCACAAAACGTTTCGGAAGCTGATCAAGGATATTTCCCAGATCGCTGGGAAGAAACCCGACGAGTGGGACGCCAAGCGGCTCATTCGACTCGCCGAACTCTTCAAAGATCATTTGATCCTTCATGCTTGGGGCGAGGAAACATTCTATTACCCGGCCGTGAAAAACAAAATTCCCGTCGGTGGCCCGCTCATTAACAAAGCTTACATGGATCATTTGGATGATGATCACCGGACCATCGACCGGCTCGTTGATGAATTGGAGCGGCAAGTCAAAGAAACGCCCATTTCCGTTCAGTGGCCCAACACGTATCAAACGTTTATATCGGGTTTGGCGGACCACATGAACAAGGAGGAAAACGAGGTTTTTCCATTTTCCGAAGGTCTGCTTGGAAAAGAAGGTCTCGAGGAATTATCGAAGGAACTCGAAAGGCGTCGGAAGGAAGCGCCGCCCATTCGGCGGCACAGTTCCTTTTAGGAAATGCGATGAAACGGTATCGAAATAATTTGAGCGTTGTGCTGATTGTTGTTTCGGTGATCTTCGGCATGGGCGCCAGTGCCATGGCTCAGAACTGGTCGCCGGAAGACATGGAAACATGGAAGAAAGCGGTGAAGCGTGTTGTGACGACACCGCCGTGCTGCGGCGCTTGCTCGGTTCTCAGCATGAACGAAGGGCGCAAGGCCTACAAATATATTTCCGGAGAGGACAAATCGGACGACGCACAAAAAATCTATAAGGATCATGAAAAAAAACTATTGGACGCATTCCGCTATTTCAATCCAAACCGATATCAATATTGGTTTGAAAAATCATCAAAGGAGGAAGCAAGCAATGAAAAGTAAATTGGCATTATTCTTAAGTCTTCTGGTATTGCCGCTTTTTGGTTGGGCGGCGCCATCACAACCAACGGAAACCGCGACGCTGACATGGGCGCCGAACGTTCCGCCGGCCATCACACGGAAGAAACCCGCGGTCGTTAAGGTCGCCTTGACCACCGAAGAAAAAGTGGGCGATCTGATGGACGGCATCGACAATGGAACGAAGTACAAGTTCTGGACTTTCAACGGTCATGTGCCGGGTCCTTTCATTCGTGTGCGCGTCGGCGACACGATCGAAGTGACGCTCACCAATCCCAAAGAAAATGGAATGGTCCACAACGTTGACTTCCATGCGGTCACCGGGCCCGGCGGAGGAGCGGCCATCACGTCGGTTGCTCAAGGCGAATCGAAAACGGCCCGCTTCAAAATGCTGAATCCGGGTCTTTACACCTATCACTGCGCGGCACCGCCGGTTCCCGATCATATCGCGAACGGCATGTACGGTCTGATTCTTGTCGAACCAGAGAAAGGGTTGCCCAAAGTTGATCGCGAGTATTATGTGATGCAGAGCGAGTTCTATACGAAAGGCGAATTCGGTGATGAGGGGTTGCAAGAGTATTCACCTGAAAAAGGCGCGGCCGAGAAGCCGACCTATGTCGTGTTTAACGGGAAGGTCGGTTCGCTTCAAGGCGCCAACGCGCTGAAAGCGAATGTCGGCGAGAACATCCGCGTCTATTTTGGAAACATCGGCCCAAATCTCATCTCATCGTTCCACATCATCGGAACGATTTTTGATCGCGTGTATCGAGAGGGTTCTCTTTCCGATCCAACACACAACGTTCAAACCACCGTTGTTCCGGCGGGAAGCGCCGCGATTGCCGAGTTGAGAACGCCGGTTCCGGGCAACTTCACGCTGGTCGATCATTCGATCTTCCGGATTCAGAAGGGAGCTCTCGGCACGTTAACGGTTACGGGAGCCGCAGCCCCGGACATCTATAGCGCCGTTGAGAAAAAGTAATTGGAGGTTCGAACCATGAAAAAAATATCAAGCGCACTTGCCGCCGTCGGTCTCATAGCGGCTGTTGGATTCGCGGCGCGATCGTTTACCTACGGGGCTGATGCAGGTTCGGTCCTCAAGGGAAGCGTTGTCTTCAAAGGGACGGTTCCTGCGCCCGCGAAGATCAAGACAACCGCCGATCCGATGTGTCAGCAAATGCATCCGCAGGGCATCATGAACGAAGAGTATATCGTCGGAAAGACGGGCGGCCTCAAGAATGTCTTCGTGTACGTGAAGCAGGGGCTCGAAGGGAAAAACTTTCCCGCTCCGACCACAATGGCCACCATCACACAGAAAGGCTGTCAGTACACGCCGCATGTCGTCGGCGTGCAGGCAAACCAGCCGCTGGAAATTACCAATGATGATGCGACCCTTCACAACGTCAATGCTCAGGCGAAGAACAATCCGGGGTTTAACTTTGCCCAGCCGGTCCAAGGGATGAAAAACATCAAAAAGTTCGAAAAGACCGAAGTGATGGTGCCGTTCATCTGCAACATCCATCCTTGGATGAAGTCGTATATCGGCGTCGTGGATCATCCGTTCTTTGCGGTGAGCAACGATGCGGGCCAGTTCGAGATCAAAGGCCTGCCCGCTGGAACCTACGTGCTGGAAGCCTGGCACGAGAAGCTGGGGACGTCGCAGCAAAAAGTGACCGTGAAGGCCGGAGAATCAAAGGCCGTCTCTTTCACGTTTACGAAATCTTAAGAAGGCCGAAGAGGGATGGCACGGTGCGTCCGTGCCATCCCTCCTGGCTGTGCACGCACGAAAGGAGGCGGGATGAAAAATTCGGGGGGCTGGATTACCGCGGTTGCACTGGGCGGATTTCTGATTATTGGCGGTAACATCGTTTTTGCGGAAGGCACGCCATCGCCGTCGCAAGTTGTGTTCGGCGGTGAAGTGCGGATACGTCCGGAGTACCGGAGCAATGCGGATTTCAACAAAGATGTGCGCGACACCAATTCGTTTACTGGCTCGCGTATTCGGCTCAGCGCGCTGGTTCAGGCGGACCCCGATATTTCGGCGAAAATTACCTTTCAAGATTCGAGAAACTGGGGTGAGGAATCGAGCGCGACAGGCCTTACCAATTCCGGGCCGCACGCGATCGACATTCATGAAGGTTACGTGGAATTCAAACGCTTTCTGAAAAGCCCGTTCTCCCTGCGGGCGGGGCGGCAAGAACTTGTATACGGAGATCAGCGATTGATCGGTAACTTCAATTGGAGCAATCAAGCGCGTGCGTTTGATGCTTTCAAGGTGATGTATCCGAGCCGTTTGGCGGACGTGGATATATGGACCGCGAAACGGAAAGAAAACGACGGCACGGTCGCCGGAAACCCCAATTCCGACCGCGACTTTTCCGGTCTCTATTCCACGTGGAAAACGCTTGTTCCGCGCAGCGTCGTGGATTTCTACGCGCTTCAGGACCGTGAAGGCGACACAACAACCGTGGCCAAAGCAAAAAATATTTTCACGGTCGGCACACGTATCGCCGGAAAGATTTCGGCCATCGACTATTCCGCCGAATTGCCGTATCAATTCGGCGATAATGGAACCGTCGTCGGAGTTTCCTCTTCGGACGTCAATGTTTCGGCTTATGCGTTCGCGGCCAAAGGCGGTTACACCTTCCACGGATCACGCGAGGTGCGTGTCGGCATCGAATACGATTACGCATCGGGAGACGATAACGCCAGTGACACCACGTCCAAAACGTTCAACAATCTTTATCCGACCAATCATCCCTACTACGGCTACATGGACTATCAAGGTTGGCGAAACATGAGCGCTTGGAACGTGAACGTTAGCGGGAAACCTGGGAGTTCGACGTTCCTGTATGCAGGTTACTGGGATTTTCGATTGGCTCAGGAACACGACGGGTGGTACAACGCTAGCGGCAGTTCCGCCGGTGCCGCTCGAGCCGCTTCTGCGACCAATTCGGAAAAGCATGTCGGCAACGAACTGGATTTGTTGGCGAGGTACATATACGATCCGCGCGTCACGTTTGAAGCCGGATACAGCCATTTTTTTGAAGGCGCGTTTATCAACAACAAGATCGCCAATGCTGGCGGGTCCGATTGGACGTATGTGATGATGACCGCGAAATTCTAGATTCTTAAGTCGCAGGAAAGAACCGAACGGCCACAATGAGTGACGCGACGATAACAACGTTTTATTCGCAGGACCACGAGCAGCTCGACCGTCTATTCGAGCGTTTCCAAGCCTTGAAAGCAACGGCGCCTGATGAGGCGCTCGAAACATTGCGGAAATTTCGTCACGGCCTTGAACAACATATGGCATGGGAAGAGGCGATTTTGTTTTCTAACTATGATCAGAAACAACGAGCCGAGGATGGTTTAACCGCGCAGCTTCTTCTTGAACACGGACAGATTCGGGACCGGCTGGAAGCAATCGAGGCGAAATTGCGAAACGGTGATACATATACAAACGAAGAAGAGGAACGCTTTTCCAAAATTCTCGCTTCTCATAACCGGACAGAAGAGAACGAGTTCTATGTCAAACTTGATCGTTTTTTAACGGATGATGAGCGAATGGAAATTTTTAATTTGATGCGATTGTCCGCGTGGCCCGGCCCTTCCGTTTAACTTTCGTTGAGAAGCTTCCGCGCTTTTTCCAGTTCGCTGGGATTGCCGAGCATGATCAAAACGTCGTCCACGAGCAGTTCCGTGTCAGGTCCCGGATTCGCAATATGATTTCCCTCACGGTAAATGGCTACCAGCGTCGCGCCGGTTTGCTCGCGCAACCTGATTTCGCGGACGGTTTTGCGGTGCGCGATCGATTCGCTCGATAAGGTTACTTGGTCCGTAATGTCCGTGAGGATTGTGCGGTCGCCGGACCGTAACACCGCTTGGCGTGTCGGTTCGCTCGTGGCGAGACCAAAAATTTGGTCCAGTGCGCTTTCCAGCAGCTCTTTGCCGACCGTTATTTTCTTTCGAAACGCAAAGCTCACGAACACAAACAGAAACGCCATCGCGTAGAGAAGTCGGGGATCACCAACGTAAGGCGCGGCGAGCACCACGATGAGAATTTCAAGAAGGGATACCGTCAACGCGTCGAGAGCGTTGTAGAACGCGTTCACATTAATGAGATGCAACAAGTGTTTGCTGCGCGTGACCAGCAAAAGAAGGATGTGATTCGAATACTTCGAGATGGCCAGGAAAAGTGGCAGGCAAACGAGCGCAGAGAGCCCCCACACAGCGAGCGACGTTTCTAAGGATGGCGGTATGAAACCGAGCACGGTTTTGGACAACGCGAGGATCGCCACAAAAATTGCGAGATACGTTCCGAGTCGCACCAGATACTTTGAAAAAATTTCCGTTTTCTGTCCGTAATGATGCGCGGACTTGACTTCAAGCCACGCGTGATAACCATCAAGCTTTGCTCGAAATCCCGCCGGTGTAACCGCAAGTAAAAAATCCACCGCGTGATCCGATCGCTGTATGAGGTACGGCGTCGCTAAGGTGGTGAGTGACGAAACCGTGATCGCGAGCGGATACAAAAAATCGCTGGTTACCTTCAGCGAAACACCGAGGCTCGCGATAACGAAAGAGAATTCACCGATTTGGGCGAGGCTCATGCCGACGCGCGAGGCTGTCTTAATGTCGTATCCCGCCAGAAAAGAACCAACGGTTCCACTGAAGACTTTTCCGATGATCGTGACGACCGTCACGATCGCGATGGCCCCTTTGTATTCCCATAACAATCGAGGTTGAATCAGCATACCGGCCGATACGAAGAAGATGGCACTAAACATGTCGCGAATCGGATGGATCCATTCTTCAATTTCGTGAATCTCGTTGGACGCGGCGAGGATGGCACCGGCCAAAAAGGCTCCGAGCGCCACGGACAATTGGAAATAATGCGCCACCAGCGCTCCACTTAAACAAATGCCGAGCGTAACGATTCCGAGAACTTCTTTCGCTTTAAATTTCGCGACCCAGTGAACGAAACGGGGAACAATGAGCAGGCCCAAAACCAAGAACAAAATGATGAAAAGTATCACGCGCGCAAACGAGCTCACGACAATTTTCAAATCGGGGCCGCTCTGAGTTCCCAGGCCGGACAGAATCGATAAAATTACAACGGCCACAATATCTTCGAGCACCAGGATTCCGAACACAACCTGCACAAACTTCTCCTGCATCATTTTGAAATCCATAAGGACTTTCACAATGATGGTGGTGCTGCTTACGCACAAGATCGCGCCAAGAAAGACGCTATCCGTCTTTTTCCATCCGAACGCTTGACCGAGGGCGAATCCAATGGCCAACATGCTGATAACCTCAAGCAACGTTGCTAAGCCGGCCGACGTCCCCACTTTTCGAATCTTTGGAAGATTGAATTCGAGACCCAATGAAAACAATAAGAACACGAGACCCAGTTCGGCCATCGTGTGAATGCTTTGAAGGTTCGTGATCGTCGCGAAGGGCGGCGTGTAAGGACCGACAAGAAGTCCCGCCACAAGATAACCGATCACGACCGGCTGTTGAAACCGGTGGCACAAAAGTGTCATTGCGCCGGCCACCAACATCACGACCGCGAGATCCTGCAACAAATGCGTTTCCATGCGTGCCTTCGTTTTATCACAAACTTTATTTTTAGGCTCGCGTAATAAAAGTAACGACCATGAATCGATTACTCGAACTCAATAACGTTGGGCAAAGCGTATGGCTGGATTTTCTTGCGCGCAGTTACATTCGGCAAGGAAATCTCAAGAAACTCGTGATGGAAGACGGCGTCAGCGGCGTGACATCCAATCCGACGATTTTTGAAAAGGCAATTCTTGAAGAATCAACCTATGACGAAGCCATACGGCGCTATCTCGACGAGGGGCGCACCGCGGCTCAAGCGTTCGAAGCCATTGCGATTGAAGATGTTCAGCAAGCGTGCGACATTCTAAGGCCGGTGTTTGAGCGAACCAAAGGCAATGATGGTTTTGTGTCGATCGAGGTCAGTCCAACGGTGGCGACCAACACGGTTGCAACGCTCGAAGAAGCGGCCCGACTCTACCGCGGAGTGAATCGACCAAATGCGATGGTCAAAATTCCGGCCACCGATGCGGGCATTCCGGCGATTCAAGAAGCCATCAGTAATGAAATTAATATCAACGTGACGCTGATTTTCTCGTTGGAGCGGTATCAACAGGTGATTGGGGCGTGGCTCGGGGGGCTCAAGCAATTGGGCGATCGGGGCGGGAATATTGCGAACGTTACGTCGGTGGCGAGCTTTTTTGTGAGCCGGGTGGACACACTGGTGGACAAGCTGTTGGATGAAAAGATTAAGCAGACGAACGACGATCAGAAACGAACTCTTGAGTCCCTGAAAGGCAAGGCGGCCGTGGCCAATGCGCGTCAGGCGTATCAAATTTTTGAAAAGTTATCGCTCAATCCGGCGTTCAAGGCGCTTGAAGCAAAAGGGGCGCGGCTCCAGCGGCCGTTGTGGGCCAGTACGAGTTCGAAAAATCCCGCGTACCGCGACGTGATGTATGTGGAGAAATTGATCGGTCCCCACACCGTGAACACCATGCCCTTAAAAACAATGGAAGCGTTTAAAGATCACGGTGAAATAAAGCCAACCATTTCTGAAAACCCCAACGAGTCGAAACAAATTCTCGACAGCTTGGAGCGAGCGGGGATCCGAATGCAGGTTGTCGGCGAAGAGCTTGAAAAAGAAGGTGTGCGTTTGTTTTCAGATTCTTATGCAAAGGTTGTTGAGAGTATTGGTCGAAAGCGCGAAAGGATCGGCGCAATCTAAAACGCGTTCGAGGCTATTTTTGGGGAGCTCGCTTCCACAGCACATCAATGTCGACCGGAGCCTCGTCTTTGATGGCGACGCCCATGAGCGATGGTCGATCGACACCGTGGCGGCTCAATAGCAGAGGAATGGTGCCTTTTACGCGAAAGGCATCGGCGGATTGGTCCGACACATCAAACCCAACGTCTTTGTAAGTTGTCTGTTTCCCACCGAATTCGACCGTGAGATCGGTTTTAAAGGAGTTCTTGGGAGGTGCTTTGATTTGGACGCGCACCGACACCATGGGAAATTCTCCGCCGTGCACCGCTTGAATCATGTGCAAATCTCGGTTTTGATCGCCCGAGTCGAACGTTTTCACCGGTACCGCGACGAGAAAGTTGCATCCGTCGGCTTCGCAAACACCTTTCCCTTTCGCCGCTTCTGTCTTCCCAATCGTGTTATGAAACGGATGGTCCGCGTGGTAACGGATCACCGATTTTTCAACGAGCCAGATACTGTCGCCGGCCCAGGCTGCGGCAGCGGTCGCGAACAAGATGAACAACGCGAACCCCTTGTTCATTGGCCATCTCCTTTGCCGCCGAAGGGAATCACCATGATGGCCAGCGACGTGTAGAAAGCGACGGCAGCGGTTGTTGCAAACGCGGGCTTGAGTCCGCTCGGCTGCTCACCGTTGTCGAGCTTCTTTTTGTCTTGCATGCCGAGAATCATGGTGCCGACCATGGCCGGGAAGTGAATGAACGCGAGCCACTTGTGAATTTTCGTGCGGCCCGATTTCTTTTCGCCTTCAACGTGGGGGGCAAAAATTGAAAAGCCGGCCGTCGTGAAATAAAGCACGCCGGTCGTGATACCGAGGGCCTCGTGTTTTTCGCGACTGTCTTTCGAAGCTTGATCGCTTCCTCCGCCGGCGCCGCCCGCGCTCGAAAGCGCCACGGCCATTGCAACGGCGGTGGTAAGTCCGAGGATCTGATGGATCTTCAACATCTTTGTTCGTTTGTTGAGCGTTCTCTGAAATTTTTCATCGCCGGTGGTGTCCGTTTTTGAAAATCCCAAATCGTCCATGTTGATGGACGTGTCGTTTGCTTGAGCGACCCGCGTCGGGACAAGTTCAAGCCGATTGTTCGGAGCCTCGGCCAATAGAAGCGGTGGGTCCCCTGCCGCATTTTCGGAGAGAGAGTTGTCCGACTTTTCGAATACGGGGACGTATCCGAACGAACGCATCGGACACAACAATATCGGTATTGTTAACAGCAACGACAGGAGTCTCGTAACCATAATGATCCCGATCATATCACGGAACAAAAGCGAACTTGCAACTGCACCCATCGTAAGGAGGATGTGGAAACCGAACAGATTTCGTTATTCTGCTTCGATTACGATGAAACGGTGGCCGTGGACGGCATTGTATCGCCGCTGGTGCTGGAGGCTCTGCGAAAACTAAAGGCATCGGGCCGGAAGCTGGTGCTTGTGACGGGACGAATAATGCCCGATTTGCTGCGGAAATTTACCGGTATAAAATTGTGTGATCTTATCGTCGCCGAAAACGGCGGCACGCTGTACAACCCCGAAACTCTCGAAGAGAAATCGCTTACCGCATCTCCGCCGGATCAATTTGTTAAAGCGCTCGAAGCGGAATACGTGCCGTTTTACATCGGCCGCACGATCGTGGCCAGCAAGGTGCCACACGAAAAAATCATATTGCGCGTAATCCGCATGCTCGGCATCGAGTATCAGATTATTTTTAACAAAGGATCGTTGATGATGCTGCCTTCCGGTGTGAACAAAGCAACCGGATTAATGGCGGCCTTGGCCGCCTTGCGTGTGCCCACAAAATCCGTTGCCGGCATCGGCGACGGAGAAAACGATCACGCGTTTCTTTCGATGTGTGGATTAAGCGCCGCCGTTCAAAATGCCGTGCCGAGCCTTAAATCCGAAGTGGATCTCGTGACAACCCAAGACAATGGCGCCGGTGTGACCGAGTTTATTGGACTGATTCTTTCCAACACATTGGTCCGATCCGCGCGGCATTTTGGAAAACGGTAATGCCGAAACGGGCAACGGTGGGTATTGATATTGGGGGGACAAAAACGCTTTTCGCACTGTTTGACGAGAAATTCGGACTCATCGAGGAAATAAAAGAGAAAACGCGCGCCACAAAAGGCGAAAAGAATTTTTCGGCGATGTTGGCCGACGCGCTGGGCGCTCTCGTTAAGACCGCAAAGAAAAAAGACCTCGCTATTTTGGCGGTGGGGGTTGGTTGCACCGGCACCGTTGACACGAAGACGGGCGAAGTCAAAAAGAGTCCGCACATTCCTTTCCTTGAGAAATATCCGCTGAAGAGCCGGTTGAACAAACTGGCGAGCGCCAACGTTCGTATCGTGAACGATGTTCAGGCGGGTTTGTATGGCGAGCATCAGCTCGGCATCGCGAAAGGGCTTCGGCACGTCATTGGTATCTTTATCGGCACCGGAATTGGCGGCGCCATCATTATCGACGGGCATCTGCATCTCGGAGCCAAAGGACACGCTGGGAATATTGGTCATTATTCGACTCATTCGCCACCCGCGGGTGAAATACCCGGTAACAGCATCTTAAATGAGGTCGTGAGCCGACCCGCGATTGCGGCCGAAGCGGCGATGTTGGCCTCTCGGCATCAGGCGCCAAATTTTCTCAAGAATGTCGGCACGGACGTTTCGAAGATTACGAGTGCCGATTTGGCGCTGGCCATTGCGCAAGGGGACAAGAACATAGAACAGGTGATTCGGAATCGATCACGTCTTGTTGGCAATGCGCTTTCCAATATCGTGGATTTCCTTAATCCCGAGATGATTGTGTTGGGGGGCGGACTCGTCGAAGCAATGCCTGCGTTAATTCGCCAAGAAGTGGAAGCCGGCGTCAAAGCAACATCCACCAAAGAAGCGTTCGATGGATTGGAAATTGCTGTGGCCAAGCTTGGGAATCACGCGGTCACAACCGGCGCCGCAAAGCTGGCGAGTGACGTGGCGCTGAACTGATTCTCGAAAAGAACGTATTAAATTTGGACGAAAATCTTTTTTGGGAGCCATGTTATGCGACACCAACACACCGTTGTATCCGATACGCCCGGACCTCAGGCGTCAAAAAAAGAAAGCGTGAGTGGCGTTCGCCCGCTTTCGAGAAGCGGTGAGCCTCTCGAGGCTCCTTTCGCGAACGGGATACGACTGGAGGAAGCGATCACGATCGGACGACCTCTCCCCGAGCTGTATTCTTACTGGCGCGATTTTCGAAATCTCCCCAGCTTTTGCAAGTACCTTGAGCACGTCGAGTTCATCGACGAAAAGCGGTCGCGTTGGACCGCGATCGGGCCCGCCGACAAACCGTTGACATGGGAAGCGGCCATTATAGAGGAGACGCCGAACGAGCTCATTAGCTGGCGCTCGTTCGAAGGATCCTCTTTTCAGAACGCTGGCTCGGTTCGTTTCAAAAAGGCGCCCGCGGATCGCGGGACAGAAATCAATCTTACGTTTGCTTATTCTCCGCCGGCCGGCCCGTTGGGTTCGCTGGTTGCAAAACTCAGTGGGAAGGATCCGGCGTACATTTTGCACGAGGAATTGCGGCGGTTTAAGCAACTGATGGAAACGGGTGAAATTCCAACGACCGACGGGCAGCCGTCGCTCGAGAACCAATAGGGGAAATGTATGCGCGCCACGTGTTGGTACGGGAAAAAAGACATGCGATCGGTTCGAACGACCGATCCAAAAATATTGAATCCTCGGGATGCCATCATCCGTGTGACGTTGACCGCCATCTGCGGATCCGATCTGCATTTGTATAACGCGAAGATCCCGACCTTAAAGAAGGGCGATATTCTCGGTCACGAATTTATGGGAGAAGTGGTGGAAGTTGGATCGGCGATCAAAAATTTAAATATTGGTGATCGCGTGGTGATCCCGTTTCATATCTCGTGCGGCGCCTGTTTCTTCTGCAAGCACGAATTGTATTCGCTTTGCGACAATTCAAATCCGAACATGGTGATGGAAGAAGCGATGTACGGCCACGGAAACGCGGCCGCTTTTGGATACGCGCACATGTACGGAGGCTACGCCGGTGGCCAAGCGGAATACGTGCGCGTCCCGTTTGCGGATGTGGGAGCACTGAGGATTCCGTCTGGAGTTCCGGATGAAAAGGTTTTGTTTCTTTCGGACATTTTCCCGACCGGTTTTATGGCGGCCGAGAATTGCAACATTCAGCCGGGGGATACGGTTGCCGTGTGGGGATGCGGACCCGTCGGGCAATTTGCGATTCGAAGCGCGTACTTGCTCGGTGCGGAGCGCGTGATTGCTATTGATAACGTGCCCGAACGATTGGCGATGGCCAAAGATTACGGTCGCGCTAATATTTTGAATCACGACGATGTTGACATTCAAGATGCGCTGCTCGAGATGACGGGTGGACGCGGCCCGGATGCGTGCATCGACGCGGTCGGCATGGAAGGGCACGGTGACAGCGGCGTTGGTGGGGCCTATGATGCCATTAAGAGTGCCGTGAAACTCGAAACCGATCGGCCGTACGCGCTGAGGCAAGCGATTCAAGCCTGCCGAAGCGGCGGGACGGTGTCGGTGCCCGGTGTTTATGGCGGGTTTATCGATAAATTCCCGTTCGGCGCAATTTTTTCAAAATCGCTCACTATCAAATCCGGGCAAACCCACGTGCACCGTTACATGAAAGGTTTGTTGGATTTGGTGCTCGAAGGAAAAATCGATCCGAGTTTTGTGATCACGCGCCGCGTGGCTCTTTCGGAAGCTCCGGACGCGTACAAAAGATTTAACGATAAGGAACCCGGCTGGACAAAAGTCGTGCTCGTTCCGAACCATTGAGAATTTACGAATCAAAAAAACTAGGAGGCCTTATGAAAAAGTTATTTGCTGCCGCAACGATGGGTGTGTTTCTCACCGGAGCAGTCCCTTCGCTCCACGCGAACCACTGGGACAAAAATCCCCAAGAACGGCAAAAGCACATGAACGACAAAATCGAAAAGATGACGAAGGAATTTAATCTTACGCCGGATCAGCAATCGAAAGTCCGAGCGGCTATGCAAAACAAGATGGAAAAAATGGAATCTGCCGAGCGGGAGTTTCATAACGAAGTAAAAGGCGTCTTAAACGCGGATCAAATGAAAAAATTCGATGAGAAAATGGAAGAGAAAATGAAATAAAAGTCCGTGGAAAAGGACAAGGTTCCGATTTCAAAGGCGGGGGAGTTTCTGCTGGACGAATGCCGGATGGTGTTGCCCGGTATTCAGGCTCTGTTTGGGTTTCAACTTGTCGCGGTGTTTAATAACCGGTTTAACTCGGTTCTGACGCATGCCCAACAGCTCATCCATTATTGTTCAATCGCACTGGTGGCCACGGCCGTGGCGCTGGTGATGGCGCCCGCTGCGTACCATCGACAAACGCACATAAATGAGGTCACCGAGAAATTCCTTGTTGTCGCTAGCCGGTTGCTTTTGTTGAGCATGGGGCCGCTCATGATGGGCATTTCATTGGATTTTTATTTGATCGGCGTTACGATTTTCGAAAACCAAGCGCTCAGTGTTGTTTGTTCGGTGTTGCTGTTTTTTGTGTTCGTCGCGTTATGGTTTGTATTGCCGCGATGGCGGAAAGGTCCGACGTAAAACGGGTTTTTCAATTCGTCGCCACTTTCTTTCGCGTGAACGTCGAAGTCGGCTTTTCATTAGCGCGACATTTCTGACGCGTTAATAAATTTCGGTTTGTCGACCGGTGGCAGTTTCTTCTTTTGCGATGGTTCGGCGGACGGCTTTTCCGGAATGTCCCGCAACGAAATCTTTTTGCCGGTTTTAGCCGCTTCGTATATGGCGCGTATGATTTTCACGTCGTTCAAACCTTCTTGGCCCGACGGCTCCGGTTCTTGGTTTTTAAGAATGCAGTCCGAGAAATAAATGAGTTCGGCCGCGAATTGGTCGTGTTTGCCGAATTTTTTGCGCGTGGTCTTTTCGTTTATCGTGAGCTCGTAGGCCAACGGTTCCGCGTACTCGTACGAGGGATTCATTCGCAGGGACCCTTTGGTTCCCACGATCTCAAAAGCGCCGGTATCGCTCGCACCGAAACTGCTGATGAAGGTGGCGAAGCGGTCTGCGGGAAAGCGCAGCAAAACGCTGGTCATTTCATCCACTTCTTTAAAGCGCGAATATTTGCCGCCCGTTGAAAAAGCCTGCACCTCGAGCGGCTCGTCGCGGAACAGATATCGTGCTGCGTTCACGCAATAAACGCCAAGATCCCAAACGGATCCGCCTCCGAGACCGGCTTTCAGTCGGATATCTCCTTCTTTGACCTGTCGCGAAAAAAGCGAACCGAAAAAGCGAACGTCGCCGAGTTTTCCGTTCTTCACGAGTTTGATGGCTTCGAGGTTGGCTTCGTCAAAATGCAAACGGTAAGCGATCATGAGTTTTACTTTGTTTTTCTTGGCGGCCGCGATCATGTCACGGCATTCTTTTTCGCTGGTGGCCATCGGCTTTTCGCATAACACGTGCAATCCCGCATCGGCTGCTGCAATCGCGTATGGGGCGTGCAGGGAATTTGGCAGAGCGATGTAGACCGCATCGGCCACACCGGATTTCAGAAATGTGTCGTAGTGGTCGTAATCCGTAACGTTTGGAACGCGATACTTTTTGCCAAGCAACTCTTGCTTTTTCGCGTTGCCCGAAATGAGCGCGGTCAAGCGGGAGTTTTTTGCGTGTTTAAAACTTGGAAGCACGGCCGCCTGCGCGATGTAGCCGAGTCCCACCACGCCGTAACGGATGACGTTGGTAGATGCCATTATTTTTTTCGGGGGACTTTCGCCCCGGACTTCCGTGCTTCGGACAGCCCGATGGCAATGGCTTGTTTCCGGTTCTTAACTTTTTTGCCCGAGCGACCGGATTTGAGTTTGCCCTCTTTGTACTCGTGCATCACGCGTTCCACTTTTTTTCCGGCCTTTTTTCCGTATCTCGCCATCGCTTTTCCTCCTCAGGATTTTCACTCCCTTGTACGCGCCGGGTTTAAAAAAGTTTATTTCCAACTCTTTATACGGTAACGCGTATCTATGGCATGAGCACAGTTTGGGACGGCGTCCCGGTACCCCGATTTCCTTCTCTCCAGCAAGATGTTTCGGCCGACGTGTGCGTTGTTGGCTGCGGAATTGCTGGGCTGACCACCGCCTACCTGCTCCTGAAAGAAGGCAAGAGCGTCGTTCTCCTCGATGAGAAAAATCTCGGTCGCGGGGAAACGGGACTTACGAGCGCGCACCTGTCGAATGCGCTTGACGACCGGTATTACGCGCTTGAAAAGATTCACGGTGAACACGGAGCCAGACTGGCCGCCGAAAGCCACACCGCGGCCATCAACCGAATTGAACGGATCGCTCACGACGAAAATATTTCGTGTGAATTCGCTCGTGTTGACGGTTATTTGTTCGCAGGGCGAAAAGAGCTGGAGCCGACATTGGAAGCAGAGTTCCACGCCGCGCGTCGCGCGGGAATATTTACCATTGAGTGGGCCAACGCGGCGCCGTGGAAAGAATTTGACACCGGCAAATGTTTGCGGTTCCCCAACCAGGCGCAATTTCATCCGTTGAAATATTTGTTCGGGCTCGCGCAAACCGTAAAGAAAATGGGAGGACAGATTTACACGAATTCGCGTGCGGTGGAGTGTCACGGCGGCGCGTCGACGTCGGTGTTGTTAAAACAAGGCTCGATGGTACGGGCCAAAGCAATTGTTTTGGCCACGAATGTTCCCATCAACAACAGAGTCGCGATCCACACGAAACAAGTAGCGTACCGCACCTATGTTATAGGTGTTCGAATTCCACACGGCAGTATTGAGCGCGCGCTCTATTGGGACAACGAAGATCCGTATCATTACGTCCGCTTGGAAAGCGACCCAAAACATTCCGCCGATGAGATTCTCATCGTGGGGGGAGAAGACCATCGAACCGGTGAGCCGGTGGACTACGAAAATCGATACGACCGCCTTGAAGCTTGGGCGCGCAGCCGTTTCCCGTTTGCGAAAGCGATCGAATACAAGTGGTCCGGCCAGATCATCGAGCCGGTGGATGGGCTTGCGTTCATCGGACGAAATCCGGCCGATCATGACAACGTTTTTATCATCACCGGCGATTCAGGAAATGGCCTCACGCATGGCACGATCGGCGGAATGCTGATCACCGATCTCATTATGGAGCGCGAAAATCCGTGGCGTGATCTTTACAACCCTTCGCGGCTGCCGCTTCACACGATCAAAGATTACGTGAAGCAGAACGCCGACGTTCTTCCGAAATACACGGAATGGGTGACGCCCGGAGAGATCAAATCCGAGTCTTATATCGAGCCCGGCACCGGAAAAATTATTCGCCGTGGCGCCCAAAAAATTGCCGCGTATCGTGACAAAGACGGCAAATTGCGTGAGCTCTCCGCGGTGTGTCCGCATCTGGGATGCATTGTCCACTGGAATTCCGCGGAACAAACGTGGGATTGTCCGTGCCACGGCTCTCGCTTCGATCCCGAAGGAACCGTTGTGAACGGTCCCGCCAACTCCAACCTTCACCCGATTCACGCCGAAC
Organism: Elusimicrobiota bacterium; assembly: GCA_044221725.1. Taxonomy (GTDB): domain Bacteria; phylum Elusimicrobiota; class Elusimicrobia; order F11; family F11; genus JAJVIP01. The sequence goes on from JBGAON010000003.1 coordinate 38,773, forward strand.
TAAAAAAGTAACCATTCGTTCGACCGGAGTGTCAGATCTTCGGTATGGACAGTCGCTTGCGCATCGTTTCGTTCTCGGTTGTTGCTGCAATTTCTCTATCGCAGGTGATGAGCCTATTCGCTTTTACGGGAACCGACGGGGCAGCCTTTCTTAATATTCCGGTGGGGGGGCGTCCGGCCGCCCTTGGAGGCGCTTACACGGCCCTCGCCGATGACGCTTACGCTCCGATTTTCAATGCGGGTGGACTTGGATTCGTGCCGTCGTCGCAACTAAGTCTCATGCACCTTTCGTACATCGATTCGGTTTCCTACGAGTTCGCAAGTTTCGTGCATCCGTTCTCGGCCGGGCACAGTATCGGTTTGTCGGTTCAAAACTTGCGAACCGGTAGTATCCCGTCGACCGATGCGAACGGCAATGCCAACGGAGATTTCTCAAGTTCATCGTTCGCTTACTCGCTCGCCTACGGACAAACCATCGGAAAAATATTTTCGTTGGGTCTCGCCGCGAAATTAATTCAGTCCAGCATTGCAAGCGAATCGGCGAGCGCTTCGGCCGTCGATATCGGTGCGATGCTGCGGCCATCGGACGTGTTCGGATTGGGCGCGGCTGTCACGAACATTGGGTCGGAAATTAAATTTGTTGATCAGTCCGATCCGCTGCCGCTTACTTTTCGGCTTGGCGGATTTTATCGTCCGACAAATCACTGGGTGTTGGCGCTGCAGGGCAGTCATGCTCGCAGCGACTCCACGGACGGACAGGCGGGTTTGGAGTACAGTCCGGTCGAAATGTTTGCTTTCCGTTTTGGTTACCGGACGGAGACAGTCGACAAAATTGATGGTCTCACCGGATTTACGACGGGCGTCGGTGTACGGGTGGCGGGACAACAGTTCGATTACGCGTGGGCACCGCTTGGCGATCTCGGCAACACCCAATATTTTTCCCTTTTATTTCAATGGGGTCTTAAGGAGCCGGGGGACGAACCATGAGAAAACATGTTTGGTTCTCTTTATTAGCGACGATGGTGCCCGTTTCTCTCGCGACACCGCTCGAGGTCAGCAGTTGGTTGTCGTATCAGATTCAACATGAAGAGACCCTCAATCTGTACGCGCAGCAATTCACATCGGTCTGTGTATTCGCCTACGATTTCGATACGAGTGACAATTTGCGGCCCGCGCGTCCATGGGTTGATTCCGCGCTGGCGCGCCTGGTTTCCAACGAGCGCCCGGGGCAACCGATCTTCGTTACGATTGTGAACGACATCGAGTCGGATCCGCCCCGGCAACACAACGGAGAAATCATTTTACGGATCTTGTCGGACCCGCAAAAGCGTGCCGAGCACATTCGCCAGATTGTCGCTTTGAGCGCCCACGCGGACGGCGTCGATATCGATTACGAATCTTTGCTCCAAGGCACGCGCCCGTATTTCACGCAATTTATTCAGGAATTGCGGGCCGCGTTGCCCGCGGGAAAAAAACTGTCGGTCGTTTGCCAGCCGAAGACCGATAACTCCGACGGGCCGCGCGGACAAGTTTTCGATTGGCCGGCCATTCATCCGTACGTGGACATCATGAAGATCATGACGTATTACTACGCGTACGGAGCAAGTTCTCCGGGCCCTTCGGCGCCACTCGATAAAGTGCGGGCGGTCACGCAATTGGCCATCAGCGAAATCCCCAGAGAAAAATTGCATGTTGTCTTGACGCAATTCGGATGGAATTGGCCGGACGGTCAAAATGGAGAGTTCCTTTCCTTCGACCAAGCGATGCGGATCGCCCAAGCGCACGGCGTCACGCCGGTGCGTGATCCGGTATCGCAGTACTTGCGCGTGGACTACAACGATGGTGGGACTCCGCATCAGATTTGGGTTCCTGACGCGACGAGTCTTCGCTCGCAAATCGATGTCATCCAAAGCTTGGGCGTTAACAAGATCGACGTCTGGGAATTGGGCGTGGGGGATCAAGAGTTTTGGAAATGGATTGCGGCAAACACGGTAAATCCCAACGGGAATCCAGCGCCCACGCCAACGCCAACCCCGACACCCACACCGACTCCAACACCGACACCGACGCCGCCACCGTCGGATCCAACGCCGACCCCGACACCTCCGCCGCCATCGGATCCATCCGAACCTGCGCCGCAACGACCAACAGCTCCGGTTTCGACACCGGTGACCACGATTTCATCAAGCTTGGACGAGGCGCGCGTGTTCCCGAATCCGTGGCGATCGAATGAACACGCCTCGATGTCGATTCATTTCGATCGGCTTACCACCGATGCCGATATAAAAATATTTACGGTGGCCGCTCAATGGGTGACGACGTTGCATTCATCGAACGGAACAGCAACGTGGAATCTTAAAAATGATTCTGGAGAATCGGTGGCGTCCGGCTGTTATTTCTTTCTTGTGACCGATTCCGCCGGAAATAGTCGCACCGGCAAGGTCGCTGTCATCAAATAGGTTTATGCAGAACCAAGCGGTTTCGCACTCGTAATAAAACCATGGCACGTCCGATTTGGAAAGGCCACATATCGTTTGGTCTTGTGAGCATTCCGGTAACGCTCTTCTCTGCGGAAGAACGTTCCGAGCTTCATTTTCATCTGGTCGACAGTCGCAACAACGCGCGCGTGCGCTACGAGCGCATCAATGAAGCGACCGGTGAAGAAGTGCCGTGGAACGCCGTCGCGAAGGCCTACGAGTATGACGACAACAATTTCGTTTTGTTGAAAGACGAAGATTTCAAGAAGGCCGATGTGAAAGTCACCAACTCGATCGATATCACCGACTTCATCGATCGCAAAAATCTCGATTGCATGTATTTCGATAAGCCCTATGTGTTGGTCCCTGAGAAGAAATCCGAGAAGGGCTACGTGTTGCTGCGGGAGATTTTGGAGCGCACAAACAAAGTTGGAATTGCGCTCGTGGTCATTCGTACGCGCCAGTACGTGTCGGCGCTTATGCCACGCGAAAACGCTCTCGTATTGAATTTGTTGCGCTACGAGCAAGAGATGCGCAAGTTGTCCGACTTTGATCTGCCCACGGGAAAAATCGAAAAATTTCGCATTTCAAAAAAAGAAATCGAAATGGCCGAGAAGTTTGTCGAAAGCCTCACCGCTCAGTGGGAGCCCGCGAAATACAAGGACGAATACCGCTCCACGTTGCTCAAGTGGATCAAAGAGAAAATAAAAAGCGGAGATACCGAACATAAAACGGAAAAAGAGGAAGAAGAGAAGCCGATGGATACCAGCAAGGTGGACATCGTTGAGCTACTTCGAAAGAGCATGCGGCACCAGAAAGACCACCATCTTGCTGGTTCTCGAAACTAGTGTTTAACATTGGAGGAGAATTCATGGACACGAAATCTGTTCGAAAGAAGAAGAAAAATCTTACGCACCGCGACGACACGCCGCTCGGAACCGAATTCCCGGAACAGCGCAATGAGCCCGACCGCGGCGATGACAAACGCGGTCCACTGGAAGAAGAGAACGAGGGTGGCATCGTGATCGACGAGGAAAAATAGATTTTATTCGGGGAGTGTTTGGCGCGTTTGGAAAAATCCCCGCCAAGCGTCGCCTTGGTGTTCCAGGCGTTCGATGACCGATGTCAAACTGAAGTTCAAAGGTTTCAAATCCGTTGTTAGCTCGTCCCACGCGATCGGCATCGAGATGGGGGCCCCCACGCGGGCCCGTGTGGAATACGCACACACGGATGTCGCTCCCCGCCCGTTTCGAAAATAATCGAGGAAAATCTTTCCCGCCCGTTTCGCTTTGCTCATTGTTGCGAGAACTCTGTTCGGCTCCTGTTTCACAATGTCGTTCGCGATCTTTGCCGCGTATTCTTTGAAAGCATTCCATTCCTGTACGGGTGTCACCGGCACGACGACGTGCAAGCCTTTTCCTCCGGTCGTTTTTACAAAGCTCATGAGGCCTTCGTCCGCTAGGCGGTCGCGCACGAGCTTCGCAATCGAAATCAATTCTTTAAACGGCACATCGGGCGCAGGGTCCAGATCGAAAATCAGGCGGTCTGGCTTCTCGATGTTTTTCTCGGTGGCCGGCCAAGGATGAAACTCGAGCACGCCGAGTTGCACGAGCGACACCAGTCCTTTCGCGTCGTCAATTAAGATGTAAGGCGCGGTCTTATCTTTCTCTTTGATATCAATTTCGCGCACGGCCTTTGGCGATGACTCCGTGAAGTGTTTCTGAAAAAAGCAGGCCTTCCCTTCTCCGTTCGGGCAGCGCACGAGCGACATCGGACGGCCTTTCAAATGAGGAATCATCCATGGCGCCACGCGCTCGTAGTATTCGCAAATATCGCGTTTCGTTAAGCCCTGTTCCGAGTAAAGAATTTTGTCCGGATGCGTGAGCTTTACGCCCGCGACAGTGCCTTTGGACGGCTCTGCTCGCGCGGGGTCGGGTTGCGCTTGCGGGAGCGCGCGTTCGACGCCCACCTCTTTTGCCTTTTTGTCTTCCCGCAGTCCTTTAAACACCGGATGACGCAGCACGTTGTCGGACGTCCATCCCGAGAAAATTACCTCGCAAACGAGTTCGGGCTTTACCCAGGATACATGGCGGCCCAGTTTGTCTTGGATTTTTTCGTGAAACGGACTCGATTTTTCGACGCGTGCCTCGAGTTCCCGAAAAACGCTTTTTAGCGACGTGTCCGTAAAACCCGTGCCCACGTGTCCGTTGTAAACGAGCTCGCCTTTTTCGTTGTACGTTCCAAGCAGCAGCGATCCAAAGAACTGGCGGCTTTTTTTGGGTTCGGTGAACCCTCCGATCACAAACTCTTGTTCGTGCACGCATTTGACTTTGACCCAGTCGCGCGAGCGCCGTTGCACATAGGGGCTGTCGATTTTTTTCGAAATGATGCCTTCGAGCGCGTAGTGGCACGCGTTTTTAAAAACGTCACCGCCGCTTCCTTCGATATGCTCGCTCAAGCGGACATTCTCGAGCGATGCCGACGCGAGGACCTCTTTCAATTTTTGCTTTCGTTCGATGAGCGGCGTACGCCCCAAATCCATGCCGTCCCAAAAAGGCATATCAAACACGTAATACACGAGCCTCTTGTCCGTGGAATTCTTTAGCGCGTTCTGCAGCGCTTGAAAATCCGTGGTTCCGTCCTCGCGTTGAACGACCACTTCGCCATCAAGGATCGTGTTGTCGAGCGCCAATTTTTGGATTTCGTCGGCGATACGCCGAAAATAATTTGTCCACACTTGGCCGTTGCGCGTCACGAGCCGAACCTTTCCGTCTTCAATAAACGCGAGAAGGCGATATCCATCAAATTTGATTTCGTGAATCCAATCTCTGCCGATGGGCGCTTGTTCAACAAGAGTGGCCAATTGCGGCTTAAACGACGTCGGAAATACACTTTTCTTTGCGGAGGCCGGTTTCTTCGGTTGCGCCGCTCGTTTTGAAACGTGATCGGCGATTTCGTTCATGGAGCGGCCGGTCGTGACACTTTCTTGATATTTTTCGACGATACCGTCGCGCGTCGACGCGTAACCGTCCTTTTCTTTAACAAGCAGCCAATTCTTGCCTTCTTCGGACGCGGCACCGTGCATGCGAATCAGCGCCCAGGTGCCGTGCAAACGTTTTCCCTGAAGCTCGAACACGAGGTGTCCTTTCGCGTAGCCGGCGTGCGGGTCTCCGATCGGTTTCCAAGATCCGGTGTCCCACAGCATGACGGTGCCGCCGCCGTATTCGCCCTTTGGAATGGTGCCCTCGAAGGACCCGTACTCGAGCGGATGATCCTCGACGTGGACCGCGAGTCGCTTGTCGTTGGGGTTCGTGCTTGGGCCTTTCGGAACAGCCCAGCTTTTCAGAACGCCGTCCAACGCAAGACGAAAATCATAATGAAGTCGACTCGCCGCGTGTTTTTGAATGAGGTAGAGCGTCGAGTCTTTCGGTGATGGACTCCCCTTGGGCTCGGCGGTCTTTTTGAAGTCACGTTTGCGTTGATATTCACGGAGATTCGTCTTCATTTAAATTTTTACGCGGCTTCGTTTCAAAAGTTCTTGTTGAGAACCTTTTGTCCCAGCTTAACGTACCGAAATGTATGAAGGTGAGCCGCTTAAAGAAAATATGGTGGTTTCTGGTTATCCCGATCATTTTGTTGGTTGTTGCGCGGCTCTGTCTTTCGCCGTTTCTTAAGTGGTACGTTAACCGAACGCTCGACAAAATTCCCGGTTATTACGGGAAAATCGAAAACGTGCGCGTGCATTTGTGGCGCGGCGCCTATGAAATTGACGAGCTTAAACTGCTGAAAGTGAAGGGCCAGGAGCGCGTTCCGTTTTTCTCGCTGCGACACGCCGATCTTTCCATTCAATGGCGCGAACTGTTTCACGGCGCGTTGGTGGGAAAAATTATATTGGAGAAGCCGGATCTCAATTTTATTGTCGCTCCCTCCGCGGAAGAAAGTCAAACCTCAATAGATGAAAGCTGGCAGGACCGCGTGCAAGAGTTGTTTCCGGTAGACATTAATTATTTTCACATTGAGAATGGCTCGATTCACTTTCAAAACCTCGCAGCCAATCCCCCGGTGGACGTTTATATGACCGATTTTTCCGCGACGGCAGAAAACCTTTCAAACAGCCGCAAGCGCTACGAGAAATTGATGGCAACGCTGGTGGCGCATGGAAAGGTGATGCAACAAGGTGTGTTTGATTTTAACGTGAAGTTTAATCCGTTCGAGACGCAGCCCACGTTTCAACTGCAAGCGGTGATCAATCAGTTGCGGCTGCCGGCGGTCAATTCGTTTTTAAAACATTACGCCGGTGTCGAAGCAAAAAAGGGCACCATCAACCTGTATTCCGAAATGGCCGCCAAAGAGGGGGGCTTCCGCGGATACGCGAAGCCTTTTATGCACGACCTGGAGTTCGCGAGCTTTCCGGAGAAGGATTTGAAATTCTCCGAGAAGGTTAAAGGTATGTTCGCTAATTTCGCAGCGTGGTTGCTTAAAAATCCCAAGAAACAATCCGATGCATCCAAAATAGAGTTCTCGGGTCGCTTTGACGCGCCGAAGATCCGCACGTGGGAAGCCATCAAATTTGCGTTTCACCACGCCTATGTTCAGGCGCTATCACCGCGGCTCGAACACACGATCACCGAGAATACCGGAAAGCCCAAGAAATAACGTCTTACAACTGTCCCGCTTCCGCCGCTTTCTTTAGTTTGTCGTTCGCAAAGATCGCCACTTCGACGCGCCGATTCGCCTGGCGTCCGATCGCCGTGTTGTTGTCGGCCACGGGATTGTCTTCGCCATGGCCCACCGCCATAATGCGGGTCGGGTCGACGTTCTGAGTTTTCAAATAGGTTGATACGGCGTTTGCTCGATTTTCCGACAACGCGCGGTTGTATTGCGCGTTTCCGGTCGAATCCGTGTTGCCTTCCACAAGAACCTGCGTGTCTTTGTATTTGTTCATGGTTTTCGCCAGCTCGTTCAAGTTCGCCGCGGCGACCGGTTGGAGCTGCGCCGAATCGGAGGTGAACAAGATGCCCGAGTTAAATGTGATTTTGATTCCTTCCCCGACGCGTTCGACTTTTGCGTTTTTCAAATCACGGCGCAGATCTTCCGCTTGTTTGTCCATATAGTGGCCGATGCTCGCCCCGGTAATTCCGCCGATGGTGGCTCCGAGAATAGCACCAACGGCCGTGTTCCCGGCCTGTTTGCCGATCACGCCGCCGATGGCGCCGCCGGCTCCCGCGCCAATCACGCCGCCTTTCGTTGTGCGGTTCATGCTCGAGCAACTTGTTAGAAATGGAATCAAGATCCCGCTCAACACAAATGTCTGGACTGTTTTCATGGTTTCACCTCGCAGTTTTCGTCTAGAAAAACTACGCGGTATCACGAAAATGGTTCTAAACCGTTGAACTTTCAGAAATGACCATCGTAAAGGTGGTTAACCGCTCGACTTGAGCGAATGGAGGAAATTATGAAGAGATTGAATTCCAGCATAATGGGATTGGCCGTGCTCATTGGAGCTTCCACGGTAATGGCCGCGGACATGGACAACCAAATCGAGAATAGTTTCAAAAATTCTTACACGTACAAGACGTATTTGAAAGACGACAGTATCAGCATGGATTCAAAGAACGGCGTTGTTACATTAAAAGGCAAAGTGGTTGATGCGTCGCATCGCTCGTTGGCCGAAGAAACGGCGGCTGAACTTCCCGGTGTGAAAAAAGTAGACAACCAGTTGGCTTACGGCGGGGATAAAGCCAATGACAGCTCGGACACCTGGCTCGCCACGAAAATCAAGTCAACGCTTCTGTTCCATAAAAACGTGAGCGCCACAAGCACGCAAGTGGACGTGAAGAACGGTGTGGCATTTCTGAAAGGAACGGCAGAAAACGAAGCGCAAAAAGATTTAACGGCGGAGTACGCGAGATCGGTAGAAGGCGTGAAAGACGTAAAAAACGACATCACGGTTAACCCGCCGAACAACGCCAACAATGCCGGCAATACCGCGTCGGTAAACGACAATCGCAGTATCGGCGAGACGATCGATGACTCCTCCATTACCGCGCAGGTGAAACTGACGCTCATGTATCACAAATCCACAAGCGCCATGCGCACCAGCGTGAAAACGAAAGATGGTGTCGTAACGCTTCGTGGAAAAGCTCAGAACCCGGCGGAGAGAGACCTCGTAACGAAACTCGTGAGCGACGTGAAAGGCGTAAAAAGCGTCAACAACGAAATGACGGTCGAGAACAAAGCCTAGGTCGTCGGGGCCGGGATGACGGATTTTTATTCGTAGCGCAGCGCTTCGATTGGCGACAAAAGCGACGCTTTTCGGGCGGGCCAGAAGCCGAACACGATTCCGGTGCTCGCCGAAAAAACGAAGGCGAGCAACACCGAGTCGATCGAAACAACGGCGGCCCAGCCCGCGAGCGTCGACATCACGAACGAAACGCTTGAGCCGAGAAGGATCCCCATAAGTCCACCGACGAGCGAGAGCGCTCCGGCTTCAATCAAAAATTGGGTAAGAATCGCGCGTCGCGTGGCGCCCACCGCCTTTCGCAAACCGATCTCGCGTGTGCGCTCGCTGACCGACACGAGCATGATGTTCATGATGCCAATGCCGCCAACCAACAGCGAAATTGCCGCCACAATTCCGAGCAACAGTGTGAACGTCTGCGTGGTGCCAGCCAACGCCGCTTGAATATCGGCCATGTTGCGGATCGTAAAATCGTTTTCTTTAAAGGCCGGCAACCGGTGACGACGCCGCATCAATGTTTCAATGTCGGTCATCACATTCGGGATATAGTGGCCTGACTCACATTCAATTGCGATTGTGTTTAAATATTTTTTACCGAGCACGCGTTTCATCGCGGTGTTAAGCGGCATCACGATCACATCATCCTGATCGCGGAAGCCACCGGCTCCTTTCACCGGCAACACGCCGATCACGAGAAAGTTGATTCGGTTGATCTTGATGGTTTGGCCAACCGGGTTTTCGTTTCCGAACAAGTTGTTCACAACGGTTTGTCCCAGCAAAGCAACGCGCGCCAGCGATTGATTTTCCTGATCCGTATAAAATCGGCCGAAATAGGGGGATGCGTTGCGCATGGGCGCGTACAGCGGCGTGGTTCCGGTCGCCGACGTGTTGACGTTCTTGTCTTTGTAAACGACTTGCACGGAACCATTGACATTTCCGTCGACGTGCAGCACGTGAGGGATTTTCTGAATATCTTTCACATCTTCCATGGTCAGGCGACTGTAATTGCCAAGTTCGCCGCGGACGCCCTGACTGGAGGGGGCTTCGGGCATAAGCATCAACAGGTTTGAGCCGAGACTGGACAAGCGTGCTTCGATGGCTTGCTGCGCGCCTTTGCCGATGGCGAGCATGGCGATCACAGCGCCCACACCAATTAAAATTCCGAGCACCGACAGGCCGCTGCGCACTTTATTGGCGGACATGGCCCGGATGGCCGATATTAGGTGCTCACGAAATTCGGCAATGCGTGACCACACTGTGTCTTTCGCAGCGGCATTTCCTTTTCCGCGTGCTGTGGTGTTCGGTTCATGCGAGACACCGCGCGATGGTTTTTGGTTTTTGTTTATTTCGTCCGACACAATCTCGCCGTCTTTTAGCCGAATGATGCGTTTCGCGTGTTCGGCAATGTCCGGCTCGTGCGTCACCATCACAATCGTGATGCCGCTTTTGTTCAACGATTTGAGCTTTTGCAAAATTTCTTCGGCCTGGTCCGACGCAAGATTGCCCGTTGGTTCATCCGCAAAAACAATGCGAGGCTGGTTCACGAGCGAGCGCGCGATCGCTACGCGTTGTTGCTGTCCGCCCGAAAGTTGATTTGGCTTGTGGTCCATACGGTCCGCGAGGCCGACATCTCTCAAAAGCTCTTTCGCGCGTTCCTGTCGGTCGGCCACCGCCGAATAAATCATCGGCAAAATGACGTTGTCGAGCGCCGATGTGCGCGCCAGCAAATTGAACATCTGAAAAATAAAACCGATGGTTTGCGAGCGAATAATGGCGCCTTCGTCATCTGACAAACGCGATACATCTTTACCGAGGAGGAGATATTTGCCGGACGTCGGCCGGTCCAGCAGTCCGAGGATTTGCATCAGCGTCGATTTGCCGGAGCCGGACGGGCCCATGATCGCCACGAACTCGCCTTCGTCGATTGTGAGGTTAATGTGTTTAAGGACTTTCAGTTCCGCCCCAGCGACCTCATAAGACCGCGTGATATTTTCTAATTCGATCAGAGGCATGTTACCGCCCGCCACTTCTCCCGGACCCTCCGCCGGATCCGCCGCGCTGTTGTTGCGATCGATTTCCCATCGTGAGCGGACTGGTCTGTGGCCCTTTCTGCACCGCATATTTTTTTGAGGACAAAAGAATCGTGTCTCCGGCGTTCAATCCGGAAGTTACCTCGATGTTCGGCCCACTTTCGATGCCCGTCTCAATAACTTTCGGAACCGGTTTGTTTTTTTCGCCAGGAACGAGAACACGTTTTTCACCATCGCGATCTTGCACGGCCGTCGAGGGAATGAGCACCACGTTTTCTTTTTGACGCACAATGAGACTGACGTTGGCCGTCATTTGCGAACGGAAGAACGGCGGGATTTTTTTGGGCTCAATTTTTACATCGTACGTGATGACGTTCGATACGTTTTTTCCTTCGTGCAAAATTTGAAACACTTTTCCGTCGATATTTTGGTCGGCGTATGCGTCCAGTGTGATGCGCGCCGACATGTTCATTTTCACCTTCCCAATATCCGCTTCGTCCACTTGAGCAACCACAATCAGCTTGTCCGACATCGCGAACAACACGGTAGAGGCGTCAACGGTTTGGCCGATCACAATGTTGCGCAAAATGATCACACCCGATAACGGGGCCAGCACCGGTGTCGGTTTGTACGCGTCTTGCCAATATTTGTATTCGTCGGGGCCTTGTGCGCGCGCCGCATCCAAGATGGCGGCGCGGTCGCTCGAAGAAAGCCAGGCAAGAATGTCGCCGGCTTTGACGGTGGCGCCTTCATCAAAAAGCAGTTTCTCAATGCGGCCTGGGATCGGTGGCTTAATCTCGACACGATTTAGCGGCGATACTTCGCCGGTCGCTTCGACGGTTTCCTCTATATCGCCGGTCGTTGCTGTGATGGTTTGCATTTCCAACCGCGGGTCGCGGCTTTTCTTTGAGATCCTCCACGCGGCGGCGCTCGCAATCGCGAGCACGACGATAAGTATCAACGGCCATTTCTTTTTCATAGAGGTTTTTGCAACTCCTTTCCTAAGGCTTTCATCCATTGGGCTTCGGCAACGACGGCGTCGCGCTGAGCACGCACCAACGTTTGTTCAAACGTCACACGTGTGGTCACGATCTGTTCCCAATTTTCGTACGTTAAGAGTCCATTCGAATAGCGGATATCGGCTTCGCCGTTTTGTTGGCGCGATGCTTCGAGAAATGCGGTTTGCACGGTCACTTGATCCTCGGCACCGACAAGATTCGCCCACACTGTTTCAAAGTTGCTGAGAACTTGGTTTCGGGTGGAGCGAAGATTTTGCTCGGCGCCTTCGAGTGCGCGTTTTGAGCCCGATACCGAATAGTACGCGGCGGTCGGACCTCCCGCGAACAGCGGATAACGGACGACGCCGGAGGCGGTCCAATTCATTCCGGTGGGGAAGTAGTCGGGTCCTTGGTAAGAGCGATTGTAATTAGCGGACAGTGTGGGCCACAGAGCGCTTTTTGATTTTTGCACATTTGCAAGGGCGGTCTCCACGTTCGCTAGTTGAACCCGAACCGTCGGATGATTGTCCACAAGCGTTTTAAAATCTTGTCGCTCTTCGGTCGCGGTCGTGACCGTGAGCGTGCCCGTTCCAATATGCGCGACGAACTCATCTTCGCCCAGTTGATGACCAAGCTCTTGTTGGGCGGCCCGTAGGTCGCGGTACGACTGTTCCAAGTCTGCCTTTGCGCTTAGCAGCTCGGCTTTCGCACGCATCATGTTTCCTTTTGATTCACGTCCCGAGTTGTAGCGCAAGTTCACCATCTTTGAATTTCGGTCGCGGATCTCGAGAATTGTCTTGGACACATCAATTTGTTTCTGCGCGTACAATAATTGTGTGAACGCCTGACGCAAACCAAACCGGGTATTTGAAGACACAACACGATAATTCGCCACCGACCGTTCGTATTCCGCGGATGCCGCGTGGATGTTCGCAAACGCCGATTGATCAAAAATGTCCCATGTGGCCGAGGCGCCGGCGCCCCAGCGGCCGCTTCCATCATCGAAACGAAAACGGTTGTAGCTGGAGGAGAGATTGAGTTTTGGCATCACGCCGTTGTAGCTGCCTTTGTATTGCGCGCGGTTGGCTTCGACGCTGCGCTGGGCCGAAATTTGGTCGGGGTTGTTGTCGACGGCAATTCGCTCACAATCGTCCCAGGTTAATACCGGTTCCGCAGACGCGACCGTGGATAAGATAGGAAGTGAGAGAAGAGCGAAAAATACGGATGGCTTCATATTACATAGACGTTCCAATCGATAAAAAGTGTCAGATTTCTTTGACTTTAGGCAAAATGACGAACCATGTCAGTCAGCAACGATTTGAATGTCGTTCGATCGGTTCGAAATGGAAACGTTGAGGATTACGCGTTGCTCGTACGCGAACATCAATCTCGCGTCATTTCGTTCTGTTTCAACTTGCTAAGGAACATCGCCGAAGCGGAAGACGCTGCCCAAGACATTTTTGTGAAGGCTTATTCTTCGCTGGATCAATTTCGCGGCGAATCCTCATTTTCAACCTGGATCTGCCGGATCGCGCACAACCATTGCTTGGATATTTTGCGCCGAAAATCGCGTCAAAAAACGGACTCTCTCGACCAATTGATGGAAGATCGGCCCGCGACCGCCGAGGCCCTGTTTGCCTCAACTCCGTCTCCTAATAATAAGGAGGAACGTTTCCTTCTCGAAGAAGCGCTCGCCTCCTTGGGCAACGACGCGCGCGAAATCCTTACGCTGCGGGAAGTGGGTGGTTTGACTTACGACGAGATTGCCGGGCAATTAAATTGCTCAATTGACGCGGTGAAATCGCGCCTCAAGCGCGCACGACAAGAGCTTCAGCAAAAAGCGCGACACTTTTTGGGTTCATCCAACGTCCAATAGATAGCAAGGAGAAGAATATGAACCATGACCAAATAAGAGAACTCCTGTTTGATTATTACGATAACGAATTGCGGGGTGAAACCGCGGCGGAAGTGAAGTCGCACATCGCCGGTTGCCGTGAGTGCGCATCAAATATCCGGGGTTGGGCGTCGACCGCGAGGCTCGTATTCGACCCGGAGCGGCCGGCATCCGAGGTGTTTGTTCGACGGGTGATGAACTGTGTGCGTCCGCAGCGCTCGGCGATTCCATGGCTGTTTCCGGCGTTATCGACACTCGCGTTCGCTGGTTTCCTTTTCGTGGTCCTCGGCTTTCACCGCGAAGAACCGCAGGTCTCGGTGGATTCGCTGCTGTTGTGTTCGAAAACCGAAACCGCACCGGTCGAATGGTTGCCGTCGTCCTCGGATTTGCCAAAGGACGATCAGGTATTGGATTACGCGTTGGGGGGAATATGAAGCCTGTTGTGAAATACGGTGTGGCCTTTTTTTTCGTTGGTTTGCTCGTCGGCGGCATTGTGGGACGTTGCTTGTCTCCCGGATTTTTTTATCGACGCCTGCCGGCGGAAAAGCGCCAAGAACGCACCCTAAAAAGATTTGGTTCGAAATTAAATTTGAATCCCGAGCAAAGGGAAAGCATTCGCAAGATTCTTGCGTCGCGGCGTGAACAAATCGATGGACTGTTGACGGAGGTCCGTCCAAAGTTCGAAGCGATTCGTAACGAGACCGCCGACGAAATCCGCAAACAACTGAACGGAGATCAGGTGCAGAAATACGATGAGATGCACAAGCGCTACATGGAGCGGTGGAAAACGCGCTTTCTCACCGATAATTAAAGATAAACAACATCCTCGTTGCGATGAAACAGCGACAGGAACAGCAGCAAGTACCGCTGCAAATGCCCCGTTAACAAAAAGTTGTCGCGCACGTGCTCCTTCCCGTTTTGTCCCAATCGTTTCGCGTAATCCGGTGACTGCAACAATTGTTTCAGCGCGTACGCCGCTCCTTCGATCGAATGCGTGAGCAGTCCGGAATATTGATGCGTGATCTGCAACGGAATTCCGCCGACGGCGCCCGCGATCACAGGTTTTCCTTTCCACAGCGCTTCGGAGACCGTTAGTCCAAATCCTTCCTTAATTGATTTCTGAAAAATCACGTTGCTCGCGCGTTGCAACGCGTTGATTTCAATGTTCGCCGTCGGTGGAAGATTCAAAATATGAATATCGGGATCACCATCCGCGCGATTTTTTACCTCGGCGAGAACTTGCGCGCCTTCCGGGTCGTCGGTTGCCCCGCCGCCAGCCAAAATCAATTGGCAATCGACGTACGGCTTCGCCAGTCGGTACGCTTCGATGACGCCAAGCGGGTCTTTCAAATAGTCAAAACGCGAAATTTGCGTAACGATTGGTTTGTCGCGGGAGATTTGGAATTGGTCGAGTACCTTGTCAATGACGGACGGTTCGAGCTCCTTGTTTTTATCGCTCAGCGGATCAATGGACGGCGTGATGAGAACTTGCGGAATATCAAGTGCTTGGGCAAATGTCGGTGAAGAAAACACCGCGCTGTCGTATTGTTGCACGAGCGGCCGCAAGAAATCCCAAATCGCCGCGTTGGGATTTGAAAGATCGATGTGACAACGCCAAATCCAATGATTACCGAGTTCCTTTTTCTTTCTAATAAACCCGGCTGGTTGCGGGTCATGAATAAAAACGATGTCGGCATCGAGCGATAAGGTTGCGAGGTTTTCGTCTTGGGTTTGGTCGTAGACATTTGTGTCCGCTTCGCCAAACTCCACGGGCGCGCCGTGCAGGCCGTTGTGCATTTTTTTCGTCACCGCGAAAAACTTTTCGCCGCCCTTGATCACGTCCCAGCGCGCGTCGATGTTCAATTCCTTCATCAGCGGAACCATACGGTTTAGGATTTCGGCCACGCCGCCTCCCACCGCCGTGGAATTCACGTGCAGTACTTTCTTGCCTTTCAGCTTTTCAGCGATCAATTGAAGGTCATCAATGACCGCCTGGCCGACAATGGGTGCGTAATCAGTGAGCTGCACCAATGGCCCCGTTTGGTTGCAACGTTTTTAGCCGCGATGTTGCGAAAAACAGAATGCGTTCACGCAAACTTTCGAGTGTTTGCGTGTAAGGATCAAGTTTGGAAATCGCCTTTGCGAGACTTTTCTCTCCCAGTTCGCTCTCCAACCATTTCGACAAATCGTTCGATTCTTTTCCAACGCGGAGGCGAGCCTGAAAGATGTGATGATAGAGCGATAGCGAGCCAATTTTTTTGATTCCCTCGATAAATTCGCTGAGTGTGCTGGCCTGATAGGACGTTGGAAGAACAAAACTCTGGGATTTCATCAAATGGAATTCGGCACCGTCCCACGCTTTGCTGGTCACCACGTTTTTGGAGAGATAGCGTTCGATCACCTCAACAATTTTGTCGGCCAATTCGCGGATGGTTGAGAAGCGAACCGTATCGATGGCCGCCAATTGTTCGCCCAATCGATGTTCTTGCAGCACATGCGAAACCCAGTACGCGAAATCATTCGGTGGTTCGGGCGAAAGGAATTGATGCTGCTTGAGAAAGTGGTGCGTGTGGTAATAGAAAACGGAGCCGGGAGCGGACTTTAAATGCGTCAGCAGTTCTGCGAGCGTGTGCGCTCGAAGCCCGGTTACTTCGACCAGGTCAAATTGCGTCACAAACCGAAATGGATGTTGCGCCCGAGTTTCCATTGCCAACATAGCCACCACCCATACGGTGGCCGGCACGGAAAGTTCTGAGAATCCGAACCTATCCCAAGAAATTCCGTATTCAGGAGTGCCTGACAAAGGAGGCGCTCGTGCAACTGAAACCAGGAATGCCTTACCCTCTTGGTGCTGTTTGGAACGGGTTGGGGGTCAATTTCGCGCTTTATTCCGAACACGCGGAAAAAATTGAGCTTTGTCTTTTCGATTCGCCCGACGCGACCAAAGAATCCAAACGCATCGAATTGCGAGAAAAAACCGACATGGTCTGGCATGGATTTCTGACGGATCTTCTGCCAGGCCAGCTTTATGGATACCGCATTTATGGACCGTACGATCCAAACGCGGGGCACCGCTTTAATCCAAACAAAGTTTTGTTGGATCCGTACGCGCGTGCGATCGGCCGTCCGGCCCAGCTCGTGAACGAATCGTTTGGATACGAAATTGGTCACGGAGATCTTGACTTATCGTTCGACAAACGTGACAACGCGGCGACCGCGCCGCTGGGTGTTGTCGTCGACACCGCGTTCACCTGGGGAAACGATGCGCCGCCGCACACGCCTTGGCACAAAACCGTAATTTACGAGACGCACGTGAAAGGCATGACCAAGCTTCATCCGCTTGTGCCCGAAAAATTGCGCGGCACCTACGCCGGTCTGTGCACCGATGCGGTGTTGTCCCATCTGAAATCGTTGGGCATTACGGCCATTGAACTTTTGCCCGTGCATTATCACGTTCCCGATAAATCGCTGCTGGACAAAGGGCTGTCCAATTATTGGGGTTACAATTCAATAGGCTTTTTTGCGCCGGATGTCCGGTTCGGTGCCGACAAGCGTGCCGATGAGTCGGTTCGCGAATTTAAAAGAATGGTCGCCACGTTTCACGCGGCCGGCATCGAAGTGATTCTTGATGTGGTTTACAACCACACGGCCGAAGGAAATCAAATGGGTCCCACGTTGTCGTTGCGCGGCATCGACAACGCTTCCTACTACCGGCTTTCACCGCAAGATGCACGGTATTACATGGACTTTACCGGCTGCGGCAACACGCTAAACATGGACAACCCGCGCGTTCTTCAACTGATCATGGACAGTTTGCGTTATTGGGTGCTTGATATGCACGTGGATGGTTTTCGGTTCGACTTGGCGAGCACACTCGCGCGCGAGCTGCACGACGTGAACAAGCTCGGCGCCTTTTTCGACATCATTCACCAAGATCCGGTGCTCTCGCGTGTGAAATTAATTGCCGAGCCGTGGGATCTGGGCGAAGGTGGGTATCAGGTGGGGAATTTTCCAATCGGTTGGACCGAGTGGAACGGCAAATACCGCGACACGGTTCGCAGCTTCGTGAAGGGCGACGGTGGCGTCGTCTCGGAGTCGGCGACGCGGTTGTCGGGAAGCAGCGATTTGTACGAGACAAGTGGTCGGCGGCCGTACGCCAGCATCAATTTTGTGACGTGCCACGACGGCTTCACATTAAACGATGTGGTCAGCTACAACGAAAAACACAACGAAGCGAACGGCGAAAACAATCAAGACGGTGAAAACAACAACCGAAGTTGGAACTGCGGCGCCGAAGGACCCACGGACAACGCGGAAATTATCGCACTGCGCGAACGGCAGAAACGAAATTTCTTAGCGATCCTCATGTTTTCGCAGGGAGTTCCAATGTTGTGCGGCGGCGACGAGATTGGTCGCACGCAGAAAGGAAACAACAACGCGTATTGTCAAGACAACGAAATAAACTGGTTTGACTGGAATCTCACGCCCGACAAGCAAGCGCTGCTCGAATGGACGCAGCGCGTGATCCGCATCCGGCTCAACCAGCCGGTGTTTCAGCGCCGCAAATTTTTTCAAGGTCGATCGATTCGCGGCAGCGGTATCAAAGACATTTCGTTTTTTGAGCCATCGGGCCAGGAAATGACCGATGAAGCATGGGCCACCGATTTCGTTCGTTGCTTGGGCGTGCGATTGGCCGGAGACAACATTGATGAAGTCGACGCGAACGGACAGAAGATTTTTGGTGACACGCTTTTGTTTCTTGCGAACGCGCACCACGACGCGATTCCTTTTACTTTGCCGGTGACCGCTGGGCAAAAAACGTGGGAGTGTGTGTTGGATTCGTCGGAACCCGAAATCACGTCCCGTATGTGCAAATCGGAAGTGCCTTACGAATTGAAAGGAAGATCGGTCGCGCTCTTAAAAGTTGCGATGCCCGCCAAGAGAGTTCAGGACGTTACTTCCAAAAAAGATATCGGCAGCGGATTGAACAATTCGGAAACCCGAAGCACCCACTCGTTGTCGACCAGCGTCGCCTGAACGACACGGCCCGTGAACACGTCTCGGAACAGGCCGAGCGGTGAAAATGTTTTATTGACGAAAATGTTTGTCGTTTGCCAGGTGTCGGGAAAACGCGGAGGCGCATTTTCTTCGCGAAGTGTTTGAAAGAATCGGCCCGTCGCCGTGATTGTGCGCTTGTTATCGAGATCGCGAGCAAACGCGCACACGTGCTTTTCACGGTCCCCTCGCACCTTGAGCGCGTAATACGCACCGTCGCGCATGAGCTGTTCCTCTCGTCGACGAAAGTTCAATAGCCGGTTCGTCACGTAAAGCTTTATTAATCCGTCCTTCAACGATGCGGCGAGCTCGTGCATCGTGCCCAAGGGATTGGTTTCGATTTTCTTCCGGTTGTCGGAAAGCCACTTGCGTGGCGTTTTGTAGTCAACGGCCGCGCGATTGTCGGGGTCGACCAGCGTGAAATTCCACATTTCGGATCCTTGATACAAGTCGGGAATTCCCGGTGACGTGAGTTTTAGCACCTGTTGCGATAATGAGTTTAGTAACCCCGATTCAATAATGGATTCGTGGAACTCGCCGAATTCTTTTGGAAATCGATTGTCGTGTGTAGGCGACAGCGCCGCGCGCACGAAATGCGATAGGGCTTTTTCGTAATCCGCGTGCGGGTTGACCCAGCTTGAATGAACCTTCGCTTCCTTAAGCGCTTTCTGCATATAGTTCTCAATGCGGCTACAATATTTCTCCCACTCTTTTTCGTTCAGGTACGTCATGGGCCAGGTTCCAACGAGTGTTTGATAGAACAAATATTCCTCGTTCGCGTCGGGTGCAAAGCCATGGTTCAGTGCCATCTTGTGCACTTTGTTCGTCGTTTGCCATTGAAGAATGGCGCGGTACCATTTAATCGGAATTTCGGACAGCACATTGATGCGGGCGCGTACGTCTTCGCTGCGCTTCGTATCGTGCGTGGTGGTTGCCAGCATGGTGTGCGGCCACGTTTTTGCGCGCTCTTCGTTTTTCCGGTGGAAATCATCAAGCGATGTGCCAAATAAATCCGGTCGCCCGCCCACTTCATTTAGTGAGGCCAGCGGGAAATAACGGTAAAAAGCCGTGTCTTCGACGCCTTTCGCGGTCACCGGGCTCGTGAGCTGTTGAAATTTAATGATGAAATTTTGGCGCTCGGAAATTTGCGATGCGCTCAGGCCTTGCGGGTCGTTTCGCAGCAGCACACTTTCGATGAAATCGAAAATCGATTCGCTCATTGACGGATTTCTTTCTTTGGCTTCGCGCACCGCCGTTTGTATGGAGCGCCGATCTTCGTCGTCAATCGTGTCATCGGCTTTGCGGTAATAGCTGCGGTAGGTGGGGAAGCACGCGATCACTTCGCGCAGCGCGAAACGCAAACTGTCGAAAGTGAAGTCGCGCGACCAGCGGTGATGTTCCGAAATTCGGTCGAGATGCGAGGCCAATACGTTCAACTCGCTCGCCAAAGACACATGCATGACGACCCGCTTGCAGGCGAACGCGACATCTTTGAACGATCGCGAATGGCCCGTGAAACGACGATAGAGGTCGAAAAATTTTTCGATGTATCTCCTATCGACAAACAAACCGTTCAACTGGTTCATGAAGTCGTAACCGGTGGTGCCCTGAATTTTCCACTGTTCGCGAAGCTTCTCGTTCGGCATAAGAATTTTTTCAACGACAATATAAGGCGTGGATGCACCGCCGTTTTCAACGGGAATCATGCTTTTTTGCGCGAGCTCTTCGAGGTAGCCGGTGGGATCGGCAAGGCCATCGACGTGGTCGATTCGCAACCCGTTCACGTGTCCGTCGGCAATAAGCCGGAGCGTAAGGTTGTGCACGGCGTCGAACACGTCCGCCTCTTCGACACGGACGGCGGCCAAAAAGTTGATGTCGAAAAACCGACGGTAATTTATTTCGTCGGCGGCAACGCGCCAATAACACAAGCGGTAAACCTGATCGTTCAACAGATTTTCCAATCCGTCGAAGCTGTGCGGATCGCCGGGGCTTCCGTTCAGTTTTTCGAGCGCGGAGTCGAGCGCTTTGCGAAACCGTACGTTTGTTTTGAGCAAGGCCGCGAAACGTCGCCGGATCACTTCCTTCTCGCGGTAGCGTTCCCGTACTTTTTCTGGACGCGTGTCCGTTCGAAGCGGCAGGTAATCGACAGCGGTGCGCACGCTTTCGAATTCCAGCATATCCGGTTCGTTTGCGTTTTCACTGTTCAGCTCACTCGCCATAAGCCCGAGAATCAGAGACCACGAGCGGGGGGCAATCGGATAACGAGACGTTTCGTAGCGAGCGACAAACAAACCGTTTTCAAAAGCGAGAGCTATTTTTTGATCTTCGAGCGCCTTTCCGTATTGATCGCCGAGTTCGGGCAACAGGATCTTGTTCGCAAGGTCCACCTTGGGAGGATGCCAGTCAATGTCAAAATAACCGGCGTACGGTGAACTCGGGCCGTTTTCGAGAACATCGTTCCACCATGGATTTACGGATTCGGTAATGCACATGTGGTTCGGAACCACATCAAGGATGAGGCCAATATTGTTTTTCTTGAGACTTTCAGCGAGCCGAGCGAAGCTGGTGTCCGACCCGATTTCTGGGTTTAGCTGCCGATGATCAACGACGTCATAGCCGTGCTCGCTCCCAGGCCGCGCTTTGAAGATCGGCGACGCGTAACAAGCGCCAATACCAAGATCATCAAAGTAATCGACCAAAGAGCGGGCATCATCGAAAGTGAAGTTCCGATTGAATTGGAGGCGATAAGTGGAAGTGGGGACGAAAACATGGCTCGCCATCAGACCACGTTACGTCCTTGAATAAGCCGGACGAGAATCGCAATGATGGCCAGCACAAGTAACACATGAATAAAACCACCCATCGTGTACGAGGACACCAGTCCCAACAGCCACAGTATTACGAGGACAACCGCAATTGTGTAAAGCATATAGAGCTCCTTTTGCCCCGATATTTTACGTCCCCCTCTTTACGCTTAATGAGTGGGAAAGTTCATGGCAGTGAACAGAAATGATGAAGTGGACGGAAGATGCCACTGGGTTTTGAACTGCGGTTTCTTGTCGGTGCCGCCGTAACGTCGATCTTCGCTCGACCAGGTTAAATGCCACGATTGGTTTTCCGGTGCGGCGATCAGCGGTTCGGAGCACGGGTCGAATATGAAGTCGGGCCCGAGATTCGTAACGAGCAATCGATCGCCGTGCTCGGAATCAAAAAATCGAATGAGAAACGCATGGGATCCCAATACGGCTGTGTCCAATTGAAACCGGTCTTGGCGCTCGATCGCAGGGTCCGCTTTGCGCAGCGCGATCAGATCTTTGTGAAGCAGGTAAATATCTTTGTGGTCGTTCCGCTCGTTTAAGTTTAATTTTGCGGACCGGAACGTGCGTTCGTCGGTAGGTTTTGGGAACGCCCTCAATCGTTCGGGCGCCGCGTCGTCGATAAATTGCGTAACGAATTTTCGGCGTCCTTCGTTCACGGAATTCGCAAGGTCTCCCTGGTGATCGCAAAAAAACGGGAATGGGCTTGTGGCTCCAAATTCTTGTCCCATAAAGATCAGTGGGGTCGTTGGTCCAAGAAAGAGCACCGCGGCCATCGCGCGGTAGGTTGCCGAACTTGTGAGCGCATGGATGCGATGGCCGCCCACGTCGATGGAAATCTGATCGTGGTTCTGCAGGTACGTGACGAAGGCCTCCGCCGGTTGGAACGTCACTGGTTTCCCGCGCGGTCCGTTCAAAAAGACCGAATGCTGCCCTTGGTACAAAAACATGTCTTTTGTTAACGAAGCGAATTCTTGTGGGGGGCCGGCAAAGTCCGAAAAATAGTTCTTGCGATTGCCCGTGAGCGCGACGCGCGCCGCGTGGTGAAAATCATCGTTCCAGACGCCATCCAACCCATACCCGCCTTCCTTGATGGAAGTAATGAGCCGAACGTCTTGCGTGTCGTTTTCGGCGATAAGAATCAGCGATTTCTCTGGCGCGACGGATCGCACGGCCTTCGAGATGTCGGCGAGAATATGAACCGGACTTTTGTCGTAAATGTTCTGCGTAGCGTCGAGGCGAAGTCCGTCGAAATGGAATTCTCGGATCCAGTAGCACGCGTTCTGGATAAAAAAATTTCGAACGTGCTCGGAATTGGGGCCATCAAAATTGATCGAGTCTCCCCAATCGGTTGCTTTGTGTTTGACCATGTAGTCGTCGCTAAAGGAACCGAGGTAATTCCCGTCGGGGCCCAAGTGATTGTAAACCACGTCCAAAATCACGCCCATCCCCAGACCGTGCGCCGCATCCACAAATTGCTTCACCGCATTCGGGTCGCCGTAGACGTGATAAGGCGCAAACATCCCAACGTTGTCGTAACCCCAGTTCCATCGCCCGGCGTTTTCATGCAACGGCATTATTTCGATTGTCGTGATCCCGAGTGTCTTTAATTCCTTTAGTTCTCTTTGTGCCGCCGCGAACGTGCCTTCCTGCGTGAAGGTGCCGATGTGCAGTTCGTAAATGATTTGGCCGTGCATGGACACACCGGACCATTGGTTGTCGCGCCATTGGTAGAAGGCCGGATCAATGACAACCGAGTCGCCATGGGGGCCCTCGGGCTGAAATCGCGAACACGGATCGGGTGTTTCTCCGTCACCGTTCAGTCTGTACCTGTAGCGCGTGCCCGCGCGGAGGTTTGTTACCACCGTTTGGAAATAACCATCGGATGACGGCGATAGCGGAACGATGGAGGAGGGCGGGTCCTTTAATACGAGGTCAACCGAGCGACATTTGGGGGCCCACACAAGAAATTGTGTGCCCTCGCGTTTGAAATTCGCACCGAGCCACAACTCTTGCTCCAATAATTTCATACCCCCTATACGGTTCAAAGTGATTCAAGTTCAAGTCCAATGAACTTTTCAGACGGAGGGTTCGTAAGCAAGGTGTCAGACAAAAGTTTACTGAGGAGGAGCTCATGAGCAGATCTCGGCAATTGTTGGGTTTGTTGGCTCTCGCACTGTTAGCGACCTGCCCGTCGCTTTCTCGAGCCGATGATGCAGATGGCAACTGGAGTGCTGTTTCTTTCGGTCCGCGCGCCACGTATTTCAAACCGAAAGATGGTGACGGCGTATGGAGTGGAGGGGCGCAATTAAGAATTCGTCCGTGGAGATTTCTGGGATTTGAAGGGTCCGTTGACTACCGCCGCGAAAAGTTTGAATCGACGCGCGTTGATGTGTACCCGGTCCAGGCCTCTGTTCTGGCCTACATCCTTCCAATGCGGTCGGTGGATATATTTCTTTTGGGCGGTGGAGGATGGTATTACACGCATGTCGATCGTCCGTCTCCCGCGGATGACGAAACGAAACATCGGTTTGGTGCGCACGCCGGCGCCGGGGTCGACATCTATTTGTCCCGCGCGTGGTCCATCGATGGAACGTACCGATATATTTGGCTCGAGAAATTTAATTCAACCGACGACAGCAATCTTCTCGACAAAGAACTGGACGACAGAGGCAGTCAAGTCACAATCGGGTTAAATTATCACTTCTAAATAATGGAACAGTTACTCCATCAACTGGCACCCGGAAAGTCCAAAACTCTCCGGGTGCTTTTGATTGAAGACGATTTGGAAGATGCCGAATACGTTTTTCTAACGCTCTCTCCACACGACACCTTCGACATCAAGGTGTCGCACGCACAATCGCTCGAGGAAGCGCAAAAACTCATGTCGCCCGCCATCGACATCATTTTGTTGGATCTCTCGCTGCCGGGCAGTCGTGGGATCGAAACCTTTGAAAAGGTGAGCGAGTTTTCCGATAAAACGCCGATTCTCGTGATCACGGGTTTGAACGACGAACAAACGGCGAGTGAAACGCTGCGGCGCGGCGCGCAGGACTTTATCGTGAAAGGCCAGTTCAACCGCAATTCTCTTTTAAAAGCGATTCGTTTTGCGATTGAACGAAACAAGTTGCGGATCGATCTCACGAATCTCACGCAAAAATTGAATACCGCGAATCAGCAGTTGGATCGGCTCGCCCACAACGATCATTTGACCGGGCTGTTGAACCGGCGTGGCCTCGAACAGGCGTTGTCGCGCGAAATTGCCTGGTCTCAGAGAAACGGTGGCAGTGTGATGGTGCTGCTCATCGATCTCGATGACTTTAAACGGATTAACGATACGCTGGGCCACGCGGCCGGCGACAACGTTCTCAAAGAAATCGCACGGCGGATGCAAGGGCCGTTACGCATCACGGATTTTTCGGCGCGCATCGGCGGTGACGAGTTTCTTATTTTGTTGCCGGATACCGAGCCGGCCGAAGGTGTTCGGATCGCGGAGAAAGTTCGAAAAGCCATCTGCGACGAGTTGTTCGTGGTCGGATCGACACGCCTGACGGTGACCGTCAGCGTTGGCGCAATACCAATTCCGGAGGGGACCACCTCCATTGACGATCTGCTGATTGAAACGCACCACGCGCTTTATCAAAGCAAGCGCAGTGGCAAAAATAAGGTTAGTTTTGGCGGTGACGTCGCGCCGTTGAACGGTTCCGCGCCGGGGCCGTTGCAGACGCTGATAAAGGAAAAATCGCTGCGGGTCATGCTGCAGCCGATTATGAATCTCGAAAACAATCAACCGATGGGGTATGAATTTCTGTGCCAATCGCTGGTTCCTTCCTGTGAAAAGCCCGAAGATTTTTTCCGGATGGCGCAGGACACGAACGTGGTGTCTCAGATTGATCAGTTGTGTCTGGCGAGCTGCATCGAAGTGGCGGAGACCATACCACCAAAACTACAGCGGCACATTAATATTGCCACAACGACGCTCAGTGAATTCTCAATTCCAACGTTGATTGATCTTTTCCGAGATGCCCACCAGGGGGAAACCTATTGTTTGGAAATTAATCAGCATCAGGTTGTCGGAGACCCGTCGTATTTAATTCGCCCGCTTGAGCTTTTGAAACAGGAAGAGTTTCTTATCGCGCTCGAAAACGTAAGTTTTGGCCAAAACAGCCTGGAAACGGTGATTCTGCTCGAACCCGATTATTTAAAGATCAGCCAGCATTACATCACCGGTATTTCAAAAGATCCGGCCCGGTTACGATCGCTGAACCGTTTCTTGAAAGTGGCCGAAAGTCTCGGAACCGCGGTGATTGCGGTTGGTATTGAGTCGCAAGAGGACATGAACGTTCTTAAATCAATGGGCGTGAAATTTGGACAAGGTTTTCACTGGGGCAAACCATTTTTGAATTTTCCTTAAGGAGGCCATCATGGCAAGCGATTCATTTGTGATCGATGTAAAAGCAATTCGGGACCGGGCCCGCAAACACATAGAAGATGGAGCGGTTACCGAGGGTTATCAAGGAAACCGTGACGTGGTACGAAGACTTTTGAACGAGGCGCTCGCCACGGAACTCGTGTGCGTGCTGCGCTACAAACGACATTACTTTATGGCCAAAGGCATTCACGCGGAGGCAGTGGCGTCGGAATTTCAGGAGCACGCGGCCGAAGAACAGGCGCACGCCGACATGATTGCCGAACGCATCACCCAGTTGGACGGCGAGCCGGATTTCAATCCCGAGGGTCTTACCGCGCGCAGCCACTCGGAATACAAAGAGGGCACATCATTGACCGACATGCTCAAGGAAGATCTCGTGGCCGAACGCATCGCGATCGATTCGTATCGCGAGATGATCAATTACATCGGCGCGAAAGATGCCACGACGCGGCGCATGCTTGAGGAAATTCTTGCCACCGAAGAAGAACACGCGGATGACCTTGCGAAGCTTCTCCCGGCATCGGACAGCACGAACGGCAAGTCACCGGCCGAACTTTAACTTCTAAGGTTCGTAAAAAAATTAGATTACTCTCATAGGAGGCGTGTATGGAAGACATTGCAAAAGGGGCAGAAAAGAAAATCAACGAAGGCGCCGGGCGGGTGCATGAAGGCATCGAAAAGGCGCGGCGAAACACCGTTGATATGATCGAAAAGAACACCTCGGCCGATACCGATGAAATCATTCGTTCCGTTCGCGAGAGAGGGCAAGAATATCTTAATCAGGCGAAGCAAAAAGGCGAAGACCTTTTGAATGCGGTGAGCACCGGCGGTCGCGCCAGCATGAAAAACTTGGCCAATTATATTGAGAGCCGTCCGGCCCAAGCGGTCGCCATTGCTGCGTGCGTGGGACTCGTGGCCGGGTTGCTTCTCGCGTCGTCCAGCAAAGAGGACTAGTGAACAATTCCCAAACACAAAAGCCTCCCAACTTCGCCAAAGCGTTGCTCGGTCTCATCAAAGACCACGTTGAACTGGCGACGTTGGAATGTGTTTATGAGAAAGAAGCAGGGCAGCGCCGCGCTGTCGGATTGGCAGCGGGTGTTGCTCTGCTCTTCTTTTCGTTTCTTTTCCTGCAGCTGTGCATCGTGGGGCTGTTGCACCGAATGGGACTCGGATTTGCTTCGATTGGGTTGATGGGCTGCTTGTTTTATGGGGGGATCGCTTATTACCTTCTAAAAAGGGCGTTGGCGCGTGACCCAGGCGTTGGGAAACCTTTTCAGTCGTCAATTCAACAGGTCAAACGGAGTTTTGAATGGATCGAGAGTCGTTTCTCTTAAAACGCGACTTGATTGTACGGCGGATGGACGATGATCGCCTGCTCCTGTCGCAACATCAATTCGGATTGTTGCGTGCGCTAAAGCCGTTGGCTGTTCCTTACCTTCTAAAAAGCGTCGCCACTGTCGCCGGCATTCCGCTGGTGCAATATTTGTTGCGCAAGAAAGGTTTCTTCAACCACCGAAACAACTGACGATTGGATTTATTGGCTAACGAAAGTCGCGCGAGATGTCCTGCAGCAACGGTTCCGGAACATCGCCCATCAGCGTAAAGTAATTTTTACCTTTTTCCCAATGATAGACATTCCCCGAACCGGTCGCTTGAAGCGGGGATCCGTGTGCGGATAGTGCATTGCCGGTAGTGTTGGATGGAATCTTAACGGGCACCGGTGTCTGAAACAACGACAATGGTAGAACGCCGTCGGTGTACCGTACGTGTTTCACGGTTTTGCCGGTGATGTCCAAATAACTGATGCTTTCAAACGAAAAACCACCGGCCAATTTTTTCGAAAAGAGTTGCGCATCCTTTGCGCGCTGCGCATCGGCGGGGGAAATCGTGTGCGTGGTATCAAGCGCTGCGTTGGTTTCAACTTCGGTAAGAAATAAATTGTTCGATGCCGACGTGTTCGGCACAAAGTCGGTGAAACGCGTTAACGAGCCGCTTTGTGAATCATCGGTCGAATACTGCTTCGTTTCCAATACCACGTGCGTCTGCTGGTCCACGCGCATCTGATGGTGCGGTTTGCCAGGGATGACCGGTGCCCAGTCCACAAGCCAGGTCGAGCGGCCCAACAACTTTTCTCCGGGTTTTACCGAGACCTTGTAGTTTTCAAGCAACAAACTTTTCTGATCTCTTGATTGCAGCGATTTTTGTGGGAACGTCGTGAAATAATTCTGAACAACCTGATCGTTTTTCAATAGTTGGGTCTCTTCTTTCACGCTGTTCGATAGCACCACACGGTCGACAGATCCATCCGGACGCAAGAACTCCATGCGGTATTTGTCCGGAGGCTGGAAAAAAATGTTCACGTCTTCGGCCTTTGCTCCTTTGTCGGTCCACATACTGATCATAAGGTGACCTTTGAACGGCTTTTGCGGACCGCTGAGAATCATGTCGACCGTTTGAGCAGCGTCGGGCGCATCGCCGGCCGAAACGAAAGCCAGCGTGGCAGAGACAAAACAGAAAGCAGCGGTGATCGTTTTGCGGATTTTAGACATGGCTCTTTACGTGCGCCGTCTGTTCCGACGCCGCGAGCACACGTTGGTGAAGAAGGGGGCTGGTTTGTCCCATGTTGTGAGCCGAGATAAGCGAGTCCATTGGAATAAACTCCGCGTGTTGGACCTGATAGAGGTGGAAAACGCCCGCGAAAACGGCGGCCGTGGCCAACGCGCCACCCAACGCAAACTGTTGGGATAACTTGGACCACGACGACCACTGGAAGAAATGAAAACGTTGGGCGTCTTGTTGCTCGAGAAGTCGGCGTTCCAGAGATTCAAGGAAGTACGTGGGCGCGGCAACCTGAGGAAGATCGGCCACCAAATCTTTCGATTTCTTGATCCTTTCAAGCTCTTCGCGCCATTCGCTGGAGGTTGCCAACTGTTGTTGGACCATTCGAAGTTCCGAGCCGTTCAGCTCACGGTCCAAAAAGGCCGACAATAATTCCGATTCTTTTGTGCCTACCACCATACTCCTATCCCTCCAGATTAAGTTGCAACACCCAGTTGCATTTTTTCAAAAGCTTTTCGTAACAAAACACGTCCTTGGAAGATTCGCGACCGCACGGTTCCAATGGGACAATCCAATATTTCTGCGATCTGTTCATACGAATAACGCTCAACATCGCACAACACAACGACCGAACGGTACAGCATGGGCAGAGATTCGAGCGCCTTCTGAATTAGCGTGTTGGCCTCTTTCTGGTCCAATTCTTCGGCGGGCGAAGGATCGTTCCCCGGAATAATGTTTTCCCAGGACACATCCTCGACAGGAGACGGCCCATCCATCGACACCGTATGCTTTCGGTCGTACTTCCGCATACTGTCAATGAAGATATTTTTGAGAATTCGGTTCAACCACGGCTGAAAAGGACGCGAAGGATCAAACTTATCAATGTGCCTTAAAACGTGCGTAAAAGCCTCCTGTACGAGGTCACGTGCGTCTTGATCATTGCCACTCAATCGATAAGCGAAACTGTAAGCCTTATCAGCGTGCCGTCGAACCAATTCCCCTATTTCGGGAGTCTTGGCGTCAAAGGCGCCCATGTTTACCTCTCATGGTGTCGATGTGAATACGGACAGGTCGCAAAAAAGTTCACCTCAGCTAATTTATTCTTCTGTGGGCCAATTTGGTGGGTTTTCCGTCGAGGAACAGCAAAACCAATTGAATTCTAACAAAAGGTTGCAACTAACCGTCAAGCGCCACGTAGGAATATTGAAAACCCCAAGGAGGTTGTATGCCCGTAAAAGAACACCCATCGCCCCATCAAAAGCCGGTCGGATCGGAAGCCACTTATCGCGCCCAAGACTATTCTCGCCTGTTCGGAATGTCGGGATTCAGCGACAAATTGCTGCAAACACATTTTAAGTTGTACGAAGGCTACGTCGCTCAGGCCAACCAGCTGAATGAAAAACTGCGACAGTTAATCGAACAAGGTCAGGGAAAGACCCCGGAATTTGCCGAAATGAAGCGGCGCTGGGGCTGGGAATGGAACGGCATGCGCCTCCACGAATGTTATTTCGGAAATCTCGTGGCGAGAAAGGGCGGGGAAAGTTCGGACATTCCGGCGGCGCTAAAAAGCCGGATAGCCGAACAGTTCGGCTCATTGGACAATTGGAAGAACGATTTCTTGGCCAGCGGTGCGATGCGCGGGATCGGTTGGGTCATTTTGTACGAAGACACCAATCAAGGCTGGTTGTTCAATTCATGGATTGAAGAACACGCTACGAATCATTTGGCCGGCGGCTATCCTCTTTTGGTGATGGATGTGTTTGAGCACGCTTATATGCCCGATTACGGCACGGATCGCGCGAACTATATTGAAAGCTTTTTCAAAAATATTGATTGGGACGTCGTTGCGTATCGAACAACAAATCGCCGAACTCAACAGTAATATAGAATACCGGCATGACATTGGACGGCCGGCCCCTTCGCGTATTGATGATTGACGATGACGAGGAAGAATTTGTCCTCGCGAAAGCGCATTTGGAACAGCCCGATTCGGCGGTGGATCTTGAATGGGCAGAATCCTTAACCGCCGGCATGGAAACCCTTTCCCAAAAGAAATTTGATGTCGTTCTTCTGGACCTTTTTATGTCCGATAGCCGCGGTCTCGAAACGTTCACAAAGCTTCGCGCGAAATTTCCGAATGTCCCTATCGTGATTATGTCCGGTTTGGATGACGAAAAGCTCGCCCTCGAAGCGGTGCGCGGCGGCGCGCAGGATTATCTCGTCAAAGGCCACGGCGACCGGAGCCGGCTGTTCCGCGTATTGAATTATGCAATCAATCGGCACGAGCGGCAGAAAGATTCGGCCGATGAAGCGTTAATCGACAGCTTAACGAAGCTCTACAATCGCCGCGGGTTCTTGGCGATGGCCGAGCAACACATGAAAATTGCCAGACGCGATCAAAAAACATTTTTCGTTTTCTTTGCGGTGTTAAACGGGTTTGAGCAAATCGTCGAAGAATACGGTGAAGACGAAGGACAGCACGCGCTGCTCACGACGGCCGACATTCTCGGCGAAAGCTTCCGCACCGGCGATATTCTCGCCCGAATCGGTCAGAACGAGTTCGCTATTATTACAACCGTGGAAGGTCATTTTGACCCCAAACTTATTTCCGCGCGCATCGCTAAAAGTCAAAAATTTTACGAATCGCAGTTTAACTCGGTGCGCTTCTCGTTGAGCTTGTGCTCGAGCTACATTGATCTTTCTCAGGACGAGCCGATGAGCGAGTTCGAAGCGCATGTCGACCGTATTTTTCAGGAATACCACCGGCGCCAGCCGGCCGTTTCTTGATGTGGACTTTGTAAGAAAATTTCGAATTCTCAGCCAAGACAAGTTTCGGCTAAAAGATTTTGATCCCTCCGATACGCATGGGTTTGAGAAAGAAGACGCATTGGCCCGCATCGAAAAGAATGTCGAACGCCTGTTCGAACTCCAATATCTGCTGTACGCGGACAACCGTCAATCGCTGCTCATTATTTTGCAGGGGATGGATTCGTCCGGCAAAGACGGCGTTATCCGTCATGTGATGCGCGGACTCAACCCGCAAGGTTGCACCGTGGCATCGTTCAAGGCGCCGACGACCGAAGAATCGGAACACGATTTTTTGTGGCGTATTCACAAAATGACGCCGGCCAAAGGCGATATCACGATATTTAATCGATCGCATTACGAAGATGTCCTCGTTCCGCGCGTGCACCACCTTGTTCCCAAGAAGGCGTGGAAGGCACGGTACGACCAAATTAATGACTTTGAGTGGATGTTGTCCGAAAACGGAACCCGGATTTTGAAGTTCTTTCTATATATAAGCAAGGACGAACAGAAGGAACGGCTCGAAGAGCGGCTGCAAAAGCCCGAGAAGAATTGGAAGTTTAATACGAACGATCTGAAAGAGCGCGAAAGATGGGGGGAATACATGGACGCCTACGAGGATCTCATCTCGCGCTGCTCAAAAAAATGGGCGCCTTGGTATGTTATTCCCGCCGACAAAAAATGGTTTCGCAATCTCGCGATTTCAAAGATCGTGAACGACGAACTTCAGCGCATGAAACTCAAAATGCCGCCGCCGTTGCCGGGGGCGTCCCAGATTCGGATTAAGTAAGTCCTTCAAACCGCGGCTGTCGCTCGCGCCCACAAAGAACCTGTCCAACAACCGCTTACCGGGGGAGTGGGAAGTGAACTTGTCGAATGACGCCGTCGGTGATCCAGCGGGAAAACCAGTTTCGCACCAGAGAAGTGTCCAGCAACGGGTGCTTTTTCACTAACGAAGACAAAGCTTTGCCCAGCGTTTTTTGGTTGCTGAGATGCGACAGCAATTCGAATTGAATGGGCGTGATGCGCGGCACGCGCACCCACTTGTCGGCGGGCCGGTACACAAGCACACGAAGCGGTCCGCGTTTCATGCTTTTGATTCGGCGTTGGTCCCACTTGCCGTCGTCGCGCCAAAGAAGATCAACCGGCCAGAATAGCTTTAGCAACGTCACAGCAGGGTCCAGCGTGAACGTGGCACGCAGCCATTTGGATGGCGGAATATTTTCAAACGTTGCCAGAGCAAGAGGCGCTACATCGTCCGCAAAGAACGCCTGATGGGCGGTCCACTCGAGGTGGGCCAACTCGGGCAAGAACGGAAATTTCTTCGAAAGCGGGTGCTTTTTTAAGAACGGTGACATAGGAGCGCCCACATCATCGATGCTCTTAAAGATCGACGGATATTTCACAAGGTAAGCGCGAGCGAGATCATAGAAATCATTTTCGCCCACGACATTTCTGATCGAGCTGTAATTCGATTCCAATACCTCGATGATGCGCTGGAAGTAACCGTTGCCGTAAATCGAAAGTCGTGTTTCGCGGTCGACTTGCGGAGTTTCGCCAATCACTTTCGTGCAGCGATCCAGCGCGTGCGAATGGTTGTTCAGCGCGCAACCGACGCCGTGCGGATGCGTGAGCACCCAGCGCATCCACGTTTGCAAATCAGATAAGGACGGCGCGCTTATTGTTGGCATGGGTCAGAATCTTTTCCTGAATTTGTTCGGCGTGTTTTGCTTCTTTCCAAAGTCTCTGGAACGTCGGAATCTTGTCGTCCCATTCAATCATCGTCGGCACGCGGCCGAACCGCTCGACCGCTTTCTCATAAAGTTTCCACACGGGGTCCGACACCGGATGATCGTGCGTATCGATCAAATGGGTGCCCATGTCCGAATAGCCGGCCAAATGCATTTGTGCCACGCGGTCGACCGGAATTCCGTTCAAATAATCCAGACCCGAAAAGTTGTGGTTAACCGCGCTCACATGAATATTGTTCACGTCCAAGAGAATCAGGCAATCGGCTTTTGTCGCAACCTCTGTTAGGCATTCCCATTCGGTCATCTCCGAATGTTCGTAGGTCACGTAACTCGAAACATTTTCGAGCAAAAATTGGCGGCCGAGAAAATCCTGAACTTGTTTGATGCGCTCGACCAAATGATTGATGGTTTCTTTCGTGTAGGGCAATGGCAGCAAGTCGTGCAAATTGTGTCCATTGACGCCGGTCCAGCACAAATGGTCGGACATCCACATCGGCTCGATGCGGCTCGCGAGTTTTTTAAGCCGCTTCAAATAATCTTTATCGAGCGGATCTTTGGATCCAATCGAGAGCGAAACACCGTGCATGACGATCGGATAATCTTTCCGTAAGTTTTCGAGAATCATAATCCCGCGGCCGCCCGACCCGGAAAGCGTGCCCATGTAATTTTCCGAAATAACTTCAAACCACGGTACCTTCGGCCGATTTTTGAGAATGTAATCGTAGTGCACCGTTCTGAGGCCGAGACCGACACCCAGGGGAGGCGGTTTGTGAAAAAACCGACGGGTTTCACTACGATTACGCTGCATGACGTCCTCCGCTTTTACGTTAATTTATTTGGACTTGCAGCCGCTCGCGCCTTTGCACGCGTTCGAGCTCTTGCATCCGTTGGAGTTGCCTTTGTGTTTTTCTTTTTTGCCCGCTTTCTCCTGATGATGCGCGGTGTTACACCCACCTTGGCCTTTGCACGCGTTTTCACCTTTGCAGCCGTTGGCGTTGCCTTTGCAACCGCCCTGACCTTTGCAATCGTTCTTTCCTTTGCACGAGTGATGAACCGTGGCGCATCCCCCTTTCCCTTGGCAAGAATTTTTCCCGGCGCAGCCTGCGTCGCCCGACTTGCAGCCGCCTTTTCCTTTGCAGCTGTTCATGCCTTTGCAAACGTGTTTATCCACACCGCTGGTAGCGGTCGCTTTTGCGTCGCCGCCCGTTGGGGCCGCGGTTTTTGTGTCGCCGGCGTGAACCAATGAGCCGGCCATTCGCGTGCTGAGGATTCCGGCAACCGCCGCCGTCAGCATTTTTGTCATTTTCTTCATGCGTGTCTCCTTTGTTATTTTATCTCAAGCGTCGTTTTCAGTTTATCGACGGTGAAAATCGGTAACGAACAACGTTTGTTCGCGCACACAAACGCCGCGGGTGTTTCAAGCGGTGGATATTGGACGTCCGGATTCATCAACGGTTTCCTGGCCGGATCCCAAAATTCCAACCGACGGTACGTGACCGGAAACGCCAGTCGCGCGGTCCTGAAAAGTTCGGTTGTTTTTGGGTTGGACGTCTTTCCTATAACGGTGACGTGCACCGGATCTTCGGCCATTTCCATTCCGGCCAACAAAATTCCCGATGGGGGCAATTTTTCGGCAACCGTCGGATGCGACAAATATTTCATCGCGTGTTCGGCCGCCGCTCGATACGCGTTGTTGCCCGTGTAATGCGTGAGGAGGTTAAAGAACCGCACCGCCGAAATATTTTCATCGCGCTGCGGTCGTGCTGAAAGCCCGGCCGTTCCGAATTGTGACGACAGAAAGCCATTGCTGGGCTGTTTAAACCTCGCGATAATAAAATCGCCGGCATCGCGCGCGTGGACGAGCCAATCGCGGTCTCCGGTCACCGAGTAAAGTTGCACGAAAGCGCGCGCCATGGCGAGCGTGTCCGCCAAATACGGGCCCGCCGCGTCCTGTTCATCGTGACGAAAACCACCATTGGGCAGCGAGCGGTTCTTCTCAATCCAAGCGGCGGCTTGCTTCGCTTGATTCAGTGCGGTTTCGTCGTTCGTCACGCAATAGTAAGCCACGATCGCTTCGATCGCCCAACCGTTCTCACGAGCGTAAATGTGCTTATCGGTTGCCGGCATTCCGATTTTACGGCGTTCTTTGTCGGACTTTTTGAAATACGCACTGCTGTGTTCACCGCGCACAACATCAGCGTCCTGGCTTGTGTAAAACGCGCCCTCCGGACTCAGCAGAAATTTTGTGAGGAACCGATAGATGTCGGTCGCGGACTTTAAGTCCGCAGGCCGCTTCCATAGCAAATAAGCCAGCGCGTACATTTTTAGATCGTTCGCCTGGTAGTAGATGATCTTTTCGAAATGCGGCTCGTCCCACCGCCCGCCCGTCGAATATTGATACACGCCGCCCCAAACCGGGTCAATCAACGCGCGCGCGGCATCGAGGGTCTGGGTTGCCATTCCCATCGCTTTGCGGTCGCCCTTCCACGACAAAATGAGAGCGTG
Organism: Elusimicrobiota bacterium; assembly: GCA_044221725.1. Lineage (GTDB taxonomy): Bacteria > Elusimicrobiota > Elusimicrobia > F11 > F11 > JAJVIP01. The sequence continues at coordinate 74,335 of JBGAON010000003.1, forward strand.
TTCCATCAGATCGGGATCCATAAATTTGTGGCCGGTGCCCCAGCCGCCAAATTTTTCGTCGTACGTATCAAAAAAACTTTTTTCAAGGCGCGCGCGCAAATCGGACGACAGCGTTGAGGCGTTCGACGCTTCACTCGTCGGCTCGGTCGTAACGGAAGGTCCTGGCGTCGGGTCGTCCACAAACGCTTTTAACATCGAGCGCATCTCAGCCGGTTCGATATACCCGGCGCGCTTCGCGAGCTCTTCGCCTTTCGAATTAAAGATGATCGTGGCGGGCCAACCATAATCTTCATATCGGTTCGACAGGTCCGGGCGGGAATCCTGATCAACGCGAACCGAAATGTAATTGGACGCGAGCAATTCGCGCACCTTTGGATCGCTGTAGGTTTTCTCGTCCATCACGTGGCACCAGTGACACCACACCGCTTCCAAATCCAGCAGCACGAGTTTGTTCTCTTTTTGCGCGATCTCGAAAATATCGCCGGACCACGACTGCCACTTCACGGGCGCTGCGAAGGCCCCGGTGGCCATGAACATGAGCGCACAAACAATTAATTTTTTACGGTTCATTCGATTTCCTATAGCGTGATACGCCGAGGCGTTGGATTTGGATTCATTTGAAATGACTCGCAAGCGCTGCAACTTCGTCGTCCGTGTGATCTTGCAGCGACCCCGCACGGGCGTTGATTTCGCTATTAACTTTTGTGGTCACGACCGCTTTGTGATGCGTCGCTTCAAGATCCTGCGAGAAATTTGCACCCGAGAGAACAATGTGGCCCGTGCAAATGCAAACGTAGGTTTCGTTCGGCTCGTCGGTCTCCACAAAAAATCCAGTGCCGAGCGCTTTTGTTTTAAGAATCGGTGTGATGACCGCGTAACGCGTTCCGGTTTTGACCAAGCTAATCGCGCCGCCGCGGTCCAAGTGAACGTCGAAGCCGTTCGGTGTGGACCGCACAAACAAATTGGAGTTGGGTTTCACCTTGATGAGCACGCGATCGGACAGCCACACTTCCGTTGTCCCCGTCGCGTTCGTAGTGAGGTGTTGCCCCTCGCGCAACAATCCGTTTGCCGCGGTGCTCCTATTATTAATGCGCACGTCTCCGTTTAACTCAGAAATATGACCAACGGCCGCCGGCTTAATGAGCGTGGGCAGAAGGATCGCGAGCAACGCGCACGCGGCCAGCGCGAACAGGAATTGGCTCTGCCACCAAAAACGTTTTGGTGCGGACGGTTTCTCAATGGCCGCAAAGATTCGTCCCTTGATGTGGGGCGGCGGTTGAACCGGTTCGGCCGTGCCGGCCATTTGAGTGGCCACACTGGCAAACAGTTCTTTCGTTGAGCGGCAGGCGTTGCATCCCGCAGCCAAGTGCGATTGCAGCGCCACGCGATCGGCGGGGGACAACGCACCCAGCGCGTCGGCGGCCAAAAGTTCTTCGATCTGTTCGTGACTCATGCCACTTCGACCTCCTTTTTCAGGAGTTCCGCGAGTTTCAGCATGCCAAGGCGCATGCGCGTTTTAACGGTTCCAAGAGGTTCATTAAATTGGTCGGCGATTTCCTGCTGTGTGAGGCCGGCGAAATAAGCGGCATCAATGACTTTGCGTTGCGCTTCCGGCAAACGGGCGAGCGCCTCGCGAACACGTTGGGACGACAATTTCGCGTCAACTTGCGCATCGATTGCGAGCAAGCCGTCCCCAACATCGTGCCCGGCGTCATCATCGCTGCCCGTGAGTGTAACAGGCACATGATTTTTACGGCGACGCAACACGTCAATGCACCGGTTTCGCACAAACACATAGAGCCACGTCGAAATGCGACCGATGCTCGCGTCGAACTCTTCCGCGTGATTCCATAACGACACAAACGCGTGTTGCACCACGTCTTCGGCCTCCGTGCGATTGCCCAGCATTCGGCACGCCAGACCGTACGCGGTCGGCGCGCACTGGTCGTAGATGTCCGCGAATTTTTCCTTGTCGATGTTAGGCAAACGCTCTCCTGAAAATGATACGCGGCATTAGAATTTTCGGATTCATTCAGGCCTGGCGTCGAGCATCTGGCGGCGAACGAGTTCCATTCGCAAATACGTGAAGAATGTGTCAATCGGAACGCGCGCGAAGAAAAGAAACGGCAGGAACACGATTAAACCCAGGACGAGCATCAAACCAATGACCAGCGCCTTGTGGCTGGCCAGCGCCGCCACAAGGACCGCCATTAAACCCCCGACGAGCACGAACGGAAGGATGAGCGCCAACATTAATAGCGCCATTCCCGTTTCGAGCACGACGGCCGCAAACGCATAAAAGCCGGTGAACAAGATAGCGCGTCCGATGTGACCGAACGCCCAATTCATCACGGAACCGAGCGCGGCCGGCGCCGACTGTGATCGGAGGAACATAACCACCGGCACGAATCGAAGCAGCAAGAATAACACCGTGGACATCGCGATCAAAAACAGAAATCCGACGATCCCGCTTAACACTGTTGCGATCGGGTGAAGTTTGATAAGAGCCGCGAACTCATGAAAACGAGAAACGGCCAGGAAAACGGTTGACGCGAACGCCAGCAGCGACACGGCGGCGAGGCCCAGATGGAGCCAAAACAAAGATTCGCCCGATTCTCGGTCGGTGTTCCAACGCGACCGAATAGAAACTCGATTTTCCTCAAGGGATCTTAGCAGCACAAACTGCAAGCGACACGTGAGCCACAAGAACATCGCGGACAACAATAGGATGATGCTGAGCACAAGCGCCGCTAACGTCAAGATCAAACGCCGATTTTCGTTCCAAAGTGTGCGTACCCAGGCGAGCGATTGATTCACTCGTACTCGGATCGCTTCGCGGGGGTTGGCGTTTGTCGACGTCGGTGTCGAAGCGGACACGTTTGTGGTTTGGATATTCGATTTTGACGCCGCGGTTCGACCGGCGCCGAAGTTCGAAGCTGGAGCGCGGAAATTGAAAGCGGAGAAGGAGCCGGTCACCAGAAACAGAAGTGCGAGGCGCGCCCAAATTCCGAAATGGAAAGGCCACAATAAATTTTTGGAGCGCTGAAATGCCTGTGTGCAGAGATCACTGAACAGATCAATCACGCGGCGGAGCATATAAAAATCCCGCTGCGTTTAACGCAGATTTAAATCGAATCCTTGCGTGGAATTACCCCGATCTGCTAAATGGAATTAACACCCCATATTCTTCGTACGAGGAGACCCTATCTGGGCAAGAAATCAGTTCTCATCACCGGCGGAGCCGGATTTATCGGTAGCAATTGCGCGGTTGGATTTTTAAAAAAAGGTTGGAACGTTACGGTGTTCGACAACTTGTCCCGCAAGGGCGCATCGAACAATCTCGAATGGGCGCGTACGTTTGGTGACATTGATTTTGTCTTCGGCGATGTTCGCAGCGAAGAGGCGATGGCCGAAGCCTTCCAGAACAAAAAATACGATTTGGTGTTGCACTTGGCCGCTCAAGTGGCGGTTACCACCTCTGTTGAAAAACCGCGCGAAGACTTCGAAATCAATGCGCTTGGCACATTTAATCTTCTCGAGCATGTTCGTCTCAACAATCCGGAAGCGTTTGTTATTTATTCTTCGACAAACAAGGTCTACGGCAAGATGGACGGCGTTGGTGTGAAAGAGAACGCCACGCGCTATGAATACAAAGATCAGCCGCTGGGTATTCCGGAGACCGCACCCCTTGATTTCTACTCACCGTACGGCTGTTCGAAAGGGTCGGCCGATCAATATGTTTTGGATTACGGCCGAATCTATGGACTTAAAACCTGCGCGATGCGCCAGTCGTGCATTTACGGTTACCGTCAGTTTGGCACCGAAGATCAGGGCTGGGTGGCGTGGTTTATTATCGCGACCAATTTGAAACGGCCCGTCACCATCTACGGCGATGGCAAACAGGTGCGCGACGTTTTGTTTGTCGATGATTTGGCGGACGCGTACGAAGCGGCGTATTTGAATCAGTCAAAGGCCGCGGGCCAGTCGTACAACATCGGCGGCGGGCCGGCCAACACGTTGTCGTTATTGGAGTTGATTGCGAATTTGGAAAAGAATCAGGGTCAAAAAATCGCCACCTCGTTCGGTGGCTGGCGGCCCGGCGATCAGAAGGTCTACATCTCTGATATTCGCAAAGCGAAGAAAGATTTTGGTTGGGAACCGAAGATCAATGTCGAAAGTGGTCTTAAAAAACTGAACGCCTGGGTTCTTGAAAACAAAGGTCTTTTCGAGACAAAAACCGATGCTGTACATACTACTTCCAGTATTTAACGAAGAAGCGCACATTCGTCAGCTGATCGCGGACATCGACGGTGTCCTCGGCAATCAGCCGCACGAAATTGTGGTTGTAAACGATGGGAGTCTCGACCAGACCGCGCAAATTATCGAACGGCTGGAAAATCCGCATGTCACCGTGCTTTCTCACAACATCAACCTGTCGATTGGCGCTGTTTATTCGACCGGAATCAATTACATCACGCAGAAAAGCGCCGACGACGACGTGATGGTGCTCATGGAATCCGATCTTACGAGCCCAGCGTCCATGATTAAAAATCTTGCGGGCGGCATTTCGGAAAATGGTCACGATATTGCGATCGCCAGCCGGTACTTGGACAAAGGTGGGTACGAAAGTTTTCCCGTGCTGCGCACCAGTCTCAGCCTCGGCGCCAATTCTTTGATGCGTTACTTCTTTCCTATCAATAACGTGCGCGATTACACAATTTTCTTGCGCGGCTATCGCGTGGGACTTCTTAAAAAGGTTTCGGCGTTTTTCGGGGCGACCAATTTGCTGCAAAGCAAAGGGTTCGTGAGCAACGCCGAACTGCTGATCAAATGCGCTCTTTTCACAAATAAGATTCAAGAAATTCCGTTCCTGTACAACTACGCGAAAAAGAAAAACCCGAGCAAGTTGCGCATCATCGGCACCGTTCTCGAGTATTTCAGTTTCATTTTTTACATGCGCGAAATCATCAATAAAGTGAAACTGCGTCGTTCCCGCGCGCTCGCCAACGAAGCGCTGCAGACGAAGAAAGAAATTCCGACCGAATTCGTTCGCTAATTTAGCGATCCAATGAACCTCACCGAATCAAGAACCTTTCGACAAACATTTGCGCAGCCGCGTGCGGAGCTGCCCTGGTGGAATCGCTACGGCCAGTGGATTCTGTTCGGCGTGTTTTTTGTCGCCTACGAAGTGGCGGCGGCGAAAATTCCATTAACGCCTCGCTTCGCGACATTTCCGGATTGGAGTCCATATCTGCGAAACACACTTCACCTGATGCACTTCGAGGCGCCGGAAATGTTTTGGCCTTTTGGTTACAGCCTCTTCCTCGGACCTTTCCTAGGTCCGGCGTCCCAAAATTATGAATTGAACCTGCGCGGACTTTTAATTTTTCAAAGCATCTCGATTCCATGTTGTATCGCGTCCGTCGGTTATGCAATTCGATCGTCGATGCCGTTGTCCTGGAGCAATTCGTCCAAACTCATTTTTTCTGCGGTTTTCTACACGTTCTTTGTTTTTTACGAATCCTCGTATTTGTACGCGCACAATGTGGGCATTGATACCGGCTACTTGATCATGTCGTGCGCCGCGATTTTCTGTTTCGTGAAATTGTTGGAAACCGAACAAGTGAGATGGGCCGTTGGACTTTGCGTAACTTCAATTGTCGCCTATTACATTCGTCACATCATCATGCCGGTGTTGTTCGTGTGGTTGCTGGGTTTTTATTTTTTGCACCGCACCCAGCGTAGGTTTAGAATCGCCGCCGCAACTTTCGTTTTGTTTGCGCTCGCGGCACCGTTTGTTATCGGACTGATTAACCTGCATGAGTTTGGGCGTTTCCACGCTTCCTTTCTCACCGGATGGTTTGACCTCGCGGAATACAACAGCGATAAAGCGGGCGGATATTTTTACGATCCGGAGAACACGTACAGCCACGACACGTTTTTGCAGGGTTTTCAATACGCGACGGCCGATGTGGCGGGCTTCGAACAATTTAATGATTTCGAGAAGGCGGAGGTATTTAAGAGTTGGGCCGTGCCTTGGATTAAGTCGCATCCGAAGAAATACGCGGTGCTTTGTGTAAAGCGGCTTTACAACGTCATGCTGAGCACGAACAACAACGACGCATCGCGGCCGCTCAAAGAGTTGATTCAATATCGCACCGTTTCGTTTATCGAGCTCCGGTATTACGTTCTGGCCCTCCTTATTGTGTTTGCGTTGGTCCACGGAAAGCGATCATGGCCGCTCGCCGTTTTTATCGGCATGCATCTATTGTTCTTTGCCGCTATATTTTCACGGCCGCGGCACCGGTGGGGATTCGAATACGCGCTCATCGGTGTTTGTCTGTATGCGATGGTTGACCTCGCTAGAGCGGCGTGGAATGTTGTTCGACGGTCCGAAAAGCCGACGTTCGCTCGCGTTGGTGCCGTCGTTTTTGCGGCGTTGGCGGTGGGGGGCATTCGTTTGTGGGCAGACCCGCTTCACAAGTTTCAGCGCATGCTGCGCGCAACGGAATTCCAGGAAATTCCGCACGCGGTCACGAACGGTTCGTTCGAAGATGCGTTGGCCGATTGGACGTCTCCCGGAAATTGTTCCGGTACCGAACGGCCTGACGATCTTGGATCGACCGTGACCATTGTGTCAGATGCGAGCGACGGAAAATCGGCCGTTCAATTAAGTGCGGTGAAACACATCTTGTGTATGGCTTCGGTTGTAAAGAATCTTGAGCCCAATCATCTCTATGAGCTGACGTACCGAACGAAAACTATTCAGGGGACCGAACCCGTCGTGTATTTGGACGGCGCCAGCGGGGGACTTACGCAGCGAAAGGGCCGCGACTCTGATCTGGAAAATGGCTGGAAGCAGAAACAAGTTTTTTTCGTGACGCTCGCCGACGACAATTACGTAACGATCCACATTTATGCGGACGCCAAGCCGGATGGTTACACGACTGTCCTGTACGACAAGTTCACAATTTCAAAAGCAGTCTATTAACGAAGACCCGTTATTCGCGTTCGTTTAGGTTGGCATTCTCTTTCGCCCAGTAGGGGATTTCGAGAATGCACGAGCGCTTGAAGCGGAGCACGGCACCATTCGGAACCTCAGGCCAGTCCGACGCAACGGTTGACCGCGAAAGTGGAAGAACAGTTCCCGAAACCGTTCCATCTTCGTGAACCTGCGAAATTTTCATATTGATGAGCTCGCTATAACCCGTATCGTCGGATTTTACGTTAACACTGACCAAATTTCCGACGTTAACATCCGAGCGTAAAACCGAACCTTTCCATCCCGTGGTTTCGCCGGGCTTCGGTTCGTACACGTAAAAGTTAGACATCGATATTCCCAAACCGCTCTGGCCGCTTTGTCATCCGTTAGCTCCTTCATAAAAACGAATCGTTACGAGGGTGAAAAGAGTTGGTGAAAAATGACGTTTAATCACATTCCTCAATGAACGCATGCGATTAGAATGGCGTGATCCACTGAAATATTCAATGCGATTTTTCAAAAGCATTTGAATATTACCGAGATTTGTGGGCCGCAAAAACGATATTTTGCAACAGCCGGCGAATATTCGCCGTACAATCCAACAAGTTCTTATCGCAGGGCCCTTCACAATTTCAAATGCAATTTACTAGGATCCGGCCACACGCTTAATCGACGGCAACTTTGCCCGAGAGCGGGGAACCCAGGATGAAACATTCGTTGAGAATGCGCGAGTGTTGGGGTGAATGATCAAAGCGTCTTGCGAACTCGGATGCCACGAACTAGGGCCCTCCAGCCCGAACCCGACAGCTAACCCCGTCAGCCAACAAAGGAAGAGCCAATGCCAAAGAGCCTGCTCTTTGGTTTTTTTGTGCCCATCCAATTCGTCAAAAGGAGAGTTGTATGTTTCAGAAGTTGCGGAATTTGGTGTTTGGCAAGCCTCGGGATTTAAACGATCCCCACATTTTCCACCACACGTCGCTTATTGCGTTTCTCGCCTGGGTGGGCCTGGGCGCTGATGGTCTTTCCTCCTCCGCCTACGGCCCCGATGAAGCGTACCGCGCGCTCGGATCACACACGCACCTGGCCATCTTTCTCGTTGCCATGACGGCCATCACAATTCTGGTCATCTCGTTTGCTTATTCGAATCTCATCGAATATTTTCCCGGGGGCGGCGGAGGATATCTTGTCGCGTCGAAATTGCTCGGCCCGAAAGCCGGTGTGACATCCGGATGCGCACTCTTGATCGATTATGTGCTCACAATTTCGGTGTCGGTTGCGTCCGGTTGCGATGCGTTGTGGTCGTTTCTTCCGGCGCATTGGGCGCCTTACAAATTGACCGTCGAGTTTGGCGTGCTCGTCTTCCTTATTATTCTCAACATGCGCGGCGTAAAAGAGTCGGTGACATTCCTAGCGCCAATTTTCATGCTTTTTATTCTCGCCCATCTTTTCATGATTCTTTACGCGGTGGGCAGTCATTTTTCGGGACTTCCGGCTGTTTTTCACGACGCGCATGTCGATTTCCATGCATCCGTCTCCACGCTGGGGTTGGCGCCCGTCGCGTTTATTTTGTTGCGGGCTTACTCGATGGGCGGTGGAACCTATACCGGTATTGAAGCGGTTTCAAACGGTGTCGCGATGCTGCGCGAACCGCGTGTCCAAACCGGCAAGCGCACGATGTTCCTTATGGCCACCTCTTTGGCATTCACGGCGGCCGGCATTTTGTTTGGTTATTTGCTCACGAACGCGATGCCGATCGAAGGCAAGACGATGAACGCGGTGCTTCTCGAAAATCTCTACGGTGGATGGGGCATCGGAAAATATTTGATTATTGGGACGCTCATTACCGAAGCGGCGCTTCTGTTCGTTGCCGCGCAAGCCGGATTTTTGGACGGCCCTCGTGTGCTCTCAAACATGGCGCTCGATTCGTGGATGCCGCACCGCTTTTCGCAGCTGTCGGATCGGCTCGTTACGAAAAACGGCATTGTGCTGATGGGCTTGGCCGCGATGGGCACGCTCATGTACACACGCGGAAATATTTCGCTTTTGGTCGTCATGTACTCGATCAACGTGTTCCTCACGTTCACGTTGACCGAGCTCGGCATGGTGCGCCATTGGATCCTCGAGAGAGGTCGTGAGCCAAAGTGGAAAACGCTGCTCACGATTCACGGGGCCGGGCTCGTCATATGTGCGAGCATTCTGTGCATTACGCTGTACGAAAAATTTTCCGAGGGCGGCTGGGTGACAACCGCGATTACGGCGCTCACGATTGTTATTTGTTTCCTGATCAAAGCGCATTACCGGCATGTTCAGCAGGGCTTTAAGCATCTCGATGATGTTTTAAAAGATGTTGAGTTGCCGGAGCTCCCCGATATCAAAAAGCACCCGCTAAACAAGGCCGCGCGCACGGCGGTGTTGCCGGTTCAGTCGTTTTCAGGGTTTGGTATGCATCATTTGCTGGCCATTCTCAAATGGTTTCCGGGCGACTTTGAAAACGTGATCTTTGTTTCGGTGGGCGTGATTGATTCCGGAAGTTTTAAAGGTGTGGATGAAATCAAAGCGCTCGAAGCGCGCGTGCGCGGCGATTTGGAAAAATACGTGCGCTCCGCCGCCCAATACGGGATCAAAGCGGACTATCGAATGGAAATGGCCACCGAAGCCGTCCCGACCGTGGAAAAAATCTGTCGCAGTGTTGCGAAGGAGTTCCCGCGCGCCATGGTTTTCACCGGAAAACTCATTTTCCGTAAAGAACATTGGTACCAACGAATTCTCCACAACGAAACCGCTTTGTCGTTGCAGCGCCGGTTGCATTTGGACGGAATTCCGACGATGGTGCTGCCGATTCGCGCTTAAGTCGTCATCCCGACAAGCACCAAGCGATCTTATTTAACGTTGTAGCGCTGTTGCGTGTAGAGTTCGTCGGCCACCTGAAAGATGGCCATCGCGTCTTTTTTAACTTCTTCTTCGGCGGGCCCGACGCGGGAAAGAGGTTCCAAATTGTTGCGATCGGCCGATAGTTCATAAAAATCGATCGTTTTGTTGATGCCGAGCACAGCAAGTCGATTGTTCTTGAACAGCCCAACGTCGCGATTGTGGTGCATAACCGCCCAGGCTGTCATCGGGTCTTTTTTCAGAATGTCCTGTCCAAAAAAAGCGGATTTGTAACTTTTCCCAAGCATACCGAGCAGCGTCGGGCCCACATCCAGCGATCCGCCCAGCGTATCAATGCGTCTAGCAGAAATTCCGGGGCCAACGATCAACAGCGGTATCCGGTACGACGGAATTGGAATTTTCTGGCTTCCGTACACGCGCGCGCCGTGGTCCGCCACCACCGCAAACACGGTGTCTTTGTAAAAACTTTCTTCCTTTGCGTTCTTAATAAATTGGCCAATCGCCCAGTCGGTATATTTCACGGCGTGTGAGCGGCTGTGCTCATCCGGATTTTCAGCGATGCGCCCTTTTGGATAGGTGTACGGCTTGTGGTTTGAGACCGTGAGAAACGTTACGAAGAACGGTTTTCCGGAATCATGCAGCGTTTTTAATTCATCGATTCCTTTATTGAACAAATCTTCATCGCAAACACCCCAGATGGTTTTGAACGTGGGACTTGGAAAATCTTTTTGCTCGATAAACCGGTCGTAACCGTTCCGTGTTGTGAACGAGCGCATGCCGTCAAACACGCCTCGCCCGCCGTACATAAACAGTGTTTGGTAGCCCTGGCTGGCAAGCGTGCGGGCGATCGTGGAAACGTTATCCGATAGCGATCGCTTAACAATCGAATCACCGGGAAGCGGGGGAAATGAGGCCAACACGCCTTCCATTCCGCGTACCGTTCGGTTTCCGCTCGCGTACATGTTCGTGAACAGCCAGCCTTCGTGCGCGAGCGCGTCCATTTCGGGTGTCAGCGTCGGCTCTTTGCGCCCGAGAGAGCCCCAGAACTCCGATCCAAAACTTTCCACGAGAATGAGCACGAGATTTTTTGGATGGGGGCGATTGTCTCCCTTAATAATTCGCTCGGTGGAATATCCGTTCGACGTGAAGGTTCCGGATTTCGCTAACAGTGTGCGGCAGCGTTGGTACGCTTCCTCGCGCGGCAATGTCAAATAAAAATAGGGGTAATGCAGTTCGTGCGTGATCGCGGCATCAAAAAACGACTCAATGCCATTTAATGTCACTTCGTACACGATCCGGTCCTGCGTAAAATTTCCGGGTTCGTGCACTTGAAGAAGTAAAAACACCGCGATCGTTGCGGTGTAGGTGATCATTCCCGTGAGGCGTCGTTGGACCGACGTCCTTGTTTCAACACGCCGCCGGTAGATCCTGTTTAAAATGAACGAAATTGTTACGCCAACGGCAACGACGGCCGTCAAAATTTTGATCACCGGATAGCTTTGCCAAATGTTGACGAAGACTTCTTGCGGGTAGATCAGATAATCCACAGCAACCGTATTGAACCGCGAATTGAATTCGTCAAAGAACGCGTATTCGACGACGAACATAAACAGTTGTTCGATGAAATACAGAACCGTGACCGACTTGATAAGGAATTGGAACCAGCCCGAATTAAAAACTTTGTCCGAGACCATTTGCAGAACGAAGAACAATGGAGCCAAAACAATCAATCCGACCGCCGCGTCGCAGCGAAGGCCGGTGCCAAAGATGTGGACGAGAAGCCGCGGGTGATGAAACTCCGACGGAACGAAATGCTTCAATAAAACAACGCGAAGTAACAGCCCGCCGATGAGATAAAAACCGAAGCACGCAAAGAAATACCAGTTGCGCCGAGTCACAATGCGCTCGTAGAAGCTGTAACGCGGTTGGGAAGAAATTGGGTTGGATGGATGTTGAATCACGGGCCGATGCTACATTATGGTTTGACAGAGCGGCGTGACATCTGGTAGGTTACTTTCAATGTTTTACGCCAGCTGTCTTCAAGCGAACCTAATTCTTACCCTCGGCCTTATTGGTCATCGGGGCGGGTTCGTTGCGGTCGCGTAAAGCATAAACATCAGAGAAGACTGAACAACAGAACCCATCCCGACGCGGATGGGTTTTTTGTTTTAGGGCAGCCCATTCGCGATTATCGGAATGGGTTTTTTGTTGTCCAAAGGAGACTATCATGGACACAAATTCCCAAACAGAAAAAGTCGTCATCGCGGACACGACGTTGCGCGACGGCGAGCAGGCGCCCGGATATCACTTCACGCCGCAACAGAAAATCGACATCGCGCGGCAATTGCGCGAGCTGAACGTCGATGTTATCGAGGCCGGCTTTCCGATCTCAAGTCCGGCCGAATTCGAAACGGTAAAAACCATCGCGCGCGAGGTCGGTTCGGCAAGCGACGCGCCGGTGATCGGAGCGTTTGGCCGCAGCCGTCTGGAAGACATCGAGCAGTGTTGGCAGGCCGTCAGGCACGCGGCGCGGCCGCGCATCCACACGTTCATGCCCGCGTCCGACATTCACTTGCAGCACAAAATGAGAATGTCGCGCGCCGAAGCGCTCAAGGCTGCCGTGCAGGGGGTGCGTTGGGCCAAGGAGCGCACGGGGGATGTTCAATTCACTCCCGAAGACGCGACGCGCGCCGATCGCATTTATTTGGCCGAAGTGGTTGAGGCCGTGATCGACGCGGGCGTCACGACCGTAAACGTGGCGGACACGGTGGGTTACACCACGCCCGAGGAGTTTCGCGACCTGATCGGTTTCTTGAAACGAAATGTTCGCAACCTGCCGCGCGCGGCGATCTCCGTGCATTGTCACGATGATCTCGGAATGGCCGTCGCCAATTCGTTGACCGCAGTGTCCGCCGGCGCGCGTCAGGTCGAAGGAACCATCAATGGTATCGGTGAGCGCGCTGGCAATTGCGCGCTGGAGGAAGTCATCATGGCGCTGCGCACGCGGTCGGAGTTTTTTCGCTGTCGCACGAACGTGGCGTCGCCGCAGATCTACGCGACGAGTCGCTTGGTTTCGAACTACACGAGCGTTGCCGTTCCACCGAACAAAGCAATTGTTGGAGCAAACGCATTCGCCCACGCGTCGGGCATTCATCAAGACGGAATGTTAAAAAATCGAAGCACCTACGAAATTATGACACCCGAAGAGATCGGCGCGCCGGCGTCGACGCTGCCGCTCACCAACCGCAGTGGACGTCGCGCAGTGGAACACCGCGCACGTTTCTTGGGTCTCGATGTATCGCGCGAAGCGGTCGATAAACTGTTCGTGCGATTCAAAGCCTTTGCGGACACAACACGAACCGTCGGTGACGAAGATCTCGTAAAATTATTTCGAGAAATTTAAGGAGGTCTTCCATGGTGAAGCTGCGGGCGGAACTAATTTTTGGATTTGGGGCTTTATAATAATAAGGAGGAACACCATCATGAGCCCAACAACCGAACCAATTATTGATATTCGCCGCGCCAATGAACGTTTTTCGACGGACATTCCGTGGTTGGATTCGAAGCACAGCTTTAGTTTCGGTCCGCACTACGATCCGAACAACACGCATCACGGTCTCCTGCTCGTGAGCAACGACGACGTGATTCGCGCCGGCACGGGTTTCTCCACGCACCCGCATCAAGATATGGAAATTGTGACGTGGGTGCTTTCGGGAGAACTTGAGCACAAGGATTCGCAGGGCAACAAAGGAATAATTTATCCGGGTTTGGCGCAGCGCATGAGCGCGGGGCGCGGCATCTGGCATTCGGAAATGAATCCGAGCAAAAACACGGATGTTCATCTCGTGCAGATGTGGGTGTTGCCCGACACGGAATCAATCAACCCGAGCTACGAGCAAATGGATATTACGAAAGAACTTGGAAAGGGCGGCTTGGTTCCGATTGCCTCCGGTCGCGGTCACAACGCGGCCATTGCGATCCGGCAAAAAGGGGCCGTGCTCTGGGGAGGGCGGTTAAAAGCTGGAGAGAAAGTAAAAATTCCGGACGCACGATTTGTGCACGTGTTTGTCGCAACAGGTTCCGCGGCTTTGGATGGTGCCGGCGTTTTGAATCAAGGCGATGCGGTTCGCTTAACGGCGGCGGGCGCTCCAATCTTAACGGCAGACGCGAAAACGGGCGCCGAAGTTCTTATTTGGGAGATGGCTTCCGATCAATGGTGATGCCGCGAACAATATCGTCGAGCTTGTCCAAATTCGGCGAGAAGTTCTCGGATGAAAGCTGATCCATAAACAGCGCGGCCATGCTGGCATCTTCGCTCACCGGCAAATTGTGCGCGGCGATTGGATGGACAAACACAATAAGCGATTGCCCGTCTTTCGATAGCCCTTGGAACGTGTAGAAAATGTTTTCATTGGTGGTCGGTGACTTGTCGACGGCGTAGCGTGTAACGAAGCGCACGCCGGATCCTTTCTCAAAACGCAAATAATTGACCTTGGCCCGAAACAATTGTGCGCCCTTGGCCGGCGGGAAAATCGGAATCTCGGAAGCCGCCTCGCCAATGTGGTCGTTGATCACGCGACTCAAGAATTGAATGCGCCGATCGAATTCCTTTCGCTCCTTTCCGACAAAAAGCGTACGGTATTCGGCAACAGGGAAAATCAGCAGTTGGCGGTCTCGGAAGCGAATCGTCTCCGGCAGTTTATCTTCGTCAAAACTGTAGCGCAGATGCGACGGCAAATTACCACCCGCGGGCATGTCCAAGCCGACGATGGTTTCCGCAATTCGGCCGGGCCCCACCGACACATCCGTGAGTCTCAGTTTCTGTGGTGGTTTCGCTTGCGTGGGAACGCCGAGGAAAAAAAGCGTCACCGCCAAAAAAAGATGTTGCCACATGATTGTTCTAGTACGCATGGTACATTCCCGCCTGTTTTACCAAACGCAACGGAACGTGAAAGAGCTCCGTGAGATTCGTTTCGGTAAGAATTTCTTTTTTGGGGCCATCCGCGAAGATTCTTCCATTTTTTAGCAACACGATGCGCTCGATTTCCGGAATGATATCCGATAAGTGATGCGTGACAAGCACGATGCCAATTCCGGCACGCGCCAGTTTTCGCAGCGTCTTTTTAACCAAAACCTGGCCTTGCAGGTCCAAACTGTTCATCGGTTCATCGAAAACAATAAGCCGCGGCGTGTGAATGAGGGCTCGCGCGATGAGAACACGGCGCGCCTCGCCGGAGGAAATGTGAGCGAAGGTTTCGTTCTCGAGATGCGTGAGCCCCAACCACGTCAAGATTTGTTTTGCTTGTTTTAGCATCGCGGGCGTCACACGATTGTTTTTCCAAAGGCCAACGCTTGAGAAAAAACCAGAAAGAACCGCTTCGAGCGCCGTTACGTTTTTCGGAAAAAGCGCCTGCCAGTCGTACGAAACAATGCCAAGCTGCGAGCGCAACGCGAAAACGTCCCACGTTTTTGAACCAAACAGCGTCACGCTACCGCCCGTCGGATAAAGTTCACGCGTCATTGCCTTGATCAATGTGGATTTGCCGCTGCCGTTCGCACCCACGATGGCCACCTGCTCCCGCATCCCAATTTTTAGAGTGACGTCGGTCAAAACATCGCGTTCGCCGCGATGAACGGTGACGTTTTGGAACCAAACCGCAAATTTCTTTGTTGGCATCGTTAACGATCATCGCATTTTCCGAAAAAAATTTTTTACCATAGTGATTCCAATGAAAAATAAGAAAAGAATTTCGACGCCGTATTATCTGATCGACGAATCACGACTTCTGAAAAATCTAAAAAAGATTGAGCTGCTGCGGGAGCGCTCCGGTGCCAAATGTGTTTTGGCGCTCAAATGTTTCTCGACGTGGGCCGTTTTTGATCTCATGCGAAAATACATGGACGGAACAACATCGAGCTCGCTGTACGAGGCGAAGCTCGGGGCTGAAAAATTCGGAAAGGAAGTTCACGCGTACAGTGTTGCGTGGTCGGCAAACGAAATAGAATCCGTTCGTAAATTCGCCACGAAAGTTATTTTTAATTCGACGTCGCAGCTGCGTCAGTTCCTGCCGCGCGTGAAGCATTTGCCGATCGGTATGCGCGTAAATCCGGGTGTCAGTCATTCGGGTTTTGATTTGGCGGATCCATCTCGAAAATTTTGCCGTCTTGGCGCGACAGAAATGAAAGATATTCAATCCGTCATTTCGAATTTGTCCGGACTCATGTTTCACTGCAACTGTGAAAACGACAGTTTTGAGAGTTTTTCGCGGATCCTCGACACAATCGAGCGAAAATTCGGAAGTTTGCTTAAGAATTTAAGCTGGGTTAGTCTCGGTGGAGGAATCTATTTCACGAAAGAGAACTTTTTTTTTGATAAGTTCTGCTCGCGAATTTTAGAGTTTTCTCGACGGTACAACGTGCAAGTGTATTTCGAACCCGGCGAAGCGTCGATCACGCAGTCGGGTTTTCTTGTGACCAGCGTTTTGGATATCGTGAAGAACAAAAAAGATATCGCGATCGTGGACGCGGCTGTTGAAACGCACATGTTGGATTTGCTGATTTACAACGCGAACGCGAAAGTTGAGTTGCCGAAAAATGGTCGGTACGCATACATGATTGCGGGAAGAACGTGTTTGGCCGGTGATGTGTTCGGCACCTACAATTTTCCAGAGAAACTGAAGGTGGGCGACCGCGTGACGTTTTCAGACGCAGCGGGTTACACCATGGTGAAAAAGAATTGGTTCAACGGTGTTGCGATGCCATCGATTGTGGTGCGGCGCCTGAATGGTCGAGTCGAGCTGATTCGAGAATTTACGTACAGCGATTTCTTGCATAACTTGTCGTGATTGGGAGGAAGGTGAAATGAAAAAGAATGTTCTGATTATTGGGGCGGGCGGCGTTGCCCATGTGACAGCGCACAAGTGCGCTCAGAATAACGATATTCTTGGCGACATTTGCATCGCTTCGCGTACGATCGAGAAGTGCGACAGAATTATTGAGAGCATCAAACGCAAGAAGAACCTAAAAGATAAATCGAAAAAACTTTACTCCCGCAAGATCGACGCAATGAATGTGTCGGCCACCGTTGAGCTCATCAAAGAAACGAAATCCGAAATCGTCATTAATCTTGGGACCGCCTTCTTGAACATGTCCGTGCTCGAGGCTTGCATCGAAGCCGGCGTTGCGTACATGGACACGGCCATTCATGAGGATCCGGACAAAGTTTGTGAGGATCCGCCATGGTACGCGAACCACGAGTGGAAGCGCGCCGCGCGCTGCAAAGCCAAAGGAGTTGCCGCAATTCTTGGTGTTGGATTTGACCCCGGCGTCGTGAACGCTTACGCGGCGTACGCTCAGAAAAATCATTTCGACAAAATTGACACGATCGATATCTTGGACGTAAACGCCGGTTCGCACGGTCGCTACTTTGCGACGAACTTTGATCCGGAAATAAACTTTCGGGAATTTAAGAAAGTGTGGTCGTACATCGATCGGCAATGGGTGGAAGACGCCGTTCACTCGAAAAAATGGATTTATGATTTTCCGGTCGTTGGAAAACAACCGGTGTATCTCACCGGGCATGACGAGCTGCATTCGCTGTCGAAAAACATCGATGCAAACAGCATTCGTTTCTGGATGGGATTCGGCGATCATTACATCAATGTATTCAATGTGCTGAAAAATGTTGGCATGCTCTCCGAGATTCCGGTAAAGCTCAGCGACGGCACCGAAGTCGTGCCGCTCAAGATAATGAAAGCGATTTTGCCCGATCCGGGTTCGCTGGCGCCGGGCTACAAAGGCTACACGTGTATTGGGGACCTCGTGAAAGGAACCAAAGACGGAAAATACCGTGAAGTGTTTTATTACAACACGTGCGATCACGCCGCTTGTTACAAAGAAGTGGAATCACAAGCGATCTCGTACACCGCCGGTGTTCCGCCTGTTGCTGCAGCTATTTTGCTCGCGCAAGGTGTTTGGGATCCAAAGAAAATGGTGAATGTGGAGGAATTGGATCCGGAACCATTCTTGAAGCTGCTCGATAACATGGGACTTCCGATGGTGATCGAAGACAAAACGGAGCCGAAAAAATCGACGGCGAAGGTGCTTGCGTAACAGGCCCCAAGAAATTATTTCTTGACAGTCTAAAGAAGTTCGTGTAACTAAGCGGTGTTCTTCGGCGGAATTTGTGTCAACTTGCCCAGCCGATCTCCAAGGAGAAAATGGGGCTAAAGCGACGATGAGATTTTTAACCCGTGTCAGCTTATGTGTTGACACGGGTTTTGTTTTTTCCGGCAACAAAAAACATGGCGGGAATTTAGATTCCAAATTGCCCCAGCCAGCGAAAGCGAATAGGGAGCTAAATAGGAGACGTATATGAAGAAGGGCGTTCTATTGGTCCTGCTTGGGGCCGCCGCGATTCCGCGCGGTGCTGTTTTCGCGGAAGATGCCCCAGCCTCCGCCACCGTTCAAACCATTGAGCAGCGTTTATCGATTCTCGAACGCAAATACGAAATCGATAAAGAAGACGCCGCCAACAAAGCGAAAGACGCTTCGTTCGTTACAAGCGGAAATGATGGTTTCCAAATTAAATCTACCGACGGCAACTCGTATCTGCGAATTTCGGGGTTGTTCCAAGCCGATTACCGAGACTATCTCGCGGACCATGGTTCCACGCAGCTCAATGATCAGTTTTTTCTTCGTCGCGTGCGCCCGACGTTCGAAGGTATCGTGAACAAATATATTGGGTTTCGAATCACGCCGGACTTTGCGAATGGTGGAGGAACCACCTCCGGTCCGACGTCAACCTTGTTGCCCGACGCTTACGTGGATTTGTTGTACGTGAACGGCGCGAAGGCGCGTGTGGGAAAGTTCAAACCGCCGGTGGGATTGGAAAATCTGCAGTCGGATCCGGTCATGCCGTTTGTCGAGCGTTCGCTGGTTACGAATCTCGTGCCGATTCGCGATACCGGCGTTCAGTTGAGCGGTGATTTCGTGGGCGGTGCGATTAGTTATCAGGCGGCGGTTGTAAACGGCGTAGCGGATGCCGCGTACAGTGAGAGTGACACGAACGATGCAAAAGATTATGAAGGGCGCCTCTTCTTGCAGCCGTTCAAGCAATCGGCCTCCGAGTGGATCAATGGCTTAGGGTTTGGTGTCGCCGGGAGTGTGGGAGATCAATTTGGGAATGCGACCACGTCCGGATTAACCGCGGGGTACCGCACGGAAGGTCAACAAAACTTCTTCACGTATCAGACGGGCGCGTTTGCGAGCGGACAAAGAAAACGGTTCTCGCCCCAGGGGCACTGGTATTTCTCCCATGTGGGACTTTTGGCGGAATACGTAGCGTCGTCCCAAGAGGTAACGCGCGTGACCACATCAACGGCGACCGCATCGATTACGAACCACGCGTGGCAAGTAACCGGTTCGTACGTGCTGACCGGAGAACGCCGGTCGTACGGTGGTGTGAAACCGCGGAAGAACTTCGATCCAAAAACGCACGGATGGGGTGCCTTTGAAGTCGTCGGTCGCTACGCGGTTTTTAAAGTTGACGATGAAGCGTTCACGAAAGGGTTCGCGTCCGTAGCGACGTCTGCCAAGAAAGCAAAATCTTGGGGAGCCGGCCTCAACTGGTATGTGAATAACAACCTGCGGCTGGCGTCGAATTACGTGGTCACTTCGTTCGATGGCGGGGCCGCGAGCGGAAACGATCGTCCCGCAGAAAAAGTCGTGTTAAGTCGTGTTCAAGTGACATTCTAAATCTCGCTTCGAGAAAGGGAAAATATCATGAAGATCAGAAAAATTTTTTTAGTAACGGTTGCCTCGCTGTTCGTGTCGGTTTCGGTATTCCCAAAAGACGTGACGTTGTTAAATGTGTCGTACGATCCGACGCGGGAGCTGTATCAAGATTTTAATAAGGCGTTCGCGGATTATTGGAAAACAAAAACCAGTGACAATGTCACTGTTAATCAGTCGCACGGTGGGTCGGGCAAGCAAGCGCGCGCCGTGATCGATGGGCTCGATGCCGACGTGGTGACGCTTGCGCTCGCGTACGACATCGATGCGATCGCCGAGAAAGGGCAGTTGCTTGCGAAAGATTGGCAGACGCGTCTTCCGGCCAACAGTTCTCCGTACACGTCAACGATCGTGTTTCTTGTTCGCAAAGGAAATCCAAAACGGATTAAAGATTGGGATGATTTGGTGAAACCCGGTGTGGACGTGATCACGCCAAATCCCAAGACTTCCGGTGGCGCGCGTTGGAATTATTTGGCGGCGTGGGGGTACGCGCTAAAAAAATGGAACAACGACGAAGCGAAAGCCAAAGAGTTCGTAACGAATCTTTATAAGAACGTGCCCGTTCTCGACTCGGGCGCTCGCGGTGCGACCGTGACATTTATCGAGCGCGGAATTGGCGACGTGGCAATTTCTTGGGAAAACGAAGCGTTTCTTGCGACGAACCAGTTTGGAAAAGGCGATTTCCAGATTGTGGTGCCGTCCGTTTCAATTCTAGCGGAGCCGCCCGTTGCTGTTGTTGAAAAAGTCACCGCACGTCGCGGGACAACCGCTGTTGCGCAGGCGTATGTTCAATATCTTTACACCGATGAAGGGCAAGAGATCGCGGCGAAGAATTATTATCGCCCGCGTAACGAAAAGGTGGCGGCGAAGTACGCGGCGACGTTTCCAAAATTAACCTTGTTTGATATCTCGTTGTTCGGCGGTTGGAAAAAAGCGCAGAAGACGCATTTCGCCGATGGAGGCGTGTTTGACCAGATTTATCAACCCGGAAAATAATGTTTTCGCGTAAAGACCGCGGCGTTTTGCCAGGTTTTGGTGTGACGATGGGCACCACGCTGACTCTGTTGAGTCTGGTTGTGCTCCTTCCGCTTTCCACGTTGTTCGTAAAAGCGGCAACGTTGAGCCGCACCGAAATCATCGCGCTCGTGACATCGCCGCGCGTGGTTGCGTCGCTGCGTTTGACTTTCGGAATTTCACTGATGGGAGCGTGTATCAATGCTCTGTTCGGTGTTGTTGTCGCATGGGTGCTCGTGCGTTATTCGTTTCCCGGACGAAAAATTGTGGACGGCATCGTCGATCTGCCATTCGCATTGCCCACCGCGGTGGCCGGTATCACGCTAACAACGCTTTATTCGCCGCACGGTTGGATCGGAAAACCATTGGCGGATCTCGGCATAAAAGTCGCTTACACGCCACTCGGAATCCTCGTCGCGATGACATTCATTGGGCTTCCGTTTGTGGTGCGCACGGTTCAACCCGTCCTCGAAGACTTGGATCGGGATATGGAAGAAGCGGCGGCCACGCTTGGTGCGTCGCGTTGGCACACGATTCACGCGGTCATATTGCCGACGCTTTATCCGTCGATCCTCACGGGATTTACGCTCGCGTTTGCGCGGGCGCTGGGCGAATACGGATCCGTGGTTTTTATTTCGGGCAATATGCCGCTCAAAACGGAGGTTACACCGCTCCTCATCATGACGAAACTGGAGCAGTTTGATTACGTGGGAGCTTCTACGATTGCCGTGCTTATGCTTTTGATTTCTTTTTCACTTATTCTTGTGATCAACGTTCTGCAGTGGTGGACGCGAAAACGTCAGGGGATGGCCTAACGTGGCGGGCGCGGTTTCACGTCTACAAACAAAATCTTTCGCCGGCGCGTCCAAAGGGATGTCGGAGCCGGCGTGGGTCAGACGAACGCTGGTCGGGTTGGCGCTCGGGTTTCTCGCGTTTTTCCTATTTATTCCTCTCGCAGCGGTTTTTTACGAAGCGTTGCAGAAGGGGATTGGTCTTTATTTCGAAGCGATCAAAGAGCCGGTAGCGCTCGCAGCGATTCGCTTGACGCTGCTCGTGTCATTGATCGTGTTGCCGCTCAATATTATTTTCGGAGTAGCGTCGGCATGGGCGGTCTCGCGATTTCAATTTCGAGGCAAGGCGCTTCTCATCACCCTCATTGATTTGCCGTTCTCGGTTTCGCCGGTCATCTCAGGAATGATTTTCGTTCTGTTGTTCGGTTCGCGCGGATGGTTCGGGCCGTGGCTGCTTAATTACGGTGTAAAGATTATTTTCGCGGTGCCCGGTATTGTTCTTGCGACGTGGTTTGTCACGTTTCCGTTTGTGGCGCGCGAACTCATCCCTTTGATGCAGGCACAGGGACAAGATGAGGAATTGGCCGCGTTTGTGCTCGGTGCGAACGGATGGCAGATTTTTCGACGCGTGACGCTACCGAACATTAAGTGGGGACTTCTGTACGGTATTATTCTCTGCAACGCGCGGGCGATGGGAGAATTTGGGGCCGTGTCGGTGGTGTCCGGTCACATTCGCGGTCTCACGAACACAATTCCGCTGCACGTGGAAATTCTCTACAACGAATACAATTTCGTCGCTTCGTTCGCTGTTGCGTCGTTGCTCGCGCTTTTATCGGTGGTGACGCTTGTGGTAAAAGCGATTATCGAACACCGATCAAACACATGAGTATCTCCGTAAAAAATCTAAACAAACGCTTTGGAAAATTGGCGGCCGTGGACGATGTCAGTTTTGACGTCGGCAGCGGATCGTTGGTCGCTTTGCTGGGGCCGAGCGGTTCCGGTAAAAGCACGCTGTTGCGAATGATTGCGGGCCTTGAGATTCCGGATTCCGGCGAGGTGCGCGTGATCGGCGAAGAAACAACCGCTCGCAGCGCGCGCGACCGAAATATTGGTTTTGTTTTTCAGCACTACGCTCTTTTCAAACACATGACCGTTTCCGAAAACATAGCGTTCGGATTGAAAGTGCGAAAAGTGCCGGCCGCGGAACAGAAAGCGCGCGTCGATGAATTAATTGGGCTTGTTTCGCTCGATGGTCTCGGTGGACGTTATCCGAATCAATTATCGGGCGGGCAACGTCAACGTGTGGCGCTGGCGCGGGCGCTTGCGCCGAATCCAAAAGTCTTGTTGCTCGACGAGCCGTTTGGTGCGCTCGATGCGAAGGTGCGCGAAGAATTGCGCAGCTGGATCGTGCGTCTTCACGAACAAACGCACGTAACCACCATTTTCGTTACGCACGATCAGCACGAAGCGCTTGAGATTGCGAGCAAAGTGCTCGTGATGAACCGCGGACGCGTCGAACAGAGCGGTACGCCGCTCGAGATATTTGACCAGCCGGCCACGCAATTTGTGGCGGAGTTTGTCGGCGAATCAAATTTTATCGAGTCCACGGTGACCGAGCCGGAACTCGTGACATGGGGGCCGTTCCGTTTTACGGTGGTTGGTTACAAACTTGGCCAGCGCGTTCGAATATATTTTCGACCGCACGACGTGTATGTGAGCTCGGTTCCAGAAACGTTGCAAGTAAAAGGCCGAATTGTGAAGATGCGTTTTCGCGGCCCGCAGATTGAGGTGTTGCTCGACATTGGCGGCGAGAAACACATCATCGCCCACGTGCCGAAAGGTATCGTTCTTGCGAGCGGATTCGAAGTGGGGAAAGAAGTTCATATCGGTATTACCGCGTTTCAAGTTTTTGCTGTTTAGAGAATGAATCTTGTCCTGAGTCTCGTTTTCTGGGGCTCCGCCTTCCCCGGCATTCGCGCCGCGCTGCAAGGATACACACCGGTAAAAATGGCCGTGTTTCGCTTCTTGATCGCGTCGGCCACGCTCGCCATCATCGCCATCTTTAAAGGCGTGCGCGTTCCCGCACGTCGGTTTCTTTGGCTCATTGCCATGGCCGCATTTTTTTCCATCCCCGGTTACCATGTGTGCCTGAATTTTGGAGAGAGCCACGTGACCGCAAGTTCGGCCAGCCTCATTCTTAGCACGATGCCGATTCTCACTATTTTTTGGTCGCGGCTTTTTCTTGGCGAGTCGTTTCACCCGGTCGCTTGGATTGGCGTGTTGCTCAGTTTCGTGGGGGCGGCGGTGATCGCGCTCGGTGAAGGCGGTGGCTTTCATTTTAATCCGTACGTCGGCTTTGTGTTTCTTTCCTCGGTCTGCGGAAGCGTCTACTCAACAATGCAAAAGAAATTGCTCGAGAGCGTGCCGCTGTTCGATTTTAATTGCTTCGTAATTTGGTTGGGCACGCTATTTCTTTTGCCTTTCTCATCCGGATTGCTTAACCAAATAAGCGCTGCTTCGCCCGCGGCGACCGGCGCTGTGATTTACCTTGGAATATTCCCGGCCGCACTCACTTTTCTTCTGTGGGCGTCGGTGGTCAAAAGTATGCCGGTGTCACGCGCCGTAACGTTCTTGTATCTGATTCCGGTCGTGGCCACGGGGATCGGATGGTTTTGGATAAACGAGTTGCCGTCGTTGCTTTCGTTAGTCGGTGGAGCGCTCATTCTGTTGGGACTTGCGATCAGCCAGTTCATCATCAAGAAAGCCGTTTCCTAGCGAATCTTTCGATTCGCGAGTCGTAGTTGAATCAAACAAGGAGGAAACCTTTATGAATCAACTTAAAACAGTTGCTTTGGTTCTGCTCGCGACCGCGGGAATGTTTGCATGCCAACCAAAGACCACCGGGGAAAAAATCAAAGACAAAGCAGAAGACGCCCAACACGAAACCGGCCAAGCCATTGAACGCGCCGGCGATCGCGTCAAAGACGCTGGCAATTAATACGCTAAAGCTGTTTGTGAAACGGGTCGGCACCGATGGTGCCGACCAATTTCTTTAAATAGTCCGCCTTTTCGGTTTCGGAGAGTTTGGATTTCGCGATAGCCAAGCGATCGGCGAGGCTGAGTTGATTGACCGTTTCACTGTTGCCCGGTCGCGCACTAAATTCCTCGATGTAGGCGATGTGCTTTTTCCAAAGTTGAATGTCGCGCTGTTGTTTGGTTTTTAGCCGTTCTTTGTACCAATCGCTCTTAAGCACCGCGTCGCGGCTGAACATTTTGCGGATCTCCGGATGATTGATGTCTTTGCCCTCGAATTTCCCTTTGGCCATGATGTGCAACAGCGCCCGCAGCGGCGGGCAGGCCGCATCAACGCTGCCGTCCTTAAAATAATTTTCGGCGACCGATTTTTGCGTCGATACAATTTCGTGAACGCCGTCGGCGTACATGTCGATGTTTTGCTTTTCCGGTTTCAGCATTTCATCAGAGAAGACGGTATTCGGGCTTTCAAATAATCTGCCCAAGAAAATATCGACGAATCGAGACGTAATGCGGTACCCGAGGCGGCTCGCCTCTACCTTTTGGCC
Source organism: Elusimicrobiota bacterium (assembly GCA_044221725.1). GTDB lineage: Bacteria > Elusimicrobiota > Elusimicrobia > F11 > F11 > JAJVIP01. The sequence continues at coordinate 99,384 of JBGAON010000003.1, forward strand.
TTTGTGCTCAAAGTCTTCAATCTTCTCAAGAAATAAATTCTTGATAAGGAACTGCGGATCGCGTTCGGACACTTTCATGCGGGACCAAATTTCCGGAATCAGCATGCTGATATCATGATCCACGCGGATGTTGGGACCGATATGACCCGCAGCGGTCGTAAATCCGGCGTATCCGGTAAAAATATAAGAGATAAGAGCGTTGTTCAGGTCCACCACTGGCCAAAGCGCGTTGAACGGACCCTTGGTTAGCGCTCCTTCGGATCCAAATCCGGTCGTCGACGGCGATTTACCGGTGAGACTCGAAATGAAGTCCATGAACAATTCTGGAAGTTCCTGAAAATGGATGGGGTTGTACACGGCGAGCGGAGGAATTCCGAGCTTCAGATCGGGCGGATTGTTGCGGCGACCGGCGAGCACCGAGTTCACAGGAAAATACACGGGCTTGTCCGCGGCGATTCCGCGCGACAAGCGCACACCGATTTCAGCCAGATAGGCGTCACGCGCGTTTACGCGGTCCGGGCGTTTCTGCAAGTAACGCGGATTTTTCGACGGCTTTCCGTCCACCAACCGAGCGTGCGCGGACGACACGACGTAGGCCGGTTTGTCGTCCTGAAGGAAACCGAGTAAGAGCTTTTTCATCGGTTCGCTGTAATCGTCGAAGTCCACAATGTTTTCAACAAGATCAATTACGTCCGGTCGGGTGAGCGGCTGCCAGTTCGATAAAAACGTGTTCGGATCGGACAAATCCGCTTCCGCTTGTTTGTCGTAGCCGCGGAACCTGGCGTCATCCGGGCGCTGAAACAAATAGGATTCGCAATTCGTGACCAGTTTTACGCTCGGGTAATTTTCCTCCGGATAAAGATCGCTGAGCGCTTCTCGCGGCACGACGATGGACGCCGTGATATCGTCTTCGACTTGCACCTTTTCGGCGGGATTGAAATCGGGGCGGACTTTGTAGATACGCCAAGAGCCGTCCTTGTCGTGGCCCACCCGCAAATAGTTGGCCACGAGTTTTTGATTTTCGTACTTGAGCTCGTGCCCAAGGAAACCATTAATACGGTCGACGCTAAAGTGTTCGCGCCAGTCGTTGGCCCATTCCACCTTGTAGTATCGCTTCACGACAAAGATCAGTTGGCGAATGGTCTGTGGAATGGAGGCAAGCCACGTGTTGTACTCGTCTGTAAAATCCACCGATGGGGTAAAAAGTTTCACGACGGATCCGAGCGAACGCTCCGGGCTCAGGATCGGGCGGTGACGGTAATTTTCCGGTGGATTTTTAAAACGGTGCGTGAAATCTTTTTTCAAAATCTCAGCGACTTCGTCAAAGTCTTTCTGAAAATCGCGGACGAAAACAGGTCCCTGCAACATCGAATACGAAATGGATTTGGAAATCTCGGATTTACCGCCGCCCGAGACCGTGCAGGGTTTGTGGCAAAGCGTTCCCTCGGCAACGGTTCCAACGAGTCGCCAATATTGACCGCCAATCTGTCGCGCAATGTGAACCTTGTACCCCGACGGTAACACGTAGATTTCACCGGCCAACAGCTTACGTTTGCGCGTTTTGCCCGCTTGGTCCCACGTGAGCGTTCGCTGGCGAACATTGAACTTTGTGTTCTCAGGAACATAGACAATGCTCGGATATTTTCTGTCCGTGGCGTAACCGGTGGCTTTCAGATCAACACGGTCCTTCAGTAGTTGCATGGCGCCGTCAAACGAACGTTTGTTTTGCGTCCAATTGATATCGGAATGAAATTCGCGTCCCAGAATGTAACTCGGAAACGCAATTGCGCCTCCCGAGTGCTCCTCTTCGGCCAGACCAAACAAGTTCGCTGCAAAACTGATCTGCGTTTTCACCTCTTTTTTACAGTAACCGAAATAATTGTCCGCGATGAGTGTCACCATGACACCGCGCGCGTCCCGGCAAGTGGCCTTGAACGCCTCGCCACCGTTGTAAAGTTCATCTTCGGTTTTCCAGCACATGCCGTCGCGTTTCTGGCGTTCCGTGGCTTTTTCAAACGGCGGAAGGCCAAGGTCTTTCTTTTTCAATTTGATGAGATGCGGCGCCAAAATCACGCAGCCGGTGTGCCCGGTCCATCCATCCACATCGAGTGCGGCATCATTCTCAGGGAGGAATGGGTCGCCGCCGTTTCCAAAAATAGTTTCGACAAAATCAAGATTTCCAACGAGGTTGCCTGGAACGAAGAAGCGGATTTCCATTGTTTTGTTGGTGGTGCCAGGGCCTGCGGCGGGGCAAACGAGCGGACGCATCAGGAGCGACACGAACAATTCGGCCTTTTGCTTCTGGGTGGCCGTGAACGGCAGTTGCATGAGTTCGCTCGGAGGTTTAACGGCCGCCGCGAACAAATTCGCAAACACGTATTTGGGAAGCGCCAGTTTATCTTCCGGAATCGGGAATCCGCCTTCGGCAATATGGAACACGCCCTGCGTGGTTCGGCGATCGTGCTTGGGATTGTGAAGCACGCCCTGTTTCACACGGTAGGTTTTAACAATGTCGGATTCGAAAATATCTTGGTCGGGTGGCAACGACAATGTGCGCGCCAAGCCCGGGCGATCAAGGATAAATGCGGCGGGAAGTCTGAGAGACGATGCGGCTGCCACATCCTTTAAATAATCGTTCAGAAAGTCTTGGATACGGCGATCGACGGGGGGGGCGTAGTTGAGCAGCAGCCGATTTTTTTCTTGGTAATTGCGAAGGAATGGTTTTGCAAGCTCGACAAAACCCGGATCGTCCTGCGCGCCGAACGTGGGTTGGCCCAACGCCGCAAGTTTTAAATTAATGTAGCGAACGAGACTGTCGTCGTTTAAATGAGAGGTGCCATTTTGAGAAAGTCCCTCGGCAACCGTTTGGGAATTCATATCTGCTCCAGAAGTTTTTTGTTCCGCCGGGCGCCGTTGCTCGTGGAAGGAAGTGAATTGTACTTTTTTTATTTCGTGTTTTCGCGGGCGAGATCCCACCGGTACTGTAGGAACTTGTTCCATTCCTTGTACGTATCGAACAAGTCGCCCGGAGGAAATGTCTCGATCATGCCGAAAACCATTTCGCTTTGATTGGGATCGATGCATTCAAGCGCAAACCGATAACCTGCCGCCGACTCTTGAATCTTTGTTCGCACGGTTAGAATGCCGGGGCCCGGATGATTCGTGAGAAATTCAGGATCTTCGATAATGCTGTACGCCTCATCGCGCAGTTTAAGTTCCAGTTCTTTGCGCTCGCCCGCCGTCAAGTGGGGGCGGCCTTCCAATAGCGGGCGCGCCAAATAAAAATGTTTGTAATTCGTGACCCGAAATTGCGGGGCCCGGTAAACGAGCACATTTTTGTTTTCGGAATCCACGGCATAGGAGCTCGTGGACGGACGAAATGAGAACCGATCCTCTTGAGCGGCTTCGGCGTTGCTCTTCTTGGCGCGGTCCAAGAGCCCACTGAGAAAAGTGGACCAATCGGTAAAAGCGGATTCGATGTTGGGGATCAGGTCGGAATTCTCATACGCCTTGTAAATATCTCCGGGATAGAGCGTGGTGATCGCAAAAATTCGTTCGTCCGATTGCGCGTCGTGGCAGTCCAATTCAAATTTGGATCCTTTCAGCAGTGTGTCGGCTCGAAATGTTCGGTTGCCTTGTTTGTTCGTGTACCAGACATACGGTTTGATATCGATCACGGCGTACTCCATTCGCAGCACGCCGGGGCCCGGTTCGTCCACAATCTGATAATGCTTTGAAACAACCGAGACGAGCTTCTGGCGTAGATTTTCCGACAGCGCGTCGTATTTCGGTCGATCCTCATCGCGTATCTTTTTCTGAGGGTTGTCATAGATCGACACAGGCATGATCAGGAATTTGTCGTAATCGATGACCCGTGTCGTCGGGTGCCGGAAAACCAGGGTCTCGGCTTTGAAATCGACTTTCTGAAAGTCTGTGTAATCGCCGAAGAAGCGGGAGTTCCTTGGCTGTTCGTGCAGCACGCAACTTGAAAGTGCCAGTGCCGAAATAAAACTCAATTTGGTTAGTAGATTTCTTTTCAGCGGTTGTCGGATTCCCATGCCCTGAAGTCTAAGGAAAAATATGTACAATCGCCACCCTTATGGACCGATTCCTCCGTGCTCTCGTTAAATATTCCGCCATTGTCGTGATCTTCGCGATCATTGGGTTTGGCTTGTGGTTTTGGGGAGCGCTGAAATACATTTACTCTTCTGGTGAACGTGCGGGTTACGTCCAAAAATTCTCGAAACGCGGTTGGATGTTTAAGACCTGGGAAGGCGAGTTGGCCATGGTCAATTTGCCCGGCGCCATGCCCGAAAAATTTGATTTTAGTGTCGTTGATGAAACCGTCGCAGAACGTTTGTCCGGTACGATGGGTCAGCGCGTTGTCTTAAAATACGAGCAGCATCGTTACATCCCCTTGCCAATATTCGCCGAAACCGAATATTTTGTAACCGACATTTTGCCTGTTCAGGAGGCTGCGGCCCCTCAGCCGTTGCCGGTTGCAACAGAGAAGTAATTTACCTGTTCCTTTTCCTTGCCTGACCTAATCTTCGGAGGTATTCATGTTTAAAGAATTCAAGCAGTTCGTTATGCGCGGCAATGTTGTTGATTTGGCCGTCGGTGTGATTATTGGAAGCGCCTTTGGGAAAATAGTGACGTCGTTGGTAAACGACATTCTTATGCCGCCGATAGGTGCGTTGCTAGGAAGCGTTGATTTCACTGATTTGAAAGTCGTTATCAAGCAGGCTTCCGATGGAGCCAAGCCTGTCACGATAAATTACGGGATCTTCATTAACACGGTTCTTGATTTTCTAATTGTTGCTTTTTGTGTGTTTATGGTCATCAAATTCCTGCAGGGCCTCAAAAAGAAGGAGCAGCCGGCTGCTGCCACCACGAAGCAGTGTCCTGAATGTTTTTCGAACATCGCCATCGCTGCAAAGCGTTGCGCGTTTTGCACGTCGCAGCTGTAAGCGGTTACTCATATAAATAATAAGGAGTTGTTATGAAGTCTCGGTTAGTGATTGGATTTACATTGATTTCGATGGTTGCGCCCGTCTTGCGCGCCGAAGATGCGCCAGCGGCGCCCAAAAAGCCGTGGAAAAGTGTAACGGAATTGTCCGTCGTGAGCTCGAACGGAAACACGAAATCCCAAAGTGCTGCTGGAAAAGAAACATTCACCTACGATTGGTCAAAAACGACCATGGAGTTGATTGGCGCGGGTTACAGTGCCAAGGACAAGGGTTCAAATACGGCGGAGCGTTACTTGGCGAGCGAAAAGCTTTCTTACAAATTGAGCGATCGCAATTATGCGTTTGAAAAATTCGAATGGAGCAAGGACCGGTTTTCGGGAATTCAGAATCGATACGACAGTACGGCCGGCTTCGGGCGAGATTTGGTGAAATCGAAGAAAAATTTGTTGCTCGCCGAGTTGGGTGGCGGTTATTTAAAAGAAGAGAGGATTTCGGAGGAAGACAAAGGATTCGCGACGGGGCGTGCCTATTCAAAGTATGTGCGCACGTTATCTGAGACGTCCAATTTCAGCCAGGATGCCGAGTATGTTCAGAGCTTTGATGACTCCGAGGATTTTCGTGTGAAGACCGAGTCGTCGGTTACGGCCGCGATTGATTCTCATTTTGCATTGAAGTTGAGCTACATTTGGCGGCATTCGCAGAAGCCTCCAACCGGGTTTGGGCGCAACGACACGATTCTCACGGTTGCCTTGGTGGGCACCTACTAAAGCTGTCTTAATTGCACCGAATTGAAAAAGGGTCTCGGGCGCCCGAGGCCCTTTTTATTGCCTTTTAATTGAAATAGTATTTCAATAAGTTATTGACACGTGGTGGCCACATTTTCTATATGGCATGCGGCCGTGAGCAGCGCATGGATATTTTCTCCTGTGTTGATCGCCCGCTGCCGGAGGGGAACAGCCACCCCTCCGGTTATAATTTGAAAAATTAAATCATTAAGGAGATATTAATGTTTGGAAAGTTGAGAAGTAAGAAGTTGTTGATGAGCGGCGCGCTCATCGGATCGTTGTTTGGACTTGGAAGTTCGGTGGATGCAAACACGCGCCATTTCACGTACACGTATGAGAGTGCGGTGCTCGCCCCAGGCGCACGGGAATTTGAATTATGGAACACCTATCGGACCGGACGTCATGAGTTTTACACGCAATTTGATCACCGCGCCGAGTTTGAATTTGGCCTCACTAAGAAGTTGCAAACCTCGTTGTATTTAAATTGGCAAACGATTTCTCAAATCGATCACACAACGACACCGGAAAGTATCGCGACAGCATCCGAATTCAAGGGTATTTCTTCAGAATGGAAATATCAGATGACCGACCCGGTGGCGGATAAAATCGGATCCGCCCTCTACGGCGAGGTGTCGCTGGGCACCGATGAGATGGAACTTGAGTCGAAACTCATTCTCGATAAACGGCTTGGAAGAAACTTGTTTGCTTACAACTTGGTGTTGGCCGGAGCATGGGAGCGCGAGCCCGTCGAGTGGGAATACGAGGAGACCGAACTTGAAAACAATCTCGGTTGGACGCATTTCTTCAAAGAAAATTTCGGTGCGGGCCTTGAGCTCCGCAACCACACCGAATTCACGAGCGAAAACCATCCGGAACATTCTTCTTTGTTCTTGGGGCCCGTTGTTTCGTATTCTGCGGACAGCTGGTGGTTGGCGTTCACATCGATGTGGCAACTGCCGGCAATCAAGCGATCGGTGAGCGATCCGAATTCGGCTCTCGTTTTGGACGAGCACGAACGGTTCAACGCCCGGTTGCTATTGGGGTTCCATTTCTAATTTGAAAATTCGTAGTTTCACTATCTCGTTTGTTGTTATTGGTTTGATTGCCGGGTGTGCCACGATGCTTCCGCACGTCACACCCGGCCAAGCAAGCCAGTTGGCCGGCAAATGGCCGGATATGACGGTCGAAAAATACGAGGAAGCCAGGACTCTTTACACAAACCGCTGTTCCGGCTGTCACAATTTGATCCTTCCAAAGAAATTAACATTAGCGAAATGGCAGCCCATGCTCGACAAAATGGCGCCGAAGGCACGAATAAACGCCGAACAGAAAGAACTTTTGTGGCGTTACATAGCGGCCGCAAAAGAAGTGGTTCCCGAAGCCACAAAGCAGAATTAAGATTTGCAGGTTAAGATGAAGACTCTATTCCAAATTTTCCTCCTGACGGCCATCATTGTTGGGTCAAGCCCAGTTTCAATGATTGTGGGTCCAGCAAATCAGGAATGTTCGATGTGCGGGCACGCTTGTTGTTGTCCGGAGATTTGCGCGTTGAAGCGTGCCGCGCTTCGCGCTCGCTGCAAACGGGATTTGTGCAGGATCGGAGCCTCTCATTCATTCGGAATGGGCGCGACCGACCAACCGTCAACGCGTGTGGACTCCCCGCTCGCCGTTTTGAACGCTGCGGCGTTAAAACCATCCATGGAATTTGCGCGCGCAACTTATCAATCGAATTCCTTCGGTTCACTTACTCCCGAAAATATTCTCACTCCTCCGCCAAGAGTTCTTCTTTAACTCCAATCTATCGTTAACGTCATTTAAATTCGTTCGATCGTCTTTGGATCAAACGATTGGTTTATTTTTTTTTCTGGAGGATTTATGAAAAGGTTCATTTCTGTTTTAGCCGTATTTTTATCGATCACCGCGCCGCTATTCGCGAGCTGTGGATCGGCGTCATGCCCAATTGATATTTATTCGATGGATCGCACCGAGAAGGGATTCGTGCGGGTCGACTATTCCTATGAGTATATCGACCAGAATCAACCGCGCATCGGACGGCAAGCGGCCGCGGTCGGTGAAATTCGCGGTCACCATGACGAAGTTTACACGCTGAACCAAACGCAACGACTTGGAATTGATGTGGGGCTTGCGTCGCGTTGGAATTTGCAGTTGGTGCTGCCGTTTGTTCACCGGGAGCACGATCACATTCATCATCACATGGGAGCGAATGTGAACGAGAGTTGGAATTTTAATGGCATGGGCGACCTGACTCTGTTGAATCGCATCGGCTTGAACACGCCAGCGAGTCCGGCATCGCCGTATCTTGCGGCGATCATCGGCGGCGTGTTGCCAACGGGGCGTGAGCAAGCCCAAAATGCCGATGGCGATGACGCCGAGATCGGGATTCTGCCAGGCAAAGGTGCGTATTCTCTTATTTTGGGCGTGTCCGAGTCTCAGTCTTTCAAAGCCAAGACGTTAAACGGGCTGTACGCGCGCGTGCCGATTTTTGTGAGCTCGACATACCAGTGGAACGGCAAAGGCACCGATGATTATCGTGTCGGAGATATTTGGCTCGCAAACATCGGCGTCACGTATCCGTTGCTGCCCAGGCTCGGTTTTATAAACCAGTTGAACTTTCGTGTAAATCTGCGGGATGACAAAGGGAACACGCGGGAAGAAGTCGAAAAGACTGGCGGCAGCTATTTGTATTTCAGCCCAGGAATTCAATTGACGTTTGCCGAAAACCTCTGGTCTTATATGATTGTGCAGCTGCCGTTGTACCAACGCGTGAACGGAATTCAGCTGACGTCCGATTCAAATTTCTTGCTGGGCATGTCGTACAAATTCAGCGCATTGTAATTAAGGAGACAGACATGAAGACGAACATTGGAATTGGCGAAAAAGAGCGGATGGAAGTTGTGAAGATTCTGAACCGGAATTTGAGTGACTTGTATGTTCTTCTGACGAAGACTCGCAACTACCACTGGAATGTGGTGGGGCCTCGCTTCAATGACTTGCACAAGTTTTTCGATGAACAGTATGAACAATTAAACGAAGCCATTGATGAGGTGGCGGAGCGTGTAAGAAGCCTTGGCGGAAAAACGGTCGCGACACTTAAAGAATTCTCGCGGCTGACACGGTTAGAGGAACAGCCGGGCAAATATCCGCCGGCGGATCGTATGCTGGCACGCTTACTGGAGGATCACGAGCAGGTTATCCGAACTTTGCGCCAAGATGTGGATGACACCAACGAAAAATATCATGATGTCGGCACGAGTGATTTTTTAACCGGGCTAATGGAGTCTCATGAGAAAATGGCATGGATGCTAAGGTCCTTTCTCGAAAAATAAAAACGCTTCGCTTAGTATTAGCGCTGCTTGCTTGTGCGTCCATTGTCACCCATCTGGGGCATGCGGACGCCAAGCACGCGCGTCTTACCGATAACGACTGCACAATTTGTCACGCACTTACCTCGTCGGATATCTCGCACGATGTTGGTTTGGGTCCGCGGATGGTTTCCTGGGAAACGGCATTTTTTGATGTTCCATTCGTTTCTTTTTCCGCGTCTTTATCGCTAACCTTTCCTCGCGCGCCTCCCACCGTTTAACGATCAAAAGCTGTGACTCGAGCTCCCGCTCGGGTATTCGATCTTTAGGAGGCCGTTATGCGTCTCAATATCTCAAAATTTTTTGCCGTGTTTATTTTTGCAGCAGGCTCTTTCTCGGTTGGTTCCGCGGACGTTACTATGGAAGAGGTGCGTGCAGAAATTCAAAAGCAGATTGAAGCTGTATCAAGACCCGCCAGTAATCCGAGTGTGTTCAATCCCGCGATGGGACTGACCCTCGATGCGGTGGCCTCAAACACCACGTTGAACCAAGGAAATTTTGACTTTCGGTCGGCCGAATTGAATGTTCAAGCGGCGATCGATCCGTTTGCAAAATTGTTTGCCGTGTTTAATGGAACTCCCGATGGATTTGAAGTAGAGGAAGCGTTTTTCATGACCACTTCCTTGCCCGCGGTGACCGTTCGCGGCGGCCGGATGTTTGCGAATGTTGGCAGGCTGCCCCATTGGCATGATCACGAATTACCGTTTGTGAACCGACCCGCGTCCGTTGATCGTTTCGTGGGTGGCGAGTCGCGGGCAGACGGCGTTGAAGTGATGCACTTGTTTCGAACGCCATTTTTTCTGCAAGGAACCCTGGGCGCTTACAACAAAATCGGGTCGGACAACGATCGTCTTGAGTCAAACACCGGCAACGATCATCGCTCCGGTCGGCCGTGGGATGCGTTTACCTATCTTGGTCGCCTGTTTTCGTACGTGCCGTTTGGGGACAATTTTGGTGTGGATGTTGGCATCAGCGAAGCGTGGACACCGAGACAATATTTTATCAACGGAAACGAAGTGAGTCTTGGAAATGCATCCCGGTCTTTAACGGCCGCTGATTTCACGTTTCGATTCGAACCACTGGAGAACAATGTTTTCCGGAAACTGTTGTGGGGAACGGAAATTTTCCGCAACAGTGAATTGCGCGAAAAGAACGACGCGACCGCCGGACTTATATATCCCCGGCAAACATCAGCGGGGGGGTATTCGTACATCGATTGGCGATTCGCTCGTCTGTGGAGTGCGGGACCCTTCTATGATCACGCCGAAGATATTGATGATCCTCACATTCAAACCGATAGCGGCGGCGCGATGTTGAATTTTCTTCCGTCGGAGTTTCAGCGAATTCGTTTGCAAATCAGTCGCGTAAAGACCGAAGGGATGCGCGAAGATAATCAAGTTTATGTGCAGTACTTCGCGACAATTGGTTCGCACGTGCACGTGTTTAAAGACCGTTAACCTTTTTAGGAGAAAAAATATGAAACGAATAATTTGTTTTTTTATCGCGATCATTTCATTAACAGTATTGCCGAATCTATCGTGGGCCAAACTCCGGATTGTTGCGACGACACCGGATTTGGCCGATATCGCCAAGCAGATTGGAGGGGAGCAGGTGGATGTGGAAAGTTTGGCGAAAGGTACCGAAGACATTCACACGGTGCCGCAGCGGCCAAGCTTTGTTCCAAAACTCAACCGCGCCGATGCTGTTGTGTTGCTGGGTTTCGATGCCGAGCACGCGTTTTTGCCGGCGCTTCTTGATGTGGCTCAAAACCCGGCCCTTATGCCCGGCAAGAACGGCTACATCGACTGCAGTGTTGGTATCAAGCCATTGGACGTGCCCGCCATCATTTCGCGTGCCGAAGGCGAACAACATCCGCTCGGCAATCCGCATTACAATATCGATCCACGGAATGGAGCTGTCATCGCAAAAACAATTTCGTCGGCATTGGCGCGATTGGATCCGTCGCACGGAGACGTTTTTGTAAAAAATGAAAATGCGTTTGAGTCGAAGCTCAAGGGCCGTTTGGAGGAATGGAACAATGAGCGGAAAACCCTCATCGGAACAAAAGCCGTCTCGTACCACCCGTCGATGGCGTATCTGGCCGATTACCTGGGGATCAAAATGGTTGGTACGCTTGAGCCCAAGCCTGGTATCGCCCCCACGCCCAAGCATCTCGAAGAGCTTGTGCAGAGAATGAAATTGGAAAATGCCACGTTGATCTTGCGAGAAGTGCAATACAGCGATCAGACGGCCAGTTGGCTGGCGGCGCAAACAGGCGCAAAAGTCGCTACAGTGGCAACAATGGGCGGCGCTTTTCCGGATTCAGGGTCCTATATCGGAATGATCGCTCACAATATTCGCGCGATCGTCGCCACGCAATCGAAATGAACAGCGAAAAGGAATACCCGTTGATTCGCGTCGAGCAAGCGTCGTTTGGCTACAACGGATCCGCTATTGTTGAAAACGTAACGCTGGATATTAACGCAGCGGATTTTATTGGGCTTGTTGGTCCGAATGGGGCCGGAAAGAGCACGTTGTTCAAGGGCCTGCTGGGTTTGATCAAGCCTCTGCGAGGGAATGTTTGGCACGCGCCGAGGATCAAGCGGCGCATCGGTTATGTGCCACAGCGCGATCAGTTGGACGCCGTTTATCCTCTTACGGCATTTGATGTGGCCTGCATGGGGATTACGGGCGGGTTACCGTGGTACCGCTTTTCTTCGGAAGAGACCGACAATTTGGTGCGAGCGACGCTTAAAAGGGTGGCCATGGATGACAAATCGGAACATCTCTTTGCCGAAATGTCGGGCGGGCAGCGCCAACGGGTACTGATTGCTCGGGCGCTTGCGATTAAACCGGAAATTCTTGTTCTCGATGAGCCAACAGCCGGGATTGACCCGGTCGCGGAGGAAAATATTCTGAATCTTCTGCACGAACTAAACCAAAATGAACGGTTGACGATTCTTATGGTTTCTCATCACATCCATTCGTTGCGACAACATGCGAACCGCGCGGTGCTCATCAAAAATTCGGCGGTGATTAGTGGCAACGCCGAACAACTGTTGCATCCGCAGAAAATTGTTGAGCTTTTGAGTTGATCATGAAAGATATTATTTTGATTTTTCAACCAAGTTTCCTGCTGCACAACGCATTATGGGGGTGTATCGCGGTCGGGTTTTTCTGCCCGGTGATCGGGGTTTATTTTATGCTGCGACGAATGGTCTTGCTCGGCGTCGCGTTGCCGCAAATTTCCGCCAGCGGTATTTCGCTCGCATTTTTTTTACAGGGTCTCGGGGTTGCGTGGACATTCCACGCGGGAGAACCAAACGACCGATTGCTGGCGCTGATGGGTTCGAGCGTGTTGACCGTGCTCGCTATTCTGGCGCTCGCATCGCTCGAGCGTCGCGGAGAGGGAACAACCGACAGCCGCATCGGTGCGACGTATGCGTTTGCTTATGCGGCCGCGATATTGTTTGTGTCTTCCAATGCCTCCGGCAAATCCGAGATGTTGAGCATGTTGCAGGGGGAGGTGGTGTCGGTCAACCATGAGGATTTGCAGATTCTCATTGTTGTTTATGCGGTGCTGGCCGCTTTGCTGCTTTTCTTTAATCGGCAATTCGTTCTCGTTTCGTATGACCGTCAGTCGGCCAAAGTGATGGGCAAGAACGTGATGTTTTGGGACGTCTTTCTTTATCTCATTATTGGTTTTGCAATTTCGATCGGCGTGCTGATCGTGGGGCCGATGCTCACGTTTGCGTTCCTCGTGGTACCACCGCTTGCGGCACGTCGGTTCTGTCGCTCGATGCGATCTTTTTTTGTGATTTCATCTTTGCTGGGAGGAATTTCGGCCGCGATCGGATTTTATTTGTCGTACCATCTCGACTGGCCGTTGAGCCCGACAGCGATCGCCGTCACGGCCATCGCCTTGGTTTCGGCATTTTTATTTAAGCGAATTCATAATATTATTGCCTAACAATGACCCCGTCGCTTACGATGAAACGTTTTGCGGTTGCAACACTGTTTGTGGTCTTGCCGATTTGCGTGCGCGCCCACGAAATCCCGATTTTTCCCGTGGACGTTGAGATGAAGATCGAATCGCACGAAATTCATGTGACGATCGAATCCAAAGCGGGGATCTGGTTGGATGAGATCCTTTCGGTCCCTTACACAAAGCCGTTGCCCGCCACCCATTGGGACCCTGTCTACGAACAGAAAGCGCGAGAGGAAGTGAAAAAATCTTTGCACATTGGAATGGATGGTCGCGAACTGGATTTCACCAAGTTTGAGTGCCGGTTTGTCCAAGAACCCTTGAACGAACAGTCGGCCAAAGTTGTGTTCGACGTGCATTATCCGATTGTCGCTGTTGGAAAAGAGATAGCGGGGATTTCTCAGTTCTTCGTGCCTCATTGGATTGAGCAACAAAAGTCAAAAGATCCCGATCGCAAAGCGGATGTATTTGAAACGCGGCTCCGCGTCATCGGCAGCAAAACGTTGCAGCTCTCTTTGCCCATCAATAAGCCGGCGTTTCGTTTCTCTACAAACGGCCTTTTATTTACGGAACAACAAAAACGTTTTGAAAAAATCCGAGCGATCGGTGTGCGTTTGATGAGCAGCGCATTTTTTTGGATTGCGCTTATTGCGATCGTCGCGCACATCGTCAAACGGGCAAAACGGAGGAGAGAAGAGTGAGCGTTATTTCGTTCCACAATCTAACGAAAATCTACGAACGATCCCATCTGGGTCGCGTGAAAAAATCATTGGGACTCTCCGGACTAACGCTGGAGATTCAGAAAGGAGAGGTTTTCGGATTGCTCGGCTTAAATGGGTCCGGCAAGACAACCACGATCAAGCTTTTGTTGGGCCTTTTGTCGCCGACGAAAGGCAAGGTGGAAGTGATGGGCCGGCGCATGCCGAACCTCGAGTCGCTCAAGCACATCGGCTATTTGCCCGAAGCGGCCTACGTGAACAAGTATTTAACAGGCCGCGAGGCGGTGCGGATTTTTGCAAAGCTTTCGAAGATGCCCGTTAACGGGCGCGAAAAGGCGGTGAACGAAATCCTCGATAAAGTGGGCCTTTTGAACAGCGCGGACCGCCGCATTTCGGATTATTCAAAAGGAATGATGCAGCGCGTAAGTATGGCGCAGGCTCTCATACACGACCCCGATATTCTCATTATGGACGAGCCCGTCACCGGTCTCGATCCGCTCGCGATTCAGGAGTTGCGCCAATTGATTCTTTGGCTCAAGTCGCGCGGGAAAACCGTTTTTCTTTCGTCGCATAACATTTCAGAAGTGGAGCGTGTTTGTGATCGAATCGGTATTTTGGCGGCCGGCAAACTCGAACTCTTGATGGCGGCGTCCGAATGGCGCGGCCAAGAAGGAAAATTGGAACATGTGTTTGCTTCGTCAGTGAAGCGATCCGAAAGTATTGGGGCACTCAAATTTATCGAGGGGGCGAACTAATGGAAACGTTGTTGGCGGTCGCCAATTACACGCTGAAGCAACACGTGCGGAACCGCGTATTTTTGTCGGTGGTTTTGTTCGGATTGGTACTTGTGTTTGGAGGCGTCGTCATTTCCGCGTTGGCGGTGGAAGAACAGCTGCGCATGATGATCGATTTGGGCCTGTCGGGAATTGAATTTCTCGCACTGGTGACGGTGCTGTTTGTGACCGTGAATCTTGTGCTCGAAGAAATGGAATCACGAAGCATTTATCTCATTTTGAGTCATCCGATTGAGCGTTGGCAATACATCGTCGGTCGATTCCTCGGAACGGTGACAGCGCTAACCGTGGGGATTCTCGTCATGGCGCTGCTTCATCTTGGAAGTCTTTATCTGTACGGATGGCGGCTGGAAGCTTTTTATCCGATAGCGATCGTGTGCTCCATTTTTAAAATTGCGGTCGTCAGTGCGCTCGCGCTCTTGATTTCGCTGATCACCACGTCGACCGCCTCCTCGATGACGCTTACCGGATTTCTCTGGGTGCTGGGTCATTTCTCCTCTGAAATTCGGTTCATGGCCGAAAAATCCGCAAATCCCTTGGTTAAGGCATTGAGTCAGTTTTTGGAGTACGTGACGCCGAACTTCAATTACTTCAACTACCGCGACTTTTGGAACGCAGCGGCAATTCCGCCGCCGGCGTGGTTTGGTTGGATGGCCACTTATTCGTTTTCTTATCTCGGTATCGCGCTCTTTCTAACCAGTTGGATTTTTTCAAACAAGGAATTTTGATGTCGCGAATCGATCTGCGCAAAGGACTGTTGTTGCTTGCGTTTGGGTTTGTGTTCGTGGTTTCACAAATACAATTGCAGCGGACATACCGGTTGCCGTTCCCGCCTTTAAGCGCACTGGAGACGGGTCCGAATACCCTGCAGGACGTTTCGTTTATTTTGACCGGATTTCGTCGGCTGGCCGCCGATGCGGCGTGGGTGCAACTGCTCCAAGGGATGGGCGATTACGGAAACGACGAGGTGCGATCCACGAAAAGTTATCCTCATCTTAAGCGTGACACGCTGCGAGTCACGCGTATCGACCCCTATTTCCAGAAAGCCTACTTGTTCGGCGCGGCCACCTTGGCGTGGCTGAAAAGCACGAACCGCCCGGACGAAGCGATTGAACTGATTTCAGAGGGTGTCCGGTACAACCCGACATTTTGGCCGCTACGCACGTACGCCGCCGGAATTGGCTACATGAAGAAAAATCAGCTCGGCAGTATGGTTCGCATACTTGAAGATGCGACGTCGGATCCCGATTGTCCAACGATTGTGAAATCAATTTTGGCGAACTCTTACAAATTGCAAAAACGGTACGCTGACGCGTTGGCCATCTGGCGTGAGATTCTGTCGTCAGAAAAAGGCCGGGATTATCACGATCGCGCGCGGGAAGAAATCGCTAAGTTGGAAGTTCTTTTAAGTGAAACGCCCGCGCGTTAATTCATCCAAAATTCTTTTTGCCGAATCGCTATGTCGGCCAGCGCTTCGATAAAAACCGGATAATTGTTTAGCCCCGGTACCCGACGGAATTCTTTGATTCCAGCCTCCCTCGCCTCCTCTGCTAATTCCTGATCCAGCTCGTACAGGGTTTCAATGTGATCGGTCACGAACGCGATCGGAGCGACCAGAACCTGCTTCGCTCCTTGCTGACCAAGTTCGAGGATCACTTTTTCGGTGGACGGTCCGAGCCATTTCACGGGGCCGAGTTTTGATTGCCATCCCAATGTCCATGGTCCATTCCAGTTGGCTTTTTCGAGAATACTTTTTACGGTTTGTTCGACTTGATCGCGGTAAGGATCTCCCATTTTTGTGACGAGGTTTTCCGGAATTGAATGAGCCGAGAACACCAAATGAATATTCTTGTGTGACGGATCTGAAAAACTGTGCGCAATCGAACGAATGAGATCAGCATGCGCTTGTATAAATTTTGGGTGCGTCGCCCACGAACGAACTTCAAACAACGAGGCCTGCGGCGCCCATTTTTTGACAGCGACCGATGTGCGGTCGAGCGCGCCTTTCGTTGTTGTCAGCGAAAATTGCGGATAGAGTGGGAAAGCCAAAATCTTTTTTACGCCGTTTCTGCTGAGGTCTTTCACAACGTCTTCCACAAGCGGATCCGAACAAGTGAAAGCAGTCCGCACGTCGGCTTGTAGGCCGCTAGCAGACAGCGCTGCGCGTGTGGCGTTTGCTTGTTCGTCTGTGAGCCGGCGAATCGGAGAGCCGCCGCCAATCTTCTCGTACATGAGACGGGACTCTTTTTCGCGCATGGTCGAGATGGCCCACGCCACAAATTTTCGCAATGGCGTGAATTTGATTCGAATAATTTCCGGATCGCTGAACAATCGATAAAGAAAAGGCCGAACGTCTTTTTGCTTTTCGGGACCACCGAGATTTAGGAAAAGAATTGCACGTTTGAGTTCCATTGGCTTGGTGATACAAAAATTGTATGCCACCAGTTCATAAATTCAAATTCAGGAGTTTAATTTTCATGAGTCATCGCACAAAAAGCGGCCAGAAGCGCAAACGTCACGCCAACGATCAACGTTGGAAACGGCGTTTGAAACGCAAAAAAGCCGCGCTGATTGCGGAAGGCAAGATTAAGAAAGGTGTTGCCCCCGTTTCCAGCCAACCCAATTCTTAATAAGCGGATTGAATTTCCGCCTCAAACCCCTTACGCTTGGAATCAAATCGACAGTCTAAGCCGCACGCCAAAAAGTGGCGGAGCAGCGCGGATTGTTCGGTTTCGATTCTATGCGTCGCTCGGAGCAGAAAAATAACATCTCTTTAATGCCGCGCCGGTCATTCGACGGGCGTTCCGGCGTTATTAAGCTCACCTCTCCTCGACCCATCTGGAAAAAGAATCCACACCGATGGCTTCCGGCGCTGTTATTCGCGTTGCTGCTGGTGTTGGTCCTTGCGTTGTTCGGACACGCGTCGCCACCATCGAGCCGCGGTGCACGTCCCATTGCCCTTGGCAATGGATACACGGCTGAATCCGGGGATATCTACTCGCTTTTCTACAACCCGGCGGGTCTCTACGAAATTAATCAACAAGAATTCACTTCCGATTATGGACGTTCTTACAGTGAAGGTGAATCGGCGCGATCCGATTTTAATTTCATGTACGCGACCCCGTACCGGTTCAAAGACCAAAATTATCCTATTGGCGTTGGGCTTTACGAAGAAAGTCCCGCTCCGGGAGCCCACATTATTGATCTCACCGCCGGCACCGCAGGCGATGCCCCGCTCGAACAGTGGACGAAGGGCATTCTTAAATTTCCGGCCAAAGTCGGGCTTGCCGCAACGTTGCGTCAACAACACGGAAGCGATGTGTCCGATCGCGTGGGAAAGTCTTCTTTGGGACTTGGCTTGACGGGTGGATTTCTTTTCCCAATCAATCGCAAATTGCAGGCCGGTCTCGCGATTCGTCGTCTTTTTAATCCGGGCGCCGATTCCGAGGGACCTTCGCTGAACGGCGGAGTTCGTTTTCGGTACGCCGATTATCTTCATATGTACGGTGATATCGAATTTTCGAGCGGTGGTATTTGGAGCATTCATCCAGGTTTTGAATGGTTGCTTGCGCGCGGCGTCTTGCGTCCACGGCTGGGATGGGGTTTTCATGACACGGGCGGAATCGATCTTTTGGCCACCGGTATCGGGTTTTATGTGTCGCCGATGCAAATCGACGTTAGCTACCTGATCCCGTTAAAGACGGTAAACGATAACGCCGGGCAGTTCCGCGCCTCGTTCAGTTATCGGTTTGGTCGACCTCAGTTTTCCGAAATTTATTACGACCGGGCACTTGAACAGGCCAGTCAATTGGATCAGAGCGTCGTCATCATGACGTCGAAAGAAGCGGAGCTCAAAGCATCATTGGCCGAGCTCGAACAGAAAAAACGGATTGCCAAAGAAGAGCTCGATAACGCGAAAGCGCGAATCGAAGCGTTGAAGAATCAAGATTTGCTGGGCGAACGCGATGCGGTAATTCGCGACTTGAAGGTACGCATTCGGGATTTGGAGTCAAACCTGTCGTCGGAGCGAGGAACGTTAAAAGCGATCCGTCAAAAACAAGCAACGGTGCGCACGCACAAAGTGTCGGCCGGCGAAACGCTGCAGAGCATCGCGCGCGATTACTACGGCGATCCGAACCAATGGAAGAAAATCTACACGGCGAACTCCGACAAGATCGAACGTGGGTTGCCGAAAACCGGTTCAACACTGGTTATTCCATGATCAAAATCTCCGGTGATTGGCAGGCGGAGCTGCGAAAGTTTAAGGAGTCGCTTGCCAAACGGTTGTGGGCGCTTCCGACGGTAACCGAAACCGAAAAAGAGATGGTATTTAAAGAATATCTTTCCGATCTCGATGCGTTTGAAAAAGCCATGAACGCGTTCACGGAGGCAAATCAATCGCAACAGAAAGTATGGAAAGATGAAAATGATCTTCTTCGTTCGTTGCTTGGCGTCAGTGAGGACGAACTCAAAATGCAGGCGCTTACGCTGGCGCAAGATAAAAAGAATCTCGAGAGAGAAAAGACCGACGCATCCGAAGAATCTGTGGAATTGCGACGTCGCAACGACGAACTTAACACCGAAAACGAACATCTGAGAAAACGGTTGCACGAGTTTGAAGAACAGGCCGATCACTTTCGAGTTCAACAGCTGCGTATGCGAGAGAATGATATTCGATTCTTTGCCGAGGGCCAGGACGCGTTAAAAAGCCAAGTAAAAGATTTGGAAAGTCGCATTGGGAATCTACGCACGCTGTTCGCGGATGCGAGTGAAAAATATGTTTCAGAAAAACAAGAAGAGATCGGCCTTCTTCAGAAAAAACTTCTCGACGAAATGCAGGAAACATTGAAACGCAAGCAGCAGCTCTCGTGGAGCGAAGAAGACATGTTTGCGAAAGGAGTGGCGCAGCGCGTCCGCACGACGCTCGTTTCGGCCCAAGGACAGCTGTTTCTCACGCTCGAGCGATTGGGGCTGCTGGATCCGCAAAACAAGAGCGAAAGTTTTTGGAAAGCACGCCTACGCTTGCTTATGGAAGGTGCGCAGGAACTGAGCGCCAACTTCCGTGCGATTCAAACTCAAATACAAGACGTCACGTCAGCGCTTGATGACTATTTGCATCTCACGAATCGACGCGAAATCGTGTCTCATCCGGTGTCTCTAAGAGACATCGTTCAGAAGGAGATGGCCGAGATATTTATGGATCGGCGTCCGACAACGTCCGTGGAATTGTTGTCCGACGATCCGATGCCCGATGTTCCCGGCGACGAAGCGCTGCTTAAGTTTGTCGTACACGAATTGCTGAAGAATGCGTTCGAAGCACTGCCAAATCAGTCGGGTCAAATTACGATTTCGCTTAAGAACCGCAGCGATCGTGGCAAGGTCCAATTCATTGTGCGAGATTCGGGATCTGGTGTTCCGGAACATCTTACTCCGAGGTTGTTTCAACCTTTTTTTTCTACGAAGCAGCATCGGCAGGGATTAAGCCTTAGTCGTGCGCGGCGGTATGTGGAGTTCCACGGCGGAACATTGACGTTTTTACCCTCTGAAAATTCGGGGGCAATGTTTCAGGTCGAACTGCCACTGGAAGGAAGGAAATTGCCTTGGGTCGCGTAATGCTCGTGGGGTTTTCGAACCGCGAAGAAAAAAATGTTGTCACGTATTTTAGAACGGTCGGTGTCGAATGCGAAACCTTGCCAAAAATTGAGAACGCCATCGAACGGTTGTCTGCAAATCCTCCCACGTTAATCATTACGAAAAAGCCCGATCAAATTGAAAGTTTGTACGGACTCAAATCCGTGTTGCAAACGAGTTCGCCAACCACCCCGTTTCTCGTCGTGCTGCCAGAAGCAAAAGCGTCGGAAGGTCTCGCGAGCATGAACGCGGGAGCATACGATTGTCTTTCAAATTCACTCGATCGGTTTCATGTTCTCGCCGCAGCGAAACGAGCGACGGCCGCGTCCGGACGAACGTTGTTCGGGGCCAAA
Source organism: Elusimicrobiota bacterium (assembly GCA_044221725.1). Classification (GTDB taxonomy): domain Bacteria; phylum Elusimicrobiota; class Elusimicrobia; order F11; family F11; genus JAJVIP01. The sequence continues at coordinate 120,004 of JBGAON010000003.1, forward strand.
GTAAAACGCGACAAAATGCCATGGACAAAAATGGTGTTCTGTGTGCTCGTGAGTTTTGTTGTGTGTCAAGGATTGATGGTCCGTTGGAATGGCGAACCGGCAAAATCATTGAACCTTGCCTCGGCAACATTGTCCGGAATCCAGTGGGAAGACCGTTCGTTGTGGGTGGGAAATTGGTTCGAATCGACGATCACGCATTATGTTTTGCAAAAGGGTCTGTTAGCACGTCAACGCACGCTTGTGGCCGAAGAAATTTTTCGCATGCAAGACAGCCAACCCATCCTTGTTTGCGACACGCCGGACGCGCTCGTGACGGTCGGATTCGATTTGAAAATGCGCACGCACCAGCGTGCCGTGGGTTTGCCCACTATTCAGACGGCGTCGGCCCCGGGACCAAATCCGACCGGCATTGCCTGGGACGGCGAATATCTTTGGTCTTCCGATGGCCAGACCGGACTTCTTTATAAGCACGGCAGTGATCTGCGCGTGCTCGGGGCTGTCAAGTCCCTCATCGGCTCACCGGCCGGCCTTACATGTGATGGGCACGCTCTCTGGGTAATGGGGGGGGCACCGCTTTCGGTCGCCAAGCTTGAACGAATTCGCGGCAATTACGTTTGGCGAGGTCCTTTTCGGCTCTCGCAGTTTTTGCCACCCGACGTTCCGCCGGCTGGAATGGCCATCGGATTTGATCGATTGTGGGTGGTCACCGGAGGAACGCCTCACATGATTTCGCGTCCACTCAAGGACATTGTTTCACAGATCGAAGGGTGGAAGTAATGCAAATCGAACGTCGCAAGATAACTCGATTCACCACCAGCATTCCGGTCGGGCTTCGATTTCCCGTCGGCTCTCTCAAAGAAGGTTGGGGACGAATCTTAAACTTGAGCCCGGAGGGACTTTATCTTGAAACACAATTTCCATTAAAAGTTGCCAGCGTTCTTTATGTAAGTTTCACGCTAAAAGACGGAGCAAAGTTTGAAAATCTTCGGACCCGCGTGATTCGTGTTTCCTATTCCGAAGGCTATTTTATGGCCGGAATTGCGTTCGATGACGTTGTCGACCAGGAGACTTTGCGCGATGTGGTGGCCGCTCTGGCCTATGAAGGAGGGTTGCAAATCACATGAAACGGATTTACGCTTATTGCACGTTGACTAGGGAGGAAAAGCTTTATGGAACACGTTGAACGCGCCGTTGCTGGAATGAACGATGAACGCCGCAGTCGTTTTTTCGGCACCCGATTAATCAATACGCATTTTCAATTCAAATTTGGACTCGTGGTTTTCTTATTCCTGGCCGCCGTTGCACTTTTGGTCTGGATTCAAGGAAGCATTATTATTCAAAGCATGGTGTCATCGGGAGCGACCACCGACGCAATCTATTCCGCGCAGTTACGGTTCCTCAATAATATGATCGCGAAAACCTTCCTTCTCGGTATTGCATTGACCTTCGGACTTTCGCTGTTCTTCTCGCACTTTGTTGCCGGTCCCATCTACCGTTTTCAAAAGATTCTCGGAGAAATGAAAGAGGGTAAGCTAAATCTGCATGTGCAACTGCGAAAACACGATGAGCTGAAAGAGGTCGCTGATGCATTTAACCTAGCACTTTCGGGGTTGCGGAATAAGCTTCGAGAAGAACGAAACAACGCAAGTGCAATCGCGAACCAGATTGAACCGATGATTCAAAAGCTTCGGAAAGCGGGCCGAACCGCGGAAGCCAGCGAATTGGATCGAATTTACACCGAAATAAAGAATCTCCCTCCCCAAATCCAAATCTGACCCGAGTTGCTTTTTGTCCGGTGCGGATTCATGCTACCATGAGTTCCTTATGTTACGACGCATGTGCCGCGCGAAAATTCATCGCGCAACCATCACCGCTAGCCGCCTCGATTACGAAGGAAGCATCGAAGTAGATGAATCCCTCATGAAAGCCGCCGGCATTTTCGAACACGAAATGGTTCTCGTTGCGAATTTGGCCAATGGACATCGATTTGAGACTTATGTCATCAAAGGCCCGGCCGGTTCCGGAGTGATCGGGCTTAACGGAGCGGCAGCGAGACTCGGTTCGCCCGGAGAGAAAGTCATCATTATGTCGGTGGCGTGGATGGAACAATCGGAAGCCAAGAAACTAAAACCCCAATTTGTGAAAGTTGATCAGCATAATCGTCTGACCGCTGTAAAAAATGAGGTCACGCGTGGCCGACCAGTCGCTTAGTTCGAAGGCAAACCCGTCCGATAAAAAAGTTCTCATCGTGGACGACGATGAGGCCATCGTTACGATGATGAAAATTGCTTTCTCGGTAGAAGGCTTTGATGTGGCAACCGCGCGCGACGGCCGGAACATTCTAAAGAAAGCCCTCGAGTACAGCCCGGACCTGATTATTTGCGATCTTATGATGCCCGGAGATGGCGGCTACGAAGTGCTGCGATCGCTTCAGGGGGATCCTGCGACGATGAAGGTGCCGGTGCTCATCATGACCGGTTCGAGTATGGCAGCCTCGACCAAAAGTGTGATGCTGCAAGAATCCAACCTCGCCGGATATTTCGAGAAGCCGGTCCGTCCCGAAACTCTCATCAAAGAAACCCACAAATTATTGAATACACTCTCTAGCCAAGAAGCGCGCGCGCAGAAGCGAGAAGAGCCGCCGAACCAACTCTGGGAAAAATTCTGAATGATGACGTGGCTCCGCTCACGCTGGGCTCAAAATCTACTCGTGGTGCTGATGGGTGTCATCGGGGTCTATTCGTTGGTTCTCATCGACGTGGTTTCGCGAGCGAAAGAATCGTATGCCCAGGCCGAAACCTACATGGAATGGTCCCGAAATCCGGAAAAAAAGAAACAGTTTTTTGAAAAAAAGTTTGAAACCTCCAAAGCAAAACTCGACAAAATGCTTTCCGAAAAGAAGATTCCTGACGATGCGTACAAAGAAAAACTTGAGTCATTAGTATTTGATCGAGATTTTTCGATAAACGAATCTTCGCTAAAGTACGCCTACCAGTATTACAAAGACACCTACGAGTTGTTCAGCCCTCCCGAATCGAAGTGGGTGAAGCTGGCCCGCGTAAAAACTCCTGAAACATTGGAGTTGTGGAAACAAGAGCTGCGTGCGCAAAATATTCCGTTCGAAGACACGATGTTCGAATAAGCCAAAGCGCTTTCGCTTCGTCACCGTAAAAAAAGCCGCGAAAAAAATCTCGTATTGGTTTTTTGCATTGGCTCTTTTACCGACGTTGTGCGGGGCCGTGCATCAAACGGGCCGAATGGTGCCAATGGTTATGCAGGAGGGGTGGCGCGCGTGGGGACTGTATGCGGCCGGCATGCTCACGTACGTATTGATCGAGCGATTTGTAGCGAAACCGATGTGGCTTTATGTTTTCGGCCATGAGCTGACACACGTTGTTTCTGGCGTGCTTTCCGGCGCAAAAATCCATTCGTTTAAAGCCAAGTCGACTGGAGGGGAAGTGCGTTTGTCGAAATCCAATGCATTTATCGCATTGTCACCCTATATATTTCCGCTTTACGCGCTCATCATGCTCGGTGTGTACGCGATTACGCACCATTGGTGGAATCCGCCGCAGTTGTTCCCGGTGTTTCAATATTTGCTCGGCGTCGCCATTGCGTTTCATATTTCATTGACGATATCGGCGATTCACAAGCACCAACCGGATTTAAAAGTGCTGGGGCATTTTTTATCGGGTGTATTGATCGCACTGGGGAACGTACTGATATTGGCTATGCTGGGCATGAGCCTCTTTTCGCGGACACCGACCGTGCGTACGTTTTCAACGGCGGTGGGAAGCGATACGATTCATGTGTGGCAATGGACCGCCCACCACGTGTATCGTGGTTCGCTGGCGGGATACAGCTTTATAAAGGAGCAACAATGGACCCGTTGACCCACTGTCTTGTTGGTGGAACAGTTTCAAAAACTTTGAAGAATTCACGCGCGCGCTTTTGGATCATGATGTTTTTGGGCGAGGCGCCCGATCTTGACGTCTTCTTCGGGCATTTCGGGCCATGGGCGTTTTGGTTGCAACATCGAGGAATTACACATTCGTTTTTTGGTGTAACCGTGCAGGCGCTTTTCTACGCCTGGTTATTTCAAAAGGTGGACGCCGATCGATATTTAACGCGCGTGTGGCAATATTCAATTCCGCTTTTTCTTCATTCGTTGTGTGATTTTCTCACAAGCTATGGCGTTCCTCTGTTTTCGCCGGTTACGTTTATCGAGTATTCGGGCAATCTGGTGCCAGCGGTAACGATTGTGCCCATGGTTTTTATGTTGGCGGGACTCATTTTCGTCTCTCGTCGCCGATTGGAAGGATGGTCAGGCACCAAGCCAATTTGGATCGCTTGGATTTTTTATTTGATGTTTTCGTTGGGCGGGCGATCGTATGCGTCCCATTTGGTAGGACCCACGACCGAGAAAAAGAGTGTGGTGTCGGGCCTCGCCAATCCATTTCACTGGATGGCCGTTATTCAGCCCAACGATTGTTGCAGTTATCATTCAATTCTCGTGAACGTGTTAAACGGTGATCGTACCCCTGGCATTGTGCTTGCCACGGATATGTCAAACCCGGTCGTTCAGGCGAGTCTTAAGTCTCCGGATATTAAACGTTTTGTTAAAACGACACGTTGGCCGATTGCGCGTTTCTCGTCGACAGTGGATGGTGGGTGGAAAGTGGATTGGGGAAAAGTTATTTTTTCATCGCGTGGATTTGTGCGGGGGCTGTGGTCCGTGAACATCGACCGCAATGGAAATGTTGGGCCGGCGCAGCACGCTTTTATTTTCTGGAATCCGGACTAATATGAAAAAGCAATTTATTGCATCTTTAATTCTCACGTTTTCCGTGCCGCTGCACGCGAATCCGATGCCGGGTGATTTTTATACCGAAGGGTCGCACAAAGAAAAGAAAATAGCGCTGACGTTTGACGACGGCCCCGGGCCGAACACCGAGAAATTTCTCGCGTTGTTAAAGCGCTATCAGGTCAAAGCGACGTTCTTTGTTTTGGGCGAGCAAGTGCGCCTTCGGCCCAAAGTGGTGAAAGAAATTGTGGATGGCGGTCATGAAATCGGCAGCCACACGATGACGCATATCAATTACAACAAGCGTTACAAATACCGAATGAGTCAAGGCAACGACGCGTCCCGGGCGGCCCAATTAGCAAAAGACGATCTCGTGAAAGATATGAAAGAGGCGCGCGCGATCATCGAAAAGAACAGCGGAACGAAGCTGAAAATTTTGCGAATGCCGCACGGTGTCGATAAACCATGGATCAAAACAGCCGCCAAAGAAGCGGGATTCGTGCTCGTGAATTGGACTTATGGGGCGGACTGGACGTCCGCGCCGGCCGAAAAATTAATTTCTGGCTACGCGAATGCGGTCAGGCCGGGCGCGATTATTCTTCTGCACGACGGATGGCCAAAGAGCGACAAGTCGCTTCAAGTCGCTGAAGCCGTTATCAAAGCCGCCAAAGAAAAAGGTCTCGAAATTGTAACGGTGGGCGAACTCCTCGGCGTTACTTCGTTTTAAACCGCTCGACGGACCTTTTTACTTCTTCGATTGCCTGTTCCGCTTTTCCCCAGCCCTGAACTTCGATCGGGACACCTTCCAATTGTTTGTAGGTACCAAAGAAATGTTCCACTTCCCGTAAGTAGTGGCTCGGCACATCTTTTAGTTCGTGGTATTCGGCGAACAACGGATCCGTATGGGGGACGCCGAGAACTTTGAAATCATTCTTTCCGTCGTCTTTCATTTTAAACAGCCCGACAACGCGCGCTTCAATTAAGCAACCGCTAAACGTTGGTTCGTTCACCATCACCAGCACGTCGAGTGGATCGCCATCTTCGGCCAGGGTCTGCGGAATAAATCCGTAATCGCCCGGATAATGGCTCGACGCGAACAAATACCTGTCGAGTCGAATAAGTCCGGTTTTTTTGTCCACTTCAAACTTGTTTCGTCGGCCTTTGGGAATTTCAATGATCGCGTTGATTACGCGCGGGATGTCGTTGCCCGGCGGGACCAGCATAAACGGATTTGTTTTGGACATTGATATGTGTTCCTTTTGCGAGCCGGAGACGGACACTCGGGCTCGCGGGTAATGAGAAGGACACATTATTCCAAAATATTACGGACACACGAGCATGGAGACGCGATTGACACCCAAAACGGACGCACCCGCCGCGTTCGTTGTCCAGCGGACATCGTCGATATCGAATGTCATTGCGGCGCTACCGGCCGGAGCGTTAAACGCCACGGCGAACGGAACGGTGATTTGACGCAGATCAATGCCAGAGAAATCCGACACAGCAATCACAATATCTTGCCACTGACCGGATACATCGCCCGAGCACGCTGGATTGCGTCCCACCGGAACAGAAACGGTTCGTCCGGACCTGTCGGAAAGATTGATATTGAATGTTTCGGTCGGCGCGAGATTGCGACCCAGTCGGATGGCGAACCGAATCGCGCCACCCGCCAACGAAGAGGCATCGGCGCTCAAACCTTTGTTGTTTTTCTCGAGCGAGATTCCCCAAAATCCGCCGGCGCCCGTGTTGGACCTCAAGAACTTTGATCCTTCAAACGCGCCGCCAGATTCTTCGTTAATCGTCAAGCCTCCGCCGGTAAATAACAGCACATCGGGATGTCCGAGAATTCCGCCGGCGTCGTTATAAAGGTTCAAATTTGCCGGAAACGTTCGTATCGGCGTCGGGGTCGGGGTTGGCGTGGGGGTAGGCGTTGGTGTTGGCGTCGGTGTTTCACCAGGTTTTAACACGATGATCTGACAGCTGGCCTGTTGGCCGTTGACGCTGGCCGTAACGGTCGCCGTGCCCGCTTGTTTGGACGTGAACGTGACACTGGTTCCCTGCGTTGCGCTGAGCACACCCACACTGGAATTGGAAACGGTCCAGTTCGCATTGACTGGCGCGCCATTGAGCATAGCGGTCAGGATCTCGTTGCCGGTGAGAGTCACACTTGCCGACGGTGGATTCACGATAAGCCCCCCTGGGTTCGGTGCCGGAGCTGGGGTCGGGGCCGTCGCGGGTGCGTTTCCGCCTCCGCTATCGGAGCTTTTCTTGTGGCAGGCCGTTACGCCAACGATGGTAGCGAGTCCAAAAACCAAGATAATTTTTCTCAACATAACCTCTCCGTATTAATCAGCATGCCACAGAAAATTGTGCGACACCGATATTTTGTTCATCAAAAAAAACGGCTGCCTTCCACTCGCCTATAAACTGCTGGTAGCCGCGTTCGGGAGCGAAAATTTTTGAAAAAGTTGAACCCAAGCCGCCGCTGAGTTCAAGCCAAGCAAAGGTGGAACTGTCTTTAATTGGTACTTCCGTGGTTTGCTCATGTTCGCCTTGGGGATTGGTCCATAAGACGAGCAGTCGATGGTCGCCTTTGGGAACCGCGTTCCAGTCCACCACGATGTAAATTCGGTCACGACATCCGAATTCGTGCACCGCCTGCCTTTTCGTGGGATCGTTCGTGGTCATAATGTTCGTCGCCTTCGCAGCTCCACTAACCAGAAGACCGAAGATCGCCAAGCAAAGTTTTGAACACTTCATGTTTTTGTTACGGAGTAACGGGGGAAGCGGTTCTAGAAATTTATTCGTTAGGAAATGGAGTGCGAACCGCCGTCACTGCGAGACGTAGCAAATGAAGGGACACTAGAGAGACAAATAAAGGAGGTTCCTATGGTTGCAACAACAATAGAGAGTACCGTTGAGCGTCGCGCGTTTACTACCCCGCTTACGATGGGGATGTTTGGGCGTCGTGTATCGTGGGCGGCGATCTTCAGCGGCGTGATCGCAACGACATTTGTTCAGGTTTTGCTGAGTTCGCTCGGTGCTGGCATCGGCGCGAATGCCGTCGATGCGAACAACGGCGTATCGACGGGAATTGGCGTTGGCGCGGGCCTTTGGATGTTTATCAGCACAATTGTTTCCTTATTCATTGGAGGGTGGATGGCCGGACGACTTTCGGGTATTCCTCGAAAAACCGAAGGCATGCTGCACGGTTTTCTCACCGCCAGCCTTGGGACGCTTTTTGTTCTGTATTTGATGACAACGGCCGTGCGCGGAATTTTCGGAACGGCGTTCAACTTGTTTAACAACAACTTAAACTCGTTGAACGGGAACGTGACGCAGCAAACAAATCAGGCGGCGCAGACGGCTGCGCCCGGCGTCGCGACAGCGGCATATGCCTCGTTCGGTTTGCTGCTTTTGGGATGCGGAGCGGCAATGTGGGGCGGCTACGTAAGCGCGCCCAAGGAAGTTAAGAAGAGAGCCCCCGCAGCTGTGTAAGACGATTTCGTCTGAAAACAAAATCGCCGCCGCGTCCTTTTGACGCGGCGGCGATTCCTCAATATGTACGATTCCGCCCAAGTCCAGATTTGGGGGAATAAAAAACCCCTCCATGAGAGGGGTTAATTACCGGCGATAGGACTTGAACCTACACACCCGTGAAGGTATCAGATTTTGAGTCTGACGCGTCTGCCATTCCGCCACGCCGGCGAGGCGCGGATTGTAGCAAATGGTCCAATCGCGGCTTACACGATGAGTTTTGTTCGGCTCGTTACCAAGGCCTTTTCTTAAAAGGTACACTCGCACGAAACCCAAAGGGCCTCCTATTGCACAGCGATGTCGGCACGGCCTCAATTATGTCGGGTTTGCTGTGTGAAACACAAAACAAAATTAGTCGAAAAGGATACTCCGAAAATGAAAAAACAGATCGGGGCACTGATCTCATTATTTTTTACGTTATCAACGGCATTTCCACCCGCCTCATTTGCGTCTAATAACCCTCAAGAAAAAAAGAAACCGAATATTTTAATTATATGGGGAGATGATGTCGGCTATTGGAACATCAGCGCCTATAACCAAGGAATGATGGGATACAGAACTCCCAACATCGATCGTTTGGCAAAAGAAGGCGGACTGTTTACCGATTGGTACGGACAACAGAGTTGTACCGCCGGACGCTCCTGCTTTATCACGGGCCAAGTGGGATTTCGCACCGGCATGTTGAAGGTGGGCTTGCCTGGCGCTTCGGAAGGACTTAAGGCACGTGACGTAACGATCGCCGAATTGCTCAAAGCACAGGGGTACAAAACCGGCCAGTTTGGCAAGAACCATCTCGGGGATCGCGATGAACATCTCCCCACCGCTCACGGTTTCGATGAATTCTATGGGTCGCTGTATCACTTAAATGCCGAGCAAGAGCCGGAGCATCCGGATTATTTTAAAGACCCAGAAATGCGAAAAAAGTACGGGACGCGCGGCGTCATTCATTCATGGGCGAAACCAGACGGGAGTCAAAAGATTGAGTCTACAGGCCCCCTCACTATCGAACGCATGAAGACCGTTGATGAAGAGTTCACGAAGGAAGCGTTGCGTTTTATGGACGAATCGAACAAGGAAGGGAAGCCATTTTTTGTCTGGTGGAATTCTACTCGCATGCACATCTGGACGCATTTAAAAACGGAGTCCAATGGCAAAACCGGTTTGGGTGTCTATCCTGACGGAATGGTCGAGCACGATGCAATGGTTGGCCAGCTACTGGACAAGCTCAGAGAACTCGGTCTCGATGATAACACGATTGTCATGTATTCAACCGATAACGGCGCGGAAAAAATGACGTGGCCTGATGGTGGAGCATCTCCGTTTCGTAACGAGAAGGGAAGCAACTGGGAAGGGGCTTATCGTGTTCCGTGCATTATCCGATGGCCTGGGGTTGTTAAGGGTGGAACCGTTTACAACGATATTTTCGCTCACGAAGACATGCTCCCCACTTTGCTTGCGGCCGCGGGAGCGCCGGACGTGAAGTCGCGACTTCTTAAAGGAACGAAAGTCGGCGGCAAGTCATTCAAAGTTCATCTCGACGGCTACAACCTTGCGGACGCACTGGTCAGAAAGTCACCGAGCCCGCGCCATGAGTTCTATTACTTCAATGATGACGGCTCGCTCGTCGGACTTCGGTACAACCAATACAAAGTTGTTTTTGCTGAGCAACGCAGTCACGGGTTCGATGTTTGGCAGGAACCATTCACGCCGCTGCGCGTGCCCAAGCTTTTTAATTTGCGTTCGGATCCCTTTGAGACGGCGGATCACGATTCGATCGACTATGCTCGATGGCGGATTGATCATCTGTTTGTGCTTGTGCCGGCGCAACAGTATGTCGCGCAATTTTTAGGGACGTTTCGCGAATTTCCGCCAAGCCAAAAGCCGGGAAGCTTTGCGCTCGACAAGGTACTCGAGTCTCTCCAAGCACCGTCTGGTAATTGAACGTCGACTAGATTCGTGCGTTAGCTCGGCGCGAAAATGCAGTTATGAAAGTCATACTTACCGGCGCGGCCGGATTCATCGGGAGTTGTTATCTCCGCAAATTAAACGATCTCGGTATCGACGACGTCTGGCTCGTTGATGCCGGTGACGACGAGAGAAACTCGCCGAATCTCCGTACCAAGAAATTTCGAGATTATTTATCGCGCGAGAAACTCCTTGAGTCCTTCGACAAAAACCGGCTAAAAGAAATCAATTTGATTGTGCACATGGGCGCGTGTTCGGACACCACCGAAATGGACCGCGCGTTCTTAAAGAAAAACAATACCGCGTACAGCCAAATTCTTGCAAAGTGGGCATTGGCCAACGGCGCGCGGTTCCATTATGCCTCGAGCGCCTCGGTTTACGGCGATGGGAAAGACGGCTACAGTGATGATGATAAATTCCTCTCAATTTTTAAGCCGCTTAATCCTTACGCCGAATCGAAACATGCATTTGATGCGTGGCTTATCAAAGAGAATTTAACAAACAAGGTTGTCGGTTTCCGTTACTTTAACGTTTTCGGTCCGAACGAATATCACAAAGGTGAGATGCGGAGCATGGTTTGCAAAGCGGTTGATCAGATTAGAAAAGAGGGATCCGTACGTTTGTTCGCGACAAGCCGCGAAGGTTACGGCAATGGTTCGGAAGAACGGGATTTTGTGTACGTTAAAGACGTGAACGAAGTAATGGCTTACTTTTTGGAACACCCCGACAAAAACGGAATTTTTAATGTGGGTTCGGGAAAGGCCCGAACATTTAAGGATCTCATGCTCGCCGTCTTCAAGGCCATGGGATTGGAGCCGAACATCACTTACATACCTATGCCCGAAAAATTGCGTGGCCAATACCAGTACTACACGCAAGCGGATCTCTCGAAACTTCGCGCGATCGGCTACAAGAAACCGTTTCTTTCGCTTGAAGATTCGGTGGTCGACTACGTCCAAAAGCACCTGACAGCGGAAAACCCCATCTACTAGCTCCAGAAATTCGAAACCCTCCGGCGCCATTTTGCACCGGAGGGTTCCCTCGGCCGATTCGGTTTAATTCTTAAGGAATGATGATCTTCATTCCCTTTTCAATTTGTTTCGGGTCATCGATCAGATGGCGATTTGCGGTGTAGATCGCTTGCCATTTGCGCTTATCTCCCAGTTCGCTGCGGGCGATCGAAGCCAGTGTGTCGCCTTCTTTGACGACGTATACGCGGCGCTGCGATTGACGAACGGGAGCCCGTAAAATTGTCTCTCCGCCCAACGAATGACGGTGTTCGCTGACGGCTCCTGCGACGGGCGCCGCCACATTCTCGGCAATCGCGGAATCGTCGGCCTTGCGTTTTTTCGCTTCCTGAATTTCTCGTTTCGTGGAGGTCTGCACCTTGGCGAATGCCGGAGTCGCGTCAATCCCGCCCCCAAAGCTTAGGCCGAGGCTCAGTTTGTGCTGGGCATCCAATTGGTTCATCATCCCAAACGAGTAATCGAGATTCGTGCGGCCCAAACGAAATCCGGTTCCGAGAGTAAGTTTCTTCAAATCGCCTGCCTGATAACCGGCGCGAAGCGCCAATGGTCCGAACGCGGTTTCAAGACCGACGGATGGCGTCGACGTCTTATCGAACGCCATGTAAGATTCGTTCACGAGCATCATAACGCTCGTTCGACCTGACAACAGCGCGAAAGAAGCCCCCAGGTTGTACGTGCGGGGCAAATTATCTCCTTCCGACAAATAAGTGATTTTGTTTCCATAGTTCAAAACGGACGCGCCCAAACGAAAACGTGACGTAATCTGCATTCCCAGGCCCGCATCAAACGCGTAGGTGGAGGCGCTGTAGGTTCCGAGCAAGGTTGATTGCATGTATTTACCGGCAATACCCATTTCGAAGCCACGAAAATTGTGCGCGAACGCCAGATTGCCAACCATGTCACGTTGAGCCGATTGGGAACTCGTGGTTCCATCCGCATTTGCCGTTTCAATTGTTCCAGCATCGTAGTAATTGAACGAGAAACCCCAGGCGGATTTCAACGATGACGTACGTGAGCCGACCAAAAACTGGCCGTTGGTGTCTCCGATCAAACCGGGTCCATAAAACAACGAAGCTTGTCCGGATTCCAAAGATAATAGCGACGACGGGTTGTAGACCATGCCTCCGATATCGTTCGCAATGGCGGTTCCCGCCTCACCAAGGGCGGAAATACGTGCGGTTCCTTCGGTCACAAGCGAAAGGGCGCCTGAGGCGCCAGCGCTGGCATGGATCTTCATCGGAAGTGCTGCAAGAACGCTGCTAAATATCGCAACAAACGCTGCTTTTGCCATTTGTTTGTCTCTCTTCCGTCGAACCATAGTTCTATTTAGGGCTCCTTTAAAAAATTGTAAAGGTGACATCTGTCATTTTCCTTGATGCGAATTGGTTTGGTTTCATCCAAAGTAATGCATCGGTGCTGCCACGGGTGGGGAGTGGCTTATTTGGTAACCTTATTTCGTTATTTTGAGAGGGAGGTTTTTATGCAGCGGTCAAGGCTTGTGTTGATACTCAGTTCCTTTCTATTGGCGGCCTGCGCGACGGTGCAATACACCGGTCGACACCAATTCAATTTGGTTTCCGAGTCGGACGAAATGAAGATGGGTGACGAGGCTTATGCGGATGTGCTGAAGAAAAATCCGATTACTAAGAACGCAGATTATCAACGACGGGTAAAAGAGGTCGGTGCCCGCATAAAAGCAGCCGCCGATAAACCGGACTACCAATGGGAATTTAATGTGTTGCAGGGAAAAGATGTAAATGCGTTTTGTTTGCCCGGAGGCAAAGTGGCCTTTTGGGAAGCGATTATTCCGATTTGCCAAACCTACGAGGGAATTGCCGTCGTCATGGGACACGAAGTGGCCCATGCGCTGGCGCATCACGGTGCCGAGCGAATGAGTCAAGGAATGGGCGCGGAGCTGGTCGGTCAATTGTTGTCGGTAGGACTCGGCAAGGCTGATCCCGCGGTACGCGACGGAGCCCTTCAAGCATACGGTCTTGGCGCTCAGGTTGGTGTTATGCTGCCATTTAGCCGCAAACACGAGTCGGAGGCCGATCACATCGGACTCATCCTTATGGCGAAAGCCGGCTACGACCCGCGCACCGCCGTCGAATTTTGGAAACGAATGGCCAGTCAGGGCGACGGACAGAAACCGCCCGAATTTTTATCGACTCATCCGGCAGACGAAACCCGAATCAAGCAGATTGAAGAATGGTTGCCAGAAGCCCTGACGTATTACAAAGGGACATGAGCAAAAAACTCGCCGTTGTCATTAATCCCGACAAGTCTCGCGCACGCGAGGAAATGCCGCGTCTGTCCAAATGGTGCAAGAGTCGGAAAATCTCGCTGGTGGCGGGCTCGAACTTTCAGAAGGCCGATGCCATTGTGACGCTCGGAGGTGACGGAACAATTTTGTCGATTGCACCGAAAGCCGCAGTGCTCGGCGTTCCGGTATTGGGTGTAAATATTGGACGGTTGGGTTTTATGACGGCCATCGACCTCGAGGGGTTTTACCCTGCACTGGAGGCGTGGCTTTCTAAAAAGCTGATCATCAGCGAGCGTTTGATGCTCGAAGTTCGGGCTCCTCGGGTTAAAGTGCCGCTTTTCGCGCTGAACGATGCGGTCATCCGGATTGGTTCCACCACCCGAGTGACGAATATTTCTGCTTCAATCGAGAACGAAGAATTGGGGCAATTTACCGGTGACGGCGTCATTGTTTCCACGCCGACCGGATCAACCGCCTATTCGTTGGCGGCCCAAGGTCCGGTCGTTCATCCGGAAGTAGAAGCGTTTGTGCTAACGCCTATCTGTGCGCACAGTTTTACGCAACGACCGGTTGTTTTTCCTAAACACCAGACTCTGCAACTTCGATTAAAGGATCAGCGAAAAGGCAACCAGGTTCAATTGTGCCTCGACGGCCAGCGCGTCTTCGTTTTGAAGACGGATGACGAAGTGAGCGTGCGGTGCGCGCAACATAAACTAAAATTGTTTCAGGATCCCAATGTTTCCTATTTCCGGGTTCTGCGAGAAAAACTATCTTGGGGAGAATGATGAAAAAAGCCCTTTTTTCTGTTGGCCTATTAGTAACTTTAATTTTGCCTGTGCATGCCGATCACAGTGGCGATCAAGGAATTGGTCTGATGCTCGGAAATCCGAGCGGCGCTTCTTATAAGGTATGGCTCAATAACATTGCCGCAATTGATGCCGCTGTAGGTGTCGCCCAAGGTGATTTCGATATTCACGCGACGTTGCTCTGGCACAATTTTACATGGGCGAAGGGAATCAACGATCGGCTTATCAAAGGAATTACCGACAGCGGCGATTTCCCATTTTATTTCGGTGTCGGTCCGCGCGTCTTATTTCAAGGCAACACGGAAGTCGGATTGCGTTTTCCGGTCGGTTTGTCTTATCTGCCGAACAAAACGGATTGGGAATTTTTTACGGAAGTAGCGCCCGTATTGCGTTTTACGCCCGACACAGGAATTGATGCTGATTTTGCGATCGGTGCGCGTTACTATTTTCCGGCCGTCCGCCCGATGGGACAATAATTGAAAGTCGATCCGCGCTTTACAAAAACATCCGGCGTTGAAGCTTACACAGGCAACGAGCTGCTCGTGAAAGGCGCCCTCGAAGCGGGCGTCGGTCTCATTACCGGTTATCCAGGTTCTCCTGTTTCTGAAGTTTTTGATGCCATTAGCGAAGTTTCTCCCTATCTCGTTGAGCGCGGTGTTGTGGCTCAAATTGCGAACAACGAAGCGCTCGCTACGGCTCGATTGAACGGAGCTCGCCAAGCAGGCTTGCGCGCAATGGCCGTTATGAAATCCGTCGGATTGCACGTGGGCGCCGACGGGCTCGCAATTGGAAATCTCATGGAAATGCGCAAGCGCGATGGCGGCGCTGTTGTTGTGGTGGGCGACGATCCATGGAACGAAACGACGCAAATCAATTCCGATTCTCGTTTTTTATCCAAGCATCTCAGTATGCCGCTTTTGGAGCCGTCGACATTTCAGGAAATAAAAGATTGGGTGAATGTCGCATTTGATCTGTCGGGTTGTTCCGATTTGTATGTGACCTATCTTCTTACCACGAACCAAGCGGATGGAGGGGGAACTGTAAAAGTCCATCCGCATCCGGAAATCCCAATTAACCATCTTCATCCGGCGACACTCTCCAGTTCCGAAATTCATCTCGCGGATTCTGTTCTTATTCCGCCCCACACGTCGATGCGCGAAGCCACATTGGCCGAACGTTTTCAGCGATTGACAAAACGTGCGCGCGAAATTGGTGTGAACCAGTGGCATGGCCCCAAGCGCGTTCGTATGCCTGTGGGATTTATTACGTCGGGACTCGCGTATTCCTATCTCGAAGAGGTGCTGCGCTTGCTGGGACTCTGGACGCGCACGCCGGTCCTCAAATTGGGAATGACCTATCCGGTTGATGCAGAGGACGTTTTTGATATCGCGAATCACGTTGAACATTTGGTGATCGTTGAAGAGAAGAGAGGTTTTCTCGAATCACAAGTTTCTGAGATTTTGACGGACCTCCGTCAGACCGGTCGCTTAACGAAACCGCCAGCGTTGTGGGGAAAGAAATTTCCGAACGATGAGCCTGGCTTCCCTTCGGTGCGCGGACTCAATGTGTCCGTGGTGCTTGAAGTTCTTGGCCCGGCATTTCTACGTTGGAAAGAATATTTCCCGACGCTAAACGTGGACCGGATTGAAAGGGAGTTGGCTGAGATTGTTCACACGCGCTCGTCTTCTTACGATGTGCCGCTTCGAACTCCGACCTTTTGCCCAGGTTGTCCGCATCGCGATTCTTCGACGGTTAGTTTGAAAATGAAAACGAACTTCATGAAGTTCGATTACATGGAACAGAAGAAATCAAAGCCCGTTGATGTGGTCTTCCACGGAGAATCGGGATGCCATTCGATGTTGCAATTCGCTCCGAACGAAGGGCTTATGCAAAATTACTCGGGCATGGGATTGGGCGGTGGTACCGGCGCTGGGATGGCGCCGTTTGTGACCAACAAACAGCTCGTGTTTCTCGGTGACTCAACATTTTTTCATTCGGGAATGATCGCGATTTCGGATTCGATCAAGAACAGCCAGGACATCACGTACGTGATTCTTGAAAACAAAACAACCGCGATGACCGGCCATCAGCCGACGCCCGGAAACGAAGTCGATGTGATGGGCGCCGCAACGGTCTCACAGAATATCGAAAATGTTTTGAATGGTTTAGCGCCGCAAGGATTGAAAGTCATCCGCACAAACCCCGCCGACCGCGACGCTTATCAAGCGCTTTTGGAAAGCACCGTTCTCGAGAAAGGTGTCAAAGTGATCATCGCGGACAAGGAATGCGCGATCACGCTTTACCGCCGGAAGAACGCTGAAAAGAAAAACGTGATTAAAGAAATGGGTTTTCTTCCGAAAGAAGAAAAAATCAACATCACGCCGGAAGTTTGTGAATACTGTCTCGAGTGCACTCGCCAAACGGGCTGCCCCGGTCTTACCGTTGAAGAAACTGCCTACGGGCGAAAAATCGCGACGGATCTTTCCACCTGCGTGGATGATGGCGCCTGTTCACGCACAAAGGCGTGTCCGTCATTTGAGAAGGTTGTAATAACGCGCCAGAACGCGCCAAAGAAAAAAGAATTTTCCAAGTTTGATTTCTCGGATTTGATTGAACCGTCTATTCAGTCGTTTGACGACCGCTGGGCTGCTTACACGGCCGGCGTCGGTGGCATGGGCGCTGGAATTGTGAACGCGGTTCTCGTGCGCGCCGGAATGACGGAAGGCTTTGATGTGAGTTTCCTTGATAAGAAAGGACTCGCGATTCGAAATGGCGGCGTTTATGGTCATATCGTTTTCTCGAAGAAAGGCCCGGTCAGCTCGCCGGTCATCCCGTATGGAAAGGCCGACCTTTTGATCGGTCTCGATCTTTTGGAAGCGGCGCGCGCGCTCGATGCGCGGATGAATTTGCGTGTGGCGCATCCGGCTCGCACGCACGGCGTCATCAACAATCACAAACACGAGACGGTTTTGTCGCTTATGGGCCGTGTGGATTTCAATCCGCAAAAGCTTGAAGATGTGATCCGTGCGAAGGTTCGACTCGGTGGCTATGTTTCGGCCGACTTCTCCAGTTTGTCGGAACAGCACATAGGCTCAAAGTTATACGCGAACATGATGATTCTCGGCTCTGCATATCAGAAAGGTTGGATTCCGCTTTCCGAGGGCCGGTTGCTCGCAGCGATAAAAGAAACGGTTCGTAAAGCGGATATTGAATCGAACAATTTGGCGTTTAAGTTGGGACGTTATTTTGCCGCGCATCCGGAACTGTTACACCCCGAATACAAACGCGAATCGGTAACCGAGGTCATCGAGAAAAACGCGCGCTTGTTGGAAAAAGATTCCTGGCTCCAAGGGCCACGCCTTGCACGGCAGTACAGAAGACTTATGGATCAATCGTTGCGTTGGATGGATTTGCCCGGCGACAATGCGGCGCTTTTGGCGCGTGTTGTGTACGATCTGATTCGATACGAAGACGTTAAATTTGCCGAGCGATATATTTTCCTTTTGTGGAATACACATCGTCGCGATCAAAAGAAATTCGGATACAAAGCGACCGAGACTGTGCTCATGGGCCTTTTCCGCGTTATGGCGATTAAAGATGAAGTGTGGGTTGCAAAACTTTTAACGTCCGAAGAAAAATATGCACGCGACCGCGAGCGATATAAAATCGACGAATCTGTTGGAGACAAAATTTCATACGTTCACCTGAACCGCCCGCAGTTTACCGTGTTTGGCCGCTCGATCGAGTTTGACGTGAAGACCCGCGATTGGATGTTGCGGTGCATGTCCAAAGCGAAATTCTTGCGAAAACTTTTACCGGCGTGGCACGCCAAAGAAAAAGCGTTTCGTGACTGGTACATTCAACTCGTCAACAAGTTTACGTTCTTCGAATCGCAGCAGGATTACGAATTCTACGTCGAAGCACTGAAATGCTTTGAGAAAGTTCGTGGTTATCGCGCTGTGCGCTATCCATTGATGGAAAAGGCTCAATCCGACGTGAAAGAAGTGCTTGCTCGAATCAATTCTCAAAAGACAACACTGATTCGTGTTCCGGACGTAACGAACACATAAACTGTGTCCCACGCTCCACTAGCGTTTAAGATCCGCGAAGCCGCCGGTAAAGATGTTGATGCGATTGTTTCGTTAATCAATTCGCCGCACAGCTCTGGAAAAATCTTGAAACGGACACGCAAAGAAATTCGCAAAGCGCTGCGTAGTTTCTCCGTTGTTGAGAACGATGGCGAGATTATCGCTTGCGGTGCGCTCGAGATTTATAACAAAAAGCTGGCCGAAGTCCGCTCGCTCGTCGTGGATCCGCGTTTTCAGAAGAAGGGGGTGGCCAGCGCGCTGCTTCGACGTTTGATTGCTCTGGCGGAAAAGAAAGAAATTTACGAAGTGCTCGCCATTACCGACCGGGACAACGTATTCACGCGACTCGGTTTTTCCCAGCAGCTACACGGACAGAAAGCCCTTTTTTTACGTCCGTAAAAATTCATCTTCAACGGGTTTTCGATTTAATGAGCGGGTCTGTGAGACACACTACGTTAGTGACCAAGCGCGATACGCGAGCAAACCGATAAGCGTTTTCGCATCACGTATTTTCCCTGCATCAATCGCCCGATAAATCTTCTTCAGCGGCCAAACTTCGCTGCGCAAAAATTCGTCCGCATCCAAATTGACCTTTCCCGGTTTAAGTTTATCCGCGACATAGATGTGGAGAGTTTCGTTCGCAAATGTGGCCGTCGGCCAGAACGACAGCAGCTTTCTTACGCGGCCCGCTTTGTACCCGGTTTCTTCTTCGAGTTCGCGGTGCACGCATGTAAGTGGCGCTTCGCCTTTGTCCAACTTCCCGGCCGGGATTTCTATCGTCACTTGATTGACGGGATAACGGAATTGGCGCACCAATAAAACTTTTCCCGGCGCCACGATCGGAATAACGGCGACGGCCCCAGGATGATTTATATATTCACGCGTCGCGTGTTGGCCGTTCGGTAACTTTATTTCGTCGACGCGAAAGCCAATCGCTTTTCCTTTGAAATCGTGCTGCCGTCGGACAAAAGTTTCGTTCAGTTTCATGGTCCGGCAGTGTTACCATTTTTAAGTACAATCGGCGCTCATGAAAGTCGCCGACATTCTTAAGCACGGCCCACCGGTTGTTTCCTTTGAGTTCTTCCCTCCGAAAACCGATGACGGCCTAGAGAATCTTCTCGAGACGATTGCAACGCTAAAAGCGTTGTCACCCTCCTTTGTATCCATGACCTACGGCGCCGGCGGCAGCACGCGCGCAAAGACCGTGGACCTTGTAACGAAAATAAAAAACGATATCGGAATCGAAGCGGTGGCGCACCTCACGTGCGTTGGCCACAGTCAAAAAGAGTTAAAAGAAATATTAACCGAACTGGCCGAGCGAAAAATCGATAATGTATTGGCGTTGCGCGGCGATCCTCCGAAAGGTCAGGCGACTTTTGTGCCCGCACGTGACGGTTTTGAGCACGCGGCGCAGTTGGTCCGGTTTATTCGGTCGAATTTTCCTTTTGGTGTCGGGGTTGCGGGTTATCCCGAAAAGCATCCCGAGGCCGAGTCAATGGAGTCGGATTTGAACCATCTTCAACAAAAGGTGGCCGCCGGAGGAGATTTTGTTGTTACCCAGCTGTTCTTCAACAACCATGAATACTTCTCTTTCGTGTCGGATTTGCGGCGTCGCAATGTGAACGTGCCCGTGATAGCGGGAATCATGCCAATCACTGATTTTGATCAGATCAAACGGTTCGCGTCCATGTGTGGCGCGCGAATCCCCGATGCGCTGCGGAAGAAACTCGAAGAAGCCGACGGCAACAAGTCAAAGGTCGAGCAAATCGGCATTGAGTTCGCTGTCGCGCAATGCGAAGAATTGATCCGAAAAGGAGCGCCTGGCTTGCATTTCTATACGCTTAACAAGTCGCGGGCGACGCTCGAAATATTTCGGCAGCTAAAAAGCAAAAAGGTTGTGCCATGAGGTTTCTGTTGGCTTTGGTGTTTGTTGGTTTGTCGGGCTGCGTCTCGATCGCTACGCATGAGCAGGCAATGAAAAAATGCCGCGATCAAGAAGAGGCGTTGAGTCAGTTGCGCGTACACGCGACCGATTTGGAGACAAAAAATACCGACCTCAACAAAGCGCTGTACGACAGCCAAACCGAGCACGCGCGGTTGCAGGGAGAAATGTCGGATGTTCGGAACACATACGACGAATTGGTCAAGCAATTGAAAGACAATATTGCGAATGGGGAAATAAGTGTGCGACAAACCGACAAAGGGCTCACGGTCGCGATGGGCAACGAAATCCTGTTCGCATCGGGCCAAGCGGAACTTCAGCAACGGGGAAAGAAAGTTTTGATGCAGGTTGCTTCGATTATTAATAAACAAACGGATCGGCTGGTCCAAGTTGAAGGGCATACCGACAATATTCGGATTGCGGGTGGGTTGAAAAAGAAATTTCCGTCCAATTGGGATCTCTCTTCCGCGCGGGCAGCGTCAGTTGTCCGATTTCTGCAGGAAAAAGGATTGATAGATTCGTCACGTTTAATTTTGATGGCGTTCGCTGAGAATCATCCGATTGCTGACAACAATACGCCCGAGGGACGGCAACAGAACCGACGCGTCGAAATTACGTTGATTTCCCAGCCCTGAAAGGAAGTGTATGCCGGCGCTTAAGATTCCCAAGAAGATCAAAAAGGCCACGACCGGTTCCGGTTCCGGATTCGAGGCGCGAACCATTCTTTTCAACGACAATTTCCATACGTTTGATGAGGTGGCCTATCAACTGGTGAAAGCGATTCGATGTAGTTATTCGAAAGGAATGGCACTCGCGAACGTGGTGCACAATCTCGGGAGTGCAATTGTTTATACCGGACATCCGGAACGTTGCGAAGCGGTAGCGATGGTGCTTGAAGAAATTAAGCTGCGAACAATGGTTGAGCGGTAGGTTTGCGTGCGTTTAATTCGCCAACGGTGCGCGTGAGCGGATCCATCGCGGAGACGGTGGTGTCTCGTTCGATCAACATGGCGTCCACGAATGGTTTAAGCTGTTCGGCCCGTAGCGGAGGATTGAGCGGTTTTAGGCTGTTCAATAATTCCGAGGTCGCGTACATATAGTCCTTGAGCGCCAACAGAATTTTCGATTCCAGAGACGAGAGTTCAATTTTTGTGCTCTCCAATACGCGCGTATCCGAAAATTTTCTTTCCGCTTGGATTTTCTGAGCCCACATTCTCATCTCGGCACCAATTTCCCGCGCTTTGCGAACCAGATCGTAAGCCAGGAACAACGCTTCCTGTTCGCGCTCTTCTGTTTGAGAAATGGCGTATCCAAATTGCGTTTTCATACGTCAACCTTGTGTGCAACGGTTGCGCCAAAGGATCGTCTGTGAAAAATTGGTGAAATCGGGTTCACTCCGAAAATTCAATGCATTCTGAAACAAAAATCATTGGAAAATTGAAACCGCGGCTGTTACCCTCTTCCTAAGTATGAAGCGCAAGTACGACTACAGTGTTTCGTGGTGGTGGGCCGGAATGGTCTTCTTCCTTTTCGGCTTTTATTTTTTTGCAAGACCCACCAAAGCGGTTGTTTCTTCGCCGCTTCCCTCTCCGACCGATGTCCGTTGGAACGCCATGGTGAAAAATATCGAAGAGATGGTTCAGGGATACAATGGCGACGTCGGAATCTATATTAAGAATCTAAAGAATGGCCGGACCTACGAATACCACACGGAGCACAGCTTTGTGTGCGCAAGCCTCATTAAGTTGCCGATTATGGCAGCTACCTTTGAAGCCATTCACGAAGGCCGTATTACACTTAATACACGCATCAGATATCGACGCAACTACCGCCGGGAGGGGTCCGGCGTGCTCAAGTGGGCGCGTCCGGGAGCGTATTATCCGCTTTCCTATTTGATTTATCAGATGATCACGAAGTCCGACAACACGGCCACCGCCATGATTATTGATTTGCTTGGCTATGACTATCTAAACGAGAAGTTCGCAAAAATGGGTTTGCAGGCGACACGCATCGCTCCCACCGGAATGAGTTTGGCGTCTCGATTGTCCAATCCAGCGCTCGATAATTACACAACGCCGGTCGAAATGGCGTCGATTCTTGAGAAGATTTACAAGCACCAAATGGTAAGCGACGGATTAAGCGATCTAATGCTCGAAATTATGAAAGGGGCAAATTCGCGAACTCGATTGTCCAAAAACCTGCCGCAGGATTGGCAATTTGCTCGGAAAACCGGCCTCTTGCGTAAGAATTGTCACGATGTTGGAATCGTTTTCTCGCCAGAAGGCGATTACATTCTTTGCGTGCTCACCAACGGCCGAACCGAAAACTATAAAGTCGCAAAAGGCCTGATCTCATCGGTCGGCAAGCAAGCTTACGAATACATCGATCAATCTTCGATCTAAAACG
Source organism: Elusimicrobiota bacterium (assembly GCA_044221725.1). Taxonomy (GTDB): domain Bacteria; phylum Elusimicrobiota; class Elusimicrobia; order F11; family F11; genus JAJVIP01. The sequence continues at coordinate 142,846 of JBGAON010000003.1, forward strand.
CCCGCCTCTCGCATTCCCATGCATTTTCCGACGGTAATCACGCTCAGTTCAAGTGTTTACCGATTCTTCTCCGCTATTTAAGGCGATTTTAATCTCCGCTCAGTACCATAGAAGAAATTTAACTGAGGGGATTCTATTCTATGGGACTGCGCAAGCCGTTGGTAGCTGTCTTGGCGCTTTTTTATTTGGTCGAGAACGTTGCCTTGGCGACGGCCAGTGAGTCCAATCTCTGGTCGGAACGCCGCAAATCGCTTCAAATAGCACAACTTCCTTTCCTGCCGGCAAACGCCGCGTTGCCCGATTCCAAAACGTTGTTGTCGACATTTCCGGAAATGCATCAAACGCTGCGGGCGTCCGTGGCCCACGGAACTCCGGATTGGGTGCAGGATGCAATTGCGGGGCACGCCACGGTTAATGAAACTTTTCTGTCGCAATCTCCGAACGCTCCGACGATCTTTGTTGTACAAGACGTTCATTTGCACACGGAAGCTCAGAGAAATATTGCCGCCGTGGTCGACGCGCTGACGAACGCAGTCGCAAAAAAAGGGACGCGGATGACTGTGGGGCTCGAAGGGGCGCGCAGTGGTCCAATCGATCTCACGTTGTTCGACGTTAACGCTGACGCGGAGCTCGTTAAAAGTATTGCTACCGGTTTTCTAAATGTTCATGCCATTAGCGGTGTCGAAATGGCGGCTATCTCAACGCCTCGACAATTCAATCTAACCGGCGTTGAAAACATCGCCGATTACAACACCAACGTTCAAGCGCTGCGCGACAGTGCGCCCAAAAAGAAGACCGCGCTTGCCGCGCTGGATGAGCTAAGCCGAGAACTGACTGGGCTTAAGAAGAAATCATTCGACGGCGAACTGCGGCGGTTTGACGAAACGAACGCGGCCTACGAGACCGGAAAGCTCGGTTTGCCCGCGTACGTGATGTATTTGGATTCAATCAGCCCCGCCACCACGCCGAACGTGCGTGAACTTGTTAATGCGGCGCTCATCGAAAGCTCGCTCAATTTCAAAAAGGTCGAAAACGAACGGAACCGGTTAATTCGTTCGCTTGTCGCGAATCTGTCGGAGCGGGAAACGAAATTGCTCATTGGGCTTACCGCGCTCTTGCGTTCCGGTGATGTGTCCGTGTCTTCCTATTATGAGCATCTGAAAAACTTATCGGCGTCGCACGGTTTACCGCTGTCGCAGTTTCCCGAGATGAACCTGTATATCCAATACGTTTTGAAAACAGAGGCCATCCACCACACGGCTCTTTTCGAAGAAATCAAACAGCTTGAAGAATTGGTCAGAACCAAGCTTGCTCGAACCGACGGAGAGCGCGACATGTTGGTGATGACGGCCGATCAACATTTATTGTTGAAACTAATTGAAAGCTCAATGACCGAAAGCGAATGGCGCGCCTATGAAGAAAGGAAACCAGCGATAGAAAAAACGTCAGCACGGCTGGCCGGTTTGGGTATCCGCGTTCCTATTTCGGTTAAAGAAATGATCAGCGGGCTTCAGCCCTTCGAACGTTTTTACACCCAGGCGCTTCGCCGCAATGACGCGATGGCGAAGAATATCCTAACGACCAGTCCAGACGTGGCTCTTCTTGTCGTGGGAGGTTTTCATACCAATGGCGTTACTTCACGCTTGAAAACTGCCGGTGCAAACGTTTATGTGTTAACACCCACTTTCACGGAGGGGGACGATGGGCCGTCCTCGTTGGAGTTCTTGGCTTCCGGACGCCTGCCGCTCGATGAAATTTTTGTGGGACAAAAACTTTTTCTGCCGACGGCTCCCGTCATCGTGGGTGCTCACGCCGAGGTGATCGCCGCAATTCAAAAAGCCGTGGCTTTGGCCGTTGAACACCTTATTGCCGACCCTATTAAAGCGAGCTCAGTTCAAACGATAGACGGAGAAAAAGTGAAAGTGGTCCGAGATGGCTCGGGTAGCGCCGGGTTCTCGGTTACTTACAAAAATCAAAAATATCAGGTCTTGCCTGCGCACGGTAGAGATACAAAAATTTCGTGGAGTTCCATCGCCAACGTTACCGTGCCGCGACTCGTCAGCTCGTTATTGGGTTTGGGAGCGGCCGTTTTCTACGTCGGGATGAAAGCGGGGCTGATTCACTATCCGCTTCAAGGTGTTGTGGCAACACTTTTAACAGCGACGCTTGTGTTTGTCGCCAGCCAGGTTGAAGAAGAAATCCATTACCGCCTACGCAAAGTCGAGTTCGCCCAACAGTTCAGGGAGAAGATGGCGCAGTTGGAAAATCAGCGAAATTTGGATAGCAAAGCCCTCAGGAAAGCACTCCGGGCGTATGCCGAACGAAATGCGCCTGTTCGGCGGCTTCTGCGCGTTGACAATTCGGGCCCTTCCATTCGTGTCTATGCGTTTGGGCAGATCGGATTTTTTGCGGCATTATCGGCGGCCTCCATTGCGTTTGCTGCGTTTACGCCCAATTTTTTGCGCTCCATCGGAATCCTTTTGCCGTTCGTGTTCTTATTCAGCTTTGGGAACGAGGAAGCATTGGCCGAGAACGGCTGGATTCGTCGTGGGCTGCGGATTTTGAGAACCAATGCGAAGGAAGGTTTTGGAGAAGCCGTAGCCGAACGTGCCGAACCGCTGTTCAAGCTCAATGATCCGATGCGTTTGACCAGGGGCCGGGACGGAAATTTAACTTTCGACACATTTACCACTGATCGCGCTGCGCATATGGCGGCGTTGAAACAAAACAAAGACGTGGAAATTGGGAATTTGAAAGAGGGGCTGTCCGCGCTGCTTCACGTGGCGTGGCTTGCAGCGAAAGACAAAAAGTTCGCACGCCGTTTTTTCGACAGAATTAAATGGGTCGGCGATAATTCGGATTCCTTTGAGAAGGTGATCAAACCAATTTTTAGAAATGCCATCTTCTATGTCGATACCCACGTTGGCGATCTCAATTCGTTGCTTTACCAACATGCGGGTACCGAATATGAAGATATTGCTTTAAACGTGAGAGCTCCCGTCTATGCTGCTTTTGCGTTCGTAAATCGCCTTAAAGACGATGATTATGTTTCCGATGATCAAAAGGAAAACTTTCTACAGAGTCTGAATCGCGTTCGCATTCAGGTGCCGGGACCAGCGGGGGGCGAGATCCTTTCGCCAGCGCAAATGATCGAACGGTTTCAAAAGATCGAAAATCGAATTGTAAATGAGCGGTTCCGCCGAATGTCTCAAATTTTGAATAACGCGAATTACCGTTATGACACGCAATCTCGCGAAGCTAGCAAACGCGGTTGGAAAATTTCTCGGGGCACCTTTAAACGCATCTATTTCGCGGGGCCCGTCCGATTCATAAAGGGGGAATTGGCCGCTTTGGGTGGGCAACTCGATTCGTCTGTCCAGCGAACGAAAGGAGAATCCGCGGTCGTGACATTAATTCTTCAATTGGAAGAATACTCGAAGACAATATCCACGCATTATTCGAATCCCAGCGCGGCGCAAATTGTTTTTGGGGCCTTGTTGTCGCGAATCGACGAAGGGCGCGACAATCTAAAAATTACCGCCTACGCGAATGCTCCGGGGGCTCTCTCTCGAAGAATGTGGATCGCCCTAAGAAAATGGGAAAGTTTTTCGAAAGGAAAAGAAAGTTCAAGGTCTAATCCCGCGGTCGCTGATCCGGATGCTGAAACGGCAGAAGAAGATGTTTTTGTGCACGATGGGGAATTCTTAAGGACTCTTGAACCGGTGACACCGGAGGTGCCAAATTCGAATAAAGAAACAACCGTTAGCGGGAAATTCGCGAGCGAAGCAGCAAACCGTTCTGTCGGGCCCTCGTACGCGCACCTGATGCTGTCGTTGAAATCGTCACGAACGTATCGGTACGTAATCGGGGTACCGAAGGAAATTTATGCTATCGCGGGCGGGATTCTATTCATATTTGTTTCTGGCTCGAGTTCCGTGGCAATGTCACTGGCTGCGTTTCCTTCTGCAATGTTGGGGTATGTTTCTTCGACATCTGTATTTCGGGCCTTGCGAGCGTCGCGCGCTTCAAAGGGATTGATGTTGCCGACAGCTTGGCAGTTGGCGCTTAAGAAACGGATGGAAGAGCAAATGGAAATAGCGAGAGACTTGCTCGCGGTGGATGCAAACGTGGAAGTTATTTTTGAGAATGGAAATCGCGCGACGGCTCGCCTCGCTTACAAGCCCGGTGAAGATCGCCGGCCCGAATTTGTTCTCTTCGCAACCGAAGCTGGCCTGCAAAGAGTGCTTCGAGAAAGCGGAGACAATATGTACCTCCTTCGCCAAATGGCAAAAGCGGCGAGGGTCCCGTTGCCGGGCGACCTGACTCCCGTCCGTGACGCTGCGCGAATTGCCGAGATGATCGCTGTTGGAAAAATCCTTGGCCGAAAATTTCCGAAAAAAATTCTTCAGAACTACGATGCCAACGTTTTTGAGGAATTTTTGGACAAAGGATTTGAAATAGTCGGAGGCAAATTCCTCAGCGAAGGCGCTGGCAACGTCATCAATCCATCCCGTCCGTACATAATTGATCGCGAATTATCGATTCCGGCAATCGCGGCACTTTTAAGAGGCATGGATCAAGTCCGCGGTTCCGAAGGAGTCAAATATTTGCCGGTTCTCATGAATTCTCAGGAGTTCTCGACGAAGTTGAAAAAAGCCGCCATGGACCCAAGCACTCGGGATGCTGCTCAATACGTCAGCCTACAGGGAAAAGCGAAAAAATTGGTGGTGTTGGGATTAGACTCGTTCAGCGGCATACCCTACCTCGATCGCACCACGGTGAGTGGCGATGCGATCACCTATCTGTTGGAATCGTTTGCACGGCAAACCGGCCAAGCGGTCAATCCGGCCGTGTTATCGGCTCGTCGTTTGACGTTGCCGGCCGATTTGGCCATTCAACTTATTTTTTCCGTCGACGTGATGGTGAAAGTGGGCGATAACCTTCGACTGGAACAAGTCGTGTTGGTGCAAGCCTAAAAAAGAATTACCTAAAACGCCTGGCCAGTTCCAAACGTCACCACGAACTTCGCGTCATCGGGGTTGATGCGTTGCGGCCGATAGGACAAATCCAAGCGAATGATAACTTCGTTCGAAGAGTGGGTTAGCCCAAAACGCAATCCGGCGCCAATATCGCTTTTCAGTTTCGAGAGCGCTATCGGTTCGTTTTCAGCCCACACATAACCTGTGTCATAAAATACCGCAGCGCCAAGCGAAACCAAGTTCCAGAGTTCGTCGATTAAAAACATTCGATCTTCAAGATTGAGGACCCAGCCTTTGTTCCCAATAATGCTGTCCACAGGAAACGCTCGCAATCCGTTGTCTCCGCCGAGTTTCACTTCGTTGTCCGGGTCCAGTTTGTCGCCCCAATCGGCGCGCGTGTTAATCACCATGGTGTGAAAGTCGCTGGCCCGGTTGTAGTGTTTAAGCTGAATGCCATAGCGCTGATTTTCGCCGTTTTCGAATGGATTTCGCCCCGAATAGGAGTAGCGCTGAAAAAGCATTTTCTGCTTCGACATCGTGCGTTTCTCAAACGAAGCTTCCGCTTCTGGTTTGTTGCCGGAACCGGTGAGAGCGTGAGGGGAAAAACCGGGGGACAGCGCGAGAATAGGACCGAGATTGATGTCTTCGACGCGCGTCATTTTTTCGAGATGAGTTGCTTCGATGAAGGCGCTGCGTTGCCCCATATAGTCGAGGAAAATCGTCTGAAGGTTTTCGCCTCCCGGAACATCCCGGCCCGGTGCCGTCTGACTGTTTCGTTCGTAATCGGTGACGATACGTTTGTAGCGCAAGCCCAAGCGGTTAACCACATCGCGCCCGCCGCCCAGTTTTATGCCGCCGAAAACCTCGTTCGTCTGTTTTGTTTGTTGAAAACGGGATACGAGCACATTGTTTTCGTGTTCGCTCAGGACTTGCTGTTGCCAATCATTCGTGGCCCGCGCGGACCATTTTGTGTCGGTGGCGTAAAACGGACGTTCGAGTTTTAATAGCCGCTCCTCGCCCTCGGTTTTATTCGTGAGAGACGCGTTTAGTTGCCACCGAGATCCGAGCAACCGAGGATCAAAATAGGTGTATTGGCGTTGGGTAAAGTTATCGCCTCTCTTGTAAAAAATCCCGATGGTTTTACCGTATCCCAACAAATTCTTTTCTTTGAAACCAAATTCGGTGCTGTTAATTTTGTTTTGCCCACCGAGATTGATTTGCGGTTCGGTTGTCCATGCATCGTTCACATGCACGACGAGAGCAACCGAACCGTCGCGCTGAGGAAACTTGGCTACGCGTGCCGCTCGAATAAAAGAAAGCGCGCGAAGATTCCTCTCGGTTTCGCTGAGCAAGAAAGGATCCAAGCGGTCGCCCACTTTAAATAAAAGTTCTTGGCGAATAACTTCTTCCTTGGTCTTTATGTGCAGGAAGTTGATGGTGTTATAAGGAAACCGGTTCAACGACACGTTTGTGTCCATGTCGAAGATATCGGTGCCCCGAATGGTAATCCGCGAAATAACCGGAGAGGATTTGGACGTTGCTGCGGCAGCCCTTATTGCAAACGTACTTCCGATAAGAATCGCTACGAAGAACGACCGAAAAAGCGCCGAGGATGATGCGAAGGTATTTCCGAGCAAGGGGGGCTTGGTTTTATCGTGCGACCACTACGGTTCCTGTCGCTTGGTGGGTGCCGAGGACAAATGAATAAATGTAAATCCCTGATGGCGCCACACGTCCGCCGTCGTCCTTCCCATCCCACAGCATGGCCGTTTCCGTCGAGTCGAGCGTTGTGTGGGCAACTTTGGCTCCATTGAGGTCGAAAATGTTGCCCTCGAGCGGGAGGCCAGAGATGGTGTCATCGAATTTGAAGTATACAACGTCGTTCAAAAGGTCTCCGTTCGGTGTAATGACGCGAGGGGCAACCTCAATTAACGAGATGCCGCCCAACGATTGGGAAGACGCGCCTGCAAACGCGAGCCACGGAAGCGTCAGTGCTGCCAGTGTGGCCAAAATAACTCGACTTTTCATAACGTTTTCGTACCGAGCATATCTTTATTCGGTTTCCATTATTTTAAAAGTTTCATTTCGTCTTCCGCGGACGATACGTCGATACCGCTGCCTTTGTATTTCTGAATGATACGTTCGAGCATGCCACGACGCTCGTCCGTGCTCGCTCCTTGTTGAACGAGTCGACGATAGAAATTCATCGATAGATCAAAGTCCTTCTTCGCTTTGTTCTCGTCGCCCTTCAAGCTCTTTAATTCCCGTTGAACGGTCGACAAATCAACACCTTTGCCGGCAAATTCGGTCATAATTTTTTCGAGCGTGTGACGTTTCTCCTCGAGCGATATCCCTTGTGTTACTTTTTCGTTGTAATCGGCGAGAGCCGCTGTGTAGCTGTTGAAGACAGTACGTTTTTGTGTCGTTGCCGTTTGAACGGCCGCGCGTTCTTTTTGCGCGCGCGCTTCTTGGTCTTGAGCTTCCTTGAGTGCGAGTTCCGACGCTTTGCGCTCGGCTTCCTGTTCGGCTTGCGTTTTTGCTTCGGTTAACGCATAGAGCTGTTTCTTGAGCCGATCGGCTTCCGCTTTCGCGTAGCGAGCTTCGGTTTCGGCGCGGATGCGGTCCTCTTTCTCTTTGATCAGTTGTTTTTCAATCGGATCGACCGGCGGCTTGCCGAGACGAACCGTCAACGAAACTTGCTGGATTCCAAGCGTACCGGAAATACCTTCGAGCGGGAGAACCGTTGCGTAGTCGAGTTGGATGGATTCCATCTTGTATGACGCACCGAACGAAATTGATGAATAACTGCGGGAAGCTGAAGCCGCTCCTGCGCGCAATCCAAAACCGTTTTTGAACCATTTTTCTCCGCCAAGCGCGAAACGTAGATTGTTGTCGACGGATGTCCAGTTCGTCACTTCGACGCCAATGCAGCCCGAACGCCAACGGCGCGCAATCGACCCGGTGTAGATAGCCGGCACCTTGTCTTTGCCACCCCCCAGCCCGACGTCCGGACTGTTTATGTTGCGCGCGGTCAGCCCGAGAGCATACGCTTGATTAAGCCGATATTGAAAACCAAGGTCAAGTGCAACGGCCGATGCCGAGCGGCTTTTGGCGAGCAACGGGTCCGCGGTGCCAGTTGCATTTCCAGTGATGGGGTTGATTGCGTTCGAAGAATATTCGTCCGAGCCGATTGATTTTTTTAGAAGTTTTACCGAACCACCAAAATTCCATTTGTGACGGAAGTCGCGTCCGTAGGTGATTCCAATCGATTCCTCTTTGTAGAGCCCCGGCAATTCCATGGATAGATAACTGGCGCCAATGCCGCCGTGTTTTCCAAGCTCGCCCAGCGGTTGGCCATAGCCAAGGAAAATGCGGCTGATTTGCGAATGATCGGAGAGACCCGGATACAGCTGCGAATAGTAGCTGCCGATCTCCGGACGGTTCAGTTGAAGAATTCCGGCCGGGTTGTAGTAAACAGAGTAGACATCGTCCACGATAGCGGAATAGGCTTCTCCCATTCCTGCGGCGCGGCCACCGACAGGAAGAGGCTCAAAAGACGCGTAAGAAATGGCAGAAAACCACAGGGATAGAAACGCAGGAAGAAGAAGGGTGTACGAGAACTTGAATTCCGCTGTGAACTTCATGTTCTAAGTGTAAAGTCACAGGGGTATTATTCAAGGCTGCCATCAATTTTTCACAAAATAATCGAGTTGATTTTTAGAGGGAAAGATTACGAGCGGCAACTTTCTGTCGGGGGAATCCGTAGTGCGATTAAGTTTTCAGCTTTAGGAAATCCGTGCACGATTAATTTGTGCTCGAAGAACCCAATTTGTAACCGATGGAGATCCGGTGGGAGAGTCCAAGATCACCGAAAGGTGAGACCGAATAGTCTAAATTAAACCGGTTGAGTTGCATGCCCAAACCAGCGTTAAGGCCCGCCAGTCCGCCCAGATCCGCGCTCTGCCCGGGAGTTGCTTCGTAACCGCCGCGAACCGCGAACGCGGGGGTGAGGTGATACTCTGCACCGAGGTGCAGGGAGACGTTTGCGTCGTTCGGTTTGGAGGCTTCGAGCGCCACGAGGAGCCGTTCGTTTAGCACATGTGTCGACGCTCCAAGCCGAACCGTGGCGGGCAGCGGTGAAGAGTCCTTCACGAGCTTCATGCTAGGTCCCAGATGTTGAACAACACCGCTAAAATTCATGTTGTTTCTTTTGTAGAGAATGCCAAGGTCCGCGGCGAAAGTGGACGCTTTTTCGCTCTCAATCGATTCCGAAACATATTTCAAATTCGCGCCCACCAACAAGTTGTCCTGAATTTTCTTGGCTGCTGAGATGCTTCCAGCGAGCGATCCGGCATTGAACGATCCGTCTTTTGTGTCGCTCGCGGTATACCGGTCGATCGTTCCATAATCAAGACGGTAAACGGATGCGCCCAACACAAAACCTGCCATCGGTGATACGGCGCCGATATATTGAAAATTTGTGTTATCAAAATGGCTGTTCTGCATGGCGCCAATTTCGGTGGATTCAAGTTGAGCCAATCCGGCCGGATTCCAGTACGTTGCCGTCACATCGTCAGCGACGGAAGAAAACGCGTTTGCCATGCCGGTTGCGCGGGCGCCGACGCTGAGTTTCAAAAACTGGGCCGCGGAAGTACCCGTCGCGAAAGTGTTTGATGCGGCCATCATCATAATCGCTGCTATCACCGCTGCCACTGAGCTGTTCGTATTCGTCCTCTTCATGCTCAAAGCCTAAAAGAGAACCATGACAGATCAGTGACCCCAAAAAGATAGATACGAGAAACTTGCGGCACGTAAAAGAGGAATTATGCGAGGAGACCGGAGAGCAACAGGAAGCCAATGTGAGCTTTAAGTTTAAGCAATCGAGGCGTCATTACGAGGCAATTGCTGGATTGTAAAAGGTCACATCAGGATTTTCTTAGCGGAGAACGGCGATTTTGCCTTGTTTTTTGTGACCGGCGGAATCGGTGATCAGAAAATAATAAACACCGGACGCTACTTGCTTTCCATCGTCGTTTACGGCCATCCATTTCAAGGTCGTTGAGCCAACAGCCGCTTCTTTATTAAAAACTGGTTCGCCGGCCACTGTAAAAATTTGCACTTTTGCGCCGGGCGTCAGATTCGTGAAGGTGACGTCGCTATGGCCCAAATTTGAGTTTGGCTTGAACGGATTCGGATAGGCGTGCGCGTCGTCCAGTGTAGAAGGGGTTATTCCACTGCTGGTCGGACCCGAACCTGACGCGCTGGAAAATACCGTGGAGACGCGCAATTGGACGTCCTGTGCTGCGATGGCTTGCGCCGTTTGGCTTGTGTTTTGGGGTATTAGCACCTGAAAATTTTCTTGGGCGCTGTCGAAGTTGCCGTCCACCGGAGTTGCGATAGCCCATGTTCCGTCTTTTAGTCGATACTCCACCTTCGCAATCGTATCGACGGAGAAACCATATCCTTGGGAGTTCGACTGGCGTGGCAGAATCGACACGGCTGCTTGGCCCGTAAAAGCGGTGCTTCCCGACGTTGCGGACTGGGACGGTTGTGGCGTGAGTGTGACCCTTGGAGATTGATCGAGAATATCATCACGACCGTTTTTGTCGCTATCGCGCCACCCGATCGCGAGCTTGGCCCAATCGTCGAGCCCCCAACGAATACCACCGCGCATGATAGAGTCTGGGGCGTTCGCCTTTGAAGAGTAAGCATGGTTGCCGTTTATCGTCGGAAAATAGCCGTCGGTATAATCGTTCGGGCCGCTGGCTCCGGCGTATTCGTCGAGCGCGTGGAAGATATGTCCCATTTCGTGCGCCGCTACCACGTTCATGTTGCTGATGCCATATCCGTCGTTGTCGTATGTCATTACAGCAAATGGTCCGCCGAGATAAGCATACGCAAACAACCCGTCCGCAAACATTCCATTGGAATCCTTTAGACTATCGACGACAAATATGACGTAGCCCCAATCTGTCTTGTACTGTTTACGAAGGTCGTTTACATAAGCGCGTGTCGCGGAAAACCGTGTTCCGCTGTAACCCACCTTGCTCATGATGTCGGGGATCCAAAGCGACTCGTCGTAATAAGGTCGATTTATAGGCTCGTATTTTGTGGCGACCGTTCGTGAAACAACCGTAAAGCTGACAGGCGACCTGGGATTTTGCTTTGTCCACCAATCGAGACCCGACATAATTTGGCTGAGCACCTGCGCTTTGCGATCGTCGCTCCAGTCTTCGGTGTTCGCGTCCTGGGTTCCATCCGATTCCGGGAAAATCACAGAGACCACGACGCTTCCCATTAAAAAATCGCTTGTGTAATTCGATTGGTCGAGGCCGACGCTGCTCAGTTTCGCATGCACCGGTTGCATCATCGTGAGCGCCAGCGCCGCTGCAATGACTGTTTTCTGTTTCATCGCGGCGCCTCAGGATTTACGAAAACATCTGTTTTGGAATTTTCGGGAGCGTTCACATTGATTGTGCGGATTTCTGACCAATCGCTTTTTTGATCGCCCCAAAATTGAGCTCGCCAATACAATTTGTCGCCGACTCTTAAATCCGGGGAAGGACACACGAATTCGCCCGTTGCCGAGATAGCGTCCACTATCGTCCGACCAAAGTCGGAACTTCTCGCAACTTGAATGCGCACGGGCGTGCTGGCGTTGGCTTGCCATTCGAGAATTAAGTTGAATCCGCGCGATTCAAAATTGGACAAGGGTGAGGTTAAGAGCGGGGCGGGAGACGTCGTTTCCGAAATGCTCGCGGGTACGCTTACAGTCGCTGTCCGAGAGAACGCGCCATAGACATTTTCTCGGCTCCCCGTTTCCGTTGTCACCACATCCACCGCTCGTACGCGCACAAAAACTGTCGAAGGATTCGCCTGAATTGGCGCCGGAAGATCTGCGGTTGGCTGGCTCGTCTGATCGAAAGAGATTCGATTGCTAAAAGTTTCATCCGAGGCGCTTTCGACTTCATAGAAAAGCGCGCCACTGAGGCCGGTCCACGAGACGTGCAGCGTGTGACCGTTCCGTTCGCAAAGAACTCCTTGCGGAGAAGGCAGCGACTGTCGCGCCACCAATGAACGAATCGCTCCGGCCGTTGCTTGGGACCCCACCCTTTTTGAATCTGCGAGCAGCTGCCTGTTCCATTGCGTTCCGGCGGCCACCGCTAGAGGGCCAAGCGGTTGAAGCGTATCGAGAGAAACGGCGCTGGTTGTAAAGAATTTAACGGATGCCATCGTTTTGGGGTTGACCGAATCCGGAAAATTCGCAATGAGAATTTGAGGCGGGACTTGGTGGTGAATCCGAACACCTTTTTGTGCGAGGTGCGCGGCCTCGTCAACGATATCTGTGCCGTCATTTAGGATTAGAAAAAAAGGCGTCTCGGCTCGCAGGTTCGCAACGGAGGTAACAGTTAGAAAAACGAATATCCAAGAAAGGTTATTCAGCAGGAGTTTTCGCATCACCTGTTCATATACGCGAATCGAAAAAGATTCAATGACTTTTCTGCGCTTTTTCATCGTCTCTTAAGCGTAAGCCTCGACTGTGTTAAAGCCGTGACAAGCTGTGGAAAACTGTGCGAATTTCTTATGATCCTCCAGCATGATCATCATTAAGATCATCTTTGGCGCGCTGCTTTTGTTCGTCGCCTGGACGTATATCTTCCATAAGAAGTTAGCCTTCCAACTAAACGCGTGGATGCGCGAATATGTTTTCAATGATCAGATCGTTTTGTTCTCCGGCCGGCGCATCGCGATTCTTCTCCTCATTTTGGGAGGCGTGGCTTTGTTCTCGGGGCTTGAAGGAATTATCGATGTTCAACCCGTCAAGCCCAATATTGCAGCAACAATGATCGAGGAAGCTCGTAAGGACAGTAAGAACGGGCGCTATTCGGCCGTTGTTCGCCGGTGTCGAGAGCTGATTCGTTCAACTCCCAATTCGGTCGAAGCGTGGGAATTGTTGGTTGACGCGTACAGCCGTCTCGGAGAGAAACAGCTCGCGCAAGAAGCCGCAAGCGTATTGCTGCGATTGAGCCCCGATCACCCCATCGGGCAAAGTTTTTTCCAGACGGAAAAACAAAGAGTGGATCGTGAACGCGAATGAAAACTTCCGCCGAATTCGCCGCCCGATTGAAAATATTGGCTGCAGCGGTTCCTGCAGAAACCGAACTGTTTGCGCATGTGCAAATGCGCCGATCCATTGGATGGTCGGATGGGAAACCAAGTCTAAACGCGTGTTCCGATGAGGAAGGGCTTTGTGTGCGGGTTCTCAAGGCGGGAAAACAGGGTATTGTTACGGCCCGAACTCTCGAACCAGCGAACATCCAGCAATTGGTTTTCGATTCGGCTTTTGTTGCTAAAAGTACGCCAGCCGATCCCTTCCGGTCTTTTGCAAACGCATCGCCCGATGTGTCGCAATTGCCGGTCGATTCCGATCTTTTCGCCCGCCCATTAACGTCGGTCCGCGAATGCTTGGAAGATCTCGAGCGAAAGGTTTTGCAGCACGATAAACGGATAAAGAAGGTCATCAAATTTCAATTTTCGGAGGGCCGTTCGTTGAAAGGCATCGCCGGATCGCGGAAAAATCCAATTGTTTCGGAACAGTCCGAAACGAGTTTTTCGGCGGAAGTGTTGGCCGTGGAAGGAAATGCCAACGAGGTGGCTTGGGATCATCGGTCAAAACGTTTTTCGAAAAATCTGATGCTTGATGAAATGGCAATGTCAGTGGCGGAGCACGCCGTTGAATCGCTCGGGGGGCGGCCCGTTCCTTCGGGAGCGTACACGGTCGCCGTGCATCCGCGCGTGGGTGTTCAGATATTAAGTCTCTTGGCGGGCGCATTATCGGCCGAAGCCGTTCAGCGGAACCGTTCGTTCCTTGTCAACAAACGACAACAAAAAATTGCAGCGTCCATCGTTAATCTCGTTGACGATCCGTTGCTGCCCGATGGCGTTGCGAGCGCCGAATTTGATGACGAAGGAACGCCGCATAAACGCGTTGCCGTTTTGTCGGAAGGTGTGTTGAACGATTACTTTTACGATGTTGCTTCCGCAAACAAAGAAAATCGTACGTCAAACGGCCATGGGATCAAGCAGAGCCTCGGATCCGCCCCGCGTCCCAGCGCGACCAATTTCTATATGGGTGCCGGACCATCAACCACCGAGGAAATGCTCACGGCGGAGAAAAAGATTTTTTTCTTGAAAGATGTTATGGGACTCCATATGGCGGACCCGATTACAGGCGAGTTTTCATTGGGAGCGTCGGGATCTCTCTACGAAAATGGGCGCCGCGTTCAGCCGGTACGAGGCGTTACCATCGCCGGAACGGTGCTGGACGTATTGAAAAATATTGGTGCCATTGGCAAAGAAGTCGTTTGGTATGGTTCCATCGGATGCCCCATGTTTCTATTGCCAAACGTTGTGATCGCCGGAACCTGAGGCATGTCTCAGCAGGATAAGCAGGGCGACGACCAATTCGCTAAAGTCAAACCGGGTGACATGGGAATCATTGGAAATCCCGTTGAACATTCGATGTCTCCGCGAATGCAAGGCCCCGCGCTTCGCTATTGGTGGACGCAGCTTGGCCGAGCAGCCGATACGGCGCCGCGCTATCACAAATTTCTTGTCCCTATTGACCAGCTTGAACGCTCGCTGTCACTGGTTCGTGAGCGCCACTTGCTTGGTGTAAATGTTACCGTTCCATTTAAGCGAGCGGTTTGCAGCCACCTGAACGAAATTGATGAATTTGCGAACAACGTGCAGTCGGTTAACACGGTCAAAGTTATCGATGGAAAATTGGTGGGATATAATACGGATGCTTATGGATTTGAAAAATCGCTCGAAGAGTTTGGTTTTGAGCCACGACAGAAGTCCGTGCTTGTTCTGGGTTTGGGCGGGACGGGCGTCGTTCTTATTCACAGGTTGTTGGAATTAGGGATTAAATCTCTGTTCGTTTGGAATCGTTCAAGTCAGCGATCCCTCTCGGTTCCTCAAACGAAGATTCAGCCTGTTCGCGTGGAAACCGAGCACTTGAAAGAAGTGGTTCCGGAAGTTGACCTCGTCGTTAACGCGACAAGTGTTGGACTAAAAGAGGGCGATCCATCTCCTATTCCGAAACCGAGATTTCAGTCGCGGCAATTTGTATACGATGTTGTCTACCACCGAGAAACCGAGTTTTTGAAGCTAGCGAAACAATCTGGCGCGAAAACATCGAACGGGCTTGGCATGTTGCTTCATCAAGGTGCCAAGTCGTTCGAAATTTGGACCGGCGCGACAGCGCCCATTGAACTAATGAGGAAGGAACTTAAAACCGTATGAGCATTCGATATTTGACCGCCGGAGAATCGCATGGCCGGCACCTAACCGCGATTTTGGAAGGTCTTCCAGCCGGTGTGCCAATTACCGAAGCGGAAGTGAACGAACAGCTCTCGCGGCGACAACACACATTTGGACGCGGTGAACGTCAACAATATATCGAAAGCGACGCGGCGAAATTTGTTTCCGGGGTTCGACACGGCCAAACGCTCGGTTCGCCCATCACAATGGTGGTTGAGAACAAAGACTGGCCAAATTGGGAAAAAATAATGTCTGTGGACGCGGCCGATTTCGACGAGAAATTTGCTCTTGTGCGTCCGCGCCCCGGTCACGCCGATCTCGTCGGGGCGATCAAATATGACCGTTACGACACACGAGACATTCTCGAGCGTGCCAGCGCGCGTGAAACGGCGGCACGCACAGCGGTCGGCGCTGTGTGCCAGAAGTTTCTTGAACAGTTCGGTATCAAAATTTTCTCTTGGGTAATCGACATCGGCGGGGTTCGCGCAAAATTGCCAGAGGGACAGGCCGTGGAAATTTACAAAAAGGCCAAGGAATCTCCCGTGCAATGCCCGGACGAAGAGGCCACGCAAAAAATGATGGAAATTATTCACGCGGCGAAAAAAGCCGGCGATACGCTCGGAGGGGTCTATGAAGTGTGGGCAACCGGATTGCCGGTGGGTTTGGGATCGCACGTTCAGTGGGATCTAAAGCTCGATGGCCAATTGGCGCAGGCGATCATGTCCATTCAAGCGCATAAGGGGGTGGAATTCGGTCGCGGTTTTGAGCTCGGAAATCGCAAGGGTTCCGAAGTGCATGACGAAATTTACTATTCGAAAGAACAGGGTTTCTACCGAAAGGCGAACAATGCGGGCGGCGTTGAGGGCGGAATGACAAATGGTGAACCGCTTATTATTCGAGCGGTCATCAAGCCGCTGGCGAGTTTGCGCAAGCCGTTGAACTCCGTTCATCTGAAAACAAAGGAAGCGCTGCGGGCTGAAATTGTTCGGTCCGATGTGGCTCCTGTGGCGGCCGCGGCAATTATTGCTGAATCCGTCACTGCAATCACGTTGGCGCAATCGTTTGTCAACAAATTTGGCGGCGATTCGCTGCGCGAGATGAAAGACAATTACGAACGGTATCTCGAACACGTAAAGTCCTATTGATGAACATCGTTCTAATTGGGTTCATGTGCTCCGGCAAATCACGCGTCGGACAGGAACTTGCTCGTCTACTGAAGTGGCCGCATTTTGACACCGATGAAATGATTACCAAAGACGTGGGGGCTTCGGTCGCCGACATTATTCACAAACAAGGCGAGCCGGCCTTTCGAAGTATCGAAAAAAAAGCGGTTCAACTGGTTGCGTCCTTGGATAACTCCGTCATATCGACAGGCGGCGGAGTGCCGCTGGACCCTAATAATATGAAGGCGCTTTCGGAACGAGGTCGCTTTGTATGGCTAAAAATCTCCCCCGAAACGGTTTTAAAGCGTGCCGGCAATTTGAAATCGCGTCCCCTTATAGATCCACAAGACCCAATCGGTTCCATTAAGCGCCGAATGACAGAACGAGAGCCCGCGTATGCGAAAGCAGAGTTTCAAGTTTCAGTGGAGGACAAAACTCCGTCTTCTGTGGCGGAGCAGATTCTCGGATTAATTCCCGCGGTTAAGTCATGACACCAATTCGAGTGAAGCTCAAAGAGCGCTCCTATGAAATCCGATTCGGAAGTTTGAAAAGCGATTTTGGAATAATTTTCAAACGCTTATTTCCTCAGAAACCCAACGTCCTGATTGTTACCTCGCAAGCGGTCAAAAACGCAGGGCACTCAAAACGACTCGAGGCGGCACTGAAAGGAAAAGTATCGGGTGGTCACACCGTGGTACTGCCGAACGGGGAGCAACATAAAAATCTCCGATCGATTGAAGCGCTGTACAAAGAGGGTCTCGCGTGTGGGCTTGATCGCAAATCGGTCATTATTGGGTTCGGCGGTGGTGTGATTACCGACATGGCCGGATTTTTTGCTTCAACATACATGCGCGGAATACCCTTCGTGTCGATTCCGACGACAATTCTCGGAATGGTCGACGCGGCCATCGGTGGGAAAACAGGCGTGGATCTGCCGGAAGGGAAAAACTTGGTGGGTGCTTTTTGGCAACCGAGATTGGTTTGGATCGATCCAGAAACATTGAAAACTTTGCCCGAGCGGGAGTGGAGAACTGGTTTCGCCGAAGTAATCAAGTACGGCGTAATCAAGAATCGATCGTTCTTTGAATGGCTAGAAAAAAAAGTTCTTGCCGAGCCCAATTTCTCGAAGTGGGCGATTAAAGACGTTTTGAAAGCCATTTATATTTCAGCGCAGACAAAAGCCAGCGTCGTGAGCGCCGATGAACGAGAAACACCCCTGAAAGGGGGGCGTGAAATTTTGAATCTCGGGCATACATCGGGGCACGCCTTGGAAGCCGCTTTTGGTTATCGCCAACTGTCGCATGGAGAGGCAATCTCGATCGGAATGGTTTTGGCGGGAAGATTGGCGATACGTCACAAAATGTGGTCCGCGCGCGAGCAGCTTCGGCTCATGCGAATACTCCGGCAATCCGGTTTGCCGATTGAACTCCCTCGTCTTTCTCCCAAGCAACGGAGTGTTTTCTGGTCCGCTCTTTTGAAAGACAAGAAGAATGTGAATGGGCAATTGCGATTTGTTTTACCGGTACGTTTGGGCATCGCAACCGTCGCTAGCGTAAAATTGGGCAGGAATTTGCTGTAATAACTAGGAGCAACGATGGCAGATAACAAGTTTAAGTATTTGGAAAAGAGAGTTTCGGATTTTCGAGCGGTTTTGAAAGACAAACAGCTCGATGGATATTTCTTATCTCATCTTTCGGATCTGTATTATTTTACGGACTACCGATCGGAAGGTTATTACGCTCTCATCGGACTTGAAGAATCGTGGCTTTTCCTTCCCAATTTGCTGTTTGAACAAGGCAAATCCAGCACGCGCGGGTTCCACTGTCTGCAGGGCAAATTTTTTGATGAGCTGAAATCCACTATCGAAAAGCGAAAGCTCAAAAAGGTTGGCTTCGACCCCAATCAGCTTTCATTTGCTTTTGGGCAATCGCTCGCAAAGCTTGGTTTTGTGCCAGTGCCGGGGCTGGTGACCGAATTGCGCGCAATCAAGGATGCTTTTGAGCTAAAGCGCTTGTCCGCGGCCAATCATCTTGCCGCAAGAGGCGCCGAATTCGCGCGCAAACGACTTAAGCCAGGCCGCCGCGAAAAACAAATTTCGGCCGACTTGGCCCATTTCTTTAACTTGGAAGGCGATGGAATCGCGTTCGACCTTATTATTGCGGGCGGAGCGAACGGGGCGTTCCCACACCATATAACTTCGGACTACAAATTGAAGAACGGAGAGGCGGTCATTTGCGATATTGGCGCAACCTGGGAGGGGTACCGCTCTGACTTGACCCGTACATTTCCGTTAGGTAGGATGCCCGACGAATTCACGCGAGTTTTTCGGATCGTGGAAAAGTCTCAAAAGGACGGGATGCGTCACATAAAGCCGGGCGTGACCGCAGGTTCTGTTGACGATGTATGTCGTCGCATAATTGAAAGCGAAGGTTTTGGAGAGACGTTTGTCCATAGCACCGGACATGGAGTTGGCATTGATATTCACGAGCACCCTCGGTTGGGTCCCGGAGCCACCGATAAGTTAGAGGAAGGAATGGTTGTCACCGTGGAGCCGGGCATTTATCTCCCGGGAAAATTTGGTGTTCGAATTGAAGATACGCTTCTCGTAACCAAGAGCGGTTCAAAGATTCTCACGAAATAGTCCCACCAAGGTTTTTCCTGATCCATCCATCTTTAAATCACAAAAGGAGCATTACTAGGTCTTATGATTTCGACAAGCGAATTTAAGAACGGAACCATTTTTGAATGGGACAGTCGCATCTGGCAGGTCGTCTGGTTCCAGCACCACAAACCCGGAAAAGGTGGCGCCGTGATGCGCCTCAAATTAAAGAACATGCGCACGGGAGACATCATTGAGCGCACGTTTAAATCCGGCGAGTCGTTCCGCGATGTCGAAGCGAACCGACGAAAGAAGACCTTTTCCTATGTGGATGGCGACAAATATCATTTCCTCGACTCCGAAACCTACGAAGATATGGAGATTTCAAAAGAACAGCTTGGCGATGCGGCGGGTTTTCTACAAGAAAATATGGAAGTGCAGGCTCTCTATTTGGATGGAGAGTTTTTGAATATCGAAATGCCGGCTTCGGTTCAATTGAAGGTTACTGAAACGGTGCCGGGCGTGCGCGGAAACACGGTTTCGAACACCATGAAACCGGCGACGCTGGAAACGGGTATCGAAATTCAGGTTCCGCTTTTCATTGATGAAGGCGATGTGATCAAGGTTGATACGCGATCACATGAGTACGTAGAGCGCGTATGAGCGATTCCTTGCAAGAGAAACTCCAAGAGCTTTTGCAATTCGCTAAAAAACACGGTCTCATGGAGATTGTTTGGAAAGACGGTGATTTGAAAATCGCTTTTCGGCGCAGTCTCGAAGAAGCAGAAATTCCCGTTCCCGCCACGGTGGAATCCACCGAAGAAGAGCCCGCCCCGAAAGATGATCGCGTGTTCGTGAAATCTCCCATTGTCGGAACATTCCGCCGCGCTGTGGCGAAAGGCCGCCCGCCTCTTATTATGGTTGGAAATCACATAAAGCCGGGCGACCCGTTGGCCGTCGTTGAATGCATGAAAATCCCGACGGATGTGGTTAGCTACGCTTCGGGTGAAATCAAGGAAATTTTGGTGGAAGATGGACAAGCCGTGGAATACGGGCAGCCCCTTTTCTCGATTGTGCCAAACGGAAACGGCCATTCGAACGGAGCTCAATAATGTTTAAGAAAGTTTTGATCGCAAACCGCGGTGAAATTGCTGTTCGTGTCATCCGCGCCTGCCGTGAACTTGGAATTTTGACTGTTGCGGTTCACTCCGATGTGGATCGCGATTCGTTGCACGTGAAATTGGCCGACGAATCGGTTTGCATTGGCCCAGCCCCGGCCGCCGAAAGTTATTTGAATATCCCGGCAATTATTTCCGCGGCGGAGATCAGCGGAGCAGACGCCATTCATCCGGGATATGGTTTCTTGTCAGAGAACGCGCATTTCGCTGAAGTGTGCGACTCGTGCAAAATAAAATTTATCGGCCCAAGTGCCGCTTCCATTATGGCTATGGGAGACAAACTGGAAGCACGTCGATTGGTGCAAGATTATGGGGTTCCGGTGTTGCCCGGTTCGGACGGTCCCGTTGATCCGGAGGATCCAAAACTTTTCAAACTCGCAAAGACGATCGGCTATCCGATCATGGTGAAGGCGCGTGCGGGTGGCGGCGGAAAAGGGATGCGCATCGTTCGCGAAGAAGCGCAGCTCAAAGACGCGATCTTTGCGGCGCAATCCGAAGCGAAAAAGTCTTTCAAAGAAGCGGGCGTGTATTTGGAAAAGTTCCTTGAAAGTCCTCGGCACATCGAAGTTCAGGTTGCTGGCGACGTTTTTGGAAATGTTGTGAGTTACCCGGAACGGGACTGCACAATTCAACGCCGCCATCAAAAACTCGTTGAAGAATCTCCATCGCCGGCCGTCACCGAAAGTATTCGCAAGAAGCTGGGTAAGGCAGCGCGTCGCGCAACACGGGCCGCCAAATACGTGACGGTGGGAACCATCGAGTTTTTGTTCGATGGTAAAAAAGATTTTTATTTCTTAGAGATGAACACGCGTATCCAAGTCGAGCATCCGGTTACAGAAATAGTGACGGGTATCGATTTGATTAAGGAGCAAATCCGTTTGGCCGCCGGCGAGAAGCTCGGTTATGACAAGGATGATGTTCAGATTCTTGGGCACGCCATCGAATGTCGTATCAACGCCGAAGATCCCGACTACAATTTTGCACCGTCACCGGGAAAAATTGAGACGCTGGTGCTGCCGGGGGGGCCCGGCGTTCGCGTTGATACGCATGTGTACGCCGGTTACACGGTTCCGACTCAATACGATAGCCTGTTGGGAAAACTTATTGTGGGCTCGACGCGAGGGCGAGCCGCCGCTATTTCGCGAATGGAACGAGCGCTTAAAGAATTCCATATCGAAGGAATTAAGAGCACCGTACCGTTTCATAAAAAAGTAATGGAACATCCGGCCTTCCGCAGTGGACAGTTTGCGACGAACTTCATTGAAAAATTTATGAGTGGAACCAATGGAAATGGCAACGGTCGCAAGTCATAAAGCAGTCATCACCGAAGCGGTTCTTGAAACCAGCGCATCCATCGCTAAGATCGTCGACAACACAGCGGTTCTCGAAAAAATTGCCGATGCGTTGGTGACCGCCTACAAAAACGGCAAGAAGATGGTGCTTTGTGGAAACGGTGGAAGCGCCGCCGACGCGCAGCATCTGGCCGCCGAACTCGTGGGCAGTTACGCCAACCGAAACCGTCCCGCTCTTCCAGCTCTTGCGTTAACGACGGATACGTCGGCTCTCACCGCGATTGGAAATGATTATTCGTACGACGATGTATTTGCCCGCCAAGTGGAAGCCATGGTCAACACCGGCGATATTTTTATCGGTATCTCCACGAGCGGAAATTCCAAAAATGTTTTGAAAGCCATGAAAGCCGCGAAAGCGAAGAATGCCATCACGGTTGGATTCACTGGAGAAACGGGCGGTCAGTTGAAAACCGAGAGTGATCTTTGTTTTTGCGCTCCCTCCAAGATTACGTCGCATATTCAAGAGTGCCATATCACAGTGGGTCACATCCTGTGCGGCATTGTTGAAAAGGCGATGGCGCCCCAGATTTGAAACTCGCGGAGATTCGCCGAAAAATTTGTTCGTGGTCCGATCTTAAAAAGCGGTTAGCGACAGACCGGAAGCAACGAAAGGAAATTGTTTTCACGAATGGATGTTTTGACCTTTTGCATGTCGGGCACTTAAAAATATTTTCTGCCTGCAAAGAAAAAGGGGACGTGTTGGTTCTTGGTTTAAACTCCGATGCTTCAATCCGTCGCATCAAAGGTCCGGATCGGCCGATTGTTCCGCAAGATGAACGTGCGCTGATGTTGGCCGGGCTTGAACCGATCGATTACGTAACAATTTTTGAAGAAGACACGCCGGAGCGTTTGATTCGGCTTGTTCAGCCGGACATTCTAATCAAAGGCGGCGACTGGAAGGCGAGTGAGATTGTGGGGCGCGACGTCGCAAAAAAAGTGGTCCGTATTCCCCTGATCAAAGGGCATTCGACGTCGGACCTCATTGCGCGAATCGTCGAACGCTATGGAAAATAAAAAGATTGTCCGGTTGTTGGACGCGAATTTAAACCGAGCGCGAGAAGGCTTGCGGGTTGTCGAAGACACCGCCCGATTTGTTTGGGACGATTCTCGGATGTATCAGCGGTTGCGGACTTTAAGGCATCGGTTGCACGAGGTAACGGAATGTTCGTACAAAGATCTCGTCGAAGCGCGCGACTCGGGCAGCGACGCGGGACGAAAAATCAAAGAAGGTTTACGCGCGACGTTGGGAGCGGTGGTGGCGGCGAACTTGCGGCGCGCACAGGAAGCGGTTCGAGTTCTCGAGGAATATGGGAAAATAGTATCGCCCACGGCAGCGCCGGCGTTCAAGCAGATTCGATTTCAGTTGTATCAGGAAGAAAAAAAGATTTTGAAAAGAATATGAGCGATAACAAATATCGTCGACTTAATTTTAGCGATGTGCGGCTTTACGCGGTGACGCCCGAGCCCACCAATTCCTCTGGGTTCTTGGATGCTGTTGATAAACTCCTCGTCGGTGGTGTTGATGCGATTCAGTTGCGTAGTCGCTTTCTTAAAGACCGTTCGCTCGTCGCTCTCGGTAAAGAAATCAAGAAGCGATGCGCCGACCATGGCGCGCTTTTTATTGTGAACAACCGCCCAGAAATTGCGCTCGCAACCGATGCGGATGGACTTCATCTTGGGCATGAGGATTTACCGATTTCTTTCGCCCGCGAACTATTAGGCCACCGCAAAATCATTGGTGTTTCCACGCACGCGCTGCCGGAAGCCATCGATGCGCAGCGACAGGGTGCTGATTACGTGAGCTGCGGGCCGCTGTGGGCAACGCCGACAAAACCCGAATACAAACAAGTGGGGCTTGGTCTCATTGGTCTTTACAAGGCAGCGTTGCGGGTACCGTTTGTTGCGATCGGCGGTGTGAATGAAAACAATTTGGATGACGTGCTTGCGGCTGGTGCGAAAACCGTCGCGGTGGTTCGCGCGCTTTTTGATGCGGAGAACCCGGAGAAATTGGCAAAAGAATTTAAAGAGAAATTGGAGGGCAAGGTATGGCTTTGATTACACAAATGCAGCGCGCTCGTGCGGGCGAGATTACGCCGGAAATGAAACGTGTTGCTGAGAAAGAACGAGTGACACCGGAGTTTGTTCGCGATGAGGTGGCGCGAGGACGCGCAATTATTCCGGCAAACATCAATCATTTGAAATACAAATTGGACCCGATGATTATCGGAATTAATTTTGACTGTAAGATCAACGCGAACATCGGAAATTCCGCGACCACCTCAAATATCGAAGGGGAATTGGATAAGCTGCACCGCGCTGTCCACTTTGGCGCCGACACCGTGATGGATCTATCGACCGGTGGCGATCTCGACGTTATTCGCGAAGCGATGGTTCAAAACAGCCCCGTTCCGTTGGGAACCGTGCCAATTTATGGAGCGCTGCTTCGATGTGAAAAATTGGAAGAGCTGTCGGCGAAGCTCCTGCTCGATGAAATCGAAAAACAAGCGAAGCAAGGTGTGGATTACATGACGATTCACGCCGGAACGCTGAAAGATTACATCCCATCGACTGCGCATCGCATCACCGGAATTGTATCGCGCGGTGGCTCCATTCTCGCGAAATGGATGGCCGCACACAACGAAGAAAATCCGTTGTACACGCATTTTGAAGAAATCTGCGAAATCCTGAAACATTACGACGTTAGTTTCTCTCTTGGCGACGGTTTGCGACCGGGTTGCTTGCATGACGCGAACGACGAAGCCCAGTTTGCTGAACTGAAAACGTTGGGTGAGCTGACAGAGAAAGCGTGGAAGCACGGAATCCAAACAATGATCGAAGGTCCCGGCCACGTACCACTCCACTTGATCAAGATGAACGCGGAGCTTCAACAGAAACTTTGTCACGAGGCACCGTTCTATACGCTTGGCCCCCTCGTCACGGATATTGCTCCTGGTTACGATCACATTACGTCCGCCATTGGCGCGGCGGTGATGGGTTGGTCCGGTGCAGCGCTCTTATGTTATGTGACACCGGCCGAGCATCTTTCGCTGCCAAACGCGGAAGACGTTCGCCAAGGATGCATCGCGTACAAAATTGCGGCGCATGCCGCGGATATAGCACGCGGACGCCCTGGCGCTCGCGATCGTGACGACGCGTTGTCGCGCGCTCGCTTCGCATTCGATTGGAATCAACAATTTGCGTTGGCGCTCGATCCCGAAGCCGCCAAAGCGAAGCACGATGAAACACTGCCCGAAGAGGGTTACAAGGACGCTCGGTTCTGTTCCATGTGCGGACCGAAATTCTGCGCGATGAGAATCTCGGATGACGCACACAAGATTCTCGAGAAACCGCAGCCGGTGGCGTCGCCCGTTTAATTTTGATTCGTCGCGTTTCTGTCACTGTTCCCGCTTCGAGCGGAAATCTTGGCCCAGGTTTTGATGTCCTGGGCCTTGCGCTTGATTATCGAAACGAATTGCATGTTCGCGTACTCGATAAGAAGCCAGGCGCACCGCTCATTCGAATCGTTGGTGAGGGTGATGGTTTAAATTTGGGGCGGGCGCTTCCCACAGACGAAAAGAATGGAATTTACCGCACGATGGAATGGCTGTTTCGGCGGGCGAAGAAAGAGTGTCCGAAGCTCGATATCGTTTGCGTGAACCGCATTCCTTTGGCGCGCGGCCTGGGATCAAGTTCGGCCGCGTACCTCTCGGCGTTGTTGGCCGCGAATCGACTTTTGGAGGATGCGTTCTCACGCGAAGATATCCTTCGGTTTGCGACGGAATTAGAGGGCCATCCGGACAATGTTGCGCCGGCTCTTCTCGGCGGAATCCGCGCCTCGGGTGTTTTCGAGAAAAAAATTGTGACGGCCAAACTTCCAACGCCACGCTTGAAGATGGTGGTTGCGGTTCCTGCCTTCGAGCTTGCGACGAAAAAAGCACGACAGGTTTTGCCCAAACGCGTCCCGATGCAGGATGCGGTATTTAATTTATCCGCGGTGGCGCTGATGTCCGAAGCGCTGGGTTCACGCCCCGAGCTTCTCAAAGATTTGCTGAACGATAAATTGCATGAGCCATACCGCGCGCCATTGATAAAAGGATTTCATAAAGTGAAAGAAGCGGCTTTGCGTGCGGGGGCATTTGGCGTGATTTTGTCTGGCGCGGGACCAACGATTTTGGCGTTTGCTCGTCCCTCGTTAAGCGAACAAGTTGCGACGGCCATGCGATCGGCGTTTAAGAAAGCCGGTGTCGAATGCAAAACGATGAAACTCGAAATAGATAGCAAGGGAGCGGTAGTGAAATGAAGCGTAAAACTGTGGTCATGAAATTTGGCGGCACGTCAGTGAAAGATGCTGATCGCGTGAAGCGCGCCGCGCAGCGGATCGCTGAAACACGACGCAAAGGAAATAATGTTGTTGTGGTGGTTTCCGCCCCGGGAGATATGACCGATGATCTCATCGAAAAAGCGCAATCCATTACATCCGAACCCGATGGTCGCGAGCTCGACATGCTGCTCGCCACCGGGGAACAGGTTTCCATTGCGCTCTTGTGTATGGCCATTAAAAATTTAAAAGTGGACGCTATCTCGCTCACGGGCCCGCAAGCGGGCATCCGCGCCGACCACGTGCACACCAAAGCCCGCATCACTGCCATTAAGCCGAAAAAACTATCGCGTGAACTTCAGGATGGAAAAGTTGTGGTAGTCGCAGGTTTTCAGGGACTTAACCCCCATGACGACATAACAACATTGGGTCGCGGCGGGTCGGATTTGACCGCGGTCGCGCTGGCCGCAGCGCTGAAAAGCGATGTGTGTGAGATCTATACCGATGTATTGGGCGTCTATACGACGGACCCGAGAATTGTTCCCGAAGCACAAAAAATCGAACAAATTTCCTATGATGAGATGCTTGAGCTCGCTGGCTCCGGTTCCCAAGTGATGCAGGCGCGTTCAATTGAAGTTGCAAAAAAATTCGGAGTGGATATTCACGTGCGATCGAGTCTCGAAAACAAACAAGGAACTCTCATCACAAAGTTGCGTCCGTCAATGGAAGCACCGGTTGTGTCCGGTATCGCCTACGACGGAAACGAAGCGAAGTTGTCGATTATCGGCGTGCCCGATCAACCCGGTGTGGCCGCCACCATTTTTGGTGCGCTCGCACAAGACAACATCAACGTCGACATGATCATTCAATCCACGGCGCAAAACGCGACAAACGATATTTCTTTTACGATCACACGTTCGGATCTCAATCGTGCTGTGGTGATTCTTGAATCCGTGAAAAAGAAGCTTGGCGCAAAATCGATTCTTTCCGATAATAGTGTTGCGAAAGTGTCGATCGTTGGCGTTGGCATGCGTAGTCATCCTGGTGTCGCGGCAAAAATGTTTTCCACCTTTGCCGAAAATGAAATCAATATCGAAATGATTTCCACTTCGGAAATTAAAGTCGCTTGTGTGATTAAACAAGCGGACGGCTCGCGGGCCGTCAAACTCCTTCATAAAGCGTTTGGACTTGAGAAATCCCGCACATGACCGTCCGCGCCAAGAAGCGCCGACCCAACAAGCGGGACCTGCCTTCAGCAACACGATTCATAAAACTTTTTGATACCACGCTGCGCGATGGAACGCAGGGCGAAGGAATTTCCATTTCGGTCGACGATAAACTGAAAGTCGCCGAGACGCTGGATCAGCTCGGTGTTCATTACATCGAAGCCGGCTGGCCGGGCTCGAATCCAAAAGACGAGCTTTTTTTCGTACGAGCGCGCAAAGAACTGAAACTGAAAAAGGCAAAGCTTGTCGCGTTTTCGAGCACGCGACGAAAAGGCCGCACCGCCGCAACGGACGACAACATCAAGCGGCTCGTGGACGCACACACACCGGCCGTATGCATTTTTGGAAAAAGCTGGGACAGTCACGTGATCAATGCGCTGCGCGCATCGTTGCCAGAGAATTTGGAAATTATTTCGGATACGGTTTCTTTCTTGAAATCGAAAAAGAAAGAAGTGATTTACGATGCCGAGCATTTTTTTGATGGTTATCGGGCAAATCCGTCGTACGCGTTGTCAACGCTGAAAGCCGCGGCCGACGCGGGCGCCGATAACATCACGCTTTGTGACACGAACGGAGGCTGCCTGCCGGATGACATAGCGCAAGCGGTGCGAGAGGTGAAGCGGCATTTGCCCGGAGTTTCGCTCGGTATTCATGTGCACAACGATTCGAATTGCGCCGTGGCGAATTCATTGGCCGCAGTAAAAGAGGGCGTGGACCTCGTGCAAGGAACGTTAAACGGATACGGCGAGCGTTGTGGAAACGCGAACCTCAGTTCGATCATTGCGAATTTGAAAGTAAAGATGGGCTTGGACTGTATCTCGGACAACCAACTTCGATTTTTGGCCGAGGCGTCGCGCTACATCGACGAACTTGCAAACGTGATTCCGCAGGACAGCATGCCGTATGTCGGTAATTCGGCTTTTGCGCACAAAGGTGGCGTGCACGCTTCTGCGGTTGCGCGGTCGGCAAGTTACGAGCACATCGACCCGGCCATCGTCGGAAACAAACGCCGCATATTGATTTCGGAGTTGTCGGGCAAAGCAAATATTTTGGCGAAGTCCGTCGAACTCAAATTGAATTTTGAAAAAGACTCGGACGCTGTAACCAAAGTTCTCAATTTGGTGAAACAAAAAGAGAGCGTTGGATTTCAATACGAAGGGGCCG
Organism: Elusimicrobiota bacterium; assembly: GCA_044221725.1. Classification (GTDB taxonomy): domain Bacteria; phylum Elusimicrobiota; class Elusimicrobia; order F11; family F11; genus JAJVIP01. The sequence goes on from JBGAON010000003.1 coordinate 171,151, forward strand.
AAGGTTCTTTCGTGTTGCTCGTGGAAGAAGCTCTTGGCAAGAAGCCAAGTTTTTTTGATCTCGAAGGTTTTCGTGTGACCGTTGAGAAGAGTGAGCAGAACGGCGAAATGATTTCCGAAGCCACGTTAAAAATTAGCGTGAACGGAAAGGCCAAACACACGGTTGGTGAAGGAACGGGGCCCGTCGACGCGCTCGATAAAGCGCTACGCCACGCGCTCGAAGATTTTTATCCAAGACTCAGAGAAATGTCGCTGATGGATTTCAAAGTGCGCGTTATCAACGCTCAGGCGGGGACGAGCGCACGCGTGCGAGTTTTCATTAACTCAAAGGATTCAAAAGCAGAATGGGGAACCGTCGGGGTTTCGAGCAACGTGATCGAAGCATCCTGGCAAGCGCTTGTTGATGCCGTTGAATACAAGCTCTTTAAAGACCGTAAAAGGAGTTCCATCGACCATGCAAAGTGACAGCAACCGCCCTAACCACGGCGGCATTCGTCTGAGACCCGAAGGGGCTCTCTTGCGGACTTATTTGCGCGCCGCCGGTGTTGCGCAGGAATCAATCAACAAGCCACTTATTGGAGTCGTGACGGTGGCGACGCAGATCTTTTCCGAGCGTCCCGATGCGCGGGAACTGGGAAATGCCGCGGTCTCTGGCGTGGAAGCCGCTGGAGGAATGGCTGTCCGTTGGGACACTGTTCGCACGCCCGACCAAGTTGCCTGGGGACATGCGGATAGTTACAGCTTTGCGTGGCGAGATCAGCTGGCCGATTTCATTGAAAGTTGGGCACGACAGGAAGCGCTCGATGGTCTTGTTCTCGTCGGTGACTCCCATAAAACGCTCGTGGGCATGGCCATGGCGGCGGCGCGATTGAATTTGCCGGCAATTGTTATTCCCGCTGGTTCGGCAAAATGGGTTTACAAGGAAAGCGAGAAAGAGAGCGACAAAAAATCATCGGCGTCCGAAGAATTTTCAGAAATTGTTTTTGGGAAAAAGAAGGTTCCGGCCACACAGGAAAAACTTTTTAACGAAGCCCTGCTTGCACAAGACGGACATTCAACGCACGCGATGGATCTTGTAATCGAAGCGTTGGGGCTGGCGTTACCGGGTATCTCGACTGCGAGCATTGGCTCGCCCAAGAAGCACGAGCTGGCACACGCATCGGGTCAGCGAATCATTGCGTTGGTCCAGTCAGGATTTTCGGCGCGTCGCGCGCTAACGTCCAACTCGTTTAATAACGCCGTGCGACTCAACGCGGCTCTCGGCGGTTCGGTGGATGTGGCGGTGCATTTGATGGCTCTTGCGCACGAAGCGGGCGTGACGCTCGCAATTGATCAGTTCGATAAGATCAGTCGTGAAACGCCCCAAATAACTCGCTTGGGCGGTGTAGGTCTTAAGGCGCCGCACAACATCGAAGATTTGGATCGTGCCGGCGGGGTTTGGTCCATCTTGCATGCGCTGAAAGATTCGGTAGCGCCGTCGACGACCGTTTGCGGAAAGGGGGCATCGGAACTTGCGAGATCCGCGGTCATTAAAGAAACACAAATAATTTCAGCGAACCGACCGCTCGCAAAACAGAGTGGAGTCGGTGTTTTGCGTGGCAACTTGGCGCCGAAAGGGGCTGTGTATCTTTTGAATCAAGTGTATCCAGCGCTCATCCAATTCCGCGGCACCGCCGCGGTGTTTGAATCCGAATTCGAAGCGATTCGTGCGATCAGCGATAATCAGATCAAGAAAGGAATGGCCATTGTTGTGCGCGGGCAAGGAGCAAAAGGTGGCCCGGGGCTTCGCAAGCTGAGAATTTTGCCGGCGCTGCTGGAAAGTCGTGGGCTTAACAAGACGACACCGGTGATAACGGATGGTCGTTTGCCGGACACGCCGGCCGGACTTTTTATTAGCTTTGTTTCGCCGGAGGGTGCGGTGAGTGGTCCATTGGCGGTTCTTAAAACCGGTGATGCGATTGAAATTAATACATTCGCACATTCGCTATCGGTTCGTTTGACGGACATGGAGCTCAAGATTCGACAGACGCGTTGGCAGGCTCCGGAGTCCAAAGCGGCAAAAGGATTTTTAGGACGATATTCGCGTTCCGTGTCAGAAGCACACGAGGGCGCGGTGCTTAAATAACTCATAGGTTATTAGACCCTCTTCTGCAAACCGAAGAGGGTGTCGCTGGCCAGACGTTTTGGCGGCTCCCAGAACCCTCTACAAAAGGCAATTCGGGGCGATAGCTTAGAGAAAAAAGGATGAACATGAACATCATGAAAGACTCAGCAAAAAAAGCCTCAAGCAGTACTCCGCAAGAATCAACTCCAACGTTGTTATCCGGTGCGCAAATCGTTGTGGAAGGATTGGTCCGCGAAGGTGTCACGCACATTTTCGGAATTCCGGGTGGCGCGTGTTTGCCGCTGTTCGATGCGTTTTACGGATCGAAACTCAACCTCGTTCTCACGCGTCACGAACAAGGTGCCTCGCACATGGCCGACGGTTACGCTCGGTCCACGGGTCGCGTCGGCGTTTGTATCGCCACCTCGGGTCCCGGTGCAACGAACCTTGTGACCGGTCTCGCGACAGCGAACATGGACTCCATTCCGGTTGTGGCGATCACAGGACAGGTGGCCACGCATCTCATCGGTAACGACGCGTTCCAAGAAGCGGATGCGACCGGCGTCATGCGCCCCGTCACAAAACACAATTTCATGGTGAAAGACGTGCGCGACCTCGCGCGCACGATTCGCGAAGCTTTTTATATCGCACGCTCCGGTCGTCCGGGGCCCGTGCACATTGATATCCCCGTCGACATTCAGCGCGCAAAGATTGCGTTCGAATGGCCGGAAACAGTAAAGCTCCGTTCGTACAAACCGAAAACCGAAGGTCATCCGAAACAGATTCAGAAAGCCATTGAGTTGCTGGAGAATGCCGAAAAGCCGCTGCTCTACGTTGGTGGTGGTGCGGTGCTCTCGGGCGCCACACAAGAATTGTTGCGACTGTCCGATCGCGCCGACATTCCGGTGGTCCACACGCTGATGGCAAACGGTGCCTTTCCATTTGACCATCCGAATTATATTGGTGTGCTTGGTATGCATGGAAAATATTCAGCGAATATTGCCATGCAAAATTGTGATGTGCTCGTTTCTGCGGGAGCTCGGTTTGATGACCGTGTGACCGGGAATCTGGCCACGTTCTCAAAGCAATCAAAGAAAATCCATATTGATATTGATCCGGCCAACATCGGAAAAACCGTGCCGGTCGACGTGCCACTCGTGGGCGATGTGAAAGCGGTGATCAAATCGATCGCCGATCAGATAAAGCCAGCGAAGCACGCGCCATGGCGAAAGCAGCTCCAAGAATGGGAAGACAAGCATCCGTTCGCGATTAAGCCGGGTTCGAAAGTTCTGCAACCGCAGTTTCTCATTCAGGAACTGCACCGCCTCACAAAAGGCGAAGCGATTGTTGCGACGGGCGTGGGCCAACACCAGATGTGGGCCATGCAGTGGTATCAAGCGAAATACCCGAAGACATTTTTGACATCGGGTGGGCTTGGTACGATGGGCTTTGGTTTTCCGTCGGCGATTGGAGCACGGTTTGCGAATCCGGACCGCGTTGTTGTGTGTATCGACGGCGACGGATCGTTCCAAATGACGATGTCGGAGCTGGCGACGATTGTGCATGAGAACGTGAAGGTGATCATCATTGTGATCAACAACTACTTCTTGGGCATGGTGCGTCAGTGGCAGGAGCTCTTTTATAAGGAGCGCTTCTCCGCATCGAATCTCACGACGAATGGAGCGGACACTGAAAAATCAGGTTTTCCAGAAGCGGGTTCGCTGAAATATCTTCCGGACTTCGTGAAGTTTGTGGATGCCTACGGCGTGAAAGGCGTGCGCATTTTCAAGAACGAAGAAGTCGAAGGCGCGATCAAAGAAGCATTGGCATCGAAAGGATCTTTCCTTATTGAAGCGATGATCTCGCCCGATGAGAAAGTGTTCCCAATGGTGCCCGCCGGCGCCGGTCTCGACGATATTATTGTGGACATGGCGTGATGGAGGGAATTATGAACGAATCCAATATGAGACATACCATTTCACTTTTGGTGGAAAATAAGTTCGGCGTTTTGGCGCGGATCTCGGGACTTTTCTCGGCGCGCGGGTACAACATTGACTCGCTGTCGGTCGGAACCACCGAGGATCCGAACGTGTCGCGCATGACGATTGTTGTGAAAGGCGACAACCAAGTGCTCGAACAAGTTGAAAAACAATTGAACAAGCTCATCGATGTTATCAAGGTGGCCGATTATCAAGAGACGCCGCACTTGGAACGCAATCTCGCATTAATTAAGGTTGCCGCGGACAAAGCAACGCGCAGTGAGCTGATTCAAATTTGCGATATCTTTCGCGCAAAGATTGTGGACGTAGCGGTTGATTCGATTATTGTCGAGATGACCGGTGATGAAGAAAAAATAGAAGCTCTGTTACGGATGCTTCGACCGTTTGGCATTAAAGAAATGTGTCGCACGGGCATTGTGGCGATGGCAAGGGGAGCCAAAGGCATCTCGGTCGCCGAATTGGAGAGGGTATTGTCATGAGCAAAACAGCAACAAAATCGGCAGCAAAGAAGCACACGTTTTCAACGAACGGAAAAAGCAAACTCGATCTTTCGGGATTGAAAGCCAAGGTGTATCACGATCAGGATGCGGATCTGAAATGGTTAAAGAATAAAAAGATCGTCGTTGTTGGTTATGGTTCGCAGGGGCACGGTCAGGCGTTAAACTTGCGGGATTCCGGTCTCAACGTTCACATCGCGGTGCGCAAAGGCGGACGCGGATGGAATTTGGCGCTGAAGCACGGTTGGGCCGAAGGCAAGAACCTCTCGGACAATGTGGCCGAAGCCGTGAAGCAAGCGGATTGGATTCATATTCTTCTCCCAGATGAAACCCAAGGCGAAGTGTGGCAGAACGAAATTGCGCCAAACTTGAAGAAAGGCGCGACGGTTGCTTTCTCGCACGGATTTAATATCCGCTATTCGCAGATTGTTCCTCCGAAAGATTGCGACGTTGTGTTGGTGGCGCCGAAAGGCCCGGGCCATTTGGTTCGCCGCACCTACGAAGAAGGTCGCGGAACGCCGGCGCTCTTTGCGATTGAACAAGACGCTTCCGGAAAAGCCTTTCAAAACTGTCTCGCGTTCTGCAAAGGCATTGGTGCCACACGCGCGGGCGTGCTTCGCACCACCTTCAAAGAAGAAACCGAAACGGATTTGTTCGGTGAACAGGTCGTTCTTTGTGGTGGCGCCGTTGAGCTCATCAAGAAAGGTTTCGAAACTTTGGTGGAGGCCGGCTATCAACCCGAGCTTGCGTACTTCGAGTGCTTGCACGAACTGAAACTCATTGTCGACCTTGTTCAAGAAGGCGGCATTGGATGGATGAACTACTCGATTTCGAACACGGCGGAATACGGCGAATACAGCCGCGGTCCGCGCATTGTGACCGATGAGACAAAGAAAGAAATGAAAAAAATTCTTAAAGAAATTCAGAACGGTGAGTTCGCGCGCGAATATTTGCTCGAGAACAAAGCCGGTAAGCCTGTCTTTAATTCGTATCGCAAAGCGATGGACGAACACGAAATTGAGAAAGTGGGCGCAGCGCTGCGCGGCATGATGCCGTGGCTTAAGAAAAAAGAGTGAAGCTCGTCCCGATCGCCGGTGACGGCTGGCGATTTATCATTGGTTTCACGGCGCTCGGAGCGTTTCTTTTGTGGCTGGGTCGATGGTGGAGCACGCCGTGGGGCGTGCTCTTCATCGGCCTGGGCGTATTTTCGGTGTTTTTCTTCCGAGATTTCGATCGTAACACGCCTGCGGATGAAAACGCGATTTATAGCCCGGGGGACGGAAAGGTCGTTGACGTTTCCACCGTTGCGGATGGTGAATACGCTGGGCAGGCGATCATCCGTATATTTCTTTCCGTATTTGACGGACATGTTCAGCGGATGCCGGCGAACGGTCGCGTGAGAAAGATCGAGTATAAAAAAGGTTTGTTCTTGGACGCGCGCCACGAGCGTGCGCACGTGGACAACGAGCAAAATACTGTGGTGCTCGATACGCCGAAAGGCACATTGATTGTGAAACAAATCGCCGGCCTCATTGCGCGGCGAATTGTCTGCTGGGCCAAAGAAGGGGACAGTTTTGTACAGGGACAACGTTACGGACTCATCCGTTTCGGTTCTCAAGTGGATGTCATTATGCCGGCCAAAGTTCAGACGTCGGTGAAGCCCGGCGACCGGGTTGTTTCAGGAATTTCGGTTCTCGCGAGGTGGAAATAATGAGGGTTGGTGAAGTGAAGTTTCACAAGGCACGCGTTTTTCTTCCGAGCGTCTTCACGGTCGGTAACATGGCCATGGGCTTTTATGCGATTTTGGCGGCGTTCGAAGGTCGCTGGATTGCCGCGCCCACCGCCGTTTTTATCGGACATATCCTGGATATTCTCGATGGCCGCGTCGCTCGCTGGTTCAATATGACGAGCCGCTTCGGTGGTGAATTTGATTCGTTTGCAGACTGGGTTTCCTTTGGTATCGCACCAGCGATCATGGTTTATCTGCTTGCTCTAAAGGAATTCGGAAAAGCGGGTTTTCTGTTGGTTTTTCTGTTCGTCTTGTGCGGCGCGCTTCGTCTTACGCGGTTCAATCTGAAATCGTTTGAAGCGGAAGATGCACACGCTCCATCGAGTCCGAATTTTAGTGGTCTGCCAATTCCGGTCGCCGGCGGTTTTATTGCGGTGCTCGTGCTTCTGTTTGGATTGTCGGAAAGCGGGCATCAGGGACGCACCATGAACCTTATTTATTATCAGGTTCCGTACTTGCGCGAAGCGATTCCTCTTATTGTGTTTGGATTATCGCTGCTCATGGTTTCAAAGGTTCAGTACGTCTCCTTCAAGAAAACACATTTCTTCCGTCCGCAGTCGCTGCCCACGTTTATGGTCACGGTGTTTGTGTTTTTCATGATTTACATGTATCCGCAAAACACAATTTTTATTCTTTACTCCTCTTATATTCTGTGGGGGCTCATCATCACGTTGTGGCGCTCCACGAAAGTTCGGCCAAAGGAATCCAATCCGTCGTGAGCAACAAGGCAAATCGCCTCATTATTTTTGATACCACGCTGCGGGACGGCGAACAGTCCCCGGGCGCCAGTCTCAACATTGAAGAGAAGATTGAGGTTGCCCATCAACTCGCGCGCTTAAACGTTGATGTTATTGAAGGCGGCTTCCCGATCACGAGCCCGGGCGATTTTGAAGCGGTCTCACAGATGGCCAAGAAAGTTAAAGGTCCCGAAATTTGTGGCCTCGCGCGTTGCGTGAAAAAAGACATCGACGCCGCGTGGGAAGCCGTCAAACATTCGAAGAAACCGCGTATCCACGTGTTTCTCGCGACAAGCGACATTCACATGGAGAAAAAACTAAAGATGACGCGTCAGCAGGTGTTGGACCGCATCGCTGAAATGGTTGCCTACGCCTGCAAGTTTACTGGGAATGTTGATTTCTCTCCCGAAGATGCCGTGCGCACCGATTTTCCGTTTCTCGTTCAGGCGGTAAAAACCGCGATCGAAGCTGGTGCGCGCACAATCAATGTGCCGGACACCGTCGGATATGCGATCCCCTTCGAGTTCGGAGGAATGATTAAGCGTTTGGTCACCGAGACCCCCGGAGCGGACAAAGCGATTTTTTCCGTCCACTGTCACAACGACTTGGGATTGGCTGTCTCAAATTCATTGGCGGCGGTTCGAAATGGTGCGCTGCAGGTTGAGTGCACCATAAACGGTATCGGCGAGCGCGCTGGCAACGCTTCGCTTGAAGAAATTGTTATGGCGCTCGCGACACGCAAAGATTTTTTCAATTTGGAAACGAATATTAAGACGGAGGAAATTTATCGAACGAGCCGTCTCGTTTCACGACTGACCGGAATGGCGGTTCAGCCGAACAAAGCCATCGTGGGCGCGAACGCGTTTGCGCACGAGTCCGGCATTCATCAAGATGGCGTGATTAAACATCGCCAGACGTATGAAATCATGACACCCGAGTCGGTGGGCGTTCCGTCATCACAGATTATTCTCGGTAAATTGTCTGGGCGAAATGCGTTGCAGAAGCGCATGAAAGAGTTGGGGTATGATCTCGACGGCAAACCGCTCGACGATTTTTTCGAACAGTTCAAGCAATTGTCCGACAAGAAAAAATACGTGTTTGATGAAGATTTGCTCACGTTGATTGAGGAGAAGGATGGCGCGGCTGCCGACCGCTACAAGTTGGAATATTTACAGACAAGTTCAGGAACTGGCGTCGTTCCAACGGCCACCGTACGTGTCTCGTTTAAGGGACAGCTATTTCAAGAGGCCGCGTGCGGCGATGGCCCCGTCGATGCTGTGTACAAAGCGATCGATAAGATCACAAAAATCGAGGTAAAACTTTTAGATTATAAACTGGCCGCTGTTTCCGGCGGAAAAGACGCGCAAGGCGAAGTGACAGTGCAGTTGGAAACGAAGTACGGATCGACGGTTCGTGGGAAAGGTGCTTCGACGGATATTATTGAGGCCAGTGCGAAGGCTTATCTATCAGCGGTGAACCGCGTCGAGGCAAAACGAACGGCAAAGCCGGCGGTTGATGCCCGTGTGGAAAAGGTTTAATGGCCCGTCTTGTTCCGAAAGCCACTCCGGATGATGCGTGGAAGCAGTTATCACCAAACCGCGACTACGCGGTGTTGTGCAATCCTCAGGACACAATCTATTTTCGCTTTGGTCAGGGGCGAAGCATGTTTATGTCGCTCGAACCTTCGGCGACGGTTCGAACACTGAACAGTATCGATTTTGAAAATGGCGAGCCCGCGCTTATAGCGAAGCTCAATCCCGATGAGAAAAATGTGCTGGGACGTACAAGCGACTGCTCCGTGAAAGTGATGCATGCGATCATATCGCGCCAACATTTGGAAATGATGCTGAAAGGCAACGTGCTCATCGTGCGGGATTTGGGTTCGACGAACGGAAGTTACATCAGTGTTCACAACAAACATTTTGATATCGAAGAATATTTGCAGGCACACCCATTGAAAGAAGCGCAAGAAAGCACAATGGATTGGGTCCATGAAGCGTTCGGGCCCGACATCGATACGTTTTTAAAAAATTACTCTGAGAAATAAAGGAAATTGATTATGTCATCCGCCACCATGAGCGCCAAAACAAGTTCAAAATCAAAAGAGCCAAAAACCAGTTACAAGATCGCCGTCATCGGCGGCGATGGAACCGGTCCAGAAGTTGTGCGGGAAGGGTTAAAGGTTCTTAACGCCGCTTCGAAGAAATTTAAATTCAAACTCGATTACGTGAACTACGATTTGGGTGGCGAACGTTACAAGAAATCCGGGGAGATTCTTCCTGATGGGACCGTGGATGAACTCCGCAAAATGGATTCCATTTTTCTCGGCGCCATCGGACATCCCGATGTGAAGCCCGGCATCCTCGAAAAGGGTTTGCTGCTTCGTTTGCGTTTCGAGCTCGATCAATACATCAACCTTCGTCCGGTGAAACTTTTTCCGAATGTGGAAACACCGCTGGCCAATAAGAGACCGGAAGATATCGATTTTGTGGTGGTTCGCGAAAATACCGAGGGCCTCTATGCGGGTGCGGGTGGATTTTTGCGTCGCGGCACACCGCACGAAGTGGCGGTTCAAGAGTCGATAAACACGCGGATGGGAGCGGAGCGCTGCCTGCGTTATGCGTTTGAGTACACGAAGAAACGCAACAAGAAAAACATGCTCACTCTCTGCGGAAAAACCAACGTTTTGACCTATGCGTTTGATTTGTGGGAGCGCGCGTTTCATGATGTGGGAAAAGAATATCCGAGCATTAAAATGGATTACGCGCACGTGGACGCGACCTGCATGTGGATGGTGAAAAATCCGGAATACTTTGACGTGATCGTGACCGACAACATGTTTGGTGACATTATCACCGACTTGGGCGCCATGGTTCAGGGCGGAATGGGCATTGCGGCCGGCGGAAATATTAATCCAGAAGGTGTTTCAATGTTCGAACCCATCGGTGGATCGGCTCCAAAATACACGGGCCGGAATGTAATCAATCCCTTGGCCGCCATTTGTGCCGGCGGAATGATGCTCACCGAAATCGGCCAATCGGAAGCAGGCGACGCCGTCGAGGCAGCGGTATACAAAGCACTCGAATCCGGCAAAATAAAAAGCTTGGCCGCCGGGAAAATGGGAATGTCCACGACCGAAGTGGGCGACCTCGTCGCTTCTTTGATCTAGGAGACTTTTAAAAGAACCTTTCCGGTCTGCTGTTTGCCTTCGACGTAATCGTGGGCGGTGGCCGCTTCTTCCAAGGGATAAATTTTGTCGACCGTGGGCGAAATTTCTCCCTTAAAGACGACGTTGCAAAGATCCTGAAATTCGCGCTGCGTTCCTAAGTAGGCGCCGTGGATACTCAAATCGCGACTGAACACGTATCGCAAATCAAGCGTTGCGGTTGGTCCCGTCGTGGCGCCGCAGGTTACGAGCCGGCCGTAGCGCGCGAGTGACTTCACGCTTTTCTCCCATGTCGCCGGGCCAACGTGTTCGACGACAACATTCACGCCGCGTCCGTCGGTGTGCTTGATTGCCCACGTCGAAAAATCGGAATCTTTTTCCTCGAAGAAAACGTCATCAGCGCCGAGCGATTTGAGCTTGTTCACTTTGTGGCGACTCGTGGTCACCGCAAAAACTTTAGCGCCTTTCCATTTTGCAATTTGAATCGACGCCGCACCGATTCCACTGCCCGCTCCTAGCACCAACACGCTTTCGCCAGCCGTGAGTTTTGCTTTTCCGATAAGCATGTGCCACGCGGTGACATACGCAAGCGGGAATGCGGCGGCTTTTTCGAAGGAAAAATCATCTGGAATTGCGACAACATTCGAGTCGGGCACGGAAATATATTCGGCGTACGTTCCGTGCCTTTTTGCGCCGAGCATCGCGAAGTTATCGCACTGATTTTCGAGCCCTTTTCGGCACATTGCGCATGTCCCGTCGCTGACACCAGGGAAAAGCAGCACGCGATCGCCGACACTAACACCTTCGGCGTCTTTTCCGAGCGCCTCAACCGTACCAGCGCCGTCGGCGCCGATGATGTGAGGGAATTTCACGGGATAGGCCGGGCTCCCTTTGCGAATCCAGATGTCCACGTGGTTAATTCCCGCGAACGCGAGCTTTACCAAAACCTCATTTTCTTTCGGTTCGGGTCGAGCGATTTCTCCGACGCCTAAAACATCCGGAGCTCCGTGCTGATTTATCAAAATCGCCTTCATAAAATCCTCCAAAAATGGGTTGAAACCACGCCGCTTCTACCATAAATACGTAGAGAACTTCAGGTTTTGGCCACGCATCGGTGATTATGAGAAAAACGAGTCTAATTTTGGCGGTGTTTATGGTTTTTCCGGCTATCAGCGAAACACACGCTTGGAGCTGGGATTCTCCCGAAAATGTGATGCCCACATTGCGAGACGATCTCGACCGAGAAATTGCGGCGTACCGTCAGCAGGTTTTAAACGGAATGGCTGTGCACGACCGGATCATCGCGCTCGACCGGCTAATTGACAACTACAAACCAATGGGAATAAATGTCGCCGAGCTTGAAACCGAACGGTCCCGCCTTGTGCTTGAAGAAAAACAGCAACAGTTGCGCACCTCTCAAGCTCAGGATCAAGCGACCATTCTTTTTGAACGCGGTGTTTCCGAGTACAAAGAAGGTCAATACGAAACCGCGCGTCAAACATTCCTCGAAGCCGAACGTCTTCTCCCTCAAGATTCTGCGATTAAGGAAACGCGTCGACGATTGTCGAATGTGACGCCAATTCTCGAAGTCGAAGTCGGAGCCGGAAAAGATTCCCAGCTCATCCGTCTCGCGGTGACTCGTTATCTTGAAAACGATCCAAAGAGAGCGCTGAACGCATTGATTTACGCAAACGATAAAAAAATAGCGCGACCTGAAATTCCACGTCTTCGTCGTCTCATTGAAACCGATCATCCCGAAATCGAACCGCCGGCACTTCCAGCCGGTTTGTCGCTCGTGGATCACAAGTTGCAACTCACGCTCGAGGCGATTTACGACGGACGCTACCTGTCGGCCATCACCGAGTGCACCGATGTTCTCGATTTGGAACCGACCAACGTAATGGCGCTTACGCGACTGGGGTCCGCTTATTTTGCCATGAACGAGCGCGAGAAAGCCAAGCAGATTTGGACGAAAGCGCTGCAATATGATCCGAACAACGAAGTTCTGAGAAAATTCTTGTATGGCTCAAAAGGATCTTCCCGTGTTGAAACGCGTTAACCAATATCTTCTGTTCATCGTTTTTTCCGCTGTCGTTCTGCTTGGCGGTTTTGCGAACGCCGAACTTTCGCTCGATAGCGAACGCCTGGATCTTGAAATGAGAATGCAAAAGCGCGTGGAAGAAGCGCTTGGAAAAATTTTGCCGGAGGGGCAGTTCGTTGTCGTTATTCGCGTGGAGCCACTCGCCATTAAAGAATCCACAAGCAAGAACGAGAAAGACGACAACGGTTTTTATCTGCCCGGTGTGCCCGTGAAAAAAAGTTTCGACTCGACCGGTGAGCAAATGCAAAACCTCGTCGACACGCTAAAACCTGAATCAAAAATTTTCCAGCGTTTCATCAAACGCATCCAAGTCACCCTCGTTCTCGATCAGGCGACGGCGGATGATGTTGTGTCGAAGGTGCGCGAGCTCACGCGTCAAATGCTCAGTCTTGATTCCGAACGGGGCGATACGCTTGATATTCAGAAAACTGCGTTTTCGAAACCCACCGAGGTTCAACTTTCGCCAACCGGAATTCTTAAATTGCAGAAAGACTTAAAAAATTACTGGCTGCTCATTCTCCTTGTGCTTGTTATTTTCTGCATCATCGTTTTTTTCTTGTTCATGTTTGGGCCGCTTCGCGGTTTCTTGAACAACTTCGTGCAAATCTTACCGACGCTCAAATCACAGGAAGCGGCGCGCGTCCGCATGGAGATGCCATTTATTCCACCGTACATGAATCCGTACGGTTTGCCGGGACCGAACGGTCCCACCGTGGCCGCAGGAAATGCGGCGTTCTCAGGTTCGTTGCAAGTTGAGAATCCCAACAAAACCATCCTGCCGTTCGGATTTATTCGGGAAGATCATCTCGGAAATTTGGCAATTTTGTTGGCGCGTGAAGTGCCCGAAAAAGCGGCTGTCGTGCTCGGCTATTTGCCCCCCGATTGGATCAGCCGTGTACTGGCGCGTTTGGATCAGACAATGCAGTCGGATATTGCTGCTCATCTCGCTACAACCCGGCAGCTTCTCCCGGAACAAGTGGAAGACATCGAGCAGGATTTAAAACGCCGGCTCGATTATCTCGTGGGCGGGCCGGACCGCATCTTCGCGATTTATGAATCACTCGAGCCTGAGGGGCAGAAGCGAATGCTCGATAGTCTTAAGGAATCACGCCCCGAAATTGTCGAAGAGCTTCGGCAACGAACGCTTTTGTTTGAGGATCTTGAGCGCTTGGATTCGCCCGCGCTCAAATCTGTTTTGCGTGAAGTGGATTTGCAAACGATTGTGACCAGCTTGAAAGGCGTTACGGAGTCCTTCAAGACCCGCATCTTGGAACACATGTCCGAGGGCAAGGCAGAGATCGTAAGGCAAGAGCTTGACCTGAGCGACGCCAACGCCGTCGGAAAAGCCACGATGGAAGCGCAGCGTAAAGTGGTGCTTTTGGCCAAACGCCTTGAGCGCGAGGGACACATCCATATCCCGCACGTGACCGAGGGCGCCCCGCCAACGCGGTTCGGCCCATCGTTGCGTTCGACGCTCAAGTTGCCACCGGGGCTCAAGATTGACGATACCCTTCCGGTCGAACCGATTTCTTCGGAAACTCCGGCTCCGAAGGACAACATCCAAGACCGTATTCGCAAATTTATTAGCCGACGCAACGACGATCGGGCCGAAAGATACCCGACCGACAAGCCGCCAAAAGATAGGAGATAACCATGGATTTGATGACGCTTCTCGGATGGGTCGTGGGTCTTGGAGCCATTGGATGGGTCCTTCAAGAAGGTGGCACCATTCACTTTTTTGTGAACGTTCGTGCGATTGTGTTGGTGTTCGGCGGAACTTTTGGCGCAACGCTGATCACCTATCCGTGGGGAATTTTGAAGCGCATGCCGTCGTCACTTCTTTATTTCATATTCCCTGGACGTCGCGAGTCGGCGGACAGTTTGATGTCGCGCTTGTTGGCGTTGTCGAATCGCGCGCGTCGGACCGGCATGGAGAGCCTTGATCTCGACATGCGCGGCACACGCGATCATTTTCTCGCGAATGGTTTAAAAATGATTGCCGACGGATTGCCGCCAAACGTGGTTCGTTCGAATCTCGAGAAGGAAATTTATTTCATTCGCTTGCGGCACGCCGAAATTTCAAACGTCTTTAGAAATATGGCCACGTACGCGCCCATTTTTGGTTTGCTGGGAACCTTGGTGGGCGTGGTCGAAGTCATGCTAAATCTAACGGATCCGCGCACGATGGGCATGCACATGGCTGTCGCGATGACCGCCACGTTCTACGGAATTTTCGGCGCAAACTTTTTGTTTCTGCCGGTCGCTGGGAAGCTGCAATCTTATTCGGAGCAAGAAATCTTTCTTAAAGAAGTAACGATCGAAGGAATCTTGTCCATTCAGCGCCAAGAAGTTCCGGCCATCTTAACCCGTCGCCTGGAGTCCTATCTGAATCGGCGCAGCCGTACACGTATCGCCGATGAACGGAGAGACGCCGCTTGATTCATCGATTGATTCGTTTCAAAAACGATTCCCGACTCGAAACTATTTGGCTTACGATTTACGCGGATCTCATCACGAACATGATGCTGGTTTTCCTTGCGTTGTACGGATTAACTGTAATGGGAGATGACGCGCTCACACGTGCGGTTCAGTCGATGAGCTTGAACGATATTTACTCAATGAAGGAAACCAATCTTGATTTTTCTGATATCGCGCCGGCCTTGCGGCAGAAATTCAAGCAGCAAGCCGATATAAAGATTACCGAGGAAGTGGGTGTGGTGCACATTGAATTTGGGGAACAAATTCTTTTTGATTCCGGTCGGGCTGTGCCAAAAGGAAGCGCGATCGAGCCGGTCAGAGTGGTTGCCGATCTGATTAAACCGTTGCCGCACACCATTGTCGTTGAAGGACACACGGACTCCAGTCCGTTGCAGCACGGAAATGGTTATCGCGACAATTACGAGCTCTCATTGGCGCGCTCAATGTCCATCGTTAATCTCCTGATCGCCGACGGTATTCCCGCGGATCAAATTGCCGCGGCTGCGTATGGCGAATATCGTCCGCGGGCTTCCAATAGCACGGCGTTGGGGCGTGGCGTCAATCGTCGGGTGGAGATCGCACTCTTTAAGGATTTCGGTTATGTCCATCGATGAGAACGAAGAGGGATTAGGGGCGTCCGAGCCGCTTCCTCTGTTTGAGGAAGACGACGCAGACGCGCATGCGTCCGAAGCCGGTGAGGACGTTGACTCAGAATACATTCTGCGACGGCAACAGCCCGAGCGTCGAGCTCCGCGCCAACTTTGGCTCATTTCCTATTCGGACTTTATGACAATCCTTATGATTTTCTTTCTCGCAATGTACGGTTATACGTATCTTGCCAAGGCCGCTCTGTTAAAGAATGAAAAGAAAATTTCGAATTACTCGCAGTTCACGACGCAGATACAAGAATTGCAGAAATCGCTCGGCAGTCAGCTACGAGTTCAAAACGACGTGGACAAAATCGTGATACAGCTCAGCGACAAAATTCTTTTTGCCAGCGGCAGCGCCTCCGTCGAACCGGCCGCCGGGCCCACACTTGAAGAATTGGCCAATTCAATTAAGCTGGTGGACGGTGACGTCATCGTTCAAGGCCACACCGACAATGTTCCGATTCGTGGCGGTCGTTACAGGTCGAATTGGGAATTGTCAACGGCCCGAGCGTTTTCAGTAATCAAAAGATTAACCGAGGCGGGCGTGCCCGCGCAGCGTCTGGCCGCGTGGGGACTTGGAGAGAACAGGCCGATCACGGACAATTTAACGCCCGAGCATCGCGCCGAGAACAGACGCATTGAAGTCGTGATTTTGAAGAAGAAGTAAAAAGGGGAATTATGGCCGGTGAGCGCATCCTTATAATAGATGACGATGAGCAAGTCGCTTCCTATTGTCGTTTGGCGTTCACGCTGGCCGGATACCAGGTGGAGTGGATTAAAGACGGGCGCCAGGCGGTGCAGAAAGTGCGTGAAATGATTCCCGACGCCGTCATTCTCGATTTGAAGTTGCCCGGCATAAACGGTTTCCGAATTTGCGAACAACTTCGCTTGGAGCCTCAGACGCGCGCGATCCCTATTATCGTCGTGAGCGGCAGCTGGAAAGATTCGCAGGATCGCATTCGTTCGATCGAGGTCGGCGCCGATGATTTTCTCACAAAGCCGTTTGACGCCGAAGAACTGATTGCGCGGATCAAACGCATGTTGCAGCGAAAGAAAGTTGATATGGGGCACAACCCGCTCACGGGTCTTCCCGGAAATCTTGCCATCGAAGAAGAGGCGCGGCGCCGGCTTGCACGGAAAGATCCGCTCGCGTTCGCGTATATCGACCTCGACAATTTCAAAGCCTACAACGATGTGTATGGCGTAAAACAAGGCGACAAAGTTATTCGATTGCTAGCCGACTTGTTGGTCCAAGCCACGAAGCGGTGGGGAAATCAGGACGATTTCATTGGCCATGTTGGCGGAGACGATTTTATCGGAATGACAACGCCGGACAAAGCGCAAGCCGTGTTCGAATGGATTGCCAAGCGCTTCGACGAACGGATTGCCGCCTATTATTCGGAAGCCGATTTAAAAGCGGGTTGTATCACGGCCAAAGACCGTCAAGGAAACGTGAAGAAATTCCGATTCGTTTCTGCTTCGATCGTTTATTTGACCGACAAAAACATTGAGACGAATCAATACCCGTTATTGATTCAGGCGCTCACCGAAATGAAAGGATTTGTTAAACACACCATGGAACGCAAAGGCGGAAGCGTCGTGTTTCGGGATCGGCGTAGCACCGAAGAGCCGCCATCCAAAACGATTTCTGCCCCGATTCCAAAAACAAAACCCGCCGCTTAGTTTTCGAATACCTTCTGAAAAAAAGTTGTTTGACTCCCCACATGCCTTTTGTTATATAGCTCACCGACCCCAGTTTCATCCTCGTCAACCTGCACCCCAGCACCTCGGAACAGGCTTCAAATCAGACGGGATTTTATTGTTTGGGAAGGGGTGGCTGCATCTGAAATTTGCGGGTGTGGTTCAATGGTAGAACGCGAGCCTTCCAAGCTTGAGACGTGGGTTCGATTCCCATCACCCGCTAACGCTGGGGTAGCTCAGTTGGTAGAGCACGTCCTTGGTAAGGACGAGGTCGGCAGTTCGATCCTGCTCCCCAGCTGATTTTTAATTTTTTTTATTTTTGCAGCTTAAAGCTCATGGCTTAAAGCTTATTTCAAGGAGGCAGAAGCAATGTCGAAAGCAAAGTTCGAGCGAACAAAACCGCATATGAACGTGGGAACCATCGGTCACGTTGACCATGGAAAGACCACATTGACCACATCGATCCTCAAAGTTTTGTCCAAACAAGGAAAAGCGCAAGAGAAAGCCTATGCGGATATTGCAAAAGGCGGAACGGTTCGCGACGATTCAAAGATCGTGACGATCGCTGTCTCGCACGTTGAATACGAATCCGATAAACGGCACTACGCGCACATTGACTGCCCCGGTCACGCTGATTACATTAAAAATATGATCACGGGCGCCGCCCAGATGGACGGTGGAATTCTCGTTGTGAGCGCTGCTGATGGACCCATGCCGCAAACCCGCGAACACATTCTTCTCGCCCGCCAAGTGAACGTTCCAAACCTCGTGGTCTTCTTGAACAAGTGCGACCTCGTGGACGATCCGGAACTCTTGAACCTCGTTGAACTCGAAATTCGTGAATTGCTCACGAAGTACGAATTCCCTGGCGATAAAATTGAAATCATTCATGGCAGCGCAACGAAAGCTCTCGCCGGCGATACCAGCGAGCTCGGTGAGCCGTCAATCCTGAAGCTTATGGCCGCGCTCGACAAATTCCCAGAGCCGCAGCGTGAAGTTGATAAACCCTTCCTTATGTCCGTCGAAGACGTGTTCTCGATCACGGGTCGTGGAACCGTCGCAACGGGTCGCGTGGAACGCGGAAAACTCAAAGTGGGCGATAACGTTGAAATCGTTGGGTTGCAAGAAACCCGCAAATCGGTTGCCACCGGTATCGAAATGTTCCGCAAACTCATGGACGAAACGATCGCTGGCGACAACGTCGGTGTTCTTCTCCGTGGTATTGAAAAAGATCAAATTGAGCGCGGACAAGTGTTGGCGGCTCCCGGCAGCATCACGCCCCACATCAAATTCAAAGGCGAAGTTTACGTGTTGAGCAAAGAAGAAGGCGGACGTCACACCCCGTTCTTCAACAACTATCGGCCGCAGTTCTACGTTCGTACCACGGACGTAACCGGCAGCGTGAAACTTCCGGCAGGCACCGAAATGGTGATGCCTGGCGACAACGTGACGATCGAAGTTGATTTGTTAACGCCCGTGGCGCTTGAAAAAGGTGTTCGCTTCGCTATCCGCGAAGGTGGACACACGGTGGGCGCTGGCGTCGTTACCGAAATTCTGAAATAAGCGAAAAAGGAACAGGTTTAGAGAGAGGCTCTTATGGCGACAGGAAGAAACGTTGTTGGACTCAAATGCACGGAAACCGGCATCATTAATTATTACTACGAACGTGGTAAGAAGAAAGGTGACCGCGCAAAAATTGAGGTCAAGAAGTTCTCCCCGCGTTTGCGCAAGCACACCATCCATAAAGAGGTCAAGCTCTAACCCCGGGAGTGTCGGTTAATGGCAAACCACCGGTCTCCAAAACCGGGACTGTAGGTTCAAGTCCTACCACTCCCGTACCGATTCATCATGGAGATGGGACGGCGTTTAACCTGAAAAAATTCGATGCAGACAATTATTGGTTTCTTTAAAGATTCCTGGGCTGAACTTAAGCAAGTTGCTTGGCTAACCGTTCCTCAGATGATTGCTTCCACCTGGATGGTCGTGATTCTTGTCATCATCATGGCGATATTTGTGGGGAGTATTGATTTCGTTTTGTCTCGCGTGATGGGAGTATTGATTTAAGACATGAGCGACAGCAACAGCAAACATTGGTATCTAATTCACACGTTTTCTGGGCACGAAGACCGTGTTCGATCGGGGATTGAAAAGTCCGCGGCGATCAAGGGGCTTGGTCAGCAGATTGCGGAAGTTGTTATTCCGACGGAAGAAGTCATTGAGCTAAAGAAGAATAAGAAACAAATTCGGCGCCGAAAATTTTTTCCAGGCTACGTGCTTGTGAACATGATTTCAAATAATGAGACGTGCTATTTGATTCGTAACACGCCGGGTGTCACCGGTTTTTTGGGTGGCTCGAATCCGATTCCGCTCACGCAGTCGGACGTTGACCGCATGATGGAATTGAACGCGACGCCGAAAACGAACAAGCCGCGGCCCGCCGTGGTGTTTGATCGCGGCGAAAACGTGCGTATCAATGAAGGTCCATTCCGGCATTTTGTTGGAACCGTCGAAGAAGTGAACGAAGATCGCGCGAAGCTCAAAGTGACGGTCAGTATTTTTGGACGTGCAACGCCGGTGGAACTGGACTATTTGCAGGTAGAAAAAGTTTAAATCAATTTAAAATGGATCCTGGCTAAAAGCATGCCGGGATGACGAACGGAGAGAGAAGAAGACAATGGCAAAACAAGTTAAAGCAATGGTGAAGTTACAGATTCCAGCAGGAGGCGCGAACCCCGCTCCGCCCGTTGGTCCCGCGCTCGGTCAACACGGCGTGCAGATCATGGATTTCTGCAAACAATTTAACGAGAAGACGAAAAAATTTGAAGCCGGCATGATTATCCCAGCGGTGATCACCATCTTCACGGATCGTTCGTTTACATTTATCACGAAGATGCCGCCGGTTCCTGCGTTGCTGAAAAAAGCCGCCGGTCTTGCGAAAGCGTCGTCCAAGCCAAACAAGGACAAAGTGGGCAACATCAACAAAAAGCAACTCGAAGATATCGCAAAACAGAAAATGCCAGACTTGAACACGCGCGACATCGACGCGGCGATGCGAATGGTCGCAGGAACGGCTCGTTCCATGGGCATTACGGTCGAGGGTAAATAAAATGGGGAAAAGACAAAACGAAATGGCGAAAAATTTTGACGCTTCAAAGAAATATTCTGTTCTTGAAGGCGCGAAGATCGTAAAGAAAAATGCGACAGCGAAGTTTGACGAAACGGTTGAGTTGCATGTTAAGTTGGGCGTCGATCCGAAGAAGACCGATCAAGCGGTTCGCGGCATTGCCGTGCTTCCGAAGGGGCTCGGGAAAAAGAAAACCGTTGTCGTGATTGCGAAAGGTGAGAAAGTGAAAGACGCGCAGGCCGCTGGCGCGGATCATGTTGGTGACGCCGATCTCATCGAAAAGATTTCCAAAGGTTGGACGGACTTTGACGTGCTCGTCTCGACACCCGACATGATGAAGGATTTGTCGAAGCTTGGTAAAGTGCTCGGTCCCAAGGGACTCATGCCGAACCCGAAAGCCGGCACCGTAACGTTCGACGTCGGTCAAGCAGTGAAAGAGCTTAAAGCCGGTCGCGTTGAATTTAAAATGGATGACTCGGCGAATCTTCATACCTCCGTCGGCAAAGCCTCTTTTGCTCCAGAGGATCTCGCGCAAAATATTGAAACCGTTTTGCACGCTGTATTTTCCGCAAAGCCCGCCACGGCGAAAGGAGTGTTCGTTCGTTCGGTAACACTCAGTTCAACGATGGGCGCTGGCGTTCGGCTCGCCGCAGAAACGGCAGCGTAAGAGCGCGCGTGAATGGCTGATACACAAGAACCAACGCTCCAACAGCCCGAACTTACCCGACGCTCCTTCCTTTTGTGGGGATGGGGCGCTTTTCTCGCATTCCTTGCTTCGTCGGCCGGATCTGTTCTCCGCTTTTTCTTGCCAAACGTTCTCTACGAACCATCCCAAAAATTCCGCGCCGGCAAGGTTGTGGATTATCCTCTTGGCGTAACGATCGACAAAGCGCACCGCGTCTGGATTATTCGCAACGACCAAGGTTTGTACGCGATGTGGGCGCGTTGCACGCACCTTGGTTGCACACCGAACTGGTTTCCCGCTGAATCTCGCTTTCGTTGCCCGTGTCACGGCTCCAACTTTTCTGCCGCCGGAGATGTGATCGCCGGTCCGGCACCAAAACCTCTTTGGCGTGTGCAAGTCACACAAACCCCGCAGGGTGAACTCGTCGTCGATAAAGCCATCATGGAGAATCGTCCGGGCGTGCGGGAAAAACCACCGTTCTTCATTAATGTATAGTACGTCCCTTCATGTTCCAAAAACTCGATCCTAAGAAGCTTTTCGAAGATTTAACAAACACACAGGTCTGGCGCTCCATGTTCCGCGGTGGAACATGGAAAGACACGTCGCGTGACCGCGCGCAACACATTCTTGGCAATGTTTGGTTGCACTTGCATCCAGCCCGCATCCGCCGTCGCGGAGTAAAGTTTACCTACACCTGGGGTTTGGGCGGCCTTTCTTTCTTCCTGTTTCTTGTTCTCACCGTGACCGGCATTGTGCTTATGTTCTATTACCGTCCAACGCCGGACTTGGCCTACCGCGATATGAAAGATTTGGAATTTGTCGTTTCGATGGGAAAATTCATGCGCAACATGCACCGCTGGTCTGCGCACACGATGGTTCTGTTTGTGATCTTGCACATGGTTCGCGTGTTTCTCACGGGGGCGTACAAAACCCCGCGCGAATTCAACTGGGGTGTCGGCGTCGTTCTTCTCGTCATCACTCTTTTCCTGTCGTTTACCGGTTATCTACTCCCATGGGATCAATTGGCCATTTGGGCCGTTACGGTTGGAACCAACATGGCGAGCGCCTCGCCGTTTCTTGGAGCGGAAGGCCCGTTTTCAGCGTTATTGGGCGTCGGTCTTAAGAACGACGCGCGTTTCGGCCTTCTCGGTGGAACGGCGGTCGGATCCGCGACACTGGTTCGGTTTTACGTTTTGCATTGCATCGCGGTCCCGGTCATTGCTGGTATTTTTATGATTGTGCATTTCTGGCGTATTCGCAAAGATGGATTTTCCGCAGCCCCAATCGACAACGAACCACCAACGCAAAAGATTGAAGTGTGGCCAAACCTCGTAGTTCGCGAATATCTCGGTGCAATTCTCATGTTGATCTTCTTGGTTGGTTGGTCGTTTCTTCAGAACGCACCCCTCGAAGGCATCGCGGATCCGAACGTGACACCGAATCCTTCCAAGGCGCCGTGGTATTTCTTGGGTCTTCAAGAGTTGCTCGTCTATTTTGATCCGTGGATTGCCGGCGTGGTTTTGCCGACGATCATTATGATTGGCCTTATGGCAATTCCCTATTTGGATCCGGATCCAAACCGTGGTGTCGGTTTTTATTCGTTCAAAGAACGCCCGTTTGCAAACATTATTTTCTTGGCTGGCATTTTCGCGTGGTTCGCGTTGATTGTCATCGGCACGTTCATGCGAGGACCGAACTGGCAGTGGTACTGGCCTTGGGAAAGTTGGCTTATTCACAAGGCGCCACCGCCGCCAACATCCATTATGCCGCTGGCTCTTGGCGCGCCGCTTATTGCAATTTATTTTGCGGTGGGAATGGTGCTACCGTTATTAATTAAGTGCGAAATTAACGTGAAGTCCTCTGTGAAAAAGATTTTTGGCGGTGCTTTTCTGTTGGCGCTCATTGTTGGGGTGTTACCGAGCTTTACGTTCGTGCAGGGCGCATGGGTTGGGTTTGGTGTAGGTCTTTATTTAATCATGGGCGTCATTTTGCCGACGCACTATTTGAAGGGCATCAGCAAGATCCGTTACACCGTGTGCATGGCGTTGTTGTTGATGATGATCGGCGTTTTCTTGAAGGTGACGCTGCGCCTTGGATTTAACATCAAATATATTGTTTCCATCCCACAAGTTAGCTTGAACGTCTAACGTGAAAATAGAAAATAAATTTCTCCAAAAATTGTTCATGCTGCGCTACTTATTTTTGTGGGGCAACGTTATTCTCTTGTTGCTTTTTGTGGCCGTGCTCGTTCGAGACAATTGCCGCGGTTGGAAAGACTATCAAGTCGAATTCAAAAAGCGTGAAGTAGCGAAAGCGCAAGAAAAAGTTAATAACGCGCCGACCTCCGAGGCGAAAGAAGTGGCCCTCCAAGAACTGAAACAAGCAAAAAAGATGCCGATTGAGGTGCGCCAGATTTGGACTCAGGAGATGAACGCCGTTGACCGTTGCATAACCTGTCACTTGGGCTACGATCCACTTCAAAACAGTTCTCTCACCACCGAGTACAAAGAGCATCCTTACAGTGCCACCGGTGCTTCACCGGGTTTTGATATTCATAAAGCACACAATCTCGAAAAATTTGGTTGCGTTGTTTGCCACGGCGGACAAGGTCTGGCGACCGAAGTGAAAGCCGCGCACGGCGAAGTCGAACATTGGGAAAAGCCGCTCTTGAAAGGGGTTTTGCTCGAAGCGTCGTGCGTCAAATGCCACGATAACCATGCTGATTTGAAGATCAATGGAGAGATTTATACCGCCGACATCGTTCGCGCAAAAAAATTGTTCCGCGATAACGGTTGTATCGGTTGCCATCAAGTGGGTGGTGAAGGTGGTGTGATTTCCGTCGATTTGAAAGAAGAAACGTCGAACAAGCCGCTCAGTCGAATCGATTTTTCCCACACCGGATTGGATAAAGAACAGCGGACGCTCGCGAATTGGATTAAGGTGCACCTCGTGAAAGATCCCGTGGATGTGACGCCGGGCGATCCAACAGCATCGTTCAACACCGAACCGATTGCGCCATCCGGCATGCCGCCCTATTTGATGTCTGAAAAAGACGCCGATGCGCTGACCGCATGGGTGTTGAGCTTGAACCGACAAGGTATTCCGCCTCAATTCTTGACGTTGCGGCCGCCGGAAGCGGAGCCCAATATTAGTGGTGCCGTGGCGAAGGGTCGCTACGTGTATGACAAGTTTGGTTGCGCCGCATGCCACGGTGCCGACGCGCGCGGTGGAATTCGGGATTACAATGCGCAGTACGACGTTACACCGAATCTCCGTCGTGTGGTGGGGACTTACACACGCGAAGAGATCAAATCGAAAATTTCGGAAGGTGTTCCGTTTATCGCGAAACACGATCCCAACGGGCCGACCCCGCCGTTTTACATGCCGGCGTGGAAGTCCAAGATCAAGGGCGACGACTTAGAGAACCTCGTCACTTACTTGCAGAGCATAAAAGAATAATTAGCCCTAGCTTTGCGTGGAATTTTCGATCAAGATGTAACTGGCTATCAGTTATCAGCTATCGGCTGTCAGCCAGAAAGAATTTGAATATTGATAGCTGAAAGCTGAGAGCTGACAGCCAAATGGCCGACGACAAATTTGACGTAATTGTAGTAGGAGCCGGACCCGCGGGAACATCCGCGGCGATTACCGCTGCAAAACTGGGATTGAACGTGGTGTTGCTTGAGCGCGGCGAATATCCTGGTTCGAAAAACGTGCAAGGCGCTGTGCTTTACACGAAAAATCTCGCCGACATCCTTCCTGAATTCTGGAAAGACCCGACCGCACCGCTGGAACGTTACATCACGACCCAAAACGTGATGATCGCTTCTGATGATTCCGCAATCCAAGTTGGTTTTCGTTCGGATAAATGGGTTCAAGAGCCGCACAACTGCTACACGATTATTCGTGTGAATTTCGACAAGTGGTACGCGAAAAAAGCGGAAGAGGCGGGCGTGCAACTTTTTACGGGTGTCAGAGTTTCGAAAGTCCTTCAAAAAGACAAAAAAGTCATTGGCATTGAAACGAGCGAAGGAGATCAGCTCTTCGCCGATGTCGTAATCGCCTGCGATGGCGTGAATTCGATGATTGCGCAATCGATCGGGCTGATCGATGAACTGCGTTCCGATGAAGTGGCGCTCGGCGTGAAAGAAGTGCTCGCGCTTCCAGAGGGCCGAATTCAAGATCGTTTCGCTCTTGAGAAGGGGGAGGGAGCGACGTTTGAAATTTTTGGTGGCGTGACGCGTGGAATGCTTGGTTACGCATTTCTTTATACAAATAAAGAGTCCATTTCTTTTGGTGTCGGTTGCAAGTTGTCGCATTTCCAGCGAACGAACGCGCGCCCTTATGAATTGCTTGAAGCGGCCAAGAAACATCCCATCATCCGCCGATATCTTGCCGACGCCAAGCCGATCGAATATTCTGCGCACTTGATTCCGGAAGGAGGCTATTATTCTTTGCCGCCGCTTTACACCGACGGCTTTATGATTGCCGGCGATGCTGCGCAAATGATCAATCCATCGCACCGTGAAGGTTCAAATCTCGCAATGACGGCTGGCATGCTGGCCGCCCAAACGGCCGCCGAAGCAAAAAAGAAAGGGGATTTTTCGAAAGCGACGCTGGTTGAATATCAAAGGAAGCTCGAAGCATCTTTTGTGATTCCCGATATGGAAGACCATAAAGATTTGGAACACAAAATTGAGCGCAACATGGATTTGATCACCGTTTATCCGGAGCTGGCCGCTCGTGCGCTGTACGAATACTTTACCGTTGACGGGCGTACCAAGAAGGATGTTCAAAAAAGTATTTTCCGCCGCATCCTCAAGACGCGATCCGTGAAAAATATTGTTCGTGACGTTTGGGGAATGGTGCACGCCGATGAGAAGAAGCCAACCGTGTGGGGTCTCATCAAAGAACTTTGGAAAATGAAAAGTGCATTTAAGAGGTTTGGATAATGGACGAAAAAAAAACAGAGAAGATTGACGTCAATATTGACGACAAGCTCGGCATGTTGACGTACAAAGCCGACCACAGTTTTGCTCACATTAAGATCAAAGATGCATCCGCGAATAGTCCGTGCGTGACAACCTGCAAAGAAAAACCGTGCACGCAAGTTTGCCCCGCGCGCGTTTACACGTGGGAAGAAGCACAGAAGAAAATTCTCGTCGCCTACGAGAACTGCATTGAGTGCGGTGCTTGCCGCATGTTGTGCCCGTTCGACAATATTGCATGCGAATGGCCGCGCGGCGGCTTTGGCGTGCAGTACAAATTGGGCTGACCCGTTTACAAAAGATTTACATTCCATTAATCCGATCTTAATCGCGCATCCATAGAATTCGCGCTATGGAAACGCCCCGTTTCGTTCGCGTAGTTGCTGGTTCGCTTTCGATTGTTTATCTCGCCACGAATTGCTTGTTCGCCGGTCGCGTGGAAGGGAACATCTGGCAGGAAAGGCGACCGTCGTCGGCCCCGAATGTTTTCATCCAGCGTCCCCGTATTCCTGCGGTACACACGGATCTTGGCTTGCGACGTGCGAGCATGATGGCATTGGCCCGCTTCGGCACCATTCGCAACGTTCAAAAATCCACTCATCCTTCTCCAAAAAATCCCGTGGTGCTCCATGTTCAAGACGTTCACATGAACAGCGAAGCACAAAGAAATATTTCCGGAGCTCTTCAACAGCTGATTGACAATGAAAAGGTACGGCTGCTGGCATTGGAAGGGGCTTTTCATTCAATCGATTTAACGCCGTTTCGTAAATTTCCCGATCGAACGAGTGTTTTCAACGTTGCGGATTACATGTTGCAAGAAGGAAAAATTTCCGGTGCCATTCATGCCGCGGTCTTCGCTGAAAAAACAGTCTCGACGATTGGTATCGACGATTTTGGCCATTACAATGCAAATGTGGAAGCCGTACAAAAATCGTTCGCGGCATCGAAAGAATTAAAACCGGAGATCCTGCGCTACGTGAACGATCTCGAAAAGAAAAAACAACAGACATTTGATTCTTCGCTGCTTCGGTTCGATAACACCGTGCAACAATATCGTAACCAGTCGCTTTCGTTGGGAGATTACGCTTCGGCGCTTTCTCGGATCGTGGATGCATCGTCGAGCGTGAAAACATTTCTCAAAGCACGTCGTCTCGAGTCAATCATTGATTTCTCTGCGGTCGCGCGCGCGCGTGCCGAGGCGCGTGAGAAAAATATTTCCCCGATCCATTTCCCATCGTTGATGCTTTACGATGATTACTTGCGAGCGGCAAAGTCAATTGATTCGGATGCGTTGGCGAACGAGTTGGAACACATGGAAAGCGCGGCGTTTAAAAAGCTTTCGCGAACACCGGCGGAGAGAGAGTTGATTGCGCAATCGCGCCGACTTTATCTGCTTGAGAAGCTTGTGAATTTTTCTCTGACCAAAAATGAGTGGGACGAATACGAGAACGAGCATCGTTCCGCGTGCGCTATACCTCACGAAAGGATTCAGCCGTTTGAGGCGTTTTATATGGAAGCGGAATATCGTGACGCCGCGATGGCGATGAACTTTTTAAATCAAATCAATGAGATAAATGATGCAGACCAAAGCACCTTTGTGTTGGTCACCGGCGGCTTCCATTCTTCCGGCATCGACAAACGCCTCGGCGACGCAGGCTGTACCGTGGTGACATTTATTCCAAAGATCACGAAGATCGACACCGTAAACGGTTCCGCGTATCTCAGTGTGTTTGCGCAAGAAAAATTTTCGCTCGATAAGCTGTTCGAAGGAGAAAAAATTTTCCTTTCGCCTTCGCCGATGTCGAAAAGCGCATTCGGATTGTTCGCCGTGCTTGTGGCGAGCGTTGCGCTGCTCACCAACGCAGTCTCCAGCGGGATTGCCGCTTCGTGGCTTCAATCAACACTGGCAATGAACGATCTTTCAATTGCAAAAGCAGGGGCGAACGCGGTGAACATTGTCTTTGGACTTTATGGCGCGCACCTTGGCATCACGTTCTTGAGCGGAGCCGCAGGGGCGATTCGGCCAGAGCTTTCTATTGCCCGCCAGAAACCGGATTTCGGTCGCTGGTTCCCTTCTTCAATTCGGGAATCACTCGAGCACTTCATGCCGTGGTTCGTGCCGCAGCACATTGCGATTCGGCGGTGGCCGCTGTGGATTGGTTACGCAATGATTGTCACGTGTGGCGTTGCGTTTCCGGTTCTTTTTTCTGAGTTTGTCTCTGTCGTTCCCTCCGAAGTGTGGATGTGGACGGGCGGTGTTGTTGCGCACGAATTTTATAACCGGCTGGCAAAAGTTATGGGTTGGCCCATGTTGACCCGTGTGGTTCTTGCCCAAGATTTTTTAACGGCCGAACAGGAACAGAGCTTGGCTCGCGAAATGGATTCAATATTCGATTCGATGTTGCCGGTGCTGCTGGATAATGAAAAAGCCCAAGATTTGTTGCTTCGTCTTCTCAAGTCCGATTTGCACAGAAGAATAAATCTGAATCTTGTCATCCAGGCGGATGTGCAGGCGCACAAAAAGGGAAAATTTTGGATTCGGCCTGGTTTGACTGCCAAAAACAACGTTCGAATTGCAGACCTCATTCAAGTCCTAACTCGCACTCCCAGTTCCGAGCTTTATGCGCAGATCAAAGATTGGCATGAAAAAAACAACGATCTTTCTTTGAATTTGAGGAATTTGACGTTGAGATTTTTGCACGGATTTCGAGAGCTTTCTTATTCTGAGAAACAACAACGACAGATTTCGAATTGGATAAGAACCTATGAAGATACAAGGAACATGCTGGTACGACCTTATGTGGGCATCGTCACCGGTCTTGCAAAAAAATTTACAAGACAAGGACTGTCAATCGATGAATTGGAATCTGAGGGCTACAGTGGATTGCTTGCGGCGGCCGAACATTATCGCGTTGGGTTTGGACGTTTCAGCACTTTTGCGACTCCATCAGTGAGAAGAAGCATGCGCGTCGCTGTGTTGCGGAAGGCAAAAGAGAACGCGCCCGAGCGCACGCTGACGGAGTCGATCGCTGGCGAAGAAATTGATTACGATTCATCGAAATACGAGGAATTATTGAAGCAGGTGTATCAATTGCCGCGGCGAGATCAATTTGTGTTGTCTCAATATTACGGATTGAATGGCCTGGACCCGGAAAAGCTTGAACAAGTGGGGCGTCGCCTGGGTTTGTCGGTGGAACGAATTCGCCAAATAAGAAACCGCGCGCTGGATAGGCTTCGAGAGCGCCTGACGTCGCCGACAGGCGAACTTCGGGAGGAAGAAGAGGGTGCGCCTATCTCGAAAAAGCTGAACAGACAGAACGTTATTGATATGTTGACCAACGTTTCTCCATCCGTGTTAATGTCTCATGAGGCCGATGTTTTAAGAATGATTTTCGGTATCAATGGTCGTGTGCCGCTTACAATTCAAGAAATCTCGGAAGCCACAAAATGGTCCGAATGGCAAATTGAAAGAATCCGCGATGCGGCGCTCGATAAATTGATGAAGGCCCGTGTTCATGAGCACGCATTCGGAAGGGGGATTCTTCCTTTTCTCGCGCGTGAGTCAAGATTTCTGCGCTTGAAGGGGCATACGCGTTCCGCCTCTTTAATAGAAAACGTTGTTTTTCCTTCCCTTGAAGAGCTTGTCTTTAGTTTTGGAGCGGTTTACGTGTTCGGCGCGTACGGACTCATTATCGCACGCGTGATTCATGTGGCGTTGCATTTGCTAGGGCCGCCATTATCGGATCGTGGCGCTCAAAATGTTTTTCGAAAGCTTTTTATTCCTGTTCTTATTTCTGTTGCGCCGTTTTCCTTCCTTGGTGTTCCGAGTCTTTCTTCTTCGGTGTTTTCGGTAAGTGCGGCTTTTGATGTTGCTGCGCAGTTTTTCGAATGGCACGTTGTCTTTAATTCGCTCGTCGATTTGACGGGCGCGACCGTCGCCAAAGCCAATTTGCCAACGAACGACGACATCGTGGGGCCGTATCGCATCCTTCGCGAAATCCGGCCGCAAAGCGCCCGAGCCGTGGCGGTGTACGAAGCCGTCCACGTTGAGACAAACGCCAAAGTCATTCTTAAAACGTATCTTGATTTTCCAACGAATTCTCAGGAGTTTTTAAATGCGCATTCCCGTGAGGTTCGCAACCTCTGGCTGCTCACGCAAAAAGGGATCAATTTCGTTCCCAAATTAATTGATCAAGGCGTCGATTATCACGGCGCGGTTCCGCGATATTGGTTTGCGATGGAATTGGTCGAAGGGAAAACGCTCGACAAATGGCTCGCCGCCAATGCGAGCTACCACGATCGCTTGCAGGTGTTTCGAAACTTGTTGGTGGTCGTTGACCGTTTTCACCGAGAGGGATATGTTCACCTGGATCTTACGGCCACCAACATCATGGTGCTGCCAGACAATCAAGTGATGCTTATCGACGTCGAATTGATGCAGTCGCTTGAGGTATCCCTTCAACAATTTGTGCTCGGTGCGCCCGCTTATGCATCGCCGGAAACACGGGCGGGTTTTCGGGGAGTTTATACGCGATCGGCGGATGTTTTTTCTCTCGGTGTAATACTGTTTTTAATGAGCACGGGCATGTCAAAATTGGAACGCCATCCTGCGAACGACGGGGTTTTCTCTTCGTTGGTAACTCGATATCCAGATGCGGATATATATGAATGGGTTCGCGCCGAGATCGCCAAGCAATCCCCTTGGGCAGTGTACGGCGATGTGATCTCAAAGGCACTCCGAGCCAACCCGCATTCGCGGTTCACATCCGCTCGGAATTTTCTGAAGGCCATGGACGACGCAGCGGTGCACCACGCTTTGGATGTTTCGAAAGCGATGCAAGCCATTGACCGCGCTTTTTACCTTGAAGACACAAAAGTTGTCGACGTCACAACCGCTCCTAATGATCTGATGATTTACACCGTTGAGCCGGAATGGAAAACGGGTCTTGCTTTGTTAACCCAGGAACTATCGTCGCCGCATCCTCGATTCCAACTGGTCATGCGGAATTCGAGATTAATAGGAATTGTTCCCACCGAAACGCGGCGGGATTCGAGTTTTCGGTATTTGTCTTTGGCCGATTATCAGTACGATCCTCCGGATTATTCCATTGGGCTTTCGAATAAGTGGAAAGAAATTTTGAAACAAAGCAGCGAGGACGAAGCACGCCTCGAGGAATATTTGCGATCACGCGGGCGTACCGATCGCGAGATCCAAGGCGGTCGTCTCAATGGATTCGGTGATCATTGTGTTGAACCTGCCGTGCTTGTTGATCTGGGCACGTCGATCACGCTCACATCCATTCGGTCACCTCTCGAACACCCACAGCCGCTGTTGGCGAGTCGTCGACAAGCCGAAAACTTTGTGATTCAGGTTTTGCCCACCGTCTCTTCTCCGATCGGCAAACAGAATGGCGGATACGAAAAAGCGGCTGAGGATCGGAAATACTATTTCAATGTTACGAATGTCGCGGAGACATACGATAAGAAAAACGGGCCTGGTTCGTGGAAGGGAAAGAAAAGAATTCGAGTCGTTGGCTGCGGAACCGGCTGTGACGCGGTCGCCGTGTTGGTGGGTGCAATAAATTATCACGGACATTCGATTGCTGACTTAAGGGACTATATTCGTATCAACGAAAGAGTGCCCGAATGGGCACCGATTATCGATGCCAGTGACATAAACCCGGTGGCGGTTGAAAACACGAAGCTCACATTTGACCAACTTGGGATTTCAGCGGTCGTCTACGCGCATGTGACGGACAACTTGCTGTCTTCGATTCCAACCACGGAGCTCGCCGACGTAATAATTTGGAACATGCCATCTTATCCAGCCGATAAATTAGCGGATCAATTGGCCGATTATGCTGATGGCGGCGCCAACGGCAAGATTGCGCTCGACATTTTAACGGAAAGGCTATCGGCGAACTTGGCCGATGGCGGCGTGGGAATTTTTGGGAACTACCAAACGCCGGTTATTTTAGACGGAACGCAACGCGATCTTGTTCGATACAAGTTGGTTAACAGCGCAGGGGCTCGTGAGCGAGGCATGACCGTTCAAGGGGGAGGATTGTATGGCAGCCGCGAGGTCTACGTAACGCATGTGCCGTTGACCCAATCACCGGTGACGCGAATGGATGTTGGTCTCAAGTTTCGTTTGGAACATAATCAACAAAACAATGAGCTGCCGAAAATCCCGGTCCGTCACGAGGACTGGATCGAGCGTCGCGCCATTTTGGGCGGTGCTTAGATTCTTAATCTAATTTCTCGAACTCTTTTTTTAGCAATGCGTCAAACGGCAACAAAAAAAACGACGTAAGAATCAAACCGTAAATTTGTGACCGTTTTATTTTTACGGGCCCAGTGGTCTTAAGAATGTTCGGAGTCTCACGCAATTTTTTTAGTGTTTTCATTCCGATCATAAGCGGCCACCACACGGCGGCGCGCAATCCGAGCGAAAATTTTGGAAGCTGCGATATATACGAAAGCCCACGCTCCAAGCGAAATATCGTTTGATCAATTAGATCCACGTAAACTTTTCGAAACTCGTCTTCTTTTTTGCCAGCGATGATATCGTCGATCGCAATCCCGTCGCGGTTGAGTAACTCGGTCGGTATGTAACATCGCCCCATCTTCAGGTCTTCAGGAAAGTCCCGTAATATATTGACCATCTGAAGGCCTGTCCCAAAGATGATTCCGTCCTGGAGCATGCGGTCCGGGTTTGGAATGTTCAATACAGGCAAGTGCGACAAGCACACGCTGGTCCAAAAACGTCCGGGTTCGCCGCCAATCCAATGGATATACGCTTCGAGTTCTTTGTCGGTGGGCATGGCTTTCGCCGACTCTGCGTCGGAACCATCAAAAATTTTCAAATCCATTTCCATGCCAGTGATCACCGCAGTGACCACCGATTGGATCAACGCTTGATTGCTGCGCGTGAGACTATTGAACCAGGCCGTGCAGCGATTGAAATTTTTCAGCAGTCTTTGTTCGTTGACTTTTGGCGTTAGATTCAGGTTGTCGAGATCTCTCAAAAAATCGGTGAGCCGGTCGCTCGGTATCGGAAACGTCGCGAACAAACTTCGAAACTGGCCAAGCAGTTTAAGTTTCTCTGAAGTTTGCGTGGAAGGAGTGTCGGCAATCGTGTCGGCGGCACGGCACAGCAGATACCCAAGTCCCATCACGGAACGAATTTTTTTCGGAAGGATCTTGAAACTCAAATAGAAAGATCGCGAGACGTCTTTCAGAAGACTGTTTTGTATTTGTTCAGTGAAATTCATGCAGCGCGCCTTAAGCGGCTGCCGATTCTACATCAGGAAGGAAATCAATGAGCGAATCAATTTTATCCATGTGACCGAGCGTTTTTCGAATCGAGAGTGGGAAAGGGTCTGTGCTGTTGTTCCCGAGGGCCGCCAGATTGCGCGGATTCCATGTGCCTTGAGTTGTCTTAACAAGCACCATCGGCCGCGCGATGTGTGCGAGGTTCGGCATTATCACAACGCCACGCTCGCCGGTGTTCAATTGAACGATCGTGCCCGGCGCATACAACCCATGGAACGGTAGCAGCAGTTTGACGAGAAGCTGAGGGAACTGCGTACGAGCGCGGTGGAGCGTTGTGCGGAGTATTCGATGCATCGGTACCGGCCGATGATAATGATGATCGGACACGGTTGCCCAGCTAACAAAGTCGCAAAGTCCAACGATTTGAGAAAAGATGTGCGGCTTTAGGGATCCCGGTAGCGCCGGATATCCCTGGCCGTCCGCGCCCACGTGATGTTCCAGCGCCACTCGCACAACGCTCATCGGTAATCCCTGTACACCAGCAAGAAAAGAAGCGCCATCGCGCGCGTGCAACCGAACAAATTCAATGTCGCCTTCTTTCAATTTGTGGCCGCTTGAAAATTCGGATGGCAACAGAAAACGGCCCGTATCGTGCAGCAACGCCGACAACGCCAGAATTTTCGTCGACGTCAAATCACACCCCAGTTGATGGGCAAGATAAACGCACTGAATTGTCGTATGCACCGCGTGTTGGACCGAAAGGTTCGTCCGTGGAAAGGTTGCGAGCATGAGAGAAAAATCCATCGGACGCTGATGAACCGCGTCGACAAGTCGATCGAGCGGCAGCGCCAAATCGGCCAATGACACGGCTTGTTCCTCAATAATCTTTGTCAGTGTTTTCTCGGCCAGGACGAGCCACTCGTTGTAAATGGTCACCGAACGGTCAAAATGCGCGCGAACTGTTTTCGATTTGTCGTCGTGTTTCCTTTCTTCTTCAAGCGTGGCCTTAATATGTTCGCTTTGAAAGCCTCGGGACGGTCCGGATTTCTCCATGAGATGTTGGCTCAGGTCCACCACCTCTTTCGTGGTAACGTTCGGCAAGAACGCCACTTTCGCAATCTTTCGTTCTTCAAAGCCGCGGAGCAAATCGTACAGCGAAAGACTTTCTTCAATGAAAAGCATGTCATCAATCACAAACAAACCGTCCACATGGTGCAGCAGAAAATCAAAACGTATGGATAGGACGTCTTGCAAAGCTTGCAAAAATTTCTGGGCTGCTTCCGTGGTGCTCGGATGGCTCGGGGAATAAAGCCTTGCGTTCTTAAACGTTGCATACCACGCACGGAGTGCCGCGCTGTATTTTTCGCGGTCGCGCTGGCGTGTGTTGGGCATCATTTCACTCATGCGGCCCGCGCCGCGTCGCGATATTTTGTCTGGGACAACACTTGCACGGCCACCTGTTTTAGATCAGCATCCTGAGACGATCGAGCGAAATTGAGAAGTGCGCGTTGCGATTCGTCACTCCCTATGCGGCACAACGCGCGCACCATCTCCGATCGCACGATCTTTTGTGGGTGCGTTAAGAGGGGCGCGGATGCGGGCAAAAGCTGCGACGCACGAATGTCTCCAAGAATCATCACCAAATTGCGTGTTAGAAAAGCGGACGCGTGCGCAAGCGATTCGACGAGCACATCGGCGCCGTCTTCACGGGCGACGTTTGTCAGGAGCACGCAGAGTTTCTTGCGCATTCCCCGATCCTGTTCGCCGTCCAGCGCTTTGACAAGACCCGGCAAGCAAGCTTTTCCTAGCGAACGGAAATAATTCGACATGTCCGTGAAGGCCGACGATTCGAGGGTGCATGAGCGCAGCGGAAATAGCACAAGGCCGATATTCTGCAAAGAGGTTAATTGTTGGCGCAGCGATGCGATCAGCGATACGGCGGGATTTTCAGTGTCGGAAGATGTGCAGGCGGTCCACGCCTCAATCGCGAGCTTGAGTGATTTCTCTTGAATCGGAACGGAGTTGCGTTCGGACATGCAGCGCAACAAAAGCGAAAGTCCGAAAATAAAGTTGCTTCCGCCTTCCTGAAGCAGCGCCGCGGCCAAGTCGAGATCTTGAGCCGCCGAGGACATCAAGCCAATGGACCGAAATTCGTGATGTTGGTTCACTTCCTCTGTCGAAAATGCACACAAACGCGACTCCCAGTCAACTTTGCGCGTGGCCGCCGAGAATACCTTCTGAACAACGAACCGGTGCCCGAGAGCGGATTCTTTTCGGAGATTTTGCGTCGGTTCTTGATCGAGTTGTTCGCGCAGATGATTTTTTAACGACACCGGAATGGGGAAAAATTTCGAGAATCGCTCCCATGGAAAATAACCTTCGCGGGCCGCGTTTATGAAATCGTGTAGGAATGTCTTGTGTTGGACCGGGAGTGACTTCGCCTTTTCGATTGCATGAGCGTAGAAATCAGCAAGGTTGTTCACCGTGTTCGCGTTCAGTTGCTCAACGTAACCGAAACCGTTTTGCGATTTTGGAACCAGTACCGGTGCGAAACGCTTCGTGATCGCTTCGTCGGACAGTTTTAATAGGTACGAATTTGCTGTCATCGGCACCAAGCTCACCGGTTTTGGCTCACCATCGTCCAGCAGCGTAACGAGCTTTTCGTTTTTCGAATCCGAACTATCTTTGCCGGTGAGAATGTGCAGCAATTGAAAGATATTGCGCGATTGCAGCGGAGCCTGAAATTGAATGCTGCGGTACCCGAGATTTCTCAGCAAGCCCGCGAACGAAACGGTGAGTTCCGGAAATCCAACGGGTTCACCTTGGAACAGCAGCGACCGGTTTGTAACAACAAGCTGGATGGGTTGGGGAGTTTTTTGAGTGTCTTGAAATCTTTTGACGAGGTTCTGAAGGATTTCTTCAAAAGCTTTGTTGTCTTGGTTGTAAATGTAAAACGATCGAAATGCGCCGGCCAGCGTTGAGACGAAGCGGTTGATTGCCTGCGGATCCATACATAATTGTAAGGGCACTCCGGTCGCGATGCAAGTTAAAGATCTTGATATCCCTGGGTTGCCCTGTTAGAATCCGACGAACAAAACGTGTCACAATTTTTCGTCGAACGGGAGGACGTAATGTCGCCATTTGGAAGTTCCGCTTTGCCACTGATCATCATTGCGATTGGAATCATCGGAATAATTTTGAGCTTTTTGGTTCCGGACCGGAAAAAATCTCTCATCTCGCTCGGATTGGCCGGGGCCATCATTCTCGCCGGTCTGGTTCAACTTCTCTCGCAGTCGATCACGCGCTACCAGTGGGAACGTCGCATGCGCGACATTCAGCGCGATCGCCAAGTGGATTTGGAACAAATGCGTGAGCGCATGAAAGAGAAAGCGGGCGAAATGCCGAAACCCGGTGTCGCTCCCGAAAAGAAGAAATAACTTTTCCGACACTTCCCTACCGTTAACCATTCTCCAACCTAAGGAGCTCGTGCGTTTCTTATGAACAAAGCAAAATTGAAGCTTTGGTGGGACGACAATTGGATGTCCCTTATGAAGTGGTTGTTGATCGTGCTCAGCCTTGGGCTCACGATCGTCGGCTCTTATGTGTTTTTGTTCCAACTCGAGTCCTTCCAGAAGCAATCGCTGCTCGCGAGTTTTCCTATTTATTTGTTCAACGCGGTGGTCAGCTCGCTCGTGTTTGTTTTCGGCTACCGGTACTTCATGATGGGTGGGATGTCCAAGCTGTCCTCGCAGTCACGCAAACTCGATGCTCAATTCATAAAAATTAAGTTTTCCGACGTCATTGGCCTCGAAGAAGCGAAGCGCGAGGCGCTCGAAGTGGTGTCGCTCATTCGCGACCGCGCGCTGGTCAAACGAATTGGTGGCAAGATCATCAAAGGTATCTTGATGCAAGGCCCGCCGGGCTGCGGGAAAACGTTGCTTGCGAAAGCCATCGCCGCTGAATCAGGGATACCGTTTCTCGCGATTTCCGGGAGTGAATTTGTCGAAGTGTTCGTCGGTGTGGGCGCTTCGCGTGTTCGGCAATTAATGAAGCGGGCACGTCTTTTGGCCGAAGCGCACGGCGCGTGCATTGTTTTTATCGATGAGTTGGACGTGATCGGACGAGCGCGATCGTTCAACGCGTTCGGTGGTTCCGAAGAAACAAACTCCACCCAAAACGAATTGTTGGTACAAATGGATGGTATTCAGTCCGGGTCCGACAAGCTGATTTTCATTGGCGCAACGAACGCGGCCGAGTCGACATTGGATCCGGCGTTGCTTCGCCCGGGTCGATTCGACCGAAAAATTTATGTTGGCAAGCCCCATCTGAAAGAACGGGAAGATCTGTTCCGTTACTATCTCGGAAAAGTGAAAGCCGATCCCAATTTGGAAATGAAAAAGCTTGCACAGCGGACCGTCGCAAAGTCTCCAGCCGATATTGAATCGGCCATAAAAGAGTCTGCTTTAATCGCTGCTCGTGAAAGTCGCGACATGATTACGCTTAAGGATTTATCCCAGGCATTTGAACGTATCGACCTCGGGATTGCGCATCGTTTGCCCATGACCGCGAAGGAGAAGGAAACAGTCGCCACGCACGAAGCAGGCCATCTGGTTACGGTTTACAACGAGCATCCCACGCATGACGTTTTTAAAGCGACGATTTTGCATCGCGGTGGAGCGCTCGGTCACGTGCTACCGGTACCCCGCGAGGAACAGTACACGAGGTCGAAACCAGAATTGATCGCGAACATCAAAGTGGCTCTCGCCGGGTTTCTTGCTGAGAAAATTAAATATGGAGTAACGAGCACGGGCGCCTCGTCGGATTTCGCGAACGCCCTGTCGCACGCGCAGGCGATGGTTTGGGAATACGGCATGGGCACAAGTGGCATTCTCGGTAATTATGCGATTGTTCAGAACAATCAGACCGTTTTCATGCTTTCCGAATCATTAAAGAACCAGTTGAACAGCGAAGTGCAAGCCATTCTTCATGATTGCGCGAAAGAAACCGAAGCGTTCTTGCGCAAAGAATGGGAGATGGTTGAAATTTTCGGGAAGCTCTTAATTGAAAAAGAAGAGCTGAATTACGACGAGATCGAAGAAGTCTTTGCCGCGCACGGCAAATCTCGTCCGACGCCGCCCGCCAGTCTGTAAGCCGAATGACCGACCACAATCCGCCGGACGACAAAAAGAACGATTTTGAATTTCCGTCGTTGCACGCCGATGAGCCGGCGGCTCCAAGCGAGCCTGTTGCCCCAACTCCGGCAAGCAACCCCGAGCAGCCAAAGCCCAAACCACGTTTCGTTTTTCCGAAGGAAAAGATTCAAGATTGGGTTTTAAAGAACAAATCGACGGCGCTTTTTCTTGGCTTTGTAGTGATTGCTATCGGCATGTACGGCATCAAAAAGTTGCGCGGAAACGGCGAAGGAAAAGTCGACAACGTTGAATCAACGAGCGCGCAACCGGACGAGATTCCGGTCAACGCGATCGAAGCAAAGCTTGGGCGCTTCCAGGACACGATTAATGCGGTTGGAACGTTAAAAGGCGAAGCGGAAATCGAGCTGCGGTTCCAAGTGGACGGCCGCATCGAAGAATTGAATATCACGCCGGGTCGCAAGGTTCACCGTGGAGAAATTCTCGGGCGACTGAGCGAACGCGACGCCATGCTGAAAGTGCAACGCGCAAAGAACGAACTGGAACAAACCGAAAAACTTTATCAATTGGGAGGCGTCTCCAAGACGAAACTGGACGAATCGCGTTTGAATCTCGATGTCGCGCAATCGGAACTGGACAAAACCCGCTTGGTGGCCACGCGCGATGGAATTGTGGGAGAGCGTGAGGCGGATGTCGGAGAATTTGTGACGCCCCAACGAAAGGTGTCCACACTCGTATCTATAAAGCAGGTGCTCGTGAAGGTTGGCATTATCGAGAAGCAGGTGGATAAGGTGTATCCCGGACAAAAAATGCTCGTAACGGTGGACGCGTATCCTGGAAATATTTTCGAAGGAACGATTGAAAGCATTTCGCCCATTATCATTGGTGAAAGCAAAACGTTCGAAATCACGGCCAAAATTCCGAATCCCGATAGCCTTTTGTTGCCGGGTATGTTTGCGCGCACGCGCGTCATTACGTACGAAGCGGATGACGCCATTTCGGTTCCGAACGACGCTCTGATCAAATCCAACACGGGCTTCCAGTTGTTTGTCGTGAACAAAGACAACGTAGCGGAAGCGCGCGATGTTCAAGTCGGTTACGTTTCGACGGAAAACACGCAGATCGAATCCGGTTTAACAGCGGGTGAAGTGGTGATTGTGCAGAAACCACCCGAGCTAAAAGCCGGCTCCAAAGTAAAAATTATCGAGGTTCAAAAATAAAGCTTCAACCCCGCCTAACGCTCTTCACGATTTCTCTGGTGCTGGCTGTTGTGGCCATCACGGGCCTCTCGACTGTCTTTACTCTTCGCCATTTTCTCCGCGGTGAGATGCATCAAAGCCAAGAAACTTGGTTCGCAAATTTTCGCGGCGCCTGCACGGATGCGGTTTATCTCGGCGACGATCTCGCCATTCAAGCAACGAGCGAGTCGCTGGAGAAATCGGTTCCTGAACTGGCGTACGCCGTGTTTATCGACGAATCGCGCGGCGGCATTCAATTGGGCGGGCTGGAGAGTTTGCAGCGGTTTAAAAAACTTTCGCCGCGGTGTGCCACAGATGAAAAATCCGGTACGAGTCCGATTGTCCGTGAAAGCCAGTCCGGAGAGGAGAAATGGCTGCATTACTGTGAGCCGCTCACTGAGGTCAACGTCCGTGGTGACCGAATTAACGGCATCGTTTTCCTTGGGTTCAATGTGAACCTCATGGAAGCGCGGCTGGAATCGATCATCGATCGTATTTGGCCGAAACTCCTGTGGAGCATGTGCCTTGTTTTGATTGTGGGTCTGATGGTCGCGTTCTTTCTGGCCAAGAAATTAACAGGCCCGATTTCAAATTTAACCGAAGGTGCCAAAGCCATCGGTGAAGGGCACTGGGACACGCGCATTCCGGTCGAGAGCGCCGATGAGCTGGGGTTTCTCGCGCACGAATTTAATTTGATGGCGATGAAACTAAAAGAGTTTGATCAATTGAAAGATGACTTTGTGTCATCGGTATCGCATGAGCTTCGTTCGCCACTCGCGGCGATATCCGGTTACGCGGAACTGTTACGAGGGAAACCCATCGAGGACATTGCTCCGGACAAAAGAGAGAAAGCGCTTTCCATTATTCAGGAAAGCACAAGCCGGCTTGCGCACTTTATTAATGACATTTTGGATTTGGCGAAGCTGAAGTCGGGGCACGTCGAGGTTCGCCGAAAGCCGTTTCGTTTGCGCACGGTGGTCGAGGAAATCGCGGGCCTTTTTCAGCCATTGCTCGAGAAAAAGGACATCAATTGCTTCGTCGATATTCCGGAATCGGTCCCGAGTTTGTTGGTTGACGATGAAAAGATCCGCCAGGTCATCACAAATCTTCTTTCAAACGCCTTGAAATTTACCCCTTCTCAAGGCAAAATCAGAATAATTGCGAGAAATCAGACCGATTTCGTGCAGATTTCTGTCGAAGACACCGGTATGGGAATTCCCGACGATCAGAAAGAAGCGGTTTTTGAACGTTTTCGTCAGGTTAAAACGTCCACCACGGCGGTCACGGGGCAAAAAGGAACCGGGCTGGGTCTCGCGATTGCAAAAGGAAATGTCGAAGCACACGGCGGACGAATTTGGGTTGAGTCGGAATTGGGAAAAGGAACGAAAGTGCATTTCACAATTCCGATGACTCCAACTCCTGACGCGAATGTTTGACAACATCCGTATAAGTCGTAAGAGGTGAAAATTGGCCAAAAAAAGAATTCTCATAGTTGATGACGAAGTCCAGATCTGCCAGCTCGTCAAAGACATTCTCGAAGAGAATGGATACACCGCCACCACCGCGCATTCGACGGACGAAGCATTCCAAAAATTAAAAGTCACTCTGCCCGATATGATTTTGCTCGACGTACGGCTTCCCACCATTGGCGGTCTCGAATTTTGTCGTCAAATCAAACAAGACATTCGCTCGCGTCGCGTTCCGGTCATTATGCTCACGGTTCAAGACACCGAAACCGACAAGGTGATCGGACTCGAAGTGGGCGCCGATGATTATCTCACGAAGCCGTTTGGAAACCGCGAACTTTTGGCCCGCATCAAGGCGGTGTTCCGTCGCGTCGAGATGAACAAGTCGGACGAATCTTCCGTTCTAAAAATTGGTCCCATGGAAATTGATATGGACATGCACGAGGTCAAATACAAAGGCAAAGACCTCATGCTCACCCCGAAAGAATTTGAGCTGCTCGTTGCGCTTGCGAAAAACAAGAACAAAGCGCTTCGTCGAGAGGCGCTCATGTCCACCGTGTGGGGCTATGACTATCCGGGAACCCTC
This sequence comes from Elusimicrobiota bacterium, assembly GCA_044221725.1. Lineage (GTDB taxonomy): Bacteria > Elusimicrobiota > Elusimicrobia > F11 > F11 > JAJVIP01. The sequence continues at coordinate 212,885 of JBGAON010000003.1, forward strand.
GGCACCATCGACGTGCACATCCGGCACCTGCGAAAGAAATTGGGCGAGGCGGGTCGCTACATAAAAACTCTCATCGGCGTGGGGTATCGCTTGGATGAAAAACTCTAAGCCGTCCGCCGACTATGGATCTTCTGTAACACCAACCGCCGCCGCATCGCTGCACGACAACCGAATTCTCATTGTTGATGACGAGGCTCCATCCCGCGATCTCTGCAAAATATTTCTCGAATCCGATGGTTACGAAGTTGAAACCTGTGGCTTGGCCCAAAAAGCCATAGCGTTATTGCAGTTAAAGCGGTTTGATTTGGTTTTAACGGATCTTTCGATGCCGGACTTGGACGGCGTCGAACTCGTCAAGCAAGTGAAGTACCATTATCCGTCCACGAACGTGATCATCATGACCGCTTACGGTTCCGTCGCCTCCGCGGTCGAGTCCATGCGCTCCGGCGCCTACGACTACATCACCAAGCCTTTCCCCCGCGATTTGCTGCTCGCCACGATCCGGCGCTGCCTCGAAAGTCACAACTTAAAGCGCGAAATTTCGAAAATGCAAACCGAGCTTTTACAGAAAGAGCGTTTGGCCGCGGTCGGTTCAATGGCCGGTGCGATCGCACACCGCATGCGCAATCCGTTATCGATTATTCAGATGTGCGCGCAATATTTGGAAGGGCATTTGTCGTCGAATCCGGAGCATTTGCAAATCCTTCAAGCGATTGAAGAGAAGGTGAAGGTGCTCGAACAGTTGACGCGCGATTTCGTGGAATATTCGCGCGCTTCGCGCATTCGCAAATCACCCGAGCGCGTGGAAAAGTTGGCCGATGAAGTGATCAAGAACTGCGACGCCCGCTGCAAAATTCAAGGTGTCGAAATTATTCGTCGCTATCAACCGCAGCTTCCGGCGATTCAGGTCGACGCTGATTTGATTCGAGAAGTGATTACGAACATTATCGACAACGCGCTAGAGGCAATGAAAGGTCCCGGCAAAATCCTGGTCGCGGTCGACCTCGATCGGACCTTGAAAAATATTTTGCTCACGATCACGAACTCCGGAGGCGTTCTGTCTCCGGACCTCGAAGAAAAAATTTTTGAACCTTTCTTTACGACCAAGGAAACCGGTATGGGGCTGGGTCTGGCCATTGTGAAACAAGTCATCGAAGGTCATGCCGGTCAAATCAAAGCGGCGGGCGATCCAAAAACAAACACGACGTCTTTTCGAGTTCTGTTGCCGATTCGAGTCGAGGGGGAAAAAGCGTAATGGCCTCCAAAGGACGCGTGTTGGTTGTCGATGATGAGCCGCAGGTGGGCATGATTTTTTCGAAGGTGCTCGAGGCTGCCGGATACGAAGTTGTCGCTGCGGAATCCGGTGAAGAAGCGCTTAAAAAAATGAACACGAAGCCGAATGTTGTTTTCTTGGACATAAAGTTGCCGGGCATGGACGGCGTCGAAACGCTTCGGCGGATTCGTAAAAACGCGCCGGACCTTCCGGTCGTCATGATGACCGCGTATCAAACGGTGGACTCCGCGGTCGAAAGTATGCGTCTGGGCGCCTGCGATTATTTGATCAAGCCGCTCGATAACAGCCGCATCAAAGAAGTCGTTCGGCATGCGTTGCTCGTTGGCGGTGCGCCGACGTTGTCGGCCGACGTGTCGATAAGCCCCGGCGAAATGGTTGGTAAAAGTGCGGCGTTTGATCTCGCTCACAAACTTATTACCAAGGTAGCACCGACCGATTTAACCGTTCTTTTGCTCGGAGAATCGGGAACTGGTAAGGAACTGACCGCGCGCGCTATTCACTTGGCATCCAAGCGTGCGAGCAAGGCGTTTGTTCCGGTCGACTGCGCGGCGCTTCCGGAAACATTGATGGAGTCAGAGCTTTTCGGTTACGAAAAGGGGGCGTTTACGGGCGCTGACGAGTCGCGCGCCGGTCGTTTCGAAATGGCCGACGAGGGCACGCTTTTTCTCGATGAAATCGGAAATCTCTCAATGTCTGTGCAAGCGAAGTTGCTACGGGTGCTGCAAGATCCGTCGTTTGTTCGGCTCGGTGGACGCAAGCAGGTGCGCGTGAACACGCGCGTTGTGTGCGCAACGAACAAAGATTTGGAAGCGGCGTCGAGCCGCGGAGAATTCCGTGAGGACCTTTATCACCGCATCAAAGTTTTCACGATCGAACTGACGCCGCTCCGGAATCGTCTCGACGATATCCCGATTCTCGTGAGTCATTACCTGCAGAAATACACGCGCGAAATGAACACGCCGATGAAAAAAGTAAGCAACGCCGTGTTGGACATTTTTCAAAAATACCGTTGGCCTGGAAATATCCGCGAATTATCAAACGCGATCCGAAGCGCCGTCGTGCTCGCCGACAACACAGTCGAAGTGGAGCATCTTCCGACAAGCATTCGGTTTTCGCAGCAGAAAGGCAGCTCGTCGAAGCCAGCGACGTCCGATGCAGCGCTTAAAGACGTCGTCAAAAAAGTGGAGCGCGAGCATATCGCTGCAACTCTTAAAAAGACCGACTGGAACAAACACGAAGCCGCTAAAATCCTCGGCATCGACTCAAAAACCCTCACGGCAAAGATCAAAGAGCACGGTCTCACGAATAGTTAGAAACCGCTTCGAAATGAGGCGTTTTTGGTGACTTTCCGTCGATAATTCCCTGGTAGCCCGTCGGCACCTCCCTCATACTTAAGAAACACGTATCGAACTGTAGTGGTATTGCTTCTGACGGGCTCGGGAGTCCACCAGCTTTGATTCAGCGTATCTTAACCCGACCTTAAGGCATCCTTAATCCCACGCTGTTACGATTCTGTTACATCGTATGAAAAGAATTTATTCGATTGCCGTTTTATTGTTTTTCGGCGCGCCGGCGTTTGTTTTGGCGCAAACGAAGACGTGGGTCGGCCTTGGGAGCGATAACAATTTCGGCACCGCGAACAATTGGTCCCCTTCTGGAGTGCCTGCCTCTAACGACGTTCTGCTTTTCGATGGTTCCTCGAACAAACCCTGCCGGCTTGAACCCGTTAACGGGACAGCGCTCACAATTGCTGGTCTGACGAGCGTTTCGAATTCAACGGTCACGATCACGCTTGCAGCGGATCGTCGCCTTGTCGTGAACGGCGATTTCAATTTGTCCAGCGGAACATTCATTGCCGACGGCTTCCGCATGGATATTCAAGGGAATTGGACGACGTCAAAAGATTCGGTTTTTAATTGCAAAACCTCGACCACAATTTTTACGGGAACGACCGTTTCGAATATTGAGGGCTCAACGACGTTTTACGCGTTGCAATCCACGCAGGCCGACAAACTCTTAAATTTTGCGCCGCTCTCGCGGACGACCGTCTTGAACATGGTGAACTTTCAAAACGTTTCGCTGCAATGTTTCGATCCGCTATTGACCCGTCCTTGGTACATCGTGTTTTTGGGAACCGATCAGACATTGAACAACGTGACGGTGGGAAATTCGAACGCATCGCTCGGCGCGACGATGGTCGCCGATGCCGCGAGCACGGATGCGGGAGGAAACCAAAATTGGGCATTCTGGTCCGCTCCACCGGACCCTGTTGGTAACCTCCGTGTGTACAAAGAATCTCAAATCGGTCTCACCTGGAGCTCCCCATTGGGTGGCGCCGACATTTACGAAATTCGTATCTCGCCCAATCCGATCAACGACACGAACATTGCTGACGCATCGGTCGCGAAGATCATTCTCTCTGGTTCCAAGCAGCCTGAGACCTTCGCGGTTTCTCTCACGGGGCTGTCGTTTAACGGCAGTTATTATGCGGCCGTACGTTCGCGTCGCAGTGCGGGACAATGGAGCGGATTAGCGACGGGTGGCCCGGCAGAAGCAGGAATATTTGCGAAGCATTCCGACTTTGGATTGCCGAACGACATGTTAAATCCAATCTTGAAAATAGCCGATTTCAATTCCGATGGTGTTTCAGCAATCGCAGGCGGTCATTTTATGGACATCGCCATCGCCGGTACCGTGGCTGGCGTGCCCACGTTGCGCGTGTTTCGGTGGGATCCAAACGCGGCGCAATACGTCAAAGCGTTTGAACAATCAGAATCGGGATCGTCTCCGATGCTCGAATGGGTTGATCTGAACAACGACGGCAATTTGGACTTGATTTATGGCGACAGCAACTCAACCAAAATTTTCTTGAACCAGGGAAGCGGCGTTCGCACGCCGGCGTTCGTCGATGACAACGGAGTTTATTCTGGATCTTTACCGGCGCTAAGCGAAGGAACATTGGCGGTGGGCGATGCGAACAACGACGGCCGAATAGATTTGGCATTCATTGGAAAGACCAGCTCGCAAGACACGCCGACCGTGCGGTTGATTATCAGTAACGGCACAGCTCTTTCGTACGTGAACACGCCGCTCGACGGGACGACGATCACAAACGGGTCGATTGCGTGGGGCGACGCCAATCGCGATGGTAAAGAAGATTTGCTGGTGGTTGGCAACGAATCGCTGATGTTGTTGCGCAATCTTGGTAACAATCAGTTCGATAAGCCCTGGAGTACGAATGGACTATCGGCGTCGGCGGCGGCGTGGATCGACATGGATCATGATGGATTGCTCGATTTCGCGGTGCTCGGAAAACAAAACGGGAATCCAAAGATTTTGGTGTACCGCAACACGACGCAGCAGGGGATTCCGTCGTTCGATACGCCGTTCGATCTAGAGCCCGGTTTGTTCGCTGGGGATTTCCAACAAGCGGTGTTGGCGTGGGGGGACATCAACAACGACGGCTGGTCGGATTTGCTGGTGATGGGTTCGGATGGAACGAACCGCCATCTGATCGCTTTTCTGAACAACGATCAAGGTGCAAATCCGGTTCAATGGACGAAGATTGAACCGCTCGGGGCGCAGCGTGGCCTGGACAACGGATCCCTCGCGTTCGGCAATTTCGATGGCGATGGACAAAATAACAATGGAGATCTCGATTTTGTCGCGGCCGGTTTCGACGGCTCGCGTCCGAGACTTTACGTTTTTGAAAACTTGACGTTCTCCGCGGTTGGAAATGTTCCGAACGCGCGTCCCGCTGCACCGACCGCCCTTGCGAACTCGACAGACGGGGCGAACATTTCGTTCGCCTGGCAATCTCCCACCAACGACGAGACGAGTGGAACCGGAATGATGTTTCAGATCCAAGTGGCCACCGTTTCTTTTGCCACGAATCCGACGACGTTGACGGTGCCCGGTGTTCATGGCAGTCCGCTCATCGGAAATTATCCGAGCGCATTTCTTGATGACACACAACGCGGCGTAAAACTCTCGCTCGAAGACGGAACCTCCTACTATTGGCGTGTGCGCGCAATTGATTCGGCGTACGCGCAAGGCGCCTACACCGAACAGGGGCCCGTCTATTTGCCGCCCGTTCCACCGAACAATATCACCGATCTCCTAGCGGTTAGCGGCGCTCAGATTTCGCTCACATGGACGGCGCCAAGCGCGCGCGGCGACGGACTGGCGCGCGTGAAGGGATACGAGATTTACAAATCAAACACGGACCCCGCGGTGCCGATCAATGTCGCGTCGCCCAATTGGACGCTGTTGCTTAACACGACAAACACGGTTTTGGATCCAGGGAAAATTCAGGAAATGACCGTCACAGGTTTAACGCCGAACACAAATTATTGGTTTGCGATTCGCGCGTACAACGACAAAACATTCGCGGTGCTTCCAGGCACGGCGAGCGCCACGGCTGGACACTATCAACTCGCCGATGACAAATTGGTGCTTTCCTCGGCGACCTCCCGCGGTTCCGTCGCATGGGGCGACATCAACAACGACGGCTATTTGGATTTTGTTGCGGCCGGCAATCACGGTACCGTGGACACCCGCGTATACCTTTACAATCCGAACACGAAGAAATTTTCGCTCGGACAAACCTTGACCGAACAAATGGATGACGCATCGGTGGCCATGGCCGATTATGATCAGGATGGTTTTCTTGATCTTGCCGTAAAGGGTCGACTCCTTCCGAACTCTGCCACGTCCAATCGCGTGTTCATTTATCGGAACAAAGGAAACAATCAAACTCCGACGAGCCAATTTTTCGCGCCAATCGATTCGCGCAGCATCGATCCCAATTTTGACACCGGAACCTTCGGTGAGATTAAGTGGGCCGATTACAACGCCGATGGCACGCAAGACCTTATTGTGTTGGGCCCGATTTCCGGTTCGTTCATCGGACTTACCGCGTTACGCAACGATGACGTTGACCATTCGTTTTCACCGGTATTGTTATCCAGCGAAACCGCGGGCACGATTGGCGGATCGATGGCGTGGGCGGATGTTGACAATGACGGAGATTTGGATGTGGCGATCGCTACCTCACGCAACACGTCCGTGCTCATGAACGATGGAAATGGAAATTTCACGAAGAAATGGGCATCCGAGGGACTTGCGGGTTCCGCTGTGGCCTGGGGCGATTTTGATAACGACGGCTTTTGGGATTTGGCGGTTTCCGGTTACGCGTCGGCGGCGGCGCAAGCGCGACTAAAAGTTTTTCCAGGCGACGGCGCTTTCAATTTCGATATGCGAACCATGACGATGTCGACCGGCACGTATTCCGGAAGCTCGCTCGCCGGAATGCTCGCGTGGGTGGATTTGGACAACGACGGTTACCCGGAACTTATCGCGTCGGGGCAGACCTCCACAAAACCCACCGATCCGAAACGGTTCATGATTTTCTCCAACAAGTTTGCGTCGACACCTGCGAATCCTTTGCAGATTGTCGAGCATCCGTTCGGAAAGGATTTCGGCGTCTATAACGGTGGCTTGGCCGCCGGAGATATGGGCAACGACGGCGACGCCGATCTGCTTCTGCTGGGACTTCAATCCACCTCAAGCGGTGCCGATATCCAACGATTGGCGTTGCTCGAAAATTTGCAAGCAGACGCGGGTGTTGGTTCCATTAACTGGGCGCCGCCCACGAACAACTTGAGCACCACGTTCGACTCTGTCTCGGGAATCGTTACGTTTCATTGGAACGTGCCCGCCGCGCCAGCCGGCGTTGATAGCGCGCTCGCGCGCGGTCTCTCCTACAATTTGACCGTTACGAATCTGTCGACGGGGAAAATTGTTGTTTCGTCGGCCATCGCGACGCCACTTCTCGGAAATTATTTAACGCATGGACAGAATTCTGTGGCGTGGTCGCTTCATTTGCCGGACGCGACAAGTTATCAATGGCGTGTTCAAACTGTGGATCCGTCGCTCCACCGAAGCGCATTTTCCGCGGCCCAAACTGTCACGGTTCCCGCAATTCCTCCGGCGCCCGTTACCGATTTGTCGGCGACCGCCGGCGCCCAAGTACGTCTCACGTGGACGGCGCCCGGAGACGACGGACAAAGTGGAACCGTCACGAAGTACCGAATTTATTTCTCTCCCAATTCGTTCGCTAACGTGACCGATGCGGGCGTTTCGCTTGTGGCAATCGCAGCGGCCGGTGCAAATCCGCCGTTCGTGCGCGGGGGGCTCACCGAATCTCGCGACATCACAGGCCTTGTTCCTGGAACGCTCTATTATTTCCGCGTGCTCGGCGAAGACCGCAACGGCGTTGTTTCTAATTTGCCGAACAGCATCGCTTCGGCAAAGGCCACTCATTTCAGTTCGGAACTTGTAACCGGTTTCACGGGAATCGCCGAAGGCCAGCTCGCAATCGGTCAGCTTAACAACGACGCGCGGTTTGATGTGGCCGAGATCGGAATGGGACCGTCCGCCTTGGCGTTCCATGCTCTCATCGGTCAAGCGGCCGGAGGATTTTCCCAGACAACCATCGGTGCGGGTCTGAAGGACAGCGCGCTTACGCTCGTGGACATTGACCGCAACGGAAGTATCGACGCGCTCGTTTCCGGACTGGATACCAATCAAAATCCAACAACAAAACTTTATTTGAACACGAACGGCACATTCACTGGTTCGAATATAGCGCTGCCGGCGATGAGCCGCGGCGGTTATGCGGTTGGTGATATCGATAATGATGGCGATTTGGACATTGTTGCGGTGGGTGCTGGTGTGAACGGTGTCCGACTCTACGAAAACGTCAACATGAACAACGCCTTCCAAATCAACACCGCGAAAAAACTTTTCAATGTGTCCTTCTCGTCGGGGGCGGCGGTTGCGTTGGCCGATGTGGATGGCGACGGAACGCTCGATATCGTGGTGGCGGGTTTCGACGGCACGCGCGCGCGCTTCATGGTTCTCAAACAAACCAACGGCGTATTCTCAATTTATAACGAGCCTTTCGGCCCGTTGGATGGTTACACAAACGCTTCGCTCTGCTGGGCGGACGTAAATCTCGATGGCAAATGGGATTTGGTTGTCAGCGGTCAAAGACAAGGTGCGAATTCCGAAATCGCGATTTTTGAAGGGACCGGCAATCCTGCCACGCCGTTCATCTACCATCCGTTCAACACGCCGGGAACCAGCCAACCGTTGAATTCGGGGAATTCCGGTGCGGGCGCGCTCGCGGTGGGCGATATCAATAACGATGGATATCCGGACATCACGGTCGCGGGGCTCGATCCGCAAGCGAACAAAGGCCGCTTGTTTGTTTACTTAAACAGCGGCGCCGCTTTGCCCGCGGGTGCAATTTCCTGGAGTGTTGAAGAACCGTTGGGGCCGGGCTTTGGATTGACGAAGGCATCGCTGGCGCTGGCCGATGTTGATAACGATGGTGATTTGGATCTGGTCGCAATGGGCTTGGACAATTCGTCGAAACGCGTCGTGAAATATTTTAAGAACCTTCAGGTCGAAAGCGGTTTGCCCGCGAACGCGGCGCCCACGCAACCGGCTCTGAGCTACACCGTGAACGGCGCGCTTGCGACGTTCCGTTGGGACATTGGAAACGCCAGCGAAGTGGATAAGAAAGCGCTCACCTACGATTTGGCGATCACGTATCGCACCGGCGGTAACACTTACACGATGGTTTCGCCGCAACAAGCGACGCCGATGCAAGGCAACACGCCGATGATTGGTCTTGGTAACACGGCATCCATTTCTCGCACGCTCGCGCTCAAAGACAACACCACCTATTTCGTAAAAGTCCGATCGATTGATGCGGGACTTCGTGCGAGCGCGTGGTCGAACGAGGTGAGTGTGGATTTGTCGAACGTGCCGCCCGGGAACTTCATCGACTTCGCGGTAGCGCCCGCGGCCAAAGCAGAATTGACCTGGACGGCGCCCGGCGGTGATGGTGCGGTCGGGCAACTCCAGAGCTACGACATCCGCCGATCGAATCAGCCGATCGATCCGGCAGATCTTACGGCGTTCCTCGCGCTGCCCCAAATCCCAAATATTCCGACACCGAAAGTGGCCGGTCAACCCGAATCCGTAATGGTCACGGGTCTCGTCACCGGTACCCAATATTATTTTGCGATTCGCGGATACGATGGGACCGGTGGTTATACGAGTATCGCTACCGCGAATGTTGCGGCGGGCGCGCTCAAGCTGGTTCAAACATTAACGGGGCTCGGTGACACGGCGATAACGGTGGCCGATTACAACCGCGATGGTATGAAAGATTTGTTGCTCGCCGGCGATGACGGCGTTCAAGCGTGGAAGGGAAATGGCACGACGTTCACATTGGACTCGCAAGCGAGTTTTCCTGGACTTCAATCGCCGGCGATTGCCGCGCTCGATTGGGATACCGATGGCAAAATCGACTTTGTCGCGGCCGGCAATCAAACGAACAAGATTGCCTATATATATAGGAACAACACGCCAAACAGTCCGGCGTTTGCGACCGTTGTGGGATCATCGATCACCGGATTTACCGAAGGTTCGTTCGCGTGGGGCGACGCGAACCGCGACGGTGATATGGATCTCGCGGTGGCCGGAAACGGTCTCGATGGAATTTATCTCTATTCAAATGTTTCGCGAGCAAATCCAACGGCACCGTTCGTTGGTGTGAAAATTTCGAGCGTGGCGTTGAACGGCGGCGCGGCGCTCGCGTGGGGCGATATTGATAACGATGGTATTCCGGACTTGATTGCGACCGGTGCGGACAGTTCGTTCGTTCCGCGTCTCATGGTGTTGCTGGGTACGGGCAACGGTAACTTCGCAGCTCCGATCGACGTGTTCGTGACCGACGGTTATCGCGAAGCGGGCGTGGTTGTGACGGACTTTAACGGCGATGGTTTGCCGGATATTGCCATCACAGGTCGTCGTCGCACGGGTCCCTTCACGCAGTTGCTCGCAAATCAATCGACGCCGGGCGCCGTTCAATTCAGCGTGTCAAATTTGCCGGCGAGCGGTTTGTCCTCCGGCACAAACGAAACGAGTGGCATTGCGGCCGGCGATTTGAACAACGACGGAAAAATTGATTTGGCGGTCTCCGGCGTGGATCAGAGCGGAAGCGCGCGGTTAATTATTTATTTGAATCGATTGCCGAGCGCCTGGGAAATTGTTGAACCGCTGGGACGAAACCAGGGACTATCGAGATCCCGTCTGGCGTTTGTCGATCAAGACGGCGACGGCGATCTGGAGCTCGTTGCGACCGGTGTCGACGCGCAAAACAACAAGAAACTTCTCGTGTTCAAAAATGAATCCGTTGAAAACGTGGGCCCGAATGGCACGAACATTCGTCCGAACGCGCCCACATTGAACGCTCCAAGTTTGAGTGGAAACCAGATTTCATTGACGTGGACGAAGACGTCCGACGCCGGCGTGGCAAATACGCAGACGCCTTCCGATGCGATGAATTACGATCTCGAAGTTCTCGAAGCGCCGAACGGCAATCCGACAAACACGAGCGTGTATCTAAGCACCGCGGTGTCGTCGCCATACGCTGGAAATATTTCGCCAAAGCGCGGTGCGACGCTTTCGTATGTGCTTATCGCGCGCGACAATCACACGTATTCCGCGCGTGTGCGCGCGGTCGACGCGGGGCTGCTGCCCGGCGTTTGGTCAAACACGCAATCGCAACTCATCGGAATTATTGATCCGGCGCAGATCACCGATCTTACGGCGGTAAGCGGCGCCCAAGTGAATCTCCGCTGGACCGCGGTTGGCGCCGACGGAAACGTCGGGACGGCCTCTTCCTATATTTTGCGGTATTGGACGTCGGGAAGCTTTGACACCGGGACAACGGTGCCGTTGCCGGCGCCCAAATCGGCGGGAGCGACCGAATCGACCGTTGTTACGGGACTTCAACCGAATCAAACCTACTTTTTCGGAATAAAGGCCGTGGACGAGAACGGTCATGCCTCAGCGCTTAGCAACACACCCAGCGCCATGGCGGGTTTGTTTGAACTCGCGCAAGAATTGCCGGGGCTTCGCTACGGCGCTGCGGCGATGGGACGCGTGTTCGATAACAACAATCAGTTTGTCGCGCTGGGATCGAGCGGGGCCGGCGTGGGCCAAGCGCTCGTTTATGGAATGACGAACGGCCAATTTGTTTTGAAGCAAGATCTCAACAAGCAGCTTCTCTCCGGCACAGCAGCCTGGGGCGATTACAACGGTGACGGGAAATTGGATCTCGCGATCGGTGGAACCGAAAAGTTTTTCTCATCCACACAAACGCGTCTGTATTTCTTCCGCAACAGCGGAACGCAACTCGTTGAAGACACGGCGCTCGCGCTTAGCTTTCAGCCGACGAGTCTCGCGTGGCGCGACTACGATAACGACGGTGATCTTGATTTGCTCGTGAGCGGTCAGACGTCCGTGAGCACGAAATTCACGCGCGTGTACGAAAATCGCAACGGCACGTTTGTTCAAGTGTGGGAAAAACAAATCGCAGGAGCCGCGGCGTGGATCGATGAAGACAAAGACGGTTGGCCGGACATTTTGATTTCCGGAAACGGATTCCAGGCGAACTCCAGCAAGACCTCCGTTTACAAAAACGTTCTTACCTCTCAGCCAACCGTGTATTTTTCGGAATCGCTTTCGACCGAAACCATTAGCGCGACGCTCCAAGGCGCGGTGGCCGTTGGGGATGCGAATCGCGACGGAATGTCCGACATCGCGATGACGGGCACCGATCAGGCGGTGCCGTTGAAGATTTTCCTAAACACATCGAACGGCTTTAGCGTGAACGCGCCGCTCGACCTCGGCATCAGTCTAAGTTCGGCCACCATGGCGTGGGCCGATTTGAATCACGATGGCTGGTCCGATCTTGTGGTGTCCGGTTTCGATGCAAACGTGAATCGCGCGCGTTTGCTTGTGTACCTGAACAACAACGGCGCGTTTGGCGTGCCGTTCGAGCCGCTCGGTGAGAATGCGTTTGCAGGCGGTCTCGCGCTCGGAAACGTGGACGGCGACGCCGACATCGATGTGGTGGCGTCTGGTGAAGCAGCCGGTGGCGCTGCGCGCCTCACGTATTTAAAAAATGTGTTGCTCGATCGCGGAGGGAGCACCAACGCGGCGCCCGGAACGATAACGACCTCCGCGCCGAACGTTAACGGCACGAATTTGATTCTTAACTGGAACATTCCGACCGATGATCACACGCTGAGCTCCGCGATAACGTACGGCGTGCGCGTGGCGACCATGCCGCTCGCAACGGCAAATTCTTTCGTGAAGAGCTTCGTTGCCGCATCGCCGTTCGTCGGAAACGCCGATATCAATTCAGCGACCGTGCGCGTGAGGGATGGCCAGACGTATTATTGGAGCGTGCGCGCGATCGACGGTTCGTTTGTCGAGGGACCGGAAGCGGTTGGTCAGTCAATCACAGTGAATGGCATTCCTCCGGGAAATATTTCGGATCTCACGGCGACCACTGGCCTCCAAGCGAAGCTCAGTTGGACCGCGCCCGGCGCCGACGGAAATGCGGGCACAGCAACCTCGTACGATTTGCGTTATTGGCAAGACGGCGGCAGCTATGCGACCGGTACGCCCTATTCAATTCCGGCACCGAAGCCCGCCGGAACCGCGGAATCCGTCGGGATCAACGGACTTAAACCAAACGGTGTTTATTATTTCGCGCTGCGGGCGATTGACGATGGGGGGCTCGCATCGAGCGTCAGCAATATTTCGTCGGCCACCGCTTCGAGCTTTGGAATCGCCCAATCATTCTTCGGAAATGGCGTTGGTCTCGAGTCCGCCGGTTTGGCCGCGGGCGATGTGAACAACGACGGCAATCTCGACTTCGTGATGGTCGGTGCATCGGGAACCGTGTCCCTCACGCGCGTGTACGAGTCGGATGGGAACGGTGGTTTCACGATCATCGACAAAGATAATCTTTCGAATAATTTTGTGGGGCTTCAAAACGCCGCGGTCGCTGTTGGTGACATGGACAATTCGTTTGGTTGGCTCGACTTCGCCATCGCCGGGCGCGGAACAAACGGCGAGTCGCTAAAAATTTATCGGCAGGTAAGCGCGAATCAGTTCGCGAAAACGGATTTGGATCAATACGGTGTTGTTGATGGATCGTTGGCGTTCGGCGACGTTGACGGGGACGGCAAACCGGATCTCGCGATCATGGGGCAGAACGCATCGGGCACGGTTTATCGTTTGCTGGTGCTTCGCAACAGCGGCACCGGTTTGGTCCACGATCCGAACTGGGACCTAAGCGCCAGTTCCGGTGTGGCCCAAGGACAAATCGCGCTGGCCGACATGGACAACGACGGAAAATTGGATCTTGTTGTGCTCGGTCGTCGCAACACAGCGCCGTTCACTTCAAATCTGAGAATTTTCCCGAACACCGGAAATACGGCACAGCCATTTGCCGGCGGCATCAATGTCGAAGATATTAGTTTCTCGTACGGAAGCATGGCCACTGGAGACGTCGACAACGATGGCGACCTGGACGTGATCGTCAATATTTCGGCGCAACCGCGGCTTTACAGAAACAAATTCTCTCAAACGGGCGTGCTCGGTTTCGATATCAACAAACTCGGGTTGCCGTCCTTGCGTAACGGTCAAATCGCGTTCGCCGACTGGAACAACGACGGATTCCTGGACATTGCGATGTCGGGCGTGTCGGGCAGCACGCGGAAGTTGATGGTGGTGCCACAATCCGTGGTGGGCGGACAAGCGTTTGGGTTCGACTTGGCTCAAGCCCAAGAAATTCTGGGGCCCAATCAAGGACTGGAAAATTCGTCTTTGATCTTTGGTGATTTCGACAACGATGGTGACGCCGATTTGCTCGTGACCGGAAAGGACAACAGTTTCCCGGTGTCTCGCCAATTTTATTTGTTGAAAAATCTCGACATCGATTCGTCCATAAATCCGGGACGATCCAATCCGAAGCCGACGGCGCCCAATTTGGCGAGCGTGGCTTACAATTACGATGGTTCCATCCTAAGAATTCGTTGGGACGCATCGAGCGATCAGAACGCAGCGGGAGCGTCATCGGCCGACTCTCTTTCGTACTCCATTGAAGTGAAGTCCGGCGATGGTTCGGCCACGTTCTTGTCCGGCGCGTACGGAACGCCGCTCTTCGGTGATTTCATTCGCCCGCACAAAGTGGGGAACAAACTCGAATATCAAATGCGCGTGTTGCCGTTTGGTCAAACCAATTACAACGATCGTTCGGTTCGAATTCGCGCGATCGACACAAGCTTGCAAGCGGGGCCGTGGTCGTCCGTTTCCACGGTGGTCTTGAACAAAGTCAGCGCACCGCTTAACCCGCAGGGTGCGGCGAACAGCTTCGACAAAATCACATGGTCGTGGGATCCGCCGACGGTTACCGAAGGTTTGCTTGGTTACCGCGTCACGAAACTTGACGGCACTCCGGTGTCGCCAAACCTTCCTTCGGATGTGACGTCGTGGCAAGAGTCGCAACTTCTTTCGAACACAAACTATTCCCGCCGCATCGAAGCGTTCAACGCCATCATGAGTTCCGCTTCCACGTCCGTTACCACGAAAACATTGGACCGCGTGTTCGCCGGCGCGCCGGACGCGCCGACGAATCTTTCTGTCGCGTTGCCGACGGGTGCCACGATTTACGATCAGCTTGCCCTCGCATGGCAAGACGCGAGCCCATCGAGTCCCGATCGTCAGGCGGAAGGTTATAACGTCGAGCGTGCCACGGCGGCGACCGGGCCGTACACGCAAATAGCGACGGTGATTCCCGCGGCGCTCACTTACGTGGATGGTGGCCTGACCGCAAACGCTTCTTATTATTACCGCGTGTTCGGTTTCAACGGCACCGGCGGTGGCGTCAGCAGCGCGTCCAGCGTGTCGGGCCGACGAACGCGGCAACAGAAACCGGTTACGCCGCTTTTCCAAAATGTTTATTCGAGCTCGATGACGATTCGCTGGAACACGGCGAACAGTGTCGGAACCCGTTTTGAAATATGGGTTTCGACGGACGCTGGTTTCTCGGAGTACGCGCCAACGATTGCGACGCAACTCACGAACGCCCCGACCATGCAGGCCACCATTAACAATCTCACCGCGCTGACGACATTCTACGCACGAGTTCGCACGTTGAGCGACAGCAGCGATCTGCCGGCGGTTGATGCCGATTTTGTTTTGGTGCCGGGCTTTGCGGTAACGCTCGCGCCGGTGATCACGCTCACGAAGCCCGCCCTTACATCGGTGGGCCCGCTTTTTGATCCGCAGCTGTATACGCAGTTGCAAGCAACGTGGACCGCTGTCACGAACGCGCTCGCTTACAGTTTGGAACGCAGCCTGACGCCCACAATCGGATTTTCTGTCGTCGCAACCGCGAACGCACCGGCGTTGACCGCGGTTGATCCGGGTCCGCTTTCGCCGGATAAGATCTATTACTACCGCGTGCGAGCAATCAATGGAGCGAACGTGTCTCCGTATTCGGACGTTGTGAGCACCCGCACAAAATCGGCGCCCGTGGATGCGTGGTTGACGTACGACGTGAATATCTCGAGCCTCATCGCACGTTGGTCCCGCCACGGGAATCCGTCGTCGGTCTCGTATCAGTTGATCCGTTCCAGCCGCAATTTCACCGAGCCGCTGTTCACTTTGTTGCAAACATCCACCGACAACGCCACCATCAATTCGCTGACGCCGAACACCACCTACGCGTTCCGAATTCGGTCTGTGAACACAAACGGGATTCCTTCAACGTTGGACTACAGCGATGTTCAAACGAAAACCGTGGTGACACTGGCGAAGATTCCGACACCACTGTCCTATCCGGCGGTTGGCGCGAATTTTGTGACGGCCGCCTGGGACGCCGGAAATCCAGCCAACCCGACAGGAACGGTTTATACGGTGCAGTTGGCGTTGGATGCCGGATTTACGAGCAGCGTCATTCAATCGACGACGGCGTTCACTCAATTCACTTTCTCCAATCTTGCGAACGAAACTGTTTATTTCGGCCGAGTGAAAGCCACGAACCATGCGGGTATGGACACCGCGTGGGCTTTGCTGAACAGCACGATGACGTTGTCGTCGGCGTATGAGATCAATCCGCCCACCAATCTCCTGCTTACCGTAATTTCGGCGCACGCGATGAATCTTGATTGGCAAGATAACTCCTCAAACGAAACAGCGTTTGCGATCGATCGAAGTCTAAACGGTTCGTTGTGGACGCTCGCCGCCACGTTGCCGGCCAACACACAAACCTATTTGGATCAAACGGGGCTTTTGGCCGATACCTCCTATTATTACCGCGTGCGCGCGCTGAACGACGCCATCAGCTCGCAAGCCTCGAACGCACTGTTTGATGTGACACTCGCCGAGCCGCCGGCCTTCTTTACCGGCGGTCTCACGGTCACAACGACATCGCTCAACGCTGTGTGGGGGCCGGCCGGCAATCCGACGTCCACGCGTTACGAAGTGCGTTGGGCCAGCGCACCCTTCGCAAACTTTACGTTTGCTCCGCTCGTGACGAACACCGTTTACACGATCCCCAGTTTGCAAGTGAACACCACGTATCAAGTTGACGTTCGCGCGTGGAATGGTGATGTCCCGTCCGTGCCAACCGCGTTCGTGAATCTCGGCACGCGCGCCACACTGGCCGTGTCTCCGAGCGCCACGAGCATCACGCCGATTTACATCTCCAGTGTTGTCGCGAACTGCTCGCCGAACGAAAATCCGGCGGGCACGCGGTACGAGTTCGTCGCGTCGCTCAATTCCAATTTTTCGACCACCGATGCTTTCCTGAGCACGATGCCCGCTTCGAACGCTGTCGCGATCGACGGCTTGGCCGGGGGAACCACCTATTATTTCCGCATGCGAGCGATTAACCACGGTGGCGTTCCGACCAGTCCATGGGTGCTGTTTGGCACGCCGGATCTTGTTCGAACGAACGACGCTCCTATTTTGACGTCAACATCACCCGCCAATCCTCATTTTGTTTTTGTGGCGAGCACCACTCTTAATTTGGCGTGGGACCCTACCAACAACGCCGATGATTATCGCCTGCGTCGCCGAATGAACGGCGGATCGCCGGTGGAGTTTCTGACCGGAAGCGTTGCCACGAATTTTACCGATGGTCTTTCGTCGGTGCTTACGCCCAACGCGTCTTACAGTTATCAGGTGACCGCGTTAAACGGCCCTTACAGCACGTTGCCGTCCGTCGAAATAACCACGGTCACGTTGGCCGCGATTCCTGGGGCGCTCCAAAGTTTGAGCGTGACGCCGACGAGTCTTATCGTCACGTGGGATCCCGCGAACAATTCTCAAGGGACCAAATACACGGTGCAGGTTGATCCGATCACGAACGGAACGCCGAGCACGACGTTCCGCGATGTCTTTTTGCCGAGCGCAACAATCAGCGGACTCACGCCGAACACGACCGTCGAAATTCGCGTGCAAGCGGTGAACATATTGGGAGCGCGCACATCGTTTGTGTTCGTGGTGTCAACGGTAACGCGTGCGAATCTGCCGATCAATGTCACGAACAACGTTTCGATCAACGTGGCGACCGTCACGTGGAACGCGAATTCAAACCCGACCGATACGCGTTACGAAATGAATGTGAGCGCTGGCGACACGATGAATCCGAACACGCAGATTTATTTCAACGTCTCGACATCCACGCGTGCGGTGTTGAACGGTTTGTCCGCGAATTCCACGTACACGTACACGATTACCTCGATCAATCGCGCGGGCGACCGAAACGCAAGCTTGCCGATTACGTTTACGACGCAGCCATCGCCTGTGACCAGTGGATCGCTCACGGTATTCGTCACCTCGGCGACCGTGGACACGCTGACGGCCGGGTCCAATCCGCCCGACACCATTTACCGGTTTACCGCCCGCGATCTTTCGACGAATATTATTTCGCAAACGCAAAGTGCCTCGTTGCCGCTCACGATTCAAGGACTTCAATCGAACACGACGCACGCGTTCTCGCTGAACGCGATTGGTCGCACGGGATCCGTTTCAGCGGTGTACGCGTTCGCGAACCGAGCGACGCTCGCGAACGCACCAGGGGCGGGCGGTATTACGAACGTGGGAACGAATTTTGTGCAGAGCTCGTGGACCGCCAACGGCAATCCCGGTGGTACGATTTACGAATTGGAAGCGGTCCCGGTAGGCACGCAAACTGAAATTTTCGCGCCGCGCACCACTCAGCTGATCGCTCAAGTGTCGCCGCTCAATACGAACACGTCCTATGACATGTACGTGCGTGCCGTGAACCGCACCGGCATGCTGACCCCTTGGACGCTTTTGGGTACGACAACAACGCTGACGGCGAACGCCGTGGTGGGTGTACCGACGAACGTCGCGGTTCGTCCGCCGCTCGACCTTGTGACGACACCGGAACTCGATCTTTCGTGGTCAGCGCCCGTCGCGGTTCCAGGAGTTCCGGATCCGGTCGGTTATGATATTTTCCGTGATAACAACGGCGTGCTCACGCAGATTGGTTCCGTTGCGGTCGCGGGGCCACTGACGTTTGTGGACACGGGATCGCCATCCGCGCCGATGCTTCCGAACTCTATTTATTCGTATCGCGTCGCGGCACGCAGCGCGGGCCAGAACCCGGTGCTCAATTTCTCGAATCTCGTTTCCTCGGCAACATACGCCGTGAAACCCACGGTGTCAGCGACGGTGTCATCGTCGACAATTACAACCGTTAAATTTTTCTGGGACGATAACGTTAACCCGAACACGCCAACGTATCGCGCGGAGCTTTCCGCGGACAACTTCCAGACGGTCCTCGCGCAACAAGCGGTTTCGCAAAAAACTGCAATATTTGTGGGGCTTCAACCGAACACATCCTATTACGCGCGCGTTCGCACGATCGGATTAATGAATATTGAAACTGCGAACACGGCGATCGGGATTCAAGTGACATTGGCGACGCGCGCGATCGCCGGTGTTCCGCCGTTCGGGACGGTCACATCGAATTCAATTCAGGCCAACTGGTCCAGCACGAATCCGTCGGAGACGAATTTCCTCGTTGAAACATCGTGGAGCAATGGCGTCGGCCCGTCGGTCACGACGTCGAACCCGAACACGGCAACGGTCGGATCGCTTTTCCCGAACACAAATTACACGGTCACCGTCACGGCGCTCAACCGCGTTGGTGTGCCATCGTTCCCTCCGACGTTGTTGGGTACCGTGAAAACTGGAGCAAGCGTCTTCATTTCTTCTCCAACGGATCTCATTGTTACGCGGCCCGCCGGTGGGGAAACCGATCGTTTGTTGTTGGCGTGGCAAGACAATTCCAGCGGCGCCGCCGAGGAAGATTCGTTTTCGATTTTCCGTTGGTCGGCGAACGAGTCCGTGACAGAAGTGGGGCAAGTGCCGGGCGTGGCGGGCGCTGGAAATCAGCTCACTTACACGTCCACAAATTTGTTGCCGAACAAAAATTATTTCTTCTTTGTCGTGGCGCGCAAAGGCGCCGAGTTGTCGTTGCCGTCCAATAATGCGAACGCTACGACCTGGGCCGCCGTGCCGCAATGGGCACCGGTTGCGCTGTCGCGCACCGACAAATCGATCACGGCAACCTGGACCCCGGATACGAACCCACTCGGTACGCGTTATCGCCTCGAAGTTTCATCGGACAATTTTGCGACGCCGTTTGTGATTGCATCGAGCCAAACGGTTGGCTTTACGGCCACGATCAATGGGCTTTTGTCGAATGCGGTTTATTCGGTTCGCGTGTCAGCGATTGATCCGGTTCAAGGATCGTTCGCTATTCCGGTGTTGAGCACCAACACGCTGGCCGCCGTGCCGTTGCCGGTGCTCGTCGGCGACGCGTTTGAAGATTTTGTGAGTTCGATCACGGCGCACTGGTTCTCGAATGAAAATGTAACTGACACGGCCTACACGCTAAAGGCGTATTCGGATGCTGCGCTTGCGAACCAAGCGGGATCGGTTGTCGTTAATCAAACGCAAGGAACGATTAACGGTCTCGCGGCCAACACGACGTATTGGTTCACCGTGAAAGCCGCGAACCGCGACGGCGGTTTCTCGCCAATTTTCAACCTGGGCCCGAGCGTCACGTTGCCGAGCGCGTTTTTGTTGTCCGCCACCCCTCCGGCGGATAACGTTTTGTGGCGTGGACGCAATGTGCCGGTCGGTAGTTCGTTTGCGTTCGCAACAGACGCGTTTGGCAATCCGTCGCACGCGGCGTATTTGCGGTATTTATGGATAAAAGATCAGCCGTCGTTCACGTGGCCTTCCGACGATAACCAGGACCTCGTTCCAAATATCTGGCGCGCTGGTGACGGCGACCGCGTGATCGTTGCGTCGGAGACCGGCGTGTATTACCTGCAGGTAAAAGCCTACAGCTGGGCGAACGAAGGAAATCCCGAAACGGAAAAATCGTATGGTCCGTTCAATGTCGATGTTGATACGCCGACGCCGAACCCCGAAGTGATCGCCAATGTGGTTCGCGCGACAAACGCGTTGACTTGGGTTGGCTCGGTGGCGAGCGATCCAACGCCGCCCACGGGAGCCGGCTTGGCGTCACAAGCGTATGGCTGGACGTTCGGTAACGGCGCAGAAAAATTCCAAACGGAAAGCTCTTCGGTGACCGCCGGATTGTCGGCGAACACGGCGTACACGATGGCGTTGCGAGCGCGCGACAACGCGGTGCCGGCAAATATCACTGAGCCGGCCGCGATAACCGCCGCCACGAGCCAAAATCTGCCGACCGGAATTGTGGCCAACGAAATTCAAATGACGAGCGCGACATTTACGGTGCAAGGCACCTTCCCCAACGTGACGGTCGGGCGTTCTGGAATTCAGGTGAAGATGGTTTCGAATGGCAACGAAATATTCTCGAGCACGGTTCAATCGACGGTCGTAACGGTGGAAGGTTTGCGCGGCAATGTGACGTACGATGTTTTCGCGCGTGCCTTCAATCAAGACGGTTTCCCGACGGATTGGACAACTCCGATTAGCACGACCACGCGCGGCACGCGGCCGGATATCACGGCCGACAAACCGCCGTATCCGCCGGCGGTGTACCCGGGTAACACGTTGGTTCGCTTCGCCGACAAAGGCGCGTTCCAACGCGGCGAAGTCGCCTACTACAAATTCCTCGTGACACCGTACAATTACGAGCCGGACTCGCTGACGTTCTCGACCGGCGCCACGCGCGTGGACGCGGGATCGTGGGCGTATCTGTTTGTGCGCAGTCAGGTTTCGTACGTTCATATTCGTAGTTACGACGTATCGAACCGGTCCTTGCCCGGCGATTATTTGATGCTGGGCCCCTGGGTCATTGATGCCGATGCACCGCGCATTCTTGGTGTGTCGTCGGCCACCGTCACGGGCACGACGAGCATGACGTTCACGATTGGTGAATCCGAAGATGTGGGGCTGGCCGGTTTCCCAGCAAATCCGTTTTCGTTTGATAACGGTGCCACGTGGGTTTCTCAAAATGTTTTGGTGCGCGAGGATTTAACAGCGAACACCTCGTACTTTGCGGACATTCTCGTACGGGATGCGGTGGGGAACGTTTCATCTCCGGCGATTCATTTGGCCGCGTACACATTCCAGAATATTCCCACCGGTGTCACGGTGACGAGCCGTTCCGGAAATCACGTTGTGGTGGCGGCGCAAGGCGCATTCCCGAATGTGGAAACCGCACTTTCCGGATTGCAGTTTGACACGATGCCGCCCGGTCCGACCCAGCCGTGGTTGCAAGTAAATTCGGCCACGTTTTCGTTCCTGTCGTTTAATAGCTCGTATTCGGTGACCGCCAAAGCGCGCAACGCCGATGGAACCGAAACGGCGCTCAGCCCCGAAACTGTTGTGTGGACGTTGGCGAAACCGCCGCGCCTTGTCGCTGTGCAAGGCGTTGAACGCGAGTGGGCAAAAAATCCTCTGTTCAAATTCCGAGCGCTCGAACTTCCCGGTCTGTCCACGTACGATCACTTCCGCATCGCATGGAGCACGAATCCGACCTACGCGTTCAATGGAACGCTCCGGGAACAGGATTGGGCGCCGCGCGCGTTAACGGACGAATTTGTTACGACCGCGACGGTATCGGGTCGTTGGTATTTGCACTTTGTATCGGTGAATCGCACCGGTGACATAGCGTTCGCTGACCCGGCCGACCGACTTTCGTGGTTTGGATACGATGTGGAAGCGCCGTCCCCGAACCCGGCACAATTTGGAACACCGGTTCCGAGTTCCAATTTGATCACGTGGTTCGCGTCGAACGTGACGACGGACACGCTGTCCGGTTTGAACAGCTCTCCTTATATTTGGAATTTCATCGGCGGTGCGAACGGCGGCGATACGTTCACGGCGGATCCGAGCTCAACGACGTTCGCGCTCACACCAAACAAACTTTATACGCAAATGTTGCGTGTGCGCGATGCGCTGGGCAACACGGCCGATGCGGTGCAGCAATCCACCTACACGCTCGCCGCCACACCGAGCACGTTCAATTCGTTCCGCGTGTACAAAACATCGGTCACCGCGGAGTGGTTAACGAATCTAAATCCGGCCGGCACGATCTTTACGTCCCAGATTTCCGTCGATGGTGCGTTCGCGTCGGTGTTTGAGACCTCGCGCACGGTGGCGAACGCGGCCACGTTTGGAGCGGCACCGGCGCCCGGAGCGCTCAACGCGAACACAACCTATTACGTGCGTGTGCGCGCCGAAAACTTTGCGAATATTCCGACCGCCTGGATCGTGCTTGGAACCGTGACCACGCGGCCCGACGCGCCGTCGGTCGTCGTATCAACGAACAGCGCGGCGCCGTACAACCCCGCGCTCATCGGTGGCGCGTTCGCGGTGGGAACAACATTTACCGGTGTGAGCGAGATTCCTCTGGGGACGTCCATCGAATATTACCGCTGGGTGTGGGATAGAAATCCGACGTACGGATCCTTCTCCGGTCTCGAAGACCGCGTTGATGCGTCGCGACCGCTGATCAGCACCTCGCCGGCCGCCGGCGGCGATTACTATTTGCACGTCGGATCGTTCCATGGCGGAACAATACCGTTCGATGAAGTCATTCAGAGCGTGAACATTGGTCCGTTCCACGTATTTGGTCAAACCGGAAGCAATCCGGTCGCGCAGGCGGTGGAAATTTCCTCGACTAGTGTTCGGTGGCGCCAAAATCACGCGAACGGTTCGAATTTCGTGGATGCGAATTGTGCGACGAGCGGTGGGTACTACGGATTCCAACTCGAATCGGGCACCACGTTTTGGACGTGCCCCGATCCGGTGAATCCTTCGATTATCGATTACGTGACGACGGCGTTGATGCCGAACACGACCTACACGATGAACGCTTACTTGCGCGACAGTTTGGGGAATATTACGGGGCCCGCTTCCGCCACTGCCGCAACGTTGCAAACAACACCAACCGGGGTGACCGCTTCCAATATTTGGACGTCGAGTATGTCGCTCACGGCGCAGGGAAATTTCTTTAACACGGGCGCCGGCACCGGAGAATTTCAATTTACGATCGCGCGCGGACTTTCGGTGATTCAGTCGCCGTGGTTGCCGACACCTTCCTGGAATGTGCCGGGCGGCACATTGGAAGCAAACTCCCGTTACAGCGTGACCGTCAAAGCGCGCAATCGCACCGGGAACGAAACCAACACCTCCGCTCCTATTATTGTGGTGACGCTGGCCGAAATTCCGGACGCCCAAAAAGTGCGACCGGCGCTCGATGCGGACGGAAACCCGTTGTTTGTTGCTGGCGGTTATTATCCGCTCGGAACGAATTTTACTTTCGTGAACAATGCCGGCTGGGCGAGCCCCGAAGGCAAAGTTCAGTATTACCAAGTGATCGCGGACACGAATCCCACCGTTGCAGATCTCAACCTATTCAATAATTCCAACATCACGACGCGCTGGGACAGCGTCGACTATTCCACGCGGCCCACGGTTTCTGGCAGTTATTACGTGCACGTCCGTTCGTATAACAGTGCCAATGTTGGCGGTCCGGTTTATAACTTCGGTTTCTTGTCGCTCGATGGAATCGCTCCGACGCCGAACCCGATGCAGCTGGATCACGTGGACGTGTACACGACGAGCGTGACGTGGGTCGCTGCGGCCGCACAAGATGAAGTGGGCGGTTCTGGGCTCTCGGCGTCGCCGTACAATTTCGATTATCCGAACGATGTTTGGCGCACGTCGCCGTCCTTCACGAGCAATCTGAACCTTTTAAATTTGCCAATCGATCCGAACACGCAAGTGTCCATCAACTTGGCCGCGCGTGATAACGCCGGCAATGCGACCACGCCGCTATTCGCTTCGACATTCACATACGCGGTGCGCCCGCAACTCGTGGGAGGCGTCAGTATCTTCACCTCGTCGGCCACGCTGACATGGGACGGTTTGCGAAATTCGAGCTTCACCGTCTATCAGATGGGCGCTTCGCAATCGGCCGATATGTCGAACGCCACGATTCAAACAATCGGCACGAACGTGAGCTCTGGCACGATCACCGGCCTGCAAGCGGCGACGGCGTATTACATTGGCGTGCGCGCCGTGAATTTCTATGGACACGCGACCGAATGGCGCGTGGCGCAAGCGGGCATGACCGACGACACGATTCTTCCACCGGCGATCACATCGCTCAACCTGTTCGACACAAAGGCCGACATGACATGGGTTTCGTTAAGCCCAGCGGGTTCGACGTTTGAGGTTTTGTCGAACACAGGCACGATACTTGACACGACCCCGGCCCCTCAGAATATTGGCTCTGTGCTCACGTACCGGTTCCAGCCGCTCACGGCCAACACAACGTACACGTTCGGCGTGCGCGCGCACACGCCGAACAATTTGATCAGTGTTTACAGTTCGTCCGTTGGTGTGACGCTCGCGACCGCTCCGGTGAACGGATCGTTGACGATTTTTGTCTCCTCGGCGTCCGCATCGTGGACCGAAGGACCGAATTTGATTCCTGGTGAAACGCTCTATGAGCTGCGCGCGTCGCTCGCGAGCACGCTGGATCAGCCGGCCGACAAAAAAGTTTTTGTTCGCGGAACGAGTGGAATGGTGACGGGCCTCTCGCCCGACACTTCCTATTATTTCGCGGTGCGCGCGATCAATCACGCTGGCGTGCCAACCGCGTGGCTGAATTTGGGATTTGCTCCGACACCGGTGTCGCCGCCGGTCGCACCGTTTAGTTACACGGGCCTCACGCCGTCCGCCGTGAACGTTGGTTGGGGCGACGGTGGAAATCCGGCCACGGTTCATTATGTTATCCAACGTTCGCGCGACAATTTCCAAACCGTGGACGACTCTTCCGACACGTTCGTGACGCCATGGGCCAACACGGGTCTCATGTTTAATACCACGTATTATTTCCGCGGAAAATCGATCGGTCGCTTGTCGTCGACGAATTTCGTGAGTTTCGGTTCGGTCGTCACGTTGGCAACCGCGCCGGTGCCGGGCACGCTCACGCCGTTTGTGAATCGAATTGATGTGACGTGGACATCCAACAACAATCCGGCGGGAACCGTTTATTTTGCCGAAGCATCGGAGACGCCGAGCTTCACGTCGGGGCTCCGAAGCTCGAGCACCACCGGCTTGCAAACCACCATTGAAGGCTTGGCCCCCGACACGACCTATTATGTTCGCGTGACCGCCGTCAACTTTGCTGGCGCAGCAACAACACCGTCGGTATTTGGTGCGCCCACAGCAACTCTTGCGTACACGCCGGTACAGCCGTCACTGCTCGCGAAATGGACCGCTGGCGCCCTGAAAAACAATGTGATTGTCACGATCAGCGCCGGCGATTTGAATCCGATCCAAACGCTCTACGCGATTTACAACGCCAACGCGAACGTTTATTTGTCCGGCGATGGAAACGGCGGAACGTCGGCGTCACCGGTGTGGTTCTCGCGCGACGATTGGAGTCGCGATTTGAACGGCACGACAACTGGTGTGTTGCGGGGCACGCATGGAAACGTGCCGGCGTGGACGGATTACAGCTACCGCGTGCTCGCGAAAAATCAAAATGGAGTTTTGACCGCGCTCTCGAGCACGAGCACCGTTCGAACCGTGCCACAAAAACCGGCGCTCGCGGCGGCGGTACTTAACAACGACGAAGTGCAGCTCAGCTGGGGCGCTATGGGCTCCATCGGTTTCCAGGCGTACGTGTCGCTCGACGGCGTAAACTTTGTTCCATACTTCGATTCGGTGCCGGTCGGAACCACGGTTCATTACATGATTCCGCCCGCGAACGGAACGACCACGTACATTCCGGCGGGTCTTACCGAAACGCGTCATGACGTTGATGGCGGCACGCCCGCGGATGCGTCACCGCTCGCGTACGTCAGTGCGACCTCGACGACGATAAAATTCCAGTGGACGCCGGTCGCGAATCCCGAGGCCGCCACGATTCGTTACTACAAATTGGCCGGTGTGGGCGTGTTCGATCAACAAGGCGAACCGTCGGATATTCTCCCGGCGCAAGTGCAACCCATCATTAAGAGCTATGACATCTTTGGAGAAAAAGGCAACGTGCCGGGCTACGTCTATCCGGCGTTGCCGCCGGGCCCCACCGGGGATGTGACGGGCCTCACACCAAACACAAAGCTAAACGTGCGCGTGCGCGCTCGCTCGTCGGACGATATTACGGGTCAGGTTTCGGCGGCGGTGGTTGCGTACTCGTTGGCGAACATTCCCAATCAGCTCGTGGTCGCCCCGGGCTTTGATGAATCGCACGGCGCTTTCTTAAACATCGATTTCTCGTCGAACGGCAACTCGACGCCGACCGAGTACGCGGTGCGGATGGTGCAACGCGACTACGAAGTGCTTTCGTCGAGCTGGGTCGACAATGTGGGTGGCGTTCTCGGCACGCCGACATGGTTGCCACAAACGCATTGGATCCACACGCATCTGCGCACAGCGACAACCTATTATTACGAGGTTTACGCGCGCAACGGGTCCGGCATTCAGGCTGGACCGTCCACGATGGGTTCCGGCGTAACGGTTTCGTTGCCACCGCCAAGCTTGCTGCGTGGAAAAGGCTTTTCACCGACGGAAATTAACTGGATGTGGAAAGACAACGCGACCGACGAAGCCGGCTTCCGCGTGATCGCGAATGTTAACGGCACGCCAACCGTGATGGCCGAACGGTTGTTCTCCGATCCGCAGAACGGAACTCCCGACGGAGTAAATGTTGTCGAAACCGGACTCGCGGGCCCGAACCGTCCGTACACGCGCACCGTGGTCGCGTTCACGGCGCGAGGCAACAGTTTGCCGTCAAACGAATTTACCGCGTACACAATGGCCACCACGCCGGACGTCGAGTCGACGAACCACCAAGCGAGCGTGCTCAGTCAGGAAATCAAATTCAAATTTAAAAACAACCTGCCGTTTGGTGAAGGCACCGCGGCCTACTACCGCGTGAAATTTACGACGGCGACGACCTACACGTTCATCGGCAACGAAGAGCGTTGGGACGACCCGGCGCAGGTGAAAGAATTTACGCGCGACATCGTGGCCAGTTACACCACGTGGTACCTGCACGTGATGAGCTACAACCAAAACAACGATCCGTCGATCGCGAAACCGTTTGGTCCGTATCCGCTGTTCCAAGACGTTGTTCCACCGGAAGTGAGCGACCTCACGCAAGATGGTTCCAGTGCGTTTAACGGAGCGCGCCCCGTGTCGGAAGCGCCGATTGGTCAGCGGCAGTATCCGCTCCAGGACGTGTCGTTTGCCGCCTCCATTCCGTGGGCGCCCGTCGTGAACAGCGTGCACGTCATTGTGACGAAGCGTTTGGAGCCGACAACGTTAACTCCGGCAAACGTGGTCGTGACCGCAATCCAAGACAATCACAGTCAGCCGGTCGTGACGCAGCCTGTGATCACTTACACGGTTACTTACGACGATGCGTCGAAGCAGGTTCATGTGCTTTTCTCGCAATTGCCGGCGGGTTATTTGCTTGATCTCACGTTCAACGCCGGCGTAAAAGATTTGGCCGGCAATTCGTTCGCGAAAGATTTCCATTACCTGTTCCGCACGTTCTACGACAAAGACAAAGAAAACGTGTTTGTGTTGAACGATGTGCCAGGCCAGCAGAAAACCACTCTCACGTTTGCGCCGAAGGCGCTCGGTGAATCGGGCTCCATCGGCGGCGAAGGAAGTCCCAAAGATTTTGCGTACGGTTACGACGTGGGCGCATTAAACATCGCCACGCAAAAACTCGTTCGCGCGGGCGGCGATCAAGCGTTGCCGTTGTCGCTGCGCTATGTCGGCGGGTTTGGTCCGTCGCGCGCTCGAATGAGCGGCGAGCTTCAGAGTGGTATGACGATCAGCATTCCGTACCGCGACGATAACAACGATGGAATCATCGATTCGGTCGCGAACGCGCCGGTTTCGGAGGGGGGGCCGCAAAGCCAAGATGGTTACGCGACCGCATCCGCGCCGATTCGCGTGGCCACGCTGCAACTGATGGTGTTTGACGAAGACCATCAGATCTGGGTGAAGGTGCCGGGCGCCATCGTCGACAAACAAAACAAAGTTGTGCGCGGCACCGTATATCGAATGGGTGTGTTCGGCGTCGTTGGATCGCCGTCAAACGATGTTTCAAATTCGTACGCGTACCCGGTTCCGTTTGTGGCCTCGAAAGACAGCACGATCAAATTTATCAACCTACCGGATGATGGAACGATCCGCGTCTACACGGCCGAAACGGGTCAGCTTGCGAAAGAAATTCAATTCGCGCCGGGCCACCCGGACCCGATCGAGTGGGACGTGAGGAACGAAAGCGGCGAAGCGCTTGGTTCCGGTGTTTATCTGTATCAGATCAAGTCCGGTGGGAACACGAAGAAGGAGAAAATTGTTATCGTCAGGTGACGCTATGAAAAAAATTACACTCGCATTTGCTGCTCTTGCCTTAAATTCGCTGGTTTTTGCGGAGCCCCATCCGTATCCGGTTCCTTTCACTCCGAGTCGAAACGCGGCCCACACCGCCATCACGTTCACCGATCTCGCGGGGGATGGTCGTATCCGGATTTACACCATCGACGGAAAATTGGTGAATGAGATCGGTATCGCCCAGGGGCAACTCACCGTGGATTGGCCCGCCACAAATTCCAAAGGGGAAAAGGTGGCCACCGGCGTCTACATCTACAACATCGAGACGGGCGGCAGCTCCACGCAAGGGAAACTCGTCGTTATTCGCTAGGTTGGCTAAGTTTCTTTAAAAGTTGTCCGAATTCCTTTTTGGTCATTCTGTGTTCTGCGATTTTTATCATTGCTTCATAAAGCATTCGTTTCGGATCTTCGACATCGATTTCATTTAATTCCAGAAAGACCAGTGCAGCAGCAAGCGCTGTCCTTTTGTTTCCGTCAAGAAAAGGCTGATTTTGTGCTATGTGAAACGCGTAGGCGGCCGCCATGTCCTGTAGCGAGTCATGTAGAAATACGCCAGTGGACGTGGCTTGCGGAACCATCATCGCCGATTCAAGAAGTCCCAGATCACGAATTCCGGCGCTTCCGCCGAAAACCTCGAGCTGTTGTTCGTGAAGATCCAGAATCTCGGCGAGCGTAAGAAAGAGCGGCTCGTTCACTTAGCCAGATCCTCAAATGTTTTGTGATGGCGCTTCATGATTTTTGCCGCGGCCTTTTTGAATTTCTCTTCCCGCTGGGCATCCTTAATGGGTGAAACGATGAGATTTTTCCCGTCGGTGCTCAGTTCCAGGGGCGTGTCCATTGATATCTTCAATATATCGAGAATTGGTTTATCAATGATAAGCGCTGCGCTGTTGCCATGTGCCGTTAAATGCTTGACCATAAAACCTCCCAAATGAAGTCCTTCGGATGGAAGTATATAGGATACACAAAGGATATACAATGGATACACCCAGGGAAGGGCGGCTGCTTCGTAATATCGGCGGGAACCTGTAGATGGTCTCAAAAGGACTGGCGCTGCCGGCGAATCTCCAGACTTTCTTGCGGTTAGACGAGCTGCCGAGATTCAATTAAGGTATTTTGAAGCGGCCGAGATATCGTTCGAATGATCCTCAGTGCTGCATAATAAGCTGTCTTTTCAGGCTATTTTTGGTGGCCTTTTTTAAGCCCTTCTTAACCTCGTCTTAAAGCGCCCTTAATCCAGCCTTGTTACAGTTTGGTTACATATGAACCGGACCGCGCGCATGCCTCTTATTCCTAATCTCATCGTCCTTTTGTTGGCTGTCTGTTTTCTCGCAGGCTCGGCGAACGCCGGGGCGGGAAGCACCACAGCCAATTTCTTGAAGATTGGAACCGGCGCGCGTGGCGCGGCCATGGGCGATGCGCACGTGGCGCTCACCGACGACGTTAACTCGCTCTACTGGAACCCCGCCGGACTCTCCGCCATGCGTTATCAAGAAGTGACGTTCATGCATTACGACCTCGTTGAGAGCATTCGCTACAACCAGGCCGCCTACGCGCGGCCCAGCGCATACGGAACGTTTGCCGGTGGCGTGAACATTTTGGACTACGGAAATATCAAAGGCTACGACTCGGGTGGCGTGCAGGCGTCGGATGTAAACGCGAAAAATATGCTCTTCACGGGGTCGTGGGGAAAACGGTTCATGGAAAAGTCGCCGCTTGCCGGCGGCGTGAACGTGAAATATCTCAGCTCGGATTTGGCGGGCTACAAAGCCTCAGGTGCGATGGTCGACCTGGGGCTTCTTTATCCCATTGAGAGTGGAAAATTGCGGGGCCTCCGGCTTGGTGCGAATTTGAGAAACGTCGGTCCGTCGATCAAATACGATCAGACGGGTTCGCCACTTCCGCGTCAATTTGTGCTCGGCGCCGGTTTTCTCGCGCTCGGCGGAAATCTCGCGGTGGATTTGGACATGATCTCGCCGAAGGGCGAAAACGCTTATGTGGCGACGGGCCTTGAATACGCGCTTTTTCAAATTCTCCGTTTGCGTGTGGGTTACAACGGCGCCACGAACTTTGTCGGAAACGGAATCACCTACGGAATGGGCTTGCGGTTCACGCAGTGGAACATCGATTACGCGTTCGTTCCGTTTGGAGATTTGGGGAACACGAATCGCATCAGCGTCGGCGTGCGATTCGGTCACGCGATGCAAATCCAGGCGGCCGATGTGCAAGTCGAAAATTCGTACCGCTTGGCGGAGCGTCAGTACGCGTCCGGTCAAGGCGTGCAAGCCTACAGCACGTTGAACGAGCTGCTGTTGATTGCGCCGTGGCACAAGCCGTCGGTTGAGCTCAAAGCCAAGATCGAGAAACAATTTGAGGAAATGTCGGCGTCGAAAAATCAAGCGCGCATGGAATCTGAAATCGCCGAAGCGTTCACTGACGCAAAAGCGGCGTTTGATCGCGACGAACTCGTTGAAGCGAAGAAAGGTTTCGAAACAATACTCCGGTTGCAACCGAACCATGTGGGATCGAAAGTGTATCTCGAACGCATCCAAAACCGTTACACGAGTTTGGCTCAAGAATCCTTCAAGCAGGGCATGAACTATTACGCGGTGGGCGACTACGTAAAAGCGATCGCCGCGTTCGAAAAAACGCTCACGATTGACCCGTCGCACGCCGACGCGAAGGCTCAACTTGAAAAGACGAAACAAGTGCAGGTCGACACGAACAAACGGCAACAGGAGCTTGAACTTCTCGCCGGCGCAGGGGAAGCTTACAAGGAGGGCCTCGCGGCCTACCAGAAGAACGATCTCGAAACGGCTCTCGTGAAATTCGAAGAGGTGCAAACGAAAGTTCCGCAATACGAGGAAGTGGGACGTTACTTGACGCTGACGAAAACCACGTTGGCGGGTGTCTTGTACGAACAGTCGCAAGTCCACATGGACAACGGCCAGCTGGACGAAGCCGTGAAGAAACTCAAACGAGCGAACGAATTGTCGCCGGAGGATCAAAAGATAAAGACCGGTCTCGATGCGGCGCAGCGCGATCTCGGTATCAAACGCGCCGAAGAATCAAAGAAACTTTACAAAGATGGTTTGGAGGCGTACTTGAGCGGCCAAACGAAGAAGGCGGAAGAACTCTGGAAAAAATCACTCGAGCTCGACTCGACGAACGAGGAAGCGTTGCAGGCCATCTCAAAACTTGAGGAACAAAAGAAGTACACGAAGCCCGACGAGGGGAAGTGATGTGGCGAACCGTTTTAAGATTATCGTCGTTCCCGCGAAAGCGGGAACCCCGGTCTCAAACTCTGGAATAAGGTTTAAAGCCTGGATTCCCGCTTTCGCGGGAATGACGGTTGTTTCGATAGTGAGTTTGCTCCTCTTATTCTCACTATCTCTCCCGTTGCGAGCCTCGCTGCAAACTCCCGAAGATAAAGTTCTCGGCAAAGCGTTTGCCGCGTACATGGATGGTGCGAACAAACAAGCGCAGAGCTACTTTGAAGAAGCGCTGCGAATTAATCCGAAAAACAAAGCGGCGCAACAGGGGCTTGAGAAAGTAAAAATCCGACTGAAGAAAGCCGAAGATGAGAAAAAGGCCCGCGCGATCCAGCTCTCAAAATCGAAATTAAAAGAAGGCCGCGAGCTCATGAAAACCGGAGACGTCGTTGCGGCCATCGATTCGTTTCACTCCGCGCTCGACGCGTCACCCGATTTCAAACCCGCCAAGTCCGAGCTTGAATCAGTCAAAAAGAAAATGACCGCGCTCGCCGAGAAAAAGAAACTGAATCTTTCTTCGTGGTCATACGCGCGCGGCGTGATGGCCTATATGGACCGCGATTGGGCGAAGGCCTATCGCATTTGGTCCGAACGCTCCCAATTGGAACCGAACAACGTCGCGCTCGCGAACGCCACAGCACGCGCCGAAAACAATTTCAAGAAGATGATGATCGCCGAACAAGAAGATTTTTTCCGCCGCGGCGCGCGCGCGTTTTATGAGCAAGGCTTGTACAAGGAAGCGCAAACCTCGTGGTCAAAGGTGCTCGTGTTGCGCCCGGATGATCAGGAGGCGCTCGAGGGCACCGCGCGTTCGCAAGAAGCGATCCTTCGAGCCACCGGGAAAGGCCGGGCCGACGAGTCGCATGATCTGTTGGAGCAAGGGTTGCAGGCTTATGCTTCGCAAGATTGGCGAAAGGCGCTCACGATTTTTGAACAGTTGGCGGCGCTCGACCCGGATTTCACGACCGCGAACGACTACATAACAAAGGTTAAAGCACAGTTGAATTCGAACACGTACGCACCGACGTATGTTTCGTCAGGAGAAAGCCTGTTCCGAAACAAGCGCGCGTCCAATCAAGGAAACGAAGCGGTGAAAGTGCCAGACAAACTTGAAAATTATGCGGACAGCAAACGCGAACTTGAGTCGCAATTGAAACGCGACCCGTCGAACATCAACATTCAGCGCGAATTGGACCGCGTGAGCAAAGAACAAGAAGACCAAAGCGAAAAAATTTACAAGGAAGGGCTGATCGCGTACTCCCAAGGGAACCGTTCGGCCGCAATCCAACAATGGAAGCAAGTGCTCGTAATTAATCCCGATCATAAAAAAGCGCTGGCCGCTCTGAAGAAAGCGCGTGCCGAGGAAGAACGCACGACGGAACCGGAGACCGCGCAGTGAGAATTCGATTCGCAATCGTCGGTTTCTTTTTGGCCGCGCCGGTGTTCGCTCAAGATGTGGCCGTTCAGTCGTCGACGCCGACGACTTCCGCTGCTGTTGTGTCGTCCTCTCCTACGGTTTCCGCGCCTCGTTCCACGGATTTGCAGGAGTCCACGCCCACCGCGATTGCCACACCGCCCGTGTTAACCGTTTTACCTTCGTCCACACAAAACGCGGCCGGACCGGCCATCCTTGAAAAGGTTTCAATCGACGACGCCGGTAACCGGCTTCTCGTGTTAATTCAGACAAACAAACCGGTGCAGTGTTTTGTGTTTGAGAAAAAAGATCCGCCGGCGCTCTTTGTGCAATTTGTGGACACGGCCGTGTACGCGTCGGGCGACCCGATTCAAGTGGTGGGAACCGATCCGCTTTCCGAAATTCGCTACGGTTACGCGAGTTTTCACGATGCGACGTCGGCCAACCGCAATCGCAACGACAAATTTCCGCTTGAGTACTTGGAATTGAAATTGAACCGTTCGGTTTTCTATCACGTGCAACAAGAGGGCTGGGTGGTGGTTGTCGGGCTCGATCGCACGACGTCGAAAGTGGATGTGCCGGATTTGGATTTCCGTTTTGAAAAAGCGAAATACGAAGGCGCGTCGAATTTGCCGCCGAACCCGCGCATCGATGATTTTGTGACGACGTCGCAAGCGAACAGTCAGCTGCTGACCGTGTCGCGCGGGGAAGTTGAATTGGCGAAGTTCCGTGTCTCGGAAGCGCGCCGCGCTCTTTTTCCGGCGCTCACCGCGCGCGCGAGCGACACGCATGGAAAAGAAGCCAATCCGTTTCCGAGCCAAATTTTCGAAGGATTCGAAGCCACCACCTACAAGCGCGAAGAATACGGAGTTCAGGCGACGCAGCCGTTGTACGAATCCGGTCGCGTGTACGGCGCGTACAAGCAAGCGAAGCTAAACCGGCTTATGGCAACCGAGAATCTGCGAAAGCAAGCGCAGGATCTCACCTACGAAATGAAAAAAGCGTACAACACGCTCTTGAAAAATCAGGCGATACTGCGCGTTCGCCGCGAACTCGTGGCGCAAGGCGAGCAATTGAAAGACATGGTGCGCAAAAAACATCAGCTTGATCTCACGTCAAAATCCGAAGTGTTGAACGTGACCGCGCAAGCCGATCAAGCGGTGTACCAATTGACTTCGGACGAGCAAGATGTGGCGCTCGCGCGACTCGTGGTCATTTCGCTTTTGAATCAAGCGGAGCCCGTTCCCGATCCGGTGCCTGGCGCGCTGTCGTTCGCGCGGCTCAGCTTCAATATCGAGTCCATCATCAATTGGGCGCAAGAGCACCGGCCCGATGTGCGTATCGCGACGCTGAACGCCGAGCTCGCCAAGTACAACATGAAAGCCGCCAAAGGTGACAACCGATTGAAAGTGGATGCGTCGGGATTTTTAGGGAAAGCCGGTGCCGCGTTTGAAGGTGACGATTTCCAGCTCGAAACCGCTTGGAACGTGGGACTGAAAATTTCTCAGCCGTTCGCTGGCAACACATTGCGCGGTTCGTTTACGAAGGAGCACACGGCGCCGGACCTTGGCCAAACGTTTGTCACCGATTCGCAGCAGCGCACGGTGGAGCTCGGAATCTTGGACGCCATTCCTCAAGTGTCCAACGCGCAACAGTCGCAACTTCAGTACGCGCGCGCGAAAGCGGAGTTGGTCGAAGCCAGCCGCAAAGCCGAATTTGAAGTGCGCCAAACTTATTACAATCTCGAAAAATCAGCGCGGCAGTTGGATGCGGTGCGCCAAGATTTGAAATACCGTCAAAAGGATCTCGAAATTACACGGGAGAAAGTGAAACTCGGTCTGTCCGAACTGTCGCAGCTCATGGCGGCAGAAGTTGCGTACGCGCAAGCACAAATCACCGAACAGGACGCGCTGTCGGCCTATAATATTGCGCTCGCCGATATGGACCGTGTCGCTGGCGCTGAAGTCGTGCGAGAATGAAACTCGGAACATTGTTCGTTAAGCGCCCAGTGATGACTTCCATGGTCTTCCTGGGCATTGTCATTTTTGGACTCATCTCCTGGATGAATCTCCCTCAAGAATTGTTCCCGAATATTTCCGTGCCGCAACTCGTGATCATCACAAAATATCCGAACGCGGCGCCCGAAGAAATCGA
Organism: Elusimicrobiota bacterium; assembly: GCA_044221725.1. Lineage (GTDB taxonomy): Bacteria > Elusimicrobiota > Elusimicrobia > F11 > F11 > JAJVIP01. The sequence goes on from JBGAON010000003.1 coordinate 248,865, forward strand.
AAACCTGATCACGAAGCCAATCGAAGAAGGTGTCGGTACGGTGCCGAATTTGCGGCGTGTGCGGTCGATCTCGAAAGAAGGTATCTCGGCCGTGAAAATGGAATTCGCTTGGGGCACCGACATGGGCTTTGCCCATTTGGCCACGCGCGAAAAATTGGATCGCATGAAAGACCGGCTTCCCCAAGAAGCCGAGGAACCGATCATTAAGCGCGTGAACCCGTTCTCTCATCCGGTCATGATCATTAGCGTCACGGGAAAACTTGATTTGCCGGTCATGACGAAGTTATCCGAAGACATCGTGAAAAAGAAGCTGGAGAAAACCGATGGCGTTGCCTCGGTTATGATTTCCGGCGGACAGAAACGCGAAATTCTCGTTGAAGTGGACCGCGGCCGTTTGGACGCGAGTCACGTATCGTTGCCAATGGTTGTCGAATCCATTAAGAACGCGAACTACGATTATCCGGCTGGCACCACGCAGGGGAAGGTCGTCGAGTATCTCGTTCGCACGCACGGCCGATACACGAAGATCGAAGACATCGGAAAAACCATCGTGCAAGTCGAAAACCCCGAGATCGATCCGGTGTACAAATGGAAAAGGCGCGAAGACAAAGACCACAGCAGCGCGCCGATGGACCAACGGCTAATTCCGCTCGCCAACATTGCCGAGGTAAAGGATTCGCTGCAAGACAAAACCAGTTATTCGCGTTACAATGGAAACGAAAACATTTCGATCTCGATTCAAAAGCAAGCGGAAGCGAACACCGTTGTGGTTTCGGACGCCGTGCGCGAAGCGCTTGCCGAGTTAAAAAATTCGCTGCCGAGCGATTTCAATATGCAAGTGATTTACGACGAATCGACGTACATCACCGACGCGCTCGCGAACATGCGAAACAACATTATCGCCGGCGGTATTTTGGCGTTCATTGTGTTGTTTGTTTTTCTCGGCGATTTGCGCGACGCGTTGTTCGCGGGTCTCGCTATCCCGATTGCGATCCTTGTCACGCTCATCACGATGTATCTGACGGGCTTCTCTATCAACATGCTCACGTTGGCCGGGTTGGCGCTTTCGGTCGGAAGCATGTCCGACTGTTCGATCTGTATGACCGATAACATTACGCGACATCACCGCGAGTTTAAAAAGCCGCTGGTGGAAGCTGCCGTCGACGGCTCGAACGAAATGGTGGGCGCGATGCTGTCATCCACGCTCACGAATATCGCCGTGTTCCTGCCGCTGTTGTTTGTGAGTGGCATCGCTCAACAGTTGTTCCAAGGGCTTTTTATGGTCACGATTTTCACGAACTTTGCGTCGTTGTTCGTGTCGATCACGTTCATTCCACGCATGGCCGCTTATCCGTGGGATTTGTCGCCTATCATGCGCCGCTTCCCGTGGCTTGGAAAAATTATTTTGACCGATGACAAACAGAAAAAAATCAACTCGCAATACGAACGGCTGCTCGGATACTCGCTTGATCATCCGAAAGCGGTTTTTAAAATTGTGCTTATGGGCCTCGCACTTTCGGTGTTGATGCTGGTTTGGACGCCGCGCGTGTTCATGCCGAAAATGGACCAAGGTCAATTTATGTTGCAGCTCAACATGCCGATCGGCACCAGGCTCGAAGTAACAAACGGCGTCGCGCGGAAAATTGAATCGATTCTCGGAAACTTTACGAACGTGAACATGTCGGTCACGGTCGGTTCCGCACAAGAAGACGAAGAGATCGATGCGCTGCAATCGCACCAGGCGCAGGTGGCCGTGACCGTTGATCTCAACAAAGGTTTGACCACGAACGACGTGATCGATAAATTTAAAGCGCTCGCGAAACGCGAAAATTTGGAAGGCGGGCAGCTTACGTATTTGTTGCAAGACAGCCCGCTGCGCTCGGCGCTCGCCGGGGGTGCGCCGGTCGAAGTGGAAGTAAAGGGAAACGATCTGGCGCGACTTAAAATGCTGTCGGACGAGCTTGTTAAGAAATTGGATGACGATCCTTATTTGTTTGGTGTGCAGACGTCGTTCGCTTTGCCATCGCGGGAAACGCAGGTGCTCGTCGATAAAGACCGCGCGTCGGCGTACCAGTTGTCCGTGGCGGACATCGCCAAAACGGCGCTCATCGCGATCAAGGGAATGGTGGCCACCAAATTTAAGGATGGCGGAGATGACATCGATATCCGCGTGCGCTTACGGAAAGTGGACCGCGAGAACAACGAAAGCATTCGCCAGCTTGCTTTGCGCTCGCCGCAACGCAACGTCATGGTTCCGTTGAACGACGTGGCCCAAATTCTGCCCGGCACCGGCGCCAGCGAAATCCGCCATTTGGATCAACAGCGCGCGTTCGTTGTGACGGCCGAAGTGACGGGAGCCAGCTCAGCAAAAGCCATCGAACACGTTCAAAAGATTATCAGCGGGTATCGTGGTTACAAAGATTATGTGATCGAGCTCGGCGGCGAGAGCCGTCGCATCGCCGAATCTTTCTCGAGTCTTAAATACACCTTCGTATTGGCTATATTTCTCATCTATATGATCATGGCCGCGCAGTTCGAATCGGTGGCTCAACCGATTATCATCATGACGACGGTTCCGTTATCCGTCGTGGGCGTGGCGGTAACGCTCTTCATCACGAACATGCCGCTGTCGTCGGTGGCCGCGCTCGGTGTCGTTATCTTGGCCGGTATCGTGGTGAACAACGGTATTGTGCTCATCGATTACATCAACGGCCTCATCGCCGATGGCATGGACGTGCGCGAGGCGATTATTCGCGGGAGCTTGGGTCGCATTCGCCCCATTTTGATGACGATGTTCACCGCGGTTCTCGGTTCGGCGCCGCTCGCGCTTGGGCTCGGTCAAGGCGATGAACTTGCACAGCCATTGGCCGTTGTAACGTTCGGAGGGTTGTTCATATCGACATTTTTAACGCTGTTCATCATTCCATTGCTCTACTATTTGCTCGAACAATGGCAAGCCAAACGCGCGCAGATGCAGGGAGAAGGGGTGGCCGCGTGAAATACCTCGTTTTGCTGGGCCTACTAGCCTTTTCGCCCGGCTGCAAACCGACCTACAAACAGGAAACGCTCCGCGAAAGCGTAAAGATGCTCGCTCAAAAAGAATACGGTTTGGATGTGGAAGTGAAACAAATCGGAAAAACGCTCGGCCTCCGCTTCAAAGTTAAGAATTTGCTAAGCGAACTCTATTCCGGTGACGACGACATTTATAAGAAGATGAACGGACTTTTTACGGTGCTCGTTCGTGTCGTGTTGTCGTCCGACGTCGCTCCCGACTTTATCGTGCTCGATGTGACCGACGAAGACAATCCGCAGTTCCATTTGGTGTTCACGCGCTACGAGGAAGACTTGCGCAAGGCCATGGCCGAAGCCTTATCGTACACGCAATCCCAGGACCGTTTGCTCGAGGAATTTGTGATCGGCGGCCGCCATGTTCCGTTCGATCCGCAAGAAATGGATTTGGTGCGGCTTATGATGATGGCCATGGATTCCGGCCAAGGCAAAATGACCGACACGTCTTCGTTTGAGCTGGAAGAAGTTCGATTTAATGATTTCGTCGCGCGCGTGGTGGAAAACACGATGCGCCGAACGTTGCGCGAACAAAAAGAAGTGAACAAGCAAGCGGTCGTGCGCGAAGTGAAAGCGTCGTTTGACGAAATGCCGGGCCGCCGCGGTCAGTTTAAAGTTCTGCTTGATATGGTGTCCAAACCGAGTACGCCGCTTTCGCCGCTGTTTCTTGAGGAAACAGTTTTTCCAATGGTCACAAAAGAAGTTACGGCGCTTTTTAAAAGTTACCGCTTTAGCGATTTTTCAGGCATTGCGGTGATCGAGAAGAATTCGGGAAAAATATTGACGACAGGTACTTAGTACTTCGTACGCCGTACCTTTTATGTTCTTAACAACTCAATCCATCAACCGCCCCATCGGAACGCTCATGGTCGTTCTCGGCGTTTGTCTGGGGGGCGTCGTCGGCATGTTTTATTTGCCGGTCGACATGATGCCGAACGCCGAGTCGTCGCAAGTGACCATTTACGTGGGTGTGCGTGGCGGCATGCCCTCCGAAGACATTGAGCATCTGGTGACCGAACCCATTGAAGAAGCGGTGGCCACGATGTCGGGGCTCAAAGAAATTCTTTCCACGTCGAAAAAAGACCGCAGCACGATCACGCTCATGTTCGAAGATTCGGACAACGTGAAGCGCGCGCAACTCGAAGTATCCGAACGGCTTGCGCGCATCAAGGGCAAGTTGCCGCGCGAAATCGAAAAACCCATCGTCGCGCGCTACAATGAAAATGACCATCCAATTGTAATTCTCAGCGCCACGTCGTCCGTGAAAACGCCCGAAGTGATTCGCTCGCTCATTGAAAAAGATTTGAAACCCTTGCTCGCGCGAGTGCCCGGTGTTGGCAACGTCGAGATCACCGGTGGCCGTCAGCGCAAAATTCTTGTGGAGTTCGAAAAATCAAAACTGGAAATGCACACGCTGTCGATTCTTGATGTGATCCGTGAGCTCGGCCAATCGAACGTGTCATTGTCCTCCGGAAAATTTGATTCGGGGCGTGACGCGTGGTCCGTGCAGTTGATTGGTGATTTCAAATCGCTGGACGAAATGCGCGAGCTTGGCGTTTCGATTACGAAACAAGGTTCTCGGATTCGGTTAAAAGACATCGCGACGGTGCGCGACTACTACCTGGAACCCGAATCGTACGCGCGCATCAACAACCAGCCGTCTGTGTCCATTTACGTTCAAAAAGAGAGCGGCGCGAACACCATCAAGTCGGCGCAAGAAGTTTTGCGCACGGTGGGCGAATACCAAAAGACGCTTCCGAAAGATATCGGCATCGGCGTCTCGATTGATCAGTCGGTGGCGATCAAGCAAGCCATTTCCGATGTGCGCGGAGCGTTGACCGAAGGAGCGCTCCTCACGGCGTTTATTTTGTGGCTGTTCTTGCGCCGCATGAAACAGGTGGGCGTGATCATTCTTTCGATTCCGGTCGCTGTGCTCGGCACCTTCTTCGTGATGTTGTTGCACGGCGTGTTCATGGAAAAAATGGGCAACCCGCCGATGTTCACGATCAACGTGATGTCGCTTTTGGGTGTGGCGCTCGGTATTGGGCGCATGGTGGACGACTCGATCGTCGTGTTCGAAAATATTTTGCACCGGTATCAACAACACGTGCGCGAAGGTACCGCGTTTAACAAAGTCGAAGTGGCCATCGATGCGACGCGCGAGATGGCGCTCGCGGTGGCGTCGTCCACGCTAATCCTGGTTGTGATCTTTGTGCCGATTGTGCTTTTTAGTGAAGACATTCGGCGGCAGTTTGCCGACGTGGCGTTTACCGTGATCGTTTCGTTGTTGTGCTCGCTCGTGATGGCAATCACGATCATTCCGCTGCTGGCTGCGCAACTTAAGGTCACATCAGGCAAGTCCGATACGTCCGACATGTTCGAGTGGGAACGGAAGTTCGGGGAATGGCGAGCCACCAAATGGGCCGCATTTCGAGCGAATATGGAATCGCCACCGCCCGACGGGAAAGGAATGGCGCTGCGCATCGCCAAGATCGCCCGAACAATCATGAATTCGAGTCTTGTTCGCAACACGCGCCGTCTTTTTCATAGAGGGAAAGGCGATTTTTCGTGGTCACGATTGATTCGTCACTCCGAGGCGTGGGCTGTACGAAACAGAAGGTACGTGATGCTCGGCGTGGTCGCATCGCTCGTGATCTCTGTCGCGATCTACATGAAGTTGCCCAAGGAATTTTTGGGCAGCGGCGGCAAAGACGAATTCATTATCTTCGTCGAACTGCCTTCCGGTTCAAAACTCGATGTGTCGGACAAGGTGGTCACCGCGGTCGAAAACGAAATCAACGCGTTGCCCGAGGTGAAGCAGGTCGTGAAAACCGTGTCGTCGCGCGTCGAAGGGTGGTCGTCCAAAATCTACGTGACACTGAACAAGGGATTTGAGCGCACGCGGACCGCTGAAGACATTATCGGGGCGCTTCGCCCCAAATTGAAAACCATCGGCGCGCAATACGAGGCGTTCATTTATTTCTCGGAAGCGTCGAGCGCCAAAGAATTGACCGTCGATTTGTTTGGCAAAGACTATTTGCAGCTGCGCGATTTGGCGGTTGAAACCGCTAAGCGCATGCAGCAAGTGCAGGGCCTGCGCGACGTAAAATTGCGTTACAAACCGGGGCAACCCGAAATCCGTATGGACGTCGATCACGAACGCGCGGCGCTCTTCGGGCTCAACTCCAAAGACATTGCGGACACGCTGCACGCCGAAATCCGCGGCTTGCGAGCGACGTACTTCAATGCGGGCAACGAACAAGTGGAAACGGTGGGCCGGCTTTCCGAGGAAGACCGGCGCACCGTCGACAATTTAAGCAATCTCACGCTTCTGTCGAACACGCGGCGTCGGAATGTGGTGCCGGTCATGCAAGTGGTGGAAGTCGGTCACGGGTTTACTCCGAGCGAAGTGTGGCGCCGGAACAAGGAGCGCGTGATTCAAGTGTCGGGCAATCGCGACAAATTGGCGCTCTCAACGGCTGTCGAAAAAGTCCAACGCGCGCTCAAAGACATGCACGTGCCCGTCGGTTACCATTACGAATTCGGTGGCGACTATCAGAAACTCGTGAAAAGCGAAAAAGAATTTCTGTACGCGTTCATTGTGATGATGACGCTCGTGTACATGGTGCTCGCGTGTTTCTTTGAGTCCTATTCACAGCCGTTCCTGATGTTGCTCACGTTGCCGCTCGCCACCGCCGGATCCATGCCGGCACTTTTGCTGACAAAAACGTCGGTCAACATGGGCGTGTACATCGGACTCCTGATGTTGGGGGGAACCGTGACGTCGAACGGGGTCATTCTTATCGATCGACTTAATTCCGTGCGGAAAACGCGCAGTCTTTACCGCGCCGTTCTTAAATCCGGAATCGAACGGTCGCGCCCGATTTTTATGACGTCTCTCTCGACGATCGCGGCAATGCTGCCGCTCACATTTGAAAAAGGCGAATCCGCCGATTTGTGGGCGCCGCTGGCTCTAACCGTCGTCACCGGCATCGCGCTCTCGTCGGTGCTAACGCTGCTCGTGATCCCCGCGGCGTATGTCATGTTGGAAGACATCAAGAAGTACTTCGCGAAAGAAAACGTTTCCCCGATCCCAAACGAAGTGTAAACCCCTCACCCTGGCTCTCTCCCCTCACTTCGTTCGGAGGGAGGGCCAGGGTGAGGGCCTCCTTTATTTATTCTGGCGCTGCATCCTTTGTTGCTGATCCTGCAGGCGTTGGTTCAGTTCGTTGATGCGGTTGATTTCCTGGAGCGTTTGCAATTGGCGCTGGATGGCTGCGTCGTTCGCGGTGGTGGATTGCGGTGGAGTGTACGGCTGTCCCGGCAGACGCTGGCCTTTTCTCCGCGCTTCCTCGATGTCTTTTTGCGTGTAGGTTTTTGTTGCGCGTCCGTCGGTGGTCGTGCGCTCCGCGAGATTTGGTGGTGGCATTTCTCTGAAATTCATGGCCGACGCGCGGTCGCGTTCAAATTTTCGGAACAGAAAATATCCACCGGCGGCGACCGAAACCGCTGCAACCGTTACTCCGGTCCATAACGCCATCCGTTTCCATCCAAAACTCATTTTTATCCTCCAAAAAAGCAATTCCCATCGTGAAATCAATATGAAACAAGCGCTTGAATTTCACAGGTTTTTAACCTGATTTTAATGAGATTTTAATGCATTTCGCCCATAATCAAAGAGTGATTTTTCGCGCCAAAAACACTGTTACAACACTGTTACAACTAATTTACAACTCGTTAATGCGATCTTAATCGCCTCTCGATAAACTAACTTATGATGCGTCGAATACCGTCGAAAAACGTGAGCATTTTAAAAAAATTCACAGCGGTTGCTGTGTCGGCTATTTATTTGCAGGTGAACATTGTTTGGGCCACTCCCACGCAAAATCCTGCCACGCTTCTCACGCATTCTCCGACGATTTCACAATTCTTCACGCACTTCTCCAAACCTGCCGATAACACTCCGATTGTTTTCCACGCGAATCCCGCCGACGATCCGAACCGGTTCCTCCGCAATCAACGTAACGAACAAGCGTTCATGAACCCCGCCGACGTGGCGACACGCGAAGCGCGCGCGAACGACGCGCAAGTCGGGCTGGGATTCACGGGCCGAAACCCCGCGGGCCAGATAACACAACGGTTGGGGCTGCCCGTAGAAAATTTGACGGTCGGCGACCTGTTAAGAGTGGTTCCAGTTCGAACACGCGAAGCAATTCTCGATGCATTCAAGAAAGACGACGGCGCTGCGCTGAAGCTCGACGTGCAAAACGGAAGGATCGTGATCACCGGAAAAGAAGGCAACAACACGGTCACGATCAAAGCGGACATCAAGCACGAAGGTGGCCGGCAAATTCTCGCGGTGAATCGGATCGACAAGTCTGTTACGCAAGAGCGCCGACCGGAGAACGCCGCCGACAAACAGGAAAAAGGAAAAGTCACCGAGCAAGATGTGCTCGGCAAGCAGCACACGATTGACGGCCAGAAATTTGACGTGAAGAAAAACGAAGCCGGTCAGTTGGTGCCGGTCGACCCGGCGACGGGCAAACAGATCAAGCCGGTCGTCGAGAACAAAATGAAAGACGTGTACGGCCGAATCCACAACGTGAAGATGGAAGTGGATCATTTCGAGCTGCGCGACGGCCAGCTGTTGGCGGTGGGACGAAACCTGAACCTGAAAGGCGGTGTGGATTTCCGTTTCGGTGGTGCTGACGACGGCGCGGGCGACGGAAAAGGTTTCGGTAACGTTCCGGGCAGTCACAATATTACAGCGACGATTCGCGACGGCGGCGTCGGCGTGTTCCAAGTGACGGACCCGAAAAAAGAGTCGGCGGTGGGTGTGATTGTGCGCGTGAACTTGGAAAACGGAAACGCACGGCTTGATCACGCGGCGGTTACGTACCAGCCCATCAATCCGACATCGACCGATGTGAAAATTCAATTTCAAGCGAACAACGGCGCGATCACGCAACTCGCGACATCGAAAGACGCCGGCACAACCGCGGTGGGTAATCAACAGCTCCACATGACCACCTGGAATGTGGAAAGCGGCGCCGAGACAGTGAAGATGAACGTGAAAGGCAAAGAAGTCGGTGTGCTCGCGTACCTGAACATTCAACGCGGCACAATTTTATCCGATCAAAAGGGCGGACTCGTTGGGCACGCGGTTGTCGACGAGAAAACAAACACGGCGACACAAATCTATTTTGCGGGGAACGCCCGCGGGCAAGAACTTGCGGCGCTCGCGGTCACGGACAAACAAAACGGCAAGCTTGAAAAAGTGGACGTGATTCTGCAGAGCGAAAGCGGAAAGATGAACAAAACGCTGAACAAAGATTCGGACGTGAAAGTCGAAGCTGCTACGCTCGCGAAGCTTGAGAAGTTGGATTTCAACGGGATGGACCGCGCCGCGATAAAACAAGCGATCACGGCCGTCGTCGGCACCGGCAAAGAATCGTCGGGTTACGAAGTGAACACGAAGGTGAAGGTGAACGGCGCCGAAGCCGATTTGAGAATCACGACCGGAAAAGACAAAGACGGAAAAATGGTCATCCTGATCGGAACGAACAACCGTGACCTGGCGATAAAAATCTTTGGCTCAGAAACGGTGGCGAAAGCCGAGAACAAAGTCAAAGAACAATTCGACAGCGTGAAGAAGGAGCTTCCCGCCGACGCAAAATTCACCTACCTCGAAGCGAACGGCCGCATGCAGGCGCAAGTGGTGTTCAAAGTTCCAGGAACGGACCGCTTGGCGTCCATTCTCGTCGACGTGAATCTCGAAAAAGCGGACGAGCCGACGACAGTCGTGCGCGACGGAAATGCCACCGAATATCTTTTTGGCGCTGGGCGCGCTCCCGGCATATCCGTGGAAGGATTGCGCACCAACATTCGCGAATCGATTGGCAATCTGGACAGGCAGATCGCGGCCGAAACGACGCCGAGCAAGAGACTCGACGAACTAAAAGCAACGCGCGCGAATTTCGCGGAAAGCCTGAAGAAGCTTGATTCTCCTGAAACAAGAATCAAAGTCACGCAAAGCACATCGATTGGTGCGCTGAATTTCAATCACCTGAGCATCACTTACAAAGACGGCGGGGAAGAAAAAACGATTTCTGCCGTTTCTATCTCGCAAGGCGAAAACCCCGGCGTGTTGCGGTTTTCCGTTGAAGCGATGCAAACGCTGGCTGGAAAATCGGCAATGGATTCACTCGAAAATCGCGTTGTTGGCAACGCACTGCCGCTTTTCGAAGCACTGGGCATTTCAAAAGCAAACGTGAGTGTGAAGTTGGAAGGCGTCACTGTTGGGGCGGACATCCAATTTAATTCGCTAGCGACGGTCACGCGGGGAACCGAAAAAATTGCGGTGCCGGTGAATGGTTCCATCGCGAACCCCACGATTGACGTGGACTCCGCCGTGCGCCTCGTTGGCAAAGACAAAATCCAAGGGTTCGAAAATGCGCTTCGTCAGGACGCTCTTGGCGGCGTGCAGCTCGCCATCGCGCAGGCGCCCACCCCGCAAGCAAAAGCGGAAGCTGAAAAAGTGCTCGCTGTGATGAAAGCGGCGTTGGCGGACCCCAACACAAAGGCCATGCAATTTTCTGTGGGCGACAACGGCCAGTTAACAATGACGATGCGCGGTAAAGATTCGAACCAGCAAGATTTGCTGATCGTCGGCACCATGGGCTACAAGGGATTTGAAATAGCGGCCGCGCGCGGCGCCAATTGGCTGCTGTCGCAGACAACGATGACAGACCCATCGACGAGAGCGGTGGTGCAGCAAACGTTTATCACGGTCTCACGACCAACCGAGGCGCTCGCGTCTGTTATCGGCGCCGTCTTCACGCCCGCATCAACATCAATCGAAGTCATGCGGGTGACGGCCGATCGTGGGCTGGTCTCGCGCGATTCTGTGAGATCCATCGAGCGCATCGCCGGCCGAGAAATTGTGTCAGAGAAAATAATTTCGAGCGATCAATCGACCGGTCAGCGCATTGAAGATCTTTATACACCAGGTTCCCACACAACCCGCTATTTCGAGAACGGCGTTGAAGCGGCCCAGCCAATCCGCGGCATTTGGGGCGCCGTGAGTGGGATTACTTACCAGTTCAACGGACGCGACCTGGCCGCCTCGTGGACCAACTTGGAAAGCCGCGCCGGCGATGGCACCAGCATTTTGTTCCTCACACGAAATGGTGTGCGCGAAGGGCACGTAGAGAAATCAGCGGAAAGAAATTCGCTCGATTTCATTTACACGAACGCTTCCTCGAACGGCGCTGTTTCGTTCGTCGGCCAAAGAATTGAACGCACGAGCGATTCTTCGCTGACCGCGCAGTCTGTCGGACAATTGGTTCACTTAAAAATGGACGACGGAAAAATTGTGTTGGGTATTTACGGGGAGGGCCGGGGCCTCACGCTTGAGCGAAATTTAACCGACAACAAAAAAATCGGACTTGGAGATTCGTTCCGGTTTGATGGAAACCAAGTTACGATCATCGCGAAGCCCGGCTCGCGTACCGGTGAAACTCAGATTGATACGGCGATCGAAGGTCAAATTGGTCGTTTGACAACAGTTCTCTCGCCCGACGGTCTAAAAACCGGCGTCGTCACAAAAATCGAAAACGAAACAAAGTTGACGCACACATCCAACGGACGAACGAGCGAGTTTACGCTTCCCGCCGGCACGGTTGGCCTCACCATTGGAAACGAATTCGTGGTGACCTCACAAACTCGAGCAACCGTGGTATCGGATGGCCGGACAAATAACGTTTTGATTGATCCCGGATCGAAATTTTCGTTCGCGGTCACGCCGACCAACAATGTCGGCGGTCAACTCGGAAGTATGGTGAGCGGAAGTTACTACGTCGAAAATGGTCACCTGAACGCCGGAAAAATTTCCAACGAATCGAGTGTCCTTCAAATGCAGGGTGGTGGTCGTGGTGCGCAAGCAAATGAGGTGGTCGACCGCGAAGTGGATGCTGAAGGCAACACCGTGGTGGTTCGTGGACGAATTTATGTGCAAGACAATCAGCTGAAGTTCAGGGAAGGAACGCTGTTCAATAACGTCGCCGTTGATGAGCGGTACGTGCGAAGTTTTGATTACCGCGTCGGCGCCGGCGACAAATACGCGGTGCTTCAAAAAGATGGATCGTTTCAGGCGGCGTTCCGTTCGCGCTTCTCGTTAAACAATGAAATTCGCGCCGACATGGAAAAATTTATCGACAAAGCCGAAATTCGCGCTCAATACATCAAAGAAAATGTTGCGAAGGTTGTCGTTTTCGACTCTCAGGGACAGCGCGTCGGAGAGTATTCGGTTAACTACAAAGATGACATGCAGCGCGTCCAAGAGGCGCACGGCGTATCCGGAGGTTCCGGGGGCGCCGGAGTTTATTTCACAGATACGAATCGCGTTCGAATCAAAAATGGTGCACTTCAATTTGACAGCGAGAAAAATGACGAGAAAGAGGTTTTTCACGTCCTCGATGGCAACGGAAAATTCCAGCAGCGAAACGAAATCTCAATCATCCCGAAATTCGAGATCCAAGTTGGCAATCAAAAGGCAACGGTAAAAATTACCGAGCTGCAAGACGCCGGCGGAAAAACCATTGTTAAGTCGATCAAGTTGTTCGATGGCGCCGGCAAACTGTTAAGAGACGTTAGCGAGGTTTCCAATCTAAGACTCGCGAAGGCCGAACAAGGCAAAGATCAGCAAACCAAATACGACGCCCGAGAAAATCTCGAGCGTGAGATTCAAGACTGGAAGTCGTACGCGGAAACCAAAAAGGTGCCGGGTCAGGAAAATGCGCTCGGCTATCTGTTACGTGACCGATCGGCTGACATGTTTGCTGTGCAACGCAATGACATCGGCCGCCCCAGTTTCATCGGACTTCTGCAAGTAGCCGTTCAAGGAGTTGTTGTTCAGCCCCTCGAAGCTCTGTATTCACTGACGATTTCTCGCACGACAACTGTTTCCGATTGGATGGCGCGCAACAATCTGTCGATTCAAGGGATCGAGGCCAAAGGCAACGCGGCCGACTGGTCCGCTTTTACGAGGCAGATCGAACGCGGAGAAAAGCCGTCGTCGGATATTTTGAAAGCGGTGGGCCTGCAGAAAAACGGATTTGCGCTCGATACGTTCATCAGCGTCGATTCGTTTTTGGGACATATGTTCGCCGCTGACAAAGCGATGAACATGGTAGATGCGAGGGGAAATGTCAGCATTAAGAATATTGGACTCGCGGGAGGAATTTGGGTCGCCACCGTATTGTCGGGTGGGAGCGCAAGCGCGGCGACAAGCGTTGCGGCGAACGGCGTTCGTGCCGGTTGGTTGTCACGTGTGGTTTGGGGTGGCGCCAGCAGCACCCGAGCTGCCATCGGTGCGCAGCTTGCGCGCTACAACGTTGTGGGTGCGGTGAGGGGCGCGGGTTTTTGGGGCACAGCGAGGGGTATAACACTCGGTGGTTTTCAACTTATGTTGCGCGCCGAAGCCGTTAACGCAATCGATCAGGTGCTCACCTCCTACAACATAGAAGGATTTTCCGATAACACCTCAAAATTAACGGTGACCGCCATCTGGAAAGTTGCGCTCAGCGAAATTTATTTTGCGGCACCGTTGCTCGCTCCTTTGTTCGGATCGTCGCGGGCCGCGACGTTTGGAGTTACGGCAAATTGGCTAACCACGGCGAAAAATTTTTCGGAATCGTCCGCAGCGGGTACGTTGCTCGTCCTTCGTTATACATCCACGGCACTTGTCGGCGCAGCAATCGGAGCTGGCTCGCAAATTTTGGAAAACCAAGGAAAGTTGACCTGGGATACTGGATGGGCGGCTGTGAAAGGGGCGTTGACAGCTGTTGTGGTGCGCGCGGTATTTACCGGTACGACAATCGCCATCAATAAGATTGGAAATAAGATTGAACAAAAAGCCGCTGCCGGCAATCCATCCTTAACAAAAGAATCATTCTCTCTTGATAAACGAACTGAGAAGCTGGTGGAACATTCTCAGACCGGAAAAAATCTCGCGGGACAGAAAGCGGAGTCCTTCCGCGAATCCAGCAATGTTCATATTCGAATCGCCGGACTACGGTCGCTTCAAATTGGCCGTGACTTGGTGACGGGGATTAGCGGATCGATCACCTTTCAAATTCTGTCCGGTAAGAATGTGCTCGAACGTCAAAACGCAATTGATGCGCTGAGGCAGGGCGCGTTTATGGGCTTTATCTTCGGTGGCGCGCGCATGGCCGTTACGAATTGGGCGACGGCTTTTAAAAATATGAGCACGGTCGGCGGGTTGGCCGCGTTCAACGCGCAACGCATTCAATCGGGTGTGATGATGGGTGTTTGGGAAGTGAGCGTGGCGCCGTTCACCGGTTTTATTTCTGAAGCGTTTTACGCGGCGACAGATTATCTCGGCCTCACGACCGACAAGGACAGAGCGGACCGCAACGAACAAAAAGAACAACAGCAAAAAGAACGCGCGGCGCTCAAAGAAAATTTTGGGGCAACGCTCGGTGAGGTTCGCTTTCAGTTCAATAAATTCTGGGGCACGTTCCAGAATATTTCAGGTCTGCATCCGTTCTTCTCTCTCGGTCGCCCGGGTGTCAACATTTTCTCGAAACCTGTCGAGGGAATTGTCGGACGCTACACGAACGCGACCTTCAATCAGATTTCCAGTGCCCTCACCAAAGTTCGGATCACGGGGACCGCAAACAATGTTCTCTCTAATATCTTGTGGCAAGCGCGCGGCACGGTGCAGTTCTTGTCAACGAACGCGATTGTTAACCCGATTAACATCAACACATTCTTCATTTATGAAACGGTGGGCTTAAAGGGCGCGATGGCTATCGGACTCGTTACGCCGATGAAAGAAGTGAATGGCCAGTTGGTTCTCGTCGACAAAAATGGCGATGCGATTAAGGGGGACGCCGGCAAGCCGAGTTTCTTCCAAGAAACTGTTGCGACTGTTTTTCGAGTGGCGGGGTTTATTAGTGCGCCGATTCATGCGAGCCCAGATAAGAGTGCCGAAGGGGCGTATGCTCGTGGACAGATCGGTTCGTTGAGTGCACCGGAGACCTTTATCGGCAAAAGCGTGCGAGCGGTGGAAGAAACCGTCGGCATCGTGGACAGACGAAACCCACAAGCCTTTACACTAGCGAACAACCTGAAAGAACACTTGGAAAGCGGAAAAGGCGGCGATTTCGAATTCACGGCGACGGACGGACGTCGTTACACGTTGAGCGGCCAAGAAGCGCGCGACCTTGGAAACCAGGCACGCGTGGCGGTTTTGTCGACGCCGGAAATTGCGAAGGCCGCGGAGAAGGCGGGCGTGTTGCCGGAACATATCGCATACAACCCAGTGACCGGAGAAGCGCGCGTGCTAACGCCGAACCACTCCGCGCCCGCAGGATTTTTTGAAGTTCGTCTGCCAAATCGAGCCGCTGAAACAGCAGCGAAAGAAACCGCTTCGGCGAAAACCGGTGCTGATGTTGCGGGTTCCGCCGATACGTCAAAGCCCGCGACCAACGATTCCACGAAAGCGCCGTTGGCGGAAACGAAACCCCAGGAGCCTACGAAACCCGCGAACCGCGCGGACATCGGAAAAATTAACGGAGTAAAAGTCGAAGCTGTCGAAGACGTGGACGGCAACATCCGCATAAAGATTGCCGAGCCTGTGACCGATGACGTGGCCCGCGATCTCGAGAGCAGAGTTTTTGTTGTTGAGAACGGTAACGCAAAAGAAGTGGCCGTGGGGCGCTTGGGCGACATTGTCGTCAAGAACGAAGACCGAGCCAACAACGCGCCGCTGAAAGTAACCGAACTGACGCCCGAAACAGCACTCGATCGTGCCGCCCGGTCCGATGCGAGCCCTGATGTGCGTTCGGTCGCCGGACTTCGACCAGGGGAAGTTGTCGTAAAAATGGGTGTCGAAAATTTTGTGGTTGCCGTGAAAGCGAGAGCCGAAGGCGCGTTGGCAAACAGCCCAGCGCAGGATACCAGCGTCAAAGCCCGAGCGAAAGAAGAGGTGAACGCAAAACCAGAAGATGCGGTGAAGAACGTCGCGGGTTGGGACAAGCTCGCTCCGGAAACACAAGCCGCGGTCCAACGTTTGATGGCGGATCCAACGATTGGCGCAAAAGTTCGCGGCATGCTGGCCGAGATGGGTGGGCGCGGTCTTGAAATGTTGGGCGCTCTTTACGATGCAGCGGGTCACGATACCTTCACCCGCGTTATCGAAAGCTTATCGCCGGAGCAGGTAAAAAGTTTGGCGAAAACAATGAACGAACTGTCGCCGCTCGCGAAATCCAATTTTGTTTCCATGGTGAAAGATCTAGCGCGTAATGGCGAAGCGGCGCTGCGCACGTTTCTCGCTGTTGTCTCAACGCTTGGACCGAAAGTATCGAACGCTTTATTTGAGGGCCTGAAGCCCGCCGGCCGGGAAGCGTTTCAAAAAATCATTTCCATTTTTTCGGATGCGACAAAAGCGACCGCGCTGCAAGGTTTCAAAAATGTTTTGGCCGAACTAACGCCAACGGGTGCGCAGGCCTTGGCTTCTTTCTTCAACGAAATTGGCGGCAAAGACGGAAAAGGGGTGACGACGTTCGCAAAATTTTTGGAGATCGCCGGGCAAAAAGGCAACGAGAATATCGCGAAGACCTTCGGTAAGCTATTAAATGGCCTTACGCTTCTCGGTGGCGCCGCGCTCGGCGCCGCGTTCACTCAACTGGGCCGTGCCCGCGAACAAACGTTTGCGCAACTGATGCGCACGTTGAGCAAATCCGATTTGCAGGGCTTCGCAGCGTTCGTGAACACGCTGGGTGAAAAAGGTCAAGGCGCAATTCTCGGGAAAATTTTGAATCTGCTTCCGAACGCGAACGGTATTCCGAAACAAGTGATTACGCTTGGCAACCTGTTTGCGCAATTGAACAAAACCGCCGGTCAGCGCTTGGCCGATATGTTCATGCGTGCCGACGCTAAAAATGAACTGGTTAATCTTGTTAGTTCCGTGACGAAGCTGGAACCGAAAGCGGCGGCCGCGTTCGCCGAGGTGCTGAACAACGGGGCGGCTGCAACGGTCATCGCGCTCGGCATCTTGTTGGGATCAAACGATAAGGATGTTCGTTTCGGCGCGGCCGAATTGCTTGCAAGCGCCGGCAAAGAAGGTGCCCTTGGACTGAAAAATGTTTTGGATGCGTTCGCGAATCTCATTGAGCGCGGCATTGGTCATCCCGATGCCAAAAGTGATACGGCGCTCGAGAATGTCGCGAAGCTCGCGGCGGCGCAACTTTCAAAATTTGTGAAAGAGTCCGACAGCGCTCAGAAACAAACGTTTGGCCAGGCGCTGCGCGAATTGTCGAGAAATGCGAACGGACCCAAAGATGCGGCCGACATCATGGCTCATTTCCTAGCGAGCGATGTTGGTCACGCAGCGCTCGGTCGCGCGCTCACTTCGTTTGCGGAACACGGCGGGATGTTGGGACGCGTCCTGATGACGGTCACCCAAAACGCACCAAAAAAAATTGTGGATCCAATATCGGGTCGCGAAACAGATACAACCAACAGTTGGGTTGCGAACCTCCTTATTAATTCCATTGAAGTGAGCCAGGTGGGCGGTGCTCGCGATGTGTCGCCGGGAGAGATGGCTGGCCGCATGCTGCGCCCCGCGTTCTTCGACGTCCGTGGGAAACCGCGCACCGCGGACGAAACCACAAAATTCACCGAAGGTGTGTTGGGCAGCGTTTTCAACAAACCACCCGAAGCGTTCAACGATCGCGAGAAACAAATGGCGGGCGACATGCTCGAACATTTGGCGGCAACGATGTCCGATACCCAGAAAGTCGCCGCGCGAGCGCTTGCCGACAAATTCGGAATCGAAGTGGACTTCGGTGCCTCGCCCGAGGCGCTTGCCGCAAAAACCGAAGGCAAAGATGCCGAAGCGAAAGAAGACGCCGCGGTATCAAACAATTCCGTTGCCGACGGAGAAGAACCTCACCCAGACACCGGACGCGCCGCTGTGGAGCGGAGCGCGGTCGGACGCGTCTTAAAAGCGGTCAAAGACTTTTTCCGATCCGACTATGGCGACGAGTTCATGACGCACGAAGACGTCATGGCGAAAATTGCTTACGTGGAACAGAAACTTTTTGGTGAAGACAGCGAACATAAAAAAGTGGAAGCGGGAACGTTCGGTTCCCAATCGGGAAAAGATTGGTTTGACAGCATTCGGTGGACCGATAAACAAGTCATCAAAGAGAACAAGCTTGGCCAAGAGGACGACGTCATCATTCTGCGTGCCACCACCGGCGGAAAGACGGTGTTCCTAATGCTCCGCGATGGAAAAGTTTGGATTTCGAAAACGACGCTAAGGAAAAATGCGTCGGACGTTACGTTCTTCCTGGTTTCGGACGCGGCACGCACCAAGGAGCTAAAGAAGAGCCTACAGGGAGCGGAAGGACTGGCGGAAACCAGCAACATAAAAAAGGTCTTTTATAAACCGTGGATTGATTCAAAGGAAGACAAAGCCCAGTTCCTCGACGCGCTAAAGAACGATCCGGCGATTCTATCGATGCTTCATTTCTGGTTGGAGCGCGGCGTCACACCAAAAATAATGGGCCGATTAATCGTCGGCGACAACGCGCGCAACATGGGCTACATGCACAATGGGAGTATCCATCGCGGAATAGAAACGACCGATATCGATGTGTTCATTCACGAAGTGTTTCATCTGGCGTTCGATACGAAACTAACGCCCGCACAAAAAGAAGCCATTCGAAAACGTTATGTGGATGCCAACGGAGAACGTTCCGCAGAATACATGAAACTTTTTGATGAAGGGATTTATGACGCTGCGAAATACAAATCCGGAATTCAGAAAGCGGACGAGGCTTTTGCGCAGTACATGGAAATGATTGCGGCAGGCACCACGTTCCTCGAATACAAGCGCAAAGGGGACGTTGTTGTACGTCTTGAACTAACGAAAGGCGACGTAGAGTTTTTCCTTTCTCAGGGCCTCATCACAAAGGCGGTAGCCGATCGCGCGATGAAGTTGCTCGATGCCGGGGCCGCGTCCAAAGAGTCGGAAGCGACAAAGGATTCAAAGCCGAAAGAATCAACGTTCGAGCGGGCCACGAGCGCGCTTCGTCCTATTATTACCGCGGTTGGAGTGGCTGTCGGTGTCACCGAAAGGGCAGCAGAGGCTCCCCATGGCGCTCAAGTTGTTCGCACGGAGCCAGCCGGTGAGGCGAAGCCCGTAGAGCCTGCTGCCGAAACCGAATCTCGACCGGCCGCAGGTCGCAGCGAAGCCGAACCTGCGAAACCCGGTGAAAAGCCGCTGCCACAAGACGGATTTGATTTCACCGAAACAAAAAGCGATTCAAACCCGACGCGCCTGACCGACACTCCGGTCAACATTTTACGTAAAGCGGCGTATGTGGAAGCGTTGCACGGCCGCGAAGCGAAGCTCGTGTTCGAAGCTCTCTATCGAGAAAGTGCGGGTGTCGACGCAAAGTCCCTCAAAGCGGCGCTGGAAAAGATTATCGACAACGGTGTCAAAGAAGGCACCGGTTCTGACGCCGATTATTGGCGCCGTTCGGACGGAACGATTGTAACGCGGCGCGGCACTGTGATCAAAGAGACCGGGAAGTCTTACATTGAACGCCGTGAAAATTCCGGTGATCCGGGAAAAACGAACACTATTGTTCGATTGTTTGATTTCGATGGAAACCAAATCGGTGAGCAAATTGCGATCCGCGGCGACGCGGCCACCGCGCGTAAGCAAGCCGAAGACCTGAAGATGACCAAGACCGACATCGAGATCGTTACGAAAATTGCCAAACAATACAAAGGCAAGGCCGAATTCCGATTTGAAAAAGATGACGCGACGGGTGTCTATAAGATTGTGGAAATAATTTTCCCGCACGGTGCGAAGAACGTCGCCCGGTTCAATAAGACCTTTTATGCAGCGTGGCTTAATCTCGGTGCTGTCGATGAAAAAGACAAACTGCCGGAAGCAACGAATCAAGTAAAGGCGCTCGCAAAAGATGTGGCGGACAAATTGGTCGACGCGAACGGCAAAACCAAGAATTTTGATCTCCTCGCTCAGGAGTTGGACCGCGTTTTGGAACAAGTCAAAACTCCGGCCGACAAAAAAGTCCTTATTAACGAAGTCGTTAAGGCCCTGCAGGCGCGAGACGATATTTCCGCCAGCACAAAGGGTGCCCATGTTCGGGAACTCGAAAAGGCGGGCGGAAAACAATTGGACAAAAAAGACTTTTATCGCGATCTCGTGACGCAAGTGGATTTAAACGCGTGCAGCAATTGTGCGGTGAATTACAACGGTCCGATGCGCGACGACGCATTTGCCCGCGTTCGCAGCGATGTTCAACGGGAATATCCTGGAATGTCGCCGGCTCGTCGCGAACGTTTCGCGATGGGTCGCATTGACGCGTCCCTGTCGCCCGCCCAACGATCGGAGCTCGGGAGAAAAGAAATTGCGAACGGATTCGAAAACTACGCGAACGGACTTTCGCCGGATCGTTTGAGCGATGCCCTTTTCTATCGCAACATGGCCGACGCGATTCGTAACGGGGACACGCGGCCATCAACAACTGCCCGCGGTGCCGAAGAGTCAGTATGGGCGCAAAACCGCGTTGACGTTGCTCGCGCGCGCGTGAATTACACGCTGAACCGCACCTCCGGCGCCCTCGATTGGATCCTCGGGAAACTGGAAATCAATGTTGATGCCGCGCGTGTTCTCACTTCTAGCGGATGGGCATTGGACCGCGCCGAAAATACGTACATGAGTCTTCAAATGAGAGACAAATTAGACGTTGATCAGGGAAAACTTATTGAACTCGTATCCCAACTTCCTTCCATCGAGAACGGAGATGCTCGCAAGAGTGCCGCTGAGGACGTTGCTGCTGCAAAACTGCACTTTGAACAAGAAAAGCGGCGTTTGGACCGAGGTGAATTACCGAACGCCTCAGATTTCTTGGATTTCCAGAACATATTGGTTGACCAGGAAAAAGAGAGCCGCACTCCGCTTGATTTGGCCGAGAAGAGTGTAAAAGAGGCCAAAGAGCTTTCCGCCGGAGAGAAATTTTACGGTCCGGGCTTACGCGAAGCAATTGTGGAATCCAAAAAAGGAGAGGACGCTCGTTTTTCACTGATTTATGACCGAGTTCAAACTGTCATGAAGGATCTGCTGATAGCACCTGATGTGTACCGCGTGGAAAAGGATGGTACACGCACAAAGTTGACGGAACTCGATAAAGTAAACCCACAAGACGTTATCGTACTTCAGCTGCCGCGAAGCGTTGCGGCAAAAATTGATCGTCTGAAAAGGCGAGAAAATACTCAGGCTGACTGGGAAGCTGCCGTGGTTGATCTGTTGGCCGTGGGTAAGAACGCCGCTGATAAACCAATCGACAACAAAGGTGCCGTGGTTAATGCTGCGGAACTTAATATTCATCAACGCACCGCTCTGCTATGGGCCGTTAGTCAACGAACCTTCGAAGACCAAAGTCAGCCGATGACCCGCGAGGACATTGCTATGGACCAAGGAAAACGCATGGCCTTCTTCTTTGGTTTGGTTCGCGGCAACGAAGTGGTCGCTTTGCCCGCGGCGGGCGGAAAAACCGGCGCGTTTATTTTGGCGCAGGCGGATTTTGTGCTTCGAAATCGTTCGAAGAAAAACGGCGAAAAGTTTGTTTTGGAATTGGACGTGTTCAATTCGGCAGAAGCCGAAAAATATATTAGCGAACGAGAAAGATATGAGGGAATGGCCATCGGGGCCGCCCTCATTCGTCCGGTGGATGGCCGCGATTTTCATCAGAACATTAAAAAAGCGGAAGAGGCGTACGACGTTAACAAGTCCGTGATAAGCGACAGGGGTATTAAGCTCGAGGGTGTGAAAATGATTGTTCACGACCTCAATAGTTTCGGTTTCTTAATGCTGCATATGGGAGAAAATCTGACCGCGCGCGTTTCTACACTGGTCAGAGAAAATGTGAAAAGCGTCATGATGGATGAGGTTGACGCGATCCTCATGTCCATGATGTCTTTTATTAACAGCAAAACAGAATTACACGCTTCGGATGATGACCTTTCCCGCGGTGCCGTTACGGTTCGTGCGATCCTCAAAACGTTGGAGTTAAATCACACAAAAGTCGACGTCGCGCGTTACAAAGAACGAAGTGAGGAAAAAGACGCCGCCGACCACCCCAATTACCGCTATTTCCCCAGTGGAAGAGTGTCGGACGAGGACAGAAAAGACGGTGTTTGGTTTACGATTACCGCGGCGGGTAAGGTTGAATACTCCGACAAATTTCTGGAAAAAGTCCGCTCGAATCTAGAAGAAAAGAGCATTTCAAATAGAGAAATCCAAAACGCGTTGCGTGCTTTTGCTGATACCGGGGACGGAAATCGGTCCACAATTAGTCGTGTCGATGGGAAGTTGAAAATTGTTCCTGTCACGCGGCACGGGCCACAGAAGGGGCTCGTTGATTCCTACCGCATGTACAACGTAGCCCGTACGCTTTTTGAAAACATGTCGCGTCGGTTACGCAACGAAGAAGAACTGGACGAGAAGCAGGTTCCGATTTCAAAATCTTCGGCGACCGCTACGTTAATTCAAGCAATCGCATTTCGCATAAACGCGATCAAAGCGGCTGCTACCGGAACGAAGGATGATATTGATTCCGCCGATCCGTCGTTGGCTCCGTTTGCACAATTGTTGACCGGAATGGGTGTGTCGGTTGTCAGTCAGTCGTCCTACGCCGACCTCAAATATTTCGAGGCGATCTCCGCGAGGGAAGGATTATTGAAGCAGCAAAATTATCGCTCAGATGCGGGCGATCGTAAAGCTTTACGCACGATTGCCCTCGTCGGAGCCAACGGCGATGCTCGCTACCGCGTGGCCGCGGAGGGGATCAATCTCATGCGTGGGCGTGGACCGGACGGCGGATCTTGGAATTCCATCGATCGCGATGCGGCGGTTCTCATCTACTCGGCCGATCAGCGATACCATGTGAAGGCGTTCTACGAACTTCTTGAGATCAACGGAGCCTCCGGCGTTGTGGCGGCACTAAAAAAGAAAAACGTTAGTGGCATTCAAGATGCGATCGATAAAGCGAAAAGTATTATTGATAGCAAAGAAGCAAATGCGAGTGCGTGGTTGCGCGCCGAACTTGATACGCATAGGGTGATTGATGGTAATCGTCCGGACCTTGCAGAGTTTATTGCAAAAACGGCCGCGGAGCGAAAAAGCATTGTTTGGTCGACGATAGGCCGAGCGCTCAGCTTCAACGCAATTGGCAAAAACCGCATGGACGAGATCATCCTCGGAACGGACACATCGTTTACGGAGGCCGCTGAGTTCCATCAGATAGTTAATCGGGTGGATCGTAACTTCACTGGTGAAAACCGCAGTTACCGTTTGCAGATCGTGGACCCGACTAATGTCGACGCGCGGTTTTCAGAAGTGGTTAGCCTGAACGACGACGTGAGGCGGTTTGGTCGCCAAGGTTTATTCACCGACGATTACTTCGGCAAAATTTGGGAATCACATAAAAATGGCGACACTCTGACGCTCGAACAGAAGGTGAAGCTCAATTCGCAGCTCGCGTCGTTAGAGAACCGGTCTCGAAACGGACAGCATCATTTGCACGAACAGGTTGGCGCAAAGTTAACAAACGAAATTGTAACGCTAATTGGTGCGGAACTTATCCGTCGCGGGAATTCTCTCGGGGCCGAGGCTCTCGAAAAAATCAAAGGTGAAATGTTGGATCATGACGAGCGCGGCAACGATGATGGTGGCACTTACAATCAAAGTCCGAACGAAATTGCCTACAGGATTGTGAAACGAGAGGTTGAGAAGGCCGAAATTTTTTATTCAAAAATCATTAATTCCGAACACGTGGATCTTGATCTTGTTCAATTCGCTCGATCGCGCTTAACGGAAATTCAGACCGAATTCTTGGGTTTTTCAAAACGGGTTATTAACGACGTCGATAAGAAAACCGGGTACCACGTTGGCGAAAACTATCGGAATGCGAGTTTTGCAACGGCGAACACGGTTCGCAAAGTTTTTGACGCTGCGATTGCAACCTCGGACTTTTTGTTACCGAACGTGGAGCTAAGCCATGCGCCGACAGCATTTACGGCGGCAGTGACACATATGGCTTTTGGCAACGTGCGCGCGCCGCGCGATGCGTTGCCTGCTGTTGCAAACGATAACGTTTCGAAAGTCGCGTTTGTGAACGCAATTAATCCGCACGCTCCGGAATCCGTATCCGCAGAGAAACCCACCACGATTGACGGGAAACCCGTCGCTCTTCCGCCTCTCCAAAATTTAACGCTTTGGCAACAAGCCGCGTACAGCGTGTACTCTTATTTCTCACCGGCGCGGCAAAGTATTGACGATGAAAAGCGCCGCGCCGACGCGATGTTGCTCGCGCGAGCGGGCTTCGTTAGCCAGGCTGTCGCTGACAACGTGGCAAGCAACGATCCGGTTGTCGCGGGTCGCGCGCTGCGCCAGATGGCCATGGAAGTGGCGGACCGATGGGAACGGTCGGGTCAGCGCATGGAAAGGTTTGATTTGCCGACTCTTATGTTGGTAGCGGAGAACGTTGTGACGCAGATGGATCAGGTTCGCGCGGCGATTGCGCCAAATATTCTTCCGAAAGTTGATGCGGACTGGGCGGGCCCGGCGCAACTTAATCGAATCGTGGCGATGGCCGCCGCAAGCCCAAACACGCCTGCTGTTGGCAGTTGGGAGTCGGACAGCGAAAAAACCGCGAAACGACGCGACTTGCCTTCGGTTCGTCAGGAAGTGATCGCCCAAGGGATTAGTGATTTAGCGGCGCTTCTTCCGGTCGATACGCGCGCCACGGTAGTGCCTATTGTGCGCAACGCGCGCGCGATGCTTACGACCATAAACCAAGCGCGCGACTACGAAGCGCAGCAGAGAAATATTGCGTTGGGTGCCGGAGGCATCGGTGCCATGATCATGCTTCAACTCTCTATGCTCTATTACTCACCGCCGCGGCAATACAATCGCGTGCTCGATCAATCGTTGGCGACCCTTGCGGGCAAAGGCGAACCTGCGAACCGTGCGGCTATTGTGGTTGGCGTGATGGCGCTCTTCCACCTGAACACTCCGGTTTTGCGGCAACGTTTGCGCGACGCCGTGGACGTGATTGCGAACACCGACCCGGGTTTGTTGGATCATGTGACCGCGCGGGAACTCGCGAACGTGGTACGGGCAAAAGATCCACAAAAGGAACTCGAGAATCTTCTCTATAAAAATATTGGTTTTGCGTTGCCGCTTCCGACGGCCGTCACGCAAACGCTGAAGGTTGCCGGTGTAGCGGGGAGCGTGGTCGCCGGTCTGGGCACAATGTTCGGATTCCTATCGCTGAATTCAGCGCTCACCATTTTCTCGATCGCGTTCGGTTTGAATTTCTTGTCCGCCGAGCGACCCACCGGAGATGGACCCAGCGTTTGGGCGCGTCTGCAATCGTTCGGCACCGGCGTAAAAAATGTCGGTGGTGAAATCGGTCGATGGGTGTGGAACAACAAAGTGAAATCCACAATCGCTGTTTCGCTGGTGGTCGGAACGGTCGCGACCGGCGGAATGACGGGCGCGTTTGGCTCCGTTGCTGACCTCGGAAGTTATTTTACGGCCGCCAATTTGAGCAGCGCTTTGGAAACCGTGTTGCCCTTCGCGCTGCCGCTTTTGGGTGGCCTCGCCGGAAAGATGTTTAAGAAGTACGAACTCGAGATCGCGATCCGCGAAGGACGAATCCTACCGTTCACCAATATCCGAATTCCTGGCTTTGATCGCGTGTTTCGTCAACCGTCGCCCGCGTTGTACGCGTTGATCGCGTTGCGCACCGCGCGTGAAGCGAAGGAGAAAGATTTAAAGAGCCGTGACACTGCCGTGGCGGAAAATCCCGAATATCAAAAATTAAAAAACCAGCTCGATAATTTTGATGCGGATCTCGAAAAGAAGTTGGACAAGATGCCCGAACAATACCGCGGCACGATGCGCCAATTTTCTCAGCAGCAGAAGAAAGAGATTGAAAAACAAATGAACGATTTGCGCGACAAAACACCGGTGCCCGGATTAACTGTGGGACGCCTTGTCGATGCGATCGAAACGCGCCATGGGAAAAAGAGCAACGACGACAAAAACGAAATTTTGCGCTTGGCGCTGATAACGTTGGGTGTTTCACCGGACAAAGCGCTGCGCGCCGTAGCGGCCGTCGACGTGTTGCGCGAAGCAACGGCCGAAGATTCCGATTACGATCCGAAAGAAGTGGCGGCCGTCAAAGAAGCTTATCACGAACTCGATACCGACGTGCTGAAAGGAAAGGGTTCGTTATCGCTGGACCTGCGAATGGATTTTGCACGCTTCGGAGCACAGATGAAAGCCGACGGAAAAGAAGTGACGCCGGATGCGCTGCGCGGCGAATACAACGGCGCCGAATTCAAGCAGGCGATCCGCTACTTCGCGCAGCAAAAAAATATCACCGATGATGAGGTTGCTCTGATCGCGCAGTTCCATGACGACCGAAATATTCCTGTCAAAGATTTGGCCGCGGCCATCCGCAAAGACAATTTGAATTCGTTGCGCGCCGACAAATTGGCGAGCGAACACGAGAAAGAAAATCCCGATTTGGCGAAGGCGCTTAAGAAAGTGGGCGCGACTTATGACGCGGTTTCTGCGCACGTGCGCACGTATCTCAAAGAAGAAGCACGCATGACCGACGACGAAGCAACGCAAGTTCTTACACTTATCCACGGTTCGTTCGGCACGAATACAACCATTGATTTTGCCGCGCGGGTGGCCGAGCCGATTCTCTCGAATCCACTCGTTCAAAATCCGGAAGCGGTGGTAGCGGGGCTTTTGAGGATTTTGATTGACCACGCCTATTCTGATTACGGCGTTCAGCTCGCCGCGATTGAACATAACTTGCCGGTCGAAAGAGATGCCGACACCATGAATTTGCTGCGCCGTGTGCAACACCCGAACGCGCCGCGCAACACGACGCTCGATTTGGGTTTTGCGCGTGCGCTCACCACAATTTATGGATTCCAGCTGCCGCTTGACGTGCAAGCGAGCGGCATGCGTCAGACCGGTTACGAGCTGCGAAACAGTAACGGGACGGTCGCGCGCGTTGCGCTCAGTGGAAACACCGGAATTCAAGTTCGCGTGAACGTGGCTCCAAACGGCGAGGCACCAATTTATGGCGAATTGAATTATCGGCTCGCGAACAATCAAATTGTGGATGTTGATGTGCAATCACCGCTTGGTTATCAGGCGCGCGTCGGCGGATCCGTTACTACCTCGGGACACGCCAACAATATTGCGGGCCAAGCGATTCAATTTGAAAAAGTAGAAGTGGGAGAGAAGCCGCTCAAAACGTCGCTGTTCGCATCGTCCCTCGAGAGACCCGTCACCGAGACGCCCGTCGGTCTCAAGATCGAGACACCGGCGCAGTTGGTGGCCCCAAGCGCGGTGGCGCACCTGATGGGAGACAGCCTTCCTGCGAAGCCAGCGCAAACGACGCCGCAAAAACTCGTTAACCGACCCGTGGATATGAAACTCGATGATTTGTTCGGCCTTCCGGTCGTGGGTGTGTTGCTTGAGAGTGCGTACAAAGCCGTGTTTGGCCGGGCTCCAACCGACGCGGATAAACAACAGTTAGCGCAGTTGAATAGCGACCATAAGAGTTTGGCGGAATCGCTGTTTGGAACAAACAAGGTGCCCGATCAATACCGTTCGCTTCCGTTGCCGATCGCAATGAAAGGGGAGGCGGCCGTTCGTTCGTTCCAATCCGAAATGATTTTGGCCGCAATCAAAAACGGAACCGTGTCGCCGACGTTCCAAGCGTTGCGATTCATTCCGAACGACATGTTGCCGCAAAATGGCGGCACGCTGATCGTGCTTGATCGAAACAATTCCAATGGGTGGGACATCCGCGTCGGAGAAAATACCATCGGCACGATTTCGAAATCCAATAATGTCGTCACGTTGACGCTGATTTCACGCCAAGAGATTCCCGCGCAGATTATCGAACCGACGCCGCCCACGAATATGACCGAGTGGGGACACTATTTCTACGACGGGAAACCGGCGCCCAAGGTGATCGCGGCGCGAAGCGTGGAGGTGCGCAACGAAATTATCCTGACGGTCGACGAATCTCCGACGGCTCCGTATGTTGTCACCGACATTCAAGCGAAAGCGGGTGGCGAGAATGGTCGGATCGTGCGCGAAGGGGAGAAGCCGCTCATGGAAACCAGCGGGTTCACATTCGCTGCATCGCCGGCTGGTTTTAAGACGATGGAAACGGAAATAACAATCCCCGGAGATCTGCGGGCCGTCGAAGAAGATGATTTCAAATCGGCAAAAACCGTAGTGATGGAAAATGTGACGGCCGCCATGGAAGAACGTTTCGGATACGACCGCGTCTCCAACATGGACGGCATGGAAGCCGTTGTCGATTTGTTGTTCGCGCTTCACCCGGATTTGCCGGAATCTTTATCGGCCGATGAAATTATTGATTTGGCTTTTAGTGCGAACCCGTCAAAAGATTTGACCGATATCATTTCCGAAAAAGACGGTTCGGTGTTCGCGCGTCTCGCGTCCGATGGCGCGGAAAATCCCGACGCGGTCAAACAAGCGTGGGAGTTGGTGTCGTCTGGAAAAGCGGAAACCGTTGGTGGCCTCGTCCAAGCGTTAATGGCGGACAATCGTATCGGTGACCGGCTGGGCGTTTTTCGTTTGGCCGCCGTGATGTCGGGCTTTTCCATCTCAGAGGCGATTGCGTTAGCGAACATCATGAAATCAACCGACGCTCGGTTCTTCTCCGGTTTTTCCATGAATTTCTTGGCGACCGTTGGTGTGCCGGTGCAAACGGTCCTCGAGGTGAGACAGTGGCAAGACAAGCAAAGCCAAGCCGGCGCGATTATGTACGAAAACGTGCGCGCGCAGTGGGGAACAACAAGCATTGGCACGAATCGCGCGCTTGATATTTTGAAAGGTGCACCGCTCTCGAGCGTGGAACGCACTTCGCTTGAAACACAGAGCCAGCTGAACGAAACTTACGCGGTCGTGAACGCGGGTCCAAACGCAAATCTAAGATCGCAAATTTTGGCGAGCGCCCAGACCCTGCTGGAGCTTGCTGGTGTGAGCGCTCCGGTTGTTGCTTCGTATCTGCGGTCCGTTGTTTCTGCGCGCAGCGCTGAAGATATTCACACGCTGAAAGTGCAGACGTCGCAGCAACTTCCTGACCGTCAAACCGCGACGTTGCTGCACAATTTGATCGATGCGTTCCACGCCCCGACCGCCAATTCAGCGACGATGGTCGTGTTTCGTGCGGTCAAGCAACTTAATGTTGACGATTCGTTTGTCCTGCTGCTCAACCAAACGAATGCCTCAAATGGTACGTGGCAGGTAACCGGCGTGGTGCCCGCGGGTCCAAACGCCGGACAAAAAATAAACGTTGCGGTTGTGACAGTTTCGCCGCAATCACCGCGCACCACCATCGCGATTCAAATCGGCGTAGCGGAAGGTAAGAACGGCCCGGTTGTCGAATTACCGACCACCCATGCGAACGGTTCGACGTTGCTCCTTATTAATAGTGGCGATTACCAGGTGGTCACCAGCGGTTTTGGTCCGCAGCCCAAAGCGCAAGCGCTGAATGGAAACCTTGGGAATGCTGCGCCGACCGCGCAGTCCGTGCAATTCACCGATGGAAAGAATACGTTGCCGGTGCGCATTGCGGTTCCGACGGCGATCACGAACGAAGCCATTCGTTCGTCGCGCGCGCAAGCGGCGATGGTGTTTGGCCGCCTCAATCAATTGGCCACGGCCAACGATGCAAGTCCGATGGATCCACTCGTGTTTCAACAAGTGGAGCGATTCTTATCACCGGCGATGCTGCCGCTTTTGCGCGGTAACGGTTCGAACGAGGGAAGCGAGCCCGATCTTTTCGTGGTGCGCGGCACGAACAATCAAATCGAAAGCATGTATGTGCTGAACGCGAACGGTTCCTATGGCGTGTTTCGACGCACGACAGTGGACGGACAACAAACCGTAACGCGCGGCGAACCCACGCACGTTCCGCCGATGAACGCCGACGCCTACGAGATGGCGCAAATGCCAAACGGTCAATGGTCGGTTGTGCCGGTGCTCACGCCCCTTTCAACGATTCCTCGCTCGGTCGCCCGCGAACGTCGCGATCACGGCGTTACAAATGCCGGTGTGGCGATGCGCGTGCTGGGTGGGATGCTGGCGGCTCCCTTCGCGATGTTCCGGGGTGTTGCCAATCAAGCAAGTCGTCACCGCATGGCGTCCGCGTTGGTGTTAATGTTGGTCGCGGTGGTGTCGGCAAACGCGCAAGAGCCAATGATGCATCAAACGGTTTCCACCGCGAAAGATTTGGTGGCGCAACCGATTCCCCACATGTCGGTCGGCGCGGTGGCGGCCGTGACCGCGATGGGGTCTGCGCTCCTCGGCTTCATGGGCGTTCGGTCGTACCTTGCGATACGCCGTGAAGCACCACCGGCGAATATACCGATCGTCATGTCCGCGAAAGATTTCAACACAAGGGTGAACGAACAAAAACTTTCCTCACCGGACGGAATCTATTTTGCGTCTCAAGAATTGCTCGGCGTGCCGTACAACGGCGCCGAAAACGCGGTGGCCGTGAAGGTTCAGGAAGTTCGAATCGCCGGCGACGGACAAAGCCGTTACGTGCTGTCGTTGCTCCCCGCAAACACGGATTCCGCTAGCACCGCGCCACTGCAGTTGGCAAATTTCAGTGGGTATATGCCGAACGCGGTGGTGCGAATGTTCACGAAGTTGCCAACCAATGCCGCGCAAATTTCCGCTTTCTTGAAATCGGATGATGGTCGTCTCGCTAATTACATCAGCGTGCCCGCATTGTTCGGAACAAATCCATCGTTATTGAGCGGTCTCAACCTTGGATTGGATGACGTTCAGGTCCATTTCAAAACACTAAAAGACGTATTTGAACCGTCGACGCCCGAAGCGCAACGATTGGCGTCCAGAGAATTCAAAGCGTTGGTGGCGAAACTTGTAGCGGAGGCGAGCGCGTTTGCGTCATCCGAAAGCGTTCAATTGCGGCCCACCTACGTGGACGCCATCATGAAAAAATTTGGTCCAAACGTTTCGTTCTTGCAACGCGATCCGAGTGGCCGTGCGTTCGTGTCGAGCGGTTACGATTATTCAGCGGCGCTCGCGTTGTGGCGAAAGGGCGTTGTGCACCCGGTTCTCGTGTCGAACGGCCAGCAAATCTATTTTGTGTTTTCGAGCGGCGAAAGCGCGCTCAGCAAACTTAATTACGACGGTACGAAAGGCAAGACCGAGCGCGGCAACGAAAAGCGCTATCTGAGTTCGGAACCGGACGGAAGTTTGCTCGCGGTCGCGGGCAAACCCTACTTGAACGAAGGGCAGAAGGCGATTGCGCGACGCGCCGTCGAAATCTTGTCGGACATTTTGGTGGGCGACGGCCGCGCACCGCTCGTCTTGACCGACAGGCAAGTGGCCCAGCTTTTTAACTCCATCGGCGACTTTGTGCGTGGTGGCACGCCGAAGGTCAACGTGCGGGGTTCCGATCTCGGATTGCCCGGCACCGATGTCGACAAATTGATTCAGGAGCTCGGCGAACAGATGCGTTCGCTCGCGCAATCCAACGCGCAGATTCTTGATCTCGCGCAGCGTGGACAGATGAGCGCTGTCGGTGTGTCGGCGGTGCACCATTTGGGTCTCGTTGTCGGCCTGACTCGGAGCGGAATCTCGATTCAAGACTTGTCGGCGGATGTGGTTCGCGGCATGGACGCGGATTTGAGCGCGTCTTTGGTGCGCGGTGCGCAGGCGAAGAAACGTCTTTCGGTGCTCACGAAAATGGATCCGCAACAATCACAGAAACAGATGCTGCACGAATTCTTGGCGCTTACCGGCTTTGATCAGAATTATGTTCTCAAGAACGAGCGCGGTTATTTCACGCGAGATTGGTTTGAGAAAGCTCTTTTTGCTGATGCGTCGGAGAATCGAGAGGAAGCGGTGCGCGCGATTGTGGTCGCATTCGCAAAAGATATTGCGAACCAGCAAGGTTTGTCGGCGTACAAAAACCAAATTGAAAATGTTGAAGTTAGGCTGCTGCCCAAAGCCGCGTTTGAAGAAAAATATGGCGTGGGTCCGGCCGCGTTTGAATCGAACACGATTATCATTCAATACAACGAAGGCTTAACCGGTGACGCGATGAAACAACAAATGTTGCTCGCGGTCGCCGCGGGTCTGCACGAAGTATTTCACCCGGTGTTGGATGCGGTGGCGCCGGAATCCATGGCGCCGGTTTTGGCAGAAGCGATCATCAATAATTGGGTGCTGCAGGCGTTGCGCGGTGAAGGGGGGCATCAATTGCCGGAGCTCGCGCGGCTGTTTGAAATTTTTGTGATTCAACGCATCGTGAAGCAAGAAGAAACGCCGGTGCTCGTGATTCCCGAAAATATTGCGCTCGCGATGGCAAAGTCGAAAATGCTCAACGATTTGGCGACCGCGAACGCTATCGCGGTTCTGGCGGGCAATTCTGCCAATCATAATCCTTTGCTCGCGCGGTTCCGCCATGTGACCGAAGCCGAACTTTTGAAGAAGAAAGTGGGCGAGACGCGCAATTCAATCGTGTCGTGGGCGTTCGATAACTTTGGAACATCCAAAATCATCGTGCTTCAAAACGACGAAGCGAAAGCCACCTTCGCTCAAGTGTTCAACAATTTGCCACCCGAATACATTCTGCCGCTGGCGAACAATCTGTCCGACATCGCCGCTCTGCAACAGAAAATCGCCGAACTCGTTAAATCCCAAGCCTAAGCGCTTCGCTTGCGCGTTGAAGTATAATTTCGCCGCCTGATGTCTCACCCCTCTGGAGAACACATGCAGAAGAGGTCAAAAATGAAATTGCTAAAAAGATCGTCTCCAGCAAGAATTGCGACGAACGAACTGATGTCCGATCCTCTGTGGAAAGTCCGATTGTCTGCCGCCAAGAGAGAATCAAAAGAAGGAAAAGGCATTTCCTTGGAAGCCTATCTCAAGAAACGATCAAAGGTATTACCCCGCCAAAAAGCCGCTTAAGTTGTGCGGCACATCATCATATTGCCGCTGGCTCAAGCGGATCTTAATACGATTTCCGATCCACTGTTCTCGATTCTCATAGATCAGATTGAAAACCTGCGATCGTTTCCTCATTTGGGCCAGCGGCTCGAAAGTCCGTTCGTCGGTTACAGGCGGCTCGTTATAGGCATTTTTCGAATCATTTACCGAGAGTTGGGGAATTCGATCGAAATAGCTTACGTCTGGCACGTTCGGCGACAACTTCCCGCGAGACGTTAGCCGCATCGACGACAACGGTCGCGTTAAATGCTGAAATGCGCGTCATGGAAATTTATTTGATGCGGCATGGCGAAGCGGTTTCGGCAAATCATTGGAGAAAATCGGATGCGGAACGTCCGCTGGCCCCGATCGGCATCGCGAAGCTGGAAGCCGGCCTCAAAGAAATGAAGCGCGCCGGTTTTTCCGTGCCGGTGATCTTCACGAGCCCGTTCCTTCGGGCCAAAGAAACCGCCAATCTCGTCTCGAAAGTCCTCGATCTTTCTGCCCCAATCGTGAAAGCCGATCTCGCTTCCGGGGCGTCCATGGACACATTGAAAAAACTCGTTTTGTCGCACACCACGCCGGCGCCGGTGCTGTATGTCGGTCATATGCCCGAACTCGCGCTTTTTGGATCGCGTATGACATTTGAGCCCAAGTTGTTGGATGGCGGACTTGAGCCGGCCGATATTTTGGCCGTCGAAACCGGTCCGCTCGAAAAGAACTGGGGGGAAGGAAAAATTCTCTGGTGGCGAAAGATTTCGGATTGGAAAGAAGTGACGGCATGAAAGACCCTTTAATTCCATCGGCCGCGCTGGAAGGCCTCATGAAAAAAGCATTCCAAGAACAGGCCGTGAGCCCGGGTCTGTTTTGGGACGCGCTCCTCAATTCCAATTTGGTGGCGCCGCTTTCGCCGTCAACGGAGGACAGAGAAAATCAGGTGCCCATTTTGCTCGGTGTGGATTCGCAGGGCAAACACGTGATCTGGCTTTTCACATCGCCGCAAGCGATGGTTGAATACGTCGAACAAGATTTGAAGTTCCTTACCATGGCGTCGCGCGATTTGTTTAAGAAACTGGCGGGCAGTACGCACGAAATTGTTCTCATCGGTCCGGAAGGGATTACTCTTAATCTTCACCCGGAATTTGTGGCGTCGCTTGCCGAAGGTCGCGTTCCGGAAATACCCACCGAGGAGATTCGCCACATTCCGAAAGATACCGCGGTACAGGTCGGGAAACCAACCGACGATCCGAGCAAGCTCGAGTCGCGTTTTAAAGAACTTTTCACAAAACTGCCCGAAGTTCTTGAAGCGACATTCATTCAGATTGCCGATGATTCCGGATCGCGTCTTCTGCTGGGGGTTCGCCTGCAAGACGAATCACGTGAGCGTTTCAAACACATTGCGGGCCTGGTCGCGCACGCGGCCGAAGGTGTGCTTGAGAAGGGCAAAACGATGGACATCACGCTGCTGGATCGCTCCATGAAGGGTGCGTTCGAAAAATTCGGCGTTGCATTCTTCAAACGATGAAAATTTCCCGCATTTCGTTCTTACTTTTCTTTTTTGTTGCAACCGTTCCGTTACACGCCGCTGATCCCATCGCAGAATTTCCGCAGCGCGTCCACAAGATAACGTTGAAAAACGGAATGCGTGTGCTCACTGTTGAGCGTCCTTCCTCTCAGACCGTTTCGTTTGCGATGTACATCCGCACCGGCGGCCTGGATGATGAGTCCGGAAAGTCCGGGCTTGCCCATATGTTCGAGCACATGCTCTTCAAAGGCACAAAAACCATTGGCACGAAGAATTATTCCAAAGAATCGGCGTTGCTCGATGAAATCGATAAAGCGGAAGCCGCTGGAGACACGAAGCGCGTTGAAGAATTGGATAAGCAACACGAAGCGTTGCTTGAGCCCGAAGAATATTGGCGTATCTATGAGCGCGCCGGTGGCCGCGAGTTGAACGCTTCGACCGGATACGATTTCACGGATTACACGGTTTCGCTTCCGCTGAATGCTATTCCGTTGTGGTTTGCGATGGAATCCGACCGCATAAGAAATCCCGTGTTGCGTGAGTTTTATAAAGAGCGATCGGTCGTGCTCGAAGAGCGTCGCCTGCGCATCGATACGTCTGCTCAGGGAAAACTTTGGGAGAATTTTCTCGCAGCGGCGTTCATGGCGCATCCGTACGGTCGTCCCATCGTCGGATGGGAAAGCGATATTTCCAAAGTAACGCGGGCCGACGCGGAGGATTACTTCAAGCGCCACTACGATGTGAGCCGCTTGGTGGTGAGCGTTGTGGGCGGCGTGAAAGCGAGCGACATCGAAGCGATGTGCCGCAAATATCTCGAACCGATCCCGTCCTTGGCACCGTCTTCTAACGAACGCATCTCCGTTGAACCGCCGCAAGAAGGCGAACGCCGCGTGAAAGTGGAATTCGACGCCGAGCCTTCCATTATGATTGGGTTTCATCGGCCCGATATGAAAGACGCGGACGAACCGGTGTTCAACGTGATCGAAGATATTCTTACCTCCGGCCGCACATCGCGCTTCAACCGCACGATTGTTGAGAAAAAACGGATTGCTGTTTCGATGTGGGCCTCGGCGTCCGCGCCGGGCGAACGCGATCCGAATCTTTTTGTTTTGGGCGGAACGCCGCGCGCGCCGCACACAGTAGCGGAGTTGGAAGCGTCGATGCTCGAGGAACTGGACACGCTGAAGAAAGTGGGGCCGTCGGATATTGAGCTCGAAAAAGTGAAAAACAATCTTGAGTCCGGTGTCATCCGCGGTTTGTCGTCCAATTCCGGGCTCGCGCAGCAACTGGCGTATCATGAGGCGGTCGCTGGCGACTGGGCGTACTTGCTGAGCCTCATCAAAGGCATACGCGAAGTAAAGCCGGCCGATGTGCAACGCGTGGCCACGAAATTTTTCACGGCGTCGAATCGCACGATCGCCGTGCTTCAGAAAAAAGGGATGCCACCCCAATGACCGAAAGATTTTCGATTGCCGCGCTGGTGCTCGCTTTTCAGCTCGCCTCGTCGGTCTCGTTCGCGGCGCCGCCGGCGGTGAAGGTGCCGCCGGTTGATTTTAAGCCGGCGCAGGTTGAACGGCTTATGTTGTCGAATGGCGTTGTGGTCTATCTCAAAGAAGATCACGAATTGCCGACGTTCGATATGACCATGCGCATGAAGACAAGCCCTGCGGACACTCCGGAATGGGACGCGTTTGGTTTTCTTGGCACCGTGTGGCGGGCGGGCGGAACAAAAACACGAAAACCGGAAGCGCTCAACGAAGAATTGGAACGCCGCGCCATTTCGATTGAAACAGGCGTCGACGAGGAAAGCGCCACGGTTTCGTTGTCCTGTCTCTCGAAGAATATTGGAGAAGGAATCGATGTGTTTTCGGACGTGCTGTTCAATCCAGCGCTCGACGAAACTCAGTTGGTTATTGCGAAAGGAAAAGCGCTCGAAGGAATTCGCCGCAAAAACGACACGCCGGCCCAAATTTCGCGACGGGCGTTTCGTGATGTCACTTACGGAAAAAGCCACATCTATGCTTACGAACCGACCGAAAAGTCTGTCGCGCGCGTGACACGAAAAACGTTGGCCGACTTGCACCGCAAAATTTTGTCGCCCGAACAGGCCATGATCTGCGTGTCGGGCGATTTCAATAAGACGGATCTGTTGGCGCAGCTCGAGCAATATTTCTCGAGCTGGACCGCCACGGGCCGCTCGGTGTTGCCGTACGATTACTCGGTTAAGAACGCATCGCCCAGTCGCATCTTCGTCGTTGATAAAGATTTTAACCAGTCGCGTGTCACGGTGGCGCGTGTTGGCGTGGCCCGTCACACGCCGGATCATTTTGCACTCGAACTCGGAGATTACATTCTCGGCGGAGGCGGCCCTTCGCGTTTGTTTGGAGAAGTGAGGTCACGCTTGGGGCTCGCGTATGTGGTGGGGAGCTTCGTGCAGGAACCGGCAGGGCCTGGACTTCTTGGTGTGGTTTGCCAGACCAAATCCGCATCCACGGTGAAAGCAATTGAGGCGATCAATGCGGAGTTAACGAAGTTTTCGACCACGCTCGTGACGCCGGACGAATTGCGTTTGGCCAAAGACGCGTCGATTAACTCTTATGTGTTTGGTTTTGATTCGCCGTGGGATCTCGTCAATGCGCGTGCGTCAAACGAATTTTTTGGTTTTCCGCCCGACTATCCGGACACCTACACGGAACGCCTCGATTCAATCGGTCGCGAAGATATTCAGCGCGTCGGAAAAAAATATTACGGGCCTGCAAATATGAAGATTTTGGTGGTGGGAAACGAAAAGAATTTCGATGCGCCGCTGGATTCTTTAGGGAATGTCGTTCACATCCCAATTTCGGAGATTGAGTAATTAGGAAATTTTTGAGCGGACGATAAAGCCAACAACACCAGCGGCGCTCATGACCATTCCTGTCCGCGCCATGCTGGACACTTGTTCCTTCGAAATTTTCCCTGCTTTTAAGAGGGCCGGAGAAGCGATCAACGTGCCGAGTCCCAAAAAAAGACAGATGAGCGAGGCAATCAGAAAAATTTTTCGTAGCGGGCTCGCGCCGCTGTCACCGACGCTTACGCCTTGCGGCATCATCGCCATCGAGAGCGTTATGATATTTTTGTTGCATTGCTGCAGCAGCGCGTTGTCCGGATTGTTTTTTGCGAGCGTGGCGTATTCCGCGTGAAGTTCGTCGAGAAGTCCCATCTGTTGGCCCACCATGATGTACTGGTTGTGGGCTGTTTCGTTTGTTCGGTCAAGCCGCGCCGCTTTGCGGAAGGCTTCGAGCGCGTAGCGAAGAAACGTGCGATCTGTTTTCGCTTTGACCCGGCACTGAAAACCAATTTCAAGCTGCGAATTAAAATGATTGGGGTCGAGAATGACGGCGCGCCGAAATTCCGTCAGCGCAGCGTCGGGTTGGCCATTGGCTTTTAATTCCATGCCGGACTTGTAATGCTTGTCGGCTTCAGAATTGGATGGTGGCTGCATCGGTTCGGGTTTTGATTGCTCGTCCATCTTTTGTAATTCTGAAGGAAACTCAACATGAAGTCAAGAACTGATCTCCATATTGTGCTCGTTGAACCCGAAATTCCTCAGAACACCGGGAACATTGGGCGGACCTGCGTTGGTTTGGACGCTACGCTGCACCTTGTCGGTAAAATTGGTTTCTCGCTCGCTGACAAAGACTTGAAACGAGCGGGATTGGATTATTGGCCAAAACTGAAAATCGAACGGCATCTGGCCTGGGAGGAGTTTCTCGCGCGGCGCAACCTTGAGAGTCAAATGGTTTTCTTCTCAACGCACGGGAAAAAATCTCTCTGGGACATTAAAATTCAATCGCCCTGTTATCTGGTTTTTGGTTCCGAGTCGCGTGGCTTTCCGCCGTCGTTCTATGAGCGTTACGCGGACGATCTCGTGCGAATCCCAATCAATGGCGAAATCCGGTCGTTGAACCTTTCCACGTCCGCCGGCGTCGCCGCGTTCGAGGCGATGCGCCAAATACTCAGTTATAATCGCGCCCCATGATCGAATCACTGCTGGCTGAACTTCCAAAAAAATTCTCAAACGCGACCGTGCCCGCTAACGTTCGGGCGGAAGCAAAAAAGCGCGTCCTGGATACGCTGGGCTGTTTTTACGGGGCTTACGGGGAGAAGCCCGGCCGTGTGTTGCGCGCGGCGCTGCTCGAGAATGTCGAAGGAGACGTAGCGTTGTGGGGAACGCCCCGCACGGTGCCCGCTGAGCTAGCGGTGTGGGCAAACGGTACGTGCGTCCGAACGCTTGACTACAACGATACCTATCTTTCCAAAGAACCCTGCCATCCAAGCGATTTGATTGCGGCGCTGTGGGCCGCGTGTGAACTTTCCGGCCGAAAGAATCAAGGGAGGTTGCTGGTCGATGCCATCGTGCTCGGCTACGATGTGATGTGCCGCCTGTGCGATGCGAACTC
Organism: Elusimicrobiota bacterium; assembly: GCA_044221725.1. Classification (GTDB taxonomy): domain Bacteria; phylum Elusimicrobiota; class Elusimicrobia; order F11; family F11; genus JAJVIP01. Next base: position 288,061 of record JBGAON010000003.1, read on the forward strand.
CATCCGCGTGCGAGGCTGGGATCACGTAACCTATCTACCGATCGCGAGCGCCGTGAGTTGCTCCTATATATATGGGCTAAACGCCGAGCAAACGAGACATGCTATTGCGCTGGCTGCCGTGGGAAATAATGCGCTGCGGCAGACGCGGGTCGGAACCATTTCGGATTGGAAAGCCGCCTGTGCCGCCTACGCCGCTCGGGCGGGATTGGCAGCGGCTCGCCTGGCAGCCGCCGGCTTCACGGGTCCGTCGGACATTTTTGCGGGTCGCCACGGTTTCTTTAAGCAGGTGTCCGGAGAATTTAAATTTCCGGAGGGCGCGTTTGGAAGCCCGTGGAAAATAATGGAGACGCATACGAAATATTTTCCGGCCGAACATCACGCACAGTCCGCGATCGAAGCGGCCATCACTTTGCGTGGGCATCTTTTCCCTCTCCCTTTAGGGAGAGGGCAGGGTGAGGGAAAGACCCCCTCGTCCGATAGGCTTCGCCCATCGCCTCTCCCGAAAGGGGGAGGTATAAGGAAAATTATCATCGAAACCTTCGACGTCGCCGTCTCGATCATCGGCAGCGAAAAAGAAAAATGGTTGCCCACCACGCGCGAGACCGCGGATCACAGCATGCCGTACTTGGTGGTGGCCGCGCTGCTTGAGGGCGATGTGAATTTGAAGCAGTACGAGCGCAGACTTTTCTTACGCAACGATGTGCGACGTCTCATGAAGCGCGTCGTGGTGAAAAGCAATCGTGCGTACACGCATCTTTATCCGAAAAAAATGCCCAGCCGTGTTTCAATCGAATTTACGAATGGTCGCCGTGTGAGCGATCTCGTGCTTTTGCCCAAAGGTTACGCGGGCCGCCCGATGTCGTTGGCCGAGGTGCAATGGAAATTTGAACGCATGGCGTCCCGAGTAATGGGCTCCAATCAACAGCGACGGATTGTTGCTCTGGTGGATCAATTGGACCGCCTCACAGATTTAAAGATGTTGTCCTCGGCAATGAGACTCGAATGAAAAGTCCGGGCCGGCAATTGCGCGCGCTGTTGAAAAAGCAGCCCGTGGTCATGCCCGGAGCCTACGACGCTTTGAGTGCGCTTATCATCAAGGATGTTGGCTTTGACGCCGGCTATCTGACCGGCGCCGGTCTGTCGGTTAGCGTTCACGGCAAACCCGACATCGGACTTCTCACGTTGGACGAAGTGACTGACACGATGCGTCGCATCGCGCGGGCGGTCGATCTTCCCTTTCTCGTGGATGTCGACACCGGTTTCGGCGGTACCGTGAACGTCGAACGCACGGTGCGGGAAATGGAAAAGGCCGGAGCCGCCGCCATCCAAATCGAAGACCAAGAGTTTCCGAAACGTTGTGGACATCTAAACGGCAAGAAGCTGATTTCGAAGGAAGCGATGGTGGAAAAAATCAAAGCGGCGGTCGCCGCGCGCCGCGGTCGCGACTTTCTCATCGTCGCCCGCACCGACGCGCGCGGCGTGACCGGGCTTCGCGACGCTTATGCGCGCGCGCAGGCTTACAAAATGGCGGGGGCCGACATTATTTTCCCGGAAGCGCTTGAATCGGTGGGAGAATTCCGTTGGTTTGCCAGTCGAAAGGCTCACAAAACCAAGGCCCTTGGAGTTCTTATGGCAAATATGACAGAATTCGGTCGCTCACCAGCATTAACAGTTGAGGAGTTGGCTCACCTGGGATACCGGTTGATTCTTTATCCGATGACAGCCTTTCGTGTCGCTGCTTTTGCGATGGAACGAGCGCTACACCGACTTCATCGAGCCGGCAGCACAACGGCCTTAACAAACCAGATGCAAACGCGAGTGAATCTTTATCGGTTAAATCGTTACGCCGATTTCGACGAGCGCGAGCAGAAAATTTTAGAAGAAGCGAAAAAAGTTATTTAAAGGGACACATGATCGACACAAAAACCGCCCTTCCAGAGGGGTACAAGCCAGGTCTCGAGGGCATTATCGCCGGGACCAGCTCCATCTCGGAAGTTAACGCCGATAAAGACGCTCTTAGTTACCGTGGTTACGATGCGCATGTTCTCGCCGAAAAATCCACCTACGAAGAAGTTAGTCACCTGCTCTTAAAAGGCAAGTTGCCAACCAAAGCAGAGCTCGCCATCTTTCAATCCGAATTGCGCAAAGAGCGCACGCTTTCCATGTCCGTTCTTAAATTCGTTTCGCAACTTCCCAAGACCATTCACCCTATGATCTTGCTGCGCACAACGGTGGAACTAATATCGATGGAAGATCCGGACGGCGATAAAGCCGATGCGGATGCGAGCTTACGAAAAGCGCTTCGTTTGGTGGCCAAAACACCGGTTGTTGTGGCCGCGATTTCACGCATGAAGGCCGGTAAAGATCCGATTGCTCCCAAGCCAGAGCTCGATCATGCGGCGAACTTCCTTTATATGACGCTCGGTAGAGAGCCCGAGCCAGAAGTAGCACGCATTTTCGACGCCACCAATATTCTTTACGCCGACCACGGTTTCAACGCGTCCACGTTTGCCGCTCGCGTAACCGCTTCCACGCTTTCCGATTTGCATTCGGCCATCATCTCGGCCATCGGTACACTAAAAGGCCCGTTGCACGGCGGCGCCAACGAAGCAGCGATTGAAATGCTGCTCAAAATTGGTGATGCGAACGCCGTTGAGGGCTGGGTCAAATCCGCGTTGGCGCGCAAAGAGAAGATTATGGGGTTCGGCCATCGTGTTTATAAGAAACAAGATTCGCGTGCGCCGTACATGAAAGAGCTGGCCGACCAAATGTCGAAGCGCGTCGGCGACACAAAACTTTTCGCGATGTCGTGCAAACTCGAAGAGCTCATGAAGAAAGAAAAGAATCTCTTCCCGAACGTGGATTACCACTGCGCGGTTGCCTACTATTTGATGAATCTTCCAATTGAGATCTACACGGCGATCTTCGCGATGTCGCGTATGTCGGGCTGGACGGCTCACGTCCTTGAGCAGCACGCGTCCAATCGATTGATTCGCCCCGAGTGTTTCTATACGGGGCCGCGCGACCTAGCGTTCGTTCCCATCGACCGTCGGAACTAGGCAACCTCCAATCCCATGGCCGCCTCCCGCACCGAAAAAGATTCCATTGGCACAAAAGAAATTCCAGCGAATGCCTATTACGGCATCAACGCGCTGCGCGGCCAGGAAAACTTTCCGATCTCCGGTTTAAAAACGCCGCCGCGTTTGATTGACGCCTTCATGTTGATTAAGAAAGCGGCCGCCCAAGCCAACAAAGAACTTGGCCTCATTAAAGCCGAACAGGCCGACGCCATTTCTCAAGCTTGCGACGACATCTTGAACGGAAAATTCCGCGATCAGTTTATTGTTGACGTGTTTCAAATGGGCGCGGGCACGGCGCTGCACATGAACGTGAACGAGGTGCTCGCGAATCGTGCGGTTGAAATTCTCGGCGGTTCGAAAGGCGATTACACAAAGGTAAACCCGAACGACCATGTGAATTTCGGCCAATCAACAAACGATGTGTTCCCGACGGCGATGCGCGTGGCCGCTCGGCTGGCGCTTAAAGAACTTTTGACCGCAACCGATCAACTGGCCGACGTGTTTTTCGAAAAAGGAAAAGAGTTCGATCATGTGATTAAGTCCGCGCGCACACATTTGCAGGACGCGGTTCCGATTCGACTTGGACAAGAATTTGCGGCGTACGGTCTGGCGATCAAGCGGTCCGCCGATCGTATTGCGCAGGCGGCCAAAGAAATCGAAGAGCTCGGAATCGGCGGAAGTGCGGCGGGCACCGGCCTCAACACGCATCCGGCCTACGCGAAACGCGTGGTGGATCTTCTCACGAACGAAACGCGAGTGACGTTTCGCCCCGCCGAGGATAAGCGCGAGGCGATGCAAAGCCAGCGCCCTATTGCCGAGGTGTCGTCGGCAATTAAGAATCTTGCGCTGGAAATGACACGAATTTCGAACGATTTGCGGCTCTTGTCTTCTGGCCCCACCACCGGTTTTGCCGAAATCTTCTTACCGGGTTTGGCAGCGGGCTCCTCGATCATGCCCGGCAAGGTCAATCCGTCCATGCCCGAAATGCTGAACATGGTCTGTTTCCAAGTGATCGGCAACGATCTTGCAATCTCGATGGCCGTTCAGGCGGGTCAACTGGAACTGAACGTAATGATGCCACTCATGGCGTTTGATCTGTTGTTCTCGATTGAAATTTTCAAGAACGCTCTCAAGGTGTTCTCGGATTTGTGTGTGAAAGGGATCACCGCCGATGAAAACAAATGCCGTCGCTACGCCGAGATGTCAATGTCGCTCGTGACCGCCTTGAACCCAATTATCGGTTACGCGAAGGCGGCCGAAATTGTGAAAGAAGCACTTAAGTCCGGTAAGACGATCGTCGAGATGATTGAAGAGAAAAAAGTTTTGACGCCTGAAAAATTAAAAGAAGTGCTTAACCTCAAATCTTTAACCGAACCCGGAGTCCATAAATGAAAAGCCGACTGTTCTTGTTTGCCGCTGTTACCGCTCTTGCGTGGCCCATCGTTCACGCGGATGACGATCTTGCGGCGCAAGGGAAGATCTCGTTTGGAATGCACTGTGCGCGTTGCCATGGCGCGGAAGCAAAAGGCGATGGCCCCGACGCAAAGCGGTTGACGGTTGTCCCGCGCGATATCACCTCCGGAAAATTTAAATTCAAGAGCACCGCATCGGGAACGCCGCCAACCGACGACGATATTGCGAACGGAATCCTCGGCCACGGTTTGGCGGGTAGCGGTATGCCAAGTTTTGGGGATTTGGATAAAAACGTTCGGGCGGGTCTGGTTGCTTACATAAAAACGATTTCACCGGCGTTTCAAAACGGACAAAAACCTGAGCCAATTCCTGATCCGGCCAACAAGAAAGCAAGCCCTGATCTCGCAAAAGGAAAGGAAGTGTTCAATAAATTGCAGTGCGGTCTTTGTCATGGTCCAAACGGTCATGCGAACGGCACGTCCTCGTTTGCGCTCGTGGATGCGTCGAACCACCCGATCAAGGTGGCCAACCTCACGCAAGGATGGACGTATCGTGGGGGCTCCAAGCCGATTGATATTTATCACCGCATTCTTGCCGGAATTGAGGGCGCGCCCATGCCCAGCTACGAAGGCGCTGCGTCACACGAAGATATTTGGCAGCTTTGCCATTACGTCGCCTCGCTTCAGTTGAAGACGAACTGGTCCAACGAAATCACGGCCACGAAAGTGAGCGGCGCTCTTCCCACAAAATTGGATGATGCGTTGTGGCAAAAAGCCGTTCGCACCGACGTGAACATGCAGAATTATTTGTACGAAGGCGACCATCGCGCTTCCCTCACGGTAAACGCGGTGTCCGTGCAAGCTGTTTATAATGAGAGTGCGATTGCGTTTCGAATTTTCTGGGACGACCCGGTTCAAAACAACGGCGACAATATGTCCGATGCGCTGATGATCGCGCTGAAACCAAACGATTTCGCAGGCGACACGCGGTCGAATCTTCATACTCTCTATGGTGCGGATGCTCCCGCGCTTGATCTCATGATATGGAATGCGTCCACGCCGAAAGCGGTCGCGCAAAACAAATCCAATCTCGCGAGCGCCACGCGTTCAAGTTGGAATCATAATCAAATCCTTGAATCGTCCGCGCAATACGAGGACGGTCGTTGGACGATAATGTTCACACGTCCGTTGGAGTTGTCCGGTGCTGACAAAATCGATCCGGCCAGCCATGATGTTCGCTATGTGGGCTTCGCTGCGTGGGACGGGAAAAATCGTGAATCGGGCATAAAACATTCCACGTCGCAGTGGATTCGCTTGGCGCTCGGCTCAAAATCCCACGGTTCAAAAGAATAACGGCGTTCCCGCCCTGATGTGGCTGGGCCCTTATGCTATCTGTTCAGTCCCATGGTTCCGGCGTACCGCTTGTTTTCTTGCATGCGTTTCCGTTATCGCAGCGCATGTGGGAACCCAACAGACCAGCGTTCACGAAGCATTTCCGCTTTATAACGGTTGACCTTCCCGGTTTTGGCGCGTCTCCATTAACGTCTGACACGAGCCGCATGGCGGATATGGCCGCCGGCGTTCTCGAAGCGCTCGATTCCATTAAACTCACCGAGAAATTTGTGTTGGGCGGCCTTTCGATGGGCGGGTATGTTCTTCTGCAGGTTTTGCGTTTGGCTCCCACGCGCATTCGCGCGGCCGCCCTTTTCTCAACGCGTTCGGTGGCCGATTCACCCGAAGCGCGCGAGAAAAGATTCAAAACGATCGAGTTCGTTCAGAAAGAGGGAGTTCTGCCATTTGCTGGAAAGCAGGTTCAAACGCTTCTCGGAAAATCAACGCAGGTCGAAAACAAACCGGTTGTTGATCACGTGAAATCGCTGGTCGAACAGGCGAACCCCAACGGTATTTGTGCGGCGCTTCGAGGTATGGCCGAGCGACCGGATACCACCGAGGTCCTTTTGTCCGCGAAAATTCCCAAGCTTTTTGTGGCAGGGCAAGAAGACGTGGTAATTCCGCCCACTGAGATGGAAGACCTTGCGAAAAAAAATGCGAACTCGGATTTTCGTATCTTGCCGAAAGCGGGGCATTTGATCAATCTCGAGCAACCGGCCTTATTTAACGATACATTTTTGCATTTCCTGAAGCGTCGGGTGTTGTAGCGCAGGGAACCGAATCATAGACCATTTGTTATACTGGCCATGAATACTGCGCTTGTGCTGGAACCTATGAACGAAACCGACGAAAAAACACGCCAAGAATTCGCCGAAGCCGCCTTCCCTTACATGGATGAAATGTACGCGGGGGCTTTGCGCATGACAAAAAACCCGCAGGCCGCAGAAGATTTATCAGCCGAAGTGTTTTCAAAAGCTTGGAAGTCGTTCCATCAGTTCGAACGCGGTACAAATATGCGGGCGTGGTTGTACCGAATCCTCACGAACACCTATATCAACAGTTATCGGCAAAAAGTACGGCACGGTGTGCCGGTTCACATCGACCAATACGAAAACCAAGATGAGTTTTACATTTACAACAAGATTGCGGAGAGCGCGCGTCACGACGATGAAGATCCCGCCCGCAAGGTGCTCGAGAAATTCGCCGAGCAAGATATTTTGAACGCGATGGAGCATTTGCCCGATGGATACCGCGAAACGGTTATTCTCTCGGACTTGCAAGGGTTGTCCTACGAGGAAATCGCGGAAGCATTGGATATTCCGATTGGAACGGTTCGCTCGCGTCTCAATCGCGGGCGCCGCCATTTGCAGAAGGCACTCTGGGAAGAGGCCGTAAAATCAGGTTATGTGACGGACAAGACAATGAACCCCATGAAACGGTGGTCGAACAAGCTTTTCCGATCGATGAGGGGGAGATAATGTGGAGTTGTGAACAGGTGATTCAGGATATTTGGATTTATCTTGACCGCCGACTCGGTGACGACGATCTTGTTCACATGCAGAAGCATATTGAGCTGTGCCGAAGCTGTTTTTCCCGAGTGGAGTTTGAGAGATTGTTGCGTGAATCGATGAAGCAGAAAACCAACCATTGCTGCCCCGGAAAAGTAAAAGACCGCATCAAAAAGATTCTCGATCAATTCTAATCGTCGTTATTTCGCGTAGTTTACCTGCCGCACGATAACCGTCTCGTTTCCGTTTGCATCCCGGGCTACAATCTTTATTTTGTTGGTGCCCGGCCTTAAAAATGTGCGGGTGCTGAAATGCCCATTGTTCCCTAAAAACACAACCTCGCTGTTAATGGAAACCATGACCGCATCTTTCGCGTTGCCGCTAACGTCGCACGACGCCTCCGCGCCAGAAAATTGAGAACCCTCGTTCGGGACCACGTCCGTCAGAATTGGCGGTTGCGTGTCTTTGATGATCACGGTCGGCGCCGAATATTGGCCTTGAACCCCGAACGCGTCCAAGAACGCCACGCGCATGTAGTAGCGGCCATCCGGAATCGATTGCTTCTTGACGTCAAACGAGGTGGCTGTAGCTTCCGTCTTTTCAAGAATGGTCGTCTGGAATTTTTCGTCATTTGATAGCTGCACGCGATAATTAACGAGCATGTTTTGAGCAATAACGGATTTTGATTTTCCGGACGGGTTTGGATTTTCTTTTGGTGGTGCCGGAGGCGGCGTGAATTTGATCGGTTTGTCCGTGGGTTCACCGAAGGGCACTTTTTTCGGTGCTTCAAGCTTCATTTCGGCTGGATTAAAATCTTTGAAGTTTGAAAGCGGCATCGGTTCGATCGGGGGCGCCGATTTCGGAACTTGCGTACCAAAGCCTTCTTTCACGTGAACCGTTTTACCCTTGGCGGTGACGTTCACTTCTCCTTTGTACACGAAAACCACTTCGGTTTCATCTTCTCGAATCTTCGCTTGGTATTCGGAGCCCGCGTTCTTCGGATTCACGATGGTGCCACCGGGCATGATGACTTTCGCATGCGATGCGCGAACGTCACCTTGGAGCAACTGGATCTCTTGAAGAATTTTTTCCGGCTTTAGCACGACGTACGAATTTTCGTTAATTTGCACGACTTCTTTGGATGGAAACCTCACGCGCGCTTGTGCGCCTTTCATTGTGCGCAAGCTGTCCTCGTAACGCAAAACCATGTCGGGGCTCGCCACTTTAAAATCCGCTTCGTCCCGCCGTTTGTAGCGCACCTCGGGTATCAGCTTAATGATTTGCGCGGTGCGATATTCTTCCTTGATGAGGCTCACCGGAATTTTTATTCGGCTTCCGGGCAACGCGATCGTGGGGTCCGACGTCGGCAAATTGTTGACCTTTACAATCTCGGGCCATTTCTGGGGATCTTTCAAATATTTGTTTGCGATGTTCCACATCGTATCGCCGGGTGCGACGATCACTTCCTGCAAGCTGTCTTGTGCGTGCACGCGCCGCGGCATGACGGTGCTCAGCGTCATCAAAATGGCAAGCAGAAAGCGTTTCATGCCGCTTTCGCTTCCGTGAGTTTCGGTAAATTTTTGGGGATCGTAAAAATAAATGATGCGCCTTTGCCGACTTCGGACTCCACCCAAATTCGTCCCATGTGGGCTTCAACAATGCGTTTGCAGATCGTGAGCCCCAAGCCCGCACCGCCTTTGAAATGACCGTCGACCTGGCGAAACTTGTCGAACACCTTTTCGAGATAGTCTTCCGGAATGCCTTCCCCGGTGTCGATGACCGCGCAGCGAATCGCGTCATGGTCGTCATTGATGCGAATCTGGATCGCACCGCCATCCGGCGTGAATTTCGTGGCGTTACCAACCAAATTCACGAACACGCGTTCGAGCAAGCTAGGGTCAACAGGCGATGTCGGGATGTCGCCAATCACGTCGAGAGTAAGTGCAATGTTGTTGCTTTTTGTCTGTGGTGTGAAGAGTTCGATCACGCGATTGGCAACATCCTGAAAGCGTGACGGTTCAATGTGCAGCGTCAAATGGCCAGATTCGAGCCGTGCCAAATCCAAAATATCGTTCACCATGTTCGTAAGTCGCAGCGATGCTTTGTCCATGGTTTCGAACATCTTCGTCTGTATCGCCGTGAGGGGGCCTGTCTGGCCCGTCTGAAAAAGTCGGATGAATCCACGAATGGCGGTCAGCGGATTACGCAGATCGTGTGTGATCGAATGGAGAAATTCTTCTTTCATTGATTCGAGTTCTTTTTCGAGCGTTACATCGTGCAGAACGGTTACGAGTCCCAGAATTTCTTCTTTGCCCGGCGTGCGAACTTGCGCGGCGGACAACGCATAAAATTCATCCTTGTCGTTTCGTGTCATCTTTACTTCGATCGTCTTGTTTGTGTTGGGGTTCGTTAAGACGTCCATGCAGGCGGCTTTGAGGTCCGACGACGGCAGAAACTTCCATAGCGGCTGCCCCAGAATTGATTCCTGTTCGGCGATGTGAAGAATTTGTTTGGCCATGCGACTCATCAATTGAATCTTTCCTTGATAGTCGGTCATGATGATGCCGTCTTTGATCGAGAAAATGATGGCCTCGGTTTTCTTTTGTTCGATGATGAGTTTTTCCACTTGGAGTTCGGCGTAGCCTTTTAATTTCTCAAGCATTCCATTGAACGTTTGCGCGAGTTCTTGAATTTCGTCTTTGCTATCCACAACGATCGGATCCGGGAACTGTCCGTTCGCCAAATCCACGCCCTTCGCAACGGTTGTAATGTGCAACAATGGTTTTACAAGCGACCGTGTAATAAGGACCGCCGCGAGAATTGCAAAACACATCGTTAGCAGAATAAAAAGAACGGCCTGTCTTTTTCCGCGCGCGCTGGCCGCGTAAGCCTCTTGTCGCGTCTGTTGCGTGAAAATCGCACCACCCCATTGTACGACGGGCGCCGAAGCGCCTACCCATTCCGTCCCAAGCGCATCCTTGAACTCCCGCGCACTCAGGTTTCCCGAGAGCGCGGCTTTGAGGATGGACTCGTCCAACTGTCCCGTGTTGTTTGATGGGTTGTGTGGCGCGGACAACTGTTGCCTATCTTGCCCAATATATCGCGCAAAGCCTGTTTGACCGATCGATTCGCGTGTGATCATTTCGCACAAATCGTTTAGCGATACCTTCACGTACAATGCGTTCTTTCCTGACGGAGAATCAAAAGGGATAAAGAGCTCGGCCATCGTCTCGCCATCGGTGCGCGATACGCGGGTCGCTTGTTCACCGGTTTGTTGAAATTTTCTGAACAAAGGTTCGTTCGCGTAAGAAATGAGCGTCGGATTTTTTTCAACATCGGGTGCGAGCGCGGGGTTAAACGCTTTCATTACTTCTTGTCCCGCCGGTGTCACCGCCGAAATAATGGCGAACGTTGGCGATGAATCAATGAGCGCGCTCAAAACTTTTTGACGATCTTCCCAGCTGACGCTCGGGTTTTTGATCGTGTCGAGCGCCAGCGCCATCTGTGTCACCACCGCCGCGAGGCGGTCATCCACTTTCTCGGCCAGGGACTGAGCCAGTTTTAGATGGTAGCGCTGCACTTCAAACTGAAGGCTTTCGTTGTTGATGCCGACAACGATCTTTCCAACCAGTGCCACGGGGATGACGGTGATCAAAAGCAGGAAAATGAGAAAACGCGGAAATAGGCGTAAATTCCGAGCGAACATACAGTCAAGTGTACGTGGCAAGACAGGCCTTTCAAGAGAGAAAAACAAGGATTCATTTGGTACACTGCACGGCAATCAATCGCTCATGAACGCTCGAATTCGAGTCAAAAACACCTCGCTAATTCAAATCGTTTTATCCGCACTGGCTCTCACTGTTCTATATCCGCATCCGGCTGTTCCGTTGGAATGGGTTTCCTGGACAAATCACCCTCGGATCGCACTAACCTTTGATGATGGTCCGCATCCGGAACCAACGCTTCTTTTGTGCGACGTGCTCGAACGCTATCACGTTCCGGCCACGTTTTTTATCGTCGGGCGCGTAGCCGTTCAGTACCCGACGCTGTTGCACAAAATTGTTCACGATGGGCACGAGCTTGCGAGTCACACGTGGACGCACGCGAATATCCGCAATCAATCAACCGAGAAATTGCGCGAAGAATTGGACCGCACGCGTGAGTTGATTTGTACGGTCACGGGCCAACAGACATTTTTGTTCCGAACGCCCGGCGCCACCGAAAGTTATTTGCGGCACATGTTTCGCGTCCCCGTCGGTTATCAATTGGTGCTGTGGGACGTGCACAGCTTGGATCAAGAAGGAATTTCGCCGGAGCAAATTGCCGAGCGGGTGCTGTCCCAAGTGAAAAGCGGCGACGTCGTTCTCATGCACAACGGAATTGAAAACACGCGGGACGCGCTTGGGATCATCATTCCCACATTGAAGAATCGCGGATACGAATTTGTGACGGTATCGGAACTGTTGAAGCATCGACCATCCTCTGAAGCGCACGTTGCGCGTCCCACGTTCGTTCAAGGCTAGATGAAAACAAAGATTTTGGTTTGCGTGGCGGTCCTGTCCCTGTGGATTCTATGGCCCGGTACCGGTCAGCATTGGGTTGAAATCAATATTTCCGAAGGCGAAAACGCGCACGATGTGGTGAAAACGTTGAAAGAAGCCCGGCTCGCGCGCTCGCCGATCCCATTTCTCGTTTGGGTGAAATTGCGGCGCGCTCAAAACAAGTTGCAAGTTGGGCGGTACCGCATTTCGTCGGGGCGCTCGGCGTTTTGGATTGTTGACGACATTATCCAAGGACGCGTGGAGAAAACAAAATTCGTTATTCCAGAGGGGTTCGCTTCGTGGCAAATTGCCGAGCGGCTGGGCGATTTAAAACTCTGTGACGAGCAAACGTTCAAAGAGGTTGTGCAAAAAGAGAGCCTCGAGGGTTATTTGTTTCCGGCTACTTACGAACTCGGTTTTGGATTAAGTCCGACGTCGCTCGCGCACAAGTTTAAAAGCCAATTCGACGCACGTTGGACGCCGGACATCGATCAGCGCGCGAAAGAGGTGGGCCTTTCCAAGGAACAAGTGGTGACGCTGGCATCGATCGTTGAGCGCGAAGTGCGCAAGCGAGACGAACTTGCGCTCGTGGCGGCGCTTTACCTGAACCGTCTTCGCAAACGTATGCGGTTGGAAGCCGACCCGACGGTGCAGTACGCGCTTGGCTATTGGAAAACGCGGCTGACCTACGACGACTACCACAGCGTCAAGTCGCCCTACAACACGTACTTGAACACCGGTTTACCACCGGGCCCGATTTGCAGTCCTGGCTGGGACACAATCAAAGCCGTGTTGTGGCCCGCTCAGTCAAACGCGCTTTTTCTGCTCGCGCAGGAAGACGGTCATCACACGTTTTCAGAGACCTATCGCGAACACACGAACAAGGTAAACAAGCGCAATCGGAAGAAGAAGTGACGCTTTCCGCAACCGACTTCGAACTGTTGCTGCAGGCAAACCGTATTCTTTCATCGAAGCTTCGTACCGATGACGTGCTGCAGGCCGTGATGGAACTCGCTACAAAAGTTGTGCGCGCCGAAGCATCGTCTTTGTTGTTGCTCGATGCGGCGACCAATGAACTTTATTTTGATGTGGCGCTCGGCAGTGCGAAAGATGCCGTGAAACAAATTCGTTTGAAAGTTGGCGAAGGCATTGCTGGCTGGGTCGCCAACGAGCGCCGCCCGCTCATCGTTAACGATGTGTCGCAAGACAAACGGTTTAGCGGAAAGGCCGACAAGTCGACGAGCTTTAAGACGAAATCCATTTTGGCGGTGCCGCTATTAGCGAAAGGGCGACTTGTTGGTGTCGTGGAAGCGCTCAACAAGGAAATGAACGGAATCTTTTCGGACCAAGACCGAGAAGCATTTGAAGTTTTCGCAAGCCAAGCCGCCGTCGCCATCGAGAACGCGCGGCTTTTCTCGGAAGTCACGCGCGAGCGTGAAAAACTGCACACGGTGTTCGCGCAAATGTCCGATGGCGTGATCCTCCTTGATTTCGCTGCGCGGGTTCTGTTAATCAACGATGCGGCCAGCCGGCTGCTGGGTATGCCGCGCGAAAAAGCCGAAGGCAACGTGTTTGATGATAAATTGTTAACCGGCTTTCAGTTCTCGGTGCCGCTCGCCGAGGTGATTGCCTCAAAAAACAAGGTTACGGAAATTGATATCACGCGGCGCGCCGTTAAAGATCTTACGCTCGGTGCGCTCGTCATGCGGTTGGCACCCGACGATCACGGGCAAGAGAACGGTTTTCTTGTCATGCTGCGCGACCTCACGGAGGAGCGACGCGGTGAAATGCTCAAGCGAAATTTTTTATCCCTCATTTCACACAAGCTTAAGACACCGCTCACCGTCATTCTCGGTTACGCGCCAATGCTCCGCATGCAAACCGATAATTTGAACGATGCACAGAAAAAGGCCGTGAAGGCGATTGGTGAACAAGGCGAACATCTGAACGGGCTGGTTGACAAACTTTTGCGCTTTACCATCGTCGAATCCGAATCATTGGACCGAAAAATTGAACCGAAAGAACTTGAACCATTGGTTGCGGAAGCGGTCAAAGCGATTGCGCCGGATCAAGAGCATGGAAGCGTTAACGTGGATGTAACGGCGTCGGTGCGATCGGTTCCTTCGCTCATGGTGGATGGGAATTTGATGGTCGAAGTATTTAAAAACGTAATTGAGAACGCGATAAAATTTAACGACAAACCAAAAAAAGAAATTTCCATTACGGCTGAAAAGAAAAACGGCTCCGTGCTCATTCACATTCATGACAATGGCGTGGGCATTCCTCCGGAAGAACGAGAAAAAGTTTTTCAAAAGTTTTATCAGGTGGAAAATTCGTTCACGGGGCAAATCCCGGGCGCCGGGCTGGGCCTCGCGCTGTGTAAGAAGGTCGTTGAAGCGATGGGCGGCACAATTTCAATCGAATCGACCATTGGCGTTGGCACGGACGTTGTGTTGTCGCTCCCCGAGAAAAAACGCGGGCCGGCCGTCGCGTGTTGAAACCCACCGATCTCACAGAATTCCTTGGTTACGGTGAATTCTCCGAAGCGTACGCCGAGGAATCCGCTACGCTGGCGATTCGTTGGGAAGGCGGCCAGGTGGAATCCATTTCGCGCTCCGACGACTCCGGCATTGGACTTCGCTATCTGAACGGACCCGAGACGCGGTTCGGACACGCGGATCTCGCGCTTCCAATTACCGGCGACTGGAACAATGTTCATCGCTCCAAGCTCGCGGGAATTCGCAATCAACTCGTCGACAAATTAACGCACGCTCAACCGCGACCGAACGCCGCACCGGCGCTCAGCACGCACACCATTAAAATCGCGCCGGACAAGATCGGCCTCGATAAAAAGATTGAACTTCTCGAGCGCGCGTTCCGAGCGGCCAAAGACGGTCCTTACGTGCGACAAGTGTCGATCAACTACGGCGAGAAATTGAAGACGGTTTTCTATGTGAATGGTTTTGGTGAAGCGTTTCATGAGAAGCGCGTGTACGTGGTGTTCAGCATCACGGTGACCGTGGAACGAAACGGCGACCTGCAAACCGGCTACGATTCTTTGGGCGGACTGATCGGTCACGAATTGTTTGATGGTGGGCGCGTCGAACAGATCGCGCGCGAAGTTTCAAAACGCGCACACGAAAAATTGGACGCGCCGTCAGCACCGGTGGGCGAGATGCCGATTGTAATCGCCTCGAGCGCGGGCGGCACGTTGATTCACGAAGCGATTGGTCATTCGCTGGAAGCCGATGCGGTGCTCGAGGGAACGTCACCATCCTACGTCGGTAAAGTGGGGAAGGTTGTCGGAAACGAAAAACTCACGGTGTTTGATGATCCCACGGTCGCGGGCGCGCGCGGGTCATTCCATTTCGACGATGAAGGAACAAAATCCGAAGCGACGAAGCTCATCGAGAACGGCGTGCTCAAGACGTATTTGTTCGACCGCATGTCCGCCACAAAAGCGAAGCGCGCTTCGAACGGGCACGGACGCCGCGAATCTTACGCGCATCGACCAATTCCACGTATGTCGAACACCTTCGTGGCACCCGGACCGGACAATCCCGCGGAAATTCTTAAGTCGTTTAAGAATGGTTTGCTGGTCACGAAAATGGGCGGGGGCCAAGTGAACACCGCGAACGGCGATTTTGTGTTTGAAGTCGAAGAAGGCTTCGAAGTGAAAGATGGAAAGAGAACAATGGTGCGCGGCGCCACGCTTTTGGGGAACGGACCCGAGACGCTGTTAAATATCGATCAGATTGGTTCCGATCACGGCTGGGCTATCGGAACATGCGGCAAAGAGGGCCAGGGTGTTCCCGTCTCTGATGCGCTTCCCACGGTACATATCAAGAAACTTGTTGTAGGCGGACAGAAAATTTAGGCGTTCAGAATTTTTTCGATGCGACTGTCCGGCACGAACCAAATCAGTGCAACAAACACGTACATACCGAACGCCACCGGCGCGTGCCAAAATGCCACCGGAATCGCGGCCGCGTAAATCACGACCGAGATAATTCCCTTCTCATCTTTCCCAACAGCCAACATCAACGGGGAATCTTTTCGCTGACGACGAATAAGCAAGACCGTTAGGATGTAATACGCAACACCCGCCATCAGCATGACGACGCCATAACCGGCCACCGGCCACGGCGCAAAATGATTTTCTCCGGTCCATCCGGTAACGAACGGTACGAGCGACAACCAAAACAACAGGTGCATGTTGGCCCACAAGATTTTTCCGTTCACGCGTTCAACCGCGTGCAACAGGTGATGATGGTTGTTCCAATAGATTCCGACAAACACGAAGCTGAGCACGTAGCACAAAAAGGCTGAGCCAAGCGGCCGAAGCGCGACCAAGCTCCCATCGTGCGGCGCGTGAAGTTCGAGCACCATGATCGTGATGATGATCGCAATCACGCCGTCGCTGAACGCTTCGAGGCGGTTCTTGCTCACGTCACCGTCCCAAGGTTTTCGCGAGGACTTTTTTTATTTCGGCTTCGTATTGCGGTCGATAAAAACCAAGCGTTGCTTTATCGGCGTATTTAAATCCAATGACATTGACGGGACCCATGGCGTTACCTTATCGTTTTTTGCGGATAATGCTACTACTGCAAGGCAACAACCTGACCTTGTTTCAAAGCACTCTCATCTTCGGCGCGCTTCAGCTGAAACGAGAACAGTTTTTGGTTGGGTTTGCCATCCGGCGTTACGCTTCGAGGTTGATCCATCCATTGTTCCACTGGCACAGCACCCAGCCTCGAGTCACGGTCGAGTTTAAATTGCTCGCTGTCCAGCTGGGTCGCAATTACAACGACTTTTCCTTTGCGTTCGATGATTTCATCAATCCTAAAACTAGCCATGATTAACGCCCCTTCTGTTTGTTTTTCCACTTCTATCTATGCTTCGGGTTCAGCATGTTAGTCATGCGCGCAATTCCCATCTTTTGTTCCGGGCACTTCAATTGTTCCTTTGACCGCAAAATCCGCACTCCCTTTTTCGTCGTTCCAGGGTTGGACAATATATTGACCGTCGGTCGAGGTTTTCGCACCGCTTTTGATCGAAAACATCAAACTGCGGCCGGGAGCGATGTCGTTTTCGAAAGGCTTCGCGCTGTCTTTGCTTGTCCATGCAACGGTGCTGCAACCATCGGTTTGAGCAGACCATCCGTTTGGTGTGTTTTCTACTAGGAACGGAGCTTCGATCATAAGAGTGACCACGCTAATCGGATGACGTCCCAGATTTTTGACTTTGTAAGTCCAAATATCTCCTTTCTGGGTGACATTGATTTGCACGTCTTTTGATTCTCGATTGTGTTCCAGTGGTGAAGTCGCAAACACGTTTGATCCCAGTAGAAGAGCAAGTAGCGGAGTTGCGACTCTAAATAACCGCAAACAATCAGCCCGTGCGCCCGGACTCAGCATTGAATTAATAAGACCTTTTCCCTTTACGGACCAATCGGACTTGGCAGGCGTTCGCGAAGAAAGGGAGCAGGGACTTTATTTTCGGCATTACTTCTTCGGCGGTGGCTTCTCCCATTTTGATCATCTCTTTCGCGCGGTCCAAATCCCACCACAATAGGTCATGTGATTTGATGTTCATGACCACGTGCGCAATTTCGGAGCGCGCTTGCGAGATTTCGTACTGCATGATGTAGATGGTTTTGAGCATAATCTCTGGAATCGACGGGCCCCGCAGCACCGACGGCATATGGCGACGCCACCAACCAATCATTCGCGGCACGCGGCGCTCCCCGGCTTTTGATGTGAGATTGGCCGAAATTAAAATATTCGCGCCCTGAGAAACGCTGATGGAGGTTGGCACCGGATTCACGAGCCCGCCATCGACCAAGTAGCGGCCTTCAAGATAATACGGCTGAAAGAAAAACGGTAGCGACAAACTCGCGCGCACCGCCTCGGCGACGTTGCCACGGTCCAGAATCATTTCTTTGCCGGTTTGAATATCGGTGGCCACGCATGCGAACGGCAGCAGCAAATCACCGAACGATTGGTCGTTCAGGTGCGACTTCAAAAAGTTTAAAACGCCGTTGCCGCGAATTAGGCCCGTGCGCGGAACAATCGGGTCCGCCATCATCCACAAACGTTTCCTCGTGATTGAAACGGCGATGCGCTCGAGTTCGTCGGGTCCGATGCCGGCCGCGTAGAACGCGCCGATCAAAGCCCCCATTGATGTGCCACTGATGACATCCGGAAAAATATTTTCACGCTCGAGAATCCGCAGCATACCGATCAGCGCGTATCCAAACGCCGCGCCCGAGCCCATCGCAAACCCGATTGAAAGTCCCGTTAATTTTCGGGCGAGCCGGTCCACGCACTTCTGACCGGAGATGGCGTCGGGCGTAAAAAACGGAGCCCCTTTCGCTCGAAATTTTTCGGCCCATTCGTCGCGCCAATCCACGCGAATGTCCGGCGGAAAATCAGGCACAACGGTTTCCAAACTTTGCGAAAGCCAAACACGCTCCGGCTTCTTAGCGATCACGCCCGTGCCCATCTTCCGAATTTTATCGATGTCGGCCGGCGAACTCTGAGGGCCCGCCACGATCACCACACGATCAAATTCGTTCAACAAGATGACCGCGTTCTCGCGCGTGTCGGCGGGCAAAACAAACACGCACAGGTCGTAAAGATCTTTGATCAGTGCGAACAACGAATAAACAACGTTGTTGATGACGCCGGACATGATGCGCGCGTCCAATTCCAACAGCTCGAGGCCCGATGGATGGACGGCCACGGATTCATTGAAGCGTCTTGTGTCTTGCAGCACTCCGTTTCGGAAATCGCGTTCGGAAATGGTGGGTGCGTGAACGCCCAGACTTTTGGCGAACAAATGGTCGCCGGTGTCGAGCGCGCAAACAAGCACGCGCCGCCGCGTTTGTTCGGCGAGTGAGATGGCGAGATTGACCGAAAAGACCACCCCGTCAGTGGGCGGTAGCGCAGAAACAAGCGCGAAAATTTTTGCGGGCTGATTCGTCGGAGTCCCGCTGCGGTGAATCGAGGCAAGACGACTCGACAAAATTCGCGACAGGTGCACGCCCATTGTTGGATTTTTCTCGAGAATCGCATCGAAGTCGCGTTTCGAAAGCACGAGCAGTTCGGCCGTTGTGTCGACAATGGCCGTGTTGGTCCGCGGCTCGCCGGCCAGAAGCGCCATTTCGCCGAGCACGTCGCCACGGTTTAGGAACGCTAGCGTGTTCTTGTCGGCATCGCGCAGCGCCGTGTTTGACTTCAAGATTCGCACGGTTCCAGAGAGAACGATATACAGCGAATCACCCGAATCGTTTTCCTGGAACAGCACAGCGCCCTTGGGGAACGACACCACGGTCATGCGTTTGGCCAGAAAAGAAAGTTGGTTTCCAGTAAAACTGGAGAACAAGAACACTTTTCGAATAAATGGAATCCAATCTGTCGAACTAGCCATTGCAAATAGCAGCTTAACCCCGGTATGCTTCGTTTGTCAATTTGGGTGGTAAAAACAAAGTGATACACTTAAAAAAATGAAACCAGCAAAAGCCGCGAAATCCGTCGACGTTCATCAGCTCTCCACCTTCTTACGGGGCGTCGAGCTTTTAAATGGTTTGTCGGCCGAAGATTTGTTGCGCGTGGCGCAAATGTGCCAATTGGTCAAATTTCGGCGCGCGGAGCGGATTTTCACCGAGAAGCAACCGGGCGCCTGTTTGTACGTGGTGATGGCCGGTCGCGTAAAGATTTTTGGTTCGTCGATTCAAGGCCGATCGAAAACGTTTGCCTACTTGGAGCCAGGAGATTTTTTTGGAGAGATGTCCCTGATCGATGATGATGTTCGTTCCGCCTCGGCGGCGGCGCTGGAAGATTCGGTGCTCATCATGCTGAAGAGCGACGACTATCGAAAACTCATGCTGTCCCGTCCGGCTATCGCGCTTGCCGTTTTAAAAACGCTCGCCCTGCGCCTGCGCCGCGCAAACAAAGAGATCGAAGCGCTTTCGTTTAACAATGTGCTTGGCCGAATCGCTCAAATTTTGCTCGACTTGGCGGACCGTTATGGCAAAAAAACCGACGAAGGCATTCGCATCGAAATGGAATTGTCCCACAAAGAACTCGCCGAAATGGCCGGCACGGCCCGCGAAGTGATCAGTCGCGTGATCTCGCGATTCCGGCGTATTGGTTGCGTCAACTTTTTCGACAACAAACTCATCATCACCGACCACAACAAGCTAAAAAGCTGGATTTTCTAAAGATTCATGACAGCCTCCATTCAAGTCCCGAAAGGGACGCGTGATATCACCGGCAGCGAAGTCATCGCCTTCCAAGAACTCGAAGCGGTCGCTCGCTCGACGTTTCACTTGTTTCAATTCTCCGAATTGCGAACGCCGATCTTTGAAGCGGTCGAACTTTTCTCGCGTTCGCTCGGCGAGACGTCCGACGTCGTCGAGAAAGAAATGTTCACGTTCACGGACCGCGGCGAACGCACGTTTGCGCTACGTCCCGAAGGAACTGCCGGTGTTGTGCGGCACTACATCGAAAACAATTTGGCTGTGAAAGGCGGGGCGCAACGGTTCTTTTACGTTGGACCTATGTTTCGCGCCGAACGTCCGCAGGCCGGGCGTTACCGTCAGTTTTGGCAAATCGGCAGCGAACATTTCGGTCCATCGGATGCCGCGGCCGACGCGGACACAGTGGTGATGATCGCGAAGATTCTTAAGGATTTTGGTCTTTCAAATTTTACCGTCGAGGTGAATTCTATTGGGTGCAGCAATTGCCGACCGAAACACCGCGAAGCGTTGCTCGCCTATCTGAAGTCAAAAGAAAGCGAATTAACAGAGGAGTCGCGTCGCCGCATGAACGTGAACCCGTTGCGCGTTCTGGATTCGAAAGTGGACGGACCGAAGCTGGGCGGTGCCCCAGTGATCACCGATTTTCTCTGCGTCGATTGCCGTGCGCACCACGATACGTTTCTCGAGCTGTTAAGAAATTCAGCGCTTCCGTTCCGCGAGAATCCACGGCTTGTACGCGGTCTCGACTATTACACACGCAGTGTTTTCGAATTCGTATCGCCCGATTTGGGCGCGCAAAGCGCGCTTGCCGCCGGGGGCCGCTACGACGATCTTGTGGCGCACCTTGGCGGGCAGTCGACCCCCGCTGTCGGGTTTGCTCTTGGGATGGACCGCGTTGTCGGTGCGCGAGCGGCGCACGCGGCCGAAACAAAAAACGGTCAACAACCGATTGCCGTCGCAATTCCGCTCATGAAAGAAGCGGTCTCGATTTGTTTCTCGATCGCACAAACGCTGCGATCAAAAGGAATCTCTGTGCCGCCCGTCACCGCTGCGAAGAAGCTCAAGAACCAATTAGCAAACGCCGTTGACATCGGCGCCAACTGGGCTATCCTTATTGGCGAAGATGAAATCAAGGCAAAACAAGTGACGGTGAAAAATTTGTCGACCCGTGAACAAACCCAAATCGCCGAAGAAAAGTTGATTTCCTTCCTGAAAGGGTAGACGTGCTCGGCACGTATCACATGGGCGCGCTGTTGGAAGCGCTCTCGGATATCCACCATCTGCACGAGGAAGGATTGCTTTACGCGTTTGTGCTGAACCGTTGCAGCGACGTGTTAAAAGCGCAAGGCGGCACGTTCTTCTCGGTGCGCGAAGAAGAAGGCGAACTTTACCCCGAAGCGACGAAAGGCGTCGCGTTGTCGTTGATCCGCGAAATCCCGTTCAAAATGAAACTCGGGATTGCCGGTTGGGTCGCTTCGAACCGAAAACCCGCAATCGTGGAGAATGCACAGGCCGATGAACGGTTCAATCGCGCGGTCGATGTGATCACCGGCGTGCGCACCCGCTCAGTTCTCTGCGTGCCGATAACACGCAAGGATGAATTGCTCGGCGTGGTCGAACTGGTTAACCGCGTGGATGGCGTGTTTCGCGAAGCGGATCTTGAATTTTTGCAGCACCTTGGAAATCAAGTCGGCGTGGCGCTCGAGAATTGCCGTTTGTATCAAAACACCGAAAATTTGCTCACCTACACGAACAGTGTGATTAACAGCTTGACCGGCGGATTTATTTCAACCGATTTGAAAGGCAACGTCACGCGCTGCAACAACGCTGCGTGTCGCATTCTCGGTGTTTCGTTGGAAGATGTGATCAACAAACCGCTGCTCAAAGCACTGCCGAACTATCCGGCGTTTGCGGCCATTCTCGAGGTTACACAGAAGCATCAAACGAGCGTGACGCGCCAGGAAATCGGTTTGCAAAAACCCGATGGATCCACGATGATCGTCGGTTACAGTACGTTTCTCATTCGCGACGACAATCAACTCCACGGCGCCGCAATTATTTTTCAAGACCTCACCAACCTCAAAAAGAAGTAAAAAACGTCGCCCCGGCCCGCCGGGATGACGAATCAACATGAATAAAAATACGGCACTTACGTGCGACTTCCTTATTATTGGATCCGGCTTGGCCGGTTTGTCGACAGCGCTTAAGCTCGCGCCGCATGGGCGTGTGCTGTTGCTGACGAAAGACACATTGGAAGACGGCGCCACCGAATACGCCCAGGGCGGTATTGCGGCGGTGACAGAGAAAAGCGATTCGTTTGCCTCGCACGTGAACGATACGCTGTCCGCGGGCGCTGGCCTGTGCGACAAACGTGTTGTTGAAATGGTCGTGACCGAAGGTCCGGCGCGCGTTCAGGAATTGATTCAGCAAGGCGTTCGTTTTTCGCTGCGCGAAACGTCGGGCGATGCGCCCGAAACGTTCGCTCTCGGTTTGGAGGGCGGCCATTCGCATCGGCGTATACTTCACGTCGCAGACCGTACCGGACGCGAAATTCATCGCACGCTGATCGCGCGGGTTAGAGAATCTTCGCGCATCAAAGTTCTTGAAGGCCATTTTGCGGTCGATTTGCTTTCGACGCGGCATCAGGACTTGGGTGCGTTGAATGCCTGCCTTGGCGCTTATGTGCTGGACCGCAAAACTCGAAAAGTCCGTACCGTGCTCGCCGGTGTGACCATTCTCGCGACCGGCGGCGCCGGCAAAACGTATTTGTACACATCGAACCCTGACGTCGCGACCGGCGACGGTATGGCGATGGCGTTCCGCGCGGGCGTGCCGCTGGCGAATATGGAATTCGTGCAGTTCCATCCGACGTGTCTTTACCACCCATACGCAAAATCATTTTTGATCAGCGAAGCTGTGCGGGGGGAAGGCGGCGTCTTGCGACTTCGCTCCGGCGAAGAATTCATGAAGCGTTACAGCGTGCAAAAAGAATTGGCGCCGCGCGACGTGGTCGCTCGCGCGATCGACAAAGAGCTCAAGAAGCGCGGTGAGGATTGCGTTTATTTGGATATTCGACATCGCAAGCCACAATTTATCCGCAAGAGATTTCCAGCGATCTACAAGAAGTGCAAACAATTCGGCATTGATATCACGAAGCAACCGATCCCGGTGGTGCCGGCCGCCCATTATTTTTGTGGCGGCGTCAAAGTTGACGAATGGGGGCAAACGAATTTGCCTCGATTGTTTGCGGTGGGTGAGGTGACGTACACCGGACTTCACGGCGCCAACCGGCTCGCCTCGAACTCGCTGCTCGAATGTGCGGTGTTTGCGCATCGGGTGGCACTCAAAGCGCAGCAAGTGGCAAAGAAGCCGCTGCCAAAGATTTCGGTCCCCAATTGGAACCCGGGCCAAGCGCGCGACCCGGATGAGCAAGTGGTGATTTCCCAAAACTGGGACGAAATTCGTCGCGTCATGTGGAATTATGTGGGTATTGAGCGTACGGACAAACGTCTCGCGCGCGCGTTACGTCGAGTCGAACTTTTGAAACAAGAGATTCAAGAGTATTACTGGGATTTCCACGTTACAGCCGAACTCCTCGAGTTGCGAAACTTGGCCACGGTGGGAGAACTGGTGATCCGTTCGGCGCTCGCACGCCAAGAAAGTCGCGGTCTGCATTTTAATTGCGATCATCCGAAGCGCAGTGATGCCCATTGGCGCCGCACCTCCACGATCAGCCGCAGTCCTCTCCCCAGCGAATCACCAATTATCACGTTCGACAAAATCTAAGCCGCACTTGAATTTCATAGAGGTTCTGAGCATGCTTGAAGGGATCTTCCTA
Source organism: Elusimicrobiota bacterium (assembly GCA_044221725.1). Taxonomy (GTDB): domain Bacteria; phylum Elusimicrobiota; class Elusimicrobia; order F11; family F11; genus JAJVIP01. The sequence goes on from JBGAON010000003.1 coordinate 312,095, forward strand.
TGAGAAAAATCTTCCTTCTTTGCGTGTTTGTGTGTGCTCCGCTCGTGCTTCACGCCGACAACGACGCCCTGCGCCGACTCGCTCGAGATTTCGGAAAGAAACTGCAGCCGTTGCACAAACCGCGCGTGGCGTTGTTGCCGTTTCCGTACCACAACGGAAAAATTTCGAGCGGATCTTCAATTCTTTGCGAGCGGCTCACCACGTACATGGCCGAGACGAAAAAGGTGCGCGTGATTGAGCGCAATCTCATAAAAAAACTTTTGGAAGAGCAGCATTTGTCGGAAACCGGTGTTGTGGACGCGTCCGCCGCGCAGAAGATCGGCAAGGTGGTCGGCGTCGATGTGATTATCACTGGAACATTGAACGATTTCGGTGAAAACGAAACCGAATTGAACGCGCGCGCGCTCGAGGCGGCGTCTGGCGAAGTTGTGGCTGCTGGGCGCGTCGTGGTCGAACGCGAATGGCAGGACCGTCCTCGCTCACCGAAGCCAATCGCGCCAATTGTCGTACAGGAGGACGAAGACGAAGAGAGAGCGGTTCCCAACGAGGCGATTGAAATCGGATTCCCGGGGGGTCGCGGCGGACCAGCTCCACGCCGCGGGCGTTAACCGCAATGGGCTACAGGACGTACGCGTCCATGACGTTCGGTATGTTCCTTCTGATGCCAAGTGTATCCCACGCCGATGAATTTTCTCAGTTGGCCAAAGACCTCGCACAAGGCGCATCCGAATTGAAATACAAGAAAGTCGCCGTGCTGACGTTTCCCTATCACGATGGGCGTATGTCGAGCGGTTCGTCCATCGTATCCGAGCGCCTGACCACCGACCTCGTCGGAAAGAAAAAACTTCGCGTCATTGAACGCCGGCTCATCGAGCAACTGTTGACCGAGAAGAAATTGAGCGAAGAGGGTGTGGTGAATCAGGAGAATCTGAAAACACTCGGCACCGTGCTCGATGTGGACGCTATCGTCACCGGAACCTTGATCGATCTCGAAAACAACCGTACAGAAATAAATGCGCGAATGATTCGTTCGGACTCGGGAGAAGTTCTGTCGGTTGGACAAGTGATTGTTGACCGAACGTGGAAAGACGAACCAGTTTCTCCACGCCCGGCGGCGAAAATAAAGCGTGTTGCGGCCTCGCCCGCGCCAGCACCGGCGCCGCCACCATTGTTGGATGACATCGATCCATCCAGCGCGAAATCACCGGTTAAACTTTCGAACGAGAGTTTCCCGCCGAGCCGCCGCATTTATCACACGGTCGGTTATGGCGAGCCGAAAAAGAAACCGGAAATCGAAAAGATGTCGCCGGGGCGCGACGATCAAGACCACGAAAAGGTCGAAGAACCCATCGTCATTCGCAACGAGACGAAGCAAAAAGAAGCACCTACAAAACCCCCACCACCACCGCCCGGCCGTCGTCGATAGCCAAGATCGTTTTTCTTTGTAAGATTCCGCGGTGACGATCGATAGAGTTTTCGATGTTGTATCCGAAGATTTCGGCAAAGGAAAAATTCCGTGCGTGGTTATTGGTGGTATCGCGGTTAATTTTCATAAGTACGCGCGGCAAACGACCGACGTCGATTTCATGCTTTGCAAAGAGGATTTTTCGCGTGCCAAACAGAGTCTGGAAAAACGCGGCTATTCGCTTTGGCATGAGCAAGATACCTTTGCCCAATTCCGAACGAACGACAAATCTTTGGCCGATGTTGATTTGATGTTTGTCGATAAAGCAACGCTCGACGAAATCTTAAAAGATGCGCAAGAGCTTAACGTTCGAGGAAAAATATATTGGGTCCCCTCGTTAAAAAATCTGATGGCGCTTAAATTGCATTCGAGCAAGGGAAGCAAATTTCGAGAATTGAAAGATTTGTTGGATATCGTTTTATTGGTGAAAGCCAATAATGTCGATGTGAATTCCCAGGAATTTCGAGCGTTGTGCGTGAAATATGGGAATGACGAGCTTTATAAAAAAATAGTTGAGCATTTGCCCACGAGCGAAAAATGAGTGATTTGAATCTTCCTACCATTAAGAATGATTTTTTGCCGCCGCCGGCCAAGGATATGAATGAAATTTTCGAGTTTTTGAAATTTCCTTTTGAGAACAATTTAATCGACCTTTCGGCTGTTCGTCTTCAAAAGGAATTGATGCGTTTCGACGTGCCTTTCGTCATAGAACCGTCGAGAAAAGCTGCCTAACAATTCGAAAATCTTTGATATATTGCTCGCTCCCATGGAAGAGAACATCGTTGTACGTGGGGCGCGGACACACAACCTCAAGAACCTAACCCTCCGTATCCCTCGCAATAAACTCGTGGTCGTCACCGGCTTGTCGGGTTCCGGAAAATCGTCGTTGGCGTTCGATACGCTGTACGCTGAAGGTCAGCGTCGCTACGTCGAGTCGCTGTCCGCTTACGCGCGTCAATTCTTGGACGTTATGGACAAGCCCGACGTGGACGTCATCGAAGGATTATCGCCCGCGATTGCGATTGAACAGCGAACGCCCAGTCACAACCCGCGCTCGACGGTGGGCACCGTCACCGAAATTTACGATTACCTGCGGCTGCTTTACGCGCGTGTTGGAACACCGCACTGTCCGAGTTGCGGGAAAGTCATTCGTCCGCAATCAGCCCAGCAAATCATCCAAGATGTGGCGGCGCTCCCGGAAGGAACGCAAGTGACCGTGCTCGCGCCTCTCGTTCGCGGACGCAAAGGAACTTACGAGGAATTGTTCAAACGTTACGCGCAAAACGGATACGTGCGGGTGCGCGTGAACGGAAAAATTTACCGACTCGAAGAGAAGATTTCGCTCGATCGTTACAAAAAGCACGACATCGAACTGGTGGTCGACCGTGTGCTCATCAACAAAGAAAACCGTGACCGGTTGGCCGATTCGATCGAAACCGCGTTGCGCGAAGCGCGCGGTCTGCTGATGACGGAAATTCCCAAAGACGGCGTGAAGCTGTACAGCGAACATCATTCGTGCCCCGATTGCGGAATTTCGCTTCCGGAAATCGAACCTCGTCTGTTTTCGTTCAATAGTCCGTACGGCGCGTGTCCCGACTGCGATGGTCTCGGTTCGCAGGTGAAAGTGACGGAGGATTTGGTTGTACAGGATCCTGATAAATCCGTCGATGAGGGGGCGCTTACCGCGTGGTCGGATCCGGTCACGACACGAACGAACCGCTGGAAAAATTCTTGGGCGTCCTATTATGAAGACATTTTGTCTGGCGTTGCGCGCCGCAACGGAATTTCGTTGTCGACACCGTGGAAAGATTTGTCGAAGCCGCAAAAGAAAATGTTGCTGTACGGTGACGGTGAGTTTGAAGGTGTGATTAACAATTTGGAGAGGCGCTACCGCGAAACCGAATCCGAGTTTGTGAAGGAAGAAATCCAAGACCGGTTTATGTCTCGGCGCGAATGTCCCGGTTGCCACGGGGCGCGGCTCAAGCCCGAAGCACTCGCGGTAAAAATTGGCGGACTATCGATATCCGATTTGTGTTCGAAAGACGTGAAGGATACAGAGAAATTTTTTGAATCGCTGCCATTGTCGGATCGCGACAAGACGATCGCGCGGCAAATTCTTCAAGAGATCACGTCGCGCCTCAATTTTCTTGTGCGCGTTGGCTTGGACTACGTGACGCTAAACCGCGAGAGCGCCACGTTGGCCGGAGGAGAAGCGCAGCGCATTCATTTGGCCACGCAGATTGGCGCCGGTTTGGTGGGCGTGTTGTACGTGTTGGATGAACCGACCATCGGCCTTCACCCGCGCGACAACACGCGTTTGCTCACCACGCTGGCGCGCCTACGCGATGCGGGGAATACGTTGGTGGTCGTCGAACACGACGAAGAAACCATTCGGATGGCCGATTGGCTGATTGATTTGGGCCCCGGCGCCGGTGTGCACGGAGGGGAAATTGTCGCCGAAGGAACACCGGCCGAAGTCCTTAAGAATATGAAGTCTTTGACGGCGCAATATCTTGAAGGCGGAAAAACCATTCAAGTGCCCGAGAAACGGCGCGCGCCAGGCAAAGAATGGCTCTCGATTTTTGGTGCGCAGCAATTCAATTTGAAAAATATCGACGTGAAAATTCCGCTCGGTGTGTTTGTCGCAGTGACCGGCGTTTCGGGTTCCGGAAAATCGACGTTCGTGCACGAAATTCTGCACAAGGGTTTGGCGAAGATTTTGCACGGTGCGAAAGACGAGCCCGGCAAGCACAAAGCCATCAAAGGTCTCGAGTTTCTCGATAAAGCAATTGTTGTCGATCAAGATCCCATTGGCCGCACGCCGCGTTCGAATCCGGCGACGTACACGGGCGCGTACGCGCCGATTCGCGAGTTGTTTGCACAAGTACCCGAGGCGAAACGTCGCGGTTTTGGTCCGGGTCGGTTCTCGTTCAACGTAAAAGGCGGACGCTGCGAAAACTGTCAGGGTGACGGCACGCTAAAAATTTCGATGCAATTTTTGCCGGACGTTTATGTGATCTGCGACGTATGCAAAGGGGCGCGCTTCAACGACGATACGTTGGCCATTAAATACAAAGGGAAATCCATCGCTCAAGTTCTCGATATGACGATCGAGGAAGCGTCGGATTTTTTCTCAGCGATTCCCTACGTTGTCCGGATTTTGAAAACGCTGACGGACGTGGGGCTTGGCTATATGAAACTCGGGCAGCCCGCGACCACGTTGTCGGGTGGTGAGGCGCAGCGCGTGAAACTGGCGACCGAGCTATCGAGACGCGCAACGGGCCGCACGCTCTATATTTTGGATGAACCGACAACCGGGCTCCATTTTGCCGATGTCGATAAACTTTTGCACGTGTTGCACCGCTTGGTCGACGCCGGGAATACCGTGGTGGTGATCGAACACAACTTGGACGTAATAAAAACCGCGGATTGGTTGATCGACTTGGGCCCCGAAGGCGGTGACCGGGGAGGTGAGCTCGTTGCGGCCGGTACGCCGGAAGATGTTGCCGAAAATAAAGTGTCTCACACGGCGCGGTATCTGTTGCCTCTCGTCAAACCCCGCCGCAATTACGATATAATCCCGGCCTCTCTGTAACCCGCGCGTCGTGTTTTTACATCGTCGCAAAACGGAAAATTTCTTATGAGAATCAAGGGCGAGAAGCCCGCAAGGAGGAGTAAAGTGAAGAATCGTTTCAGTATTTCTATGTTGGTGATGTTTTTGGCGGCTGCGTTTGCATTGACGGGTTGCCCGCCGAAAAACAAATTGGCCATTGATGAGAAAGCAAAAGAAGAAAAGCCCGCCGAAGAAGTGAAGACCGACGAAAACGCCCTGTCGAAAGAATTGCAGCCCGGCGATGTCCAGATTCAACAAGACTGGACCGAAATTCCGAGCCTGCAATTGGTGCCGTTCGGTTACGATTCCGCAAACATTGATGATGCGGCCCGCGCAGCGCTAAAGGCGAACGTGGCTCTCATTAAAAAACTTCCGAAAACCGTGGTGGTTCGCGTTGAAGGACATTGCGACGACCGTGGTACCGTCGAATACAATATCGCTCTCGGTCAGCGCCGCGCGAACGCCGTGAAATCGTATTACGCGACGGCCGGCATTGCAAAATCCCGACTCGACACCATTTCGTTTGGCGAAGAGCGTCCGCTTTGCAACGAAGAAACCGACGCCTGCTGGGCCCGCAATCGCCGCGGCGTCACGAAATTGAAAAACGCCGAAGCGATTGTTATCAAAGCTGATCAATTGAAATGAAGCGGGCCCTCTCCCCAACCCTCTCCCTAAAGGGAGAGGGAGTTGCGCTTTTGTTGTTGTCGGTGTTGTTCTCGGGGTGCGTCACGCGCCAAGATATTCGTGGGATTCAGACGGACCTGTACACGATTCAAAAAGGAATTGAAGCGCGTCTGGGTAACGTAAAAGATCAAACCGATAGTGTTCAAACCTCTCAGGCCGATCTTCTGCAGGAAATTCACGACTTGAGTGCGAATCTTACGGTTCTAAAATCCGATCTTGCGGATTATCAGCAGCGCATGGGTCAGTTGTCGATGCGCCTGGACGATCTTGAGGCATCCCTCACGGCGCGTATGGATTCTCAGATTGAGCTTTTATCGGGCTCAAAGTTTGTCGAAAAACCGCTCCCGAGCACTTCGTACAACCTCGCGAACACGGACTTTGTGCGGGGAAAGTACGGTGAGGCGATCACTGGTTTTCGGAATTACATCAAACAATTCCCGAAAGGCGACAAAGTTTCGGAGGCGAAGCTGAAAATTGGTGATGCTCTCGCGAAACAGGGCGATCACGAGGGCGCGTTGAACGCGTACAACGATCTGCTGCAGTCTTCGCCAAAAGATTCGTTGGCGCCGGCGGCGTTGTTGCGCAAAGCCGCCACGCTGGAGTCGCTGGGGCGCAAGCCTCAAATGAAAGAAGCGCTTACGGCGCTGATCAAGACCTATCCCTATTCCAACGAAGCAAAAACCGCGCAGGACCGTTTGCGCGGGATGCCTGCTGATACCGCGAAATGATGCGCCGTTCCATCGCGTTGCTGGCGTTCGCGTTCATCGGTTCCTTTCACTTTGTCGCCGCGGATCCCATTGATGTTCAGATCGATCGTTCCAAAGAAAAGTTCAATCTCGGGCTGTCCGATTTTATTTCCGACAACAGCTCTGTTGATGTCAGCATCCTAAACGCGTTCCAGAATGTTATCGGTCCGGATCTCGATTATTCTCGGCTGTTCAATGTTGTGAAAAGCGGGCCCGTGGTTCGTTCGAAAAACGACGCGCTCGCGTGGGGGAAGCTGGGTTCCGAAATGGTTTTGTCGGCGTCGGTTCGTGGCAAGCAGCCCGACAGTGTAGACGTCGTCGCGCACCTCAACGAAACAAAATCCGGGAAAGAAGTGATGAGTTTTTCACGGAAGGGCACACGCGCCGAAATTCGCACCATGGCGCACGATGTTTCGAACGAAGTCGTGAAATATTTTACGGGCAAGCCCGGAATTTTTAATTCGAAGCTCGTGTTTGTGAACGATGGTACGGGTCGCAAAGAACTTTATATTTCCGATTACGACGGAAAAAATCCGAAACGTCTGACGAACGACAACTCGATCGTCATCCTGCCAAGGTTGTCGCCCGATGGGAAAAAGATCGTGTTCACGTCGTACGCGTCGGGCAATCCCGATTTGTATCTGGTGAACCGAGACGGAACCGGGAAAAGGAAACTTTCGTCCAAGGCCGGATTGAACGTTTCTCCATCGTGGGCGCCGAACAGCCAAGAACTGGCTGTCACTCTTTCGAAGGATGGGCCGCCGAATATCTATTTAATGGATTTGCAGGGTGTCATAAAGCAGCGTTTAACCGACGCGCAGACCGCGGACACGGCACCCTCTTTTTCGCCCGATGGCAGCCAAATAGCGTTTACGTCGGACCGCGCGGGTGCGCCGCACATTTACATCATGAACATCGATGGCTCAGGATTGCGCCGCATTACAACCGCGAGCCATTGCGACTCGGCCGCCTGGTCACCCGACGGTCAAACAATTCTCTACGTGAAGAGCCAAGACAAAAACTTTGATATTTTCTCGATCGAAGTGTTGACGGGCCTTGAGCGACGGCTTACCTGGGGAAAAGGGGACAACGAGAATCCGTCCTGGTCACCCGACGGTCGATTCATTCTGTTTTGCTCGACGCGCAACGGCAAGTGGGAGCTTTTTACAATGGCCGCCGATGGCAGCGATCAGAAACCGATTCCAATTACGAAGGGTCAGTCGTACACGCCTTTCTGGTCCAATTAATTTCCTTTTATGGTGACACCGTCCGGTCGTGATTTCATTTCGTTTTCTGATTTTTCCCAATCCGAAATTTGGGAATTGCTGGCGCTCGCGCGCAAGCTGAAAGCGAACAAACAAAATAAATCACTGAACGGAAAATCCGTTGGCCTTATTTTCCAAAAGCCGTCGACCCGCACGGCCGTGTCGTTCGCCGTCGGCGTTACGCAGTTGAGCGGAACCCCGTTGATTCTGTCGGCGGACGTTCTGCAGATCAAGCGCGGCGAATCTCCGCGTGATACGGCACGAGTGCTGTCACGTTATCTCGACGCCATCGTGATCCGCGCGAATCACCATTCGGACGTGGTTGAGATGGCCGGTTACTCAACAATTCCTATTATTAATGGGCTCACGGACCTTGAGCATCCGTGCCAAGTCCTCGCCGATTTGTTGACGATTATGGAAAAGCGAAAAATGAAAAGCGCCAGCCAACTTCAGGGTTTCAAACTCACGTACCTGGGGGATGGCAACAACGTGGCTCAATCGTTGATGCTCGCTGCCGCTATGCTCGGAATGAAGCTTGTCCTGGCTTGTCCGTCGGGTTACGAGCCGAAATTGGAGTTTCGCGATAAAGCGAAAAAAATTTCAGGCGTAACAAAGGCCGAAATCCATTTGGTGAAAGACCCCATGGTTGCCGCGCGCAATGCCGACGCGTTGTACACGGACGTGTGGACGTCCATGGGACAAGAGGCCGAGTTGCAGCGGCGCCAGTCGATCTTTGCGCCGTATCAGTTGAACGAAAAGGTTTTGAAAGAAGCAAAGCCCGACGCGCTCGCGATGCATTGTTTGCCGGCGCATCGCGGCGAAGAAATTACCGAGACGGTGCTCGAAGGTCCCCAATCGGTTATCTTCGATCAAGCGGAGAACCGATTGCATGTACAAAAAGCTGTGCTCATGATGCTTTTGGCCGGCAAAAAGAAAAAATGATCTTTGCGATCGGATCCAACAAACCCGAAATTCATCCGACGGCGTTCATTCACCCGATGGCGGAGATTTCGGGCAAAGTAAAAATCGGGCCGCGGGTATCTGTGTGGGGTGGCTGCGTTCTGCGGGGCGACGTTGATTGGATCACGGTCGGCGAGGATTCGAATATCCAAGACGGATCTGTTTTTCACACCTCGCATCACGTTCCCGTGACGCTCGGAAAAGGGGTAACGGTCGGACACCGCGCTGTTGTGCATGGCGCGACCGTCAAAGATTATTCGTTAATTGGCATGGGGGCGATTCTGCTCGACGGTTCCGTGGTCGAAGAGAACTGTTTGATTGGTGCGGCCGCGGTGGTGAAAGAGAATGGTTTGATTCCCAAGGGCAGCCTGGCGTTTGGGACGCCGGCCAAAGTGATACGTCCGCTAAAACCCGAAGAGATTAAGATGGTTGTGGACCGCGCCGGCGAATACATTCAGCTCACCAATCAGTACACAACAGCGCTAAAAGTCGCAAAGCTTCTTTAGTTACGAACCGCATCTTATCGTTGTATCACCGTCTGCTTCGCACGTACGGCCATCAAGGGTGGTGGCCGACCACACCCATCGGCGGTTCCTGCCCCGTTTACACGCCGCGCAAAAGTTTGCGCACGTGCACCGAGATTGAGCGATTCGAAATTTGTTTGGGTGCGATGCTGACCCAAAATACGAATTGGACGAACGTTGAGAAGGTTCTCGTCCTATTAAAACAGAAGAAAGCGTTGTCGTTGAACGCCTTGCTTAATCTGCCGCGAACGAAAGTGGAGACCTATTTCCGTTCGAGCGGATATTTCCGCCAGAAATCCGCCCGGGTCGTAAATTTTTTGCGAATCGTTCAGAAAGAGGCGGGCGGAAGCATCTCTCGATTTCTCAAAGGACCTTTGCCGGTTGTTCGAAAGCGGTTGCTCGAAATCAACGGAATTGGGCCCGAGACAGCCGATTCCATGCTTCTGTACGCCGCAGGGAAACCCATCTTTGTCGTCGACGCGTACACGCGGCGTATCGGCAAGCGGCTCCGATTTCTTAAAGGCGGTGAGACTTACGACGAAGTCCAGCAGATCTTTATGCGCGGGTTGCCCCGTTCCGCCAAAGTTTTTGGTGAATTCCATGCGCTTCTAGTAAAGTTGGCGAAAGAAACGCGCGCATGAAACAAAAACAGAGCCCAATCATTCTTGCTTCCGCTTCGCCGCGACGCCGTGCGCTAATGCGCGAAGCGGGTTACCGCTTTGTCGTTCGCCCCAGCCATGTGTCCGAGCGCGCGCCGAGCGGGTTATCGCCGGCGCAACGGGTGAGTTTTTTGGCGCTTAAGAAGGCCACGTTCGTGGCAAAAAAGTTTCCAAACGACATCGTTATCGGTGCGGATACGCTCGTTTTCATTCATGGTCACGCGGTGGGAAAGCCGCGAAATGCCCGCCATGCGGAACGAATGCTTGCCGAATTATCGGGGCGTTGGCAGCGTGTTTACACCGGCGTTGCGGTTGTGGCGCAGGGCGGGAAAACAAAATTTAAAAAGTCCGCCGTATCCTATGTGAAATTCCGGAAACTTGCGGCCGAAGAAATTCGATCTGCCGCGCACAAGCATTTGGATAAAGCAGGCGCTTACGCGGTTCAAGAAAAAGGCGATAGCTTCGTTGCGAAGATAAAAGGCCGGTACGACAACGTGGTGGGACTGCCGATGAACGTCGTGAAAGAGTTATTTCGCCGGTTGGCCGCCCAAACGCTTACGAAACGCGTCTGAGACGATATTTACTTTCAATGTTGAGTTCAGCTGATTGAGCCAATCTCCGAATACGAAATTCGCTTCCTTTTCCCAGATCTGCTGACGAATCTTTTCCGGGTCCGCCTGCAACTCCTTGCGTTTCTTCGGATCCATTTCGGCTTTTACGGCCGCGTCCATGGAAGCCGTCAATTGCTCGTCTGAAATATTGACGGCCGTGGCGATCAAAGAATTCAATTGCCGGCCCGCCATGTCTTTCTTGTGTTCTTTTTCAAAATCGCGTGGGGCCATTGAGAATGTTTGCGCCACCACGCGGACGTAAGTGGCCGGATCAAAATGACCGTCTTTCTGAAACGCCGGAATCGACATCAATTGCATCTGCAACTCTTGATCCGTAATTTCAATTCCGTACTTCTGCGCTTCTTGAGCGAACACTTCTTGGCGGATGACTTCGTTTAGTGCTTGGCTTTGAAGTTGATTGCGCTGATCGGTCGGGAGATTTGCTGCCTCGCGTTGCCGCACAAGCTGATTGTAGGTGCGGTCGTATTGCGCTTGCGGCACTTTTACACCGTTCACTTTGAAAATCGTGTCATGCGATGTGGAAACGAATGAGGAGCCGCCCACGCCAAACAAAATAAGCCCGCCGATACAGGCGGCCATGAACACCATGACGACGGAGCGATGCTTGCGGAAAAAGCGAAACATGAGGTCGGGATTATAGGAAATTCGTCATCCCGGAATGTTTCTGTCCAGGATAATTAATGTTTCGCGTTCGCGACTTTTAGGTTGCGGTGGCTGTTGTTTTCGAGTTCCGCGGTAATGTTGGACGGATTCACGTCGATAACTTGGCCGTCACCTTTTAACATCTGGCAGTTGCCTTCGAAGTTGGCACCATCGGAAACAACAAGCTTTGCGGTACGGATATCGCCGAGCACTTGGCCTTTCGGCAACAGCTCAAGCGATTCGTTGGCGGAAATGTTTCCTTTTACTTTGCCGGCGATCGTGACAGCGGACGCTGTAATATCACCAAGAACCAACCCAAATTCTCCGATCACAATCCCTTGGGCATGAATGCTTCCTTTGATTTTTCCGTCCACGCGAATCGATTCGTTCGTGTGCAGGTCGCCTTCAAGCTCGGTCCCAGCTCCGATAATTGTCTCGATTTTGTGTGCGGTTTTATCTGATTTAAGAAACATGGGAACCTCCCGAGCGATGCCGCCGATAGTTAGTAGGTATTAGTGTAGCGAGGCGAAGCGTGTTTTGCCAGAAAATTTTGGGTCTTCGCGGATAAACGCAAGCGGGTTCTTTCTTGCCGTGTAGCGCCATACCTCGTAATGGCAATGCACACCGGACGATTTTCCCGTGGTGCCCATGAGAGCGATGACTTGGCCCCGTTTCACGCGATCGCCGACTTTAACGAGAATGCGGCTATTGTGCGCGTAACGGGTGCTATAGCCAAATTCATGTTGCAGCAAAACAAGATTCCCATAACCGCTGTTCCACGATGCTAGGCGCACAACGCCATCGGCCGTGGCCCGAACCGCCGTGCCCAAATTGCCGCTGATGTCGATGCCCGGGTGAAATTCTGCTTGACCGTCGAATGGCGACGTGCGTGTTCCGTAGTGCGATGTGAGCGGACCGTTGCAGGGCCAGCCGCGTGGAGTGGCGCGAAAAAGACGGCGTTGCGCCTCAATCCAGCTTGTAAGTTCATTAAAACTTGTGAGTCGGTCTTTGGCTTCGGATTTCATGCCTGTGATCTCACGAACGAGGTGCGGCCACGACATATCGGGTTCACCGGATTGAAGAACGCGCGTAAGGTCGTTCGCATCGGCAATCGTGGGCCCACCGGTTGCTGCCGATGCTTGTTTCGATGGTTTCAGTGGCTGATCATTTTTTATCAATGAAGACGCGTTTTGGTACTGCAATAATTGTCTCAGTTGCTCATCGACAGTTTTTACTTCATCCATATACTCACGCGATTGGTCCAACTGCGCCATCAAATATCGGATTTTTAACTTCATCACTTGGTTCGATGCTTGGGTGCGCCAGTAGTCAACATGTTGCGCGGACAAATACGAACCCCAGAAAGTGATGCCGGCCCACGCAAACGTGACAAAAAGAATTAATGAAAGTGGGATATTTATTTGGCGAGGACGGCTTCCGCCATGCGGAACGAGCATGAACGTAAAACGATAAACAAGCAGATTTTTAAGCCAACTGTTTTTCAAAGGAGACCTGCCCTCCATTTTTTAAAACGAAGTCGGCGAAGGAATACCAAGACGGATATCCAATGTCAATGTTATTGACTGAGCAGATCATTCATTTGTCCTTGGTCTTCGATGGGTTTCGCTTTCTTCGCGTCGCTTCTGTAAAAGACCATGTTCGTTCCGCCGACCTCGATGAGCGCTCCGTTTTCAAGCAGCACTTGTTCGTTCACGGCGACACCATTCACTTTCGGGTAGCCCTGTTTCACGGCTTTTAAGAAATATCCTTCGGGACGCTTGCTTATCGCGGCGGCCAAACTGGGAGCTAAGAAACCTTTTATTTTGATCATTGCCTGATCCGTCGTGCCGATGTAAGTCACAAGATCTTTCAAATTAACTTCGGTTTGCCCGTTTACGCCACCGGCAATGATGCGTACGACCCCCGTGGCGGAAGACGCCGGAGCGCCGGAATTTTTGCGGGAAATTTCTTTTTGTATTTCGGAGGACAGTGAATCGGGCGTTTTGGCGGGCGCCGTGGCTGGCTTGGGTCCGTTGGAAACTGGCGAATCGGTCGATGGTGCGCTTTTATCGTCAGCATGAAAATCCAGAATATGGCCGGCAACGCCGATTTGGTCTTTGTCTTTAATCTGACCCTCTTTGACGCGGCGGCCATTAATGAAGGTGCCGTTCGTGCTGTTTAAATCCTCTACGACAAAATGATCGCCCACTTTCTTAATTTTTCCATGAAAACCGGAGACCGTGGGATGATCAATCGAAATATCGTTTGTGAGTTTGCGGCCAAATGTTATTTCGTCCTTATCCAATAGATATTCTTTGATGATTGCCGAATTAAACTTCAGAAATACCTTGGCCATTATTTTGATTCCTTCGCCTTGGAGAGTGCACCTTTGACGCGGTCCGTTAATGAGCTCCAATGGGATTTTGGTTCCAGTTTTGCAACGATGACGGTGATATTGTCGCCTCCGCCCGCGTCGTTCGCGCGCGCGATAAGTGTGTCCGAAATTTTTTCCGGGTCGGTTTCCGCTTTAAACACAGCTTCGATTTGGGTGTCGTCGAGCATCTTTGTAAGTCCGTCGGAGCACAACATCACATAATCTTCTTCTTGGACCGCGACCTCTTTTATATCCACCTCGACGTCGTCTTTGTTGCCAATCGAGCGCGTCAGCATGTTTCGTAGATCGGACTTTTCTGCTTCTTCCGGCTTAATAAGGCCTTTGTCGATTTGTTCTTGCACAAAACTGTGATCGCTGGTGATTTGCTGGAGTTTGTTTCCACGAACGAGGTAGAGACGGCTGTCACCAACATGGGCGACCGCGAATTTGTCATCAAGCCACAACGCAGCGACCAGCGTCGTTCCCATGTTGTGGTTTTCGGGATTTTTCTGCGCCGCTTCGAAAACCGCTTGGTTTGAAAATTTAAAACAGTCGCCAAGGATTCGGCTTCGCGGATCAAGACTGGGGTTGGGCGGAACGTGGAAGAACACCGGTACGTGACCGGTTTTCAGCGCGCGCTTTAATTGCTCGGTGCACAGTTTGGCGGCCAAATTGCTGGCCACTTCACCCGATGCGTGGCCGCCCATTCCGTCCGCAACAATCATAAAGCCAAGGTTTTCTTCGACGAGAAACGCATCTTCATTTTTTGAGCGTCGCCGCCCTTTGTCTGTCTTACCTGCGATGTTCAATCGTATCCTCATTGGTCTTAAATTTATACCGCTTTGCGCTTCTTCTCATCTGTTTCATTCGCGTTTCCAGGACGCGGTGGTTGAAAATTTCCTTCGATTTGATCGGACAGCGGAAGGTTCGGGCGCTCGGACGGATCCATCACGACGGTTTTCTCAATGAAATCGGATGGCGGGATTACCACCGTATCGCGACCCACCGGATTCTGCGGAATCATGTCCATGACCGGTTCTAAAATCGAATCGCTTTTTGGTTGTTCCGGCATATCAATATTGAATGTGTCCTGTAACTCCGACATAAAATCGACCTTCGACATCTCGGAGGCAACATCATCAATCGTGGGCAAATGTGCCACGGTTGCCACGGAAGGATTGTGTGGCGTTTCCACCTGTATCGGCTCCGGCGCCAACGGTTTCTGGATTTGCGGTTCAGGCGTCTCTTGTGGTTTCGTCTCTGCTGCTTGTGTTTTGCGAGTCGGTCCTGCTAGGGATTCCGGGTTTTCAAGGAAGCGTCTCAAATCGAGCGCCATTTCACCGGCTGACTGATACCGATCCGCCGGCAATTTTGCGAGAGCCTTATTAATAATCGTCACAAGCCCTGCCGGAATATTCGGATTGAATTCGCGCGGATCCGAATGTTCGACGTTCGCGATGCGGTACAAAAGAGCTGGAATGCTGTCGGCCGCAAAAGGTTTTTCACCGGTCAATAATTCGAAAAGCGTGACGCCCAACGAAAAGATGTCGGCACGGCCGTCGACGGATTTGTTTTGATTCACCTGCTCGGGACTCATGTACGCTGGAGTTCCAAGAACAGCTCCGGTGGCGGTTTTTGACGTGGCTTGGATGCGCGCGATGCCGAAATCCGTGATCCGAAGCGTTCCATCTTTGAGCATCATTATATTGGCGGGTTTGATGTCCCGATGAACAACGCCTTGTTTGTGCGCGTAGTCGAGGCCTTCTGCCACTTGTGCTGCAATCTCCACAGCCCGGTTGATTGGTAACAGTTTGCTCTTCTCACAATTCTCTTTAAGGTCATGACCGTCCAACAGCTCCATTGCGATGTAGGCCACGTCTTGGTCTTCACCGGCATCGAAAATTCGAATAATGTTCGGATGGGTGAGATTGCCGGCGGATTCGGCTTCTCGGAAAAAACGCTCTTTGATGCTCTTCGTTTGTGTCTCATCCATATCTTCTTCAAAGCGCAGCGTTTTGATCGCCACTTGCCGATTGATCTTCGGATCTTTTCCAAGATACACGATTCCCATGGCCCCGCGTCCAAGTTCCTTCATGACCTCATAGCGGCCGAGCGTTGTGTTTTGGCCCAAGCCCTGCACCACCACGGTCGCATCGGAACCTTTCTTGCCAATGCCGCCGAACACGGCACCTTCGCCGGCTTTTTTCAGCAACTCAATTTTTTCTTGCACGTCTTTGTATTTCGGGTCAACGGTCGCAATGTGATCATAAACGGCGGCCGCTTTTGAGAATTGCCGTTTGCGCTCCATGTCGAGGCCGAGGTTGTACAAAAGCTCCTTCATCGAATCATCGATCGGACAACGGCGAAATTTTTCAAACGCCAAATCGAGCATGCCTTGACCTTGGAAGGAAAGGCCCAGCATTTTGTTCGTTTCGACGCCTTCGGCTTCAACCAATTCTTTTCCTTTCTCCGTGAACACGAGACGTTTCCCGACAATAACGACGAATCCGGCCACGAGCAGAAACGCGCCGTAAGTGGGGGAAACCCACAAGCCCTGCTTGACGAACAAGAAAGCGCTGGCTCCGACACACAGACCAAAGCACGCACCGGCAATCGGAATACCGACCCGCGCTTTGAGCATCGGCAAAACGAGTAACACAACAAGCGCGGCGAGCGCGATCATGCCCCACTCGGCTTTCGCAGCCCAGCGCGGTCGTGAAATAAAATGTTGTGCCAAAATATTTTCGATGTGCGTTGACCAAATCTCGAGACCCGTGAAGCTTTCGCCGCTCGGCGTCACAAACGCCGGCGCGAGCCCTGGCGCGGTGACGCCAATCAAAACGATTTTGTCGGTCAACGCGCGGTCCGGAATGCCGCCCGACAACACATCGACTGCGGAGAAGCGTTTGAATGTGCCCGCGGGCCCGGCGTACTCAAGATAGGTCTTCGCGTTCTCATCCATCGGAATCTTTGCCTTGAACAGTGTAAGTCCTTCATCGGCTTTCCACGTGAGCGCGTTGCGTTGCAGTTTTAGAAACTCACGAACAATCTCGAGTGCGAAGGAGGGATAAACACTGTCGCCGTAGCGAAAGAGCGGCGCGATGCTGCGAAGGGTTCCGTCCGCGTCGGGCTGCAGATTGCTTTGCCCAACGGACAACGCCGCCTTCCCAAATTTTTCAAGAGGAAGTACGGCTGCGTTTCCGGCCGGAATGTTCGAATTCGCAGCGCCCACAACATTTAGTTTTTCGCGGGCAAAAAAATCTGGAAGTTTCTCGAGGTTGTTGCCAAGCGTGTCGCCCGGCTGAAAGTACATGGGCAACACAATGTTGACCGCCTGCTCGATTGATTGCGCAAGGATGGAATCCCCGTCGAGTGACGATTGCGCATTTCCGAGATCCTCGGCCAGGAATTCTTCGAATGGGTGGATGTCGATTTTCTTTTTCTTCATGGCCGCCCGCTGTTTGTCGAGCAGCTCCGAAAACTTGTCGTGCAACTGAGTCAGTTCTTCCAGGCCTTGTGTCTGATCCGGTTCGGTGTAGAAAATGTTCAGCCCAATCACTTTTGCGCCGGCACCGATCGTTTCATCCACAAGTTGCGCGACGAGCGACCGTGGCCATGGCCAGCGCCCAAATTGGGCCACCGAATTTTCATCAATTTCGACAATGCGAATGTCATCGGTCTTCGAGGTGGGGTGTCGGAATCGGCTTAACAGGTCGTAGGTTTTTAGGCTTGCGGTTTCAATTTGCGTTGATTTCTTGAGGTATCCGTAACAAACGAACCCCGTCAATACGAGACCCAACCCAACTTCCACGAGAAATGGCGCTTTTTTGCTCATGCTCGATAAAAGTAACGGGCAAATCGAGGGTTTTCAAGACCCTCTTATTATTTAGTTCGTGAGTTTTTTCAAGTATTCCTTCGTGAAATACTTGTCAGGGAGGGGGGCGACGATCATTTTGTCGTAAATTAGCACCGAATATTGGTCTTTGTTGACGGCGTCGCGCATCGTGAGTTTGGTGGGACGTAGCCCGCCGCCAAATTCCTTGTACGCTTCGTAGGTGCAAATTTTTAATAGCCGTCCAGAGAACGCGTAAAATTCGGCTTGGTAGGGACGGTAGTTCTTAACATCGACCCACAGGACCGCGCGGCCGTAGGTCACGTTTTCATTTTTAGCGGTCAGCATCAGCGTGTAATACTTCCGACCTTTCATTTCTTTTATCTTGATCAGTTCCGCGTCATAATCGGCCGAAAAGTTTGTGCGCGCGAGGTCGCCGTTCGCCACGTCGCCCGTGAGTCTTTCTTGCGCGGAAATCCGAATTGGCTTTGATACGTTCGGCATGAAGGCCCAAAAATTTTCGGTGTTCATAAGCAGCACCCGCCCTTTGTCGATGGCGGGTTCCAGCGTTTTCACGATGGCGTTTTCGCGGCCCTTCACCATTACGGAGTAAAGAGAATTGGCGGGCGCTCGATTCGGTTTAATGCTTGTCACCTTCACCTGCACCGTGTAATCGAGTTGGGGATTTCGTACTTCGTCGCACTTCGCGACAATAGAGTTCGCGTCCGGTTCCGCTGCAAAGCTCGGAACAAAAACGAATCCAAAAATGATTGCTGGGATTAAGCGACCGCGGATCATTAACGAATTGTAACGGCAAGTCGTTTTCTTATCAACGATTTTTTAACCGTTTGCAGCGAGCGGTAGTGAGGACGGAAGTATTTCAGAGAAATCGTATTCCGGATAAATGTTTTTCAGTGTGACAACTTGCTCCACCGTAAGATCGGAGTGAATCAACGGAGAGGCGTGGATCATTTCCTTTATGTTGTCGGGGGATAACCGAAGCATCCGCTTAAATTTCTCCGGGGAAGCGGGTGTGCCATAAAAAAGTTTGTAGGCAACGTGCGTTTGCGCTTGCGCCTCCGTTTCTCGAAAATTGAAATGGCGGGCGATCGCCGGGTTGTTCCCAGCGATGGCGTAGTCCGTAAGGCCTCCCAGTGGCTGGAATTGGAGAAAATTGTAGAGCGTATCGTGCCGCGGATGGTAGCACGCCACTATCTCCGCAATATCTGTTTTTGTGCGCACGTAATCAAAAATGACTTTGAAAAAATTAATGAGAATGAGCATTCGTTTCGACCGGGAAAACGTTTTGCTCGAAAGCGACCGATCGAATGCCAGAAGCGACGCTTCCGCGATTTGGCCTTTTTGTTTTCGCAGCACGTCGAGCTGTGCTTTGTAGTTTTTATCCATCGGCACACCGAGCGGCGAATCTTGAATTAACGTGAGCGTTGCGAGCACGTAACGTCGTTTATAAACCACGATGAATGTATGGTTGTTCGGCAATAACTGTTGAAGAACAAAGCGGGATTGGGTCTGTTGTGGCGCCTGAAGCTTTCGTTTCAAATATTCTTCGTAAACCAGGTGCGAAGCGACTTTGAGTTCTTCCATCGTTTGAACCGGACGAAATTCAAAATCTCTCATGTGCCAGGATGACAATCCTTTCCAAATCACCTGAAGGAGCGGCAAGGATTTGCCGTTGCTGAGAAAATTGCGCTGCGGATGGTTGTTTTCAATGAATGGTGCCGTGGCGGTGGCACGAGCGTTTGTCGAGCTGTTCAAGTCCGTGTCATTAAACATGTTGTTGATTCGCCTCCCGTTGAAAGTCTAGCGGAATCGTCGTTCGTTACGTCGTGACTTTCGTCATCGCATGAATTCTTGCAACGGTCGTGCCAGAAGAAGCCGCGAAGAAACGCGTTGTTTTATGGGTGGGAAAAGAATTTTTCGAATTGTGTGTGCATACGGGAGGCTTCTTCGTAACCGAAGTCGATCAGACGAGCAATGTAGGAGGATTGAAACCGAAACGCGCGCGTCGAAAATTTCTTTTTCGTGATATCGCTCGTGTCAGAAAACTCATTGAGCAAGTTTTCGACATCTTTTGAAGGGGTGAGAACTTTAAGTTCAACGTCTTTCCCTAGCGAGGTTGAGTGCAAATCTCCCGTGAGCGGGTCATGACTTAACGCCTTAATAAGAACCTGGAACAGCAAAGCAGAATCTGTTTGGAAATCGCTCGGATAGGGATAAAGCGATCTCGGTTTGGGCGGTTGTGTGGAAATCGCCAAGATTTTTTTCGCTCCCATTTGAACGGCGGCCGTGAGCGGCTTTGTCATGTTAATAGAACCGTCGGCGAAATAATGTTCGTGGATTTTTACGGGCGGAAGAAAAAAAGGCACGCTGCAGCTGGCCACAACGTGTTGCGGACCGATTTCTTGAGGAAGCCCAATCGAATCGTTAAGGTGCCACGGGGTCACGCGGAGCCCTTCAATAAACCAAACAGGATAACAATGGACAACGTCCGTGGCTGCGATCGCCAGTCCGAGCGTCGATTCGTACCGGAAGTTCTCCATTAAACTTTGCCGATCAAAGCCCTTGTTAACGATGCGTTCGACCGCCTTTCCATCGAATAGAGACCAAAAACCTTCTTGTCGATTTAATTTTTTACGTGCATGGCGAAACAAGGACTTAATGAGGTTGGGCAGCGGTTGTTGGTAGTACTCGGGTACGTGAAAGCTTCTCCACATATCTTCGAGGACCAAGCGCTGCTGAAACGCGTGGGAGGAGCGACAAGCATAAAACGTGGTGTTTAAAGAGCCGCATGAAATTCCCGAGAAAATTTGAAACGGGCTCCGTTCCGCTCGACAAAATTTTTCGTGAATATACGTGAGCACGCCGGCTTGATAAGCGCCCATCGCACCGCCGCCGCTGCACACCAGTCCAAATATCGGATGTTTTTTTTGTTCACTTTCCATCGCGCACGGTAAGTGTGCGGAGAAAGCGGCCGAGCGTCAAGGAATAGGTTGGATTAGGAATGCTTCTTTATGGCGAGAACAGCGTTATGTCCACCGAATCCGAACGAGTTCGAAAGCGCGGCATTGATGTGAGCGGAGCGCGCAGAATTCGGAACATAGTCCAAATCGCAGTCCGGATCCGGCTGTTCGTAATTAACGGTCGGATGGACCACTTTGTTTTCCATGCAGAGCAGCGTCGCGATCAGTTCCACACCGCCGGAGGCTCCGAGCAAATGTCCCGTCATTGATTTGGTGGCAGAAACCGGAATTTTTTTGGCGCGATCTCCAAAAACCATTTTTATCGCTTTCGTTTCGCTTTTGTCATTTAAAGTTGTGGCGGTTCCGTGCGCGTTTATATAGTCGATTTCAACGAATTCCATGTTAGCGTCGCGCAAGGCACCGCGCATCGCTTGTGCAGCGGCCGTGGCTTCGGGGCCGGGAGACGTGATGTGATAGGCATCGTTCGTGGCGGCGTACCCCGCTAGTTCCGCATAAATTTTTGCTCCGCGCCTTTTTGCGTGCTCTTCGGTCTCAAGCACAACGACGCCAGCACCCTCTCCCATTACAAATCCTGAACGCTTTCCGTCAAAAGGGCGGCTCGCTCGGTTCGGTTCGTCATTGAAGTTTGTGGTCATCGCCTTTGCTTGGCAAAAACCCGCAATCGCCGACGCCGTGATGGCGCTCTCCGAGCCACCGGCGAGAATCATGTCCGCGTCGCCATAGCGCAAATGTCGCAATGCCGACCCAATCGCGTGATTCGCCGTGGCGCATGCTGCTGAAACCGAATAGACGGGGCCCGTGAAGCCTGTGTGAACAGCAATTTGTCCGGCCGCTCCGTTGGTGACAAACATCGACAGAAGACGAGAGGAAACTTTGCGCGGACCGTCTTTCATGAGAATGGAGTGTTGCTGTTCAAGCGAAGGCAATCCGCCTATGCCAGATCCCACAATGACGCCAGCCCGGTCAAGCTCAACTTTGGTCAGATCAATTTCAGCATCGTTCAGCGCCATACGAGCGGCGCATACTGCAAAAAGGCCAAACCGGTCGAGATGGCGCGACTGCTTCCGGTCAAGGTGATTCAGTGGGTCGAAATTCTGAACTTCCGCGTCAATCTTGCAAGGAGATTCGCTCGCATCGAAACGGGCGATTTTTCCAACTCCGTTTTTTCCGCCAGCTAGCGCTTTCCAAAAATCGGTGCATCCAATTCCAATGGGGCTTATTACACCGAGGCCTGTAATAACCACTTTTTTACGCATAGACCTCTGTTAGAAAACTACTCTAAAAGAAGCAACAACTTATCGCGTTGCCGCCAGTGTTTCGGTGATCGCGCTTGTGATTGGCAAGCTGTATTCGAGAATGCCGAAATCCATTGAAGTTAAAGCCGGCGCATTTCGTCTTGCGGCTTAGAGTTTGTTATTACCTTCCATTTGGAACGTGCGACCTCGACGGACTGACTCGAAACGACGTTCAACACAAATTGAAACGGGTTCAGTCATTTTGCGGCGCGATGAAAATCCTACACAAACAATGTGCCGCCCGAAACGAGCACGCGCTTTTAATGATTGGGCGCAACGTTTGGTTTGTCACTCGCTGTTGCCATTGTTTCGGTGATGAATCCGTTGATCTGTTGGCTGTAATTGATCGTCCCAAACTTTGAAGAAGTAATAAGCCGCGACATTTCTTCCGAAGGGGGTAGCTCCTCCCACTTTTTCAGTTCCGCCTTAGCTTTTTTTACCGAGCGAAACAGAAAGCAGTTTCGAATGAAGTGGAAGAACACTGTCAGCCCGGTTAGTTTGTGAAAATCTTGAATCAACAGCGTCCCACCGGGCGCCAACACTCGTTTAATCCGCAACAAAAGTTCGTCCCGCGTCGCGAATTTATGGAATGAAAGACTGCTTACCACGACGTCGAACCATTGTTCTTTAAATTCCGCGCTGTTGGACAGATCACTTCGCGTAATTTTCCAGCTCGGACGTGACTTCCTCAGAACTTCTGAGACAAAACCCTCGTTTGTGCCAACCTCTAATACTTTCAAGCTGTGGTGGTGACCAACGAGATGGAGGATTTTCTCGACGAACTTCAATTGTTCGTCTCGATTTGGGTAATTCTCTTCGTCCACCATCGTCCCGATTTGAAATTTCGACTCAATCATCTCTTGAAGGTTGACCGGGCGTGATGCTTTCGTCAAGGATTTATCGCGAAAAAACAACCTAATACTTGTAAATGAATGCGTGACCCAGCATACTTTTTGATTATGGGACGTTCGATCGAGTCGGCATTGAAATTGTGGAAAAAAGTATTGGGACCTGATTGTGCAGTGAACGACGCCGAAAGCTTGCGAGCTTATTCGAATGACACGACGGTCAATCCTCCAAAAGCTTCTGCGGTTTTAAAACCGAAAGATATTCAAAGTGTCCAGGCGATCGTCAAGATCGCTAATCATCACCGAGTGCCCATATATCCAATCAGTCGCGGAAAAAATTGGGGCTACGGTGCGGCGTGTCCCGTAAACGATGGCGACGTGGTTGTGGATTTGAGTGACTTAAACCGAATTGTTGACGTAAACACAGAACTTGCTTATTGCGTGATTGAGCCCGGCGTTACTCAGCAGCAGCTCTATGACCATTTAACCAACAACAAAATTCCACTTTGGATGGATGTGACCGGTGGTCCACCGGATTCAAGTTTAATTGGAAACGCATTGGAGCGCGGATTTGGACACACGCCATACGCGGACCATTTCCGGTCCATTTGCGGATTGGAAGTCGTGTTGCCGAGCGGTGAGCTGATCAAAACCGGATTTGGCCATTTCCAAAACGCTCAAACGGCGCATCTTTATCCGTACGGTATCGGTCCGTATCTTGACGGGCTATTCACACAATCCAACTTTGGAATTGTCGTGCGAATGGGAGTTTGGCTCATGCCCAAGCCCGAGACGATGACCGCTTTCTTCGGGAAGATCGAGGATGATGCCGCCTTGCTGCACGTTGTCGAAAAGCTGCGCGTGATGAAATTAAATCGTGATCTTCCAGGTTGCCTGCATATTGCGAACGCTCAACGCGTACTTTCCATGGGGGATTCCGCACCAAAAGACGTTAAGGCGTGGAATTTTTCCGGCGCCTTTTACGGAGACTCGGCCGACGTCAAACTTAAAACCAGGAAACTTCTCAATCGGCTTCGAGATGTGGCTGAACTAAAATTTGTCGACGAGCAAAAACTCAGGATCGCAAAAAAATTTCCGAATGCTTTGAAGACGCTGACCGGAGTCGATTTGCCAAGGATGTTGCCGGCATTGTCTTCTTTCTTTGGATTGTTGAAAGGTGTCCCGAACGGGCACGCTCTAAAAGGAGCATACTTCAGAAATCCCACGCCGGTACCGAGAAAAAATATCGATGCGGTGCGAGATAATTGCGGTCTTTATTGGATTTCTCCGGTGATTCCTGCGCATCCCTCAGCGCTCACGCGCTTTCTAGCGCTTGTACGGCCCATATATAAGATGTTCGACTTCGATTTTCACGCAACATTGAATCTCGGAGAAGGACGAACCATTTGCGCGATCCTCTCCATTTCGTTCAACAAGTTTGACCACGCCGAAGCCGTTCGGGCGAGCCGCTGCTACGAAAAACTTTCGCGAGAATTAATTGGGGCTGGGTACGTGCCGTACCGCACCGGCGTGCAATCGATGCGTTCGGTTGTGAAGCGTAACGATTCCTTTTGGAAATTCGTGAACACTCTTAAAGAGGGAATCGACCCAAATCAGATTCTTTCGCCAGGGAGATACAACATTGGATAAATTGGTAACCATAAAATCAGTCACAAAGAATTATTTTCTGGGTAAGCAGACGTCCTCCGCTTTACGCGGAGTAAGCCTCAATATCGAACGCGGCGAATTCTTAGCGATTTCGGGTCCCTCGGGGAGCGGCAAAACCACCTTGCTGAATCTTATCGGGTGCATAGAAACTCCGACTCAGGGCAGCGTCATTATCGACGGGGTCGACGTAGGAACCCTAAGCTCGGATCAAAGTGCCGAATTAAAAATGAACAAAATCGGTTTTGTATTTCAGAATTTTAATCTGTTGCCAGTATTGACGGCGCTTGAAAATGTCGAATACCCGCTTTTCCTAAAGCATGTTCCAAAGCTGCAGGTGCGAGAGCGGGCACGAAAAGCATTGGCCGATGTCGGGCTTGCTACGCGCGAAAATCACAAGCCGATGGAGATGAGCGGGGGGCAGCGACAGCGCGTCGCCATTGCGCGCGCCATCGTTTCCCAACCACAACTGGTGTTAGCCGATGAGCCGACGGCAAACCTCGATCATAGCACCGGGCTTGAGATTTTGGATCTCATGAAATCGATCAATGTTGCAAATCAAACGACCTTCATTTTCGCGACTCATGACCCGAAGGTGATCGCTAAAGCATCCCGCAACGTGTCCATGATAGACGGACTTATCGAGGGGGACAAATGATTCTGAAACTTGGTTTCCGGAACGTTTTCCGACACAGGATTCGCTCACTCGTGGCATTATTTTCGGTGTCTTTCGGGTGTATTGGGATAATTTACTGCGGAGGATTCTTTGAAGACATTTTTATCGAGGTCCGCGAGAATCTCATCCATTCGTTAACGGGGCACATCCAATTAACTCGGGTCGGATTTCGAGAGTTAGGCCGATCCCGCCCATTCGAATTTCTTATCGATAATCCGGATGAAGTTTTGGATTTGACGCGAAAAATGCCGCACGTGGTAATGGCCACGCCTCGCCTGCACTTTTCTGGACTATTGAGTACCGGGGATAATTCAGTCTCTTTTGTTGGAGAAGGTATCGTTCCTCAGGATGACGCGTTCGTTATGGGAAAGGATGTCGAAAAAAACCGCGTTCTTCGCGGGGCGGGAGCGGTAATTGAGCAGGGAGAATCGCTTAGCAATGCGGATCCCTTTGGTATTAATCTCGGACGAGGACTGGCTGATAGTATTGGAGCAAAAGTCGGAGATAATCTGATTATGGTGGCGCGAACGGACGGTGGATCAATCAACGCGTTCGACGTCAGGGTTCGGGGAATTTTTTACACCGGATATAAACAAGCGGATGATTATTTCATTCGCATTCCTCTTTCGACCGCACAGCGCCTCCTTCGAACTTCTTCGGTTGATTCGATAATTGTGAATATCGATCTGACGAAAAATACATTCGATGTGCAGAAGGAATTTAAAAATGTGATTCGAAACAAAAAATTAGGGCTCGAGGTAAAGTCTTGGATTGAATTGAGTGATTATTATGTTGCCGTAAAAGCGCTGTTCGGTCGGATATTTCTCGTGATAAATATCGTGGTGGTTTTTTTGGTGGTATTCAGTATTTACAATACACTAAGCCTCGCTGTTTCGGAGCGCACTAACGAAATCGGTACACTGATGGCGATGGGATCGAAACGTTCGGATATTGTAAAGCTGTTTATCGTAGAAGGTATGGCACTTGGAGCCATCGGCGGAGTATTCGGTTCTGCTATTGGTTGTGCCGTCACTTGGACGATTGCTCAAATTGGAATTCCTATGCCTCCGCCGCCGGGATTGGCCGTTGAGTGGACTGCTCGGCCCATCGTACTTCCTTTTAATGTTTGTTTTGCGATGCTCGTGACTTTTTTGGCTTCTCTAATCTCTTCAATCTTTCCCGCGTATCGCGCCGCGAAGATGGAGATTGCTCAATGTTTGAGAAGTTCTAACTAAGCAGTCGTTCAATCCTCTGCATTATCTCGTTTGTCTGGTTGAATCCTCGTAATTCTCGAGAAATTTCTATGCAATTTCTTTTTATTCCATCTTCCTTCAATATTCGGAGGGAGATCTCAACCAATTGATCAACTTCCATCCGTGAAGGATAAATATAAGTTCCACAACCAAGCCGACGAATGGCTTCCGCATGGAAATGCTGATCCGCTTGGGCGGGGATTGCTACCATCGGGACACCGTAGTGAAGCCCATGATACGTGCTCATAGCACTTCCCGAATAAATCCAAAGATCAACCATTTGTAAGAGACGGCTTTCGTTGATGAAATCTTGGATGAAAAGATTTGGGTGTCTGACATCAATTTCAAATTTACGATTCCCTTTTGAAAGAACGACGTTTAAGTTTTGTTGCAGTAGTTTGTTGAGGAGGGGGGATAGGAACGCCGTATCGAGTGCTTCTTGGGTGCCGACCGAAATGTAAACAACTTTCCTTTGTTTAAGCGCGGTTTCGTCAATGGACAGAGGTTCCTCTCGTTTCCAAATTAACGCTCCCGAATAAATGTCTTGAGTTCGTAACCTGGGGATGGGCATCACCATTGGATGGTCTGCCAGCACACACACATCTCCTTGAGCTGCGTAATGGAAAAACGAATCTAGCGCCGGTAATTTCATTCGACAAGATGCCGTTCGAAGTGTACGAGATATGGACCGAATGATATTTTTCCTAACGAGATCACCCAATAATGTTCTGCTTAAGGGATTAAATATTTTTAGAGGAAAAAACTTCGGCGGCAGATAAGCATTGGGGGTGCTCGAGCCGATCGGAAAATTCGGGTGGCAACTTGCGGATGTGATCCCGATAGAAGGAATTCCCATCTTTTTTGCCAATTGGAGAGCAGTAAATCGGAAGTCGCTCACGATGAGGCCCGGCTTCATGGAGTCAATTATTTTCTGATCCTCTCGATAGTAACGAAGCAAGTCGTCAACTTCGTACATCCACGCGCGCTTTGCGAGTCGATGGTAGATTTCGGTGGGATTCGTCGTTGTCAAATTTGTTGTTTCGAAGCCATGCTGATGAAACAGGCCGGCGAATTTGTCAGCACAGGCGACAACAACCTTTCGTTTCAGGGTTTTAAACAATCGAGAGAAAATAAGGGGCCGAACGATGTGGCAGAAGCTAATGCTTTCAGAAAAAACGACAACCGGAGCGTCTTTCGACATTTCGCCTAAAGACCGATGTCTTCTCGCTTTAAATTCAACCTTTGTAAAAGTTCGATAAACGTTTTGTTCATGAACAAATTCTTTTTAACGAGAAACTCCACGCACTCGAAAACGTTGCGCCAATAAGTTCCGTCGGTTCGCTTTATTCTGATCATGTCGGAGAATTCGGGCTCAAAGCTGCAATGCCCAATTTTTTTGATGTCGATGGCCGTCATAATCGAAAGTACTTCGTTATTGGTTACCAGCGGACTTGAATGCCCTGGCAGAATGAGGTGCATCCTTTCTAATTCGTCCGCCACCAACTGTTTGTCTGGGCGCCAGGCCATCAGAGGAAGAATCCATCGAGGAACTCGTTCGGCGGGCCATTTCGTGCCATCCCAATACATTTCCGCATCTTCCTTATTAAAGATTTCAGCGATCTTAAATTTGCTTCGTCGCTCTATCCTGTCGGTATCCACGCGGGTTAAAAGATCATGACGCGGATGTTCAAACGTTGTGTTACTTCCCATGAGAAGGGCCTGCGCCCAATCAACTCCGCTTATCATAAGTGGGATTTCAAACTCGGCGGCGTACCGAAGACCCATGTGCTGATTAAGCGATCCATCCAATCGATCGACCGTTCCATAACTTCCACTTTCATCAACATGGAGCAGGGTATAGCGGTAGAGGGAAGCGTATAAAGAGGAAGTTGGTTTATAAACGATATGGTCGAGATCAAGCTTCTTCGCGACTTGCTGTGAGGTTTCCAAGGCGACCACGCTGTAGAAACCATTATCGATAGTCAGAGTAAGCATTCGGAGCTTCGGGTAGTCGCGTTTGATTCGGTACAACATGTAGGTGCTGTCTTTTCCACCGCTAAACAAAACAAGAGCGTCATAGCGGCGTTTTCCCTTCCCCTGATATTCGGTCAAGATTTCATGGAGCTTCTTTTGTTCATTCGCGATATATTTCTCTTCCCATCGCGATTGCTTGTCATCCGGTGTTGAATGGTTGAACGCTTCGCAACGCTGGCAAATATTTCCTTCGATGGTTACATGGGGAGCGTTCGACGAAATGGTGCATTGATGGCAACGTTTTGCAATGAAGTTTCCGAGCATCGGCCGAATTAGCGGCCATATATTCTGGGAAACGAATTCGAACCGTTTTATTTCACGTGCAATGGCATGGGAATTTGACATATCAGTTTGTGGAGTCCTTTCGCTCAATGTACTCGTTTATTCGTAGAGGTCTTGGTCCGATTCGTTTGCCGTCGAGTTTGTCGACAATATAGCTGACATCCGTCGTATCCATGTCCACATAAGCGTAGGCATCGAACGTCGCATTCTCCATATCTTCAAATAATTGCACATTGGCGACTTTGCCAAACGGTTCGAACAGCGACCGGATTTCATCTCGAGTAAATCCGAACGGCATGCATCCGACAAAAATTCGTTTCATCGACGACTCCTGTGGATCTCTTTGTTTAAGTTTATGTGCCAACTCTCGTCTGACCAGAGCTTTTTAAAATGAGGTTGCGAAAAGCTGCTTGTGCAAATTCCGTGCCAACCATACGAACACGCGATCTGAACGGCGTCCGCGCTGATATCTTTAAACCAATTCCAATCGTCGGCGATGGTGGTGGGGCCCTCGTTTAGGAAGGTCGCGATCCATCCTTCCGAGGTGACGAGGGGGAGATTTTTGTCTTTGGCAAGTTGTTTCCAGACTTCACATTTACTTCTAAGAATGTCTAACGACTTTCTCTTGTTTTTTGTTACGTAACTTCGTGCTTCTTTCAAGACAAGGTCGCCTTTCGAGAAGTTGGTGGCAGATTTGCTGTGCCCCGATAAGAGAGACCATAGCAAGTCATCCGATATCCAAAAATGCGAGTCAATCACGTCCAGTTCGCTCAAGTCAGCGCGAAACAGATTTTTAAGACCATTTGATTGAAACGAAAAGGTGTAGTTCAAATCCGGAAATTCCCGCTTCAAAGAACCGATAGCCGTTCGCATGAATTCTCCAAATCTCTCGACGCAAGAGTCTCTCCATCTAAAAACATCGAGAATGAGCGCGCTCATCGTCATGGAATACGGTAACGAATATCCAAAAACATAATTGTTGGCCTCCGGAGCCCAATAGGCCATCGGAAATTCGTTGCAGATGTCGACCCATGCGACGGCGTCCAATAGATCCTCATTTTTAAGCAGAGTCAAAGTTTTTTTCCAAATTTCGGCGAAATGTTCTGGGCTCTTGAGTTCTCGTTTCATGTTTTGAGAATCATCGATAAGCCACGTGGAGAGAGCAATCCAAATGCCACGTTCCTTCGCCTTTCGAACAAAATCGACGAGGTTTTGGGCAGGAGTAATGGTCACGGGCACCGTGGCGCCCCACATAAACCCTTTGGGATAAGGCAGGACCGTAAACTGAGTCTCCATTTTCGAGTTCGGTTGGCCGATTAAATGGGGAAGCGCTTCTATGCGGAGACAGTCGTATCCGCGCGAAAGCGACTCATCTAAAACGCGGTCCCAATCCGAATACTCATTTTCCGCTCCGAACCGACGCACCGCCCAAGAAAAGTCCCACATTGATACGGATCGTCGAGGTTGAGTTAGAAAGGAATTCGCGCGGTGCGGATGGGACATGCATTATGTTAACGGAATGAACTGAAATATCAACTATAAAGTGCGGGGTGCCGAGCCCGCTAACGTATCAAAGGAACTACAACGTAGAGGCAAAACTCAATCAATAAGTTCGTGATACGCGGACTGTTACGTGCTTCCAAAATATTCGTTGTAGATCTTAAGCTCATCGCGGAAAGCCGGAACGTTCATGAGCAATTCGTGCATATCCTTTAAATTGTAATACGGCACGGCCGGCAGCAGGTGGTGGGTGAAGTGGTAGTTTATGTTGAGCGGGGCCAGAGTGAAGCCTCTTACTTCACGGCTTTTGAGAACACGTCCGTCAGCGGCAGGCCCAAATGTTCAGCGATCGTTCGAACGCGAATCCACAAGACATTCAACGTCGAAAGGGGAAGAACCCAATACAAAAAGAATCCAAGCCAGGCGTGTGTGATGGTCAGCGCAACGGCGAGCGTCAATACGAATAAATAGAAAGAGAGCCGTTCTCTCCTAGAAAGTGCCGGAATGGGGGCCTTTGTTTTGAAGTGGTTAGAGATCGGGGAATAGGCACTAAAGATCGAAACGATTTCCTTAAGGTTCATGCCAAAGACGTCGCGGAGGAACAACTTCGTGCTCTCCTTCATGGTTTTCGGCCAGCTCCAGTTCTTGCTGGTGATCCAATAGGCGTAATACGGATCATCGTCCGTCATTAAAAATTTGTGATGAAGCACATGCTCCGCACGGTACCGGTTCACCGTCAGATTTACTGGAAATCCACAGAAAAAATCCACGATAAAATCGTTCCAGCGTCGCGAGGAAAAAGAACTCATGTGCGTCGCTTCGTGAACAATGAGGCTGAGCGCATTTTGTCGTGTTGAAATAACAAAAATCGCCAGTGCCGAAGCCCACCCGTTGTTCATTTTGTGGGCGAAATAAAGACTTCCCGCGATAATGAGCCATTGGCTGGCGATTGACCAAGCGCCGCGCAAATTCGAGATCCGATAAAATTTCTTGTAGGCGGCGAGCAATTTGGCGTGTTCCGGGCGGTAGAGATATTTCAGTATGTCCGCGATAACGGACGAGGCGGTTTTGTTTTCGCTTTCCTGATCTATTCTTTCTAAAAGTTCGATTTCCATACTGACCTCCGGTATTTGCTTCTGCTTTAGTCTGAGGTCATCGCCGCTAAGGGCTGTAAAACTGTGTCAAACGAGAGTAAAAAGTCGCGCGCTTCAGGTTCGTGTTGATTTATACGGCTGTTTCGCTTCGACGGGAAATTCATAGTCAAGCGACCGCCAGTTCTTTTTCCGAATAAAGAGTTTCAATGTAATTGCGTTGAATGTCGGAGGCAGATGCCAGCACGTTCGATTCGCGTTTAAATAGACGTTCAAACTGATCGGCTGTGAGTTTTAAGCGGTTCGCGTAGCGCAAATCCATCGGCAGGTCTCCGCACAAAAGGCGTTGCGCGGTGTGATCTTTTCGGTCGGCCGCCAACCCTTCATACAAATCCCAGTAGCGCGCAATGGCCGGATTGCCATTGACGTTCGAATAGCTGCGTTCGCCACCCAACGGTTTCGCCATTAACAACTTATAGAAACCGTCGTGCGAAGGGTGGCAGCACTCGAGGACGTGGGTAATTTTTGTCTGCGTTCTCACGTAGTCGAGCGCCGCTCGGATCAAATGGCAAACAAAGATGAAACGTTGCGACGACGTCATGGCTGTGGAACCACAAACAAGCTTTTCTTTGTGAACCGCGAACATGGAAAGCTCCATGACCTTATGGCCCTGGTGTCGAAGCGCGTTTACTTCGGATCCGAATATTTTTTCCATCGGTAATCCGAGAGCGGAATCCTCCACGACCGTGATCGTGGCCAACGCGCCATGGCGAACGTGCCAGGCGACGAATGTCACCGTCGAGGGGAGCGCGTTAAACAACGAAAGGTGTCTTTCGTACGGATTTGGCGGGATGTACCCACTATCGACATATTGTTCGTAAACGAGGTGAGCCGCTTGTTCCAATTCACCGACGGATTGGACTATCCGGAATTCGATGCTCGGAAAATAGAGTTGTTGCGAGACGTCGATGGTGCCCAGCGGCGGCCCGTCGTGCATGAACTTCTTCGCAAAATATTCCGGTTCCTGCAAAATAGGGCTGGGTTTTTCGGCGTTTTCAATGCCGAAAAGATCGTCCGTGGCGATTGCGAATTTTTTGAGATTCGTAACCAGATTGAGTACGTCTAGCAAAAACATATTCGTCTCCTTTGACTTCTTTGTGCTGGTCTCAGGCTATCCGGAAGGTGCTCATCGGCGTGTAAGACTATGTCAGGCTTCTGTCAGCACGCGATTCGTGTTGATTTTTAAATATGTCTTTCCGTCGGTGAGATGGCCGTTATACTTTTCGATAGGGCCGAATTTATGGCCCGTCATCCCATGAGATCACGAACCTTCACGCGCGCGATGTTGATAGCTTTGATGCTCGGAACCGTGCTTCCGTGCCCGCTATTTGCTGGGCAGACTGACACTGGACACGCGGGTACGGTTGCGGCGCCTTTCTTGCAACTGAACTCCAGCGTTCGCAGTGCTGCTCTCGGCGGCTATCAAGCGGCGCTTTCGGGCGATCTTCAGTCGCAATTCTCGAATCCCGCCGGATTGGCCAATGTGAGTTCGCCAGAATTGTGGTTCTCGCACAATCAATCGATTGAAAAGACGAAAGTGGACTCGCTGGGATTTGCGTCGAATCTAAAATCAAACGCGCTGTCGTTCGCGATTCAGCAATTTGGTTACGGATCCGCAGACCGGGTGGATCTCGATGCAAGCGGTAATCCCGTTACGGGACAGGGTAGTTTTAGTTTTTCAACCACGCTTCTCGAGGCTGGATGGGCGCGCCCTGTTGGTGATTCGCCGATCACTGAAAAAATAGCCGTCGGCGCTGTTGCCAAAGGATGGCGTGACAGCCAAGCCGGAACGTCGAAAACAGGCTGGGCCGGAGATATTGGCGTTCAATGCTACGGCTTGTTGTTTCAATCGCTTGATCTTGGATTGTCTGCTAGGAACTTTGGGCCCTCGGTCGACGGCTACAATCTGCCACGCAGCATTGCCATTGGCGGCGCTTATCACATTGTTCCGCATGAAAGCGTTCTTAAACGTGTAAGCGTATTTTCCGAACTCGATATTCCTCGTCAACAAAGTGCCGTTCTTCGTTCGGGATTTGAACTTAATCAAAATTGGGTGTGGGAACGCCTCGGGTTTGAAAACGTCAATAATCATCCCGAAGATTCATTGAGTCGTTTTTCATTCGGCGCCGGCATTCGGATAAAGAATCTCAAATTGGATTATGCGTGGTCCCCGCAAGGAGACCTTGGTGATATTCACAGGTTGTCACTTCAAGTGGGCTTTGGACTTACGCCGGAAGAAAAAAGAGACATGGCAAAAAATATCGACGCGGCTATTCAAAAGAGGTCGATTGAGAAATCTTCGAGCTTTATCGCGTTGGCGCAGCAGGCGATGAAAGAAGGGAAATGGAAGGTCGCACAAGGCAATCTTGAGACAGCTCTGATCTGGAGCCCTAGAGATGAAAAGACCCGAGAGCTTTTGCAATCGGTGCAAGACAAAGCGCGCTATTCGGAATCGCGGTTGTTGTACCAGGAAGGCATGGAACTGTTTCAAGACGAACAATGGCTCGACGCAGCGCTTAAATGGGAACAAGTATTAAAGATTGATCCAAAGAACAAAAACGCTCGGCAAAATCTCATTGTGGCGCGCGATAAAATGGCGCGCGCAGGCTCCCAAAGAAAGGCCGAACTATCCGCTGCCGAAAAGGCGTTCGACCGCGGGACGCGTGCTTATCTGGATGGACGGTACGACGACGCGATCAACGAATGGATGATGGTCAAAAAGTTGGCGCCGGGCACGCACGACATCAATACTTACATCGTGAAAGCGAAGAACATGAAGTTAACGGAGGAAGTCACAAAGCTTAAGAAAGAAGCGGCTCCCGAGAATTCAATGGCGGAGACGCTTTCGCAAGAAGCGTATACGTGGTACAGCCTTGGTCAAATCGATAAGGCTGTGGAAAACTGGGAAAAAGTTTTGGTGCTTGATCCTTCCAACGCCGATGCAAAGGCAGCGCTAAAAGAAGCGCGCGCACGCAAAAATTTATCTAAAAATGAAAGCCCACCCCAAACATCTGGAAAGGTCACGGAGTTAAACGCAGCAGCACTGAAAAATTACCGCGAAGGGAATCTCGATGCCGCGGCCGCCAATTGGCGCAAAGCGCTTCAGATTGATCCGCACAATGTTTGGATTCGCAGTTATTTAAATCGGGTCGAACGTGAAATTACGGATAGGGAGAACAGTCGTTGAAGTCGGCGTCCTTGAAGTTTCTCGCCTGGGTCTTGTTCTTCTTGGCAATTTCATGTCCGGTATTTGCGATCTATTGGACTTTGGTCGATCCGTCGGCCATTCCGTATGACCGCCGAGAAGTCGCTCCAGCAGCGTTCAACGGATATTTCTATGTTGCGTCCGCAACGGCGCCTCTTAACTCTGGAATCTTTCCGACACGAGTCTTCAGATCCGCGGACGGATTGAGTTGGACGTTAGCGAACAATTTCGGAAACAATATTCAGATTACGCAGCTCATTGCTAACGGCCAAAACTTGTACGCGTTTGTCGATGATCGACTGGGGGCTTACCATGTTTATCGAAGTGCCGATGGATTAACGTGGACGGACGTTTACACTGGCATGGGAAACAGTTATTTCATGCCTCTCGTGTCTTTTGGCGGCTTCATTTATCAATTTGATAGTTCCGCTGGCTTTACAATAAGAAAGTCCGACGGATTAGGGAATCCATTGACGTGGCAGATCGTGTCGCAAGGACCCGGAACAATTACTCCAAATTTTCCAGTCAAGGCAACGGAATTTCAAAACGAAGTTTACGTATTGTCTTACAGCGGGTCAGGGCCCACGTACGACATAAATATTTTCAAGTCCCCGGATCTCGGAAATTGGACTCTTTCAAAATTGATACCAAACAATATTCCCCGTCCGAGCTTAGCAGCTTGTTCGTCTGGTCTGTATTCAGGACTCGGGGACGTATGGAGGCTTCCAAGTTCTACCGAGACTTGGGCCATTGATCTTGCGGGCCCCCTCAACGGAACAATTTATCCCATGAAAGTTTTCGGACATACACTCGCTTTCCGGCCTGGGCCGACGCAGGGAAATCCTCAGACTAGCCAAGACGATTTATTGGTTCGCTCCTCGTCAGGTAGCTGGTCAATCGATTCCACGTGCCAAGGAATTGGTGCCCCTACATTTGAGACTTTACCGATATCCATAGCGGATATAGCCTATATTCCGGCTTGCACATCGGCGAGGATTTTTAAAGACGGGTTGGTTTCGCTCGCACGTAAAACATTTATCTTGCCGACGTTGAGCTTTGACCAAAGAGACGCCACCCTATCCGCGATGACCTTGACGATAAACCTCGATGAAACTTTAACGTCATTCGTCGTTGAAAACCTGGGTTCCGCGAGAGCAACGACCGATATTAAACGCTTGCAACTGCTCCGTTCGCG
Organism: Elusimicrobiota bacterium; assembly: GCA_044221725.1. Taxonomy (GTDB): domain Bacteria; phylum Elusimicrobiota; class Elusimicrobia; order F11; family F11; genus JAJVIP01. The sequence continues at coordinate 347,597 of JBGAON010000003.1, forward strand.
ATTCGTTGCGAGTGTCGAGACTTTCACGACGGTGTGTGAGTTGGCCGCTGACTCTGATACCAAAACTTGGCGCATGCCGAACGGTACTCAAGTATCGCTTCAGGATCAGGACAATTTGTACGTAACAGCGGATATCGCAAGCTTTCCGACCAATTTGGCAACGGTACAGCTGTCGGTGACGTCAATGGGATGGGCAAGAAATATTTCCTACACGCCGCCACTTCCGCTTGTTGCGCCGCAGTCGATCGCGATCAACGGCAATCCGTCCGCTCCTACTACAATCTCGGACGTTCTTCCGTCGCCCCAACCGGCGAGCAATCAAGTGAAGTTTTTTTACGACCTCAACTCTATGGCTGACGTGCACATAAAAATTTTCAATGTGACAGGGGAACTTGTTAGTCAAGTTTCAGATACAGGAAAAGCGGCCGGCCGAAATTCGTCCATCTGGGATTCAACGAAGGTCGCCTCCGGAGTTTATTACGCCACCGTTGAGATTATTGAGCAGAGTGGCGGAACAAGGCGCTACCGCAAAACGGTGTACATTAAAAAGTGAAATTAAAAACAAAATTCATCGTGGCGATGTCGACGCTAGTGACGGTCTCCGTGCTGGTAGGCGGAGCACTGAACATCGTCGGCGAAAGGCGACTTCTGAAGCGTGAAATGAACGCCCAACAACAAGAAACGATGAAACGACTTGCGCGGGTATGCGAAGAATCGCTCTATCAAAAAAATCTTAGTTTCTTTAATTATCTTCCAACGCTTGAATCTGAACGAGGATTCAAAGCAGCGTTTTTCGAAGATTCCACAGGAATCATCCAAATGCATTCGGATCCCGAACAAATGGGGAAGAAAATCCCTGCGGTGAATAGTGATTTATTGGATTTATCAGAGCCCATTACCTACGCCGGCACGCGCGTGGGAAATGCGCATCTTATTTTGTCGAAAACAGAAGTGGACAAGCTTTTCATGGAATCGTTGATGGATGCGGTTCAACGCACAATCATCACAATGCTTGCCTCATTGTTGCTTGGGTGGTTTGGCGCCTTATTTCTCGGAAGCACAATGATCACACCCATTCAGCGCCTCATCGACGGGTTCAGAAAAGTTGCAACAGGCGCGCTGGAACCGATCGCGTTTCCGGAACGTCATGACGAGTTGGGGCAAACATTCAAAGAACTGAACGTAACCATCGAAAAATTAAAAGAAATGGAAGATATGAAGCGGAATTTCTTCGCGCAGGTAACGCACGAACTTCGCTCGCCGCTCACGACGAATCAAGGGTTTCTCAGTTTGATCCTTCGTGGCCGGTACGGCACGCTCAACGACGAACAGCGCGGATTGTTTCTCACCATGCACAACAATCTGGATCGACTAGCTCGGCTGGTCGACGATCTTTTAACGACGTCGAAACTTGAAAGCAAGAAAGAAACTTTGGAACCGACTCAATTCGATGCCAAGAAAGTGGTGCAGGAAGTTATCGAGATGTACGTGCCTCTTTTTGAACAGAAAAAGCTAAAGCTTGCCACCAACTTCCCGAACGAAGCGGTAATGATTCGAGCGGACTACGACAAATTAATTCACATTCTTTCCAATTTGATCTCAAACGCGATCAAGTACACACCCAAAGGTTCGGTTTCAATAGGAATAAAAGAGCAGGGCGCCAACGTCGCTATTTGGGTCACCGATACGGGACTCGGAATTCCGGCTTCGGACCAACCACAGATCTTCAATCACTTTTTTCGAAGTTCGAACGCAAAAAACGTGAAGGGAACCGGTTTGGGATTGGCGATTGTGAAGAATCTGGTGGAAATGCATGGCGGGCAAATTCGTGTGGACGAGAATCCCGGGGGGGGATCAATTTTTTCTTTTTCGCTTCCGAAGAAAATAGGGATGAAAAAGGCCGCGTGACTACTCGGAGTCGAGTCTGTAGCCTACGCCACGGAGGCTTCGTAACAAATCGCGATTGGAGCCCAACTTTTTTCGGATTTGGTCGATCATCGTGTCCATTCGACGCGACAGTCGCGAAACGTCCGCTCCCCACACCGCTTCGGAAATGGTTGCTCGCGTCAGCACCTTACCTTCGTTCTTTGCCATAAACGCAAACAATTCAAATTGTTTTGCTGACAGATCCAGTTGTTCATCGTCCATAAACACCGCGTACTTATCGAAATCGACTCGGAAAGGACCACAAACAAGCTCGCGCGACTTTTGAGATCCGTCCTGGCGCCGAAATGCGGCTCTCACGCGCGCGAGAAGCACCGGTTCGCGCATCGGTTTCTCAATGTAATCTTCGGCGCCAATTTCAAGGCCCGCCACAACGTCAGCATCGTCGGCTTTGACGCTAACAAAGATGATGGGCACGTTTTGGGTGCTCTTATCTTCTTTCATTGCGCGACAAACATCCAGCCCGTTCATTTGAGGCATGCATACATCTAATAGTAGGAGGTCTGGAGGATCTGCTTTGATTTTCGGAAGAGCTTTCGTGGGATCGGTTTCTGAAACAACGGTATATTCGTGCAAACCCAAAATTTTTTTAGCGAGCTCGATGCAGGACGGTTCGTCATCGACCACGAAGATCCGTTTCTTCATGCTTCAATTGTGCGGCCAAAGCCTCGCCGCGTCAACGGGCTTTGCAGGATTGATCGTCGATAGATTGCTTACGCTGGGCGGCTTTTCTTTGTGGCAATAACCTCCAATAGATGTCCCAACGTGGCTGCGCGAGGGGCCGCGAACCCGGCGAGCTCGGCTTTGCCCAAGAGTTCGTTAACTTCGTCCGGTTTGTAGGCGGCGCGAAGGCTTTCAACGTATTGCTTGCTCATCTGGATGGATCCCATCGAAATGGCTCCGCCCATAAATAGCAACGGAAAGAGAGCATTGTGCGGACGGCGCAAGTCTTGCAGCAGAATGATGCCACCGGGAACGAGCACGCGTTTCATTTCTTCCAGCATGGCCAGCGCGTCGGGAAATTCGTGCAGCGCGAAATGGCTCACAATAATGTCGAAATGTTCGGAGGGGAAGCCGGTTTTTTCGGCAAAACTCTTTACGAAACTCACGTTTTCCATTCCCTGGCAATGACGACGAGCTTTTTCGAGCATGAGATCTGACGCATCGAGCCCGATGATTTCCCAATTTGGCCGCTCTTTGTGGAGTTCTTTCGGAATCCACCCGGGGCCGGTGCCGAGATCCAAAACTTTCAGTTTAGAGAAGCGGCCCGCGAAACTCAAAATACGTTTAATAAAGAGTCCACGTTCCCACCGGACGAGCCCTTTGTCCATTCGGTCGTTATAAATTTCGACTTCTGCCACTTCATCGTAGCGGGAATCTTTTTCCGGAATACGGGCGGATTTCGTTGCCCATTCAGCATTTGGCGCGCGTTCCATTGTAAAGCCTCCTTTCCCTCTGCTGTCAGGGTAATAGAGGAGGCTTCATCGGCGGGTAAGCTTATGTCAGGAGTATGTCAGCAATAAATGAGTTGATTTTAGAAGTGATATTCCACTTCGATGTATCCGCGGTCTTTGTTTTCGAAAATACCGAAATGGCCTTGATTCGGGTGGCCCTCGAAAATATCGGCACCCAACTTTGTGACGATGTGATCGCCGAAGCGGAGCGTAATTTTGGGACGATGCAATCGGTCTCTGCGACTTGGGTCGGTCAGAACCAGGTATTCCGGTTCCAGCTTTTTGTCGAGCAACGGCCATTTCACCCAAAATGTCCAAAGGCTGCTGCTCGGGCGTTCGTTTACGAGTTTATCGCCCGCGTCAGAAATTATTTTTTGGCTGAATTGGACATTTGTGTCGAGCGGGCCATATTGCCGCGACAAGCCGACCACATAGTTGAATGTGTCCTTGCGAGTGACGCCGTCCGTATCGGCGATGTCTGAGGTAGAGTAATAGCTATCCGGTTTGAGGTTTGCTTCGCCTTTGAGAATCGAGTCCCACAGGAAGTCTTTAGAAAGTGTCAACCCAAAGATATTTTGCCGCCGATATCCTGGCGCAAAATGGAATCCGGAAAAATCGATGGTGCGAAAATAGATGGGAGATTTCTCCCAGGTGTAGAGCGCGAACGCGCTGATGTCGAGCCCGGCTACGAGCCGCGAAATCTTTGCTCCGGCATCCGCGCTGTCGGAACCGGTCGGTTCCGTGGGATCCTTCGTCGTTGTCGGTACCCCGGAAGGCGCGGGCAGGGGAAATGCAAACTCCGATCCTTGCACCGCAAATTTGTTGAATTCGGGCTTCGCAGCGAACAGTTCAAGATTCGCAATGTTGTGCGTGATGGACAGGTCCGCCGCCCACTGCGGTATTCGGATTAAATCGAATTCGGGCAAAATGTATTCACGCAAGTCGATACCGTTTGCCACATCCGCGATGAACAGCGAAATCGCATCGCCCCACACGATTTGTTGTTTGCCGATGCGCAAGTCGAAGGCACCCGATGAATAATCAAGATACGCGTCTCGGAATTCCAGTTCGGATTCCAAATCGTCCTTCTCGAGCCCTTTCTTTTTCCGTTCGTCGTTGTTGTTCGCAACGGCCGTGTCGTAAAACGCGTGCTCGGATAATCTCAGTTGCAGCGCCTCGTTCACTTCGAACGATTGGTTCAGAAGGAGTCGCGTGCGATTTTTTGTGAATTGACGCGGTTCGCTGATGCGATACGCTACTTCCTGTCGAACGCTTCCTCCGAAATGAAAACGGTCCAAAAAGGGGGAGGCTGTTTCATTAACGTAAGACGACGTTTGTTTTGGTGGTGGGGGTGGCAAAGCGGCAGGTTTTCTTTCGGCTTTTTTTGCCGGCGGCACCGCCATCGCTGGAGGCAACGCCTTTTTCTGAGCTTCTTTGCGCGCCCGATCGCATTCGGCGTGCAACGCTTTTAGTTTTCGTGCGTATTTTTTGCGCGCTTCATTTATTTTTTCATTTCGGCTGGATTCCGAATCGTTCATCGACTTCAGGCTTCTGCGGGATGCCTTTTTTTTATCGGCATTGAAATTGTCGAGCAGAATCTTTTCGTTTTCGCGGCAATTTTCATTTACCTCGTCTAGCGCTGGGTTGTGGTGGGATGACTTTGCTTGCGCGTGGCTGCATTCGAAAAACGTCAGTAGGAATAACGCGAGCAGTGGCACTGCGCACGATTTAAAAATGTGGGCAGGATTAAGCGGCGGGTCTTGCTTCGTTGGCGTCATCGGCTTCCTTCGCTTTCTTTTTTGAGGCGAGGCGGGTATCGATGACCTTTTGGATACGATCTTGAATGTTAGGGATTTTTCGGGAAATCGAACTCATCGATTCGTGGGACAAAATAAGCAGTTCAGCACCTTGGTCGCTCGTGGTTACTGTGGCGGTCGCCGACGTGGGGCGAAGCAGCGAAATTTCACCGAAATAGGCGCCCGCTTGCAGTTCGGCGAGGGTAATTTTCTGGCCCTTATTCTTTGTTGTGATCACGACGCCGCCTTTTCGAATGATGTAAAGGCGGTTCGCAATCTCGCCCTGAAAAATTATCGTTTTGTTCGGGCCGGTTGTCGCCTTCTGAAGCGACAGCAAGATGTTTTCAAGTTCCGTTTCGGGGACCGTCTCGAGGAAGTCAATTTTTTTCAGCAATGAAACGGTGCTTACGTATTCTTTTGGATCGAGGTCTATTAACTCCATAATGGAAGTATAAGGGGCAAAAACCAAAATGCTAACCTCTATTTATGATTTTTGCTTTGTATCACAGCGCCGGCGAAACCGTTGGTTTGATCGGAGACGTTCTTAAAGAATTGCGCCTGCCGTTCAAAGCCGTCCATTTGTACGAGGGCGAAGGTTTGCCCCGCGATACGAGCGATTTGGAAGGCTTGATTGTTATGGGCGGCCCAATGAACGTGGATGATGTTGATAATTATCCGTTCCTACTTCCCGAAGTTCAACTCATTGAAAAGATTTTGCATGAGAAGAAACCCGTTCTTGGAATTTGTCTCGGCGCGCAACTTATGGCCAAGGCCTTGGGAGAAAAAGTCTTCGCGAACGGAACGAAAGAAGTGGGCTGGCATCCGATAAAGCTCACGGAGCATGCAAAAGACGATCTGCTTTTCAAAAAATTCCCGAGCTCCGTCAACGTGGTTCATTGGCACGGCGACACGTTTAATGTTCCGAGCGGTGCGGTCCATCTGGCGGAAACCGACACGTGTAAAAGCCAAGCGTTTCGTTGGGGCGAGAAAGCTTACGCTCTCCAATTTCATTTCGAAGTGACTCCGCCGATGCTTCAAAGCTGGTGCGAGGCAGCGTCCGAGCAGAATTTCATTAAAGCGGCCGGCGAGGACGCCCAGCAGATTGTTGCCGTGACGCCCGATGAATTCGATGACTTGGAACCGTTGGCTCGCCAATTTTTCTCTTCCTACTTTAAATCCGCCTACAGTCACCTTCTTGCGACGGTATAGCCGTTCCTTCTCTAAATGAGTTTTCGTAGCGGGTACGTCAGTGTCATCGGCTGGCCGAACGTTGGCAAATCGACACTGGTTAACACATTCCTCGGAGCGAAACTTTCCATCGTGTCGCCGCGCCCGCAAACCACGCGCGAATCAATTCTCGGAATTTTGAACGAGCCCGACTTTCAAATGATTTTCGTCGATACGCCCGGGTGGCTTGAACCCAAAGATTCGTATCAATCGTTTATGAAACGCGCCATCGTTCGCTCAATGTATGACGATGCCGACGAGATCGTATGGTTGCTTGAACCCAAACCCTTCACCGCCGAAGACGCGGCCTTCGCCGATAAACTTCAAAAGACCACGAAACCCGTCATCGTCGCCGTGAACAAGATGGATTTGGCCGGCAGTCAGCCGCACTTCGAAAAAATTCGAGCGGAGCTGACCGACCGTTGGGGGAACGACGCAACTGTTTTGGGAATTTCGGCGAAGAACGGAGTTGGCCTTTTGGAATTGAAAGGCGCGCTGTCGTCGCGTTTGCCAATCGCCCCGGCTTTCTTTCCGACCGATCAAATCACCGATCGCTGGGAGCGATTTTACGTGGCGGAACTTATTCGCGAGCAGATATTCAAACACTATAAAGAGGAAGTGCCGCACGCGTGTTTGGTGACGGTGGAAGAATTCGTTGAGAAGCCGGGTCGTAAGGACGTTATTCGCGCGAATATCATCGTTGAAACCGACGGACAGAAAAAGATTGTCATCGGAAGCCACGCAGCGGCGATCAAGTCCCTTGGACAAGCATCGCGCAAAGAAATCGAAGCGCAGCTGGGGCGTCCGGTGTTTTTGGAGCTCAATGTGAAGGTGCACAAGAACTGGCGCAACGACGCTGGATTTCTAAAAAAGTTAGACGAATGATTTGTCGCCCCGGCATTATTAGCACTCGGCCTTTCCGCTTGACAGAAATAAATCGCGCTTCTATAATACCGCCATCTTAAAAACGAACCGGGCGTTCTGCTCGGGTCACCATCCGACGGAAAATAGTCGTTCCAAAGGATGGTTTTTTTGGATTCTAAAATTAGCAGTCCATTTATGGAGGTGCCAATTATGGCAGACGCAGTATTGAGCGGCGTGAAAATCACGCCTCTTGGCGATCGAGTTCTCGTTCGCCCGGCAGACAAAGGTGAAACACGGAAAAGCGGCATTATTATTCCCGACACGGCGAAAGAAAAGCCGCAGGAAGGAAAAGTGGTCGCGGTGGGCAAAGGCAAAGTGACCGACGAAGGAAAAGTGTTGCCAATGGACGTAAAAGTGGGCGACCAAATCCTTTACGGGAAATATTCGGGCACGGAAATCAAATTGGACGACCAGGATCACCTGATTCTTCATCAGGACGACATTCTTGGCATCGTGTCGAAATAATTAGGAGGAAATGATTTATGGCAAAGCAAATTAAATACGGAGACGAAGCTCGCAAATCGCTCCAAGCCGGCGTGGACAAATTGGCCAACGCCGTCAAAGCAACCCTTGGCCCAAAAGGCCGCTATGTTGTTCTCGATAAAAAGTTCGGTTCGCCGACCGTCACGAACGACGGGGTGACCGTTGCGAAGGACATCGAAATCGAAGATCCGTTTGAAAACATGGGCGCGCAGTTGATCCGCGAAGTGTCGTCGAAAACAAACGACGTCGCCGGTGACGGAACCACGACCGCTTGCGTGTTGGCTCAGTCCATTGTTGCCGAAGGTATTCGGAACATCACGGCGGGTGCAAACGCAACGAACATTAAGAAAGGTATCGACCGCGCTGTTGAAGCCGTTGTTGCTCAACTGAAGAAAGTGTCGAAGACCGTCAACATTGAAAAAGAAAAAGAGAAAGCCAAAGCAGAAATCAAACAAATCGCCACGGTGTCAGCGAACGACCAAGAAATTGGTGATTTGATTGCCGAAGCGATCCTCAAAGTCGGAAAAGACGGTGTGATCACCGTGGAAGAAGGAAAATCCGCGCAGACTTCGATGGAAGTCGTTGAAGGTATGCAGTTTGATCGCGGCCACATTTCTCCTTACTTCGTGACCGATGCCGAAAGAATGGAAGGCATTCTCGAGAATCCTTACATCATTATTACCGACAAGAAAGTGTCCGCGATGAGCGAACTGCTGCCGCTTTTGGAGAAAATTCTCCAAACGGGCCGTCCGTTCTTGTTGATTGCCGAAGACGTCGAAGGCGAAGCCTTGGCGACGCTCGTGGTCAACAAACTGCAGGGCCGTCTGCGCTGCGTTGCGGTCAAAGCCCCAGGCTTTGGCGATCGCCGCAAAGAAATGCTCGAAGACATTGCGGTCTTGACCGGTGGAACGGTTATCTCCGAAGAGAAAGGTCTCAAACTCGATAAAGCGGACTTGAGCACGCTCGGCAGCGCCAAGCGCGTCACGGTGGACAAAGAAAACACGACGATCGTTGATGGCGAAGGCAAGAAGAAAGACATCGAAGCCCGCATCGGACAGATCCGCAAACAAATCGAAGACACGACTTCGGATTACGACAAAGAGAAGCTCCAAGAGCGTCTCGCGAAACTCAAAGGTGGCGTGGCGGTGATCAACGTTGGTGCCGCAACCGAAACCGAAATGAAAACGAAGAAATTCAAAGTGGAAGACGCGATGCACGCGACCCGCGCCGGTGTGGAAGAAGGTATTGTTCCTGGCGGCGGAACGGCGCTCCTCCGTGCCTCGAGCGTTCTCGCGAACATGAAGAGCGACGACATCGATGAGCAGTCGGGTATCAACATCATCCGCCGCGCTCTCGAAGCGCCGGTCAAACAGATCGCGGAAAACGCGGGTGTTGATGGCGCCGTTGTTGTGGCGAAGATCGTTGACGGGAAAACCGCGGGAAGCTACGGCTTCAACGCAGCGACCGGTCAATTCGAAGACTTGCTCGAAGCCGGTATTGTGGACCCGACGAAAGTCGTGCGTTCCGCGCTTCAGAACGCCGCGTCCGTTGCAAGCTTGCTTCTTACATCGGAAGTTCTTGTGACCGATCTTCCTGAGAAGAAGAGCGCCGCTCCCGCTGGCATGCCCCCGGGCATGGGCGGAGGGGACTTCTAAACAAAAGTTCTAGAAAAAAGTAACTTACGCGTCATTGTGAAGACGTCATCCTGGAATGTCTCTATCCAGGATCCAAGTTAAAATGGGCCCTGGATTAAAACATTCCAGGGCGACGACCTTCGCAATGACGCGTTTTTGTTTAACCTATGACCGAACCTCTCTCATCAACCTACGATCCAAAAAACGTTGAAGCCCGCTGGTACGACGTTTGGGACAGCGCTGGCTATTTCCAGCCCGCCTCCGCTGAAGCTACGGCGGGCAATCCCGCGCCAAAACCTTATGTGGTTGTAATTCCTCCACCAAACGTGACGGGCTCCTTGCACATGGGGCACGCGCTGAACAACACGGTGCAAGATATTCTTGTGCGGTATCACCGAATGAAAGGCGACGCCGTCGAGTGGGTGCCCGGAACCGATCACGGTGGAATTGCAACGCAGAACGTTGTGGAAAAAATTCTGCTCAAAGAAAAGATTTCGCGTCATGACTTGGGTCGCGAAAAATTCCTCGAGCGCATGTGGGCTTGGCGCAAAGAAGCGGGCGACAACATTCTCAATCAACTGAAACGGCTCGGCGCATCGCTCGATTGGACTCACTACCGATTTACAATGGACGAACAATGTTCGCGCGCCGTGCGCTACGCGTTCGTCGAACTTTATAACCGCAAACTGCTTTATCGTGGCAAGCGCCTCGTGAACTGGTGTCCGCGCTGTATGACGGCGCTCGCCGATATTGAAGTGGAACACAACGAGACAAACGGCCATCTGTGGCACATTCGCTATCCCATTGCTGAACGTCGCAAAGAAAAACGTATTCCCGCGAAAAAGTCCAAACAAAATCCTTTTTATGAACAGGGGTGTGTGATTGTTGCCACGACGCGTCCCGAAACTTTGCTTGGCGATACCGCCGTTGCCGTGAATCCGAAAGACAAGCGGTATAAAGATGTGATCGGCGCCACGATCAAATTGCCGCTCACCGATCGCATAATTCCTGTGGTGGCCGACGATGTCGTTGACAAAAATTTTGGTTCCGGCGTCGTGAAAGTGACACCGGCGCACGATCCGACCGACTTTGAAATTGCGGAGCGCGCGAAGCTGCCGCACGTCACCGTCATCGGATTTGAGGGAAAAATGACGGATGCGGCCGGTGCCAATTTCGCTGGCATGGACCGTTTCGATGCGCGCAAAAAAGTTGTGGAAGAGCTGGAAAAGGCGGGGCTGCTCGAGAAAATTGAGGATTACAAACTGTCCGTTTCGGTTTGCTACCGCTGCGATTCCATTATCGAGCCACTCGAATCCGAACAGTGGTTTCTTTCGATGGCGAACATGTCCAAGAAAGCGCGCGAAGCCAACAAGAAAGGGAAGATGAAAATCGTCCCGGAAAGTTGGGAGAGCCCGTATCAACTTTGGTTGCGAAATCTGAAAGACTGGTGCGTGTCGCGTCAGATTTGGTGGGGACACCGAATTCCTGTTTGGTATTGCGCCGACAAGAAATGTCCGCCGGTGGTGTCGCTGGAGGATCCAACGTCGTGCCCAACCTGCAAAGGGGAAAAGTTGGAGCAGGATCCCGACGTTCTCGATACCTGGTTTTCCTCGGCGCTCTGGCCATTTTCTGTGTTTGGATGGCCCGAACAAACGCCCGACTTGAAAAGATTTTTCCCAACGTCCACCCTCGTTACCGGCCACGAGATCCTCTATTTGTGGGTTGCGCGCATGGCGATGTTTGGCATCGAGTTCCTTGGTAAATCACCGTTTGAGCATGTGCTCATTCACGGCATTGTGCGTGACAAGAAAGGTCGCAAAATGTCGAAGTCGCTTGGGAACGTAATCGATCCGTTGGAGCTCATTGCCGAATTTGGTGCGGACGCGGTGCGATTTTCGCTCGCACAGTCGGCGGCGCCCGGTCGCGATATGCAGATTTCGAAGGAGAACTTCGTTTCGGCACGAAACTTTTCAAACAAGATCTGGAACGCCACGCGCTTCGTTTTGATGCGTCTCGGTGAGATGAATCAGATAACTCCGGTGACGCCGCAAACACCGGGACTCGAGTTGGCCGATCGGTGGATTCTGAATCGGTTCAATGAAATCATTGCAGAGACAACGGAAGCGATCGACCGGTTTGACTTGGACACGGCAGCGCGCGGCCTTTACGATTTTTTCTGGTCAGACTTTTGTGACTGGTATTTGGAAATGGTGAAGCCACGCGTCGATCGTGAACATTACGCGGATCACGTCGTTGGTCCCGAATCCACCGAAACAGCGCGCAATGTGCTTGCCACGGTGCTCGAGGGCACCGTGAAGCTGCTTCATCCATTTATTCCGTTCATCACCGAAGAGCTCTGGGAGAAAATCCCGAAGTCTGCGAACCCATCCACGCATGTGATGAAAGCGCCATGGCCGGTCCCCACCGCTATATATAAGGATGCTGCAGCGGCCCAGGCAATGACCGTTCTGCAAGAGATCGTAACGAAGTTGCGTACGATTCGCAGCGAAATGAATATTCCACCGAGTCAGCCGATCGAAGTTCTCGTGAAAACAGGTTCGGATTCGACGGCCGCTTTAATCGATCGTCAAACGACGATTCTTAAATGCCTGAACAGCCGGGTCGGAAAGATTCAAATGAGCAAGGAGTTGCAGCGCCCGAAAGCATCGGCCGCGGCCGTTGTCCCTGGGGCCAATCTGTACGTGCCGCTCGAGGGGCTTATCGATTTTCCAAAAGAACGTGCTCGGCTTGAAAAAGAACTTGCGAATCTACGGATGGACGCTGAGCGTTTGACCAAAAAAATGTCGAACCCGGATTTCATTACGCACGCGCCAAAAGAAGAAGTTGAGAAAGCCAAAGCGCGACTTGATGAATCGCACGAACGCATCCGTCACCTCGAAGGAAACATCGCCACGCTCTCGTAATTACTTCCGATTTTCACCTTGAAATCGGCAGTGCCCGCCTCTAAACTTCAAGTACGCAGTAAGAAGCTCAAGTGAAGAAGGGAAATCATGACGAAAAAGGCGCGAGAAGACCTGCTGAAAATTAGCGAGATGGCCCAAAAGGCGGATGTCTTGGTTTCTACGATCCGCTATTACACCGATATCGGCTTGCTCAAAGCCGCGATGACCACCGAAGGCGGTCATCGACTCTACGAAGAAGCGCCCACCATGGATCGGCTGAACAAAATTAAAAAGATGGTTTCGAAAGGTATGACACTGCCGGAAATTCAATCTCAAATTGAACAAGAAGTCTCAACGAAAAAAATTCTTGTCGTGGACGATGAGCCGGAGATTGTGGATTTCATTAAAGATTTGTTGGCCGACACCGTGCCGCACCAATTTGAAACAGCGTCCGAAGGTTTTTCAGCGGGACATTTGGTTCACACGTTTGCGCCGGACTTGGTCATTCTCGATTTGCTGCTTCCGGGCGTCGACGGATTTCAAGTGTGCCGCATGATTCGTGAAGACGCCGAGACGAAGAACACAAAAATTTTGGCGGTGACCGGATACGATTCCGCCGAGATCAGAAACAAAATTATTGAGTCCGGCGCCGACGATTATTTGGGGAAACCGCTCGACTACAATCAAACGATCGAAAAAATTTGCAAGTTGCTCGGCGTCAAAGCCAACAAGCCCGCCAAAAAATAATCCTTTCTTTTAATCTTCGTCGATAATAAGTTATAGTTCGCTGCCAGTTTATGGCGGGAGTGTTACGCCGGACTGCAAAATCTCTAGGAGGAAACATGGCACGAAAAGTGAACAAAGCATTCATGAAACCACTCCAGCCGTCCGACGCGTTGGCCGAAGTGGTGGGAAGCAAAGCGCTTCCACGCACCGAAGTAACGAAGAAACTTTGGGCATATATTAAGAAGCACAAACTTCAGGATCCGAAGAACAAAAGAAATATCAATGCCGACGAAACGCTTAAAGAAATTTTCGGCGGAAAGAAAACCGTCAATATGTTCGAAATGACGAAGCTCGTTGGAAAGCATCTTAAATAACCTCGAGTAAAACCGTTTCTCAAATCAAAGCGCGTCCCCCGAAGCTTAAGCATAGGGGGACGCGCTTTGTACTTTACACCCATGAAATTTGAAAACAAAGTGGTCGTGATCACCGGCGCTTCGAGCGGCATTGGCGAGGAACTCGCTTTTCAGCTCGCAAAAAAGAAGGCGAAGGTTGTTTTAGCGGCGCGTCGCGGCGAATTAATTGAGCAGCACGTGGCGAAAATTCGCGCGGAGGGTGGCACAGCCATTGCGGTTCCCACCGACGTGTCCCGCCGGTTTCAAGTCGAAATGCTGATGCAGCGCGCTGTGGCGGAATTTGGATCGCTCGACGTGTTGATTAACAATGCCGGCGTGTCCCCAGCGAAAGGCACAATTCTTGAAAACAGTGAAGAAGACGTGCGACGCGTCATGGAAACGAATTTCATGGGCAGTTTGTACGGCGTTTGGGCAGCAGCGCCGCACATCGAGAAGGCCGGCGGCGGGCAAATCGTTTTCGTTTCATCTATTATTGGCAAGCGCGGAATTCCATTCAACGCGGCCTATTGTTCATCAAAATTTGCGATTCAAGGTTTAACCGAATCAATTCGGCAGGAGCTGGCACGAAAGAAAATCCGGGTGATCAACATTTGTCCGGCAGGTGTGGATACCGATTTCTATAAAAACAACGACAAAGGCACGCGGCGCCAATATATTCTTCACAGCGTTGAAAAAATTTCGCGCCGTATCATCCGCGCCTGTGAAAAAGAAAAGCGCGAAGCGTTGCTGACCTGGGACGCGGTGTTGCTCAAGTGGTTGCACTTTTTTATTCCCGGCATCATGGACCGGGCGATTGCGAAGGCGAAGGGAGTTTGAGAATGATCGAGTTCTTGAAGTCATTTTGGTCGAAGCTGAGCAGCAGCAGATCGCGCAATCCGAACGCGCCTTCGGTTTTACGCAAAGCCGGCGTTGCGAACGATGGTCCACCCGACACGTCGCTGCGCGATCCGGTCACCGGTTTGTACAACCGCAAACACTTGGTCCATCGGCTCGATGCCAATATGGCGCGTTTGAGCCGCAGCAAAAAAGAAAAGATGGCCGTCATACTTTGGGACATCGACGGGTTCGTTGATTTCAATAACCGCTTCGGCCAAGAAGAAGGCGACAAATTTTTGAGAAAGGTAGCCGAAATTATTCATCGGTCCATTCGGTCGTACGATGAAGGGTTCCGCTCGGGCGGCGATGAGTTCTGTGCGTTGCTCATTCCATCGGACGAAAAAGTCGCGAAAGAAGTGACCGAGCGTGTGCGCCAAGCCGTTTCAAAAGATTTGTTTCAAGAAAACGCCGAGTACGCGGGGCGGCAATTCTCAATTTCATCGGGCCTGGTTTTCCACCCGGGCGCGTCGCAGGTGCCGGAGGCGTTGTTGCACGAGGCAAGGCAAGAATTATATAGGAACCGAATGAAGCCGGTTCAGGGTTAATAATAGGACGAACATATATGAAAGATTCTCATTACATTATTCTCTTCACAGCGGTTGGTCTCGCGTTGGCCTTTGTGGTATCCAAGCCGCTTCGCCAGCCCGCCAACACGATGCCGCGCGTGGGTACGCCGATGTCCTCCATGGAAGAAAAGCCCGCTGTTGCTGAGAAAGAGGCGCGCGTCTATGCCGAAGGAACGATTGCTTTGGGAGGCGGCATCAGTGAGCAAAAAGCCGCGAACGAAGTGTTGTTTATTTTTGTTCGTCCGGCCGTGGATGGGAAGGTGACTGCGGGCGGGCCGCCGATTGCTGTGAAACGAATTCCGTCTCCGATTTTCCCATTGAACTTTTCGCTCACGAACGCGAACAACATGATCGGCACCGATTTCTACGACGGTGATATTGCTGTGGTCGTGCGTCTGGATGCCGACGGAATGGCGGGCCCCAAGCGTGCCGATGATACCGAGGTATCGTCTCTCGTCAGCGCGAAAGGTCCGCGCGATATTCAAATAACGCTGTCCCGCTAAGCGCTCTCTCCTGTAGTTTCTCCTATGAAAATTGCACGCCGTTGCTGTCCAGCTTGACAACCCTACAAATGTAGGGTATATAGCTTTCCATGGAACCGATTCTTACACACAAACAAAAAGCTGTGTATCGCTTCATTCAGGAATACATAGAAGAAAATCACCGACCGCCATCGTTGCGGGAAATTGGCACGCACTTGGACTTGTCGGTGGGAACCGTGCAAGACCAGGTGGAAGCGATTCGTCGCAAAGGGTTTTTGGAAAAGGATCAAACGAAGGCGCGCGGTTTGCGGTTGCCAATGTCGGCGCACCAAGTACCGGTGTTGGGGCGCGTTCACGCCGGTCCTTTGCACGCGGCGATTGAAAACGTGGAAGGGTATTTGCCGGTCGGCTCCGGGTTCTCGCCCTCCAAACATTTTGCGCTCAAAGTGCGCGGCGACTCCATGATTGAGGCCGGAATTTTGGAGGGGGACATGGTGATCGTGCGTGTGCAAGCGACGGCCGATGATGGCGACGTGGTGGTGGCGCGCATTGATGATGAAGCGACGGTTAAGAAACTTCGCCGCCGCGGAACCAAAACCATTCTCGAGCCCGCCAACGCCGCTTATTCCACTATCGAAGGCCCGTTCGCGCTGTTGGGCGTCGTTGTGGAAGTGCGCCGGCAATTTAAGAAATGACGGCTAAGCCGTCATCCTGGCACGTCGTTAGCCAGGATCCAAGTTAACAAAAGTAAAAATGGACCCTGGATAAAAACATTCCAGGGTGACGAGGAGTCAATATGTGGAGCGCGTTACCATCGGTTGCATTAGAAAATTTAATTGTGCCAGGGCCCGTCGAGCGCGGATTTTATGTGGCCCCAGGCGGTGGGGAATTGGTGCCAGCGGTTACAAAAAAGCTTGTTGACTTGTTGGATGTCGAAAGCGCTTCGGTAACGGAGCCGGCGGTGCCGCTCTACAAGCTGCGTTATTCGCAAACACGCTATTGGCGACGCAATTCGCGTATCGGTCAATTGCTGTGGATTGATTCTGGAAATATTTTTGATGGCTACGGGCTTTCCATGGAAGCGCGGAAAAGGCGGCTTGATCCCAATCGAATTCTGCGCGCGGTAAAAGTGACGCGTCCGTTCAGTCTTTTGCAATTTCAACAAATGTTGGAAAGGGTTCCCAATCCAGCCTTATGGGCACCCAATAATAGTGGCTTTCCACCACTGCCTGAGAGGGTTCGAGGCGAGGGACTCAAAAACTCTCAGGCAGTGTGGTGGACGCCGCTCGTGATCATATCCGATTTGATGGGAATGTTTTACGACCCCAACGTGTCCGAGGAATCCGTCATTCGTGCGTTTCGCAGTTTTATGATTCGGCTGTCGTTTCTGCGCCAACGCGCCATCGTTTTGGCGTTCCTGCGAAACGAACCGGCGCCGTTAACGCGTCAACACTTGTTGCCCGATGTGCTCAAACTGGCGCGACGTGTGTATTCGCAGCCGGATGCACAGGTTCCGCCGGCGCCTTTGCTGGCAAGGGTTGGATAATTAATAGCTAGATGTTCGGAAGAAAATTCTGAAGACCAATTACCTTGTCCGTGCTTTCGCCGGGTTTTTTCCAATAAAGCTGAACCATCGCAAGTCCAACGCCCTGGAAATATTCAATTTTGATTTTGTGCGGGCCTTTGCTCAAAGGAATTACATACGAATCGCGGGTCGGGTTCCGCGTCGCCCAATCTTCGATAATTTTCACGTCATCGATATACACGCGGCAGCCGTCGTCGCTAAGGATTGAAATTTCGTAGTCCCCATTCACAGGGACGTCCAGGTATCCGGTCCATCGCACCGAAAAGTCCGCTGCTCGGCGAAATGTAAAGGGGCCGCCGGAATTGTCATGCCAACGGAAATCAATCTTGAGATCCTTCCGAGTAAAAACAAGGTTGTCGAAATCGCGACCTGAGTAATACTCCCCAATCAAACCGTGTTTGGACAAATAAAACTGATCGAGCGCCATCCAACCAATTACCGAGAAAACCAAAATTAGAAAAAGGGCGCGGACAGATCTGCGCCGGGCCGTTCGCTTCAATGCTTCAGGATCGGTGACAAATCTAATGACTTTGAAGATGAGGCCCATCACCAAATTCAGCAACGGATCGGGCGCGGTCGTGGAGTCAGAGTATTTTTCGCTGATTCTTTGTGCACGTTGGTCTTCTTTGGTCAAAGCATCAATTTCTGCTTTGATGAGTTTTAATGTTGCGTTCGCCATTTCCGGATCGCTCCCGCGCAGCGATTCGTAAACAGAAATACGTTTTTTTATCCGATCAATTTCGTCCATATTATGCCCCTAGCAAAGTAGCCGTCGTCCGACTGGTTTGGGAGAAGGTGGCCCGCGCAGCGAGAATTGCAAAAAACGGATACCACCAAACAAAATAGTTCGCCGCGACAGCTGTGGTTAATAAAAGATAATTCAAAAAAGCGACCGTCGCGGCGCACAGCACGACTTGATTTTGCGGATTTCTATATCTCTGAACGCATGACCACACGAGCAGCGCAGAAAATGAAATTTTCAAAAGCATCGGAACCATTGGCGATAAATGCGAGTACCAACTGTGGATTGAACCGTACGAGCGCAGAATCAGAAACAGAAAAATATTTTCCGTAAAAGCGGAGGGCTGACTGAGAAAGAAAGGAAGGGCTGGGCTTATCCCGAGCAGGAAACCGAGAAACAAATTCCTCTTTGGATAATTCGATCCCCAAATTACCAGGAGCAGCGCCCCCGGAATCAACTTCGAGCATGTTGAAAGGCCCAGCAAAATACCTGAGAGGAATAACCGCGAGTCAAGCATCAAGAACGAAGCGAGTGCAAAAGCAATAGGTATAACGTCGTTGGAGCCCTGACGATAAATTTTGTGGCCGACGAAATTTAACCAAAGATAGAGTACCGATGAGAAAATCGCAACCGTTCGACTGGCTAGCGTTGGACGCTGACTTAAAAGCAAGAAGGCAATCGCCATATCGAAAAAGAAATTTGTAACGAGAATTCCTTGAAGTCCGTAAATCGACGACAGCGGCGTGTAAACCAGCAGCGTGATCGGCAGATATTTATATCCTTGGAACATGTGCGGCGGCCTGGCAAAATCCGCGTGATAGTCAATGACGGCGCTGTAGGGATTTTGGCCGTGAAGCAACGTGGTAATGGCTCGCATCGACGTAAACGAAATGTCGGTCAAATTGGGACTGTTTAGGCATTGGACAAAGAAAATGAACCGACGAGAAAGCAGGTACGTCCAAAATATCAGCAAGACCAAATCAATTTTTGGTGAAACGTTTTCGAGCGGTTGGAACGCCACCGAAGAGACAAAATAATTAATAACGAGGACAAGGAAAATTAACTTCGCGAGTTCAAATCCATTGAAATCGTACTGGAAAAACTTTCTTGAGAAAAAATCGAGTGTCCATAGCGCGATGGCAAATTTCACCGCTATGAACGAATGCTTATTCATAGGATAAATATACTTGCTCTCAATTTATGAAGCAATTACTGTTTTAATAATCTCCACGTGATGAACCTCGAAAAACAAACATATCGCCTTCGGCCGAAGACTGTTTTTTGGGTCTTTGCCTCTCTATGGATTCTCTATTTCATCGTCATCTGGTGGCGTGCGGTGCACTTCGATTCCGTCGGAAATATGATTACCGGACACGTTGGAATATGGGGGGATGGGGCGCTGCATTTCACCATGGGCTCCGCGCTGGCGTTCCGCGATTTGTTTCTCACGCAGAGTCCGCTGTTGGTAAACGCACCGTTCCGATATCCGTTAGCGGTTAACTTTATCTCCGCGGTTCTCATTCGCTTTGGAGTTCCGTTTTTTTCGGCCTTTACGGTCCCCAGTTTCTTTTATTGTGTTTTTTTTATCGTGGCTCTCTTCATATTTTATCGGGAGTATTTTAATTCGGAAGTCGTCGCATTCGTAAGTGGATTTGTCTATCTTTTGAACGGCGGCTTTGGATTTTTTTATTTTTTCGGTGACGTCGCGAATTCTCTGGCGCCGTGGCACACTCTATTTTATCCGCCGACGCAGTACACTTATAACACCGCCAGCGATCTTCAGTGGCATTCGATCATCGATAGCATGATAATTCGCCAACGGTCGTTTCAATTGGGATTCCCAATCGCGCTGGTCGTGCTTCTGTTGGTTATGAATTCGTTCAAGCGGAATAAGTCCGCTCCAGCACTTTCAACGATTTTTTTAGCCGCAATTCTGTGGGGACTTCTTTCCATTGTGCATACGCATTCTTTTCTTGCCGTTGGAATAATTTTGGGTTGCTGGGCGTTCGGAAGCCTGGCGCTTGATCGCGACGCAAATTGGACGCGTCGCCTCGCGATGTGGGCATTGCTGCCAAGCGTTGCGTTGATCGTGGCGGCGCCTTTTTTGTTGCGGTACTCGCTAATTTCGGGTGGCAGTGCGATGCTATGGAAACCGGGTTGGTACGCGAATACATTCCGAACATGGATCTCTTTTTGGCTGATGAATTGGGGGCTCACGCCGATTGTGGCCCTGATCGGTGTCGCACTTTGGATTCGCGAACAACCGTCAAAAAAAGAAAGACTCAGAATGCTGTTTTGGTTCCTTCCATTCGCTAGTTTGTTTGCAATTGTGAATCTTGTCCAGCTACATCGATGGATTTGGGACAACACCAAATTGCTCGTGTGGGCTTCTGTCGGAATTTCGGGTCTGGCGGGATTTGTAATCGTTCGACTGTACGAACGGCGTCACCGAACCGTAAGCATTCTGCTCTTCATCGTTTTGATCCTTTCCGGTTTCCTTGATACTTATCGCACGTTGATTCCGTCACTGAATTCCAATCAAATGTATTCAGCCGAAGAGTTGGCGCTTGGACGGTGGGCGCGCGAGAATACACCGGTTAATTCCATTTGGTTGTCGGCACCGTATCACTACAACTGGGCATTTAATCTCACCGGAAGGCAGCCCGTGATGACTTACGACGGATGGTTATGGTCGCACGGTTACAACTATCTGCAAATTCAAAATGACGTAAAGGAATTGTTTGCTCACCCGGAAAAATCTGATTTATTCAAAGAGTATGGCATCTCCTACATTGTGATGGGGCCGCGCGAAAAACAGATGATGGGAGCAAACAACGATGCGTTCGCTAAAATTTTTACGATCGCGATAAAGAGCGAGAACTACACTGTTTACTTTCTACCGTTGCCCGCCCCAGTTCCAAAATAAACGAAAACTCTTCCGGCGTTACCGGTTGCACCGATAGCCGACTGCCGCGGCGAACGACGACCATGTCTTTGAGCGGCGGTGACGAGCGTAATGTTTCAAGCGGCACGTAAGTCGGAAATTTTTCCACAAATTGCACGTCAACCATGAACCACAGCGGCTTCTCCGGCGTTGATCGCGGATCGTAGTAATCGCTCTTCGGGTCCCACGACGAGTTGTCCGGATACGCTTCTTTGCACACGCGCGCAACGCCGGCCACGCCCGGTGGTTCGGTGCTCGAGTGATAAAACAAAATCAGGTCGCCCACTTTCATCGCCTTCATATTGTTGCGTGCTTGATAATTGCGCACGCCGTCCCACGGCGCAGGGCTTTTCTTTTGCAAATCATCAATCGAAAAAACATGGGGTTCTGTTTTCATGAGCCAATATCTTTGGCCCGATGGTGATGGGGAAGAAATGTTAATCTCCTTTTGCCATGTGGATTCAAGGAATCGGGACTGCGGTTCCGCCTCAGCCAACCTCGCAGCAAGACACGTTGCAGTTTGTGCTTTCGCGCTTCGACGTTCACGACCGAACAAAACAACTCTACAAAAAGACGCTATCGAACGCGTCGATCGAAAAGCGTCACTTTTCTCTCTCCACTCTCGATCAAGTTCTTGATCAAAACCACGACCGAAAAAACGCACGCTTTGAGCGCTCCGCGGTTCAACTTTCCACTCGCGCGCTAAACGTTGCTCTTTCAAACGCAAACGTTTCGTCGTCCGATCTTGATTACGTGATTGTCACCACGTGTACCGGCTATTTGTGCCCGGGGCTGAGCGCCCACTTGGTCGAATCGTGCAACTTGCGTGGCGATGTTCGTACGGCCGATCTTGTTGGCATGGGGTGCGGCGCCGCGATGCCGGCGCTCGAGCAAGCGTGCAATTTCTTGCACGCCAATCCGGGTCGCACCGCCGCGGTGGTGTGCACCGAAATTTGTTCGGCGGCGATGGTGTCCAATGATGAGGTGGACATCGTGATATCGAACACAATTTTTTCGGATGGCTCCGCTGCGCTCATTTTGTCGAACAAGCCAAGTCATGTTCGAATTCACGAATTCCAAACGTTGATTGTTCCGGAGTGGCGTGAAACGTTACGATTTCGCACCGAGAACGGTCACCTAAAAAACGTTCTCGGAAAAAAAGTACCTGAGCAATCGGCCATCGCTATGCGGACGATTGCGGGACGTTTGCTGAGCGCCCGCAATCTCACGCCGTCGGATATCGAACACTGGGTCTTGCACGCCGGCGGTGAAAAAATTTTGGACCGACTTCAAAAAGAATTTTCGTTGAGCGAAAAGGCGTTGCGTTCGTCGCGAACGGTTCTGCGTAATTACGGAAACATGTCGTCGCCCACCGTGTTGTTCTGCCTTGACGAGGAAATTCGCACGCGCGCCGCGCGTGACGGAAAATGGGGAATCCTTGGTTCGTTTGGCGCTGGTTTCTCGGCGTTCGGCGCAATTCTCGAATGGATGTGAGATGAATTTTACCGAGCGCATTGATAGGCCCGAGTTGATGGACAGCGAAGTTTTTCCGGTTGATGAGATGCGCAGCGCACTGCGGTTTTTGGGAATAACGAACCGGTTCTTTGATGGAAGTGCGGTCATCGTTCGCCATTTCGAAAGTTGGTCCCGCGCGTGGAATCCGCAACAACCGATCCGTGTGCTCGACGTCGGCACGGGCGGCGCGGAAATTCCAATAGCGGTTGTGCGCTGGGCGCGTGAACGAAATCTTCGTATGCATGTGACCGCCATTGATTTGGTCAGCGAGGTGGCAAGCATTGCTCGCGAAAATACGCGCGACTATCCCGAAATTACCGTGCTTCAGAAAAATGTTTTTGATCTCGAGGAAACGACGTTCGATTACGTGACCGCGTCGTTATTGTTTCATCATGTGCGTCCGTCCGAATCCGTGCGTTTGCTGCAATTGTTTGATCGTCTTGCTACGCGGGGAATTGTTATTTCCGATTTGTTGCGATCCCGTTCGAGCTATGTTGCGGTTAGTGCGCTCAGCTATTTGATCGGTAACCGAATTGTCCGACACGATGGTCCACTCTCGGTGCGACGCGCGTTTCATTCACAGGAACTGCAATTGCTCGCACAGCAAGCAGGCCTCAACTATCTCCGCGCACAAAATGAGCCGTGGTTTCGCTTGAGTCTTGCCGGACAAAAATGAAGACCGCATGCGTGATCGGAGCAGGCCCCGCGGGACTTAGCGCTGCCATCGGACTTTCTCGAAGCGATTATCAAGTCACGGTATGGGAACAGCGCCCCCTATGGCAAGGTCGCGTGTGCGGCGGCTTTATCAATTCGGAAGCCGTCCGGCATTTGAAATGGCTCGGTGTGTGGAATCAAATTTCAATCGAGGCGGTACCCATTTCGGAAACGAAAGTGACGTTTGGAAACAATCGCGACGAACTTGCAATCGCGCATTACGATGAGGTGGGCATCCCAAGAAAAAATCTGGAAGAAACATTGATTCGCCAAGCACAATCGGAAGGCGTCGAAATAAAATTCGGCCAACGCTTCAAACCCGAAGGAAACCCCACCGCCGACCTCATTGTAATTTCCTCCGGCCGCGGCTTAATTCCACTCTCTGCGGCCCGCAGCGAATCGGGGCCTGCCCCCCGTAGCCCGCAGGGCGAAGGGGGGTGGTACGGTTGGAACGCCCAGTTCAAAAACGCAAACCAACGCGCCGGTCAAATGTCGATCCAATTCTATTCGCGCGGCTACGTCGGTACGCTCACACACGCGGACGGCACCACAAACGTGTGCGGGCTTGTTCAACGGAAGCCGAACGAACGGCCACAGTGGGACTCTGTTTTCGAGGAAGCAAAGGAAAAGAGTCACGGCTTTCTGTTGCGGCTCGGCCAAGCCGATCGCATCAGCGAATGGCGCGCCGTTGGCCCGCTCCCTTACGCGCGTGGTCGCCGTCATAGTTTTGCGGAAACATATTTTGTCGGAGACGCCGCCGCTGTAGGAGATCCTTATATGGGAGAGGGAATTGGGCGTGCTCTTAGCGCGGGTCCCATGATTTACGATGCGCTCTCCGAACAGACATCGATTGAGCATTTCAATCGTTCATGGTTGAACGCCTACGACGGTCGATTCCGAGTTGGGCGAACACTGCGTTGGTTGCTCGAGCACCCGTTTTGGTTGTTCATATTTGGTAAAAGTCTCGGAGCTCGAAGCACAGCGAAACTCTGGAGACACCTCAATGACTACGGATACAAATCAAAAAACCTATCACGTCCGAAATTCCGAGAAATGCTTTCGGTTTAAGCCCGACGCATTTTGCTCGCACGCACCCACGAACCGCGGTATTTACGAACTTGTGACGTTCGATGAAAATCAAAACCCCAAAGTTTTGTTTGTCGGAGCCGCGTTTGAAAAAGGAATTTTGGAATCGCTCGAAGCGCACGCGGCGGGCACGATCGAACCCAAAGCAAATGACTTGCTCGCGAAATTTCCCAATTTGTATTTCGATTATCTCACCGAGATGGACGCAAAAACCAAAGAAGATGCGCAGGATATCTACTGGTGGTTGATTCAAAAGCACAAACCGCCGTTTAACGATCTTTCCACGCCGCACTCCGCGCGCTACGAAAAAATCGACGTCGTTGAGGCCAATTAATTTTCTGAACTGAAGATGGCGTCCGAAAACAGTCTTCTCTTCCTTTATATGGCTGCGGGCACGGGCCATCAGAAAGCGGCCGAAGCTATTATGGAGGCCGCATCGCGCATGGATCCGCGCATGCAGTACACCAATATCAACGTAGGCATGCACACGTTCCCCATCATCGGCACGATGGTTAACCGCATGTATTTGCAGATGCTGAAAAGCGCGCCGTTCATCTGGGAGTATCTTTATGACAATCCCGAAGTTGAAGAAGCCACGCGCGACGCGCGCGAGCTGTTGCGGCTCGCGGGTTCGCTCAAAATAAAACGCATGCTGAAAAAGTATCGGCCATCGGCGGTGGTGTGCACGCAAGCGATGCCCGCGATCTCGATGTCTGCCGAAAAGCGCGCCGGGCGTTTAAAAGTCCCGCTCATCTGCGTCGTTACAGATTTCGGAGTTCACACTTATTGGTTGCACGAAGAAGTGGATCTTTATTTGGTGGGGCACGACGACGTGAAACGCGAAATGGTGCAGCGTGGAATTTCGGCTGATCGCATTCGCGTCACTGGAATTCCGATCATGCCGAAGTTTGGAGAATCGGCGAACCAAGCGGAGGTTCGCCAGAAATTACGTCTTCATCCAAACAAAAAAACGTTGCTGCTCATGGGTGGCGGGCACGGCCTCGGCCCTATTGATGAGATTGTTGAAGCGGTTTCAAATATTCCGGTGAACATTCAAACGATCGTCGTTTGCGGTCGCAACCGCCGCACCTACAAGAAAATAATCAAGGCGACCCGTAACGACCCGGATTTCCATGTCTTCGGTTATGTGAAAGACACCTCTCAACTAATGAGCGCCGCCGACATTTTAATCACGAAGCCCGGCGGCTTGACCTGTTCCGAAGCGCTTGCCAAGCAATTGCCGATGATTTTGACGAGCCCGATTCCGGGTCAAGAAGAACGCAATGTTCGGTTCTTAACGCGTTACAAAGTCGCCAAGCTGGCGCACTCGCCAGAAGATTTGCAAATTCTGCTTCTCGATTTGTTTCGTCATCCAAAAAAAATTGAATCGATGCGTCAGCGCGCGAAGTTGGTTGCGAAGCCGCACGCTGCGTGGGAAGCATCGCGCTTGATGTTCGATTTGATTCATCGCCGCGGTTCGTTCGCCCATCCGATTTCCTAATCAATGCGCTTTTTTTTCTGGGATACATTTCAGACGCTCGCTGCCAATATTTTTGAAATGCTGGCTTGGTTTTGTGGGCGTCTTCCAAAGCGATTGAAATATTTTTTCGTTGGGTGGCTCGGTTTTGCCTTCGGCGTGTTAGCGCGCAACATGCGGAAATCTCTCCAAGAAAATTTGCACGTGATCTTTGAAATGGAAAAAGGGGAATTGGGCTCGCTTTCAAACACAATCTTTCGAAATTTCGCGTGGACCATGTGTGATTTCTTTTTGCCCGACGGCATTGAAGTTGAAGTGGACCCGTCCGACCGTGCAAAGGTGGAGCTCTTGCGAAAAACATATCCGGGTGTACTGGTGCTTACGTTCCATCTTGGGCATTGGGAGCTGGGCGCGCGCACGATGCAAAGCTGGGGTTGGCCCGTGACCGCCGTGTATCAACCGTACAGCAACAAAAAATTTAAAGAGGTCATCGAAGCCCGACGTGCGCCCGGTGTGAATTTTCTCCCGGTGGGAGGAACCGCGGCCACCGGCGTGCGCGACGCCTTACGGCGCGGCGACGTAGTCGCGATGCTCGGCGATCACATGTTTGGTGAAGATGGTGCGGAAGTGCAATTGCTGGGCCAAAAGGTTATGTGGCCAAAAGGTCCGGTGGTGCTCGCCGTGCGCGAACAATGCCCGATTGTTATTGCTGTTGTGGTGCGAACCGAGCTCGGCAAATACAAAGCCTTCGTCGAAGATCCGATGATTCCTCAGTCGAAAAGTCGCGCTGAGGTGCAAAGATTGGTGCAAGAAGTGGCCGACAAATTTGGTAAGTTCCTCCCGCATTATCCTTCCCAGTGGTACCGATTCCGAAGATTTGATTTCGTGAAATAATTGCGGCACGCGAGAACCCCAGATCCCAAAAACCGCTGACTTTTAAAGTCGTTTTTTGACTTTCTTATTGTCCAGGCAATTGTCTTGACAATTGTCTGGACATACTTATAATTATCCTATGAAACAAGGAAATTTGGCCTTCACATTAAACGAACCTCTCTCGGAACAAAATGCCGCCCAACATATGGGGGCGATCATTCGTGATTCCCATATTCCCGCCTATATGATTGCTCAGGGGCTTGGAATACCCGAGAAAAATCTCAGCCGCATCACAGGCCAACATCATAAACCTCGACGCGATACGTTGAAACAATTGGAACGTGTCGAGAAAGTATTTCAAGAGGCGCTTCGAGTTCTTACTCCAAAGGGAGCATTTGAGTGGTTGCGGAAAGCGAATCCTTATTTAAACGATGTCGCTCCGATTCAGTGTTTGCGCTCGGAGAAAGAACTGGAAAAAGTATTGGGGCTTCTCGGCTCAATTAAATTCGGTTTTCCAGCTTGAACTTAGCGGCACTCGCCGACTTATATCCCGGTATCAAAAAACAGGGAACCGCTTTCCGAATGGTGAATGCGGAATTCGAATCCTCGATCGATGAAATTAGCCACTCAATGGTTTTCGGAGCTCGGTTCAACCCAAAAGGGGAATTCGGAGTGCTCTACTTATCGTTAAGTGTGGACTGCTGCTTCAAAGAGAAGATTAAACAGGTCGGAACAAAAAATTATTTGAAAGCGCAGACAGTTGGCACGTTTGAATTCCGTTTTGAACGTTGCCTTGACTTAACAGAGAAAGCCAACCTCGTGAAACTAGAAATTGAAACCTCGAAGCTAGTTGTTCCAGACGATTTCAATGAACCTCAGATTCTCGCTCGTGAAACTCGAAGAGTGGGATTTGAAGCCATTGTGGCTCCATCGGCGGTGGGAGAAGAGTGCCGAAATATTGTTGTTTTCAAAGATAAGCTGGGTCGCAAATCGTTTTGCGAATTGAAGAATACAAAGCCCTATAAGTTTTAGCGTGGAACATAATTTGATAAGTTTCGGGTCCTTCCTAGCCGTATTTCTCCGGGGTGTAGCTCAGTTGGCTAGAGCGCTTGGTTCGGGACCAAGAGGTCGCAGGTTCAAGTCCTGTCACCCCGATTCTCCTTCGTTAAAACTACGGAGGATTTTGCCCCCCGTAGCTTCAGCGAAGGAGGGCTGTCACCCCGATTCTTTTGAGTTTTTTAAATTCTTTGTTACACTCCGCCAACGATGAAAGATAGTTTGGATCCCGTCACACTTTACTTTCAGGGCATAAAGAACCTCCCACCTATTTCCAAAGAGGACTTTGAAGATCTTTGGAAGCGCGCCGGAAAAAACGACAAGGTCGCGAAGAAACGCCTCATCGAAGGCAACCTGCGTCTCGTTATTCCGATTGCAAAAAAATATTACCGCCCTGGCATCGACTTCCTCGATTTGATTGAAGAAGGGAACTTGGGCCTCATGCACGCGGTCGACAAATTTGATTACACGCGCGGTTTTCGTTTCTCTACGTACGCCGCGTACTGGATCGAACAATCGGTCCGCCGCGCGATCGATGAACAATCAAAAACAATTCGTATTCCTCCGCACGCTTGGGAAGCGCTACGAAAATGGCTCAAGCAGTGGGACCAATTGCACGGAGCGTTTGGACGTGATCCCACGTTGGGCGAGATGGCGAAAAAACTTCATTTGTCGGCGCGTCAGATTCGCGGTGTGTTGGATGCTGCGGAAGCCGCGCGCGGTCTCGAAAGTTTGGACACGCCGCTCGATGACGACGAAGATTTATTTGTTAAAGATGTGGTCGCCGAATCGAGCGAACATTCGCCGGACAACATTTTGTCCGAGTTGCGCATGAAAGACGAAATGGACAAAGCGCTCGGCAAAGTGGGCGAACGCGAACGACAAATTTTGGAAATGCGGTTTGGTCTGAACGGATCGGAGCGCATGACGTTGGAAACCGTTGGCCGCAAGCTTCGGCTTTCCCGTGAACGCGTGCGACAACTCGAAGAACGAGGCCTTCAGCGTTTGCGCCGCGCGGCGCAGCGTATGGGCCTCATATGACGCCGCAAGCCATCTCCGAAAACCTCAAACAATACATTCGCACGATTCCTGATTTTCCGAAAAAAGGAATTCTATTCCGAGATATCACCACACTTCTCTCCGACGCCAACGCATTTCGTATCGCTATCGATCAGTTGGTCGAGCCGTATAAAGACAAAGGAATTGAAAAAGTCGTTGGTATCGAGTCGCGCGGATTTTTAGCAGCGGCACCGCTTGCGTATCATCTGAAAGCTGGTTTCGTTCCAGTTCGCAAGCGCGGAAAACTTCCTCACAAAACCCAGTCGGTAACCTACGAATTGGAATATGGCGTTGATACGCTAGAGATTCACGACGATGCCGTGAAGAAAGGGGAAAAAGTTCTTATCGCCGACGACTTGCTCGCCACCGGCGGAACCGCGAAAGCCACCTGCGACCTCATCGAAAAAAGCGGCGGAATTGTTTCCGGCGTTGCCTTCCTCATCGAATTGGCTGCGCTTAATGGGCGCGAGAAGCTAAAAGCCCACAGCGTGTTCTCGCTGATCCAATATTAAGTCGTCTACTATTGTTCGGTATTCGCTGGTTTTTTAGCGACGGACAAAGTTGTTCGCGAAAGTGGCGAGGCTCCAGGTAAGAAAAACAAAACGTTCCGCTTTCACGCTCGTACGCAACAAGCGAAAATAACTATTGCCCGCGAACAGGCCGATCAGCGAACCTACAAAAATTCCGACGGCCAATTGTCCGATTGGCATGACGACGTGGCCATCGGGGCTGACGGCCGGCCAAACGCGCATAACAATCGCGAGCGTGAGCGCGTAACTCGCAATCGTTATCGCAATCCATACAATTGCTTTCACAAAAAAATCCAACGGCGCCTGTTTTGTTGCAAAGAGGCTAAACACGAGGGCAATCACCGGCAAAGCGGCAAGAATCACCTGCGCATCTTGTTTGAGTTGGCGCGCAACAAACAAATGAATCAAAACCATTACCGACAAGAAACACACTTGTGAGAATTGACCTTTTGGCGATACGCTGACGTCCTTCATAAATTTCCTCCGGATTGAGTTCCTTTTTTAGATCCTGACAAACATCATTTTGATTGCCAAGCCATACTTCTTCAATGTACTTTAGAGACCAATGAGAACAAACAGTTCACCGCGCGTTAAATGCGTGGGCGTTTTTTTGGTGATGGCGGTGGCTCGAGGAATCGCATTTTCTTCCTGCGATTTGGGGCCCAACTTAATCGTTCCGGAAAGGTTCATCGTGAAATTGGAACCGCGGTCCGTTTCCGGTAATAAAAAAGAATCTCTCTCCTATTCGTGGGTGCAAATTTTTGGCCCTGAAGTGACCATCGATAAACCGCATTCGCTTGTGGCCAGTGTTACAGCGCCCAAGCTCTCTTCGAACGAACCGTTGTTGCTCGGTTTCTCGTTTCATGCGGACGCAGGCCATCGCGATGTGTGCGGCGAGCGCACCTGGGTAATGGTGGAGCACGTGAACTCGGCGCCTGTTCCTTCGGCGGGGAAATCCATTGCGGCGGACGAATTCAACGTCGTGTCATTGGATGCCGGCCAATCGAAAGACGCGGACCACGATCCACTTCAATTTGTTTGGTGCCAAACCAAAGGCGACCGGGTTCAATTGAGCAACCCTCTGAACAGCTCGGCGCTTTTCACGATGCCTCAGATGAGTATCGATCGTCGAGGCGTTGTCGCTACGTTTCAAGTATGGGTGAGTGATGGGTATTCCGACTGGACGCCCGCCGACGTAAATGTTTCGTACACCGCGTTCCATCAATTTTCAAAATCAAAATCGGATGAGCCCCCGCAATCGCTCGCGGATCAACAAAACGATCGCGCCTATAGCGATAATATTGAAAAGGGTGTGAGCAAAGCTGTCGATCAAGAAATGCTGAGTCTTCGAGAAGCGGTGGCCGGAAAAAATTTGGCGCTGGCTCGAGCGAAGCTTGAGAAGATTCTCGTGATGAACCCCAAATACGTGAATGCGGTGCAAATGTTTATCGCCGCGGACAGAGAAGCGTTCAAAAAAGTTTTATCGATTTTGCAGGGTGGAAAGGATCTGTTCCAACGCCGCGACTATTTGAACAGTGTTCGAGAATTTCATCGGGTACGAGAGTCGGGTTCGCTTGCCGTCGTGGCCCAAGTGTATATCAATGCGTGCTTGGAAGCGCTTGAGATGGAAGCGCGGGAAACGGGCGATTCGAACACCGACGCCAAGACGGTCGTCGTGCAATTAACACGCAACGAAGAGATCAGTCGCGATCTGTATCGCGAAGGGCTGCTCTATTATTCGAAAGGAGAACTGAACTTGGCGACCGCCAAGTGGCGGGAAGCGTTACACTTGAACCGAAACAATTCTCTGGCGTTGTCAGCGTACAATCACGTGCTTGCAGAAACGGGCGCGAAGTGACATTTGGGTTGCCAAGCCGCACTTCTTCAATGTACTCTCATTATTATATGGCGACATCAACCCGGAAAATTTTTGCTCGTATCGAGCGAAGTCGAAGTGCCCCCGTAGCTCAATTGGAAGAGCGGCTCCGTCCTAAGGAGATGGTTGGTGGTTCGATTCCGCCCGGGGGTGATCAATGAGCACGCGTTCCGATCTCAAAGAAAATATTCTCGCCACAAAAGTGGAAGGTGTGCTCGCATGGGTGCTCACGAACCGCGTTCCTGTTATTGCAACGGCGGCCGTCGCAGCGCTTGTTCTTCTTTTTGGAAGCGTGGTCGTTTTGCGGAACCGAGAAAGGCGCGAAATCAACATTACGCGCATGGCGCTCGCACAATCTTTTCTTATGCAGCATCAATACGACCGCGCCTATCAGGCTTTCGAAGAATTAAAACCAACCGTTAGCGATAACAACTTGTTGGCGCAGGCGTTGTACTACCAGGGCGCGTCGGCGCTCGGTCTTAAGAAATTCGACGACGCCGAAAAACTTTTTTCCGAAGCGGTTGATCGCAGCGCTAAGTCGCCGCTGAAGCCGTTGGCGTTATCCAATATGGGATTTGCCCAAGAATCAAAAAAGAATTATGAGGCCGCCGCCCAAACATACGAACGTTTCATGTCGGAGTTTGGCGAGCATTTTCTTGCGGCGCGCGTGCAGCTGAATCTCGGTCGCGCGTTGGCCGCCGCCAACAAAATTGACGACGCCAAAAAAGCGCTCGGCCACCTTATCGATCTCTATCCAACCTCGCACTGGGCTGAAAACGCGCGGTCAATTATGGACAAATTAAAAACTCGGTGATACAATCCGCGCACTTTGCCTTTCACATTTTTTCTGATTCACGGTATTTTGAATAGCAGCACAAATCAAAACTCCTAAGGGGGAATCACAAAGATGAGAAAACAATTGGCCATGTTTGCCATTGTTTCAGTAGTAGCGACCACTTCGACGTGGCCGCTCTTCGCGGTGGGGAACCTGCAGTTCGACGGGTCCCTGGAAGTAAGCGGTAACTCAGCAAATAACGAAAAAGATCTCGGTGGTGTGAAAACATCGAACACCGGATCGAACGATCACCGTGGCGTCACCACGACGCGGGTGCGGGTCGGAATGAATGCCGAGGTAACCGAAGGTGTGACGGGTCGCCTCGAACTCGTTCGCAACAACGGTTCGGCTGGTTCGCAGTCTCTCTATGGTGGCGCAGGAAAGCCATCGTCGGTGAGCAATGAAGAAAGCAACTTCCTATTCCATAATGCCTACGTGACTCTGCAAGATTTGTGGGGCATGGAAGCGCGCCTCGGTCGTCAATACACCGGTGAAGTTGGAGATGCCATCTGGCACATCGGTCCGAAAAGCGATGATGCGCTCGCCGTCAATTCCATCGATGGTCTTCAACTCCAATGCGCGAAGAAAGAACCTCGCGGTAATTTCTGGGACAAACTTCATGTCGTTTTGTTCACGGGTAAAGCAGCGGAAACCGCCACGTCCGTAGCACAGACCGATGCAACTTCCTCCGGTGATGTGAACCTCACCAACGTCGAAGCTATCTTGAGCGTGATCCCCGGTGGTCGCGTTCGGACAGCTGTGTTGATGGGTGATAAGTCCAACACGAGTGGGGCGGGCGATAACGATCACCTGAAAATCTTCCGTTTGGGCGCCAATGGTGGTATTCATGAAAACATGTTCACCTACCGTGCGGAATACTTGAAAAACTTCGGTCAGCGCAACAACGGTGGCGCGACAAGCGACCTCAAATATAAAGGTAGCGCCATTGACTTGGGCGCCGGCTTCAACAGCGGTGACCTCAGCATCGGTTCGATCGGCGTTGCTCTTAACTTCTTCCAGGCGTCGGGCGATGACAAAACAGCGAACGACAACGACGACAAATCCTTCCATGACTTCTCGCTTCTCGGCGTGAATACATCGGATCGTTACTTCGGCGAAATCTTCGGAAAAAGCAATGCGTTGGGTGGTGGTACACCTCTCGGACAGGGCGTGGACGGCGTGAACAGCACGGCGCAATCGCAAGGTCTCCAGGTGTTCAACGTTGGTCTCGTCTACAAGCCGCATTTCTCGACGAAATCGCGTTTCGACCTTCAGTTCTACACGTTTTCCAGAGCGAAAGGCTCGGTTGATGGAACGGACCATGGCAAGAAATTCGGAAACGAATTTGACTTGACCTACGGTTACGACCACACGGAAAACGTTGGGCTCGAGCTCGGTTGGGCGATGTTGAATCCGGACGAAGCGCTGGATTACAACGTTGCACCGACGACAGGTTTGAATGCAACGCAGCAAGATGCCATCAACAAAATTTTCGCCCGCGCGAAAATCAAGTTCGGTGGAGAGAAGAGCTAATCGAAAAAAAGTTTAAAACGGAAACCCCTCTCGCCTTCGGGTGAGAGGGGTTTCTTTTTTCTTGCTGGACCACTGAGTCTCTGTTACAATCGATTTCTCGAAAAACGACATGAAAATAAAAAAAATCATTTTCCTTCTCGGTTTTTCCTGTTCAATTCCTTATCTTCACGCCACCAATCTTTCCATCGGCGCCGATTATCTGTTGCGCGGTGTTTCAACCCACGAGCGCGATAAAAATTTTAAGAACAGTGCCTACTACGATCAACGCCTGCAAGGTTATCTCACGACCGATTTAAGCCGCGACGTCGAAGCATCGATTCGGATTCAATCGATCACGCCATGGGGCCTCGAAGGCTCGTCCACGCCGCTCGTGACGCGTTATCCGAGCGCGAACGGAAATTTGTTTGTGCAAAACGCGTTTGCCCGCTTGCCACATCTATGGAAAGACAGAATCATTCTCACGATCGGGCGCCAACCCATCCAGTGGGGCGACGGAAAAATTCTCTCGGATGATGAATTGGGATTCAATGCGATCCGGGCCCAATTAAAATCGCCGTTTCGGCGTCTGCCGTTCGATTTGGAGGGCTTTACAGCGAAAATCAGTGAAAGCCTTAACCAACCCGGTGGCGATAAAGATTTGTACGGTTCGATGCTGTCGTTTGACAGCAAAGCCTTTCGCTGGGATTTCATGGGGTTGTGGGAAAAATCGGATGGTTCGCAATCGTATCAAGTGGGCAGCTCCAGCACTCCATTCGCCGCAACAAAAGTGGACCGAACCATTTATGGTGTGCGCGCGATCACGCGCCTCAAGGACGCCTATTTAAAAGGTGAATATTACATGCAGAGCGGTGAAGTGAAGCAGGGGGCAAATTCCCCGACCGTGAAACTGGGTGGCTCCGGATATGTGGTGGGGTTGGGGGGGAAACAAAACACCGAAAAATTTGGGCGTTTCGGAGCCGTTGCAGAAATCTGTTCCGGTTCCGGAGACAATGCGAACACGTCCGACAAGGACGAAGCATTCCGGCCAACGTTTGCGAGCCGTTGGTCCGGTTTGGAACGAAGCGGCTATGGCAATTATTTCGCGGCGACGTTTTCCGATGCTTATTCACCGACACAGCCCTTTGCGAATCCAGGAACCAACAACACGGGCCTTCCCGACGGAGCTTCCGGTATTCAAACCATTCATTTCGGAATTGATGCGACGCCGTGGTCGCAGTGGACATTTCTTTTTGATTACTACCAATACAAAGCCGACAAGAGCACAGCCGGGGACAAAGAGCTCGGTGTGGAGTTTGACTACGGATTCCTCTATCGATTCTCTGGTCTCGTCAGCGTGAAAGGAATGATGGCGTCATTTAAACCGGGCAAAGCTTTTGATGTAATCGATCCCACCACCAACAGCACCATCAGCACCAGTCAGAACGCAAGTCGCTCCAGTATCGAACTTCAGCTAAAGTTCTAGTCTCAGGCCCGCGGATGGGCCTTCTCGTAGGTCTTCTTCATTCTCTCGGTCGTCACATGCGTATAGATCTGTGTTGTTGAGAGATTTTTATGGCCCAGCATCTCCTGCACGGTGCGCAAATCGCAGCCAGCGTCCACCATGTGCGTCGCGAACGTGTGTCGGACAACGTGCGGGCTAATCTTTCGACGAATACCAGCCTTTAAGGCGGCCTGCTCAATTATTGTGTGCATCGCGCGCGTGCTGAGGCGTGATTTCGAGCGCAAGCTCGTGAAAACGGGGTTTTTCTGAGAAGTGGGGGATAAAACATCTTGTCCGCGCAGTTTTAGATAGTCGCGAAGAGCCTTCATTCCGATTGAACCAAGCGGCACGATACGTTGTTTGTTGCCTTTGCCAATAACAGAAACCGTTTTATTCCAAAAATCGATGTCTCCTATGCTTAATCCCGACGCTTCCGAAACCCGGATTCCACAGGAATAGACCAATTCAATCCAGGCTCGGTTCCGCAGCGCTGCTTCCTGATTCTTTACTTGGCAAATCGCGACAATCAGATGGGTCAGCTCATCTGTTGTCAGAAAATTGGGGATTTTCTGCTCTCTTCGTGGTGTGTGGAGGGTAGCAGCGGGGTTTTTAGCGATTTTCTCGGTCCTCATCAGGTATTTGAAGAACGACCGAATTGTTGCCAACTTTCGGATGAAGGAATTGGTCTTTAGGTTCTGTTCCTTGATCCTACCGAAATAAGCGCGAATGTCGGATTTGTCCAGTTCGATAACGCTCTTCATGGTCTTTCGGTCCAGGTATTTCGCGAAATCGGACAAGTCGGCTCGATACGCGCGAACGGTGGCCGGCGACATTCGCCTTTCTTGCAAGCTTTTCAAGAATTCTTCGATAAGTGCCACGTTTTGTTTCATTTTCATTTTTTGGGATTCGACGTTAACATTTGCACCAATTTCTACCAAATTTGGCCGAAGACAACTTCTGATAATATATATTATGTTCTATATATTGTGTGCGCGGCAAGGTTAAAATTCTGCATATAGATTGGTAGATTTTCTTTGAAAATAATTGCTGATCAGTATTAATTTGTTGTGCGCGAGGACTTGTATTGATTTTTTAATCTTGCGAATCGCGGCCAAAAAAATCCGTTGGCGCGATTTAAGAACGATCTTTAACGAGAAGAGCTACACCGATTGTGGTGTAGCCGCCCAAGATTAGAAACGGGCTTAGATGGCTGGCCCAGTTGCTGCCCATCGGGTCTGCCAACGACAGAACAACGTACCCAATAATAAGGATGCCGATCCCAAGTCCCACCAGTTTCCATCCCTTTTTGGATACCAAGAGAGGCGTTTTTACGATTTGATTTGGCGTGTTTTGGGGTATCCCGGGTACCCGGTTTTGCTTATTTTTCTTTGGCATTTTGCGGTTTCTGGCAGTTGCGACATCGACCGAAGATTTCGTGTCGGTGAAAAATTGGAGTAAAGCCGAGTTCGCGACAAGTCTTTTCCTGGATCCGTTCCACTTGTGGCCATTGAATTTCTTGGATTGCGCCACATTCCACGCAGATCAAATGATCGTGATGCGGCCGTTCGTAGTTAACCTCGTAGCGCGGTTTGCCGTTCGGTGCGTGCACGCGGTCGATAATTTTGCATTCCTCAAGCATTTTCAACGCTCGGAACACGGTTACCTTGCCGATCCCATAACTCTTAAGCGCTTGATAAATTTCGTCTTCACCCACATGATGATGCGCTGATAGCAGATAATCGAGAATGCGGCTGCGCTGCTGTGTCATGCGCATTCCTCTTTCATGGTGGTATTTCTCAAAGAGCTCGCGAATGCGGTCGGCGTAGCCGTTCCGGCCGGCAACCCAGGACGGGAAATAAACCAGTTCTTCTTTGTTCGTAATCGGGGCTGACATGGATCTTATTATACGCTAATGATGCAATTGCTTAATGAGACAGATTGTAAATTGATCGGCAAAGGTACCCCCCCGCAACTCCTAGATAGGTGCCCAAAACGGCTCCAAAAACGGCCATGAGCACGCCGATATGCGCGGTGCGTAGTCGGTAGGTCTCAGAAACAATTGGCGCAGAAACCGCTCCGCCAATGTTCGCTTGGCTGGCCGTGGCGAGCAGAAAAAAGGGTGTTTGAAAATATTTCCCCAACAGGACCGATAAGACGCCATGTATTCCGAGCGTCAGAACGCCGTACAAAAGATAAATGGGGGCGCCCAGCGTCGCCGTCAGCGTTGTCTTTGCGCCGATGGTGATGAGAACCAAATAAAGCAGAAGCGTTCCAATGTTTTGTGTTCCCCACCTTTTTATTTTTTTTAGCGGAGTGAGAGCCAAGAGAAGGGCCAACGTCGATGCGCAAAGCAATGTCCAACCGTTCGTCGGAAAGAATTTTGCGAGGCTGCCGATCTGTTTGCCGAGCATCACGCACAATTCTCCAATCGCAAAACCGATAGCAATCACAAGAATTGTTGGCGCGGAAAACCAACGGAATTTATTCTCTTCGCGTGTTTGATGAAATTGGGACTCATTTTCTGTGGACGTCCACGACGGCTCGTCAAAGTTCTTTTGAAACTTGGCTCCCGATAATAAAAACGCCATCCACGCGTACGAAAGCAGTGTGTCCACGATAACCAGAATACTGAGCCCACCGTCGGAAAGTCCGAGGATTTCTTTTACGGCCACCATGTTCGCGCTGCCACCGATCCACGTACCCATCAGCGCGCCCACCGCTTTCCACGCTTCGCCTGGAAGGAAATTCATGAAGAGCACGTAGACAAATATTTGCGCGAAGAAAATTGTTCCGGTGCCGATCGCCATCGCAACCATGGCCTTGGGGCCAATTTTCACCAGATCGGAAAGTGGCGCCCCCACGAGCATGAGAACAATTGCGACGGGCAAAACGTGGCGCGTGGTCCAATCGTACGCAAAGGATTCGTGCGGCAAAATGCCAACGGTTCCGGCGACAATGGAAAGAAAATAAACCCAAAACGGAATCGGCAGAATGTCGAGAATTTTCTCGACAACTTTCAAACGGCGTGTTTCCTTTTCCACGCGTAATACGCGGGAATGCCCAAGACAAATACAAGAATTCCGATGGGACCGTAAATGCCACGTTCGAGGATTTTTGCGTACAACATCAGGCACGAGATAACAACGAACACGGCCGGTGTTAGCGGATAACCCCAGCATTTGTAGGGCCGCGGCAAATTCGGTTGCTTCTTTCGGAAAACAAAAATCGAAAGCACCGTCATCAAAGAGATTATGACGAGCGGCACCGACAAAACTTTCAAAATAATTTCGAAATTGCCGATGAGAATTAGTCCGCAGGCCCATACACCTTCAAACCAAATGGCGCCGTTTGGTGTGTTGTATGTCGGATGAACAAACGATCCGAAATCAAAAAAGTAACCATCGCGACTCAGCGCAAACAACGTGCGTGGGTTTGATAACAATGTCGCCGACAGGCAACCGAGCACCGATGTTGCGACGAGAATTGTAATGAGATTGGAAGCAAACGGACCGAAGAGATTTGTGGCCGCCGTGTGCGCAACTTTTACTTCTCCGACGAGTGTCGGCAGTGGAATCGCGTACAAGTAAACGGCGTTCATTGCGAGATAAATGATTGTCGTGGCGAGCGTGCCAATCACGAGCGACATCGGAATAAGCCGTCCCGGATTTTTTACTTCTTCGGCGACAAAGACGGCGGAATTCCAACCGGAATACGTGAATGCCATTGGTACAAGCGCCGCAGCGATCGCCATCGCAGCGTGGGATGTCGATCCAGAGAAAAGCGGTTGGAAATGGGCGATGTTTCCATGTCCGATGAACCATCCCAGCACGGCCAGCGCAAACATCGCCACAACTTTTAATGATGTGATGCCATCCATCACCGAAGCGCCAAGTTTAAGACCGCGCGTGTTTAAAAATGTGAACAACAAGACAATTGCCACGCAGAAAATTTTCGTCGAGAAAAGCGCCGTGTTCATGCCGGCGTATTCCGCGAATCCAATCGCCAGCAAAGCGATGGTTCCCGGCGTGGTCACAAGCGAATAAGCCCAGCCGTACAAAAATCCCCAAAGCGGTCCGTACGCTTCGCGCAAAAAAACGTAGTTCCCCCCCGCTTTCGGCATCATTGCGCCGAGTTCCCCATACGTCAGGGCTCCAACAAGCGCCATGAGTCCGCCGATCGTCCACGCGAGCAACACCCAACCCGCGGACGGTAGGTCGCGCGCGATTTCTCCGGGCGTTGTAAAAATGCCGACGCCGATGATGTTACCGATCACCAGCAACACGCACGTAAAAAGCCCGAGCTCTCTTTTTAATTCGGGTGGATTGTTCATTGTTCCTCCGGAAAGAAAGTGCCAAACGTTACAACGCGATCACCGACGACAGTGCCATTCGATAGTTCAGAAAGCGATTTCCCAAATCTGTCCATGAACGAAATTTCGCGAACCTTTTCGCCGGTCTGTGGCGCTTCAATTAGTGTCTCGTTCCCTCCGTAAAGCGCGACGTGTACAATTTTTTCGGGGTTGTCCGCTTTCGCGAGAAAAATGAGATCGGCGGATTTAAGATTCTTTGGTTCCAACTTTCGCGCCTTCATCGACTGTTCGTGCGCGTCGCGTGGCACAAGCCATCCCACTTGTCGGTACGACCAATTTACGAGCCCCGAACAGTCGACGCCGGTCAGAACCTTTTTATTTTTTGGATTGTACAGCGAGCGTCCGCCCCAAAAATACGGAGCTCCCAAATGCCGCTTTGCTTCGTTGAGAATTTGCCAACGCAAATCCTTATCGAGTTCTTTCGGCTCCGTTATCGGCTTTTCGAGCGACGCGTTTTCCGACAAATATTTCCTCTCAATCCAACCGGGATAACCTTGCCACTCGTTTTTGTGAGTGAATTCCATTTGCTGCGGACATTCCACGCGCATCCAGTTGCCGTCGCGTTCGTAAACGAGCACCGGTTCTCCGTGCTCGACCTGCGTTTCTTGGAGTGCGTCGTACTTGTAAATATTTTTCGACGGTTTCATTTCACTTCTCACATCGGCGACATCGGCTTTCACAAAATATTTTTTTGGTGGATTAAACGTTTTTGGAGCGGCGACGGCTGCCGCGGCGATCATCATTCCGGTGGAAACACCAATCACGATTTTCAAATTATTTTTCATTTGGGATGCATCTCCATGAACTGCAAGATCCCGGTGATAAGGCTATCGGCAACGAGGTGCTGATGCCGCGGCGTCATCATCAGTTCTTCGTATTCGGGCAATATTAAAAACGCCTGCTCCAAAAGTATCGCTGGCATTTGCGTCATGCGACAGACGGCCAGGTTTGATCGCCAAAGTCCTTCGTCACGAATTCCGGTTTTTTGTCCGTACACTTCATGAATGGATTCGGCGAACGCGTGACTTTGCGGATGATAGTAATGCACGCTGTATCCTTGGACTTCGCGCGGATCTTGACCGTCACCGCATGCGTCGGCATGGATCGAAACATAGAGATGGGCTTTCTCACGCCACGCAATATTCGTGCGTTCTTGCAGCGAAATTTCCTTTGTGCCGTCTTGAATCATCACGACGTCGGCTCCGCGCTTTTCCATTTCTTGCTTGACGACCTTCGCTACCGAAAGCGTGATCGACGCTTCGGTGTTTCCCCACGGCCCGATCGTGCCAAAACTTTGCGCCGAATGTCCGGCGTCAATGGCGACCTTTAAGCCCTTCATTGAATAACCTTTGCCGGCGTAAGGCGGGCGGTGCCGAATTTCCACAAACATTGTTGTTCCGTCGTATCGAACATCGTATCCCCACGGTTGATCCTGATGCGTGCGAATGTCGAACACGCACGTGGTGGGTTCGCTTTGGTACCACGTGATCTCTTCAATGACCGAATCTTTTGTTTTGTACCGGATCCGATCGGAGTCGGCGACAACTCCGAAGAGCGTCAGCTGAAGGCGGTGAGGATTCGTAAATTGTTCGATTCGGTGCGGATGTCGGAACTGCAGCGGAATTTCAATGATCGTGCTTGTTTCGTTTGCGGTGACGCGCAAGTTTCGTGTGACACTACGAGCGGGCAGTGTGCCCTTTGGTAATTCGACGGCCGCATTCTTTTTAACCCAGCCTTGATTTGTTTCACCGAGGCCAACGCGTAAAAAATCTCCCTGTTCCCCGGTGACTTCGAGTCGCGTTCCCTGAAGACTGAACAAATTGTACCCGTAGTCCGCCTCGGGACCCGTCAGTAAAACGCTATCTTCTTTTAGCTCAATCATGCGTGGCGTCTTTCGCCGTTGCACCGTGATATCCGCCTCGCCTTTGACGGTGATTTTTTTTCCATCGCGTCGCTTCAGTGTAAACGCAACATTTTCATTTTCGAATTTGTCTTCGGGGCGCACCGTGTAAATGGCTTTGTAGATTCCGGGAACCGCGCCTTGATTGTCTTCGAGCGCGAAAGTTTCGGTTTGATTTTTGAAATGGAAAGACGCTTTGCCGCCGGGCGCCGCCTGAATAGTGAAATTAATTGCATCGCCGGGCCGCACCACATATCGTCCTTTTGGAGAAAGAACATCAATCTTCCCGTACGTCGAAGGATACGTGGCCAACCCGCCAGCAACATTCACGGTGCGGACCACTGTCGCGGTGGACACGCCATCGAACGCGACCGCCTCGATCTTAAATTTCCCTTCTTGAAACGGAATCATCACAAGAAACCCACCGTTCGCGTACGGTTTCACGGGCATGCCGTTGATCGTGAGCGTTGCGGACGCCGGAAGAACCGAACCAAACACAAACGACTGTTTCACGTTTGCAATATTGGAGTTTTCGTAGGGTTGAATGATGCGAAGGAACGTTTCGGCTTGAGACGAGATCGGTGCGAGAAAAGACACGACGATAAAAGCAAAAGCGCGTGATATTTTCATAGGGGATTTCCGGATCATAACTAAAACGAAGGCGCGACGCTGATGTACCACACATCGCCCCCGGTGTCGGTTCGGTGCGCCCACTGCACCGTGAGATTGAGTTGAAACGATTGCAAAATGAACGTGGGCCACGAAACGCCAAGGCCGGCGGAATTATCAAGCTTCGTTGCATCGAACGCGTTTCTTTCTTCGGTGCTGTCCCAACCATAACCAGCATCTTCGAAAACGATGAGATACGCCGCCTTAAAGAAAAAATCCGGAAAAAGAAAAGATGTTCGCGTGTTCAAATATTTGATTCGCAATCGCAGCTCCGCACTGCCGAGAGCGACATTGGATTTTTTATTGGCGTCGGATCCGGACGACACGCCGCGAATTTTGTCGATGCCGCCCAGCCGAAACACTTGTTTTTCTTCGCCGATGCTGCGTCCATAAAAAAGCCTCGTGGCGAGCGTGCTTTCGCCCGGAATTGGAAAATATTGCACGCCCTCGATAAGCCCGGTCTTGTACGACTGATCGCCGCCGAGTTTGCTGGCCCCCTGCTGATACGTGACGCCGAGCCGCTGTCCTTTCGTGGGAATGAGATACCGACCTGTCACGGTATCGTACTGATAACCGGCGAGCCCAAAACGATCGTGAAAGTTTGTATCGGGTTCGGAACCATCAAAGAAAACATCTTCACGATCCGTGACACCGACTCCTGCAATAACGGACGATACGCGGTCCAACGGATAGGTAACGAGTCCAAACCCCGAAACCTCTCGCCGCTGCGAATCTTGAGTAAAGTCGCGATAGTACCGAAGACTATGCACCCCGATAGAAAAGCTTGGTCGGAAGCGCGCGTACGTGTAGAGCACACTCAGGTCCATTGTGTTTCCACCCGACGCGTATTGCGCTTGCTGTTGAAACACATGATTGCCGAGCAGGTCTGAGTATTGCCAAACGTCCATCACCACAAAACCATCGACCGACGAATAAAAGAAAAACGGAATGAACAAATCGGTGGATCCTTTAAAACGGTACGGTCGACCCACGGTGGAAAACAAGGGTTCATCTTTCCCCGGAGGCCAAGCGAGTATCGGTCGACTCTTTTGTTTTCGAGCTTCTCCCTCTCCCAATAAACCAGCGTCGATAATTTTTTCGTTTTGAGATGGTTTTTCGAGATCCCATGTTCCTTTGTAAATGTGTTTCTCTCCGGCATCGAAGCCGACATAATAAAGCGCGTGATTGGCAGCGGAATAGCGCGGCGAGAACCCACCGCCAATGAAATTCGTGAGACGCGTCTCATGGCCCG
Organism: Elusimicrobiota bacterium; assembly: GCA_044221725.1. Classification (GTDB taxonomy): domain Bacteria; phylum Elusimicrobiota; class Elusimicrobia; order F11; family F11; genus JAJVIP01. Next base: position 390,520 of record JBGAON010000003.1, read on the forward strand.
CCGTGTCGCGGTGGTACAAATTAAATCCGAACGTCTCTTTATCGTCGCGATCTCTCACGTAAACGATCGATCCATCGGGAAGAACCTCGGGCTCCAATTCGGATCCGACATGATCGGTGATCTGCCGCAACTGCTTCGTCTGGATGTCGAGCAGAAACAGATTGCGGTACCGTGGTTCGGACAAATCCTCGGACATTACCTCGCCGGAAAAGACGATCGATTTCCCGTCCGGTGTGAACGTGGGATTCCGTTCGTCTTGCGGTGTGTTGGTCAAGCGTTCGATGAGCCGCGCTTTGCGGTCGATGAGGTAGAGATCGTTAACGCCGCGCGTCATGCCGGTGCACACGAGCCGATCGTTGTCCACCGGAGAAAAAACCGGAAAGCGAATTTCGTCGAAGGGAATTGCGTAACGCTTCGCTTTATGTTTTTTAAGATCGTAGATGTAAAGATAATCGCGTTGCTCTTTTTCCGCAGAAAATGCGAGCCAGCGTCCGTCCGGTGAAATCGAAAGACCGCGGCCGCCCGAATGCAAATATTCGTACAGGTTGTATTTGAGTGGCAGGATCGGTTTTGTCTTCGATGTGTCGAGATTCAACTCCATCAATTGCTCGGGCCCGCCGCGGTCGCTAAAGAAATAAATTTTCTTCCCGTCCGGGGAGACGACGGGATTCTGATTGAATTGCGGAATGAGATCGGACGGCGTGAGTTTTTGTCCGTACGCTGACGGTGACGCCGCGTCTTTGTAAAGCGCGGCGTATTTTTCCCCCACCCATTCGCGAAACCGGAAATCAAACCAATTGAGGTCGCAACCGATCACGGCCTGAAGGGCGCTTGAAACATCGAAAAAATCTTTCATTGCGAACATAAACTCATGCAGTTTCTCTTCGCCGTATTCTTCTTTGAGAAAGGTGATTGCTGCGTCTCCCGTTTTGTATCCGAGCGTGACTTGATTCGGCTTTAAGTGCGCGAAGCCCTGCAGTTCGGCGAGCGGTGGCAATTGGTTGTGCGCGTACGCGTCGCGCACGACCATGTCGCCCGTCGCATCATCAATATCTCCCGATCCAAATTCAGCGGAGCCTTCCATCATCCAGAGCGGATAAAAAGGAGATTTTAAAAGCCGAATGGATTTCCACCAGCCACCGTAAAGAATGTTGAATTGCATCACGTGAGTGAATTCGTGGTAAATCACGTGGCGCAGCCACTCTTCGGATCCGTCGTTGAAAATTACGAGACGATTTTTAAAAGCTTCGGTGACACCGCCCGTTCCTTCGCCAATTGGAACAATATTCGTTTGCTCGAACTGATTGTGATTGGAATAAAAGAAAAACGGAGTCCGATCGGGAACGTAGTAGTTGTACGCTTTTCCCACGTCGGCCCACGCCGCTTCGAGATAATGCGCCATGCGCGGCACAATCGCCTCGGTGTCTTTATCGTAATAGATGTCGAAGTGCGGCGTGCGGATCGTCATCCATTTGAAATGGTCCCGTCGGACGTTGTTTTCAACCGCGAAGGTGGGAAGTGTACAGAGGAAGGTTAAAACGAAAAACGGGACGTGTTTACGACGTAAAAACGACATGCCCCAAGTCTAACAGGGGTTCCCGTTTCGAAAAAGGGTTTTGAATTATTTGTCGTCGGTCCAGCCGGTCGTTTCGCCGAGCGAAAACGTTTCGTTTTTGCCGCTGTATTTCTTCAGAAGTTCTTTCTCTTGTGTCTTTTCGTATTTGCGAATGGAAAGTTCGATCTTGCGTTCTTTCTTCTGAATTTTGATGACGCTGGCCGTAACTTTGTCGCCTTCTTTGTACGCCGGAATTTGCGCTGCAGACTTGTCGCGCGACGACCGGTCGTCGAACATCGAGCGTTCGTTCTGCATTTCCGAATGACGAACAATGCCCTCGACGCCGGACTCGAGCTTCACAATCATTCCGAACTCGCCCACTTTTGAAACCGTGCCGTCCACATCTTGGCCAACTTTGAGATTCTTCATCGGGTCCGGCGTTAGCTGCTTGAGGCCCAATGACATTTTTTCTTCTTGTGGGTTAACTTCCAAAACAATCGCCGTGACTTTGTCGCCCACTTTTAAAACTTGCGAAGGATTCTGATACCGTTCGGTCCAGGAAATATCCTGCGTTTTCAGCAACGCTTCGACGCCGGCCGGAATTTTAATGAACGCGCCAAAATTCGCGAGGTGGCTCACGACGCCTTCGATTTTCGATCCGATCGGATGATCGGCGAGCGTTTTTTCCCACGGGCTTTGACCAAGACGTTTCAAGCTCAACGAAATTTTTTCTTTCTCGCGATCGATCGCAATAAGCTTCGCTTCAATCTGTTGTCCGACTTTAAGAACCGCGCTGGGCTTCTTGACTTTTTCGGTCCACGAAAATTCGGAAACGTGAATCATTCCTTCGACGCCCGGCTCAATTTCCACGAACGCTCCGAAATCCGCGAGTCCCGTCACCTTTCCAGAAACCGTCGATCCCACCGGATGTCGCGACTCGATGCCATCCCACGGATGTTGAAGAAGCTGTTTTCGTCCGAGCGAAATGCGGTTCGATGTCGTGTCGTATTTCAAAACTTTAACATCGAGCTCGTCGCCCACCTTCAAGACTTTGGCTGGATTATCAACGCGGTTCCAGGCGATGTCCGAAACATGAAGCAACCCTTCGATGCCGCCAATATCGACAAACGCTCCGAACTGTGTGAGTCCGGTGACGCGGCCTTTAAAAACTTGTCCCACCTGCAAGGTTTGAAGCGTTTCTGCGCGCTTCACGGCTTTTTCTTGCGCGATCACGCGGCGGCGCGACACGAGAACATTTCCCTTTGCTTTGTCCATCTCAAGAATCAAAACTTGTACGGATTTTCCGACCCACTGTTCCGGATTTGCGATTTGCTTGTCATCGAGCTGCGAGGCTGGCATGAAGGCATCGAGACCAATATCAACGATGAAGCCACCTTTTATTTTTTGCGTAATCTTTCCGTCGACCGGTTGTTGGCTCTTCTGAATTTCGGCGAGTTTGTCCCAGTTCTGACGTTCCCGCGCTTGGCGCCACGAAACAAGCGGGCGACCTTCGGGACCATTTTCACGGATAAGCAGAAGTTGAAGTTGCGTGCCAACGGCGGGCGGAGTGCCACCAAATTCTTTGTTCAAAAGAGCCGCTTCTTGTTTAAGACCGACGTTAATTAGCACGTGTGTGTCGGTATGTCCGACCACCGTTCCTTCGACAATGGCTCCGGGCGTCGCGCCAGCGGTTTGTGCGAGGATTTCGTCCATGCTGAATTCTTCGGTCATAACAGTGCTCTCCATGATAATTTTCCTTTTCTAGATTTCGAACCAACACAATCAACTTGTTTTGACCGGCAGGTAGGCAATCGGAATGATTTACTGAGGGTGCGTGTAGAGTATCATATTTTCCCGTCAACAATCCTTGTTTTGATCTTGGCCATTTCTACCATGACTTGATCGGCAAGTTCTTGGTAGGAGCCGTAATCTTTCGGCGACAACGGTGTGCCGAAGGCCACCGTTACCGGCCGGAAATATTTGAGATATCCCGAGTTATGAATGTACGTTGGGATAACGGGGCAATTGGCAAGCGTCGCCAGCATGCCCACGCCCGCTTTGGCGGGAGCGAAAGCGTCTTCATCAATGCGGCGGCCTTCTGGAAAAAGAATAAGGATGTTTCCATTATCCAAGATCTCTTTGGCCGCTTTAAAGCCGGCGATGTCTTGCCTTCCTCTCTTAATGGGATGCGCGTTTAAATTCTTTATGAGCCACCCAAAAGGCCTAAATTCAAACAACTCCGATTTTGCAAGAAAATGCACCATCCGAGGAGACGAAGAACCCATGAGCGGTGGATCGGTGTACGATCGGTGATTCGCTGCGATAATCGCTGTTCCCTGTCGAGGAATATTTTCTTGCCCGATCACCCGCAACCGCCAAATTAGTTTAAAAAGAACAAGGCAGGTGTTTCTAGCGAACCAATACAACAACGGCTGATAAAACGGATTTTTTACTTTTGACACAGATGGTTTAACAGGTCCCAGAATGTTGGAAACGATATTGCGACGCACTCGCTATTCTGGATCGTCGTGTCTCCTTCGGCGATGAGTCCCGCAATCGCAAACGTCATCGCAACGCGGTGATCATGAAAGGAGTCGACTTTGGCGCCGCGCAATTTGGTCGGGCCGGTAATTTTTAATCCGTCGGATATTTCTTCTATGCGCGCGCCCATCGCACGGAAATTCTTGGTGAGCGCCTTGAGTCGATCCGTTTCTTTGACGCGCAATTCTTCAAGCCCCGAAAAGTTGGATGTGCCGTGCGCTTGCGTCGCTGCGAGTGCCAAGATCGGGATTTCATCAATGAGTCGGGGCGAAATCTTTTTGTCGATGTCGAACGCTTTTAATTCCTTCTGCGAATTCACAACGATGTCGGCAATTTGTTCCCCTCCAATCGTACGTTCGTGTTCCAGTTGAACGGCGCCTCCGGCCGATTTCAAAATGTCCAAGAGACCCGTCCGTGTCGGGTTTGTATTAACGGCGAGCAATCGAACATTCGCGTTTGGAAAAAGACTCGCCGCGATCACGAAAAAGGCCGCGCTCGAAATATCCGAGGGCACAACCCAATTCTGCGGCGTTGGAGTTTGTGGTCCCTCGATTCGAATCGTTGTCCCCTCGCGTTGGAATCGAATTCCGGCGCCGGTGAACATGCGTTCCGTGTGATCGCGCGACACGGTCGGCTCGTCGTAAACGGTTTCCCCTTTTGTGTGCAGCGCCGCGAGCAAAACGGAAGACTTCACTTGCGCGCTCGCCACGTTGTTCTTCCATTGGAGCGGCTTTAAGTTTTTTGTTCCGGTAATAGTGATGGGGGCGTATTTATCGTCTGTAAGCGAGAAGGTGGCGCCCATTTTCGAAAGCGGCTGCGAAATGCGTGTCATGGGACGTTTGGACAGCGACGCATCCCCCACGAGGCGACACGAAAAATTCTGAGCCGATAATACGCCCGAAAGCAATCTCATTGTTGTTCCCGAATTGCCGCAATCAAGATCGTTGCGCGGCGCTACAAAACTCCAGAGGCCTTTTCCATGGATAGTCCATTTGTCTTTTGAGCGTTCAATTTTTACGCCAAGCTCTTCCATGCAACGAGCGGTCGATAAGCAATCGTCGGCCAACAAAGGGTTTTCGATGGTGGACGTTCCATTCGCGAGACTCGATAGAAGAATGGCGCGGTGCGTGATGGATTTATCCGCCGGTACGCTGATGGTTCCGCGCAAAGCAGACGGTTTCCGAATTACTTTTTCCATTTCAAAAAGAGGCTTTGGCGCGAGCGAGTGTCTTTAGATGTTGTCGGAGGTTGCTGGCCGGAAAAGACGAATAGTGTCGCAGCTGTTTCACGAACCGAGCGCTCACCTTTTGAATTTCTTTTCGATTGCTGCTGACAATTCCGGTCCAAAGTTCAGGATCGGCGCCCGCAATTCGGGTCATGTCTCGGAAGGATCCTCCGACCAGCGATTTAACGATTGGTGATTTTTTCGAGACCATTTCCACTTCGGAAAAGAGCGCAAAAGCGAGCAAGTGTGGCAGATGGCTTGTTAATGCAAGGAAATGATCGTGGTCGCTTGCGTTCATAAGGAAGCAGCGCGCGCCGACGTCTTTCCACATCGATCGAACAACATCGAGCGCTTTGAAAGACGCGGCATCGCGGGTTAGAACGCAAGCTGCCCGTTTGAAAAGATCCGGTTTCGCAAATTCCACTCCGGTCCGCTCCGAACCGGCAATCGGGTGTCCGCCTACAAAAGACACGTCCGTTCGCTTTTTTGCGGCGATCCGCATTGCATCCGCGACAATACCCTTCACGCTTCCGACATCCGTCACAATCGATCCGGATTTGAAAAATGTGAGATTCTTGTGCAGGAAATTGGGAATTTGGTGAACCGGAATACAAACGACGACAACGTCCGCATTTTCAAGCGCTTGTGAAGTGCTCGTCGAGAACTGATCAACAGCACCAAGCCGCTTGGCCCGCGTGAGGGATTTTCTGTCGCGGCCGAGTCCAATAACCGCGTAACGTCGTCGGCCCGATTTGCGGACACGCCGAAGCGCCTGCCCCAGCGATCCACCAATTAGTCCGACGCCAATGATGCAGACGCGCATGGGGGTTACAGCGTTCGTCCCACCGCTTCGGCCACCGCCCGCATTTCTTTTACAAGATGCGCGAATTGCGCAGGCAAAAGCGCTTGATGGCCGTCGGATAGCGCTTCGGCCGGCTTGGGATGCGTTTCGAGCATGATTCCGTCGGCGCCGGCTGCAATCGCGGCCTTGGCCATCGGGCCGATGAAATCTCGAACACCAACGCCGTGGGATGGATCGATAAAGATAGGTAAGTGCGTCAGATGCTTTATGACGGGCACCGCACTAATGTCGAGCGTGTTTCGCGTAGCGGTTTCGAACGTCCGGATGCCGCGTTCACAGAGAATCACGTTGTGATTTCCCTTTGCAATAATGTACTCGGCGCACATGAGCCACTCTTCGATTGTAAGGGCCATCCCTCGTTTAAGCACAACGGGTTTTTTCGCAAGCCCCACTTCCTTCAGTAGATCAAAATTCTGCGCGTTCCTCGCTCCGATTTGAAAAACGTCGGCGTATCGAGCGACGACGTCCACTTGGCGTGGATCCATCACTTCGGTGACCACCGGAAGTCCCGTGATTTTTCGTGCTTCGGCAAGAAGTTCAAGCCCTTTTTCTCCAAGACCTTGAAACGCGTATGGCGATGACCGCGGCTTAAACGCACCACCGCGCAGGAGCGTGGCGCCCGCTTTTTTCATCTCGCGTGCATTGATGGATAAATTTTCCCAGGTGTCGACCGAACACGGGCCCCCCACAACAACCACTTGCTTGCCACCCACTTTGACGGTTTTGCCAATGGAGACAATCGTGTTTTCTTTTTTGAATTCACGGGAGACCAGTTTGTATGGTTTTGAAATGGGCGTAATAAAGTCGACCGCTTCAAAAACACTGAACGTGTCTTTATGAACGATCGCTTTCTCACCGATGACGCCGATGACGACACGTTCGGCGCCGCGTGAAATTGAAGGCTGGAATCCCAGCTCCTTAATTTTCGCGATGATTTTATCGATGTCCTTTTTTGGAGCACCGGTTTTTAACGTCAAGATCATGATTTTTGTGTGACCTCCCTTAAAGCTTCAAGAAATTTTTTGTTTTCGGAGCGCGTTCCAATCGTCACGCGCAGATAGTCGGGCAAACCGTATTCGTCGACCGACCGCACGATCATGCCGTGTTGCAGCAACGCATCGAACAATGCATGCCCTTTGCGCGGGCTCACTTTGAATAGCAGAAAGTTTGCGATGGAGGGTACGACTTCGAATCCCATTTTCGTCAGTTCCTCGCCCACAAATTTCTTTTCGACGTCGTTCAACGCCACCGACTTGCGGATATGTTTGTTATCTTCAAGCGCCGCCAGTGCCGCGGCTTGCGCTGGCTTGGACACATTGAACGGTGGACGGATCTTGTCCATCTCGCGCACGCACTCTTCTGGCGCCACGCCGTAACCGACGCGCAGGCCGGCCAAACCATAGATCTTTGAGAAGGTGCGGAGCACAATAATCGGACGCTTGTGAAAATAGTCTTCAATCATAGACGGATAATCTTCGTGGCCGGCCGCGTATTCAAAGTACGCCTCGTCGAACACTGGTAACACGCGCGGCGGAAGCGCATTTAAGAATCGGTCCACTTCGAGGCGTGTGTTGTACGTTCCTGTCGGATTGTTCGGGTTCGCGATGAAAACAAGTTTCGTGTGCGTCGTTGCCGCATTCGCCATCGCGACGAGATCGTGTTTCAAATCTCTCATCGGAACGGTCGTTACGCCAGCGCCCATCAATTGCGCCGCCAAACGGTACTGCATGAATGCCGACGCTGACACGACGATGTCGTTTTGTGGGGTCAAGTAGGTTTTCGCGAGCAGCTCAATAATTTCGTCGGAGCCAGCACCAATAATCACTTGGCCGATGTCCAGCTTGTGACGGAGCGCGAGCGTGCTTCGCAAGTCTGTGCTGCGCGTTTCTGGATAGCGCGCGAGAGTCTCCGCTATGCTCTTGTACGCTTTCAGCGCGCGCGGCGAGGGACCGAGCGAATTTTCGTTTGACGCCAGTTTGATCACCGCGCGCAAACCGTATTGACGGCGTATTTGATCCGACGACAAACCGGGTTTGTACGGTTGAAACCGTTCCAATTCGGGACGGGGCGATATAGGTGACGATATTTCCTTCATGTGTGGTTTCTCAAAAAAGGCGGGTTAAGCGCCGTAGGGATACGAACCGAGAATTTTTAGCGTCTTGCACTGTGCTTCCAAACCTTTCAGTGCTTGTTGCACATTTTTTTCGGATTGGTGTCCGATGAAATCAACGAAGAAGATATATTCCCACGCTTTTTTCTTTGTCGGACGAGATTCGATCTTCGTTAGATTTACGCCAGCGAGACGAAACGGTTGCAAGATATCATAAAGCGCACCCACCCGGTCTTTTACCGAGAACAAGATGGACGTTTTGTCTTTGCCAGTGGGCTTTTCCGAGTGATCACCGATAACGAGAAAGCGTGTTGCGTTCTCAGGCGAATCTTCGATGTTCATTGCCACCGGTTTCAAGTGATAAATCTGTGCGGCCAACAACGATGCGATTGCCGCGGATGAGCCGTCCAACGTCGCGTGCACAGCCGCATCGGCCGTCGATGCCGCCGAATGAATCGCGACGCCCGGCAGATGGGAATCGAGCCACTTGCGGCATTGCGCCAGAGCTTGCGGGTGCGAATAAACCGTTTTGATGCTTTTGAGTTTTCCCGAAATGGACATAAGCGTTTGCGAAATCGCTTCTTCGCGCTCGGCCACGATGGACAAATCCGACTCCATGAACATGTCGAGCGTATGATTGACGACGCCCTCCGTGGAATTCTCGATCGGCACAACGCCGAAATCCACTCTCTTGCGTTCCACTTCAAAGAACACGTCGGAGATGGACGGAACCGGTACGAAATCGCAGTCCCGTCCGAAATGTTTGATGGCCACTTGGTGCGTGAACGTCGCTTCGGGACCAAAGTAGGCCACCGTGAGCCGTTTCTGCAAAGCGCGGCACGTAGCGAAAATTGATTGGAAAATATCCCCCACCGCTTCGTTCGACAACGGGCCCTTGTTTCGGGAAGAGAGCCGGTTCAAAATGTCGCTTTCGCGAGATGCCGCCAGCACGGAATCTCCACTTTTCGCTTTTGCGCGACCGATGTCTTTCGCAACGCGACCGCGTTCGTTCAGTAGTTTTAATAGTTGGTCGTCCAGCGCATCAATACGCCGACGATAACGAGCCAACGGGTTGTTTTCCATAGGGGCCGGATTCTAACCTATTTATCGGAAAATCGCCGAAGGGCGTGTGATTTTGAGGCGTTTGCGGAAGGTTGGACGGTTAAGCGGCGTCGGTGCCGGAGGTAATGCCGCGCACGGCCATCATGAGCTCTTCGGGGTTCGAAGCGGCTTCGAGCGCATCTTCAAGCTTAATCAGGCCGTCGCGATAAAGTTTGAGCAGCGATTGGTGAAAGGACTCCATTCCGTAGTAAGTACCCTGGCGTATGGCTTCCTGAACGTCGTGCATTTGGTTTTCGGCGATCGCTTTACGGACAAGAGCCGTAACCACAAGGACCTCCACGGCCGGAACGCGGCCGCTCCCGGCCGCACGCGGAATGAGCCGCTGACAAATGACGCCTTTTAATACGTCGGCCAATTGATAACGCACTTGCATTTGTTGGTGCGGCGGATAGAGATCGATGATGCGGTTTATGGTTTGCACCGCATCCGTTGTGTGCAGTGTCGAAAGAACGAGATGGCCGGTTTGTGCGGCCGTGATCGCCGTTGATGTCGTTTCCAAATCCCGCATTTCGCCGAGCAAAATTACATCGGGATCTTGCCGCAGAACGTGTTTCAGTGCTTCACCAAAATTGGGTGTGTCGGAACCGAGCTCGCGTTGGCTAAGGATCGATTTTTTATCCTTGTAGAGAAATTCGATTGGATCTTCCACCGTCACAATGTGTTCGGCCCGCTCCGAATTTATGTTGTCGATCATCGCGGCCAGTGTCGTTGATTTGCCGCTTCCGGTCACGCCGCAAACGAGCACAAGACCGCGCGACAATTGGCAAAATTTCGGCATCACCTTTGGCAAGTAGAGATCCGTAAAATTTGGAATATGCGTTGGGATTTGACGAAGCACAATCGCTACCGAGCCCCGTTGGCGAAACGCGTTCCCGCGAAAGCGGCCATACGCTGGAAGCGCGTACGAAAAATCGATGTCGTTGCGAGCTTCAAAAATTTTCAATTGGGTGGGCGTGAGCATTTGACCCAGCGCTTGATGCGCCATTTCGGGCGTGATCACCAATTTCATGGCCGACGACAAATTCCCATCGATACGGTAGATCGGAACGGTCCCCGATCGTAGATGCATGTCGGATGCTTTTCGTTCCACCATTCCTTTCAAAAGTTCGTGGAGCAACTCTGATGCGTTTGTGGGTGTCGCAAACGCTGGTGTCGCTGCGGCTGGCGCGGATGTCGGTGCTGCGGTTACCGGTGGATTGTGACCGGAATACGAAGGTTGTGGTGTTGGTGCCGAAGGAATCTGAGGGGTGTCGCGCTCTTTTTCTTCGCTCAGTTTCTTTGGTTCGTAGGGGCTTTCCATGTCAATCGAAGCTTAAACTCCGATTGGTTTTCGTTCAACCCCTTTTTATTTCAGCTTGCGGTTACGAAGACGCAAATAGGCCGGACGACGCAAATCGTCTTCAGAAGCGCCGACGTGAACCGGGGCTGCCGGAATTCCGGCGCTCGCGATCGGTGGCGTTGCCGCGCGTTTTGGCGTCGCGGGTCGATCTTTATAGGAGCGCGCTGGGAAGCCTGTCGCGATCACGGTCACTTTTAATTTATCTTCGATGCCTTCATCGAAAACTTGGCCATAAAATACGTGCGAGGTTGTCGCCGTCGCGGAACTTACAAAGTCCATTACTTCACGCACTTCGAACATGCTGACGTTTTTATTTCCGGTAATGTTCACGAGGACACCTTTTGCGCCTTCGATTGAAATATTTTCAAGAAGCGGAGACTGCACCGCTTGCCGCGCGGCGGTCACGGCGCGATCGGGTCCTACCGAGGTTCCAATGCCCATCAACGCTTCGCCAGAACCGGACATAATCGTTTTCACGTCGGCAAAGTCAACGTTCACGAGACCGTGGGTGGTGATGACGTCGGCGATGGCTTGCATCGCCTGACGCAGCACGTCATCGGCGACCCGAAACGCTTCGAGGCTTGGCGTTTTTTCATCGATAATCTCAAAAAGCTTGTCGTTCGGAATGACGAGAAGCGTGTCGACGAACGGCCGCAGTTCTTCGATGCCGGCGCTGGCCTGGTTAGCGCGCACGAGGCCTTCAAATTGAAACGGGCGTGTGACGACCGCGATGACGAGCGGAGCCGGATTAAGAGACTTTGCAATGCGCGCCACCACAGGGGCGCAACCGGTTCCTGTTCCCCCACCCATACCGGCGGTGATGAACAACATGTCGGCGCCTTGGATCACTTCTTTCAGACGATCTTCGGATTCGAGCGCGGCTTGTCCACCGAGTTGAGGATTCCCTCCGACGCCCAGTCCTTTGGTTAGGCGTTCTCCGACTTGAATTCGTACGGGCGCCAAATTGCGACGGAGCGCTTGCGCGTCGGTGTTGGCCGCAATGAATTCAACATGTTCGACTTCCGCTTGGATCATTCGATTCACGGCGTTTCCGCCGGCGCCCCCCAATCCAATAACGCGGATGATGGCCGGTTGTTCTTTAAAGTCTTCGGTGAATTTTATTCTCGTCATGTCCGATCCTTAAAATAAGTCCGATATAAAGTTTTTTACGTTCCCGAGCAGGTTGCCGGCAGCGCGCCGCGAGCCTTTTCGTCCGCCGCGCGGCCAATCGCTCATGGAATGAAATGTGAGCAGCCCCGCCGCTGTGGCGTAGCTTGGGTGGGAAATAATTTCTGGAAGGCCCGTGATGTTTTGCGGTAACCCTTGGCGCGCTGGCAGTTCGAGAATTTTTTCAGCAGCGTTCACCATTCCGGTCATCATCGAACCACCACCGGTGACAATCACGCCGCCGGCAACCACTTGTTCGGACAGTCCGGAGTTTTCAATTTCCGCGCGCACCAGCGAGTAAATTTCTTCGACGCGCGGAGCGATGAATTCGAATAACGTGTTGCGTTGAATTTGGCGTTCGGTGCGGCCGTCGACGGATGTGTAGGTCACTTCTTCGTCCATGTCGACGGGTTCGTCGTGCCCGTTGCCGCTCACGAGAACTTGTTTGCGCGCGTTCGAGCGCACGGCGGTTCCGTAACGCTCTTTGACCATTTTCGCTTGCGAGAAGGATGTTCGTAGTCCGTGCGCAAGATCGTTGGTGATGGCGTCGGTGCCGATGGCCAATTCCTTTGTGAAACGAACACCGCCGTCGGAATAAACCGCGAGGCCCGTTGTGGCGCCACCAAGATCAATCAACAAACATCCCAAATCTTTTTCTTCCTGCGTAACGACAACATCGCCGAGCGCCAATAATCCATACACCGGCTCACGAATTCCAAACCCGGCGTTGTTGATCGAACGCCAGATGTTGTTTAGGTGAGAGGATCCGGCGGTCACAATGTGAACTTCTACTTCGAGCAGAGATCCTTCCATCCCAACGGGGTTCGGGACGCCTTGCTGACGGTCAAGCACAAAGTCTTGAGGAATCACATGGATGATTTCGCGATCGGTGGAGATTGGAACGGCTTTTGTGGATTCAATGACTTGCGCAACGTCGTCGGTGGTAATTTCTTTGTCGGTGCGCGCAATGTTGATGGCCCCGTGATGGTTGAACGTTTGGATGTGCGCGCCGCGAATTCCGACGATCAGATCTCGAACGGATTCTTTGGCCATCTCTTCGGCGGCTTCAACAACGTGGGTGATGGAGAGGGCTGTTTCATCGATATTAATAACGACGCCGCCTTTCAGGCCCCGGCAGTTTTGACGCGTTGCAGCGATGACTTCGACATGATCCTGATCGGGCATTCGGCGGCCGATTGTGCACACCAGCTGGCCGCTTCCGATATCAAGTCCCGCTAAAATTTCCGGTTTCGACATGGCACCTCCCCGAGTGTCAGTTTTTGCTTTTCCAATTCGCATCCATCACGATGCGGTCCGTTGTGACAAGTATTAGTTTCGCCGGCGTCTTCTGTGGCGTAAACTTTTCGCGCAACGTGAGCACGCGTTGCGACTGTTGAACGATGTTCGCGTCTGAAATATTTCCCCATTCGATCGTTACGCCGTCGGTGAGCTCGACGTACAGTTCGCGCATTCTATCAGTTTCTACTTTTTTGACGAGAGAATAAAAATTCGGCACGTCTTTTTGCCAACGGTCCAGAATTCCAAGGACTGTTGTGCGATCCGACGGGTACGCGCATTCGATGACCGGCAGGTTCGCCGGCAAGTCGAGCAGTTCGCCAAGCGCAAAAACAATTCCGTCGTTGTCGATACCCAGTTCCTTGCCGGGCGATTCAAGCTTCGCGATCGGTCGACGGAATGTTCCATTCACGATCAGAGACCGGTCCAGCGTTCGACGTATCGAGATTCGTTTTAGTTCCGGAAATTTTTCGAGAGATTCTTTCTCGAGCAAAAGCGGATGGATTTTTAATAAGTGATCGTGCGCGCCGACTTTGAATGAACCTTTGAGGCTCGCCGGTAACTCGCCGCTGAACACCACTTGCTTCACGCGCAGTCGTTCGCTTTGTTTCCAATATTGCGCGCCTTTGACGGTGGTCCATCCAATGGCGAGCATTGCACCGGCACCGAGCGTCAACAGCGCAAACGATTTTCCCATCTTTTTTACGACGGAGCCGGCGTAGCGCGGCCGAAATTTTACGCGCTGCTTTCGTTTGTAAAAAAGGGAAGGGCTTCGTTTTTTTGGTTCGCGAAATATCCGCGGACGTTTGGATCCGAATAGCGATTTTTTAGTGGATCTCATTGTTTGCCTCGCGCTCGCAGAGACAATTCGCAAATGCGTAGCACCAAATCATCGAACGACATCGTAATTGCGCGCGCTGCGTCAGGCAACAAAGACGTGTTTGTCATGCCGGGAATCGTGTTCACCTCCAGCACGAACATCTCGCCCTTTTTGTCGAGCATGATGTCGACGCGCCCATAAACGGTGCAGCCGAGCGAATTGAATGCGCGGATCGCAACGCGCTGCATCCTCGTTGAAACTTTTCTCGGCAGTGGCGCTGGCACGAGATGACGAGACCCGCCCGGTGCGTATTTCGAGTGAAAATCATAGAAAGAATGTTCGGGAAGAATTTCAACGACCGGTAAAGCGCGCGACCCAAGAATTCCCACGGTTAGCTCACGACCGGAAATGAATTTTTCGACGAGCGCTGTTTTTGAAATGCGGAAGCATTGTTTTAACGCTTTCGGTAACTGACGTTTTGTGTCGACCCGGGAGGCACCGATGGCGGATCCTTGATCCACCGGCTTTACGAAGACAGCGCTCGCGCTCAACCATTTATCCAAGGATTTCTTTGATCCGTTCTTCGAAATTCGGATCCATGGTGCGGTTGGTACGCCGGCCTTTTTGAAGCGGCGTTTCGACAAATGTTTGTCCATTGCCAAGCGGCTCGCGCTCGCGCTCGAGCCGGTGTAAGGAATTTTTAATTTCTCGAGAACGGACTGAATTCCACCGTCCTCGCCGAAGGTACCATGCAACGCGATGAACGCAAATTCGATTTTTTTTTCTTTGAGAATCTGCGCGATGTCTTTTTTTACATCAATCACCGCAACGGGCACGCGCAACCGTTTGAATGCTTCGACCACGGCTTTTCCGGTTTTTAAAGAGATGGCGCGTTCGCGGGACCATCCTCCCATCAACACGGCCACGCGACGCTGACGCAGCCAGTTAAGCGTGGATGGCATCGGGTTGTTGAACGACGATCACTTCGGGGTGCAGTTCAATCTGAAATTGTTCTTTGACTCGCGCTTGCGCCATGTGGATCAGTTCGAGCGCATTTTTCGCTGTGGCGCCGCCGAGGTTTTCGATGAAGTTTGCATGTTTCGGCGAGAAGCGCATGCGACCAAACGTTTTCCCTTTCAGGCCCGCGGCTTCGATGAGTCGCGCGGCAAAATCACCCTCGGGATTACGAAAAACCGATCCCACATTTTTTGTGCCGAGCGGCTGTGTTTTTTCGCGCGATAGCAATTCCTGTTTCATTCGTTCTTTGGCGGCCCCGTTTTCGGATGGCTTGAGTTGCAGTGTCGCGCCAACGATCCATTTCCCAATGAGATTTGAGCGTCGGTATCCGAGCTCGATTTTTTTTCGATCCAGCACCGACAAGGAGCCATCCATGTTAATAATCCGCACCTTTTCAATCACATCACCGATGACGCCGCGCGGGGTGCCCGCGTTTGTCATGAGCGCACCGCCGACCGTTCCGGGAACGCCCGCCAAGGCTTCCACGCCGGCCAGGCCGCGTTCCACACAGGCTTTCGCAAGTTTTGGTAAATGCACGCCGGCACCGACATCCACGGTGTTGCCACTGAATTCAATGGCCTCGAGTTCGCCTCGCAACCGCACGACAATGCCACGAAGTCCTTCGTCCGGTAACAACACGTTTGAACCCCAGCCAAGGAAGAAAATTGGAAATCGTTGTTGCACGGACCATCGAAGCAGCATCTGGAGTTCCGCGATCGTTTGAATCTCGATGTACACCTCGGCGGGACCGCCGATGCCCCAGGTGCAGTGACGGCTCAAGGGCTCTTCTGCTTTGATGCGGGGCGCTAAATTTGGAAACGCGCTTTTTATCTGCGGTGCGAGCGCATTTGTTCCTTTGAGAATTTGTTCGCCAACTTTCCAAACATCGCCAGCCCCCAGCGTGAGCAAAAGATCGCCGGGTTTAAGTTCGCTTCTCAGCTCATCGATAGAATTTTCCCAGCCCCAGAAATTCAGGTTCTTCTTCTTCAAAAATTTTGAAATGGATTTTGTCGATACCCCGGCAATCGGTTTTTCTCCGGCGGCATAGATCGGCATCAAAAACAATTTGTCGGCGTGCTCAAGCGCCTTTGCAAAATTTTTGGCCAGAATTTTCGTGCGCGTGTAACGATGGGGTTGGAACAATACCACGAGTCGTCGATGGGGCCAGCGCGCTTTGACCGCCGTGAGCGTGGCGTTAATCTCGGTTGGATGGTGCCCATAATCATCCACGACGAGCACATCGTCGGCTTCTCCTTTAATTTCAATGCGCCGTCCCACACCCTCAAATTTGTTTAGCGCATCGGCAATAACCGCAAACGGAATATCGATATGAAGGCCAACAGCGATGGCCGCGAGCGCGTTCAACACGTTGTGTTTGCCGGATAGTGGAAGAAGCACCGTCCCAAGTTTTTTCCCTTTCTGAAGCACGTCAAAACGGGAACCGCTTTCGTTTAGTTCAATATTCGTGGCGCTCAGATCGTACTTGCGATCGAAACCGTACAGCACGCAGCGACGATTCAATTTTGAGAGCACGCGTTTTACGCCGGGATCTTCGCCGCAAAGATACGTGGCCCCATAAAACGGAATGTGATTCGCAAATTGTGCGAACGCGGACTCCAAATTTTCCATCGACTTGTAGTAGTCCAGGTGATCATCATCGATGTTGGTGACGATTGCGATTGTGGGCGTGAGTTTTAAGAAGGATCCGTCGGATTCGTCGGCTTCGGCCACCAAGTAATCGCCGGCTCCCAGCACGCCCCCCGTCCCGACAGCTTTCAGTCGTCCACCAACGATCACGGTTGGATCCAATTTTGCATGCTTGAAAATTTCACCGACCAGCGATGTGGTCGTGGTTTTTCCGTGGGTTCCGCCAACGGCCACTGTGTATTTTAGCCGCGCAATTTCGGCGAGCATTTCGATGCGAGGGATTACGGGGATTCCGATGTTGTGTGCCGCTTTTACTTCGGGATTTGTTTGGGAAATCGCCGTCGAGGTTACAACGACATCGGCACCTTCAACATTTTTGGCGGCGTGGCCAACAAAGACGGTGGCTCCCAAATTTTCAAGCCGAGAAGTCACCGCGTTTTTTGCGGCGTCGCTCCCCGTGACGCGGTACCGGAGTTTCAACAGCACCTCGGCAATTCCGCTCATTCCGCTGCCACCGATGCCAACGAAATGGATGTGTTTGAATTTTTTGAACATCGCGCGGACGCAACATATAAAAACAAGGCGGGACCGTCTAATTCGAGTTGACCGAAATCATGTTGCGCCTTCCCGCGGCCGGGACTAGGGTATTAATATGAAGGGGACGAACGGGCGGGACTGTTGCATTAAACCGGACATGGACAAAAATCGAAAAGTCCGGTTGTTCCTAAAAGGCACTGTTTGCGACCTGTTTATCATGATTTTGCAAATCAACGGGATTCCCCCGACCTACGCAGGCCCGTTCCGAACGCTGATTGATTCGGTTCAGAGAGCCCCCCAGAAACAGTACGAAAATTCAATAACAAACCAGGACATCTTAAAGGAATCGCAAATTTCATACCGCGCCGATGGCGGGTTTTCCACGGTGGAATCCTATGGCGTAATTCTCAGCTGCGTGAACGGCAAGGTTTCCGTTTTAAAAAGTATCAACGATCCGCGCTTGCCGGCCAGTAAATCGCACAGCCGTGAAGTCGAAGCCATGGATCCTGATAAGTATTTGGAGCTTTGGGACAATCTCGATCGTCAAGCAATGTTTCGAATGGAAAATGGGCCGCGGCCGAAGGAAGACATTCGCGATGAATTTACGGTTCATTTTTACGCTAAGGTCGGAGAAAAACTGCATGAATTTAACGTGTACGGAATATCGCGGCCCGAAGCGGCCCGTTATTTTGCGGTTCGCAAGATAATAGACAATTCGGTCAACATGGCGGGATTTTGGAACACCCACCACGATGTGGCCCAGCACATGACCTCCCCGCTTGCTTCCGAAAAAGCGAATTAATACCTGCTTCAAAAACAGCATTTAATCAACCGTTTCCGTCGCAGAATCGGCTATTTCTATTGTTGATAGAAATAGTCAACTATGTTAGGATGCGGTATATGATGAAAGTGTCAACCAAATCGACGTACGCGATTCGCGCGCTGCTCCAGTTGGGGCGCGAGCCGCAGGATTCTCCGGTTCGCCTCGCGAGAATTGCGGAGCGGCAGAAGATTCCGCTGCCGTACCTCGAGCAAATATTTTCTAAACTTCGTCGCGCTGGTTTGGTCACGTCTATTCGTGGCCCACAGGGCGGATACAGACTTGCGAAGAAACCGGCCGATATTTCGATGCGCGATATTATCGCAGCGCTCGAAGGTCCGATGGTCCCGGTGCTCTGCAGCATGCCAGAAAATCATTCCTCCGACTGCCATGAAACCGAAGGTTGTTTGAGTCGATTCCTTTGCAATGAGTTGGACGGCGAGCTTTCACGAATTTTGTCACGCAACACACTGAGCAGTTTGCTCGGGAAAGCAACATCCCGAGAGAAAACGAGCGCCGTGGGCATTTAATAATAGGAGCTGTTAAGAATTATGGACGAGAACAATCTCATCAAAATCGAAGACTTGCACGCGTCGGTGGAAAATAAGCCGATTTTAAAAGGAGTCAACCTTACCATCAAACGCGGCGAAGTCCACGCGATTATGGGCCCGAACGGATCCGGCAAATCGACACTTTCCAATGTGTTAATGGGGCACCCGAAATACAAGGTGACGCGAGGCAAAGTCGAGTTTAAAGGCGACGATCTATTGGCTCTTTCGGTTGATGAGCGTGCGCGCAAAGGTTTATTTTTGGGTTTTCAATATCCGCTTTCGATTCCCGGCGTTCCGGTCTCCAAATTTTTACGCATGAGCATGCAAGCGGTACGCGGCAAAGAAATCCCGATTATTGAGTTTCGGAATGCGTTCAAGCAAAAAATGGAATTGTTAGGCATTAGCGACAGTTTTTCGGGTCGGTATATTAACGAAGGATTTTCCGGTGGTGAAAAGAAGCGCCATGAGATTCTTCAGCTCGCGTTGCTTGAACCCGATATGGCCATCCTTGATGAGACCGATTCCGGTCTCGATATCGATGCGCTGAAAGTCGTATCGAACGGCATTGAGAAAACGCGCAGCCCGCAACGAGGGATTCTTCTGATCACGCACTACCAAAGAATTCTCAATTACGTGCAACCCGATTTTATTCACGTGTTGGCCGAAGGTCGCATTGTGAAATCCGGCGGAAAGGAGCTCGCGGCCGAGTTGGAGACGAAAGGGTACGACTGGCTGTTGTCAGCCGCGAAGTAAGGTTCAAGGAGAAAAATTTATGGCACAGAAAGCACATCTCGCACCGAAAGATTATAAGTACGGTTTCCGGGACAACGTCGATAATGTTTTTGATTCCGGTAAAGGCCTTACGAAGCAAATCGTTGAGGAAATGTCGGCGATGAAAAACGAGCCGGATTGGATGCGAAAGTTTAGACTCAAAGCACTCGAGGTTTATAACAAGAAGCCGATGCCGACGTGGGGCAACGTGGAGCTCATGCGCGAACTCGATTTTCAAAACATTCACTACTACGTGAAGCCGAGCGAAAAAACCGAGCGCAATTGGGACGAAGTACCGGAGGGCGTGAAGAAGACATTCGATCGTCTGGGAATACCCGAAGCGGAGCGTAAGTTTTTGGCGGGCGTTACCGCCCAGTATGAATCCGAGGTCGTCTACCATTCAATTCGAGAAGATCTCGAAAAACAAGGCGTGATTTTCCTTGGAATGGATGATGCGGTGAAGAAGGTCCCGGATATCGTAAAAAAATATTTCAGTCGCGTGATTCCGACCGAAGATAACAAGTTCGCGGCGTTAAACTCCGCTGTGTGGTCGGGAGGAAGTTTTATCTACGTTCCCAAAAACACGCACGTCGAAATTCCCCTGCAGGCGTATTTCCGTATCAATTCCGAGAATATGGGACAGTTTGAGCGCACACTGATCATCACCGACGAAGGTTCGGACGTGCACTACATTGAAGGTTGCACGGCCCCCACCTACTCGAGCGACTCGCTGCACTCGGCTGTTGTCGAACTGGTGGCGTTGCCCGGCTCGAAGATTCGGTACACGACGATCCAAAACTGGTCGAACAATGTTTACAACCTGGTCACGAAACGCGCGGTCGCCTACGAAGACGCGGCCGTCGAGTGGATTGATGGAAACATTGGTTCGAAACTCACGATGAAATATCCGGCCGTTTACTTGATGGGCAAAGGCGCGCGCGGCGAAGTGTTGTCGATTGCGTACGCTGGCAAAGGCCAGCATCAAGATGCGGGTGCAAAAATGGTGCACGTGGCGCCGCACACAACGTCAACGATTCTGTCAAAATCAATTTCGCGCGACGGTGGCCGCACCTCTTATCGGGGTTTGCTCAAAGTGGAGAAAGGCGCCGAAGGTTGCAAGGCGAACGTTCGTTGCGACGCTCTTTTGATGGACGAAGCGTCGCGCTCGGACACGTATCCCACGATGGAAATCAACGAAAAGAACGTTTCGGTTGGACACGAGGCCACGGTTTCGAAGATTGGCGACGAACAGATGTTTTATTTGAGAAGTCGCGGACTTAAAGAACAGGAAGCGCAGTCGATGATAGTGAATGGATTTATTGAGCCGTTTGTGCGCGAACTTCCCATGGAATACGCGGTCGAACTAAATCGACTCATGCAACTTGAGATGGAAGGTTCGATCGGTTAACGAATCTCACCGAAAAAAACCATGAAAACTTCGCTTAAACCTTTGCCCCTTGCGGGCTTAACAGCGTCTCATATCGCGACTCTTTCGAACGAGTGGAACGAACCGTCGTGGGTGCTCGACCTGCGTCAGAAAGCGTTCGAGGCTTACAACGCGCTCCCCTGGCCCAACGAAAAAGATGAGAAATGGCGCCGCGCTCGACTCGAAATGTTGGAGTGGAACACATTGGAGGTTTCCCCTTCGTTTCTTTCGATCACGGGCGCAGAGATTCCAGAAGAGTGCCGCGAACGCGGTGTGCAATGGATTTCACTGGAAGAAGCGTTTCGATCCGAGCAGGCGCGTCTGCAGCCGGCGTGGGCCGATGCAATTAAGCGCGCCAGCAACAACAAATTCCTTTTGCTGACGCTCGCCCTCGCAAACGGTGGCGGTTGTTTGATGGTGCCCAAAGGTCAGGTTGTTAAAGCACCGATTTACGTGCCAACAAAATGGACCGAAATCCCTGGCGCAAAGTTTCCGCTCTCTTTTGTTTTCGTGGACGAAGCGGCCGAGGTTCATGTGTGGGAAGATTTGCACAAAGAAAGTTCGAGCGCCGACTTCATTTCAAGCTACACACTGCTCGCGCTTAAAGAAAATGCAAAAGCATCGTGTTATTACCTTCAGCATTGGAACGACAAAACCTGGCATTTCCAGTTTCAGGAAATTTTGCAGGCACGGTTCAGCCGTTTGAACGCGATCGCCGTTTCGATGGGCGGGCACACGTTCCATAGCGAGACCGTCATGCATCTCCAAGGGCAGGGTGCCGAAAACAAATTGCTCGGCGTCGTGTTTGGAGACACGCATCAGAATTTTGAAAATTGGATTACCCAAAATCACACGGCGATTAAGACCACCAGCGATATTCAGTACCGCGGAGCACTAAAAGGATCATCGCAGTCCTTTTTCTCGGGGCTCGTATCCATCACGAAAGACGCGCAGCAGTCGGATGCGTACCAATCGGCGAAGAGTTTGCTGTTGTCGCAAGACGCGCGTGCCGATGCGATTCCAAATCTGGAAATTCTGGCCGATGATGTGAAGTGTTCGCACGGCGCGGCGGTTGGCCCCGTGGATGAAGACCAAAAGTTTTATCTCGAAACACGCGGGATTCCCCCGGCCGAGGCCGAAGAAATTATTATTCAGGGATTCTTTGAGCCTGTGATTGCGGAGGTTCCCTCGTCCTCGGTGCAGGACCAATTGCGAAACTTTGTTGAGGAAAAATTGCGGAAGTCATGAGCACATTGGAATCGGTTGGCAAAAAAGGTGATTTCAAAGACGGCACGCTTACGGGCGTTCAGGTGAATGGCGAGGCGCTTTGCGTCGCGCGCGCCGGCGAAACGTTTTACGCGTTTGACGACCGTTGCACGCACGCGCACGTGATGTTGTCGCGCGGCGATTTGGAAGAAAATGAAGTTGTGTGTCCGTTGCACGGGGCTCGCTTTTCGATCAAAACCGGTGAAGCGCTCACGCCGCCGGCGGTGCGTCCGGTGCGCACGTACGAGGTCGTCGTTCAAGGGGACGACGTCTTCGTTAAATTCGGCTCGTAAACAGGTCGTTATGAAATTTGACCCTCAACTTATCCGAAAAGATTTCCCAATCCTTTCTCGAAAAATTGACGGCAAGCCGCTCGTCTATCTTGATAGTGCCGCGACCACTCAAAAACCGACGTCCGTGATTGAAGCGCTCGCCGATTTTTATCGGCATACAAACGCGAACATTCACCGCGGCGTCTACACGCTCGCCGAAGAATCGACGGCACGATACGAAGACGCGCGAGCACGCGTGGCCAACTTTGTTAACGCGCCCGACAAAGATACGATTATCTTTACGCGAAACACCACCGAGTCGATAAATTTGGTTGCGCATTCGTGGGCGCGCAAGCACATGAAGCCGGGCGATGAAATTTTGTTGACGGCGCTCGAACATCACGCGAATTTTGTTCCTTGGTACATGCTGGCCAAAGAAAGGCAGATGGGGCTTAAGATCGTTCCGCTTTTACCGGACACGACCCTCGATATGGCGGCTTTCAAGAAAATGCTCACGCCCAAAGTGAAACTCGTGGCTGTTACCGCGATGTCGAACGTGCTTGGAACGCTGACACCGGTTGAGGAAATCAGCGCGCTCGCACACGCGAACAATTCGGTGGTGCTTGTGGACGGCGCCCAATCGGTGCCGCACATGGCGACCGATGTTCAAAAGCTGGGCTGCGATTTCTTTGCTTTCTCCGCGCACAAAATGCTGGGGCCGACCGGCGTCGGCGTGCTGTGGGTTCGTAAAAATATTCTCGACGCAATGGATCCGTTCATGGGTGGCGGAGAAATGATTAGCGTCGTTTCGGCTGAGAAAACAACGTGGGCGGAAGTCCCTTTAAAATTTGAAGCGGGCACACCGAATTACGCGGACACGGCGGCGTTCACGGCGTCGCTCGATTACTTGGAAAAGATTGGCATGAACGCTATTCGCGAGCATGAGAAAGAGCTCGTGGCGTACGCGTTGGAAAAATTGTCCGCTTTGCCGGAGCTCACGATTTATGGGTCCAAAAATCCCGAGCAACAAGGCGGCGCGATCTCGTTCAATCACAACGTCGTGCACGCGCACGACGTTGGCACTATCCTTGGCGAGCAAGGCGTGGCGATTCGGGTTGGACACCATTGCGCGCAGCCACTCATGAAAGTACTCGGTACTTCGTCAACCGCGCGCGCGAGCTTCTATATTTACTCAACAAAAGACGATGTGGATGCGTTGGTTCGCGCTCTTCAGCGCGTGGACGAAGTTTTCGGCTTGAAAGGATCGGCCCACAAATGAGCCAAGAAAAGATGCAAGGCGGAGCCATGGGCGGTGTAGAAGAACTTTACCGCGAAGTTATTCTTGATCACTTTAAGTCACCGAAAAACCGCGGTGTGTTGGCGGATCCGAACGCGCATGCCGATGGAATGAATCCGCTTTGCGGAGATCAAATTTCGATGACGGCGCGCGTGGAAAATGGTGTGATCAAGGAATTGAAATACGACGGGCACGGCTGCGCAATTTCCCAGTCGGCGGCATCGATGCTCACGGAACTGGTCAAAGGAAAATCCGTTGACGATGTGCAGGGTTTGACGCACGTTTATAAGCGGATGTTTGGTGTTGAGGAAAAAGATCAGAAAACGAGCTCGTTTGTGACCGATGATCTCGGTGATCTGGTGTCTTTGGAAGGTGTGAAGAAATACCCGGTCCGGATTAAGTGTGCGCTGCTATCGGCGAACACATTGCTCGAAAGTTTGAAAAATTTTTTTACGAAGTGAGGAGTCCTATGAGTGACACAGAGAAACAATTGGAAGAGGCAATCATCGCACGAAAAACAAATCCCGAAGGTTTACCGACGCTGCAGGAAATTACCAACGTGTTAATGGCCGTCGAAGATCCCGAGCTTCATATCAATATTGTTGATTTGGGTTTGGTGTACAAAGTTGACCGCGACGAGAAAATTGGAAAAATCACCGTCGATATGACGCTGACGTCCCCCGCCTGTCCGTATGGTCCGCAATTGCTCGGTCAAACGCATGCAATTCTCGGCCGTTTGCCGAACGTGAAAGAAGTGAAAATTAATACGGTTTGGTCCCCGAAGTGGGATCCACGCCAACATGCGTCGGAAGTGGCGCAGATGCTATTGGGCTTGATCTAACCTTCCGTGGACATGATTTACCTCGATCATAACGCGACGACGCCGGTGCGCGCCGAAGCATTTGAGGCAATGCTGCCGTACCTAAGTGAATTTTATGGGAACGCGTCGAGCATTCATCAATTGGGGCAGAAAGCGCGCAAGGGCATTGAAGATGCACGCGCGCAGATCGCAAAGTTTATTCATGCCGACAGCCCCGATGAAATTATTTTTACATCCGGCGGTACCGAGTCAAACGCAACCGTGTTGCGCGGCGTGCTGGAGCAGTTCAAGAACAAAGGACGCCGGATCGTTTCAAGTTCGATTGAGCACTCCTCAATACGAACGCCACTGCGCGATATGGGCGATAGCGGCGAGATTGATTACGTGGTTGTTCCGGTGCAATCGAACGGGATCACGCGCGTGGCCGACGTCGTCGATGCGTTGTCTCCCGACACGATTCTCGTTTCCATCATGACGGCCAACAACGAGGTCGGCACATTTCAGCCCATCAAAGAGATTTCGGAGATTTGCAAGAAGAAAGGCGTGTTGTTGCACACCGACGCGGTGCAGTTGGCTGGCAAGCACGACGTGAACGTGAACGAGTTGGGCGTGGATATGCTGTCGTTGTCCGGACACAAGTTTGGTTCGCCAAAAGGAACGGGCGTGCTGTATGTTCGCAAGGGAACGCGAATGTCGGCTCTCATTCGAGGCGGCAAACAAGAGAAGAATCGTCGTGGTGGAACCGAAAACGTCCCGGGAATCGTGGCGATGGCAGCCGCCGCGCAAATGGCGATGGTGGATCTCGTTGCCGAGCAAGCGCGCATCAAAAAATTGCGCGATCTTTTTGAAGAGCTGGTTTTAGCGAGTCTTACGCATGTGACCGTGAACGGAGATCGTGAACGCCGCACCTGCAACACGTCGAACCTTTGTTTCGAATTTACCGATAGTTCGGAAATGCTCATGGCGCTGGATCTGAAAGGCGTCGCCTGCTCAACTGGAAGTGCATGCCAAGCAGGAAGTGCCGAAGCATCGCATGTTCTTTTGGCGATGGGCCTGCCGCAACAAAAGGCGCACGCATCGCTGCGATTTTCTCTGGGACACTCGACCACCGAACCGGAGATTCGTTCGGCCGCAAAGATCATCGCTGAGACGGCGGCGCGAATCCGCGAAAAGAATCCGCTTTGGCAAGAGATAGGAAGAAAATAAGCATGTACAACCCGGTTGTTCTCGATCACTTCCAGAATCCACGAAATTTGCATGAACTCAAAAGTCCGTCCGCGACCGGAATGGGAGCCAACCCCGTTTGTGGCGACGTAATGACCTTGTATTTGGAAACCAAAGACAAAAAGATTTCGGCGGCCACCTACAAAACAATGGGATGCGGTGCGGCGATTGCTTCGGGTTCGATTCTTACCGAAATGCTGAAAGGAAAAAATTTTGACGAAGCCAAGGCGATTACTCCGCAAATCTTGCTCGAGAAAATGGGCGGTCTGCCGAACATTAAGTTGCACTGTCCCGAGCTTGCGATCGAAGCGTTGAAGTCGGCATTGAAAGATTGGGAACGCAAGCAATGACCGAAAAGAAAAAGATTATCGTCGCGATGTCGGGCGGCGTTGATTCCTCCGTTGCCGCCGCTTTGCTCGCAAGAGAAGGTCACGAGGTCATTGGCGTTACGCTGCGTCTTTTGCCGAACGGCGGTGAAGGATTTGGCTGCTGCGGCGCTCCGGACGATCTGTTGATCGCGAAGCGCAGTGCCGAGAAAGCCGGAATTCCACATTATATTCTCGACTATTCCCCCGAATTTCAGGAAAAGGTGGTCGATTATTTTGTGAATTCTTATGTGATCGGTGAAACGCCCAACCCATGCCTCGCGTGCAACCGCTACATCAAGTTCGATAAGTTGAAAAAGTTCGCCGATTCGCTCGGCGCAAGTTTTCTCGCTACCGGTCATTATGCGCGCATTACGAAGGACGACGCTGGTTACCATTTGTTCGAATCCATGGATCCCAACAAAGATCAATCGTACGTGCTTTACAATTTTAATCAGGCGGGCTTGGCGCAAACGCTTTTCCCGGTTGGCGAAAAACCCAAGCCCGAAATTCGCGCGATCGCGCGCGAGATCGGTTTGCCAAACGCCGATAAAGAAGACAGCCAAGAAATTTGTTTTGTGCCGCGGAAAGACTATCGTGCGTTTATCGACAGCAAGTTTAAAAAAACACCGGAGCGAATTCCGATAACGCTTCAGCCGGGTCCCATTAGGAATCAACAGGGTGAGGTGGTTGGCGAACACAAGGGTGTTGCCTATTACACCGTTGGTCAAAAGAGCGGTCTTAACCTCAAAACAATTGATCGGACCTACGTTACGAATTTGAACGCAAGCACGAACACTGTTGTCGTCGGCAGCGACCGACAAAGTTTGTCGTCGGGTCTGTTGGCCAACGATATGAGTTGGATCCACGGCGCCACTCCGTCATCGCCATTCGACGCGCTGGTCAAGATTCGTTACAAGCACGAACCAGCGGCCGCTACCGTGTTCGTTGAAAATGGCGGCATCCGCGTTCGGTTCAATGAGCCGCAACGCGCCGTAAGTCCGGGCCAAGCCGCGGTCGTTTACCGCTGGGACCCTCGTCTCCATGCGCGCGAAGTATTGGGCGGCGGCAAAATCATCTCTGCGCTAACCGAATAATGGTAAAGACACCCGACGTCGTCGTTCTGGGTGGTGGAATAATCGGTGCGCTTTCGGCCTACGAGCTCGCAAAAAGCGGCGCGCACGTGCTGTTGCACGAGAAATACAAATTCGGCGTCGGTGCCTCCGGCAATTCGGCCGCCATGCTCGAGCTCCAGTTGGACGCGTACCGCGGTGCTCCGTTTGTTCCGCTGGCCCGCCGAAGTCATGAGCTGTTCCCCGACACCAGCAGCGAACTTCGCCGCCAGACCGGAATCGATATCCAGTTTCGCCGCTGTTCCATTTTGCAGTTGGCGTTGAATCAAGCCGAACAAGAATCGCTCACACGCGAATGCGAGCGGCAGCAAAGAGACGATTTAAATGCAAAGTGGCTTTCCTCCGCTGAAATAAAAAAACAGTTTCCTTCTCTGACCGAGCAGCAGTGCGGCGGCGCTCTTTACGTTGACGATGGAATGGTGAATGGCGGTCGATTCCTCGAAGCGGCAATCGCCGCTGCGAAAGGAGCGGGCGCGATTGTTAAGGAACAAGCCGGTGGTTTTTCGCTTCGTTCCGCGCTCGCTAAAGGAATTAAAGTGGTGGTGGCAGCCGGTGCATGGACCGATGACGTTCTTTCAGAAATCGATGTGAAACTCGGTGTTTCGCCGGTGCGCGGTCAACTCATTGTGTACGAGACCCCGCAACCCGTGCTCCCGTTTCCGGTGTACACAAAGACCGGCGGGTACATCACACCACGCGAAGATGGAACAACGCTTGCTGGTACAACGATTGAAAATGTCGGATTCGATTTGAACACAACGACCGCTGGTCGTACACATATTCAGGCGCTGATCAAAACGTTGATGCCGTCTCTGCTCGAGAAACGAGAATTAAAAATGACGTCCGGATTGCGCCCGAAATCGCCGGATGATTTGCCTCTGATTGGTCCACTGCCGCAACATCCCAACGTAATTGTGGCAACCGGACACTACCGAAATGGAATATTATTGGCTCCGATAACGTCAAAAATTGTTTCGGCCATGATTCAAAATAAACCCCTAACCATATCGGTGGATTCTTTTCTACCGACGCGTCTGTTGTCCCAGAGATGAACTCTCCGTTTGGGTTGCTGGCGTTTTTGCATTGGAACCACGACTGGAATAACGCCCATTTCCCCGAGCCACTCGTTAAACAAGCCGCGAAACAGATAAAAGATCTTGGCGTCGACATGGTTCGTCTCGATGTCGTTTGGTCGGACGTTCACACCGGTTTTCACAAATACGATTTTTCTCGATACGACCGCCTGATGAATTTGTTGGCGGAGCATGAGGTAAAGCCGCTCGTTCTGTTGCATTACAACAAAGAACGGCTTGATGCGTCGGGCAAAGAAGTGTGGAGCGATCCGCCAGAATCATTCGATGAATACGCCGATTACGTGCATGCTACGGTGTCGCGTTACAAAACCACGGTTCATCATTGGGAAATTTGGAACGAGCCCAATCATCCGGTTTATTGGTCAAAGCCAAAAGATCAACTAAAAACCTACGTCAACCTTTTGCGCAAAGCCTACAGGGCGGCAAAAAGCGCCGACCCGTCTTGCCTTGTGTTGAACGGTGGTATCACGGAGCCGGTTGTCGAAGATGTTGAAAATCTTTACACGTCGGGCGGTGGTTTGTTCTTCGATATTCTTGCGATTCACACGTTCTTAAATCCCTGGGAAAATGATCATCAACAAAAATTTGAAGCGATCGTCGAAGGCGTGCGAAACGTGATGCTAAAACACGGCGATGAGCAAAAAAGAATTTGGATTACCGAGATGGGGTGCCCCGGTGTTCCGCAGCCAAAGCAAGTGAAAAACTGGTGGGCGGGCGACAATCTTTCCGAGCAACAGCAGGCCGATTGGCTTGAAAAGCAATTTGAGATGATTAAAAAATATCCGTACGTGGAGAAATTGTTCTGGGCTTTTTACCGCGACACGAACGGATTTTTCAACGACGGTACCGACTACTTTGGCCTTGTTCGCTTCGATTTGTCTCCGAAACCGGCGTTTGAGCGGTATCAAAAATTGATTCGCGCCCGATGACCCGGAATCGGTGGATTCCGATTTATCTTGTGGTATTTGGCCTCTTGGCCGCGTCGCGATTTGTTTCGCTTTCCGAGCGGCCGCTGCACAACGATGAAGGCGTGAACGGGTTCTTCACATTAAATCTCGTTCGATCGAACACCTACCGCTACGATCCCACCAATTACCATGGTCCTTCGCTCTATTACGCGCAGCTCGTGACGTCGCGAATTTTTCAATTCATTGAAGATCCCCTCCATTTTCGGTGGAGCGATACGCGCGGCGTCACGGTTTTTTCGATGCGCTTCACAATCGCGGCGGTCAGTCTTCTTTTGTTTGTTGTCTTTCTTCTGAATCGCAATTTTCTGGGAGCCTGGGGCACGTTCGTCGCGGTGTTATTCCTCGGTGTCTCCCCCAACATCCTTTATTACTCGCGCTACTTTATTCACGAAATATTCGTTGTGTTGTTTTCGCTGGGTGTCGTGTTGTGGGGATGGCGTTTTGGGCTGGAGCGCCGCGCAAAAGATTTTTTTGTGTGCGGGCTTTGCGCGGTACTGCTTCTTTGCACAAAAGAGACCGGCGTCTTGCATTTGGTGGTCACGAGCGCCGCCTACGTGGGAGCGATCGCAATTTCCAATCGCCTGTCGGGTCGATCCCTCGCTGAAACGGGCCGCGCTCTTCGGGACGATGGCGCTACGTATGTTGATTCTGTTCCCAAAGCTCTGCCGCTCATCGTTGTGGCGCTGGTCGCCGTGTGGTTTTTGCTTTTTTCCTCGTTTTTCACAAACTTCGCTGGCCTTAAAGATTTCTTTTTGGCGTACGCACCGTGGTTAAAACAGGGTCTCAAATCCGGTCATGAAAAGGTGTGGCATTACTTTTTCACAAAAATTCTCGGCCCGTACGAATATGGATTGCTGTTCGCCGCGCTCCTCAGCATCGTGCCGGTCATCGGTGAGAACAGCCCGAAAGGATGGTTTTTGTTGCTCTGGTCCTTCGGCACCTTCGCTCTTTATTCGGCTATTCCGTATAAAACACCCTGGTGTGTGGTGAATATTGTGATGCCGCTTGCGGTTTTTTCCGGCTACGGATTTCAGCAATGGCTCGAATGGATGCATTCGCAACAACGCTACTCGGTTCGCAAGCGGTTTGGCGGAGCGGCACTGGCCGCTATGATGGTCGCGGTATTTTCTCAAGTCCCGCGCGCTTGGACACTCAATTTCATTGAGCCCGCAAACGCGCGGCATCCTCAAGTCTACGTTCACACGTCCCCGGACATTTTTAATCTCATCCGTCGAATTGGAGTCATTGCCAACACCGCGAACGAGCCGAAAAAAATTCTTGTGAATGTGTTTGCCAAGGAATATTGGCCAATTCCGTTCTATCTCAAAGATTATTCGGAAGTAAAATTTTGGGGCCAACTCGCAAAAGTTTCGCCGATGGATGCACCACTGATCATCGCGAATCAGGATCAACATTCGCAGTTGCGCGCGCTGCTTCAGCAGACGTACACGATTGAAACCTACCGGCTGCGCGATGGTTATTCGTTGGATTTGTGGATAAACAACAAAAATCTCGAGCAACTTGATCCGGCGCAAGCGGTGCCGGATTTGTTGCGATCGTCTTTGAAAACAGCGCTCAAGCCGGGCGTAATTGAAACCGTATTTCCCCGTGCTTCGTGCAATGGTGGGCCGCTTTCATCAAAGTCCGTAAGGCCCCAGTTCTCGTTTTTTTATAACGACAATTTGCGCAAGCCGTTTCCGTCGCCCGGTTGCGTGCAGTGGGACGGGTACGTGAAAATACCGGAAACCGGGGTCACTCGGTTTATTTTGGAGTCGGATGACGGATCCAAATTATCAATTGACGGCGTGCTCGTCGTTGACAATTGGGGAAGCCATTCCAATCGTCGCGCTTCGCGCAACGTGAATATTTCGGCTGGCTACCACAAATTCGAGTTGCAGTACAATGATGTCGGCGGATTTGCCGAATTAAATTTGTTGTGGAGAGAACCGTCGGCTGCGGGGCTGAAACAAGAGCGGCCGATCCCCGAAACACTTTTTTCCCATTAGCGAAATCCTTCCTAACAATTTCCATCCGCTTTAAATAAAATTATTTAAATTTCCTTTTGGAGAGCACATATGCTGAAGCAAAGTTCGCCGATGTTGCGCTGGGCCATGG
The DNA here is from genome assembly GCA_044221725.1 of Elusimicrobiota bacterium. Lineage (GTDB taxonomy): Bacteria > Elusimicrobiota > Elusimicrobia > F11 > F11 > JAJVIP01. The sequence goes on from JBGAON010000003.1 coordinate 421,880, forward strand.
TATTTTCGTCCTGCCTGAACGTCGTTACATTAAAAGCCGCCGTATCATTATCTTCCAGTCCTGCGACCACATCGATCATTGGAATGGATTTCACGGACCTCGCGAAAATTCAAATTACATCGGTCGCTAAAAAAGAACAAGCTCTTATGCAGACCGCTGCGGACATTACGGTCTTAACCGGCGAAGAAATTCGGCGGTCCGGCGTGCGAAGTGTGCCGGAAGCGCTTCGCCTCGTTCCCGGACTTGAAGTAGCACGCACGGGCTCGGCCTCTTGGGCGATTTCCGCGCGCGGTTTCAATGGCGCGCTCGCGAACAAGTTGCTGGTGCTCATCGATGGGCGCTCTGTGTATACGCCGCTTTACGGCGGCGTTTTCTGGGACGTTCAAAATGTCCAGCTCGACAACATTGATCGCATCGAAGTGATTCGAGGGCCGGGCGCCGCCGTGTGGGGCGCAAACGCCGTGAATGGCGTGATCAACATTATTACCAAACACACGGCCGAGACGCAGGGTGGGCGCGTGAGCGGGGGCGGTGGCACCGAAGAGCGCGGTTTCGTGGACACCCGTTACGGCGGACATCTCGGCGAGACGGGGCAATACCGTGTGTACGGAAGTTACTTTGAACGCGATGGCATGAAGAGAGTGGGTGCTGGGGATGCGGGCGACGGTTCAAAAATGGGCTACGGCGGTTTTCGCGGTGATTGGTGTTATTCCGATCGTGACTTGTTCACTCTTTCCACGGATATTTATTCGGGAACGGATACCTCGGACGAACCTTTCAACACGTTAACACCCCCATTTTCCACGGTGAAACCGACGGACACCGACTTGAACGGCGGAAACGTCAAAATGAATTGGGAGCGTAAGTTCTCCCCCCGATCGGGCCTCGAAATGCAAATGTATTACGACCGCACGCAACGAAAAATTCCGCTGCTTTTTTCCGAGCAAAGAAACACGTACGACATTGATGTTCGTCACCATTTTTCATTCCTGCAGCGGCAAAACATAATTTGGGGATTTGGGTATCGTGCGTCCCAAGATTCCGTTAGCAACGATACGTTTGGCCTCGACTTTCTCCCCGATGCGCACACGATGCAAAACGCGAATATTTTTTTCCAAGACGAATTCCGGCCGTGGCGGCCACTGATTTTTACGATCGGATCGAAATTCGAATACAACGATTACTCCGGATTTGAATTTGAACCGAACGGTCGGGTTTCCTGGTTGATCAACAAACGCAACACGCTTTGGGGCTCTGTCTCTCGAGCCGTTCGAACGCCAACCCGATTTGATCGCGACGTTCGCGTATCGGCCGTTGTGAATCCGACGCCGCTCACGGCGATTTCGTACCGCGGTGATCCATCGTTCGATTCCGAGGACTTGGTGGCCTACGAGATGGGATACCGCACGCAGCCAACGCGCCGTTTTTATTTGACGACCGCCGGCTTTTACAACGTGTACAACAATTTACAGAGCATTGAACCCGGTCCGATTTTTGTCGAAACCGATCCGATGCCAGCGCACACCGTGGTTCCCGCGTATCTTCAAAATAAGTTGAACGGAGAGACCTATGGTTTTCAAATAAGTCCGGAACTGCAAGTTACGGATTGGTGCAAATTTCAAGCGGGGTATTCGTATTTTCATATGAAGCTTCACTTGGATAACGATAGTTTGGACACCGTTTCAATTGCTTCCGAACGAAACAATCCATCGAATCAATTTATTTTTCGAGGCTCGTTTAATTTGCCCTACAAGTTTGAGTTTGATGGCACCTTTCGCTACGTCGATAATTTGCCAAACCTGGACATAGCGAGTTACGCCGTCGCCGACGCGCGGGTCGGTTGGCGTGGAATCCGTCACGTGAATCTTGAATTGATTGGGCAGAATCTATTTGAAACGCATCACGCGGAATTTCGCCCCGGAAACGAAGTCGAGCGCGGCGTGTATGGGCGGGCGACATGGGACTTTTAGGCTGACGCGTGAGATACCCTAACCAAAAAAAATATAGAGCTGTGGGTTTGGCTGTATTAACGCAGGTCCTGCTCGGGCCGGGCGCGCTTCGGATATTGAAAGCGGAGCCCTCGACCATGAACAGCGACCAGATTTTGCCGATGGAATTCCGCGTAAAAGCGGCTTACCTTTTTAACTTTGCGCGTTTCGTCGAATGGCCGTCCGCGGACATGGCGCCGGTGGCCACTGAGAACGTAAAGCCGCTTTTGATTGGGATTGTTGGGACGGATTTGTTTTCGTCGGTTCTCGGAAGCCTATTGGACGGCAAGGTCGTGTCGGGACGGACGATACAGGTTGTGTCGGTACGATCTCCGTCGCAGATTCATGCGCTCGATATCCTTTACTTCGCGCGGTCCGCAGAAGATGAGATGGCGGCGATTTTTGAAAATATTCGTGGGCGTCCCATATTGACGGTCAGCGAAAATCGACGCTTCCTCGAAAAGGGAGGCATGGTAAAGCTCATTGTTGGCGACGATAATGTGCAGTTTGCGGTCAATCTCAAAACTGTTAAGGAAAGCAATTTGAAAATAAGCGCGCAGATGCTGCAATGCGCGAAGGAAATTGAATGATTGGTCTTAAAAAATTTCGCGATTTAACGATTAATGAAAAAATTGGTCGCGCTATTCTTTACACGAGTCTGTTGGCGCTGTTGATTTCATCGGGCAGTATCATTGTGTTTGAATATTTTGCGTTTCGTCGCGCGGCGCTCGATAATCTTGTCTTCACCGGCGAAATCATTGGTAGCGGAATAACCGGGGCCGTTGCTTTTGGCGACGCCGCGGCGGCCGATCTCGTTCTTTCCCGCTTGAGCGATCAACCATCGATCATCGCGGCGCAGGTGTACGACAATCAAGGCAAGCCGTTCGCGACGTACGTGCGATCGAACGACAATTTCGGTTTCCCCTCGGTTCCCTTTGGGGACAAAAAGTTCATCGCCGGCGGACATTTAAAATCGTTTCAGGGTATTTACTACCGAAAAGATCGGATTGGAACAATTTATTTGGAATCCGATATGCGGCGTGTTCACCGGCGGCTCACGCGCTACAGCGTGATTGTGTTAACCGTGCTTTTGCTTCTTTTGCCGTTCGTCTATCTTGTGTCGAAACTAATGGAGAAATTAATTTCCGATCCGTTGCGCGATTTGGCGGTCGTGGCCGAACAAATCGCAACGAAAAAGACGTACACGCTTCGGGCGACTTACAACGCGCGCGATGACATTGGGCGATTGATCCAAGCATTTAATTACATGTTGGATTCCGTCGACACGCGCGACAAAAAACTTGTGCAACAAGCCGAGGAATTGTGGCGATCGAACAAGGAATTGGAGCAGTTCGCGTACATCAGTTCCCATGACTTGCAAGAACCTTTGCGAAAGATCACGACGTACTCCCAACTCTTGGAGATGGAATACAAAGACAAGATACAGGGTAACGGTCAGCGTTTCATTAACAATATTTGCACCTGTGTCGATCGCATGAGAAATCTTATCGATGATTTGTTGGCCTACTCGCGCGCAACCCGCGCGGAACAAAGAATTGAAAAGATTGATCTGCGCCAGGTTTTGGCCGAAATCATCAATGATTTGGAATTTTCAATTAAAGAAAACAACGCACGCGTTGTTTTCGACACGTTGCCCATCGTTCAAGGCAATGTGTTTCAGATGAAGCAATTGTTTCAAAATCTCATTTCAAACGCGATTAAATTTCATGGCGCCGAACCACCGCTGGTTCGTGTGACAGGCCGGCAAGAAGACCACAAATGGGTGTTTGGCGTGCACGACAATGGGATCGGAATTGAGTCACGTTACTTCGAGCAGATTTTTAAAGTCTTCCAGCGGTTGCACCGACGCGAAATCTATCCGGGAACGGGCATCGGCCTCGCGATTTGCAAAAAAATCGTCGAGCAATACGGTGGAACGATTTGGATTGAATCAACCCCCGGAAAAGGGTCGACCTTTTACTTTACGTGGCCGCTCGAAGTGACTCCGTCTTTACTCGTTCCGAGCGCGACGGCACCAAAAGTGATCGATGGAAATGCATCCGGATCCGTGCACGATCAAGTACAAAAGTAGAACAATATAAAGGTACTCGGACATCGCAAAAAGGTCTCCGAGTTCACTGATGTCTTTCATTTTGGCCGTGAAGATCGCAACCACCATCGTTCCAATCAGCGGAATGGACGCGAAACGCGTGAAAAGTCCCAACAACACCAACAATCCGCAACCAAATTCGACGCAGGCGACGAATGGAGCTTGAATGTTTGCCGCCGGAATGCCGAGCTCGGTAAAAAACTCGACGACTTTATCCAGGTGATGAAGTTTTCCCCATCCCGACTGGATGAAAATGTAACCAATCGTTACACGGGCCAACACGGCCGGCAACCAACCTAATTTGCTGCAAATGTTTCGAAAACGACTTGCGATGCCATTATTATCCATTCCGATCCTCCTGCTTCAATCACACTGCGCTGTATGTTAGCGAGGCGGGCCCTTCTTATCAAATTAATTCTATTGCGAACGTTCGCGAGCGGCCAAATCCTTTAATGACATGCCTTCCTCATTTTGCCGCGAGCGGTGTTTGCTGCTACCAATTCTTTGCGAATGATAAATGCCGGCGTGCCCGGAAAACAAATAGGCTGATACGCAGGCGACCGCCATATAGATGGCGGATTCATGCCCGAAGAGTTCGATTCCCATGAGCGTGCAAGCGAGCGGTACGTTGGCGGCGCCCGCAAAAATTGCTGAAAAGCCCATGCCCGCCAAGAGTGGCATTGGTAGCGGAATTAATCGTGACAGCGCGTTTCCGAGCGTCGCACCGATGAAAAATAGAGGCGTGACTTCCCCTCCCTTGAAACCGGATCCGAGCGTCAACACGGTCGTGAAAAATTTCCCCGCGAAATCCCAGGGCGGCAAGCGTTCGTCAAATGCACCGTGAATCACCGGAAGGCCAAGCCCAATGTAGCGTGTTGACTGCGTTAGAAAAACAAGAAGCGCCACAACGATTCCGCCAATGAACGGCCGCAGCGGTGGGTAGCTCACATTTTTCTTGAAGGCCGCATCAACACCGTGCGCCGCTTTTGCAAAGAGCATTCCAACAATTCCAAACAGAATGCCAGCGACGACCGCCCAGCAAAGCCCGACCGGAGTCACGTTTGGACTTAACGGAATTTTGTACATGGTGTGCTGAACGCCGAGCAGTGCTGCGATCCAATGTCCGACGATGGAAGCGACCAAGCACGGAAACAATGCCTCGTACCGAAGCCGACCAATCGCAAGCACTTCAAGTCCAAAGACCGTCCCCGCCAAAGGGGTGCCAAACACGGAGGCAAATCCGCCGCTCAAACCGGCCATGAGAACAATTCGCCGATCTTCTTTTGATAATCCCAGCGGTCGACAAAGCTGATCGGCTAACGAACCGCCCATTTGAACGGCTGTCCCTTCGCGGCCCGCCGATCCGCCGAACAAATGCGTAACAATGCTGCTGACGAGGATGAGCGGCGCCATGAGCAGTGGAATTGTGTGCTGCGGATCGTGCACTTCGTCCAAAATGAGGTTGTTGCCGGCTTCGACGTCTTTGCCGATTTTGTGATACGTCCAGCCAACGACGAGTCCAGCGACGGGCAAACATGCGATGATCCAAACATGTTGCTCGCGCCAATGCGTGACCCGATCAAGTGATTTAAGAAACAGCGCGGAGGCGAGACCAGCAAAAATACCGATCACGGATGCGATCAGCAACCACTTAATCACATCGGGAAATACATCAAACTGTTCGTAGCGGTGAGGGATCTTCATTCCGGACTTAAATAAGATATTCGTCCGCTGATTTCAATTCGTCTTAGCTTCTTCGCGGATGGGAAGCGTGAAGTAAAATGTTGAACCTTTGCCGAGATAGGAATTAGCCCAAATTTTCCCACCCTCTTTTTCAATAATTTTTTTGCAAATAGCCAAGCCGATTCCGCTTCCCGGCTTACCGGCGGTGTGGTCTCTGTGGAAGATGTTGAAAATCTGTTTTGCCTGTTTTGGGTCAAAACCAATTCCATTGTCTTTAATTCGAAAAACCCAAAAGCCGCCGTCCCGTCTGGCGGAAATATTAATTGTTGCCTGTTCCTTCCAACAGTATTTTATGGCGTTCCCGATTAGATTCGTCATGAGTTGAATCATGTGAACTTTGCGGGCATTGATCGTTGGAAGCTCCGTCGTGCTGATGTTCAGGCGAACTCCCTGGCTTTGAACGCCAAGGTCCTCAAGAGTCTCGCGCACAACGTCGCGCATCTCAACCGGTCCGAATCCTTCCGAAGTTCGCGTGGCCTTCGAATATTCCAGTAGATCGGCAATGAGGCGACTCATTTTCAAAGCGGAATTTTGCATCCGACCTAGGTGTTCCAGCGCATTGGTGGCGTTTGATTGGAAATTTGTCGCAACCAAATCGCCGAACGAGATAATCTTTCTCAACGGCGATTGCAGGTCATGAGAAACCATATGAGCGAAATCTTCGAGATCTTTATTTGATTTGGCCAGTGTGTCCGCGTGTGTCCTCAAAATTTCGTCCATGCGAAAACGTTCAATGAAATCGACCGCCTGCCGCACGTACAGGTTCAGTCGACGCAAATCCTGTTCGTTCGAGCGGTGCGGAGATCGCCAGTGCGTCGACAGAATTCCGATGAGTTTGCCATTTGATCCCACGAGCGGGGTCGATTGGACGCCACGGTATCCGGCTGCCCGAGCAACTGACCGCAGCGGCTCGTACTCAGCATCCGTCTCCACATCCTCAATGACGACCCGTTGACCGCCACGCAATGCTCGTCCACAGGCCGATGTGTCCTCTGAGCTCACTTCCCTAAAAAAATCGAGAAAATCCTGCTTACTGTCTTGGTGCGACGCAATTCGAAGCACTCGACCGTCGGAATTAAGTAACTGAATGTTGCCCATGTCAGCCCCGAGTATTTCAATGCCCGCTGCGAGAATTTCATCGAGTCCCTTTTGGAAATCACGTATCTGCCACAATCGTGATCCAAGCGTATTAAGCTTGGCGAGGGCTTCCGTTTCCATTTTCAAGTGATCCTCGCTCGCGAGAAGCGCCTGTTCGGCATTTTTGCGGCCAATTAAATTGGCCGTTTGGCGAACGAGCATATCCAGTAACCAAAGTTCGTGTTCGTCCGGAAAGTGAAGTTCTGTCCACTGGGTTGTGAGAACACCAAGAAGGGCGCCCGTGTGGCTAATCATCGGAGTCGACTGAATCGACCGTATCCCGGCTTTGCGCAAAATCTCGAGAGAACGCGTGCTGCGAAACATGTCGCTCTTTTCTATGTCGGCAATGACCACTCTTTGAGATTTCTTTAAAGCTTCTCCGCAGACAGACGCGACTTTTTCGGCTTCTGCGAAATACTCAAGAAAATATGGATCATGCGCATGGTGAGCCACAATCCGCAGAGAATCCCCCTCCACTATCTGCAATGTGCCCTTGGGGGCTTTCATGAGCAAAACGGCGGTATCCATGACGTCCTGATACATGGACTGCGATTCTTGGGCGTTCAGGAGTTTTTCGCTAAGAGTGTGTAGCTCAGTCAGAGCAGTTAAGTCCGCCGCTTTCCGATCTGCGGCCGCCTGCAAGCGTTGGTTGGACCGGCGGACCATCTCGCCCAGGCAGATAACAATGCCCGAGGAGATCACATAACCACTTAGCAGACGCCATAAGACCGGGAAGGGCACATGGAAAGAATTTCTCGGGAAGATTAAAAAATAGTCCGCGACCAGGAATCCGATAATCGCTGCAAGAGTTGCGGGTTTCCAGCCGCCAATCAAGACAGACAACCCCAGTCCACCAAAGAGAAAGACAAATACGAAATGCTCTTCCAGAAATGGATCGTTTAGCCACCGGAAGAGGAGCGCTAGTCCAACCATCGCGAGTGCAGCGCAATAACGCAAAATGGGATGCTTTTTCAGAACTTCGTTAGGGTTCGTTGTGGCCACCTCGCCGCCGCAAATTTACCTGCCCAGCGCGCAACGCATGAATGCCAAGGCAGGACAGCTAAATTTTATCACACGCACAAGAGGCACAGACTTGGACTTGTCGGATTATTATTCCGATCGCACGGGTGCGAAGGGTAACTATGTGCCAGGAATGATCAATCCGTCCCCATTCGACGCTTATGTCGAGTTCGTCAAAGCGTTGTTTTATGCCTTCTACGTCAATTGTCTTCTAAATCTTCTAGCCCGAGAGCAATGGAGTCAACCGCGTTTTTTAACAGCTCATGGTCAACGCTCGCCATTGCCTTCCCGCTCATTGGAGCACTCTTTGATGAATTGAATTAGTTCACGATAATTTTCTTGATCCGCACTCTTCATCGACTTGATGTATCGCTTGCGGACGTCGTCCCCTCGTTCCATGCGTTGAATTTGTGGCCATTGTGGCAGAGGATTTTTTCTCGAACGGAAAAAGATATCGGTCATTAGTCTGGCATGACGGCCGTTCCCGTTCTTGAAAGGGTGAACCTTCGTCAGTCGATTTTGAAGACGCGCAGCGATTTCCAAAATCGGCATCGAAGCTTTCGGAGAATTCCAAAACACAAAGTCGCCGCAGAGCACCTTCACCTGTTCGGGCACTTTGTGCCAGTCGACGCCCATGTTCACGTTTCCCGTGCGATATTTGCCCGCCCAATCCCAAATCTCACCGAACATATCCAAGTGAACACGACGGATAAATTCTTCTGTAAGCCATGTGCCGTCGGCAGCTTTTCGTCGAGCGCGATGGACGTGCTTCTCATAGGCACGGTCAATTGCTTCTAACTCCGCAGCATCACGAGCGCGTTTATCTGCGAGTTGTGGCTGAATAAGGCCGGATTCGTCGTCGCCGGCCGTTGCGCCAGCTGTCTTTGAATCGTCAGTCATTTTTGTCACGCCACAAACGTTCGCGTTTGTCTTGGATTATCTCGTCCGTTCGTTTCTCTAGGAGACTCTTAAATATCTCGGAATCCGGCGCCTGCTCTTCAAGAGCCATTGTTCCCATGGACTGTTTGAGTCGTCGTAAGGCCACGGCACGCGCACGATCGCGCAACAAGTCTTCGAGCGGCTTGATTGGGCGTGGCTGTACAACGAGGTCAGACGATAGCGCCTTGAATACTTTTTTTAGGGTGCTGATTTGCGGATCGATCTTTCCGGCTTCGATACTTGCGATATGCGACTGTGGCATCTTCGCTCGTTTTGCGAGTTCGGCTTGAGTCATTCGAAGGGAGGTTCGAAGTATGCGAACCCAATCGGAAAAAGACGGGGCCCATGTCGGCTGCTCATTTTGAGTCGCCAAGTGGGAAAGAGAAAGGTCCTCCACGATGTTTAATTTTTTTCGTCTCATAATACGAATTTATATGTTTAAATAGATTATATCAACACATAAAAATATATTTAAGTAGATAAAATATAGCGTAAAAATAGCAGTTAAATAGATCATAAGCCGCGGAAATGCCTGAAAACCAATCGAAAATGTGGGTATGAGAGCACATGCGAGATTGTGAAGAGGTCGATTCCCTTCATAGTTGTTCCACTTCAAACGGCGTTTGATTGGGATGCTTGTGAGGGGCGCGGCGTAATCTGATATGCCATGAAGTGTAAACTACGTGCCGGGTATGAAGTGTTACCCATGTCTTCGGTATTGACAAAGTACAAAGGTTTCGGAGCGGCGGGAATTGAACCCGCGACCTCACCCACCCCAAGGGCGATAGAGGTGCTTCCGACGAGTTGTGATTCAAGCATTTTCATTCTACCGGTTCCATATTGGTTCCAGTAATGTTCAAAAAATCAGTCTAAAAACGTCAGCTGTTTTGACGTGCTAATGACCTTTGGAAGTCTCCACCTTGAACACATTCGACATCCAGCCTTGGCCCTATTGAGTACGGTGGCTTCCCACTCATGTCCATTCTTACATTGCCACCAAACTTTATTACTGGAATATGGCTTTACATCCCCGGGTGTTAGTTTCCCATTCATTGTTGGATGCCACTCTTGGGCAAGATGTGGTTTCTTGGCGGCTAATGATGTCTCGCTGGTAGCACGTCGCCCTGAACAAAACGGGCAACCAGTACCGTTAAACCTATCAACAACCTTTGCGTTCCACTCATGGCCCTTATTGCATTGCCACCAAACTCTTCTATGCGATCCGGCGAGTAAGTTTTCAGGAGTTAAGTCGCCATTTATCGTTAGATGCAACTCTTTTGCTAATTTTGGATTCTTAATGGCCAAGCAATTATCCGCACAAACTTTCTTGTTACCGCAATACGGACATCCCCTCCCTGCTGATCTATTGCCTATTGATGAGACCCATTCATGGCCTTTTTGGCATTGCCACCAAACTTTTTTATTGGATCGGAACGTCACATCGCCAGAGGTTAGCGTACCGTTTTTAGATGGATGCCACTCTTGAGCTAACAGAGGTTTTTTAGTTGCAAGCGATGTCTCTTTTGTTGCTCTCAACCCCGAACAATATGGACAATTATGACCCGCTGACCTATTGTTGGATGCGGCTTCCCACTCATGTCCCTTCTCACACATCCACCAAACTTTTTTATTTGAAAAAGGTACGACGTCGTGGGCCGTCAGTACTCCATTCCTTGTTGGATGCCACTCGTTCGCTAATTTTGGATTGATTGCGGCTAAGCTGTTATCGCCGCAAACTTTCTTATTGCCACAATACGGACATTTCGTTTTACTCGCCGTCCTATCACTGATTTTTGCTTCCCACTCATGTCCCTTTTGGCATTGCCACCATACCCGCGAATTTGACATTGGAGTTACGTCACTTGGTGTTAGCTTGCCGTTTTTGGACGAATGCCACTCTCGGGCGAGTTTGGTATTTAGATCGGCCACAGAAGTACCGGGGAAAGGCGAAGGAAGCATGTCTAACAAGTTTTTGAATGCTTCATCATTCGCTAACCCAGATTTTTTCAAGTACGCATCTACTCTTAATTGATCGGGTTCGGAGAGAGTGCAAATCTCTTTAATGCCTTTAAGCAGAGAATCTATCAACGGTTTTTCTTTCTTCTTTGTGAAATCGAAGGTAACATCATAGTTGGAGATTGTGTCTAATCCTTTTTCTCGCACTCGAATAAGTTTTACACCCTTTTTTTCAAGGAATAGATTTTTGGCGTGATCCTTCTTGTGCTTATCTTTATGCCAATACACCCCGTCATATTCCAATCCCACCATTAGCGAAGGTATGTAAATATCACACTCAACTTTATTGATTTTTTCTCTATGTCTGGTGTCAGGAAAAATATGGCTAAGCTCCGTGTAAATTCTTAACTCCATTAGTGATGTCTTATTGGTACAGAAGGAACAACCTGTTCCGCGTCCCGATCTGCTACATACACTTGCTATGTATTCGTGGCCTTTCTTGCATATCCACCATATTTTCCTACCAGAGGCCGATGTCGCATCATTAGGTGTCAAAATTCCGTTTTTGGATGGATGCCATTCCTTCGCTAATTTCGGGTGCTTATTGGCCAAGCAATTATCCACACAAACTTTTTTACTGGCACAAAAGGGACAGCCAATTCCATTTGATCTACTTTTAACAATCGCTTCCCAAGCATGACCTTTATGACATAGCCACCAAATCATTTTCTTTGATCCAGTCGTTATATGGTCAGGCGTCAAGAATTCGTTCTTAGTGGGATGCCATTCTTTGGACAAGGTAGGATTGAGTGTGGCCAAAGAGTTACCTTCATACACTTTCTGATTTACACAATAGGGACAGCCCCGGCCATGCTGACTTCTATTGCTAATAATACTCTCCCACTCATGCCCTTTTTTGCAATGCCACCAAACCCGTTTATGTGACATTGGGCCGACATCCGTAGGCGACAAGGTGCCATTTTTGGATGGATGCCATTCTTGGGATAGCAAGGGGTGAACTACGAATAAATTATGCTGACTCGTGACTTTGGACATAAAAAATTTACCACCGGTTCTATATCGGTATTAGTGATTTGGGCTTATTTCCCTCTTTCGAGATCAATTTGGAACTGAATAGCTTCATCAATTCGGTTTTCAGCGTGGGAGGCTAAGATTTCAATTTCGATCAACTTTTTATCTATTTCTAAATACTGATTTATTGCGGAATCCAGTGTTGTTGCTTTCTCAAGCAGCTGCATTTCGTTTTTGACTGACGAGAGCATCTCAGAATTATTTTTTGGTTTAAATGATTTATAGGCCTTTTCAATCATATTTGTAACCCGTTGTTCAACAAGTCGATATTCTTCGCGCTCTGGTTTGATACCCTCAACTTGGCCGGTTATTCGATAGTTCATTTGTTTTAGATCATTTGACAAATCATCTTCGATACCTTGAAGCTCAAAAGCGGCTTTTTTGAAAAGCTCGTCAAGTTCTTGTTCTGTTTTGCAGAAGAGCGAGTTCTCCTTCATAAATTCAAATTTTGATATTCGATCCTTAATATCTGCTACAAAAGAGCGCCGCATTTTATCGGTGTCTGCTTCGATACATTTCTCAAAAAATTGGGCAGCTTCTCTTGCGGCCTTCCCATAATCAATAAAGTTATTTGTCTTAACGAATTTACTTATTGATTTTGATTGGTCTACTGAAATGCCCTCCATGCTGACTTTCATTCCTGATCCGCCATTACCAGAAGTGTTTTCAAATAAACGAAGCGTCGAGAGGAAAGCAATACGTGCAATCGTCGAAATGACATTCTGGTTGTGAGTGTCTCGATGGTATGCTGCATTTCGATAGAAGTTTAAGACTTTAAAAATAATTGCATCTGATTGGGTAAGCAAGCCACTTTTGGACAAACAAAAATCGACTTTTTCATCAAAAAATCGAAAAACCTTTTGTCGATATTGAGATGAGTATTTTGGAACGGATACTCGTGAAAAATAAATATCTTGATCAAAACTTGAGATAGCTTCGATAAACATTAAGCCTTCAGCCAGGCTGTGGATCAAAATAATAGCCATGCGAGACTTTTCATGATCATCGGCTTGTATGAGATTACTTACAACATCAAAATGATCAAGCGATGCTTTGAATCGCTCGAACGTTGGCCTAAAGAGCAAAGCATGTCGTTTCATGTTTCAATTATTTGAAAAAACCAAATTTGTATCCGTGGCATTCTTAAGATTGAATTTTTCTTGGCTGTCAGAAAAATTGATCATATTTGCGGCTATTTTTTTGAAATTCGGTGCCAGGTGTGAATATCTTGCTGTCATCTTTATATCCGAATGGCCCATGAGTTTCATCAACGTAAATTGATCGACGCCTTTCATAGTCATATGGCTGGCATAGGAATGACGGAGTGTGTGGATATCTGCTTCATTGATTCCAGATTTTTGAATTGCCGATGACCATTCCCGTTTCAGGTTCGTGGTGTCCAGAACTCTTCCGGTTGTTCCTTTAACTGACAATCGTTGAAGTAGATTCAAAACGGATTCGTTCATCGGAACCTCATAGGATTTGCCTGATTTTGTTTTCAACACATGGATTACCCCAGCCTTCGTATCAATGTCATCCCATTGAAGGCCGATGAGGTTGGCTTTCCTCATGCCGGTATTGACGGCCATTACAATGAAATCACGAAGTCGTGGGGTCGAACAATCCATCAATGCATAAATTTCGCTTTCGGTGAGGTAGCGCGTTCGCTGATTATCTTCTCGGAGTTTTTTTATTCGGCTGGTAGGATTGTCACGAATTTTCCCATCTACAACCGCCTGATTAAAAATGCTTCGCAGGCACGTTAAGGCGCGGTTGATGGTAGATTTTTTCTTGCCCGCGTTGATCATTTCCGATTTCCACTCTTCGATGTCTCTTTGCTTGATATAGCAGAGCGGTTTTCCGGTGAAATAACGTTTGAAATCTTTGATTCGATAAAACTCGTTTAGCCTGGGGTTGACCATGTCAACCGACGCATAAAGGCGGTAATACTCGTCAGCATAGGTATCGAAAGGGGTTCGGTCGTTTTTTTGAAGCGGCAGGAATCCACCACTATTAAATTTGGCTTTTTCTTGGATTTCAAAATTCTCGGCTTCTGCGTACGTTATGAATTTTTTCTTTACGCGTCGGCTTCCTAAATAAAAGTTGGCTTCCCACCTCTCGGCTTTTCGTTCACCCCGTTTAATTTTTTTGATCATGCGGCATCATCTCCATTCGTCTCCATTTCTATTTTGGTACGACCAAGGTGATTTTACGGCTTCATCAACCGATGCGGCAATTTTTTTATCAACCCACTTGTCTAACTCGATGCGGTCAAAACGAACGGCCCTGCCGACTTTGACAGTTGGAATCGTTCCTCTTCTGGCCAATTCGTAAATGGTTTCCTCATGTAAATTCAGGTATTTAGCCGCCTCCTCGGCTTTTAGTAAACGGGGTTCCATGTTTATTCTGGCCCTAACCAAATGTATGCCCATTTGGAGAAACTCATCGGGCCAACCGCCGAACTGCTTCAATAAATCCCAACCCCTCGACATCTGACATCCAACGGATTGCATCGCAATGTGCGCCACAAGAAAAACAAAATCCAAATCCGTTCTTGATCCACATCGAGGGGCGTTGGTCTGGATGAAACGGGCATACAATCCGGCCAGTCTTGTCTGGTTCAACCAAAGTAGCAAGGTCAACAGTGCGGGCACGTTCAATATCGCTGTCGTTGATTCGTCCTGTTGTTTCTGTTTTTGGAAAGGTGAGGAGAATATTGCCGCGATATTTTTTTCTCAATTTTTCCAACTGATCAACGTTGGAAAGAGTGAGAGATACGAACCTGTCCGCATACGGTTCATCTCTCTCATAGCTTTCGTTATAGGAGTTGTAGGCCTCGGCAATGCGCTTGGATAGGATAGAAACGCGCTCTTCGTCGCTATCGGCGAAAGCGATTTCGTGGCCGCCTTGAAGTTTAAGAGTGGCTTCCCATTTTTTGATTTCGGAGTCAGGGTCATAGTCCATAAGTTCGTTGTCGAGCTTTTCCAAGTATTCGACTTCGTCAGGAGCAAAACCGGCTTCTATTCAATCGCGGAGCCAGCCCGTTTTTTTGCGAATGAACATATAGAAGTCAAGGAAGGCCCGTTCGTCGATCACAAAAAAGCCTCTTCGAGCCAATGGCCTTGTTTTTGGTAGGCGATTTTCCTTCGGTAGACTCCGGAGCGTCTCGCCTTTTCGATTTTGACGAAAGCGCGACCTTCGGTGTAGGAACGTTCGTAGCCTTTGATGTCGGCGTTAGCTTTGAGGACAGAGGGTAACGGATCGGGTTCTCTGTAAACGACGAACACCATGTCGGCTTCTTGAGCGATGAAGGAGGAGTCGCGAATGTTTTCCAAGGAGGGCTCGCCTTCTTTTTTCTGGCCTTGGTGAGCGAGGATAAAGACCAAGAGGTTCATATCGACCGCGATTTCTCGTTTGAATTTGCGCATGACCGCGCCGATGTTTAAGGACATGTTATGCTGGGTCTGCATATCGACCAGGAAGTGAAGGTGGTCGACAATGACCGCCGAGATATTGTGCTTGAGCTTGGCTTCCAGGCAGCGGGCCTTGATCCACTCGAACTGCCCAGCGACAAGGATATAAGGCACAAAGAGGCCGAGCCGATCTTTGTCTTGGGCGGTGACATATTTGTCGATCATTTTGAGCGTAGGGACTTCGTAAGAAAACCAGGCGATGGCTTGTTTCTGGTGGCGCATGAGGCGCATGCCGATGGTGTCTGCGCAAAGCGTCTTGCCGTTGCCGGTGGGGCCGGTGATGACGACCACCTCACCTGTTTGAAAGCCTTCTACCAGAGCGTCGAGTTGAGTGAGGCCGGTGTGGAAGGTTTTGATTTTTTCGTCTTGTTTGAAGTGGTCTTGGTGATAGTCCAAAAAGTGAACCATCCGGTCAGAGCCAGCGTAGTTAGTCGCTTTGGCCTCTTCTTCGGCTCGCCTCTTCCCGTTTAGTTCTTCTTGGATTTGTTCGCTTCCTGCGCCGTGCGTTTCCATGAATCCTCCTCCTGTTCCGTGGGTTGCTTTGACATCTCATCATTCCAGCGTTCCTGGTTGAGCCAAGTGGCAGGGTTGGGTATGAACTGACCATCATCTTTTTTCCATTGGATAGATTGGCTTTGGATGCGAATGGCTTCCAAGATGATTTGCAGGAGAGTTCCATCCGGCTTGAGCTTATCCCAGGATTTTTTTGCCAATTTCTTGCCAGATTTTTTTGGATAGGAGTTCCAAAATAACAAGAATTCTTTTTCTGCTTGGATGGGATCGGTTTTGATCGGTTTGGATGGGTTCGGTTTGGTTCCATCCGTTTTACATGTGTCTGACACTAAACTTTCATCTGTATTTTTTCGTTTCCTGTTTTTATTGTATTTGCGTTGGTAAATAAGATAGCTGGCGTATTCTTTCCAATCATGGACTATATACTCATCGAGCCATCCAGATTCTTGAAGAGCTTTAATCAACGCTTGGGGGGCACCAGCCCATTTGGCTCCCTTGGCGATTGCGGCGTCACCAAATTTTTTCAAATCCCCATCTTGCCAAGCGTATTTCAGGGTAAAGTGCCAAAGGCAATGGAGGTGCCCGACGGCCTCAATTTGGCTGATTCCCAAACTATCCATGAGCTTGAATAGCTTCGGGTGTTCTGACATTTCGTCGTGTGATTCAATCCATGCCATTGGAGTGATCTCGATAGCTCTGCAGAATCTGGTATACGCGGGAGTTTGATGGTGGTGGAATGTGGCCATTTTCCCTTGTGGACGGTTTTATGGTGGCCGCACTCATCGGACTTCCTCTGCGGAGTGTCTATGGCCGTTACGCTCCGCTTCAAAGAGGACATCTTTGGTATGCCGTAATGAATCCGCATACAGACGAGCATTGATTGTCACTCTGCCTGCGACAAAATCCATGGCCAATCGCTCTGCACGTTTCTGCGGTGTAAAAAGAAAATAAAGTGATCGAGGGTTTTCTCCGGAAAGTCCGTGAAATTGAATTTCTGGGCAGGTAAACAAAAGAGCGGCTGTGGGCAAATCTCTTGTCTGAAAATAACTCATACTTCATCTCCTCATTGCATCCATTTTTAAAGTTAGGAGATGGTATCCAGGGTCAAAAGGCGTTCCTATCCCTGTGTCTTATTGACACTTAAGGCGAAGGGATGATTTTGGATGGATTTGCTATTCGAGAATAGGCTTCTGTATGGTCAGTAGAAAATAAGCAAAACTTAGACGAGCATTGATGTATTGCTCGAATAAATTCTCTGGTGGAGTTTGGCCAAGCATCTTTCTATAAACCGACCTCGACATCTTATTCTTAGAAGGAATATATTCGTCTTGCATTGACGATTCAAAAGCTGTGACAAATCTTTTGGCTCTTTTCATCATGCTTGCATGAATTCTCTTCAAAACCTGATATTTGTCCCCGCCTTCCAGGCCACCATCTTTTGCTTTGTTTTTGGCAAGGCGATACAGCTCGTTCTCTGCCCAAGCAATAGAAAGCGCATAGTCCTCTTCGATAGTTTTAATGGACAAAGGTGTTGGTGGTTTTACTCTTTTTTTTCTGAGATTTTTTTGGGGTGAGGTCAATAGGGGTAAGGTTAGGGTTCCTCTTTTATTTAATCTATGAATTAGATCGCGGTGGAAAAATGCATCGCCTTTACCGTCAAATAAAATAAATTTATTTTGGTTTTTTACAACCAATGATTTGAAATCGTCACTTTTCAGATAATCATCCATGACAGGCATTCGGTGCCGATATTGAAAAACAATATCCCACAACAAAGATTTATAGGGATCATTGATGTTGTCTCGAAGTGGCTGCTTCGGTAATAATTTAAGAAGTATTTCTTCACTTTTTTTCTTCATCCCATCTCCATCTCAAAACAAAGGCTGCTACCCTTATGTCATTAAAAATTTCCAAACGAACCCAATTTTAAGGACTTGTCACCTGTTCGCTGGTGTGTAGCGCCAAGTCCATAACTACGGGTGCTGGTACTGCATCTCCTTTCCGCAACCGTTGTAATCGTTCCAGCTCGTGAATGGCACGAAAAAGTTGTCGTTCCACAGTGGTGGAATATCTGTTCAGGCGATCAATGGAGTCGCTCGATGCCAATGATGCCGCTGCTTCGATGATTTCTTGTTCTCGTCGTTCGATTGGCGCGAAATGTTTCTGAACTGTCCACCAATCTGCTTCCATGGGGGAGGTGTCGCGGTCTTTTTCATAACACTCGGCGCAAAGTGTTTCGGGCTCAAATTCCTTGCTGACCGATTTGTATCGTTTATTTTCTGCGTCGATTAGATGCATGAAACTTAAATTTTCAATGCGTTGAACCCTTTTTGACTTCCAATAGAGAATAGCGATTCGTTCCACAAGCATCTCTTCCAAAACCCCGACTGGTTTCAAATCC
The DNA here is from genome assembly GCA_044221725.1 of Elusimicrobiota bacterium. Lineage (GTDB taxonomy): Bacteria > Elusimicrobiota > Elusimicrobia > F11 > F11 > JAJVIP01. The sequence goes on from JBGAON010000003.1 coordinate 440,252, forward strand.
GTGTGGAGTTGAGACAACATAAAATCGAACTCGGCTTTGTTTTCTTTGCCAAGAGCGCCTTCAATAACAGCTTCCTTTGAAAGGAGTCCGTGCTGTATGGCGTTCCAACGTGATTTCGCCTTGCCATCTTGTGTGCGAACACCACCAAGTTGCCCATTCTGCCTGTTGGCTACGATTTGTCTTTGTGAAGCCATGTTTCTCCTTGCCTGGCTAAAAAAGGGATGTTAAATCGCCACCTTGTTACGCATTGTGTTCTCCAATGAAATTCTTGTCGCTTTTGGCTGGGGATTTTTCGCCACCCCCAGAAGATTTCTTACGGTGTCCTTTGAAATACCCAGCATTCGGCCAATAGCGCGGTGGCTTTGCCCGTCAGAAATCAATTTTACGATCTTTTCTCGATCCACGGGCAGTTTGGGGCGACCAAGCACTTTTCCGGCCTTCCTGGCCTTGTTTAAGCCCAATAGAACCCGTTCTCGTATCAACTCACGTTCAAATTCAGCAAGCGACGCAAAAATTCCAAACATGAGCCGGCCGTTTGCGGTGGTTGTATCCACGCCCTCTCGCAACGAGATGAATGCCACATTCCAAGTGTGAAATTTGTCCAGTGCCTCCACCAGTTGGCGCATAGAACGGGCGAACCGTGAAAAATCCCAAACCAATACGCCATCAATTTTTCTTTTGCGGGCGGCATCCAGCAAAGCATTTAGTGCTGGACGCTTGTTCTCATCCAACGATCCGCTCAATCCTTTATCCACAAATTCTATTGCCTGCCACGCCCGTGCCTCACTGAAACGCCGTAATTCAATCAACTGGTTTTCACAATCTTGTTGATTGGTACTGACGCGTGCGTAAATACCAACTTTCCTCATCTCCATTTTAATTTCCATCCTTTCTGCATATCGGTCAGATATGCAAATTAAGCCAAAAAAAGGGGTTACTTCTTTTCGTCATCTACAAAGTAGCGAGCTAACAAATATCGAAAAAGCTCGGCCTTATCCATGTGTCGTTTGCGCGCTTCTTCTGAAAATTCATCATACTCTGATTCAGAAACTCGGAATATGAGAGTTTTACTTCGGGATTCTTTTTTGGTTTTAGTGGGCATGTGATAAGTATATCACTTAGATATACATTCAATGGTGGGCTCTATCTTAGATGCGGTCTATTTACAGATTGTTTCCAGGTTGATGTAGGCTGATTTATGACGAAAGGTTAAAGTGTTTTCTCCATTGTCCATTTTAATGCCGGTTCTATCAGACTGAAAAAAGGTTTGTTCCATGTCGGGTTTATAAGCACATGAAATCATGGTGCCAATTTTTTTATCAAAAAACGCCAAAGTGCAGCTGTAATCTTGCCCAGGCAAATCAAAATGCTTCCTTTGACCCGCGCCGCCCTCCTTAAAAGTGAATTTCTCATTCAAGGTGTATACAGTACCTTTGTTGATGTCATTGATTCTTATTTCACAACTTGCAGTTTCAGCCCAACTAGCGCCTGAATAGATAGCGGGTATTCCTACCAATAAAGATAAAGCCATAAATTTTTTCATGAGGCCTCCTTGAACGTGATTTTGAGGGCAATTAGCGTTCATGTACCAGGTTATCCCAAAAGCCCTCATTTTCAATATCCCATTTTGGGATATCCCAAAGTCGGATAGTAGCCTGCCTTTTAGGTTATGGCTAAATCGGTATTTACAAAAGACTACGGGGTGTTTCTTGAGCGGCTTCGGAAGGCACGAATTGACGCTGGTTTAACGCAGGTTGACGTGGCAAAGAGGCTCAAAAAGCCTCAATCCTTCGTGAGCAAAGCTGAATCGGGTGAGCGTCGAATTGACGTGGTGGAATTAAAAATTTTCGCAAAACTGTATAGGCGGACAGTGCCCTACTTCGTAGATTAAAGTATAAAAATCCTTTTACACTGGATTTTCACCGACTAACCTGCATAATTACCTTATCCGATAAAAGGATAATTATGGGAACCCTTTGCAAATCTCTTTCTTGTGTTCTCGGTCTATTGTTAAGCGGCTGTGCACCGTTGTGGCAGTATTCCTGGAATACACCTAAATCCCCCATCAATACAGCGCTTGTTCAACTGCTCGAATCAACAGATAAACAAATCACTGTGGCCCCAATCGTCACATCGGTTGAAACCACGTTTTCGGCCTATACTTTCGCACAGCAAGGAGTGGACCAGCAACAATGGAAGTCAGCTATAAGAAGTGAACTTCTGACAATGGCCGAATCAGAACTTTTCCGAACAGTGGGGCAGTACAAGAATTTTAAGGTTGTGGACAGAACAACAATCGACAGGGTCATGGCTGACCTCAAACTTTCTATGGCAGTGTCCAATGACGAAAGGCTTAATGTCGGAAAAACTTTGGGGGCTACCCATCTTGTTTTTTGCGAATTGATGCGTACTCCAAATCCCAATCCGTGGAACGGTCGAAAAATTGTTGACACGATTACCGCCCGCTTAATTGATGTTCCTACCGGCACTGTCCTCGCCTCACAAATCATGACGAAATACCAATGAAGATATCCATAGACCCATTGGTCGGGATTGGGACTTTGTTGATTGGTATTAGTAGTTGCATCGCCGTCAAGGATGGGAAGGAATTGATACGGGAGATTTTGGAAATCAAGGGAATGGCAACAGATATAAATCGAGGCGTAAAGAAAATAGATGAAGCGGTAATGCTCATGCAGAGCCAGATAAAAACTGTTCAGCTTGCTTTGGTTGCCGATTCCAAAGCACTCAAAGATGAAAAAATTACGAAGAAAGATGTGCAGGATGTGTTAAGTTTTTTCCCGACCAACGTTTCAGGGGACGTTCACTATCCGGTTTACATTCCTCCCAAAGATCGTGAAAAAATTGCGGATGCCCTCTTCAAGGCAGACGATCCTCAAACAAGGAAAGCAATTCTTTACAACGCCATCCAAGTAAGCCCCATTGATTGGCAGTATCCAGCGCAACCGCATAAACAACCTTGAAGGATTCTATCGGTACCATATCGGTACCAGTGACCGGCTGGAAGTGACTGTCAGGGACTGTCTCGAAACGGCCTTTTTCTTGAAATTCCTACTTAAAACGAATCTATTGCTTAAAAAATTTCGGAGCGGTGGGAATTGAACCCACGACCTCACCCACCCCAAGGGTGCGCGCTACCACTACGCTACGCTCCGATCTTCGCTCCTCGCATGAGACAGACGCGAACGGAGCTACGAACGTGCAGGATTGTACGATTCTCCTGAGCATCATTCCAGTTTCAAAAGAACCTCCGCAACGCGTTCGTGGAAGAAACAGAGGCGAAACTGACAACAAATTTAATTTAACGGAGAAACTGGCCCCGCGCAGCATGCTTTGATCAAAATCTTCTCCATCAAGCACCATTTTGTGAACGCGGATTGAACCAAGTTTGCGCCCACGAAAGCGGTAAACCAATACCAGTTGGGGCTAAACCAATGGCCAAGTGCGAGACTCAGCAAAACGAAGCTTCCGGCGATGAGGCGTATGCGATGTTCGAGAATCATAATCCCTCCCCCTGCGATGGCGTTTTGAATCGGCGAGCGAGCATATAGTAAAGAATCGGAACCGCAACGCGCGATAAAAATGTGGAGGCCACCTCGCCGGCCATCAAAGCCACAGCGAGTCCTTGAAAAATAGGGTCGAACAAAATTACACCGGCCCCCACAACGACCGCCGCGGCTGTGAGAAGCATCGGACGAAAACGAATGGCCCCGGCGTCGATTACCGCGTCTTTCAGTGGCATTCCCTCGCGCATCCGAAGGTGAATGAAATCCACCAAAATAATCGAATTGCGGACGACGATGCCGGCGCCAGCGATAAATCCAATCATCGACGTTGCCGTGAAGTATGCGTGAAAAAGCCAATGGCCCGGCAGAATGCCCACAAGCGTGAGTGGAATCGGCACCATGATCACGAGCGGAATCAAGAACGACTCAAACCACGCGACCACCAAAATGTAAATAAGAATCAGCACCAAGCCAAAAGCAATTCCCAAATCACGGAACACTTCGACAGTGATATGCCACTCTCCGTCCCATTTGAGTGCCGTTTCTTCGGAGCTCCGCGGTTGTTGCGCGTAATATTGTTTGAGGTCGACGCCGTGGTCGCGTGCAAGTTGCTTAATTTTTGGGCCGAGATCGAGTACCGCGTACACCGGACTTTCTTGATGTCCGGCCACGTCGGCGATCACGTAGGTGACCGGCAAAAGATTCTTGTGATAAATCGGTTGGTCTTGAACGACGCGCTGTTCGCTCGTTAACGCACGAAGTGGAATCGGCGTTCCGTTTCGTGAAAGAAGAGTAATCGACTGGGCCGCGGAAAGATTGTGCCGCGCACTCGCCGGCAATCTCACCCGGATTTCAACGGGTTCAATATCGTTGCCGGTGTGTGCGAGGTCGATCGTCTGGCCGTCCAACGCCAGATTCAATGTCTGTGCCACAAGAACCGATGGCACACCGTTTAGTGTTGCTTTTTCTTTGTCGACAACCAGCCGGTTGAGCGGTTGTTGGTCGGGCACGTAAGTGTCCACATCCACGATGCCGTCGGTTTTCTCAAGCAACGAACGTAGATTCTTCGATAACGCGAGTTGCTGGGCCGCATCGGGTCCATAGAGTTCAAATACGAGCGTTGATAGAACCGGTGGACCCGGAGGCACTTCCGCTACTTGAACGCGCGCGTGGTACCGTTGTGCAATTGTGCGAATGTTTTCACGCGCGTCCTTGGCGATCGCGTGACTCGACCGTTCGCGTTCGTGACGACCGGTGAGGTTCACGATGATGTCCGCTTGGCTTGGTTGTTCGCGAAAGAAATAGTGCCGCACGAGACCGTTAAAATTGTATGGCGCCGCGATTCCCACATAGCTTGTCACTTGTCGCACCTCGGGCAGTTTTCGAAGCGCTTGCGCGATTTCGAGCGTGGCCTGCCGCGTGAAATCCAGTGAAGACGACTCGGGCATGTTGAGGATCACTTCAAACTCGTCTTTGTTATCGAACGGCAACATTTTAACGGTAACCGCTTTAAAATACAGCAGCGAAACAGCGATGAGAAACAACGCGAACATGAACCCCAAGTAAGTCCAACGTGCCACGGAATTCTCCAACAGAAAACGCATGGCGTGCCGATACATCTTATCCAATCGGCCTTCCTGCGCGTGGTTGCTTGACGTTGGTTTCCACCATTCAAGGACGTGCGCAAACGCCCACGGTGAAATTGCAAAGGCAATGAACAGCGAAAATATCATCGCGAACGATGCGCCGACCGGAATCGGCCGCATGTAGGGACCCATCAATCCGCCAACGAACGCCATCGGAAGAATCGCCGCGATGACGGTCCATGTTGCAAGGATTGTTGGATTCCCGACTTCAGCAACCGCATCAACGGAAAGCGTCCAGAGCGATCGCCCATCTTTCATCATGAAATGCCGATGAATGTTTTCTACGACCACAATTGCATCGTCCACCAAAATACCGATGGAAAAAATAAGTGCAAAGAGCGTAATGCGGTTTAGCGTGTAACCGAGCAGGAAGTAAATCACGAGCGTGAGTGCCAGTGTCACCGGAATCGCAATTAGAACCACCAGTGCCTCGCGTATGCCGAGCGCAAGCGCGATCAAGAGGGTGACGGAAAGTGTTGCTAATAGCACATGAAACAAAAGTTCGTCTGATTTTTGCTTCGCGGTTTCGCCGTAATTGCGTGTAAGGGAAATCTGGAGATTTGCCGGCAACAGCGTTGGCCGAACTCTTTCTATGCGGGTCAGCACGTCGTTCACCAACGCGGTGGCGTTGGCGCCGCGCCGCTTCGAAACGGAAATCGTCACGGCTGGCACGGCCGCCTTTGCCGTGGCGTCGCTTGCGGCGCCGTTCTGAGTCCATACCTCCCGTTCGTCTTCATCGGGTCCGTCGGTCACGGTCGCGATATCTTTTACTTGTATCGGATGACCCGCCGAGACGCCGACGATGACCCCCTCCAATTCTTTCGATGTGCGGATCAGCGCATCGGTTTCCACAAGCACGTTGTTGTTGTCCGACATTGTCCGACCGCTTGGTAAGCGTTTGTTGGATGTTTGTAATATGCCGACGATTTCCATCGGCGTGATTCGGTAGCGATTCAGTTTCTCAGGAATAATATGAATGAGGAATTGGCGCCGACGTCCTCCAATAATGTCGGTTTCCGAAACGTTGTTGACGGCACTGATCTCCTGTCGAAGATTGGCCGCTGCTTTTCGCAGCGCGAAGCCATCCAGTCCAGGGCCCGCCAGCGTGAGCGCGAGAACGGGCACATCATCAATTGAACGTGGCTTGATGAGCGGCTGGCCGCTACCCATCGCGAGCGAGTCGAGATGCGCAGCCGTTTTCGTATAAATTCGCGTCATCGCGTCTTCGGGGTTCGTGCCCACTTTGAAGCGCACAATGAACAACGCAAAATTTGGTTGCGACGTTGAATAAATATATTCGACGCCTGGAATTTCCCATAGCCGGCGTTCGCCCACGTTAATAATTCGCTGTTCAACTTCTTTTGCGCTTGCACCCGGAAAAGGAACCATGACGTCGAACATCGGCACATTGATCTGAGGCTCTTCTTCGCGCGGAAGTTTGAGGATCGCAAAAACGCCGGCCAAAAGAGCCGCGAACGCGAGAAGCAAGGTAAGCTTCGAACGAATAAACGTGCGCGCCAAATAACCAGCAACGCCAAGCGAGTGTGGTGATGTCGCGGATTTCAAGGAACCCTCGCGACTGTGTCCGAGATTTGTTGAATGGACTTTGCATCGAGACGGCCTGCTCCGGCCATCAGCCGCAGATAACCAACATGAAGATCGAATAGCGTTTCTTCGCGAGCCGCTTTCGCGTGCGCCGTGGCTTCCTCGGCTCGCAGCACATCCAAAATGCTTTGCCGACCCGAACGGTAAAGAGGCCGAAACAATTCCAGCGATCTCTCGGCTTGCGCGACGTTTTCCTCTATCTGAGAAAGCTTTTGCAGAAGGCCTTGGTACGCATAAAAATCCGCGGTTAGTTCCGATCGTATTTGGTCTTCAAGGGCCGTCCGCGAAAAACGTGCGGCGTCCAGGCCGGCGGCCGCGCGCTTCTTTCGCTGCGAATACGTAAGGTCTCCGAACGGAACGTGCGCCGAAACGCCGTACAGTTGGTTGGTGGGATTTGAATGAAAATCTTCGGTATTTGATTCGATTGCCGCAAACGCCTGAACTTTCGGCAACCATGTTTGTCCTTCTCGGTCGCGCGCAACTTCCGCCATTGTTATTTGGGTTTGAGACCTTCGAATGGCGGGGCGCGATTCTATTGCAGAAGAGATCAAATCCTCCAGCGGTGGGACGCTGTACAGGGGGGCCGATAATTTCCCTGTCACGTTCGGGCTGATGTCGCCCGTAAGAATTGATAGATGTTTCAGCACCGTTTTTCGGTCGCTTTCGAGTTGAATCCGCCAGCTTTTCAAATTTCCACCGATGGCTTGTGCCGCAAAAAAATCGGAACCCAGAATGACGCCGCGATCCTTCAACCGAGAGGCCTCTTTTAACTCTTGGTCCGCCAATTTTAAGTGCGCATCGAGCACCGCCAACACCGCATCATCGTACAACGCCTGAAGATAAACGCGTGCCGTTTCAAAACGAATTTGTTGAAGGGTTCCTTCGTGTTCGGTGAGCGCCGCTTCCTTTGTTAAACCGTTTAATCGAACTTCGTTACGAATTTCAAATCCAGTGAATAACGGAACGCCCAATAACAACGCGCTTTTTATGTTCGTGAGAGGGGTTGGGCTGTTCAGCGAATCGATTGCGAAATTTGCCGGGCCGAACTTCTGTTGATTTAACAACGATCCGAAAACATAGACCGGCCCGTCGCCGCGTGTCGCCGCAATGTCCGCCGACAATTGCGGAAGGCGCATCGCTTCCGCCTGTTTCACTCCGGCATCGGCTTCACGAATTTGCGCGGATGAGGCCTGCAGGCCCGCGCTGCGGGTAACCGCTTGCTCGACTCTGGTGAGCAAATTTTGTTGTGGCGCGGACGTCACCAAAGATGTTCCTATCGTAACGATCGTGACACTGGTGACGAATCCATGAAGCCGAACCTTCCATTTTGTTTCCATATCCTTTGCTTTTACCTCGCCACCCAACCTCCGTCAACGACCAGCGGGTGTCCCGTCACAAACGACGCGCCTTTCGAACAGAGCCAAACAACCGCGTCGGCAATCTCTTCGGGTTTTCCCATTCGCCCCACCGGTTCTTGGGCGGCCATATCAGCGGCGATTTTTTTATCCCCTTTCGTGAAGCGGTCCACCATCGGCGTCCAGATCACGCCGGGACAGACGGCGTTGATTCGAATTCCGGTTTTCGCATATTCCATGGCGGCGGTGCGCGTGAGTTGATTGACGCCTCCTTTCGATGCACAATAGGCAGGAATTCCTTCGAACGCTACCTGGCCGGCGATCGATGACGTGTTAACAATCGATCCGGATTTTTGTTTGAGCATTACCGGAATTTCGTATTTCATACACAGCCAGACGCCGCGCAGATTAATGTTAATGACGCGTTCCCAATTCTCTTCGCTGCATTCGGCGGTGGGCGCTGTTTCCCCTTCGATTCCGGCGTTGTTGAACGCGGCGTCCAGCCGGTGAAATGCTTGAAGGGTTTTGTCGATGAGCGTCTGAACATCGGAACTTTTCGACACGTCGGTACGCACAAAGATCGCGTGACCGCCGGCGCGTGTTACGAGATCAACGGTTTCTTCCCCTTTCTCGACGAGCATATCCGCAACCACCACCTTCGCGCCTTCGCGCGCAAACGCCAGCGCTGTTGCGCGCCCGATGCCGGAACTTGCCCCCGTTACCAGGCCTACTTGTCCTTCCATCGATTTCATAAAGGCACCTCCTGTTGAGCGTTGTTCGTTGACGCGTGCCGCGCCAATCGCTGGATGACCGAAACCACGCTGTCCGGATTCAGTGAAATAGAGTCGATTCCACTGCGAACAAGAAACTCGGCGAATTCTGGATGATCGCTCGGCGCCTGACCGCAAATGCCAACCTCGCAACGCTTGCGATGGGCTGTTTCGATCACGTTTCGAATCATAATCTTGACCGCTTCGTTGCGCTCGTCGAAGATCTCAGCCAAGTCCTCAGAATCGCGGTCCACGCCGAGAACAAGTTGCGTAAGATCATTGGATCCAATCGAAAAGCCATCGAACCGATCGGCAAATTGATCGGCCAGAATCACGTTGGATGGAATTTCGCACATCACGTACACCTGCAACCCGTTCCGACCGCGGCGCAGACCATGCGTCGACATTTCACTGAGCACCTTGTCAGCTTCCGTGAGCGTGCGGCAAAACGGAATCATCACGATAATGTTCGAAAAACCCATCTGCTCACGCGCGCGCAAAATCGCTTCGCATTCGAGCGCAAAACCCTCTCGATATTTTTCGTTGTAATAACGTGACGCTCCACGAAAACCGATCATCGGGTTTGCTTCGATCGGCTCGAACGAGCGTCCACCCAGCAAGTTTGCGTATTCGTTCGTTTTGAAATCGCTCATTCGCACAATCACCGGATGCGGGTATTGCGATGCGGCAATTTTTGCGATGCCGCGCGCAAGCACGTCCACGAAATATTCCTTCTTGGGTTTGTATCCGTGCGTGAGATCCTCAATTTGTTTGCGTTCCGCACGATCGCGTACCCGATCAAAATGCAGCGTGGCCATTGGATGAATTTTTATCACGTCGCTGATGATAAATTCCATGCGCGCGAGACCGATGCCGCTCGTGGGCAGGCGCCACCACCGAAGTGCAGCCTCTGGACTTGCGATGTTCATCATGATTGGAATCGACGGTTTCCCCAATGTTTCGAGATCGACTTCGTTCTGTCGAAACGCCAACCTGCCATCGTAAACGAAACCGGTTTCGCCTTCGGCACAGCTGAGCGTTATTGCGGTATTGTCGCGAAGAAGCTCGGTTGCTCGCCCGGTGCCGACAATCGCCGGTATTCCCAATTCGCGGCTTACGATGGCCGCGTGCGACGTTCGTCCGCCGTGGTCCGTAACGATGCCGGCCGCTTTTTTCATTACCGGAACCCAATCGGGGTCTGTGGTGGTGGTGACGAGAATGGAGCCGCTTCGGAATTTCGTTAAGTCCGAGGCATGTCGAATAATTTGAACCGGTCCGATGGCGATGGCATCTCCGATCGCAAGTCCTTCGATAATCTTACGTCCTTTCTCGACGAGTTCATACGATGTGAATGTCTTCCTTTGACGTTGTGATTGAACCGTTTCGGGACGAGCTTGAACAATGAAAAGTCGTCGCGACTCCCCATCCTTTGCCCACTCAATGTCCATGGGGCGGCCATAATGACTTTCGATGAGCACAGCCCACCGCGCGAGCGTAAGCGTTTCCGCGTCGGTTAACACAAAGCTGGACCGCTCGACGGCGGACGTGCGAACTGTTTTCGTTGGTTGGTTTACGTTGGCCGTGATAATCATTTTTTGTTCTTTTCGTCCGCGCTTTTTTTCGACGATCGGCGTCGTTTGCCGGGCGGCCAACAGCGGTTTGAAAATCATGATTTCGTCGGGATCGACGGTTCCTTGCACGACCGTTTCGCCGAGTCCCCACGCCGCGTTGATAACCACGGCGTTCGGAAATCCCGATTCGGTATCAATCGAAAACATGACGCCCGATCCGGCGCGATCCGACCGGACCATTTTCTGAATCCCGATGGACAACGCGACTTTCATGTGGTCGAATTTTTTTTCGCGGCGATAGGCAATCGCACGGTCCGTAAACAGCGACGCGAAGCATCTTTGGCAAGCGGCGAGCACGGCGCTTTCTCCGCGCACGTTGAGAAAGGTTTCCTGTTGACCCGCGAAACTCGCATCGGGAAGGTCTTCCGCGGTGGCACTGCTTCGCACCGCAACATCGACGTCTTTCATGTGGTAGCGCTGCCCCAATTCGCGATAGGCCTGCTGTATTTGACCGATCATTTCGTCGGAAAAAGTGGACCCGAGAATGATCTCGCGAACGGCTTGCCCCATTTTTCTTAGGGATTTATTCTCGTTTTTTATTTTTCCGAGCAACGAACGGATCTCATCTTTTGCGCGGTTCTCTCTCAGGAAATCCCAGTACGCTTCCGCGGTCGTTGCAAAACCGTCGGGAACATCAATTCCTTTCGGTTTCAATGTTTGAACCATTTCTCCGAGCGATGCATTTTTCCCGCCGACGATAGCGATATTCTGAATTCCGATATTTTCAAACCAGCGGATATACGTTTTCATGATGACTTCACCACCCAAACGATGCAATACGTTACGAGAAAAGTTTACGTTTCCAATAAAGATTGAAATATGACGACGCTCATAATGTGCCGGAAACCGAAATGAGAAAATTATCACGAGGAAGCGAAGGGGGTCGTTATGAAACGCGACAGGCGTCTATTCGCGCTGGTGGGTTCTTTGTTGGGGCTTGGGGCGCCGCTGGGTTGGCTATTTTGGCGAGCGTTGCTCGATCAGCCGATGTGGTTGAGAAATGAATTTCAGCAATTTGGCGCTTTTTACGTTTATCTTGCGCTTGCAACCGTCACTGTGTTTACACTTTTCGGATATTTTCTCGGACGGCACAGCGACGTGGTTGGTGACCAATCGGCGTCGGTTAAAGAAACGCTGCGCAAAGTAAATTTGCTCGCAATCACCGATGCGTTAACGAATATTTATAACGCACGCTATCTTCATGAACAACTTTCGATTGAGACGGAAGCCGCAAAACGCTACCACACGCCGTTGACGTGCCTCATGATGGATATCGACAATTTTAAGTCGATTAACGACCGATTTGGTCACCCGGCTGGGGACGTCGTTCTTGCAACGTTGGCAAAGATTGTTCAGCAGTCCGTGCGTCGGGTGGATATTGTCGGACGCCTTGGCGGTGAAGAATTTCTCGTAATCATGCCTCACACCGCTCAGGGCACCGCCTTCCGCGTCGCTGAACGAATTCGCCAGGCGGTTCAACGATGGCCGTTTAAATTGGAGGGCGTGGCGATTCCGGTGACGGTCAGTATCGGAGTCGCGTGTTTGCCAACGGCGGGCATCGCGAACAAGAGCACGCTGATGAAAGCCGCCGATAACGCGTTGTACGAAGCGAAAAAATCCGGAAAGAACCGCAGCGTTGTTTCGCAATTTGTGGTTTCCCCTCCCGTCGGTTCTGTAAAATAAAGATTCTAAAAATAAAAAGGAGCCGAAAATGCCAGCCATATATTTTTTTGAAGTAACCCCAAGCGAGCGGTCGCATCTAAGAAATTATCGTCCGAACGGTTGTTCCGTGCGATTGTTTGCGGAACGTGTTGACGAGGTCGATGCGACGACGCTTCGGGGGGCCGATGTCATATCGGTTTTTATTTATTCTCGCGTTACGGCTGAAATTCTTAAAAAGGTTCCGCGACTGAAACTCGTGGCGACGCGTTCAACCGGCTTTGACCATATCGATGTCGACGCCTGCACGAAGCGCGGAATTGCGGTGGCGAATGTTCCGTTCTACGGAGAAAACACCGTTGCTGAGCACACGTTTGCATTGATTCTCGCTTTGTCACGCAAAGTGCATCAAGCGTATTTCCGAACCATTCGCGGCGACTTTTCATTCGATGGTCTCGAAGGGTTTGATCTGAAGGACAAAACGTTGGGAATCGTCGGTACCGGCCACATTGGAATCCACGCGATTCGAATTGCAAAAGGATTTGGCATGAACGTTATCGCCTACGATGTGATCAAAAATAATTTTATGGCCGAGACGCTTGGTTTTAAATACGTTTCGTTTGATGAGCTGCTCGGCGCATCGGACATTATTAGTCTTCATGCGCCGTACCGAAAAGAAACCCATCATTTAATCAACCGAGAAAACATTAAAAAGATTAAGAAAGGAGCTCTTCTCATTAATACGGCTCGGGGAGCTTTGGTGGAAACGGAGGCGCTTACGCTGGCGCTGGATCAGAAAATTTTGGCCGGAGCAGGATTGGATGTCCTCGAAGGCGAAGAACTCATAAAGGAAGAACGGCAAATCTTGTCGAAAGAGTATTCCATTGAGCGTCTAAAGACATTGCTTCAAAATCACATCCTTCTTAATCGTGAAAATGTCGTGATCACGCCCCACATTGCGTTTAATTCGAAAGAAGCGTTTCTTCGAATTTTGAACACAACGCTCAGCAACATTCGGGCTTTTTCATCAGGAAAACCCGAGAACGTTGTCGGCGCTAAACTTGTCGGATCACCTCAACGGAGCAATGCGCGCGGGCCGCAACCGCGGTCGAAACGCCGCCCATCAAAAGCCGTTTGACACGCGTGAGCCCGCGAGCGCCGACGAAAATACAATTGGCTTTCCACAATTTTGCTTCTCTGAGAAGCACGTGCTTTGGATTTCCTTTTTCAACCTTGCAGCAAACGCGCATTCCTTTCTCGCGTAAGCTTTCTGAGTACGATTCGAGCATGGCGAGTTGGTCGATAAACGTTGGTTTTGCGGAATCCATTACGGACAACAGCAGAATTTCTGTTCCGATAGGCCACGACCGGCGCGCTACCGCTTGTACCGCGGCAGCCGAGTTTGTGGAGCCGTCGATTCCGATTAGCAAGCGTGGAAATTTTCGCTTTGTTTGAGTGCCGTGGCGACCAATTCGAACCGAGCATTTCGCTTGCAGGAGTATCATTTGGGACACGCTCCCGAGAAATCGACCCAGGCCGGAGTGTCCGTGGGCGCCCACCACTATAAAGTCCGGCTTCCAAGATTCTGATTTCTTGATAATTCCCCACGCGGCCGAGTCTTCGCACGATGAATTTTGAACGGTCCATTCAGGAAACATTGACTGAATTTTTTTTCGCGCCTGGGCCGACAGCTGGGTTGCTTCCTGCATCTTTCTTTTCACGGCTTCCCGGGAGCGCAGAATGCTCGCTCGGATCGGTTTCGGGATTTTTATCTCTGGTCCCTTCGGCAACAAAACCTCCGCCGCCGAGAGAACATGAATATTTGTTTTTCGCGGTAGTCCCGCCCGTTTGAGGTCTGCGATAGCAACATCCGCGTAGTTCGAACCGTCATAACCCACAAGCAGTTTCATTCTTTTCATGGCGTTCTCCCTTTCTGTTGTTGCGTTCTCCTTCGAATCCATTTGTCAAGTTCTGCGATCCAAAACACCGATGTGCCAAGGACCAGACATATTGTCAATTCTTTTGGTGGCAATGAAACGGTGTTAAAGAAGGATTGAAAGAATGGCGTATAGATAACAAAAAGTTGCAAGACTATCGACAATAGCACCGCGCCCAAAAGGGGCGTGTTTGAAAACGGAGGCATTCGAAAAAACGTTTCTCGCTGCGATCGAAAAGCCAGCGCCATCACAACGTGCAGCACGATGAGGGTTGTGAAAATCATTGTCTGCCAAAGCGGACTTCGGTGGTGCCAATACCAAGCTCCGATCCCAAGAGGAACCAATCCCACGAGGAAACCAAGCCAAAGTATCTGTACGCCCATTCCGCGCGCAAAAATATTTTCATTCGGAGCGATCGGAGCACTTTTCATTACGTTTTTCCCGGCGGGCTCGACTCCCAGCGCTAACGCCGGAATTCCGTCCGTGATCAAATTTATCCACAGAATCTGAACGGGCAAAAGGGGCATCGGCATCCCGATGAAAGGCGCCGCCAACATCAACCAAATTTCTCCGACGTTGCCCGTCAACAAATATCGCAAGGACTTGCGAATATTTTCATAAATTACGCGTCCTTCCTTTATTGCAGCGATAATCGTCGCAAAATTATCATCAAGCAACACCATGTCGGAAGCCTCTTTTGCAACATCGGTTCCGGATATTCCCATGGCGACTCCGATGTCCGCCTTCTTCAGTGCGGGCGCATCGTTGATTCCATCGCCGGTCATTGCCACAATATGTCCCCGCTTTTGCAACGCTTGAACGATGGTCAATTTGTGTTCGGGACAGACACGAGCATAAACGGAAATTTCCTCCGCTATTGATTCGAGCTTGGCCGGCGACATTTGATCCAATTCCGCTCCGGTTAGAACCGTTCCCACTGAAAATCCCAATTCTCGCGCAATAGCATTGGCTGTTAACGGATGGTCACCGGTAATCATCACGGGTTTAATTCCAGCCGCCAAACACGTGTGGACGGCGTCTTTCACTTCCGTTCGCAACGGATCCATCAACGCGACAAGACCAATAAAAGTGAGGCGCTGTTCAATGGAAGATTGATCCGTCTGTGACAAAGTGGTGCCTTCCTCTATTTTGCGGTAGGCAATTCCTATGACACGCATTCCTTGCTCGGCGAACGCGCTCTGCGCGGTTTGGATTCGCTCCGACCAATGCGTATCCAACGTCTGGATTTTCCGATCGATGAAGACATGCGTCGAAATCGAGAGCAACGAATCAACCGACCCCTTCGAAAACACCGCATAAGAAGAACCGGTTTGCGAGTGTTGACGGGTTGTTTCAAAAGCTCCCCAATGTTCGGTAGCGTCAACAATCTTATGGACCGTGGTCATTCGCTTTCGATTGGAATCAAATGAAAACTCGCGCACGCGTGGAAATTCTTGTTCAAGCCGCGTTTTATGCAAACCGAAACGGGCCGCGGCCACCGCCAGCGCCGTTTCCGTTGGATCTCCGATTGCATCAGCGTTGGACGTGCCTTTGGTGTCCTCTTGAAGAATCGCATCGTTGCAAAGAGCGCCTGCGATTAACACAGGATCGATGACGCCGAGTCGTTCTGTTTCCGGCACGTTGTTTCTTAAATCGATTTTACGGTCGAGCCGATCAATGAGCGAGACCGTCATTTTGTTTTGTGTCAACGTTCCGGTTTTGTCCGTGCAAATAACGGACACCGAACCCAATGTTTCAACGGCGGGAAGACTTCGAATAAGTGCGTTGCGTCTCAACATGCGCCGGGCCCCAAAGGCCAGGTTGATGGTAACGATGGCGGGAAGACCTTCGGGAACCGCTGCAACGGCGATGCTCATGGCTGTCAGGAACATCAGTTTCAAATTCTCGCCGCGCAACATTCCCAGCGCAAATATGACGCCGACAATAACAAGCGCCGCAAACGCTAAGCGATTTCCGACATGATTCAACCGTCGTTGAAGCGGTGTTGAATCTTCCTGAACGGACTGAATCATGCTCGCAATTCGCCCCAATTCCGTTGTCATGCCGGTTTCGGTAATGACCATGAGACCCCGACCGAACGTGATAAAGGTGCCGGCGTAGGCCATGTTGAACCGCTCGGCGAGAGGCGCGTTCGCGTCTGCAACAACGCCCGCTTGTTTTCTCACCGAATCCGATTCCCCCGTGAGCGCGGATTCTTTTATCTGGAGATTGATGCTCTCAACGATTCGGCCGTCGGCGGGCACAACATTGCCTGCTTCAAGCACAACCACGTCTCCGGGCACAATCTCGGACGCGGAAATCTGTTGAACGCGCTCATCCCGTTTGACTTTCACGGTGGGTACCGTGAGATTCCGTAACGCCGCCAGTGCCCTTTCGGCGCGCCGTTCTTGAATAAAACCGAGCAAAGCGTTCAGAACCAAAATGGCGCCAATCGAGATAACGTTTTTGGTATCGCCCAGCGCCGCCGAAATAACGGTGGATGCCACGAGAACGAGGACAACCGTCGACGAAAATTGCGAAATCAAAACCCGCCACGCGCTGCGGGCTTTTACTTCCACCAATTCGTTGGGCCCGTACTGAGCGAAGCGATTCTTCGCATCCCGCTCGCTGAGCCCAACCGAACTGTTGGATCCCAGTTGCTGCAGCACTTCGTTGACGGTTTTCGTGTGCCAGCGGTCGGTTCGAACGGATGCTCTTTGTGCTCTTGCTCCCACGATGGCGCACCTCCAATGGGGCTTAGGTTTACTTTAGGTCGAGCAGTTCTTGTTTGGAATCGGTTCCAAGGATGGCGAGGCAGGCTTCGATATCGTTTTTTATTTCTTGAAGCGCGGGAACAGTGGAAATTTGTTTGTCGGTGCTGGTCGCAAGCGGGCGGTTGGAATAAATTCGACCGAGTTCGCGGCGCGCGCCGGCGAGGGTAAATCGCTTTTCTACGACCAAATGTTTTACACGGCCAATCATGTCGATTTCCGATTTCGTGTATTTGCGGTGACCCGAATATCGGCGAGCGGGCCTTAAAAATTTAAATTGCGACTCCCAATACCGAAGCACGTGTGGCTTGATGCCGGTAATTTTCGCGACGTCGCCAATCGTGTAGTAATGTTTTTCGGGCAGCGTCCAATTCACATGAAATCCTTGGCTTTTCGGAATTTAACGGCGGGACGTTCGGGAATTAAAACTTCCTGTCCTGTTTTTATATTCCGTCCTTTCTTTGGTTTGCGCATCACAATGTGAAAACTGCCAAACCCTTGCACGACCACTTTCTCGTGTTTGCGAAGCGCGTCTCGCATTGCGTTAAACAAAAAGTCGACGATGCGTTGAGCCTCCACCCGTGATCCTGTTAATTTTGAAACGCCCTCCACCATGTGCGCTTTGTTCATACGGCGATTCCCTCCATCTCTGCTCCCACTTGCCGTGCCATGAGGTCACGAATCGAGTCCTGTGGAGGCTTGTTTTCAAAAAGAATTTTATAAATCTCGTTAACAATCGGCATTTCAACTTTTTTCGCGCGCGACAAATGGTACGCAGATTCCGTTGTGTTGACGCCTTCGGCCACCATCGTCATTTCGCTGAGCGCCTGTTTCAGATTTTTTCCTTTGCCAATTTTTTCGCCGAGCATTCGATTGCGTGAATGTTTTGACCCGCAGGTGACGATCAAGTCTCCTAAGCCAGATAAGCCAAAAAATGTCACCGGTTGCGCTCCCATCACTTTGCCGAGCCGCGCCATTTCCGCCAATCCGCGCGTCATGAGGGCCGCTTTTGTGTTGTCGCCCAGATCGAGTCCATCCACAATGCCACTGGCCACCGCATATACATTCTTAATTGAGCCACCGAGTTCGACGCCCAAGGGGTCGCTGCTTGTGTACACGCGAAAGCGTTCCTGTGAAAACATCTCTTTCACGCGATCCGCGGCGGACCTTGATTTGGAGGCCGACACCAGCGCGACCGGTCGACCCAGCGCCACCTCTTCGGCGTGGCTGGGCCCGCTGAGAATAACAAGTTCGCTTGCCGCTGGGAATATTTCAGAAATTATCTGGCTCATTGTGCAAAATGTTCGATTTTCAATTCCTTTGGTCGCGCTTATAACGAGCGCTGTGTTCGCCAACGCACCGCTCGATTGGGCGGCCGCGAACGTTGAGCGGACGCCATGAGAAGGCGTAACTGACAACACCACAGGCCGGTCGCGCAATGTTTCACCAATGTCGTTTGATACTTGAACGGAAGCAGGAATTTGCAACTCCGGTAACGTTTTCAGCGTGCGCTGCTTCCTTAAGAAGTCCGCTACATCTTTAGCGTATTCCCAAATCATCACATCGTGGCCGAGTTTTGCGAGGTGAACGGCCAACGTTGCGCCCCAGGTTCCTCCTCCCAATACGGCCACCCGCTCTTTTTTCATGAGAATTTCGCCTTTGGCTCCTCGCCTTTTGCGAGCCGTTTCATGTTGGGAATGTGTTTAACAAGAATCATGAGCGCGGCCACAATACCAAGAATTCTTAAAGTGGGTGGTGTGTTGGTCAAAAACATACTTACCAATAGTACGAGCGCACCGGCCATGGATCCCACCGAAACGTGTCGCGTGGACAGAAAAAAAATCAGAAACGTCACCACAGCCAAGGTGGCCTGCAGCGGAACGAGAGCGAGAAACACGCCGGCCGAGGTCGCAACGCCCTTTCCTCCCGATCCCATCAGAAAAATGCTCCAGTTGTGTCCGACAATCGCCGCGAGCCCGCACGCGACCGCAAATCCGACGTGGTTCGGAAAAAAATGTCGCACGAGAACGACGGGCAAAACACCTTTCAACGCGTCGAGCGTCAACGTCGCGATTCCGGGCTTCTTCCCGAGAACACGCCACACGTTTGTTGCACCGGTGTTTTTCGAACCGTGTTCCCGTATGTTGACGTGATAGAAAACACGCGCAATGATCACGCCGAACGGAATGGCCCCGATCAAATAGGAAATTGCCACGACCAAGTTTATTGACGGTGCCATTATGTCCAAGCTCCCAATTTTTTTTCTCCTACGATGACATAGTCGACCGATGACGCGATCGTAAAGAGCAACATAAGCCACAACGAAAGTCTCACGATATCGGGCGACGCGGGAATCAAGCACACGAGCGCGGTGGCCATCTGCACGGCGGTTGTAATTTTTCCAAGAATGCGCGGTTCGATTGCTGAAGAGCCCGTCAGGATATGAATCACAGCCCAACCGAGCACAATGAGCAGATCGCGCGAGAAGACGACGACGAACGTCCACATCGGTACTTGATGCAGATACGTGAGCGTCATAAAAATTGATGTCAGCAGCAATTTGTCGGCCATCGGATCGAGAAATGCGCCGAGTTTTGTTCCCTGCTTAAAATGGCGCGCGACAAGCCCGTCGAGAAAGTCGGTGGCCATGCACACGAGCAGCAGCGAGTAAACAGTCTTAATGTGGTTCTCAAGCAGCGCGATGACAATGATCGGCACCATGAGAATACGCCCGGTGGTTATTTTGTTGGCAAGTGTCATGGCGTTGTGAGCTCGTGTGAAATTTTTTCCCAGTTTGCGGGATCGATGCGCAAGCGCAGATTTGTTCCGGTGGCCGTGGCGTTCTGTTCGAGAATGTGAGCGGTCCGATAGATGTCTGACATTAGTCGTTGTTTGGTGTGCGGAAGATCAAAGTTGACTTCGATGAGATTTTCATCCAGCTTTTGTTCGATGGCGGAAAGCAACTCGTTTAATCCCAATCCTGTTTTCCCTGAGATATGGAAGCCGTCGTTCCCGCGCAGGCGAGAACCCAGACGCTGAAAATTTTTGGGAGCGACGTCCGCCTTGTTGAATACGGTGATCATCGGAATTTTGTCGGCGCCTAGGTTTTTGATGACGTCGAGCACCGTGCGTTGTTGTTCTTTCCAATCGGGTATGGATGCGTCAATCACGTGCACGAGAAGCGACGCTTCCGACACTTCTTCGAGCGTCGCACGGAACGCGGCCACAAGTTCGGTGGGCAATTTTTGAATAAAACCCACGGTGTCGGTGAACAGCACGGCCCGACCCGCTGGCAGTTTCACGCGGCGCGTGGTCGGGTCAAGCGTCGCAAACAGTTTGTCGTCGGCGTACACTTCGTTCGCCTTCCCTATTAATGAGTTCAGCAACGTTGATTTTCCGACGTTTGTGTAACCGACCAGCGCAATCTGCGGTAGCGGTACGCTTTGACGGTTTACGCGCGCGCGGTCGCGATGCTCACGCACGTCTTCAATCTCTTTTTTAAGGCGTTTAATGCGCTCGCGCACGTAACGGCGCTCCACTTCAATTTTTCGTTCACCGGGACCACGCGTTCCGATGCCACCCATTTGTTGCGAAAATCCGCGCCATGAACCGGTGAGCCGCGGCACCAAATAATTTAGCTGTGCCAATTCGATCTGAAGTTGTCCTTCGCGGGTACGCGCGCGCTGGGCGAAGATGTCGAGAATGAGCCGTGTTCGGTCCACGATCTTCGCGTGCAAAATCTTCTCAATATTCTTCTGTTGGGCGGCCGTAAGGTCGTCGTCAAACACCACGGTTTTGATTCCGGTGCCTTGAATGCTTTGTTCGACCTCGGCAATCTTCCCTTTCCCAATGAGCGTCGCAGGATCTTTTCGCGCCCGCTCCTGCGAGAACTCTTTCACAACCGTTCCGCCCGCCGTTTCTACAAGACGACGAAGCTCTTCCATGAGACTTGAGAATTGGGTTTCGGGTTGGCGAGGTTGTCGGATTCCGACGGTGGCAACTTGTTCCATCATGCGGAGGCAGTATAACAAAAAGCCTTCATTCTCATGGCCAATTCCTGCTTTGTTAAGACTTTTCCGCCCTCTTCGCACGCAAACCATGCGGGTTTGATCTGCGTACGAAACCACGTGCGTTGGCGTTTTGCGTAGGCCAGCGTTCCCTTGATGAGTGCCGTGAGGAACTGATCGCGATTGAGTGTTCCTTGTACCACCTGAACCGCTTCGCGGTAACCAAAACTTTCGAGTGCGGGGCAGTGCGGCGAGAATCCTTGGCGGAGCACCTCAGCGGTTTCTTCAATCATTCCGTCTTTCAACATTCCGGCCGATCGTTCGCGAATCCGCATTTCCAATCGTTCTTTGTTCCAATCGAGACCCATAACAACAAACGAGTGCCGCGGTTTTTCGCGCGAAACGTTTTTCCAATCCGAAAAACGTCGGCCCGTAAGTTCCAATACTTCGAGTGCGCGAATGATTTTGTGTTGATCGTGCGAGGTAATGGCGGCCGCGGCGGTGGGATCGATTTGAACCAATTTTGCGTACAGTGCGTGCACGCCGTTCGCGGTGATTTCGTTTTCAAATTTTTTTCGAATGGCGGCGTCGGCTTTCGGTAACGGTGGCAGTCCTTGCTGCAGCGCTTTGAAATAAAATCCCGTGCCGCCAACGAGGATGGGTGTTTTTCCCCGCTCCAAGATTTCATCGATTAAGCGGTTGGCGTCGGCTGCGAAGTCTCCGGCGTTGTACGGCTGGTCGGGTTTTAGAAATGCCATCAAGTGATGCGCGACGCCTTCGACAACAAACTGATCGCCGCTGCGAACGCCAGCCGGCGTTGCCGTTCCGACCGGCAACCCCTCATAAACCTTTCGCGAATCAACCGAGATTATCTCTCCATCGAGCAACCGCGCGAGCTCGATGCCGATCGATGTTTTCCCGGACGCCGTTTGCCCAAAAAGTACCGGAATATTTTTCTTCAGAGGAACTGCCATAGCGGCGGAATCGTATCAAATGGAAATGGGGCTGCAGGTTCCTGCGACGCAGGTCCTACAGCCCCATTCTATTTATTGCTGCGATTTCTTTTTGAACGGATGCGTTACGGTAATGCGCTGCGCTTTGTTGATGTCGTTTTCGGTCACGTACGACACAATGAGAGATTGGCCGATCTTTAGTTCGGTCGGCTTCACCTCTTTGCTGTCCGACAGAACGGTTGTTTGGTCGTTCCATTGGAAATGAGCGTCCAGCTGTTGCTTTTTGTTACGAACGGTCAGGTTTTTCTTCGCGACATCGATCGCCGCAATTTTTCCGTAAAACCGTTCGCCCGGCATGGACGAGATGGGTTCGGCAGCTTTCAGCGATGCAACGACGAGGCAGGTGAGGCCGGCAATGGCCAATGCAACTTTCTTCATGATGAAACTCCTAGTTAGGAAGGAGGGCTCCAATTATTTGGAGAGGTGGCTCATTCTACGACGGAGAACGCGGATGAATGTAAGCGGAGTGTAAACTTTGTGTAAGTTAGCGTGCGGTGCGCCGACGATCTTTCTTGAGCTTTGTGTTCGGTAAAGACTCATCGGATGTGGGAGTGGGAACATCGCCTCCCCAACGCTGAATGTCGATACCGCTCTCAAATTTTGATTCATCTTTGGAGCGCTGCGTCCAAACGACCCGGCCTTCGCAATACGTGTGGTTGGATGCGTCGGCAAATGAAATGTGAAGGTACGACGCTTCGACGAGCGGGATCGATGTGATGAGCCGCATTCCGTTCGGCCCAATTTCCACGCCAGCACCAAGGATTGGCGTTCCGTCAGGTAGAAACCGGATTTTCACTTCAAGGGCGGTGTCGTAGCGGAGAGCCTTTCGGCGATCGTTCGTGGCGCTCATGCGGATTTTCGAAAAATCTCAAAAATGCTTTTTTTTGGTGGAGCCAGCCGTTGCAATTCGCGGATCAAATCTTCCCGCGCTTTATCGAATTGGACAGCGAGCGGACGAAGAGACTGCAGATCGGCGAGAAATTGGTGCGAGGCGTCATCTTTCAGGAAATCAAATGTGGGCGATTCTTTTGCCGCGGGTTCAGGTTTGGGCGGGAGGATTTTTTCAATCTCGTGCTGAGTCGGCACATCGATAGAAACGGATTGAATTGGCAATTTGTTTTTGTGTTCGTTCCCCTGGAAAAACCAATGCCACAAGTCGATCAAAAATTGCATACGCCAAGGTTAGCTGAGATTCATCCAAATGCAATGGGGATAAACGATTTTTCCGAAAGAACTGGGGGCTCATCTACATCCCCTCCGACATAGAGAGCCCCCAGAAAGGCGAGCGCAATATTAATGGAGAGGCGTTCCACTCAACGTAAAGTGTATGTAAGTTAATTGTAAGAAGTTGGCTTATGAAAAGGGTTTAAGCGGCTGAGGCGGTGAGGATGGGACCGGCGGACACCAATAATTTCCGCCGCGGATCGACACGAAGATTCATGCCTTCCATCGTGTGCGCGCCGAAGATCTGCAGATCCCCCTTTTGGGCAAACACCACTTCTTCTATGGTCTCAATATCGCCCAAATGCAAGACCACATAGCCAACGTAACGCTTTAAGATGCTTCCATTGGCCATAACAAATGAGAGAGGTTTCTCTTTCCTCACGGCGCCAATACTTTCGAGAATTTCTTCTGAGATCCAAGTTGATTCGGCGCCGGTGTCGACCAGCATATTTTCGACGAGCGCCTTTCTTTCGGAGTGTCTGTAATTTTCAACGATGCAACTTGTGTAGAACGTACCCACTGTGTTTCCTTCCTTTAGTCGGAGAGGTTGACTTTTTTCCATGGGAGAGGTCATAACGCGCGAAATATTACCACAGCGGTCAACAGCACCATGATTTATTCACCGGCGATGGTGAGATTCGCGAAAAGGATTCCTTGAGGAACGAGCGCACGTTCGCGTTGGGTGCGTTCTTTGGATAGCGTGCATTCCAAAAGATTTCTTTGCAAAACGCCGGACACCGAACCGCCTTTAATGGGACGCACACCTTTGTTCGAAATTTCGTAACCGGCGCGAATTTCGGCGCTAAACGCACCGGTAATCGCGTTCGGTTCGAACGCAGAGAACGCTTGCAGATGATAAATCGGCTTTCCTTCTCCGATCTCGGGGTCGAGCAACGTTTGAAACGGTGTACTCCCGCTTTCCACTTCGGTGTTCCCCAACTCTCCGGTGACCGGCACTTTCAAATAATCGGAGTAGCGTTGATCGGACAAGTAAGCTTCGAGTTTGTTCCTATTTATTAGGCGCACGCGGTTCGTCGGTGTGCCGTAGGAATCGAACGCGCTCGAACCGACGGCGCGGTCAATCACACCGTTGGACCACAGCGTGATGGAATCTCCTTTGATGGGTCCGTCTTCGACAACGCTTTGCCCGAGGTCGCTTTGCATCATCTTGTTGTATTTGAGTCTCGCGCTCGCACGCGCGATGAGCGGATTAAAAAGTCCATCGAGTGGTTCGTCGGATAGAACAACAGGAAACGTTCCGGTCTTGGGAAGCGCGGCGGCTGTCGCGTCGCGCGCGAACCGCGCACTTTGAGTAACTTCTCGCTCCAAATCAAAATCCTCGAGGAAGCGGCGCTTGTAACGGTTGATGTATTCGTTTTCTTTTGTGCCCGTGCGCGCGAGCAAAATAAATTCGGTTTCGAGCAGTGTTTCGTTTTGCGAAACGTCGAGCCCTTTGTGATTTACGAGGCGTGTTTCGATTTGATCAATAAAAAACTCTGCGGATGAAAGCCGAATGCCTTTTTCTTTTGCGATGGCCGCAAGCAATTTTTCTTCGCACTGTTTTGGGGTCGCCGCGTCGATGTTTTCATCGCGCAACAAAACGTTGGGCAATTGTTTTGGACTTTCTGGAAGCTCAAACGGCTCGTTGTTCACGAGTTCGGCTGCGAAAACCGCTTGCTCAAATTCTTTATCGAAGTTTGCGAGATTGGCGGGTGTGATTTTGAACGAGGACATGCCAAGCTTGCCCACGGCGTTCTTCTTGTAGATTGAAATCAAGCAGGCTTCCGTTTCCACGAGCCGCCGACATTCCGTTGTGCCTTTAGCAAGAAACGATTGATGAGACTGCTTACGCGCCCACCGAATCTGCCAGCTCAAGTTCGAATTTTTAAATTTGTCCGCGATTTTTTGAATCATGCCAAGCGCGCTTTCATTCTGAGGTGCGGTCCACCTGTCGTGTTCTTTACCCACTCTTTGTGGCCTTTGCCGCACATGCCAAGCCCTGAAATCCAGCGGTCATTTCCCACCATCGAAATGGATTTCAAAAGATCCGGCACGAAACCCGTCATAATGACCGGCGAATAAACTTTTCCGGTGAGTTTTCCTTTTTTAATTTCTTCGGCCCACAAGCCTTCCACTTGAATTCCCCACGCTTGTGGATCTTCCATTCCGTTCGTCGCGTGCCGCAAATAAAGTCCATTCTCGATCGAGGCGATCATTTCTTGGGGTGAATTTTTCCCGTTGTCGAAAAAAGTGTTCGTCATGCGCGCGTACGCCTTGCGCGCAAAGCTTTCGCGGCGGCCGTTGGCGGAACGAACAAGCCTAAGTGCTCGCGCGGAGGCAAGATCGGTGAGTCCGCGTTGAAGAATGCCATTCTTAATAATGTGCGTGCGCGTGCTCGGTTGACCCTCGTCGTCGAAATAAAATCCACCGGCTTCTTCAATAAGCGACGGGTCATCAAACATGTTCACGATCGGCGACGCGACTTGCTTGCCGATGTAATGCTGACTCAGCGCGCGCTCGCGCACATAAAGGTCCGTTTCCATTCCGTGTCCGAAGCATTCGTGCGCGATGATTCCCGACCAATCGGGATCGGTGACCGTGTCGTAAAGTCCGGGCGTGAGGCGCTCCGCTTTTGCGAGAACGGCCGCGTCCGCGACCATGCGTTTAATCTCTTCATCGGTGATGACCGCTTTCTCGAGGCCGCCATTTTTCGAAACGCCGCCGTGCACATCGGCCATTTTTCCGTCGACAGCCACAAACGTTACAAGAATCGCGTCGACGCGCGTGATGTGTTGCGACATGCGCTTCGCGCGGTTCACAAAAATATCTTCACTGGTCGTGTCGCCGAGAATCGACACGGCGTTTGCCACGCGCGGGTCAACGCCCAGCGCTTTGTTCATTCGGTCGCGCGCCAGTTCGAGTTTTTCTTTGGCAGAAACCGTGGTTGGATCTTTCTCGACCGGTGAACGAAAATCTTTATCGATCGATGCGCCAGCGTCGACATCGGAGACGGGCACCTTTTTGTCCAATTCTTTAACGCAGGATTTTGCGAGATCGGTCAGCGTGGATTTGAGCGTGGACCATTCCCATTTGTTTGTCGCGTACTCAAAAAAGTTCTGACCGTTCCAAAGCGTGACGGTCAAGCCTTCGGCGGGATCTTCGGGCTCCACGTTCTCCTGAACACGATTCACATTTACGCGCAACCCCGATTTCTTCTTGTACAGCGCCGCCGCGTAAGGAACCGTTTTCTCAAGATGGGCAACGAGATCAGAAAGTTCGTCTTTCACAATGCCGTCATCCCTTCTGGGCCCCGGCTTATGCTGTTTCGGGTCAATTGCACCATTCGACGGACCGGGGCGACGAAGTTTTTCATCGTCCTAATCCCATTAGCTTTTTGAGTTCTGCCATCCTCGGCCGAGCAATCGCGCTGGCTTTCTCCGCGCCTTCCGTGAGAATCCGCTGAAGCTGCGCTGGGTCCGACGTAAATTCCTGAATTCGCTTTTGCATCGGCGCCAAGCCCTCAACCACCACTTCGGCCAAATCTTTTTTGAAATCGCCGTAGCCTTTGCCGGCGTATTTGCTGACCACGTCTTCAACCGGAATGTTCGCGAGTGATGCGTAAATCGTCACGAGATTGGACACCGCCGGCCGTTTCTGTTCATCGAATTCAATCGTCGTTCCCGAATCTGTTACGGCCTTTTTGATTTTTTTACGAATCGTGTCCGCTGAATCCGCCAGTGAAATGTAATTGTATTCGCTCGATGCGGACTTGCTCATCTTTGCGTTCGGATCATCCAATCCCATCACGCGCGCGCCTTTTTTGCCAATGAACGCGTTTGGCACGACGACCCAGTTGGCCACATCTTTTTCGAGGCGTCGTGCAATGAGTCTCGCCAATTCCAAATGTTGCCGTTGATCGTCGCCGACCGGCACCGAATGCGTGCCGTACAGCAAAATGTCGGCCGCCATGAGCACCGGATACGTGAAAAGTCCGGCCGATGTTCCTTCCCCGCGCACCGTGGACTTGTCTTTGAACTGCGTCATGCGCGTCAGTTCCCCATAGTACACAACGCAATTCAGCAGCCAGGCCAGTTCCGCGTGTTCGGGAACGTCCGATTGCACAAACAAAATTGATTTTTTCGGGTCCACTCCGGCGGCGAGCGTGGTGGCGGTGGTGAACAGGATGCGGTCGCGCAAATCCTTTGGATCTTGAGGGACCGTGATCGCGTGCAAATCGACGATGCAGTAAATGCATTCGTATTGATCTTGCATGAGGGCCCAATTTTGCAGCGCACCAATATAGTTTCCGATGTGCACGATGCCCGAAGGTTGAATGCCGGAGAAAACGCGTTTTTTCATGATAGGGAGAGCAACTTAAGAAATTTGTATAAATTACGCCAACGTGGCCCCGGCAAGCTTCTGGCCGGGATGACGTATCGGAGGTCAAAATGCAAGTTTTCATTCGGGGACATGAGACAACAGTACTCGCTCGTTGGCGCGATCATATTTATGATCGCCTCGCGAAACTTGATTCGTTTGAAGACCGAATCATTCGACTGGAATATTTTTTAACAACAAGCCATCACCACAACAAGGGTGCGGAAATGTGCCACATCATTGCAAAAGTTCCGCGCAAGACGATTGACGTTAAAAAAACCGCGGAAACGATGATGGAGGCAATTGATGCGGCCTCCAAGGTGCTCGAAGAACAAATTCGCAAGCTCTACAAAGACATTCGGGATCGCCACCGCCGCACCCGCGAACGCCGCCAAGTGATGGCCGGGATTGAAACCTTCGCTACCGGCCGCTAGCGAATCGTAAAAATTCGCTTCGGAAGAATTTGTTTTTGAACAAGCCGCCCGTCAGATGAAGCGGTGTCATCGGCGCGAGCTTGAGTCGCATCCGCACATCTTTCATTAGGTAGTTTAAGTGAAGGAACGCTTCTTGCACGATGCGGCGCTCAAACGATTTTGGTTTCCGCTCAGCGATTCGCAGCACTTTTTTCGCTAATCCCGCAATCTTCGCCACCGCATCCGGCCCAGTGACGTAAGCACGAATTTCTTTCAGATCGGCGCCCATTTCGTTGCGCATGCGAAGGTATTCGCGGCCGATCCAAAACGCGGAGCCGTCGTCTCCCACCAAAGGCCCCAAGCCTCCCGAGCGCGCCGATTGTCCTTTGTTGTTTCGGCCAAACGCAATTGAGCCCGTGCCCGCATTCAACACAATTCCCATACCCGTTCCGAACGATAGGTGGTGGGCAAGCTCGATATCCGATAAAACGACGACGCGCGGTGCAATCCCGCTCAGTTTTTTCTTCCATTTCGCTTTTTCGGCCGACGTCCACACGCCGCGCATTCCAACCACAAGCTCCGATACCTTTCCGCGGCCTTTCGACCAAATCCGGGTGTTGGTGCCACCGACGTCGGCATAAATAGTTGCTTTATGTTTACTCTCCATAGATTTTATTGACCAAGGCTTCGATCTGGCACTTCCGCCAGCCGAATGCGGTTAGGCCGACGTCTTTCGGTCGCAAGAATGTTCGGTCGTATGGGTCGCGAAGCAACGCAACCACGAGTTTCCGGGCCGTGCGTTGCAGCATCGCGAAGAGTTGCTGTTGGCGGGGGTGCAGATGGGCGTCGTAACAGAAGAACAACGTGACGGTCGATTTTCGGGCCAAGTTGGCGCAGTTCTCGATATCTTCGTCGGTTGGGTCGATCCCGTACACTTCGGTCACGTGTTTCTCGGGAAGGTGCCCCAAAATGCTATGAAAAAAACCAATTTCATCTTCAAATTCTTTCTCAATCATTATTTTTTGCGAAAAGCTCGAGAGTTGCGGAAAAACAATTCCGACGTCTTCGCGCAGCGCGTCGGACAGCGGGAGCACGTGTTCTTTGTCTTGAATGACCTCAACGGCCTCGGTCGCGACTTTCAGTGCGAGCGGCGCACCAACAGCAGTGGGCGCCGGTGTCCCCTCGAATCGCTGCGCGTGCTTGGCCTTTAGTTTGTTGATGCGGTCCACGCTTTCTTCCAGCTCATTAATAGGAAGGAGCTTTCCTTTGTAGGCCTCCAGAAGCCCCCGGAAAACCCGGGTTTGGCTGTCCAAATCATGGCACGCGAGCACCAAATCGTGGCCGGCGGCAACCGTTTTGACGGCCGCGACATCGATTCCGATGGTTTCCTTGATCGCCCCCATCTCCAAGTCATCGCTGGCGATTACGCCTTTAAACCCCAGTTCGTCGCGCAAACAGTCGGTCATGATCCGGCGAGAAAATGTTGCAAGGTTCGCTGGGTTCGGATCGAGCCGCGGATATTTCGGGTGAGACGACATAATCACCTCAACGCCCACCTCAATCGCTTTGATGAACGGTTGGAGATGCACTTGCTTCATTTCTTCCCACGTTGAATTCAGTGTGGGAAGCTTTAAGTGCGCATCGATGCCCGCTTGTCCGCAGCCCGGGAAATGTTTTGCGGTGGCCGCCACGCCCCCCGCCTGCAGGGCTTTGATATACGCCGCGCCCATCTCCGACACCAATTTCCAATCTTCGCCATACGAACGAATACCAATGTTTGGCGAATATTGGCCGCCCAACACATCGAGCACCGGCGCAAAGTTGATATCGGTACCGAGCGCGCGCAGTTCTTTGGCCGTTATCTTGGCGGCCTCGGTTACGTATTCAATTTTTCCAGCGCGACCGAACGCAAGATTATCCGGAAAAATGCTGACGCCATCGCGGTACATGACGACACGGCCGCCTTCGTGGTCAACGCAAACCAGCAACTTTCGGCCAAGAGCGTTCTCTAAATCGGAAATGAATTTGCGGATTTGGGTGGGCGATTCAAAATTGATGCGGTAAAAAATAATGCCACCGGCGTGCGTGGCTTTGAAATGTTGAACAATCTCCGGCGTTACTTTTGTGCCAGGAACACCGATGACCAGTTTCGAGCCAATAAGATTTTCTAACTGCTGTGGCATGGCGCCAAATTTATCAAATCATGCTCGCGCTGGCGCGGCGAGCGCGGCGCGAACGGCGAACCTGGGATTCGCTTTGTTGGGTGGACTTAAGCCGTTGCAAATCAGTTGTAAACATGGTTATCTTTCCGCCGTGACAGCGCGCACCAATTTCGCTCAATTACCGACCGAAGCCAACAACGCTCGTTCCCGCCATATTGATCGCGTCTCCATTCAGAAAGCGCTGCGGCTCATCAACCAAGAAGACGCGTCGGTCGCTGGTGCCGTTCGCGAACAGATCCCCAACATTTCGAAAGCCGTGGTTGCGATTGTGTTTGCGCTTAAAGGAAAAGGTCGCGTTTATTTCGTCGGAGCAGGAACAAGCGGTCGCTTGGGTGTTCTGGAAGCCGCCGAATGTCCCCCCACTTTCAACACGACGCCATCGATGATTCAGGCCTTTATGGCCGGCGGAAAATCGTCGGTGTTCCGGTCGAAAGAAGGCGCCGAGGATCGCGGCGCCGACGGCGCGCGCATCGTGAAGTCGCGTGTGCGCGAGCACGATGTTGTGATTGGAGTGGCCGCGAGCGGTGTAACGCCGTTCGTTCGCGAAGCGCTCGTGGCCGCAAAGAAAAGGGGCGCGGTCACGGTGCTCGTCACGTGCCATTCCGGAAAATTGGATTCACCGGCGCAGCACACGATTGCGGTCAAAACAGGTCCGGAAGTGATTGCCGGTTCGACGCGGCTCAAAGCGGGCACGGCCACCAAAATGGTTTTGAACATGATGACGGTGGCGGCCATGGTTCAACTTGGAAAAGTTTTCGGAAATCGCATGGTGGATCTGCAACCGCGCTCGGCCAAACTCCGCGCGCGCGCGATTCGGCTCATCAAGGAACTCGCGGGCGTCTCCCCCGCGCGCGCGGCGCAATTGCTTAAACTTTCCGGTGGAAACGCTAAGACGGCCATCGTGATGGCCAGAAAAAAAGTATCGAGAAAAGAAGCAATCGAAGTCCTCGAAAACAACGGCGGCCAACTGCATGCGGCATTGGAATAGCCGTGGCGAGAATGGACCCTGGATAAAAGCATTCCAGGGTGACGAATGACGGGCCAATTAGCGCTTGGTTTGATGTCCGGCACGTCCGCCGACGGAGTTTCCGCGGCGCTCGGTCGGTTTCACGGGCATTCGTTCGAATACATTGACGATCTCACCGTTGATTACTCCCTCGAAGTTTTAAAAAAGATTCGCCAGCGTGGAGCGTTGTCCGTCGCCGACGCGTCGTTGTTGAACCGCGAATTGGGCGAAGTTTTTGCGCATGCCGCATTAAAGCTTCTCAAAAAAAATCAGATCAAGCCGGCGAACGTCGCGTGCATCGGTTCGCACGGTCAAACCATTTATCACGGGCCGAACGATGCACTGAAGAACACGCTGCAATTGGCAGATCCGGCGGTGATCGCCGAGCGCACTGGCATTCCCGTGGTTTCAAATTTCCGCCAGCGCGATGTTGCGGTGGGCGGCGAAGGCGCTCCGCTCATTCCGTTCTTCGACAATTTCTTCTATGGATCCGGCCCCGTGCGCGCGTTGCTCAATATTGGAGGCATCGCGAACGTCACCGTTGTTGGTCGCGGTGTCGATGCGCCGATCGCGTTTGATACCGGGCCCGGCAACTGTTTGATGGACATGGCCGTGCAGCACATCACGGACGGAAAAGATCATTTTGATCATCACGGCCAACGGGCCAAACACGGAACGATTGATATGGCGGCCGTGAGCAAGATGATTGAGCATCCGTATTTTAAAAAGTCACCTCCGAAGTCCACCGGTCCGGAAATATTCGACAACGAATTTCTGAAAAAACATTTTGGCGAAAAAATGAGAACGGCGCCGAACGATGTGCTCGCGACGTTGAACTATTTCACCTGCCTCACAATTCAAGAAAGTTTTCGCAATCATATTTTCGGTAGGTTTTCCGTGAACGATATTGTTGTTTCGGGTGGCGGCGTTCACAACAAGACGCTGATGAAAAAACTTGAATGCTTGTTTGCCCCGATTCCAGTGGTTTCAATCGAATCAGTGGGCCTTCCCGCGCAAGCAAAAGAACCGCTCGCGTTCGCGTTCTTTGGGCTGCGTTGCCTGCATCATCAAATCAATCATTTCCCGTCGGCGACGGGCGCAAAGGAGGCGCGGGTTCTTGGCTCTCTCACAAGACCGTAGATCCGTCGGACGAATCTGATGAACTGGTTCAGCGGTCCATCGAATCTCACGGCTCTCGACTACGGAGTTGTCTCGATTTCAATCGCCGTGTTGTTCGCAATCGGCTTTTGGGTCGGGCGCGAAGAGAATTCCACTCAGTCGTTTTTTCTCGGTAACCGAAAAATTCCGATGTGGGCAGCGTGTTTGTCGTTCGTCGCTACAGAGGTCAGCGCGGTCACCATCATTTCGGTTCCCGCCACCGCGTACAAGGAAAATTGGCAGTACCTTCAGTTTTTTATCGGTTCGTTCGGCGCGCGTGTCATGCTGGCATTCTTTTTCATCCCGGCGTTTTACCGGTTTAACTGCACAACCATTTATGAATTCCTGAAGCATCGCTTCGGTCCCGAGTCGCAGTACGCGGGCACCGTTTTCTTTTTTGTGACACGATTGTTCGGATCCGGTGTGCGATTGACTGTGGCCGCGAAAGCGGTCTCAGTTCTTGTCGGATGGAATTTAATTCCGACGCTCATATTGTTTTCGATAATCTCAATGCTCTACATCAGTTGGGGCGGCATCAAGGCGGTCATTTGGACCGGCGTTTGGCAGGCGATTTCGTTTTTGCTGGGCGGTCTTGCGACCATTTGGTTCTTGTCGACGGTCATCGACGGCGGATTCTTCGGCATATTTCACGCGGCGAACGCCGCCGGCAAACTCGACATCATGAATTGGGGACCGAAAATATCGGATCCAAATTTTTTCAAAACAATTTTTGGGGATCCCAATATTTGGTGGCTGGCCACCTTGAACGGTTTTTTTGGATCCATGGCCGCGTACGGAACCGATCACGAACTTATGCAGCGCTTGCTGACCCTTGAAACGCGCGAGCAAAGTCAGAAGACCACGCTGTTCACGCCGCTCGCCGGACTTCTCGTGTTGCTGGTTCATTTGATTATTGGTGCGGGCTTGTTCGTTTTTTATCAGCAGCACGCGCAGGCGCCGCTGCCGGCGAAGCCCGACGACATTTTTCCCCACTTCGCGAATTTCGAGATGCCGAGTTTTTTGCGCGGGCTCGTGCTCGGCTCGGTGGTCATGGCGAGCATCGATTCGCCGCTCGGCTCGCTAACGGCATCGTTTGTGACGGACATCTACAAGCCGCTCGTGCGCAAAGACGCGAGCGATCAGCACTATCTGTGGGTGGCGCGCGTGATGGTTCTCGTTTTTGGAGTGGCGCTCGGGCTTCTCGCGTATTCGTTTAGTTTCTTGCACGGGTTTCTGTGGTGGGCGTTTAAAATTGGCGGTATCACGTTTGGATCGTTGCTCGGCGTGTTTTTGCTCGGCCTTTTCACAAAGGTGGCGAGCAATCGCGCGAATATTGTGGCGATGGTGACAATGGCAATCGTAAACGCGACGCTGCTTGTGCTCACCGAAAAAGGTGTGGTCACGGTTGGATGGACATGGCTCGTGATCCTCGGCACGTTTGGAACGATGGGAATTGCGGCGCTGCTCGCACCAGTGATGGATAGATCCGGTGAATAATCCACGCCGTCGCCCCGGCAATTTTTTGGCCGTCCCGTTCCACAATGATAGGGGTGTCGGTACGCACCTTTGGTACGGGGCGCAGGTGTTATTGGAGAGAACCTGGATCCCGGCCAAACGACTTGCCGGGATGACGATATTTATTCTTTTGATGTGTCGCACCGGTTTTTCGCAAGTTAGCTTGGGTATCGACGAGTTGGAGAAAAGCAATTTCAAAGAGCTCCAGGGCCGGCGTGTTGCGCTGATCACAAATCAGACGGGCATCGACCGGGATGGTGATTCCACTGTTGATCTGTTGTTGCACGCTCCGAAAGTCACACTCGTTTGCATTCTTACTCCGGAGCACGGATTTCGCGGTGTTGATGAACACGGCAAAGCCATTTCTGATTCGATAGACCCGGTTACGCATCTGCCGGTTTACAGTTTGTACGGCGATACGACACGGCCCACAGAGAAGATGCTGAAAGGAGTCAACACGGTCGTGTTTGATATCCAAGATGTCGGTACGCGGTTTTATACGTACGTCACCACCATGGCCATGGCGATGGAAGAAGCCGCCAAACGAAAGTTGCGATTTGTTGTGTTGGATCGACCGAATCCTGTCCGCGGCGATATTGTCGACGGAGATATTTTGGACCGCGACATTAAGCGTATGACCGGTTACTATCCAATTCCGGTCCGCCATGGCTTAACGATTGGCGAGCTCGCAAAGTGGTTCAACGAAACGGAGAAGATCAAATCCGATCTCGTGGTGATTCCAATGAAGCAATGGCCGCGCGATCAATGGTTTGATCAAACGGGTCTGTTGTTTGTTAATCCCTCTCCCAACATTCGTTCGACCACCGAAGCGGTTCTCTACTCCGGTATAGGATGTTTTGAGGCGAGCAACATCGCCGTTGGACGCGGCACGGACACGCCGTTCGAAATTTTTGGAGCACCGTGGATCAAAGGGAAAGCGCTGACGACAATGCTGCGTGAAAAGAATTTCCCTGGCGCGCTGTTTGAACCGGTCACCTTCACACCAGAAAAAGATATTTACGCCGGCGAAAAATGCGAAGGGACGCGTATCATTGTAACGGATCGCGAACGGATTCGGCCGTACCGCATTTTTGTGGCCGCGTTTCTGTATCTGCATGAGATGTTCCCGAAAGATTTTAAACCGGACTGGGAGGAGGTACGCGTCGTCACGGGTTCGAACAAATTAAAAGACGTGGCCGAGAATCGATTGTCCGTGGACGAATATTTCCGTTCGATCGACGATGCGATACGATTGTTTCGCGAACAAATTTCTGCTTTTTATCTTTACTAATATCAACGCTGCGCCGACGATCAGAATCACAATCGGCGAAACCCAAGGAGGATTGTAATGTTTCATTCACGTCGCAGAGCCGTTTCGTTTGCAGCCGCCATCGTTCTCACTTTTTCGTTGGCACCAAACGCCGCTGAAACGCTCGTTATTTCCCCCACCACTTTCGATTTCGGCTGGAGCCCCGATAACGCAAAAATAAGTGCCGAATTCACAATTAAGAACACCGGCGTGGCGGCCATTCCCATCAATTCTGTTCAACCAACCTGTGGTTGCACGGTCCCCCAATTTACGCCGGGCACATTGGCCACAAACGAGGAAACGAAAGCGACATTAACGTTCAACACGCGCGGTTACGCTGGTTCCTCATTCCACAAAAGCGCGAAAGTGAAAACCGATTCTGAAAATTCCGAATACAGCGTGCTCATGACCGGTTATGTTCTTGATCCGAACGCGAAAGTTGTTCCCGATCAGAATGGCACCGCCGGTTTTGAGCCCGGTTCAAAAGAAAAAAAGAAGACGATCAAAATCCAAAACAAAAGCGATAAAGACGTTACTCTTTCAGTGGTCCAATCCCCAGCGTCGTGGGCGACCGCCAAATTGCAGGCGGCGAGTGTGAAAGCC
Source organism: Elusimicrobiota bacterium (assembly GCA_044221725.1). Lineage (GTDB taxonomy): Bacteria > Elusimicrobiota > Elusimicrobia > F11 > F11 > JAJVIP01. Next base: position 476,000 of record JBGAON010000003.1, read on the forward strand.
GGAGCGTCTATCAATCTCGAGATTTCCGCCGAAGGTCCGTACGATCAAACAAAAGAAACGTCCGTCACTTATGAAGTCGCGGGCTTGGATCAACCGGCGCGTTTCACCGTGGCGATTCGAACCGGTACGCCGCCCACACCGGTTCGGGCGGTGGTGCCACCAGCGCCCGCCGCTTCTCCGAAAGCCTCTCCCGTCAAGAAATAAAGGCGGCGCCCGGCCGATCGAGTATGTTCAAGCAAGCGATACTTATTGTTGGATTTGCTTTGCCCCTGGCTACTGTGCGGCAATTTTTTCCGCATGGTATCGCATGGAATGGTCGTTGGCCGACGTCGTCCACCTCGGCTGAAGAGGCGTATCAAATGATGGCCCGCCCAACCGATCCGGCGTTTGTGTCGCTTGCGGAGGCCATCGAGATTCAAGAATCAAAAAAGGCCACGCTCATTGATGCGCGCTCGGCCGAGGAATACAAGGCAGGGCGCATTCCGAACAGCCGCAGCCTTCCTTATTACGAGATGGATGCGAAACAAGCGGAGGCGCTGAAAGATCTCGAAAAAAATTCTCCGCTGGTCATTTACTGCGAAGGAGTTGGTTGCGAGTTAAGCTTTTTTTTGGGACGCGAATTGCAAGCGCAGGGATATTCAAATATCCGCATTTTCTACGGTGGTTATCCAGAGTGGCAGCAAGCGGGACTCCCCATTGAAAAATAAACTTCAATTAATTTTCAGGATTGGCCTCGGAATTTTGTTCATCGCGGCCAGCTATTACAAAATCGTTTCCCCGGGCGCGTTCGCGCATCAAATCTACAACTACAAGATTCTCCCTCCGTGGACGATCAACCCGTTGGCGATTCTTTTGCCGTGGGTGCAACTGCTGTGCGGCGTGGCGCTCCTGACAAACACGTTCACAAAGGGAGCGAGCGTATTAATTGTGATGATGCTTGCTGTGTTTCAAATTGCGCTCGCCTCGGCGCTGCTGCGAGGTTTAAACATTTCCTGTGGTTGTTTCAAAAGCGGCGGAAGCGCCGCGACATGGTGGACGTTTGCGCGGGACACAGGACTGTTGGCTTTGGCTATTTTAAATTTGGGAATTCAAAAACGTGGAATTAAACGACTGTCCTAAAAACGTGCGCCGGTTTTTGCTCGAACACTGGACCAAGAACGAATTGGATGATCAAATGCGCGATCCCGAATATTTTATCGATCAGGTTGTGATTCCGCGGTTGGATTACTTGCGGCGCCAAGGAGAAGATGTGCCGCGTGTCCGGCTTAAGCGATCGCCAACCGGCGAGTTTTCGCTGCTGCTGACCTAAAGAAACTTCCGAATAACGTTGCCGAGTTTTTTGATGCCGGTGTTGATCGCCTCGTCCGTCGAATTCGTGAAATTCAGCCGCATGGTGTTCTCTCCGCCGCCGTTCGCGTAAAAAACGCTTCCATCCACAAACGCCACGCCGTCGGCAATTGCTTTCTTAAACACATCCTTGGCCTTGATTCCTTTTGGCAAGGTGCACCAAAAAAACATTCCGCCTTCCGGCTCAACGTATTCCACTTCGGGTGGAAAGTGCGTCTCGATCGCTTTCGCCATCACTTGCGCGCGGCGCGCGTAGTCTTTGATGATCAACGGTAAATGTTTTTCGAGAAAACCGTGTTTGCAGTAGTGGTACACCGCGTATTGAATTAGCGTGTTGGTCTGCAAATCCGTTGGTTGTTTGGCGAGCACCAACTGATCGATAAGCTTTTTTTCTGCGAGCACGTAACCCAAACGGATTCCAGGCGACAACAATTTTGAAAACGTGGACATGTACACCACGCCCTTGCCTTTCGCAAGCGCGTACAGCGAGGGCACGACGTCGCCTTTGAAACGTAGAAGGCCGTACGGGTCATCTTCGATAATTGGCACGCCGAATTTATCCGCGAGTTTTAACAGCGCATGTCGCCGATGCAGCGTCATTGTGATTCCCGCCGGGTTTTGAAACGTCGGCACCACATAGATAAATCGAACGTTCGGATTCTTCTTAAGCGCCGCTTCGAGCGCTTCGGGTTTCATTCCGTGGTCGTCGATCGGCACCGTGACGTATTTGCACTCGAACGTGTTGAACGATTGAATCGCGCCGAGATAGGTTGGGTCTTCGACGAGCACCGCGTCGCCGCTATTGATGAAAATTTTTCCGAGCAATTCGAGCGCTTGCTGCGAGCCGTGTGTGAGCAACATTTGTTCGGGCGTCCCTTTGATTCCCTGCTTGCTTAGCCAATCGCACAGATACTGTTTGAGCGGACGCAGTCCCTCGGTTACCGTGTATTGCAGCGCTTTGGTGCCATCCTGACGCAGCGTCTCTCGTAGCGCAAGTTCAAATTTCTTTAATGGAAATGTTTCGGGTGCCGGAAGTCCGCCCGCGAACGAAATAATTCCTGGTTTCGAGGAAACCTTGAGAATTTCGCGGATGATGGACGCGCGCATGCGCTTCGTTCGACGAGCAAAGGAATAGTGAACCATAGGGGCGGGATGATACGAAATCCGTCACCCTGGAATGTCTCTATCCAAGGGTCCATTTTACCGATGGTTTCATTGGATCCTGGCTAACGACATGCCAGGACGACGACAGTAAGGGCGACGGTACTATTTTGAATTCATTACGAGCCGCAGCACTTCACCGCGGTCGGTCGCTTTGTCCAGCTTGTGGCGAATGTCCACGGCCGGCATGTTCGTCGCGTCAGAAATCGAATTCACGGCCGCTTGACGACGATCTTCGGCGAGCGTTGAATTCGGGCTGTTCGCGTAAACTTCCACGGTGAGCGGCTTGTTGGAATTTTCACGAATCACATCGATGGCGCGTGCCCAAAGGCCGTCCATGACCGGACGAAATGTGGCGTTGTCGTCTTGAAACAATCGCTTCGCGGCAAATTCAACCACGAGTTTTCCTTTCTGGTTGTACATGAGAGCGTCCAATTGGAAAGGTTCGCCCGGGAACGTGTTGGCATTCTCGTGTTCATCGTAGGTTACAAACTGGTACGAGTAGAGCGTACCGACCGTTATGTACTGGCCGCGTTCATTAAGCCCGTTCCAATCAATTTGGCGCGGCGGAACGCCTTTGCCTTGAATGAGCTTTACCACCTCGCCATTTTGATCGGAGACGCGGAATTCCCAGCGTTTCGAAGCTACTTTCGAAAGCCCCGGATAAAACGTGACAAGTGGTGGTTCCGGAATGAGCGGCAACGACGGCCGCAACACTTGATTCGAATTCAGCACACCGTAATTTTCAAAGTCTTCTTTGCTTGGGATTGGTTTTGCTTCTTGCAAAACTTTGTCCGTTTGCGCGGTGCCGCTTTCGATGATGTCTTTGACGTCCAATTCAATCGTCGGCGGTGGTTTCTGAATATCCAGCTGTTCTTTCACTTGCCCTTTCACTGTTTCTGAGAGCGGCTCGGATCCCATCGTTTCTTTTTGTCCGCCACCCCCACTGTTCGTGGCCGCGGTGGCCTGAGTCTCTTCTTCGGCGTACGAGGGCTGAATCACGACAGCCGCGACAAACAGAAAATTCAAAAGAGAATATAAACGTTTCATAAATTAAACTCCTCTAAACACAAACGTGACCACACCTTCTTGAATTTCGTTCGAGCGGCCCGCCGGTAGTCGACTGAAAATCCATTGTTGCAGAGAGCTGATCACCTTTTGATCGAACGTCGGACTTCCCGACGACACTTCGACAATGATGCCATCCAAAACATTTCCGTTGGCGTTCACGCGAAAACGCAACGCGACACGGCAATCGATTTCGTAACGTGCAAAAGATTTTTGGACAATCGGTCGATTCGCAAGAGCACCGGTGATATTGAATCGCCCATCGCTGACCGACTTCATTCCCGCGGGTTGGGACTCACTAACCGTGTTGCGCGGCAGCGTTGACATTTGGGTGCCGGTCCCGCCGAAACCGGAACCGCCGCCGTAACTCCTGCCTCCTCCGCCACTTCCAAATCCGCTTCCGCTCGAATGACCGGAGCCCGTTCCACTCCCGCTTCCAGCGCCATAACCGTTTCCGCCCGATCCAGCGGCGCCACTTCCGGAACCCGTGGATCCCGCCGGTCCACCGACCGAAGCGCCGCCCATCGCCAATCCTCCGCTCGAACCGCCGCCGTGCGACGAACTACTGCCCGAGAAGCCGCCGCTTGATGCGGATCCTTTCGGCGCAAAAGCCTTTGTCTGGAGTGCCGGCCCGGATCCGGGCCCGCCGCTCAACGAGCGCACGGCTGAACTTGTTTTGTTTCCGGTCTCGACCGGAATCGCGTTCACGTTCACCAATTGATCTTTCGCGTTCGAGTCGATGATCTTAAACGGCATATCTTTCTGCGCGACTTTGAATTTGTTTTCCTTGAGATTCGGTTCGGACTTTTGGAAATTTCCTTTCGAAGGCTGAACCAGCACCTGCTGCGTTTGTCCTTTCGAAATATCGAGTTCGTCCTTCTTCGCAAGGCCGTCGAAACCTTTCTTTTGAAACGGTTTGTCCGTCAAAGCGTCGGGTTTGTTCCAGGCCGGCTTGGCCGGTTCAACGGGAACCGCTGTTTGTTGGCCCATCGCGACTTCGGATTTCGCGCCCGGGCGTTCGCCCCTCACCAACGATTTCACCTTCGAGAAGAAACTTTGTTTTGGTCCGGTTCCACCGCCGGCCGGCTCGTAGCTCGGGATGTCGGACCGGAAATCCACATTCACCAGCATATCACCCATTCCACCATTCCCACTTTCGGGCAGCGACAGCATTCCGCCTTTCCACAGCAACAACGTTGAGTGCACCGCGAGCGCGAATACCAAGCACGCGAAATCACGGCCCGAGAAATCAAATTTTATGCCGGTGGATGGAATTCCGTTAATGGGTTGCATCATTGGTTGGCTCCAATTTCCCCGCTCGTTGCGTGGTGGCAATGGCGACCGCGCGATTTCCGACATACCGGTTGACGGTGCGCAGGAAATTTTCGACGTTTCCGTACGGCAAATTCTTGTCGGCGCGCACGATCACAACAATGTTTTCTTTTCTATCGCGCAGCTTTGCAACAAGTGCACGTGGCAAGTCTTTCCATTGAACGATATCCGTGTCGATCGAAATTGAACCATCGGATCCGAGACTTACGGTAATATTTTGATCTTTGGTTTCTTTGGTCATCGCTTCCGGCAACTCCACCGGAATATTCGGCAAATTCATGATGGGGCTCATCAACAGAAGAATCACGAGCAATACCAGCGTTACGTCGATCACCGGAATAATGTTGACGCCCGAAATGGCTTCTTCGCTTATGTTGACACGTTTCACGATGCGCCATCCTTGTGCGGCACGAGCGACAAACTTACGGCCCCGCTCTGACGCACGAGATCCAAAATGCGGACCACGTTCTGATATTTCACGTCGGGTTGTGACGAAATTAAGACCGTTCGGTCTTTTCTACCACCGAGATTTTGCTGCAAAACGCGGAACAATTCGTATTCGGTAGCGATGGCCTGACTATTAACGGTGAATCCATTGCTTTTAATATCCACGAAGATCGGTTTCTCTGAAATTGTGGAACTGGACTTTGAAGCGACGGCTTGTGCGGCTTGAACCTGAATCATTGATTGAAGCGCCATCGGAGAAATGACCATCAATATGATCAGCAATACCAAGGTCACGTCCGCCAATGGGACGATGTTGACCTCGTTTAATTCGCCGTCTTCTTGGTTAGCGGAGCTTTGCACGGATTTCGCTCGGTTTCGGCTGCGCTGGCTTGTCGCCCGCATCTTCGCCGCCGTAGATTTGAATAATCAGTTCGTGCGCCGCGTTGTTCAAACGAACACCAATGCCGCGCATCTTGATGGTGAAGTAGTTGTAGAAAAGAGCTGCAGGAACGGCGACGATAATGCCGGCCGCCGTGGAAACAAGCGCTTCCGATATACCCGCCGCGACGATGTTTGCGCCACCCGATCCCGAACGTCCCAAATCGGCGAACGCTTGCATAATTCCGGTGACGGTTCCCAAAAGGCCAACAAGAGGCGAGATAAAAGACAGAGTTGAAAAGAGTCCAAGGCGTTTCCGCAGTCTTTCGATTTGGCTTTCTTTCGCGATTTGAACGAGATCTTCGTTATCAGCGCGGGATAGATGCGTCGAGCTGATGGCAACCAAGAACGTTTGTGCAAAAACATTGTTCGACTGTGCGCACAGGTTTCGTGCGTCGTGCAAGCGGCCCGAGGCCACGCTGTTCTTCACGCGGTGCCAAAACTCTTCGCTCCACCCGGTGTGAGCCATGAAAAACCAGAGGCGTTCCAGCAAAAATGTCATCAGCAACACCGAGAAGAAAAGAAGTGTTGTGATGATCGCTGGATTTACTTTCAATATTCCCATGAATCCCAATTCTTTTAACATGTTGTTCCCTCCAGTTTTTTTCGAAATTATTTGGCTTCGGATCGCAGGGTCTTCGCGCGATCGATCGCCGCTTGTTTCCAGTCCGGGTTTGAGCTGTTGCTCGCTATGTCTTCGTACACCGATATGGAATCATCAACTTTGCCAAGTTCCTGATACAGTTCCGCGAGAGTGACCATCCCCGTCAGTCGCACCTCGTTCGAGCGTGGACCTTTCGCGCGGAGTTTTTCGTACATCGCGAGTTCTTGGTTCGGCATCTTCATGATCCGGTAAAGTTTTGCTTGAGCGACATACGAAGTGAACGATTCGTCGGCGTCGTCGGGAATCATCTGGTAACTCTTTAGCGCCACTTCATAATTTTTCATTTCCTCGTTCGCGGCGCCCATGTCGAGAAGTACCTTGTTCCGTTGGGGATCGTTAGGAAAGCGTTCCAGGAAGCGTTGTTGCGCGGCGAGGGCTTGGGCCGGTTGATTCATCTTTTTGTAGCAAAGAGGAATGTTAACGAGAGCGTCACGCGCCAATCCACCGTTGGGATCGGCTTCGAGCGTGTCGTTAAACGTAATCACCGCTTCGCGATAGTTCTCAACCTGGAAGTAGCTCACGCCCAAACGGAACAGCGCTTGCACGCGGTTCGGACTGTCCGGGAAATTTAGCACGAAGTTTTTGTAAGCGGTAACCGCGTTCGGGTATTCTTCGAGAGCGAAGTGCGACTCGGCCATATAATAATAGGACTGTGCCGCTTGTTTTGATTCCGGAAATTCTCCAACGAGCTTGCGGAAATATTCAAGCGCTTGTTTGTATTGCTTGTTGTTGAAAGCATCGGCACCCGATTGCCAATAAATGTCGGCCGTGAGTTTGCTCTTTGGGAATTTTTCGGTCAAGCTCGCGAGATCACCCGATCCTTTGGCTTCGCGGTAATGCGCCATTTGCAAAAGTTCAAGCACGTCCTTTGCTTTCGGATCTTTCGGATAATTGTTCAAGAATTCTTGCAGTCGTTTGGATGCCAATTCGAACTGGCCCTGGTTGTAATAGCACTGCGCAATTTGAATGCGCGCGTCTTTCACGTTTTCGGATTGCGGATATTTGTCGATCAACAATTGGAATTGTTTGCCGGCCTCGTCGTATTTTCCAAGACCGAATTGGGTTTTCGCGATTTCGTACACCGCTTTTGGCGCGAGCGGATGGTTCGAGTAGTTGGTCGCCAGTTTCTGCCAGCGCGCAATTGCTTCGGTGTAATATTCGAGACGATAGAAGCTTTGCCCGCCCTGAAATAACGCGTCGGGAACCATCGGATCGTCCGGGTAACGGTTCACGAACTCGTCAAAATACCCCATCGCCTTGTCGTACTTCTTTTGCGTAAAAAGAACTTGAGCGGTATCCATGAGCACGGATTTCTTAACTTCTTTGCTCTTGAGATTCTCCGCCATCGCCAACGCCCGCTCGTGCGCGACACCGGCTTCGTCAAATTGTCCTTTTCGCGCCAACGAAGCGGCGACGCCGAGCATCGCGTAGGCCAGCTTCGGCGTATCTTTATAATTGTCGACGATCAGTTGATAGTTGCGTTGCGCGGCATCAAATTGATTGAGTGCGTAGTAGGCTTCGGCCACCCACAAATAAGTTTCGGCCTGCCAACGCGTGGGGCTTACGGGCGCTACTTTTAATTGCGAGTTGAGAGACGTCACAATCTCCGCCAGCTGGTTGTTTTGGAAATAAGACGTCCCCATCAAGTAGAGTGCTTTTTCCGAATGGATTGAATTTCCAAACTGATCCAAAACGATTTGATACTCGGCGTTCGCTTCCACGAATTTCTTCATGCGTTGCAGGCAGATTCCCTTGAGAAGGTGGGTTTTGGCAGCCAGTTCTCCCCACGGATATTCTTTGAGAAATTTCTCCGCGCGCGCAACGGCCGTATCGTCTTGTTTCTGCTCGGCCATGCACCAAACAATCTTGTATTGCGAATCCATGCGCAGTTCGTGCGCTTCAGAAATTTGGCTGAAGAACGAAATCGCTTTCCCGTAGTCGCCGAGGCGCAGCGCCATTTCTCCGAGCATGTAGATGCCGTACGGCAAATTTACATCGTCTTCGAACCCTCTGACGAGTTCTTCCCACTTAAGACCGGCTTCCTGAAAACGGCCCAGATGAAATTGAATGCACGCCATCCGGTGCAACGCGTACGGGCGAAGTGGGCTCAATTTGAATTTGTCGTAGACCTTGCGAAAGCTGTCATAAGCCAAATTCAGTTCGTTTACTTTGTAATAGGCTTCGGCCATCTGGAGTTGGGCTTTGTCGGCCCAGAATCCGGTCGGATCTTCCTCATAAACGTCCTTAAACATTTGGGACGCCGCAATTGTTTGTCCAAGCATGCGCAAAACGACGCCATGATAATAACGGGTCCCCAAATCGTCTTTAATCAGTGAAAACATATCGAGCGCGTCTTGGAGTCGGTTGCGCTCCATGTACAATAGGCCCAGCGGTGTGACCGCGGCCGGATTTGATTTGTACTTCGGGTACGATTGCAGAAGTTCGACCAGCATGTTTTCGGCTTTTTCATGGCTGTTTAAAGCGATCAGCGATAACGCCCAGCCAAGCAATGCTTCGGATCGCAAAATCTTCGGTGCTTTGTTTTTGACGACCGTGAAGTGATCGATCGCGTTCAAATACTTTTTCATGTTGAATTCGCAATGACCAAGTCGCAACTCCGCGTTCATCGCTTCGTAGGTGCCGGAGTATTTTTTCGTAACAACTGTATATTCGTCAGCGGCTTCCGGATATTTCTTCAGGGAAAATTTTATTTCGCCGAGCGCGAAACGCGCTTGTGCCGCGAGACGGTGGCCCGGGAATGTTTTTAAGAAGCCTTCGTATTCTTGCGCAGCGCTATCGAGGCGACCATTTTGGAAAGCAAGAGAGGCGATTTTGAATTGTTGGAGAGGATCAACCGAAACTGCAAAAGATGGTACGGCGCTATTTGCCACGAGGCAAACGATGCCTAAGAGCTGAGCGAGTTGTTTCATGTTTTCTGTCCCCTCTTCTTCAATACTGCGACAGTACGGCTTACTTCGTAGGTTCGGTTACCTCGGGCTGCGCTTCCGCGGGTTGCGTCGCTTCAGCGGGCGCGGCTTCTGGTTGCGTTCCTACACTGCTATTGTCTTGCTTGGCCGGTGTTTCGACCGGAGCTGAAATTGGTGTTGCGCTCATCGCTTTTTCAGCGGCCGCATCTTCTTTGGTTTTTGCGGTCAGTTCTGTTTCACGCGCGCCGTTCAGTTGAAGGCTCATATCGATCACTTCTTTGCGATCGTGATCTGGCAACGCGAGTTTCAGGTCGCCGTCGTTCTCCCATGTCTTTCCGTTCTTGTAATTGACTTGGAAGTGATAGGCATACATTCCGTCAACAACCGGTTCGCCGATCGCGTTTTTCGCGTCCCAAACAATTTTCTCTGGCGGACGCAAGTCGCCTTCCAGGCGGCGCACTTCTTTGCCTTCGGCGTTGTTGATGGAGAGACTCCAACGAGCGACCGTTTGGGCTGGCACGTCGGTCTTAAACGCTACCTGGTTTTCAAAACCACTCAACGGATACACCGCACGACCCTCTTTCATTGGAGGTTCTATGCCCGTTTTATAAATGTTGTGCCATGCCCACGTGATGGACACTTTATTAAAGGCTCCAAGATCGGTATCGCTAAACGCATAGTCAATTCTGAACTTTTTGATATTCGCTCCTACACCAAGAGTGTAACTGCGATTCGCGTTGTAGCCAGTCCTTAACGAAAAAAATCTGTTCACGGCCCATTCGGCACCGGCGGCGTACTGGTTATCTTCATGACTTACTCTGCTCATGTCGAAGGTCAGCGTGAGTCGATTTCGGAAAACGTCCGTGGCCGCTCCAAATCGGGTCACCGGGCGAAATACATCTTCTTCGGTTTGCAGTTTGATGCCCGGCTCGTTGAAATTCGCGAACATCGCGCCAACGCTCAAAAACCGAAACGGTTTGTACATGAAGCCCGCGTCCATCGCGAGCGTGTTGCCAGAAAGTCCACCCACCTTTTGTTGAATGAATTTCGCGTTCACGCCCGCGGAAATACGCTGCGTGAGCTTGTGCGCATACGAGGCCAGCACCGCATTGTTGCTCAAAGCCCCGTTCGAATCGGTTTCATTGTTGAAATTGTCGCGCAACGAGTATCCGTTCGAGAGCAACATTGCATCGGACAACGCCAATGCACCCCATTTATCGCCCAGGGGATTGGCTGTCGCAAAATAGTTGTAGCTCGAATCCAAATAAAGGGGAGCGTGCATCAGCATCAGTTGGTGTTCGTCCATATACGCTAGACCGGCGGGATTGAAGTAAGGGGCGGACGCGTCATCGGCCAAACCCGTGAAAGCTCCGCCCATCGCCAACGAACGAGCACCCGCACCAATGTTGAAAAGGTCGGAGGCTTGGCCATAGGTTGCGGCCGCGTTTAGAGAGCTTAGATGGCTGGCTAATGTCAGCACAATCAAGCTTGCTTTTAGCACTGTTTTTGGCGTTAGGGATTTCATTGCGTTCACCTATTATTTCGCCACCAAAATCTTCGTTTTCATCCTTTGACCGGTGGCACCGACTTTAACGACCACTACATATCCTCCATTTGCAACGGTCGTGCCGTCATCGTTAATACCGCGCCAAATCACACGGTTATCCGTGCGTGCTTCGCCACCTTGCTGACCAGCATCAATTGTCTGGTGCCAAACTTTTTGACCAAACAAGTCATAGATGTCCACGTCCACGCTGGACGCCGATGCCAACGGATACTGAATCGTTATGAAGTTGTCCCCGTTCGAACTCTTCGGATTAAACGGACTCGGGTATCCGACGAGCTTGTCCGATAGTTGATAGGTAAGAATGTCGAGTGTGTGCGGCCCACCGTTCGTAACCAACTCACTTACTTTGTTCACACAGGTCGGATCGACATTCGGGTAGCACACGTCGGAATACCAACGGAAATCGTATGTCTTTGTGGTCGAGAAGCCTGTTGCACCGCTGCTCGGGTTGTAGGTCTGATACGGGCCACCATCAAGGCTGTAATAGGTGGACACAACACCACCGGCGCTCACCTGCAAACCCGTGAGATCGATAAACCAAGGCGTGTTCACGGGGATGCGATTTCCGCCCAAGGTCAACGCACGTCCCGGGCCACCGTTGATACCGAGAATGTTCACCTTAAATTCTTTCGCGAATCCACGATTCGGACGATCCAAATCAAGAATGCGAACCGTGATGAGCCCGTTCGCGTTCGGCAAGGCGCTGAAGGTCACTTTCAGTTCGCCGTTCGCATCGGTAAGCGCCACGAGTTCGTTGCTTTCGCTGTTCATCCTCAACTGACCAGGAATGTCCGCCGATAGCGAAACCTTCTGGTTTGGAATGAGGTTTCCGAACGTGTCCTTGAAGGTCAGCGTCTCGTCGTCACTCGTTCCGGCCAAAAACTGAATCGGGTCTTTAACGTCAACGGTGACGAGTGCGCCCGGATTGATTTTGATGGCGGCTCCCGAAAAATAGTATTGCTGAGTCGGAACCGGTGGTGGGTCAAAAACCGTGGTGTTGTCGGCCAAGCGCAAATAGATCGTTTCAGCGCGATTGTATGTGGCGGACACCGTGATTTTTCCGTTCACGACGTTCACGAGGTTTGGCACGAACGTGCCGCCCGCTGGAAGTCCCGACACCGACACAAACGCTTCGAGCGGAAGGCCCGTGCGATTCATGTTTTTGATTTCGGTTCCGGTGTCGGAATCGATCGCTTGGATCGTAAAGTTAAAAAGTTTGTTCACTTCGCTTTCCGCCGGAATATCGCGGAACTGATAGGTGACCGCGCGCGGAATAAAACTGATCACATTGCTCACGCTTTCGTTGTCTCCGGTCAAATCTTTCACGCGCAAACGAATGCCTTCCGCAATCGTGTACCGTTGATTTGTAATGGTCACGTTGCCCGCGACAAGGTTGGCTGAAGTGACATCCAATGTTCCGGTCGCTTTCGACCCGTCCACTTGCAGCGCTTCAATCGTGATGGGGCCAAAGGCCGGAACCACCGCTCCAGCACTGTTGCGCAACGAAATGGTCATGCTGAAGGCTTGGCCGGTAAACTGTGTGGCTGGCACAGCGATATCGAAGAAAGTTCCGATGACAGGAACGTCGACTTTTTGCGATACGATCGTTCCGTTGTTGTCGTCGCGAACGATGACTGGAATCGTGCCTGCTTTATTGAATGTAATGGCGGTCGCAGTTTGACCGCCCGCCAGCGGAGCATCCTGCGGGACTGGCGCATTTAAGAATGCGAGCGCGTCCGTCGATTCAAAATGGATTTTCCCACCGTTGAACGAATCGACGGTGTTCGCGAATTGGTCGGTTCCTTTCACTTGGAACACCACCGACAGCTTTCGGTCTTGCTGATTTGGCGTGCCAGTTTTTCCGGTCGGGTTTGCCGTTACCCCCGGCGTGTGAGTCTCGCCGGGCGCGATGATAATGAGTTTTTTGTAGGAATCCGGACTCAATGTGATTGCGTTGCTGTTCCGAGGAACAATTGTCCATCCCGCCAAATTAAGATTCGATGCTTTCAGTACGATCGCTTCGGCTTTTGTGTAAGCGACGTCGATCGCGCAAATACCGTTCACGAGGCTCGCGCTTGAGACGGACAACGTTCCGTCTGCCGTCGGAAAAAGAAGTGATGTCGCTTCCAATCCGACCGTGTGGTTGTAAAGTGGGCTTTTGATCAGCGTGTCGGTGCTTCGGTCGCGCAGTTCGATGCGTGCACGGAATGTGCTCGGTGGGCCTACGATACCGGTGGCCGGGACAGAGACGGTGTATTTTAGGCCGCTCGGTTGAACATCGATAAGGTTTGAGAACGCGATACGACCGAAGTTGTCACGGACTTTGATTTTAATTCCCTCTACATACTGGTAGTTCAGATCATTAATTACGACGACGCCGTTGTTCGTCACAAACTGGCGTTCGCTTCCATCGGGTGTGAACTGCCCTGTTGCTGGCGTACCGTCGGGCAACACCGCGCTCAGGAAGACCGTTTGGCTGTATCCGTTCACCGGAATTCCATTCATCTGGAGCGAAATGGTAACAGCACCGAAATTTGAGCCCGCGACCGCTGTCGCCGGAGATTGAATGTTGTAGGTCGGGCCCGGAACGACGTGGATCGTCACTTGTCCGAACGTCTTCGTGAGATCGTTCTGGTCAAGAGCTTTAAGCGTGTAAAAGCCTTCGCTACCGAACAGGACGCTGCGCGTGTGGGTTCCGGTTTGGATCGTGCGAGGCGTGGGGCCGTTCTGCGTGTTATTGGGCGGTAAATAAATTGTGTTTGTTGGTGACGAAACGAACAGAACATCACCGCCGGAAAATTGCACCGGGTTGTAATAGTTATCGACGGAGAGAATGGTCACGGTGTTTGCCACGCTTACCATTTGATCGGATGGCGGGAACCCCGCTTTCTTTCCGCCGGTCGCTTCGTTTCCCGGGTCCGGCAATTCGCCGGGCGCGATAATTTGCAAGCGCGAGTACGGTCCTGCGAGCCCTTGAATTGTGCTCGAGCTGGCCGTCACACCGCCCGCGGTAATATCCGTTGCGGTCAGTGTGTGAATCACTGCGGCTTTCAAAACAAGCGTTGTACTGAATTCGCCGAGCGCCAGATCTCCCTGCGCGGGGCTAAATTGCGCGTAGGAATCGCTCGCGAAGGCGACTTTCTGCGACGAGATTGTTGTTAATTGGTTGAAATACTGATCGCAAGCGACGGCGCGAACCGTGATGGCCGTTCCAACCGAGCGTGGAGCATTTGCGCCAGTTTTTCCCCATGTTGTTCCGGGCGCCGCTACCTCGTCGGGACCCAGCAGCAACAATTTTTTATATCCGAGCGAATTCGGAAGAACCTTAAATGAATTGCTCGTGCTGGTTGTGCCGCCCCATTGCATGACGATTTTGACGGCGTTGTTCGCCGCGAAGCAGGTGATCGGACCATTGTAGATACCGCCGGACATCGATACGGTCGCTGGAGACATCGTGCCCACGCCGGTTGTTGCCGACAAATTAATGGAATTGTTGAAATTGTTGATGATCTGATTGAACTGATCTTCTGCTTGAATCAAAACGTTGAACGGAACGCCCGCCTCTTTGTCGGTATTGCTAGCGAGAGTGAAACGGAAGTGATCGACGTTTCCCGGACCTACCGGAATGGAAACACTCTGGAAAAGATTGGCGTTTCCGGCATCTTCGACGCGCACTGCTGAATTTTCGCCGAGCGACACGCTAACCGTGCGGTTGCTGGCGGCCATTGAAACGGATTGGCCCAACGTAATTCCGCTGATGAAACTTGCAGCGTTGCTTGGCGTGATAGAGAAGCGCGTATTGGCGTACGGCGGATTCTGTAGCGGATTCCAGTATTGATCGGTGAGATACGCGGTCATGTTGAACGCGATACCAGCGCCTTGCGTTGACGGCACTCCTTCTTTTCCATTTGCGAAAAATGAACCGGGGCGTAATGTTTCGCCGGGCGCTTCAAACGCGACACGATTGTAGGCGCCTGCGGAGACAGTTACCGTCGAGCTCAAGAAATCTTGCGGGGAAAAATTTGTGGTGGCGCGAAATTGCTTGTTGAGGCCCGCGGTACGCATGCTCACGCGGAAAGACGTGTCAAACGGCGGTGTCTGATACGTGAGTTCACCCCCGATCGGGAACGTGACGGTCGGATCGGCTGGGTGCGTCGCCGTGATATATGAGCTCGGAACCAAGCTCGACAACGTAATAGGAGTTCCCGTAATCGCAGGACCGGTAACCACATTCCAGTGCGCATCGGTCAAGCGAGCTTCGACAACCAACTGGTCGCCGGCCACGATGGTCGGCGGCGTGCCGCTGTTGCCGGGATACGTTCCAGGCGTAAACGTTTCTCCGACGAGCACGCCGGGTTTCCCCAAAATTGTCATATGGACTTTGCTGAGGGCACCGGTCCGGACTTCGAATTGGTTGCTGTACGTTCCGACGCCAAATTGATCCTCAAAGTGCAAATCGACAACTTGGCTGCGTTTCGTAACGTTCAAATTAACGGTCGCGATACCGGCGACGAAGTTCACGACGTTGTCCGGAACGATTGTGGACGGGTTTGTATCCGCCCAAAGAACATTTTCTTGCACCGGCGGGCCGCTGATGCGCGCCGACAATTTTGCGCCCGGAAGAGCACCGTAGAGACTGGTGAGCAGAATTCCACCGGACCGCGCTTCGATTTGAATCGTGATGACATCATCGGTTGTGAAGATCTGCCCCGGATTTGGTTGCACCGTAAACGCGTATGTGTTCGTCGCACCGGGTGCCACCGGAACCACGGATTGATCCGCTTGGGCGGACTGTCCATTTGGGGTGGCTGTAATCGTACGCGTTCCGTTCGTGTTAAAAACAAAGCGGTTCGGTGCCGGTTGGCCACCGGCGATTTGTAGCGGCGGCGTTGTGAGACTTTGGGTGGGCGGTAAATAACTCGGCGCCACGGTGTCCGTCGGTTCCGACGATGTGAATCCCATGCTGAGACTGACCGCTGAATAAATAGGATTGTAGAAAGCATCGACCGGCCAAATGGTGACAAGTCCTACCGGAACCGCGGCGACCTGAGTTCCAACCGTTCCACTTTTACCGATGCCGGGCGTCAGCGTTTCTCCTGGAAAAAGCATTGTGACTTTGGAATAAGCCCCCGGCGTTAAATTGAACAATGGACTCGTGTACGTTGGCGCGGGCACAGGGCCCGGCACGTTGAAACCGGTCAATCCGGAAATTGTCAGTGAAACTTTGTTGTTCATATCGCCGGCTTTTGTTGTGACGATGGCGGTGGCGATGCCATTTCCCGTCACGAAAGCGTTGCCGTCCACCGGTGTCAAAATACCCAAAGCGCTGCTGTCGACGATTTGAACCGGGTCCTCGAAATAAGAAACGAAGATTCCGTTCGCATCGAGCGGCGTGATCTGAATCGTGTAAGAAGTGTTTGCCGTAATCGACGGAATGGTGGGCGTGATCTGAAAGGTTGTCGGATACCGTTGCAGCGAGGCAGAAACCGTCGTGAAAATTGAGGGATCGTTTTTGTTTGTCACCGTCAGGTTTACATTGCCGGGAGCCTGATGAAAGCGAATCGTGAAAATAAGTTTTCCGGTCGCATCCACTTTGTATTCGTTGGGCCCCACTTGCACACCGTTTCCGACGAAGATATCGCACGAAGCCAACGCGCCCGACGTTTGCAAAAATACGTTGTCGAAAAGCGCGGGTGAGGAAACGATTTGCAATTGATAGTCGCGCCCTTGAACGAGATTGAGCGGACGCCCATCGGTGCGCGTGATCGTGTAACCGGCGAACGCCGAGCTGACCGCCGACAGGAGGATTCCTCCAACAAAAGATAGAAGTTTGCGGTTCATGGCCGCACCTCCACCGCTTCTTCCACATATCTTTGGGTGTCGGGATTTTTGTCATCCGTCAAAACGCAAACCGTGTAAGAACCGATGAACGCAGCGTGCAACGTAATTTTTCCAATGCCGTCACGCAGGGTAACGCGGTTCGGTTCACCAACACCACGACGCCGCAATTCAACAAGGACTGTTTCGTTCGTCTTGAATTTTTTTCCGTCTTTGAGCGCGGTTATTTCCACCGGAAGATCGGATTTAAGTGAGATCGATTTCGGAACCGCAACTTTAAAGCTTTGAATTTCGCTGGCGTGGATCGAGAGAATTCCAAAAAAAACGACGGCCGCGCACGTAGCTATAATTTTTGTGAATCGTTTCATCGTTGCGTCCTCCTTGCACATTTCTCTCGATCGTTCGAGTAAATCCCTGAAAACCTTAAATCACAATGTGTTTTTGGTCACAGGTTTGCCTTCCAAATGTCACCGAAACTTGTGACATAAGCTCGTGTGCAATGTTCATGCCACGAATTAGCGACAGGAATCGTGTTGGTTTAGCGCGGTGATTTAGGAACGAGGGGCGAGGTTTGCGGACGAATTTTGCCGGGATGCGCGCGATGTTAAGACGGAAAAATCTTAGTGATCGCGGGTGACGACGAAATCGGTGAGGAGGTGCAGAACCTGGGCGGATGTGCCAAACGAGGCGAGAGCCGCATGCGCTTTTTTTGCAAACTTCAGAGCATGCAATTTCGATGAATCGAGTCCGAAAATTTCTGGGTAAGTGAGCTTTTTATTCGCACGGTCACTTCCTCTCTTGCCGAGTTTCACCTTGTCCCCTACCACGTCGAGAATATCGTCGGTAATCTGAAAAATGAGACCCAGGCAATGCCCGTAGCGTTCCATGGCGGACACTTGTTTTCTGTTTCCCCCAGCCACAAGGGCGCCGGCCATAAGGCTTCCTTGGATGAGCGCCGCGGTTTTTTTGCGATGAATATAATCGAGTAATGCTTCCGGCGATCGAAATTCGGAATCTTTAAGATTTTTCCACCGGCCCTTGTCCGCTTTGATATCGGCAACTTGACCGCCAACCATGCCCCGGCTTCCGGCCGCCTGCGCGACGATCTTCACGGCCTCGAGTGCACGCCGCGGCTCAATATTTTTTTTCTGCGAATTCTGAGCCAAAAGCTCGAATGCCCGAGTAAGCAGCGCGTCTCCGGCGAGAATTGCAATGTCTTCACCGTAGACTTTGTGGTTCGTCGGCTTTCCGCGGCGAAGGTCGTCATTGTCCATGGCCGGCAAGTCATCGTGGATGAGCGAATACGTGTGAACGAACTCCAGCGCACATGCCGTTTCTATAACGTCCGATGCTTTTCCCCCGCAGATTTCCGCGGCAGCGATAACGAGGATGGGGCGTAAGCGTTTTCCTCCGGCCATAACGGAATAGCGCATCGCATCGTGAATGATTGCGGGTTTGTCGGTGACACGGGGCAAAAAACGCAGCAGCGCCGTGTCGATGACTTTTCCATGCCGCCGAAAATAGCGGTCGAGCTCGGGTGTCACAGAACTGACTCGTAGATATGTTTTGTGTCGGCCACCGTACGTCGAACGTCCACTTGTGAGGTGACAGCAATAGCCGCCCGCACGATTTTGACCGCCGCACTGGTATCGCTCATCTTTCGATTAAAAGCTTCAAGAGCCTCGAGAAGGCCGAGGGCTGTCGGTTCGCCTTTAACGTACGGGATATAGAAGCCATTAACGTGGTCGGCTTCTTTCTCGATTCCTTCAAAAAAAACAAATTCCGGTACGGCACCATCGGCCGTGGCCAGCACGGCGGCTCCGTTCATCTGCGCTTTCATGAAGCCGGTGGCCGATGCTTCGCGCGTGTCATCGGCCAGCATGATCGTACCGTCGACACCCTGATAAATCGTCGGCGCGTCCCACACGTTGAAGTTATCGATTGTAACGATTCGGTTCTGAAGACCTGGATCTTTCTCGAGGATATCCAACAAATCATAGACGATATCTTGTGCGTGATTGTCTTGCTGGTGCACCCGGCCGCCCACGAGAATCAACACATTCAGCGCATTGAATCGCGCCCGCCAATCGGGGTTCTTCAGCATTTTTACGAGCAGGTCCAGTCGTTTGTAGGGCGTGATACGGCGCGTCCATGCGATCACAAACCGATTTTCCGATTCCTTTGCCCAGTTCGGCCAAAGGTGACAGTGACGCCACGCCCAATCGAGCAGCGCTTTCTTTTTGGATTTTTTGATTTCAAGAAGCTGGGCATCGGCCAGCTGATCCGGGTTTGCGAATTCGGCAATCTGCCAATCGGCCTTCCGTACGCCGTTCGTCACGTACTGAATTTTGTTTTTGAATTCGTGAAGCGACGGCATCGCTTTCATCACATCGCCGTGTTTCTTTGCGACACCAAAAACAGCGTCGCAGGTGCCGACGAGCATGCTCGTAACATCGAGGCTTTTTTTCTGATCGTTCCAGCCCGGTTTGTTCAGGTAAATTTTTGGATCAATTTTGACCAAATCCAGTGTGTGCTGATCCCAAATTGGATGCGCGTATTCCAACGGGGTGTGGTCGTTGAATATATATTTCGTGTGTGAGAAAAATGAATCGTTTTGGAACGAGTCTATGGCAAGTCTATCGTGTGCAAATATTGTCGGCGTCTCGCTAAGAACAATGATGTTCGGTTTCTCATTTAATTTTTTGCACAACGCCAAAGCACCGCGACCGACGAGCCAACTTTGTTTCAATCGCGTTTCGTGCGCCCACACGTGCGGATTTGTTGCCGTAAGATTGGTTGGCGCGTCTTTTGGCCCTGGATACACGATATCCGTGATGTGCGGAGCCGCGAGAAAATAAACCGTGGATTTTCCGTAATTCAGCTTCCAGACCGTGACATCAACGAGCTGGCCGTCGAACATTGGGAGCGCAAAGCCGAGCGACGTCGGTGTCAGCGAGGCGCGCAACGCGTTTCCAACGTTGCGCTTTTGAAGATTGATTTGTCCCCATTCGTGCCAGGCTTGGGCCCAAACGGTGTCGTATAACAGGCTTACGCCGACGACATTTAATCCGGCTTCGCCTTGCTCAAAAATGCGTTCGCGGAGCAAAGGACCGATGCCGCCCACCGATGTCGACATGGCGCACTCACGCGCTTTTTCGGCACCAAACCGCTTCGCGATATCATCGAGAAAAAATTTCGGAAGCGCCATTTCCATGGCAACTTCTACAATCAGCGTCTTGTCGTCCAACATGAAGGCGTGAACGATATCAAAATCAGAGTTTGTGTTCTTTGCTAAGGGTTAGCGCAGGTGATCCCAATAGGATTCTTCTTTCATTGGAAGGATAAGAATTACCCGGTCGTTTGGAACGTCGAAGACCTCAGAAATTTTTTCCTCTTTTCGTTCGGGGCCAAACCACGTGGAAAGCGTCAGCATCTGAGTGTTGCCGAGTTCTCCGAACGGCGTGATCGCGTAGTCGAGACTAAATTGGCGAAATTGAAGTCCGAGCCCGCCGGTCAGGCCGCTCACATTGGCGAGATTTCCCCGGTTTGTTTCGCTGGTCTGGTTGTTCGTGATACTCGTGGCGAGCTGCGCCAAATAACCAGCGCGCAACATCACGTTGTTCGTGGCAAAAAGCTGCGTGCCAAGCGCTAATTCCGTTTGATGCGAATACGGCTTGTGATGGACGTCCGCGAGCAGAACGATCGGGTTCGAAAGACGATACGCGGTGCCAACCGACAAGGTCAGCGGCAACGCGTATTGTTCATCCACAAATTTCATTTGCGGCCCCAAATTTCGCACGCTCATTCCAAGCGACATCCGGTTAATTGGCGTCGCCGATAAGAATCCCAAGTCAACCGCGAATCCATCCGCTTCATGGCCCGCTAACTCCTGTCGAATCACTTTTAACTGCGTTCCCATCTGCATGCGCCCAAAGTTGTGCGCGTAGGCTGCCCCCAGCGCAAGATCAGAGGCCGAAAGCGAACCGGTTTTGTTGCGCTGATCATCGTAGCGGTCCTGGTCCGTGTAGGACAAATGAATCAGATCGAGACCCCAAGAGCTGGCGCCGGATCGGCTGGGAATAATGGCGCCCAAATGGTCGAGGTTCGTTTCGGAAAATTGATCTTGATGGGAAAGGGAAAGGCCCAGGGTTGGGTGCGGAAGCTGAGTTGCGCCGCGAAGATTGACAATCCCGGCCGGGTTCCAGTTCAGCGCGTTGATACCGTGGGCGAGGGCGGTGTAAGCCTGTCCCAATCCTGCCGGCTCCGCTCCAATCGGAATTTTTAGAAAATCGGCGCTCGTATCCACCCCGGCACGAGCCACCGACAAAAGAGGAAAGACAGGCGCCAAAAAAATCGCCGCCCGCGCAACCCGCCAGAATCTATGCCGAACCGAATCCCGTTTCATCTTGAACGCCCGCCAAGCCGTGGACGGTGTTACAAGAATGTTACGTGCTCTTCGATTAAAACCGCTTTAACTTCAGATTAAGTTTTAGAGAAGATTCGCAAACGGGGCTATTTCACAACACTGAATCGAAACCGTCGGCGGGCGGGTTCTTTATCGCCAAGTTGGTTGGTCACGACGCCGATGTACACGCCGGATTTGAAGGTTTGGGGGTCCAATTTAATTTCGTAGGCCGGTTTTCCCCCAACAAAAGTCAGCTCCGAATCAAGATGCGGATTGGAATACACCAGCGCTCCGGCCACATCGTAAATGCGTACCGAAAGATTGTCCGACTTTTCGCTCGTTTCGATGTGCAATGTTGGAATCGCGCCGTTCGTGGTCGGGTTTGGAAACACGTACACTTCTCCGAGCGAAGGCGTCGGATTGACGACGGTCGCAAACGCGCGGTAATAACCAAAAGTTGTTGCTTGGAACGTGATGCCGGTTTCTTGGGAACGCTGGCGGGGCGCCACGCTCCACGTCAGCCCATCCGACGAAAAATAAACTTGTGGATCCGCAAGCCCGTCCAGTGCCGGCAGAACGAACGTGCTTGATTTGGTTGCGAGGTTCCCGCCCCGAGGAGACGCGACCAATTCGACCTTCTGCTCTTCATTGCAAACTGGAATTGCGCCAGCGGAATGCAAGAATTGCTGGTTGAGTTGAACTTCGTTTCCGTTGTTCGGCGCGAAGATGAGGAGAGGGCCAATCGCCCGCAGTCCATTCGACATCGCGAATTTTTGAGAACCCACACCCACGGCGCTCTCCGCTGACAGCGTAGACACAGCTGCCTCCAGACACGCCGTTCCCGATGGATTCGGTGAACTACTGCCGGACGGATTTGGAGACGTCGACGGATTTCCGGAAGGGTTCGGGCTTACCGATCCACTCGGTGTTGGAAACGGACTTCCGCTTCCTGATGGGTCCGGAGATACGCTTCCGGAAGGAAACGGTGACCCGCTAGGATCGGGAGATCCTGAGGGGTCTGGGCTTTCCGACGGATCTGGACTGCCGGATGGGTCCGGGCTGCCCGAAGGATCGGGGGTGCCGGACGGATCAGGGGTGCCAGAGGGATCGGGCGTGCCGGACGGATCGGGGGTGCCGGACGGATTCGGAGTTCCAGAAGGATAAGGCGTTTCGGGCGGCGGTACGCAGCCACCGGGGGCACCGAATCCGGCCCCACCACCGGAATATCCTCCGCCTTCGCATCCGGGCGGTGTCGGCGTGGGGGATTGTGGCGGCTTGCAGAAATCCGGAGTAGCAAACCGTTGCCGGCCCGTAATATTGAACAAACCGTTGTAAAGAAGCACCTCTATGTAACACGCGCCGCTCGGATCCACGGGGGCGTCGCCCGCGTAGTAACCATCAGCGTCCACGGCTATGGTTCGCCAGATTGTTTTGTTGGTTCCTATAAAAGGTTCATCTTTGTGAAGTTCAACTTGGTCAAACGCGATTTCAGGGCCCATGAATTTAGCGCCCGTGTTAATCGCGTTGCGATCGTAATACCCGAGATCATTATCGTCGTTAGCGTACGGCGCCTTTCCACTCTGCTTTTCGACAGCGCGCAGAAAAACTCTTAGATAAGGAACTGGTCGCGGATTCGGTAACGTCGTGCACGCGTTGTATCCGACCCCGATACTGATCATGTACTTGCCCGCGGGCGTCCGACGAAAATCTTCAAGAGTGATGCGGGCGCGCTGAAAGCACCAATTTTGAACATCGAGTTGGTTCGGCACCGTGACAGGACCGCAACGTTCCGGATTCGAGCCATTCGTGACGAGCTCACAGTCGGCCTGGAGTTCCGATAAGGTAAAAAATGCGAACGCCATACCAGTGAGCGTGATGGCGATGATTTTGGTCGGAAATATTCGCATTTTCATCGTTTTTAAAATTGTACCATCAAATTCCGTCAGTTTCATCAAAGTCTAGCCTGGCAGACCTTAAAAACGCCTTAAGAAATGGTTAAGGTTTGAGGTGAGTTGGAAAAAATCCAGCTTTTCCGTGTTAGAATAGCCGTCCCCCCGGCAAGCGAACTCCAAACAACCAATTTCGTAGTTAAGTTATCCAATTTATGAAAAGAGAACAAAGGAACATACTGCGGTCATCCGCTATCTTGATGGCCGCTTTCTTAATCGTGAGCTTCGGCGGAGCCTCCATTGTTGGCCCGCTGCCGGCGGATGTCGCTCGTCCGGTCCAAGTGGACCAGCTCGGAACTCAGTCTGTTCGAGACCTGCAGCGGCTTGGGTTATTAAGCTCGCTGTCTCAGGAGTCCGTTGAGGAATTGCTCTCCTACCAGTCTCAATCCGGAAAATCCCTTGCCCAGATCCTTCACGATCCGAAATGGGTGCAACGGTTGGGCCTCTCCGCTGATACGTTCAAAGCCACTTGGTACGCCGCCAACCCCTATGATCTGTTGCCCATCGATTTGCAAACAGCGATTCGACAAACCCAGCAACCCTTTGAAAGCCGAAGACACATCAACAAATGGTTAAAAGCGATGAATGCGCCGGAGCGTTGGAAAGATGCGATCGATCTCGCGCTTATCGAAACCACTCCGATTAATCTTTGGCGGGCGTCGCGAGGTCAAAAGCCGTATGCAAAGAACGGGCAGTACCTCCAGCCGATTGTCGTGGAAAAGGAATCGGGCGTGTTTGATGTGAGAGACGGTCACATCGCGACGGATCCTCGTTATATCCCGACAAACTCGCGAGTTATCTTGCTGGTACGGATTAACGGCCAAGATCGGATTCTAAGGGTAAAAGCAGCAGACATTGGTGAGGCGATCAAAGGTCAGCATGTGGATTTGCCGATCGCGATTAAGCCGCGGTATGGAAAAAATCATTCGATTCGGTTTCCGGGCGAGTATATTCGCAACCCCACCGTCATCATTTTGACGCCGTCGCGGAAAGTCAGTCGAGGTCGAACGGCGTAAGCGGTTTTTCTTTCAGTCCTTCCTTTTTAACCTTCTCAACTTCTTTCTTAAATATATCGTCGCGTCGCTTTTTCTTCTCTTCAAGATTGTTTTTTGTTTGATCGAGCAAGGCTTCGCGCTTTTTCTTGTCTTCTTCGAGTTTGCGCAGTGCGGCGGACATTTTGTCTTCGCCAGGTTTGTTTTGTTGCGACGCGTCCCACTTGTGAAGAACGTCCCCGGTTTCCCCATCAACTTCGAGAAGGGTTTTGCAGCATGGGCAATTCACGTAAAACGATCGCGCCATGGCTATTTCTTGATGAAGCGAGCTTCTTTCTCGCCGGGTTTCAGGTAGCCCAGTTCCTTTCGAACCAAGTGTTCGTATTCAACAGTGCTGTTTTCGAGCGTTGCTATTTTCGAACGTGTCTGTTCGGTCTCGGTATTAAGTCTGGCGAGCTCGGCCTCGGCCTGTTTGATTGCCCTTTTTCTCACAAAGGTTTGCCGGACGCCGTCACTGAACAAAAAAAACAGGATCAGAGCGACGCTGCAACCGATGAGAATCCAGGACTTTTTCTTCAATTGTTCTCGAAGATATGGTGACCTGGGAACGTTGCGCGGCGGCCAAGTTGTTCTTCAAGGCGCAGCAACTGATTGTATTTCGCGATACGATCGGAACGCGATGCGGATCCGGTTTTGATTTGTCCGGCGCCCACGGCCACTGCAAGGTCTGCAATAAATGAATCTTCGGTTTCGCCGGAGCGATGCGAGATAACCGAGCGATAACCGTTCTTTGTCGCGAGTTGAATCGCACGAATGGTTTCGGTCAGGCTTCCAATCTGGTTCACTTTGATCAGGATCGCGTTCGCTACGTTGCGGCTGATGCCTTCCTGCAACCGCTGTGTGTTCGTAACGAACAAATCATCGCCCACCAATTGAAGCCGTTTGCCAAGCGTGTCGGTGAGAAGTTTCCATCCGTCCCAGTCGTCTTCGTAGAGGCCGTCTTCGATCGAAACGATCGGATAATCCTTTAGCCATTTTTCATAAAAAGAAACCATTTCTTTGGCGGACAGGGACGGTTGTCCTTTCTCGCCTTCGAGCGTGTAGCGTCCGTTTGAGTAAAGCTCGTTTGATGCGACGTCCATGGCGAGCAGCACGTCTTTTCCGGGTTTGTAACCAGCGGTCGTGATGGCCTGGCACAAAAGTTCAAGCGCTTCTTCGTTCGATGAAAGATTTGGCGCGAAACCGCCTTCGTCACCGACAGACGTCGCGAGATTTTTCGAGTGCAGAATTTTTTTCAACGCATGAAACACTTCCGCACCGACGCGCAACGCTTCTTTAAACGATCCTCCTTTCACCGGCACAATCATGAATTCTTGCATGTCGACATTGTTGTCGGCATGGGCGCCACCGTTGAGAACGTTCATGAGCGGGACAGGCATTAAAATAGGTTTGCGTTCGTAGCCGAACTGTTCGCGAATATGTTCATAAAGGCACAATCCTTTTGTTGATGCGCCCGCGCGCGCGCAAGCGAGGGAAACGCCGAGGATCGCGTTCGCACCGAGATTGGATTTGTTCGGCGTGCCATCAAGAGCGATCAGCCGTTCGTCGATTTCAATTTGATTCGTGGCGTCTTGGCCTTTGAGCGCGTGAGAAATTTTTGATTCAACGTTTTGGACAACTTTGAGAGTTCCTTTTCCGCCATAACGATGAGCATCGCCGTCACGCATCTCGAGCGCTTCGTGCGCGCCCGTCGAAGCTCCGGAAGGAACCGCGGCGCGTCCGATGGAACCATCGGAGAGAATGACGTCCACTTCAACCGTCGGATTGCCGCGCGAGTCGAGGATTTCTCTCGCTTTGATCATCACGATTTTCCCCCGCCTGTTGCCGTTTCCTTTGCCTGAAAAGCGAAGGGATTTTTTCTTTTTAGCCATGATGGTCATCCTTATTTATTTTGTGCGGCCCGAATTGGTCAGCGTTTCAAAAACGGAGCGCAGAATTTGTACACAGCGCATTAAATCTTTCTGCGAAATAAAATACGGCGGTAAAAATCGCAGCACGTTGCCTTGAGTGCAATTGATCAACAGCCCTCTTTCGCGAGCCAAGCCAACATACGGGTCGCCACTTTCGGTTAACTCCATTCCAAACATCAAACCGAACGAGCGAATCGTCTTCAGTTGAGGGAATTGCTGAAAGCTGGAGAGGGCCTTGTGGAGTGTCTCGCCGGTTTTTTTAATCGATCGAAGCGCTCGAGGCGGCAGGAGTTTTAATACTTCAAGAGCGGCGGCGCAAGCAACCGGGTTTCCGCCGAACGTTGAGCCATGGAGACCCGGTACCATGAGATCGGCCACGCGCGGAACCGACAGCGTCGCGCCGAGCGGCAGCCCGCCCGCGAGCCCTTTGGCGAGCGTGACGATGTCGGGCTTTGCTCCGTAATGTTCAAACGCAAAAAATTTTCCCGTCCTTCCCATCCCGGATTGCACTTCATCGAGGATCAGCAACAAATTATTTTTTTCGCAGAGTTCCGCGACATCGGTCATGAACTCATCCGACGCGATGTTGATACCGCCTTCGCCTTGAACGGGCTCGAGCATAATAGCGATCGTATTTTCGTTTACGAGTTTTCGCGTGGCGTCGAGATCGTTGTACGGTGCTTTTGAGAATCCGGCGGGCAACGGCTCAAACACATCGTTCGAGCGTGTGCGGCCCCAACTCGCCGTTGTTGTTGCCAGTGTACGACCATGAAATGCGTTTTCAAACGTGATGATATCGCGACCGGGTTTGTTGTTTTTTGTCGCCCACAAGCGTGCGAGTTTGATCGCGAGTTCGTTTGCTTCAGCGCCAGAATTCGAAAAGAACACACGCGAGCCCTTGTAGCGAGCCGTTAATTCACGGGCGAGGTTCGATTGCGGTTCCGTGTAGAAATAATTGGAGCTGTGCAGTAGCTTCGCTGCCTGCTTTTGCACCGCGCGCACGACGTTTGGATTGTTGTGCCCAACGCCGCACACCGCGAGGCCGGAATAGAAATCCAAATATTTTTTTCCTTTGCTGTCCCAGACATAGCTGTCTTTTGCTTTCGCGATCAACAACGGTTGGCGTTTGAACGTGTAAAGAAAATGCTTAAGTTCTTTGTCCAGATACGGATTTACGGACATATCTTGGTTCCCGATTTGAAGTCGATTCCTTTCTTGCCGTTCAAAATATCGACTTCCCCCACACCGCTTTTTATTCCGACGCGTGCCGACTGGACCTTCGGAATCATTCCGCCCGTAATGACCGCGTCGGAAATCAGTTTGTCGATTGTGCCTGTGCGCAGAACCGGGATTGTTTTCTTTTCATGATTCAGAACGCCCGATATGTTCGTTAAAAATACCAAGTTCGCTGCACGCAGCTGAACGGCGAGCGCGCTCGCCACATCATCGGCGTTGATGTTAACGGGGTTTCCGTTCGGGTCGGATCCCACCGATGAAACGACCGGAAGAAAATCTTTTGAAAGCAGAGCGGTCAACAAAGCGACATTGTATTTCGATGGCTTCGCCGCGCGGCCCAAATTTTTCATCGGAATGGCGGTGACAAGCCCGCCATCACGGCATGAGAGTCCCACGGCGTTCGCCCCGCCTTTCGTGAGCTCGGCCGCGAGTCCCTTGTTAATTTCCCCGCTGAGGACACGTTCCACGACCACCATCGCTTCAGGCGATGTGAAACGACGTCCATTCACAAACTTGGTCGGAATTTTATTTTTGTTAAGTTCTTGTTCGATTTGCGGCCCGCCGCCGTGCACAAAAACAACCGGCTGACGACGCGCCACGCGCGCGAGATCCGCCAAAATTTTTTTTCTGATGGGCCCGGGCAGCAACAATTCGCCGCCGGCTTTAATAATCCAAGGACGTTTCATGATGGTTTGAAGTTTTTGCAGCGCCGGCCAAATTCGCAGCGCTTGCACGACGCGTGGTTTGGCGTGAAATCACCGCTTCGAATCTTTTCGGCGGCGGTCGTTATTAGGTTTTGAATCTCCTCCAGTTGAGTCTGCGACCGTTGTGTTTCAATCGCGGATCCGGACGATAGAAAATAATAAGTGAGTTTGAGCGATGAAACTCCAAGCGTCTTCGCGAGTCCCAGCGCGTAAAACGACATTTGGCGGTCCGAGGCCACGCGCTCTTTCGACCAGGTTTCGGTTCCGGTTTTGTATTCGATGATTTCGTAGCGACCGTCGGCGTGTTGGTCAATGCGGTCCACGGTTCCTTTAAAGTGAATATCGTTTCCAAAATCGATATCGAAATTTTTTTCGGTCGCAAAAACTTTCGACGTTCGTTTTGCATCGATCTTGAAAAAATTTTCAAGGATCATTTTTCCGCGCTCGTACGCTTCGATCGTTTGCTGCGGGGAACCAAAACCTTCGTTTACCCAGTGCTGATCAAAAATTTCAAAAAGGCGATCCAGTGAACGTTCGGTATTGTCATCGGAAAGGTACACGGCCAGCGTGCGGTGCAGCGATTGTCCGAAAGCGGCGGGAGCTTTTGGGCCGGCGCGCCAGCCTTCGTTGTAAACCAAGTGATACATCCACGGGCAGCGTTCGTAGGTTTGGACGCGCGAATACGAAATCTCAACGGATGACATGAGACTTTAGTTCATCGGAACGAGAAAGCTGAGTCTGCTGTCGCCGTAGTCTTCCTGGCGTTTGAGTTCCCATTTTTCGGAGGAACCGACAATTTCTTTTTTGTGGTGCTGAGCGATCACAAGACCGCCTTTCGCTAGCAATTCGTAGCGGACAATGTTATCGAGCGTCGGTTGCACAAGCGCCAATGGCTTTTTCTCGGCGTCCTTGTAGGGAGGTCCCATAAAAATCAAATCGTAAGGTTTCGGAAGAACCGACAAATCGCCGGTCGCATTCAAGCGAAACACCGTTGCTTTGTCTGTCATCTTGAACGCAGCGATGTTGTCATGAACGACCGTCACGCATTGAGGTTCTTGTTCGATGAACACCACGGACGCCGCGCCCTGCGAGACCGCTTCCAGTCCCACCGCCCCTGTGCCTGCGTAAATGTCTAGAAATCGCGCGCCTTGCATGCGCGGACGCAATATATCGAACAGGGATTTTTTGATACGAGCGAGAATCGGGCGGACGAGTGGATTGTTTGGAAGTGTGCGAAGGACGCGCCCGCGGGCGTGTCCACCAAGAATTTTCATCGTACCTCTAATAATAATATGGAGCTGATCGGGATCGAACCGACGACCTCCTGCATGCCATGCAGGCGCTCTCCCAGCTGAGCTACAGCCCCGTAACTTTCGGTAGTCCCATCAACTATCATAATTGAGTGGGGCAACCTCAAGGGGCAACGGATATAACATATTACTGACTTTCGACGTAAGGGAGGTTTAACGGGCCCGCTTGGCCGGCGTCAATGCGGTTCGTTTGATCTTCGATCGTAGGATCGAGCAAATCAATAAACGGTGTGACCTGACCGGAAGCGCCTCCGCCGAAATTTCGCTCGGTCGGGTTAACGAGAACGGACACAGGCAGTGGCTCTTCTTGCCGCTTTGTATTTTCGGTGCCCAGCAAACCGGCTGAAACTCTCCACCGTTTTGGATCGCCGCGCAACAATGTTCGCGGAAATGAAATCGAAAAAGTGTTCCCGTGCGATGTCACGGATTTGAGCGAAAGTAAACGCGGATTGCTGCCCGGTATCGCTTGATAGAGCGCAGCGCAGTTCGCCGATAACGCCACGCTGTATTCCCATGCTGCTTCTCTCATGAGGAGCGTATTTCCCCGGCGCCGCAACGCGTTGGTGCTGCCCGCGTCCGTTAATCGATTCACGTCGATATAAAAATCGAGCAGGGGCACGATGTTCGTTGGGTTGTTCGAAAAATTTTCAGCAACGTTGACGCGAAGCGTGATATCCGATTCGTCCCACGAAACCGATACCTGGCGCAAATCAAACATTCCCTTCGGATAGGCGCCTACCGGGTAAACGTACTTTCCATTCCCGTTATCGTCACCTTTCGGGTCATTCCACGCAATATTCTGCGCTCCCTCCTCGAAAAACGGTTCATCGCTTTGCTGGGGTCTTGCGGTCGTCTTTTGCCAAGATCGTGCGGCGAACCACGTGTTAAGATTTGTTGGAACGGGTGTTTCGCACAAACGATAAATGTTCGCGAGTGTCGCCAAAAAGTTTCGTTCCCCGGAAGGTTTCTCGCCCGTATTGTTTGTGTTTGGATCATCGGAGCCAATGTTCAGCAAAAACTCGCCGCTTTCGGCCGTGCACATTTCTTCAATGGCGGCATCCAAACGTTGAAGCTTTGCGTGACCGGATCGCTGATACGTATCGATCACCTTTCGTGCGTCCGCCAGTGCGGCCCACGCCCGTTTTTGTTGCGGTAGGGAAACCCATGGCCCATAGTCGTTCGCAAAAGGGTCCGCTGACTTCGCAAGTTCAAACTCGTCGCGAAGCGGCTCGACGAAGAGTTGGGCGGTCGACGTGGCCAATTCGGTGTGCTTCGCCAAACCTTTCGCTAAGTACTCAAGAAAATATTGATCCGTTTTCGGATCTTCGAGCGACTCCGTATTAATAAGGACGAACGGATGTTCCATTGCCCACGCCGCGGTATGCTCGGCCCACGACCGGCCACCAACGGTCATCTCGTCAATCACGGGAGCCTTCGGCGGAACCAATAACGCGATTCCGCCATAAAACCGGATACCCCAATTTTCGCTCGGGCGTCCCATGACCCAATTCATTCGAAATCGTTTGAGAGTCTCGACGACGTCTTCGGACAAACTTTGATGCGGTGGATAAAAACCGGTTGGTAACGCCGAGAAACGTTTCTGATATTTACCGCTGCCCCGCGCGATTTGAGCGGCGATATCTTCGGGCCACGCAAAATTGAATCCCCACTTGGCGACTTTTTCACCAGCGATTTGCAGATTGCCGAGAAGCGGTAGCATCGGCTCGTTCTCGAGCGCAAGTGCGATTTCAATTTGCTTCGAACTCTGCAGTACCGCGAACTGCGATAGCAACGCACGGCGGCTCGCATCATCGAAATAGTGCGCCGGAAATATCAGGGTGAGGTGCAGGTCGTGATGCACTTTAAGAAAATCCAGCAACTTTTGTGGTTCTCCGTCCGGATGGGCGACGACAAAAACGGTGATGGATTTAAACGGTGACGGAATCTCGGTTGTCTCCGCCGCTTTGTTCGGGGCGGGCGACGGCGTTGCCTTTGGTGTCGTCACGCTATCGGGCGTTTTTGATTTTTTCTTTGGAGTCAATTCTGGGCGACGCGCGGCGGCCCAGATTCCCACCGTTGCAAAGAAGAACAGCAAGAATAAAGATTTTCGCGATCCAAAAATCAGAGACGTGCGTGCCAGCAAAGGCGGGACCAACATGACGCCGGCAGTATACAACTATATTTATGCCGTCATTCCCGAATGACTTTATCGGGAATTAAAACTTCATGTGCGCGGCGTAGCGAAACGTATTTCCGAAATCGCCAAACGGAACCCACGCAAAATCCAAATCCAAACGACCAAATCCAAGTCCCCCGCCCAGAGTTAAACCGGCGGCGCCTGCGTCGGTGACGGTGGAGTTGTAACCGGTGCGCAGCGCAAAACGGTTTTTGGAACCAATGTCATGGCGATATTCGAGTCCAACACCAAATCCGGGGTCGTTATCGCGGAACCACCGCCCGTCGGCGGTCACTAGCAAATTCTGTCGCAGGAAAGTCGTCGCGACGCCGGCATCAACCATGAGTGGAAGCGGATCGGATTCGTTCCGGAATTCAACCGCTTGACCAAAGTTTTTAACGGCGAGGCCGAGCGATACGGGTTTTTCTTGCAGGCGTTTAATTACTCCGACGTCGCCGGCCCACGTGCCTGCGGAGGCGGCGTCGATCGACTGACTGATGTACCGGGCCGTAACACCGAGCGACGTGAGCGGTGTCAAATTGTGCCCATAGGAGAGCGCGTAGGCGGCGTCCATGGCTTTGAAGTCTCCG
Source organism: Elusimicrobiota bacterium (assembly GCA_044221725.1). GTDB lineage: Bacteria > Elusimicrobiota > Elusimicrobia > F11 > F11 > JAJVIP01. Next base: position 508,121 of record JBGAON010000003.1, read on the forward strand.
TTGTGCGTCTCGTCGGAGCCACGACGCTGAATATCTTCGACCTTTAGAGTCGACGCCGCAAACGCGAGCGCGCCGTGATTCGTCGGATAACAAAACGCTCCGAAATCGTAATTTGCATCGGCAATCCACTGCGTGTGCATCGCCGCAAATTCGGGACGCGCAACATCGGCGATGCCGGCCGGATTAAACGTCACCGAGTTCACATCTTCCGAAACCGCCACGAACGAATCCCCCATCGCCGTCGGACGGGCCCCCGCGCCGATTTTCAAAAATTGCGCGGCGGATGTTCCGACGTTTTTGTTCGTCGCAAAAACAAGTTGCGAACCAACCATCACGAGAGTGCTTGCGATGATGAGTTTCAGTGCCCGCATCATTTCAGCACCGCCATCTTGATAAACCGCTTTTCCGAACCGACCGTCACGTGGCCGAGGTAAATTCCCGAAGCGACCTTTGTGCCGTGATCGTTCGTTCCGTCCCATTCAACATACGTGTGGGTACCGCCGGTGATGGTTCCCGCATCGATCGTTCGAACGAGTTCCCCCGCGATGTCGTAAATCTCGATCTTGGCCGATCCCGACACCGTGGTGGGCGCGCTGATTTTGATCATCGTTCCCTGAATTGATTGCGACGCGCTGCTCGTGCCCGGATCCTGCAGCGTGACCGGTTTCATGTTCAGATCAAACGGATTTGGAAAATTAAAAATTTCGAGGTCGCCCGAATACCCGCCGCCGTGCACGATCGAAACACTGGATTCGAGTACGGTAAAGATCGAAGCGTGCCCAACTTCGACGGTAATCGTATGGTTCGTGCGATCCACGCGGCGATTCGTGTTCTCTATCGTGTACACACCCTGAGATTCGTTGAAGTAATAAACATTAATGAGATCGGGATTCGCCGATTCGTCGTATTTCAATGTGAGCGATGGTTTGTTGTTGCGATCGAACACGTGACTGACGCCGGCCGGCAAAAAGATGTCATAGAAAGAGCTAAAGGGGTTCACTGACGGTGAGTCTTCAAGCGCTTTAATAGCGCGGTACATTCCTTCCGGATACGCCTTCGCTCCGAGCTGAGACGCGACGGCCATCGCCCCGATGCCGCGACGCCGCGTCGGCGAATGCAAAGCGGAGAGCGAAACCTGTCCATTGATACCCGTTACATCATCGGCGGACTGCATTTTCATTATCAAACTTTCGTTTGAGCACGCGTTTGCTGGCACACTAAAGCCGGCGCCGTCGGGCAACGAAAGGTCCGCGCCGACGAGGCAATTCACTTCGTTTGTTTGTTGGGCGAGAATGCCGAGCGGTTGTTTGAAGCTGTCGGACACGTTGTAGTTGTCGCCGGTTTTTGGATTAATTTCGTCGGTGTTGAACGATGCATCAAACTGCACGTAGTCGTTGCCGGTTTCGTTTCCGAGCGTGTAGGTGTAATTTGCGCCGTACCGGTCCGCGCTGAACGAATCGCCGGTCAGTGTGCCATTCCCTTTCGATATCGTCACAAACTGACTGAGATCGTTGTCCGCGTCGGACTTGTTGCGGAATTTTTGATTGCAAGCAAAGCGTGCGGAGATTTCGCTTTTCTCCGGAATCTTCAAGATGAAGTTCGCGGTGAGTTTTGGCTCGGATACCGCGTACGATAGATCAAGCGACGTGTCGGTGGCGGGCATTTCAAAGCTGTCTTTCAACACTTTGGCGCGTCCCGATTTGTCGAGAGCGATGATTTTGTAAATCGTGTTCGCTTGCAGTCCATAGAACGTGTAACTGTCGACGTTTTCCACAGTGTCGTACGAGATTTTCGAAAGATTCGCGCGGTAGGTGTTTTTCAGCGAATCAACCGCGCGCAAATCGTCAATGTCGGTCGTTGTCGGCAGGTCGTTGCTTGTTGTTCGAATTTTGCCCGACAAGTTTGCACCGCCCGCCACAAGCGAGATCGTCCCTTGGTCGCTCACTTGACCGTTGATAACGATATTGGCCAGGCGTTTCGGCTGATGGTTCTTTGCAATGAAATCGAAATCGAATCGCCCCGTTGGAATATTGAGATTAAAACTGCCATCCGGGTTCGACAAAAATTCGTAGGTTTTCTTCTGGTTGCGCGGCGTCACAAGAATGCTCACGCCCGGTCGGTCCGCGTTGGCGCCGTAACCGGCCACCAACGATTGGTTTGACGAAGAGACAATCTGTCCTTTGATCGAACTTTTCACGCTCTGTAACGCCAGCGAGAGATTCGCGATCTGGCTGTCGGATTTGATATCGATCGAAAGACTCTGCGCTTCGGTAAACAACGGATTGGAATCCGTATTGCCGAGTGGATTTGCGATAAAGTCGTAGTAACGCACCGCATCCGAAGAAAGATTTTCAAATTTGAAAACGCCGACGTCGTTCGTAAACGTCTGAAGAGGTGAAATTGTTTTTGCCAGAGATTGATAGGCAAGAACCGGAATGTGAGGCAGCGTTGCTCCATTCTCATCCACGACCGTTCCAGAAACCAGTTTCCCCTGTTTCAATGTTACGACACCGAGATCCACCACTTCGCCACCGGACGCAATGCGCGCGTGCAACAGCACCGGCAAGAAAGATTTTCCTTGGTCGTCTTGCGAAAGCGATGCTGGCGGTTGAATTGAAATATCGTAATCGAGATTCGGAAGAATCGACGCTTTGTATTTACCGTCGGTGCTGTCCAGTTCCATATTGATGATCTGGCCGCGCGTTGTCACGCGCACCGTGGAGTTTTTCGGCAACAACAAATCCTTGTTCGTGGATGTAACCAATGTTCCGAATTTGTTCGCGAGCGTCAGTTGAACAAGCCCCGCGTTCGAAAGCGCCAGCGTGGCTGATTTTGTGTCGGAAGCATTCAAAAGATTCACGACAACGGGTTTTGCCGTGTACTTTGCCGGCGTGTTTTCGTCTTTGATCGACAACACGTAATCGCCGATGCGCAGATTCGAAAACGTAACGCTCGCTGATTTCCCTACCACCGAAATGGATTTTTCCTGGATGACTTTCTTAAGCGCTGCATCAACGAGTTGAACTTTCAATTGATAGCTTGTTTCCGTGTCGGGCGTGGTAACCGCGACCGCAATGTCGCCGCCTTTTTGGATCGTAAAGTCTTGCGCGACGTTGGCGATTGGCGAGACGATCACGGACGATAACGGAAGGTCCGGTTTGCCATCGGCGTCGATATCTGGGTTGACGCTCACCAAATAGGAATTTCCCTTTTCGAGTCCATCAATCGAATACGTCCCGTTCGTTGTGTTGATGACGCCCCATTTAAATTTCGTTGGATTAAGAATTTGGCCCGCGATTGTTGGAAGTGGATCGGTTGTTCCGTCCGGATTTAAGAGCTGCGCTTGCACGCGCACGCTCGAGACCGATTGGTCGCCGGCGGTGGTATGGAACAAACTGTTCGTGCTGTTCGCGGCGATGTTCGCGAGCGAATCGTATGGCGGGGCCGCCGTCGTGCGAACGGTTCCGGCAATCGAGTAATAAGACACCGCATTCAGATCAATTGAGACGTTCGTCGTTTTCCCGTTGGTGATGAACACGTCTTTGTTGCGTGAGGCGCCAGAGGCCGGATCATAAACGGACAAGTTGTATTTGCCGTTGCTCAAATTCGAAAACGTAAATTGATTGCCGCTAATCGTGGGATTGCTGCGGTAATCCGCATCCTTATAGAGATAGGTGTACATGCTGTTCAGCGAAGAACCCACGGGACATGACACCGCTCCGACGAGAACACCCGAGTCCTGCGCGAAGCCAACGTTCAATGAACCAATCGATGACGCAACCGTGAGCTTGAACGGTTGGGCACCGATCGGCGAAAAGCCTGACAAAGGATCAAAGAACACGTCGTACGTGCCGTTTGATAGACCAAGCACCGTTGCGGCATAGGATGTATTCGAAGCGTTCGTGTTCACGTAAATGCTTTGGAAGCCGTAGGACCCGCCGTTCGTGTAACGCATACGAACTTGGAATTTCCCGTCCAACGATCCGTCGTTTGAATCAAGCAGAGTCGTATTGCCCGCGAAGTCTAGATTCACGGTGCCCTGGCCACCTTTGTCGAGCGTGACATCCTGAGTGACGTCCGCGCTCGCGATGGTTGCCGTAATTGTCTGCGGACTTAGGCCGGGTACGTCGAACGTCACCAAATAAGTGCCCGCGTCCAGATCAAGCAAGCTGTACGAAACGCGCGATTCCCCAACCGGAATGTACGCGGAGGCCCATTTTGTTGGATACCCGTTGACGAACGTGTTCGTGTTGGAGTCTTTGATTCCCGCCGCAATGTTTACGTTGTAGCCGTACGGATTCGAAACGCCGTTGCTCAAATTCACGAAACCAGAAAGTCCTTTTTTCGGCGTGAGGCTCACGTTCCAGGTGTACGTCTCCCCATCGGCCAGCGTGTAGGTGAGCGGCGCCGTCGTGAATCCGGGCAATTCCAAACGAAGCGTGTAAGAAACGCCCGCTTTCAAATAAATGGACGGCTGATCGGTTCCAAATCCATTGTCGCCCGTGGTGCGCCCGTAAGCGAAATGCAACGTGTTCCACAATTCGTTGGCGCCCGTCGCAATGGTGTTTGCGATGGAATTGTCTTTCGTTCGGATGGAGCCCCACAGATCCATGAACGCGTTTGTGCGCGTCGCGTTCACGATTATGCGCGCCAATGGGGCTATCAAAATGTTTCCGAGATTTTGGTTTGTTCCGTCGAAGCTAAACGTAATGTCTTTGGTCTCGAACCCTTGTTTTTCGATATGCATCGCGTACTGACCCGGAATCAAGCTGCCCACTTCGAACGTTCCATCCGACAATGTTTGTACCGAGCGATAGGTTGGACCATAAAGATTGATGTTCACGCCTTGAAGCGGCGTCGCGTTCGACTTGTTCTTTAGCGTTCCTTGCACACCGGTGGATTGGATTGAGAACGAGAGGCTTGTGTCCGTTGCGCCCGCTGCTTTGATGCGCAGCTGATAATTGCCCGATGTGGCGTTCCCTGTGTTCGGATAATAAAGTGTTCCGTTCCACGCCATGCGCACGTTTTGTCCGTAGCCCCACAGCGTTGCAAGAATCGTCGTGAAATTGTCCTTCGAAATTTCGATGGTCGATGAAATATTTTGCGCGACTTGATAATTGATAAAGATCGAGTCATCGACGCCATCCCCGTTGGGTGTCATCGCGACATTGGTTTTCGTGCCCGTATTTCCTGTGTCGATTGAAATGTTGGACAACACGGACCCGTTGACCAACGGATACACGGTCATGAAATTTTCGGAGCTGTACGAACCGCTGTTCAGGTCCAAGTACGAAATTTTTAAACCGCGCGTTTGCGTGTCCGACGCCTGGAGTTGGTAATAAATTGAGAGGGTGTTTTGCCCGCTCGGAAAAACAACAGTCTTATTCGAGGCGCCGGCGCTCATATCGCTCGAAGCCGAGATGAGCGCCGTTGAATCAGCCGAATACGAATAAGTCGCGTTGTCCCATTTCACGGCCGTCACTTGAATGTTGGTCGCCGAACCCAAATTCGCAAGTTGACCGCAGGTGCTCTTGCCCTGCAATTTCACGGTGGTCACTTGTCCGATTTGCGCAAACGTTTCGTAGTTTTCAAACCCGAGCCAGTTCGCCACTCCCGCCACCAAATTAACTGTCGGAGACGCAGCGATTTCGGTCGGAAGGCCGCACGCGTTCGCTTGACTCAGCACACGGATCGGAACATTGTTCTGTATGTCGCAGGTGTAGCTTCGGGCTTTCATGTTGAGCGTAATTGTGTCCCGCTGATTCAGTGTCCCCGTCACGCCGATGTCGATCAGTTGACCGTTGGCGGTGAGTGTCAGCGTGACGGACTGGTTTGACGTTGTTGCCGTCACATAGCCCGACATGCTTGAGGAATAAGTTTGCGGATACGCCCAGCCATCGGGAACGCGCACCGAAATTTTTCCGCCACTTAAAATTCCGCGGGAGCCCACCGTGAACGTGAGTGTCATGTTCGTATCGGTTGAGGTCGGCATCGACGCCGGGCTCACGATGGCCGTTCCTTCTCCATCACCGGCCGATGCGGAACAACCGCCAAACGCGACCGCCGAAGGGCTGTTCGAAAGCCCACCTGTGTTGAACGCTTCATCGCGCGCGCGAACAGAGAAGAAATAATTTACGCCAGCGGACAAACCATTAAGCGTTATCGATCGCTGGGTACCGGCAACCGCTGGAATAATAGGAGTAGCGTTGACCGGCGGGGCGGAAATGTCGATGGCGTTCATCCAATCGTTTTCGGTAATAATCGGATTCGGTGCGTATTTGATCGCGACAGACGTGGCCGTTCCGGTATTCCCGTCGTCACCAGTCGAGGCCCACGAAAGATTTACCGAGCCCTGAACTTGGCCACTTGCGGCCGTTAGGTTTTGAATAGAAGCGGGCGGCGTGAAGTCGCTGCCCGCGCCACCGGTTGCTCCGCTAACAAAGAAATCGACCACGGAGGGCGACGAGAGCAAACCCGCGTTGTCAACCGCTTGAACGGTGATCTGGTAATGACCATTGTTCCAATACGGCAAATTCGTGTACGACCAATAATTGTTCATGTAATTCGAATCCGTGAAGTGCGCCGCTGACATCCACGATTGAGAGGTCGGCGCCCAGTGCAGATTCAAATTTAAATCGGTGATATCCACCTGCACTTTTGAAACACTTTGATCGTCGTTGGCGCTGCCGCTGATTATCGTGAGATTGGACGGTGCGTACACTTGGGCGTTTACGAGGGAATAAATGGCAACCGTTGGCGGCGCATTCGATCCTCCGGCCGCTCCCGAAATGGTGATGTTGTGGGACGCTTGGGTTTCCTTGCTGGCAATATCTTTGGCTTTTGCAGTGACGATGTAGGTGCCCGCTGACCACATTGCCATGGGAACCGTGACCGCCCAAGATGCGGCACCGTTCGCGCGAATAAAAGAATCGCCCGAACGCCACAGACCGCCGTCCCATGTGTAACCATCGCTGTTGCGCGTAATCCTTACGTCCACGTGATCGACACCGGTGTCGTCGGTGGCATTACCCGAAATTGACGTTAACTGGTCCGGCGAATAGCTCGCGTTGTTGGCCGGTTGATAAATCGAGACCGTTGGTGGCGTCGCATCGCCGGCGCCGGCGCCCGCACCATAGACGGTGAAATTTGTAATTTTTGTGGCCAGATTTCCGGATTGATCCGTTGCATTTACTTCCAGCGCGTAACCGCCGTTCGTGTAAATTGATGAGGGAACCGTGTAGCTGAAATCGATTCCGGTGCCATTGTTTGTGAATGTGGGGTACAACAAATACTTTGTGCTCGAAGCAAACGCGTTTCCGTTGTAGTACATCACCGTGCTTGTGTTTTTAAGAGCGAGCGTGATGTTGGAAATTCCAAACGCGTCGGCGGCTCGTCCGGATATCGTTGTGAATGAGTAGGGCGTTTGGTTTGCGTTGTCGGCCGGATTGTAAACGTAGATTTCTGGTGGCACGGTGTCGGCGGCTCCTCCACCGCTGATGCCCGAGACCGTGAATTGGTTCGAAACCGTTGTGAGATTGTTCGCGCCGTCGCGAATTTGCAGGAAGATGGTGAATGTGTCGTTCTTCCATGCGTTGATCGGGACCGCCCAGTTCCACGGAGAAACCGTGCCCACATTTTGTGTGACCGGCGTCGCGCTGGTCCAACTGTTTCCATTGAAGTAGTTGTTGCTGCTGTCACGCATCCACACCAAAACCTCGGAAACTTGATTGTTGTCGGCCGCCGTGCCGTTCAAATTTGCCAGCGTGGACGCCGAAGTGTAACTCGCACCATTCGCGGGAACCAAGATCGCTCCCGTCGGAAGAATCGCGTCGGAAACGGGTCCGCCCGCGCTTTGCGCCGTGAACGTGACGGTTTGACTTTGGGTGTTGTTCGATGTGTCCTTGGCGCGGGCTTCCAACAGATACGCGCCGTTCGTTAAAGCGGCGGCTGGCAGCGAAAACGTCCAATACGCCATGCCGTTTGTCGGCAAATAGGTTTGCACGCCCGCATTAAATCCCACTCCGTTGTAGTAAAGGTTTGTGGAAAGCTGTTTAACACTCACTTCGACCATTTGAAGTCCCACCGCGTCGCCGGCATTTCCATTTATGGTTAGTATTGTTGGATCGGAAATGGAACCGTCCACGGGATTCGTGATGGTGACGTACGGCGGAACCGTGTCTCCGGCTTGTGCCGAATTAACCGTGAAATTCGAAATGGCGTACGAGATGTTGTTGTTCCCGTCGCGCGCTTTGGCTTTCAATCGGTATTGATGCCCGCTCACCCACTTGTTCGACGGAATGCTCGTGAAATACCACGGGTTTGGGTTGGGCATGATGAGAAAGTTTTCGGTGAGATTGTTGAAGTCTGCCATGGCGGTATCCCAATATTTGTTGATGGTCACATCAAGAATGGAAGCGCTTGCCTCCACATAGCTGCGATCATCGTTGGCGTTTCCGCTCATAGTGACGAGCGAGGCCGGTGCCTGCGTGCTTCCGTCCGTTGGAAAATAAATGGAAATAGTTGGATAAACGAAGTCGGCGCCGCCACCGCTCGACACGGAAAAATTGGCGCTTTGAACACCTTGGTTGTTCGAAAAATCGGCAGCGGTTAAGCTCATGGCATAATTTCCGGATTGAGAAAAAGCCGAGACGGGCATTGTGAACTGCCAAAATCCGGGTGTCACGTTGTTAAAAATCGGACCGGCAATCCAGGTGTTGCTGTTATTGTTCCAATCGAGGTTGTCCGCCAAGCGCGTGATACGAACTTTGGCCCAACTCACGCCCACGTTGTCGCTCACGTTTCCCGAGAGCAGTGTTAACTGACTATCGGTGTAGGTGCCCGCATTTGATGGATAATAAATCACGACGCTCGGGGGCGTGCTCTCAACGTCGGCGACCGGTGTTATTTGCGATGTTGCCGACGCTTGATTTCCACTGGCGTCGGTCGCCGTTACGGTAATCGTATAAAGACCACCGGTGCTCCAAGTGACCGCGCCTCCGTTGAAATTCCAGCTTGCGGTGCCGGTCGCCGGATTTGAAATTTGTTGCGCGCCGCTCCAATAATTACCGTTGGAATTCCACCAGCCGGCTGGACCTTGAATCATGATCTGAACGTTTTGGACGCTGACATTGTCGGCCGCCGTTCCCGAAATTGTTGCCAAAGAGGAGATGGTTGGGTTGCTGCCATTTGTGGGCGCGTCGATTTGGACGGTTGGAGCCGTTGAATCACCGCTTCCCCCACCGATCGTAAAATTGATGTTCGGGGTGATCTGAGAATTGTTCGATGTGTCCATGGCGGTCGCTGTTAAAGAATAGGATCCGGTTTGCGACCAGGCGGAAAGCGGCGTCGTCAGTTGCCAAAATGCAAGACCGCTTGGCACGTTGTTGATCGGACCGGACACCCAGGAAACCGAGTTGTTGTTCCAGTACAATCCGTCGCTTAATCGCTTAATCGTGATGTTCACCTGCGACAGGCCCACGGCGTCCGCCGCGGATCCGGAAATTAGCGTCAATTGCGAACCGGTGTAGTCTCCACCGTTTGTGGGCGAGTATACGAGGATGGTGGGTGGGGTCGTATCTGCACCGCCGCTGCCGGTCACGCTGAAATTGATAGCACCCGACGTCGCATTGTTGTTCGATGTATCCATCGCTTTTGCGGTCACCGTGTAGTTTCCGGTTTGCGACCACGCCGACATCGGCAGCGCCGTGCTCCAGTTGGACAACGGCGGCGTCGCAAAATTATCAACGGGGCCGGCGACCCAGGCGTTTGTATTGACGTTCCAATACAGATTGTCGGACAGCCGTTTTATTTGAAGCGTCACTTGCGATAACGCGACGTCATCGCTTGCTGAGCCGGATAAACTCGTCAATTGCGAAGCGGTGTAACTTCCACTGTTCGCTGGTGTGTACACCATGATGAGAGGTGACGTTGAATCGTTGCCGCCGCTGCTTGTGATGTTGAAATTTACGACAGCCGATATCGTTACATTGTTTGAAGTGTCTTTCGCTTTCGCCTTGAAAGTGTAGCTTCCGTTTTGTGTCCACGCTCCAATCGGCAGAGTGGTATTCCAGTTCGCGAGTCCATTCGCCACGTTGTCGATCGGGCCAACAACCCAATTGTTCGAACCCACGCTCCAATACAAATTGTCCGAAAGCCGTTTGATTTCAAAAGTGATTTGCGACAGCGCAACGTTATCCGCGCCTGTTCCAGATATTCCCGTGAGTTGTGATGCGGTGTAACTGGCATTGTTTGCTGGCGTATAGACGTTTACTGTGGGCGGCGTGCTGTCGCCACCGCCACTGGTGATGCTGAAGTTGACGTTGCTCGATAGCGTGGCGTTGCTTGAAGTGTCGGTCGCCGTGGCGGTCAACGAGTAGTTCCCGACTTGAGACCACGCGGAAATTGGCATCGTGAGATTCCACGTTCCGAATGGTCCACTCGCAGAATTGTTCACCGGAGTCGATCCCCACGTGGAATTTCCAGAATTCCAAAACAAGTTGTCCGACAGGCGTTTAATTTTCACCGTGACAGAGGCCAACGCCACGTTGTCGTTTGCGTTACCGGAAATGCTCGTTAGTTGCGATGAGGTGTAACTGGCGTTGTTGGCTGGAGAGTACACGCTGATGGTGGGCGCAATTGTGTCGATCGCTGAAGCCAGTGCTGCAGAAAATAAAAACAATCCACCCAGAACAACCTTGGGCAGAATGCGTCCCCGAGCGATCCCCTCTTTGATTCGCATTTTCATGAACGATTAAGAGTAAGGGCAGGCGATGACAAAGCCGTGACAATAATAAGAAGAAGTAAGGATTTTTGTGTTTCTAAAGATAACGGATTGGGTTGATTTTTAGAGGTGATTTTTGGAGGAAATTAGAACTGCATTTTCGCGGCGTATCGGAACGTATTTCCGAGATCTCCGAACGGAATCCACGCGAAGTCGAAGTCAAATTGCTTGTATCCGAGGCCGGCTCCGACAGACATTCCGTTCGCGCCACCCGGGTCCGTGTTCGCCGAGTTATACCCGATGCGCCCCGCGTATCGAATTTTTCCGAAAATGGCGTTCCGCCATTCTGTTCCAAGTCCAAACTTTATGCCAGTGTCTCGAATGTGGCGCACGTCGCCGAGCACCAACAGTCGATCTTCGAGGAGGCGCACCGTGGCGCCACCATCCAACGTTAATGGAAGCGGATCCGATTCTTCTTGGAATTTAACCTTCGTTCCAAAATGCCGAATCGCGAAACCGACGGAAACCGGATGCTCCTCGAAACGTTTCAGAATGCCCACATCACCGGCCCACGCACTGGCGGAGGTGCTGTCAATCTGTTCGCGGATCCAGCGCATGTTCCCGCCAATGCCGAAGGTTTCCCCAAGCGAGTGTCCATACGAAATGGTGTAAGCCGCATCCTGATTTTCAAACGTACCGCTTGATGATTCGTCGACGTCGCGACGAGTTAACGCGTCGGTTTGTAACGTGGCGATGGAGAGACCCACCGTTCCGTGTTTCGTCGGTTGCACGTAGGCACCAAAATTGTAATTGAGCCCCTGAAAATATTGGGTGTGCATCGCCATAATTTCCGCTTTTTGCAAAAGTCCGAGACCGCCCGGGTTGTAATAGAGGGCATTGACGTCGTCAGCAGCGCCTACAAACGCGTCGCCGAGCGCGGTCGGCCGAGCGCCGGCACCGATTTTTAGAAACTGAGCACCGGAAGTCCCCGCCTTTTTCCCGCTCGCATAAACATTGCTGATGGCGAACAGCAGCACCGGGAATATCAAAAACCTCGACCGGATCACTTCAGCACCGCCATTTTGAAAAATTTCTCGTTCCCGCCATCGACCGTGAATCGGCCGATGTAGGTGCCGGACGCCACCGGTTCGTCGTGATCGTTTCGTCCGTCCCATTCGAGATAGTTGTGAGCTCCGCTTGTGAGAGGTGTGTGCAGCGTTCGGACCAATTCCCCCGCCACATCAAAAATTTGGATTTGCGCGGTTCCGGCGATTGTTGTTGGAATGCTCATCTTCAACATCGTGCCGTTGATCGACTGAGATGCGCTGGCCGTGCCCGGGTTTTGCAACGTGACCGTCTTTTGTTTCAGATTAAAAGGATTCGGGAAATTAATGATGGCAAGTTCTCCCGTGTATCCGCCGCCGGTAATAATCGATGCGCTTGAACCGAGAATCGTGAACACCGACGCGTGCGCGATATCGGCGCACACGCGCGTGTTGTCGGTGTCGACCGCTTTGTTCGTGCTCTCGAGCACGTACTCGTTCGTGGCGCTGTTGTAGTAGTAGATGTTTAAGACCGAAGGGTCCGGCACGCTCGAATCGTAGGTAAGACAAATTCGTGCGCTCTTGCCTTCCGGAAAGAAATGGCTTACGCCCGCGGGCAAGAACACGTCATAGAACGAACTGAGTGGTGATACATCGAGTGTTTTGAGGCGTGACATGGCCGCTGCCATTTCGGACGGATAGGACTTCATACCAAGTCTTCCGGCCACGTCCAGCGCACCAAGCCGAGAGCCGCGCAACGCCGACGATGACAATGCGCTTTGTGTCGCGGCCGCTTTGAGAACCACATCGGCCGTGGCCGTGTCATCGTCTCCAAGAAATCCTGCCGACGCCGTGAAGCTCGAACCGTCGTTCGCCTGAGAAAGGTCGACCTTCCCGCCGTTCGCGTTCGTCAATGTCACTGTGTTTTGGCGCGCAATCCCAACGAAGAAAGTGAAGGGACCGTTAATGGTGTGATTGGTACCCGTTTTATCGTCTACAGAAACGAACGTACCATGAACCGTAATGACAAAAGAAGAATCGCCTGCGCCCGGCGTGTACGTGGCTTGCGCTTGTCTCCGATCCGATGAAATTGTCGGAGCCGAAAGTGTTCCTGCGCCAGTCGTGAGCGTGAACAGTTCGTTGTCATCTTTGACGCCGTTGCTGTCGAGATCGGTGTCTGAATTCCTCAATGTGTCATCAAATTTATAGATGATCGTAAACGTGCCATCGTTATTCCTTATTGATTGTGCGAGACCGCCCGGCGTCGGTGTTTGGAACGTGAGATCCAGTGACGTGTCGCTCTTCAACGTTACATTCGTCGCGAGACTAATAATCGTGTTCGAATCATCGAAACCGACAATCGTGTAGGCTTTGTTCGGCTGCATACCAGCAATGGCATAGGAAAGGAGATTTCCGGAGGCATCGTTCACCATTTTTGCAATGGAAATCTCGTTAAAGTTGTCTCGTACGGCCAAAACGCTCTCGAGCTCTTTTTGGCTGACCGAATCTCCGTTCGATTTCGTAATTTTTCCTGACAGCGTGTACCCGGCCGGAAGGGTGAGCGTTCCGAGATCCACGGCCTGGTTTGGTGCGACGGTGACGTTCCGTTTCGCCACGCTGCCGTAACCGCGTGAAAGAATGAACAGGTCATAAACGCCGGCCGCGAGACCCGTTACATTCATTTGACCGTCGCCCGAAACCGCGTCAAACAAATCGCCGAGAGGGTTGTCTTGCGGTTTGTCGGGAAGGTGATTTAGGATTACGTAGGCCCCCGGAAGATTGTCGTCGCCTTCCTCGCCAAACGGAACCAACATTTGGCCGCCATCAGAAGTCCCCACGTGCGCGGTAATTTTGCTTGTAGCGGGTTGAAGAGTGAAATCCACGTTCGTGATGTTCTGAGTGTCGATGGGACCGCGGATAACTTGTCCGTAGCGGCCCAGTCCTGTGTCGCCGATGTAGCGTGTATCAAACGGATCGGGGCGTCTCGCGGCCGTGAACAAATAGTAGCGCTCGTCGGCTGAATCGATTCCGTGAAACGCATACTTGCCGCTGTCATTCGTGAACGTTTCGAGATTGTTGTCATCGTTGTGACCGTTGCGGCGCGCGCCCTGCGCCGTGATACGAACGTTTGGAACCGGGTTCCCAGATGAGTCCCGAACGGTGCCCGTAATTTGAATTCCTTCGTCCAGTGAAATAAAGCCCAGATCCTTCGTTTCTCCTTCGGAAACAGTGATTCCGCTTTTTGTAATTGGCACGAACTGCTTTTTGCCGGCCGCGATATCGGCCTCGGTTGGCGGCGCAAACGCGCGAACCAATATATCGTAGGTGCCCGGGTTAACCGCCACGTTGAAATAACCGTTGCTATCAATGAGCGGCATCTGCGATGAGCCATAGCCGCCCGGAATTTGGGGGTTGCTGCGCGCTTCCACATGCAGATCGGTTGTGAAATACTGCGAATAGTTGGACGCCGATATTACAACGCCGGATTTTTTAATTTGGAATCGTCCTTTGATGAGCCCGGAATTAACCAGTTGGATTTCCTTGTTTGTGAGATCGGAGGCCAGGACGGTAACGGATTGATCTTTTGAAGAATATTTTTGCGGATAACTATCGCGAACCGTGAGAACATAATTCCCGGGGCGAACTTTGTCGAGCGAGTAACCAACCGAGTTGCCGGTCAAATTGACCGTGTTTTGCGTCAGGAGATTTCCGTTGCTGTCCATGAGCATCACGTTCAATTGGCGTCCCGTCTCGGTCTGGCCGCCGCCCAATCGAACGGTGCCGCTCACTTTGTAACCGTCGGAGACCGTCATGTCTTTGCCTATGAGATTTTGATTTGAAATGTACGCGATGATTTGTGTTTCGCTGACCTCGTTGTGGTCCGATAAATCGCCATCAATTTCACCGTTCGTGGTAAGGCGATAGGAGCCGGGAGCAAGTCCACTGATGGTGTAATCCCCATTCGCATCATAGAAACCAACGAACGTTTCTTTTGGATCGTAAAAGATTGAATTTGCGTTTCCGTTGGAACGGGGATTGAAGTTTCGTCCACGCAGTTGAGTGGCAACAACGCGATTTGCATTTAGGGTCCCTTGCCCGGATGGCGTTTGAGTTTGGGTCGGCGTGGAGCTATTAACGATATAGGAGATTGTGTACGGATTGCTGGCGGTGGATGTCACGCGTCCGGAAATCGAATAGGTTTGGCCGGAAAGGTCCAGATCACGTTTCGTCGTTTGACCGTTCGTGATTTGCACGCTCTGGCTCACCACGAGTTTCGTGAACGGATAACGTGCCCGCACCGTGTAGAAGTCCGTTCCTAGTCCGCTGATCTCATAGTTACCGCTGCCGTCCGGTGTGGCGGTCGGACGCTGACCAAAATTATTGAATCCGAGCGCTTCAATTTCAACGGTGCCGTAATCACTCCTTCCGGACGGCAATGTGATTTTTCCCGAAATCTTTCCAGAGAATTGCTCCAGCATGAGATTGACCGATCCGCTTCCCCCGGAAACGATGATCGAGGGCCCGCTTGGCGGATTTAATCCGAAGCCGGGTTCGTAAATGAACATGTTGTAAGTGCCGTCTTCGAGACCTTTTATTTGGAAGCCCCCATTTGTTTGCGTTGCGTTCGTGGGAAGTTGAATCTGTGTGTAATTTCCGAAACCACTTGCAGGCGAAAAAATGTTGATTGGGACACTAAACAAACCGTCGGAAGTCCCGTCGAGCGAATCGAGAATCGTTGAATCGCCTTTCACCGTGAGTGTCCCTGTTACTGTTCCACCTTGGCTCAATGTGGGAAAGTCAGCGGCTGGGAATGTCACGTCGCTTCCGGTCACGGTCACGTTAATCTTCTTGCGAATAAAACCTTGTGCCCATGTCGAAAGCACGTAGGTTCCATTGGCCAATCCGAAAATGCGATAGGTCCCGTTCACGTCGCCCGGAGGGATATAAACACCGCCATAAATTCTTTTTGAGAAATCGTTGTCATCGGGATTCAAGTCGGAGTTCGCATCCATAGCGGCTTCGACGGACACCCAAAGCCCTTGGGCATTGGAGCCGGTCGGCAACGTGATTTTTCCTTCGACGGTGGGTTGGCGAACCAACGTGCGTGTCATGTGCGTTACGCCGGTCCCAGGGAGCGTGATATTAAACGTATCCAGCGCGTGGCTGGGTACTTCCAAGGTGACTTTGTAGGCGACACTCGGTTCAAGGTAAAGATCCGTGAACGAGGTCGGAGTGACATTGTAATCATCGCCAGCGTCGGAGACTGTTTTTCCCGAGCGGAAACGAACGGTTCCGTACGCTTGCTTCGAGTAATCCGAATTGTTGGCGCGTGCGTTACCGGTGATATCCGGAAGAGCCGCATTCGCTGGACGCGTTACCGATAAGCGCAATATAGCGGCTTGCGTCAGCGTGATGGTCGGCACGGTCGCAATGACGCCGTCTGTTACGGTAACGGTTGTTTCCTTATATATGTATCCGGATTTGAAAAACCGAAGAGTGTAGTTGCCGGCGCCAATTCCGTAAATCGTGTAGTTGCCCGATGGAAGCGTGCGTGTGTAACGGTTCGTTGGTCCGTACATCTGTACGTCGACGGCATCGGGATTAACGGCTGAAATTGTTCCTTGCACGCCCGCCGATTGGAGCGTGACCGCACACGTTTCGTCTTTTATGGAAGAGCCGACCAAGATGCGAACCGCGTACGTGGCCGGTTGGGCGATGCTGGGCGGCGATCCTGGCAGCGGGTCCGCAAATCCGTCCCAGCTGGTTCGAATGCTGGTTCCGTATCCGTACACCGTTTTTGCGATCGTAACGAAATTGTCGCTTGAGAAGAAAACGCGCCACGACAGATCTTGCGGCAGTGTGAAATTGATATAGGCGCGTTCGTTTTTGCCCGGATCAAATGTGACGCTTTTTTGTGTGGCGAGATAGGTTCCCTTGTCGACGGAGCTGTTCGTAATTCCGCCGTTGATGGGGTGGACGTTCGCCATATAGTTCGAATTTCCGAACACCGATTGCAGTTGAACGTATTTCTGTTCGTTGGCGGCCACATTGTTCGTGCGGTAGTGGTACGTCTTCCGGGTTGCCGGGGGCGACAGGCTGTCCGACAGGCTAATCGCGCTTGGCGAAAACGCTGCGTTCGTGGAAAGTTCGGCGGTTGTATCCGACGTTTGTCCTCCACCGATATATCTGACAGCGCTAAGGTTGATTGAAATCGGGTTAGCGGCGGCCACGTTATTTCCGCAGCCATCTTTCACCGCAATATCGAACGCGGCGTCGGTGTTTAGCGGTGTCACAATCTCAAAGGGTTCGAAATTCAAAAATGTGGGTTGGCCTGAGTTAAGAACCATGCTTCCATTGAAAGATGACAGCGCGACATCGGTACCGCAGGTTTGATAACGCGATGAGACGCGGAATGTGGTTGTTGTCGGCGTTTGGCACGTTTGTGCCGCGTAAAAGATTTTTACGACGTCACCGGAATTTAATTGACCGCTAATGACCGTCAAAATTATTTTTTGTCCGTTAAGCGAGAGTTGCAAAGTGGCGGTGCCGCTCGTTGTGGCCCACGAGACAAGACCAGGGAAACTGTACCCCGATCCGGTGGCCGTGCTCGGCGCGGCATAAAAGTCTGGAATCTGCATGACAATGCGGCCGCCCAACTGGATTCCGGCCAAAGCAACGGTGTAGGTCATCGTCGTTTGCACAAGCTGCCCAATGTGCATCGTAAGCGGCGCCAATACGGCCGAGCCCGCTCCGTCGTTTGCGTTCAGTCCGCACGGCGGCCGCGCCTGCACGGTAGTTCCATTCGATAGAGTGGAACGGTTGCCGCTAGAATCCTCGCATTTGATTGAAAATGAGTAGTCCGCCCCCGGTTGTAGATTGGTCAGGTTGAAGGTTGCTTCGGTGGATCCTGGGGTGGAAGGATTGGGCGCAGCCAAATTCAGCGGAGGTTCTTCGATGCGCTGAGCGGCGGAAAATTCTGAATCCGTGGATATCGGTGTGCTGTTCGTGCGGTACTTGATGATGTAGCGCGACGTGGCGGTTGCGCTACTGCTTAAGTCGGGCACCGCCCAGTTAAGGGCGACCGATCCTTCGGTGGTTCCAGGGCTCGCAGTTAAATTGTTGATAGCGTTGGGTGTGGCGTTTGCCATTCCCACGCAAAAAAAAAGACTCAGTGTTAAACCGGTTGAACGTACGTTAGTAATCATAAGTGAATCCAAATTGGTACTCGGCGTTATGATAGTTGTACTGATAAACCTGTTCGTAATTGTTGTTGGATTTACTTTGACCGAAGCTTGTCGTGGTTTTTACTCGGAAATTGCGGGACAACGGATAACTGAATCCGAGGTTCAAGTTTTGTTCGATCAAGCTTAGTTTCTCATTCATGTACGTACCGTTCTGACTTTGAATCACGCGTGACGTGTAATTGCGATGCGAATAACTGTAGCCAAGATCAATGAGCATCGGCGCTTCGAGTTTGCTTCCAAACGCAAACGTGAGCTGGGTTCCAATCGCGTTCTGCGCATAATCGTAATAGTTGCCGACAAATTGAGTTTGCGTCGCGTCATAATGGTTCTGATTTGAATCCAAGCTCGTGTATCCGTAGAACACCGATGTAACTAAACGCGTGCGCTGAATCGGAGCGAACACGCGATCAAGTGAAATATTGTTTCCGATGAACAGGTCCTTTCGCTTGGTTTCTGTGAGAAGTCCCGTCACGGCCACGACATGTTGATCGGTATAATCGCGTGGCGATAAAAATGTTTGCAGCGAACCGGTCATTTTCCAGAAAAGAGGCGTGCGCATGCGCAAGGAGAACAAATGAATCCGGTTGTCCAAAACATTTGTGCCCGCAAACTCGCGCGCATTGTCGGAGCTTTGGCCGGATTCCAGAGAAACATAGTTAGGAAATCGCACGAACGAGAAGTCGTAACCCAAGCCAATCGAGGCTTTTTTGCCCCAATGGCGTTCAATTTCTGTCCCGACATTCATGATTCGATAGTCGTAAAGTCCATGATTCCAGGTTTCATCCACGGTTTCGCGAAACCACTTAAATCGGTATCCGGCGTTCTCTTTGAAACTCCAGTTGTCGTTTAGATTGTGAACACCTTTTACGTTCACGCCGTTTTCCCACGTGTCGTGAAAAAATGTGTTTCCGCCGGCCAACTCTTCGGCGCTGCGCGTGCCACGATAATTCGTTTGCAACGTCGGAAGAACGCTAAAGCTATTTGAAAACCGCACGGCCGGTACAAACGTCAAAGCCAGGTTGCCGGCCAGGTCGCTCTTGTTTCCATCGAAATACCACTGGCCCGTTGAAAACAAACCGTTTACCACCGGAATGTACGTGGTTCCACTGCGTGCGAATTGTGCCGAGCTTATTCCAAGCAAAAACATCAGTACCGAGCGTGCCTTCATTTCCCCTCTTCGCAGACTATTGAATCAAGCCTGATTTGGTTCCAATCCGCGGATCGATCACAAGACGAATCGACCGCGAACCCATTTCCGTCGATGTAAAATTCTGTTGGTAATTCCACTGTTGAAGTTCTTCTTTGTATTCGGCGCTCGTGGGTGCGCCGCTAAACTCGCTGGCGGCGGCAATGCTCCCTTGATCGTCGATGATGTAGTTGTCGTAAACGAGTTTTGATCCGTCGGAATAAAACAAACTTAGTCGGTTATAAAGTTGGCTTGTGCCGTTCGGATATTCGCTGATGGTGGTAATCGGTGAATTTGAAAACGTGGCGTCCAAATCGACGGCGAGCGTGTTCGTGACGCCGGACTTTTTCGCGTACGCTGTTTTTGACGTCGTGTTCACGAACATTGAATAATCGTTGTAGCGGGACTTCCAATACGTATCACCCGAGGCCAAGTTGTGGTAGCTGCCCGACACCGAATCGAGGACAGCGATTTGCAGCGCCTCGTCTTTGTTGGCGGCCGACACAATCGAAAAGGAGTCCCGAATCGGGTTGTAGATTTTGTACGAACCGTCGGACTGAAGCGCTGCTGCTTCAATCGTGCGCGTGTGGGAAGTATCCGCGTTGTCGGTCAGCGTGTAATTCGTTCCGTCGTAATCGATTTTTACGAGGTGGCCGCCCGTGGCGCTGTCGCGAACGTTATCGACGGTGTTGGAAGCGTAGGTTTCGTAGTCCGTGAGATAATAGTCCGGCGCGGTTGTTCCCAGCTTTCCGCCGATTTGTTTCAGCGCAACGGAAATATCATCGGGAAGATTTTGGTTGAACGTGCCCTTGTAAGTGTAATAATCGAAACGGGTTGGACGTTCGTTGAGCACGACCAGCTTAAATTGATCCGCGCGCGGTCGCGTGATGTAGGACTCGACGCGCACGCGCGTTCCATCGACGTCCACCAGAGATTTCCCTTCCTGGTAGTCTGCCTGGCGTGATTCCTCGGCCGCCATCGAGACTACGTTTTCTTTCACCCGAGCGATCTGGACTTCGTTGTGCACGAGTTCACGGTCCATTGGAATTCCGCCGGAGCGGATTGGGTTTCCGATTTCCCCTTCGAGTCCGAATCGAATTTTCTCCCCCGGATTCAAAAGTATTTCACTCGAAAGCGCCCCGAGTTTCGAAACGCCGACTTGACCTTCGTTCACCTCAACGTTCATCTCTTCGCCGTTTTCGGAAACTTCGACTTCGAAGTCCGTACCGCGCACGCTGGCCACGCCGACCGGTGTTGTTATTTGAAAATTATTTCCTCCTTTAACTTTGGCCACAATCGCACGGATACGTCCGCGCAACAGCTTGATTGTTTTTTGAACACTGGAAAGTTTTTCGACCTCTGCCTGGGAGTTTTGAAGCAGCAAGACGCGGCTGCCATCGGCGAGCTTTACTTTTGCGACGGATCTTTTTCCGGTGCGGATTTTATCGTCTTGAGACAAGGTGGCTTTCGTTTGCGCTTTCTTCCAACTGTTCGTTCCGGCTTTAAATACATCGACTTGACGAGTAACGGCTTCCACGCGGCCGGTGATGGGTTTGGCGGCGGGCGCGGAATCTTTGGATGGCTCCGCAAAGACGGAATAGGCCAAGGTTGAGATCAGAAGTCCAACAGCAAATTTTTTCAATCCAAGCTCCTTGTTCGCCCAGCACGGGCGGATTAGGGGTGAGCTCGTGCACCGTCTAAAATGTAGAGGAGGTAGAAGGGGCTTTCAAGGACTTTGAAAAGAATGAAATTGTTAAGACAGACTGATTATTTGACGCGATTTGTTCGAAAAAGTTGATGGGCGTTGCGGGTGGTGATCTCGGAAAGTTTTTCTGCCTCAATGTTCAAATGCGCTGCTAAACGATCGCCGATAAGAGGCAGATACGCCGGTTCGTTTCGCTGCCCACGATAATTTTGCGGTGGAAGATACGGACTGTCCGTTTCTATCACAAGATGGTGCGGGGCAATGCCGGCCAGGGCGTCGCGCAGAGACTTTGCGCTCGGATAGGTTATCGGTCCGTCGACGCCGAGATAGAAACCGAGCGAAATCAATTCTTCGGCGTTCGCGCGATCGCCCGAAAAACAATGCACGACGCCCGGAGAAAATTCTCTGCTCGGATTCGCAAAATATTCCCGTAGGATCGGCATGAGGTCGCTGTAAGCTTCCCGGCAGTGGATGATAAGAGGCTTGTGGGTCTCAATTCCAAGTTCGATGGCCCTACGAAACGCTTTGATCTGATCAATCGGCGGAATTGGGCATTTGGCGTAATCCAGGCCGACTTCGCCGATGGCCAAAAATTGCGGATGGCCCGTGAGCGTTTTTAGTTGGGCCCATAGATCGGGTGAGGCCTTGTCGGCGTAATAGGGGTGGAGGCCGGCCGCCCACCAGACCTTGTTCGGATATTTCTCAGCGAGAGCTTTGGCTTTTGGCCATTCGTCGGGACCATCGGCAATCTCGACGATCGCCGACAATCCCGATGAAAAAGCGCGTTCGATAACCGCATCGCGGTCAGCGTCGAATTTCGAATCGCTGAGGTGCGCGTGCGTTTCGAACCAAATGGGTCCGTGGTTCAATTGATGCTGAGCAGCTCCACGTCGAAATGAAGTTCCGAGTTGGGCGGAATGACATTTCCGGCTCCACGTTCTCCATAACCGAGCGCTGGCGGAATGATCAGTGTTCGTTTTCCTCCCACTTTCATGGTGGAAACACCTTCGTCCCAACCTTTGATCACTTGGCCCACGCCAATGACGAACGTGAACGGTTGCCCCCGATCGACCGAGCTGTCAAATTTGGTGCCATCTTTCAGCGTGCCGGTGTAATGCACCGTAACGCGTTGGCCGGTTTTGGGTGATGGACCGGTACCGACCTTTGTATCGATATATTCAAGACCCGTGGATGTTTTCATAATTTTTCCTTTGTTGGTGGCTGGGGCAGGCGTTGGAACTTTGCTAGGCGAAGACGGTTGAGTCTCGAGTGAACGCGAGACCGCTGGCGAAAAAAATAACGCAGCGGTCAACGCAACGGCAGCAACGGACAACGATCTCATTGGGACCTCCAGTTGGGATTTTTTAGCGTAAGAACGATAGGAAATTACGGGAGCGTTTGCAGGTGTTTAAATTCGAGAAGCAAACCATCGTCAATATTAACGAGAAGGTCCGTTCGTTCTGGCTTTTTGCACATTGTGAAGAACGCGCATTCCGCGCCGACGCAGGCATTTAGCGAGTGTTGCTGGATGCGTTGTTCACAATCGATGTAATGGTTGGACATTTTTGTGAGTCGCTCGATCCACGCGGGTTCGAGGTTCAGGAATTCCAATCCATGCAAATACTGGCGATCTTTTGGAATCATGTGCCGAATTGTTGTTTTGGATTTCAAAACCGAGTGGTCCGGAAACGTGATCGAAAGATTTGCGTCCGTTCCTTGCGGAATGATTTGACCGATAAGCATTGAAATTCCACCGGCCGAGAGGTCAATGAGTTTTCCTTTGATCGGTTTTCCGATGTAAGGCGGAAAAGGCGTCAGCGTAACCGGTCGATTAATGAACGCGGTTGCGGAAAATCGCTTATGTTTGCGTCGTTCCATGCTGCAAATATAGCTGCTGAGAAAGATAAATCCGTGATATCACGGTGACGGTTTTGTGGCGAAAAAGTTAATCTTTCAAAACTTTGTTGGGTAAAACATTAAGGAGGAAGAAAAATGCTGAGTATTAAGAAATGGGTTGTAATGACAGTGTGTTTGGTAGCTGGTGTGAGTGGTGTGCGTGCGGCCACTTACGAGATTGATCCGTCTCATTCGCAAGTGGGTTTCCGCATCCGTCACATCGTCTCGAGGGTTCGCGGCAGCTTCAATGATTTTTCAGGCAAAGTCGATTTCGATCAGAAAAAACCGGAATCTCTTGCCGCCAACGTTGTGGTTAAGACGGCAAGCGTGAACACAGCCAACGAAAAAAGAGACGAACACCTTCGCAGCGCCGATTTCTTCAATGTTCAGAAATATCCCGAAATGACATTCAAAACAACGAGCGTAAAATCAACCGGCGACGGCAAACTGGATATCACTGGGGACCTTACGATGCTCGGAGTGACGAAGCCGGTGGTTTTGCACACCGATGTGTTGGGCGTCGGAAACGATCCGTGGGGCAACGAACGGGTTGGTTTTAGCGCGACAGGGACACTGAACCGGAAAGACTACGGAATGGTTTTCAATATGGGAGACAAAGGCGGCATGGTCATTGGAGACGATGTGGAAATCTTGCTTGAGGTTGAAGCGGTGAACAAACTGGCAGCAAAGCCCGCGCCCGCAAAAAAGAAATAATTCTAGGAGAGTAAGGTTTTGACGGCGGCGATGAACTCATCGCCCTGGAACGGTTTGTTCATAAAAGCGCTCGCGCCGAGATTGTTGGCAAGCCCCAGGTCGGTTTTTTTATCGACCGCCGTCATGATCATGATTTTTGGAAATTGATTTTCCTTCTTCTCTTTCCGTAGCCGTTCTGCCAAATGCTCCATGAACATGTATCCATCCATGCGCGGCATGTTCAAATCCAAAATCACGAGATCGATGTTGCGTTCCGTCAAAATTTTCAAGCCGTTCACGCCGTTGTTTGCGGTGATCACGTCATAGCCGCGCCCTTCGAGCATTTCTTCCATCGCTTCAGCGACAATATCTTCATCGTCAACCACCAAAATTGTTTTCGTCTTTTTCATACATTATCTGTAACGGCAGAACGGGTGGTTGTCAACAGCAAAAACTTTATTTCGGACGAGTCCCCAAGCGCATAAAGAGAGGATCGCCCTTTTCGACGCGCTGTTCGTTCGCTCGAAATTTCGGCAGTTCCCCTTTCGCAAACGACGTGAGGAGCGATTTTCCCTCTTCCGTGATGGAACCCGTTTCGCCGAGACGCTTCCACATTTCTTCAGTTTTCGTTGGCATGAAAGGGTGTAGAAAAACGGCGAGTGTTTTTAATACGCACAGGCACTCGCACAAGATGTTGCCGAGTTTTTCTTTTTGTTCGACGCTCAACTTCCACGGCGCTTGTTCATCGATGTACTTGTTCGTTCGCATCATGACACCGAACAGCGTTTCGAGCACGGTACCGAAGTCCAGCGCGTTGTAGCTCGCGGTAATCGATTGGGTGAGAGCGGCCATATCCGAAAGGATTTCGCTTTTGGAAAGCGACACCGGAATATGTCCGTCAAAGTTTTTCGTAAGCAACGTTGTGGTTCGTTGGAAAAGATTTCCGAGATTGTTAGCCAATTCCGCGTTGTAGCGATTCAGTAGGGACTTTTCCGAGAAATCACCATCCGCGCCGAACGGCACTTCACGCAACAAAAAGTATCGAAACGCGTCGACGCCATAAATCTCCGACATCTGAACAGGGTTTACCACGTTCCCCAGTGATTTTGACATCTTCGTTCCGTCCACGGTCCACCAACCGTGCGCGAAAACCTTTTTGGGCAGCGGCTTGCCGAGCGCGAGCAACATCGCTGGCCAAATGACGGTGTGAAACCGGAAAATTTCCTTGCCCACAAAATGAATGTCCGCGGGCCAGGCTTCCTGCGGCGGCGCAGAAATATAATTGAGCAAAGCGTCGAACCAGACGTAAACGGTGTGTGAAGGGTCGGAGGTGATGGGCACGCCCCAGCTAACGCGCGTGCGTGATACGGAAAGATCTTTGAGGCCGCCCTTCACGAAGTTGATAATTTCGTTTGCGCGATGTTTCGGTGAAAGGAAGCCCGGGTTTTTTTGATAGTGATCGAGCAATGCGGATTCGTACTTCGAAAGATGGAAGAAGTAACTTTCTTCTTTTAGTTTCTGAACGTCGCGCCCGCAGCTCGGACATTTTTTATCGACGAGTTCGGATTCGGTGAAATAGGTCTCATCATGAACGCAATACCAGCCTTCGTAAGTCCCTTTCGTGATATCGCCGGTGGTTTTCAGCTTTTCAAACACCTGTTGCACGACCGTTTTGTGGCGCGTGTCGGATGTTTGAATAAAGTCATCGTAGGAGATATTGAGCGTTTTCCAAACGGATCGATATTCGTTCGCAATGCGGTTCACAAACTGCTGCGGTGTCTCGCCGGCCTTCTCGGCGGCGGTCGCGATCTTTGCACCGTGTTCATCGGTCCCGGTTAGGAAAAAAACTTTTTCTCCGGACAACCGTTTCCAGCGCGCCAAAACATCGGCCGCAATCGTCGTATAAGCGTGGCCGATGTGGGGCACGTCGTTCACATAATAGAGTGGCGTTGTTAAATAAAACGGTTTCATTTTTCCCCTTCAATTTTTAAATAAAGATTTTGCAAAACGAGTTTCGGTGGCACGTGTCGATCAATCTGTTGCCGTGCGGCCAGCATGGCTTCCAATCTTTTTGTTTGCGACACGTCGCCGGATGACAGCTTTTTTTGTGCTGCTTCAATCAAATGAATCACGGCCAGTTCCGCGTTTTTGCGGCCCTCTTTTCTCCAGTTGGTTGTCGCTAGCATCTCAAAAAATTCGTCCAGCGTATAATCCGAAAGATCCGCGAATTTTTCCGAATCATCGTTTTTTATTTGGACCGCTTTCTGGAACGATCCGGCCGAGCGTTCCGCAAAATCAAACGCGTTGGATTCGGATACCGCGTGCTCATTTTCGAGCCACTCAGCGAGAACTTTCACCGGAAGCGGGCGAAAACGAAGCACCGCGCAGCGCGACAGCACGGTGGCCGGCAGAGCGTGCTCATCGTTGGCAATCAAAACAATTTGAGCATGATGCGGCGGTTCTTCCAGAAGCTTGAGAAGTGCATTCGCCGACTCGTTCGTGAGACGGTGAGCTTCATCAATGATCACGATACGTCGATGACTCTCAAACGGTTTCAGATTTAAAAATCTATCAATGTGCCGAACCGTTTCGATTTTTATCGCTGTCTGAGCTTCCGGCTTTTCCCGAATTAACAATGCTTGCGCGATCCGGTCAACGAACAAAACATCGGCATGATTGTTTTCGGCCACTTTCTTGCAGGCGGCACAACCGTCGCACCGACGAAGGCCGGCGTCATCCACGCGAGGATTTAAGCACGTGAAACATTTGGCCAATTCCAACGCGCAGCTGCGTTTCCCGATTCCGTCGATGCCGACGAAAAGCAGGCTGGGGCTCAAGCGGTCGCGCTTAATGCCTTCCGTTAAGTAATGAAGGACGTGCGGCTGCCCCAATATTTCCACGTAGACTCCTTGAAATAATTTCTCGTATGCGCCGCTGCGTTTGTTCTATTGATTCTTGCACGGCCACAACCTTCACGCGGCGAGGCTCTTTTTTTGCGACGGCCAAATACCCGAGCCGAACTTTTTTCTGAAATTCGACGCCTTCGTTTTCGAGCCGATCGGTGAACGATTTTACTTTCTTCGCCCGGGCCAATCCGCGGGCCGGCGGAAGGTCAAGAAGAATGGTTAGCTGCGGTGTTAGGCCATTTGTTGCAATTTTGTTGAGCAGCGTTGCTTTTTGACCCAAGCCGCGTGCGTAACCTTGATAAGCTTCGGTCGCGTCGGTGAAGCGATCGCATAACACGACCTTTTTTTGCTCGAGAGCGGGTTCGATTATCTTTTTAATATGCTCGACGCGCGCGGCTTGATACAGCATCAATTCCGTGACGTTTTCCATTTGAATGTTCGGATCCAGTAGCAACGCACGGATGCGCTCCGAAACGGCTCCGCCGCCTGGTTCCCGGGTGGTAATTACATCGTAACCGGCATTCGATAACCATTCGGCGGTGAGTTTAAGCTGCGTCGATTTTCCGACCCCGTCGGTCCCTTCGAACGTAATAAAAAATCCCTTTTTGATCATAGACGAATGGTATCAAAAAGGTGCAATCAGGCCGGTTCAAGAGAAACAAGCTACCAGGTGGTACGAATTTCGTCCCAAGAAGCACGGCTAATTGTGGCGCTTTGGTACAAAATGTTGTTCCCGACGGCGCTGTCGTAATAGACAGTGGTCGTATTAACGGTGAGAGAACCGTTTACAAACAAGGCGCCCACTATAATGGAGTTTCCTCCCGCGTTTTGGAGATCGCCTCCCGTGTAAAGAAATCCGTGCATTCCACAATTGGCGATCGAATATGTTCCGCCGTTCGTCCAACCTTTTGAAGTCCAGTATGTGGTTCCCGCCGTACTGTATTGGTATTCGTTTTGCGCCGTTGCGGGAACCGTGGCAACGAACGTTGTGTTCTTGGCGTTGAAATCCACATCTCCGACAGCCACGAGCGCCCGGACATTG
The DNA here is from genome assembly GCA_044221725.1 of Elusimicrobiota bacterium. Taxonomy (GTDB): domain Bacteria; phylum Elusimicrobiota; class Elusimicrobia; order F11; family F11; genus JAJVIP01. Next base: position 535,557 of record JBGAON010000003.1, read on the forward strand.
AGCCATGAATTGTTTGGGAAAGAGGTAACCGCTCCTTCGGTGAAGATGACACAGGTTGCGCAGGTCAGCGTGTAATTCCCGCCGCCCGACGCCACGTCAATTTTAACGTTAACCGCCCCAGAAGAAGGATTCGTGCGGTAATAACCCGAGTCGCATCCATTGGGACCAAGTGCGTGTTCAGCGGCGCCACTTCCCGAGCCTTTGCGTAGCGGCGGGACACAACTGTTCAATGCAAGAGCTCGATAGGAATTCAAGTCGATTGTGGGAGCCGTTCCCAGGTTGTAATACGATGCATAATCGTAGGTGCTCCAGTTATCGCCGGGCATCGCTCCGTTCGGAGATGTTGGATCGGTATCGTATCCGCTTATTCCACCAGCCGAATATTTTCTTGGATAACGATTGGCGGGCGTGCTTGTAATTGAATTGTAAGCAACCACCGGTCCCCACTCAACATTCAAGTTCGGTTTCCAGTTAAGGCCTCCGACGACGGACAACGCCCCTGCTACCGTGCCTTTCGAATAGATTCCTCGGATCGCGCGCACATCCGTGGTGTTGGTGGTAAGTCCTTTCGATGTTACCGTCACTTGTCCGGACAACGGGCCCGCCGTGAACAGAATTTTGTATTGGCCGCCGTCGACATCGGTGTAAGTGACGTCGTTGTTGTAACCACTGATGGCGGTGCCGGCAATAGCCTGAGACCAAATTGTGTCCGATTCCCGAAGTTTCCAGGCACCGCGGTCTTGTCCAGCTTCGGCCAGTTGGAACGCTGTTGTTTTTTTTGCGTTCCCCTGCGCATCTTTCGAATCTTTTTGCATCAGTTTGATTAGCGTGGGAACCAAAATCGCGAGCAACGTTAAAGCGAGGACAATTGTGGCAAGCGCAAAACCATTCCGCTTTTTCATCATTAGTTCATGATCCTCACTTTTTCTATGGCCATTTGCAGAGTTTTTGTTCCACCCTGGTAGGTCGAACCTTCGTACGTGACGGATACCGAAAGAATGGACGCGTCATCGGTACGAGGGTAATTGAATGCAATAAACGAGAGCCCCGACGCCACGGCTTTCGTGCTGCCGCCTACCACATAATAAAGCGATTTGTTCGATTGAAAGTACTTGATGTTGCGGCCATCGACGGTTGAGAACGAAATGCTTGATGTTGGGGGTTGCCCAGATTCTTGCGAGATGTTAATGGAAGACGCATACGCCTGGCGCAAACTCTGATTGATTTGCGAAAGAGAATCGCGCGCAGCTCGTTGTGTTTCGATTCGAGCGTTGTTCACTCTAAAGAAGCGCGTAATGTTAATCAACAAATTCGGAACGACCATGCCAAGAATGCCAATGATGGCCACCGCAATCATCAGTTCGACCAACGTGACACCTTTTTGTTGAGATCGTGTTACCATGTGAGTGCCACCGTCGCGGAGCCGCCGGCTGCGATGGTCGCGGAACTGCTCACCTTTGTTGTTGTCGGGGTGTTCCCCGCGTATGTCGTGTACCATGCGTACAAATTGTAAGTGCCGGCTCGTACGGAAACGCGGTAATTCCCATCGCCATCGCTTGAATCCGAATAATAAATGACAGATCCGGAGCGAAGCGATGAGTCAAACGCAGGTGGATTGGAATCGATTGTGGTAGGACTTGCGACCGCCACAATGAGCACGCCTGTTGTAATTGGAACGGTTCCTTTTTTTACGGTTCCGGAAATCGTTCCAAAGGCATTTGATACCGTAATAGTCCCAGCGAACACCGTCGAGTTTGCAACGACAGTTTTCGTGAAGCTCAGTGGGCTCGGCGTTTCTCCGGTTTCAAGCTGCGGTGATAGAACATACGAACCAACTGGCAAATCCGAGAAATTGAAATAGCCCTGGGAATCGGTGATCGCGGTGCCGAATTGTTCGCCGTTGATCGTGGATGTCGCGATGATCGGCACGCCGGGGAGCGCGTCCGTACCATTGGTTGTGACCCAGCCCCTAATTTTTCCCCCTTGGTAGAGAACAATATCTGGTACGTCGGTGGCAATGCCTGCGTTTACGACCACCCCCGAAGCACTTTCCATCGTGTACTGAGAGATCGCATTCGCTGAGTTGGCGACAATCGTGTAGGTTCCGATGGCGAGGGACATTCGATAATAACCGTTTGTGTCTGTCGTATCATTTCCACCCGAGGTTGTGATCGGTATGAGATTGATGGGGACGTTGCCGCTTGTGACAACTCTTCCGCTCGCGTATCCAAAAGTGGTTGACGAAATTATAAGTATGTTTCCGAGTGAAGTGGTGGCGGCATTGGTAACGCTGATTGCACTTTCTCTCGAATAGGACCATCCATTGGTTGAAATCAAAATCGACCAGGTTCCGGTTGCCACGGACGGCACGGCAAATCCGCCGGTCGATGTCGCCACGCGGGAAGAAGACAATCCATCATCCATAAAAACAAGCGCACCGGCCGCTGGAGTTCCGCTTTGCGGAAGCTCCGAAATCGATGTGTTTTGTGGCGTGGCATTTAACGCGTTGTTGTGAAAAACCCAGTCCGAGGAATTGTCGTTGGAATCGTAACCATTGCCTTTTGTGATGTCAGCGCCGCCTGGCAGCGACATTGTGGTTTCCGTTGATCCCGGAAGAGCTTTGCGCTCCACAGTTTGGTTCGTGTCCAACCCATCAATTCCAGCGCCAAGATTTAGTCCATTTCCTTCAACAATCGTAGCGGGTCCATAGGGAGCACTTCCGTTTCTACCCCACCCGATCGCATCGACCTTGGTGCTCGCCGTTTCATAAACACCGTTCGACACAATTTCGATTCCACCGGATTCGGATTGAGGAATCCGATTTGTGGGTGAGTTGTAATACGCATCCGCGGACACACCATTGATCGTTGGATAGCTGGCTAACATGTAGTACTTGTGCGGATACAAGGTGTTGTTCACAAAAGATGTTTGCGTCGTGTTATTGAGTTGCGTGACCGCGTTGTTTGACGCTTTCACGTAACTAATGTCGTAAGCCCCCAGCATCGTGAAAGTGGATTCGGTCGGATTGTAGATATCCACGTATTCTTTCGTATCGTCGCCACCCACGGAAGCGCATACATGCGCAAGCACAAGATGATTGAGAACATAAGCGGTCCCCGAAACGGTTCCAGATCCCATCGCCACGAGAGGAAAGTTAACCGTCTGCGTCGCGCCCGAAGCAACGGTGGAAGTTTGCACACCGGAAAAATATCCTGGTTTCGTCGCGCGCAGTTGGTACACACCGGACGTCACACTGATGCTGTAGTTTCCGGCGGAATTTGTGTTCGCTCGCCACAGTGGATTTTGCAACGTTACCAGGCCCCGTCCCGCCTGATGTAGAAAAATAAAAAAGCGTATGCTCCGTGATGGGTAAATCACTGCCTGTGAAGGCAAAAGGAGACATACGCTTATGAAGGATTGTAACCGATGCACGGCGGAGAAGAAAGCGGGATTGTTGGCCGGGAAAGACGCGTTGGAGGAAGCCATCCAACGAGACGTTCGAGAAAAGATTGAGCGCGTGCTTCAAGAGGAAGTCGATGCTTGTTTGGGTGCCGGGGCCTACGAACGGGTGACAGCACGAATGGGCTACCGCCACGGGACGAAGGAGCGCGACATCAGCACGTCGGCGGGGCGGTACAAGTTGAACGTGCCGCGAGCGCGTTTATTCGACGAGAACGGCGGCGAGGAGGAGTGGCATTCGCACATTCTTCCGCGCTACGCCAAGCGGTCGAAATCGATTGACCGCGCTCTGATCGGAATGTATCTGGGCGGTGTGAACACGCGGCGAGTCAAAGCGGTGCTCAGGCCGCTGTTGCGTGGGACGCCGTTATCGAAGAGCGCGATCAGCCGTTTGGTGAGCCGGTTAACGTCGGCGTTCAAGGAATGGCAGAAGCGACCGTTGGCAGCGTGGAAATTCCAGTACGCGTATCTGGACGCGATCTACGTGAAGAGCCGGTTTAATGGGCGGGTAAGTTCGGTGCCGATCCTAGCCGTGATTGGTGTGAGCGCTCGAGGTGAGAAAGTGTTGCTCTCGTTGTCGGCCAAAGGATCGGAAAGTTCGGAAGCGTGGCAAGGCGTGCTGGACGATCTGGCGATGCGGGGACTGAAGAAACCAAAGCTGGTCATTATCGACGGTGGTCAAGGATTGAGAACCGCCGTCGAGCATGTTTGGCGGTCGGCGGACGTGCAACGATGCGCGGTGCACAAACTGCGCAATCTGCTCAGCCACGCGCCGAAGCAGGCGCACGACGAGATTCGCGACGACTTTCACGCGATCGTTTACGCGGAAGACTTCGATAAAGCAGGAACCGCGTACGACACGATGGTGAAGAAGTGGCGCAAGCAGGGGGCGGCGGTGGCGGAAAGCCTGGAAGAAGCAGGAAAGGAGTTGTTGACGTTCTTCCGCTACCCGCAAAGCCAATGGAAGGCGCTCCGGACAACCAACACCATCGAGCGGCTGAATCTGGAATTCCGTCGTCGGGTCAAGACGCAGGCTTCATTTCCGACGCAGGAGGCCGCCTTGATCTTGATGTTTGGGTTGGTGGCTGGTGGGATCGTGAAAATGCGCCGTATCGACGGAGCTGAAGACATGTTTCAATCGGCTTCTCCGATGCGGCCAAATCCGGAGGCCATGGTGGTTGAAAAAAAAGAAATGTTAATGGCGGCTTGATCGACTAAAATGCAGCAACCCATCCGTCGAGTATTACGCTATTTCTACACAGGCAGGGACGCGGCCCGTTACCACCGTAACATTTTGAATCGGCGTGCCGCCGCCGGACAGCGTTGCACTGCCACTGAACGTCGAGTCGATTTTTAGTCTGTTCGGATTGTCTCTGAGATTCGTAACGGACACTTTTTTCCACGCCGTGCCTTCTTGCCAAATCACGTATGAGGTGATGAGTTTCAGTCCGGTGTCCGCGTCCCACCAATCGTTTGTGCTGAGCGTGCCGGTGCTCTCGGTAACTTTCTGAACGAGCACGCGGCGCTTAAAACGGATTTGGCCGACGGTCAATGTCTCTTCGGTGTAATAGCCGGAGTCGTAACTAAAACTTCCCAAACCCGTTTCGCTTGCGGTAACGGCGGCCGTTGTGGCCAGCAGTCGGTAATAAGAAAGGTTTTTCAGCGTTTCGATTTTCTCTTGGGCGAGGTTTACCGCGAGCGTACGCGTTTTCGAAACTTTCACCGCCTTGGTAACACTGCCCATGACCCCAACGAATGAGAGAACACCGATCGTGAGAATCACCATGCCGATCACAATTTCCAAAAGTGTCAAACCGGCAGCGCATTTAAATTTCGGGCCCATCATTAATAGAAGCATGGCCGATGATTCATCCGAGATCCATGGGAAATGAAAGAATCCCTGTGACTTTTATCTCAAAATAATTAAAAAACATTGCAAAAGATTAGAAATCGATAAAGCTTTTGATGGAGAATCTGGGGGTGAATATGGCAGAAGAATCAGCCGGAAATCGTAGCGTTAGCCGAATACTGGGCCAGTACATCGTCAAGTATGGCTTCCAATTTAAATTTAGTCTGATTTTCCTTGGAATTATTGGCGCGGCTTGTTTTCTCATTTGGATGGAAGGTTCCATGGCCATTGAACGAATGCTGGCCTCGGGCGCGGTAACCAACGAAGATGTCATTGCCCAATTGCGGCTCATCAGCACGATCATGGGAAAGACATCCCTGCTCGTCGGCGCGGTCGCGTTTGGCTTGGCGCTCATTCTCTCGCATTACATTGCGGGACCCGTCTATCGGTTTGAAAAAACGTTTGAAGAAATGCGCAATGGAAACTTAGGAATGTACGTGCGTCTGCGCAAAAAAGACGCGTTTCACGAAACGGCGGATTTGTTTAATCAAGCATTAACAAGTCTGAGAAACAAACTGCAGAAAGAACGTGAAACGAATGTGGCGGCGCTCCATCAGAGCGCGCAAATTCTCGCGGACAGCGGCCAAGCGAAAGAATCCGAAATCATTCGAAAATTGGCTGATGAAATGCAGAAAAACCCGGTCTTCATAAAGCTTTCCCCTCCTCAAAAATAAAAAACCCTCAACCGCCGAAGCGATCGAGGGTTTTTTAAAACGTCAATTCGTGAAATTTATCGGCGGACCATTTTGGCGCGTGAAACGTCGCCTTGTTTGTCCAAGAAATACAAAAATCCTTTCTCTTTTTTCAGCCCCAACTTTGTTACTTTCTGTGGCTTGCCACCTTTCTTTCCGCCTCGTGCCATTTTCGCGCGAGAGATGTCGCCTTGCTTATCGATGAAATACAGGAAACCGTCTTCCCGTTTTACGCCGGCTTTCGCCACTTTTTGAGCCATGAGTTAGGACCTCCTTGGATTTTTGCGTCGATACAAATTGTTTTGCGACGGTAGAGTACATGAGCACAAAATTCAAGTCAAGGAAAAACTAATTTTTTATCGACGAGGATAAGTCGAAGCTCCGTCGAGTGCTATGATTCGGAAATGAAAACGTTTGTGGCGATCGGCGCAAATCTTGGAGCCCGGCGCGCGACACTGTCGCGCGCCGTCGGAATGCTCGGATGCCTTCCGAAGACGAACGTTGAAAAAGTTTCTCCTCTCTATGAAACGGAGCCGGTCGGTGGTCCCCGGCAACCCGCGTATCTAAACAGTGTCGTTCAAATCCACACGGGCCTTGCCCCGCTTCTCTTGATGCGCAAATTGTTGTCGATTGAAAAAAAACTGGGGCGTGTGCGCCGCGTAAAATGGGGGCCGCGTGCAATAGATCTTGATCTGTTGGCGTACGGCGAAAAAGTGTTCGCGTCGCGACGATTGGTGGTTCCTCACCCGCGTTATCACGAACGCCGTTTCGTTCTTGTTCCTTTTTGTCGCGTCGCGCCCGAATTCGTTCATCCGGTGCTCCGGCTGTCGAACAGAAAACTGCTCGCAAAATTGACGGTCCGGGGGCAAAGAGTTACGATCGCGGCCCAGTGGAACGGAACACGATTCTCTCCCTCCAAGAAAAGAAAAAGAAAAAAATCCCTATAGTCGCGCTGACTTGTTACGACGCAGCTTCCGCGCGTCTCATCGATCAAATGGGCGTGGACGTTGCGCTCGTTGGTGATTCGCTGGCCAACACACGGCTGGGTTATCCGAACACGCTGCCGGTCTCCATCGATGAAATGGTCCATCACACAAAAGCAGCAGCGCGCGGCGTGCAGCATTCTTTTCTTGTGGCCGATATGCCGTTTCAATCGTACGAAGCTGCGCCCTGGCAAGCATCGGTGGCGGCCGGACGTTTCATAAAAGAGGGCGGGGCGCAAGCCGTGAAAGTCGAAGGCGGGCAACGTGTGGGGCCCTCGATCGAAGCGATTCTCCGCGCCAATATCCCTGTTATGGGGCATCTTGGACTCACGCCCCAATCGGTGCACCCCCAAAGTGGGTATCGGGTACAGGGCCGGGGCGCCCGGGAAGCCGCTAATATAATAGGAGCTGCGAAATATCTGGAGAAAATCGGGGTTTTCGCGCTCGTTTTAGAAGGAATTCCCGCGGAATTGGGTCGAAAAATAACCAAAATCCTTAAGATTCCCACCATCGGGATTGGGGCCGGTTCCGATTGTGATGGGCAGATTCTTGTTTTTGATGATGTGGTGGGACTTTCAGAGGGTCCGGGTCCGAAGTTCGTGAAGGCCTATGGCAACGCGCGCGCGGTCATGCGCCGTGCAATAAAACACTACGCGGACGATGTTCGCGAGAAGCGCTTCCCCACCGACCGGCACTCTTACCATTGAAAATTATCCATTCCATTGAGGGATTTCGCCGCTGGCGAAATTTGGTTTCCTCTCGCCGATCGGTTGGCTTTGTTCCAACCATGGGCGCGCTCCACGCGGCGCATCTGTCGCTCGTGAAAAGATCGAAACGAGAAAACGACTTCACGGTGGTTTCGATCTTTGTGAATCCCACGCAGTTCGGTCCCAAAGAAGATTTCTCAAAATATCCGCGTCCATTCCAAGCCGACAAGAAGATGTTGACGCGTTTGGGCATCGACGTGTTGTTCCATCCAACGCCGCACGAGATGTACCCAAACGGAAACTCCACGCGCGTGCGCGTGAGCAACCTGACGGATACGTTGTGCGGTTCGCCAACATCGCGCGGTCCGGAACATTTTGTTGGCGTGGCCACCGTGGTCGCAAAGCTGTTCAATATTGTTCGTCCCACGAGAGCGTATTTCGGAATGAAAGACTTTCAGCAGGTGCGTGTCATTGAACAAATGAACGAGGACTTGGACCTTGGCGTGAGGATTGTGCGCTGTCCCACAATGCGAGAGCCCGACGGACTCGCAATGTCGAGCCGCAATTTGTACTTGTCGGTGAGCGAACGCGCGCAGGCGCCGCGGCTTTACCGTGCTTTACAGCTGGGGGCAAAACTCTTAACATCCCGCGCTAGAATGGGCCCTCGAGCGGTGGTTACCAAGCTCCACGAACTTCTGTCAGCCCCCCCAGCGTTCCGCATTGATTACATTGAGTTGGTCGATGCAGGCACTTTGACGAGGTTGACCTCCGTCAAACGTCCGGCCGTTTTAGCGGCAGCGGTTTTTTTGGGGCTCACAAGACTTATCGATAATATAGTGATCGAATGATGCGTAAAAAATTTCTTGTTAAACCTTCGCTTCAGCTGAAGCATCTCATGCTCACGCTGGTGGTTGTGTTGATTTCCTTTGTGGCGTGTTACCTTCTTTTTGAGCGACAGGTTGCGTTGGCCGTGGCGGATTCCGCTTTGGATTCGGCGAGCTGGCTTGTGTTGCGATCAAGTCTTCGTGTCGGGTTCGCGTGCACGTTGGTTCTTCTGCTGGCCGGCATTGGCCTCGAAAACTATTTTTTCTTTCATACAATTGCGGGACCCATTTACGCACTTGAAAAGGGCCTGAAGCGCTTGGCGAGCGGTGATTTCCAAGACGTCACGCGTATTCGCGAAACGGATCAATTGAGCGAAGTCATTGAAGCCTTTGAAGAAATGAAAAAACAAATTTTGCTGCGCATTGAATCCCATGAAAAGACCGCCCAGCTTCTCGCACAGGAATTGGACCGGTTGTTGGTCAACACGTCCGCCGAAAATATCGAAACACTGCGCAAACGCCTCAAAGAAATCCGGATAAACGTCGAGAACAAAGCAGCATGACGTTTTCACGCCCATGATGCGAACCTCATTTGTTTCTGAGGTGACCGACCTCCATATTGGCAACCCCGTAACGCTCACCGGCTGGGTGCATTCGCGCCGCGACCACGGCGGGGTTTTGTTTATTGATTTGCGTGACCGATCCGGTCTTATTCAGATTGTTTTTAATCCGGAGCCCGCCGCGCTTTTTGCGAAAGCCGAAGAGCTTCGAAGTGAATTCGTGATCCAAGTGCAGGGCAATGTTCGGCAGCGTCCCGAAGGAACACGCAATCCTAACATGGCAACCGGAAACATTGAGGTTCTTGCCGCCGAGCTTGTGATATTTAATCGCGCCAAGACGCCGCCATTCGAAATTTCCGAACACAACGAATCATCCGAAGACGTGCGGCTGAAATACCGTTATTTGGATTTGCGGAGGCCTTCGTTGCAACGAAACATGCGGCTGCGCCACGAGATTAGCAACACCGTAAGAAGCTTTTTGCATGACCACAGCTTTTACGAGATCGAAACGCCGATGCTTACGCGTTCGACGCCCGAAGGCGCACGCGACTTCCTGGTTCCGTCTCGATTATCGCCCGGTTCGTTCTACGCCTTGCCGCAGTCTCCGCAACTTTTCAAGCAGGTTCTTATGGTGAGCGGTTTTGATCGGTATTACCAGATTGCTCGTTGTTTCAGAGACGAGGACCTGCGCGCGGATCGCCAACCCGAATTTACGCAGATCGATCTTGAAATGTCGTTTGTGGACGAAGCCGACATTATGTCGCTCATTGAGAAACTGGTGGCGTTGTGTTTCAAGCAGGCGCTCAATGTCGACGTTCCGCTTCCGTTGCCGAAGATGTCGTACGCCGATGCGAGGCGACGTTTTGGTTCCGACAAACCAGATTTAAGAGTTCCTACCGAAATCCTCGAGCTGACGTCGATTTTTGCCAACACCGCTTTTGAACGGATTAAGAACAACGTTAAGGCGGGTGGCGCCGTGAAGGGGCTCTTGCACAAAGGCGGCGCTTCGTTCTCGCGCAAAGAAATTGATGATCTCACGAAGTTCGCGCAATCGGTTGGTGCGCAGGGGTTGGCGTGGGTGAAGGTCCAGCCGAACGGAGAAATTGAATCGCCGATCGCGAAATTTTTATCTGCTGAGGAGAAAGCCGCAATTCCGGCCGCTGCCAAAGCAACGAACGGAGACATCGTGTTCCTCGTATCTGATAAGGTGAAGAACGCCGAGACAATTTTGGGTGCGTTGCGCTTGCACCTGTGGCACAACTTCGTGATCAAAGGCAATCCACCGTCGTTAAAAGAGCGTACCGAAATGCTGTGGGTGACCGATTTTCCTCTTTTTGAATGGAGCGAGGAAGATAAGCGTTGGCAGAGCGTGCACCATCCGTTCACAACACCGCGGCCCGAAGATATCGAAGCGCTGGCGAAACTTGATGCGCACGCCGAAGTGCAAAATCCGAATTCGGTGCTCGGAACATTCCGCGCCCGTGCGTACGATTTGGTTTTGAACGGAACCGAGCTTGGTGGCGGTAGCATTCGTATTCATAACGCGGACATCCAGCGAATCATTCTCTCGTTGTTGGGTCTGAGCGCCGCTGAAATGCAGGACAAATTTGGATTCTTGCTGGACGCGCTTGAATCGGGTGCGCCGCCGCACGGTGGTATCGCGTTAGGGCTGGACCGTTTGATCGCGTTGCTTGTCGGCGAAGATTCCATTCGCGACGTGATTGCTTTTCCGAAAACAGCGAAAGGAACGTGTCTGGTCAGCGGCGCCCCCGGCATTCCCGATGCGAAACAACTGAAAGAACTCAACATCCACGTTTCCATTCCCAAACCTGTCGGAACGGCAACTCAAAAAGTTTAATGGCCACAAAACGGCTGCATCTTAAAAACCAAGAAGAAGCGCTCACCTTATTCGGACAAAACGACCAGTACCTGCGGGAGCTTGAACGCCGGTTTCACGTGCAATTTTTTATTCGTCCTTCTTCTCTTCCGTCGGGAGAAGGTTTAACTCTCGCCATGCGCGGTCGTGCTCCGGACATCGACAAGGTGATGACCGCGCTCGAGACGCGCCGGCTCACACCGGGAATGCCCGTCACCACGACAGAATCTTTGCAAGTGAGCTCCACGCAAGCCTCGCCACGCGACATTATTGTTCGTACGGTTTCGGGCGGCGCCATTTGCCCGCGAACCAATAATCAACGCGAGTACATTCGCGCCATGCGCGACAACGATATGGTGCTGGGGCTTGGTCCCGCTGGAACTGGAAAAACATTCCTCGCTGTCGCGTACGCCGTTTCAGAACTTCAGGCCGGACGAGTGAATCGAATTGTTTTGACCCGGCCGGTCGTGGAAGCCGGCGAGAAATTGGGTTTTCTTCCGGGCGACTTCTACGAGAAAGTTCACCCGTATTTGCGTCCCCTCTACGACGCCTTTTTCACGATCATGGGGCCTGACCGTTTTCGACTGCTAAAAGAAGACGAAGTGATCGAAATTGTACCGCTCGCTTACATGCGCGGACGAACGTTGGACGATGCGTTAATCATTCTCGACGAAGCGCAGAACACAACGCCCGAGCAAATGAAGATGTTTCTTACGCGCATGGGCCTTCATTCGAAAGTAATTATCAATGGCGACCTAACGCAGATCGATCTTGAAAACAAAAAGCGGTCCGGTCTTTTGAAAATTGAACGAATCTTGCATGGAATCGAGGGTATCGGCTTTATTCGTTTTACCGGCGAAGATGTGGTGCGCCACACGCTCGTGCAAAAAATAATTCAAGCCTACGACGCGTTTGAGAAGTCGGAAAGCGCCAGCGGACAGTGAACAAACGATCGTTTATTGAAGCCGTGCGACGCGTGCTTCTTGGATGGTTGGACCGACTCGACCGCATGCAAACGGTTTCCGCGCGCGCCGAAGCCGGTCGTTGGTACCAACGCGAATTCCACGTTCCCCCGATTGTTATTGGCGTCGGATCGGCGCTGCTTCTTTACGGTGTTCTTCTCTTAAATGCAAATCTTTCACCGGCACAGGGCGTGGTGCTCGGTCTTTTCATTGTGATCGTGATGACGTTGTTCGCGGTTTACCTTCACCGCGACCAGGCCGATCTCGTAAAAAACGACGACGCAATGGGGCTTCTTGCGGTTATTTTCTTTACGACACTTATTTGGATCAAGGTCTCGATGGCCTTGTCGATCAAGTTTCAATGGATTTCAGTTTACGCCGCGCCGATTACGATGGCGCCTCTTCTCACCGCGCTTCTGCTCAATCCCCGGGTCGCGATGGTGATCGGATTCGCGGTTGCGCTCTTCTTCGGCATCGTGAACAATTTCTCGCTTCCGCCAGCGATGGTGGTGGCGCTTGGCAGTGCGACCGCCGTGGCGGCGGGTGCGAACGCTCGGACGACAAATCAGGTTGCGCAAGCGGGGCTTGTTGTGGGCGCGGTCCAAGCGCTTGTTTTGTTTTTTCTGGGCGTGATTCTCGATTGGACAAAATCCGAAATGGGCGTTCATATGGGCTGGGCCTTTGGAAGTGGGTTTCTTGCGGCCATTTTTTCGTTGGGGGTGCGCCCGTATCTTGAGAGTTTCTTTTCGCGTCTTTCCAATTTAAGTCTTCTCGAGCTCGCCGGTGTGAATCATCCGCTCTTGAAAACCATGAGCATGGAGGCCCCCGGAACCTATCATCATTCGTTGGTTGTCGCCTCGCTTGCTGAAGACGCGGCGAACGGCATTGGTGCGAACGGATTGTTGTGTCGCGTGGGAGCACTTTTTCATGACATTGGAAAAATGGTGAAAGCGGAATATTTCATTGAGAATCAAGGAACGTTTGGTAATCCGCATGACCAAGTGAGTCCGTCGCTTTCGAAATTGATTATTACGTCCCATGTGAAAGAAGGGCTCGCGCTTGCGAAAGCGAACAAGCTCGATCCGCGTATCATGGATTTTATTCCGCAGCATCACGGAACATCTCAAATCGAATACTTTTACCGCAAAGCGCTTAAGTTAGAGGAAAGCGAAGAAGACATTAACAAAGAAGATATTCCGGAAGAGTCGTACCGCTATCCAGGGCCAAAGCCGCAAACCAAAGAAGCGGGCATCGTGATGCTGGCCGATTCCGTCGAAGCATCAAGCCGCACCGTGGAAGGGCCCAACCATCAGCGTTACAAAGATCTCGTGAACAAGATCATTCAAAAGAAATTATTCGATGGCCAGCTGGACGAAACCCCGCTCACGATTCAAGATTTGCGCACGATTGCCGAACGCTTTACAAACACGCTTCTATCGGTCCATCACGCGCGTATTCCTTACCCCGAATCCAGTTCCGATATTGCCACGCTGTTGTGACGGTCCGCGCACATCTGTCGAAAGGCGTTGTTCTGCCGCGCCCCTTTGTTAATTCTTTCCGCGTTCGGAAAATTGTGGCGACGGTTATGCGTTCCGAGAAAAAAAGGAGATTTGGCGAAATCAACGTTGTTTTCGTTGACCGGGCCACAATTCGGCGAATGAACAAGCAATTTCTTGACACCGCGGGCGACACCGACGTTATTGCTTTCCCTTACGAAAACCACTCCGGTGACATTTATATTTGCGGTCCCATCGCCATTCGTAACGCCAAGCATTACAACGAACCGCTCGGTCGCGAATTGACGCGCCTCGTCGTTCACGGCACGCTCCATTTGCTGGGTTACGCCGACTGGCCCAAAAAAGCTCAGAAGAAAATGTGGGCACGCCAAGAGCCGTTGGTGGACGCTCTTTGGAGAAACCAATCGTCTTAGCGGCCCCAAATCGCCGTCCTTGCATATGAAATAAAATATGATGTATATTTCATATGAAATTACGTCCCCAGGGGAGTGGGTATGCAAGCGGTAAAAGCACTGGATAACGACGGCGTGGTGGCCAAAGCCTTTTACCGGGCGGCCGACGCGCTCGGACTAAGCCGCCAAGAAATAAAGGATGTTATTGGGCTCAGCGAACCCACGATTTCAAGAAATTTAAATTCCCTCCAAAAAAAGCAGCCGGTGGTTTTTGACGCGAAGACCGCCGAGTGCGCACTTTTTTTTATCCGAATTTACCGCTCCCTCTTAGCGGTTGTTGGTGGCAACGAAAATAAGGCGCGCAAATGGCTGGAGGCGGAAAATCGTTATTTCGGTGGAACGCCGAGGCAGCATTTGAAAACGCTAGGAGGGCTCATTGAAGTCGCAAACTATTTGGACGCAATGCGGGGCAAAGTCTAACCTTAAGACGCTCGAATGCGATGCGTGCCGCGTCGTGGAATATCCGTACCGGTCCGTTACCCGAAAATTGGTTGACTCGCCGGAGGAACACCAATTGCTCGAAGACGCTATTGAGGCAATAAAACCTCCTTCAATCGAAGGCGCGGATTTGCATTTCTTATTGTCCACACCATTCCGGTACCCCCCTCTCAAACACGGCTCTCGTTTCGGGGCAACACAACACAAGGGGATTTGGTACGGATCTCTCGCCGAGCGTACCGCGTTCGCCGAACGTGCTTACTATTTGTTTCGCTTTTTTAATGATTCCGAAGCTGAAATCTCAATCGAATCTGAATTCACCTTGTTTTGGACGCGACTTCGTTCGCGCAAAGCGGCCGATTTAACGCGGGAACCATTTCTCAAATTCAAAGATGAAATCTCAGATAGGGCCAGTTACGAGACGAGCCAGCAACTGGGAGACGAGATGCGCGCAGCGGGTGTTGAATTTGTGAAATTTATTTCGGCGAGAGATCGTGAACAGGGCATTAACGTCGCCGTCTTTTCCTCGAAATCTTTTGCGTCGACGTCCGTCCGAGACTCCGATTGCACGAATTGGAGTTGTTTTGCGAACGGGACCCGGGTGGAATTTCGTCGCAAGAGCTTCGTGAAAGATGATGAGCATGTGTTTGATTTTTCAGAGTTCGCTGTGCGCGGCCATTTGCCCGTTCCAAAAAATTAAATGAGTTATGCTAAAAACAAGCCATGATGGAATCTGTTGTTAGCGCCGGGCTTGTGCTTCGCCGGGTGCGATATTTGGATTACGACTTTAAGCTGACGCTGTTGTTGCGCGACATTGGGAAAGTGGGTGTGGTTTCGAAAGGCGGCCAGAAAATCACGTCCAAAATGAAAGCGGTTCAAGAACCGTTTACCGAAGCCGACTTTCATGTGTACGTGCCGGCGCACGGCATTAACGGCCGCTTGGCCGGCGGTCGATTGGTGAACTCGCACCAAAACTTGCGTCAGCAGCTCGACGTTTTTCAGTTGGCGAGTCGCTGCTGCGAAGTGGTGGAGGCGCTCCTTCCTTACCGAGCGCCAGCGCCCGACGTTTATGATATTCTCCACGCGTCCCTCCAGAGGTTCCACGCACCCGAACGTCATTCGACGACACCGCTGCACGAGTGGGTTTTGTTTGTTGTGCGACTGCTCAAGTCGCTGGGTCACGGAGATGTTTCAAAACACGCGTTACAATTGTTGACGGACGCGCCGATGGAGAGATGCGTGTCGTTTGTCGAGGCCGAGTTGGAACAAATTTTGCCGCGACGTTTAAAATCCGTCGTTGAGGTTCAGTGATGTATTTTCAAGATATCGTTTTCGCACTCGAAAAGTTTTGGGCCAAGCAAGGTTGCTTGGTGTTCCAGCCGTACGATGTGGAGAAAGGGGCCGGCACATTTAACCCGGCCACGTTTTTGCGTTCGCTCGGACCCGAGCCATGGGCCGCCGCGTACGTGGAGCCGTCCCGTCGCCCGACCGATGGGCGCTACGGCGAGAACCCCAACCGTTTGCAGCGCTATTATCAGTTCCAAGTTGTGATCAAGCCCGCGCCCTCGAACATTCAAAAACTTTACCTCGATTCGTTGGCCGCCATTGGCATCAAAGCGCGCAAGCACGATATCCGATTTGTCGAAGACGATTGGGAATCGCCCACCCTCGGCGCGTGGGGTCTCGGTTGGGAAGTCTGGTTGGATTCGATGGAGATTACGCAGTTCACGTATTTCCAGCAAATGGGCGGAATCAATTTGTTTCCGATCACCGTTGAAATTACCTACGGACTTGAACGTCTTGCGATGTATTCCCAGAAAAAAAATAGCGTGTTCGATGTCGAATGGAAGAAAGGCGTTACCTACGGCGATGTGCATCAACAAGACGAGCGCCAATTTTCGAATTTCAATTTCAAATTCTCCGACCCGAAAATGCTGCGCACGCATTTCGCGGATTACGAACGGTTGGCGTTGGATCTTTTAGATAATGAACTTCCGCTTCCGGCGTACGACGCGGTCATGAAGTGCTCGCATTTATTTAACTTGTTGGATGCGCGCGGTGCCATTTCGGTTTCCGAACGAACCGGTTTTATTACGCGCATTCGAAACATGGCGCGTCGGGTGGCCGAGTCGTACATGAAATTTAAATACCCGCAACTCGAAGCGCCGGTAAAGGAAGTCGTGCGCCGATGAAAACGAAATCAAACGGACAAGCGCTTCTCGAAATTGGTGTTGAAGAAATCCCCGCACGGTTCATGCCGGACGCGTTGCGCCAGCTTCGCGAATTTACCACGGAGAGGTTAAATACCGCTGGTTTACCATTCGCTTCGCTGCACGTGTACGGAACGCCGCGTCGACTTGTCGCAACCATCGATGGACTGCCCCAGCGTTCAAACGATCGAACGGATATCGCTGTGGGTCCCCCTCCGCAAGCGGCCAAGGACGCTCAAGGAAATTGGACGCCGGCCGCCACGGGTTTTGCGAAAGCACAGAAGGTGGCTGTTTCAGCGCTCGTGGTTCAAACGACTCCGAAAGGGGAGCGTTACGTGGCCATTCATCATGCGAAAGGTCAAAAAACCGAAGCGATTCTAAAGGAAATTTTCCCGGCTGTTATGCAACGCATCTCGTTCCCGAAATCGATGATTTGGGAATCGAGAGATATTTCGTTCGCACGCCCGATCCGTTGGATCCTCGCGTTGCACAATGCAAACGTGATACGTTTCAAATTCGCGGGCATCGCATCGGACCGCGCCACAATCGGACTTCTGTCTCTTGGTGGAGAGAAAATAAAAATTCCCAATGTTGCGCGGTACAAATCAATTTTGCAGGGGCGCTGCATTCTCGTCGACCAAGACGAGCGAAAAAAGAATATTTCGAGTCAGCTGGAATCGATCGCGAAGAAAACAAAATCAAATCCGGTCGTTTCGGATGATCACTTGGAAGAAGTTATTTACTTGACCGAATATCCGGGGTCTATCGTTGGTCATTTTCCCGACGCTTATCTGGCGTTGCCGCGCGAAGTGTTGATCAGCGTGCTGAAGAAACATCAAAAATTTTTCCCATTGGAAACGTCCAAAAAACAATTGCTGAACAGCTTCGTCGGTGTTCGAAACGGGACTTCGGAAGCTCAAGAAGAAGTCCGCGAAGGATACGAACGTGTCGTAAACGCGCGCTTCGCTGACGCAAAGTTCTTTTTTGAGCGTGACGGCGAAAACCCGCTCGATCAGTTGGTACCGAAACTCTCCGAGGTCGGATTTCACGCGAAGCTCGGATCCATGTTGGATAAAACGAAGCGCGTTCAGCAGCTTACGCAGAAAATTGGAAGCGCGCTTTCTCTGTCCGAATCAATATTGGTTAACGCGGACAAAGCGGCGCATTTATCGAAGGCGGACTTGTTGACACAGATGGTTGGAGAATTTCCGGAGCTTCAGGGAATTGCCGGCCGCTTTTATGCCGATCACCAACAACAACCGAACATCGTTTCTTCCGCCATCGAGCAACATTATTGGCCGATTTCGGCGGAAAGTTTGTTACCAATGACGGACGAAGCGGCTCTTGTGGCTGTCGCCGACAAAATGGACACGTTGGCCGCTAATTTTTCCGTTGGCCTCGTCCCGACAGGATCCGCCGATCCGTACGGGCTTCGTCGCATGAGCGCGGGTGTCGTACGAATCCTCGTCGACCGAAAATGGAATATTTCGGTGGACGCGCTGCTCCATCTGGCGTTCGAAAATTTGACAACGGCGGTTGAACCGAAGGCAGTCGATGATCTGCGCGAATTCTTTAAGCAGCGGCTCGTCACGCTTTTCACGCAACAAGGCTACCGCGTGGATGAAATTGACGCGGTGCTTTCGGCGCGCGATCAAAGTCTTGTTATCGCTCAAGAAAAATTGAAGGCGCTTAAAGTTATTCGTGGCAAACCGGAATTTGAGGCGTTGTCCGTCGCGATCAAGCGCACAAACAACTTGTTGAAGCAAGCGAACGCGAAAAATCTGGCGTTGCAGGCCGACGGGCTCGGTGAGCAGGAACAAAAACTCCACCGTGCTTCAATGGATATCCGCGCGCGGTTCTTTTCGTTCGTGAACGACCGTCGCTTTGAGGACGGATTGCTTTTGCTTGTGCAGTTGAAAAATCCGATCGACACGTATTTCAAGGAAGTCATGGTCATGGTGGACGACCAAGCGCTTCGCGAACAGCGGCTCGCCGTTTTGAACAACGTGAAAGAATTGTTTGATTCGGTTGCGGATTTTTCGAAACTTCAAACGGTATCCGCGAAAACCAATTGAAACCCGGTTTTGTTCTGGCCATTGATGTCGGTAACACCGCAACGTCGATGGGTCTGTTCCGCGCGGCGTCAAATACAAAAAATCCAAAACCCACGCATCTGTGGACCATCCGCACCGGCGATATCGCTAAGAAAAATCGCTTCGCGCAATTTCTAAAGAGAAAACTCCGCTCCGCACATTTGTCCCCCATCTCCGTTGTGGGCGGCATGGTCTCAAGTGTCGTTCCTCCCGTCGACAAACCGCTCGCAGCCCAATTGAAGCAGGTGTTTGGATATTCGTTTGCGTTTGTTTCCCCGCGAACCGCTCGGCGAGTGAAGATCCTTACAAAAAAACCGTCCGAGTTGGGGGCCGATCGAATTGTGAATGCGCGTGCGGCGATCGAATTTTTCAACGGCCCGTCGATCGTCGTGGATTTCGGCACGGCGACCACATTTGATTGTGTGTCGCGCTCGGGTGCCTATCTTGGTGGCGTGATTGCACCGGGGCCGGCTATTTCGGCGGAGGCGTTGTACAAGCGAACCGCGAAACTGCCGATGGTGTTTCTCGACAAGCCGGCCGTTGTGTTGGGCCGGAACACCACCGAATCCATTCGGTCCGGTTTGTATCACGGCTACCGCGGTCTCGTGCAGGAGATTGTTTTTCAACTGCGCAAGAAAATGGGCGTTCGCACACAGGTCATCGCGACGGGCGGCCAGGCGCATTGGATTTTGAAAGGAGCAAAAGGAATTGATTCTTATGTTCCGCATCTCACGCTCGCCGGTCTTTTTCATCTATGGCGAGACGCGCGCGTGATGTAATATCTCGGAAATTCATTCACGGGGGAAAGATCGATGAAACACACGAAAAAAATTGTTTACGTCTCACTGCTTCTGCTGGGTACGGGCGTCGCGCACGCCGACCATTTCTCGAACAATATCGGAGTGATTGATCAGCAATCCGTGGATGCGCTAACAAAAGATCTCGGTTCGGCCATCGGCGCTGGAAGTTTCCACACGGGGAAAGCCCTCGGTTTCCCTCTCGGTTTTGACGTTGGCGTGCACGTGCCTGTCGTCGGTGTAAAAGACGAAGACAAAGTTTTGAAAGACGATGGCTCGACGCTCGTCGCGAAATGGGCTCAGGCGGAAGTTGGGTTGCCTTTTCACCTCAATCTCATCGGTCGTTACGGAAAAATCGAAGACGCCAATGCCTATGGTGGAGGTTTGCGTTGGGGCATTTTGAATCCCTCCATTCCTGGCATTCCGGCGATTTCAATCGCTGGTTTGTACACGAAAGCCACCCACGACGACTTTGATGCCGAAACGTTTTCGGGCAACGTGGCATTATCGTTTGATGTCCCATTCATTCATCCTTTCATCGGCGCCGGTTACGATCACACGAAATTGGATATTAGCGACAGCGCTCCTGTGACCGCCGCGCAAAAAAGCTTGAGCGGTACGCAGGATGGTTACCGCGTGGAAGGTGGGATCAATCTGAGTTTGATTCCGTTCACCTACATCACGTTGGCCGGAGGAATGGCAAACAGCGAAGCTTTCTATCACGCAGGATTGGGAGTCAATTTCTAAATGGACGATAGCGCGTTCGAACGCTGGACGGAAAAGCAAACCGAACTTCGGAAAAATCGCCAGACAATAATCGACCAAGCCGTTCAGGACAAAGCCGACTCGTTTGGTCCGGATGAATTTTATCGGATCGCTCAAGAAAGCGTTGAAAAGATTATGGATACCTGGCTCGAGTTGGAGCAGGGCTCGTGGCAGCAGAATCCCCCCGACAATGTGAGCGAGGCGCTCGACAACACGCGCAGCGAAATGGATTCCATACTTGATTTTGAAATCGAAGCCATTGATCGTGATCGTGTGTCGGTTGTTTCTCGAATTACATGGGCGCCCGACTCTATGAACCAAGAGATGACCGATTTCCAAACCGTCGCCAATGAGATCCGCAAAAAATATCAGCTGAAGATCAATGGACTTGGTGGTGGATCCAAGAAAAAGCGGGCCGCCGAGTCTCCGATGCCCGTGCCATCCACAGTTCGTTCATCGGGCGGTTCATCCGGCGGAAGCGGTTTCAGCATGCTCGTTATGTTTGTGGTGGGGTTGCTGTTGGGTGGCGCGCCGTCCTATTTTTTCATGGACAACGTTAAGAAATCGGAGAAAAAGTTCGGCGACGAACGCAAAAAAATGCAAATCGAACAGCAAGCTCTTTCGGACAGCGTCACGGTCCTTCACGAAAATTTCGAACGGCTCGCTTACGGAAAAATAAAAAACATTCCGGAGCTTGATCACGACATCGAACAAATTAAGAGCCGGTTCGCTCAGCGACGCCAACAAATCGATGCGAACTATCAGCAACAACGCGATCGTGTGTTGAGAAAGGTTCCTGCGGGCAACCGGCAGGACAACGCGATTTCAGAACTTACGAGCGATCGCGATATTCAATTGGCAGAGGCGCGAAAACAAGAAGAGGCGGCGGTGGGTTCTCTTCAGAAGCAGCGGGACGTTTTAGCGGAGCTGCTGAAACACTAGCGACAAGCAACGTCTTTAATTCGGCCAATCTTTTCGCCCGACGCATCCCACGCGTAGGGGCATTGTTGTTTCGATATTCCGAGATGATGCGTCTTTGACGCGTACACGATAATTTTCCCTTCGTAACGACCTTTCATCACGACCGTTTCCAGCGAAGATGCTTTCCCAATGACGCGCTCGCCACCGCCACTGAGGGAGATTCGGTGAATAGCAGGTTCCGGATTGTTTGCTGATGGCTTTTCCTGAACGAACAAGCGGTTCCCTTCCAGCGAGAAAAGCAGCGTGTTGCACGACGGATACACCGCGATTTTTTTGCGCGTCAATTTGCGCGTATCAACAACCCAAATTTCGGCGTGCGACGTATCGTCGGTCTGACGGAAAAATGCGACGCGCCGGCCGTCGGGCGAAAGGATCGCTTCGTGGATGTTTGACGACTGTGCGATGACCTTCGATTTGTCATTCTCGAGAAGCAGAATTTTGTCTGGGAAGATCGAAATGCGCGCGCCGTTTTTCGCCGGCGCTTCGAGCGGTAACCAGTCCGACTGCGGCAACGAAATCACTTGCTGATTTTTTTCTCGTTCAAAGAAATCGACAGCGCTTTGGAGCCACATCGATTGACCCTCGATATACGGGCGATCGAGCTTTGCATCGATGGCCGCGCGAATGCGCGCAATGATCGGTTCCATTTTCTTGACTGTTTTTTTATCGGAGAGATCGGCGTTCGCGACGGCGTCGTGAATGATCTTGTTGAATTCGATGCGCTTGCTCTCGAGATCGGTCATTTCGAGTTGACGCAGGTAATACGGGATTTCGGTGTAGGATGTCTGTTGCGGTGCGGGATCGGCTGCGTTAACGACCGCAACCGTTAGAAAAAGGAAAAACGAACTAGCGAGCTTTCGTCCCAAAATGCTCACAGACCGTGATTCCAATTGTGGCCGGTGAATCGGCCACAATCACGCCATTTTTTCGGAGCTCTTGGATCTTGTCTTCGGCCTTGCCGGATCCGCCTTCGACGATGGCTCCCGCGTGGCCCATGCGTTTGCCCGGAGGCGCCGTCACGCCCGCGATGAACGCAAAAAGTGGTTTCGACATTTTCGTTTTAAAGTAATGCGCGGCTTCTTCCTCGGCGCGTCCGCCAATTTCGCCGAGCATCACGACCGCTTCCGTTTGAGAATCGTTTTGAAAGAGTTCCAGCACATCCACAAAGTTGGTTCCGTTCACGGGATCGCCGCCAATCCCAACGACCGTTGACTGACCAAGGCCCAGCTTCGTGAGTTGCCACACCGCTTCGTACGTGAGCGTGCCCGAGCGTGATACGATTCCAATCGGGCCGCGTTTGTGAATGTAACCCGGCATGATGCCCACTTTGCACGCGTCCACGGTGATGACACCGGGACAATTGGGACCAATCAAGCGCACTTTGTCTGTGTCGCTCTTGTTGCTATTCCAGCGGTTCATTAAATGTTTGACGCGAACCATGTCGAGCACCGGAATTCCTTCGGTAATGGCAATGATCAACCGAATTCCGGCTTCCATTGCTTCGAGGATGGCGTCCGCGCACAACGGCGCCGGCACAAAAATCATCGAGACGTCGGCTTGGGTTGCGCGAACAGCGTCGCTCACGGTGTCAAAAATCGGTGTGCCTTCGAAATCGGTGCCGCCTTTGCCAGGCGTTACGCCTCCCACGATTTTTGTTCCGTATTCTTTGCACAGCCGCGTGTGGAAGGATCCGGCCGAGCCTGTGATTCCCTGGCAGATAACCTTCGAACCAGTGTTAAGAAGAATGCCCATTTTTATGTCCCACCGACTCCACGATAAGTTTCGCCGCTTCGTCGAGGCTCGATGCGGCTTTCAGCGGCAATTTCGATTTTGCGAGCATTTGTTTCCCTTCTTCGGATTTGTTGCCTTCGAGCCGAACAACCAAAGGTACCGTCAGCTTTATTTTTTTTACCGCGGCAATGATGCCCTCGGCAATCACGTCGCAGCGCATGATGCCACCAAAAATGTTAACGAGCACCCCTTCAACGCGCTTGTCCGACAAAATAATCTTGAAGGCTTCCGTGACTTGGTCGGCCGTAGCACCGCCGCCGACATCAAGGAAATTTGCTGGCTCGCCGCCATGCAGTTTGATGATGTCCATGGTTGCCATGGCAAGCCCCGCACCGTTCACGAGGCAACCGACGCTGCCATCGAGTTTTATGTAAGAAATTTTGGCTTTGGCTGCCTGTTTCTCGGCTGCGGGTTGCGGGCTTTCGTCTTTCCATTTAAGTTGGTCTTCGTGTCGATAGAGTGCGTTGTCGTCGGTGGACATTTTTCCGTCGAGCGCCATGAGCGTCCCGTCTTCGGTGACCGCCAGCGGATTTACCTCCACCATGTTTGCGTCAATGGAAACAAAGATATCGTAAAGCCGCGACAGAAACGCGGCGCCTTCGTTTATAAGCTTTCCGGAAAGTCCGAGTTGCTTCGCAATATTCCGCGCGCGGTACGCTGGCAGTTTTTCGAGCGGATCCAGTGGAAAGCGAAGAATGGCATCCGGCCGCTCCTTGGCGAGAGTTTCGATGTCCATGCCGCCTTGAGCCGAAGCGATGAGAAGCGGGGCCGCTGCCTTGCGATCAAGAACGATGCTCACATACATTTCGCGTGCAATCTTCGGCAGCGATTTTTCAATAAGAAGCGCCATGACCTTTTCGCCTTTGGGACCCGTCTGATGGGTGACGAGCGGCTTTGAGAAAAGCAGTTTTGCAAGCGCCGTGGCTTCCTTCGGAGTTTTGACGATTTTCACGCCGCCGGCTTTCCCGCGGCCACCCGCCAAGATTTGCGCCTTAACTGCCCACGGACCTTTGCCCAGCTTTTTGATTGCCGTTTTGACAGAGGCCGCGTTAAAAACTACTTCTCCCTGCGGTTTGGGAATTCGGAACCGTTCGTAAACGGCCTTCGCTTGGTACTCGTAGAATTTCATTCCGTGACGGGGTCAGCGATAACTATCGAGAAGCTGGTTCATGTCCCCTTTGCCTTTTGTTTGAGCGAGCTCGATGATTTTTTCGGTTCGCTTGGCGTAGGAGTCACGGACCACTTCATGGAAAACACCGATGTAGGTTTTATCGGGGTCCTGCCACAAATCCAGTGCCTGAAGTTTGTCTTTTGGATCGTGTGTGTCGGGTATCATCGTAACGTTCTTCGTGTAGTACGGATAGGTGTTGTTGAACACGACGCACGGTGAAATTACATGCAAGAACGAGAAACCCGGATGACGCGCGGCTCGAACGATCAGATCGATCAATTGATTTAACTGACCGGAAAAACCGCGTGCCACAAACGAAGCGTTGTACGCGAGCGCGAGGCCAATGGGGTTTAAATTGTCTTCGGATGCTCCATAGGGAAGGCTGCGGGCCGACGAATTTTTCCCCGTCGTGGGAGACGCCTGGCCCTTTGTAAGTCCGTATGTTGAGTTGTCGAGCATGATATAGGTAATGTCGACGTTGCGCCGCGCGGCGTGAGGAAAATGTCCACCGCCGATCGCAAGACCGTCACCATCGCCACCGACCGCAAAAACATGCAGTTTCGGATTGGCCAGTTTCAATCCGGTCGCCGTTGGAAGAACCCGACCATGCACGCCGTGAAATCCGTAGCACGACGTGAAAACAGGGGTGCGTCCTGAGCAACCGATGCCCGACATCACCGCGGTTTCGTGTGTCTTGTAACCGAGGATTCCGAGCGCTTTGTAAATCGCGTGCAAGACGGAAAAATCGCCACAGCCGGGACACCAGGTGACCGGAACCGCACTCTTGTAAGTTTCTGTGTTGGTTGTCTTAACGGCTTCAGGCACGACGAATCACCTCCTCGATACGATTGAACAATTCGTCCGGATCGAATGGCATTCCGTTGCATTTCGTGAACGATTGGAACGGATACAAATAGCGAGCGCGAAGAATTTGGCAAAGCTGACCCGTGTAATTAATTTCAGGCACGATCACGTGCTTGAGACCCGTGAGAAAACTGCGAATTTCTTCATCGGGCAGCGGATGAATCATTTTGATTGTGAGCGCCTTCACTTCGAGCCCGTGCGTAGCAGCGGTGTTGATTGCCTCTTCAAGCGGACCTTCGGTCGAACCCCAGCAAATCACGCCAACCGTTGCATGCTCGTCACCGAAGCGACGCGTGAATCCTTTTTCTTTTGCAATGAAATCGAGTTTGCGGTGACGTTTGGCCGACATGCGTTGATGGTTGCTCGGCGACCAACTTGGATGTCCGTGTTCATCATGCTCCAATCCGGTGGTGACAAAATTAAGCCCTTCATCACCGGGGAACGCGACCGGCGAAACTCCGTTTTCGGTATCCAAAAATCGTTTGTAATCCCCGTTCCGCTGTGCGCGGATGCGATTTCCAACTTGCAGGTTATCAAGATTGGGCCGGGTGAATGTTTGAGTGCGGTGAGAAAGAGACTGATCGGAGAGCATAACGACGGGAATCTGATATTTTTCGGCGATGTAGAACGCTTTCACCATTCCGTAGAAACAATCTTTCACGTTCGAGGGCGCCAATACCACGCGCGGCGCATCGCCGTGTCCCATGTTTACGGCAAACGACAAATCGGATTGTTCGGTCTTCGTGGGCATTCCGGTCGATGGGC
Source organism: Elusimicrobiota bacterium (assembly GCA_044221725.1). Classification (GTDB taxonomy): domain Bacteria; phylum Elusimicrobiota; class Elusimicrobia; order F11; family F11; genus JAJVIP01. The sequence continues at coordinate 561,373 of JBGAON010000003.1, forward strand.
CCGACCGCTGGGCATCAATAATAACCACCGGCGTTTCCGTCATTGTTGCCAGACCAACCACTTCCGCCATGAGCGATAATCCGGGTCCCGAGGTGGCTGTCAGCGCTTTTGCTCCGCCAAACGATGCACCGACGCAGGACGCAATCGCGGAAATTTCATCTTCTGTTTGAACCGCTACACCGCCGAAACGAGGAATCTGTTTTTCCATGAAACTTAAAATGTCTGAGGCGGGTGTGATCGGGTATCCGGCGTAGTATCGGCATCCGGCCGCTACAGCTCCGGCGGACATCGCTTCGTTACCGGACATGATGAGTTTTCGTTCTTTTCGGATGCTGGCCGGAACATTCAAGTCGCGACCGACCGGATGGGTTTCTCCCCATTTATATCCTTCGTCGATCGCCTTTAAATTTTTCTCGGTGACGTCGCCGCCTTTCTTGCCAAATTTTTCTTCGACGAGCGATTTAAAACCGTCCAGTGGAATTCCAATCAATTGGCCGAGTAGCGCCAATGCGACCATGTTTTTGCTTTTCTTGAGCCCGACCCCTTCGGTGGCAATCGTCGTGAGCGGGGCGCCGTAAAGTTGAACACTCGAAGGCACTTTCTTTTCCGGATCAAAAACAGACGAATCGTAAACGAGCAGGCCATCCGCCTTTAATTCCGCGGCATGCAGATCGATGGCTTCTTCGTTAAACGCCATGAGCACATCAAGTTTTGTTCCGACCGATAACACCGGGTGATCGGCGAAGCGCAATTGGAACATGGCGGGTCCGCCTTTGATTTCTGCCGGATAGGTTCGGAAAGTGAAAACATCTCGGCGGGCACGAGCTACGGCGGTGGTGAGAAGTTCGCCGGTTGAAATTACACCTTCTCCACCTTCACCGGCGATGCGTACTGTCAAATTGCTGGGCATGAACTTGTTCCTCTTCCGTTATAAAAACGACCAAAATCGATGCGATAATCCGAGTTTAACCACCAACCGGATTGATGTCAAGGCAACGCAGGTTCGGAGGTTTTTCGGCGTGTTCGGTCGTGCACGGCGGCGATTAAAAGCCAGAGCGCCATGCCGACCACGAAGATAAACGAAAACCATTTGCCATAGGTTCCATCGGGCGAATAAGGCTCCGTCGCGGCATGCCATGTTTCGGAGTTTGGAAAAACTCCGGCTTCACAGAGTTCATGAAAAGCCGTGAGCGCCACCTGGAGCATGAAAAATATCAGGTAGATACCGGTGACCTGAAAAAAGCGCCGCAAATTTATTAAGTGGCTGTACCGAACCCAAAAATAGGAAATGATCGAAGCGCCGATTAATCCCAAAAAGCTTCCGAGAATGAAGCGACCGTTCTTCACTTGAAACAGCATGAGCGCGGTTTCCATTCCTTCTCGCGTCACGAGGAACACCGTGAGCAAGAATACTCCGATCAGTGCTGATTTTTCGGCGGGTTTGCTGGAAGCTTCAGAAAGTTTTTGTTCCATTTCTTTTTTAAAAGATGGGCCCAGCCGCCACATGTGAACGATCATGGAGGCGACAAGCACGGCCGTAACGGCTCCGAGAATCCCCTCGAGCAGCGAGTTATTGGCAATTTTCATCAATACGAACGCCAGCGCGCTCGAAGCCAAAACCGACGCACCAATCCCCACTTTCACGGCGGGCAAAAGTTGATGCCGCCCAGATTTTCTGAGATAAGAGAAGAGAACGGCCACGATGAGAAACGATTCGAGGCCCTCTCTTGCAACGATGATAAACGCTTGTAGCATAAATGGTCTTATTGAAAAGTTATTTCATTTCACGACAAAACGCGAATGCTGTCAACAGGGGAACCGTCGGCTACGCCTCGTCTCGGCTTCTTTACGGTTTGGTATTTGACTTTTCATTCTGTCGTGATCGCCACAGCGAAGCAACGAACAAGATGAGTGTCATTAAACTTACGATGCCGCCAATGCGCACGGACCAAGGGTGATAAACGAATTCAATAATGTGTTTCCCCTCGGATACGTCCGTCCACATAAAAATATCTTCATAGAGACCGGGGCGACTCTCGCTGCCGTCTACCCGCACGCGCCAGCCAGGATAATAAGCCTCCGAAAAAACGATTCGGCCAGGCCCTTCTGTCTCGGCCACCAGTTTTCCTGGCTCGTCCGCGATAACTCGAACATCCGCTCCGCTATCAACGAAGAATAAATGCTTTTTCGGATTCGGATTCTCCGTCACCAGCACATCCGCCGGCTCAGGAATCGCTTTGGCCAGTCCCGTCGCCGAAATATCTATTTTCATTCGAATGCCCGCGACGTCGAAAAGGTTTCGGTCTTGCGATTGATGGTTGAGGCGTTTTTGAAATTCGAGCGCGCGGCGCCCTTCGAGGCTGTGGTGACTGCTGGCTTCTTTTATCCCAAAGGCGGTTGCATACGACGGCGGATAAACCGATTTTAAAAATTGCCAATCCGCCGGAGATCGGCGTCTCCACCCAAAATCATTTTTTAAGATCGCGAATGTCGCAAACAGGCGGTTGTGATTCGCAAGTTTGCTTCCGTCGACCAATGTAACGTGGTTTTCTGTAAGCACCGTGCTAGACGCCCATGTGAATCTCGTTGGCCACGCGTAAAAAAGAAAATCCGCCAACATCAGCGCTAAGAGAATCTTTCGAGCGGAATTGTTTCTGATTTTCGTCCATCCAATGGTGGCAAGAAAAAAGAAGATGGTGAGCGCGGGAAACAAAAAGTGACTCGGGTAACGGAATACACCACTGGTTAGTTTTTGTACGGTCGCTGCTAACATGAACAACAAACCGACGAGCCCCAAGGCCCTTTCTTTCCTTCCGTGACGTAGGATGGCGATTGCAAATAGGAACGAAAAAATGGGGCCGACGTAAAACGCGTTTAATGTTTTCCCAGGCTCGATCCAGAGCAAAGGCGAAGGTACGACAAGGTTCACCACCAAATCCACGATCGAAACGCTTGTCGAAGCAAATCCGGGCGGAACAGAAAACAGTGCGCGTGCGGATTCTTTCAACATTTCGGAAAAGGGAAGCCACTGCAATGCGCTTAATCCCGCGGCCCATGAACATCCCTTGACTAGGCAGCGAAACGCGTCTGCTGGCTTCTCTTCCACGGCAGCGAAGACGGTCAACAATACGACAGTGAGCAGCGAAAAAGGCGGAAACCCCGCCAGCCATTGGAGCGCCATCGTAACGCCAAGCGCCTTCGGTTTGCGCTCAAGCAGCAGAAGCAGCAGAAGGGGGGCCCACGCCATCGAGCAGAAGTCCACCAGGTAGCCGGAACGGTTCAGGAAAAATCCGTTAAAACCGAAAGCGAGCGCTGCGACCGCTGCGGTCATTGATGATTTGGATTTTCGAAGGAAAAGAATACCCGCCGCACCCGCCGCCAGTGCAACGTGAAATACAATGACGATGCGCTGATAATCCAAGTAGCTTAGAAAGAATCCCAGCCACCGCACCGGATACAACACTTGGGAGTCCGGTGCGGCGAGAAATGGTTGTCCAAAATTGCGGTAGGGATCCCATAGCAAGGAACCCGAATGAAAAAGTCGTTGTCCGATTTCAAACGTGGGATAGAAAAGACGCAGCACGTCCAAATTCAGGGGCACAAGTCCGAAAATCAAAAGTCGGCGCCAAAACAAAATGGCGTAGGTTGTTCCAGCGAGAATGGTGAGGATCACTTACTGGTTTGCGGCGAGACGGCGCGGTTCGGAGGGCGGAACGTCGGACGGCACTTCGTTGCTGCTTTCGAGAACGTTGATTAACTCGTAGAGCATAATTGCTTGGTCGAAGCCGGCAAGAAACCGCGGTTGCCATGCTTTCGCTGAGACAACTTCTTTCACACGGCCGTATGTGGCCGGTGACATGAGAATCTGATTATCGCCGGCCAAATCTTCAATGCGCGCCACCATGTTGACCGCGTCACCGATAACCGTGTATTCGACGCGATCACCGGAGTCCACATTCCCAGCGATCACTTCCCCAGACGAAATTCCGATGCCGATCGAGATCGGGTCTTTGTTTTGTTTGATGCGCGTGGCGTTCCATTTATCAATCTCGTGCATAAGGTCCATGGCGCATTGAACCGTATTATGATCGGGATTGGAAAGCTTGGGCAAAATAGGAAGGCCAAACACCACCATGACAGCGTCACCGATAAATTTGTCGATCGTGCCTTGGTTGCGATAGACGACGGGCGCTACACAGGAACGAAATTCTTTTAATAGTTCAACGACCTCGCGCGGATCAAGCCGACCCGAAAGCACCGTGAAATGCCGAATATCAATCATGAGAACCGAGACCCACGTGCGATGGCCCGCCAAGCGTTCGCGAAATCCTTCTTTGTTGCGGCGCATTTCCACGGCCCACGTTTTTCCGACGTACGGAACGAGAGCGTTTGCAAATTCCTGATGGTAAAAATTGTCGAGCATGATGCCGGCGTTATCAATGACGCTCTTGAGCCAAAAAATGTTGCGGCCTTTATAAGACGAATAACCGAGGTCCGAATTCCCAAGCGTTATCACACCGAACAGCGCGCGGCGGCGCGTGGAAAAAAGCGGAAAAGCGATTTCCGCCTGCAGCACTTCCATTTCATCGCTAATCGATTGGCGTTCCCAATCGGTGAGAATGCGGCGCAGCACTTCATCGCGAATCAGTTCCCCTTTCTCTTCGCGGACGTGCTGAATGAGCAGCGAGTCGTTCCGTAAGAAGAATCCGTCCGCGTTTGAAGCAAGACCAACGCCCTTTTTAATTTGAAAGATGGATTTCTGCGGATCTTTCAAAAGCAAGCTGAGCGATCCGAAACCGGTGCTTTGCAGGCTGGAAAACAAAATATTTAAGAGCTCATCCCGGTCGGCCGATGACAACACGCGGCGCGACAAGCCGCGCAAGCGTTGCATTTGATCGTAGCGTTGCGCAAAGAAAATGCGGTCAACCAAGTTTTGAACGCGGTAGCGAAGCGGATGGAACAAGAGGGCCATAAAAATCGATGACAGGCCCAGCGCGAAGAAGTCGCTGTTCGGTAAGTACGGCAAAAGCAATTTGCTGGAGAGATAATGCGTGCTTCCAAACACCGTGAGCAAAATGGTGGTCATCACAAAAAATGCGAGCGTTTTTCGAACAAGTTCGGAGAAGTGATACAGGTGACTCGTCGTGAGCGAATAAGCGATGAACCCCATGCAGAGGCAAGCGGCAATGTGCATGACCGGGAAGAACCAACTTACATCCAATCGGAATCCGATAATAAACGGAACACTAATGGCGACCGTGGAAACCATAATCCCCGTTCCAAACAGCATGTAGAGCAGACGGCTTTTTTGTGTCGGATCTTTCGAGGTAACGGTTTGCTTGGTTAAGAGCGCTACCGCGATTCCCACAAGCAGACCAAACAGAATCGCGGCGACCCAAAATTGTTTTCCAATGTCCGGAATCGAAAAGTACGTGTACTTCGCGAGTTGCTGCGGCGTGAGGCCACCCACCATGAGAAGAAACCATCCACCGCTAAAAACATACGCGAGTTGTTTTACGCGTTCATAAAAGCCAGACATCAGCGAATCCTGATTTTTGTATTGATTGCCAATACTGCCGAGAACCAGGTGATAATAAAGAGGTGAGACGAAAAGAAGGCTAATTGTGTACAGGCGGGACCAGATCAGCGACACTTGCGGAGACTTCGAATAGTTTAGACCGATAAACGCGAGCCCCGCGATAAAAAACATGGAACACAGAACTGAAAAGAGGCGGTTAATCGTTCGGCGCGGACTGTCCATTAATACCAACCCGCCCAGGGCGAGACTTACAAGCGCTGTAAATAAAATTACAAACGCAAGAATATGGCGGATCTCAAGAGAGGACGTCATCCAGGAGTAATTCTCCTAATTGAGGTTAAGGGTCCTTGAAAACGCGACTATTTATTCTTACCTATCGAGGAGAACTCCGTCAAGACATTTTTCCACAAGGTTATCCACAGAATCCACAATTCGAAAACGCCAGAATTATTCTAGGAGCAAACGGAATTCGTTCGTGACGATGTATCCGGTGCCGGTTTCGGTGTAGTGCAACCCTCCGCTGATGCCGCTCCAGGTGATATTTCCATTGGCGGTATGGTCGGCATAAAAGGAAAGATTTAGGGTGGTCGGTTGACCATCGAAGGTGCCGGACGCCGAAGCGCTTCCATCCGTTAAGCCATCGAACGTGGTCTTGGCGCCAACGCCGTTAAACGCAAAATTAAGCGACAAGTTGCTGCTCGAAAAATTCGACGTACCTGTCAATCTCTTATCAGAATCAACGATTCCGGCGAGATCGAGCGTGAGCGTCAGGTTCTCGCTCAAAGTGAATTTCGAATTCCCGCCATTGTCGGTAATGAGCACCGACTTAATTATCGCGGTTGACGATTGCATTTGGATTGGATCGATCGTGTTATTGCCGGCGTCCTTAAATTGAATCGTAAAGGTCGCCGTCCCATAATGACGCTCGCTGGTCGTAAACGTGTAACGTGACTGGGCGTCGGGGCCGGTGAGTTCCGGAAACGTACTGTTAGTAAGAGTGGTACGGTTCATCACCGGTACCAACACTTTCATGCAATCCCGTTTCATCAAGAACCAACCTTGACCAACTTGAGCGGGCAAGCTCGTGATATCGGACTTGATTGGAAGCGGATCGAGAATTTTGTTCGGTTCCTGTTCGCGTTTGCAGGCTGAAAATCCTGCAGTGACGAAAACAAATCCGATCAGCCAAAACCTTTTCATGAGCCGGGTTTCCGCGGCGCGAGTTTGTAGCTAACGGTGCCTTTGTAGAGAACGTCGCCGGCGCCGCGCTCGAGATTAAAACTCGAATGCTGTTCGTCAAGCAAACCGAAAGCGACGCCCGCTCCAATATTCCATCCGGCGTACGACCAGGTCAGCCCTCCCAACGCGTCCATCGCTTCGCCGCCCGAATCAGCGAGGACCGACTGATTTATCTTTGTATTTTCGCTGCGGTAATAAGCTACTTCTCCGAGCAAGCCAATATGCCAGACGATCGGTATCTCAAGAGAGCCTTTGGATTCAAAAATGTTGCCGGGTTCGACTTTGTAGATGGTGTCGTTCGAAACGCCCAGTTTGCTGTGATAACCGCCACGCCACAGGTAACCCACGTTAAACCGGATTGGCCAATTGGTTGGAATTTTGAACAACGCGAGTGTTTCGTAGTCATAACTGCTTTGAACCGGCAATTCCTGATCTCCTTGTTCCCCTTTCTTCGTGTGCCAGATGAATTCAAAGCCAAACCAATCGGACGGCGAATATTTGAAATAGGGTGAGAATCGTCCATTTTGGCTGCCCGAATAGTGTGCGGTGGGCGTTTCGAGTCGTTGACTTAAATAGGTAAGGCCGAAACCAATATCAAAGCGGCGGGTGAGACCGAGGCGCGCTCGCATCGGAAATGCGACGGTTTTGTAATTGGTCCGCGGTGTATTGAATTCGTCTTCGCGCTGCGAAACAGAAATGGTGGCTTCGAAGTTGTAGCGACCGGCCGGTTCGACTTCTTCGGTCAAAAGCGGGCGAGCGTGCAACGCGGGCGAGATGCTAACGAGCGCGAGCGCGAACCAAACGCCTTTTGTAGCGCGCGACATCGTTATCCTTCGGTTCCTTTGTGATCGTCTGGGTAATCCGTGTTTAAGCAAGCTTCGCAAGTGTTATCCATATTTTTTGACATGAGTCCATGTTTCGGGCAGGGATCAATTCCAGCATCCGTTAACTGTTTGATTCTATCTTGAATTTTCTTGCTATAGCCAGCGCCTTCGCGGTCTTGGTCAACGGTGAAACGGTCCAGCGTCAGACCGTGCACCGAAACAATGTCTTCCAGTTCAACCTCGGAACTCGCTTTCAGTTGGTCAAACAACACGCCACCGGCCAGGAACTCGTATTGCCAATTTGCGCCGTCCCAATGGATCCGATGCTGGTTATCCGAGCCAATCCGAAAAATATAGTGTTGTGTTTTGTCGAGCGCCATGCTCCGTAATTAGCATATTTGGGCGACGGCGCCTTCGAGGAACGGGCGGGATTTTACGACGCGAAACGAAGACGGGTGGGCAGCGAGAACCGGCCGGCAAGAGCATCGAGAATTTGTACAAGAAGTTCGCTGTACATTATTGGTTTCTCGATCAATCCTTGGGCACCGGCTTTTTGGGTCTTTTCCAGGCTTGAAGGGTCGGCGTAAGCCGTAATAAATAGGATAGGAACATCTTTGAGCCGGAAATCTTGACGGACCATCTTGCACATTGCGAATCCGTCCATCTTGGGGAGCATGATGTCGAGCAGAATCAAATTCGGTTTCTTGGTTTTCAAAATCGTGAGCGCGCGCTCGGCGTCTCTGGCTTCGATCACATTGAACCCATCTCCTTTCAAAGAAAACGACAAGAAAGATAGGACCGATTCATCATCATCAACAACGATTATCGACTTCGCTTCATTCAGTTCCTCTTCGAGCATAATTGAGTGTAGGCCGTGACCTCTGTGATTTCCACCCCCACGCTGTCAATTATTATTCCGGCGTACAACGAATCGAAACGAATTCTCCCGACGTTGGAGAAAATTGAAAAATTTCGGCAACTTCAGTCTTACACGACGGAGATCATTGTGGTGGACGACGCTTCCACCGATGGCACGAGCGACGTTGTTGAAACGTTCATTGCTGACAAGCCGTTTTTTCGTTTGGTCAGAAATGAAAAAAATATCGGCAAGGGCGGATCGGTGCAACGCGGCATGCTTCTCGCAGAAGGCGCGTATCGATTGTTTTCGGATGCCGATATGTCGACGCCAATCGAAGAGGTGCAAAAATTCCTCGGACTAAAATATGTGGACGTCGTCATCGGGTCGCGTCGCGTGACCGGTGCGCATTTGGCCAAGCGCCAACCCGTTTTGCGTGAAGCGGCAGGCCGTATTTTCAGCGTGCTTGTTCGCTTTCTCGTGTTGCGCGGATTTTTGGACACGCAATGCGGGTTCAAAATGTTCACGGGCGCCGTGGCAGAGAAAGTATTCCGTCGGCAAACCATCATGCGCTTTGGTTTCGATGTGGAAATTCTGTTTGTTGCAAAGAAAATCGGTTGCGAGATTCGCGAAGTCGGTGTGCATTGGGAAGATTCGCCATTCACCCGCGTCCACCTGTTCCGCGACTCCACCGCGATGTTCCTCGACCTCCTCCGCATCCGCCGCAACGACGCAAAGGGCCGCTACAAGTAACGAGCAAAAGACTTACAAAAGATTTACACAGGGCTTACCTTGGCTTGACGACAAATTTAATAACAGCTGGCCATGGGTATTCTCAAAGAGCTGGTCCCCGACAGTGATTTGCTCAAGCGTGTGTCCGCGGCCGTCGCGGCCCGCTGGCGTTTTATTCCAATCGGGCGAGCCGCCTCGGGTTCTATTACGGTCGCCGCTTGCGATCCGGACAATCTCGAACGTCTCGATAACATTTCTGTTTTTCTCGGAGCTCCGGTCACGGCGCTTCGTTGCGATGAAAGCGAATTCCGCGAGGCGTTACGGAAACTGTATGGGTTGGGCGCCGAAGCGATTGATTCGCTTCAAGCGACCAGCGTGCCGAGCGAATCGGACCCGGAATTTGATTCTCCCCCCGAAAGCGCGGCAATGGTGCGTTTCGTGGACGATTTGCTGAAACAAGCGCACCGCGAACGCGCGACCGATATCCACATCGAACCGTTCGAGAACGAAACCACGATTCGGTTCCGTATTGATGGCTTGCTAAATCCAATCCGCGTGCCCGAGAACCTGGTGCGTCACCAGGCCCTCTTAACCTCGCGCATTAAAGTGATGGCGCATATGAACATCGCCGAAAAGCGGCTCCCGCAAGACGGTCGCGTGCGCGTGGCGTTGGGCGAGGACAACGTCGATATTCGTGTCTCCACAATTCCAACGGTGCACGGTGAAACCGTTGATTTGCGCTTGTTGCCGCAAGCGAACATGATTCACGGCCTGGAGAAACTGGGCCTCAGCGTTGATCAGCAAACGGTGCTTGAAAAACTTATTCGCAAACCGAACGGCATCGTGCTCGTGACCGGGCCGACCGGCCATGGAAAAACAACCACGCTCTACTCTTTCCTATCGGGAATCAACACGAGCGAGAAGAAAATCGTCACGATTGAAGATCCCGTTGAGTACCGTTTGCGCGGGATCAATCAGATCCAGGTGCACGCAAAAATTGGACTCACGTTTGCGAGCGGGTTGCGATCGGTTTTGCGGCAGGATCCCGACGTGATTATGGTGGGCGAAATTCGCGATCACGAAACCGCCGAGATTGCGATTCGCGCGTCGTTAACGGGTCATCTGGTCTTCAGCACGTTGCACACAAATGATGCGATCGGCGCGGTGACACGCCTTATCGACATGGGCATCGAACCCTATTTGGTCGCGTCGTCGGTGAGCGTCGTGCTCGCGCAACGACTGGTGCGCACGCTTTGCACGGCGTGCGGGCATCAAAAGCCCGAATGCGATATCTGTCACGGCGTCGGTTTCAAAGGCCGAACCGGCCTATTTGAGTTGCTCATTATTAATGAGTCGCTCCGCGAAATGATTGCGAGTCGAACGCCGGCATCGGCGCTACGAAAGGCGGCGGCGTCGTTGGGAATGAAAACGCTTTTTGAAAGCGGCCAAGCGAAAGCCGAACGGGGTATCACGACCCTGAACGAAGTACGACGCGTGGCCGAAGAGATCGCGTGAAGCTCAAACACTCGGAGACCGTTCTTTTGACGCGACGCTTGGCGGATCTGCTGAAGGGCGGTTTGCCGCTCAGTCGCAGTGTGGACGTTCTGCGAAAGCAGTCGGGGAGCCCGAACTTAAAAAAGGTTTTGTCGTCGGTAAAAAGTGAGCTCGAGAGTGGCCACAGTTTTTCGCAAGCGCTCAAACTCCAGAACGGAACATTCCCCCGTATCGCGATCGGAATCGTTCAAGCCGGTGAGCTCTCCGGAAATCTCGACGCGTCGCTGTCGGAACTGGCAAAGCTACTGGAAACCGATATGGAAGTGCGTCAACGATTGCGCGCGGCACTCGTGTATCCGGCTTTTTTGTTGGTGCTGGCAATGGTGGTTTGCGCATTTCTATTGGGATTCGTGATCCCGCGGTTTCAATTTCTGTTTCAAGACTTGGGACAAACACTCCCGCTGCCAACGCGTATTTTAATTCTCGCTTCGTCCGGGTTCCGGTACGTGTTTGTCACGCTGGCGCTGGCCGTGATCGGCGGATTCTTTGTGATGAAACGTGCCTCCGTGTTGGCGCGGGCACAAGACGCGTTACTAAAGCTGCCAATTGTTTCTGACGCCTGGCGCAACGCGGTGCTTCAGCGCTGGGCCAGCATGATGGAATCGTTGTTGCGCAGCGGTTACACGGTATCGGACGCGATTCAGCTGTCGCGACAATCCATTAACGATCCCTTTTTTTCTGAGGCGCTAAAGAAAGTTATCAGCGAAATAATTCAGGGAAAAAATTTCAAATCCGCACTCGAATGCTCCCGTTGGTTCCCGCCAATGATGTGCGAGCTCGTCGGAGCCGCCGAAGAGACCGGGCAGCTCGAGGAATCGTTCGGACGATTGGCTGTGTCCTATCGGCGCGAAACCGAACATCAGTGGAAAATGTTTTTGTCTTTTCTCGAGCCGGCGCTCATCCTCGGCATGGGCGCGGTGGTCGGTTTCGTCGCGCTGGCCATGCTTCTCCCCATCTTCGAAATGAGCGCAACGCTGCGATGACATTTTGCGGAATATACGTTCGGTTTCGTCGGCCCCGCGGAGGGCGACGAAGACTTTTTCGGATAGGACAAAATCGATGTCATCTCAATCGCGGGTTTACTCTGGCGGAAATTATGCTCGTGGTCGCGATTATCGGCATTCTTGTGTCGGTGGTCGTGCCGCGGTTGACGGGGCGCACGCAGGAAGCGCGAATTTCGACGACGCGGCTCCAAGTGGAAAATATTGCGATGGCGCTGGATGCCTTTGAATACGACTGCGGCCGTTATCCGTCGTCCCAAGAAAGTTTGGAAGCGCTGCGAGCAGCCCCCTCCGGGATCAGCAATTGGAAAGGACCCTACCTCAAGCGCGCGGTTCCGGTCGACGCGTGGAAAAATCATTTTGTGTACCGCGTGCCGGGCCAAGACAATCCCGACTTCGATTTGTTTTCAATGGGTCCCGACGGAAAAGAAGGCACCGAGGATGACATTGGGAACCACTAAAAAAAACGGCTTCACATTGGCAGAAATCTGCGTGGCCGCCGCGCTCACCGGTCTCGTTTGCCTTATCGCATGGCCGGCGATTCGCGGTTATATGCAACGCGTGTCAGCCGATGCGCAAGGGTCGGGCACCGCGGTGGAGCAATTGTTAGCGCGGGAGCGCGCCATTTGGAGCGGAAAGGGAAATGAAAATTCGAAATAGAAAAGGGTGTAACGGTTACTTGTTAATGGAAGCGTTGCTCGCGGTCACGGTTCTTTCGATTGGATTGTACGCAACGCTCGAAGCGTTCGCGTTGGTTCACACTGCTCGCGAACGCAGCCGAGAAGACGCGCTGGCCGCGCGCTGCGAAGAAATTGGTCGACTTCGGCAGCTCGTTCGTGCGCCGGTACGTGACGAGAGGTGCGTGGAGCGATGAAACAGAATGGCTTCACACTTATTGAGGTGATGATGGCCATCACTATTCTTTTGATGGTGGCGGCAACCGGTTTCCAGGTGATTCGCGCGGAGAGTGCTCGGTTTCAAGGGCTCGCCGCGTCGCTGCGTGCGCAGGTTGATACCAATGTTCTTCTTGCGCAAATGGCCAAAGATCTTCGCGCTGCGTATTTATCTGCTGATAACGAGCAAAGCTTCTTTGTTTCGCCGGATGGGAAAACCGTTTCTTTCACGCGGCGGGTGGCGGACATCGATATCGAAGCCGTTGAGCAAATCAATTTTGGACCCAAACAGGATATGTCGTTCGAGTTTTTTGATGGCCAGCAGTGGAAATCGAATTGGGGTTGGGATGCGGTGAACAAAAAACCATTGCGCGGAATTCGGGGCTTGCCGTTGTGCGTGCGGGTCAAAGTGACGTGCGCCGACGGAGCGAGCGACGAACGAATTTTGCCGATTATGACGAGTGTGTTGAACCGTGCTTCCGTTGCCCCGGCACGCATTTGGCGGGGGCCCAAGTTTTCCGATGAAGAACCTGGATCCCGGCCAATAGGAATGCCGGGATGACGAATTGCATCATGAATCGTCGGGGCGCGATTGGAATTGCCGCGCTGTGGATATTGTTGGCGGCCTCTGCATTGGCAACCGCGGCGATTTCTATGGCTCGTGCTGAGCGGAAAACGGCCGCCTATCGACTGGAAGAATTTCGGCTCACCTATTTAATTGTGGACGCCGCATTGGCGGATCGGGACGCTAATTTTGTTTCCGATGAAAATGAGATTGAAACGGCTCATGGAAAGCTGCGCGCGACGCGCGCGTTTTCGAACAACAAGAAATCCGTCCGGTGGATCGCTCGCGCGGACGGGCCGCATTTTTCGAAACAAGTCGAAATTGGCTGGACGCACGAGGCCCCCACCTGGCGCGCCGATTATTGGAGCGAACTCAAATGACCCGTCTTTTCCCATGGCGTGATTCCCAATGAAAAAAGGATTCGTGTTTATCGAGTGGCACAGCGACGGTTTGCGCGTGCTTCAGTCTGATCACTTTAAATTCTTTCCCTGGTCGTTGCGGCGGAAATTCACCGCGATGAGCAACCCGATGGATTTTCTCAGCGACATCGAGAAGATGGCCGCGGCGGTTCACGGGCCGGGCCTCAATGCCGTGCTTGCTGTGCCGCGGTCGGAAATGTTTTTCATGGCCAACAAGATGGAATTCGCGAATGACGACATGGTGTGGATGGATTCGTCGTTTTGGGTGATGGGATTGCGTCGGGACCGCCTAAAAATATTTGTCGACGCGTTCATGGCCGTCGGAATTCGAATTTCCGCTATGGGCGAGTCGACGACCGCGAGCGCCGTGTCGTTCCAGCAATCGGGCGTCTGTTCGGCGCATAACGTGACGGCCGTTTTGACCATCGCGGATTCCTCCGCCGAGTTGTTGTTTGTCGATGGTGCGAACGTGTTCTACAGCCGGTCGCTGCCCGTCGGCGATGCATTGGTTGAGGACACACAAAAGACGTTCCGCTATTTCCTTTCGGAAAAAAATGGCGTGGCGCCGCAACGCACGGTGGTGCTGCACAAAGATCCGGCAAAAGCAAAGTCGGTGTTCGGTGGTGTCGAAACCATAAAACACATCGAATTCCTTCCGCAACAGTCGGACGCAGCCGTGCGCGGACTTTCCTTGATGATCAAACAGGCCGCCGGTTTCTGGATTATTCCCCCCGGCCGAAACACGCTCGCGAAAATTTTGGCGCCGGAGCATCGACAGACGATGTTGGCTGGCGGTGCGGTTCTTTTTCTGTTGCTTTCCTATTTTATTGGCGGAGCCCGCAGCCATCTTCAGCAACAAATCTGGAATTCGAAGCAGATGTTGCAAATTTCTCAAACGAAGTTGCCCACCGCACGGGATCCGGCATCGGATATTTTTTCTGCGGTCCAGGCGCAGGTTCCAGTGGGCTTGCATCTTTTGGATTATTCCTACGACGCGGAGCGCCGGGCGATCGCATTGCGGGGTCGTGCCGCCGATTACGAGCGCGTTTCAAATTTTGCGGCGAATCTCACCGCGGACGGTGCGTTTCGTTCGGCGCGGGCGGAGAAGTCCGCGCTCGTAACCGTTGGAAAAAACCAAGTAGTCGAATTCTCCGTGGACGCGAGACTGCGGTGACGCATTTTGCGAGATATCGTTTGGGTTTGTTTGTCGGAACGTTTGTTGTGTCGGCCGCCGTCTTTGTAATTCAGAGCGTGCGATTTTACCGCGACCGATCCGAAGCTAATTTGTTCGACAGAGAGATGGCCACGGCCACGCACGCGAACGCCGCGCTGCCCAATTCTGTTCAGAAGATCGAAGCACTCGCGAGCGCCGGCGCGAAAAAAACGGGCGTGGCGCGGCTGTTAAGTGTGAGTACCCCAAAAGCCGGTGTGCTGCAACTCGAATGGGAAGGAACGCCGACCGCGACCGCTGCCTACTTGACGGCGCTCGCGACCGACGCGCGTGTTGGTACGTGTCGCTTGTTGCGCGTCATGCCCGTCGATTCGCGCGGTCCCCTTTTGCGCGCGTCCGCTTCGTTTGCGCTGGGGCCCGTGCCGCGCGCTGTGGTTTTGCACAAAACCGAATTTAAAAATGGCCGAAACGTGTTTGCGGCGCTTTGGCACGAGGAGTCCGCGTCGAATTTGCAGGACCATCTTGCGGAACTCAAGCGCGAAGAAAAGTTGCGTCACGACGAAGAAGCGAAGCAGGAGGCCGAGCGACGCGTGCAAGACGAAGCGAACCGGTTGACCGAAAAACGTCGGCAATTGGAATCGGGGCTTGTGCTCACCGGAATTGTGAGCAACGGGCGCGAGCCGCTGGCGTTCGTGAACAACCGAAGTTCTGGCGGCCGAACCGTCATGCTCCGGAGCGGCGACGTGATTGAAGAAGCGCGCGTAACTAGCATCGAGGCCGATAAGGGCGAGCTGCGGCTCGATTACTCGGGCAAGTTTCAGATTTCACTGAAAATAAATTCTGGCGCGGGTGTTCAATGAAGAAAAGTGGAATTGTTCTCATCGCAAGCCTCTTAATCGCACCGGTTCGTTCGTTCGCCGATCCGGACCCGATTGCCGCTCCCGCGCAAGACATCACGCTCAATTTTCAAAACACCGATATTGATATGGTGCTCCAATTTTTTAGTCAGGTCACCGGAAAAATTTTCGTGAAGAGCGATTTGGTTCGCGGCTTTGTAACCGTCGCCGCGCCCGGCAAAGTCGCGCTTCCGGAGGCGATGGATATTTTGCAGTCGGTGTTGGAGGTAAAAGGCTTCACGCTCGTTCCGGGCAACGGAAAAATGATCAAAGTGTTGCCGCAAACGGAGGCCGCGCAGCAGGGTGGGCTCGAAGTCGCTTATGGCGCGGATGTAGCGTCCAGCGAAAGCGACCGCATGATCACGCAGGTGATTCCGCTTAAATTTGTTTCGCCGACGGATTTTAAGGCAAGCCTGACGCCGCTCATGTCAAAAAGTGGGTCCCTCATCGCGGACGAGCGCACGAACGCGATTGTTGTCACCGACATGGCGTCCAACGTTCGGCGCCTCATTAAGATGGCGGACGCATTGGACGTGCGCGCGCCTCAAGTGCTGATCGAAGCGCTCATTATGGAAATTACGCTTACCGACGAGACCAAATTGGGCGTCGAGTGGAGCAACACCGGAAACTTCACAAGCCACGATCACACGTTCAACACGCAGACGTCGCAGGGTTTTAGTTTGAGTGATTTCATCAGCGAAGGATTGAAGTATTCGCTGATTCGTGATGACGGAAAGTTGTCCGGCGTTATTCAGGCGTTGGCCACCAACAAAGATGTGAATATTCTTTCGACACCGCACATCATGACGCTGAACAATCAGCCGGCCGTGATTCGCGTGGGCGAAGAGGTTCCAATTCTTACGCAAACGCGCAACATTCAGGGCGGTGAAACAATTCGAAGCTACGATTACAAATCGGTGGCGATCGAACTCGAGGTAACGCCGCGCATCAATGTCGATCGTGAGGTGTTGCTCAAAGTGCATCCGCTCGTAAAAAAGATTTTGGGTTTTAACGCCGAACTGAACGCGCCTATCCTCGCAAACCGAGAAGCGCAGACGGTCGTCTCCATCAAAAGCGGCCAGACCGTGGTGATTGGTGGGCTCATGAAAGACGACCGCGCCTCCAGCGTCAGCAAAGTTCCGCTGTTGGGCGATATTCCACTGCTCGGAATGTTGTTCCGAAAACAAGGGAACACACGCGAAAAGACGGAGCTCTTGGTGTTTATTACCCCGCGCGTGGTGACGACGCCCGAGGAAGCGCAGGCGCTCACGATCAAAAAGGAATCCGAATCAAAAGATTCCCCGACGCCCTACCGAAAGAGCGCCCGCGAACATTACGAAGACGGCGAGCGCGCCTACGATGCAAAAAATTACCACGTCGCGCTCGACGAATGGCGCCAAGCGCTGGCGCTCTCCCCCGATCAAAAACTCCGCACGCGCTGCGAGAAGCGCATTAAGAAGGCGGAGAAGAAGATAAAATAAAAAAAGAGATCGCCACGTCGGCTTCTATTATTCTGAATTTATTGATGCCGCCTCGCGATGACAGGTTAACCTTCCATTATCAAGTTACCATTGAGCAAGCGCTCCAGTAAGAAAGTGAATTTGCCGGAGCTGTTCACGCGTTGAATGATGGCTTGGCCAACATATTCACCGACGGTTTCGCCCGCAGTTTGTGCCGCCAGCGGTGTGACTTTCGGGTCGTAGCTTGTGAACGAAACTCCACCAACGAGCGCAATAATGCCCACTTCAAGCCAGCTAATTTCGGTCCAGGTCCGGTTAATAGCCGCGTGACGCACGTCCAATTTCATCGGCAACGAGAATTGGTCGATTTTTTCATTCTTGGACGCATCCACGAGATTTACATCGATATTGTAAGTCACTTTGTAATTGTAACCATGCCACGCCGGCGCCCACACGAGAAAACCCGGGAAATTGATGAAGAAATTCGCGCCCGAGCCGCTGTATTCGGGACGAATGCGGATGTCCGCAATGAGATCCACTTTTTCTCCGGTGTTGGCTTTGTACGGATAAACCACTTTTCCCGCGTAATTTTCCAATTCTTTCCCGATATCGTTCAGCAGATGATTCATGTTTAGATCTTGGTCCGCCGAAACGATGCCAATCGAAATCTTTTTGGATAGCGGTGTCATATTCGACGGCGAGTATTCGGCAAGATTTTTGATTTCGAGACGATGGGAGCAGCCGATTAAAGCGGTGAACGCGGCGGCCGTAAGAATGGTGAGAGTTTTTCTTTGCGGTTGGGATTTCATGTGTCCTCCTGTGTAATTTATGGAGGACTTAATAGAAAATGCGTTGCTAAAGGTGTGTAAGCTGAATGTAAGTTATTTGTAAATTATTTCATCCCCCGTTATCGAACCAGCAGACCTTCGTTAATTTATTTTTTGAGAACAAGAACTCAATTTGGAAGGTCTCGATCTCATAAAGAAGGGAATCCTTTTTGGATAACGTCGGAACACCCAACGTCTTCTCAATTTCACCTTTTCTAGAACCCATTTTTAACGTGTACGGGAATTGAAAAGCAGGTCGAGTTACTTTTACCCAATTGATTAATTCACGCGGGGGTACCGAATTCACTCGATAAATCTGTATCTGTATGCCTCTGAAATCATATTCCTCGATCTCGTCGATTTGGCTTGGATTGATCTTGTTTGTCACCTTTTCGGTTTTTAACTTGTGTGGTTCATTTCGGATTTGATTGAACAATTTCAATCCAAAATCCAGAAATTCCATTTTTGGATCGTTGGTTTCTGCGGCCTGGAGTTTACGGAGACCGGAAAAGATAAAAGCCGAAAAGAGAAAAGTGAGAAGAAATAATTTTTGTTTTTTCATTTTACGATGTTTCGGGTTTCCCAAAAGAGAAATTGCGACGCGCCATTATCGAGCAAATCTGTTGCGTCGTCGATACAATTCAACCGGCGGGCGATGCTAACGTTAATTTGGATATGCGGCTGTTTTTAAAATTGATTTTCAAGAATTCTTGGATCCCACAGGAACAAGTGGAGTTGTAGACCCAGCCCCCATCCTCCTCTTTGGTATTCGGGTTGCCAAGATTGGTCAATATATCTTGCTCGCTAGAACCCAATTTGAGTTGGAACCATTTTCCAAATCCAATGTCAGGATTAATAAATCTGCTTTCTGCGCGCTTGAGATCTCGCGGTGCAAGTTTCTCTGTTCCTGTTAGAAAGACGATTTTATCAACGACTTTATCCGTAGCGAACGAAACCAGTAGAGTCGTGCGGTGATTTTTATCGGTAAAAATCCGACCGCCCGTATCGCCTAGATTTTTATCTTCAATCCCTTCACCAAGAAGGCGAATAACTTCACTTTCGTTATTTACGCCTGCTGTAATTCCAAACAGATGGAGAGGCCAACAAATAGAATCTGAATTTTCTGGAAAAATTTTGGGAATAACCAGTAAAAATGTAAGTGAAAACAGGCAAAAGAAACGCATTCGTATCATCTAATGACCTCCAGCGTTGTTAGAAGATGCCCACGCCTAATTTGATTCTTAATCATCAATGTCTGACCGTACCCCTTTATTAAGCCAGTTGTAAGTTTAGAGTCCCGATCGAATTTTTCTCTGCGAATTCGTGTGGCGTCAGCCCTTTCAGTGAGCGATGCGGGATGAAGTTGTTGTACTCGTCCCGCCATTGAGCGATTTTTTCTCTCGCTTCTTGCAGAGTCGTGAAGTAATGCGTGTTCAAACATTTGTCCCGGAACTTTCCGTTGAAGCTTTCGATGTAGGCGTTCTCGATCGGCTTGCCCGGCCGAATGAAGGCCAGTTTCACGCCGGACCGATAGGCCCACTCATCCACGTGTTGGCTGATAAACTCGGGCCCGTTGTCCACGGTGATTGTTTCAGGTTTCCCGTGGTCTTCCACAAGCCTCTCCAACACACGTTTCACCCGCATCCCGCCAATCGACGTGTCCACTTCAATCGCCAAGCATTGCCGCGTGAACATGTCGACGATGTTTAAACACCGAAACCGTCGGCCGTTCCACAGCTTGTCCTGAACGAAGTCCATGCTCCAACGCTCGTTCCGCTTGGTCGGCACCGGTAACTCGAGTCGAACGACCGATTTCAGCTTCTTTCTCCGTCGGATACTGAGCGTCAATCCTTCCAAACGATAGAGCCGCTCGATCCGCTTGTGGTTCACGGTCCCTTGCTCCCGTCGAATGATTCGCACCATCTGCCAGAGCCCCATCCGCTTATGAGCGCCGGCCAGCTCGCGCATCCGACTGCGAATCTTTTCGTTCACCTCGCTCCACTTCGGCGCATATCGAAACACCGTTCGCGACACATCCACCAAGCCGCACGCTCGTCGTTGTGAGTACTCGAACTCTTTCATCGCCGCTTCCGCCGCTGCTTTCCGCGCTTGCGGCGTTAGAACTTTTTTTTAAGAAGCTCTTTGAGAACGATCGCATCCAGCGCCTGATCCGCCACCAGCTGCTTTAGCCGCCGGTTTTCGTCTTCCAGCGCTCTTAGCCGCTTGGCGTCAGAAACTTCCATTCCGCCAAACTTTGCCTTCCACTTGTAAAACGTCGTCTCCGAGATCCCGTGCCGCCGACACAGCTCGCTCGTCTTTGCTCCCGCGTCCGATTCCTTCAACACCCCGATGATCTGTTCTTCCGTGTGCCGCTTCCTCATTTCCAAGTCCTCCGTTGATGGGTTTATCAACCGAGTACTCAACTTTCAATTGGCTACAATTTCGGGGTAACGGTCATGTCGCGTCGTCGTTGTTTTATCCGGGAAAATCAGGAGATTCAATCGCTATTGAGTAATTTCTTTTTTGATATAAAAATTCCACAGTGCCGGCGGATCGCATATCCAGTTCTTTTATCGTTTTTCCATCCGAATCTATAGCTTGGACGTGAGTAATTGGCATCTTATTTTTGATGTCTCGCGAAAGGATCCAGATCAAATTTTCGTCATCTGATACTCGAAAATCAAATACATCGACGTGAGGATTACTGGAAGTTATTTGTAAATTAATTTGGCTTTTTATTGTCCGTTGTTGACCCCGATTTCAATAAGTCCTCCAACTTTTTCATGTGGATTCCAATTTCTTCGCAGAGAGACGCGCAGCCATTTGGACAATTCTTTGCAGAGTGTGTTTTTATTTCATTCCATTGGTCCGGTGTCATTAATTCGTCTATGTGTCGGATCACAAAATTTTTAAACGAAGAATCTTTCAAAGTGATCTTATTTAGTGATGGAAATGTTTGCCATTTCGACGTTAGAAGTGTGGCCACAACTTCACTGTAGCCCTCCGCTAATCCACCATCGTCGCAATTCCCATATTTTTTAAATGATTTATACAGCTCGTTCCATGTGCGAAGATTCGTAACTTCATTGTCAGCTGCGATGTAATCCGATCGGTTACATGCAGCATCACATGCACTATTTGAAAAGCAGATAGTCATTCCCATCAATAAAAAAAATAATTTCATCTTATTACTCTCAAAGTCTTTAGTTGATCTCCCTCTTTAATCTGGCGTTCAATTAATCCAGTTGCATCATCAGTGGTTCGAATGCAACCCTAAGTGCAATGTTGGGGGCCTTTACGCCCATCTGTAACATTTTCTCTCCCGGAATGTACGCCACATCCTGCACAACCTGAACGCTTTTGATTTCGAGAAGATGGGAGCAGCCGATTAAAGCGGTGAACGCGGCGGCCGTAAGAATGGTGAAAGCTTTGCTTTGCGGTTGGGATTTCATGTGTCCTCCTGTGTAATTTATGGAGGACTTAATAGAAAATGGGTTGCTAAAGGTGTGTAAGCTGAATGTAAGTTATTTGTAAATCTTTCTACGGAGCCATTACGCAGAAATTATCGCTGCCAATAATCTTCCACGATCTAATTATGTGGTTGGAATCAATATCAACCGCATAAACGCAATCACCATCTCGATGTTTTATTCGGTACCTGTTTTCGGTATGTCCATCAGGAAGATTCTTTGTCTCAATAAGAGAATCCTTATCCCCAAATGAATAGTAAGGAAGACTTCGAATGTCTTGGCCAATGTAGGCATCTAAAATCCCTTTGAAATTTTCGCGAGGAGTAACCGAAGCGCATCCAGAAAGGACGATCAAGAAAAAGAAGAAATGAAAAAATACGATTTGGTGTCTCAAATATTTATCGGTCTCGATTGCCTAACAAGATTGGAACTGTTGGCGATAAAGCTCCTCCAAATTGGGCAGAATAGCTTGTCACAAACGCGGGTACCATTGTGCCAAAATTGCTGAGGTTAGGATTATTAATTAACCATTGATCGTGTAACTCGCTTACGGAGTTCATTCCGGGAATAGCATCTAAAGTTCTCATCAAGGGGGTGCCCTGGTGCCCCAAACTGCTAATTTTCGTCGGCGAATTTCTGCCAAACACGTCTTTCCCTTTCGGTGGATGGTTTTCGAGATACGTGTGGTCAGCGTTTTCAATTTCGGTCCCAGGTGTTGGATCGGGCGAATAACCAACGGTTTTCGAAAAATGCGCATTCGCGGCTGCTGCTCCAAAGCTTATGCCCCAAGCCAGTCCTATATTGTCCATGTCGCCCCCGTGGGCCGCGGTGAGCGCGGCGCTTATATTTGCTTTGACAATGGCTTTTGCTACCCATGAGCCGTCGGTTGCGTCGATTCCTGCGAACGCGGCGGATATGGCCGCACCCTCGAGGCCGCCGAGTGCGACGGCGCCCATCATGTTTTGTCCGGTTTTGCGGGCGGTGTACGCGGATGACATTTCACCCGACACGGCGCCCCAGCCTACAGTCGGACCTCCCACACCGAACGAACCCGCTGCGATCACTTCTCCGAGCAAAATTGCGCGACCGTTTTCTCGTTGCGATAAATAAAGACTGCCGAAGAACGGATCGAACGCTTGGAACACTAATCCTGCGAATTCGAAATGGTTATTCGCCCAATTGGACAATTTGTGAATACTGTTGCTGAGCCAGCTCTGGCCGCTGGGGTCGATATTCATTATCGGACTGTTACGGCAGTACGCGTAGCGGTTCAGGCTTTGTGGGTCGCCGGCGGATGGGACGATGGTGTCGGCGCTTAGGAAGCGGCCGACGGTTGGGGCGTAGTAGCGGGCGTTGTAATAGTAGAGATCGGTTTCCATGTCGAACTCTTGGCCGGTGTATTTGCGCGTGAGGGGCGAGTCGCCGAGATAATCGACGCTTTCGCCGAACGGTGAATAGACGGTTTCTTCGGCGACGGCGCCGGTTTGATCGGTCACGAGCGTCACGCTTCCCAAATGATCCGCGTGCACGTAATAGGTTTGACTCGGCGCACCGACCGGTTGATTTATGTTGCAAATCAAATCTCCACCCGCGAAAACATGGTTCACCATGCTGCCGTCCGAGCGAATTTCGAACAGTTTGCTCAGTGTGAGTGTTGTTCCGTCGGGTGTAATTTTCTTCACGCGAATTCCGTTCGCGTCATAGACAAAAGAAGCGATTGGCGTTGTCGAGGTTCGAATTTCAGCGAGTCGCCCTTCGGCGTCGAATCGGTAGTTCCAAGTGACGCCACCGTTTGTCTTTGTCGCGAGATTTCCATTCGCGTCGTACGTGTACGTGCCGATACTCGAAAACGCGTTCATTGCTTGACTTATCTCAGAGATGCTCCACGGGCGGTCTTGCACGCGCGGTTCATCAAGCGCGCCCATAAACGATGTTCCGGTAGCGAGTCGTCGGTACGTGGTGAGCGAAGAGCCAATGAGGACAGAGTTTGAATTCGGAATGACTCGTGTGCTGGTGGTCCGTGACGCGACCGATTTTCCGTTCAGAAACACGCGCATCGCCGCGCCGTCGAACGTTGCTGCGACAAATGTCCACTGATTGAGTGGCAACGCGGATGGCGACGAAAGCACCGCGGGTGCGACCGCGTCACCAATTTCAAATTGCACATTGCCCGTGTTGTTTATTACCAGGCGATAGCCATCCGGCAAATAGCCAACGGCAGACGCGGATGATTTTGCAATGAGTGTCGCGTAGCCGAAAGTTGGATAGGCTTGCGGTTTCACCCACAACATCAGCGTGAGGTTCGCCGGGTTCGCGTTCGTTGAGTTTGGAAACATGAACAGATCCGTTGCGCCGTTGAACGAAAGTGCGCCGCGGTAACGACCGGTGGTAAACGCCGGACCAAGAATTCCCTGAGAATACGCATCGGGTGGAAGAATGTATTGCGCCGGTGGATGCTGCACAAAGTCGGCCGGATCCGGCATCGGCGAATAACCACTAATTGTTTGCTGGCCTCCATTTGTTGCCGAAAAACCACCGAAGCCCCCGCCGCCGATTTGGCCGGATTTCGTGTTGCCATTTGACTCTGATCCTTGGGGACCGCCGGACGAAAAACGTGTCCGCGGAATGCGAAGCTTCGTGACATCGATCGGCGGCGCCAAATTGGGCGTAATTAGGAAATTAAGGCCACTCCTGTTGGCGGCGAGCGAATTCAACGAGTATCCCACCGGGGACGTGGTCGCAAACGTGGAGACGGACAGTGAATAGGAGGCGCCCGTCCCACCCGGCAAACCGCGCAACAGATAGCGTCCGCTTGCATCGGTGAGCACCGCTTCGTCGACGCCGCCCGACAAAACAACGGTGGCGCTACCGACTGCAATGCCGCCCGTGCGTGTCACTGTGCCGCTCGCTGTGTAGATCGGTTCCGAAGGATCCAAATCCCACGCGATCAGTGTTGAACTGTCTTTTGCCAGCATATCGGTCGGCCGCGTGTCGGTTACCGCGTAGGGATGGGAAGCATCGCGATAATCGTACGTGACGTTTTCTTTTGTTTGGAAATTACCGAGTTCGTCATACTTGTAATTGCTATCTCCGTAAATACCTTGCGCGCGTGTGAGACGATAAAGCGCATCATAAGTGAAACTCTGCTTTCGGTCCGGATGAACGCCGTCGTCTATCGACGAAATATTTCCCACGGAATCGAAGTTGTAGGAGAGATTTTGAACGGTCTGTGGGGTGCCTGCCCCGGTCGTGGTGGTTAATTTGCTCAGGGTAAACTTATTCGGATCGTAAACATATGTTGTGCGGGTGAGTCCGTTGTTTTGCGTGCGTACGAGTGGTTGACCGAATTCGTTGTACGACGGATACGCCGCGTAAACGGCGCTGTTGTTTCCGTTGGTGGTTTGCGCAGGTCGCGCCGCATCATCGAACGAATAATTCACCACCTGATCGTTTGGATACGTGATTTGCGTGACGTGATCGAGCGCATCGTACGCGGTGAGCGTGCGATACTCCGTGGTGTCGACCCGTTTCACATCTTTCACCACGCGACCCAACGTGTCGTGATAGAAACGTGTTTCGCCGGATGGATCCGTGACAATCGTGAGTTTCCCTTTTTCGTTCGGCCAAGATGATTGTTCCGCGGGTTTCACGGCGTCATAGGTGTAGCTGGCGAGCACCGTTCCGACCGCCTGTCCTGTCGCCGCGCGCGGGTCTGCCGACAATTTCTTTTGCGTGATACGGTTCAGGTCATCGTAGGTGAACGACAATTTGACGCCGCGCGCATCCGTTTGCGCAACAAGATTTCCGTTATCATCGTAGGCATACGCCCAACTGCCGGCGTTGGGATCCACCATGGCTGTTTTGCGGCCGAACGAATCGTAAACGAACAATGTTTGGTTTTCCTTCGAGTCGGTCACTTTTATCAGGCGACCGAGTGTGTCGTATTTATAAACGGTTGCTTTTTGAATAGAAGGTTCCGTGCGTCCGGTAACGCGCCCGTACGCGTCGGACTCTGCGGTCTGAATGTTTCCGTTCGCGTCTTGCACCGACGTGGTTCGTCCGACGTAGGTCGTTAGCGTGCTCGTGTTATCGGGTTTTGTAACGCGCGTGACGCGACCGAGCGCGTCGCGATAAACCCATGTCCAAAGCGGTGATGACGTCGTCGCAAAGCGCGGTGCCGATGTGCGTTCATCGAATCCGCGTGCGTCGTAAACCGTTTCAACGATGACGGATTTTGTGCCCGCGTCTTTTCGTTCCGCTTTGACCGTGCGACCCAAGCCATCGTAATAATCGCGACTCCAGATGGTATCAACCGCGCCATTGCGGGTGCGCACGAACGATTCGACATATTGCCTCGTCGGATTGCCACGCAACTCATCGTGGTAATTCGTTTCCGCGGAAGGAAGCGACTCGGAATCAAGCGGCCCAATTTCTTTGGTGCGCCGACCGAGCGAATCATAAATGTAACGCGTGATTTGATTGTTTGCGCTCGTGTTCGACTGCACATTGCCGGTTCCCATATCGTATGTGCTTTGAACGGAATGACCGAGTGTGTTAGTGACAGTTATTGGATATCCGAGCGCGTTGTAAGTGGTGCGCGTGTGTTTGTGCAACGCATCTTCAATGTCGGTGATTTGGCCGTATTGGTTGTAAGAACTGCGGGTGTCGACGTAGCGCCCGGGCGGATTCAGCCAGCGCGAGATTCGTGTGGCGTTTCCCTTTGTGATATTTCCCAGCGTATCCGAACCGTCGTAATAAATACGTGTTTCGGATAACGTGTTTCCCGCCGAATCCAGCACACGCGTGCGCGATGGAAATGCAATGAGGTTGGCGCCCGAGTTCAATGCGTATTCGACCGATTCTGCACGGTCGTCGGTCGGGTCACTGACATCACCGAGAGTGTACGTGCGGATTAGGTTTCCGAACGAAGGCGAATCTGTTTCGTCGTAAACAAAATCGGTGCGCGTTGTTTTGGCCGGTGAAACATCGTTGAGGGAGCTTGAAACCGAATTGGTTCGAACGAAATAAACGCCGCTATAAGGACTTTTTATTCCCCAGCTCGTTTCATCGGTTGTTAATAAACGATTGCTCGCGTCGTATCTTTCAACTTTGAAGATGCGGCCTTTGAGCGCGTTAACGGGCATTTTGATTCCGTCGGTGCTTTTGTCTTGGAGAAACGTCGCTACCGATTTGTTTCCCAACGCATCGGTGGTTGTCACTTGGCGAAATCCGAGAAATTCCTTGTCCGTGACGTCGAACAGTCCGCCAGAGTAAGAGTAATTGATCGGAATTACTGGGCTCGCGGTTGCGCCAGGATCGTTTGTGATGGTTTTCACGACCCACGTAGAAAATGGCAGGAACGTGTTCGTGTACGTCAAACTCTTTTCGTAGTCGACGGTAATTTTCCCGCCGAAGGGATTTTGAATACCGCTCAACAGATCACCGTGCGGAGCTGCGGCGGACAACCACGAATTTGCGAACAGGCCCCCACCCGGCGTGAGATAAGAAATTGCAAAGTCCGGATTCTGATCGCCGTCCAAGTCGAGAACTTGCGCGCCAGGCCAATGATTGTCTTGAACACCGAGCGCTTGCGGGGCCCTCCACGCATCGGCGGCCGCCCAACCATGGCCCGTGTTTAACCAGGTACCGACAAAATTTCCGTTGACCGTGTAATAGGAATACATGAAGTCGGTCAACCCATCATTGTTAATGTCAACGAACACGCCATTGGTGGCGCGCGTTTTTGTTGGCACGGCAAGGTTTTCGGGCAAAGCAAAGTTGGCATCTTCTCTCCATCCGTTTCCTGTGTTTATGTACGAGTGGTGATAACTGGTTCCGTTCTCGTTCCACGCTGCGACAAGATCGGGTAATCCGTCTCCGTTGAGATCGGCGAAGCGAACGCCTTCGTTCGACACGGGTTGGCTGCTCGTCGTGAACGAAAAGAAATACTCAGGAAGCGCCCAGTTGCTTTGTTCGTTCCAACCGTTTTTTGTGTTGATCCATGATCGACGGGGGCCATTTTGTGGCGCATACACGAGGTCAGGGCGGTTGTCGCCGTTCAGATCGATAAGCTGAGCGGTGCTGACGGTTCCCTCCAGCAACCGCACTGGTAGTGTAAATTTTGAATCGGTCTCCCAGCCGATGCCTGTGTTAATCCACGTTGTTGGACCGGGTATCGTTCCAGGACGCGGCGTCCATACAACATCAGCGCGGCCGTCGTTGTTTAGATCGATGATACGCGCACCCAACGGAGCCCCGTCAGTGGAAACAAAAGGTGCCGGTGCTCTGAAGCGATTATCCGGTGCCCACCCCGACCCGGTGTTCAGCCACGCGAGCCCGCCATAGCCGGCCCGGCCGTAAATGAGGTCGGGCCGGCCATCGCCATTCAGGTCCGCAAAATTAACGCCGTTCGGGATCCAGTTCCCATTCACGAGATCAACCGGAAGTGTCCAGTTTTGATCTTGTCGCCAGCCGGATCCCCAGTTGATCCAGGACGCGTCGACTCCCGGTTCGCTCGACTGAACAAAATCCGGACGGCCGTCGGAATCAATGTCAATCAACTGCCATTGCGTTGGAATCCAATCGTGAGCGCCGGTGGTAAGTGCTCCTGGCAAATTGAAGTTCGGTGTACTCGTCCATCCGCGTTGTTCGTTTGGATACGTAAATTTTGCGAGATCGATGGACCGCGGTGACTGTCCGCTGAGATAACCGGTCTGAGTGACTTTCTGAAGCAGCGAACGGTTTGTGTCCGCCCGCATGAGATAAGTGAGCGAGTAATTGTTCACGCGGTCCCAGGCGCCGTTCCGGAGCACAAATGTGTCGACCGCGGACAATCGTTTCGCGGTGCGAATCAGAAATCCGGACCGGCAACTTGATAAGACGTCGCCGCGATTTTCGATAGTGAACACCACTTTTCGATCGGGTGT
This sequence comes from Elusimicrobiota bacterium, assembly GCA_044221725.1. Classification (GTDB taxonomy): domain Bacteria; phylum Elusimicrobiota; class Elusimicrobia; order F11; family F11; genus JAJVIP01. The sequence goes on from JBGAON010000003.1 coordinate 589,745, forward strand.
TCGGTTCGTGGCGGTGTTCCCCGTATAAAGAATCTGATTCACGTAGATTTGATTATCATCCGCGTTGGATGCATAAGAGAGCGTCAGGTTGTTTCCGTTGCGGTCTGTCACCGAGTCCAGTGCCCACAGAAAAATATTTGATGTTCCACTCACGGGCCCAACTGTGCCGCCGTCGTCAATGGGAGTTATGGGTGTCTCACCAGGAGAACCGCTCCCACTGGACGGATTCGTTATGCGGCTCGCCGCCGTGTGGCCAAACCGAAAAACGGTTCCCGATTTGTCGGTAACAATCCATTCGTCACCATTGCGCGCAAATTTCAAAAAGCCTTCTTCAACTTTTGCGCGGTAGGTTCCGTCTGGAATTTTTACGAGTTCTTGCGACTGACCTTTCATCGTGAGAACAAAGGTGTCGGCGTCTGTGTAACTAGGAATGCCGTTCTTTGTGGCTCGCTGAATAGAACCAAACGACAAATCCCAACCCACGCCCACCCACCCGTTGCCCGAACTTGAGTTGTAATTAAGCGTAACTTGCGGTTGCATTCCGGCGATACCTGGTGGTACGACCAGTGGAATGTTGTACAGAAACGAACCCGTGAAAAGAAGATTGTCAGCGGATCCCGCTGAGCCGGTCGGCACGTTGCTTCCACCGACGGTCCCGCCGCCCGGTACCACTCCTTCAATACCACCGGTTTGGGAGCCGTTGTTCGGAGGGATGGATTGGGAATTCGAGCCAGACGCGGGTGCGCTGGTTTCCGAACCTTTTTCCACACCGGCTTGCGCGAACGGAAGCCACATCGCGAGCCATAAAACCAGCGGGTATTTCAAAAGTCGAAATCGCACGAGCATGGTTAGTTCTTCTTACAGAACGTAACAGTCAATGATGGCGGCAACATAGTCGTTTGTGCTGTCTTCTTGTCGTCGTTTGAACCAAATCTCACGTCGAAGGTTCTCCCGCGAACACCTACCCCACTTACGGGAGATCCGTTAACGTGAGTGACTGCAATGATTTTATTGTCCTTTACCGGAATCCACCCGTTCGAGCTGAATCCGTCATAGCTATCCAGATACTTAATCGTAGTTTCAACGTTATGTTGATGAAACAGAGTTCCAGTTGACGTTCCAATTGTTGTAGGGATAGCGGTACCCGCAGCGTTATTTCTGCCAATAGGATATCGACCGGCGAGGTCCGTAACTTCCGAATAGCCAGTGGGACATGGGGTCAGAAACATGAGTAATGCGCCTGGAGGAACAAACCCCACCCCGGCAGGTTGAAACGAGGCGACGTCCATATCCTCGGATTTAATCGATCCGTTTACGATACTGCTTGAATTAATAGCATCATCCATAACCGATTTGGATACGAGCGCGTACGCTGTGCTCGACATTTTCTCGCGTGGCAGCAACGTCGCGCCTGCTATTTTCGTTTCAATGTAGGGATCTTTATTTTTCCAATCGACGTTGCTCGGATTGAGATCAATCCGATAAAGCCCTTCGAGAACGGCGACGTTTTGAATTCCGGAAGTCCAATAAACTTCGGAACCGCTTTGATTCGTCAATCGGAATTCCATTTGGTAGGTGCCGTTCACTGGTGCTCCGTTTTGTTTAAGACTTCCTTGATAGGTGAACGTGGATGGAACAGCGGCGGAAAGTGGAGCGGTCGAAAAGAAAATGGGACCAAAGATCCCGACGGCGAGAAAGGCCGAGAATATTTTGAAGCGCTTAAGCAGCATAGAATCCTCCAAGTAATGCACCGCGTCGGTTCAAGACACCGACACGTCTTTGTTTTCACGCTTGGAGGGTTGCGCGACAAAAATTGTAAGAAAGTTATTTCTGGTTCTGTGTAAGTCTTCTGTAAGTTATTTGTAAGTTCTTAAAACCGTACATTCACGCGTCCGTCAACACTCTGCGCAGTGAGGTTTTCACGCGCTAATTCCGTGTGGTAACCGATTTGGGCGCCAACGCGCTCGGAAAAACGAGAGGCCAGCGCGATGTTTACCACGGCGGCGTCCGTTCCCGCTTGCGCGGTTTGCACGCCGAACGCACCGCCGCCCGCGTGAAATTGCGCATCAATCGAACGTTCGTCGCTTAAATATTCGTGTTCCCAGCCCAGTTGCAGGCTCGGCGTCCAAACGGTTTTCCCTTTCCCAAAATCACGCGAGACGCGGCCACCAATAATCGATAACAGCGAAGATGCCGTTTGCTGCTGCACGTTTAGATTCAGCGCGTTCGCGCCGTCTTCACTGAACGAGTCGATCGTTGCGCGGTTGTATTCAAGCGCAACGACCGGGGAAATTTTCTTTTTCCCAATATGACGATCCAGTCCGAATTGGAGAATTGAATTAATTGAAGTGCCGCTCGGGTGGCCCGTTGCGGTGCGTCCCATAAATGGAATGCGTCGGTTCGTGTCGTAGGAATCAAAGGATCCACCAATATACGCGTCCATAAACACGCCGTTGCGTGAATAATTCGTGCCGTAGATTCCAGCGATCACGCTTTTGATTTTTGCTGAGCCTTGATCAAAATCGAGATCGGAGTTCCCGGAAGAATAACCTCCAGTGACCCCGAGAATAAAAGAGTCTGTTAACCGACGATCGACACCAACGTTAAATCCGTTGGTCGAAAACGAGTAGCCCGGCTGCACGCCAAGCCCACTGTTGATCGATCCCAATCGCCCATTGGAGCCGTTCACCGAACCAAAATATCCCCACGGACTTCGTCTGGTCTCCGTCGTGTAGCGATTGTTGTTGTAATCGGCGGATCCGCCCGCAGCTATGAGCGTGACGCCGGGATTGGCCGCGCGGGTGTCGTACACCGAAACGTGATCGGATTCTTCACCATCGTGCAAACCAAAGAAGCGGCGCTGAACGCTTGTGAGCTGCGATTTCGCGCTCGCTTTTTCGATACCCGCCATTGAAACCAGCGAGATAGGTGTAATTTGATCGAGTACCGAGCTGTAATAAGGTTCTTCCAAAGTATTAATTGTGTCGAGAACGGTTTTGAGATCGCTGGTCGGATTGTCTCTTAGTCCGTCGAGCACCGATGAAACGTTCTTACGATTTGATTCCGGGGAGGCCGCGCTGTAATTGACTCCTTGATACTCAACCTCGATCGACTCTGATGAATAATGAATCTCGAATTTCAATGCGGCTGGACTGAATATTGAATCAAACTTCCCATAAATAAATGGCGCAGAGACGATCGTAAATTTCTGTGTTTGGTCTCGATTAAATGTATCGGACACAAGTAAGCGAAGATTTAGCTTGGGCCCGAGCTCTACGCGCTGAGAGTCGATCTGTCCATGCAGATCTGGTGATGAAAGCGTCGTCGTGAGGGTTCCATATCGGTGTGTATACAAATCGGCATGGAGAAAAGCCGTGCCTAATTTTACAGCGTTGTATGCGTCGACATATCGGATGTGTTGGTTGTTTCCATCAAAGTCAATAGTGGTCTCAGGATAACTGTCAATTCCCATCTCCGGGTTGAGAATATTTGGTTTCCCAAATTTTAGCGTTCCCTCGCCTACCGAGACGGAACTGGTAAGGTCCACCCGTCCTTCCAAAGTAATCGTACCTGTTCCGTATTTAGAAAAGTAAGAACCGTGAATTGGTCCGGAAAGCACGCCTTCGAGGCCATTATCTACTATGCCGGCCCCCGAAGTGACATCCAATTCATTAATGACTTTGCACGACTTCAGAAGATTCAAAGTGGAATGATCGAGGATTATTTCGTTGGAGGGAGCGCCTAAAGCTTCGCCCGAGTCAATGAAAAGAGGGGACCAGTGTACAAGAAACCCTCCAGTGAGAGTGTTTTTTCCCTTTAGGTAGATATTCCCATACAATCGTACGGAACCAGTCCCACTGATCACCCCGCTAAACTCGCTTAGATCGTTCTCTGCCGATAGCCACACTTCACCCGAGTTTTCTATAGGACCGGGGCCGATCGAGCTCGTAGTTCCGTAGAGCCTTCCTAATTCGACGACGGTTCCACCAGTGTATGTGTTTGTGCCGATGAGAGTTAACTCTCCGGATCCGCTCTTAATGAATTTTCCCGGTCCGCTGATCGACCCGGTAAAAAATTGAGTTTCCCATGTATCGGTACGAAACGTACCCGTTCCTAGCAGTATGTTCCCACCCTCGTATCCGTCGGGGGTGAATCGCCCGACGGATATATTGAAGCCATTCACGTCTAAAACTTTCCCCGTACCTATTACCAAGTCAATTGGATTAGAAAATACATGGTCGGAGCCGAGACGAAGCGTCCCTTCCAATAAATAAAAATTCCTCACGTCATTTGACCCAGATAACGTGAGAACACCGCTTCCGAGCTTTTCCATCGAATGAGATCCATTTGATTGAATGTTGCCACTGATTGTGGAGTCGAAGTCCTGTGTATTTATTATTCCCTCACGACCATAAACGAGCTGGATGTTTCGAGAAATTTTCATTCCTTTTGCCAGTATCAGTTGTCCGCCAAGTGTGAGATCTCCTGCCTGGTCGCCCAGATTACTGTCATCATCAATCTGCAAGGTGCTGTTGTCGATGATGGTGCCTCCGGAATAACTATTTGCACGATGGAGAATGTATGTCGAATCGTAAAGGGTAAGAGGCCCACCGGTAATGGAAGTGTTTTCAAAATCAATTCCCGCACCGGCAAAAGCATTATTTCCGCGGATCGTGATCGCAGATGCAGCGCGGAGAGTGTTAAACGTAATGTGGCCTGGTAGATTCGGAACACCGCCGGCGAGAGATATTTCGCCGCCGACTTGGTCAAAAATAAATGTGTGTTCTCTGTCTTCGCTTTGCGCGGAATCAAGAAAGGCTTGGTAAAGCGATCCGTCTCCCGAATCATTCGTGTTGCTTATTGTGAATATTTCAGCGCCCGCTCGCATCGTTAGTGGTAACAAAAAAGAGACGATAAGGACGGTTTTCTTTATCACCAGCTGTATCCAATAAACGCCATATAGTTTTGCCCCCCGATTTGGACGTCTGTGTTGTCAACGCGAACTTCTCCGCGCGTGTACGCGAAGGAGCCGCCAAAAACAAAGTGCGGAGTAAATTTCACGCCGGCGCCCACGTCAAACCACAGGCCCGGGCCTTTTTCGGTGATGGTTTCGGTGAAACTTTGGATGTCGGGGCCGCTTGTGTGCCGGGACGTGTGCAATTTAAATTGCGACACGCCGCCTCCGAGAAAAGTGAAGCAGCACGCATCCAACTCATAAATTTTTCTCACGCCCAAACGCGCTTCTTGGGTGGTGTCCGTGGTGCGAATGTTGGTGTTGCCAAGCGTGGGATTGTAGGGCGTGATGGTCCCCGTTTTCTCGGAAGAAAAATAACCGGCGAGAATGTGGACGGGCCAGTTTGTTCGACCAAAATCGATGGTAGCGCCCATTGAGCGCTGATCGGCGGTGCCGCTGTCGTCAAAGTAGGAGTCGTTCAGGAATTTTATGCCACCGTAGACATTAATATTTCCGGTGAAAGACGCTTTGCCAGCGGCCGGCTGCGCGCGCAACGCCTTTGCGTGCGCGAGCGCCACGGCGAGCGCGATGAGGTGTGTCCGCAACAATTTGCTCTTTTTCATGCGGCCGAGAATAACAACAGGAGCCGCATTCCAATGTAAGGCCTATGTAAGTTATTTGTAAATTCTTAAGGAGACTGTTGCGAAACGGCGGCTCCAAGTCGTCGCCCCGGCCCGTATGTAGAGAGATGTGATAGATGAGGAAGGCGTAAGCCGGGGCCCATTTGTTTCGGCGAATGAGGTGAAGCCCACCCCTAATTTCCGACGACAATCAGTTTGTCCTCCGTTGAAGAAACAATTACAGTTTTGCGCATGAGATTGTTTGCATCAGAAATCAAAGCCGGTCTGGAGAAACGGCGAACCCGGAGGGCGCAACGCATGTTTTGGAATTACGATTTGGAAGTGATGGTTCCGCAAGATGAAGTCTTAAGAAAATTCAAAGAGCGCTTGCTTGTCGACGGCATTGGACAAGACCGAGACGAGATGAAGAAATGTTTGGGCCATCCGAAGAAAAGAAGCCGAGTGGGCCCAACGGGATCGCGAGATCGAACAAGAAGAACAATTTCTGAAGGAAGAGGGCGAACGATTTCGAAAACAACAAGCGGAAGAACGCAACTGCCTCTTAAGGGCCCAGGTTTGAGGTCGGATTTTATTAGTGGTGGGTCGAGTTTCCGATGAAAAGACGAACTTCAGAACGTTTGCGGGCAACAAGATCTCCACAAACAACGAGATTTTGGATTTCGTTTTGAGCCCAGTCAAAACCGTTCGAATGGAATTCGGATGCCTTTCCATTGAGCAGTTTTCCGTTTGAGTCGGTGATACAAATCATCTGACGAATTTTAGATGGATCAATCGCTTTTGAACTAAGTCGTACAAGCCGCCTGCCGCATGCCGACAGGAATATCTTATCTTCCAGTTCATCGGCAATTTCGTCAAATCTCGGGCCTATAAAGTTTTTGTCTTTATAATTTAGCCCGAATTCGAAATTTTCACGTAGCAGTTTAATGATCGTGTAGAAATCGTCGTACAAGTCCGTAACTTCGTTCATGATGTTGTCGTTAGAATCTTAATTTAAAAATTTAATTTTCCGTATCGTTCCAATGTGTATATCGACCGTCGGCGGTCCATTCCCTGCCCCGGACACCGATCTAAAAGTTATGGTGTTGCCATATTTGTCTTGGGAAACAAAAGTTGCAGGCTGCACTTCATTAATAGGATTGCCCGCACGCAACTCGTCAAAATAAGCTCGAGCTGCGTTCAGGTCTCCTTGATTATGCCATATGCCCGGATTGTTGCCCGGTGTTCCAACCAGTTGTCCGGTCCCGCTGTCATAAAGATTCCCGCTGGAATCGCGGAGAAACCCAGGATGCTCAGTTGCTGTCAATAATTCTCCACGGTGAATGTCGGACGTGATTGCAAGAGAATCTTCGGATGTTGGTTGTGTTGGAGGAAAGGTAGTTTCTGTTTGGGCGGCAATAGCTTGCTGTGTCTTTCCTATGAAATTTTCTTGACCCTTTAGAAATGGTCCGAAATGAGGTGAGGTTGCAGCTCCTAATGCAGCCGCTGATAAACCAGCCAGGACGACTGCTCTGGAGAAATCGTTGAACTTCCAGCTGCCACCAGTGAGACCTACGCCGGTGGTATAGCCAGCCGCACCAGCGCCCATTCCTGATAAACCGGCAATACCAATATCCGCGGCAAGTCCCGTTCCTGGACCCAGTGCACCAGCAATCCCAAGGCCAGTGCCTGCTGATACGCCCGCCACAGTACCGCCGATCACTGCTGCTTGAACATCAAAGTTGTGCCATGCACTTGATTGAAAGGGTTGTCCATGGGTGCCGCCTTCCACGGCACCCGCCACGATTGCAATAGCAATGATAACTGCGAAAGGATTGTGTCCATTCGGGTCAACGAGGTTTAACGGGTTATTTTGACAATACGTGTAGCGATTAAGCGATTGCGGTTCCTCCGCGTTCGGAACCAACGTATCGGGCGAGAGGAATCGTCCGCCGGCTGCCGAATAATATCGAGCATGCGCAGGTGAATTCATTAAAGTAGCTAAAATCGTTGCTATCGCTACATACGATTGTGCTTTCATAATTCTCCCGGACCCCATCAAATGCAAAAAGATTTTCGGAAGGGCAGATTAACACTCGAATGTAAATTTAATGTAAGGCGGGGGATAAACATTTGTAAAACTTTTTTCCGCTAAATCGGTAAGATAAAAACAAACTTCGCGCCGCGGCCCACGCCGTCGGACTCGGCCCAAATGCGGCCGCCGTGCGCTTCCACCCATTTCTTTGTGATCGCAAGACCGAGGCCGGTTCCTCCGCCGCGCACAACATTCCCCTTCGATTGCGCAAACGGCTCGAATATTTTTTTGAGGTCCTCGCTTTTGATTCCGCGGCCTTGATCGGCCACGAACACGTGAACACCATCTTCGCGCGAATCGATTGATAGCAATATTTCCGATTCGGGAGCGTGTTTCGCGGCGTTCGAAATTAAATTGGTGAAAATTTGGAAGAGGGCTTCGCGATCGGCGCGGGCGGGGACAGTCAGTGGGCTGGTGATGCGGATTCGCGTATGCAGCGCCGGAAATTGGCTGAGCGCATCTTTGGCGACGCTCACGACGTCCAATTCTTCTTTGTTAAGCGATACGCTGCCGCTTTCCGCTTTGAACGTGGTGAGAATTTCGGTGACAAACTTTTGAAGTCGGTTCGTGTTCCGATCAATCATGTCCATGTAGGTCGCAATCTTCTCGGTGTCAGGGTTTTGCTTTGCGAGTTCCCCCGCCAGGATTTCTTTCGCATTCTGGATCGCGTGCAGCGGCGTTTTGAATTCGTGGGTTATGTGCGACGCGGCGGTGTCTTGAAAGAGCGCGGAGCGGCGCACCATCCAACCATAAGCCAACGGACCAAACGAAAACAACAGACCGGAAATCAAAACGAGGACCAGCAGTGCACTCCACGAACCAGAACTAATAATCGTGTGTCGCATCACAATGAAGAAGGGCGCCGTTGAAATGCCGATAAGAACGTAGATTCCCATAATAAGCAACGAGCGCCGGAACGCCACGCCGACCGAAATCAAATTGTGTTTGAAAATTGCGTAACTGAAAATGAACGCTACGAGCGCTTGCAGCGAATAATAAATGACGGGCAAATCATGACCGAAAAACGAAAGAAAGTAGGTGCCAAGCGCGAGAGCGCCCGTGGAACAGGCTGCGAGGACATAATTAAATTTCTCTCGTTGAAGGGGCGGGACAGTGCGATAAATCGTTACAAGGGACCAAATTGTCGTAGCGAGCCCCAAGAAAAGCGTACCGGCGAACAACGGATAGAATTTTCCGGGTACTTCAACATACAGCGAATTGCCGTGATAGACATAGTTAGCGTCACGAATTATAAGTGGTGTCGTGTGCAGCAATACGAGAATAATCGCCGCTGTTAGCGCGTACCGTCCAATTAATTGAAAACGTCGCTGTTGCGACACTCCGGTGAGTTCGAATACGAAAAGCATTAAGAATGGCATCATCAGCGAACCACCAACGCCCGCGAGGCGCACCCACCACACGCCGAGCGTATGATTGGAAAAAAAGATCGCCCAATCCGCCGAATTATAAAGAGCGTTGGCGAAATTGTAGAACGCAAAATTCCGATTCAAACTTGCCCGCGGATTCTGAATCAGCGCAAACGCGCCGATGCAAACACAATAAACTAGCGCGAGCGTCGCAAATATCGGTCGTTGGTAGGGCATTATCGTACGCTCACTTGGTTCGGTATTGTAGATTAATCCCCTGTTTTATTGGCTTTCCGTTTTCGGCGAATTGAGGGACACTTTTCGGTGAAACAAAGCCGAGTTCATCGCGTTCCTTTGCGCAACGGGCGCTCTGAGAAAAAAATCTATCTGACTCTGTTTTTGCGGCGTTCTTCCCAACGACGGCGTACAATTTCGCCAAATTGTTCCATGCTTCGACCAATTTGGGATTTAGTTTGGTGGCCAGTTCGAAATTCCCGATCGATTTGTTCAGGGCCCCGTCCTGGCCAAACGTGACGGCGTTCATGGCGGCTAGGTCACCCAAGAGTTCCCGGTGGCTCAGCGTGCGCAAATAGGCACCGTTCTTCTGTCCTTTCTTGCTCACGCGAAAATCCTTCGCGTATTGCGCATCAGGAACGTAGCCACCGCCGCTCGTCGCCTCGATGTTTTGTTCGGTGAGATGCGCATCCACGTAACGAACAAACGTGTGATCCGGTACATGCACAAGATAAACCGGCCAACCGAGGCGCTGCGCCACGGCCACATAGAGCAGCGGCAGCGAAAAGCAATTTCCTTGCTTCGTATCGAGCACACGGTTCAAATAGTAATTGTCACGCTGACGGTTGAACGACGTGTCCCGACTCGCCCAAAACTTTTCGCGCTGATGAATAACGGTGTTCAAACATCGAACTCGAAATTCCGGGTCAGTGCTATTGCGAGCAATGGCCCGGACCTCATCAGCTATCGCGTCAATTCGCGCCGAATAAGATGAGATATCAACCGACGGATAAACTTCCTTGGCAAACGCAAACGCCGCCACGCCGATGTCGATATCTTTTTCCTGAAGCGATAAGAGAATTGCTTCCGTCGACCTTTTCGACGGGCCAGTCCTATCCGCGCCCGAGCCAACGGCAACGAAGAATAACGTCGCAATAACCAAAAGCGCCGCATAAAAAAAAGAATGTGATGTGTGAGATCTGTTCATGTCGCCTCCAGAACGGAGGCGAGACTAGCAGTCTAATGTAAATTTAATGTAAGCGGGCGGTAAAAGAATTGGAAAATAAATTTAATTAGCGATGAACGTTGCCGCGTCCTCAGAGGTCACTGGATACTATTGAGAATCCAGTCGATATCAGCCGTGACCTCTTTTGATGGAATATCAGGACCTTTTAGTGCGACGGAGAGCAGTGTTGATCCTTTTTTAAACCACCATTCTCTGCTCTTAATCCCTTCCGAAAATCCGTCGTAGTAACTCCCTCTAAGCCCATTCACTTCGACGAAATCAAGTTTAACTGGGCGTTTTGTCGAGCTAAGAATGAAGTCAGCAAGCTCTTCGATTTCTCGTTCATCCTGCCCCACGCTGATCAATACATCGAATCCCTTGATTTTAAGTGAGTACAAACGCACGAGGTTTTTTGCCTGTGAGATCTGTTCCGCCGTAAGTTGTAGCCTCGTATCTCGAGGGCGAATTTGATTGTCGTTTTGATCGCAATATAAGGCATGGAACCGCGTTTCAATCTGCAATAAATAGGTATCAGTCCAGAAGGTCCGATACTTTCCTGGAATTTCTAACTGAATGTTTTCGAAGGATATTTTCTGGTTCTTCCTCATATCCTTTTATTATGAGTTGGAATCAAATCGAAGACTCCAAAGTCTCTGGGCGCATCACCTCGGTGTAACCGATGCAGGTTTGCTATCTCGCCGGTTTGCAGCGCGCCTCATAAAAATTTTCGAGTATCTTTCGAATTTGGAGATGAACCTGATTTTGCTGCAGTCTATTGTCGCTATTTAGCCAGTGAGAAATCATTGAACATGTTGTTTCATCATCGGTATCAGTTTCCACGAACAAAATCGTGTTTTTCCATTCAAAACTAACGCCCGCTCTTTTTAAAAACCTGTGGCCGTTTTTACATTCGACTCCTTCCACCCAATGATTATCTTGTTCATATCGATGAAGGTCGGAGCGGCAAAACATGCAGAATTGAAAGCGATCTCCAATTATTTCAGGGAACAAAAGATTTGCCTCCTCAATCTCATAAATTCGCCGCAAGAAATAAGCCAACTGATCATTCAGACACTCACGGTAGGTTTTATTCTCGAGCCAAGCTCTGATTATCTGCTTATGGTCATGGTGCTCTATAGGGGGCAACTTGTAAGCGGTTACAGTGTCTTTTCCGTCGGCCAACTGATTCCAAATTACAAACCTATGTTTATTGGAACATTCGAAATGCTGTGCGTGGATATCAATTGTCACTTTAATGACCAATTTTTTTTTACAGAGAGGACAATACAGCTGAGGTAGAGTGAGTTGTTCTTTAGTGTAAAGCATATTGGTTATTAGTAGGGCGGTATTGAATCAAACCCTCGAATTGATCCCGGGGGAGTTCCATTGGGAAATATAATTTCATCGCCTCCTCCTGATCGAATAATTTCTCCGAAACCATCCCGAAGCGGTTTTACCTGTTGGATGCCCGAGTTTGGAACCTTGGTCAAATCAACGCTTAAGATGTAACGAACATTTGGTGGTGAATCATATGCGTCCTTTATTGGAATCGCAAGCCTGGATTGTGCATCTCGACCCCGTTTAAAAAAATCAGGGGTACCATGCCCTGGCTTATTTAATCCGTTCGTCAGCAGACCGAGCGCATTCTGTTTATATCCATGGTAACGTACGAATATCGATTTAGACTTTGTGGGTCGGCCGGGCCTGGTACCAAGGAATCTGGAGAGATAAAACGCCCGGTGGAAGCGGCGTAATAGCGCGCGTGAAGAGGTGCATTCAAAAATAGGAGCGATGCCAACGAAAGTGCTGGTGCCTTCCGTAAAACTAACGAGATCGATTTCATTTGCTTTTCGTCTCCGCGACGGCGGCAATCTTTTTCGGAGCTGTGCCTTTAATTTTTGCCAGCGCTTTCTTAACGGTTTGACTGATCGTGTAGCCCTCAGAGTCAAAAGCGAGAATGTTGTTGTATTGGCCGCTGGTGAAAAGAGGGTCTCGTGTCATGTAGTCATAGAAAGTCAACTCAAAACCGGCAAACTTCTCGTAAATGTCCCACACCGCGTAATAGCCGCAAGTGACGAGAAGTATTTTCGCCAGTTCATCTTCAGGCGGCACTTCGCCTGGTTGAATTTTTACGATGGATTTTTGTGCGACGTTGAGTGGCACGGAATGCGGAGACGCAGAAGGTATTGGGAAATGCGGTGTCGCCGTGCTTTTCAAAAATTCCAGAATCTTGGTTTCCTTCAGTGCAAAATTCACATTTTGTGGAATGGCTCCCGACTCTCTCATAACTCGGGCCGAATTGATCGTTTGTTGAATCATTCCGAGAACCTGCCCATTTGAATTAAGCAGAGGGCCCCCACTGTTGCCGGGTTGAATGGCCGCCGCAACTTGAAAGAAATCAGGATTGTCTTTCATACCGACGGTGGCACTAATTATTCCTTCCGAGAGACGCGGCTGGCTGCCAAGCATCGATGAAAGAGGATATCCAATCGTGTAAACCTTCTCCCCCATTGATGGCGTGTTGTCACCATGAAACGCAAGCGGTTGAATGGGGGTGGTTGGTCTATCTCTTAGTTTTAGTACCGCAAGATCCAGCGCGGAGCTCGTGCTGATCACGTCGGCGTAATGTCTTCGCCCGTCGTACCAGACAGTGGCGAAGTTTGTTTCCTCCATAACATGAAGGGCCGTGAGAAGATAGCCCTCTTTACTGATAAAAAAGGCTGTTCCCTGCGAACTTTTGTAATTGGAACGCTTATCCATAACAACGGCAGGAACGCCATACGCCGCGAATTCATCGCGAACGCGTTGAACCGCATTTCTCGGGTCGGGATCAATTGGAATTAAAAAAACTTTGTCGTACCCGGTTAAGTTTCTTTTTTCGTCGATTACATTAATTCGCGTGCTCGCGCAGCCGACAAACGATACGCAAAGCAGGATGACTGAAATGAGGTGATTTCGTTTGAGTGGTAAGGGCATTCGGTCTCCTCGGAGCGGCTTATGCCGCCAGAATCGTTTATTTAAGCGGGAAGAGTGTACAAACCGAATGTAAATTTAATGTAAACGGGCGGTAAAAGAATTGGAAAAAATCTCAGACGCCATCCCAGCAATGGCACACAGTAATATCTTTCAGAATGCCGTCTTTATTAAAAAGCCACGAGGCATCCACATTTGTTCCGCTGAGGAAAAAGTGTTTTGCCCAACCGTAAGATGCAAAGCCCGTCGACAACCAGTAATCATGTAACTCGTAACGGACTGCGCCAGCCTTTTTGTCAGAATTTGAGGCGTCGACAACTTGTTGGCGGTCAAAGACTCCATCTTTACTCAATCGCCGATTAAATCTTTGAAGCATTATTTTTCTCACATCCGCCTCTTTCATTCCCACAGGCGTCTGTTCAAGGAGAAGGCTTCTTATTTCGTTATCTGACATTTTGATCGCGTCTTTTTCTGAAAGCAGAGAATGCGTTGAACATCCAAGCATGGAAAGGAAAATTAGGGGCAAAAAATATTTATTCATTTGGCATTTACCAGTGAAGAACGTCGTGCTGAGTATACGTATTGCAGCTTCCAGTGCACACGTTATATGGCCCGCGATCACCGTTCGTTGGGATTGGAATAGCATCAAATGAAATATCCAACGGCTGAAACCAAGAACCAAGTCGATGGCCGGAATCTTTTAACGAATTTCCATCTTCGAAAATATGTTTCTGAACCATGCCGCGTCCCCGCACACTATCAAGTTCTTTACTCTCTCGGGTGTCCGCATTAATAAAGGCGGAGTGGCCAATGCCAAATACCGAGAGTCCCGCGCTGATTGTTCCTTTAAGGGCTGTTATCAGTCCAGGGTTGTGTCCTTCTCGAAGCCGCGCACCCATTAAGTATGTTCCGCTTGTTGGCGGTCCCTGAATCGCATTATAAGTGAGCTGCGTGCCATTTGAGACGGTGCTTTCCCAAAAAGAATCCCTCGCTGATCGGCGGGCGTCGGCTGGGCTGCCGCCCATCGCCATTGTGGAAACATAGGAACCCGCCATGCTACCCATCGGGTTCGCCATCCCTCCCGCGCCAGCACCGACATTATAAATACCCACGCTGCCAACGGCGCCGTTTACCAGACCGGCGATTTCGCCTTGCGCCATTCCTTGTCCCATGCCGTCCATTACATTTCCACCGTACATAGCGGCACCTAGCGCGCCACTGGTCATTCCGCTGGCCATGCCGCCGATAATGGCGCCGCCAAATCCCATGCCTGCGGCGGCGTAACCCCATTGCCCGGCCGCTGACGCAGCGGCGGCAATCGCGGCGGCTTTGAAATCAAAATTGTCCCACGAGCTAGAGTTGAATGGCTGTCCGTGCGTTCCGGCCCACGCTGAAGCAATGATAATAGCCGCGACCCAAAATAAGTGGCCATCGGGATCATTCAGGACAAGCGGGTTATTCCGAACATAAGCATATCGATTTAAGGTTTGAGGATCGTCCGCGTTCGGAACGACGGTGTCAGCAGAGATAAATCTTCCCGTCGGGGCACTGTAATAGCGTGCGTGTAGGTTTGTTGTGGCGCTCAGGAACAGCGTTGCGGCAATCACGCACGATGTGAATTTGAACGGAAATGCACCTGCGGGAAAATTTTTCTTCGACAAATCCATTTGGACTCTCCTCGTTGTAACGTCCTGTATTGTGAACGGCAACGAGCGAAAGTCTAGCAACCGAATGTAAATTTAATGTAAGCGGGCGGTAAAAGAATTGGAAAATAAATTTAGAGGCAGTTGCGAAACGAGGCCTATTTTTCGTCGACAGATTCGTCATTCCCGCGAAAGCGGGAATCCAGGCTTCACACTTTCATTTGAAGCAGATTCGCGTCGTATTTATCGTATTACTCTCGACGTTCCTTTGGTCGTTCTTCCGCTTGTTGTTTTCGAAATCGTTCGCCCTCTTCCTTCAGAAATTGTTCCTCTTGTTCGATCTCGCGATCCCGTTGGGCCCATTCCGCTTCTTTTCTTCGGATGGCGCTCGCGTCCACAAATGATTCGAAGTGTTTGATGACCTTTCGAAGTTTCGCGTCGTCCACCATCTTCGTAAACATCTCCAGAATTCTCTTATCTCCCATCGCCTTTCTTATTCGACAGAAAAACGTATGGTCTGGCGTGGATGATTCCATCGTGAATCCACAGAACCAACGGTAGAGAAAATTAAATCGGAGTTGTCGTTCCATCTGCCGATCAGAATGGTTCCCATAGAATTGCAAGAACAACGCCCGCAGCCCTGCTTCATAGCCGTACCCTTCTCGGCCCAAACATTTCTTCATCTCGTCTCGGTCTTGTCCAATGCCGTCGACAAGCAAGCGCTCTTTGAATTTTCTTAAGACTTCATCTTCCGGTACCATTTTCTCTAAGTCGTAATGATTGAAAAACATTTGGGCCCTCCTCGCGCGGCGGCGCTCAAGTCCTTGGCGAATTTCCGATGCGAATAATCAGGTTCTCATAGAGGAAGATTACTGTTTTCTTAAGAAAGGTTTGAAACCTGGATTCCCGCTTTCACGGGAATGACGGCTCACTTTCGCAACAGTCTCGTCATACCCCGTCCCAGCAATGACAGACAGAAATATCTTTCAAGACTCCGTCTTTACTAAAGAGCCAAGAAGCGGAAACATAGTGTCCCGCGAGAAAAAAATGTTTTGCCCAACCGTAAGAAGCCAGGCCAGTTTCCATATAGTAATCGCCTAGCTCAATTTTAATGGGCGATTTTCTATTTACATCCTCGACAATGCTTTGTCGATCATATGTAGATTCCTTCCTAAGAGAACAATTGAATTTTTCTTTGAGGATTCGTTTTACTGTTGATTGTTTCGTACCAAGCGGGATGCTCTTCAGAAAGACAGTTTTGATCTCCTCGTCGGTCATCTTTATGTAGTCGCTGTCTCTCAACATTCCTTTATGCTGACAACACGAGAAACTTAGGCATATCGCGAAAAAATAGAGCGTTACGCCGGTGAACCTCGTAAAAGAAAATAAAATTCGTAGTTTGGTGGAAGTCATCTATTTTCCAAGGGAATCATGCCACGTGTACGTATTGCAACTGGCCGTGCAGACATTGTAGGGCCCCCTGTCTCCGCCAGCAGGCATCCGAATGGAGTCGAACGAGACATCGAGAGGTTGAAACCAGCCTCCAAATCGTCGAGCGGAATATCGAAAAGAATTGTCTTTATCCATGCGAGAATATTCTCTGACCTTTCCTCTACCGTCCACATCATTGAGTTCCTTTGTTCTTCCATTATCCGCATTTACGAACGCAGAATGTCCCATCCCAAGTATGGAAAGGCCTGCAGATATGGTTCCTTTCAGAGCGGTAATCACTCCAGACTCACTTCCTTCTCGAAGCCGCGCACCCATTAAGTATGTTCCGCTTGTTGGCGGTCCCTGAATCGCATTATAAGTGAGCTGCGTGCCATTTGAGACGGTGCTTTCCCAAAAAGAATCCCTCGCTGATCGGCGGGCGTCGGCTGGGC